>NZ_BJUB01000001.1 GCF_007989805.1 Cellulomonas xylanilytica
AACTGGTCGCACGCCAAGACCCAGGGCGTCTACAACATGGTCCGCGACTTCAAGTCCCGCGGCGTGCCCATCGACTGCGTCGGCTTCCAGGCCCACTTCAACTCCGGCAACCCCGTGCCGTCCAACTACGACGTGACCCTGCGCAACTTCGCCGCCCTCGGCGTCGACGTGCAGATCACCGAGCTGGACATCGAGGGCTCCGGCAGCTCGCAGGCGCAGCAGTACCAGGGCGTCGTGCAGGCCTGCCTGTCCGTCGCGCGCTGCACCGGCATCACCGTGTGGGGCGTGCGCGACTCGGACTCGTGGCGCGCTTCCGGCACCCCGCTGCTCTTCGACGGCTCCGGCAACAAGAAGGCCGCCTACACCAGCGTCCTCAACCAGCTCAACGCCGGCGGCACCACGAACCCGAACCCCAACCCCACGACCCCCGGCCCGACGACGCCCCCGCCGACGACGCCCCCGCCCACCGGCGGCGGCAGCTGCACGGCGACGTACTCCGAGGGACAGAAGTGGAACGACCGCTTCAACGGCACCGTCACCATCCGCGCGAACACCAACATCAGCGGCTGGCAGTCGACCGTCACGGTCCGCAGCCCGCAGCGGATCATCGCGACGTGGAGCGGGTCCCCCACGTGGGACTCCTCGGGCAACGTCATGACCATGCGGCCGAGCGGCAGCGGTGCGCTGTCGGCCGGTCAGTCCACGACCTTCGGGTTCACCGTCCAGCACGGTGGGACCTGGACGTGGCCGAGCGTCACCTGCACGGCCTCCTGACGCTCTAGGGGTCAGGTCGCGCGCGGCGGGCACGGCACCGACAGGTGCCGTGCCCGTCGTCGCTCCCGCTCAGACGGACGTCTCGCTCAGCAGGGCGCCGGCCGTCGTCGAGCCGGGGGTGGCTCCGGTGCGAGCCGCCTGCCGGGCGTGCCGCTGCAGGACGGCGTTCACCGGGGTGGCGACGCCGTGCAGCCGGCCGAGCAGCACGATCTCGCCGTTGAGGTGGTCGGCCTCGATCGACCCCGTGCCGCGCACGAGGGACTGCCACGACGACCCGCCGGTGCGCTCCTGCCCGGGCAGCCGGGTCATCCGGAAGCCGGCCCGCGCGGCGTCGTGCACGGCCTCGTCGAGCACCGCGACGCCTGCGGCGCTCAGCACCGCGCGGCCCTCGGCCTCGGCCCGGGCGGACAGCTCGGCGACCGCGTCGTTGCGCGTGGTGCCGCACAGCGCCTCGACGGCGTTACCCAGGTTCGACAGGAGCTTGCGGTACTTCCACTGCATGACGTCCGCGGTCACGGGGGCGTCGAACCCGGCGCCGACGAGGTCGCGGGCGTAGGCCGTGACCAGGTCGGGGTCGGCGACGGGGGCGGCCGGCCCGACCGTGAGGACGCCGGGCACGGGGGTCCCGCCCGCGGAGACGCGGCCGGGCTCGAGGTAGGTCGCGGGGAGCCAGACGCACATCGCGACGACGGAGGCGAACCGGCGCAGCGCCTCGCGCTCGTTGTCCACGCCGTTCTGCGCGCAGACGACGGGCAGCCGTTCCGCGGCCGTCCCGCCGCCGGCCACGGGGCGGTCCGCCCAGTCGCCGAGCGCGGCGGGCGTGTCCTGGCTCTTCACGGCCAGCACCAGCACGTCGTCCGCACGGAGCTCGACGTCCTGCGGCCCGGCGGCGACCGGCGGTTCCACCCGCACGGTGCCGCTGGCCGTCGTGACCTCGAGCCCCCGCGTCCGCAGAGCCTCCAGCTGCGCGTTGCGCGCGACGAGCACGACGTCCTTCCCGACGCTCGCCAGCAGCCCTCCGACCACGCCGCCCACTGCACCTGTCCCGATGATGATGTGTCGCACCGGGACACGGTCGCACGACGGCACGGTCCGCCGCCTGACGACGTCATCGACTACGTCACACTGCCCATCGCTCGGACTGCAGGGACCGGATCCGGCCGCGTGCCTTAGTTTTGCCCCGTGACCGCACCCCTTCCCCCGAGCGACACCGTGCAGAGCCATGCCGCCGACGGCGCCACCGGCTCCGCCACGAGCCCCGTGAGCCACGAGGTGCCCGAGCCGCTGCGCAACGACGTCCGGGTGCTCGGCGAGTTCCTCGGCCGCGTGCTGCGCGAGGCGGGCGGCGACGACCTGCTCGCCGACGTCGAGCACCTGCGCGAGCTCGCGATCCGGGCGCACAACGGCCCCGACGCCGGGGCGCTGGCCCAGGCCGAGGAGCTCGTCGCCGGGTTCAGCCTGGCCCGTGCCGAGGAGGTCGCCCGCGCGTTCACGTGCTACTTCCACCTGGCCAACACCGCGGAGGAGTTCCACCGCGTGCGGGTCCTGCGGGACCGCGAGGCCAACCTCCTGCCGCACCACCTGGCGCCGGACGACTCGCTGCCGTCGGCGGTCGCGCAGCTGGCCGACGAGGTGGGCGAGGACGTCGCACGGCAGCGGCTCGCGGAGCTCGAGTTCCGGCCGGTGTTCACCGCGCACCCGACGGAGGCCCGTCGCCGGGCGGTGTCCAGCGCCATCCGCCGCATCGCCGAGCTCGTCGCCGAGCGCGACCTGCGCTACACGGGCGGGATGTCGCTGGCGGAGAACGACCGCCGGCTGCTGAGCGAGATCGACACCCTGTGGCGCACCGCCCCGCTGCGCGAGGCCAAGCCGTCCGTGCTGGACGAGGTCCGCACGGTGATCAACGTGTTCGAGGCGACGCTGGCCGAGGTGCTGCCCGCCGTCTACCGCCGCCTCGACGACTGGCTGCTGGCGGACGCCGCGGGCACGACGGCTCCGGCGGTGCGCTCGTTCGCGCGCCTCGGCACCTGGATCGGTGGCGACCGCGACGGCAACCCGAACGTCACCGCCGAGATCACCGAGACGGCCGCGGCCATGGCGTCCGAGCACGCCCTGCTGGAGCTCGAGTCCTCGGCCCGCAAGACCGCCCACGGCCTCACGCTCGACGCCTCCGGGACGCCCGGCTCGGCCGAGCTGGGTGCGCTGTGGCAGCGCCAGCGCGGCCTGTCCGCGCCGCTGGCTACGCGGATCGCCGGCGACGCCCCCAACGAGCCGCACCGCCGGGTCGTCTACTTCCTGGCCGAGCGCATCGCGGCGACGCGGACGCGCAACGCCGACCTCGGCTACGGCTCGGCCACCGAGCTCGAGGCCGACCTCGCGGTCGTGCAGCGCTCCCTGGCGGAGGCCGGTGCGACGCGTGCGGCCTACGGCGACCTGCAGCGCCTCCTCTGGCAGGTGCAGACCTTCGGGTTCCACCTGGCCGAGCTCGAGGTGCGTCAGCACTCCCAGGTGCACGCCGCCGCGCTGGCGGACCTCGCCGCGAACGGCATCGACGGCACCCTGGAGCCGCGCACGGTCGAGGTCATCGACACGTTCCGCGCCATCGGTGCGGTGCAGCGCCGCTACGGGGTGCTCGCGGCGCGTCGCTACATCGTGTCGTTCACGCAGTCGGCCGAGCACCTCGCGGCGGTCTACCAGCTGGCGGAGATCGCGTTCGCCGGGGTGGACGCTCCCGTCATCGACGCGATCCCGCTGTTCGAGACGTTCGCGGACCTCGAGGCGTCCGTCGACATCCTCGAGGGCGCGCTGGCGCTCCCGCAGGTGCAGCGCCGGCTCGCGGAGAACGGGCGTCGCGTCGAGGTCATGCTCGGCTACTCGGACTCGTCCAAGGACGTCGGTCCGGTGTCCGCCACCCTGACGCTGGACGCCGCCCAGCGCCGCATCACGGAGTGGGCCCGGCGTAACGACATCGTCCTCACGCTGTTCCACGGCCGCGGCGGTGCCCTCGGGCGCGGGGGCGGCCCCGCCAACCGCGCTCTCCTCGCGCAGCCGCCGGGGTCGGTCGACGGCCGGTTCAAGCTCACCGAGCAGGGCGAGGTCATCTTCGCGCGCTACGGCGACCCGGTGATCGCGGCCCGGCACATCGAGCAGGTCGCCGCCGCGACCCTGCTGGCCGGGGCGCCGTCGGTCGAGCGCCGCAACTCGGCCGCGACCGAGCGGTTCGCCACGCTCGCGGCCAAGCTCGACGAGTCGTCGCGAGTCCGCTTCCACGAGCTGGTCAAGGCCCCGGGCTTCCCGCAGTGGTTCGCCGAGGTCACCCCGCTGGAGGAGGTCGGTCTGCTGCCGATCGGCTCCCGGCCCGCGCGCCGCGGCCTGTCGGTCGAGTCGCTGGACGACCTGCGCGCCATCCCGTGGGTGTTCAGCTGGTCGCAGGCGCGGATCAACCTCGCCGGCTGGTACGGCCTGGGCACCGCGCTGGCGGCCGCGGGTGACCTGGACGAGCTGCGTGAGGCGTACGCGCAGTGGCCCCTGTTCACCACGATGATCGACAACGTCGAGATGTCGCTGGCCAAGACCGACGAGCGCATCGCCGAGCGGTACCTGGCGCTCGGGGACCGCGACGACCTGGCGCAGCTGGTGCTCGACGAGATGGCGCTGACCCGGCAGTGGGTGCTCGCCATCACGCAGAGCGAGGCGATCCTGTCCCGCCGGCGGATCCTCGGCCGTGCGGTGCAGCTGCGCAGCCCGTACGTGGATGCCCTCTCGCTGCTCCAGCTGCGCGCCCTGCGCGGCCTGCGCACGGGCGACGCCCCGGAGCAGGCGGACGACCTGCGCCGGCTCCTGCTGCTCACCGTCAACGGCGTGGCCGCCGGTCTGCAGAACACCGGCTGACCAGACCGCCCCCGACGCTCGGAAGGACCCGGCCTGCGCCGGGTCCTTCCTGCGTTCACGGTCCGGTCGGTCCGAACCGCTCGGTGCGGATGCGCTCCGGGTCGTGGCCGAGGTCGACCAGGGTGTCGGCGACGGCCTCGACGAAGGGCGTCGGGCCGCAGACGAACACGTGCGCGCGCTCGTCCGGCGGGAAGCAGGCGGCCTCCAGCAGCGCGGCGTCGATGCGGCCCACCGGACCGGTCCAGCTCTCGGGTGCCCGACGCGTCCACACCCGGGTGATCTCGACGTCGCCCCCGAGGGCCTCCAGCTCGTCGGCGTAGATCGCGTCCGCCGGCGTGCGCACGGAGACCACCAGCCGGAACGGTGCCCGGCTTCCGGCCAGCCGGCGGGTGCGCAGCATCGACATGAGCGGGACCAGACCGGACCCACCCCCGATGAGCTGCACGGGGTGCGGGTCGGCGGGCTGCCAGACGAACCAGTGCCCGACCGGTCCGCGGAGCTCGATCTGGTCGCCCACCTGCAGGTCCTCGGTCAGGTACGGGGAGACCTCGCCGCCGTCGACCACCTGCACGGTGAGCGCGATCCGGCTGCCGTGCGCGGCGGGGTCCGGGGGGACGCCGGGGAGCCCCATCGTGCCGGCCGAGGCCAGGGAGTAGGAGCGCTGGGTGGAGTACCCGTCCTCGGCGGTCAGGCGGACGTCCACGTGCTGGCCGGCCAGGGCACCGCGCCAGCCGGGGACGTCGATCTCGAGCGTCATGGCGGTGGGCGTCTCGGCGGTGCGGGCGACCAGCGTGCCGACCATCCACGGGAGCGCGTACAGCTGGTTGTCGGAAGGAGTGTCCAGGGTGTCCACGCTCAGTCCCCCCAGTACCGCTGCTCCTTCCACGGGTCCCCGTAGGCGTGGTACCCGAGCCGCTCCCAGAACCCCCACGTGTCCTCGGTCATGAGGTCGAGGCTGCGGACCCACTTGGCCGACTTCCAGAAGTACAGGTGCGGGATGAGCAGCCGGGCGGGACCGCCGTGCTCGGGCGGGAGGGGAGCGCCGTCGTACTGGTAGGCGATCCAGGCCTTGCCGCCGCGCAGGTCCGCCAGCGGGACGTTCGTGGTGTAGCCGCCGTCGCAGTGCGCCATCGCGTACTGCTCCTCGGGGGCGACCTCGACGCCGTCGAGCAGCGTGTCCAGCGAGATGCCGCGCCACGCCGAGTCGAGCTTGCTCCACTTGGTCACGCAGTGGATGTCCTTGACGATGTCGTCGTGCGGCAGGTGCGTCAGCTCCGACCACGTCCAGGACGCCCGGGGGGCACCGCCGGCGGTGATGGAGAAGGTCCACGTGGACAGGTCGGCGCGGGGCGTGGGGCCGGCCGACAGCACCGGGAAGCCCCGCTCGAGGTACTGGCCGGGCGGGATCCGGGGGTCGACGTCGCGCTTGCCGCGGAACCCGCGGGAGATGATCGCCATCAGGTGGCCGTGGGGTTCGGCATGGTCACTCCCGGGTGTCGGAGACGCTCGGGATCATCATGCGGCCCCGCGTCGTGGATGCGCCAGAGGCCGGCCCGAGGAATCGGACCGGCCTCTGATCTGCAGGTTCGTCAGCCGCGCGAGTACACGACGCGCGGTCCGCCGGACGTCGACGCGCCGGAGCCGCCCGAGCCCCGACCGCTGCCGCCACGACGGCGACGCTGGCCGGACCCGGCTGCCGGAGCGGCCGCTGCGGGAGCGCCACCGCGGCCGCGGCCACGGCCACGTCCACCGCCGCCCCCGCCGCCACCGCCGGCCGGCTGCGCGGGCGGAGCGACGTACTTCACCGGCGCGGCGACCTCGCCGACGAGACGCGTGAGCGTCGCGTCGCCGGGGAAGACGGGCTTCGGCGTCGCGGTGATCTTGGCGGCACGCGTGAGCTGGCGGACGTCCCCGCGCTGCTCGGGCAGGACGATCGTGACGACGTCACCACCGGAGCCGGCACGGGCGGTACGGCCGGAGCGGTGCAGGTACGCCTTGTGCTCGGCCGGCGGGTCGACGTGCACGACGAGCTCGATGTCGTCGACGTGGATGCCGCGCGCGGCGATGTCGGTGGCGACGAGCACCCGGACGGCACCGGAGGAGAACGCCTCGAGGTTCCGCTCGCGGGCGCCCTGGGCCAGGTTGCCGTGCAGGTCCACGGCGGGGATGCCGTCCATGGTCAGCTGCTTGGCCAGCTTCTTGGCCTGGTGCTTGGTGCGCATGAACAGCACGCGGCGGCCGGTGCCGGAGGCGAGGTGGTGGACGACCTGCTTCTTGGCGTCGGCGTCGCGCACCTCGAACAGGTGGTGCGTCATGGCGGCGACGGGGGACTCGGCGCTGTCGACGGAGTGCTCGACGGGCGAGGTCAGGTACCGCTTGACCAGCTGGTCGACGCCCTTGTCCAGGGTGGCCGAGAAGAGCAGCCGCTGGCCGGCCTTCGGGGTCTTGTCCATGATGCGCTTGACGCCGGGCAGGAAGCCGAGGTCCGCCATGTGGTCGGCCTCGTCCAGCACGGTGACCTGCACGTCGTCGAGCGTGAGGGCCTTCTGGTTCAGCAGGTCCTCGAGGCGTCCCGGGCAGGCGATGACGATGTCGATGCCGCCGTTGAGCGCGGAGGTCTGCTTGCCCTGGGACACCCCACCGAAGATGACGGTCGTGTTGAGGCCGAGCACCTTGGCCAGGGGAGCGACGGTCGCGTCGATCTGCGAGGCGAGCTCGCGCGTCGGGGCCAGCACGAGGGCCCGCGGGCGCCGCGGTGCCTTGCCCTTGCCAGCCGTGGCGGCGAGCCGCACGACGAGCGGCAGGGCGAACGCCAGGGTCTTGCCGGAGCCGGTGCGGCCGCGGCCGAGGACGTCGCGGCCCGCCAGCGAGTCGGGGAGCGTGGCGGTCTGGATGGGGAAGGGGGCGGTGATGCCCTGTGCCGTCAGTGCTGCCGTGAGGGCAGCGGGCACGCCAAGGTCGGTGAACGAAGTCATAGAGAGAGCCTCTCGGGGCTGGGTCGGGGTCCGCCGCCAGAGCAACCAGAGCGGGTGCTCCGGGGGACCTCCACGACGCGGGGCGCGCAGGTTCGCGCAGCCCTTGGTGCGCCTACCCTCTCACACCAGCCGCCTCGGGACCGCTCGCGGTGTCGAGCGTCACAGGAGACGATCGGACCCCGAGGACCGTCTGACGAGGAGGAACGCGCCCGAATGACCACTCCCGTCATCGCGTCCGCGCACGAGCTGGTGAAGGTCTACGGTGCCGGGGCGACCGCCGTCCGGGCGCTCGACGGGGTCGACGTCGACCTGGTCCGTGGCGAGCTGACCGCGATCATGGGGCCCTCCGGATCGGGCAAGTCGACGCTGATGCACTGCCTGGCGGGGCTGGACCGGCCGACGTCCGGGACGGTCGTGGTCGACGGTCAGACGGTGAGCAGCATGTCGGAGCGGAAGCTGACGGCGCTGCGCCGCACGCGGATCGGCTTCGTCTTCCAGGCGTACAACCTGGTGCCCACGCTGACGGCCCTCGAGAACATCACGCTCCCGCTCGACATCGCGCGCCGGGAGGTCGACCAGGCCCATCTCGACCTCGTGGTGGAGACGCTCGGCCTCACCGACCGGCTGGGGCACAAGCCGAGCGAGCTGTCCGGCGGGCAGCAGCAGCGTGTGGCCTGCGCACGGGCCCTGGTGGCACGACCGGCCGTGGTGTTCGCCGACGAGCCGACGGGGAACCTGGACAGCACGTCGGCGGCGGAGGTGCTGGGCTTCCTGCGCAGCAGCGTCGACGACCTGGGGCAGTCGGTGGTCATGGTCACCCACGACCCCACGTCGGCCAGCTACGCGCACCGCGTGCTGTTTCTCGCGGACGGGCGGCTGGTGGGCGAGCTGCGCGACCCGACGGCGGAGGGCGTCCTCGCCGCACTCACAGGACTCACGGCCCGTCCCACCGGCGCGCCCTGATGGTCCGGGTCGCCCTGCGGGGGGTGCGCGCGCACCTCGTGCGGTTCTGCCTGTCGGTGCTCGCCGTCGCGCTCGGGGTGGCGTTCGTCGCCGGGACGTTCGCGCTGCGCACGATGCTCAGCTCCACGTTCACGGACATCGTGGCGACGACCACGCTGGGGGACGCCTACGTCCGCGGGTCGGAGGCGGCCGGCGGGACAGGGGGTCCCGACCGGATCAGCCCGGAGGTGCGCAACCCCGTCCCGCTCACGCTGGTGGGCGACCTCGAGGCGGTGGACGGCGTGGCCGCGGTGCTGCCCGACGTCCAGGGACCGCTCGTGCTGGTCGGCGCCGACGGCACGGCGGTGCAGAGCACGCAGGCGCCGAGCTTCGCGTTCGCCTACGACTCCCGGGACCCGGCCGTGGACGTGGTCGACGGACGCGCCCCGCAGGCCGCCGACGAGATCGCGGTCGAGTCGGCGACGCTGAGCGCGTCGGGGCTGGCGGTCGGTGACGCGACGAGCGTGGTGGTCGGCGGCGAGGTCCGGCCGGTGACGGTCGTCGGCGAGATCGGGCTGGGAGCCGCGCTGGCCGGTGCCACCGTCGTGTTCCTCGACCCGGCGACCGCCGAGGCCTCGTTCGCGCCGGACGGCACGGTCGCCACCATCGCCGTGCTCGCGGACGACGGGCTGTCCGAGCAGCAGCTGGTGGACCGGCTCGCACCCGCCCTGGCGTCCTCGGGCGTCCCGGCGGAGGCGGTGACCGGGGACGAGGTGCGTGAGCAGTCGACCGCGAACATCCTCACGGTCCTCGGGTTCATCACCACGTTCCTGCTGGTGTTCGCGGGCATCTCGCTGTTCGTGGGCGGCTTCATCATCGCCAACACGTTCTCCATGTGGGTCCGGCAGCGGACGCGCGAGCTCGCCCTCCTCCGGGCGGTCGGCGCGTCACCGCTGCAGGTGTTCACGTCGATCGTCCTGCAGGCTGCGATCGTCGGGGTGGTCGGCGCGATCCTGGGCGTGGCGGGCGGGCTGGGGCTCGTCGTGGTTCTCCGGGGCGTGCTCGGCACGTTCGGCATGGACCTCACGGGCCGGGTTCCGGTCGACGGGTTCACGCTGGTGGTCTCCGTGCTCGTCGGGACCCTGGTCAGCGTGCTCGCGGCGGCCCTGCCTGCCCGCCGCGCGGCGCTCGTCCCGCCCGTGGAGGCGCTGCGCGACGAGGTGCTGCTGCCGGAGCGCTCGCTGACCCGGCGGGCGGCGGTCGGGATCGCGCTGGTGGTGCTGGGCGTCGCCGCCGTGGTGGTGGCGCTGCTCGACCCGACGGCGGACCGCGCCGGGGCGGTGCTCGGGATCGGCGCGGGTGCGGTCGTCCTCGGCGTGCTGGCCGCGTCGCCGGTGCTGGCGCGCGGGTTCCTGCGGGTGGTCTCGATGCCGTTCGCGGCCTGGCGGCCCGTGGGTCCGCTGGCGCGCGGCAACGTCACGCGCAACCCGCGACGCACGGCCAACACGGCGGGTGCCCTCATGGTGGGCATGGCCCTGGTCGGTGCTGCCGCGGTGATCGCGGCGACCACGCAGGCCTCGACCAGCGCCATCGTCACGCAGGAGGCCACGACCGACTACATCCTGCGCGGCGCCGCGCAGGGCACGGTGCCGGAGCAGGCGATCACCGACGTCCGCGCACTGCCCGACGTCAAGGCGGCCGACACGTTCGCGACCGCCAGCGTGCTCGTCGACGACGCCCCGTTCGCCGTCACGGGCATCGACCCCACCGCCGTCGGCCGCAGCATCCGCACCGAGGTGGTCGAGGGCGACTTCCCCGGCGCGCTCGCGGCGGGCGAGGTCGCGGTGCAGCGGACCACGATGGACGACGAGGACTGGTCGCTGGGGGAGGAGCTGCGGTTCGTCGGCTCGTCCGGCGTCGAGACGCTCACCATCGGGGCGGTCATCGACTCGCCCGCGTTCGGGGTGCCCTTCGTCGTGTCGCAGGACGTGCTGGACCCGCTCTTCCCGCCCGACGAGCAGCGGGTGACCACCGTCTTCGTCACCGCGGCCGACGGGGCGGACGTCGAGGCGCTCCGCGGCGAGCTCACCGCGGCGGTCCGCCCGTACGTCGTCGTCTCGGTCATGGACAGCGAGGAGTTCGTGTCCGACCTGGCCGAGCAGGTGGACCGGGTGCTCGTCATCCTCTACGCGCTGCTCGGGCTGTCGGTCGTCATCGCGGTGCTCGGCATCGTCAACACGCTCGCCCTGTCCGTGATCGAGCGCACCCGGGAGATCGGGCTGCTGCGCGCAGTCGGTCTGGGCCGGCTGCAGCTGGGTACCACGATCACGCTGGAGTCGGTGCTGACCGCCGTGTTCGGCACGACCGTCGGCCTCGTCCTCGGGGTGGCCCTGGCGGCGACGCTGCCCACGGTGTTCGCGGACGTGGGGCTGCGGACGCTCGCCGTCCCGTGGGGGAGCCTCGCGCTGATGCTCGCGCTCGCGGTGGTGGTGGGGGTCGTCGCGGCGCTGTGGCCCGCGGTCCGAGCCGCCCGCCTGCCCGTCCTCGACGCGGTCAGCACGGAGTGAGCAGCCGCTCAGCACGGCGTGACCCGATGTGCGCGCCCGCGGTGACCTCGGCCGATACCCTCGGAGGGTGAGCGACACGGGCTACGGCGACTTCGAGTTCGAGCGTCGCTTCTGGGCGCGTGACGTCCCGCCGGACCTCCTCGACGAGTCGCCCGCCCTCATCGTGCAGAGCTACGTGCTGGCCGACGCCGGGTTCGCCATCCGCGTCCGGGTGCAGGCCACCGTCGCGGGGCTCGTGCTGGACCAGGGGCTGGACGAGCTGGCGATCCTCGACCGCTACGCCGACCAGATGGACTTCTGCGCGATCACGGTCAAGGGGCCCATGAACGAGGGCACCCGCTACGAGGCCGAGCGCGAGCTCGACGTCTCCGTCGGGATCGAGCTGGTGCGACGCGGCGGCGCGCGGGTGGCCAAGACACGCCACTCGGTGTGGCTGGGCGACGACGGCTGGGTGGTGGACACGTTCGCCGGCGGCAACGCGCCGCTGATGATCGCCGAGGTGGAGCGCGGCGGACCCGTCACCGACCTGACCATCCCCGACTTCTGCGTCACCGAGGTGACGTCGGACCCGCGGTTCTCCAACGACGCGCTGGCGGGGACGCCGTACGGGACGTGGTCGGCCGCCTACGAGTCCGAGCTGGCGGCCCACGGTCCCCGGTTCCTGGAGAGCCTCGGGCACAACCACCGCACGGTCGAGCCGACCGACTAGCCCATCCAGCGGCGGTGGCCGTGTCGCGCGACGCGCCGCAGCGGTTTCGCCGCGGCCTCCTGCGCCGCCTCACCGGCACGCTGCTCCAGCGCGTGCAGCCGCCCGTACGTGAACGTGCTCTCCCCGTCGAGCTCGGCCTGGTGGGCGAGCCGGCGCAGCGTCTCCTGCCGGGTCACCGCGTCGTGCTGCGTCCCGAGCACCTCCTGCACGCGGTGCGCCCGCCTCGCGCTGCGGCGGGCGGGGGCGCCGACGGCCTCCGCCGCGACCTCGCTGGCGTACCGCGCGCGACGGGCCGCCTTCCGGACCTCGTGCATCGCCTCGTCGCGGTCCTCCGGGTCCTCGCAGGCCGCGGCGATCTCCATCGCGTGGTCGAGGCGGTCCCACGCGCGGCGGGCACGCCGCGGCAGGACCGTGGTGGCGTCGCGGGCCGCCTTCGGGCCGCCCGGCAGGTCCTCGGTCAGCGTCGTGAGGAGCTCGGTGAACCGTGCCGACGCCAGCCAGGCGTCGAGAGCGTCCTGCGCGGCGAGGCGCGCGGCCGTGCGGTCCTCGTCGATCCGCTGCTCGACGGGTCCGACCACGAGCGACGGGTCCTCCTGCGACAGCCTGCGGCGCAGCGCGTGCCGCTCGACGTGGGCGTCCCGTGCGGCGCCGAGCACCCGGCCCAGCTCGGCGAGCTCGTCGCGCAACCGGTCGGTGACCGCCCGGTCCAGCACCGGGCGGTACACGGACAGTGCCGCGCGCAGCCGACGGGTGGACACCCGTGCGTCGTGGACGGCGTCGTCGTCCCCGTCCCGCACGGCGGGGACCGCGGCAAGGAGCCGCTCGACCTGGGTCGTGACGTACGTCTGCACGACCTCGCGTCCGGATCCCATCCGTCGAGCGTGGCACGACGGCCCCCCTGGCGCGCGTGCTGCCGGACCGCTCCCGGGTCCGACGTCGGCTCCCTCGTATGCTGGCCGTCGACCGCGACCAGGAGGTAACAGCTGTGCCGATGGGCCGTCGCGCCTCCGTGGTGGTCGCGCTGGTCGCCGTGCTCCCCGTGCTCGCTCTGGCCGGCTGCACGGACGACGGTGCGGTCGGGCCGACGCCGACGCCGAGCACAGCCGCACCGACCCCCACCCCGACGCCGACGCCCACGCCGGTCTCCGCCCGGCTCGAGGCACCGCCCGAGCCGGCGACCGTCCTGCCCGGGGTGACGCCGCAGGACGCGGCGCTCGAGGCGTCGCGCGCGGTGTTCGCCGCGGCACCCGTGGTGGTCGTCGCGCCGGTCGACGACGTCGCCGCCCAGCTCACCGCCGCGTCGGCGGCCGTCGCGCTCGGCGCCCCCGTGCTGGTGACCGGACCCGGGCTCGACGCGGCCCCGGTCCTCGCCGAGCTGACGCGGCTCGGGACGCAGGCCGTCGTCGTGGTCGGAGCGGCCGCCCTGACGCCTCCGGACGAGCTGACGGCGGTGCTCGTCGCCGCCGGTGCCGGTGCGGACGCCCTGCGCGCGGCCACGGGGATGCGGTTCGGGGCGGCGACCGAGGTCGCCGCGGGGCAGGAGGCGGGAGCCGTCCGCGCGCTCGCAGGCCCGCGGCCGGCGGTGCTGGTGGTTGCCGGTGCCGTGCCCGTCCCCGCGCCCTCGCCGAGCCCGTCAGGATCGTCGACCCGGTCGCCGAGCGCGTCGCCGCCACCCTCGCCCACCGCGTCGCCGCAACCCGCGCTCCCGCCGGTCCGTCCGCCGGCGGCCGTCACCGGCACGGTCGCGCTCACCGGGGTCGGCGTCGACCCGCTCCCCGCGCTGGCGACGCTGCGAGCAGCGGGCGTGCCGGTGCTCGACACCCCGGGCGGCGACCCGCGTGCCACGACGCCCGGCGTCCAGGCCCTCGCTGCGGCCGCGCCGCAGCGCACGATCGCGCTCGGCGCCGCGTTCGGCCCGGCGGACCGGCTGGCCCGCCGGGTGGCCACGGCGTCGACCGGGGCGCTGCTGGGCGGCGGCGGTCAGCTGGTGTTCCCGCAGGTCCCCGGGGTGCCGGGCAAGAAGTACGTGGCGCTGTACGGGACCCCCGGCTCGTCGGCGCTGGGGGTGCTGGGGGAGCAGGACGTGCCCGCCACGCTGGCCCGCGCCGACGCCACCGCCGCGCCATACCGGTCGCTCACGGCGGACGCCGTCGTGCCCGCGGTGGAGATCATCGCCACCATCGCGTCAGCCGGACCGGGGGAGGACGGCAACTACTCGCGCGAGCGGCCCGTCGAGGAGCTCCGCCCGCTGGTGGAGGCCGCCGGAGCCGCGGGCATGGCCGTGGTCCTGGACCTGCAGCCGGGCCGCACCGACTTCCTCACGCAGGCCCAGCAGTACGCCGACCTGCTCGCGCTCCCGTACGTGGGCCTCGCTCTCGACCCCGAGTGGCGCCTGGCCCCGGACCAGGTGCACCTGCGGCAGATCGGGTCGGTCGGCGTCGACGAGGTCAACGGCGTCGCGACGTGGCTCGCGGACTTCACGGCCCAGCGTGCGCTGCCGCAGAAGATGCTCGTCCTGCACCAGTTCGCGGGCCGGATGATCCAGGAACGGGCGCGGCTCGACACGTCCCGGGACGAGCTGGCGATCGTGATCCACGTCGACGGCCAGGGCTCGCAGCCGGCGAAGGCGGGAACCTGGAACGCGCTGCGCACGGACGCGCCGCCCGTGCACTGGGGCTGGAAGAACTTCTACGACGAGGACGTCCCGATGCTGGACCCGACCCAGACCTACCAGGTCCAGCCGGTCCCGGACCTGGTCACGTACCAGTAGTCCCGCGCTCGACCAGGAACGTCCGACCGCGGGCGTCGACCACGCGGTCGAACTGCTGCTGGAGCTCGGCGTCCCGGGCCACCTCGTCGTCGGACAGCACCTTGCGCGGACCGCGCGGGTTGCCCACCTGCGCCGGTCCCAGGTAGGTCAGCAACCACTCCGTCAGGTCGCGGCGCGGCTTCTTCGGCATGGGGGCTCCTCGGTAGTTCGTGCCCTAACTATATGTGCACGACCTAGGATGAGCCACATGGACGATCCGCTCGCCGTCGAGGCCCAGGTCTGCCTGACCATGTCGGCGGCCGCCCGGAGCCTCGTCGCGTTCTACCGACCGTTGCTCGAGCCCCTCGGGCTGACCCATCCGCAGTACCTGACGATGCTCGCGCTGTGGCAGTACGGCCGCCTCTCGCTCAAGGACCTGGCGGCGCTGCTGCACCTGGAGCCCGCGACCACGTCACCCCTGGTCAAGCGCCTGGAGTCGATGGGCCTCGTGCGGCGCGAGCGGGCCGCCGACGACGAGCGCGCGCTCGACATCGTCGTCACGGACGCCGGCCGCGCCATGCGGGCCTCGGCCGTCGGGATCCCGGCCGCGATGGTCGAGGGCCTCGGGCTCGCCCCGGAGCAGATCGAGCAGATCCGCGCGGCCGCGGAGCTGCTCATCACGGCGACGTCGGCGACTACGCCCGCATGATCTGCTGCACGGCCCACCGGTTGCCGTCGGGGTCCGCGAAGAACGTGAACCGGCCCCACGGGTACTCGACCACCGGCTCGGCCGCGACCCCGCGGCCGACCAGGTACTCGTAGGTCGCGTCTGCGTCGTCGACGACGACCTGCAGACCCTGCTGCGCACCGGCGGGCATCGACGTCATGCTCACGTCGAGCACGATCGAGCACGCCGAGCCGGGCGGGGTGAGCTGCACGAACCGGAGGGTCTCGTCGACCGGGACGTCGTGGTCGGCGACGAAGCCCACCTGGTCGACGTAGAACGCCTTCGCACGGTCGATGTCCGTCACGGGGACGTTGACGAGCTCGAGCTTCATGTCCATGGAGAACTCCTTCGGTGAGGTCGTGGACCCAGCCTCCTCGCAGAAGAGGTCAGATCCTGTCCGTGCGGCGAGCCGGGAGATCCGTAGGCTCGGAACCATGACGCACCCCATCCGCATCGGAGTCCAGCTCCAGCCCCAGCACGCCGACTACGCGCAGATCCGCGACGCGGTGCGCCGCACCGAGGACCTCGGTGTCGACGTCATCTTCAACTGGGACCACTTCTTCCCGCTGAGCGGGGACCCGGACGGCAAGCACTTCGAGTGCTGGACGATGCTCGGCGCCTGGGCGGAGCAGACCAGCCGGGTGGAGATCGGCGCGCTCGTGACGTGCAACTCCTACCGCAACCCCGAGCTGCTGGCGGACATGGCCCGCACGGTCGACCACATCAGCGGAGGTCGGCTGATCCTCGGCATCGGTGCCGGCTGGTTCGAGAAGGACTACGACCAGTTCGGCTACGAGTTCGGCACCGCCGGCTCCCGGATCGCGGACCTCGCGCAGGCGATGCCCCGCATCACGGCGCGCTGGGCCGCGTCGAACCCGGTCCCGACGCGCCAGATCCCCGTCCTGATCGGCGGGGGCGGCGAGCGCAAGACCCTGCGGGTCGTCGCGGAGCACGCCGACGCGTGGCACTCGTTCGGCGACGTCGACACGCTCATCCGCAAGAGCGCGATCCTCGACGAGCACGGCGCCGCCGTCGGCCGGGACACCGCCGCGCTGGTCGAGCGGTCGGTCGGTGTCGGGGCGCCGCCGAGCGAGGTCGCCGACGCGTTGGTCGCGGCCGGGGTCACGCTCTTCACGGTCGGGACGAGCGGGCCCGACTACGACCTGTCGCTGGCGGCCGAGTGGGTGGCCTGGCGCGACGCGCAGGGCTGATCCGCGGCCACCCGCATAGGCTCGGCCCCGATGAGCGAGCCGCGCAGCCCGGAGCCGGGCGTCGAGCGACGGTGGTGGCCGCGGGCTCTCGTGGTGGTCGCCGCCGTGCTCGTCGCGCTCACGTTCGGGGTCACGACGGCGTCCGTCGAGAGCAGCCTGGGCCCGCACGAGGCCCGGTACGACGTCACCACCGACGACACGGTGACCATCGACCTCGGCCCGCTCGGCACGCTCGAGATCGACTCGCCCCTGCCGCTGACGCTCGGCGTCCGGGTGACCGTGCAGGAGATCCCGGCGTCCGTCACCGAGCTCACCCCGGCGCGCACCCTGGCGGCGCTCAGCGGAGACCTGCAGAGCTACCTGCAGTTCTTCTCCGGCCCGCAGGGGACGATCCAGGACGTGGCGCGGGCGCTGGGCGTCGACGCGCTCGGGCGGACCGCCCTGGCGCTCGCGGTGCTCGTCGGCGGCTGGTACCTGGCCCGGCTGCTGGTCGGTGCGGCGCGCCGGGCGGAGCTGCACGACCGGCTGCGGCCGCACCTGCGCTCGGCGGTCGTCGGGGTCGTCGTCGTCGCGCTCGTCGGCACCGTCGTCACCTCGAGCCTCGGGCGCCGCGACCGGCCGTCGGTGTCCCAGCGGGCCTCGTCGGTGTTCGACGGCACGCACCTCGAGGGGGCTCGGGTGACGGGACGGCTCGGCGGTGTGATCGACACCTACGGCGGGCAGGTGGTCGCGGAGCTGCGCAAGAACGAGAAGTTCTACGCGGAGGCGAACGCGTCGGTGCAGGCCGCCTGGGACGAGCGGGAGGAGCTCCTGGCCGCCGACCCCGAGCCGTCCCCGACCGGCAGCCCGGAGCCACGGGCGAGCGCACCGGCCGACGACGAGGACCTGGTGACCGTCGTCGTCGTCTCCGACCTGCACTGCAACGTCGGCATGGCACCGCTCATCCGGACGGTGGTGGAGAGCTCCGAGGCCGACCTCGTCCTCGACGCCGGTGACACGACGATCAACGGGACCTCGGTCGAGCAGTACTGCGTGACGACCTTCGCGCGCGCCGTCCCCGACGGCGTGCAGCTGGTGACCTCGCCGGGCAACCACGACTCCGCCGAGACGTCGAAGAACTACGCACGGGCAGGAGCCACGGTGCTGGACGGCGCGGTGGTCGAGGTCGACGGCCTGCGCATCCTCGGCGACAGCGACCCCAACGAGACGCGCGTCGGCGCCGGTGGCACGGCGCAGGCGGGCAAGGAGACCGCGTCCGAGGAGGCGCAGCGCCTCGCCGAGGTCGCCTGCGACGACCCCGACGGCGTGGACCTCCTGCTGATCCACACGCCCGCCGTCGGCCAGCAGACCCTGGACGACGGTTGTGCCGCCGCGCAGATCTCGGGGCACCTGCACCGTCGGTACGGTCCCGAGCGGGTGGGCCGCAGCGTCCGCTACATCAGCTCGAGCACCGCCGGCGCCACCCTGGGCCAGGCGACCGTCGGACCGCTCAACGGCGTCGCCGAGATGACGGTGCTGCGCTGGGATCCCGACACCCGGCGGTTCGTCGACTACCAGCTGGTCCAGGTGCACCCGGACACCACCGCGACCGTCTCGCCCCGCCTGCAGTGGCCCGGTCCTCTCGCGCCTCAGGTCGTCGGCCCTTCACCCGTGTGATCTGGGTCACCCTGACCTAGGGTGGGTGTGCGTGCCGGCCTGAGCTCCTGTCAGGTCGGTCCGTGCGAGGGGGTGGACAGGTGACCCGAGGAGCCGTGCGGGTGGGCGGTGGGGAGCGGGACGCGCGAGCGCGTCCCGTCGTTCGCGCCGCGCTGACCTGCGCCTGCGTCCTCGTCGGCACCCTCGCCCTCGCCCCGTCGGCGTCCGCCGCCTCCGGCGAGGGGGAGCTGCGCCCCGGCGAGTCCCTCGGGTCGGGGCAGGGGCTCGTCTCGGCGGACGGGACCCAGACGCTCGTCGTCCAGCCCGACGGTGTGCTCGCGCTGTTCGGTGCCGAGCCCGAGCCGCGCTGGGTGTCCGGCCCTGCGGTGCCCGGCTCGTCCCTGGTCGTCGCCCCGAGCGGCGACGTGGCGCTGACGGCACCCGACGGCACCGTCACCTGGCGCCCGGACGCACCCGCCACGGTAGGGTCCCGGCTCGTCCTCCAGGACGACGGCGACCTCGTCGTCCTCGACCCGCAGGGCACCCAGGTGTGGGAGTCCGGGACCGCCGTGCGGCCGTCGATCCTCCCGTCGGGCGGTGTCCTCGAGCCGGGGGACGCCCTGTCCTCGCCCGACGGCCGCCACACGCTCCTCGTGCTCGACGACGGCGACGTCGCGCTGCTCGGCCCGGACGCCGCGACGCGGTGGTCCACGGGCACCGACCAGCCGGGCGCCACCCTGACCCTGAGCGAGGACGGCAACCTCGTCGTCGCCGACCCGGACGGCGACCGCCTGTGGCGCAGCCGCACGGCCGGCCACCCCGGGTCGTCCCTGGTCCTGCAGGACGACGGCGACCTCGTCCTGTACGACGTCGCCGGGACCGCCGTGTGGAGCACCGGGACCGTTGTCGGTCCGCCCGCGCTGGCCGCCGGGACGCCGCTGGCCGCCGGCGGCCGGCTCACGTCCCCCGACGGGCACCTGCACCTCGAGCTGGGTGCCGCCGGGCTCGTCCTCGCGTACGACGACACGGTCGTCTGGACCGCGGAGGCCCCCGGCGCGACGGCACTGGCGGTGCAGGGCGACGGCGACGTCGTGCTCACCGGCGCTGACGGCGCGGTCCTGTGGGCCAGCGCGACGCCGGGCCACCCGGGGGCGACGCTCCAGCTGGAGGAGGGCGCGATGCTGCTGCGCGCGCCGACCGGGCAGGAGCTGTGGCGCGTCGACGTCCCGGTCGAGCTCGTCGCGGGCAGCCAGGTGGCCACGGACTGCGACGACGTGTCCGGGCCGGTCCCGCAGGCGGACACCGTCGTCACCGCGTTCGGGGTGCGGGTCCACGCGTGCCTCGCCGACGCCGTCGACGCGCTCATGACCGCCGCGCGTGCCGACGGCATCGAGCTGCGCGCCTGGGGCTGGCGAAGCTCCAGCCAGCAGATCGCGCTGCGCGCCGCCAACTGCAGCGCCACCGAGGCCGACCCCTCGGTGGTCACCTGCCGCCCGCAGACCGCCCCGCCCGGCACCTCGCGCCACGAGCGTGGCCTCGCCCTCGACTTCACCGTCGCCGGATCGGTGCTGCGGTCCGGGTCGCCGGCCTTCGCCTGGCTGAGCCGGCACGCGCAGGACTACGGCCTGGAGAACCTCCCCGGCGAGCCGTGGCACTGGAGCGTCGACGGCTGGTGAGCCGGACGTGGTGGGTCGCGCCCTAGGCTGGTCGCCGTGAGCACGCCGACGACACCCGAGCTGAGCGCCGTCACGCAGGACTACCTCAAGGTCGTGTGGTCGGCTCGCGAGTGGTCGGATCAGCCGGTCACCACCAAGATGCTGGCCACCCGCCTCGGCGTCGGGGCCTCCACCGTCTCCGAGACCGTCCGCCGGCTCGCCGACAGCGGCCTGGTCACCCACCAGCCCTACGGCGCCGTCGAGCTCACGGCCGACGGCGAGCGCCACGCGCTCGCGGTCGTCCGCCGCCACCGGCTGGTCGAGACGTTCCTGGTGGAGATGCTCGGCTACGGCTGGGACGAGGTCCACGACGAGGCCGAGGTGCTCGAGCACGCGGTCTCCGACCTGTTCGTGGAGCGGCTCTCGGCACGTCTCGGGCACCCCACCCGCGACCCGCACGGGGATCCGATCCCCGGCTCCGACGGCTCGGTCGACGTCCCGGCGGCCAGCGTGCTGTGGGACGTCGAGCCGGGGGAGTGGGCCGTCGCACGGATCTCCGACGCGGACCCGGGCCTGCTGCGCTACCTCGAGTCGGTGGACCTGCTGCTCGACGCGCCGGTCACGGTGGTCGAGCGCCGCACGGTCGCCGGGGTGATCTCGATCCGTGCCGCGGGCTCCACCGTCGACCTCGGCGAGGTCGCGGCGCGCGCCATCTGGCTGGTCCCCGCGGCCGGGCACCCCGTACGCTGACGGTCATCCACCGGAGCTGACGACGTCGCACTCCGTCTCGCGATCGAATCGATTCGTCCGGAGGCTCCTCGTTGGTCACCCTGTCGCCCGCGCGCTCCCGCGCCGCGCTGCTCGCCCTCGCGCTCGGCGGGTTCGGCATCGGCACCACCGAGTTCGCGACGATGGGTCTGCTGCCGGAGATCGCCGACGACCTGGGCGTGTCCATCCCCGCCGCCGGGCACGCCATCACGGCCTACGCGCTCGGCGTCGTCGTCGGCGCCCCGACGCTGGCCGCGCTGGGCGCGCGCCTCGACCGGCGTCGGCTCCTGCTGCTGCTCATGGTCGCGTTCACCGTGGGCAACGTCCTGTCCGCGTTCGCGCCGAGCATGGGCTGGCTCGTGCTCGCCCGCTTCCTGGCCGGGCTGCCGCACGGTGCGTTCTTCGGGGTCGGCGCCGTCATGGGCACGGCGGTCGTCGGGCCCGAGCGACGGGGCCGCGCGGTTGCCGCGATGATGGCCGGGCTGACGGTCGCGTGCGCCGTGGGCGTCCCGCTCTCGACCATCGTCGGGCAGGCCGTCGGCTGGCGCTGGGCGTTCGTCGGGGTCGGCGTGCTCGGCCTGGTCACGCTCGCGGCGCTGCACGCCTGGACGCCGTCCCTGCCGTCCGCGCCCGGCACCACGGTCCGCACCGAGCTCGCCGCGCTGCGCAACCGCCGGCTCTGGATCGCGTTCGGCGCCGGCGCCGTCGGGTTCGGCGGCATGTTCGCGGTGTACTCCTACGTCAAGCCGCTGCTCACCGAGGTGACCGGTCTCGGGCTCGGCCTGGTGCCGCTGGTGCTCGCGCTGTACGGGATCGGCATGACGATCGGGACGGTGGTCGGCGGACGGCTGGCGGACCGGTCCGTGCTGGGCACCGTCATCGGCAGCATGGTGGCGACCATCGTCGTGCTCGTCGCCATCGCGCTCGTCGGTGCGTACCCGGTGCCGGCCGTGCTCGCGCTCGTCCTGCTCGGCGTCACGTCGCAGGTGCTCGGCCTGTCGCTGCAGACGCGGCTGATGGACGTCTCACCGGCTGCTCCGTCGCTCGGTGCGGCGCTGTGCCACTCCGCGCTGAACCTGGGCAACGCCGCGGGGGCGTTCGCCGGCGGGCTGGTCATCGCCGGCGGGTTCGGCTACCTCGCGCCGGCCTGGGTCGGCGCCGGCCTCACGGCGGTCGGGCTGGTGGTCGTGCTGGTATGCGGTCGGGGTGGGGTCCCGGTGCTCTCAGCGCCGGCGGGTGCCGAAGATCGTGCGCGTGATCTCACGCCCGAGCTGAGTACCCGCTGACCGCAGCAGGCTGTCCAGCGGGCTGGTCCGGCTGGTCGACCGCCGGGGAGCACTCCGGCGGGCCTCCCGTGCCGCCTCGTCCGCACGGTCCTGCGCCTCCTCGGCCTCCTGCTCGCGGCGCGCGGCCTCCTGCGCCTGCTCGGCCCGCACGGCCAGCAGCTCGTACGCCGACTCCCGGTCGACGGCGACCGCGTACCGCGCGGACAGCGGTGATGCCGCGACGGCCGCCGCCAGGTCGGCCGCGGGCATCGGCTCCATCGACGACTGCGGCGCCCGCAACCGGGTCCAGGCCACGGGTGTCGGCGTCCCGCGCTCCGACTGCACCGTGACCACCGCCTCGCCCGTCCCGAGCGACTGGAGCAGCTGCTCGAGGTCGTAGGGCGAGGTCGGGAACGTCCGGGCGGCCGCCCGCAGCGCCTTCGCGTCGTCCGGGGTGAAGGCCCGCAACGCGTGCTGGACGCGGTTGCCCAGCTGCGCGAGCACGTCGGCGGGCACGTCCTTCGGGCTCTGCGTGACGAAGAAGACGCCGACGCCCTTCGACCGGATGAGCCGGACCGTCTGGGTCACCTGCGTGAGGAAGTCGGACGACGCGCCCGTGAACAGCAGGTGGGCCTCGTCGAAGAAGAACACCAGCCGCGGCTTGTCGGGGTCGCCCACCTCGGGCAGCACCTGGAACAGCTCGGCCAGCAGCCACATGAGGAACGTGGAGAAGAGAGCCGGCCGGTCCTGCACCGCGGGAAGCTCCAGCGCGCTCACCACGCCGCGACCGTCGGGCGTGGTCCGCAGCAGCTCCGAGACGTCGAACGCGGGCTCGCCGAAGAACGCGTCGGCGCCCTGGCCCTGCAGCGACACGATCTCGCGCAGGATCACCCCCGCGGTCGCCGCCGACAGCCCGCCGATGCCCTTGAGCAGCGGCCTGCCCTCGTCACTGACCAGGTACGCGATCGTCGCCTGCAGGTCCTTGAGGTCCAGCAGCGCCAGTCCCTGCGTGTCCGCCCAGTGCATGATCAGGCCGAGGCTCGACTCCTGCGTCGCGTTCAGCCCGAGAACCTTGGCCAGCAGCAGCGGCCCGAAGTCAGTGACCGTCGTGCGCACGGGCGACCCCTCGCCGAGCCCGCCGAGGCTGAGGAACTCCACCGGCGACGCCGTCGCCACCCACTGCTGACCCAGGCTCTGCGTGCGCGCGAGCAGCTTCTCGCTCGACGCACCGGGGACGGCCAGACCGGACAGGTCGCCCTTGATGTCGGCGACGAAGACCGGGACGCCCGCCGCGGACAGCCCCTCGGTCAGCACCTGCAGGGTCTTGGTCTTGCCCGTGCCGGTCGCGCCGGCGACGAGGCCGTGGCGGTTCATCATGGCGAGCGGGATGCCGACCGGTGCGCCGGGGATCGCGACGTCGTCCTCCACCAGCGCGCCGACCGGGAGCATCGGGCCGGTGAACGTGTACCCGGCGACGATCTGGGCGGCGTGCTCCGACAGCGCCGGTGCGTCGTCGGAGGGGGCAGGTGGCCCTGCCGTCCCTGCCGCTGCCTCGGCCGCGGCGAGAGCCGCTGCGGCGGCCTCCGCTCGGGCTTCCGCCGCCTCGGCGGCGGCCTGGGCGGCCGCGGCGCGCAGGGCGGCGAGGTCGGCGGCGGACGAGACGGGGGCCGACGACGTGGGGTCCGACATGTCCGGAGCATACGACCGCGGCTCCGCCTGCACCCGGCCGCGTACGTCGGCCCGACACGTGGTCGGTAAACTCGCCGGGTGACCTCGCAGGACGCCCCCACCGCCACCCCGGCCGCCGCCACCGCCGCGTCCACCGACGACGTGCCCTTCCGCTACACGCCGGAGCTCGCGCGCCAGATCGAGCTGCGCTGGCAGGACGAGTGGGCGGACCGCGGCACGTTCTTCGCCGCCAACCCGACGGGCGACCTCACGGACGGGGAGGGTCGGCACGCGGACCCCGCGCAGCCGGCCTACTTCGTGATGGACATGTTCCCGTACCCCTCGGGTGCGGGCCTGCACGTCGGGCACCCGCTGGGCTACATCGCCACGGACGTCGTCGGCCGGTTCCGTCGCATGCAGGGTGACAACGTCCTGCACGCGTTCGGCTTCGACGCGTTCGGCCTGCCCGCGGAGCAGTACGCGGTGCAGACGGGTCAGCACCCGCGCACCACCACCGAGGCCAACATCGTGATCATGCAGCGCCAGCTGCGCCGGCTCGGCCTCGCGCACGACCCGCGTCGCTCGTTCGCCACGATCGACCCGGCCTACATCCGCTGGACGCAGTGGATCTTCCTGCAGATCTTCGACTCCTGGTACGACGAGACGGCACCCCGTCCCGACGGCGGCACCGGCCGCGCGCGTCCCATCGCGGAGCTGGTCGAGGAGTACGAGTCCGGCGCCCGTGGCGGCGAGTGGGCGAGCCTGGACGCGGTGGCGCGGCGCCGGGTGCTGGACACGCACCGGCTGGCCTACGTCTCCGAGACGCCGGTGAACTGGTGCCCGGGCCTGGGCACCGTGCTGGCCAACGAGGAGGTCACCCCCGACGGCCGCTCCGAGCGCGGCAACTTCCCGGTCTTCCAGCGCAGCCTGCGGCAGTGGAACATGCGGATCACGGCCTACGCCGACCGGCTGATCGACGACCTGGAGCACATCGACTGGCCCGACAAGGTCAAGGCGATGCAGCGCAACTGGATCGGCCGGTCTTCGGGCGCCCGCGTGCGCTTCGCGGTCCAGGGCGGGGACCAGGTCGAGGTGTTCACCACGCGTCCCGACACCCTGTTCGGCGCCACGTTCGTCGTCGTCGCCCCGGAGCACCCCCTGCTGGACCAGGTGCCGGCGGCGTGGCCGGACGGGACCAAGGATGCGTGGACCGGCGGGCACCGCACCCCGGCGGACGCCGTGGCGTCCTACCGTGCGGAGACGGCCGCCAAGACCGCGGTCGAGCGCCAGGCCGACGCCGGCCGCAAGACCGGGGTGTTCACGGGCCACCTGGCGGCGAACCCCGTCAACGGCGAGCTGCTGCCCGTGTTCACCGCGGACTACGTGCTGATGGGCTACGGGACCGGCGCGATCATGGCCGTCCCCGGCGGTGACGCGCGCGACTTCGCGTTCGCGGAGGCCTTCGACCTGCCGGTCGTCTACACGATCGACGCCCGGGAGGGCACCGAGCCTGGTGCCCGCACCGGTGACGGCGTCGCCATCAACTCCTCGAACGAGGAGATCAGCCTGGACGGCCTGGGCGTCGCCGACGCCAAGGCGGCGATCACGGACTGGCTGACCGCCAAGGGCGTCGGCGAGGGCACGACGACCTACCGCCTGCGCGACTGGCTGTTCAGCCGCCAGCGCTACTGGGGCGAGCCGTTCCCGATCGTCTACGACGAGCACGACCTGCCGCTCGCCGTCCCGGAGTCCGCGCTGCCGGTGAACCTGCCCGAGGTGCCGGACTACTCGCCGCGCACGTTCGACCCCGACGACGCCCACTCCACCCCCGAGCCGCCCCTGGGCCGCAACGAGGACTGGGTGACCGTCACGCTGGACCTGGGCGACGGCCCGAAGCAGTACCGCCGGGACACCAACACGATGCCGAACTGGGCGGGTTCCTGCTGGTACTACCTGCGCTACCTGGACCCCACGAACGACACCCTCGTGGTCGACCCGGCGCTCGAGCAGTACTGGATGGGTCCGGGGCACGGCGAGCAGGCGCCGGGCTCGATCGGTGGCGTCGACCTGTACGTCGGCGGCGTCGAGCACGCCGTCCTGCACCTGCTGTACGCGCGCTTCTGGCACAAGGTGCTGCACGACCTCGGCCACGTCTCCAGCGGCGAGCCGTTCCACAAGCTGTTCAACCAGGGGTACATCCAGGCGTACGCATACACCGACGCCCGCGGCGTGCACGTACCCGCCGACGAGGTCGTGGAGGACCCGTCCGTCACGACCGGCTTCACCTGGCAGGGCGAGGAGGTGAACCGCGAGTACGGGAAGATGGGCAAGTCCCTGAAGAACATGGTGACGCCCGACGACATGTACGCGGAGTACGGCGCGGACACGCTGCGCGTCTACGAGATGTCGATGGGCCCGCTCGACCTGTCCCGTCCGTGGGAGACCCGCGCGGTGGTCGGGTCGCAGCGCTTCCTGCAGCGGCTGTGGCGCAACGTGGTCGACGAGGGCACGGGTGCCACGCAGGTGTCCGACGAAGCCCCGTCCGTCGAGACGCTCAAGGTGCTGCACCGCGCGATCGCCGACACGACGGCGGACATGGCGGCCATGCGCATGAACACCGCGATCTCGCGCCTGATCGTCCTGAACAACCACCTGACCACGCTGCCGACGACGCCTCGGGCGGCCGTCGAGGCCCTCGTGCTCATGACCGCGCCGGTCGCGCCCCACCTCGCCGAGGAGCTGTGGTCCCGCCTGGGCCACGACCGGTCGCTCGCGTACGAGCCGTTCCCGGTGGCGGACCCGGCGTACCTGGTCGAGGACACCGTGACCTCCATCTTCCAGGTGCAGGGCAAGGTCCGCGGCCGGGCCGAGGTGGCCCCCGACGTCTCGGAGGACGACCTGCGCGCCCTGGCCCTCGCCGACGCGGGGGTGCAGCGCGCCCTCGACGGCCGCGGCATCCGCACCGTGATCGTGCGGGCGCCGAAGCTCGTCAACATCGTCCCGGCCTGACCCGCATGCCCTCACGACGGCACGTCGAGCAGCCGTCGGTCGCGATCGTCACGGACTCGACGTCGTCCCTGCCCGACGGTGCGGCGGAGCGCTGGGGCATCGGCGTCGTCCCGCTGGACGTCGTGGTCGACGGCGTCCGGCACGTGGAGGGCGTCGACCTGACGCCGGGCGAGCTCCTCGCCGCCGTGACCGCCGGCGCGAAGGTGTCGACGTCGCAGCCGCCGCCGGCCGCCTTCGCCGCGGCCTACGACCGAGCGGCCGCGTCGGGAGCGCGGGAGATCGTCTCGATCCACCTCTCGGGTGACCTGTCGGGCACCGTCCGGGCGGCGCAGCTCGCCGCCGAGGCGTCGCCCGTGCCCGTCCACGTGGTCGACTCGCGTGCCGTCGCCATGGCGCTCGGGTTCGCGGTCCTCGACGCCGCCCGGTTCTCGGTGGGCCCTGCGCCGGCCGAGCCAGCCGCCGCGCCGGTCACCGGACCCCTTGCGGCGGCGCGCGCGTGGTGGCGCGGCAGAGGGCAGGTCGAGCCGCTGCTGCCCACCGGGACCGAGGTCGCCGCCCGGGCCCGTGCGGTCGCGGGGTCGACGCGCGTCTGGTTCCTCGTGGACTCCCTGGACCACCTGCGCCGAGGCGGGCGCCTCAGCATCCCGGCCGCCGCGATCGGCATCGTGCTCGGCCTGCGGCCCATCCTCACGCTGCACGACGGCGGGATCGACGTCATCGAGAAGGTGCGCACGCGGCGCGCTGCCAGGGACCGGCTCGTCGCCCTGGCCGTCGCCGAGGTCGCCCAGCGTCCGCTCGCCCGCGTCGCCGTGCACCACCTGGGCCAGCCGGAGCTGGCGGCGACGATCGCGAGCGAGCTCGCGGCGGCGACCGGCGACCACCTAGCGGAGACGTCCGTGTGCGAGTCCAGCGCGGTGCTCGCCGCGCACGCCGGTCCGGGTCTCCTGGCGATCGTGGTGGCGGACGCCTGACTGCCGCCGCACTCTCGCGACGACTGGCGGTGGCGTGACGAGCCCTCTGACCGACGTCCCCGGACCTGTCGCCCGTGCGGGCCTGTGACGCCGGTGATCCGCCCACAGCCCCGCCCGACGGGTCCTCCTCCCGGCCGTGCACGTGCGCGGCCTCTCGTCGTCGGCGCCGACCGTACGTTCACCGGGTGCACCGCCGTGATCGCGACCTCGCCCGGATCGCCCGGCACCGCCTGACCGCACTCACCACACCCCGCGCGCCCGCCGGACCCGACCATCGACCGGCTCCCGACGACGCGGGCGACGGAGGGCTGCTCGCACCGCCCGCGTCCGTCGGACTTGACCACCGACCGGCTCCCGACTACGCGGGCGACGGAGCGGCGACCGATCTCCGCCCGCCGGCGGGCGTCCCCGCGACCACCCGGCGTGTCGCCGCGCACCCCGTGCGGTGGTCAGCCCCGGACGTGGCCGGCTGGGTCCCTCCTCTGGGACCCGCGCCGGAGCCGGGCGGGGCCGCGGTGCTGCCGTCCGCCGGCATCCCTGAGCGCCTGGAGGTCGGTGGCGGCCAGCCCGTGCCGCCACCGACCCACGCCCAGGCGACGCTCACGACCGCGGCGCTGCAGGTCGCAGCCGCCGGCTACACCGCGACCCACGGACACCCGGCGGCCCGCGCGCACGCGGCACGCCGCCGCGTCCGGTGGGCGATCTCCTGGCGGCTGGCCGCGGCGGCGGGAACCGTGGTCCTGCTCGTGGCCGGTGCGGTGGCCCTGCGTGCGGCCGCCCTCGCGCCCGGACCTGCGGTCGCGCTGCCCACGCCGGCCCCGAGCGTCCCGGAAGCCAGCGCGTCCCCGACCGGGACGGCGGACGTCGTCGTGGACGTCGTGGGCGCCGTCGCGACCCCTGGCGTCGTCCGCCTCCCGCAGGGGTCCCGTGTGGTCGACGCTCTGGCCGCGGCGGGCGGTGCTGGCGCGGACGCGGAGGTCAGCGCGCTGAACCTCGCGCGGGTCCTGGTCGACGGCGAGCAGATCGTGGTGCCCCGGCCCGGAGAGCGAGCGGCACAGCCCGGAGCCGCGGGGCCGGCGGGCGAGGGGGACGACCTCGTGGACCTCAACACCGCCGACGCCACGGTGCTCGACTCGTTGCCCGGCATAGGCCCGGTGCTGGCGGAGCGGATCGTCGCCCACCGCGAGGACGGCCCGTTCACGACGGTGGACGAGCTGGCGGACGTCGCAGGCATCGGCCCGACCCTGCTCGAGCGTCTCCGCGACCTGGTCCGCGTATGACCCCGACCGGCACACCATCGCCCCTGTCTCGGTCCGGTCGGACCTCGACGGTCGCGCCTCCGCCGGGAGCCTCGCACCCGACCATCACGCCACCGCGCCTGGCTGGTCCCGCTGCGCCCCCGCGACCAGGACCCACCCGAGAGCGCACGGGGACATTGCCGCCTCCAGCCCCGCCGTCGGCGCCGACCGGTGGGCACGGTCCGGACGACGACCCATACCCACCGATCACCGTCGACGTGCGACTGCTCCCCGCCGCGGCAGTCGCGTGGCTGGCGGCACTGCTGGTCGCGCGCGTGCCGTCGGGCGCCGCGCTGACCGGTGCTGTGGCCTCTGTGGCCTGCCTCGCGGTCGGGGCCGGCGTCCTGGCGGTGGGCCGTCACGCCGGCCGGCGAGCACCTCGCGTCCGGGCGTACGGTGCGGTCGGCCCGGTCGTCGTCCTCTGCCTCGTCGCGGCGGCTGCCGTGCTCGGCGCGGGCGCGAGCCAGACCGCTGGACGCGAGGGCGGTCTGCTCCCGGTGCTCGTCACGCAGGGTGCGGTGGGCCGGGTCGAGGGCGTCGTCGTCGGGGAACCGACCCTTTTGCCGCCGGCGTGGCCCGGTGCACCGGAGCGGGTCCGGTCCGTCGTCGCGGTCGATCACGTCGCCGCCCGGGGTGAGGAGTCGGGGGGGACGGGTCAGGTGCTGGTGCTCGGACCGTCGTCGTGGGCTGCACTGCCCGCCGGTGCGCGGGTCGCGGCCACCGGCCGGTTGCGCGCGGCCGAGACGGGTACCCGGACGGTCGCCGTCCTGCTCAGCAGCGGGGTGCCGGAGCTGGTCGCGGCGCCGCCGCGGGCGGATGCGGCTGCCGCACGCTTCCGAGCGGGCGTCCGGACGCTCGCGGCGACGCTCCCGGGGGACGCCGGGGCGTTGTACGCGGGCATCACCGTCGGCGACACGTCCGCGATCCCCGACCCGCTCGAGGACGCTCTGCGCACCGCGGGGCTGACCCACGTCACGGCCGTGTCCGGCGCGCACTTCTCGCTGGTCGCCGCGCTCGTGCTCGCCCTGACCTCCGCGGTGCGGCTGCCGCGGCCGGTCCGCGTGGTCCTGACGCTGGCGGCGATGGCGGCGATGGTGCTCGTCGTCCACCCGTCCCCGAGCGTGCTCCGGGCTGCGGCGATGGGAGCGGTCGCGTTGCTCGGTGTGCTGCTCGGCCGTCCCCACCGCGCGCCCGCCGCCCTGGGCGCGACCGTCGTCCTGCTCCTCGTCGCGGACCCGTGGCTGGCCGGCGAGCTGGGCTTCGTGCTCTCGGTGCTCGCCACCGGGGCGCTCGTGCTGCTGGGTGGCCCGCTCGCCGACCGGTGGTCCGGCGCGCTCGGCCGTCCCGCGGCCACCGCGCTCGCCCTGCCCGTCGCTGCCCAGCTGGTCTGCGCTCCGGTGGTCCTCCTCCTCACACCCGCCGTGTCCCTGTACGCGATCCCGGCCAATCTCCTGGCCGCACCGGCGGTCGCCCCGGCGACCGTGCTCGGCCTCGCGGCGGGCTGCGTGGCGCCGTGGTGGTTCGACGGCGCCCAGGTGCTGGCGCTGGGTGCCGGCGCGGCGTGCTGGTGGATCGGGGCGGTCGGTCGCGTGGCCGCTGCGGCGCCCGGCGCGCAGGTGGCCTGGCTGCCCGGATGGACGGGCGCCGTGCTGCTCGCCGTGGCGGGCGCCTGCGCGATCCGGCTGCTGGCCGTCGGGCGGGCGACACCGACGTCGCCGTCGTCGGGACGTCAGTGACGTCTGGCAGGCTGTGCGCGTGCCTCCCTCCACCCGCCGTCCTGCGTCCCGCGCCGCGAAGGCCACGGCCGGCGTCTCGTGGGAGGCGGTCGAGCTGGCACCCGTCCTGCTGGTCAGCGGGGCCGAGGGTCTGCTGGCGGACCGCGCGGTGGACCGGGTCGTCTCGCTCGCCCGAGCGGCGGACGCCGGCGTCGAGGTCACCCGGCTGGACGCGGCCGACTACTCGGCAGGGACCCTGGGCGTGGTCAGCAGCCCCTCGCTCTTCGCCGAGGACAAGGTCGTGGTCGTCGACGGGCTCGAGCGCGCCGGTGAGGAGCTGCTGGACGACGTCACCGCGTACCTGGCGGCACCCCCGCCCGAGGTCGTGCTGGTGCTGCGGCACGCCGGTGGACAGCGCGGCAAGAAGCTGCTCGACGCCCTGCGGTCGACCGGTGTCCCCACGGTCGCGTGCGACGTGATCAAGTCCGACGGCGACAAGAGCGCCTTCGTCTCCGCCGAGCTCCGGCGGGCCGGCCGCCGCGCCGACGCGCAGGCGGTCCGGGCGCTCGTGGACGCCGTGGGCAGCGACCTGCGTGAGCTCGCCGCGTCCTGTGCACAGCTCGTCGCCGACACCACCGGCCTGGTCGGCCCCGAGGCCGTCGAGCGCTACTACGGGGGCCGGATCGAGGCGACGGGCTTCCGCGTCGCCGATGCCGCCGTCGCCGGGCAGTCGGGTCAGGCCGTGGCGCTGCTGCGGCACGCGCTGGCCACGGGCGTGGACCCCGTCCCCGTCGTCGCGGCCCTCGCCGCCAAGCTGCGCGTGCTGGCCAAGGTGGCGGCGGTGCGCGGGCGCGGGGCCGGTGCGGTGCGGGACCTGGGTCTCGCACCGTGGCAGACGGACCGGGCGATGGCGGACCTGCGCCGGTGGACGCCCGAGGGCCTCGCCAGCGCGATCTCCGCGGTCGCGCAGGCGGACGCGGAGGTCAAGGGGGAGGGACGAGACCCGCAGTTCGCGGTCGAGCGGGCGGTTCTGCGCGTCGCAGCGGCCGTCGGTTCCTGAGAGTCGCGCGCCTACGCGGTGAGGGTGATCGCGGGACCGAGGACGTCTCCCTGCAGCAGGTCGAACCCCCACGCGCGGCACTCCTCGACGAGCAGGGAGTCGGAGACCCGCTCGGCGACCAGCTGGGCCCCGTGCGTCCGTGCCAGGTCCACCAGCGCCGCGCCCTGCCGCCGGACGTCCCGGCAGTCGATCTTCACGAAGTCGGCGTAGGGCATCATCGCGACCTGGTCGGGTTCGGCCGCGAAGTCGTCGATCGCGATGAGGTAACCGCGCTCCCGCAGCCGCTCCAGACCGTCCATGACGTCCTCGTCCGCCGCGACGGACTCGACGATCTCGAGCACCAGCCGGCCGGCGTGAGCGGGGAGCGGGCGGTCGTCCACCAGGAACGAGCGGGTGATGTTCACGAACGCGTAGGTGGTGGCCGCAGGGGGACCGTCACCGAAGAGGGCCTCGAGCACCGACGCGGTGGCGACGTCCTGGCGGTCGGACCGCCACCGGTCGACCTGCGCGGGGAGGCCGTCGCGCGACCGGTAGAGGAACTCGTTCCCGAAGAGCCTGCCGTCGGTCGTCCAGATGGGCTGGGACGCGATGGGCAGCCGCGACGGGAGGGCGGGGGAGACGACGGACGCGGTCACACTGGATGAGAGTGACGTCGCGCCGGTTCATGACGCGGTTCACCCGCTCGGAGCAACGGGCTGTGACGGGGCACGTCGGCCGACGTGCTAGAGGCTGACGCGACGGGCACCCGCGCGGTCGAGGACGCCGGCCCGCTCGAGCAGGTTTCCCTGGAAGAGCGTGAACCCGAGGTCGCGCGCGTGACGCAGGGTGTCCGGGGTCTCGACGTACTCGGCGACGAGCAGCGCACCGTAGGACCGCGCGAGGTGGACCACCGGCGGTCCCTCCACGTCGAGGTCGCGCACGTCGATCTTGACGAAGTCGGCGTGCGGCAGGAGGCGGCGCTGGTTCGGGTTGCTGACGAAGGCCGGGACGGCGACGCGGAAGCCTTCCTCCCGCAGCCGGCGGATGCCGGACAGGACGGCGGAGTCGACCGTCACGGCGTCGTTCACCTCGATCACCAGGCGGTCAGGCCTGCGCGGGATGGGCAGATCGCCCACGAGGTAGGCACGCGGGCACCGCACGAAGAGCAGCCGGCCGTTGGCCACGTGCTCGAGATCGGCCCGGCCGAACGTGGCGCCGAGGACGTGCGCGGTCGCCCGCTCGTGCTGGTGCGAGCTCCAGGACATCGCGCTCGCGGTGAGCTGGTCGGGGGAGCGGAACGACAGCTGGTAGGCGAACGGGCGCCCGTGCTCGGAGAAGATCCCCTGCCGCGCGACGAGCACCGGCTCGTGGGAGATCCGCTGAGCCCACTCCTGCCTGAGGGCAAGAGGGATGGCGTCCTCCACCGCGGCTGCCAGGTGCGCGAGCCGCCCGTCGGCGTCGTCGGGTGTCATGGGATCTATGACACCACATGTTCGGTGCTGTGAACCGCCGCCGAGCGGGTGGAATTCTGAGCCGGTGCAGAGGGCTCCTGCTGAGCGGGCGCCGAACCGTGATCTTTCACCCTTTCAGGGCGGGACCGGTGAGTAACGGAAGACACGATGCGAGTCACAGGCCATCATGGGCACCACCTGCACGCCGGTACGACAAGAAGATGGAGCACCTCCCATGCCCAGACCCCTCAAGTCCGCCATCGTGGTCCTCTCCGTGCTGGGGTTCCTCACCCTGGCACCGAGCTCGGCCCTCGCCAACGGCAGCGGCACCGTCATCAACGGCGGCGCCAGCGGCTGCTGCCGGATCATCAACTGACCCCACCCGCGATGCACAGCAGAGGCACAGACACGCCGTCTCTGCTGGGGGGTGGTGCATCGGGGGGACGTCACACATACAATGACTGACCATGACCACGATTGCTGACCGGGTGCGTGACGCCCGGCTCGCTGCTGGGTTGTCCCAGACCTCGCTCGCGGGCTCCGCGTTCTCACCCAGCTACATCTCCCTGATCGAGGCGGGTCATCGTGAACCGACCGACTCCGCGCTCGCCGTGCTGGCTACACGCCTCGGCACGACCCTCGAGTACCTGAAGCACGGCGAGGACGGTCCGAACGAGGCGCGCACGCGTCTCGAGATCGACTACGCCAAGCTCGACATGACGCAGGGCGACGCCGTCGGTGCGCGACGCAGGCTCGAGGCGCTGGACCTCGAGATCGTCTCGCCGGCCGTCCGCGTCGACGCGCTGACCACGCTGGCCCACTCGTTCGAGGTCCTGGGCGACCTCGAGGGTGCCGTCGCGATCCTCGAGCCGCTGCTGGCGGACTCGCGGGGCCGCGCGCACCACGTCGAGTCGGCCAAGCTGGCCAACGCGCTGGTGGCGTCGTACCTCGAGGCCGGTGACCTGCACCGCAGCGTCGAGGTGGGCGAGCGCACGCTCGACGAGCTCGAGGCGGCGGACCTGGCAGGGACCGACGAGCATCTCCGACTGGCGTCCACAGTGCTGTGGGCCTACGTCGAGCGCGGGGACCTCCTCTACGCGACGCACCGCGCGGCCGAGCTCGTGCGGCTCGCGGAGTCGCTGGGCAGCCCGCGTGGTCGTGGCAGCGTCTACTGGAACGCGGCGCTCGTGGCCGAGCAGCGGCGCGACTACGAGCTGGCGCAGCGGTACACGGAGCGGGCCCTCGGGCTGCTGTCCGAGGGCGAGGCCGACCGTGACCTGCCTCGTCTGCGGCTCAACTACGCGTGGCTGCTGCTGCGGTCGGACCCCGTGGACCCGCGGGGTGCGCTGGACCAGATCGAGCGTGCGACGCCCGGGCTCTCCGTCCTGGGCTCGGAGCTCGACCTGTCGCGTGTCGACGTCGAGAGCTCGCGGGCGTACCTGCTGCTCGGTGACGTCGACGCCGCGGAGCGGTTCGCGAACGCCGCGCTCGAGCGGCTGGGCGACCCGCCGCGTCTCGAGACCGCCTTCGCGCAGCTGTCCCGTGGCGACGCGCTGCACGCGCGTGGCGACGTCGTCGGTGCGGCACGGGCGTACGAGTCGGCCGCGGACCTGCTCGGCATGATGTCCGCGTCCCGGCAGTCGGCGTCCGCATGGCGCGACCTCGGTGACCGGTACGCCATGCACGGTGACAGTGCCGCTGCGGCGCAGGCGTACGACCGAGCGTTGCGCGAGGCAGGCTTCCGTCCCACGATCCCGCTCAGCTCCTGGGAGACCTGGTCGCTGATCTGATCGAGGTCGGAGAACAGCGAAGGCGTCACCCCGCAGGGGGGGTGACGCCTTCACTGTGTCTCCAGCCCAGCGTCTCTAGCCCGGCGGGTCATGCCGGGGGAGAACAGCAGAAGGCGTCACCCGCACGGGGTGACGCCTTCGCTGCTGCTGTCCCGCTGGCGGTCACGGCGAGGCCGTGACCGTGCTCAGCGGTCGATCAGAGTGCGCCGACCGACTTCGCCAGCGCCGACTTCTTGTTGGCGGCCTGGTTCTCGTGGATGACACCCTTCGAGACGGCCTTGTCGAGCTTGCGCGACGCCTCGACGAGGGCCGTCGAAGCGGCCTCCTTGTCGCCACCGGCGACGGCCTCGCGGACGCGACGGATGTGCGTCTTGAGCTCGGACTTCACCGCCTTGTTGCGCAGGCGCGCCTTCTCGTTGGTCGTGATGCGCTTGATCTGGGACTTGATGTTGGCCACGTGTGGACTCTCTTGTGCGTTCGCCGAAGCGATCTGACAGGTCTAGAGGGCGCGCACAGCTCCGGGACTAGGGCGTGGGGATACCCGCGGAGAGGAGCTGGGCTTGTGCCCGCCGACCCGGGCGGACACGCGAATGACCATGTTAGCAGGCCAGAGGCACCGGGCAGAACGGCGTGACTGGTCTCACCTGGCCGGCCTCCCGCAGGCTCACCAGCCCTGCGCGCGACGCAGGCCGGCGGCGACCTCGTCGAACAGGGCTCGGTCGACGATCGCGCCCTCGCGGCGGACCGCGGACGGCCGGAGCCGGAGCACGCGGTCCAGGCGGACCTCGCTCGGTCGTCGTCGGGAGTCCCACGCGCCCGTGCCGATGTCCATCCACACCCGGCCCCGCCGCGCCTCCAGGGCGGTGTCGCGCGAGTGGTCCTTGCTGGTGAGCATCAGCCCGAGGAGGTCGTCGGCGTCACGGCCGATGAGCAGGACCGGCCGGTCCTTGCCCTGGCTCGGGTCGTCCTCGAACGGGACCCACGCCCAGACGATCTCGCCGGGGTCCGCGTCGCCGTCCAGCGCGGGGGAGTACTGCAGCCGGACGGTGCCGCGGTGGTCAGGCAGCGTGGTCGGGGCGGCAGGTCCGGTGGTCCGAGGGGCGGGTCCGCGGGAGGGGCCGGTCAGCCGGGCGACACCGTCGCGGAGCGCTCGTCGTACCCGGGTCCAGCGCGCGCTCGTCGTCACGCGCCGACCGTACCGGGCTGCGCGCGCACGCATGAGGCCCGTGCGGTACGGGACCCGCCGGGGCGGGCCCACGTAACGCGGCGTTATCACCGGACGGATACTGTCCGGATCATGGCCGACCTGTTCGACGACTACCCGACCGGACCGGCGTGGGACGAGATGATCGATCCCGACGGTGGCGGCTCCCGCGCGGCGTACGCCGGTCTGCACCGCGCGCTGGCGCAGCTGAGCGCCGGTGAGCTCCGCGCGCGGGCCGAGACGCTGGCCCGGTCCTACCTCGCACAGGGCGTGACGTTCGACTTCGCCGGCGAGGAGCGCCCGTTCCCGCTCGACGTGGTGCCGCGCGTGCTCGCGGGCGACGAGTGGGAGCACGTGGCGCCCGGCGTGGCGCAGCGGGTCCGGGCGCTCGAGGCGTTCCTGGCCGACGTCTACGGCCCGCAGCGGGCGATCGCCGACGGGGTGATCCCACGCGGTGTCGTCGTCTCGTCGACCAACTTCCTGCGTGCGGCGCGCGGCATCAACCCGCCGAACGGCGTCCGCGTGCACGTGTCGGGCATCGACCTCGTCCGGGACAGCCTGGGTGGCTGGCGGGTGCTCGAGGACAACGTCCGGGTACCCAGTGGCGTCAGCTACGTGCTGTCGAACCGCCGGGCGATGGCGCAGACGTTCCCGGAGCTCTTCGCGGCCCTGCGCATCCGGCCGGTCGCCGACTACCCGCGGCGCCTGCTCGCCGCGCTGACCGCCGCTGCTCCCTCGGGGGTCGACGAGCCGACGGTGGTCGTGCTGACACCGGGCGTGTTCAACAGCGCCTACTACGAGCACTCGCTGCTGGCCCGGACGATGGGGGTCGAGCTGGTGGAGGGGCGCGACCTGTTCTGCTCCGGCGGGCGGGTGTGGATGCGTACGACGCAGGGCCGGCGCCGGGTCGACGTCATCTACCGGCGCGTCGACGACGACTTCCTCGACCCCGTCGTGTTCCGCAACGACTCCTACCTGGGCAGCCCCGGGCTCATGACGTGCGCGCGCAACGGCACCGTGACGATCGCGAACGCGGTGGGCAACGGGGTGGCCGACGACAAGCTCGTCTACACCTACGTGCCCGACCTCATCCGCTACTACCTGAGCGAGCAGCCGATCCTGCGCAACGTCGACACCTGGCGGCTGGAGGAGCCCGACGCGCTCGAGGAGGTGCTGGACCGCCTGGACGAGCTCGTCGTCAAGCCCGTCGACGGCTCGGGCGGCAAGGGTCTGGTCGTCGGCCCGAAGGCCTCCGCCGCCGAGCTGGCGACGCTCAAGGTGCGGCTCCGGGAGGACCCGCGCGGGTGGATCGCGCAGCCGGTGGTGCAGCTGTCCACCGTGCCGACGCTCGTCGAGGACGGCCTTCGTCCGCGGCACACCGACCTGCGGCCGTTCGCCGTGAACGACGGGGAGTCGGTGTTCGTGCTCCCGGGCGGGCTCACGCGGGTGGCGCTGCCCGAGGGCGAGCTCGTCGTCAACTCCTCGCAGGGCGGCGGGTCCAAGGACACCTGGGTGCTCGGCGGCGCCGTCCCGCGCCGCGCGGTGCGGCACCAGTCGGACCTCCCGCAGGCCGTCGCCCAGGACGCCGCGGTCCCCATCGACTCCAACCCCAACGACGTGCGCGCCCAGGTGATGCAGCAGCAGCAGGGCCGCACGACGACCACCGACGGAGGTGTCACGTGCTGAGCCGGATCGCCGAGTCGCTGTTCTGGATCGGTCGCTACGTGGAGCGGGCGGACGACACGGCCCGCCTGCTCGACGTGCACGTGCAGATCCTGCTGGAGGACCCGTGGGCCGAGGAGGACCTGGCCTGCCGGTCGCTGCTGTCCGTGATGGACCGCGCGGCGCCACCCGCGCACGTCGAGGTCGGGCGCGAGTTCGTGCTGGACATGCTCGCGTACGAGCGGTTCGCCCCGTCGTCGATCGCCGGGTCGCTGGTCTCGGCGCGCGAGAACGCTCGCCGTGCCCGGGAGATCATCTCCACCGAGCTGTGGGAGTGCCTCAACGCCACCTGGAACCAGCTGCCCTCGCACATGCGGCCTGCACGTCCGCACGACTACTTCACCTGGGTGCGGGAACGCGCGGCCATCGTGGCCGGGATCATGGACTCCGCGACGTCGCGCGACGACACGTGGAACTTCATGGTGCTCGGCCGGTCGATCGAGCGTGCGGACATGACTGCCCGGCTGCTGACCACGCGGGCGCTCGCCGGCTCGGCCGGCCCGAGCTGGACCACGCTGCTGCGGTCGTGCGGCGCCCACGAGGCCTTCCTGCGCATGTACCGCGGGGCCGCGTCCGACGAGCGGGCCGCCGGCTTCCTGCTGACCGACCGGCTCTTCCCCCGGTCCATCGTGTTCGCGCTCAACCAGGCAGAGGCGTGCCTGTCGAACCTCGAGGGCACCTCGGACCGGGCGGCCGTCGACGACGCGCGGCGGCACATCGGGTACGTGCGCACCAACCTCGAGTACCGCCCGCTGATCGAGGTCCTCGACGCGCTGCCCAAGGAGATGGAGCGGGTGCAGCGCGCCTGCTCGGCAGCCTCGGACGCGATCCGCGGCCGGTACTTCCCGAGCGCGTCGTCGACGAACTGGGTGGGGGAGGCACTGTGAGCGAGCCGGAGGGCGGGGTCGCCCGCAGGCTCACGAACGAGGAGGCACTGTGAGCAGGCTGCGGGTCGTGCACACGTCGACGTTCCGGTACGCGAACGCGGTCGTGGCGTCGTACAACGAGGCGCGGATGACGCCGTTGTCGCAGCAGGGGCAGACGGTGCTGGAGACGAGGATCGACGTCCAGCCGCACACCGGCTGGCACGAGTACCGCGACTACTGGGGGACGGCCGTCTCGGCGTTCGAGGTGCTGACCCCGCACGAGTCGATGGTCGTCACGGCCGAGCACCTGGTCGAGGTGGCCGAGCGCCCGCCGCTGCGGTCCCCGGCGTCGTGGGACACGCTGCGGGGCGCGGAGCTGCGCGACCGGCTGGCGGAGTTCCTGTCCGACACGCCGACGACCGCGCCGCCGCCCGACGTCGCCGAGCTGGCGCAGCGGGTGGCGGGAGACCTCGAGCCCGCGGACGCCGCGCTCGCGGTCGCCGCCGCGCTGCGCGACCGGATGGAGTACATCCCGGGTGTCACCACGGTGCACACGCCGGCCGGCGAGGCGTGGACGGCCGGGGCGGGGGTGTGCCAGGACATCGCGCACCTGGTCGCGGGCGGGCTGCGTGCCGTCGGGATCCCGGCGCGGTACGTCTCGGGCTACCTCCACCCGGACTCCGCGGCGCCCGTGGGCACGACCGTGGTCGGGGACTCGCACGCCTGGGTCGAGTGGTGGGTGGGCGAGTGGGTCGCGTACGACGTGACCAACCGGGTCGTGGCAGGCGACCACCACGTGGTCCTGGCTCGCGGCCGGTCCTACGACGACGTCCCGCCTCTGCGGGGGATCTACGCCGGCGCGGGCACGCAGGCCGCGGAGGTCCAGGTGCAGATCACGCGCGAGGCCTGAGCGTCAGGGGGTCAGCCGGCGGTCCAGCGCGTCGTCGAGCACCGCGGTGGGTCCGTCGACCGTGAGGCGCGGGTCGGCGGACGTGGTCCGGCCCCACAGGAGCAGGGCGAGGGTCTCGGCCGGGCCGGTCACCGTGACGTCCGGCTGCCCGGTTCCCCCGAGCAGCCACGTCCGGTCGGCGTCGGCCGCCACCAGCCCGACCGGAGCGGGGAGCGCCTCCATGCGGCCCATCCGCTCCTGCCGCGGCTGCATGACGGTCACCACCTCGTCGACGGTGTCGGACCAGAGCGCAGGGTCGACGGTGAGCGGCAGCCCGCCGGCCGTCCGCAGGTCCCAGAGGTGCACGAGCGTCTCGTGGGTCTGGCGGCGGTGCCAGAACGACGCCGGGCCGTTCTCGACGAGGGTCCACGCGACGGCGTCCGGCCCGAGCGCGGTGAGCGTGTCGTGCAGCTCCGCCGCACAGGTGGCGTAGAGGTCCTCGAGCACGAACGGGCCGCGACCCAGCGGCGTCTCCTGCTTCCGCCGGGCCTGCGCAGCCGCCCAGTGGTGGATGCGCGCCAGGTGCACGACGAGGTCCTTGACCCGCCAGCGACCGCACCACGGCACGCGCGTGGCGGGGTCGACGAGCGGGATCGTCGCGAGGAACTGGCCCTGGAGCTCACCGAGCGTGTCCAGGGAGGTGAGACCCGAGCCCGTCGTCATGGGACCATGGTGGGACCGACCGCCGACAGCCACCAGGCTGGCCGCGGTCACCGTCCGTCGGGAAGGCGCCACCGCGTGCGCCGCCCGACTCCAGCGCCAGGAGCAGTCCGCTTGTCCCCGATCCCGAGTGCAGCCGCGTCGTCGCGCATCCACCCCGCGGCCACGGCACCCGAGCTGCTGCGCAACTTCTGCATCATCGCGCACATCGACCACGGCAAGTCGACGCTCGCCGACCGCATGCTCCAGCTCACCGGGGTCGTCGACTCCCGGGCGATGCGGGCCCAGTACCTCGACCGGATGGACATCGAGCGCGAGCGCGGCATCACCATCAAGTCGCAGGCCGTGCGGATGCCGTGGGGCGTCGGTGACGACGCCTTCGCCCTGAACATGATCGACACCCCCGGGCACGTCGACTTCACGTACGAGGTGTCCCGCTCGCTCGCCGCGTGCGAGGGCGCCGTGCTGCTGGTCGACGCCGCGCAGGGCATCGAGGCCCAGACGCTGGCCAACCTGTACCTGGCGCTCGAGAACGACCTGACGATCATCCCGGTGCTGAACAAGATCGACCTGCCTGCCGCGCAGCCCGAGAAGTACGCGGAGGAGCTGGCCAAGCTCATCGGCGGGGAGCCCGAGGACTGCCTGCGCGTGTCCGGCAAGACGGGCGCGGGCGTCGAGGCGCTGCTGGACCGGATCGTGGAGCTCGTCCCGCCGCCCACCGGCGACGCGGACGCCCCGGCGCGCGCGATGATCTTCGACTCCGTCTACGACACCTACCGCGGCGTCGTCACCTACGTCCGGGTGGTCGACGGCAGCCTCAACCCGCGCGAGAAGATCGTCATGATGTCGACCCGCGCGACGCACGAGCTGCTCGAGATCGGCGTCATCTCCCCGGAGCCCGTGCCGACCAAGGGGCTGGGCGTCGGCGAGGTCGGGTACCTGATCACGGGCGTGAAGGACGTGCGTCAGTCGAAGGTCGGCGACACCGTCACCAACGCGAGCAAGCCGGCGGCCTCCGCGCTGGGCGGGTACTCCGACCCCAAGCCGATGGTGTTCTCGGGCCTGTACCCGATCGACGGCACGGACTACCCGATCCTGCGCGACGCCCTGGACAAGCTGAAGCTCAACGACGCGGCGCTCAACTACGAGCCGGAGACGTCCGTCGCCCTGGGCTTCGGGTTCCGCGTCGGCTTCCTCGGACTGCTCCACCTCGAGATCATCCGCGAGCGGCTGGAGCGTGAGTTCGACCTCGCGCTGATCTCGACCGCGCCGAACGTCGTCTACGAGGTCACGCTCGAGGACAAGAGCGTGGTCACCGTGACGAACCCCAGCGAGTTCCCGACAGGAAAGATCGGCGAGGTCCGCGAGCCCGTCGTCAAGGCGACGATCCTGGCGCCGAGCGAGTTCATCGGCGCCATCATGGAGCTGTCCCAGACCAAGCGCGGCGAGCTGCAGGGCATGGACTACCTGTCCGAGGACCGGGTCGAGCTGCGCTACCTGCTGCCGATGGCCGAGATCGTCTTCGACTTCTTCGACCAGCTCAAGTCCAAGACGCGTGGGTACGCGAGCCTCGACTACGAGCGCATCGGCGACCAGGTGGCGGACCTGGTGAAGGTCGACATCCTGCTGCAGGGCGAGACGGTCGACGCGTTCAGCGCCATCGTGCACAAGGACAAGGCGTACGCGTACGGCGTGATGATGACCGCCAAGCTCAAGGACCTCATCCCGCGCCAGCAGTTCGAGGTGCCCATCCAGGCGGCCATCGGCGCCCGGGTCATCGCGCGCGAGACCATCCGGGCGATCCGCAAGGACGTCCTGGCCAAGTGCTACGGCGGCGACATCACCCGCAAGCGCAAGCTCCTGGAGAAGCAGAAGGAGGGCAAGAAGCGCATGAAGACGATCGGTCGGGTCGACGTGCCGCAGGAGGCCTTCATCGCCGCGCTCTCCAGCGAGCCCGCCGGGTCGGCCGGCGGCAAGGACGCGAAGAAGAAGTGAGCTGAGTGTCTCCGGCGCTGCCTGACGGCGATGCCGCACCCGACGACGGTCGCCTGCCGGCCTCGGCGCTCGAGGGTGCCGACGAGCGGGCGTTCGCCGTCTACCTGCACGTCCCCTTCTGCACGGTGCGCTGCGGGTACTGCGACTTCAACACCTACACGGCCACGGAGCTGGGCGGGGGCGCGAGCCAGGGCGCCTATGCCGACACGGCGCTGAAGGAGATCGCGCTCGCGGCTGCCGTGATGTCGGACCTGCCGCCGCGGCCCGTCAGCACGGTGTTCGTCGGTGGCGGGACCCCGACCGTGCTGTCGGTCCCGGACCTGTCCCGCATGCTCGGCGGCGTCCGGGACACCTGGGGGTTCGCCGACGACGTCGAGGTCACCACGGAGGCGAACCCCGACTCGGTCACGCCGGAGTCGCTGGCCGCGCTGGCGGACGCCGGGTTCACGCGGGTCTCCTTCGGCATGCAGTCCGCGGTGCCGCACGTGCTGGCCACCCTCGACCGCACCCACGACCCGCGTCGCATCCCGGACGTCGTCCGGTGGGCCCGGGAGGCCGGGCTGGCCGTGTCGCTCGACCTCATCTACGGCACGCCGGGGGAGTCGCTGGACGACTGGCGCACGAGCGTCGAGACGGCGCTCGCGACCGGTGTCGACCACGTGTCCGCGTACGCGCTCGTGGTCGAGGCGGGCACGCGCATGGCCGTACAGGTGCGCCGCGGCGAGCTCGAGCTGCCCGACGGCGACGACCAGGCCGCGAAGTACGAGCTGGCCGACGACCTCTTCGAGGCGGCGGGGCTGCGCTGGTACGAGGTGAGCAACTGGGCCCGGACGCCCGCCGACGCGTGCCGGCACAACCTCAGCTACTGGCGGGGCGACGACTGGTGGGGCGTCGGTCCGGGTGCGCACAGCCACGTCGGCGGCGTCCGCTGGTGGAACGTCAAGCACCCGCGCGCGTACGCCGACCGGCTGGACCGTGGGCTGAGCCCCGCCGCCGGCCGGGAGACGGTCACGGGGGACGGTGCCCTGCTCGAGCGTCTGATGCTCGGCGTGCGGCTCGCCGGCGGCCTCCCGCTCGGCGACCTGCCGAGGGACGCCCGCCGGTCGGTCGCCGGGCTCGTCGCGGACGGGCTCGTGGACGGTCGCGCTGCGGTCGGTGACGGGCGGGTCGTGCTGACCCGTCGCGGCCGGCTGCTGGCGGATGCCGTGGTGCGGACCCTCGTCGACTGACGCCCCGCGGGACGTCAGCCGGGCGGTGCCGTCAGCGCACCAGCTCCAGGCTGAACGGGTAGCGGTACGAGCCGCCGCGCTGCACGGCCACGGCCGCCAGGACGCTCAGGACCAGGCTGATGAGGCTCACGGCGATGAAACCGAGCCAGCCGACGAAGCCGATGACCGGGATCGAGCGGACGATGGCGCAGACGATGAGCGCGATCAGCACGGTGAGCTGGAAGTTGAGCGCGACCCGGGCCTCCTCGGCGGCGACGTTCCGCTTCTCGCGGTTCACCAGCCAGATGACCAGCGCGGCCACCCAGCCGGCGTAGAAGTACGCCAGGATGCCGCCCAGGTGCGCGAGCATGCCCAGGGTCCGGACCTGGTCCGCACTGCTCGGCGGGGGGCTCTGCGGGTGCTCGTACGACATCGTGGCTGCTCCTCGTCCGGGGCCGTCGACCTGACGGCACGCGCAGCCTACCGACCACGACGGCACCCCGCCGGACGCGTCGACATGCCGGGAACGTCCGCGTTCCTTGACACGTGACCGCCGCCCCCGGTTCGCTGCTCGGTGGGCGACGATCGCCCTGTGACCAGGGAGGCCACACATGAGCGAGAACCCCGGCGGAACCCCGCCGCGCGACGACGACCCCGCGAAGGCGGCGGAGCCGGTCGAGCCGGTCACCCGAGGAGGCGGCCCCGACGGCGGCTCGATCGAGCCGCCGACCACGCCGGACCCCGTGGTCCCGCCCGCACCCGACGCACCGCCCGTCCCGCCCGCGCCCGCAGCCCCCACGGGCCCGCCCGCGCCCCCGGCCCCGCCGGCCCCGTCGTACGGTCAGCCTCCGGCCGGGCCGCCGCCCGCCCCGGCGTACGGGCAGCCGCCCGCCGGCTCGTCGCCGTACGGTCAGCCCGCCCCAGGCGGCTACCCGCCGCCCCCGCCGCCGGGCTACGGCCAGGGTCCCGGCGGCTACCCGCCCGCGGGCGGGTACGGCCAGGCACCTCCCGGTGCGTACCCGCCGCCTGCGGGCGGCTACGGTGCGCCGGTCCAGGCGTCGCCCATCGGCGAGGCGTACTCGTACGGCTGGAAGAAGTTCACGCAGTCCGGAGGCCTGTTCATCGGCGCGGCGCTCGTGTGGTTCATCGTGGCGGTCGTCGTGTTCTTCGTCGTCGCGGCGATCTTCGGCGGGTTCGGCGCGCTGCTGGACCCCGACGGCGACGGCGTCAGCAACGGCATCGGGTTCGGGCTGTCGTTCGGCTTCATCGTCGTCTCGGCCGCGTTCGCCATCGTCAGCTACCTCATCCAGGCGGCGTTCATCCGCGCCGCGCTGACGGTCACCGAGGGCAGGCAGCTGCAGTTCGGCGACTTCTTCAAGTTCGTCGACGCGGGGCCGATCATCCTCACGGCACTGCTGCTGGCCGCCATCGGCGTCGTGCTGAACCTCATCCCGTTCTTCGGCGGGATCGTCACGATCGCCGTGAACTTCCTCCTGTTCTTCACGTTCTGGTTCGTGATCGACAAGCACCTGAGCCCGATCGACGCGCTGAAGGCGAGCTACCAGCTGGTCACGACGAACCTGTCGACGACGCTGCTCTTCTACCTGCTGTCCATCGCGATCATCTTCGTCGGCGCGATCCTGTGCGGCATCGGCCTGCTCGTCGCCGTGCCGGTCGTCCTGCTGGCGTCCGCGTTCCTGTTCAAGCGGCTGCTGGGCGACCCGATCGCCGCCTGAACCGTCATCCGATCGGTGCCCGGTCGCCCGGTGGGCGGCCGGGCACCGTCATGCGGTGACGAAGTCGATGAGCTCCTCGACCCGCCCCAGGAGGCGCGGCTCGAGGTCGGCGTAGCTGCGCACCGAGCGCAGGATCCGCTGCCACGCACGGGCGACGTCCGCCTGGTCGTCGGCGGGCCAGCCGAGCTCGCGCAGGATGCCGCGCTTCCACTCGGTGCCGCGCTCGATGACCGGCCACGCGTCGAGCCCGACGCGCTCGGGGCGCACGGCCTGCCACACGTCGACGTACGGGTGCCCGAGCACCAGGACCGAGCCGGCCGGTGTCCCGCGGACCGCCTCGGCGGCGATCCGGCTCTCCTTCGAGCCGGTCACGAGGTGGTCGACCAGCACGCCGACGCGTCGCCCGGGGCCGGGTCCGAAGTCGCGCAGGGCGTCCTGCAGGTTGTCGACACCGTCGAGGAGCTCCACGACGACCCCCTCGAGGCGCAGGTCGTCGCCCCACACCTTCTCCACCAGCTCGGCGTCGTGCTTGCCCTCGACCCAGATCCGGCTGCCGCGGGCCACCCGGGCGCGGGCGTCGTGCACCGCGACCGACCCGGACGCCGTGCGCGTCGGACGGGCGGGCGCCGGTGCGCGGACCGGCGCGGTCAGCGCCACGGGCTCCCCGTCGAGCCAGAACCCCCGGCCGAGCGGGAAGGTGCGCGTCCGGCCGTGCCGGTCCTCGAGCACCACGACGTGCTGACCGCCGGACTTCTCCACCCGGACGACCGCCCCGACCCAGCCGGTGGTGATCTCCTCGACGACGAGCCCGGTCTCGGCGGGCTGCGGGCGGCTGGTGCGGGTGGGCCGGTGGTGCGCCGAGGCGGTACCCCCGAGCACGTCGGAGCCGTAGCGGTCGTCGTTCACCCGGGCAGCCTAGGGGCGCGGCGGTACGTCGTCCCGGTGCCGCCCCGTGCGTGTCGGGTCCGCGGCGTAGCATTGGCACTCGCGTACGGGGAGTGCTACCCGCGCGACGGCCCGGCGACGACGGAGGAGGCGACATGAGCGAGGACCGACGGCTGGACGTGCTGCGGGCGATCGTGGAGGACTACGTCGCCACCAAGGAGCCCGTGGGGTCGCGTGCGCTCGTCGAGCGGCACGCCCTGGGCGTCTCGCCCGCGACCATCCGCAACGACATGGCGGCGCTCGAGGAGGGCGGCTACATCGCACAGCCGCACACCTCCGCGGGGCGGGTGCCGACGGACAAGGGCTACCGGCTGTTCGTCGACCAGCTCTCGACCGTCAAGCCCCTGTCGAGCCCGGAGCGGCGTGCCATCGGCACCTTCCTGGAGACCGCGCAGGACCTCGACGACGTCGTGGACCGCGCGGTGCGGCTCATCGCCCAGCTGACCCAGCAGGTCGCGGTCGTGCAGTACCCGTCGCTGCGGCGCTCGGCGCTGCGGCACGTGGAGCTCGTGCCGGTGGGCACGCGGCACCTGCTCGTCGTGCTCATCACGGACACCGGGCGCGTCGAGCAGCGGACCCTCGAGCTCGTCGCCGACCTCGACGAGTCCGTGGTCGCGCGCCTGCGCACCCGGCTCAACGTGAGTGCCGCCGGTCGTCGCCTCTCGGAGCTGCCCGTCGCGCTGGGCGAGCTGGCGGAGGGGTTCGCGCCGGCCGACCAGCACCTGGTCAACGCGGTGGTCGCCGTGGTCGAGGAGACGCTGGCGCAGGAGAGCGAGGAGCGGGTGGTGCTCGCGGGCACCGCCAACCTCGCCCGCGTCGGCAGCACCGACGTGCGCTCGATCGGTCCCGTCCTGGAGGCGCTGGAGGAGCAGGTCGTGCTCCTGCGCCTGTTCTCCGAGATGGCCGAGGACCACGCGGCCGTGGCCGTGCGGATCGGCCGCGAGACGCAGCACGACGGGCTCGTCGAGACGAGCTTCGTGACCACCGGGTACGGGGACGAGGGCGGCGGGTCCGTCGCGCGCATCGGCTCCATCGGCCCGCTGCGCATGGACTACCCCGGGACGATGTCCGCGGTGCGTGCGGTCGCGCGCTACCTGACGCGCATCCTCGCCCAATGACACGCCCGACGGCACGGCTGACCACACGGCCGGCAGCACGGCACAGCACCCTCACCGCAGCACACGTACCCACCGCTGGAAGCGAGCAGAACCTCCCGTGACCGACTACTACGAGATCCTCGGCGTGCCGCGCGACGCGAGCCCGGAGCAGATCAAGAAGGCCTACCGCAAGCTCGCGCGCGAGCACCACCCCGACGTGGCGGGGACGGAGGCCGGCTCGGACGACCGGTTCAAGGACGTGTCGCGCGCGTACGACGTGCTCGGCAACCCCGAGAAGCGCCGCGCGTACGACCTGGGCGGCGACCCGTCGTCCCCGGGTGGCGGCATGGGTGGCGGGTTCGGCTTCCAGGACATCTTCGAGACGTTCTTCGGCGCCGCGACCGGTGCCGCCGCCCAGCGCGGACCGATCCCGCGCGCCCGTCGCGGGCAGGACGCCCTCGTGCGGCTCGACCTCGACCTCGCGGACGTCACGTTCGGGGTGCACAAGGACGTCCCGGTGGACACCGCGGTCGTCTGCCCGACGTGCAGCGGCTCGTGCTGCCGGCCGGGCACGTCGCCGCGCACCTGCGAGGTCTGCGGCGGGCGCGGCTCGGTCCAGCGCGTCGCGCGGTCGTTCCTCGGCCAGGTCATGACGACGCAGCCGTGCGCCGCGTGCCACGGGTTCGGCACGGTCATCCCCGAGCCGTGCACCGAGTGCTCCGGCGAGGGCCGCGTGCGGTCGCGCCGCACCCTCAGCGTGGACGTGCCGGCGGGCGTCGACACCGGCACCCGGATCAAGCTCACCGGCCAGGGCGAGGTCGGCCCCGCAGGCGGCCCGGCGGGCGACGTCTACCTCGAGGTGCGCGAGCGCAAGCACGACACGTTCGTGCGCCGTGGCGACGACCTGCACGCCACGCTGGAGGTGCCGATGACGGCGGCCGCCCTGGGCACGGTGCTCATGCTCGACACGCTCGACGGTCCGCGCGAGGTCGACCTGCGGCCCGGCACACAGCCGTCCCAGGTGGTCTCGCTCAAGGGCCTCGGCGTCGGTCACCTGCACGCCGCCGGGCGCGGCGACCTGCACGTCCACGTCGAGGTGCACGTCCCGACGGCGATGGACGACGAGCAGGCCGAGCTGCTGCGCAGGCTGGCCTCGCTGCGCGGCGAGGAGCGCCCGGAGGCGCGGCTGTCCGCGTCCAGCTCGGGCGTGTTCTCGAAGCTGCGCGACAAGCTCTCGGGCCGCTGAGCGTGGCGTCCTCGACCGTGTCATGAGCGCGCCCGTCTTCCTCGCCGAGCCCGGCACCCTCGACGGCGTCACGGACGGCGCCACGTACCTCCTGGACGGCACCGAGGGCCGGCACGCGGGCGTGGTGCAGCGCCGCGGTCCCGGCGAGCGGGTCGACGTCGTCGACGGCGTGGGCGTGCGCCTGCTCGGGGTGGTCGGTGCGGTGACGCCCGAGGGCGTGCTCGTGCACGTGCAGCAGCGGGTCGTCGAGCCGGCTCCCGCGGTTGCGCTCGTCCTCGTGCAGGCGCTCGCGAAGGGCGACCGGGACGAGCTGGCGATCGAGGCCGCCACCGAGGTGGGCGTCGACGTGGTGGTGCCGTGGCAGGCGGAGCGGTCGATCGTCGTGTGGCGCGGCGAGCGGGCGGCCAAGAGCCGGGCCCGCTGGCTGGGGACCGTGCGGGCGGCGGCCAAGCAGTCGCGGCGCGCGCGGGTGCCCGAGGTCGAGGTCGCGCTCGACGGCCGCGCGCTGGTCGAGCGCGTCCGGGCGGTCGTGGCCGCCGGCGGTGCCGTCCTCGTGCTGCACGAGGAGGCGAGCGAGCCGCTGGCCTTGACCGCGCTGCCAGAGGCGGGGGAGTGCCTCGTCGTCGTCGGGCCCGAAGGGGGCATCGGCGAGGTCGAGCTGAGCCGCCTCGTGGAGGCAGGCGCCCGTGCCGTGCGGCTCGGCCCGCACGTGCTGCGGACGTCGACCGCGGGGCCCGTCGCCCTCGCGATGCTGGCCGAGCGGCTGGGCCGCTGGGCGTGACCGGCCCGTCGAGGGGAATGCTGTGGGCGGTGCCTCGTAGACTGTGGACGCACGCCGCGAGACCCGCACCGCCTTCTGCACCGAGCTCGGTGCGGACGTCCGCACCGCCAGCACTTGAGCAAAGGAGCGCACGGCGCACGCCGAGCACATGACCGAGTCACCTTCCGCCGCTCGCTCCTCCGCCGCACCCGCGCGCGTCGAGCACCGGATCAGCGTCCCCTCCGAGGTCTCCATGGTCGAGCTGCTCGGTCTCCGGGACGAGGTCCTGCGGACCATCGAGCAGGGCTTCACCGGCGTCGACATCCACGTCCGCGGCAACGAGGTCACCCTGGCCGGTCCCGTCGGTGACGTGGCCCTCGTCTCGCGCCTCGTCGACGAGCTGGTCGAGATGGCAGCCGGCGGCACGCCGCTGACGGCCGAGGTGGTGACGCGGTCGGTCGCCATGCTGACCGCCGCATCGAGCGCCCGCCCGGCCGACGTCCTGTCCTTCAACATCCTCACGGGCCGTGGCCGGACCATCCGTGCCAAGACGTCGGGGCAGAAGGACTACGTCGACGCGATCGACCGGCACACCGTGACGTTCGGCATCGGGCCCGCGGGCACCGGCAAGACGTACCTCGCGATGGCCAAGGCCGTGCAGGCGCTGCAGGACCGCAAGGTGCACCGGATCGTGCTCACGCGGCCGGCCGTGGAGGCGGGGGAGCGGCTCGGGTTCCTGCCCGGCAACCTCTCCGACAAGATCGACCCGTACCTGCGCCCGCTGTACGACGCGCTGCACGACATGGTGGACGCCGAGTCGATCCCGCGGCTGATGGAGGCGGGGACCATCGAGGTGGCACCGCTGGCCTACATGCGCGGCCGCACGCTCAACGACGCGTTCATCATCCTCGACGAGGCGCAGAACACGTCCGTGGAGCAGATGAAGATGTTCCTCACGCGCCTCGGGTTCGGCTCGAAGGTCGTCGTCACCGGTGACATCACGCAGGTGGACCTGCCGTCGTCGCAGACGTCCGGGCTGCGCGTGGTCGAGCAGATCCTGCAGGGGGTCGACGACGTCGCCTTCTGCCGCCTGACGTCCTCGGACGTGGTCCGGCACCGCCTGGTCAGCGAGATCATCGACGCGTACGCGCGCTGGGACAGGAGCTGAGGCGGCCGTGAGCGTCGAGGTCAACAACGAGTCCGGGTACGACGTCGACGAGGCGGAGTTCGCGGCGCTCGCGCGCTACGTGCTGGACGAGATGCACGTGCACCCGCAGACGGACCTGTCGGTCCTGCTCGTGGGGACCGACGTGATGACGGACCTGCACGTCAAGTGGATGGACGAGCCCGGGCCGACCGACGTGCTGTCCTTCCCGATGGACGAGCTGCGCCCGGGGCGCGAGGGGGACGTGACGCCTGCCGGGCTGCTCGGCGACGTCGTGCTGTGCCCCGAGGTGGCCGCGCAGCAGGCGCGCACGGCGGGGCATTCGACGGCCGAGGAGCTCCTGCTCCTGACCACGCACGGGATCCTGCACCTGCTCGGGTACGACCACGCCGAGCCGGAGGAGGAGAAGGAGATGTTCGCCCTCCAGCGTCGGCTGCTGCTGACGTTCCTGGCGTCCCGATGACCGACGTCCCCGTCGCGCTGCTGGTCCTCGTCGCGGCGCTGGGCATCGTCGCGGCCGCTGCGCTGTCCGCGGGCGAGGTCGCGGTCGTCCGGATCTCCCGGTCGGCGGTCTCCGAGCTGCTCGCCGACGGGCACCCCGCGGCGAACCGCGTCCGTGCGCTCACCGAGCACCCGGCGCGCGTCGCGTCGGCGGCGGCGTTCCTGCGGCTGCTGGCGGAGATGACGGCGACGGTGTGCATCACTCTCGTGGTCTCCTCGGCGGACCTCGCGTGGTGGGCGGTGCTCCTCGTGGCGGTCGCGATCTGCGGCCTCGTGGCGTTCCTCCTGGTGCGGGCGAGCCCGCGCACGCTCGGCCGTCGGCACCCCGTCGCGGTGGTGACCCGGCTCTCGCGCGTGCTCGTGGCCGTGACGGCGCTCGCGGGCCGGCTGGGCGCCGCGGGTCGGCCCGGTGCCGGGTCCGCCGCCGAGGACGAGGACGAGCTGCGGGACATGGTGCAGCGCGTCAGCGAGTCGGACGTCATCGAGGACGAGGAGCGGGAGATGTTCCGATCCGTCCTCGAGCTGGGCGACACGCTCACCCGCGAGGTCATGGTCCCGCGCACCGACATGGTGACCGCGTCGGAGGACACGCCGCTGCGCAAGGCGCTCGCGCTGCTGCTGCGCTCCGGGTTCTCCCGGGTCCCGCTGGTCGGCGACTCCGTGGACGACCTGCGCGGCGTGCTCTACCTCAAGGACGTGGTCGCCCGGCTGCCCATCGCGCCGGCCGGCCGGTCCGACCGCCAGCAGCAGGAGGCGATGCTCGACGCGCCGGCCTCGTCGCTCGCGCGGCCCGCCGTGTTCGTCCCGGAGTCGAAGCCCGTCGACGAGCTGCTGCGCGAGCTGCAGAGCGGCTCGTCGCACATGGCCATGGTGGTCGACGAGTACGGCGGCATCGCGGGCCTGGTGACCATCGAGGACGCCCTCGAGGAGATCGTCGGAGAGCTGACGGACGAGCACGACCCGACCGCGCCCGTCGTCGAGGAGCTGGACCCCGGGGTCTTCCGGGTCCCGGCGCGACTCGGCCGTGACGAGCTCGGCGAGCTGTTCGACCTCGAGGTGGACGACGAGGACGTCGACACCGCCGGGGGTCTGCTGGCCAAGGCTCTGGGCAAGGTCCCGCTCCCGGGCTCCGCCGGCGACATCCACGGCCTGCACCTCGTCGCCGACCGGGTCGAGGGCCGGCGGCGTCGGCTGGCCACGGTGCTGGTCAGCCTCGTGGACGACACGGACCGACCGACGGACACCGCTACCCCGGGCCGCGCCCCGACCGACAACCACGGAGCCACCCGATGACCTTCCACTCCGGATTCGCCTGCTTCGTCGGGCGGCCCAACGCCGGCAAGTCGACGCTGACCAACGCGCTCGTCGGCCAGAAGGTCGCCATCACCTCCGGGCGCCCGCAGACCACCCGGCACACCGTCCGCGGGATCGTGCACCGGGCCGACGCCCAGCTGATCCTCGTCGACACCCCGGGTCTGCACCGCCCGCGGACGCTGCTCGGGGAACGGCTGAACGCCCTGGTCAAGGACACGCTCACCGAGGTCGACGTGGTCGGCTTCTGCCTGCCCGCCGACCAGCGGGTGGGTCCCGGTGACCGCTTCATCGCCGAGCAGATGACCGAGCTCGCCCGGGACGGGCGCGGTACACCGGTGGTCGCGGTGGTGACCAAGGCCGACCTCGTCGGCAAGGGCAAGCTGGCCGAGCACCTCATGGCCGTGCAGGCGCTGGGGGAGTGGGCGGACATCGTGCCCGTCTCGGCGACCTCCGGGTACAACGTCGACGTGCTGGAGAACGTGCTGATCGGGCACCTGCCCGAGGGCACGCCCCTGTACGCCGAGGGAGAGCTGACCGACGAGCCCGAGGCCGTCATGGTCGCGGAGCTGGTGCGGGAGGCCGCACTCGAAGGGGTCCGCGACGAGCTCCCGCACTCGCTCGCGGTCGTCGTCGACGAGATCGTGGCCCGCGACGAACCGGCCGCCAACGGCGTGCCCATGCTCGACGTGCGCGTGCACCTCTTCGTCGAGCGCGACAGCCAGAAGGCCATCATCATCGGCAAGGGCGGCGCACGGCTGCGTGACGTCGGCAGCCAGGCGCGCCGCGGGATCGAGGCCCTGCTCGGCGCCCGCGTCTACCTGGACCTGCACGTGAAGGTGGCCAAGGACTGGCAGCGCGACCCGAAGCAGCTCGGGAAGCTGGGCTTCTGAGCATGCTGAGGTCGGGCGGGCGCGCGGTGTCACGCGTGAGCACGGACGTGGACAGGCACGTGGGCCGGTCGTACCGGGTCGCGGCCAGCACGGCCCTCGGCGTCGTGATCCTGGCGGTCCTCGGCGCGGTCATGGGACCGCAGTGGGACCCGGTCCCGCTGGCCGACCCGCTGGTGGTGGAGACGTCCTCGACAGCGATCGGCTCCGCCGCACCGGTCGGGACGTACGAGGTCCGGACCTCCGTGGTGACGGTGCAGCTCGACGGCGCGACCGTCGACGCCCGGATCAGCGAGCCGGTCGGGCTCGACGAGCCCGCACGCGGCGTCGTGTTCGTGCACGGCGCGGGCACGGGGCGCTTCGACACGGCGTTCCTGGAGCAGGCGCACGCGCTCGCGGCGTCCGGGATCGTGGCGATGGTCCCCAACAAGCGGCTCGACACGTACACCACCCGGCACCGTGACTACGTGCTCATGGCGGCGGACTACGCCGCCTCCGTCGCGGTGCTCCAGGCGTACCCGGGCGTCGACCCCGACCGGGTGGGCATCTACGCCGAGAGCGAGGGCGGCTGGATCGCGCCGGTCATGGCCGCGCAGGACCCGTCGATCGCGTTCGTCGTCCTGGTCTCCTCCCCGGTGGTGCCTCCGCGCGAGCAGGCCGCGTTCGCGGTGGACTCCTACCTGCGCAACACGGGCGTGCCGCACGGGGTCTTCCGGGCGATCCCGCGGGCCGTCGGCATGTCGTTGCCCGGCGGAGGCTTCGAGTACGCGGACTTCGACGTCACGCCGTACCAGCGGCAGATGGAGCAGCCGGTCCTCGTGGTCTACGGGACCGGTGACGCCTCGATGCCCACAATCCAGGGTGCCGAGCAGGTGCTGCGGGACACCGCCGTCGCGGGCAACGGCGACGTGACCGTCCGCTACTACGAGGGGGCCAACCACGGCATCCGCGTGGGCGGCGAGGTGGACCCCGTGTTCCTGCGGGACCTGTCCGGCTGGGTGCGGGGACTGCCGGCCACGGGCGACTCGGCACCGCGCGTCGCGGGTGCCCAGCCTGTGCAGACGTACGTCGCGGCGCCGGTGCCGGAGCCGCGGTGGTTCGGTGACGGCGACGTCGTGCTCGCGCTCGCGATCGGCGCCGTGGCGCTGATCCTCCTGGGCCCGCTCGCGGTCCTGCTCGCGCGCGGCGTGGAGGAGGCCACGGACCGGGTGCGCCGCCAGCGGGGTGCGACGGTGACCGTCCCCGGCCCGCGGTTCGCCCGCGGGGTGCTGCCGCGGCTCGTCGCCCTGGGCGTCGGAGCCATCCTCACGGTCGCCGGGCTCGTCTGGTACATCGTGGCCGTCGCGCGCCTGGCGCTCGACTACCAGCGCAACGACGTGGTCGTGCAGGGCGGCTGGGTCCTGGTGCGGATCCTCGGCATCGCGGTGGTCGTGGTCGGTGTGCTGCTGCTGCGCCGCTGCCGTCGGGTCCGCCTCGCCGGTGGCGTCCCCGCGCCGGGGATCGTGCGGACCGCGGTGCTGTGGTCGGGCGTCATAGGCTCCGTCCTGCTGCTCGTCATCCTCGCGTACTGGGGTGTCTTCCAGCTCGGGATCTGACGACGGACGGCCCCACCAGCGGGTCGCGTTGTGTACGAAGCGCTCACGTACGGCACGATGTGCGCCGATGATCTGAACGGGTCTGTCAGGACCGTTCCCAGGACAAGGGGGTCGCGTGCGCACGTCGTGGGGTTCGGCCACCGACCGTGGCCTCGTCCGCGAGGTCAACGAGGACGCCCTCCTGGCCTACCCACCCGTCTTCCTGGTGGCGGACGGCATGGGTGGGCATGACGCGGGTGACCTCGCGAGCCGCATCGCCGTCGAGGAGTTCGCGCAGCTCGCCGGGCAGGCCGCGGCCACGGCCGACGACGTGCACGCCTGCTTCGACCGGACCGCCGCGCGCATCCGCACCGAGTTCACCGGGGGGCGCCAGGGCGGCACGACCGTCGCCGGGGTCGCGGTCACCGAGCACGACGGCGGCTCCTACTGGCTCGTCTTCAACGTGGGCGACTCGCGCGTGTACCTGTGGTCCGGCGACGCCCTGGAGCAGGTGAGCGTGGACCACTCGGTGGTCCAGGAGCTGCTGGACCTGGGGGAGATCGACCTGACCGAGGCAGCAACGCACCCGGAGCGGCACGTGCTGACGCGCGCCCTCGGCACCGGCGACCCGCCGGAGCCCGAGTACTGGCTGCTGCCCGCGGGCCTCACCGACCGGCTGCTCATCTGCACGGACGGGCTCACCCGCGAGGTCGGCGACGAGGACCTGGCCCGCGTCCTGGCGGAGACCGCCGACCCGCAGGACGCCGCCGCGCACCTGGTCCGGCTCGCGCTCGAGCACGGTGCCCGGGACAACGTGAGCGCGGTCGTCGTCGACGTCGCCACCGCCGCCGGTGCGCACGACGACGTGCACATCACCGTGCCCCGCACGGGGGCGGAGCTGGGCCCCTACGTGTGGGACGAGATGCTCAACGGCGTCACGGTCCCCCGCCGTGCGCGGACGGCCACCAAGCCGATCCCGCGCGTGCCCCCCGGACCCAGCACGCCGGACCCGAACCCATCGAACGAGGAGCTCCCGTCATGAGCGTGCCCGAGTACTCCACCGGCGAGTGGACGGCCGTGGTGCGCCCCGGGTTCGTCGCGCTGCTCGGCGCGGGGGCCGCCGAGTCCACCGTCCGTGCGCTCTGGCAGGACAGCGGCGAGGGCGTGTTCGCGGCGCTCGCCCTGCTCGCGCGGGACGGCTTCGGCGGTCTGCCGCCCTTCGCCGTCGTCGCCGTCGACGGGCGCCGGGTCCACGCCGCCCTGCGTGGTGACGTCGAGGTCGTCGTCGAGGTGGACGGACGGCAGGACGTGTGGCGCTCGGGCGAGGTCAGCACCTGGACGGAGCGGGTCCTCGAGGGCGTCGCCGACGTCGTCGTGCAGGCGGACGGTGCGCCGGCCGGGGGAGCGAGCCTCCCGCTCGCCGACGGGGTCGCCGCCGCGTCTCGCGTCCGGCTCGCGCTGACCGCGCGCGACGTCTCCGAGGTGCCACCGACGACCGCTCCCGCGACCGACCCGGTCGGCGTGCAGCCCGTCGCGGCCGCGCAGGTGCCGTCCGTCGTCGACGAGCCCGCCGCGCAGGAGCCGGTGCCTGCCGTCGAGGAGGCCCCGGTCGAGGACGAGCCCGCCGTGCAGGAGCCCGTCGTGCCCGCCCTCGAGGAGGAGGCGCCCGCCGAGGCCGAGCCCGAGCCCGCGTCCTCGACGATCGTCGACGCCGTCCCGTGGGAGACGTCCGCACCGGACCTCGTGCCCGGGCCGGCCGCCGGGGTCGTCGACGTCGTCACCTGGGACGAGCCGACCGAGGTCGAGCTGGTCCCGCTCGCCGAGGCCGACCCCGAGGACGAGGCGGACGACGCCGGTGCGGCTCCGGACGAGTCGGGCGTGGTCGCGGCGGCCGAGTCGATCCTCACCTCGCAGCTGCGCCCGCGCGGACGCGGCGACGCACCGGTCACCCCGCTGCCCGTCGGTGGTGCCTCGCTGGACGACCACGACGGTCTGACGATCCTGTCCACGGACCTCGCCGAGATCCGCGAGCAGCTCCCGTCGTGGGCGTCGGACGACCTGCCCGGGCCGTTCCGCACCCCGCCCGTGGCCAGCACGCCCGCGCGCCTCGTGCTGTCGACGGGTCTCGTCGTCCCGCTCGACCGTGCCGTGCTGCTGGGCCGCGCTCCCCAGGTCGCCCGGGTCACCAACCGCGAGCTCCCGCGGCTGATCACCGTGCCGAGCCCGCAGCAGGACATCTCGCGCACGCACGCCGAGGTCCGGGTCGACGGCGAGCACGTCGTCGTCACCGACCTCGACTCGACGAACGGCATCCACGTGGCCCGCCCCGGGGAGGGCGCGCGACGGCTGCACCCGGGGGAGCCCAGCGTCGTCGGCGTCGACGAGGTCGTCGACCTCGGCGACGGTGTGACCTTCTCGGTGGAGCGGGGTTCGTGACCGCACGCCGCGAAGCGTCGACGCCGCCGCGCCTGCCGGGCTACGAGTACCTCCGGGTCCTCGGCCTCGGGGGCTTCGCGGACGTCTTCCTGTACCAGCAGGAGCTTCCGCGGCGTGAGGTGGCGGTGAAGGTGCTGCTGGCGGGCAGCCTCGACGACGGCGTGCGCCGACGGTTCCAGCAAGAGGCCAACCTCATGGCCCAGCTGTCGCACCACCCGTCGATCGTCACGATCTACCACGCGGCGATCGCCGCCGACGGTCGCCCGTTCCTGGTCATGGAGTACTGCTCCCGGCCCGGGCTGGCGGAGCGGTACCGGCAGGAGCGCATCTCCGTCGCGGAGGCGCTGCGCATCGGCATCCGGCTGGCGTCCGCGGTCGAGACCGCGCACCGTGCCGGCATCCTGCACCGGGACATCAAGCCCGCGAACGTCCTCACCACCGACTTCGGGTGGCCCGCGCTGACCGACTTCGGCATCGCCGCGACGACGGGCCACGGGGCCGGCGCCACGGTCGGCATGTCGATCCCGTGGTCGCCGCCCGAGCTGCTGGGCGAGCACCCCACGGGCGACGAGCGGTCGGACGTCTACTCGCTGGCCGCCACGATCTACTCCCTGCTCGCCGGGCGGACCCCGTTCGAGGTCCCCGGTGGCCAGAACACCGCCCAGCAGCTGGTCGGGCGCATCGAACGGGCGCCCCTGCCGCCGACGGGCCGCAACGACGTGCCGCCGAGCCTGCAGGAGCTCCTCGAGCGCGCGATGGCCAAGCACCCGACCCGCCGCTTCGCGTCCGCGGCGGCGGTCGCGCGTGCGCTCCAGCAGGTCGAGGCCGACCTGCGGCTGCCGATCACGCCGCTCGACCTCATGGACGCCCCCGGTGCCGAGCCGGACGTCGGTGCGCCGGTCAGACCGTCCGCGGACGAGGGACGCGAGGACGCGACCCGGCTGCGCTCGATCGTCACCGTCGCCCCGTCGGCGCCCGTCCAGGAGCCGGTGTCTCCGCCGCCTCCCGGCGCCGACGAGCCGACCCGCCTGCGGGGCGTCACCTACGTCGCTCCCGAGCCGACCAGCGCACGGCCCGGGCCGGTGTTCGTCACGCCGGCCGAGACGGCGGAGCCCGAGCCGGACGAGACGCTCCAGCGCGGCAGGTCGCGCGCCGTGGCGGGCATCGTGTCCGGCGTCGTGGTGCTCGCCGCGGTGGTCGCGATCGGAGCGGCGGCCCTGCGCGGGGACGACCCGACCAGCGACGGACCGACGTCGGAGTTCACGCAGGACGCCCCGCCCACGCGTATCGCCGACGCCGTCCCCTCCCCGTCGGGGCTGCAGGGCGTCCGTCAGGGCGACGGTTCCGTGCTGTTCACGTGGGACAACCCGGAGCCGCAGGAGGGTGACCGCTACGTGTGGGGCGTCCTGCAGCCGACCGGCGAACCCGAGCTCGCCCTGATCGACGCGCTGAAGGTGACCGTCCCCGCCGACCAGGCGACGACCGCCCAGGTCTGCATCCAGGTCGCCATCGTGCGCGCGGACCGCCGGGTGTCGGCCGAGCCGGCGCAGGGGTGCACGTCATGAGGTGGCGTGCGGTCCGCTCGCGGGCGACCACGGCGGCGGCCGTCGTGACGGTCCCGGTGCTGGTGCTCGTGCTGGCACTGTTCGACCAGGGGTTCCCCCTCGCCCGTCTCGACCTCAACGACGGCGGCGTGTGGCTGACCGCCACGAGCAAGCTCCAGCTCGGCCGGTACAACGCGCAGGTCGAGGAGCTCAACGGCGGGCTGTCGGCGGCGGGCAGCACGTTCGACGTGCTCCAGGACGAGGGCGACGTGCTGCTGGTCGAGCCGGGCTCGATCGCGGTGGTCGACCCCGCGTCGGTCACGCTCGCCACCCAGGTCGCCGTGCCGGGCGCGAAGGTGTCCATGGCTGCCGGCGTCGTGGCGGTCGTCGACCCGGACGGGAACGTGTGGGTCCGGTCGATCGCCGACCTCGACACGCTGCGGATCGCGACGGACGCCCCCGACGTCGAGCTGGGCGAGGGCGGTGCCGCGGTGGTCGCGCGCAGCGGCGCCGTGCTGGCCGTGGCCGCGGAGGACGGGGCGGTCACGCGGGTCGACCTCGTGGACGGGACCGCCCGCAGCACCCCGGTGGGAACGGTCGGCGCCGGCCCCGTCGACCAGGTGACCGCCGTCGGCGACGTCGCGGTCGTGCTGTCGGACGGCACCGTCCGGACGCCGGACGGCGAGGTCGAGGTCGACGGCGACGGCCTGGTCCTGCAGCAGCCCGGACCGGAGGCGTCGCGGGTGCTCGTGGCCAGCCGCACCGCGCTGCTGGAGGTCCCGCTCGACGGTGGCTCCCCGGTGGAGCACCCGACCGCGGGGTCCGGCGTGCCCGCCGAACCCGTGCAGGTCGGCCGGTGCGCCCACGGAGCCTGGGCGTCGGCCGTCGGCTCGTACCTGCAGCTGTGCGACGGCGACGACGCCGAGGTCAGCAACCTCGAGGAGATGTCGAGCGCGGACGTGCTGAAGTTCCGGGTGAACCGACAGGTGGTCGTCCTCAACGACACGCTGCGCGGCCGTCTGTGGATGCCCCTGCAGGACACCGACCTGCGCGTGCCGAACTGGACCCAGATCGAGCCCGAGGAGGAGCCCGACGAGGCCGAGGAGGAGACCGAGGCGTCGGACACCACCCAGGACCTCGTCACCGAGTGCTCCGCCGAGTCGGCGCCACCGACCGCGGCCGACGACGAGTTCGGTGTGCGGCCGGGCCGGACCACGATCCTGCCGGTGATCGACAACGACTCGTCCTCGGACTGCGGGATCCTCGCGATCTCGGTGTTCGACCCCTTGCCCGCCGAGTTCGGGACCGTCGAGGCGATCTACGGGGGCCGTTCGCTGCAGGTCGCCGTCGCCGAGGGTGCCACCGGCACGGCCGAGCTGACGTACACGATCACCGACGGGCGCGGCACCAACGCCCCGTCCACGGCGCGCGTCGTGCTGACCGCCCGGGACGGCTCGCTCGACTCCCCGCCGGTCCAGCTGCGGACCGGGGCGCTGCAGGTGGAGCAGGGCGGGCAGGCCGACCACCAGGCCCTCGCGGACTTCCAGGACCCCGACGGCGACGACCTGGTGCTCGTCGGCGCCACCGCGGACCCCGCCTCCGGGTCGGTGCGGTTCCGCCAGGACGGTTCTGTGACGTTCCGCGCGGACGGCGCCCAGCTGGGCCGCACGAGCGTGACCCTCCTCGTGTCGGACGGCACCTCCACGACGGAGGGGCGGCTCGACGTCGACGTGCGCCCCACCGGCTCGCTGCCACCGCAGATCGACCCGGTGCACGCCGTGACGTACGTCGACCAGCCCGTGACGCTCCACCCGCTGGACCTGGTGCGCAGCTCGTCGGCCGAGCCGCCCCGGCTCGCGGGTGTCGACGAGGTCGTCGGCGCCACCATCACGACCGACCTGCAGGGCGGCACCTTCACGTTCAGCGCGGCCCGTGCCGGCAGCTACTACGTGCCGTTCCTCGTCTCGGCCCCGCCGCAGCAGGCGACCGGTCTGGCGCGGATCGACGTGCGGGTCTGGCCCGAGACCGACCAGCCGCCGATCGCGGTCCGCGACCAGGCGTTCCTGCCGGCCGACGGCGAGGTGACGGTGGACCCCCTCGCCAACGACACCGACCCGGCGGGCAAGGTGCTGGTGCTGCAGTCCGTCGACGCGCCGGACGGGCTGCGGGTCGCCATCCTCGAGCACCACCTGGTGCAGATCTCGTCCGAGCGCACGCTCACCGCTCCCGTGGCGCTGCGGTACACCGTCTCGAACGGGCAGGACAGCACGGTCGGCGAGATCATCGTGCACCCGGTGCCGCCGTCGGCCACGTCGCAACCTCCCGTGGTGCCCAACGTCGAGGTGGACGTCCGGACCGGCGGGGTCGTGACGATCCCGGTGCTCGACGACGCGTACGACCCGGACGGCGACCGGCTCACCCTGCGGACCGAGCTCGTCGAGCCCCTCGGCACGGGGGAGGGTCTGCTCTTCGTCTCGGGCGACGTGCTGCGCTACCAGGCGCCCGACGAGCCCCTCACGGCGCGGGCCACCTTCGAGGTCGAGGACGCCACCGGCAACCTGACCGCCGCGACGGTGACCGTCCGCGTGCACGCGTCGGACGCGAGCACCAAGGCTCCGCCTCGGCCGAAGGACCTGGTCGCGCGCGTGTTCCAGGGCGACACCGTGCGCATCTACGTCCCGCTCGTCGGGATCGACCCGGACGGCGACGGCGTGACGCTGCTCGGCATCGCGTCGTCCGCGCTGCGCGGTCGGGTCGTCGCGACGGGTGCCGACTGGCTGGAGTACCAGGCGTTCCCCGACGAGGTCGGCACGGACGAGTTCACCTACGCCGTCGAGGACTGGGTCGGGCAGCGTGCGGTGGCCACGGTCCGCGTCGGCATCAGCCCGCGGCCCACCGACTCGGCGACCGTCGTGGCACGCGACGACGAGGTCACCGTGAAGCCCGGCCAGCGGGTCGAGGTCCGGGTGCTGGCGAACGACGTCGACTCGAGCGGCGGCGACCTCGCCCTGGACCCGGTGCTGGAGAAGGCGGACGGCGTCGACGCGGTGGTCGAGGACCGGCGCATCGTCGTGCGGGCCCCCGACGAGCCGGCGGTGCTCCAGATCGTCTACACCGCGTCCAACAAGCGCGGCGGGCGGGACACCGGCGTGCTCACCGTGACGGTGTCCGCGGACGCCCCGGTGCTGCCGCCGATCGCCCGCGACATCGTCGTGCCCGCGACCGACACGCTGGACCGCACCGAGGTCGCCGTGGACGTGCTGGCCGTCGCGCAGAACCCCAGCGGGCCGCTGAGCGACCTCGAGGTGTCGGTGCCCGGTTCGCAGGCGGACGTCGCGCGCGTCACGGAGGACGGACAGGTCGTCGTGACCCTGGTCGACCACGCCCAGACGGTGCCGTACCTGCTGACCAACCGGACAGGGGCCAACCCCGTGGCGTCCTACGCGTTCATCACCGTGCCGGCGCTCGGGTTCTTCCGGCCCGTGCCCCGGCCGAAGGCCCCCGAGCTGCGCGTCGCGTCCGGCGAGCGCCTCGTCATCCCGCTCGGCGAGCAGGTCCAGGTGGCTCCCGGGCGCACCGCGCGGATCGCCGACTCCCTGGGTGTGTCCGCGACGCGGTCCGACGGCACGAGCCCGATCGTGGACGACGAGACCCTGCAGTTCACGTCGGCGCCCGGGTACGCCGGACCGGCGTCGATCACCGTCCCCGTCACCGACGCGTCCTCCCCGGGCGACACGTCCGCCCGGACGTCCGTCATCACGCTCCAGATCACGGTGTACGCCGTCGACGACTACCCGCCGACGTTCGAGCCGTCGACCATCGACGTGGCGCCCGGGGAGCCCGCGCTCGCCGTGGACCTCCGGTCCTTCACCACCGGGCCGGAGGGGGCGAACCCGACGGACGGCCGCTACGCCTACACGCTCGTCTCAGCGATCCCGGCCGGGTTCTCGGGCGCGATCACCGACGGCGTGCTGAGCATCGCGGCGGACGCGACGACGCCGAAGGGTCGCAACGAGACGCTGGCCGTCCGGGTGGGTTACGGCCGCACGGGCTCGTTCGAGACGTCCATCGGGGTCCGGGTCATCGCCAGCACGCGGCCGACGGCGCGCGTGGTCGACCGCACCATCGACGGGGTCGAGGGACGGCAGAGCACCGTCGACGTCCTCGAGGGTGCGTTCAACCCGTTCGCGCCCGACCCGATGACCGTCGTCGGCGCCACGGTCGAGACGCCCGGTGCGGGCACCGCCGGGGCGACGGCCAGCACCGTGAGCGTGCGGCCGGCCGAGGGGTTCATCGGCCAGATGGTCACGCGGTTCCGCGTCCGGGACGTCACGGGCGACCCGGACCGCGAGGTCGAGGGTCGCGTCACCGTCGTCGTCCGCGGCAAGCCCGCCACGCCGAACGCCCCGCGGGTCGGCGAGATCCGGGACCGGACCGTCGTGCTGTCCTGGGACGCGCCCGACAACCGCGGCGCGCCGATCACCGGGTACCGGGTCGTCGCGAGCCCGGGCAACCTCGTGCGGCAGTGCGCGAGCACGACCTGCACGATCGACGGCCTGACCAACGACGTCGAGTACACCTTCACGGTCGCGGCGCAGAACGAGGTCGACTGGTCGGAGCCGAGCGGACCGTCCGCCCCGGCACGACCCGACGCGGTCCCGGACGCGCCGTCCGCACCGACGCTGGACTTCGGCGACGGCTCGGTCCGGGCGACGTGGCCGGCGCCCGCCTCGGCCGGCTCGCCGATCACCAGCTACACGCTCGAGATCTCGCCCGCGCCGCCGGCCGGGCCGTCCTCGGTCACGTCCCCGACGACGAGCTACACGTTCTCCGGCCTGCGCAACGGCACGGCGTACTCCGTGCGCGTGCGCGCGCACAACAAGGCGGCGGAGCCCAGCGGCTGGTCGCCGTCGTCGCAGCCCATGGTGCCGGCGGGCGTGCCGGAGGCCCCGCTGAACCTCACCGCGCTGCGCGCGGAGACCACGCTCGGCGGCCAGATCAACGTGGCCTGGACGGAGCCGGACGGGAACGGTGACCGGGTCACCGGGTACGAGCTGGTGATCTCCGGCGGGCCGAACTCCCGCACGGTCCCGTTCGAGGGGACGGGGACGACGTCGTACGCGTTCACCGACGCGGCCAACGGGGCGCCGTACCAGTTCTCGGTCCGGGCGAGGAACAAGGCGCCGGGGTGGTCGGCACCGGCGGTCACGACGGCCTCCACCTACGGTGTTCCGGCGGCGACCACGATCACCTCCGCGGTCGGCGCCCCCACGGCCGAGCCCGGCGACGGCAGCGTGCGGGTCGTCTGGGCCAGCGCCGACCCGAACGGCTCCCCGGTCACGTCCTACCGGCTGTTCGTGAACGGCACGGACATCGGCGACGTGGGCACGGGCACGTCCCGGGACGTGGGCGGGCTGACCGGCGGTGCCGACGCCACGTTCCAGGTGCAGGCGTGCAACGTGGCGGGCTGCGGCGAGTGGTCGGCGCCGCGGTCCGCGTCGCCGGTGCCGGTCACCAAGCCGTCTCCCGCGTCCGGCGTGAGCCTCGACGACCCTGCGCGCAACGACGACCGCCAGCCCACGTCGATCACCGCGCGGTGGGCGGCGACGAGCGCCTGGGGCGGCGGGTCCGGCACCGTCTACCGGGTCGACTTCTCCATCGACGGTGTCGTGACCGACACGCAGCGGGTGACGGGCCTGACGGCGACGTCCACCGCCAGCATGCCGACGCTCTCCTTCCTGCGGCGGTCCGCGACCTTCCGGGTCGTGGTCACTGCGGAGACCTCGGCGGGCGCCTCGACGCCGGCACCGAGCGCGGACAAGGTCGTGCAGCGGGCGAGCGAGCCCGGGGACGTCGCCGACGGCTACGCCCTGACCGTCTCCGACGACGGGGCGTCCATCTCGTCCGACTGGGCCGACGTGCAGGACACGGGCGGCGCCGCGATCACGGGCTACCTCGTCCAGGTCAAGGTGGGCTCCGACGGCTGGGCGGACATGCCGACCACCGGGACGTCGCAGCTCAGCAACGCGCCGCTGCCCGCACCCGCCGCGCCCGGGACGGCGATCACCATCCGGGTCCGCGCCCAGAACCAGTTCGGTACCAGCCAGCGCTGGGCCCAGTCGGTCGAGGCCCGGGTGCCGGAGCCTCCTCCGGCCACCCCCTGACCCACCCTGACCTCCCACCACCGCAGCACCCCGAGACGGAGACACCGCACATGACCCCCGAGCAGAGCACCTGGTTCGCCGAGACGTTCGACGCGCTCGTGTCCAACGTCGGGCTGGCGCTGCTCGGCAAGGAGCGCCCGGTGCGCCTGGCGCTCACGGCGATGGTCGCCGAGGGTCACCTGCTGCTCGAGGACGCACCCGGCACCGGCAAGACGTCGCTGGCCAAGGCGCTCGCCGCGACCGTGCAGGGCAGCCACCACCGGATCCAGTTCACGCCGGACCTGCTGCCGTCCGACGTCACGGGCGTCACGATCTACGACCAGAGCACCCACCGGTTCGAGTTCCACCCCGGGCCGATCTTCGCCTCCGTCGTCCTCGCCGACGAGATCAACCGGGCGTCCCCGAAGACGCAGGCGGCCCTGCTGGAGGTCATGGAGGAGGGCCAGATCACCGTCGACGGCGTCACGCACCCCGTCGGCCGCCCGTTCATGGTGATCGCGACGCAGAACCCCATCGAGCAGGCGGGCACCTACCGTCTGCCCGAGGCGCAGCTGGACCGGTTCCTCATCAAGACGTCGCTGGGCTACCCCGACCGCGCGTCGACGATCGAGATCCTGGCCGGGGCGAAGGACCGCACGACGAACCTGACCCCCCGGATCACGACGCAGGCCGTGGGCACGCTGGCGGACCTCGCGCAGACCGTGCACATCGACGAGGTCGTGCTCGACTACGTGGCCCGGCTCACGGAGGCGACGCGCGACGACTCGCAGACTGCCATCGGGGCGAGCGTGCGCGGGGGTCTGGCGCTCGTGCGGACCGCGAAGGTGTGGGCCGCGGCGGCCGGGCGCGAGTACGTGATCCCGGACGACGTGAAGGAGCTCGCCCAGCCCGTCCTCGCGCACCGGCTCCTGCTCGACACCGAGGCGGAGTTCGCCGGCGTGACGGCGATCGAGATCCTGGCCCGGATCCTCGAGACCACCGCGCCGCCGGCCGTGCGGGTGGGCTGACCGTGGGTCTGCGGGTCTCACCGCTCGGTTGGGGGGCCGCCGCCGTGGCGGCCCTCGGTCTCGTGCTGGGCCGGTGGTTCGGGTGGCTGGAGCTCGCGGCGCTCGGTGCGGGGCTGACGGCCGTGGTCGCGGTGTCGCTGCTGATGACCGTGGGCCGGGCCCGCTACGCCGTGACGCTCGACATGGCCGACCGTCGTGTGAAGGTGGGGGAGCGCGCCCTCGGCCGTCTGGAGGTGCGCAACGTCGCGCGCCGCCGGTCGCTGCCCTCCCGGATCGAGCTGCCCGTCGGCGCGGCCGTCGCGGAGCTCGCGGTGCCGGCGCTCGGACCCGGTGCCGCGCACGACGACCTGTTCGCGATCCCGACCACGCGCCGCGCGGTCATCGTCGTCGGTCCCGTCCGCTCGGTGCGCGGGGACCCGTTCGGGCTCGTGCGACGCAGCGTGCGGTGGACCCGGCCGGCGGAGGTGTTCGTGCACCCGCTCGTCGTGTCCCTCGCCGGTGCGAGCGCGGGCCTCCTGCGCGACCTGGAGGGTCAGGCGACGCGCGACCTGTCGGACTCGGACCTCTCGTTCCACGCCCTGCGCGACTATGTCGCAGGAGACGACCGGCGGTACATCCACTGGCGCACGACGGCGCGCCGCGGCAGCCTCATGGTCAAGCAGTTCGAGGACACCCGGCGCACGACGACGGCGCTCGCCCTGGCCACCGACCCGGCGGACTACGCGGACGACGACGAGCTGGAGCTCGCGGTGTCCGTCGTCGCCTCCGTCGGCGTCCAGACGATCCGCGAGGAGCGGGACCTCGTGGTGCTGGCCGGCCCGGGCAGGCTGCGCGCGGAGACCCCGCCGCTCCTGCTCGACGACTGCTCCGGGGTCGCGCTGTCGAGCGCGGGTGCGCCCGTGACCCTGCTGGGCCGCCGCGTCGTGCGCGAGGCGCCGGAGGCGTCCGTGGCGATGCTGGTCACCGGCTCGGTGCCCGGCGACGCCGAGCTGCGGCTCGGCGCCCAGCACGTGCCGGCCGGGACGCGCACCGTGGTCGTGCGGTGCGAGCGCGGCGCCGACGTGTCGGTGCGGACGCAGGGCTCGCTGAGCCTCGCGACGATCGGCCGCCTCGACGACCTCCCGCGGCTGCTGCGGCGGGTGACCGCGTGACACCCCGACCCGCCCGCCGCGCCGCGGTCGACATCGTCTGTCTCGTCGGCGTGCTCGCCTTCGTTCTGGTGCCTCTCCTCGAGGTGTACGGCGGGCTGACGGCGCTGCCCGCGCTGGCGGGTGGTCTGCTGCTCGGCACGTCGGTGGCGGTGCTCGGTGCGGTCCGGCGCTGGTCGGCGATCACGGTCGTCGCGGCGGTCGTCGTGGTGTACGTGGTGGCCGGCGGGGCGCTGGCTGCACCGGGGACCACGCTCGCCGGGGTGGTGCCCACCCCCACGACCGTCGTGGACCTCGCGCGCGGCGCCGGCTCGACCTGGAAGCAGCTGCTGACGCTCCAGCCGCCGGTCGGCTCGGAGGGCACGCTGCTGGTCGCCGCCTACCTGCTGGCGCTCGTCGGGTCCTGCCTCGCCGTGTCGGTCGCCCTGCGTGCACGCACCGGTGCCGCGGCGGCGTCCGCGGCTCTCGTGCCGGTGGGGGTGGCGATCGCGACGATCGTGCTCGGCACCCGGCGCCCCATCGTCGACCCGGTCCTGACCGGCGTGGTGCTCGTGGTCGTCCTGCTGCCCTGGGCGGCGTGGCGGGCCGGGGTGCTGCGGGCCCGGCGGGTGGTCGCGACCGGCGTCCTCATGGGCGTGGCGGTCGGCGCCGGCGTCCTGGGTGCCCCGGTGGTGGCGGGCGGGACGGAGCGGCTCGTCGTGCGCGACGAGATGGTCCCCCCGTTCGACCCGCGTGACTACCCGAGCCCGTTGTCGGCCTTCCGCAAGCTCGTCAAGGACGACGCCTCCCTGTTCACGGTCTCCGGCCTGCCCGACGGGGCGCGCGTCCGGCTGGCGACGATGGACCGGTACGACGGCGTCGTCTGGAACGTGGCGGGGGACGGGTCCGCGCAGGCGTCCGGCGAGTTCCGCCGCGTCGGCTCCGAGATCGACACGACCGTCCGGGGTGAGCGCGCGCGCGTCGAGTTCACCGTGCAGCAGCTCGACGGTGTGTGGCTGCCGACGGTCGGTCAGGCCACGGCGTTCGACATCGCCGACCCGGACGCGGCCGGCGACCTGCGCTACAACGACGCCACCGGTGGGGCGGTGCTGACCGGGGGCGTGCACGAGGGGCTCGAGTACGGCATCGACGTCGTCGCGCCGCGCGTGCCGGCGGCGACGGAGGTGGGCAGCGCGCCCGCGGCCGACATCGCCCAGCCGCCGCTCGTCGGCCAGCCGGACGCCGCCGCGGTGACTGCTGCCGACGTGGCGCGCGACGCCGGCAGCCCGGTGCAGATCAGCGAGGCGCTGGAGACGTGGCTCGCCGAGGAGGGCTACTTCAGCCACGGTGTCGACGTCTCGGGCACGGAGTCGCTGTCCGGCCACGGAGCCGACCGGATCACGGCGCTGCTCGGCGGCGACCTCATGGTGGGTGACGGCGAGCAGTACGCCGCGGCGATGGCGCTCATGGTCCGGGAGATGGGTCTGCCGGCGCGGGTCGTGCTCGGGTTCGTCCCCGGGGCGGACGGCGAGGACGGCCCTGCGGATGGGCCCGTGGAGGTCACGGGCAAGGACGTCCAGGCATGGGTCGAGGTGGCGTTCCAGGGCTACGGCTGGCTCCCGTTCGACCCGACGCCGCCCCCGGAGCAGACGCCGCAGGAGGAGGACCAGGAGAAGCCCTCCGAGCCGAACCCGCAGGTCGTGCAGCCGCCGCCGCCGCCGCCCGGTGCCGTCACGCCGCCGGACGAGGACACCGAGCAGCCCCAGACCGACGACCCGGACGAGACGACCGACGGCAGCGCGCTGTTCTGGCGGATCGCCCGCGTGGCCGGGATCGTCGCGATCCCCGTGCTCGTGCTCGCGCTCCCGCTGCTCGTCGTCGTCGCGCTGAAGGCCCGGCGCCGCCGCCGTCGTCGCCGCAGCCCCGACCCGGTGGCCCGGGTCGCGGGCGGCTGGGACGAGGTGCTGGACACCGCTCGTGACCTGCGCCGCCCGGCCGGTGCGCTGGCGACGCGCAACGAGTCGGCCCGTGAGCTCGCCGCGTCGTTCGCCGACGCCCCCGGGGGTGCGCTGGTCGCCACCCGGGTCGGCGCGCTCGCGCGGTCGGCGGACCACGCCGTGTTCAGCGCCGGCGAGCCGAGCGGCGCGCACGCCACCGCGTACTGGGCCGACGTCGAGCAGACCGTCGCCGCCATGACCCGCAGCGTGGGCTGGCGTCGGCGCGTGCGCGCCCGCGTGTCGACCGCCTCCCTGAAGAACCACCGCAACCGCCGCCCGAAGGGCACGTCATGACACGTCACGGATCCCACGTGCACGACCCGTACTCGGGCGGGGACGACCTGTCGCCCGCGACCCTGGCCCGGCGCCTGTCCGCCGGCCTGCTCGACCTGGCGCTGCTCCTGGTGCTCGGCGGCGTGCTGGTGGTCGTCGGCCTGTCCCGGGGCAGCGGCGCCCTCGTGGCGCTCGGCTGCGCGTCCCTCGTCGTGGTGTCGGTGGCCCAGTGGGTCGCGCACGGGTGGACGGGATCGACGCTCGGGCGCCGCGCGGTCGGCATCCGTACGCTCGACGTCGAGTCGCGCACCCCGATCGGCCTGCTCCGCGTCCTGCTGCGGGGCGCCGTGATCGCCGCCGGTGTGCTGGCGCTCGGTGTCGGGCTCCTCGTCGTGCTCGTCTCGCCGGCCTTCGACCGGACCGGGCGGCGGCGGGGCTGGCAGGACCTGGCGGCCCGCGACGAGGTGCTGGACGTCCGGGGGGCGCGGCGGCCGGTGATCGTGCCGGCACGGGCGCGCCGCGCCGAACCCGACCCGGCGCCGCCGCAGCCCGCGGCACGTCGGCCCGTCACGGTCCCGGGCTGGGCTGTGGCCGAGCCCGGCAAGGACGGGACCGCGCTGCTCGACCTCCTGCTGGACGAGGCACGGCCGGCGGCGCTCGTGCTCGCGCCGCTGTCCCAGCAGCGCAGCGGACCCGACGTGGACACGCGCGCGATCCCCGTGGTCCGTCAGGTCGGGCTCAGCTACGGGCTCGCCCCCGAGCTCGAGCTGACGCGCCCGGCCGGCCCCCGTGCGGACCTGCTCGCCGCACCGGCCCCGACCACCGCGGTCGACCGTGCGGCGGCGGAGATCGAGCTGGGCGACGGACGGCGCGTCACGATCGCCCGGACCGCGCTGGTCGGTCGCAACCCGGCGTCGGACGCTGAGGTGCAGCTGGTGCGCGTCGTGGACCCGGCCCGCTCCGTGTCCAAGACCCACCTCCAGATCGGGGTGGAGCCGGGCGGCGTCTGGGTGGCCGACCGTGGGTCGACGAACGGCACCGTCGTGACGCTGCCCGACGGTGCGCAGGTGGTGTGCCGCGTGGACCAGCAGGTGCGTCTCCGGGTGGGGTCGACGGTGACGTTCGGCGACTGCTCCCTTCGGCTGGTCCGCTCTCCCGGCCAGGACCGCCAGGACCCCGTGGCCTAGTCTTCGACCATGGCGGACCGGCGCCCCGCTGCGCGGATGCAGCTCGTCGAGGTCGAGGACGCCCCGACAGCGGCAGCACTGCCGCGCCCGCCGGACGACCTGCCCCGGCACGACGCCGCGGTCACGCAGGGGCCGCCCCGGCCGCGCGCGCGGCTGCTGCGCAGGTGGTGGCCCGTGGCGGCGGTCGTCGTGCTCGTCGTCGTCGTGTCGGGTGTGGTGTCCGCCGCGCGGGACCGTGCGTTCGTCGCACGCATCGCGGCGGTGCCGGGCCTGGTCCGTCCCCTCGACGCGGCGCCCGAGCCGCTGTGGGAGACCCGGGGGTCCACGCTGCCGGGCACGATCCTCGCCGCCGACGGCGCGCTCGTCGTGCTGGAGGGTGGCGACCGGGCCTGGACCGTGACGTCGCACGACCCGACGTCCGGCGAGCGGCGCTGGGCGGTGGACGTGGCGCCGGTGTCGCGCGCCGGGTTCGAGGCGACCGCGGCGGTCTGCCCCCCGCTGCGCGGTGACGTCGGCGAGCTCGTGGTGTGCCTGGTCCGGCATCCCCGGGTGCTCTACTCCGACGAGGCGTCGATCCAGGAGATGCCGCGGATCATGGTGGTACCGGTGTCCGCGCAGGACGGCGAGCGCCTGGGGGAGTGGCAGGTCCGCGGGGAGCTCGTGGCCTTCGACCGCGTCGAGGACGACCTCGTCATCGGCACGCTCGACGCCGAGGGCCGGATGACGGTGCAGCGGCGCGACGCCCGGACGGGGGACGTGGTCTGGTCGGTCGTCACGTCGGTCGTCATGAACGACCCGGTGATCAGCGTCGCGGCGACGATGCGCGTGCTGCCCCCGCTGGTCGTGCTGGACGGTGGCGCCACGATCGTCCTCGACGTCGACGACGGCAGCACCCTCATGACGGGACCGCGGTTCGGCGGGCTGCAGGTGGCCGCCCTCGGGGACCGGTTCGCCACGTGGGCCCCAGTCGGCGGCGGGCGCGTCCACGACGCCGACGGCACGGCGCTGTTCGAGGTGGCGGGCCTGCCGGCGCAGCTGTCGGCTGATGACGGCTCCGAGGCCGGCACGATCATCGTCGACGAGGGGTCGCAGGTGTCCGGCGTGGATGCGGCGTCCGGCGCGCCGAGGTGGCGGACCCCGTCTTCCCTCGACCCGCGCCTGCTCGTGTCCGGCAGGCTGGTGATGTCCGGCGCGGACCGGTACGGCGTGCTGGACGCCACGGACGGCTCCACGGTCTGGGACGTCGACACCGGCGACGTCCTCGCGTGGGACCCCGTCTCGGACGGCACGCTCGTGATCGGTCCCGGCACGTCCCCGGACGGCAGCCCCGAGCTGTGGGGACTCGGGCTCGAGGACGGGGTCCGGTACTGGGCCGTCCCCCTGCCCGAGGGGGTCCGTCGGGTCGACGCCGTCGGCGGCCACCTCGTCGTGCGGACCGAGAGCGACCTGATCGTCTACGGCTGACGCGGCGCGGGGTGGTCGCCGTCTGCCGTGAGACGACCTGGTCGCGAGGTTGCGGAACGTCCGGTCGTTCGGGGTACGGTGACTTCGTGCTCGCAGTCACCCTCCTTCTTCGCTGCCGCGACGAGGCCCTCTAGGCCGCATCCTCGTCGCGGTGTCGTGTGTGCCGGCTGACTCCCCGCCGAACCGCCCGAAGGACGAGAAGACCATGACCTATCTGGAGACGAGCGCACAGCAGCCGTCGTCGATGCCGGTGCACAAGTACCGCCCGTTCCACGAGCAGATCCAGGTGGACCTGCCCGACCGCCGCTGGCCCGACAACCGCGTCACGCAGGCGCCCCGCTGGTGCGCCGTCGACCTGCGCGACGGGAACCAGGCGCTGATCGAGCCGATGAACCCGGCCCGCAAGCTCGAGATGTTCGAGCTGCTGGTGCAGATGGGCTTCAAGGAGATCGAGGTCGGCTTCCCGTCGGCGTCGCAGACCGACTTCGACTTCGTCCGGATGCTGATCGAGGAGGACCGCATCCCGGACGACGTCGTGATCCAGGTGCTGACGCAGGCGCGCGAGCACCTGATCGAGCGGACGTACGAGGCGATCGCGGGCGCGAAGCAGGCGATCGTGCACCTGTACAACTCGACGTCGACCCTGCAGCGCGAGGTGGTGTTCCGGTCCGACGAGGACGGCATCGTCGACATCGCGGTGTCGGGCGCACGCTTCTGCCGCAAGTACGAGGAGCTCGTCCCGGACACGGACGTCTTCTACGAGTACTCGCCCGAGTCCTACACCGGCACCGAGCTGGAGTTCGCGCTGCGGGTCTGCAACGCGGTGCTCGAGGTGCTGGAGCCGACGCCGGACCGCAAGGTGATCATCAACCTGCCGGCCACGGTCGAGATGGCGACGCCGAACGTGTACGCGGACTCGATCGAGTGGATGAGCCGCAACCTGCGCTACCGCGAGAGCGTCGTGCTGTCGCTGCACCCGCACAACGACCGCGGCACGGCCGTCGCCGCCGCGGAGCTGGGCTACCTGGCGGGTGCCGACCGCATCGAGGGCTGCCTGTTCGGCAACGGTGAGCGCACCGGGAACGTCTGCCTGGTCACCCTGGGCATGAACCTGTTCAGCCAGGGCGTGGACCCCCAGCTCGACTTCTCCGACATCGACCACATCCGCCGCACGGTCGAGCGCTGCAACCAGCTGCCGGTCAACGAGCGGCACCCCTACGGCGGGGACCTGGTGTTCACGGCGTTCTCCGGGTCGCACCAGGACGCCATCAAGAAGGGGCTCGACGCGCTGGAGGCCTCGGCCGCCCGGCAGGGCAAGACGGTCGACGACGTCGTCTGGGCCGTCCCGTACCTGCCGATCGACCCGAAGGACGTCGGACGCTCCTACGAGGCGATCATCCGCGTGAACTCGCAGTCCGGGAAGGGCGGCATCAGCTACCTGATGAAGTCCGAGAAGGACCTGGACCTGCCGCGCCGGCTGCAGATCGAGTTCTCGCAGGTGGTGCAGCGGCACACCGACCAGCACGGCACGGAGGTCACGGCGGACGAGCTGTGGCACATCTTCAACGACGAGTACCTGCCGGTCGAGGCCGGCAGCCCGTTCGAGCCGTGGGGCCGGTTCTCGCTGCGTGGTACGCGCGGGACCAGCGTCGAGGACGGCCCGGACACCCTGGAGATCGACCTCGTCGACCGGGGGGTGGAGCGCACGCTCCAGGGGTCGGGCAACGGCCCGGTCGCGGCGTTCGTCGCGGCCGTGAAGACCCTCGGCGTCGACGTCGCGGTGCTGGACTACGCCGAGCACGCGCTGTCGGCGGGCGGTGACGCCACCGCGGCCGCGTACGTCGAGTGCGCCATCGGCGACGAGATCCTGTGGGGTGTCGGCATCGACCCGTCGATCACGACGGCCTCGCTCAAGGCGATCATCTCCGCCGTCAACCGGCACGAGCGCTGAGCGCACCCACCCAGAGCCACCGGCCAGGCGGACGACCCCGCCGGCCGGTGTGCCCGGGGAGGGGTGCGTCCGGCGATCCCGCCCGCACCCCTCCCCGGGTCAGCAGTGCTCGGACACGTGCTCCGGCGATCCCGGGGCGGTGAGGTCCCGGTCGCGCAGGCTGGTCATCACCGGCCGGTCGGGGTCGGCGCAGATGCTCTGCAGCGTCCCGGTGTACTCGACGGCGATCACCTGGTCGCCGTACAGCGCGGTGTAGGCCGCGCACTCGTCGAACTCGTGGCACTCCTCGGCGACGGCGAAGTCGAACCCGATCGCGTCGACCTCCTCGGCGGTGAGGTCCGGGGTGTTCTTCTGCCCGACCGCCAGCCCGCGCTCGTGCGCGGCGTCGGTCACGGTCGCCGCGATCGCGAGGGTGTCCTCCCGGTCCAGCCGACCGCCTGACCGGGTCCACGAGTCGAGGTTGTCCAGCTCCACGGCGTCGAACCCGGCTGCACCGCAGCGCTGCAGCACCGCGTCGACCCTCTCGGTGAGCGCATCGCGCTGCGCGGTGTCGAGGAGGTACTCGTCGGGCCAGGCGGGGTCCGGCTCCACCAGCAGCGCGGGGTCGACGGACTCGTCGGGCTGGGTCTGGAAGGCGTTCACGTAGCAGACGGAGTAGACGCCGTCGGCGGGGGTCGCCGTCGAGTCGCGCACCACCACGGTCACGTCCGCGGCCGGCGGGTAGGGCTCTCCCAGCTGATAGTCGGCGACGCCGACCGGCAGCGGGTCGACCTGCACGGAGGGCGCGCACGCGCCGAGCGAGAGCACGGCCGCCGCCACCAGGACCGTCCCTCGCCAGCGCACGCCCGATGGTCGCACCCTGACCGGGCCGAGCGGACCGCCGGTCGCGATCCGGACGTCGTGGCGTCTCGCCGGTGCGTGTCCCGGGGCGTCCGTGTGGGCGCGGCGGGGGACAATGCTCGGGTGAGCCTCTACCGCGACGAGGCGATCGTCCTGCGCACCCACAAGCTGGGGGAGGCCGACCGCATCGTCACCCTCCTGACCCGGTCGCACGGGAAGGTCCGTGCCGTCGGCAAGGGGGTGCGCCGCACGTCGTCGAAGTTCGGGTCGCGGCTCGAGCCGTTCATGTACGTGGACCTGCAGCTGAGCACGGGGCGCAACCTCGACATCGTCACCCAGGCCGAGACGCTGGGACCGTTCGGCCGCAAGATCTGCGAGGACTACACGCTCTACACCGCCGGCACGGTCATGCTGGAGACGGCGGACCGGCTGGTCGACGCGGAGCACGAGCCCTCCCTGCAGCAGTACTGGCTCCTGGTCGGCGCGGTGAAGGCGCTGGCGTCCCGGGACCACGCACCCGGTCTCGTGCTCGACTCGTACCTGCTGCGCGCGCTCTCGGTCGCCGGGTGGGCCCCCAGCTTCACCGACTGCGCGCGCTGCGGGGAGCCCGGGCCGCACACCGCGTTCGCGGTCGCGTCGGGTGGCGCCGTCTGCCGGGCGTGCCGGCCACCCGGTGCGGCAGCGCCGGCACCCGAGACGTTCGCGCTCCTGGCCGCGCTGCTTGCGGGAGACTGGTCCGTCGCCGACGCCAGCGCCGAGCGGCACCGCGGCGAGGGCAACGGCCTGGTCGCCGCGTTCTGCCAGTTCCACCTCGAGCGCCAGCTGCGCTCGCTCCCGATGGTCGAGAGGGTCTGAATGCCGGTCCCGCCCCCGCCGCACCCCAGCGGCGAACGCGCTCCCGAGATCCCGAAGGAGTTCGTGCCCCGGCACGTGGCCGTCGTCATGGACGGCAACGGGCGGTGGGCGAACGCCCGCGGGCTGCCCCGGACGGCCGGTCACGCCGCGGGGGAGGCGTCGCTGCTCGACGTGGTGGCAGGTGCCATCGAGGTGGGTGTCGAGTACGTCTCCGCGTACGCGTTCTCCACCGAGAACTGGTCACGGTCGCCGGACGAGGTGCGCTTCCTCATGGGGTTCAACCGGGACGTGCTGCGCCGCCGCCGGGACCTGATGAACTCCTGGGGGGTGCGGGTCCGCTGGGCCGGCCGGCGGCCGCGGCTGTGGCGCTCCGTCATCGCCGAGCTCGAGACGGCGGAGGAGCTGACCAAGCAGAACTCCACGGTGACGCTCACCATGTGCGTCAACTACGGGGGTCGCGCCGAGGTGGCGGACGCCGCGCAGGCGATCGCGCGCGAGGTCGCGGCCGGCCGCGTGAAGCCGGAGAAGGTCAACGAGAAGCTGTTCGCGCGGTACCTCGACGAGCCCGACCTGCCCGACGTGGACCTGTTCCTGCGGTCCTCCGGCGAGCAGCGGACGTCGAACTTCATGATCTGGCAGGCCGCCTACGCCGAGCTCGTGTTCCTGGACGAGCCGTGGCCGGACGTCGACCGGCGGCACCTGTGGCGGGCGGTCGAGACGTACGCGCGCCGGGACCGGCGCTACGGCGGTGCCGTCGACAAGCCGGGTCAGACCTCGGCCTGAACCTCCGGCGACCCTGCGGGCTGCGCCCGGCGCAGCAGCCGTCGCCGGACCAGCCAGCCGACGACCAGGACCACGACGAGCACCGCAGCGGCGAGCGCCCACGGCGACGTCGCGAACAGCGACACGGCCGCCCACACGGCGCCGAAGCCGACCGTCGCCCAGACGACCGCCCAGACGAGCGCGCCGGGGATCGAGGCGATCGCGAAGCGCAGGTACGGCATCTTCACCAGCCCGGCGGCCGCGAAGATCGCGGTCTGCAGCCCGACGGTCAGGTACGCGAGCGTGACGGCGACGGGGCCCCAGCGTCGCACCAGGCCGAGCCCACGCTGCGCGCTGCGCGTGTCCGTCCAGGTCTCGAGCCGCCGGACCGTCACGTGCCACCAGCCGGGCGCGCCCTCCTGCTCGTGGACCGCCTGCGCCCCGCGGACGACGCCGCGCCCCGCCCAGTACGTGCCGTGCGAGCGGGCCATCACGATGACGAAGAGACCCGCGACGGCGACACCGAGCGGCACGCTGCCGAGGTGATAGGCGTCGAGGGGGTCCACGACCCGATCCTACGTCGTAGGTGAGGGTCGCCTAACCGAGCCGGAGGCGTCGTCGACGTCGTCGACCAGCAGCACGTCGTCGACCATGTCCGGGTGCGGGTCCTGCGGGGCGGCCGGCCGGCGCAGGATCGGCTGCAGCGTGGCGGCGACCGCGTACACGAGGATCGCCAGGACGACGATCGTGGCGCCCGGCGGGATGTCCTGCCAGTACGTGAGCACCAGCCCGGCGACGCTGACGACGACCCCGATGACGCTGGCCAGCGTCATCGTGCGGCCGAACGACCGGGCGAACAGCTGCGCGATGGCAACGGGCACGATCATCAGCGCGCTGACCAGCAGGAGGCCGACCACCCGCATCGCGATGGTCACGGTGAGGGCCGCGATGGTGGCGACGAGCATCGACAGCAGCCGCACGGGCAGGCCGCTCGCGCGGGCGAACTCCTCGTCGTGGCTGACCGCGAACAGCGCCGTGCGCAGGCCGACACCCACGGCGAGCACGAGGACGGCCAGGGCGACCGTCCACCACAGGTCCGCCGTCGATACCGTGGAGATGGAGCCGAACAGGTAGCTGATGAGGTTGGCGTTGGTGCCGCCCGCGAGCTTGATGAGCAGGACGCCGCCGGCGATGCCGCCGTAGAACATGAGCGCGAGGGCGAGGTCGCCGCTGGTCCGGCCGCGCTCGCGCACCAGCTCGATGACGATCGAGCCGACGACCGCGGCGATGACGGCACCGGGGAGCGCCAGCGCGTCCTGCGGGACCAGGCCGGCCCAGCTGCCGACCAGCCAGCCGAGCGCGACGCCGGTGAGGGCGACGTGGCCGATGCCGTCGCCCAGGAGGGCCATCCGGCGCTGCACCAGGAACGTGCCGACGACCGGCGCGGCGGCACCGACGAGGATGGCCGCGACGATGGCGCGCTGCATGAGGGGGGAGCCGAGCAGCTGGAGCACCTGGTCCCACGCGGTCACGGATTCACCTCCACGGACAGCGACGGCCCGGTGCGCGGCGGCTCCGGGTCGGAGTGGGCGTGGGTGTGGTCGTGCTCCTCGCCGGCATGCTCGCTGCGGGCCCGGGGTGGCGGCCCGTCGTGCGCGACGCGACCGTGCCGCAGCACGACCGCCCGGTCGATGAGGGGGGCGAACGGGCCGAGCTCGTGCAGGATCACGACGACGGTCGTGCCGGCGTCGTGCAGCCGGCTCACGGTGTCGACGAACGTCGCCTGCGTGGGGATGTCGATGCCCGAGGTCGGCTCGTCGAGGACCAGGAGGTCGGGGTCGCGGACCAGGGCCCGGGCGATGAGCACCCGCTGCTGCTGGCCGCCGGACAGCTCCTGCACACGCTGGAACGCGCGGTCGGCCAGACCGACGTCGGCCAGGGCGTCGAGCGCCCGGCGCTTGTGCCCGCGTGGCGGTCGCAACGTGCGGCCGTTCAGCAGGCCCGACGTCACCACCTCGTAGGCGGTCGCCGGGACACCGGCCGCGGCCGGCAGCCGCTGGGGCACGTAGCCGATGCGGTCCCACGGGGCGGCCGGCCCGAGGGGCGCGCCGAAGAGCCGGACGTCGCCGGCCGTGCGCCCGACCACGCCCAGCAGCGCACGGACCAGGGTCGACTTGCCGGAGCCGTTGGCGCCCAGCAGGGCCAGCACCTCGCCGGCGGGCACGACGAGGTCGATGCCGTCGAGGATCGGCTGGCCGCCGAGCGTCACGCCGAGGCCGGTGGCCTCGATCACGGGTGTGCTCACGAGCAGGACAATGCCATGCGCAGCGCGTCCAGGTTGGCCCCGGCGATCGAGAAGTAGTCGGCGTCCGGGTCGGCCAGCCCCTCGATCGGGTCGAGGACGGCGGTCTGGACGCCCAGGTCGCCCGCCAGGGTCTCCGCGACCTTCGGGCTGACCAGGGTCTCGAAGAAGATCGTGCTGACGCCCTCGTCGCGCACGAGCTGCTCGACCTCCGCCAGGCGGGCGGGCGACGGCTCGGCCTCGGGGTCGACGCCCGAGATGCCGACCTGGCGCAGGTCGTAGCGGTCGGCCAGGTAGCCGAACGCCTCGTGCGACGTGACGAACGTCCGGGAGTCGCACTGCTCCAGGCCGGCGGCGTACTGCGCGTCGAGCTCCTCGAACCGCTGGGTGAGGGCGGCGGCGTTGGCGGCGAACGTGTCGGCGCCGTCGGGGTCGATCTCCGTGAGCGTGTCCGCGACGTCCTGGACGACCGACGGCATCCGGCTGGGGTCGAGCCAGAAGTGCGGGTCGAGGTCGCCGTGCTCCTCGTGCTCCTCCTCCGTCTCACCCTCGTGGTCCTCCTCGGCGGGCGCCATGAGCGTCGTGTCGCTCGCTGCGTCGACGACGTGCGCCGGGGAGGTCTGGTCGACGGCGTCGTCCACCGCGGCCTGGAAGCCGGACAGGTAGACCACGAGATCGGCGGAGTCGATGCGCGCGACCTGGGCGGGGGAGAGCTCGACGTCGTGCGGCTCTGCGCCGGGAGGGGTCAGGCTGGCGACGTCGACCCGGTCCCCGCCGACCTGCTGGGCGACGAACTGGAGGGGGTAGAAGGAGGCCAGGACGTCGACGGTGCCGTCGTCAGCGCCCGACGCGCCGGCGCACCCGGTCAGAACCAGGGGCAGCGCGGCGAGAGGGGCGAGCACGGTGAGACGACGACGCAGCGTGGACATGACGATCATTCTCAGTTAGACGAGAACCGTTGTCAAAACGCGTTCTGCTCCTGACGGGTAGCCTGGCTGCTCCACCCTGTTCCGCCGTGGCGCCCGTCGCTGCGGTCCACCCGTCCGCGACACCCAGCCGCGGACGCCACCACCCTGGAGTGATCGATCGTGGCTGCACCCTCCCGCCTGGACTCCGTCGTCTCCCTCGCCAAGCGGCGCGGGTTCGTCTTCCCGAGCGGTGAGATCTACGGCGGTACCCGCTCCGCATGGGACTACGGACCGCTCGGCGTCGAGCTCAAGGAGAACATCAAGCGCCAGTGGTGGCGCACGATGGTGACCAGCCGCGACGACATCGTGGGCCTGGACTCCTCGGTGATCCTCCCGCGCCAGGTCTGGGTCGCCTCCGGCCACGTCGGCGTCTTCACCGACCCGCTGACCGAGTGCCTCTCCTGCCACAAGCGGTTCCGCGAGGACCACATGCTCGAGGCGTTCGAGGAGAAGAAGGGCCGCGCCCCCGAGAACGGCCTGGCCGACATCGTCTGCCCCAACTGCGGCACCCGCGGTCAGTGGACCGAGCCCCGTGACTTCAACATGATGCTCAAGACGTACCTCGGCCCCGTCGAGGACGAGTCCGGCCTGCACTACCTGCGGCCCGAGACCGCGCAGGGCATCTTCGTGAACTTCGCCAACGTGAGCACCACGTCGCGCAAGAAGCCGCCGTTCGGCATCGGCCAGATCGGCAAGTCGTTCCGCAACGAGATCACGCCCGGCAACTTCATCTTCCGCACGCGCGAGTTCGAGCAGATGGAGATGGAGTTCTTCGTCGAGCCCGGCACCGACGAGACGTGGCACCAGTACTGGATCGACCAGCGCACCGACTGGTACGTCGACCTCGGCATCGACCGCGACAACCTGCGGCACTACGAGCACCCGGCCGAGAAGCTGTCCCACTACTCCAAGCGGACCGTCGACATCGAGTACCGCTTCGGCTTCCAGGGCAGCGAGTGGGGCGAGCTCGAGGGCATCGCGAACCGCACCGACTTCGACCTCAAGACGCACACCGAGCACTCCGGCCAGGACCTGTCGTACTTCGACCAGGCGTCCGGCACCCGGTACGTGCCCTACGTCATCGAGCCCGCGGCCGGCCTCACCCGCTCCCTCATGGCGTTCCTCGTCGAGTCGTACACCGAGGACGAGGCACCCAACACGAAGGGCGGCGTCGACGTCCGCACCGTGCTCAAGCTCGACCCGCGCCTCGCACCGGTCAAGGCCGCCGTGCTGCCGCTCTCCCGCAACGAGTCCCTGTCGCCCAAGGCTCGCGACCTCGCGGCCGAGCTGCGCAAGAGCTGGAACGTCGAGTTCGACGACGCCGGCGCCATCGGCCGCCGCTACCGCCGTCAGGACGAGATCGGGACGCCGTTCTGCATCACGGTCGACTTCGACACGCTCGACGACCAGGCGGTCACCATCCGCCACCGCGACGACATGACGCAGGAGCGCGTCGCCCTGGACAAGGTCGTCGGCTACCTGGCGCAGCACCTCGTCGGCGCCTGACCTCGCACACGTCGAAGGGCCCCTCGACCGAGGGGCCCTTCGCCGTGCTCAGCCGTCGACGCGACCGCCGACCGACGCGATCGCGTCACGCAGGAGCGCTCCGCCGTCAGGCTGCTCCGCGTAGCACTCGCTGAGAGCTCCGGAGCAGCCGGCGTTGAGGAACGGGGTCCCGTCGGAGCCGACGAAGATCGGGAACGCCACCTCACCGGTCCAGGCGCCGTCCTGGTCGATGGGGCCGACACCTCGGTCGGCGGTCGCGCTGTTCGGACTCGTCTGGACTGCGTAGAGCAGGCGGCCGTCCGCTGTCGGTGCGCGGAATGTCGGCACCTCCACGTGGTGCACCAGCTCGCCGCCCCCCGCGATTCCGGACGGAAAGTAGATCACGACGCGGGGGTCGGGGATCCCCAGGGGCACTGCTCCGGTGAGCATGGTGGGGTTGCCGATGTCGTTGAGTACGTAGGTGGTGTCGAGCGTCGCGGGGTACGTCCGCCCGGCGTAGTCCGAGGCGGTGTCGTCGCTCCGCCAGGTGAGCGTCGTGCGACCGAACGTCGGGGCGTCGACGACCTCGCCCTTCTCGCGAAGCTCGAGCGCAATGCCCATGTCTGCCCGTGGGATTCGTGGGTTCGTTGCCACACCTGTGGCGTCGAGCACGCGGAGGTCGAACACGAGTCCCGTGTCCCACCACGGCCGGCCGTTCGCGTCGGTCTCGGGGATCAGGGTGTTCGTCGCGCTGAGACCGGCGGGCAGGGGCGCCACCTGATCCGTCCCGATGCTGGACGGCTGCTGCGGCCGAGGCGTCAGAGCCTGACTCCCGAGCGTGATGCCGGCGACGACGACACCGACGCCGGCCGCAGCGGTGACGACGTGCGTGGCAGAGCGCCGGCGCCGACGTCGGCGGCCCGCGACAAGGGTCTCGCCCGGGTCGAGCGACATGGGCGGCAGAGCGGCGTCGACCCGGGCGCGCAGGGAGCCGACGAGGTCGTCGTCGGACAGGGTCGGGCTCATCGGGTGCTCCGGTCGGTCGGGTCGTTCGAGGTCAGCGCGGTGCGCAGGGTCGCGAGGCTGCGCGACGCGGTGGACTTCACGGTGCCGACGCTGACGCCGAGCTCGGCGGCCACCTCCGCCTCCGGCAGCCCGAGGAAGTGCCGGAGCACGACGATGCGGCGCTGGCGCGGGGAGAGCAGGGCGAGCGCGCGCACCAGCTGGTCGCGGTCGTCGGACGGCCCGAGCGCGCCGGACGACGAGCCTTCCGGCAGGTGCTCCGGAGCGGACAGGACCTCCCGCCGCCGTCGGCGCCACGTGTCCGTCCGGAGGTTCACCAGGACGCGTCGGGTGTAGGCGAGCGGGTCGTCGGCGCGGGCGCGGGACCACGACGCGTAGGTCCGGACCAGCGCGCTCTGCACCAGCTCCTCGGCGCGGTGGGCGTCGCCGACCAGCAACCAGGCGGTCTTCAGCAGCGTCGCGGAGTGCGCCTGCATGAAGGCGGTGAACTCCACGTCGACGCCCGGCGTGCTCGACGCGCGCCCGGTCGGCAGGACGCGGACCGAGTCGTCGCCGGCGTCGTCGACCGGTGCTGCGCCGCGAGGCGCGAGGGGGATCGGCATGGAGCTCACACGGTAGAAGACGCACGACCGGCCGGGAAGGTTGAGTGCACAGGTGACATCCGTCATCCCGAGCCGGTGACGGTCGGCGGGGGAGCGCCGCCCACCCGCCGGTCAGGATCGAGCCATGACCTTCACCGACACGTTCCCGCTCCCGGCCGAGGCCGGGACCGGTCCGCTCGCGATCCACCTGCGCGGACTGCACAAGTCGTTCGGCGCCGTGCGCGCCGTCGACGGCATCGACCTGGCCGTCGCGCCCGGCGAGGTCGTCGCGTTCCTCGGCCCCAACGGCGCCGGCAAGACGACCACGATCGACATGCTGCTCGGACTGGCTCAGCCGGACGCCGGCTCGGTGTCGGTGCTGGGCCTCGATCCCAGCCGGGCGATCGCCGAGGGCCGCGTCTCCGCCGTGATGCAGAGCGGTGGCCTGCTCAAGGACCTCACGGTCGGCGAGACCGTCGAGCTGACCGCCTCGTTCTTCCGGTCCGCGCGCTCGGCCACCGAGGTGCTCACGCGTGCGGGCATCGCGGACATCGCCGACCGCAAGGTGGGCAAGTGCTCGGGCGGTCAGCAGCAGCGGCTGAGGTTCGCTCTCGCGCTGCTGCCCGACCCGGACGTGATCGTGCTCGACGAGCCGACGACGGGCATGGACGTGGAGGGTCGCCGCGACTTCTGGACCGCGCTGCGCGCCGACGCCGCCCGGGGCCGGACGATCCTGTTCGCCACGCACTACCTGGAGGAGGCCGACGCCTACGCCGACCGCATCGTGCTGGTCAGCAGGGGGCGGGTCGTCGCCGACGGGTCCGCCGCCCAGGTGAAGAACCTCGCCTCGGGCCGGGTGGTCACCGCGACGCTCCCCGACCTCACCGCCGAGCAGGACGCGGCGCTGCGGGCGATCCCCGGTGTCCAGTCGGTCGAGCAGCGACGCGACCGCGTGCTGGTGCACACGTCCGACTCCGACGGCGTCGCCCGCCACCTGCTCACCGCGACCGCGGCGAGCGACCTCGAGATCACCGCCCGAGGGCTCGAGGACGCGTTCCTCGCCCTCACCACCTCAGGGAGCCCGGCATGACCACCGTCGTCGACGCACCGACCACGACCGCTCGCGTCCCGCGGACCGGCTTGGTGAACGGCCCGTTCCTCGCCATCGAGCTGCGTCGCCTGCTGCGCAACCGCCGGACCGTGATCTTCACGCTGATCATGCCGCCGGCGTTCTTCCTGATCTTCGGCACGGCCGACATGTACACGACGCAGTCGGTGGGCAACGCCAACGTGACCGCGTTCATCATGGTCTCGATGGCGCTGTACGGCGCGATGCTCGCCACCACGAGCGGCGGCGCGAGCGTCTCCGTGGAGAGGTCGCAGGGGTGGACGCGACAGCTGCGGCTGACCCCGCTGCGCCCGGCGACGTACGTGCTCACCAAGGTGGCCGTCGCGATGGTCATGGGGCTGGCCGCGGTCGTCGTGGTCGCGGCCGTCGGGCTGGTCAGCGGCGCCTCGGGCGACACCTGGGCGCTCGCCGGGTCGCTGGCGCTCGCCTGGGTGGGCTCCGTGGTGTTCGCCGCGTTCGGCCTGTTCATGGGCTACCTGCTGCCGGCCGAGAACGTCATGCAGATCCTCGGGCCGGTGCTCGCGCTCCTGGCGTTCGCCGGTGGTCTGTTCGTGCCGCTCGGCGACGGGCTGTTCGCCGACATCGCCAAGGTCGTGCCCACGTACGGCCTGGCCGAGATCGTCCGGGCGCCTCTGACGGGGGAGGCCCCGAGCATCTGGGCCGTCGTCAACGTGGTCGGCTGGGCCACCGTGTTCGTCGGCGGCGCCGCCTGGCGGTTCCGTCGCGACACCGCCCGCGTGTGACCGCGCGTGTGAGCGGGCCCGCGGACGGCCTACCGTGGGCGCCGTGACGGCAACCGCGACCCAGCGACCCGGCAGCGTCGGACCGGGCCGGCCAGGCGTCTGGCGTGTCATGCGGGTGGTCGGACCCGTGATGGGCATCGTCTGGGTGGTGTTCCTGCTCCCGGCGTGGCAGTCCGCCTGGGACGCCCCGCAGGGGATCGAGCGGATCCTGTCCCTGGCTGCGATAGCCGGGCTGGCCCTCACCTTCGGTTGGGTCGTGGTCACGTGCGCCGGACCTCGCGGTGGCCCGGGACCGCATCCGGCAGCGGCGCGCGTGCTCGCCGTCGAGCTGTTCCTCGTCGGCCTGGCGACGCTCGCCGCCGAGTCGCGGGGGCTGGTCGGCCTGGTGTTCGTCAGCGTGTCGGCGATCTTCCTGCTGCGGGACCCACGAGCTCTGTTCGTCCCCCTCTTCGCCGCGGCCGTGATCCTGGCCGTCCCCCGCGTCGTCCCGGGGTGGGACACGATCGACGACCTCATCGTCTCGGTCTTCCTCGCGTCGGTCGCCGTGTTCGGGTTCACGCAGCTGGCGGCGCGCAACCGGCAGCTGGCCATCGCTCAGGACGAGGTGGCCGTGCTGGCGGTCGAGCGGGAGCGCGAGCGGATCGCGCGCGACATGCACGACATCCTCGGGCACTCGCTCACCGTGATCTCGGTCAAGGCCGAGCTGGCGGGCAAGCTGTTCGACGTCGACGCCGAGCGCGCGCGCGCCGAGATCGCGGAGGTGCAGGGCCTGGCCCGGGCCGCGCTCGCGGACGTGCGCGCCATGGTCTCGGGGACGCGCGCGGTGACGCTGGCGGGGGAGCTGGCCGGTGCGCGGCAGGCGTTCGACGCGGCCGGGATCGAGGCGCAGGTCCCCGGCGCGCTCGACCAGGTGCCCGACGACCTGCGCGAGCTGTTCGCGTGGGCCGTGCGCGAGGGGACCACCAACGTCCTGCGGCACGCTGCGGCCAGCCACGTGCAGATCACCATGACGCAGGACACGCTCGTCGTGGACGACGACGGGCGCGGGCCGGCCGTGGCCGGCCCGGGCAACGGGCTGAACGGGCTGACGCAGCGCGCCCGCCAGGCGGGCGCCCGCGTCGAGGTGGCGGAGAACGACAAGGGCGGGTACCGCCTGACCGTGACGAGGGCCCGATGATCCGCCTGCTGCTGGCCGACGACCAGGCCCTGGTCCGCGGTGCCCTGGCCGCGCTGCTGGACCTGGAGCCCGACCTCACGGTGGTCGCGCAGGTGGGGCGAGGGGACGAGGTGGTCGAGGCGGCGCGAGCGAGCAGCGCGGACGTCGCCCTGCTCGACGTGGAGATGCCGGGCACCGACGGGATCACCGCCGCGGCGGAGCTGCGCCGGACCTTCCCGGCCTGCCGGTCGCTGATCGTCACCACCTTCGGCCGCCCGGGCTACCTGAGGCGGGCGCTGGATGCGGGCGCCAGCGGCTTCGTGGTGAAGGACACGCCGGCCGAGCAGCTGGCCGACGCGGTGCGGCGGGTGCACCGCGGCCTGCGCGTGGTCGATCCGGAGCTGGCCGTCGAGTCGTTGGCGGTCGGGACGAGCCCGCTCACCGAGCGCGAGCGGGACGTGCTGGTCGCCGCTTCGGGCGGCGGGACGGTCGCGGACATCGCCCGGGAGACGTTCCTGTCCGAGGGCACGGTGCGCAACTACCTGTCCGCCGCGATGGGCAAGACGGGCGCCCGGACGCGGGCGGAGGCCGTCCGGCTGGCGCAGGAGAACGGCTGGTTGCTCGGCTGAGGGACAATGGCTCCATGACCATGACGACTCCCGCGGTCCCGGCGCGCCCCGGCGCCGTGCTGCCGCCGTTGCGCATCGGTCCGCTGACCATCGACACGCCGGTCGTGCTGGCGCCCATGGCGGGCGTCACGAACGCCGCGTTTCGCCGCCTGTGCCGCGAGTCGGGCGCCGGTCTGTACGTCGCCGAGATGGTGACGTCCCGCGCCCTGGTCGAGCGTGGTGAGGAGTCGATGCGGATCATCTCGCACGAGCCCGACGAGCGACCGCGTTCCGTCCAGGTCTACGGCGTGGACCCCGCGACGGTCGGTGCCGCGGTCCGGCTCATCGCCAGCGAGGACCGCGCCGACCACGTCGACCTCAACTTCGGCTGCCCGGTGCCCAAGGTCACGCGACGCGGCGGGGGAGCCGTGCTGCCCTGGAAGCGGGACCTGTTCCGCGCCATCATCACGGCCGCGGTCGAGGCGGCACGCCCGTACGGCGTCCCGGTCACCGTGAAGATGCGTAAGGGCATCGACGACGACCACCTCACCTACCTCGAGGCCGGCCTCGTCGCGCAGGAGGTCGGGGTCGCCGCCGTCGCGCTGCACGCGCGCACCGCTGCTGACTACTACTCCGGCACCGCCGACTGGGACGCGATCGCGCAGCTCAAGCAGACGGTCACGGACATCCCCGTGCTCGGCAACGGCGACATCTGGTCCGCCGAGGACGCCCTGGCGATGGTCGCGCAGACCGGGTGCGACGGCGTCGTCGTCGGCCGCGGCTGCCAGGGGCGGCCCTGGCTGTTCGCCGACCTCGCCGCCGCGTTCTCGGGGTCCGACGAGCGCATCACGCCGGGCCTCGGGTACGTCGCGACCATCGTGCGCCGGCACGCCGAGCTGATGGTCGAGCACTTCGGGGACGAGGGCAAGGCGCTGCGCGAGATGCGCAAGCACATGGCCTGGTACTTCAAGGGCTACGTCGTCGGCGGGGAGACCCGCGCGGCGCTCGGCCTGGTGTCGACGATGGCCGAGCTCGACGAGCGGCTCGGGCGGCTCGACCTGGAGCAGGGCTACCCCGGTGCCGGCGCCGAGGGGCAGCGCGGTCGCGCCGGGTCGCCCAAGCGCCCCCTCCTGCCGTACGGCTGGCTGGACTCGCGCGACCTGTCCGACGAGTTCGCGAAGGCCCTGCACGAGGCCGAGCTGAGCGTCTCAGGCGGCTGACGCGGGGGTCTGATGCCCCGACGTGCCGTACCAGCTCTCGGTGGCGGTGCTCAAGGCTTGTACGCGGGAAGCGCTCCTCGCCGGCGGTGCGTCAGACGCGCCGGATCGTCACCCTGGCGGCGATGCGGTCGAGGGTCGACGTGGTGGCGGTCGGGGCGCCCAGGTCGGGCGTGGTCACAGCGAGAGCGCCCGCGGCCGACGCGCGGGCGAGGGCACCCTCGACGGGGAGGCCGTCCAGCGTGCCGCTGAGCAGTCCGGCCAGGAACGCGTCGCCCGCGCCGTTCGTGTCCACGACGTCGTCCACCGGTGCGGCCGGGACCTCGATCCACCCGTCGGCGTCGAGCGCGAGCGCGCCGTCGCCGCCGTCGGTGCACACCGCCAGCCGGCACCCGCGCGCGACGGCGTCCGACAGGTAGGCACGCGGGTCGGCCAGCCGCTCGGCGCTCACCAGCAGCACGTCCGCCGCGGCCGCGAACGCGCGCGGGTAGTCGCCGACGCCGTCGTCGTCGTGCACGTCGCACCAGACCGGCACCCCGGCGGCGCGCGCGGCGGCCAGCAGCGGACGGCTGTGGTCGGCGAGGTCGAGGACGGCCGCGTCGACGTCGTCGAACGACGGGACCGACGTGGCCGCGGGATCGGGGAGCTCCAGGTAGATCGAGACCCGGGAGCCGTCGTCGGTCATGAGGTTGACGTGCCGCTCGGTCGCCGCGACGTCGAGCACGACGGTCGTGACCCGGGGGTGGTCGAGCGCGGCGCGCACGAGTCGGCCCTCGCGGTCGTCGCCGATCGCGGTGCGCAGCGTGACGTCGACGCCGAGCGCTGCCAGGGTGACCGCCTTGCCGGCGGAGGTGCCGCCCAGCCCGTCGTGGTGGCTGCTGGCGAAGAGCGCCGACGACCGCGGCTCCGGCAAGGCGGCGATCCGGATCAGGGTGTTCCAGGACGACGGGCCGTTGACGAGGACGCGAGGCACGTCGTCCAGCGTAGGGCGCTAGGGTGGCTCGGACCTGCAAGTTGCTGCAATGAGTTGCAGCCTGCCCCGGATGGTGACGATGACGCGCCTGCCTGCCCGTGCGACCGCCCTGGCCGGCGCCGTGCTGCTCCTCGCGGCCTGCACCGGCACCCCGGAGCCCGCGGCGGCACAGCGGCGTGACGTCGGCGTGCAGCTGTTCCAGTGGACCTGGGACGCGATCGCCGCGGAGTGCACCGACACGCTCGGCCCCGCGGGCTACGCCTGGGTGGTCACCAGCCCGCCGCAGGAGCACATCGTCGGCGAGCAGTGGTGGACGTCGTACCAGCCCGTCAGCTACCGGGTCGAGTCCCGGCTCGGCACGCGCGACCAGTACGCGGCCATGGTCGAGACGTGCCACGACGCCGGCGTCGACGTGTGGGCCGACGCGGTGGTCAACCACATGACCGGCCAGGACCAGCCGGGCACGGGCTGGGCTGGCTCGCCGTACAGCCACGACGACTACCCGGGCATCTGGACCGAGGCCGACTTCCACCACTGCGGCCTGACCCCGAACGACGACATCGCGAGCTATCAGGACGCCGCCCAGGTGCAGACGTGCGAGCTGGTGAACCTGGCGGACCTCGCCACCGAGACCGAGCGCGTCCGGTCGACGATCACCGCGTACCTGGAGGACCTGCTCTCGCTCGGCGTCGACGGCTTCCGGATCGACGCGGCCAAGCACATGCCCGCCGAGGACGTCGCCGCGATCGTCGCGGACCTGCCCGAGGGGACCGGGATCGCGCAGGAGGTCATCCGGGGCAGCGGCGAGCCGATCACGCCGGAGGACTACCTGGGCAACGGGCAGGTCTACGAGTTCGCGTACGGCAAGGAGCTCCAGGGCGTGCTGGCGAGCTCGCCCGGCCGGGCTCTCGAGCTGGGCGCCTCCGCGTCGTGGGTGCCGTCCGACCAGGCGGTGGTCTTCGTCGACAACCACGACACCGAGCGCAACGGCTCGACGCTGAGCTACGCCGACGGCGAGCGGTACGCGCTGGCGAACGTCCTCATGCTCGCGGGCTCGTACGGCACGCCGGTGGTCTACAGCGGCTACGCGTTCTCCGACCGCGATGCCGGGCCGCCCCAGGACAGCGACGGCCGGGTGCTCGACGCCTCCTGCGGCGAGGCGCAGGAGGACGGGGACTGGGTCTGCCAGCACCGCTGGCCGCAGGTCGCGGGGATGGTCGGCTGGCGCAACGTGGTCGGTGACGCGCCGCAGGTCGACCTCTGGTCGGAGGGCGACGCCGTGGCGGTCGGCCGCGGCGAGCGCGGCTTCGTCGTCGTGAACCTGGGTGACGACGAGCTGCGCGCGGAGCTGGCGACGAGCCTGCCCGACGGCGACTACTGCGAGGTGCTGGAGGCGCAGGGCTGCTCCCGGTCCACCGTCCGGGACGGCGCGATCAGCGTCACGGTCCCGCCGATGTCGGCGCAGGCCTGGCACGTCGACGCGCGCCCCTGAGCGCGGGACGGCCCCGCCGTGCGGCGGGGCCGTCCACCAGGGCTCAGGCGGTGCAGCGAGCCCAGGCGGTGACGTCCGACGGCACCAGGACGGTGCCGTCGTCGGCGACCGAGAGGTCGGCCGAGGACAGCAGCACCTCGGCGCCCGCGGGCAGTGCCACCGGCTCCGGGCCCAGGTTGGCGACCACCAGGACGTCCCGGTTCACGAACGCGATGACGTCGTCGCCGAGGCCGTGCAGCCACTCCATCCCGCCCGAGCCGAGCCCCGACTCGCGGCGCAGCCGCAGCGCCGAGCGGTACGTCTCGTACGTCGACCCCTCGACACCGCGCTGGGCGTCGAGCGCGTAGGTCGCCCACGCGGCCGGCTGCGGCAGCCAGGTCACCCCGGTCGGCGAGAAGCCGAAGCCCTCCGCGTCCGCGGCCCACGGCAGCGGCACCCGGCACCCGTCACGACCGCGCTCCGCACCGCCGGTCCGGAAGAACGCCGGGTCCTGGCGCAGGTCGTCGTCGAGCGACGTGTGGTCGGGCAGGCCGAGCTCCTCGCCCTGGTACAGGTACGCGGAGCCGGGCAGGCCGAGCATGAGGAGCGACGCGCAGCGGGCCCGGCGCAGGCCGAGGGTCTCGTCCGGCTGCTCGTCGCCGTGGCCGATGCCGTTCGGGCGGGAGCCGGGCTCGGCCAGGCCGAGCCGCGAGGCGTGCCGGACGACGTCGTGGTTGGACAGCACCCACGTGGTGGGAGCGCCGACGGCGTCCGACGCACGGTAGGAGGCCTCGACGACCGTCCGCAGCGCCGAGGCGTCCCAGTGCGTCGCCAGGAACGCGAAGTTGAAGGCCTGCTGCATCTCGTCCGGCCGCACGTACCGCGTCAGCCGGGACAGGGGCTCCACCCAGGCCTCCGCGACGAGCGCGCGGTCGCCGGGGTACTCGGCGAGGACCTTGTTCCAGGCGCGGTAGATGTCGTGCACGCCGTCCTGGTCGAACATGGGGCCCTGGTTCCCCGCACCCGACACCGTGTCGGTGGGCTCGACGTCGTCGGACCCCTCGATCATGGAGACGTGCCCGTCCCAGTCGGGCAGGCCGGGGGCCTTGACCATGCCGTGCGCCACGTCGATGCGGAAGCCGTCGACGCCGCGGTCGAGCCAGAACCGCAGGACGTCCTCGAACTCGGACCGCACCTCGGGGTGCTCCCAGTCGAGGTCCGGCTGGCGCGAGTCGAACAGGTGCAGGTACCACTCGCCGGGCGTGCCGTCGGGGTCCGTCGTCCGTGTCCACGCCGGGCCGCCGAAGATCGACTGCCAGTTGTTGGGCGGCTCCGTCCCGTCGACCCCGCGGCCCTCACGGAACAGGTAGCGGGCGCGCTCGGGGGAGCCCGGGCCCGCGGCGAGCGCGGCCTGGAACCAGACGTGCTCGTCGGAGGTGTGGTTGGGCACCAGGTCGACGATCACGCGCAGGCCGAGACCGTGCGCGCGCTCGAGCATCTCGTCGAAGTCGGCGAGCGTGCCGAAGAGCGGGTCGACGTCGCGGTAGTCGGCCACGTCGTAGCCGGCGTCGGCCTGCGGGGACCGGTAGAACGGCGAGAGCCAGACGGCGTCCACGCCGAGCTCGGCCAGGTGCTCGAGGCGGGAGGTCACGCCGGGCAGGTCGCCGATGCCGTCGCCGGACGCGTCCGCGAACGAGCGCGGGTAGACCTGGTAGATCACGGCATCCCGCCACCACTCGCCGTCGGGCGATCCGGCGGTGTGCACCAGGGTGCGCAGGGGTCGGGTGTCGATCGTCGTCATGCGGGCATGCCTCACTTCGGGGTGTCTGAGAAGGGGGGAGGCGCCGTTGCCGAACAGGGTCCCGGGGGACCCGCGGTCGGTCAGAGTACGGCGGGGGCCTGTGTGGGCACAGCGACCGAGGTCAGACCGGGTGCGGCACCGGTGGAGCCGCGCACGATGAGCTCGGGGTGGAACTTCAGCTCGGTCCGGGACGCGTGCGTGCCGTTGATCTCCCCGACGAGAGCGGAGACCGCCGCGTGACCCATGGACAGGACGGGCTGGCGCACGGTGGTCAGCGGCGGGTCGGTGAAGGCGATCAGCGGGGAGTCGTCGAAGCCGACCACCGACAGGTCGCCCGGCACGGAGAGCCCGCGCGAGCGGGCCGCACGGATGGCGCCGAGAGCCATGAGGTCGGAGCCGCAGATGATCGCGGTGTGCCCGGAGTCGATGAGCTCGAGGGCCGCCGCCTGGCCGCCCTCGACCGTGAACAGCGTCGTGACGACGTGCCTGTCCGGGTCGGTCACGCCCAGGTGGCGCTCGAGGTTGACCGCGAACTCCACCCGTTTGCGGGCAGCGGGCACGAAGCGCTCGGGTCCGATCGCTAGGCCGATCGAGCGATGGCCGAGCGAGACGAGGTGGCGGAAGGCGAGGTCCAGGGCCGCCGAGTCGTCGGTGGAGACGGACGGGGCGTCGACGCCGTCGGCGAAGCCGTTGACCAGGACGATCGGCATGCCGCGGCTGCGCAGGCGGTGGTACCGCTCCTTGCTGGCGGTCGTGTCGGCGTGCAGACCGGACACGAAGACGATGCCGTCGACGGCGTGCTCCAGCAGCATCTCGACGTACTGGTCCTCGGTGGTCCCGCCGGGGGACTGCGTGCACAGCAGCGGCGTGTAGCCGCGCTCGGTCAGCATCGTCTCGATGACCTGCGCGAACGCGGGGAACACGGGGTTCGACAGCTCAGGCACCACGAGGCCGACGAGACCGGCGGACCGGGTGCGCAGCTTCTCGGGTCGCTCGTACCCGAGCACGTCGAGGGCCGCCAGCACGGCCTGCCGCGCCTGGGCCGACACGCCGTGCTTGCCGTTGAGGACCCGAGACACCGTTGCTGTGCTGACGCCGGCCTGTTCGGCCAGATCCGTCAGTCGGGTGCGCACAGGCGGCAGCGTAGGGGACACCGGACCTCCTCGTCCGTCGTGGTTCATGGGTGGTTCCGGGTGGCCCAGCGGGCGTGGGGGCACCCTCTGAAACCGTTGCCTGAAAGTTACCGTAACGACTTGCAAGCGCTGTGGCAACGACGCTAACTTCGGCCCATCAGGCCAGCGTCGGTGGGGTTCCGCCGCGCGGCACACACCCCACTTTGGAGATGACGATGCGACGGAGCATCCCTGTCGTCGCGGCGACGCTCGGCCTCGCGCTGACGCTCACCGCGTGCTCGGGCTCGGGCGACACCGGCGACGACACGTCGGCCGCCCCCACGGAGAGCGCCGGTGCGACCGGCACCCTGACGATGTGGGTGGACGACACCCGCATCAACGAGATGGAGCCGGTGGTCGCGACGTTCACCGAGTCGACCGGCATCGACGTCGAGCTCGTGCAGAAGGCGTCGGGCGACATCGGCAAGGACTTCGTCGCGCAGGTCCCCACCGGCGAGGGCCCCGACGTGATCATCTCGGCGCACGACGGCCTGGGCGAGTGGGTCAACAACGGCGTGGTCGCGCCGCTCGAGCTCGGTGACAAGGCCGGTGACTTCTCCGAGTCGGCCATCGCCGGTGTGACCTACGACGGCAAGGTCTACGGCACGCCGATCTCCATCGAGAACATCGCGCTCGTCCGCAACAACGCGCTGCTGACGGACACCCCCGCGGCGACGTTCGACGAGCTGGTCGCGCAGGCCAAGTCGGCCGGCACCCCGTTCTCGGTGCTCGTCCAGCAGGGCCCCGACTCGGACCCGTACCACCTGTACCCGCTGCAGACGTCGTTCGGTGCCCCCGTGTTCGAGCAGTCCGCGGACGGCTCCTACACGGACACGCTCTCGATGGGCGGCCCCGCCGGTGACGCGTTCGCCGCGTACCTGGCCAAGCTCGGCGCCGAGGGCGTCCTCGACCTCGCGGTCGACGGCGAGAAGGCCAAGCAGGCGTTCCTCGACGGCCAGGCGCCGTACATGATCACCGGTCCGTGGAACACCTCGGCGTTCGAGGAGGCCGGCATGGACATCGCCGTCCTCCCCGTCCCGAGCGCGGGTGGCCAGCCCGCCCAGCCGTTCGTCGGCGTCCAGGGTGCGTTCGTCTCCGCGAAGTCGGAGAACCCGGTGCTCGCCAACGAGCTCGTCGTGAACTTCCTGTCGACCGAGGCCGCGCAGGACGCGCTGTACGCCGAGGGTGGCCGCATGCCCGCCAACTCGGCGTCGGCCGCGAAGGTGGACAACGGGATCCTCAAGGGCTTCGGCGAGGCGGGCGCCACCGGCGCCCCCATGCCGGCCATCCCCGCGATGAGCTCCGTGTGGGCCTTCTGGGGCGCCACCGAGGCGCAGATCATCAGCGGGCAGGCCGAGCCGGTCAGCACGTGGAACACGATGGTCGCCAACGTCCAGGACGCCGTCGACAAGGTCTGACGGTGAAGGACGTCCCGCCGGCGGCGCGCAGCCGCCCGGCGGGACGTCCTTCCTGCACGCCGTGCCTTGCCGGCAGCACGCCGTGCCCCTGCCGGCGATCCCCGTAGCAGCCACCTGCGTCCCCGGAGGACCCGCATGACCGACCAGCAGACCCTGGAGCCACCCGCCCCGCCCGAGGCTCCCGGGCCCCGGTCGCCCCGTCGCTCGCGTGGCGACGGCTCCCACGCCCGCAACTTCTCGGCCGGCTTCGTCGTCAAGCTGATCCTCGTCGCCCTCGTCGACGCGCTCGGCGTGTACGGGATCCTCGCGGCCCTGGCCGTCCAGTCGTGGGGCATCCTCGCGTTCCTCGTGCTGGCCCTCGTGGCCGTCAACTGGATCTACTTCTCCAAGCGCGCGGTGCCGGGCAAGTACCTCATCCCGGGCCTGCTCTTCCTGCTCGTCTACCAGCTGTTCGTCATGGCCTACACGGGCTACGTGGCGTTCACGAACTACGGCGACGGGCACAACTCCACGAAGGCCGACGCGGTCGAGGCCATCTCGATCCAGAACGAGACCCGTGTCGAGGGATCACCCACGCTCCCGCTGACCGTCGTGCAGCGCGACGGCGAGCTCGGGTTCGCGGTCGTGCAGGACGGCGACGCGGAGGTCGGCACCGCCGAGGAGCCGTTCACCGCGGCCGACGACGCCACCGTCGAGGGCGAGCGCGTCACCGCCGTGCCCGGCTGGGAGGTGCTGGGCTTCGCCCAGATCGCCGAGCAGCAGGCGGCTATCACCGAGCTGCGGGTCCCGTTCTCCGACGACCCGTCGGAGGGGTCGGTCCGCACGCAGGACGGCTCGACCGGCTACGTCTACCAGTCGACGCTCGTCTACGACGAGGCGACCGACACCTTCACCGACTCGGCCACGGGGGAGACGTACACCCCGTCCGAGTCCGGGAACTTCGTGTCCGAGGACGGCGACGTCCTCACCCCGGGCTGGCGCGTCGGCGTCGGCCTCGACAACTTCACGCGCGTCTTCACCGACTCCCGGCTGGCCGGACCGTTCGCGCAGATCACCGTCTGGACGTTCGCGTTCGCGTTCCTCTCGGTGCTCACCACCTTCGCGGTGGGCCTGTTCCTCGCGATCGTGTTCAACGACCCGCGGATCCGCGGCCGCAAGGTCTACCGGTCCCTGCTGATCCTCCCGTACGCGTTCCCCGGGTTCCTGTCCGCGCTCGTCTGGAAGGGCATGCTCAACGAGCGGTTCGGGTTCGTCAACGAGGTCCTGCTCGGCGGCGCCGACATCGGCTGGCTGACCAGCCCGTGGCTGGCCAAGCTGTCGATCCTGATGGTCAACCTCTGGCTGGGCTTCCCGTACATGTTCATCGTCTGCACGGGCGCGCTGCAGGCCATCCCGGCCGACACCATCGAGGCCGCGAAGATCGACGGCGCCGGGGCGTGGCGGATCTTCCGGTCCATGACGCTGCCGCTGCTCATGATCTCCGTGGCGCCGCTGCTGATCGCGTCGTTCGCGTTCAACTTCAACAACTTCACGCTGATCTACATGCTGACCGGCGGAGGCCCCAACTTCGTGGGCACCCCGGTCGTGGTCGGCCACACGGACCTGCTCATCTCGATGGTCTACTCCGTGGCCTTCGAGAGCGGGAACAAGCAGTACGGCCTGGCGAGCGCGCTGTCGATCCTCATCTTCATCGTGGTCGGTGCGATCAGCTACGTCGGCTTCCGCCGGACCCGCAAGCTCGAGGAGATCTGAGATGGCCAGCACCGTCGTGGACCGCGAGACGCCGAGCACCGTCGTGGAGCGGGACGGCGCCCCCCGCGGGCGTCGCTGGTGGATCGAGATCGGGTGGCGGCACGTCGTCGGCATCGTGACGATCGTGATCTGCATCGTGCCGCTCGTGTACGTCCTGTCCGCCTCGCTCAACCCGGGCGGGACGCTGACCGGCTCGAACCAGCTGTTCCGCACGATCGACCTGCAGAACTACCGCGAGCTGTTCGAGGGCAACTACAGCAGCTGGTTCGCCAACTCGATCGTCATCTGCACCGTGACCTCCATCGGCACGGTCCTCATGGGCGGCGCCGCCGCGTACGCGTTCTCGCGGTTCCGGTTCCAGGGGCGGCAGGGCGGCCTGACCGCGCTGCTGATCGTGCAGATGTTCCCGCAGATGCTCGCGTTCGTGGCGATCTTCCTCGTGCTGCTCTCCATCGGTGACGTGTTCCCGATGCTCGGCCTGAACAGCCGGCTCGGGCTCATCGCGGTCTACCTGGGCGGCGCGCTCGGCGTGAACACGTTCCTCATGTACGGGTTCTTCAACACGGTCCCGCGCGAGCTCGACGAGGCGGCCAAGATCGACGGTGCCACGCACGCACAGATCTTCTGGACGATCATCCTGCGCCTCGTCGCGCCGATCCTCGCCGTGGTCGGCCTGCTGTCGTTCATCGGGACGTTCGGCGAGTTCATCATCGCCAAGGTCGTGCTGCAGCGCCCCGACGAGTTCACGCTCGCCGTCGGCCTGTACTTCTGGGCGGCCGACGAGCGCAACGCCCGCTGGGGCCTGTTCGCCGCCGGCGCCGTGCTCGCCGCCATCCCCGTCGTCCTGCTCTTCCTGGCCCTGCAGAGGTACATCGTGTCCGGGCTGACGGCCGGGTCGGTCAAGGGCTGAGCGTGGGCCACCTTCTCGACCAGCCCCACCACGACGGCTCGGAGCTGTACGTCCGGCGCGCCACGCCGCGGCTGGGCGACGTGGTCCCGGTGCGGGTCCGCGTCCCGGCGTCGGGGACCGAGCGGGCCGTCTGGCTGCGCACGGTCCGCGACGCCGAGCCGCGGATGGTCCCCACGCGGCTCGAGCGGGTCGACGCCGATGCGCGCTGGTACGTCGGCGACGTACCGGTGCACAACCCCGTGGCCGCCTACCGGGTCCTGCTCGACGAGCCGGGCGGCTACCGGTGGCTGAACGGCCGCGGCCTGCACGCCCGCGACGTGCCGGACGCCGGCGACTTCCGGCTGACCGTGCACGACCCGGCCCCGGCCTGGATGGACACCTCCGTGGTCTACCAGGTCTTCCCCGACCGGTTCGCGCGCTCGGGCCGGGAGACCGGCACCCCTCCCGACTGGGCCCAGCCCGCGGCCTGGGACGACGAGCCCATCGCGTCCGGCCCGGGAGTCGCGCAGCAGTACTTCGGCGGCGACCTGCCCGGCGTCGAGCAGCGCCTCGACCACCTGCAGCGCCTCGGCGTCGACACCCTGTACCTGACACCGGTGTTCCCGGGCCGCTCCAACCACCGCTACGACGCGAGCACGTTCGACCACGTCGACCCGCTGCTGGGCGGCGACGAGGCGCTCGCGTCGCTGAGCCGTGCGGTGCACGCCCGGGGCATGCGGATCCTGGGCGACCTGACGACGAACCACACCGGCGCCGGGCACGAGTGGTTCGGGCGCGCCCGCGCCGACCGGTCGAGCGAGGAGTCGTCGTTCTACTACTGGACCGAGGAGGAGCCCGGGTACGTCGGCTGGCTCGAGCACGCGTCCCTGCCGAAGCTCAACTACAACGCCCCGGCGCTGGCCGGGCGGATGGTCGAGGGGCCGGACTCCGTGATCGGCCGCTGGCTGGTCGAGCCGTACTCCCTGGACGGCTGGCGGATCGACGTCGCCAACATGACCGGCCGCTACGCCGACGACGACCTGACGCTCCAGGTGGCCCGGACCATCCGGTCGACCATGCACGCGCTGAACCCCGAGGCGGTGCTGGTCTCCGAGCACTTCCACGACGCCGGCACCGACCTGGCCGCGGGCGGCTGGCACGCGAACATGAACTACTCGGCGTTCACGCGGCCCGTGTGGACGTGGCTGGTGGACCCGGACCTGGACCTCGGCTTCCTGGGCATGCCGGTGAGCATCCCGCGCCGGGACGGCGTCTCCATGGTCGAGACCATGCGCGACTTCGACTCGACGGTGCCGTGGGCCGTGACCACCCACCAGTGGAACATGCTGGGCTCGCACGACACCGCGCGGCTGCGCACCGTCGTCGGGACGCGCGAGCGGGTCGAGCTCGCCGCCGGCCTGCTGTTCACCTACCCGGGGACGCCGGCGATGTTCGCGGGCGACGAGGGCGGGTTGACGGGTACCAACGGTGAGCACGCCCGCGGCACGATGCCCTGGGACCAGATCGACGCCGGCGGTGGGCCGCGCTGGGACTCGGCGACGTTCGAGATCTACCGGTCGCTCATCGCGGTCCGGCGCGGCTCCCGGGCACTGCGGGAGGGCGGCATGCGCTGGGCCGTCGTGACCCCGGACGCGGTCGCGTACCTGCGCGAGACGACCGACGAGCGCGTGCTCGTGCTCGTCGCGCGCGGGCCCTGGGAGGGCACCGTCCTGCCGCGGCACCTGCTCGCGCCGGGTGCGTCGCCGGAGAACCTGTACGGCGGCGCGGACCTCGACGTGCGACCGGACGGGCTGGGCCTGCCCGGCGACGGGCCGGGTGTGCAGGTCTGGCGGCTCGCCTGATCGTTACGCTGGCACGGTGACCGCACTGGACCAGGCCCTCGACCTCGACGGGTACGTCGACGCCGACCGGGCGCGCTGGGTCCGCGAGCCCGCGAAGTCCCGCGAGCGGACGGCGTTCGAGCGGGACCGCGCACGTCTCGTGCACTCGTCCGCGCTGCGCCGCCTCGGGGCCAAGACGCAGGTGCTCGGGCCGTCGTCGGACGACTTCGTGCGCACGCGGCTGACGCACACGCTCGAGGTCGCGCAGGTGGGCCGCGAGATCGGCAAGGCGCTCGGCTGCGACCCCGACATCGTCGACACCGCGTGCCTGGCGCACGACCTGGGCCACCCGCCGTTCGGGCACAACGGCGAGCGGGCGCTGGCGGAGCTGGCCAAGGGGATCGGCGGGTTCGAGGGCAACGCCCAGACGCTGCGGCTGCTCACCCGCCTGGAGCCCAAGGTCGTCGCCCCCGACGGCCGCGCGGTCGGGCTCAACCTGACGCGGGCCAGCCTGGACGCGTCGGTGAAGTACCCGTGGCGGCACCTGCAGGGACCGGTCAGCGCGGCGAGCGGGCGGCCCACGCACAAGTTCGGCGTCTACGAGGACGACCTGCCCGTCTTCGCGTGGCTGCGCGAGCAGGCGCCGGACGGCCGCAAGTGCCTCGAGGCGCAGGTCATGGACCTGGCCGACGACATCTCCTACTCGGTGCACGACGTGGAGGACGCGGTCGTCGGCGGGCGGCTGGACCTCGAGGTGCTCGGCGTCGCGGGCGAGCGCGACCGCGTGGTCGAGGCGGTGCAGACCTGGTACGGCGACGCCGTGAGCGCCGAGGGGCTGCAGGACGCGATCGACCGGCTCGTCGCCGCGCGGCTGTGGCGTCCGGGGTTCGACGGGTCCCGCGCGGCGCTGGCCTCGCTCAAGGACTCCACGAGCCAGCTCATCGGGCGCTTCGCCAAGGCGTCGCAGCTGGCCACGCGCGAGGAGTACGGCACCGGGCCGCTGACCCGGTACGCGGCGGACCTGATCGTCCCGCACGAGACTCTCGCCGAGATCCTCGTGCTCAAGGGCCTCGCCGTCACCTACGTCATGGCGCCGCGGGAGCTCGAACCGCTCTACCACCGGCAGCGCGAGGTGCTGGTCGACCTGGTGCACGTGCTGTCCGAGCGGGCGCCCATCGCCCTGGAGCCGCCGTTCGCCGCGGACTGGGTCGAGGCCGAGAACGACGCCGCCCGCCTGCGCGTGGTGATCGACCAGGTGGCCTCGCTGACCGACGTCTCCGCCGCCGAGCTGCACGCCCGTCTGGTTCACCCGCCCCGGCACGGCGGACCGCCCGTCCTCGTCTGAGAACGGTCCGGCACTCAGGGCGCCGACGCCTAGACTCCTCGCGTGGCAGGACGCATCCGGCGGGAGGACGTGGAAGCGGTCCGCGAGCGTGCCCACATCGAGGAGATCGTCGGTCAGCACGTCACGCTGAGGTCCGCGGGCGTCGGCTCGATGAAGGGCCTGTGCCCGTTCCACGACGAGCGTTCCCCCTCCTTCCACGTGCGCCCCCAGGTCGGCCGCTACCACTGCTTCGGCTGCGGCGAGGGCGGCGACGTCATCGACTTCGTGCAGAAGGTCGACGGGCTCGGCTTCTCCGAGGCGGTCGAGTACCTCGCCGGCAAGGTCGGCCTCCAGCTGCGGTACGAGGAGGGCGGCGGTCCGCGGTCGACCGAGGAGCCCGGAAAGCGCCGGCGGCTCATCGAGGCCCACAAGGTGGCCGAGGAGTTCTACCGCGAGCAGCTGAGCACGCCGGCCGCTGCCGCCGGCCGCCAGTTCCTCGCGGAGCGCGGCTTCGACCGGACCGCCGCGGCGGACTTCGGGGTCGGGTTCGCGCCGCAGGGCTGGGACTCACTCCTGCGACACCTGCGCGGGCGCGGGTTCACCGAGGCGGAGCTGACGCTGTCCGGGCTGGTCAGCCAGGGGCAGCGCGGCATCTACGACCGGTTCCGCGGCCGGCTGGTGTGGCCCATCCGCGAGGTGACAGGGGAGACCGTCGGCTTCGGCGCGCGGCGGCTGTTCGAGGAGGACCAGGGGCCCAAGTACCTGAACACCCCCGAGACCCCGCTCTACAAGAAGTCCCACGTCCTGTACGGCATCGACCTGGCCAAGCGGGACCTGCAGCGCGACAAGCGGGTGGTCGTCGTCGAGGGGTACACCGACGTCATGGCCATGCACCTGTCCGGCGTCGGCACCGCCGTGGCCACCTGCGGCACGGCGTTCGGGTCCGACCACGCACGCATCGTGCGACGGCTCATCGGCGACTCCGGGTCGTCCGGGGGCGTCCAGCTGGCCTCCGGTGCCTCGGTCGGCGGCGAGATCATCTTCACGTTCGACGGTGACGCGGCCGGTCAGAAGGCGGCGCTGCGGGCATTCGGGGAGGACCAGTCCTTCTCCGCGCAGACGTTCGTCGCCGTCGAGCGGTCCGGCATGGACCCGTGCGAGCTGCGCCAGGCCAAGGGCCCCGACGCGGTCCGCGCCCTGGTCGCCGGCCGGACGCCGCTGTACGAGTTCGTCATCCGCTCGACCCTCGCGTCCTACGACCTGCGCACCGCGGAGGGCCGGATCGGCGCCCTGCGTGCCGCCGCCCCGGTCGTCGCCGGGATCCGCGACGCCGGTCTGCGCCCCGAGTACACCCGGTTGCTTTCCGGCTGGCTGGGCATCGACGACCAGGACTCCGTGCGCCGGGCGGTGCAGGGCGCGTCGACCCGCCCGCAGGCCGCCGGCCGGTCGCAGTCCAGCAACGAGCGGCCCACCGCATCCGCCGAACCGACTCCCGTGCCCCTGCAGCGCATGCCCGTCCCCGACCGCCGGGACCCGGTCGCGCAGATCGAGCGCACCGCCCTCGAGGTCGTGCTCCAGCGTCCGGACCTGGTCGCGGCGGACTTCGACGAGCTGCCGACCGACGCGTTCGGCGCTCCCGCCTACCGCGCGGTCCACGAGGCCATCCGCGCTGCCGGCGGGCTCACCGTCGCCCGGCCGCTCGTGCAGGCGTCGGGCGGCTCGACCGGCTGGGTCGGTGCCGTCATCGAGGAGGCCGCCGAGCCCGTCCGCGGCCTGGTCACCGAGCTCGCCGTCGCACCCCTGCCCGAGGACCGGCCGGAAGCGCTCGAGGGCTACGTCAAGGGCGTCGTCCTGCGCCTGGTCGAGATCGGGTTCACCCGGCACATCGCCGACCTGCGCGGACGCCTCCAGCGCATGGACGCCGAGGCGGACCCGGCCGCGTACCAGGCCGCGTTCGCGGAGCTGGTCGAGGTCGAGGGCCGCCGCCGGAACCTGCGCGAGAGCGCCTGACGCCTCAGCGCAGGGCGACCAGACCGGTGCCGTCGTCGGCCGGCAGCGCAGCGGGCACGGAGTGGACGGCCGCCGTCACCGTCATCGCGCGGATCGAGAGCTGGCCGCCGTAGTACGACAGGAACGCGGTGTCGGTGGCGTCGCGGCCGGTCGCGATCCGGACCAAAGAGCCTCGCGGTGCCAGCCGGGTGGCGTCGACCACGTGCCAGGCGCCGTCGACGTAGGCCTCGGCGACCGCGTGGAAGTCCATCGGCTTGAGGCCCGGCGCGTAGACCGACACGAGGCGGGCGGGGACGTCCTTGGCGCGCAGCAGCGCGACGACGAGGTGCGCGAAGTCCCGGCACACCCCGCGGCGCTTGAGCAGGGTGTCGGTGGCACCGTCGGTCGGCAGGCTGGAGCCCGACAGGTACGTGACGTGGCCGGTGACCCACGCGACGACGGCGTCGAGCAGCTCGGGTCCCTCGATGCCCCGGAACTGGTCCCGGGCGAACGCGAGCAGGCGGTCCGACTCGGCGTAGCGGCTGGGCCGGCGGTACTCGACGAGGTCGACGTCCTCGACGGGCGGCAGGTCGCTCTGGCCCGTGATGGTGGCCTGGTAGTCGACGACCAGGCGGCCCGCGGGGGACAGCACGCGGTGCATGCGGCCGCCGTGCGCCATCTTGATCTCGGCGACGTCCAGGGCCCCGTCCTCGTGGCGCACCGAGAGGATCTCGGAGCGGTCGTAGGCGCCGTCCGCGACGGCGACGGAGAGCAGGATCTCGAGCGGGTTGCGCACGTCCAGGGACAGGTGCGAGGTGACGGTGCGCAGCACGGCCGGGGGTCCTTTCCCGGCCATCGGCGGCCGGACCATCAGGGGGGCAGGCGCAAGTGTGAGGCTCGCGCGGCCATCCGTCCAGCCCGCGGACAGAACCCGGTGAACACGCAGGTCAGGGGCCTGTCCCACATCGTTCCCGACGGCTCTGGAGACGACTGCGGCGCGGAGGGTTACCCGTGGGTAGCCGACCTCCGCGCCGCATCGTCACCGGGACGCTCAGCGGCTGCGCACCGCCGGGTCCAGCACGTCCAGCCGGCGGCCGTCCCACCGCACCGGCAGGGGGTCGCTGACACCGCCGACGAAGCCCCCGTCGGCACCCGAGTGATGGAAGGCCAGCAGGACCCACTCGCCGTCCGACCGGCGGCGCACGAGGCGCCCGCTGTAGAGGGTGTCGTCCGTCGCCTGGTGGGCGTCGGCCACGTCGTACGGACCCAGCAGGCTCGCCGCAGGGGCGGCCCAGACGCCCCCGGTCGCCCCCGTGGCGACCGCGGCCGCGGACATGTCCGTCGCCAGGCAGGAGAACAGCAGCACCGGCGCGCCGTCGACCACCTCCACCTGCATCACCTCGAGCTGACCGAACCCCTGCCCGGGCTCGCTCAGCGGGGGCCGGAGCTCCCACGTGCGCAGGTCCGGGGACCAGGCGTGGCCGACGACGCCGCGGTCGTCCGCCGGGCCGGTGCGGCCCCGGGCGGTGACGAGCATGTGCCACCCGTCGCCGTCCGGGTCGGGGAACACCCACGGGTCGCGGAACGCCTCGTCGTGCCACTGGCCGTCGGCCAGCACCTCGTACCACTCGCCGTCGGCGCGCAGCACGGGGTTGGTCGGCGACTTGTGCCAGGTCAGCAGGTCGTCGGAGGTGGCGTACCCGATCGTCTGCACGTTGCCCTCCGGCGTGAGCGTGGCTCCCGTGTAGAAGAGGAACCACGTGCCGTCGGGGTGCCGCACGACCGAGCCGGTCCACGTGGCCAGGTCGTCGAACGCCGGTGCGTCGCTGCGCACGAGGGCGTCCGGCACCCGGGTCCAGTCCTGCAGGTCCGACGACACCGCGTGCCCGATCGAGGCCCGGTAGTGCCGGCGGTCCGGCTCGTGCAGCGCACGTGACGCGTAGAGGAAGAAGAGGTGGTGCTGCTCGCCGTCGTCGGCCAGCCAGAAGTCCCACACCCAGGACTCGGGAAGGGTGAACATGGGTCTGCCTTTCACGCCGTCGCCGGCGGGGATGGAGGGGGTCAGCCCTTGACGCCGCTGGCGGCGACGCTGCTGACGAAGGCCCGCTGGAACGAGAGGAACACGATGAGCACGGGCAGCGTGATGAGGGTCGTGTAGGCCATCACCTCGCCCCAGGCGGGGTTCAGCTGGAAGAAGTACTGCATCCCGACCATGACGGGCCGCAGGTTCTCCTCCTGCACGACCATGAGCGGCCACAGGTACGAGTTCCACGCGGGCAGGAACGTGAGGATCGCGACCGTGGCGAACGCCGGGCCGGCCAGGGGCACGACGATCTTGCGGTAGATCGTGAACCACCCGGCGCCGTCGATCCGGGCGGCCTCGTCGAGCGACTTCGGGATCGTCGAGAAGTACTGGGTGAACAGGAAGATCGAGAACGCGTTCGCGATGAACGGGATGATCTGCACCTGGTAGGTGTTCAGCCAGCCGAAGTCGTACTTCGGGACCCCGCCCTCGAACACCAGGGTCGGCAGCTTGGACACCCAGTAGACCATCGGGATCGCGATCGTCTCGAAGGGCACGATGAGCGTCGCGATGACGACGGCGAGCACCGCCCCGCGGCCCTTCCACTCCAGCCGGGAGAGCGCGAAGCCGCACATGCTGTTGACCACCAGGCCCAGCACGACGATGAGCGTCGTGATCAGCACCGAGTTGATCATGAACCGCGCGACGGGGACGCGGTCGAACACGTCGCGGTAGTTGTCGAGGCTGAGGTCGCCCACGGGCAGGAACGCGTTCAGCGACCGGACGTCGGACAGGATCTGCGCGTCGGGCTTCAGGCTCGAGATGAACATGAAGACCATCGGGAAGAGGAAGATGACCGCGAAGAGCGCCATCGCGAGGTAGGACCACACGTTGCGCCGGCGGCGCTGCTGGCGCTCGGTCCGGTCCAGCTGCCGGCTCGAGGGCGCGGTGATGGTGGCCATGGCTCAGTCCTTCTCTCGGGTCACGAAGCGCTGCACGAGGGCGATCACGAGCACCAGCACGAAGAAGATGAGCGAGATCGCGGCCCCGTAGCCGGTCTCCTGCTCGCGGTACCCCTTGCGGACGGCGTGGTAGACGATCGTCGTCGTCGAGTTCTGCGGGCCGCCCTGCGTCATCACGTCGATCTGCACGAACAGGCCGAGGGCCGAGATGGTGATGGTCACCAGGACGAAGATCATGGTCGAGCGCAGGCCGGGCCACGTGACGTTCTTGAACTGCGCCCAGGCGTCGGCGCCGTCCATGCGCGCGGCCTCGTAGAGCTCGCCGGGGATGGTCTGCAGCCCCGAGAGCCAGATGAGCATGTGGAACCCGACGGCCTGCCAGATCGACAGCACGATGATCGCGGGCAGCGCGGTCCGAGGGTTGTTCAGCCAGTCGGCGCCCTGCAGCACCCCGAACGTCATGGTGTCGATGAACGAGTTGATGAGCCCGGTCGGCTGGTACATGAACTTCCACAGGATCGACACCACGACGATCGACGTGACCACCGGGATGAAGTAGACGATCCGGAAGAACGTGACGCCCCGCAGCTTCTGGTTCACCAGGACGGCGAGCAGCAGACCCAGGCCGGCCTGCACGGGGACGACGACGATCGCGAACAGGAACGTGTTGAGGACGGACCGCAGGAACACGGGGTCCTGGGTGAACGCCCGGATGAAGTTGTCGAGGCCGACGAACCGCGGCGGGTTCGGCGAGATGAGGCGCGCGTTCGTGAACGACAGACCGAACGCGAGCAGCACGGGGACGATGAGGAACAGGCCGAGCAGGATGGCCGCGGGCGCGGCCATCGCGAGGCCGGAGCGGCGTTCGCCGCGGGCGCCGGCCGAGGACCGGCGGCGGGCGAGATCAGGGGTGGCCGGTGGGCGCGCGGGCGCCACGGACGTGGTCGAGGAAGCCATGGTGGTGTCCGTTCAGGCGGGGGCAGCAGCGGTGCTGCCCCCGCCGGGCAGGACGGCTCAGAAGCCGTAGCCGTCGTTGGACGTGATGTTGGTGTCGATCTCCTGGACCGCTCCGTCGAGGGTCGACTGGACGTCGGAGCCGCTCATGATGTCCTTGGCGGCCTTCTCGAACGTGCTCGAGATGACCGGGTACGCCGGTGTGGCAGGACGGGCGAGGGCGTAGGCCTGCGACAGCTCCACGAACGGGCGCAGCGGGTCGCCCTCACCGAAGTTGGCGGAGAGCTCCTCGGCGGCGGCGGTCGCCGGGATGACCACCTGCTTGTCGCTGAACTCGGCGATGTACTTGTCCTGGAAGCTGAACTCCAGGTACTCGCGTGCGCCGTCGACCGCGTCGCAGCTGGACGAGATGCCCCACTGCCAGGAGCCGCCACCGATCTTCGGGCCGTCGCCGAAGTCCGGCGGGGGCAGGATCAGCAGGTCGTCGCCGATCGCCTCGAGGGAGCCCATGGCGTTCCAGACGCCCGTGTAGCTCAGCGCGACGACGTCGTCGTTGAACTCCTGGTTGCCGATGGTGCCGGAGTTGCTGGTGTACCCGTTGGCGAACGAGTCCTGGAACCAGGTGAAGAACTCGACCGCCTCGGGGCCGTTGAGCGCCCCGTCCGCGGTGAGCATCGTCTCGCGGTCGATGAGGTCACCGCCCGCGCTCTGCAGCATGGGGGAGTACGCGTACGACCACCACTCGCCCTTGTCCTCGGCACCGATGTCGAGGGGCGTCTCGTAGCCGGCGGCCTTCAGCGTGGCCAGGGCGGCGTCGAACTCCTCGATGGTCCACGGCTCGTCGATGGTCGGGATCCGGATGGCGTTGGCGTCGAGCACCGACTTGCGGGCGAAGATCGACAGTGCCGCGTCCCAGTAGCCGGCGGCGTAGATCTCGTCCTGGTACGTGCCGACGGCCGTCGGGAGCAGGTTGTCGGTGATGCTCGTGGGCAGCTCGAGCGGCTGGATGTACTCCGCCCACGCCCAGTTGGGGACGATCGGGCCGTCCATGTCGAGCAGGCACGGCAGGTCGCCCGCGGCCGCTGCGGCGACGATGGCGTCGTTGTAGGCGCCCTGCGGGAACGACTCCGTCACCACGGTGTACTGGTCCTGCGACGCGTTGAAGTCGTCGATGATCTTCGTGTAGACCTCCAGCTCGGCCGGGTTGCCGGCGGAGTGCGTCCACATGGTGAGCTCCTGCGGTCCGTCACCGGACCCACCGTCGCCCTGACCCGCCTGCCCGCAGGCGGAGAGTGCCAGGGCTGACGCCGCCGACACCGATACGATCGTGACGAGGGACCTGCGCTTCATCGTGGGTTCCTTTCCTGGTGCCCGACCGGCAAGTCGGGTCACCGCTCCACGACCACCGACGGTGGTCGTTGGGGATTGCGTGTCAGGTCCGTCGCCGGCTGTCGCTCGCAGCTGTGGCCGGCGGCGGACCCACCGAGTCCCGATCGACGATCGGGCAGGGCATGAGGTGAGGGGCGTCGGGATCGTCCGGCGTCCGGATGCCGAGGGCGACCTCCATCGCCCATCGGCCCATCTCGTAGTGCGGCAGCGCGACGGTGGTCAGCGGCGGGTCGAGGTCCGCTGCGACGAGCTGCTGGTCGTCGTACCCGACGATCGAGAGGTCCTGCGGGACGGCCAGGCCGCGGCGGTGCGCCGCCACGTACGCGCCCGCGGCGATGCGGTCGTTGAAGCAGAACAGCGCCGTGGGCCGGTGGTCCTCCGGCAGGTCGAGCAGCCGGTCGGTCGCCTCCCGCCCGCCGGCGGACGAGGTGTCGCAGCGGACGTGCAGCGCGGGGTCCGGGTCGATGCCGGCCTCGGCGAGCACCTGGAGGTAGCCCTCGTGGCGCAGGTCGGAGGCGACGGGCGGGTGCGGCTCGTCGACGTCCACGTAGGCGATCCGACGGTGCCCGGCCGCGACCAGCGCCCGGACGGCCGCGACGCCGCCCGCGCGGTCGTCGGGGACGACCGCTGGGAAGCCGCCGTCGGCCGGGCGGCAGTCGAGGAACACGGTGCCGCGGGGGAGCGAGGACGGGGCGTCGACCACCCGGTGCCACATGCAGGCGTAGATCATCGCGTCGACCTGCTGGGCGGCCAGCGCGCGGATGGCCTCCCGCTCCACGGTCTCGTCGGCGTCGGTGTCCACGAGGAACACGAGGATGCCGTGCTCGCGGGCCACGTCCTGGGCGCCGGCCAGCATGCGGCCGGCGAAGGGGGTCGTGGCGATCCGGTCGGAGATCAGGCCCACCGTGTGGCTGCGCTGGGTCCGCAGGCCGCGTGCCACGGAGTTCGGCGTGTACCCGACCTCCTCCGCGGCGCGGCGGACGCGGTCCCGCGTGGCGTCCGTGATGCGGGCCGTGCGGTCGTTGAGGACCAGCGAGACGGTGGCGGTGGAGACGCCCGCCGCGGCGGCGACGTCGGAGATCCGTGCTCGCGCCATGTCACCCCTCACTTCCTCGTGAGCCGCTGCTAAATCGATTAAACAACTGCGCAGAGCATGCCGCCGATCCCGTGGGGCGTCAAGTGGTCGAGGGAAAGTCGCGGGCGCTCAGGCCCGCGCCAGCACGACGGCGGTGACGACCAGCCCGTCGCCGACCGCCCACCGGCCGTGCAGCACGTCGGTGCCCAGCCCGGTCCGGCGGAGCCGTGCCACGAACGTGCCGTCGCCGAGCACGACGTCCACGTCCTCGAACCCGAGCCACGACCGCGTCACGGGGTACCAGACCTTGTAGACCGACTCCTTGGCCGAGAACAGGACACGGTCCGCGCACAGGGCGGGCTCGGTGCGGGCGACCGCCCGCTGCTCGTCGACGCTCAGGACGAGCGCATCGACGCCGGGCGGCAGAGGCGCGTGCGGCTCGGCGTCGATGCCGATCCCCGCCCAGCTGTCGGCGCGCCCGACGGCAGCGGCGCGGTACCCGTCGACGTGCGTCATGCTGCCGACGATCCCGGCCGGCCACACCGGTGCGCGGTCGGGTCCTGCGGGGACGGTCGCGTCCGGCAGACCGAGCCGGCGCAACGCGATCCGCGCGCACCCGCGGACCGCGGCGTACTCGGCACGGCGGGCCGGTACCGCGTTCGCGACCCCGGGCTCCTCCGACGGGTGCAGGACCTCGGGCAGCGGGGGACCCGCGTGCTCGGCCACCTCGACGCCCACCGGCAGCACCCGTCCCATCACCTCGCGCAGTCTGCCAAAGCCTGTTCGCCGCGGGCTGAGTTGTTTCGGGAAACCTCAGGCACCCGAACGTCGTTATGACGTGCAGGACCATCGACGGAGGAGAGGCATGTCGCGACGGATCAAGGGTCTGGTGGAGTTCGAGGACGACCGTGGCGCGGTCGTGCGCTACGTGCGGCACGCCCACGGAGGCGGGCTGGTCTCGCCGGCCGCCCGCGCGCACGAGAGCGCGTGGCTGGCCGACACGTCGTACGTCGAGGCCGGCGCGGTGGTGCACGAGGGTGCACGGGTCGGCGCGGGCAGCTGGGTCGACACCGACGTCGTGGTCGGCGCCAGGGCGGTCGTCGGGAGCAACGTGCACCTGGGTGCCGGGACGCGCGTGGGCGCCGATGCGCGCGTCGGTGCGGGTGCGCGCCTCGGGGAGCGGGTCGTCCTCGAGCCGGGTGCCACCGTGCCCGCCGACCAGGTCGTCCCGGACGAGACGACCGTCGCCGGGTCGGGCCGAGGACGCCCGTCAGGGTACGAGCGGGCCGCCTAGCTCCGACCGCAGGGCGTCGACGGCCAGCTCGACGGCGTCGGCAGCCGTCATGGCCCGGGCGCGGGTCCGCAGCCCGGAGACGTGGTCGGCGCCCATCCGGTCCAGGACCACGCGCACCCGCCGGGCCGCGTCCCCGACGAGCTCGGACGCCGCGTCGGCCGACTCGGCGGCCAGGAGCAGGACACCCGCCGCGTCGGACGACCCGTGCGCGTCGAGGAGGATCGCCGCGTCGCGTGCCGTCGTCCACAGCTGGGTGAGGTTCCCCGCGGCCGACCAGTAGCGCAGGAGCCCGACGTAGTCCTCAGCCGCCGCCCGGACGTCCCCCTGAGCGGCGCGCGACGCAGCGAGCCCGACCGCAGCGACCCCCTCGATGAAGCCGGCGCCACACCCTCGGGCGAGGTCCACGGCCGCGGTGTAGCTGGCGACAGCCGCGTCGGGGTCGCTCGCGGCGCTGAGCTCACCCGCGACGTAGTGGAACCACGCGCGGTGAGACAGGCTCGGCGCCCTGCTCAGCGCTCGTCCCGCGTCGTCGAGCAGGGCACCCGCTCCCGACGCGTCGCCGGCGTAGCCGAGGGCGAGCGCGCCTGACGCGAGGTACGGCGACGGCAGCGGTGACAGGGCCGCGGCGACGGCCCAGTCCTGCGCGGCGCGCGCGTGGTCGCCGCGGAAGAGCGCGACGGCCGCCGACGCGCTCCAGGCACTCACGACGCCGGGGTCGTCGCCGGCGGCCTCGATCGCGGTGCGGGCCAGCCGCGTGGCGCCGGACAGGTCCCCGAGCAGCCATGACGCCTCGGCGGCCGCCGCGCGGACCGCGTGCTCCCGCGGGTCGCCCTGCAGCAGCGGGTCCTGCTCGAGCTCGACGGCCCACGCCCAGAGCTCCGTCAGGTCTCGCCACGTCCCGGCGTCGTCCAGGGCCAGGGTGATGTCGATCCGCGGCTCCACGTCGGCGCGCCCGCGCGACAGGTCCCTCGCGGCACGCAGGTTGGCGAGCTCTGCCCGGAGCCGACGGTCCGCCGCCTGCTCCCCGTCGCCGACGACGGCGGCCCCGATCTCGGCGGCGGCCCGGGACGCCCACCGCAGGAACGTGGTCTCGGCGGCCGCACGTTCGCCGCGCGCGTCGAGGTCGTCCAGGAGGAACGACCGGATGGTTTCCAGGAGCCGGTAGCGCACCTGCTCCTCGTGGGCGGCGTCGACCAGGGAGTGGTCCACCAGGCGGGCCAGGACGGCGACCGGCTCGGCTCCTGGAGCCGCCTCGGTCGACAGCCGCTCGAAGGTCTCCAGGTCGACACCCGCAGGGAACGGCGCGAGGCTGCGCAGGACGGCCCGGTCGGCCGGGTCGAGGAGGCGGTACGACCAGTCGATGGTTGCGCGCAGGGTCTCCTGCCGGGCGTCGGCGGTGGGTCGTCGGGCGGAGAGCGCGTCGAGCGCCCGCCCGAGCCGCTCCTGCAGCGCCGCGAGCGGCACGGCACCCAGCTGCCCGGCGGCGAGCTCGATGGCCAGCGGGAGACCGTCGAGGCGGCGCACCACGTCCAGGAGCGCCGGGGCATCGTCCGGCGCGGGGGTGTAGTCGCGCACCCGCAGCCGAGCGTGCTCCAGGAAGGCCTGCACGCTCGGCTGGTGCGCGAGGGGCGTCAGGTCGCCCTCGCGGGGCACGGGCAGCGGCTGGAGGCGGACGACGAACTCTCCGGGCGCGTGCAGCGTCACGCGGGACGTCGCCAGGATCCGCACGGTCGGTGCCGTCTCCTGGAGCGCGACGACCAGGTCGCGCACCGCGTCCACCACGTGCTCGCAGTTGTCCAGCACCAGCAGGGTAGCCCTGCCGCTGAGCATCGTGGCCACCGCCGCGGGCGCCGGGTCGCGCGTGAGGCGCAGCCCCAGGGCGGCGGCGACCGCCTCGGGCACCCGCGTCCCCTCCGTGACCGCCGCCAGCCGTACCGCGACGCTCTCGGTGCCCGTGCGGTCGCTGTGCTCGGCGGCCGCCTGCAGCGTGAGCCGCGTCTTGCCGACGCCGCCCGGTCCTGTCACGGTGAGCACCGGCTGGCTGTCCAGGAGCCGCAGCAGCTCCGTGACGTCATGGTCGCGTCCCACCAGCGGCCCGGCCGGTGTGCGGACCGCCGACGTGGTGCGGACCCGGCTCGGCGCCAGGGACCCGGCGGCCACCAGACGCTCCCACGTGCTGAGCGCGGGGGTGGGGTCCAGGCCCGTCTCGTCCGCGAGCCGCCGCCGGAACGCCGCGGCGGTGTGCATCGCGTCCGCGGTCCGGCCCTCCGCGGCATACGACCGCATGAGCAGGATGACCGTGCGCTCCCGCAGGGGGGACGTCGCCACCGCTGTCGCCGCGTCGGCGGACCGGCTCGTGCCGCCGACGACCTCGGCCTCGGTCGCGTCGTCGCGCAACCGGAGCCAGAGCTCGTCCAGCGCGACCTTCTCGACCGCCAGTCCCGGCCGGTCGACGAACTCCTCGAGCGCGCCGCCCCGCCAGAGACGCAGGGCGTCCGCCGGGGAGTCGTCGGCGAGCCACCGGGCGTCCGCCACGTCGAGCCCTCCGTCGCCGAGCTCGAGGACGTAGCCGCCGTCACCGTGCCGCAAGCGGTCGGCGTACGGACCGAGATGACGCCGTACCCGGGAGACGTGGCTCTGCACCGCCTGCGTGGCGTCCCGGGGCGGATCGTCCGGCCACAGCTCGTCGACGAGCGCGGTGCGGCTGACCTCCCGGCCCTCGGCCATCGCCAGCACCGCCAGGACGGCCCGCCGCCGGTTGCCGGGGACATCCACGGGGATGCCGTCGACGAGGAGGCGGAGGGGACCGAGGAGCTCGACACGCAGTCCGCTGGCCACCCGACCTCCCTCCGCACGGTCCAGGTGGCCACTGTGCCGGGTCGGCCCCGTGCCGCACCAGGGAGATGTGCGTCAGCCCCGTGCCAGCGCCGTGCCAGCGGTGCCCGGGATCGTCGGGACCGAGGCGGCACGGAGCCGTCGGACGACGAGAGGACACCCCATGACGATCGACCTGCAGACCGAGAACGACCACGGCCACGCAGCCACAGAGCTCGACCTGGACCGCGTCGTGGCGTTCGCCGGGCAGATCGCCCAGAACCACGCCATCGCCAGCAACGGCGTCCTGACCTACCTCGGGGACCGGCTGGGCCTCTGGCGGACCCTGGCGTCCGTCGGGCCCGTGACCAGCGCCGAGCTCGCGGAGCACGCCGGGCTCGCGGAGCGGTACGTGCGGGAGTGGGTCTCCGCGCAGGCCGCCGCCGGCTACGTCACGTACGACGCGGCCACCCAGCGGTTCACGCTGCCCGCCGAGCACGCTGCGGTCCTCGCGGACGACGACAGCCCGGCCGCGCTCGTCGGCGCGTTCGAGATCACGGCCGCCGTGTGGGCGTCGGTCGACCGGCTCGCCCACGCCTACACCACCGGGGAGGGGGTCGGGTGGCACGAGCACGACGACCGCCTGTTCAGCGGGGTCGAGCGGTTCTTCCGGCCGCTGTACGCGGGTTCGCTGGTGGACGCGTGGATCCCGGCGGTCGACGGCCTGACCGCCCGGCTGACCGCCGGAGCGCGCGTGCTCGATGTCGGCTGCGGTCTCGGCTCGGCGACCCTGCTGATGGCCGAGGCGTTCCCGGCGTCGACGTTCCTCGGCGTGGACAACCACGGCGAGTCGGTCCGGCGGGCCACGGCCGCGGCGCAACGGGCGGGGGCGGCCGACCGGGTCGCGTTCACCGAGGCTGCCGCGGACGAGTACGACGGGGGGCCGTACGACGTGATCTGCATGTTCGACGCCCTGCACGACATGGGCGACCCGCTCGGTGCGTTGCGGCACGCCCGCGCCGCGCTGTCGGACGACGGGATCCTGCTCGTCGTCGAGCCGGCGGCCGCGGACCGGCTGGAGGACAACCTGCACCCGCTCGGGCTGAGCTGGTACGCGGCGAGCGCCACGATGTGCGTGCCCGGCAGCCTGTCTCAGGCGGGCGGTGCCGGGCTGGGTGCCCAGGCCGGCGCGGCGCGCCTGCTCGAGCTGTTCGCGCTGGAGGGATTCGGCACCGCACGTGTGGCGGCCACGACCCAGTTCAACCTGGTGATCGAGGCGCGTCGCTGAGGTGGTGCGGGGGCGTCGTCCGTGCGTGCACGGGCGACGCCCTAGGTCCCGAGCAGGCCGCGCAGGACGCGCGTCAGCACCCGCTCGACCTGGTCCGCGTCGGGCTCGGCGGGCGGGGTCGCCAGCGCGGCTGCGAGGTGCGGATGGGCGCCTGCTCCCACGAGACCGGCGAGGTGCGCGGCCGCCGCGAGCTGGCGGCGCCGGTCGACCGGGCCCGTGCCGCGCTGCTCGATCTCCGTCCCGGCCAGGAGGCGGACGACCGCGGTGAAGACGCCGACGGCCTCGAGCTTACGGTGACCGTCGAGCTCGAGGTCCTGCATCGCACCGAGGGCGTGCTCGAGGTAGTCGACCGCGCGGGGTCCGAGGTTCCCGGTCGCGGCGGGTGTCGCCAGCAGCCACGGGTGCCTGAGGTAGACGGCGCGGCTCTGCCGGCCGAGGGCGAGCAGGTCGGCGAGCCAGTCCGTGCCGGCGAGGACGGAGTAGTCGATCTCTCCGTTGACCTGGTCCACCATGAGCGCCACGAGCTCGTCGCGGGACTGCACGTACCGGTAGAGCGAGGCCGACCCGCCACCGAGCGCCTCGGCCACGGAGCGCATGGTCACGGCTCCGAGCCCGACGGAGTCGGCCAGCCGCACGCCGACCGCCGCGATGCCGTCCCGGGTGTGCTCCGGGGCCCGGCCCCGGGCGCCGCGGGCGGGACGCAGCCAGATGCTCGTGTGCTCCGTCTCCATGCGTCCCACCCTCTCATCCATGGTCTAGAATAGCGAACACTGATCGCAATTATGGAGGAGCCTCCGATGTCGACCTGGACCCCCACGCAGCGCGCTCGCAACGGCGACGTCGAGATCGCGTACGACCGCCTCGCCGGCTCCGACGGCATGCCGCTGCTGCTCGTCATGGGGCTCGCGACGTCGCGGTTCTGGTGGCCCACCGGGCTCTGCGAGGAGTTCGCCGCGCAGGGCTTCGCGGTGGCCCGCTACGACCAGCGCGACGCGGGGGAGTCCAGCCGGATGCCCGACGTCGCCGGGTCGAACCCGTTCCGCGCGCTGTTCGCCAAGAAGGGAGACGCCTACACGGCCGAGGACATGGTCGACGACGCCGTCGCGGTGCTCGACGAGCTCGGCTGGCCCCAGGCGCACGTCCTCGGCCACTCCATGGGCGGCGTGGTGGCGCAACGCCTCGCCCTGCGGCACCCCGACCGCGTCCTCAGCGTGGTGTCGTCGGCAGCGCTGCCCAGCGACGTGTCGGGCCTGCGGGTCGCCCGCTACCTGCGCGTCGGGCTCCTGGCCAGGCTCGCGCGCAGGACGTTCCCCGACGGGCGCGACGGCGACATCGAGGCCAGCCTCGCAGTGGCCCGCGGGGTCGCCTCGCCTGCGTACCCGTTCGACGAGACCGCCGCGCGGGAGTGGATCGAGCGCGCGGTCGACAGCGGCCCGCGGGACACCCGGGCGCAGAGCCGGCAGATCGGGGCGCAGTGGCACGGTCCCCGGCTGCGGGACCTGCACCGGCCGACCCTGGTGCTGCACGGCGAGGCGGACCCGATCCTGCGGGTCGCCGCGGGCAGGGCGACCGCGAAGGCTGTCAGCGGCGCACGGCTCGTCACGATGCCCGGGGTCGGGCACGACCTGCCCGCCGAGCTCTGGCCGACCGTCGCCCGCGAGGTCGGGGAGCTCGCACGACGAGCGAGCGTGGTCTGAGCCGTCAGGCACGACCTCGGGCGCACCACGCCACGGCCGGGATCTCGAACGGCGCCGCCGGGAGCAGCTCGGCGCACCGCGCCCGCAGCGCCTCGCGCTCGGGGTCCCCGAGCGATGCCACGTAGGCACCTGCCGGTCCGACGCCCAGGGTGAAGGTGGCCCACCACTCGTCGACGGACTCGTAGCGCGCACCGACGGACTCGCTCCAGGACTCGACGTCCCGCAGGCCCGCCGCGCCGAGCAGCTCGGCGAGCTGGCCCTCCCGGGTCCCCGGCCGGGCCGCCTCGCCCGGTGCTGCCGGGTCGAGGTCGTGCGCCGCCCGCCAGAACGCGTCGAGCGGTCCGCCGTTGCCGGCGTGGTCCCACACGTTCGCAGCGACCACGCCGCCGGGGCGGGTCACGCGGGCCATCTCGGCGAGCCCCGCGACCGGGTCGGGCAGGAAGTGGACGACGAGCTGCGCGACCGCCAGGTCGACGGAGTCGTCCGGCAGCGGGAGCGCCTCGGCGACGCCGGTCATGACCCGCAGACCGGGGAACCGCTCGCGTGCGGCGACGACGAACGACTCGGAGGGGTCGACGGCGCTGACGGCATCGACGCCCAGACGCGCGACCAGCTGGGCGGTCAGGGCGCCCGGGCCGCAGCCGACGTCGAGCGCTCGGGTACCCGCGGGGATGTCGAGGGCCGCGGCGAACCGCGCCGCGAGCGGCTCGGAGAACCGGCCCATGAACCGGAAGTACACCGCCGCGGTGACCTCGAACCCCATCCACCGACGGTAGCGCCGTAGTCTCCGGCCATGAGCACCCTTGACGAGGTCGGCGAGCGCGACGGCTGGCGATGCTGGTTGTGCGACGAGCCGGTCGACCCCGACGCGTCCGTCAACGCCGACCGCGGCCCCAGCATCGACGGCGGCGCGGTGCCGAAGGGAAAGAAGCCGGTCCCCGGCTCCGAGCGTCTGGCGCACCGTGCCTGCAACACGAAGAAGGGAGCGGTCAAGCCGGTCGTCGCCTGGTCGCCGGACCTCTTCGTCGTGGACCCGGCCCCGATCGTCGCCAGCGTCGAGCGGCTGACCCGCAAGGGCGGCCGTGAGGTGGTCGGTCGCTGCCCGACGCGTGCGGACGGCGATGCGGCCGCGACCTGGCTCGTGGACCGCCTCTCGCGGTTCGCGCCCGGCCTGCGCGTGGCAGCCGACGTCGAACCGGGCGGGGGTCAGTTCCTGCTGGTGCTGCGCACCGTCTGACGCGGGCTCAGCTGCGGGAGGGGAGGGACGGCCGCAGGGCCGGAGCCGGGGACACGGTCCTCCCCGGACACCCGCCGACGATCGTCAGTGTGAGGCCGTGCGCGACGCTGCGACGCAGTGCCGCGGCGAGCACGTCGGCGACGACCGGTCCCACCCGACCGACCCCGCGCAGGTCGACCGTGACGTGCCCGAGGTCCACCGCCGCGAGCATCGCGCGCGAGATCGCGTCGGCCAGCTCGTCCTTGTTCGACAGGTCGACCGACCCGGCCACGCGCAGGACCGACGCGTCCGCGCTGCGCTCGGTGTGCAGGTCGAGGCGCCGGCGCCGGGCCGTGGGGACCGGAGACGCGGTGGTGCCGCAGAGGGTCTCGTCGAGCAGCTCGCTCGTCGTCGCCTCGATCCCGCCGGCCGCGACCTGCACCACCCTCTCGGCGAGCTCGCGCAGCCGGGTGTTGTGCCGCTGCGAGCTCTGCTTGAGGACGCCGAAGGCCGCGTCCTCGTCGACGCCGTAGGTGAGCATGAGGATGCCCTTGGCCTGGTCGATCGTGGCGTGCGACTCCAGGGCGAGCGCCAGCTCCGAGTTCACGCGCTCGGCCAGCAGCGTGTCTCGTGCCCCCGTGACGTCGACGAGGAACCCGGTCACGTCCCCGCCGCCGCCGGCGATCGCCATGACGACGTGGCGGACCGCACCCGACATGCTGACGAGGCGGTACTCGCACGCGCGAGGGTCCGGGTCGTCCCTGCACCCGTCCAGGGTCCCGGCGACCACGGACCGACCCTCCGGGTGCACGTGGGAGAGCAGGAGCTCGCGGGTGGGGACCACCTCGCCCGGCTGCATGCCGTGGATCAGGAACATGTGGTCGGACCACCACCACCGGTCGCCGTCCGCGCCGGACCGGAAGCGGCCCACGTCCGTGCTGGTCGCCGTCATCGGAACCCCCAAGTGGTGGCACCGTGAGGAGACCGGGAACCGGGGGCTCGTGTCTGAACCACCAGCACGTTCGTCACGACGCCGTGGACGGTACCTCCCAGGCTATGCCTTGTGGGGGTCAGGGTCGCCGTCCCGGGGTGGCGGGTTCGGCGGCTGCACCGCCGAGGCGGGCTGGACCCGGCAAGATAGGGACCTGACCCCCGCGCCGGCGAGAGGACCCTCATGGCTGCAGCGGCCCTGTACCTCGGCGCCGCTCTGCTCGGCGGGCTCGTCGCGGTGCTCCTGCGGCTGCCGCCCCTCGTCGGCTTCCTCGCGGCGGGCTTCGCCCTCGGCGCCGCGGGTGCCCCCGACCTTCCATACCTGGAGCCCATCGCCAGCTTCGGTGTGGTCCTGCTGCTGTTCGCCATCGGGCTCAAGCTCGACGTCCGCACGCTGCTGCGCCGCGAGATCTGGCTGACCACCGTCGTGCACCTCGCGATCAGCGTCGCGATCGGGCTCGGGTTCCTCGGCCTGCTCGCCGTCATCGGGTTCGGCTACGTGGCGGGCGAGTCGTTCGGCGCGCTCGCGCTCGTCGGCTTCGCGCTCTCGTTCTCCTCGACCGTGTTCGTCGTCAAGGTGCTCGACGACCGCTCCGACACCACGGCCCTGTACGGACGGATCGCCGTCGGCGTGCTCGTCATGCAGGACGTCGCGGCGGTCATCTTCCTGTCGCTGTCCAGCGGGGAGCCGCCGAGTCCCTGGGCGCTCCTGCTCGTCCTGCTGGTTCCCGGGCGACGCCTGCTGTACCGGGTCTGGGACCGCGTGGGACACGGCGAGCTGCAGGCGTTGTTCGGCGTCTGCGTGGCCGTGGTGCTCGGGTACGGGCTGTTCGAGCTCGTCGGCATCGCCGGTGACGTCGGTGCCCTCGTCGTCGGCGTGCTCCTCGCGGCGCACCCCCAGGCGGGTGAGCTGTCGCGGTCGCTCATGACCTTCAAGGACCTCATGCTGGTGGCGTTCTTCGTGCAGATCGGCCTGCACGGCACGCCCCACGTGCTCGAGGTCGGCCTCGCGCTCCTCCTGCTGCTGCTCCTGCCCATCCAGGTCGCGGCCTACGCGGTCGTGCTGTGGCTGATGAGGCTGCGCCGCCGCACCTCGTTCCTCGCCGGCCTCGTCCTGTCGAACTACTCCGAGTTCGGGATCATCGTGGTCGCCGTCGGTGCCAGCACCGGCCTCCTCGACGAGCAGTGGGTGGTCGTGGTCTCGCTCGCCGTCGCGTTCAGCTTCGGGCTGTCCGCGATCGTCAACCGCCGCGGCGTCGAGCTGGCCTCTCGGCTGTCCCGCCTGCTGCCCGCACGCGACAGCGACCGGCTCCACCCCGACGACCGGCTGGTGGACATCGGCGACGCGGACGCCCTCGTCCTGGGCCTCGGGCGCGTCGGCTCTGCCACGTACGCACGGCTCCGCGACGAGTACGGGCTGTCCGTCGTCGGCGTCGAGCACGACCAGACCCGTGTCCTCGCGCTCGAGGACGAGGGGTACGAGGTCGTGCGCGCCGACGCCACGGACCTCGAGTTCTGGAACCGCGTGCAGCGGGCCGGCCGGGTCAAGATGGCCGTGCTCGCGATGCCGTTCCACAACGCGAACCTCATCGCGCTCGCACGGCTCCAGGCCGCCGGCTTCACCGGCAAGGTCGCGGCCGTCGCGCGGTACGACGACGACGTCGCCGAGCTCGAGCGGCACGGTGCGGACGCCGTGTTCCACCTGTACGGCTCGGCCGGGTTCGCGCTCGCGGACCACGCGGCCGAGGTGCTGCTGCAGGGCCGGGCCGGTTCAGCGCCGGCACTGCACCCCCCGGCGCGGCCGGGCGACGAGCGGGACGTCCTCGACCCGCTGGAGCGCCGGGCGGAGCCCGCCTAGACCGTGCCGGTCAGAGGCCGTGCGCCCGCGCCCAGGCGACGGCCTCGGCCCGGGTGGACACGCCGATCTTGCGGTACGCGCTGCGCAGCTGGGTCTTGACCGTGTTGCGGGTCACCCACAGCCGCGCGGCGATGTCCTCGAGCGTGATGTCCTCGCCCAGCTCTCCCATGACGACGCGCTCGCGCTGGGTCAGGGCGCTCAGGCCGGTGGCGGGCATGGGGACGGTCTGCTGGCTGGTCACGGTGTGCCTCCTGCGGTGTGACGTCGGTGCTGCTCAGGAGGTCGTCCCGTCGGCGGGGGAGCCTGACGTCGGCCTCACCCTCTCTATCGGCACGCGAACGGGTGAATATGACAGTCGAGGGACCGGTGATTCTGCCGATCTCGGGAGGGTCGTCACCCGATCGGCCGATGTGGGCCCCTGACCTGCTGCTCAGTGCAGCCGGGGGAGTATCTGGTCCGTCGCGAGCACGGCCCGGAAAGGGTCTCCCCGCTCGGCGAGCCGGTCCAGGATCGTCCGGACGGTGAACGCGTCGGGCCGCAGCCACGGCTCGTCGAGCTCCTCCCAGGTGATCGGGGCGGAGACGGGCGCACCGGCCGCCGCGCGCGGGCTGTACGGGGCGACGAGCGTCTTGTTGATCGCGTTCTGCGTGTAGTCGAGCCGCGCCTGGCCGCCGCGCTCGCGGACCTCCCACCGCCAGCTGACGATGTCGGGGACGACCTTCCCGACCGTGCGCGACAGCGTCTCCACCCAGGCCCGTGTCTCGTCGAACGTCGGACCGGTGGCGATGGGGACCCAGACCTGGATGCCCCGGCGCCCGGTGAGCTTGGGCTGCGCCCGGACGCCCAGGTGCGCGAACGCGTCCCGGTGCAGACGGGCGAGGACCAGGACGTCCTCCCACGGCGTCGACGTGCCGGGGTCGATGTCGATCAGCGCGTACGTCGGCAGGTGCGGCTCGGCCGTGCGCGACGTCCAGGCGTGCCACTCGAGCGCGCCGAAGTTGGCCGCCCAGACGAGGGTGGCCGGCTCGTCGACGACGACGTAGGTGGTCGTCTCGCCGGGGTCGGCGTCCGGGTTGTCCCACCGGCCGACCCAGCCGGGGGCGTGCGACGGCAGCTGCTTGTGCCAGAAGCCCTTGCCCTGGGCGCCGTCGGGGTAGCGGTGCATGTTGAGCGCGCGCCCGTGCAGGTAGGGCAGCACCACCGGAGCGATCTGCGCGGCGTACCGCACGAGGTCGCGCTTGGTGACGGGCGCCTCGCCGTCGCGCGCCGGGAACAGGACCTTGTCCAGGTTCGTCAGCCGCAGCCGCCGGCCGAACAGCTCCCACGTCCCGGCCTTCCCCAGGTCGTCCAGCGCCCCGAGCTCGTCGGCGCTGGGCGGCTCGACCGTCGGCGCGCGCAGGTCGATCGACGCCTCGGCCGCCGGGAGGTCGGAGCGCCACAGCCGGTCCGGGTCGGCCTTGACCTCGTCGTTGGTCCGTCCGCTGAGCACCGACCGGGGGTGGTCCTCGGCGTCCCAGCCGGGCACGGCGTGCTCGTCCCGCTTGTGCAGGAGCAGCCACTGCTCCTTGCCGCCCGCCTCGCCGCGGCGCACCAGGACGACGTGGCCGCGCAGCTTGGAGCCGTGCAGCTCGGCGTGCAGCTCGCCCGACGCGACCTCCGCGGCCGGGTCGCCCGTCTTGTACGGCTCCCACGTGCCCTGGTCCCAGACGATGACGTCACCCCCGCCGTACTCCCCGGCGGGGATGACCCCCTCGAACTGCATGTACTCGATCGGGTGGTCCTCGACGTGCACCGCCATCCGGCGCGCGGCCGGGTCGAGGGTGGGCCCGCGCGGGACGGCCCAGCTCACCAGGACGCCGTCGATCTCGAACCGCAGGTCGTAGTGCAGGCGCCGGGCGCGGTGCCGCTGGACGACGAAGCGCCGGCCGCCGTCCTGGTCCGGTGCGGGCCGGCGGTCTCCGGACGGCTCGGGGGTGCGACCGAAGTCGCGCATCGACCGGTAGGTGTCGAGCCCTCCCGATCTCCCGGTGGTCCGCTCCTCGCCCATCCGTCCTCGCTCCCGCCGCGACGTGTGCCCGACGACGACAGCCTGCCGGACCTGTCGTCGTCGGGCACCCGGGCTCACTCCTTGTGCAGCTTGTCCTGCACCGTGCCCGCGATCTTCTCCATGGCGTTGGGCAGGTCCGTCGTGCCGTAGAGGCGGGAGTCCGGCCGGGTGGGGGGCGGCATGGGGACGCCCGCCGGGGGCTCGGCGACGTACGTGAACTCTCCCTTGCCGTCCGGGGTCGGACCCGACGCCCAGGACCCCTCGGCCGCCTTCTCGCCGTCGGAGAAGTTGATGTACTGGTAGGCGACCTCGCGGTCCTCCTTGTCGAGCGGGAAGTTGCTGGGCACGGGCAGCTCCTCGGCGCCTTCGGCCCGCAGCTCGGCGGCAGCGGCGAGCCACTGGTTCTGGTGCATCGTGTCCCGGGCCAGCAGGAAGCCCAGCAGGTCCCGCACGCCGGTGTCGTCGGTCATGTGGTAAAGCCGGGCGACCTGCAGGCGGCCCTGCATCTCGGCGTTGGCGTTCGCCGTGAAGTCGGCCAGCAGGTTCCCGCTGGCCGTGATGTAGGAGCCGGACCACGGGTTGCCCATGCTGTCGACGGGCCGTGCTCCGGCACCGGCGACGATCGCGTGCTGCAGGTCGGTCCCGCCGATCACCGCGGCCACGGTCGGGTCGTCCTGCATCGCACCCTCGGTGACGCCGACGGGTGCCTTCTCCAGCAGCTGGGCGATCATCGTGGCCAGGATCTCGACGTGCCCGAACTCCTCGCTGCCGATCCCGAACAGCAGGTCGCGGTACTTGCCGGGGATGTGAGTGTTCCAGGACTGGAACGCGTACTGCATGGCCACGGTGATCTCGCCGTACTGGCCGCCGAGGACCTCTTGGAGCTTGCGGGCGTACACGGCGTCGGGCTGGTCGGGCTTGGCCTGGTGCTGGAGGGTCTGCCGGTGCAGGAACATGGAGAACTCCCGGAGGGGTCGGCCGCCGGGCCGTGCCGACGGCGGCTGTCTGCCCGGGTCGGCGTCGCGGTGCCTGGGGCCTCCGCAGGTCCTCGACCTGAGCCCCGACACGCTGCTGCATCGGTGGACGTCCCGCGGCGTACCGGGGCCGTCCCCTCGACGGTAGCCCCCGTCCCGGGTGCCGCAACCCGGCCGGGCGGATGGCACCATGACGTGATGCCCGTGGAGCCGGCCGTCCTCGCCGAGGCGATCGCCGCAGCCCGCCGGGCGCTCCCGGGGGTCCGCCCGGACGGGTGGCTGCCGTCCGTCCAGGGTGCGGTCGGGCACGTCGTCGGGCTGGCGGACGCCGATGCCGGACCGCTCGTCCTCAAGGTCTACCCGGCGTCCCACGTCGGCGCGCTCGGCACCGAGGTGCTGGCGCTGGAGCTCGCGGCGAGCGCGCTGACCCTCGAGGTCCCGCGCGTCGTGCTCCGCGGCGACCTCAGCCACCCCGGCGTGGACGGATTCGTCCTCATGACGAGGATCGCGGGCACCCGGTGGGCCGACCTGCGGCCCGTGCTCCGTCCCGAGACCACGACCGCGCTCGCCCACGCGGTCGGCGCCGAGCTGCGTCGGCTGCACGAGGTGCGCGGCACGCGGTACGGGGCGTTGGTGGTCGACGGCTCGTCGACCGCCTCCGCCTGGGACCGGGTCGTGGAGCGCAGCACCATCGCGCTGACCGACTACGTCGCGACGAGCGGGTCCGCCGCCCTCGCGACGCGGGCACGCAGGTTCGTCGAGGACCGTCGTGCCGCCGTCGACTCGTGCGCCGGGCCGGTGCTGTGCCACCACGACGTCATCGACGGGAACCTCCTGCTCGACGGAACACCGACCCTGGTCGGTGTGCTCGACTTCGAGGCGGCCACATGGGACGACCCGCTCAGCGACCTCGCCCAGACGCTGGTCCACGTCCGCTTCCACGCGCCGGGCGACGTGCCCGCCCTGCTGGCGGGGTACGGCATCACGTCCGACGACGAGCGGGCACGGCTGGCCGTGTACGACGTCCTGCACGTCGTCGCGGAACGCGCCTGGATCGCCCACGACCGCCCGCACGGCTGGCGCGGGTCGGTAGCCGCGCTCGACCACCACCTCGCCACCGTGACGTGACGCTGCCCAGGGGTGTCGAGCGCGCCGAGGTGCGCAGCCGCTCCCCGGTGCGGGGCCGCGCCGCCTCTACGCTGTGCCGGTGGCCACCACTGTGCGAGACGTCGCAGCCCTCGCGGGCGTCTCGGTGAAGACGGTCTCCCGCGTGGTGAACGGTGAACCGCACACCCGCCCGGAGATGGTCCAGCGTGTCATGGCCGCCATCGCCGAGCTCGACTGGACCCCGAACCCGAGCGCGCGCTCCCTGCGCTCGCGGCGGACGGGGCTGATCGGCGTGGGGGTCGCGGAGCTGCGGCGCCCGTACCTGGCGACCCTGGTCCAGGCACTGGTCACGGAGGCCGACCGGCGGGGCCTGCCGGTGGCGGTGGAGCCCCACCACGGGGACCCGGACCGGATGCGCTCGCTGCTCGACGCACGCGGCCGACTCTTCGACGGCCTGGTGCACATCGGTCCGCTCGAGCCGGGCGTGGCGACCGACGGTGCACTCACGGACCGGCCGGTCGTCGTGGTCCAGGGCGGGGACGTGTCGGCGGAGGTGGACCAGGTCCGCGAGGACGCCGACGAGGCTGTCGCCCTGATCGCCCGCCACCTCGCGGTGATGGGCCGGCGGCGGCCCGTGCTGCTGGGCGCGGACCGGGCTCGCACGGTCGGGGAGGGGGCAGACGTCCCGTCCGCATCGATGCGCGCCGCACTGGCCCGGGCCGGCCTCGACGTCGGGGACGTCCCGGTGGTGCGGCTGGACGGCGTCGCGGACCGGAGAGCCGGGGCCGATGCCGCGGTCCGCGCGCTGGACGACCACCCCGGGACGGACGTGCTGGTCTGCGCGAGCGACGAGGTCGCCCTGGGCGCGCTCGCGGTGCTGAGCGCCCGCGGGGTGGACGTCCCCGGCCGGGTCGCCGTCATCGGGTACGACAACCTCGACGACGGGCAGTTCACCACGCCGACGCTCACGACGATCGACCCCGGAGCGGGCAGGCTCGCCCGGGTGGCGCTCGAGCTGGTGGCCGACCGGCTGGCGGGACGGGCCGGCGCCCGGCCCGCGGTGGTCACGCTCCCGGTCGACCTCGTGCGCCGGGACTCGACGCTGGGGCAGGACCGGACATGAGGCGGCCCACGCTCGCCGACGTCGGGGCGGTCGCCGGGGTCTCGGCCAAGACGGTGTCCAACGTCATGCTCGGTCGCCGCGAGGTCTCGGAGGCGACGCGCCTCGCCGTGCTGGCCGCGGTCGAGGAGGTCGGGTACGAGGTGAACCTGGCGGGCCGTGGGCTGGTGTCCGGGCAGACCGGCCGCGTCGCGGTCGTCGTGCCGAACGTCTACCAGCCCTACTTCGCGGAGCTGGCCGAACGCGTGATCCTCGCCCTCGAGCCGCACGGGTACACGACCATGCTGCGCATCGCGAACGGCGGCGACGCGGAGCTCGAGGCGGTGCTGGGCGCGACGGTCAGCACGGTCGACGGCGTCATCTACTGCCCCCACCACCTGCCGGACCACGACGAGTCGCTCCAGCCACGGCGGCCGGTGGTCCAGCTCGGGGGAGCGCCGACCTCCCGCTGGGACTGCGTCGTGATGGGCGAGTTCGAGGGCGCGGAGGCCATGACGCGGCACCTGCTCGAGAGCGGGCGCCGGCGCATCGCGCTCGTCTGGAACAGCTCGCCGGGCGTCGTGCCGCACGACGACCGGCTGGAGGGGCACCTGGCAGCGCTGCGCGCGTTCGGCGTCCCGCGCGACGACACGCTGCTCGTCACGGGGTCCGACTGGGACCGGCGGGCGTCCGGCTACGAGGCGATGGTCGGCCTGCTGCGGTCCGGTGCCTCGTTCGACGCGGCGCTCTGCGTGAACGACGCGATCGCGGTGGGCGCGCTCCGGGCGCTGCGTCGCCACGGGCTGCGGGTCCCCGACGACGTCGCCGTGACGGGTTTCGACAACACCGACGAGGGCGAGTTCACGGTCCCGTCGTTGTCGTCGGTCAGCCCTCGGCAGGAGGAGATGGTCGAGCACGCGGTGGCCATGCTGCTCGAGCGCATCGCCGGTGCAGACGTCCCGGCGCGCGAGGTGCGCACCGGGGCTGACCTGGTGCTGAGGTCGTCCTCGGGCCTGCCGACCTCCTGATCCGTCTGCCCTGATCGCGGCCCGCGCGACGCGCTGCCGGCGCATCGGCGCCTGGGACGCGCGCGCGAGCGCCCCGGGCAATCCTCGGAATTCGGTCGCTTGTCCACTATTGACATCGCTGAAGTGACTCGGCACGATCGTCCTCGCCACCGCACGCGGAGCGTTGGCCGCCACCGTCCCGGAGGCGGCGCCGTGGGTGTCGGCCGCACGACGCGACTCTCACGACGACCGTCCCGATGGCTCCGTACGGCATCTCAAGGAGGAGATCTCATGGCTCGTACCATCCGCTCAGCGCGGCCCCGGACCTCTCGGCGGGCGCTGACCTCGACCGTGGCCGTCGCCGCGGCCTCGGCCCTGCTCCTGTCGGCCTGCACCGGAGGTGACGACGCGTCCGACGACGGCGGGTCCGACGCGTCCGGCGGGGGCGAGGAGCTGAACATCCTCGTCGTCAAGCACCCCCTGACCAAGGCGATGTCGGACATGGCCTGGGTCGGCGAGCTCGAGAAGGCGGCCGACGTCTCGATCACCTGGGAAGAGGTGAGCGCCGACTGGGACCAGAAGAAGTCGACGATGCTCGCCGCCGGCGACACCCCCGACCTGATCATCGGCGCGAACGCGATCACGGACTCCGACCTCGCGACGTTCCGGACGCTGTTCGAGGACCTCAGCGACGACATGGACGCCCTGCCGAACGTGCAGGCGATGTTCGACGAGGTCGACGGTGCGGAGGCCATGGCCAGCCAGGCGGACGGCGCGGTCTACGCCCTGCCGAGCTGGAAGGAGTTCTGGCCGCAGGCCATCACGCGCCAGTACATCAACCAGCAGTGGCTCGACACGCTGGGCCTGGAGATGCCGACGAGCTGGGACGAGCTGTTCGACGTGCTCGTCGCGTTCGACGAGCAGGACGCCAACGGCAACGGCGACCCCTCCGACGAGATCCCCTTCGACTGGTCGCCCGTCACCACCACCGGCTACGGCTACTTCCAGCCCACCGCGCTGCTCGGCAGCCTCGGCCTGCCGATCACCGCGGGCGGCGGCACCGGGTACTTCGTCGAGGACGGCGAGGTGGGCAACTTCCTCGCCGACGAGCGCTGGAAGGAGGTCCTGACCTTCCTCAACCGCGCGTACGCGGCGGGCCTGGTGAACCAGAACGTCATCACGCAGGACTACTCGGCGTACCAGTCGGTGGCGCGGGGGTCCGGCGACACGGCCTCCGTCGGGTTCAGCTGGGGCTGGACGGCGTCCGACCGCTTCGGTGCGCAGCTGGCCCCGCAGTACGCGTCGATGGCGCCGGTGCCCGCGGAAGCGGGTCAGGACGCCCCGGTGACCTGGAGCTACGACTTCGAGAACCTCACCGCGAACCACGTCGTGGTCTCCGCCCAGACGAAGGCCAAGGCCGCCGCGCTGCGGCTGGTGAACGCCTTCTACGACCAGGACACCTCGGTCCAGGTGCTGTTCGGCGACCTCGGCACGAACGTCACCAAGGTCGACGACACCACGTACGAGGTGCTGCCGCCGGCCGACGGCCAGAGCGACCCGTCGACGTGGAAGTGGACGTCCACGCTCGCTGACGCGGGACCGCTGTGGATCCGCGAGGACCTCGACGTCACGCTGCCCACCGACCTCGCCGAGGCGGTCGAGCAGAGCGCGCCGCTGGAGGAGGCCGTCGCCAACGTCGACCCCGACACGGACGTCCTGCCGCCGTTCCTGAAGATGTCGACCGAGGACCTGAGCACCATCTCGCTGAACAACTCCACGATCCTCAACCTCACCCAGACCAAGTTCGCGGAGTTCGTCACCAGCGGCGGCATCGACGACGGCTGGGACGAGTACGTCGCCCAGCTGGAGGCGTCCGGGCTGGAGCAGAACATCGAGCTCTACCAGAAGTACTACGACGAGTACTCGGGCTGAGCCCCTGGTGCGGCGGCGGGCGTGACCGTCCGCCGCCGCACCGCACCGCAGAACAGACCCGCGACGGAGCGGGACGGAAGGTGGGTGGTGTCGTGGCGCTGACTCTGGACGAGACCGCGACGAAGGTACCGGGCACGACGCCGGTCGGACCGGCGATGAAGGGCCGTCGCACGCGTGCGCTGTCGCGGCACCTGCGGACGCGCTGGCAGCTGTGGGTCATGGTGGCCCCGGCCGTGATCGTGACGCTCGTGTTCGCGTACTTCCCGATGTACGGCATCCAGCTCGCGTTCCGCGAGTTCGACTTCACCGCCGGCCTCACCGGCGGCGAGTGGGTCGGGATGAAGTACTTCACCCAGTTCTTCTCCAGCCCGCTGTTCTGGGACCTGATGCGCAACACGGTCGCCATCAGCCTGACGACGCTGGTGGTCGGGTTCATCGCCCCGGTGGTGCTGGCGCTCGCGGTCAACCAGGTTGTCGGGGTGCGGCGCCGGCGGTTCACGCAGACCGCGACCTACCTGCCGCACTTCATCTCGATCGTCGTGGTCGTCGGCATGCTGCAGGTGTTCCTGTCGCCGACCTCGGGCGTGATCCCGAACTTCCTGGGCTTCTTCGGCGTCTCCGACACCAACTACCTCGGTGACCCCGGCGCGTTCGTCCCCGTGTACGTGATCTCCGAGGTCTGGCAGCACTGCGGGTGGAACAGCATCATCTACCTCGCGGCGCTCTCCAGCATCGACACCCACCTGTACGAGGCGGCCCGGGTGGACGGCGCCAGCCGCCCCCAGATCATCCGGCACATCGACCTGCCGGCCCTCGTGCCGACCATGGTCGTCCTGTTCATCCTCAACATGGGCGGGGTGCTGAACGCGGGCTTCGAGAAGGTCTTCCTGATGCAGAACCCGCTGAACCTGTCCGCGTCGGAGGTCATCTCCACGTACGCGTACAAGATCGGCATCCTGCAGAGCCAGTTCAGCTACGCCACCGCCATCGGCCTGTTCAACACGGTCATCAACTTCGCCTTCCTGGTGCTCACCAACCAGGTCGCCAAGCGGTTCGCGAACACGAGCCTCTGGTGACGGCGACGACGAGCGGGAGAGCTCCCATGACGACGACGACCCTGCGTCGCGGCAGGACCCCGGGCGACCTGCTGTTCTCGATCGGTCTCGGCACGGTCATCGTGCTGGTGCTGTTCGCGACGCTGTACCCGATCTACTTCGTGCTGATCGCCTCGGTCAGCGACCCGACCCTGGTGGCGACCGGCAAGGTGTGGGTCCTCCCGCAGGGCCTGAGCACCTTCGGCTACGAGCAGATCCTGGCCGACGACCGCATCTGGACCGGCTACCGCAACACGCTGGTCTACACGGTGGTCGGCACGGCGCTGAACCTCGTCGTGACGCTCCCGGCGGCGTACGCGCTCTCGCGGCGGGAGTTCGGGCCGCGCAGGCCGCTGATGTTCTTCTTCGCGTTCACGATGTTCTTCAGCGGCGGGCTCATCCCCACGTACCTGCTGTACCGCGACCTGAACCTGCTCGACAACTGGCTGGTCTTCGTCATCCCGTCGGCGCTCAACGTCTACAACCTCATCATCGCCCGGGCGTTCTTCGAGAACTCCCTGCCGGAGGAGCTGTTCGAGGCGGCGACCCTGGACGGCGTCGGCTACCTGCAGTTCTTCTGGCGCATGGCGATCCCGCTGTCGAAGGCGATCATCGCGGTGATCGGGCTGTACTACCTGGTGCAGCACTGGAACGACTTCTTCACCGGCCTGATCTTCGTGCGCGACTACGACAAGCAGCCGCTGCAGATCGTGCTGCGGGACATCCTGCTGTCCAACCAGGCGTTCGCGGGCGGTGCCGGCGGGGCCGGCGGCTCGGGCGGGGGAGCGTACGCGCAGCAGTTCGCCGACCAGATCAAGTACGGCGTGATCATCGTGTCCACGCTGCCCGTCCTGCTGGTCTACCCGTTCGTGCAGAAGTACTTCGAGAAGGGCGTCATGGTCGGGTCGGTGAAGGGCTGATGCACCGGCTCCTCGGGTGGCACACGAAGGCCGGCGACCTCGGTCTGCGGCTCCTGCAGCTGCACCTGCTGTGGCTCTGGTGGACCCTGCGCGGCGCAGTGGTGCTCGGGGTGTTCCCGGCGACGGCGGCGGTCCTCGCCGTGGTCCGTCGCGACGCGATGCGCGGGGACGACGACCGCGACCGGCTCGCGCTGCGGCAGGAGTTCGGCGCCTTCTGGCGCCAGGAGCTCCGGCCCGCGAACGGGGTCGGCTGGACGGTCACCGCCGTCTGGGCCGTCCTGCTGCTCGACCGCCACCTGCTGGCCGTCGTCGACCTCGGCCTCGCCGGCCCCGTGCTGGCCGGTCTCCTGTGGGTGGTCACGGCCTTCGCGTTCGTGATGACGGCTGCGCTGCCTGCGCTCTCGGCGCACTTCGCCGAGGGACCGGGAGCGCTGCTGCGGCGTGGAGCCGCGCTGGTCGTCGCGCGTCCGCGTCAGGCGCTGCTGAACGCGGCCGTCGTCGGCGTCGTGCTCTGCACCTACTACGTCGTGCCGGGGCTGGTCCCCGTGTTCGGCGTCGCGCTGCCCGCCTCCGTGTCCTTCTGGTACCTGTGGGGGAGCGGCCTGCTCGCGGCCCCGACGACGAGCCCGGCGCCGGCCCGTGCGGCCGCGGTCGCCGCGTCCCGCTGACCCCCACCCTTCGTGCACGCCCGACCGCGGGCGAGAGATGAGATGTCCGTGACCGACCTGTTCACCGTCGACGGGACCACGCTGCGCTGGCGGGGTGACGGCGAGACCCTGGTGGTCGAGCCCTGGGGCCGGGACAGCGTGCGGGTGCGCTCCGCGCTGGGCGACGTGGTCGACGCCGACTGGGCGCTCCTCGTGCCGGACCCGGCGGCGCACGCCGAGGTCACGATCACGGTCGACGGCGCCACCGCGACCCTGGCGAACGGCCGGATCCGCGTCGTCGCCACGGCGTCGAGCGGGCGGGACTGGCAGACCGGTGCCCTGGCCCACGACTGCCGCCTCGCGTTCCACGACGCGGACGGCCGGCTGCTGTTCTCCGAGGTGGCGTCGGGCGGCGCCCTGAAGGTGCGCTCGCGGACGTACCGGCCGCTGCCGGGCGGGGGCGCGCGCGCCGAGCTGGCGCTGTCGGCCCCGGTGGACGAGCACCTCGCGGGCATGGGCCAGTACCAGCAGGACCTGGTGGACCTCAAGGGCGCCACGTTCGAGCTGGCGCACCGCAACTCGCAGGCCAGCGTGCCGTTCGTGCTCTCGAGCGCCGGGTACGGCTTCCTCTGGCACAACCCCGCGATCGGTCGCGCGACCTTCGGCAGCAACCGCACCGAGTGGTCCGCGGAGAGCTGCCGGCAGCTGGACTACTGGGTCACCGCGGGCGCGACCCCGGCGGCGATCACCGCCCGGTACGCCGAGGCCACGGGGCACGCGCCGATGATGCCCGAGCACGGCATGGGGTTCTGGCAGTGCAAGCTGCGGTACACCCACCAGGAGGAGCTGCTCGAGGTGGCCCGCGAGCACACCCGTCGGGGGCTGCCGCTCGACGTGATCGTCGCCGACTTCTTCCACTGGCCGCACATGGGCGACTACCGGTTCGAGGACGAGTTCTGGCCGGACCCCGCCGCGATGGTCGCGGAGCTCGACGCGATGGGCGTCGAGCTCATGGTGTCCGTCTGGCCACAGGTGTCGCTCGAGTCGGAGAACTTCGCGGAGATGTCCCGGCGCAACCTGCTGGTGCGCAGCAACCGCGGGATCGACGTCCAGATGTGGTTCGGGGGCCCCAGCCGCTTCGTCGACGTGACCAACCCCGAGGCGCGCGAGCTCCTCTGGGACCGCTGCCGGGAGGGCTACGCCCAGCACGGGATCCGGCTCTTCTGGCTCGACGAGGCCGAGCCGGAGTACGGCGTGTACGACTACGACGCGTACCGGTACCACGCGGGCCAGGGCGTCGAGGTGGGCAACCTCTACCCGCAGGCGTTCTCGCGCGCGTTCCACGACGGGCTGATCGCCGAGGGCGAGGAGTCCGTGGTGAACCTCGTGCGGTGCGCCTGGGCGGGGTCGCAGCGGTACGGCGCCCTGGTGTGGTCGGGAGACATCCACTCCGACTTCCCGACCCTGCGCCGCCAGATCGTCGCCGGCGTGCACATGGGCGTGGCCGGGATCCCGTGGTTCACCACCGACATCGGCGGCTTCGGGGGCGGGCGGACCGACGACCCGGACTTCCACGAGCTGCTGGTCCGGTGGTTCCAGGTGGGCACGTTCCTGCCGGTCATGCGCCTGCACGGCGACCGCGGCCCGGCGCGCGAGGTCCACGCCACGGATGGCACGCCGCGGCAGCCGACCGGTGCGGGCAACGAGCTGTGGTCCTTCGGCCCGGCCGTCTACGAGGTGCTCGAGCGGTACGTGCACCTGCGCGAGGACCTGCGCGACTACACGCGCGAGCTGATGGCCGCGGCGCACACCGATGGCCAGCCCGTGATGCGCGGCCTGTTCCACGAGTTCCCCGACGACCCGGTCGGCTGGACCGTCGCCGACGAGTACCTCTACGGACCCTCGTTGCTGGTGGCTCCCGTGCTGGAGGCCGGGGCGACCACCCGCCGCGTCTACCTGCCGGACGGTGCGACGTGGACGTCCCTGGTCTCCGGCGAGGTCCACGACGGCGGCCGCTGGGTGGAGGTCGACGCGCCGCTGTCCGTGCTGCCGGTGTTCGCCCGCGACGGTGCTTTGCCGCACCTGGTCGGTCGGCTGCCGGCCGCATGACCACCGCATCCCACCGATCCGTCCCGCTCGTCCCAGGAGGCTCCCGTGAGACGTCAGGCAACCGTCTCGATCGGCCCGGCGGCCCGATGATCGCCTTCCCGCTCGCCCACGTCCGCCTGCTGGACGGTCCGTTCAAGGACGCCCAGGACGCCGACGTCCGGTACGTGCTCGCACTCGACCCCGACCGGCTGTGCGCCCCGTACCTGCGGGAGGCCGGTCTGGAGCCCGCTGCTCCCGGCTACGGCAACTGGGAGGGCGACGGGATGGGCGGCCACATCGGCGGCCACTACCTGTCGGCCTGCGCGCAGCTGTGGGCGGCGACCGGGGACGACCGGCTGCGCGACCGTGTCGAGCACGTCCTGGACGTCCTCGAGCGCTGCCAGCAGGCCGTCGGCACCGGGTACCTCGGCGGCGTGCCCGGGGGAGCGGCGCTGGGCGAGGAGCTCGCCGCGGGCGTCGTCGACGCCGACACGTTCAGCCTCAACGGTCGGTGGGTCCCGCTGTACAACCTGCACAAGACGGTCGCCGGTCTGCTCGACGCCGCCACCGTCGGCACCTCCGAGCGGGCCCTGAAGATGGCGATGTCGTGGGGCGACTGGTGGCTGTCGGTCAGCCGGGGGATGCAGGACGAGACGTTCGAGCAGATGCTGCACACCGAGTTCGGGGGGATGGCGGACGCGTTCGCGCAGCTGGCGGAGGTCACGGGTCGCCCGGAGTACCTCGCCGAGGCGCAGCGGTTCGCGCACCGCGAGGTGCTCGACCCCCTCGCCGAGGCGCGCGACGTCCTCGACGGCCTGCACGCCAACACCCAGATCGCCAAGGTCGTGGGCTACGCGCGGCTCGCGGGCCTCACCGACGACGGTCGGTACCGTGACGCGGCCGAGTTCTTCTGGCGCACGGTGACGTCGCGCCGGACCGTCGCCATCGGCGGCAACAGCGTGCGTGAGCACTTCCACGCTCCCGATGACTTCAGCACGATGCTGTCCGAGCGTCAGGGCCCGGAGACGTGCAACACCTACAACATGCTCAAGCTCACCGCGCTGCTGCACCTGGCGTCGGGCGACGCGGCCTACCTCGACTTCTACGAACGGGCGACGCTCAACCACGTGCTGTCGTCCCAGCACCCGACGCGCGGTGGGTTCGTGTACTTCACGCCCCTGCGGCCCGCGCACTACCGCGTGTACTCCCAGCCGCAGACGTCGATGTGGTGCTGCGTGGGTTCCGGCATGGAGAACCACGCCCGCTACGGCAGCCTCGTCTTCGCCCGGTCCGACGACGACCTGGTGGTGAACCTCTACCTGGCGGCGTCGCTCGACTGGGCCGACCGGGGCCTGACGGCGCGGCTCGACGCCGACCTCCTCTCCTCGGACACCGCCGTCCTGCACCTCGCCGCAGCGTCGCCGGTCGAGCTCGCGCTCCGGCTCCGGCGGCCGACATGGGCGGCCGACGTGCGTGTCGAGGTCGACGGTGAGCCGGTCGACGCGGAGCAGGCCGGGGGCTACCTCGTCCTGCGGCGCACCTGGTCGGGCACGCACGAGGTGACGGTCCGCTTCTCGACCGCGCTCGCGGCCGACCCGCTGCCGGACGGCTCCCCGTGGGCCGCCCTGCGCTGGGGACCCGTCGTGCTGGCCGCACCGGCCGGGACCGATCGTCTCGACGGGCTCCTCGCCGACGAGCAGCGCATGGGCCACGTCGCGGCGGGGCCCACGCGGCGCCTCGCGACGACACCGGTCGTGGCCGCGACGGATGTGCTCGACGCCGCCGTGCTGGTCAGGCGCGACCCGCTGGAGGTCGACCTCACCGTCTGGCCGGAGGGCGCCGACACGGCGGTCCCCGTCCGGCTCGTGCCGTTCAGCACGATCCATGACGCGCGGTACACGCTGTACTGGCCGGTCGGCCACGACGTGGTCGCGCGCCGCGCGCAGCTCGCCGCCCAGGACCGGGCGGAGTCGTCGGACGTCGTGGTCGTCGACGAGGTGGTCGCCGGGGAGCAGCAGCCCGAGTCCGACCACGCGTTCGCCGGCGAGCACACCCGTGCGCACACCGCCGACGGCACCCACACCCGGAGCGCCACGGGATGGTTCTCCTACACCCTGCACGACCCCGACGGGTCGGCTGCCGTGCTGGAGACGACGTGGCTCGAGCCCGACGCCGCAGACCCGCGTGCCCAGGAGCTCCGGGTCGGCGGCGCGGCCCTCGGGCCACCGACCCGCACCTGGGTGGCCGACGGCGTCGTCCACGAGAGCTACGAGCTGACAGAGGTGCTGCCGGGCTCTCGCGACGACCGGCGCCTGACCGTGTCCGTCCACGCGCGGGACGGCGTGCCCACGATGCACCTGGTCCGGCTGCGGCTGGTCGCGCCGACCGCACCCTGAGGGCCGGCCGCGCCCGCGGCGACGCCCGTCGTCGCCGGAGCTCCTCTCGCGCTCACCACGGCCACCCACGGCCCGAGATTGACAGGGAGTCGCCGCAGACCGCACTATCTACCTCAGATGTGACACCGGTGTCAGACACCGGTGTCACATAAGGCGGAGAGTACGGCCGGTCCTTCTCGGGTCCGCGGTCGACCTGCGCGCACGACGAGCAGACGCCCCGCAGGAGGAAGCAGTGCGAGAGCAGTGAGCCGACGACACGTGGCCGGGCTCGACCTCGGCAGCACCGGGATCAAGGTCCTGATCGCGGACGAGCTCGGGACCGAGGTGCTGGTCCGGCAGCAGCCGACGCCGTGGCGCGCTGGGCCGGGCGGGACGACGGAGCTCGATGCGGACGCCCTCGTCGGGACCGTCCGGGTTCTCCTGTCCACGGCAGCCCGCGACCTGCGCGCGGCCATCGACGACCCCGTGGCGACGATCGAGGTGCTCGCCGTGTCGGGCATGGGGGAGACCGGGTTCCTGGTCGACCGGGACGGTCGGGCGGTCGGGCCCGGGATCGCGTGGTTCGACCCCCGGGGCCGAGCGGAGATCGAGACGCTCCCGGAGCACGTGCTCGACGAGTTCGCTGGGCGCACCGGGCTTCCGGCCGGCGCCCAGGTCTCGGTCGCCAAGCTGATCTACCTCCGGGACGCGGGGGTCGACCTGCGCACCGTGCGGTGGTTCAACCTCCCGGAGTTCCTCGCGATGACGATGGGCGCCGAGGCGGTGAGCGAGTACTCCCTCGCCTCGCGGACCGGTCTCCTGGACCAGGACTCGGGGAAACCGTGGCTGGAGCTGATCGAGCACCTGGGCGCGTCCGAGAGCCTGCTGCCGCCGCTCGTGCACGCGGGAACGCCGCTCGGTGCGGCGAACGCGAGCTGGGTACCGGACGGCTTCCTCGGCGCCCAGGTCACGGTCGCCGGTCACGACCACCTCGTCTCCGCGGTGTCCGGCGGTGTCATCTCCCACGACCGCTACCACGTGTCCATGGGGACCGCCGAGGTGCTCCTGCGGGTCATCGACGAGCCGCTGTCGTTCGACGACCGCGCGGAGCTCGCCCGGTACCTGATCAACTCGGTCCGGCACGTCATCCCGGGCAAGTCGGTGATCGTCGCCGGGGTGAAGAGCGGCCTGCTGATGCGCCGCGCCCTGCAGCTGTCCGGGATCACGGATCGCGCGGGTCGGGACAGGCTGGACGACGACGCCTGCGCGCTGCCGCTCGAGGGCGCGCTCGACCCGGGCAGCGTCGAGGTCCGTGGCGCCCGCAACGACGACGGGGTGCTCTTCCTGACGGTCCGCGGGGACGGCGTCAGCCCCGCCGAGCTGTTCAACGCCGTGCTGCGGCACAGCAACGACGAGATCCGGCTGCTCATCGACGTCATGGACAGGGTGATCGCACCCGCGCGCTCCAGCCTGCTCACCGGCGGCTGGGCGGGCATGACCAGCGTCCGACGTGCGCGTGCAGCCGTGCTTCCCGGGCTCGTCGTCTCCGGCCGGGACCAGGACACCGCATACGGGGCGGCCCTCTTCGCCCTGGGCCTGCTCGAGTCCGACCTCCCCGCTGCCGTCAGCCGGGGCTCGGCCTGACGTCCCCACAGTCCGCGAGCACCCGCTCGGAACCGATAGTGAATCTGGAGAGTCCCATGAACGAGCTCACCACCCTCGAGCGTCGCGGCATGGCTGCGATCTCGACCCCCGCCGGCCACATGCTCATCGTGGCGGCCGACCAGCGCAACGGGATGAAGGCCGTGATGACGGATGCGCCCGACGGCCCGGGCTCGGTGACGCTGACGCAGCTCGCCGGTGCGAAGGCCGACCTGGTGGAGTACCTCGGCAACGAGGCACCCGCGATCCTGCTCGACCCGGAGGTGGCGCTGCCCGCGATCGTCGACGACGGCACCCTCGCCCGGGGGACCGCGCTCGTGGTCGGCATGGACGCGTCCGGGTTCGACACGGTCGACGGGCTGCGGTTCACGCACGTCGTCGACGGCGTCACCGCGCGGACCGTCCGAGAGCTGGGCGGCGACGTCGCGAAGATGCTCTGGTACATGCGCCCGGACGAGCAGGACGCCGCCTCGCGCGTGGGAGACGAGATCCGTGAGCTGGTGAAGTCCTGCGAGGCCGAGGGCCTGCTGCTCATCGTCGAGATCCTCACCTACCGTCTCGAGGACGAGAGTGAGGCCGACTACCAGGCGATCTTCCCGCAGCTCGTCGCGGATGCTGCGCGCATCTCGGTCGAGTGCGGCGCCAAGGTCCTCAAGCTCCCGTACCCGGGCTCGGCCGAGGCATGCGCGGCCGTGACGGCGGCCGCGGACGGCGTGCCGTGGGCTGTGCTGTCCGCGGGCGTCAACCACGAGACGTTCATCAAGCAGGTGGAGATCGCCGTCGCGAACGGTGCCCGTGGCGCGATGGCCGGCCGGTCGCTCTGGAAGGACAGCCTCGCGGTCTCGCACGAGACCCGGCACGACCTGCTCACGACGCGGGCGCTGCCCCGTCTGCGGGAGCTGGCCGCGGTCGTCGACGGGGCGCCGGCCGGCGCGCGATGAGCTCGCCCCGGACAGCGCCGTGAGCGAGCGGGACGGGCACCCGCAGGCGGTCGTCGTCACGGGGCCTCCGGGGTCGGGCAAGAGCACCCTGGCGGCCCTGCTGGCGCGGGGCCTGGGCGCCGCGCTGCTCGACCTGGACACCGCGACGGCCGACCTCACCGCCGTCGTCGTCGGCCTGCTGGGGGTCGAGGACCTCGACGACCCGGTGCTGGCACGCACCACCCGCGCCGCGCGCTACGCGGCGATCGCCGCGGTGGCCGAGGAGAACCTGCGGCTCGGCCTGGGTGTCGTGCTGGTCGCGCCGTTCACGGCCGAGCGCCGCGACCCGTCGGCATGGGCGGCCCTGGCGGCTCGGCTCGAGGCTGCGGGTGGGAGGCCCTCGCTCGTCTGGCTCGACATCGAGCCCGCGGCCGTCGAGGAGCGGCTCCGGCGGCGCGCTGCCGCGCGGGACGTCCCCAGGCTCGCCCGCGAGAGCGGTGTGTCCGGTCTGGACCTCACGGCGCCGCGGGTGCCGCACATCCGGGCCGACGCCTCCCAGGCACCCGAGGCGCTGGCCACCGCGGTCCTCGAGCGCGTGCTCGGCGGGTCCGTCCGTGAGGATGTGCCATCGGTGTCATAGATTCTCCGCAGACTCGACGTCGGACGGAGAAGACCATGGCCACCATGCGTGATGTCGCCGCGCACGCCGGCGTGAGCCCCAAGACTGTCTCCCGTGTCCTCCGGAACGAGGGATACGTCCGGGCCGAGGTTCGCGAGCGTGTCCAGGCGTCCGTCCGGGAGCTGGACTACGTCCCGAACGTCCTCGCCGTGAGCTTTCGCGCCGGACGCGAGTCCGCGATCGGGGTCGCGGTGCCGGACATCGCCGACCCGTTCTTCGCGCAGGTCATCCACGCGGTGGAGGCGGTCGCCAAGGCCCGGCACACCGGGGTGATCGTGACCAGCCTCGGCAACGACGCCGGCCACGAGCAGGAGGCCGTCGAGAACCTGCTGAAGCGGCAGATCGCCGGTCTGATCTCGTGCCCCATCGGACCCGACCAGTCCTACCTGCGGCCGTGGCAGGCGAGGACGGCCATGGTGTTCGTCGACCGGGCACCGGGCAAGCTCGTCGCGGACTCGGTGATCGAGGACGACGAGGGCGGTGGCCGGGACGCGACGGCTCACCTGCTGGCCAACGGGCACCGCCGGATCGCCTTCGTCGGGGACGCCTACCGGTTCCGCACCACCTCGCTGCGGCTGGAGGGCTACCGCGGGGCGCTGACGGAGGCCGGGGTCCGTCCCGACGACGAGCTGGTGTACCTGGGCGACACCGACGGCGCCGACTTCGACGCCGCGCTGCAGGGGTGGCGACGGCTGGTGAGCCCCCCCACGGCGATCTTCTCGTCGAACGCGCGGTGCAGCCTGGACGTGGTCCCCGCCCTGCAGCGGGTGGGCTGGACCGACGTCGGGCTGGTGAGCTTCGGCGACTTCCCGATGGCCGGGTCGCTGACGCCGCCCGTCACGGTCGTCGACCAGGACCCCGCCGCGGTGGGGCGGTTCGCGGCCGAGCGGCTGTTCCAGCGGATCGACACCCCCGATCGGCGCCTCCGCCGGAAGACCGTCCTGCCGGTCCGGCTGGTCGACCGCAGCCCCACCGCGACGCCCGTCACGGCCTGATCGCCGGAGTCATCCGCCCGGCAAGCAGGACGCGCGTTCGACGAGCTGGACCGGGAGAACGGTGTGGCGTCGGTACCGGCGCTGGGGGTGCGCCATGCGGTCGAGGATCCGCTGCGCGGCGAGCGTGCCCAGCGCGGTCGGGTCCTGGTCGATCACGGTCACGGACGGCTCGAGCATGTCCGCCATCGGGAAGTCGCCGAACCCTGCGACGGCCAGCTGCCTGTGGGCGCGCAGGACCGGCACCAGGCTCATCGTCACCCGCGCGTTCGACGCGAAGATCGCGGTGGGTGGCTGGTCGAGACGCTCCAGGGCGGAGAAGGCGGCAGCGGCGGACGCGCGGTCCAGGGCGCCGAGCACGACGAGCGACTCGTCGTACTCGATGCCTGCATCCAGGAGGGCGGCGCGGTATCCCACGAGCCGGCCACGGCTCGTGGGGATCGCGGTGCTGTCCCCGAGGAAGCCGATCCGGACGTGGCCGTGCTCGACGAGGTGCCGGGTCGCCGCGCGGGCGCCGGCGTGGTCGTCCTCCGTGAACGAGTCGGCCACGATGCCGGCAGCCCGACGGTCCACGAACACGAGCTGGGTGCGTGCCGCCCACACGTCCAGGTAGGACTGGTCGGCCGCGATCGGTGCGATGACCAGCCCGCTGAGCGACTGGCGCAGGAGGGACTGGACGATCGCCGGCTCACGCATCGGGTCCTCGCCGAGGCTGGTCATCACGACGGACATCCGCTGGACGGCCGCCAGCGACTCGACGGCCTTGGCGAGCGCCCCGAAGAACGGGTCGGCGATGTCCGGGACGGCGACGCCGAGGACCGGCGCCCGACCCGAGCGGAACGTCGTCGCCAGGGTCGTCGGGGTGTAGCTCAGCTCGCGCAGGGCGGTCTCCACGCGCTCCTTCGTCACCGGGCTCACGTGCGGGTCGCGGTTGAAGACCCGCGACACGGTCTTGGCGCTGACCCCGGCACGGCGTGCGACGTCGCGCATCGTCGCCATGGGTCGCGCCCCTTCCGTCAGCCGGACGACCGTGTCATCGGGCGGTGTAGCCACCGTCGATCGGCAGCGAGACGCCCGAGATCATCGAGGCGGAGTCACTGAGCAGGAACGTGATGGGGCCGGCGATGTCGTCCTCGGTCGCCCACCGGCCGAGCGGCATGGCCTCCAGGAACGGGCCCTCGATGTCCTCCCGGCCCCAGTACCAGGCCGACATCGGCGTCATCACCACGGTGGGGTTCACGCTGTTGACCCGGATGTCGTACCGGCCGAGCTCGAGCGCGGAGACCCGGGTGATGTTGTCCACCGCGGCCTTGGACGAGCCGTAGGAAATGTGGCCGGTGAGCGCGACGAGGCTCGCCTGGCTCGACACGTTGACGATGGCGCCGCCCCGGCCGAGGCGGATCATCGACCGTGACGCGTACTTCGTCACCAGCAGGGTGCCGCGTGCGTTGACGGCCATGACCTTGTCGAACACCGCGATGTCGGTGTCCATCGGGGTGGCGATCTCGCCGCCGAACCCGCCACAGTTCACGACGCCCCACAGGTCGGTGCCGTCCAGCGCGTCCCGGACGGAGTCCTCGCTGGTCAGGTCGAACGGGAGGGCTCGGGCGCCGGTCTCGGCGACGAGCGCGTCGAGCGAGTCCTGGGTCCTGCCGCTCGCGATGACGTCCGCGCCGGCTCTCACCAGGTGGCGGACCGTGGTGCCACCGATGCCGCCACCGGCCCCGGTGACCAGGATCGTGCGGCCGCGCAGATCGAACATGGGAGCTCCCTGGAGGTCGGGGGACTTGAGGTGTGCTCGCGGCGATGCGGCCCGGGCTCCTACCTCGACGACGCGGTCAATGTAGCCCAGATTCATCGATGTGTCACCGGTGACATATGGTGATGTGTCACCGGTGACACGGATTTGTTGACACCGGTGTCATACGGGCATAGGTTCCTCGACAACTCGACACCGACGGATCAACGGACGACCGCCGGGAACCCAGTTCCTCCACTGCGAAACGAGTTCTCCATGGTGACCAACGTCGACACCACGAAGCCCGAGATCGCTCTCTCCGACCCCACGCACGACCTGTCGGTCGACGACCTCGTCGAGCGGGCCCGTGCCCTGGCCCGGTCGGGCCGCCGCACGGTCCTCGGCATCACCGGCGCCCCCGGTGCGGGCAAGTCGACCGTCTGCGCGGCTCTCGTGGATGCGCTCGGCGACCAGGTCGCACTCGTGGGCATGGACGGCTTCCACCTCGCCGACGAGGAGCTGGTCCGCCTCGGCCGACGCGAGCGGAAGGGAGCACCCGACACGTTCGACGTCGCCGGCTACGTCGCGCTGCTCCGCCGGCTGCGCCGCCAGACCGAGCCAGTCGTCTACGCACCACGCTTCGACCGCGGTCTCGAGGCCGCGATCGCGGGTGCGGTCCCGGTCCACCTGCACACCCCGCTGGTCATCACGGAGGGCAACTACCTCCTGCTGGACGACCTCGGGTGGCAGGCCGTGCGCCCGTGCCTCGACGAGGCCTGGTTCCTCGACGTGCCCCCGGACGTCCGCAGCGAGAGGTTGGAGGCGCGCCGCCGGTCGTTCGGTGACACGCCGGACGACGCACGGGTCTGGGTAGCGAACGTCGACACCGCCAACGGACTCGTCGTCGAGGCCACGCGCGCCAGGGCCGACCTCGTCGCCCGGCTCACACCAGCACCCACCCCACCGAAGGAGCTCTGACGATGTCGTCGACCATCCCCATTCTCGAGGCCCGGGGCCTGACCCGGAGCTTCGGCGCCGTGCGCGCCCTCGACGGAGCCGACTTCGACGTGCATGCCGGAGAGGTCGTCGCCCTCATCGGGGACAACGGCGCCGGCAAGTCGACCATGGTCAAGGCGCTCTCCGGCAACCTCGCGCTCGACTCCGGCTCCATCCTCTTCGACGGGTCGGAGGTCGACCTCAGCTCGCCCAGCGTGGCGAGCCACATGGGCATCGAGACCGTCTTCCAGGACCTGGCGCTCGCACCCCACCTCACGCCGCCGCAGAACATGTACCTCGGCCGTGAGATTCCGGCGCCCGGGTTTCTGGGCAAGCTCGGCTTCCTGGACAACAAGACCATGCGGGCCAGGTCGAAGGTGGCGTTCGACGAGCTCGGCGCCACGGTGCGCAGCTACAGCAGCCCGGTCGGCAGCATGTCGGGCGGCCAGCGTCAGGCGATCGCCATCGCGAGGGCCGTCGCCTGGGCGAAGGGCGTGGTGTTCCTCGACGAGCCGACCGCAGCGCTGGGCGTCGTCCAGACGAAGAACGTCCTGGAGACGATCCGCCGGGTGCGTGACAAGGGCGTCGGGGTCGTCTTCATCAGCCACTCGATGCCGCACGTGATCGAGGTCTCGGACCGGGTGCAGGTCCTTCGACTGGGACGCCGCGTGGCCACCTTCCAAGCCAAGGACACCTCGGTCGAAGAGCTCGTCGGGGCGATGACCGGCGCACTGGACGCAGGAGCGAAGTGATGAGCAACGACAGCATGCCTGCCAAGAACGCGACCGCCAACGCCGTCGGCGTGGCCGCCGACGCCCCGCCGACCGGCGAGCCTCGCAGCGAGGCCGCGGTCAGTCCGGACGCCGCCCTGATGACCGTGGACTCGGAGCGCGGCATCGGCGGGCTCGCCCGTCGGATCGTCAAGGTGCAGTCGTTCCAGATCCTGCTGGTCCTCCTGGCGATCTTCGTGGTGTTCTCCGTCCTCGCGCCGGACACCTTCCCCACCTGGTCGAACATGCGGCTGGTCATCCAGAACGTGTCGATCCTCGCGGTGCTCGGCATCGGCATGACGTACGTGATCATCACCAGCGGCATCGACCTGTCCATCGGCTCGGTCCTGGTGTTCTCCGGCGTCATCGCCGCGAAGGTCATGCAAGGCATGGGTGGGGACGGCTGGGGGACCGCGATCGCCGGGATCCTGGTGTCCATCGTCTGCGGCGTCCTGTGGGGCGTCTTCAACGGGTTGCTGATCGCCAAGGCGAAGGTTCCTCCGCTGATCGTCACCCTGGGCACGCTCAGCGGTGCGCTCGGGCTCGCCCAGGTGATCACCGGTGGCGTCGACATCCGCGAGGTGCCGGCCGTGCTCGCCAGCAACATCGGCTACGGCAACATCCCGGGCACCACCATCCCGACCATCTCGGTGATCTCGCTGGTGCTGCTCCTGATCTTCGGGGTCGTCCTGCACAAGACGAAGTTCGGCCTGTACACCTACGCGGTCGGATCCAACGAGGAGTCCGCCCGACGGGTCGGCGTCAAGGTCGATCGCCACCTCATCATGATCTACGCGCTGTCGGGCCTGATGGCAGGCATGGCGGGCATCCTGTCCCTCGCCCAGTACTCGACGACAGCCATCGCCGGCCAGTCCACCACCAGCCTGGCTGTCATCGCGGCGGTCGTGATCGGCGGCACGAGCCTGTTCGGCGGCGTCGGGACGATCTTCGGCACGATCGTCGGCCTGTTCATCCCGGCAATCCTCCAGAACGGCTTCGTCATCACCGGCGTGCAGCCCTTCTGGCAGCAGGTCGCCATCGGCGCCGTCCTCATCGTCGCCGTGTACATCGACCAGCGTCGTCGGGCCGCGGCCTCCCGCGCCACGAAGACGGGCAAGCGGTCCCTCACCCACCTGTTCCGACGGTCAGCGTGAGCCGGCGGTCACAGCACCACCCGTCACCCAGCGCGACGGCGCCAACGACGCACGACTCGACACCCCGAAGGAAGCAGACCATGAAGCCCATCACCAGGATTATCCCGCTCGTCGCCGCGAGCGCGCTCGCGCTCACCGCCTGCAGCGGCGGGGACGGCGACGCAGGCTCCGACGCGAGCGCGAGCGGCGGCACCCAGAAGCTCACGTTCATCCAGGGCGTCGCCGGTGACGAGTTCTACGTCACGATGCAGTGCGGCATCGAGGCCGAGGCCGAGAAGGTCGGTGCCGAGGTCAACACGCAGGGTCCGGCCAAGTTCGACCCGACCCTGCAGAAGCCGATCGTGGACTCGGTCGTGGCCAGCGGTCCCGACGCGATCCTGATCGCCCCGACGGACGTCTCCGCGATGCAGGCGCCGCTGAAGGCCGCCGCCGACCAGGACATCCAGGTCGTCCTCGTCGACACCACGGTCGACGACCCGTCGTTCGCGGCGTCGCAGATCTCCTCCGACAACGAGGGCGGCGGCGCGGCGGCGTTCACGGCCATCCAGGACGCGAACCCGGACGGCGGCAAGATCCTCGTCATGTCGACCGACCCCGGCATCTCGACCGTCGACGCCCGCGTCAAGGGCTTCGAGACCGCCGCGGCGGAGGACTCCACCTTCGAGTACCTGGGCGTGCAGTACAGCCACAACGACACCGCCACGGCCGCCCAGCTGATCACCGCCGCCCTCGCCAAGGACCCCGACATCGTCGGTGTGTTCGCGACGAACACGTTCTCGGCGGCCGGCACCGCGACCGGAGTCCGGCAGGCCGACAAGCAGGACCAGGTCACGGTCGTCGGGTTCGACGCGGGTCCGGACCAGGTCGGCCAGCTCAAGGACGGGACGGTCCAGGCGCTCATCGCCCAGGACCCGTACCAGATCGGCGTCGACGGCGTCGACCAGGCCATGGCCGCGCTGACCGGTGGTGAGGTCACCCCGACGATCCAGACCGGCTTCCACATCATCACCGCGGAGAACGTGGACGGCGAGGGCGCTGAGTACCTCTACAAGTCCAGCTGCTGAGCCTCGCACGCGGCTTCCCCTGCGCCCCTCCACGAAGGGGAGGCCGCGTGCCCACCTCGTTCCGAAGGACGCCGTCATGACGACTCACCTCGACGCAGGTGCCCTCGACCACCTCGGTCCCCACGTCGCCGTACCCGGCTACGACCGCGACCAGGTCGGTTGCGGGATCGTGCACCTCGGAGTCGGCGCGTTCCACCGCTCTCACCAGGCGATGTACGTCGACCGGCTGCTGCACGACGGGGCGTCGGAGTGGGGGATCTGCGGGGTCGGCGTGCTGCCGGCCGACCGGACCATCGCCGACGTCCTCCACGAGCAGGACGGGCTGTACACGCTGCTCACCGTCGACCCGGACGGCCGCACGGCGGCCCGGGTGATCGGCTCGCACGTCGCGCACCTGCACGCCCCGGCCGACCCGAAGGCGGTCGTCGACCGACTGGCCGACCCCGCGACGCGCATCGTCTCGCTCACCATCACCGAGGGCGGCTACGGCGTCAACGACGCGACGGGGGAGTTCGAGCCGCACGACCCGGCGACGCTCACCGACCTGGCCGGCTCCGCACCGCCCTCCAGCGTGCTCGGCCTCGTGGTCGCCGCGCTCGCGGTCCGCAGATCCGCCGGGACCGCACCGTTCACGGTGATGTCCTGCGACAACATCCAGGGCAACGGGCACGTCGCCCGGACCGCGGTCACGGCGTTCGCGCGTGCTCTCGACCCCGGGCTGGCCGAGTGGATCGGCGAGCACGTCGCGTTCCCGAGCTCCATGGTGGACCGGATCACGCCCGCCACGACGCCGGAGGTGGTCGCCGCGGTGGCCGCGCTCGGCGTCGAGGACCGCTGGCCGGTCCGCGCCGAGTCGTTCACCCAGTGGGTCCTCGAGGACCGGTTCAGCGCCGGCAGGCCCGCCTTCGACTCCGTGGGCGTGCAGGTCGTCGACGACGTGATGCCGTACGAGCTGATGAAGCTGCGCCTGCTGAACGCCTCCCACCAGGCCATGAGCTACCTCGGCATCCTCGCCGGCGAGACCTACGTGCACGACGTGTGCCGCGACCCGCTGTTCGTCGGGTTCCTGCTCGGCTACATGCGCCGCGAGGCGATCCCCACCCTGCAGGCCGTGCCCGGCATCGACCTGTCCGAGTACTGCGACCAGCTGATCGCCCGGTTCAGCAGCGAGGCCATCCGCGACACCCTGGCGCGCCAGGTGGTCGACGCCTCGGACCGGATCCCCAAGTTCTTGCTCCCCGTCGTGCGTGCACAGCTCGCCGCGGGTGGCGAGATCGCCCGGTGCGCCCTGGTGCTCGCAGCGTGGTGGGAGTACCTCGAGGGCGCCACGGACGAGGACGGTCCGCCGGTCCAGGACAAGCGGCTCCGCGAGCTCCTTCCGTTCGTCGAGGCCGAGAAGAGCTCACCGGGCGCGTTCCTCACGTACGAGCCCGTGTTCGGGGACCTCGGGTCCGACGTCGTGCTCCGTGACGCCTTCGTCGCGGCACGTGCCACCCTCGCCCGCGACGGCGCACGCGCCGCGACAGCCGCCCTGGCCTGAACCGCTCACAGGAGGAACCGAGATGAACATCGTGGTGGGTCACGTACAGACGCCCGAGGGAGAAGCGGCCCTGGACGCAGCAGTCGCGCAGGCGCGGGTGTCCGACGCCGTGCTGCACGTGATCAGCGGCCCCGACACCGGCGCCGACAACGCCTTCGACATCTCACTGGAGCAGCATGCGGATGCGCTCGGCGCCAGGCTGGACGCGCTGCACGTGCGCAACGTGGTCTACGCCCACGACCCGACCCTCGACCCGGCCGACGAGATCCTCGACCGGGCGCGCACCGCGGGCGCGGAGCTGGTCGTGATCGGGCTGCGCCGACGCAGCCCCGTCGGCAAGCTGTTCCTGGGCAGCACCGCGCAACGGGTGCTGCTCGAGGCGGACGCCCCGGTGCTCGCGGTCAAGCGACACCCGACCTGACGGTGCGGCCGCTGCGGCGCCTCGTCACGAGAGCTGCCCGTGGTCGAGCCGTGAGCCCGACCAGCGAAGTCTGCGCGTGAGCGTCGGGGGCCGCAACAGCACGAAGGCCCCCTGCGAAGGGGGCCCGACCTGCGGTGATACTGGCTCCCTCGACTGGACTCGAACCAGTAACCGTCCGATTAACAGTCGGATGCTCTGCCAATTGAGCTACGAGGGATCGTGCGGGAAGAAACTCTAGCAGCCGTCCGAGGGTGCCCCGGACAGCTCAGCGGGGCAGGCCGACGGCGTCGCGGACCTCGTCCTCGGCCGCGTCCACGACAGCCGCGACGGCCGGGTCGGACAGGTCGATCGTCGCGTCCCCGAGGACCTGCGTGAACATCGTGCCGGCCTCGTCCCGCCGCAGGACGACCCGGGCGCGCTGACCGCGGGGGAGCGTGACGGACACCGCGTGGACCACCGACTGCTGCACCCGCTCGCGGAACGTCTGCGAGAACGCGAACGAGCCGGGCACCTCGGAGAAGGTCAGCCGCTCCGACTCGCCCCAGACCCAGCGCAGCGTCATCGTGCGCGTCGCAGGGTCGAGGGAGCCGTGGTCGACGTCGGACCACGGGTGCCGGACGACGGGACCGTCGGGTGCGAGCAGGTGCAGCGCGCGCCGGGTCGCGACGGCCCGCCGTCCGTCGGACAGCTCGGTGCTGACCAGCACGGTGTCGCCAGGCCTCAGGTCCAGCCGGGTGCGGTCGGTCGGGGGCAGGCGTCGACGGGAGAACAGGGCCACCGCCTCACGGTACCCGCGGGTGCGCGGGCTCCGACGCACGCGTGCGGCCTCGGTAGGGTGTGCGGTGCCTCGGGGCAGTAGCTCAGCCGGTCAGAGCAGCGGACTCATAATCCGTCGGTCGTGGGTTCAAGCCCCACCTGCCCCACCATCTCCCGGGCTCTCCGGTCGCCGGAGCGGCCCTCTCCTGCCACGATCAGCATCGCCGGGGGGCCGAGACGAGGAGATGACGTGGTGACCACGAGCAGCACGGCGAACGCACAACGGTCCTGGGAGCTGGCGGCGCGGGCGGGCTACGCGGTCAGCGGCGTGCTCCACATCCTCATCGGCGTCCTGGCCCTCCGCGTCGCGTTCGGCAGCGGCGGTGAGCAGGCCGACCAGTCGGGGGCGCTCAGCACGATCTCGAGCACGCCGTTCGGCGCGGTGGTCCTGTGGTTCTCCGTCGTCGCGTTCTTCGCGCTCGGGGCGTGGCAGGTGGCCAAGGCGATCCACGGGCGGTTCGGGTCCGGTGACTCCGGGGAGCGCGCCAAGGCCGCCGGGCGCGCGGCCGTCTACATCGCGCTCGCGTTCGCGGCCCTGAGCTTCGCTCGCGGTGGCGGCTCGGACGCGTCGACCCAGACGGCGGACCTGACGGCCAAGCTCATGGCGGCGCCGTTCGGGCGCATCCTGGTCGGCGCGGTGGGCCTGGCGATCATCGGCGTCGGGATCTACCACGTCTACAAGGGCTGGAAGAAGAAGTTCCTGCAGGACCTCCAGCGGCTGCCGTCGGGGACGGCGGGGCCGGCCGTCCGGCGGCTCGGGGTGCTCGGCTACGTCGCCAAGGGGGTGGCTCTCGGCATCGTCGGTGTGCTCTTCGTCACGGCGGCGGTGACGGCCGACCCGTCCAGGTCGACCGGGCTGGACGGTGCCCTGCACACCCTGCGGGACCAGCCGGCGGGAGTCCTTCTGCTGGTCATCGTCGCTCTGGGGTTCGTCGCGTACGGCGTGTACTCGTTCGTGCGCGCCCGTTATGGCCGCATCTAAATCACCCGTTTGCGCGCGAATCGTGCGGCGAAGGTTGTTGCACAGGCGTCCAGATACGGGCATAGTTCTCTTTGTCAGCGACAACGGCAAACCCGCTGCAAGGCGGGGACGCAAAGCCACGGGGCCTACATGGCCAGCCGAGCTACCGAACGACAGGAGATCCATCATGGCTGTTACCACCACGGACGCCCCCCTCTCGCAGGGTGCCCTGCTCACGCCGGGCGAGGTCGCCGTTCTCTTCCGCGTGGACCCCAAGACGGTCACCCGCTGGGCGCAGGCCGGCAAGCTCTCCGCCGTCCGCACCCTCGGCGGCCACCGCCGTTTCCACGAGTCCGAGGTGCGTTCGCTCCTCACCGGCGTTCCCACGCAGCGCGCGGCGGAGTGAATTCACTCTCCACAGCTCTCAAGAAAGCCCCCACGCTCCTGGAGCGCGGGGGCTTTCTGCATTCTTCAGAGGTCGATCGGGTCGCGGCTGATCGGGCAGGTCATGCAGTGACCGCCGCCGCGGCCGCGTCCCAGCTCGGCCCCGCGGATCTCGAGCACCTCGACCCCCGCCGCGCGTAGCAGGGCGTTCGTCGTCGTGTTGCGGTCGTAGGTGAAGACCACGCCCGGCTCGACCGCGACGGCGTTGTTGCCGCTGTCCCACTGCTGGCGCTCGGAGGCGTACGCGTCGCCACCGGTCTCGATGACGCGCAGCCCCGGGAGCCCGAGCGCGGTGGCGACGACGTCGACGAACGGTGCCGTGCCCTCGTCGGTCAGGTGGACGCGGCCGCCGTCCGCCGGCCGGAGGGTGAACGAGTGGATCGCGTCGACGATCTTCGGGTACAGGGTCACCACGTCGCGGTCCGCGAACGTGAAGACGGTGTCCAGGTGCATCGCGGCGCGCAGCCGGGGCATGCCGGCGACGACCACGCGCTCGGCGGCACCCTGCTCGAAGAGCGCCGCAGCCAGCTGGGTGATGCCCTGGCGTGACGTCCGCTCGCTCATGCCTATCAGCACGGTCCCGTTGCCGACGGGCATGACGTCGCCGCCCTCGATCGTCGAGCGTCCCCAGTGCTGCTCGGGGTCGCCCCACCAGACCGTGGAGCCGACGAACGCCGGGTGGAACCGGTAGACGGCCTTCATCAGGAGCGTCTCGTCGTGCCGGGCCGAGAAGTACAGCGGGTTGAGCGTGACGCCCCCGTAGAGCCAGCACGTGGTGTCGCGGGTGTAGAGGGTGTTGGGCAGCGGCGGCATGACGTACTCGCGGGCGTCCGGCGAGTACTCGGCGAGCGCGAAGTGGTCGTCGTCGAACCCGCCGGTGATGTCCACGGTCGCCAGCCCGCCGACGAGGAACTCGGCGAGCTGGCGGGGCTCGAGCCGCTCGAGGAACTCCCGGGTGTCGTCGATCAGCTCCAGACCGACGTCGTTCGGGCGGATCTTGCGGTCGAGCAGCCAGTCGCGTGCACCGGGCACCGCCATGGTCTCGGCCAGCACGTCGTGCAGCTCCAGCACCTCCACGTCGCGCGCCCGCAGCTCCGCGACGAACGCGCGATGGTCCGCGATCGCGTTCTCCACCCAGAGCACGTCGTCGAAGAGCAGGTCGGACGCGTTCGTGGGGGTGAGCCGCCGGTGCGCGAGCCCGGGCTCGCAGACCAGCACCCGGCGGAGCCGTCCCACCTCGGAGTGCACGCCGTTCGGTGGGTCCGTGGGCATCTCGGCGCTCCGGTCGTCGTCAGTGCACGGTGGCGAGCACGGCTGCCCGCACGTCGTCCAGGGTGCGCTCGGGTTGGAACACCAGCCACTCGAGGCCTGCCAGGAGGGTGGCCCCGAACAGCGCGGCGGCGGTCAGGGACGGGTCGCGGTCGGGCCAGGCCTCGGCGACGACGGCCGCGAACGCACCCATCGACTCGTCGCGCACCAGGCGGATGGAGTCCTGCCAGCTGCGGCCGGTCCGGAACGTCTCGGCGATCATCAGCTTGGCGAAGTCGGGGTGGGCCCGGATCTGGCCGAGCAGCTCGGTGACGAGCGCCTCCAGCGCAGCGTGGCCGTGCAGGCCGTCGGAGGCGGTGCGCAGCGCGACGGTGAGGCGCGCGACGCCCTCGGTGATGATCGCCTCGAACAGCCCCGACTTCGAGCCGAAGTTGTAGAACACGCTGCCCTTGGCCACCCCGGCGGCCGACGCGATGTCGTCGACGGACGTCGCGGTGAACCCGCGGTCCGCGACGAGGGAGAGCGCGGCCTCGACGATCTGGTCCCGGGTGGCCGTCGCACGCATGCCGGCCAGCCTCTCAGATGCTCAGGGCGGGGTGCAGACGCGCCACGGTCCACGTCCGCAGGCGCCCCGCCTTCCACGCGGTCACCGCGAGCGACGCGAACGCCACCGCGACCAGGTAGACCACGGCGGTCCACAGCCGTGCGTCGGGCGCCCCCGTGATCAGGCTGCGCAGCCCGCCGACGGCGTACGTCATGGGCAGGACGTGGTGGATCGCCTGGAAGAACGCGGGCGTGGTCTCCACCGGATAGGTGCCGCTCGCGGAGGTGATCTGCAGCATCAGCAGCGCGATCGTCGCCACCTTGCCGGCGGCCGACCCGAGGACGGACAGGAGCATCTGCTGCAGCGCGAGGAAGCACGCGGCGACGAGGAGCAGGAACGCCACGGTCCCGACCGGGTGCCCGATGTGCAGGCCCAGCCCGAGCCCGACGACGCCGAGGAGCAGCACGACCTGGCCCGCGCCGATGACCAGCGACGGCAGGTACCCGGCGAGCGCGACCCGCCACCCGGACGCGGGCGTCGCGAGCGCGCGGGTGGGCAGGGGGCGCAGGAGCAGCCACGTGATGAGCCCGCCGACGAACAGCGCGAGCGGGATGAACAGGGGGGCGAACCCCTCACCGAGGCTGGCTGCCGGTGCGACGTCCTCGTCGTCGATCGCCACCGGGGTGGACAGGGCACCGGCACGCGCCGTGCGCTGCGCCGCGCTGTCGTCGGGGATCTGCGTCGCACCGTCGCTCAGCCCGTCGGCCAGCTGCTGGGCGCCGTCCCCGAGCCGGCCGGTCCCGTCGGCCACCTGGGTGGCCCCGTCGGCGAGCGTCACGGTCCCGGAGGCGAGCGCCGCCGACCCCGTGGCCAGGGTGTCGGCGCCCGCAGCTGCCTGCCGGGCGCCCGAGGCGAGGTCGGAGGCCCCGGACGCGACGGAGACCGACGAGTCGGCGAGCGTGCCGAGCCCGGTGCTGAGCGTCTGCGCACCGGCGGCGGCCTGCGCCGCACCGGAGTCCAGGGCGTGGAGCTGCTCGGTCATCGCGGACAGGGTCGCCGCGTCGGGGAGGTCTGCTCCGGCGAGGCCCGCCAGGAGAGCCGCGGCGTCCGGGTCGCCCGCCGCCGCGCGTGCGCTGAGGTACGCGCTCACCTGCGTCAGCCCGTCGGTGAGCGCGGGGAGCCGGCCGGTCAGGGCGTCCACCTGCTGGGTGGCGGCGTGCACCCCGTCGGCGACGGACTGCGCGCCGGACGCCAGCGGGCCGCTCGCGTCGGCCGCGCTGCGTGCGCCGGCGGACAGCTGCGTGGCGCCCGAGGACAGCCGGTCCGCACCCGCGGCCACGTCTCGCACACCACCGTCGAGGGTCGAGGCGCCGGCGGCGAGGCGGGCCGCGCCGTCCTCGGCGTCGATCGCGCCGTCGGCCACCCGCTGCGCGCCCTCGCCCAGCTGCTGCGACGCGTCATGCAGGGACACGGCGCCGTCGGCCGCCTGCACCATGCCGTCACGCGCCGACCCCAGCCCGACCAGCACCTGGTCCACGGCCTGCTCCCCGGCGGTCGCCGCGACACCGTCACGCACGTGGTCCATCGCCGAGCGGCCGAGGGTGGTGCCGATGAAGGACGTGGCGTCGTTGTAGGTCACGTCGATCTGCGCGGCGGTCGGTGTCTCGCCGCCGGCCGACACGAGGTCGGCCGAGAAGTCGGCGGGGATGGTCACCGCGAAGTAGTAGTCGCCGTCGCGCACCCCGGCGGCTGCGTCGGTGGCATCGGTGACCACCCAGTCGAGCGCGGCGCCGTCGACCAGCTCGTCGGTCAGGTCCTGGCCCGCGGTGACCCGGGCGCCGTCGCGGTCGGCGCCCGCGTCGGCGTTCACCAACGCGACGGGCATCGCGTCGAGGTGTCCTGTCGGGTCCCAGAACGCCCAGAGGTAGAGGGCGCCGTACAGGAGCGGGACCAGCAGCATCGCCGCGACGGCGAGCCGGGGGAGCCGACCGCGGCCGAACCGGCGCAGCTCGGTACCGGAGGTGAGCGAGAGCATGGCGGGTCCTTCAGGGCGTGGGGGTGGAGACGGGCAGGACGGTCCAGCGGGCGCCGACGGCCTCGTCGGGGTCGGCGCAGGACGCGACGACCGTGACGCCCGTGCGGGCGAGCGCGTCGAGCCGGTCCCAGACCAGGTGGCGGCGCGTCCGGTCGTGCACCTGGTCCACGTCGTCGACGACGAGCAGCCGGGGCCCCTGGGCCATGGCGAGGGCGATCCGGAGCAGGAGCACGTCGACCTCGTCGAGGTGCCAGACGACCGTCTGGACGTCAGGGACGGGCAGGTCGCCGAACACCGGGGCCAGCACGCGGTCGACGGTCGCCTGGTCGGCGCGGGGAGCGCGCCGGTACCAGGGCGCGAGCCAGGCGAGCCGTTCGCGCACGTGCGCACCGACGGTCACCGAGTCGTCCAGGTCGTCGATGCCCGCGAAGCCCGCGAGGGCCGCCTCGCGCTGCACGAGGGCGCGGTGCGTCGGCAGCCGGTGGCCCAGCACGACGAGGTCGGACGACGGGTCCGGTGCCATGCGGCCCGCCAGGGCGAGCAGCAGGCTGGTGCGCCCGGCGCCCTGTGGCCCCCGGACCAGCGTGAGGGTGCCGGCCTCGATCTCGAGGTCGAGCGGTCCGAAGACAGGCCCTCGGTCACCGTGCAGCTGCAGGGCGAGGGCGGTCACAGCGGGCACGGGCATGACGACTCCTTAGACTGACCAGTCAGTACAAAAGACTACGCCGGCCGACGCCCTTCGATCCGCCCGGACCATGTCGTCCTGCTCACACTCGGCCCCCGTGACGCCGTGCGGAGACCCGACCCCGCCTCGTCGACCGGCGTGCCGTGCGAGGATCGTCCGCATGGCCATGCGAGAGATCCGGACCGTCGGAGACCCCGTCCTGCGCACCCCCTGCGACCCGATCACGACGATCGACGACCGCGTGCGCGGTCTCGTCGACGACCTGCTGGAGACCGTCGACACCGAGGGCCGCGCCGGCCTGGCGGCGAACCAGATCGGCGTGAGCCTGCGGGCGTTCTCGTGGAACATCGACGACGAGGTCGGCTACGTCCTCAACCCCACGATCGTCGAGCTGTCCGAGGACGAGTACCAGGACGGTGACGAGGGCTGCCTGTCGGTCCCCGGCCTGTGGTACCCGACGCACCGCGCCTGGTACGCCCGCGTCGTCGGCACCGACCTGGACGGCAACGAGGTCGTCGTCGAGGGGACGGAGCTCATGGCGCGCTGCCTGCAGCACGAGGTGGACCACCTCGACGGCATGCTCTACCTCGACCGTCTCGAGCGGTCGGTGCGGAAGAAGGCCATGCGCGCCATCCGCGACACGCTGTAGGTCGCTGGCGCATCACCAGATCGTCCGGCATGCTGTCCCCAGCACGCCGCGAAGCTGTCCGTCCGGCATGCGTACTCCTGGGAACGTGACTGAGGTCGTTGGGGAAGGCGAACCTCGAGCCCGTTCAGGAGGACGACATGGCTGGTGCGATCACCCGCGGTGTACTTTTCGTGCACTCTGCACCGCGCGCGCTGTGCCCCCACGTGGAGTGGGCGGCAGGCAACGTGCTGGGCTCACGCACCACGTTCGACTGGACGGCGCAGCCGGCCGGTCCGGGCTTCTACCGTGCTGAGCACTCGTGGCAGGGCCCGCAGGGCACCGGCGCGCGCCTAGCCTCCGCCCTGCGCGGCTGGGCCCACCTGCGCTACGAGATCACCGAGGAAGCCAGTCACGGCGTCGACGGCTCGCGGTGGAGCCACACGCCCGAGCTCGGCATCTTCCACGCCGCGACCGACGTGCACGGCAACATCGTCGTGCCGGAGGACCGGATCCGCGCCGCCCTCGAGCACGCCGCCGACCCGCTCCGGCTGCGCAGCGAGCTCGACCTCGCACTGGGGCAGGCGTGGGACGACGAGCTGGAGCCCTTCCGGTACGCCGGTGCCGGCGCCCCCGTGCGCTGGCTGCACCGCGTCGGCTGAGTGCTCCGGGCGAGCCGAACTTAATCGCTTCGCTCGGCCACTGGACGTTCACAGCGTGCGCCCAGCCGTGGACCCTAGCGTCCTGACCTGTTGCAATACGGCCGTCACTGGCCGTGCCAGGGGGACACGATGAGGGGAAACCACGCATGAGGACGCCACGCAGGACCACGATCGCGCTCGTCTCGGGGGTGTCCGCAGTCGCTGCGCTCACGTCCTGCAGCAGCGGGGCCGCGAGCCCGGACACCGCGGACGAGGCCGCCGAGCAGCCGTCGGAGGCGGCCGTCGTCGAGGAGCCCGCGGCGCCCGAGTACGCCGACGGCACCTACACCGCGACCGGCTCGTACGAGTCGCCGGCAGGTCCGGAGACCGTCGGTGTCTCGATCACCCTCGCCGACGGCATGGTGTCGGCCGTCGAGGTCACGCCGGAGGCCACCAACCCCGCGTCGCAGAAGTTCCAGACGCAGTTCGCCTCGGGCGTCGCCGACGTCGTCGTCGGCCAGCCGATCGAGGGCCTCACCGTCGACGCGGTCTCCGGCTCCTCCCTCACCCCCGAAGGGTTCAACGCGGCGCTCGTGGAGATCGCCGCTGATGCGCACGCCTGAGGCGTCCTTCGACGCGATCGGCACCCGGTGGTCGATCCACGTCGACGGGCCGCTCGACGTGGTCACGCGGGCACGGGTGCAGTCGCGGATCGCGTCGTACGACGCCGTCTGGTCCCGGTTCCGCGACGACTCCGTGGTCGCGCAGATGTCGCGCGAGCCGGGGACGTACCGGCTGCCCCCGGAGGCCGGCCCGCTGCTCGACCTGTACGCGACGCTCGGTCGCTGCACCGACGGCGCCGTGTCCCCGTTGGTCGCACGCAGCCTGGTCCGGCTCGGGTACGACGCCGGCTACTCGCTCCGTGCGGGCGTCGCTGAGCCGGCACCCGCCTGGGACGACGTGCTCGAGCGCGACGGGTGCACCCTCGTCGTGCGCGAGCCCGTCCTGCTCGACGTGGGTGCCGCGGGCAAGGGCCAGCTGGTGGACCTCGTCGCGGCCGAGCTGCTGGACTGCGGCATCGAGGCCTACGTGGTCGACGCCGGCGGGGACCTGGTCCACCGCGGCGGGACCGCGTTCCGGGTGGCGCTGCAGCAGCCCGGCGACCCCACGCGCGCGATCGGGGTCGTGGACCTCGACGGCGCCGCCCTGTGCGGGTCGGGGGTGGACCGCCGTGCGTGGGGCGACGGGCTGCACCACGTGCTGGACGCGCGGACGGGGCTGCCGACGCAGGAGGTCGTCGCCACCTGGGTCGTCGCGGACACCGCGATGGTCGCCGACGGTCTGAGCACCGCCCACTTCTTCGCGGACCCCGACCGGCTGGAGGCGGCGATCGACCACACCTACGTGCGGATGGTCGCCGACGGCCGGGTCCGGTACTCGCTGGGCCTCCCAGGGGAGCTGTTCGCATGAGCACCGTCGACACCGTCCTCGGCCGGGTGACGATGTACCGGCTGGTCACCATCGCGCTCGGCGGGATCCTGCTGGTCGCGCTGGTGCTGTCCGTCCTCGGGCCGGTGCAGCAGGACCCCGTCGCCCTCGTGGTCAGCACCGCGGTCGCCGTGGTGGTCAGCGTGCTCGCCGGCCGCGCGTGCGGGGCGCTCTGGCGCACCCGCGTGCACACCGAGTCGGCTGTCATCACCGGCCTGATCCTGGCCCTGCTCTTCTGGCCGGAGACCACGCCGACGGGTCTCGGCATCGTCGCGCTGGCCGCCGTCCTGGCCGCGCTGTCGAAGTTCGTCGTCGCGGTCCGGGCCAGGCACGTGCTCAATCCTGCCGCCGCAGGCGCCCTCGCCGCTGGGCTGCTGGCCCCACTGTTCGGAGGCTTCGGCGCCGTGTGGTGGGTGGCGACCCCCGCCCTGCTGCCCGTCGTCGCGCTGGCGGCACTCGCCGTCGTCGTCCGGACGCGTCGGCTCGCGCTCGTCGCCACCTACCTGGCCGCTGCGCTCGCCGTGCTCCTGCCGCGGCTGGTCGCCACGGGCGCCGCACCCACCGACGCCCTGCTGACGGCCCTGCAGTCCTACCCGCTGGTCTTCGCGGCCGGGTTCATGCTCACCGAGCCGCTCACCCTCCCGCCCCGGCGGTGGCAGCAGCTCGCTGAGGCCGCGCTCGTGGGCGCGCTGACGGTCGTCCCGTTCAGCCTCGGCGTCCTGTACGCGTCACCCGAGCTCGCGCTGGTCGTCGGCAACGTCCTGGCCTTCACGGTCGGGCAGCGGCGGGCCGTCCACCTGCGGGTGCGTGCCCAGCGGATGGTCACTCCCGGCATCCGGGAGGTCGCGTTCGCGTCCGACGCCGCCGTGCGGTTCCGCCCCGGGCAGTGGATCGAGCTGCACGTCCCCCATCAGGGCGCCGACGCGCGGGGGTCCCGCCGGGTCTTCTCCCTCGCGACCCCGCCCGACCACACGGACGGCGTCGCCGTGGCGTTCCGGGTCACCGAGTCGCTCAGCTCCTTCAAGCAGGCGCTCAGCGCGCTGCCCGAGGGCGGGCTCGTGCGCGCGACCGGGGTCGGCGGCGACTTCGTGCTGCCCAAGGACGCGGCCGTCCCGCTGCTGCTCCTCGCGGGCGGCATCGGGATCACCCCGTTCGTGAGCCAGCTGTCCGACCTCGCCCGGTCGGGCGCCCGGCGGGACGTCGTCGTCGTGCTGCTGCTCGGCCCCGGCGACGAGGCGCCCTACGCCGACGTGCTCGTCGGGTCCGGCGCGCGCGTGGTCGTCGTGAGCCCGCAGCGGCCGACCGCGCTCCCGGAGTCGTGGGTGTTCGCCACCGGGCCGACCATCGACGCCACCACGCTGAAGGAGACCGTGCCCGACGCCGCACGCCGGGTCGCGTACGTCTCCGGCGGACCGGGCATGGTCGAGCACTCGCGCCGCGTCCTGCGCCGCTCGGGTGTCCGCCGCATCCGCACGGACGCCTTCAGCGGCTACTGACCGGCGGACCCGTGGGGGGACCCGGCGACCGGCAGCCCGACGTCAGACCGAGGCGACGACCAGCGCGACGTTGTGGCCGCCGAAGCCGAACGAGTTGTTGACCGCCGCGATGTCGCCGTCGCGCAGGGCGCGGGGCTTGTCACGGACGAGGTCCAGCACCAGCTCGGGGTCGGGGTTGTCGACGTTGATGGTCGGCGGTGCCTGCCGGTCGTGCAACGCCAGGACGGTGAAGATCGTCTCCAGCGCGCCGGCGCCGCCGAGCAGGTGGCCGGTCATCGACTTGGTGGCCGAGAGCGCGACGTGGTCCGCCTCGTCCCCGAGCAGGCCGCGGATGGATCGGGCCTCGATGAGGTCGCCCACGACGGTCGACGTCGCGTGCGCGTTGACGTGCACGACGTCCTTGCGGGCGACCCCGGACTCCTCGAGGGCGGCGCTCATCGCGCGGATCTGCCCTTCGCCCGAGGGCTCGGGGGACGTCATGTGGTAGCCGTCGGCGGACAGGCCGACGCCGGCGATGCGGGCGTAGACGCGGGCGCCGCGGGCCGCGGCGTGCTCGGCGCTCTCCAGGACGACCACACCGGCCCCGTCGCCCATGACGAACCCGTCGCGGTCGACGTCGTAGGGGCGTGAGGCGCGCTCGGGGTCGTCGTTGCGCAGCGAGAGCGTGCGCGACGCGGCGAACGCGGCGACGTTCATGGGGTGGATCGACGCCTCGGTGCCACCGGCGATGACGATGTCGGCGCGGCCGGTGCGGATCATCTCGACGCCGTAGCCGATGGCCTCGGCGCCGGAGGCGCAGGCGGACACGACCGCGTGGGCGCCGGCGCGGGCACCGAACTCGAGCGACACGTAGGCCGTCGGGGAGTTGGGCATGAGCATCGGCACCGTCATCGGCAGGACCCGACGCGCGTTGCCGCTGGCGAGCAGGCCCTCCCACGCGTCCAGGATCGTGCGGATGCCGCCGATGCCGGAGGACACGACGGAGCCCAGCCGCTCGCCGTCCACCTCGGGGGAGCCCGCGTCGGCCCAGGCCTCGCGGGCGGCGATGACGGCGTACTGCGCGGACGGGTCCATCCGCTTCATCTCGGGCCGTGCCATGGCCTCGGACGGGTCGACCTTGATGGTCGCCGCGAACCCGACCGGCAGTCCGAACCTCTCGACCCAGTCGTTATCGAAGCGGCGGGCGCCCGACTCGCCGTTCAGCGCGGCGGCCCAGGTGCTGGGGACGTCACCGCCGAGAGGCGTCGTGGCTCCCAGTCCGGTGACGACGACGTCGGGTACGTGGCTCATCGGTGCTCCAGATCTGCGGTCGAGAGACTGCGAGAGGGTCAGCCGGTCCCGGGCGTGCACGCCCGGGACCGACCGGTCGCGCGGGATCAGGCCTGCGCGCCCGTGATGAACGAGACGGCGTCGCCGACCGTGGCGAGGTTCTTGACCTCGTCGTCGGGGATGCGCACGTCGAACTTCTCCTCGGCGAGCGTGACGATCGTCATCATCGACAGCGAGTCGATGTCGAGGTCGTCGGTGAAGGACTTCTCGGGCAGGACGGAGTCCGTGGGCAGACCGGTCTCCTCGCTGACGATCTCGGCCAGGCCGGCCAGGATCTCCTGCTCGCTGTACGCCATCGGTATCTCCTCGTGTGGGTTGGTGCTTCGGGGATGGAGCTCGGGGTCGGACGAACGGTACAACCGGCGTCGTACCTCAGGGGTGTCAGGGCAGGACGACGACCTGCGCCGCGTAGACCAGGCCGGCTCCGAAGCCGATCTGCAGGGCGAGCGCACCGCTCGGTACCTGACCCTCGCGCAGCAGGCGTTCGGTCGCCAAGGGGATCGACGCGGCGGAGGTGTTGCCGGTCTCCGCGATGTCCCGGCCGACGACGACCGTGTCGGGGAGCTTGAGGGTCTTGATCATCTGGTCGATGATCCGCATGTTCGCCTGGTGCGGGATGAAGGCCTCGATCTCGTCGGCCGTCACGCCGGCCGCGTCCATCGCCTTCTGCGCGACGGGCGCCATCTGCCAGACCGCCCACTTGTAGACGCTCTGGCCCTCCTGCCGCAGGGTGGGCCAGCCGAGACCCTCGTCCCGCGTGGCGAGCCAGGAGTGCGTCTGGCGGATGGCCTGGGCCTGGCTGCCGTCGGAGCCCCAGATGGTCGGGCCGATGCCGGGCGTCTCGGAGGGGCCGATCACGACCGCGCCGGCGCCGTCGCCCAGCAGGAAGGAGATCGTCCGGTCCGCGGGGTCGACGAGCTCGCTCATCTTCTCCGCGCCGATCACCAGCACGTTGCGCGCGGTGCCTGCACGGACGAGGGCGTCGGCCTGGCCGATGCCGTAGCAGTAGCCGGCGCACGCGGCCGAGATGTCGAACGCGGCCGCCGGTGTGGCGCCGATGCGGTCCGCGATGATCGCCGCCGCTGCGGGCGTCTGGTGGAAGTACGTGACCGTGGACAGGATCACCGCGTCGATGTCCGCACCCGTGAGGCCCGCGTTCTCGAGCGCGGCCCGCGCAGCGCCCTCGGCCAGGTCGAGGACGTCGGTGCCCGCCTCGGCGCGACGACGCGTGACGATGCCGGTGCGCTGGCGGATCCACTCGTCCGAGGAGTCGATGGGTCCGACGAGCTCGTCGTTGGTGACGACCCGCTCGCCGCGGACGCCTCCGACGCCCAGGATGCGGGTGTGGGCCGGGCCGGTGGCCTGCGTGAGAGTGGGACGGGTCACGACGACTTCTCCAGGTGGCTCTCGGGGTCTCCGGCATGCCGACGGACGAGGTCTCGCGCGGCGTCCAGGTCGGCGGGGGTCTTGACGGCGACGGTCTCGACCCCGGGCAGCGTACGCCGGGCCAGCCCGGTGAGCACCCCACCGGGAGCGACCTCGAGCAGCCCGGTGACCCCGAGTGCCTGGAGCGTCGACTGGCACAGGTCCCAGCGGACGGGGTTGGCCACCTGCGCGACGATCAGCTCGAGCGCCCGGGCGCCGGACGCGACGACGGTGCCGTCGGAGTTGGTCAGCAGCGGGACCATCGGCTCGCCCGGCGTGACGTCGTCGGCCGCGGCTCGCAGCTCGGTGACGGCGGGCGCCATGTGCTCGGTGTGGAACGCGCCGGCGACCTGCAGGGCGACGACGCGTGCACGGGTGGGAGGAGCGGCGGCGAGGGCGGCGAGCGCGTCGAGGGTCCCTGCGGCCACCACCTGGCCGCCGCCGTTGACGTTCGCCGGCACCAGGCCGTGCTCGGCGAGAGCGGCCAGCACCTCGTCCGGGTCACCGCCCAGCACCGCGCACATGCCGGTGGGGGTGGTCGCCGCAGCACGTGCCATCGCGGCGCCGCGCACCGCCACGAGGCGCAGGGCCTCGTCGTCGGTGAGCACGCCGGCGATCGCTGCCGCGGCGAGCTCGCCGACGGAGTGTCCGGCCGTCGCCCCGACCACCCGCTGCGCGGCGATGTCGAGGGCGTCGTCGGGACCGAGCTCGAGGACGGCCCGCAGGCTCGCGAGCGCCGACGCGACGAGCAGCGGCTGCGCCACGGCGGTGTCCCGGATGGTGTCGGCGTCCGACGTGGTGCCGTGGGCGACGAGATCCAGGCCGGTCGTGCGGGAGGCCCGCGCGATCGACTCGGCGACGGACGGCAGCTCGAGCCACGGGGCGAGCATGCCGGGGGACTGGGCGCCCTGACCGGGGCAGACGACGACGAGCACCCGACCACTCTGCCTGGCGCAGCGAGCCGACCCGCCTCACGGCGTGCACCAACCTTGTCGGGCACCCTTGTGCGACTCCTACAACGCGTCGCTCCCGTCGCCGTGCATGGTCAGCGCGGGCCGACCGCGGGAGCAGGCTCCACGGCGTCCAGCCGGCCGAGCGCCAGCGCGGTCTGGAGCACGTACGACTCGCGGGCGTCCAGCGGGTCCCAGCCGGTGACGTCGGCGACGCGGCGCAGGCGGTACCGGACCGTGTTGGGGTGCACGTACAGCGTGCGCGCCGCGGCCTCGAGCGAGCGTCCGGTGCCCAGGTACGCCGACACCGTCTCCAGGAGGGACCCGGGGCTGGCGGCGAGCGGCGCGTAGGCCTGCGCGACGAGCGTCCGGCGGGCGGTGACGTCCCCGATGAGGACGCGCTCCGGGAGGAGCTCGTCGGCCTGCACGGGGCGGGGTGCCTGCTCCCACGCGGGGGCGGCGAGCAGGCCGGACAGCGCGGCTCGCGCGGACCGCGCGGAGTCCGTCAGGTCGCCCACCACCGGCCCGATCACCACGGGACCGGGCCCGAACCGGGGCAGGAGCGTCCCCGCGGCGGCCAGCAGGTCACCCTCCCCGCCCAGGAAGACGACGAGCCGGTCGCCCTGGATGCCGACCAGGGCGTCGTCGGCGGCGCGGCGGGTCGCGCGACGCAGCTCGGCGGCCCGGACGTCGTCGAGGGCGGACGTCGTCGTCCCGACCATGACCAGCGTCGATCCCCGTCCGCTCCAGCCGAGCGCCGCGATCCGTGAGCGCAGCGCGTCGTCGACGTCCCCGCGCACGAGCGCGTCGACCACGAGCGCCTCGAGGCGGGCGTCCCAGGCACCGCGGACCTCGGCGGCGCGGGCGTAGACCTCGGCCGCGGAGAACGCGACCTCGCGCGAGTAGCGCAGCACCGCCTCGCGCACCTCGCGCTCGTCGCCCGGGGCGGCGAGGCGGTCGCTGTGGGTCTCGACCACGTCGACGACGACGCGGACGAGCTGGAGCGTGTGCTGCAGCGAGATGGACCGCGTGAGCTCGGGCGGCGCGGCCGCGAAGATGTCCCCGACGCCGTGGGGCGGGCGCGTCGGCTCCGCGAACCAGGTGACGAACGCGGTGATGCCTGCCTGGGCCACCAGCCCCACCCAGGAGCGGTCCTCCGCGGGCAGCGCGCGGTACCACTCGAGGTCGTCGTCGAGCCGGCGCATGGCCGCCGCGGAGAGCAGCCCGGCGCTGTCGCGCACCCGGCGCTGGGTCTCGGGTCCGCCCCGCGCCTCGAGCACCGGCGTGCGCAGGCGGGCGGGCGCCGAGCGCCGCGGCCGGCTCGGTGCCGGTGCCGGGTCCGGCTGGTCGGACGCAGTGGCGGGGGCGGAGCCCTTCCCGCGCGGTGAGCTGGACATGGGCCGAGCATAGGGTCGGGGATTGTGGGAAGTCGACAAAGGACGGTCCGTCGCCGCCCTGTCGGCCGTGCCTGGCGAGTGTGAGGTATGTCGTCGAAAGGGTGTGGTCCGCCCCCAGCGGATAGGGTCGCGTCATGGCTCTTCTGCCCCGTTTGCGTCAGCTCATGCGACGGCCGTCCTCGGCCTCGCGGGTCGGCGCGCGCCGACCGACGACTGCTGCGCGGCGCGGCGACACGCTCCACGAGGACGCGCTGCGCTCGATGCTCAGCGACGACCCGAACAACGACCGGGCCTTCGTCGCCCTCGCGGAGATCGTCCGTCGCCGGGCTGCGGAGGCCAGTCCCGACCACGACCCGCTCTCCGCCGAGACCACGGACACCGAGCGGCAGCGCGCTGCCGACCTGGCCGTCTGGGCGCTCGGCGAGGAGCTCGCGGGCAACCCGCGGGCCTGGTACCCGCTCATCGAGGTCGCGCGCCTGTCGGTGCACGACGACCACGAGGGCACGCTGCGCCGGCTGACCACCGCCGCCGAGCGTGACCCGTCGGGCAAGGCGCTGGTCGAGGCGCTGGGCCTGCTGCGTGAGGCCGGCCTGCCGGTCGACGCCCTCGGTCTCGGGGTGGGTCACTGGCGGCCGCGCGAGCACGACCCCGAGGTCGCCCGCCAGCTCGTGCTGGCGTCGATCGAGGCCGGCCGGCCGCTCGAGGCCAAGCAGCACATCGCCGCCCTCGACCTGTACCCGAACCAGCGCGAGATCGCCGACCTGCGGCGCGAGCTCGAGCGTGACGTCGCGCACGCCGAGCAGACCATCCCCGGCACCTGACGACCGCACGACGAAGGCCCGGGCTCCTCCGCGGAGCCCGGGCCTTCGTCGTCAGCGCGTCAGCTCAGCTGTCGCCGCCCGTGTTGCCGGACGTGCCGGCCGTGACGTCGTCCAGGCGGTAGCGCTCGATCGCCTGGGCCGGCGCCTCGGCGGCCACCGCGCCAGAGCGCGCGAGCTGCTGGAGCACGCGCACCACCGTCGACGGGCCGTCGATCTTGAAGTGCCGACGGGCCGCCGCGCGGGTGTCCGAGAAGCCGAAGCCGTCGGCGCCCAGCGTGGCGTACGGGCCGGGCACCCAGGCGCGGACCTGGTCGGCGACGAGGTGGTCGAAGTCCGTCGTCGCGACGAACGGGCCCTCGGCACCCTGGAGCTTGGCCGTCAGGTACGGCACGCGCTCCTCCTCGCCGGGGTGCAGGTACGCGTGCTGGTCCGCGGCGAGCCCATCGCGGCGCAGCTCGTTCCAGCTGGTCACCGACCACACCGCGGCCTGGACGCCCCAGTCCTCGGCAAGGAGCTTCTTGGCCTCGAGCGCCCACGGCACCGCGACGCCCGACGCCAGGATCTGGGCGCGCGGCCCGTCACCCTCGGCCGGTGCGACCAGGTGGATCCCGCGCAGGATGCCCTCGACGTCGACGCCCTCGGGCTCGGCCGGCTGCTGCATGGGCTCGTTGTAGACGGTGAGGTAGTAGATGACGTCGCGGTCACGGTCGTGACCCTCGCCGTACATCCGCTCGATGCCGTCCTTGACGATGTGCCGGATCTCGTACCCGTACGCCGGGTCGTAGTGCACGACGTGGGACATGGTCCCGGCCAGGAGGGGCGAGTGGCCGTCGGCGTGCTGCAGGCCCTCACCGGTCAGGGTGGTGCGGCCGGCGGTGGCGCCGATGAGGAACCCGCGGGCCATCTGGTCCCCGGCGGCCCAGAACTGGTCGCCGGTGCGCTGGAACCCGAACATCGAGTAGTAGAAGTAGAACGGGATCAGCGGCTCGCCGTGCGTCGCGTACGACGTGCCGACGGCCTGGAACGCGGAGGCCGAACCGGCCTCGTTGATGCCCGTGTGCATGATCTGGCCGGACTCGGACTCCTTGTAGGAGAGCATGAGCTCGCGGTCCACGGACATGTAGTTCTGGCCGTTGGTGTTGAAGATCTTGGCGCTCGGGAAGATCGAGTCGAGCCCGAACGTGCGCGCCTCGTCGGGGATGATCGGCACCAGGCGGTGACCGAACTCCTTGTCCCGCACCAGGTCCTTGAACAGGCGCACGAGCGCCATCGTCGTGGCGACCTCCTGCTGCCCCGAGCCCTTGGCCAGGCCCTCGTAGACCTTGTCCGCCGGCAGCGTGAGCGGCTTGTGCGTGGAGCGACGCTCCGGCACGAACCCACCGAGCTGGCGGCGGCGCTCGAGCATGTACTGGATGCCCTCGTCCTCGGCGCCCGGGTGGAAGTACGGCGGGACGTACGGGTTCTCGTCGATCTGCTCGTCCGTGATCGGGATGCGCAGCGAGTCCCGCAGGGTCTTGAGGTCGTCCGCCTTGAGCTTCTTCATCTGGTGCGTGGCGTTGCGCCCGGCGAAGCCGGAGCCCAGGCCGTAGCCCTTGATGGTGTGCGCCAGGATGACGGTCGGCTGCCCCGTGTGCTCGCGAGCAGCCTTGTAGGCGGCGTAGATCTTGCGGTAGTCGTGACCGCCGCGCTTGAGCGCCCAGATCTCGTCGTCCGTCATCTTCTCCACGAGCTGCTTGGTCCGCGGGTCGCGGCCGAAGAAGTTCTCGCGGATGAACGCGCCGTTCTCGGCACGGTAGGTCTGGAAGTCGCCGTCGGGCGTCGTGTTCATCAGGTTGACGAGCGCGCGGTCCTTGTCGGCCTCGAGCAGCGCGTCCCACTCGCGACCCCAGACGACCTTGATGACGTTCCAGCCGGCGCCACGGAACTGCGCCTCGAGCTCCTGGATGATCTTGCCGTTGCCGCGGACCGGGCCGTCGAGACGCTGCAGGTTGCAGTTGACGACGAAGGTCAGGTTGTCCAGACCCTGCTGTCCGGCCAGCTGCAGCATGCCTCGGGACTCGGGCTCGTCCATCTCGCCGTCGCCGAGGAACGCCCAGACGTCCTGCTGGCTCGTGTCCTTGATGCCGCGCAGGTGCAGGTACCGGTTGGTCCAGGCCTGGTAGATCGCGCTGGAGGGCCCCAGGCCCATCGAGACCGTCGGGAACTCCCACAGGTCCGGCGCCAGGCGCGGGTGCGGGTACGACGGCAGGCCGCCGCCCGGGTGCGAGAGCTCCTGGCGGAACCCGTCGAGCTGGTGCGCGGACAGGCGCCCCTCGAGGAAGGCGCGGGCGTAGACGCCGGGGGAGGCGTGGCCCTGGAAGTAGACCTGGTCGCCACCACCCGGGTGGTCCTTGCCGCGGAAGAAGTGGTTGAGGCCCACCTCGGTCAGCGTCGCCACGGACGCGTAGGAGGAGATGTGCCCGCCGACGCCCACGCCGGGCCGCTGGGCCCGCGTGACCATCACCGCGGCGTTCCAGCGGATCCACGAGCGGTAGCGGCGCTCGAGCGCCTCGTCGCCCGGGAAGTAGGGCTCGTCCTGCACCGCGATGGTGTTGACGTAGGGGGTGTTGAGCGAGGCCGGGATGGCCACGTTCCGCTGTCGCGCGTGCCGCAGCATGCTCAGCAGCACGTACCGCGCGCGGGGACCGCCCTTCTCGTCGATGAGTCCGTCGAGGGACTCCACCCACTCGCCGGTCTCGTCCGGATCGATGTCCGGCACCTGGCTGAGCAGGCCACCGATGAGCGGTCCTGTCTCGTCGATCGAAGCCACCAGCGCTCCTTGCCTCTCGTCCGCGCGCACGAGCCCGGTCGGCATCGGCGGCGCATCTGGCCCGAACCGCCGGACGCACGCCGGTGTGGGCGGCGACGACGGGTGCGGGTAGTCGACCCATTCTCGGACCCCGAGGGCCCGAAAGTCACACCGAGTAGCAGGAACGTCCACGTGACGTCCGTGACAGTGGTCCCTGCTCGGCTCGCGCTCGGGTCCCGCGACGCCGCGACACCGTCATCCGTGCAGGTCTTGCGTGCGCCCGTCCGGGTGCGGTGGGCTAGCGTGTGCGGCAATGAGCAGGCGGTCCCCGGACGGGACCGCCGAGACGGAGGGAGCGGTCCGGACGTGTCATCCACCGCGGACGAAGGCGCGTCGCAGACGGCCGCCCGCTTGGGCTTCACCTCGGGCCAGGTGGTCCAGGAGTTCGGCTACGACGACGACGTCGACGACGAGCTGCGCACCAGCCTGGAGACCGTGACCGGCACGGAGCTGGTCGACGAGGAGTACGACGACGTCACCGACGGTGCCGTCATCTGGTTCCGGGACGGCGACGGCGACCTGACCGACGCGCTCGTGGACGCCATGACGGTGCTCGACGACGGCGGCCCCATCTGGGTCCTCACCCCGAAGGCGGGGCGGCCCGGGCACGTGTCCCACAGCGACATCGAGGAGGCGGCGACCACCTCGGGTCTGCACGCCATGACCACGTTCTCGATCGCGCCCGACTGGTCCGCCACCCGGCTCGGCGCGCGCGGACGCGGTCGCTGACCGCTGGTCGTACCGCACCTCGCACGGCACCGCGGTCGTTGTTACAGTCCGCGCCATGGACTCCACCGACCGCACCACGCCCCCGATCGGGGCTCCCGCCCCGGAGTTCTCGCTCCCGGACACGCACGGCACGCCGGTGACCCTCAGCGGGTTGCGGGGCGGTCCGGCCGTCATCGTGTTCGTCCCGTTCGCGTTCTCCGGCACGTGCACCGGTGAGCTCTGCGAGCTCCGGGACAACATCAAGGAGTTCGAGCAGGCCGGCGCCCATGTCGTCGTCGTGTCGTGCGACCCTGGCCACTCCCTGCGCGCCTGGGCGGCCCAGGAGGGCTTCGCCTTCGACCTGCTCTCCGACTTCTGGCCGCACGGCGAGGTGGCACGCGCCTACGGTGTCTTCGACGAGAGCCGAGGAATGGCCGTGCGCGGCAGCTTCCTGGTCGACGCCGAGGGCGTGCTGCGCTGGAGCCTGGTCAACCCTCCCGGACGGGCCCGCGACTTCTCCGCATACCGTGCCGCGCTGGCGGAGCTCTCCGCCTGACGACCACGCCCGCCGGTAGGCTGGGCGACCGTCGAGCCGCCCGCTGGTCGGGTGGCTCTGGGGCCTGTAGCTCAGCTGGTCAGAGCGCCGCGCTTACACCGCGGAGGTCGCCGGTTCGAAACCGGCCGGGCCCACCGCACGGACCGGTTGTTAGGGTCCAGCCATGCCCGCGACCCTGCCGTTCGTCTCCCGGCTGACGGTGTACCCGGTGAAGTCGTTCGCGGGCACCGTGCTCGACTCCCTGGAGCTGGGCGTCGCCGGCCCGCGCGGGGACCGGCGCTGGATGGTGGTCGACGCCGACGGCGACACGGTCACCGCGCGCAAGCACCCCCGGATGCTCTCCGCGGTCGCGACCCCCGACGGTCCCGGGGTGCGCCTCTCGGCGCCCGGCCTGACCGACCTGGTCGTGGGCGTGCCCGCCGGACCACCGGACGTCCCCGTCCGGCTCAGCCGCCTCGACACGGCGACCCGAGCGGGTGACGAGGCCGACGCGTGGTGCTCCGAGCTGGTCGGGCGGCCCGTCCGTCTGGTCCACCTGGACGACCCCGCTCGGCGCGGGATGTCGGAGAAGCACGGCGGCTCTGCCGACGACCCGCTGGCCCTGGTCGACACCGGACCGGTGCACGTCACGACGACCGCGTCGCTGCGTCGCCTGGACACCTGGGCGGCCGAGCTCCACGACGAGCGCGTCGAGCGCGCCCTCGCTGCCGGGCAGCCGGCGCCCGAGCCGTGGCGACCGCTGGACGTGCGGCGGTTCCGGCCGAACCTGGTGGTCGACGGGGACCTCGAGCCGTTCGCCGAGGACGGCTGGGCGCGGCTCGTCGTCGGGGACGTCGAGCTGCGGTTCGCCGACCACTGCGGCCGGTGCGTCATGACGACGATCGACCCGGACACGCAGGTCAAGGGCAAGGAGCCGCTGGCGTCGCTCGCCCGGCACCGGCGCCGCGACGGCGAGGTGTGGTTCGGGATCCAGATGGTCCCCGTCCGACCCGGGTCGGTCACCGTCGGCGACCGCGTCGAGACGTCGGACCGGTAGCGTGCGGCACGTGAGCGCACCGGTCCTGAGCGACGTCGTCCGGCTGCTCGAGCGGCGCTACCCCCCGTCCACGGCCGAGTCCTGGGACGCGGTGGGTCTGGTCACCGGTGATCCCGGCCAGCCCGTCCGCCGCGTGCTCCTCGCGGTCGACCCGGTGGCTGCCGTCGTCGACGAGGCGGTCGCCTGGGGTGCCGACCTCGTCGTGACGCACCACCCCCTCCTCCTGCGCCCGGTTCACTCGATCGCGGCGACGACGTTCAAGGGGGCGCTGCTGCACACCCTCGTGCGCTCCGGCACGGCGCTGTACACGGCGCACACCAACGCGGACGCGGCGGCCGGGGGAGTCAACGACGCCCTCGCGGCGGCGCTCGGCCTCGTCGGCACGGTCCCGCTGGACGCGGCGCCCGTGGAGGCGCTCGACAAGCACGTGGTGTTCGTCCCGGTCGGGGACGCGGAGCGGCTGGTCGACGCGCTCGCCGCCGCGGGCGCCGGGGCGATCGGCGAGTACACGCGGTGCGCGTGGACGTCGACGGGCGAGGGGACCTTCACGCCGTCCGACGCGGCGTCGCCGACGATCGGGTCCGCCGGTACGGCGTCGCGCGTGGTCGAGGCCCGGGTCGAGATGGTTGCCCCGCGTCGCCTCCGCTCGTCCATCGTCGCCGCGATGCGCGCCGCCCACCCCTACGAGGAGCCGGCGTTCGACGTGCTCGAGCTGGCGTCGTGGCCCGGCTCGACGGGCACCGGTCGTGTGGGGTCGCTGCGCGAGCCCACGACGCTGCGGGCGTTCGCGGCCTCGGTCGCGGCTGCGCTCCCCGCGACCGCGCAGGGCGTGCGGTTCGCCGGCGATCCCGAGGGGCGGGTCGAGCGCGTGGCGGTCGTCGGCGGGTCGGGCGACTCGTTCTTCGACGCGGTCCGGGCGTCCGGCGTCGACGCCTACGTGACGGCGGACCTGCGCCACCACCCGACGTCCGAGCTCCGCGAGCGCGCCGAGCACGACGGCTCGTCCACGCCGTACCTTCTCGACGTCGCCCACTTCGCCTCCGAGTGGCCGTGGCTCGCGCACGCGGCCCGCGCCCTGGAGCAGGACGCCGCCGCCGCGGGCACTACGGTGGAGACCCGCGTCAGCACGGTGAGCACCGACCCGTGGACGGGACGCGTCGCGAGCCCGGAACCGCATGGAGAGCACGACCCCGAAGCACCCCCGGAAGGACACCCGTGACGACTGCACCCGCAGCGGACCAGCGCCGACTGCTCGACGTCCAGGCTCTCGACACGCGCCTGGACCAGATCGCCCACAAGAAGCGCACCCTGCCGGAGCTCGCGCGGCTGACCGAGCTGGACTCGCAGGTCACGGACCTGCACACCGCCCTGGTGACCTCCCAGACGGCCGTGAGCGACCTGCAGCGCGAGCTGCGCAAGGCGGAGGCCGACGTCGAGCAGGTGCGCGTGCGTGCCGCGCGCGACCAGGCCCGGCTGGACTCCGGCACCGGCAGCCCCAAGGACCTCCAGGCGCTGCAGAGCGAGCTGGTGACCCTCGGACGCCGGCAGTCCGAGCTCGAGGAGGTCGAGCTGGACGTCATGGAGCGGCTCGAGGCTCACGAGAAGGCGCTCGCCGAGGTCACGACCGCGCACGAGTCGCTCGCCGAGAAGCGCGCCGGGGTCGAGGCTGAGCGCGATGCCGCGTACGCCGCGCTCGACGCCGAGGCGGAGACGGTCCGCGCCGAGCGCGCGACGGCCGCCGACGGTCTGGACGCCGGGCTGGTGACGCTCTACGAGCGGCTGCGCGCCCAGCTGGGCGGCAAGGGCGCCGGCGCACTGCGCGGGCGCCGGTGCGAGAGCTGCCGGCTCGAGCTGAACCCGCTCGACGTCGAGGCGATCGTCAAGGCACCCGAGGACCAGGTGGTGCGCTGCGAGGAGTGCGGCCGGATCCTCGTGCGCCTCCCGGAACCCGCGAAGGGCTGATCCGCGGCTCGCGCGACCCGCGTCGGAGGGACAGACTGCGAGGCGTGAGCGACGCCGCCGAACCGCTGGAGACCACCCCCGCCGACCCCGCGGGTTCGCCGCCGAGACGGGCGCCGCGGCCGTCCGGCGCAGGCGTCCGGTTCGACGAGGAGCAGCCGGTCACGGTGGTCCTCGTCCGGCACGGGCAGACGACCATGACCGTTACGCGCGGGTACTCCGGCTCCGGGGAGCCCGGCCCGCCCCTGGACGAGACCGGTCTGCGGCAGGCCCGTGACGCCGCCGACCTGGTCGACCGCGTCGGACGGGACCTGTGGGGCGACATCCCGTACCCGAGCGAGATCATCGCCTCGCCCATGGTCCGCACGCAGCAGACCAGCGCGGTCATCGCCGAGAAGCTGGGTCTGGCCGTCCGGACGGACGAGGCGTTCCAGGAGGCGAACTTCGGGGAGTGGCAGGGCCTGACCGCCGAGCAGATCGAGGAGCGGTGGCCCGGGCAGCTCGAGCCGTGGCACACGAAGGCCGACCTCCGGCCACCGGGTGGCGAGTCGATCGAGGACGTCGGTCGCCGGCTGCAGCGCGGTCTGGACCAGCTGCTGGCTGAGGGGGTCGACCGGACGGTCGTCGTCGTGAGCCACGCCGTGGCCATCCGCGCCGCGCTCGGCGTGACGATGGGGGCGCAGCCGTCGTCGTGGAGCCAGCTGCGGGTCGCGCCCGCGTCGGTGAGCATCGTGCGCCTCTTCGCGGACCGTCGCGACGAGATCGCGGTGGTCGGTGTGCCGAGCGAGGGTTGGTCGTCCTGAGCCGTCAGCTCGCGGCGACCAGCGCGAGCGTGGCAGCGACGACCGTGAGCGGGGCGAGCAGCAACCCCTGACGCACGATCGTGCCGGCCGGGACACCGAGCATCACCGTGCGGCACCGCTGCCACCACAGCACCGTCGCCAGCGAGCCCCAGGGCGTGATCAACGGCCCCACCCCGGTACCGACGAGCAGCGCAGCGACGCGCAGCGGGTCGGACCCGGCCGCCGGCTCCAGCGCCAGGTACGCGGGCAGGTTGTTCATCGCGTTCGACGCGAGGGCACCCGTCGCGGCCAGCTGAAGGAGCGCCGCCGGACCGTTCCCGGTGCCGGCCGCCTGCCCGAGCAGCGCGCCGAGCCCTTGGGCGTGGGCGGTCGCGACGACGACGAAGAGGCCCAGGACGACGAGCAGCGTCCGCCACGGCACCAGGTCGCGCGCGGCCACGGGGAGCTTCTGGTGCCGGGCCAGCGTCACCGCCAGCAGCACGACGGCCACGACGATCGCGGTGGGAGCGGTCGGTGCGCCGACGACGAACGCGATGGCGAGCACGCCGACCGTGACCGCGCACACGACGAGCAGTGTCCGGTCGCGAGCCGGGTGCGTCGGGCCCGGCTCGTACGTGCCGCCCAGCGACCGCCGGTCACGGATCGCCAGGACCGCCACGGTGACCACGACCGCCGCGACGGCCGGCGCCCACATCAGGCCCAGGTACCCGACACCGGCCGCGCGCAGGGTGTGGTCGGCCAGCAGGTTGGTCAGGTTGGACACCGGCAGGACGAGCGAGGCGGTGTTGGCCAGCGCCAGGACCGCGAGCGCGAACGGCAGCGGTGGCGTGCGGGTGCGCCGGGCAAGAGCGATGACGACCGGCGTGAGCAGCACCGCGGTCGTGTCCAGGGACAGGACGGCGGTGCTCACGGTCGCCAGCACCACGACGAGGGCCCAGAGCGCCCAGCGATGCCCGCGCGCGACCCGGGACGCCAGCCCCGCGGCCGCGTCGAACAGCCCCGCGCCCGCACACATCTCGGCGACCACGGTCAGCGCCGCGACGAAGACGAGGACGGGCAGGGTCCGCTCGGCCAGCTCGCGGGCGTCCTGCGCGGGCAGCGCGCCGCTGACGAGCACGAGCACGGTCACCACGACCGCGACCAGCCACCACGGGACGGCCCGCCGGCGCGCCACTCAGGCCACGACGAGCTCGAGCGTGCGCGCGCCGCGCGTGGGCGGGCCGAGCTCCACCGCGAGGAGCGCGGACCCGACGAGCTCCCGGGCGACACGTGCCAGACCCTCGGCGTCCTGCGGGGCGCGACCACGTCGGGTCAGCAGGTGACGGGTGAGCACCCCGCGCGTGTGCTTCGCGTTGTGCGAGACCACCGACCGGCTCCCGTCGAGCTCGCGCAGGACACGCACCTGCACCCAGTCGGCGGACCGCGGCGGGTGCCACGCGGCGAGGTACGTCGCGGACCGGCAGTCGACCACGAGCTCACCGTCGGCCCGCGCCTCGAGCTCGACGCCGAGCGCGCCTCGCCACGCCCCCGCCAGCGGTCCGATCCCCGGCAGGTCCGTGCCCATGGACAGCCGGTAGGCGGGGATCCGGTCGTCGGGTGCGACCAGGCCCCACAGGCCTGAGACGATCCGCAGGCTCTCGCTCGCCCGTGCCCGCCCGGTCGGCGTCAGCCGGTCGAGCCCGGCCGCGGCGTACAGCACACCCGTGTAGACGTGCTTCGCCGCCCCCGTCGGCAGGCTGCGCAGGTGCACGTTGCGCGCCACCTCGGCATCGAGGCTCGCCCCGACCCCCAGCACCCGCATGGCGTCCGGCGACGCGCTGGCCTCGACCAGTGCGTCGAGGACCTTCTCCCGCACCGGGTTCAGGCCTGGGGAGGAGAGGCTGTCGAGGTCGAGCTGGGGGCCGCGGGCGCGCGGCGGCGTCTTGCCCTCGGAGGGCGGCAGGAGCACGAGCACGCCTGAACTGTAGGCTCCGCGCGACGGTGCAGCGCGAGGAGGACCCCCATGGCGCACGTGAAGATCTACGGCCGGCGCGACGTCTGGCAGGACCGCCGGGGATCCGTGTCCGACGCGGTCCACCGCGCGGTCGTCGGCACCTGGGGACTCCCCGAGGACAAGCGGTTCCACCGCTTCCTGCTCCTCGACGCCGACGACCTCGTGGCCCCCCGGGGCAAGGACTACCTCGTCGTGGAGATCCTCTGCTTCACCGGACGGTCGCGCGAGGCGAGGCGCGCTCTCATCGCAGCGTTCTACGACGACGTCGCCCCCACCCTCGGCCTGGCCGCCGACGACCTCGAGGTCATCATCATCGAGAGCCCGCCGGAGAACTGGGGGATTCGTGGCGTGTCCGGCGACGAGCTGTCCCTGACCTACCGCGTGGACGTCTGAACCGACGGGCGCGGCACCTCCATCAGCCGCCGGCGCGGCTGCTCCGCCTCGGGCAGCGCCAGGTCCGCAGGGACCAGCCCACGCTCGCGACCGGCCGCCAGCGCCGACTCGCGGTCGGTGGTGCCGAGCTTCTGGTAGATCGAGCGGACCTGCGACTTCACGGTGTTCCGTGTGACGAAGAGCGACGCGGCGATCTCCCCGAGCGTCAGCGGCAGGGCCAGGTGCGCGAGGATCACTCGCTCGCGACGGGTCAGTGATTCCGTGATCTCCATGCCGGTGGTTCGACGCCGACCAGCAGACGGATGGGTGGCGATCGGGCGACTATGCTGGCGCCGCGGATGAGTCAGTCAGGCGGCCGCGTCGAGCCTCCGGGCTCGCCGAGGAACGTCCGGGCTCCGCAGAGCAGGGTGGTGGGTAACACCCACCCGGGGTGACCCGCGGGACAGTGCCACAGAGAACAGACCGCCCGACCGGTCCGCCGGTCGGGTAAGGGTGAAACGGTGGTGTAAGAGACCACCAGCGTGCCGGGCGACCGGTGCGGCTAGGTAAACCCCACCCGGAGCAAGGTCAGACAGGGAGCGTTCGAGGGCTGCTCGCCCGAGCTCCCGGGTAGGCCGCTGGAGGCGTACGGCAACGTGCGTCGTAGAGGGATGGCCGCCACTCGCGCAGTGCGGGCAACCGCGCGCGAGGACAGAACCCGGCGTATCGACTGACTCATCCGCTTTCAACGCTTTGACCAGCACAAACGCTCTGCGACTAGGTCGCTAGTCCGCGGTTGGTCCGCAAGACGTTTCGCGTCATCGCGGCATCGACGGCCTCACGGGTCCGACTGTCAGAATCCGGCCACAGGTGCGAGTACGTGTCGAGCGTCTCGACCGCCGACGCATGCATGTGCCCGCTCGGGCACATGTGCCGACGTCGGCACTTGCGCCGGATCGTGAGGGTGCCGACGTCGGCACCCTGCAGGGTGCGCTTGGAGTCGGGTCGCAGTCTATGCAGCCGCATACATTGCCCGACGTCGTGATGCGCCGCAGGGTGGGGAGTTCCCCACCCTGCACGGTCCGATCGGTGAGGGTCCGAACGCCAGGCATGTGCTACCGGTCGCACGTCCGTCAGGGTGCTGACGTGAGCACCCTCGATCGAGCGGTTCGGCGTGCTCGTGCCCGTGCTCATCGACCAGCACGGGCGCATCATCGACGGGCACCACCGCTCGCGCATCGCCGACGAGCTCGGCGTTCGATACCAGCCCGTCGTGCACGTCGTGGACGACGACGAGCACGCCGCCGCGATCGCTCGCGAGGTCAATCTGCACCGCCGGCACATGGACCCCGAACAGCGGCGAGCCGTCGTCGTGGCGCTCGCCGAACAGGGTCACTCGCAGGTCGCGATCGCCGAGGCCCTGAAGATCGGACGCGGCACGCTGCAGCGGGACATCGAGGGTGCCCACGTGGGCACCCTGCCGGACTACGTGACCGCGAAGGATGGCAAGTCGTACCCGCGCACGCTGCGACCGCTGACGCCGCACGAGGCCCGCACGGAGATGCGGCGTGCCGAACTGGCGGCGCAGCGGCTCGACTACGAGCCCGTTCCATCGATCTCGCGCTGACCGACGAACGGGAGGCACGCTGCCGGAGTGTCGATCGTTCGGCTTCCCTGCGCGTCCCTACCGTTGGAGAACATGAACCGAGTGGTGCACGTCGCGGTCGAGGACAGTTTCTGGGACGTCGCGACGGCGATCGGAACCGTGTTGGCGGTACTGGTCGCAGTTTGGCTCGGGGCGTCCGCGCAGCGTTCTGTTGCACGCGATCGACACGAACGCGAGCGGCACGATCTGTGGAAGCAAGCCCATCGAGTCTGGGTGTGGGCCGAACGAGTCGGCGAACTGGTCGACACCGCCGCCACTGCTGCGGGCGGGCCGCTGCTTCCCAAACAGCCCATGTATCGAATCGTTTTCCACAACGCCAGCAACAAGCCCATCTACGGGGCCCGGGTCGAATACCATATGTACGAACGCACCCCGGAGGGTGCACCAAACCAGCCTCCACCCGGTGAGGGTGAGTCGCGTGATCTCGGGCTGATCCCGCCCCGGACCCGGCGGCACGTCGACATTCCGATCAATCGTGCATTGTGGATTGAGCCATACGAGCAGGCGAACGGCGACCTTAACGCCACCTTCGCCGATGCCGAACACAACTCTTGGAAGATCGCTGGCAACCAGCCCCTTGAGTTGATGCGCACGCGGGTCGAGATGATTGCCCAGAGGAAGCTGATCGAGCGGCGGATCCCGAAGAAGCCTGACGGCGGCCCCGGTGAGTGGTGTGTCTGGGCGTGGCGGCGATACAACGTGTGGCGGATGGGTCAGGGCTAGCCCGATCTAACGCGCCGTGACGCGCTCGGCTGGCACCCACGCGAACCAGTGCCGCTCATGCCCGAGCGTCTGCCGGACGCACAACCACTCCGCAGGGGACGGGGGTGCGGGTGCGCGCGAGACGACGACCACGGGGATCCCGACGGTCTCGCCCGAGTAGAGATCGCTGCGCACAGTCGCGGACCGGTACGGCTCGATCGGGGTCTGCCCGGGTGGGTCACCGTGCATGCGTATCCACCGCGAGTAATCCATGCCGGGGACGGTACGGGGGAGTGGTGACATGCGGCCGTATGTGGGCTGTCAGAAAAACTGAACGCGCGTTTAGTCCGCGGTTAGTCCGCAAGATCTCGTGAAACCGCCTGATCTGGCGTGAGACAACGTGAGACGTTTGTGCAGGTCAGAGCCAGATTCCGGAGCATCGGCGCTGGTCAGAATAAGGCCAGAATAGAACCCGGCGTATCGACTGACTCATCCGCACCGTCTCGTGTGACCGCAGACACCGCGCCCGACGGTCAAGACCGCGGCCGGACCTGCCGTTGCAGGAGGGTGATCACCCGCCTCGCCCGTGTCGTGCTCGTCGCCGTGTCCGCCGCAGCCGTCGTCCTGCCGGCCTCCGCCGCGTCGGCCGTGTCGACCGACGTCGACTGCGTCGACTTCTCCTACCAGGAGGACGCGCAGGACCACCTCGACGGGCAGATCGGCGACCCGGACCGGCTCGACGCCGACGGCGACGGGATCGCGTGCGAGACACTGCCGCACCGCCCGGTCTCCGCGGCCCCGGCGCTCTCGTCGACGTCCGTGTACCGGTTCTGGAACCCCAGCCTCAGCAACGCGCACCTCTTCACGATGAGCGCCCTCGAGCGGGACACGATCAACTCGACCTACCCGAGCTGGATCGACGAGGGCCGGGCGTTCGCGGCGTGGCAGCCGGTCGGCGGCGAGTGCCCGGGGGCGACCCCGGTGTACCGCTTCTACTCCGCTCGGTACCTGCACCACTTCTACACGGCCAGCGATGCCGAGAAGCTGCACATCATCGCGACCGATCCCGACTGGACCTTCGAGGGCGTGGCGTACTGCGCGTCGACGTCGCCCGTGACCGGGTCGGTGCCCATGTACCGGTTCTGGAGCCCGCGGTTCGGTCAGCACCACTTCACCGCGAACCGGGCCGAGTCGCGCCAGCTGCGGACCACGGACACCGCGAACTGGCAGTACGAGGGGATCGCGTACTACGTCCTGCCGTGACCCGGCGGCCGTATTCCGCCTGCCTCATCTGGACGCGCAGGGCACGATGGCTCTCATGAGCACCCTCGACCAGCTGACGTCCGACCTGACCACCGCCATGAAGGCCCGGGACACCGAGCGCACGGGCGTCCTGCGCCAGATCATCGGTGCGGTGCGCTTCGAGGCCAAGGCGGGCACGGTCGAGAAGGACCTCTCGGACGACGAGGTGCTGAGGATCCTGGCGCGCGAGGTCAAGAAGCGCCGCGACTCGGCGCAGATCTACACGGACGCGGGTGCGCCCGAGCGTGCCGCGACCGAGACGGCCGAGGCGGACCTCATCGAGACGTACCTGCCCGCGCAGCTGTCCGACGACGAGCTGCAGGCACTGGTGACCGCGGTCGTCGCCGACGTCGGCGCGACCTCGGTGCGGGACATGGGTGCGGTGATGAAGGAGGCGACGGCGCGCGCCGGTGCGTCCGCGGACGGCAAGAAGCTGTCGACGCTCGTGCGGGCCGCGCTCAGCTGACGGAGGCGGGCAGCGACTCGTAGGTGCGACCGGTCAGCATCGACGCGACGTCGGAGGTCCACGGCAGGGGCGGCTCGGGCATGACGACGAGCCATGCGCCGTCGCGGTCGAAGAACCGCAGGTCGCCGTCGAACGCGTACGTGTCGCGCACGTGCACGCCGAGGTCGGTCACCGTGAACGTGAGGTTGAACAGCCACGCGGCCGGGTCCTGGATGCGTGCGTCGCTGTCGAGGTCCCGGGACGTCCACAGCCGCATCCACGTGACGCTGCGGGACTCCCGTGCGGGGACGACCAGCGGGTGCCCCGGCAGCAGGTCCAGCTCGCCGCCGGCGGGCTCGATGACGTTGACCTGGGCCACGCCGTCGGACACGTTCTCGAACCAGATCGTCAGCGCGGTGCGGAACGCGTACGTCTCGTCGCGGCCCACCTGCAGCTGCCCGGTGAGCTGCCGCCACCGGTCCTGACCGCCGGTGGTGAGCTGGCAGTACTCGAGCGTGGGACGGCCGGGCGTGCCGTTCCCTTCCGGGAACGCCCGGGCGACGATCGTCGGGGCCAGCACGTCGAGCCGCGCCTCCTCGAGCATGCGGCGCATCCGGTCGGCCTCGGCGCGTTGCCGGTCGGCGTCGGTGCGTGCGCTCTGCGCCTCCTGGCGCGCGAGAGCGACAGCGTCGCGGGCGATCGCGACCTGCTCGTCGAACACCCTGGTCTGCTTGATCGTCGCCTCGGCCTGCCGCTTCGAGCGGCGGGCGGCGCGGCCCGCGACGATCCAGGCGCCGAGGGCGGCGACGAGCGTGAGGACGGAGACGGCGAGCGGGGCCCACTGCTCCCAGTCGTGCCAGGCGACGTCGCCCAGGACCGGTAGTGCGGCGCTGATCATCCCCGGAAGGTACCGACCGATTCGTCCGAATTCGACCCTCGCGCGCCTCCGTCACCCGTGCGGGGGAACGATCAGGTGCCGGACGCCTCGGCAGCGAGGGCCGCAGCGAGCTGGTCCGGGGTGCGGCGCAGCAGGCAGAACTCGTTGCCCTCGGGGTCCGCGAGCACGTGCCACGGCACGTCGCCCTGCCCGATGTCGACGCGGGTGGCGCCGAGCGAGAGCAGGCGCTCGAGCTCGGTGGCCTGGTCGGAGCCGTTGGGCGGACGCAGGTCGGCGTGCAGGCGGTTCTTGGCCGCCTTGACGTCGGGCACCTTGATGAACAGCCAGCCGGTCGCCCCGCCGTCAGGGGGCTCGATGGCGATCTCGTCGTCGTCCTCGGCCGGCTCCCAGACGTAGGTCCAGCCCAGGACGTCCCGCCACCAGCGGGCGAGGACGTGCGGGTCGGCGGCGTCGATCGTCAGGTGGGAGACCACAGGCGTCATCCACCGCACGCTAGGGGGGAGCACCGACGCGCGCGAGCGGTTACCTCGGTGACGGTCCCCGGTCCAGCCGGACCACGCCCGCGTCGAGGTCGAGCCGCCCGTCGCCGGTCTGCTTGATCTCGAGCTGCTGGCGGTCCTGCTCGGCGGTCAGGTACTCGCGGTTGGGCTGGAAGACGTCGACGAGCGCGCCGAACGCCCCGGACCCGGCCACGCCCCCGGTGGGTCGCCGCTCGCGGGGTCGGCGGCGGTCGAACCAGCCGCGAGCCACCATCCGGTCGACCGCGACGAGCAGGAGGGCGAGCATCACGACCGCGATGAGCCATCCCATGCCGGTCATGGTGCCACGGCGGCCTGCTGGGCGGCGTCGGCTGCTGCCGTCCACGGCAGGTCGGCACGCGGGTCCGTGGCCGGGACCCCGGCGACGAGCCCTGCGAGGTAGGCGCGGTCGGCGGCGAGCCGCCGGTCGAGGTCGCGCCCGACGTGGCCGTGGCCGGGGACGACGACGTCGGCACCGGTGGCCTCCAGCAGGTCGAGCGCCCGGACGTGGTCGCCGACGGGGTCCTCCGCGGACAGGTCCAGCAACGGGATCTCGACGTCGGAGAGCAGGTCGCCCGCCACGAGCACGCCGGAGCCGGGCAGGAAGAGGGCGGTGGCCGGCCGGGAGTGGGCGGCGTGGACGAGGACCTGGACGGTCGGGCCCGGCCAGTCGAGGACGCCGGGTGACCTGGCGGGGTACTGCGTCGCGACCGCGCCGACCGGCGCCGCGGGCTCCCCGCTCCGGGCGAGCTCCGGATCGGCGTCCCGTTCCGCGGCGAGCGTCTCGCGGTCCGTGCCCGGGACCCCGGCGGACCAGCGGGGCAGGTGCGCGAGCCCGGGGCCGTCGAGCACGTGGTCCCAGTGCGCGTGCGTCGACCAGACGGCCACGGGCGTCCAGCCCCGCGCGCGGATGGTCGCGGCCAGACCGTCCACCTCGCGAGCCGTCACTGCCGGGTCAACGACCAGGCACGTCCCGCCGGCGCCCACGACGACGGTCGACGTGGTCGTGTAGACGGCGCTCGTCGCGACGTGGATCCCGGGCGCGACCTCGACGAGGTCGCGCGGACCGTCAGCCGTGAGCCTGCGCCGCCAGCGCCGCCGCCCCGACGATGCCCGCCGCGTTGCGCAGCTGCGCGGGGACGATCTTGGTGCGGATGTCGAGCAGGGGCAGGAACTTCTCGTGGTGCTTGCTGACGCCGCCGCCGACGACGAACAGGTCGGGCCAGAACAGGTTCTCCACCACCGTGAAGTAGCGCTGCAGGCGCTCGCCCCACTGCTCCCAGTCGAGGTTCTCCCGGTCGCGCACGCTCTCGGCGGCTCGCGACTCGGCGTCGTACCCGTCGATCTCCAGGTGCCCGAGCTCGGTGTTCGGCACCAGGTGCCCGTCCACGATCAGGGCCGAGCCGATGCCGGTGCCGAGCGTCACGACGAGGACGACGCCCTCGACGCCCTTGGCGGCGCCGTAGTGCACCTCGGCGAACCCGGCCGCGTCCGCGTCGTTCACGGCGAGCACCCGGCGTCCCGTTGCGTCGTGCACCGCCTTCTCGACGTCGGTGCCGATCCACGACTTGTCCACGTTCGCCGCGGACTGCGCGACGCCGTGCAGGATCACCGCGGGGAACGTGACACCGATCGGCACGTCCTTGCCGAGGTGGAACGAGTCGACGACCTGCGCGACGGTCGCCGCGACGGCGTCGGGGGTGGACGGCTGCGGCGTGGGGATGCGCAGCCGGTCGGCCGCGAACTGCCCGTCGGACAGGGACACCGGGGCGCCCTTGATCCCGCTCCCGCCGATGTCGACGCCGAACGCCGTCTGGTCGCTGTTCTTCTGCTTGTGGTGGCTCATGGCAGGGTCAGGATCTCCGCTCCGGTGTCGGTGACCAGCAGGGTGTGCTCGAACTGCGCGCTGCGCCGGCCGTCGGCGGTCACGACGGTCCAGTCGTCGTCCCACATCACCCAGTCGGGCGTGCCGAGGTTGAGCATGGGCTCGATGGTGAACACCATCCCCGGCTCGATGAGGGTGTCGTAGGCGGGTGCTGCGTCGTAGTGGGGGACGACGAGGCCGGTGTGGAACGCCGGACCGACGCCGTGGCCGGTGTAGTCGCGGACCACGCCGTACCCGAAGCGGGCCGCGTACTTCTCGATCACGCGGCCGACGACGTTGATCTCCCGCCCGGGAACGACCGCCTTGATCGCCCGCGCGAGCGCCTCGCGCGTGCGCTCGACGAGCAGCCGCGACTCCTCGTCCACGTCACCGGCGAGGAACGTCGCGTTGTTGTCGCCGTGCACCCCGCCGATGTAGGCGGTGACGTCGATGTTCACGATGTCGCCGTCCTCGACCACCGTCGAGTCGGGGATGCCGTGGCAGATGACCTCGTTGACCGAGGTGCACAGCGACTTGGGGAAGTCGCGGTAGCCGAGCGTCGACGGGTACGCGCCGTGCTCGACCAGGAAGTCGTGGCCGATGGCGTCCAGCTCGTCGGTGGTGACCCCGGGGGCCACGTGGCTGCCGACGAGCTCGAGCGCCTGGGCGGCGATCCTCGCGGCGACGCGGACGCGCTCGATCATGTCGGCGTCGAGCACGTCGCTGCCGGTCCAGCGCGCCGGGCCCGGTCGACCGACGTACTCGGGACGGGCGATCCCTGACGGGACGGACCGGCGGGGGCTGAGCGTGCCCGGGACCAAGGCGGATCGTGGCGCGTGGACGGGCGGCATACCTGGCAGTCTACGGACAGGAGGGCATCGCGGCCGGTCAGCAGCCATCGGCACCGGCGCCCCGACGAAGGGAGACCACCGTGGCGGACAAGTACTGGTTCAACATCGAGACCCACCAGGTCGAGGAGGGCCGGCAGAGCGACTGGACCAAGCTCATGGGGCCCTACACGACCCGTGAGGAGGCGGCCCAGGCGCTCGAGAAGGCGCGCCGGCGCAACCAGGACTGGGACGCGCAGGACGAGGCGCAGTCCTGAGCCGGGTGCCCGTGTGCGCACCGTGAGCTGCCCCGACGGGCAGCCGCTCGGGCCGTGATGCTCGTCGGCCCGCCGCTCCCGGGGGTCGATGGGCTATGACGGGTGGATGACGGGACAGCCTCGCGCTGGCGCCGGCAGCGGCTCGCCGGGCGGGTGAGGCCGTGCCGACGACGCTCGCGCGCGACGTGGTCCAGGAGCCGGAGCGGCGGCACCGGGCTGCAGCGACCGGCAGCTCCGCCGCCCGCCAGCCGGTCGGGCCGGTGCACTCCAACGGGCAGGTCGCACGTCTGGCACGCGCCGGGGGCCCGGCACCCACCGCCGCGCTGAACGCGTGGAGCAACAGGGTCGCGCGGGCGAGCCTGGCCGTCACGCACCCCGACGACCCGGTGGAGCGCGAGGCGGAGCGCGTCGCGTCCGACGTCGTGCACCGCCGGACGGTCGCAGAGCCGGCGGCCGCCCCCGCGGTCCCGCCGGCCGGCCGGGCCCGGACCGACGCCGTGCCCCGGCCACGCGCCGCCCGTGACAGCGACACCGCAGCACCGCCTCCGTCGCCGCCGGCGGACGCCGGGTCCGTCGCCGAGCACGTCGAGGAGGTCGCCGAGGGCGGTCAGGTCGAGGTGCCGCAGAGCGTCGCGTCCCTCATCGCGAGCCCGGGGACGGGCGTCCCGCTCGACCCAGGCGTCCAGGCCCGCGTCGCCCCGGTCCTCGGGGCCGACCTCGGCGGCGTCCGCGTCCACCAGGGTCCCGACGCGAGCGCGGCCACCGCGGCGCTGCAGGCGCGCGCGTTCACCGTGGGCGCCGACATCTTCCTCGGCGAGGGCGAGTCGCCGACGGACCTCGAGCTCATGGCGCACGAGTCCACCCACGTGGTGCAGCAGCAGGCCGTCGGCGTCCTGCGCGCGGAGGTGGCCCGCCTCTCGCTCGGCACCGTCATGCCCGACTGGCTGATCCAGGACATCCAGTCCATCCCCGGGTACTCCGTCGTGAGCACGGTCATCGGCAGCGACCCGATCACCGGGGAGTCGGCGACGGAGAGCCGCCAGGGCTTCGTCGAGAAGCTCCTCACCTTCGGCCCGTTCGGCGCCGCGTCGGGGCCGGTCCTGCAGGCCGCCAAGGTGCTCGACGACGTCTTCACGATGCTGAGCGAGGGGCTGGAGCGCCACAACCTGACGTTCGCGCGGGTGCTGGCCGACCTCGACAGCGCCTGGGAGGAGATGTCGATCACGGAGGGCGTCGAGTTCAACCTGGCGATCGCCCGCCGGTACCTCTCGGCGATCGTCAACGACGTCAAGGCGTTCCTGGGGGAGGTGGCCGACGCCGTCATCGCGAAGGTCCGCTCCGTGCTCGCGGCCGTCGCCGAGCCGTTGCTGGAGAAGGACAGCATCGCGCCGTACTGGAGCCTCGCGAAGAAGGTGCTGCACACCAACCCGCTGACGGGTGAGGCGGTACCGGCCACCACGGTCGAGATCCTCACCGACTTCCTCACGGTCATCGGCCAGCAGAAGGTGCTGGACCAGATGGTCGAGCGGGGCACGCTGCAGAAGACCGCCGACTGGGTCGACTCGAAGATCGACCAGTTCAAGGGCATCGTCGGCCAGGTCGGCGCCCTGCTCGAGCAGGCCGGGGCGGCGCTGAGCCCGGCGAACCTGCCGAACCTGCTCGACACCCTGCCGGCGCTGGCGGACCAGGCGTTCTCGATCATCAAGCAGATCGGCGACTTCGCCCAGGACGTGATCGCCCAGGTCCTGGTGCTGGTCAAGGACTCGTTGCTGGCCTGGCTCTCGTCGTACGCGAAGAAGATCCCCGGCTACGAGCTGCTCACGGTGATCCTGGAGAAGGACCCGTTCACCGGCGACGTGGTGCCGCGCACGGCCGAGAACCTCATCAAGGGGTTCATCCTCCTGCTGCCCGGCGGCGAGGAGATGTACGCCAAGCTGGCCGAGTCCGGCGTCATCGCGAACGCCGCCGGCCGGATCACCTCGGCGATGACCGAGCTGAACATCTCGTGGGCGCTGGTCACCGACACGTTCCTGGGCATCTGGAACCTCGTCACGCTCGAGTCCCTGCTGTCGCCGCTGCAGACGTTCGACAAGATCCTCGACCAGTTCGGCGGGCCGCTCGAGCGGATCATCCGGTTCGCGGCCGTCGTGGTCCAGGTGGTCGTCGAGCTGATCCTGCGGCTGATGAACTTCCCGCCCGAGATCTTCGGCCACATCCTCGGGCAGGTCGAGTCGGCGATCGACGACATCAAGCGCGACCCGGTCGAGTTCCTGCTGAACGTCGTGGAGGCGATGAAGCAGGGGTTCAGCCGGTTCTTCGACAACATCCTCGAGCACCTGCTCAAGGGGCTTGCCGCGTGGATGTTCCGCGGCCTGAAGTCGCTCGGCATCGAGACCCCGACCGAGCTGACGCTCGAGGCCGCCATCACCCTGGTGATCCAGGTGTCCGGCGTGACGGTCGAGCTCCTCTGGCAGCGGCTCGCGGCGAAGATCGGCCAGGAGAAGGTCGACAAGATCCGGGAGGCGATCGAGCTGGCCGGTCAGGCGTTCTCCTTCATCAAGGACGTCCAGGAACGCGGCATCGAGGCGATCTGGGACAAGATCAGCGAGCAGCTCAGCAACCTGTGGGACCTGATCTTCGACGCGGCGAAGTCCTGGATCATGAAGGAGATCGTCAACAAGGCGATCGCGAAGGTCCTGTCGATGCTCGACCCCACCGGCATCATGGCGGTCGTCAACTCCTGCATCGCCTTCTTCAAGGCCGTCCAGTCGGTGCTCGACTACATGCGCGAGCTGCTCGAGCTCATCGACTCCTACGTCTCGACCGTCGCGCAGATCGCCAAGGGCAACGTCGGGCCCGGCGCCGCGATGCTGGAGACCGGGCTGGCCAACGCCGTCCCGGTCGCCATCGGCTTCCTCGCCAACCAGGCCGGCCTCGGCGACGTCCCGGAGCAGGTCAAGCAGATCATCATCGACCTGCGCGCCAAGATCGTGGAGGCCATCGACTGGCTGATCGACAAGGCGATTTCCCTGGCGCAGTCGGCGCTCGACGCGCTGTTCGGCGGCGAGGAGGACGAGGAGGACGTGCCGCCCGTCTGGGACGGGACGTTCAAGGTCGGCGCCGAGGACCACCAGCTGTACTTCGAGAACGACGCGATGCTCGTCGCGTCGGAGAAGAAGCACCCGATCCCACCGGAGGTCACCGAGGCCCGCGCGCTGCTCGACCAGATCCGCGTGGCGTTCCACCAGAAGACCGGGCGGAAGAAGGGCGAGACGACGATCAAGCAGCGCGACGAGCAGATCCAGAAGCTCGTCGACCAGGTCAAGGCGCTCCTCATCGCCCACCCGGACCTGTGGGACAAGCTCAAGACCGGTGTCGGGCACGCCCCGAACATCGGGAACGTCGCGCCGCACGGATCGCAGGACACCGGCTGGCAGCCACCCAAGGGCCAGGAGCAGTTCATGCCGTACTGGGCGCTCGAGTCGGAGCACGTGATCCCGGACAACCACGTGACCGCGCTGTTCGAGGAGCTGGTCATCCCGCCCACGACAGCCGTCGAGTACTCGCAGATGACGACGGTGATGCTCTACATCGGGGCCAGCGCGCTCAAGACGGCGACCGACGCGGCGGCACGCGCGACGCTGAAGGCGAAGCTGACGGCGGTGCTCGACAAGGGCGTGCAGACCTTGATCGCGATCTTCGAGGCGGACTCCGACGAGGAGTCGGAGCCGAGGTCGTTCGAGGACGCGGTGTCCAAGGTGGAGCAGGAGGTCTGGTCCGCCTTCGAGACGTTCGAGACCAGCGACGCCGTCAAGCGGACCGCCGACGCCGTCCCGGCGGAAGGCAAGAAGGATCGCCCCGAGCAGCCGGGCACCGAGAGCAAGGTGGTGCGAGGCGGCGACGACAGACCCGCTGCGGACAAGGTCGCGCAGGCGGCCGCGGCGCAGCTGGTCGTGATCAAGGGTCTCGCGATGGCGGAGGACCAAGGGGCACGCCAGAAGGCCTTCGAGGCGTTCAACGGCGTGGACGTGCTGCGCAAGGCGCTCGTCAACGCGAAGAAGCGACTCCGGACGGCCAAGAACAATGTCGCGGCTGCGACGTCGACCGATCCCGCAGAGCTGCAGAAGCTCCAGGACGCTCTTGCCGTGGCGACGCAGGAGGAGAAGGACGCGCGGCTGGCGCGCGACACCGCGACCGCGAAGGCCAAGGCCGAGGCGAAGCTCTCGAGCTGACCGCGTCAGCGGCGCGTGAGCGTCGCGACGATCGGGCGGTGGTCGCTGGCGCCGGTCGGCGGGAGGACCTCGAAGCCGGTCACGCGCCAGACGCGACCGTCGACGAGGACGTGGTCGATGGGTGCGGCGACCAGCGTGGGGACGGTCGCCGGCCACGTGCCGGACGACGCGACGCCGGCTGCGCGGGCGGCGTCCACGCACGGCCCGAGCTCCCGGAGACCGGGATGGTCGAGGGTGGCGTTCAGGTCGCCCGCGACGATCGCGCCGGGTGTCGTCACGCACTCGGCTGCGACGAGCCGCGTCTCCGTCCGCCAGGCCGGCATGGACGCGCGGCTGATGGGCGCCATCGGGTGCGCAGCGACGAGGACCGGCGAGCCGGCACCCTCGGTGGGTTCCGCGCGCAGCGAGCCGAGCCGGGTGGGCAGCGGCTCGGCGACGGCGTAGGTGCCCACGTCGGGCGAGACGAGCAACGCCGTCCCGGCGATGAACGAGGTGTTCCCGTCCGCGGTCAGCACCTGCATCGGCCTGCCCGCGGCGCCGAGCCGCTCGGCCGTCGACCGCGCCACCGTGGCCGAGGTCTCGGGCAGCACCACGACGTCCGCGCGGTGCGCGAGGACGAGGTCGGCGAGCACCTCGGCCCCCACGGTGTCGAGGGTGTTGAACGACAGCACCACGACGTCGTCCCCGGCACCCGTCGCCGCCGCAGGCTCGTGCGGCCACGACCGCACCACGAGCACGGCCGCCTGGGCAGCGGCACCCAGCGCGAACGCGAGGGCGACCGGCAGCAGCCGACGGCGCGACCACGGGACCGCCAGCAGCACGGCTGCCGCCGTGGTGGCGCCCACGCCGAGCACGGCACGGAACGAGACGACCTGCGCCACCGGGTAGGTCCCCGAGGCGAGCGGGACCGCCAGCGCGACGAGCACACCGCCGACGACCGTCGCGAGGACCCAGACGAGGACGCGGGCCCTTCTGCTCACGCGTCGAACTGGTGGTCCGCGTCCGGGAACGTGCCGCCACGCACCTCGTCCGCGTACGCCGACGCGGCCGCCTTGAGCGCCGCCCCGACCTCACCGAACCGCTTGGCGAAGCGCGGCGACCAGTCCGTCATGCCTGCCATGTCGACCCAGACCAGCACCTGGCCGTCGCACTGCGTCCCGGCGCCGATGCCGATCGTCGGGATGTGCAGGATCTCCGTGACGCGTGCTGCCACCGGGGCCGGCACCATCTCGAGGACCACGGCGACCGCACCGGCCTCCTGGATGGCCACCGCGTCCTCGCACAGCAGCTCGGCCGCGAGGTCACCGCGGCCCTGCACGCGCGGACCGCCGAGCAGGTTCTCCGACTGGGGCGTGTAGCCCAGGTGCCCGACGACCGGGATGCCGGCGTCGGTGATCGCCCGGATCTGCGCGGCGACCCGCTTGCCGCCCTCGAACTTCACGGCGGCGACGCCGGTCTCCTTCATCATGCGCACGGAGGTGGCGAGCGCCTGCTCGGGCCCGGCCTCGTAGGAGCCGAACGGCAGGTCGGCGACGACGAACGCCCGCCTGGCCGCCCCGGCGACGGCCCGTGCCGGGGGGATCAGGTCGTCGACCGTCACCGGCAGCGTCGTCGTGTGCCCGTGCATGGTGTTCCCGATCGAGTCGCCCACCAGCAGCATGTCGATGCCGGCCTCGTCGAAGATGCGTGCGGTGACGGCGTCGTAGGCGGTGAGCATGGTCAGCCGCTCGCCGCGCTCCTTCGCCTCGCGCAGGTGGTGCACGCGCACACGCTTCGGGGTGGTGGGGGTCATGCCGGCGGCTCCTGTCGGGGTTCCTGTCGGGGTGGTCACGGCTCGCGCCAGCGGGTGGTGATGGGCAGCCGACGGTCACGGCCGAACGCCAGCGCGGTCACCTTGGTGCCCGGCGGGTACTGGCGGCGCTTCCACTCGGCCCGGTCGACGAGCGTCACGACCTTGTCGACGACGGCGGGGTCGAACCCGCGCGCCAGCAGCTCGGCGCGGCCCTCGGCGTGCTCGACGTAGGCGTCGAGCACCTCGTCGAGCAGGTCGTACGGCGGGAGCGAGTCCTGGTCGACCTGGCCGGGGCGCAGCTCCGCCGACGGCGGCTTGGTGATGGACGACTCCGGGATCGGGGGGATCTCACCAGGGCCGAACACGCCGTCGAGCGCGGCGTTGTTGCGCCAGCGGGCCAGCGCCCAGACACGCGACTTGTCGACGTCCTTGATGGGCGCGAACCCGCCGATGCTGCCGGCGTCGTAGATCGTCGTGTAGCCGACCGCGAGCTCGGACTTGTTGCCCGGTGCGATCACCAGATGGCCCTCGCGGTTCGAGATCGCCATGAGGATGACCCCTCGGACGCGGGCCTGCAGGTTCTCCGCGGCCACGCCCTCGAGCGGGATCTCCGCCTCGAACGCGTCGACCATCGCCTTGATCGGCTGGACGCGGAAGTCGGCACCGATCCGCTTGGCCAGGTCCTGCGCGTCGTCCTTGCTGTGGTCGGAGGAGTACACGGACGGCATCGAGACGCCGACGACGTTCTCACCCCCGAGCGCGTCCGCGGCGATGGTGGCCACCAGCGCCGAGTCGATGCCTCCGGACATGCCCAGGACGACCGACCGGAACCCGTTCTTGGTCACGTACCCGTGCAGTCCCATGACGAGCGCGCGGTAGACCTCCTCGTCCGGCTCGAGCGGCGGGGCGATCGGGCCCGTCGCGGGGGCGTCGTCGTCGCCGAGCAGGTCCCACACGAGCAGGTGCTCGACGAACTGCGGCGCGCTGGTCAGCACGGTCCCGTCGGTGGCGATCACGAACGACCCGCCGTCGAACACCAGGTCGTCCTGCGCGCCCACCAGGTTCACGTACGCGACGGGCGCCTCGACCTCGTGCGCGCGCCGCGCAGCCAGCTCGACGCGCTGGTGGCCCTTGCCCTCCTCGTACGGCGAGGCGTTCAGGACGACGAGCAGCGAGACCTCGTTCTCGTCCATCTGCGAGACGGGTCCGCCGTCCTGCCAGATGTCCTCGCACACGACGACCCCGACGCGGCGGCCCAGCACGTCGATCACGCAGACGTCGTCGCCGGCCGCGAAGATCCGGTACTCGTCGAAGACCCCGTAGTTGGGCAGGTGGTGCTTGTCGTAGCGCACCTGCACCTGGCCGTGCTGGAGCAGGACCGCCTGGTTGGTGGGGCGCCTCGGCCCCTCGGGCGCGCCCGGCTCGTGCACCGGCGTCACCGACTTCTCCCCGACGGTCCCGACCAGGACGGCCAGGTCACCGAGACCCTCGTCGGCCAGCGCCCGCGCGGTGCGCTGCAGCGCGGCCTCGGCGCCGCGGCGGAAGGACGCCCGCAGCGCGAGGTCCTCGATGGGGTAGCCGGTGAGGGTCATCTCGGGGAAGACCACCAGGTGGGCGCCCGCCTGCGCGGCCGTCCGGGCCCAGTCCAGGACGGCCTGGGCGTTCGCGTCGACGTCGCCCACGCGCGTGTCGATCTGCGCCAGGGCGATGCGGGGGAAAGGCATGTGGCCGAGCCTAACCACCTCGTGCGACCCACCCCGGACACTGGCCCTGCGACGGACCGTTCATCAGGCAGGATGTACCGCATGGACAGGCAGCAGGAGTTCGTGCTCCGCACGGTCGAGGAGCGGGACATCCGCTTCATCCGTCTCTGGTTCACCGACGTGCTCGGGATCCTGAAGTCGGTCGCGGTGGCACCGGCCGAGCTGGAGGCCGCCTTCTCCGAGGGGATCGGCTTCGACGGCAGCGCCATCGAGGGCCTGACCCGGGTGTACGAGGCGGACATGATCGCCAAGCCCGACCCCTCGACGTTCCAGATCCTGCCCTGGCGGGGGGAGCGGCACGGCACGGCCCGCATGTTCTGCGACCTGCTGACGCCCGACGGCGAGCCGTCGCTCGCGGACTCCCGGACCGTGCTCAAGCGCGCGCTGTCGAAGGCGGCCGACCAGGGGTTCACCTTCTACACGCACCCCGAGGTCGAGTTCTACCTCTTCGACGCGCCCGCGGACCCGACCCTCCCGCTGGTGCCCGTCGACCAGGGCGGCTACTTCGACCACGTCCCGCGTGGCACCGCGCACGACTTCCGCCGCGCCGCCATCACGATGCTCGAGTCGATGGGCATCTCGGTGGAGTTCTCGCACCACGAGGCCGGACCCGGCCAGAACGAGATCGACCTGCGCTACGCCGACGCCCTGACCACCGCGGACAACATCATGACGTTCCGCACCGTGGTCAAGGAGGTCGCGCTCGAGCAGGGCGTCTTCGCCAGCTTCATGCCCAAGCCGCTGGCCGACCAGCCCGGCTCCGGCATGCACACGCACCTGTCGCTCTTCCAGGGCGACCGCAACGCGTTCCACGAGCCCGGCGGGCACCTGGAGCTGTCCAAGACGGCGCGCTCGTTCATCGCGGGCCTGCTCAGGCACGCCGCCGAGATCACCGCGGTCACCAACCAGTTCGTCAACTCCTACAAGCGGCTCTGGGGCGGCGCCGAGGCGCCGAGCTACGTCTGCTGGGGTCACAACAACCGCTCCGCACTGGTCCGCGTGCCCATGTACAAGCCCGGCAAGGGCAACTCGAGCCGCATCGAGTACCGCGCGGTCGACTCCGCCACCAACCCGTACCTCGCCTACGCGCTCCTGCTCACCGCGGGGCTCAAGGGCGTCGAGGAGGGCTACGAGCTGCCCGAGGGCGCCGAGGACGACGTCTGGGAGCTCACCGACGCCGAGCGCCGCGCGCTCGGGATCGAGCCGCTGCCCACGTCGCTGGACGCCGCGATCTCGCTCATGGAGAAGTCCGAGCTGGTGGCGGAGACGCTGGGCGAGCACGTGTTCGACTACTTCTTGCGCAACAAGCGCCAGGAGTGGGAGGCCTACCGCTCGCAGGTGACGCCGTACGAGCTGCGGCGGTTCCTCCCGGTGCTGTGAGCGTGAGCGCGAGCTCGACCTCTGCCGGCCGCGGGTCGTCGCTGGCCGGTCGGCTGACGCGGGTCGGTGTGTCCGACGCGGGGCGCGCCGAGCGGCTGCTCGACGACGCGGCCCTGGTGCAGGTGGTCGGGGCGCCCGCCGACGTGCTCATCCCGCCGCTCGCCGACGTGGCGGACCCCGACCAGGCGCTGCTCGCGCTGGCGAAGCTCGCCGGCGCGGTCGTGGGGGACCCGGACCTGCTGGGGCTGCTCCGGGGCGTCCTCGAGGACGACGGTCCGCCCCGTTCGCGGCTGCTCGCGGTCGTCGGTGCATCGGTGGCGCTGGGCGACACGCTCGTCGCGCACCCCGAGACGCTGCGGGTGCTGCTCGACGACGCGCCGGGGACGGGAGTGCCCGTCTCGCAGGTCCGGGCCGAGCTCCTGCGCGCCGTCGGGGCCGACGCCGAGGCCGAGGTGCCGGTGGCGACGCTCACCGGTGCCGCGGGGACGGACGCGATGCGGCTGGCCTACCGGACGCGGCTGCTGCGGATCGCGGCGACGGACCTCACCAGCACCGACCCGCTGAGCCGTCTGCCCGGGGTCGCGGCCGCGCTGGCCGACCTCGCGGCTGCCGCGCTGGAGTCGGCCCTGGCGCTGGCTCGCGCCGACCTGGACGACCACGGCCTCGGTGTCCGGCTCGCCGTCATCGGCATGGGCAAGGGCGGAGGACGCGAGCTCAACTACGTGAGCGACGTGGACGTCATCTACGTGGCGGAGCCCGCGGACGGTGTCGACGAGGCCGAGGCGCTCGCCGCGGCGTCACGGCTCGCGGCGGGCCTGGCGCGGGTGTGCTCGACGCCGTCAGGCGAGCCGGCGCTGTGGCCCGTCGACGCTGCGCTGCGTCCCGAGGGCAAGGACGGGCCGCTGGTCCGCACGATCGCGAGCCACAAGGCGTACTACGAGCGCTGGGCCAAGACCTGGGAGTTCCAGGCGCTGCTCAAGGCACGCCCGCTGGCGGGGGACGAGGCGCTCGGGCTCGAGTACGTCGCGATGACGCAGCCGTTCGTGTGGAGCGCCGTGACGCGCGAGCACTTCGTGGAGGACTCGCAGGCGATGCGTCGGCGGGTCGAGGGGCACGTGCCCGCCGCGGAGGCGGACCGGCAGCTCAAGCTCGGGGTCGGCGGCCTGCGGGACGTCGAGTTCACCGTGCAGCTGCTGCAGCTCGTGCACGGACGCGCGGACGAGTCGATCCGCAGCCCGAGCACCCTGACCGCGCTCGCCGCGCTGGCGGCGGGCGGGTACGTCGGGCGGTCGCACGCGGCTCAGCTGGCCGTCTGCTACCGGCTGCTGCGCGTCCTGGAGCACCGGATCCAGCTCCACCGGCTGCGTCGCACGCACCTGATGCCGACCGCGGAGCCCGACCTGCGCCGGCTCGCGCGCTCGATCGGCATGCGCGCCGAGGGTGCGGACGGTCTGCGCGACCGCTGGCGCACCACGCGTCGCGAGGTGCGGGGTCTGCACGAGGAGCTGTTCTACCGGCCACTCCTGCCCGCCACCGCCCAGCTGTCCACCGCGGAGGCCAGCCTCGCCCCGGACGCCGCCAAGGCGCGGCTCGCCGCCATCGGCTACACCGACCCGGCGGGCGCGATGAGGCACATCGCGGCGCTGACCGAGGGGGTGTCGCGCCGGGCGTCGATCCAGCGCCAGCTGCTCCCGGTGATGCTCGGGTGGTTCGCGGACGGGGCCGACCCCGACGGTGGCCTGCTGGCGTTCCGGCGGCTCTCCGACGAGCTGGGCACCACCCACTGGTACCTCAAGCTGCTCCGCGACTCGGGGACGGCCGCCCGCCGGCTCGCGCAGGTGCTCTCGACGTCGCGCTACGTCGCCGACGCACTGACCAGGTCGCCGGAGTCGGTCACGTGGCTCGCCGACGACGCCGACCTGGTGCCGCGCACCTTCGAGCGCCTGACCGCCGAGGCCGACGCGATCCTCACGCGGTCGGACGAGCCCGTCCCGGCGGTGACCGCGCTGCGCGGTTTGCGTCGGCGGGAGCTGGCGCGCACCGCAGCCGCCGACGTGCTCGGTGTCGTCACGGGGGAGCGGGCGTCGCGCAGCCTGAGCGTCGCCGCCGACGTCGTCCTGGTCGGCGCCCTGCGCGTGGCGGAGTGGGAGGCGCGTACGGACAAGGGGCTGGAGACCAGCCCGACCCGGCTGCTCGTCGTCGCGATGGGTCGGTGGGGCGGCGCCGAGATGGGGTACTCCTCCGACGCCGACGTGCTGTTCGTGCACGACCCGGTCGAGGGCGCGGACCCGCGGGTCGCGCAGGAGTTCGCTCTCCTGGTGACGACGAAGCTGCGCACGCTGCTGGGGACCGTCGGGCCCGAGCCGACCCTCGAGGTGGACGCGGACCTGCGTCCGGAGGGCCGCAACGGGCCGCTGGTCCGGTCGTTCGACTCCTACGCCGAGTACTACCAGCGCTGGTCGTCACCCTGGGAGAGCCAGGCGCTGCTGCGCGCCCGCCCGGTTGCCGGCGACGACGACCTCGGTGAGCGGTTCCTGCGCTTGATCGACCCGTTGCGGTACCCCGTCGGGGGTGTCGAGCCGGCGGTCGAGCGCGAGGTGCGGCGCATCAAGGCCCGGGTCGAGTCCGAGCGGCTGCCCCGCGGGGTGGAGCCCGCGCGGCACCTCAAGCTGGGGCGCGGCGGCATCGCGGACGTCGAGTGGACCGCCCAGCTCCTCCAGCTCCAGCACGCCCACGAGGTGCCCGCGCTGCGCACCACGGCGACGCTCGCCGCGCTCGAGGCCGCCACCACGGCGGGGCTCCTCGACGCCGACGACGCGCGGGTGCTGACCGAGGCGTGGCTGCTGGCCAGCAGGTTGCGGGACGCCAACGTGCTGTGGAGCGGGCGTGGCGGAGCGCACGCCGACGTCCTGCCCCACGACCGGCAGGCGCTCGCCGGGCTCGCCCGTGTCGTCGGGTACCCCGCGGGGTCCGGCGGTGAGCTGGAGCAGGACTACCTGCGGACCGCCCGCCGGGCGCGTGCCGTGGTGGAGCGCGTCTTCTACGGCTGATCCGCCGGACGGTCCGGCGCGTCGGCCGCCTCGTCCTCGGGCACGTCGACCCAGCCGCGCTCCTGCCGTGCCCGCTCGTCCTCCCGGAGCAGCTCGTCGTCCACCAGGTCGTGCCGGCGGATGTACGTCGAGGAGACCGCCTGGATCGTCGCGGCGACGGGCAGCGCGAGGAACGCACCGATCGGGCCGAAGACCGCACCGAACGCGATCACGGCGAGGAACGAGATCGCCGGGTTGATCTCGAGCGACCGCGCCGAGACCTTGGGTGAGAACAGCAGGTTCTCCACCTGCTGGTACCCGACGATGAACGCCAGCGTCAGCAGACCCTTGACCGGGTCCACGGCGAGTGCCACGGCGATGGGCAGCGCGCCGCCGATGTACGTGCCGATGGTGGGGACGAACTGCGAGACCACGCCGGTGAAGGCCGCCAGCGGGAGCGCGTACGGGATGCTCAGGGCCGTCAGGAAGACGAACGTGAAGAACGTCGAGAGGGCCGCCAGGACGATCCGTGAGTTGATGAAGTCGGCGACCTTCTCCTGGGACACCTCCCAGAGGCGCAGCACCTCGCGCTGCCGGGCGGGGGCCAGCATCCGGCAGATCGCCGCGCGGAGCTTCGGGCCGGCGCTCGCCATGTAGTAGACGACGAGCAGGACGGCGCTGGTGGTGAAGAGCCCGCCGAGGATCGACGAGCCGAGCCCGATGAGGCCGGGGGCCAGCTGCTGCCAGTTCTCGCCGAGCCCGATGAGCAGGTCGTCGGCCTCGGGCATCTCGACCGGGAACCGCTGCGTGACCCAGTCGGCGAGCTGCGCGTAGTACTCCGGCAGCGACTGGACCAGCTCGATGACCTGCGTGACGAACAGGCCGCCGAACAGGGCGATCACCGCGAGGATCACCACCAGCGAGGTGATCATCACCAGCCCGGTGGCTCGCGTGCGCCGCAGACCGCGGGCCACCAGCCAGCGGATGGGCGGCTCCATCGCGAGCGCGAGGAACCACGAGATGACCACGATGAAGATGACGTTGCCCAGCAGGGACAGCGCCCGCCACGTCGCGAGCCCGAGGAACACGGCGATGCCGGTCATCAGCAGCGCGCGGGGGAGCCACGCGGGAGGCCTGCGGGGATCGGGGCGGCTCACGCCGATCGGGCGTGTCGCAGGGCGGTTCGGCATCGGTTCCCCCGTGCGGGCGGGCGAGCGGGCTCGCGGGCGGCGTTCGTCTCGGGTGGCACGGTACCGGGCCGCTCGCACCCGGTGGCGGTCCCGCGCCCGAGCCGGTCATGGCATGCCTCTCGCGCTCTGAGCAGCGCAACTGCCATGCTCGGCAGGTCGCACCATGTCCGACATGCCGGGAGGGCCTCCGTGGTCGAGAACAAGCCGTCGCCCCGCAAGCCGCGCCGAACGGGCGCCCAGCCGCCGACGGCAGATCCCTTGGTGGGGACGCCCGCCACCGACGACGCGACGGCGACGCCGGACACGGAGTCGCCCTATGTGACGCCCGACGAGGAGGTCCCGGACGACACCGGGCCGTCGGACGCCGTGGCAGCGCCGCAGGACCAGGACGACACGGCCGAGATCCCGACCGGTTCCCTGCACGACACCGCGGAGATCCCGACGAGCATCGACGTCGAGGTCCCCGCGTCGTCCGCGACGGAGGACCGCGCCGTCCTGCTGGCCCGCCTGCAGCTGCTGGAGACGGAGAACGCGCGCCTCCGGGCGGCGACGGCGACCGCCCCACCGCCCACCGCGGTGCCGCCGCGGCCCCGTCGCGGGGCGGGGCGCGCGACCGCGGCGGTCGTCCTGATCCTGGTCGGCGCCCTGCTGGCCCCGGTCGCGGTCGTCGGCAGCTGGGCGCGCGGGCTCGTCGTGGACACCGACCGCTACGTCGACACGGTGGCGCCGATCGCCGAGGACCCGCTCGTGCAGTCCGCGGTGTCCAACCGGATCACCGTCGCGGTGGTGGACGCGCTGAACGTCGAGCAGCTGACCACGCAGGCCACCGACGCTGTCGCCGGGCTGGACCTGCCCCCGCTGGTGGGCCAGGCGGTCACCTCGTTGCAGGCACCGCTGCAGGAGGCGATCACCGGGTTCATCCGCAAGAACGTCACCAAGATCGTCAGCTCCGAGCAGTTCGAGAACGTCTGGGAGGAAGCCAACCGGGCCGCCCACCAGCAGATCGTCGCGACCCTGCGCGGCGATCCCGACGCGCTCGCGCAGATCAGCGACACCGGCGCCCTCACGATCGACGTCACGCCGATCATCGAGGACGTCAAGACGTCGCTGGAGCAGGCCGGGTTCACCCTGGTGAGCCGGATCCCCACGATCAACGTGACGTTCCCGATCGCGTCCAGCGCGGACCTGGTGCGGCTGCAGAGCGCCTACCGGTTGATCGACATCGTGGGCGGGATCCTCCCGTACCTGTCCCTGGCCCTGCTCGCTGCGGGCGTGCTCGCCGCGCGGCACCGGTCGCGGGCGCTGGTCGTGGCCGGCCTGTCCCTGGCCGGTGCGATGCTCCTGCTCGGGCTCGCCCTGGCCGTCGGCAGATCCCTGTACGCCAACGCGCTGCCACCGACGGTGCAACGCGTCGACACCGCGGTCGCGATCTACGACCAGTTCGTCTCGTTGCTGCGCATCGAGCTGCGGGTGGGGCTGGTGCTCGGGCTGCTGCTAGCCATCATCGCGTTCGTCGCGGGCGGCACCACCGCGGCCCGCCAGCTGCGCGCGTCCTCCTCGCACGCCTCAGCGTGGCTGCGCACGGCGGGGGAGCGCCGGGGCATCAGCACGGGACCGGTGGGCGTCTGGCTCGACCAGCAACGCACGCTGGTCCGCGTCGTCGTGATCGCCCTGGCCGCCCTCGCCCTCGTCCTGGCCGACCGGCTCACCCCCGCCTACGTGATCGGGGTGTTCGTCGTCGCGCTGGTCGTGCTCGGGCTGGTGACCCTGGCGGCACGACCGCGAGGTGCGGAGCCCGTGGAGGAGGAGGACGTCGTCCTCGTCTGACCGGAGATCACCGGTCCGACGTGCACCGCGCGTCGGTGGCGGGCTGCGCGGTGCCCAGCACCTGCACGGCGCGCTCCCGGCCGAGGTTCCAGTCGCCGATGCCCGTGGCAGGCGAGACGCTCGCCGCGGCGAGCAGGCACCGGCGCAGCGCCGGCTCGCCCTCGATCTGGTCGTAGGCCGGGACCGCGTCCGCGGAGAGGCCCGCGAGGTAGTCGACGTCGAGGGTGGACTCGAGGTCGGCCGTGGTGTTGTGCCGGACGATCTGCGCGTCGGGGTTCACGAGCGCGAGGCAGAGCATCGCGACCGCCACCACCTGGAGCACGGCTCGGGGCAGCCACCCCCCGCGCCAGCGGATCCCCGCGACCAGCAGCAGCACGAAGACCGCGGCGAGGACGACCTCCGTGACGGTCACGAAGATCCGGAGCCGCGTGAGGCCGAACGCCTCGACGTACAGGTCCATCCGGCGCAGCGCGGACGCCACGACGCCGAGGGTGCCCAGGCACAGCGCGCCGAGGGCGAGCCGGGACAGCAGGCGGTCCTGCTCGGACTCGCGGGGAGCGCGTCGGGCGGCGACCGCGACGACGACGAGCGTGAGGGCCGTGACCACGACGAGCTGGGCGAACCCCTCCCGCGCGTACTCCGCGTAGGTGAGGCCCTCGGTCTCCAGCACGTGGCGGTGCCCGCCGAGCAGGGCGCCCACCTGCACCGTCACGAACAGCAGGACCAACGCGTCGAGCGCGAGCACCGGGAGGAGCCACTCGCCGCGCTTGGCGGGTGCCCTCGGAGCGAGCCGCACGTCGGACCAGCTGGGCGGCGCCAGCGCGAGGTGCGCGAGCGCCGCAGCGACGACGGCCACGAGCACGCCGACGACGACCTGGCCCGGCAGCAGGTCCGCCTGCACCCGCGGCATGAGGTTGGCAAAGACGCGGTCGGCGCTGGCGAACAGGAACCCGAACACCAGCAGCAGGCCGACTGTGATCCCGACGCTCCGCAGCGCGACCAGCAGCTGCCCCCGGCGCGAGCCGGCGAGGGTCTCGAGGCCCTTCGCCACCCACGGCAGCGCGCGGACGGTGCCGGCCGCCCAGGTCAGCGGCGCGAGCAGGGCGGCCGGTGCCGACCGGGCCGACGTCACGGCGACCACCCCGGTCCAGACGGCGACGAGCGCGCAGAGCGCGACGACCCACCCCGCGTCGCGGACGGCCACCACGGCGAACAGCACGATCGACAGGACGGCGGTGACGGCGTCGTTCACGTCGCGCCGACGGACCAGCGCGGGGGCGGCCGCCGCCCAGACGAGCAGCCCGATGAGCGCAGCCCCGAGCCCGGGAGCATGCCCCACGAGGAGGACGCCACCGGCCACCCCGACCACGCCGCACAGGATCAGTGTGCTGGCGGGGACGGGCCGGCGTCGCTCCGCCCAGAAGGCCGTGAGCGTCCGGGCGAGCGGGCCGGGCTCGCGCAGGACGAGACCGCCCCGGCCCGCCACCCAGGAGGGCGGCGGGCCGGGGAGAGCAGGGGGAGTCGGGGGCGTCGGTGCTCCGGTGTCGCTCATGGACGACACCGTAGGACCGGGCGTACCCGCACGTCAGAGAGTTGGGCGAGGGACCCGTGCACGTTGTGTGCACTGTCGGCAGGTCCCTGCACAACTGACTCCCAGCGCGCGCACAGTCAGCGCCGCACGGTCACCACCCGCTCGGCCGTCGACGTGCTCCCGGCGTCGTTGCTGAGCACCGCGACGAACCGGTAGGTGCCGGGCTCGAGGCCGGTCACCGCCGTCCGGACGGTCTGGCGCCGGGGCGTCGCTGCCGTGAGGTCCTGCTCGTCGACGAGCACGCCGTCGCGGTACAGCGCGTAGTGCGTCGCGTTGGTGCCCCACCACAGGTTGGTCGTGACGGTGAACGAACCGTCGCCGTCGCGGTTGTCGTCGGACAGGACCGCGAGCGCGGGGGAGGCGTCCTTCACGACCACGGTGTGCGGGCGTGACGTGCTGGTGCCGTACGGGTTGAGCAGCTCCACCACGTAGGTGTACGACCCGTTCACCTTGCCGGTGATCGGGAACGCGACGGTCTGGCGGCGGGGCGTCGTGCCCGTGAGCCACTGCGAGTCGACGAGCACGCCGTTCTCGTACAGCTGGGCGACCGTGGCGTTCTGGCCCCAGTACAGGTTCGCCGTGATCGTGTAGGCGCCGTCGAACAGGCCCGTGCCCTGGCCGTTGTCGTCGGAGAGCACCGCGACGCCGGGTGCGGCGGTCGCCACCGGGGTGCCGGAGGGGAGCACGCCTGCTCCCGCCTGGGCACGGACGGTCGCGGGGACGTCCTCGACCGGGTCCAGCGTGTAGGCGTACACGTCGGCCGGGTCCCACCGGGCGGTCGGGGCCAGCGGGACCGGCGCCGTCGCGTTGAAGGCGGCGAGGATGTCGGCCGGCTCCCCGTTGACGGTCGAGCCGGTCTCGAACAGCTGGGTGCCGGACCAGCGCGTGATGATGCGAGCCGGGTCGACGCCGGGCGCCAGCTCGAAGGCGTTGTTCTCCGCGTAGATGCTCGACTCGATGCCGGCGCCCCAGTAGTACTGGAACAGGCCCTCGGTGGTCTGCGTGTAGAGGTTGTCGTAGAGGTGCACGTCACCGAACCGCACACGCGGTGCCCGCTGGCCGATGTCGATCCAGTGGTTGTGGTGCAGCGTCACGCGGTGCTGGCCGCGGTCCTGGGGGCGGGAGTCCGACGAGCCGATGAGCTCGGTCTTGTCGTGCTCCTCGAGCCGGTTGTAGCTGACCGTCACCAGGTCCGAGCCGTGCGTGATGTCGAGGAGACCGTCGTGCGTCTCGAACGGCCGACCGAAGACGACCGGCAGCGCGGAGTGCGGGTGGGCGCCGTCGTTGAACGTGTTGTGGTCCACCCAGACGCTCGTCGACGTCCACACCGAGACGTTGTCGTACGCGGAGTTCCAGTTGCCGACGGCCGTGTCGGTCGGGTCCCACACGGGGAAGCAGTCGTACGCGTCCGCGATCGTCAGGTTGCGGACGATGACGTTGCTCGCGTCCCGGATCCGCATGCTGGCGCCGACGATCTGTGCGTCGTCACCGACGCCGACCAGCGTGACGTTGGAGCCGACGTGCTGCAGGGTCGAGGCCGCCTGGATGGCCGCGGCGGCGAGACGGGCGGTCTCCAGCGGGCCGCTGGGCTTGACCTTGCCCCAGGGGCCGCTCGGGTCGTAGTAGGCGATGTAGTCGGCCATGCTGAACGGCTGCCCGGTGTCGGACACCGTGACCTGGCCGGCGAACTCGTCGCAGGTCGCCGGGTCGAACGCGGTGATGGTCCCCGTGACGTAGATGATGCGGGGCACGGTGTTCGTGCGCGCGTCCGTCTGGCTGCCGCCCGCCTTGCCGGCCAGGGCGTCGCGCAGCTCCTGCCAGGTGTCGACGACGTAGACCTGCGAGGGGTCGGCGGCAGCGCCGCCGGTGGTGCCCGCGGCGACCCGGGGCTTCCCGTCCGGCACGGTGGGGCCCTCGTAGGAGGCCCACCCGCCGCCGGGCGGGTGGACCTCGCGGCCGAGGTCGACGGCAGGGGGCGGGGGAGCGGCGCTGGCGGTCGTCGTGGGGAGGAGGAGCGCTCCTGCCGCGAGGGTGACGACGAGGGTACGACGAGCTCTCATGAGACGTCCTTGTCTCCGAAACGTGGGGTGAGAAACCGGTTTCCGTACCGTGCCACACGATGCGCGGTAAGCGCAATCCCTCCGGGTCCTCTGGCAGGGTTCTCGCATGACGCTCTGGCGCACGCGCACCTCGACGACCGTGTACGAGAACCCCTGGATCCGGGTGCGGGAGGACGCCGTCGACCGCCCCGACGGGACTGCGGGGATCTACGGCGTGGTGGAGGTGCGCAACCCCGCCGTCTTCGTCGTGCCGCTCACCGACGCGGACGAGGTGGTGCTGGTCGAGGTCGACCGCTACACGACCGGGATCTCGCTCGAGGTTCCGGCCGGTGGCTCCGACGGCGAGGACCTGCTGCTCGCCGCGCAGCGGGAGCTGCGGGAGGAGACCGGCCTCGTCGCGGAATCCTGGGAGCGCATCGGCTCGATGTTCGCGCTGAACGGGATCAGCAACGCGCCGGAGCACGTCTTCCTCGCGCGTGGCCTGCGACCCTCCGGCGAGCCGACCGAGCACGCGGTGGAGGGCATCACGGCGATCCGCTCCGTGCCGTGGGCCGAGGTCCTGACCCTGGTCGCGGACGGCACCATCACCGACGGGGAGACGGTCGCCGCGCTGATGTACGCGGCCATCGCCCTGCGCCGGATCGTCTGACGACGGTCAGACCAGGAGCCCGATCAGCGCGGCCACCACCAGGCCGGCCGCGACCCACGCCAGCATGCTGCCCGCCAGGTAGACCGCGAACCGTGTGTGCTCACCCGCCGACAGCCCCCAGACGGGCGCTGGTGCCCACCGGACGGTCTCCACCAGGTGCCGGGCTCGCTCACGCGTGGGGAGGGGGGTGTCGAGGGTGGTCATGGTGGCTCCTTGTGGGTGCGCGGACGGGCTGCCGGAGGTGCCGGCACACCATCGTCCCCCGCCACGTCCCCGTGGAGGAGGGCCCTTGGTCCCGTCCTCCCGCTCAACGCCCCGAGCGGTAGACCCGCAGGTAGTCGAACTCCGCCGTCGCCCCCGCGCCGCCGTGCGAGACCAGGCCCACGCGCAGGTCCGATCCGGCGGGGAACGTCCACACGCCACCGGCCACCCAGGTCCGGCCGTCGGTGCTCGTGAACGCCTGCACCTCGTGCTCGCCGGCGTCGTCCGTCCGGTGCGCGAGCCGGAGCCACGTGGTCTCGGCCGGTGGTCCGACGATGGTGCCGCCGTACTGCAGCCGGCCGGCGTACGGCCGCTCGGTGCCGAGCTCGGTCTGCCGCGTGTTCCAGATCGCGACGTGCGACAGTCGCGCCCACAGGTCGTCGTCGACGTACGCGACCAGCCCGCCCTGCTGGTAGTTGCGGACCGTGTCCGTGCCGAGGTCGATGGTCAGCCGGGTCTCGGCGACCCAGTCCGTCTCGGGGACGTCGCGCAGGAGCAGCCCGGCGTCGTTGCCGGTGCCGACGAGGTCGGTGGCCTCCGTCGGCCATCGGAGGACCCCACCGCCGAGCGTGACCTGCGGACTGCGGACGACGGCCCAGCCCGGGGCCAGCTCCTCGGAGTCGAACTCGTCGCCGAGAGCGGGGTCGAGGGCCCCGACCCGCGGCTGGCGGAGCGGCTTCGTCACCAGCCGGGAGGCGGGCAGCGCGCTCAGGTTGTCCACGTGGACCCCCGCGCCGCCGGCGACCACGCCGGCCCCGCCAACCGTCGCCGCACCGCGCGGGAGCTCGAGGCGCACCGCCGCGAGCGGGTCACCGAGCCGCGCGTGCGTCAGCTCCGCGGTCGCGACGCCATCGCGGATCGTCAGCGCGAGGGCGTGCCACGTGGTCAGGTCCACGGTCGAGGGCAGCGGTGCGGTCGTGCGCACGGCAGCCCGGCCACGTCCCGCCTCCAGCACCAGCTCGCGAGCGACCGGGTCCAGGCTCGCCGTCACCCCGTGCTGTCCGCGACTGTCGCCAGCTTGGCCACCCCGGGAGTGGTGGCCGGAGACCAGACCGAACGACGGCGTGGCCCCCGGGTCGACGCGCAGGTCCGCCTCGACCCGCAGGTCCCGGCCGCCGGCCGACCGCGTGAGCGTCACGGGCCCGTCGGACACGAGGCTGCCGCCCGCATCCGGCTCCTCGGCGGACGTCCACCGGCCCGTCGTTGTCCACGCGCGCGGGACTCCCTGCTCGAAGTCGGTCGCGCCCGCTGTGACCGGTGCCCGCTCGGGGCCCTCCGACGCCCAGGCGCCGGCACGTGCCGTCGGCCAGCCGTCGATCCAGTCCAGACGGTCGATGAGCATCGGGCGCTCGTTGATGCCGTCGGTCCCGTCGAGGTACGGGTCCGCCCGGTCGATCGCGTGGTAGACGATCCAGTCCTGCCCGCCGAGGTCGGTCACCACGGCGTTGTGCCCGGTGCCCACCCACCGGTTGCCGTTCGGCGCGAGCACCGGCGTGCCACCCGCCCGCGACTGGTTCAGCGGCACCCCCTCGCGGTCCACGTACGGCCCGGTCAGGTCGCGCGAGCGCCCGACGTGCACGCTGTACCCGGTCGTGGGCCCGGCGCAGCAGTTCGCCGACGACGCGAACAGGTACCACCAGCCGTCACGCTGCACCACGTAGGCGCCCTCGTACTTGTTGTCGATCGCCACCTGCACCGGCGCACCGACCGCCGCCGTGCCGTCGTCGGACAGCTCCGTCACCCAGATCCCGCCGTAGTACGACCCGTAGAACAGGTGCTCGCGCCCGTCGGGTCCGACGACGTGCGACGGGTCGAACGTCCACAGGAAGTCACCCGACCCCCCGCTCCCGTGCCGCGGACCGACCACGGGCTCGTCCGTCGGCGTCCACGGTCCCGTGGGGGTCGGCGCCGTCGCGACGCCGATCGCGTTGTCGTTCGGCTCGGCGGTCACCGTGGTCTCCGTGACGACGAAGTACATCCGGTACTGACCGTCGACGTACCGGATGTCCGGAGCCCACAGCGCGGCACCTCGCTCACGGTCCGCCCACGCCGGGCGTGTGTCCTCCGTGAACGCGTCACCCACGTACTCCCAGCTGACCAGGTCCGCAGACCGCGAGATCGGCAGCAGATGACGCGTCCCCTCGCCCTCCCGCAACGGGTCGGTGGTGCCGTACGCGTACCACCAGCCGTCCTTGCCGCGGATCACCGCCGGGTCGGCGTACGTGTCGGCGAACGCCGCGCTGACCGGGTTGGCGTAGACCGTCGACCCTGGTCCGCCTCGTGCCGGGTCGTCGGCGGCGGCCGGTGTGGTCGCCAGGACGCCCGCGGTCAGGGCGAGAGACAGCACGGTGGGAGCGGTCAGGACGCTGAACGTGCGCATCGGGACCTGCCGATCGTCGTCGAGTGACGGGTCTACCGTTCTACGCCCCTCGCTCCTCTCGGGCTACCGCGCGCGTCCCCTCTCGCATCCGTCCTGTCACGCGTGAGGGTGTTTTCATCACCTTTCGCCCGGTATAGGCGTGGACCGGCCTGTCTGTCGGTGCCATGCTGCGAAGTGCGCAGCAGGCGAACGAGGGGGCAGTGTCGCCATGACGGAGATCGCGTTGGCAGACGCCATCGAGGCGGTGCGGGACGAGCTGCGGCGAGCGCAGGACGCTGGCGCCGGCTCGGACGTGAGGTTCGCGGTCGGTGCCGTAGAGATCGAGTTCGCCGTCGAGGTCGAGCGATCGGCAGGCGGCGAGGCATCCATCAAGGTGCTCAGCCTTCTCTCGCTCGGGGCGACGGCGGCCCGCAGCACGGCCGACACGCACCGCGTCACCGTGACGCTCGCTCCCGTGGCACGCGACGGCAAGCCGTTCGAGGTCTCCTCGTCGGCGGGGCGCCGCCCCGGCGGTTGACGGAGCGCAGGGGGAGGTGACCGCCATGGCGGTCGGCGCAGTGGAGATCTGGGCCGCGGGCGGTGACGGGTCCGGACGGTCCGGGAGCGGCTGGGCGGTCGGCACGGGAGGCGTGCTGACCTGTCGTCACGTGCTCGACGACTATCTCGCGCGACCGGGCGGTGTTGCCACCCTGCAGGTGCGACCCGCCAGTCTCGCCGCACCTTCGGACTGGGTGAACGCCACGCCCGTGTGGCAGCACCCGACGCTCGATGTTGCGCTGCTGCAGGTCGCTCCGGACTCGGGCCAGCACTGGGATGCCACCCTGGGCCGCGGGGCCACGTTGGCGGGCGTGGGGTCGGCACCGGCGGACTGCACGGTGATCGGCTTCGCGGACGCCGAGGTGAAGCCCGATGGGCTCCGGGAGACCGACCAGGTGCACGGTGTCCTGCTGGTCGGTGGGGGAGCCCGGGACGCCGCCGGTCTGGTGCCGTTCGACGTGGGTGCGAGCGTGCCCGACGACCACGCGCTGTGGTCCGGCATGTCTGGCGCTGCGGTGCTGGATGCGCGGCAGCGCGTCGTCGGCGTCGTGGTGCAGGCACGGCCAGACCGGCAGCGTCGCCGGCTCCTCGTCCTGCCGAGCTCCAGGTTCGGCGGCGATATCCCGCCGCACGACACCGGCTTCGACGCCGTCCTGCGCGACCCGCACGAGCACCTGTGGCGCAGCGCCGTCGACCCGGCGTCGCTGACGCCGTCGGGCGAGCCGGGGCCGCTCTCGGGGTTCGGCTCGCTGCGCGTCTTCGGGGTACGCGGACGGACAGCGGGCGGAGCCCGCGGGGGGGATCTCGGCTACGTCGTCCGGCGGGAGCCGGACCGTGCGCTGGACGCTGCCCTCGACGTCGCCGCACGTCCCGGCGGTCCGATGGTGCTCGTCGTCGGTGACTCCGCGTCCGGCAAGAGCAGGATCGCGGCTGAGGCGGTCCGGCGGCACCCCGCGATGCGGGACCGGCGGCTGCTGGTGCCACAGATGCGTGGCGGCCTCGCCCGGATCCTCGACTCGGGGCTGGCCCTGGACAGTGACGTGCTGTGGCTCGACGACCTGGACAAGTACCTCGGTGACGGCCTCGACGTCCACGTCCTGGAGCGGGTTCGCATCGAGCATCCGAGTGTCACGTGCGTGGCGACCATCCGGGCCAACCAGCTGCTGTCGCGCCAAGGGGAGCTGGCAGACCCGGCCTGGACCTTCCTCACGGACCCCGCGAACGTGACGCAGGTCAGGATCCCGTCCCGGCTCACCACGGCCGAGCTGACGGACGTCGAGGCGATGGACGTCGACGAGTCCCTGCTGCGCGCGCTGCGGGGCGGCACGGGACTCGGCGAGTGGATGGTGGCCGGTCCGGAGCTCCTGCAGCGTCTGGATCACGCTCCGGTGCACGAGGCCGCGCTGGTGCACACGGTGGTCGGCTGGTACCGCACAGGGTTGCAGCAGCCGCTCGACGTGGAGACCGCGCAGGAGCTCTGGCTCGAGGCGCTCCCCGCCCAGGACGCCCGACGGGTTGCCGACCTTCCCGTGGCGGACCGGAAAAAGCTGTTCAAGCGGGCCTTGGCGTGGGCGCGCGAGCCCGTCCTGGACCAGGACCTGTACGAGCAGGCCCTCGTCCAGGTGCGGACGTCCGGACTCGTGCCGCACGACTACGTGGTCGACCACGTGTCCCGGGTCCCGCAGGAGCATCCCATCAGCAGTGAGACCTGGAACCACGCGTTCGAGGTCGTGGCGACGATGGACGAGGACGAGCGGTCGTCGAGCCTGTGGGAGGTGGGCGCGCGCGCGTTCGGTCAGATGGCGCCCGAGCACGCCCTGCGAGCCATGCACGACCTCGCCGACGAGGGCTCGGGTCTCGCCCGGCTCAACTGCGGAGCCGTGCTCCGCACCCTCCACCGCGAGCGCGACGCCCTGGCCGAGTACGACGAGATCGTCGCGACGGCTGACTCCACAGGTGCTGCCCTCGTGGCGCGAGCCCTGGTGAACCGGGGCGACGTCCTCGTCGGCCTGGGGGACCTGGCGGGCGCGCTCGAGGCCTACGACGCGGTACTGACGCGGTTCGCCGAGGCCACCGACGAGGAGGTGCTGCAGGGTGTCGCCACCGCGCTCAACCACAAGGGCGCTGCCCTCGGTCGGCTCGGCCGGTTCGCCGACGAGCTCGCGGTCTACGACATGGTGCTGCAGCGATTCGGCGCCGCGACCGCACCAGGTCTGCGCCGCCAGCTGGCCAAGGCCCTGGCTGCCAAGGGCGCTGCCGTCTCCCTCCTGGGTGAGAGCGAGTGGTCCCTCAGCGTCTACGACGAGCTCGTGGCGCGGTTCCGCCACGACGACGACCCCGTCATCGGCAGAGAGGTGGCTGTCGCCCGGCTCCACGACACCCGTCCGGACTCCGCCCCCGAGACGGCGGAAGCGCGGCGTGCCGTCTACGAGCGGCTGGCCGCGAGTCTCGACGCCGACGGCACACATGGCCTCGTGCTCGCGGGCACCCCCGACGACCCGAAGGCCGTCGGAGCGGTCTCGACGGAGCCTGCTGCCAAAGCCGTGCTCTTCGACGCGGGCGCCGACGAGGCGGACGGCAGCCGGAGCAGCAGCCACCAGATGGTGACCCGGCTCGTCCGGATGGCCCTGGACGACCAGCGTGACCCCGACGAGGGGCCGTCCTGGTGCTACGACGAGCTGATGCTCCGCTACGCCGACGACCCGGACGTCACCGTCCGAGCGCGGGTCGCCGACGCCCTCGTCGACAAGGCGCTCTGGGTCGGGAAGAACCTGAGCCCCGAGGCGGAGATCGGGGTGTACGACGACCTCGTCGCGCGCTTCGACACGGAAGTGGCACCGCCCGTCCGGGCGCAGGTCTCTCGTGCGCTGCTCTACAAGGCCATCACGCTGGGCCAGCTCGGCCGCGACGACGCGGCTGCGGAGTGCTACGACGACATCGTCGTGCGCTACGGGCATGACGACGACCCCGAGGTGCGCGCGAACGTCGCTCGCGCACTCTCCAACAAGGGAGTGACGGTCGGTCGGTTGCACTCGCCGACGAGCGAGCTCGCCGTGTACGCCGAGCTGCTGTCCCGGTTCGCCGACGACGACACCCCTGCCATCCGTGAACAGGTTGCCGGCGCGATGGTCAACCTGGCGGTGGCGGTCGGCATCACGCAGACCGTAGAGGCCGAGCTCGAGGTGTACGCCGACCTGCTCACGCGCTTTCCGGAGCGCGGCGCCGGGGTCGATCAGCACGTGGCGCGAGCCATGCTGTTCCAAGGGATCACGTTGGGGCAGCTGGGCCGCGAGAGCGACGCGCTCGCGACCTACGACGCGTTGGTGGAAAGGTTCGGGCGGGACCGGACGCCTGCCGTTCGGGCCATGGTGGCCGCGGGGCATCTCAGCAGAGCCGCGACGCTGGTCTCGACAGCGGGCGCGGACGAGGCGATGCACAGCTACGAGACGCTCGTCGAGACGTTCTTCGATGACGTCAACCCGGCCGTCCGCCTCCGTGTGGTCGAGGCGTTCGTGGCGATCGGCGCACTGCGGGAGCAGCTCGGCTCGTTGGACGGCGCCATCGCGGTCTACGACAGCCTCGTGGATGCGTTCGGCGACGACACCGACACGACCGTCCGGACCCATGTCGTCCGGGCACTCGTCGACAAGACCGCGGCACTCGGCAAGCTCGGGCGCTACCGGCACGCGGTCCGCGCGTGTGACGAGATCGTCGCCCGGTCGGTGGACGACCTGGACATCCCCGCCCTGCGCGAGAACGTCGTCCTCGCGATGATCAACAAGGCGAGCGCCCTACGCATGCTGCAGGACAGGCGGGCGGAGCTCGCGGCCTACGACGAGGTCGCGGCACGCTTCGGGTCGGACGACGTCCCGGGGGTACGCGCCATGGTCGCCGGCGCGCTGCTGGACAAGTCGATCGCCGTCACCCAGCTCGAGGGATGGGAGGCCGGCCTCGAGGTTCTCCGAGACCTCGTGGCACGGTTCCAGGATGACGGCGCACCCGAGGTGCGCGTCGTGGTCGCGAACACCTACGCACAGATCGCCATCGTGCTGGCCGGTCAGGAGCAGTACGCCGCCGCGATGAGGAGCGTGGACCAGCTCGTCGACCTCGTCAATGACGACGACGACCCCGGCGTCCGGGTGGCCGTCGCGCACGCCCTGGCCCAGAAGGCTCACACTGCCGCGGTCTCGCAGCCACCGGAACAAGCCATTGAGGCATACGCCGACTTCGTCGAGCGCTGCGGTGCGGACCCGAGTGCGTACGTGCGTGGGCTCGTCGTCAGCGCGCTGCTCGACAAGGCCGTCCTGGTGGGCAAGGTCGACGGACCGGATGCGGAGATCGCGGCCTATGACGAGCTCATCGCCCGCTACGAGAACGACGACGACCCTGACGTGCGCAGCCAGGTGGCGCGAGCGATCAGGTACAAGGCGCTGACACTCCTCCCGGCGGGCCGCGACGACGAAGCCCTGAGCCTCTACGACGACCTCGTGGAGCGCCTGGGTGACGACTCCAACGCGCAGACGCGGGTCGAGGTCGTGCTCGGTCTCGGCGGCAAGGCGGCAGCCCTGACCGAGCACGGAGACGTCGAAGCAGCGATGGCGACCTACGACGACATCGCCGCGCGGTTCGGCAGGGACGAGGCGGTCGAGGTCCGGGTGGCCGTCGCGGAGGCGTGGTTCGTCAAGGCCTCCGCCGTCGGTGGGCTTCGTGGCGAGGGTGAGGCGGTCCTGGTCTACGACGCCATCGACGACCTGTACGGCCAGGACCCGCGACCCGAGCTACGGGGGATCGTCGCCTGCGCGGCGTTCGAGCGCGCCCTGGTTCTGGCGGAGGCCGAGTCGCCGGCCGCGGAGCTCGTCGCCTACGGGGACCTGGTGACGCGGTTCCGGGACGACGAGGAGCCGGGGGTCCGGGAGTACGTGGCCAAGGCCATGGCGAACGCCGCCATCGTGCTGGACGGGCTCGGCTCGTGGGACCAGTCGTTGGCGACGGCTGACGAGGTCGTCGCGAGGTACGGAGACGACCCGGACCCGGGCATGCGTGCCACCGTCGCCCGGGTCCTCGTCTCCAAGGCGTCCACCCTCCGACGCCTGGGAGCGACCCGCTCGGAGATCGCCACGTACGACGACATCATCGACGCCTACCGCGACGACGTCGCCGCGCGCCCCCACGTGGCGCGCGCTCTGTTCAACAAGGGGGTGGCGCAGGGCTCGCTGGGCGCGACGGCGCTCGAGCTCGCGGCTTACGACGAGCTCGTCATCGGCTTCGGTGACGCCGAGGATCTCGAGGTGCGTGAGTCGGTCGCGATGGGGATGGTCAACGCCGCCATCACGGTGGACGACGCGGGCGAGCACGAGGCGGCCGTGCAGCGGTATGACGACCTCGTGAGCCGGTTCCACGACGACCCCGAGCCCGAGATCCGCCTCCAGGTGGCCGGTGCGCTGCTCAACCGTGGCGTCGTCCTCGGGCGTCTCGAGTCCAGTGCCGTCGAGATCGCCGTGTACGACGAGCTGGTGGCGCTGTACGGGGACGACCCGGCCCCCGCCATGCGTCTGTGCGTGATCAGGGCCTTGGTCAACAAGGCCGTCGCCCTGGGTCGCTCCGACCGGTCCGAGCTCATGCTGGAGACGTACGGCTCCGCCATCGAACGGTTCGAGGAGGACATCGACCCTCAGATGCGTGACCAGGTGGCGCATGCTGCTCTCAACCGCGCGGTCACCCTGGCGCGGCTCGGTCGTGACGAGGAAGCGGTCGTCCAGTTCGGCGAGCTGGTCGACAGGTTCGGGCCCGACGCGGGGCCGAGCATCCGAGCCGTCGTCGCCGCCGCGATGGTGGGCGGCGGTGACGCCCGCGAGCGGCTCGGGCGACCAGATGAGGCGCGCGCGATGTACCAGGACGTCGCGTCCAGGTATGGAGACGCTGACGACGAGCCGACGCAGGCCCAGGTCGCCGCTGCCCGGCTGAACATCGCACGGTCGCTCGCCGCAGCCGACCGGACCGTCGAGGCGGCCACGGCCTACGACGAGCTCGTGGAAGGGTGGCGCGATGCGGGCACCGAGACGCTCCCGATCCTCCTGACGGCGATCGTCGACCGCGCGGTCCTTCGAGGTCGCGACGGTTCCCCGCAGGAGGAGATCGACCTGCTCGACGAGCTCGCGGACCTGTCCGGTGCGCGTCGCCCGGAGGTCCGAGGGCAGCTCGCTCGCGCCGAGGTGTGCAAGGCCGAGGCGGCCGGCGCCCTGGGGCAGACCGAGCGCCGGATCTGGCTGTGCGGGCAGCTGGCTCGCAACGCCGCCGACGACCCCGAGCCGGAGGTGCGGATCTGGGTAGCGAGGGCGATGCTCGACAAGGGGGACGTCCTGGGAGAGACAGAGCAGCGCGACCGCCAGATCGCCGCGTACGACAAGCTGATCGCCCGGTATGCGGACGATGAGGACGCGGATGTCGCCGAGCTCGTCGCCCGCGCACGGCGGCAGCGGGATGCGCTGCTCGTCGATGGTCTCGTCCGGCTGTAGGACACCGGCCGGCTCCGGCCGTTGTCATGCACTCCATTGCTCTGGGCGTGCGACACCCCCGCCGCCACGAGGGCGACGGGGGTGCCGGTACTGCAGGTCACCGCCTCACGGGAGCAGCCGCGAGGCGGGACGATCACACGTCGTAGTAGAGCTCGAACTCGTGCGGGTGCGGCCGCAGACGGATCGGGTCGACCTCGGCGTTGCGCTTGTAGTCGATCCACGTCGCGATCAGGTCGGGCGTGAAGACGTTGCCCGCCGTGAGGAAGTCGTGGTCGGCCTCGAGGTGGTCGAGCACCTCGCCGAGCGAGCCCGGGACCTGCTGGATCGCGGCGTGCTCCTCGGGGGGCAGCTCGTAGAGGTCCTTGTCCACCGGGTCCGGCGGCTCGATCCGGTTCTGGATGCCGTCGATGCCGGCCATGAGCATGGCCGCGAACGCCAGGTACGGGTTCGACGACGGGTCCGGCACGCGGAACTCGATGCGCTTGGCCTTCGGGTTCGACCCGGTGACCGGGATGCGGATGCACGCGGAGCGGTTGCGGGCCGAGTAGACCAGGTTGACCGGGGCCTCGAAGCCGGGGACCAGGCGGTGGTAGGAGTTCACCGTCGGGTTGGTGAACGCCAGCAGCGAGGGCGCGTGCTTGAGCAGGCCACCGATGTACCAGCGCGCGACGTCGGACAGGCCGCCGTAGCCCTTCTCGTCGAAGAACAGCGGCTCGCCGTCCTTCCAGAGGGACTGGTGGACGTGCATGCCGGAGCCGTTGTCTCCGAAGAGCGGCTTCGGCATGAAGGTCGCCGTCTTGCCGTTCTCGTGGGCCACGTTCTTCACGACGTACTTGAAGAGCATGACCTTGTCGCCCGAGATGGCGAGCTTGTCGAACCGGTAGTTGATCTCCTGCTGGCCGGCGGTGCCGACCTCGTGGTGGGCGCGCTCGACACCGAGGCCGAGGGCGTCCAGCTGCAGGCTGATCTGGTCGCGGATGTCCGAGAAGCCGTCGACCGGAGGGACGGGGAAGTAGCCGCCCTTGTAGGGGATCTTGTGGCCGAGGTTGCCACCCTCCTCCTCACGGCCGGTGTTCCAGGCCGCCTCGAACGAGTCGATCGAGTAGAACGACTCGTTCTGCTTCGTGTGGAAGCGGACGTCGTCGAAGATGTAGAACTCGGCCTCGGGGGCGAAGAACGCCGTGTCCGCGATGCCGGTCGACTTGAGGTACGCCTCGGCCTTCGCGGCGACCTGACGCGGGTCGCGGCTGTAGGGCTCGTCGGTGTACGGGTCCACGATGTGGAAGTTGATGTTCAGCGTCTTCTCGACCCGGAAGGGGTCCAGGTACGCGGTGCTGATGTCGGGGATGAGCTTCATGTCCGACTCGTGGATCGCCTGGAAGCCGCGGATCGAGGACCCGTCGAACATCTGGCCCTCGGTGAAGAAGTCCAGCTCCAGGGAGTAGGCCGGGACGTTGAAGTGCTGCATCGTGCCGGGCAGGTCACAGAACCGGACGTCGACGAACTTCACGTCCTCGCTCTTGATGAACGCCAGGACTTCCTCTGGCTTGCTGAACATCCGCTGCTCCTCGGTCGGTGGTACCCGTGGGGTCGGGCAAGGCGAGGCTACGAGCGCCTGGTTTCTCTGTCGTGTACCAAGTGTTTCGACAGCGTTACGGGGCCGTCCCTCGTGTAACGAATGTTGACCTTAGCCCTGGGCAGGGCGCGGCCGGTGCGTGTCTCACCGGTGGGCCGGGCGTCGCCTACCCTTCTGGGGTGGCAGATCGCGGTGACCTCAGCTCCTGGCTCGGCGGCGGGCCCGCACCCGACCCCAGCAGCAGCCGGGGTGCACGGCTCGGCCTGCCGGCCTCCGGGTCGGGCGCGCTCGCACCCCTCGGCCGACGTGTGGCCGCGCTCGTCATCGACTGGGTGGCGTGCCTGGCGATCTCGGGTGCGTTCTTCGCGAACGTCCCCGACGCCTTCCTGCTGAGCCGTGGCAACCCGATGGCGACCCTCGGCATCTTCGCCCTGGAGAACGTGCTCCTGGTGGGCTCCATCGGGCACACCCTCGGGCACCGGCTCCTCGGGCTGCGCGTCCGCCGGGTGTTCCCGGGCCGGACGGGCGACGACGCGGCCTGGGCCACGATGGCGCCCGGCTTCCTCAGCGCCCTGACCCGCACCGTGCTCCTGTGCCTCGTGATCCCGGCGGTCGTCTGGGACTTCGACGGCCGGGGGATGCACGACCGGGTGGCCGGGACGGCGATCGTCCGCCGGTGACCGATCAGGCGGGCGCCCGCCAGACGAGGCTGTACCGCCAGTAGAGGTGCCGACGCCAGCGCACCCCCGGCAGGATCGACCGCGCGGCCGTCCGCACCTCGCCGTAGCTGTGCTCCGGGTCCCGCACGGGTGCCCCGTGCTCCCAGACACCACGGGCCCGGTCGGCGACCATCGCCGCCGGGACGGCCGCCAGGCTGAGCGCCGCGTCCGTGGGGGTGCGGACGCTCGCGAGCCCGACGACGACCAGCCGCCCGCCGGGCGCGACGAGGTCGCGCAGCCGGCGCAGGCCCTCGTCGAGGTCGAGGTGGTGGAGCGTCGCGAAGCACGTCACGAGGTCGAACCGCTCCGCGCGTGGCAGCTCCAGGACGTCGCCGGCCAGGTACCGCAGACCGTCGTCACCCGCGGCCAGGGACCGGGCACGCGCCACCTGGTCCGGATCGAGGTCGAGCCCGGTCACCGCCGGCACCCCGGCCGCGCGCAGCTCGCGCGTGAGCATCCCCTCGCCGCACCCGACGTCCAGCGCGCTGTCCGCGCCGGCCGCGAGGTCGAGGGGGAGCCGGTGGTAGTGGGTGTTGTGGTTCCAGCGGCGGTCGCTCACCTAGCGGCCGCGCATGCCCTTGCGGTCGGGGCGTGCGCGCATCGGGTCGACGCCCTTCGGCACGGGGAGCCGGACGCCACCGAGGGCGGTCAGCCGCTTGTTCACCTCGGCGACCTCCTGCTTGCTCAGCTTCGGGCGGAGCTTCTGCACGGCGCGGGGGAGCTTGCGCAGCGGCACCTGGCCCTCGTCGTTGCCCACCTGGATGAGCGTGATCGGCGCACCGGAGATGACGCGGGCGGTGCGCTTGCGCTCCGACTCCAGCAGCTTCGCGATGCGGGGTGCCGGGCCCTCGCCGACGAGCACGACACCCGGGCGGCCCACGCCCCGGAACACGAGGTCCTGCGAGCGGGGGTCGATGGCGACCGGCTCCTGCGTGAACGTCCAGCCACGCCGGATGGTGCCGAGCGCGGCGTAGGCGGCGCCGGGCTGCCCCTCGATCTGCGTGTACGCGGCCGTCTCCGCGCGGCGGGCGAGGACGAACATCGCCGCGAGCAGCGCGAACGGGATGCTGAGCAGCAGCACGTAGACGAGCGCGTTGACCAGGAACCCGATGACGACGCCGAGCGCGATGATCCCGACGAACACCGCCAGGATGATCCAGGTGACCGCCGGGTCGTTCTTCCGGGTCATCTGGTACGCCTGCCACACCTGGTGGTACCAGCGGGTCTTCTTCACCTTGGGCGTCGGTGCAGCGTCGGAGGTCTTGTCGCGGGCCATGGGCCCGAAGTCTACCGACGGATCGGTGCGGTCCGGACGCCTCAGCGGGCGAGCAGGCTCGCGGCCTCCTGGCGCGACGTCGTCGGCTCCGCGAGGTGCGCGAGCGCCTCTGGGATCGGCCGCCCGTAGCGGCGCATCGCCTGCCCCCACAGCCGTCCCGCCCGGTACGACGACCGCACGAGGGGCCCGGACATGACGCCCAGGAACCCGAGGCGCTCGGCCTCGGCGGACAGCTCGACGAACTCCTCGGGACGGACCCAGCGCGACACGGGGTGGTGCCGCACGGACGGGCGCAGGTACTGCGTGATCGTGATGAGGTCGCAGCCGGCCTCGTGCAGCTCGGCCAGCGCCTCGACGACCTCCTCGGTGGTCTCGCCCATGCCGAGGATGAGGTTCGACTTGGTGACGAGCCCCTGCTCGTGCGCCCGGGTGATCACCGAGAGCGAGCGGTCGTAGCGGAAGCCGGGGCGGATCGTCTTGAAGATCCGGGGGACGGTCTCGAGGTTGTGGGCGAGGACCTCGGGCTGCGACGAGAAGACCTCGTCGAGCAGCTCGGGCGTCGCGTTGAAGTCCGGGATGAGCAGCTCGACGCCGGTGCCGGGGTTGACCGCGTGGATCTGGCGGACCGTCTCGGCGTAGAGCCAGGCGCCACCGTCGGGCAGGTCGTCGCGCGCGACACCGGTCACGGTCGAGTACTTCAGGCCCATCGCCTGGACGGAGGCCGCGACGCGACGCGGCTCGTCGGCGTCGAAGGCCGCCGGCTTGCCGGTGTCGATCTGGCAGAAGTCGCAGCGCCGGGTGCACTGGTCGCCGCCGATGAGGAACGTCGCCTCACGGTCTTCCCAGCACTCGAAGATGTTGGGGCAGCCGGCCTCCTCGCACACCGTGTTGAGGCCCTCGCGCTTCACCAGGCCCTTGAGCTCGGTGTACTCGGGGCCCATCGTCGCGCGCGTGCGGATCCACTCGGGCTTGCGCTCGATGGGGGTCTCGGAGTTGCGCGCCTCGATGCGGAGCATGCGTCGGCCATCGGCTGCGATCGTCACGTCGGTCAGACTAACCCGCCGTCGCGGCGGCGGCTGCGGGGGAGTCGAGCGTCACACGCCTGCCACGGTGACGTGCGCGTCGAGGATCGGTACCAGCGTGTCGACCAGGTGCGCCCGGACGAGCGGCAGCACCTCGGCGATGGTCACCTGCCGCCCCGTCTCCACCGACAGCGAGGTGACGTCGGCGTCCTCGATCCCGCAGGGCACGATGCGGTCGAACGCCGTCAGGTCCGGCTCGCAGTTCAGCGCGAAGCCGTGCATCGTGACGCCCCGGGAGACGCGCACGCCGATCGCGGCCACCTTGCGCTCGCGACGGTGGTCGTCGGCCGCGAACCACACGCCGCTGCGCCCGTCGACGCGGACGGCGGTCAGCCCGAGGTCGGCGCAGGTCCGGATGAGCGCCTCCTCGAGGGCGCGCACGTAGCGGACGACGTCGATGGGTGTGGCCAGCCTCACGATGGGGTAGCCGACGAGCTGGCCGGGGCCGTGCCACGTGATGCGACCGCCGCGGTCGACGTCGACCACGGGGGTGCCGTCGACCGGCCGGTCCCACGACGCCGTGCGCTTGCCCGCGGTGTACACGTCCTCGTGCTCGCACAGCAGGACGACGTCCTCGCGCGTGCCGTCGGCGACCGCGGCGTGCACGTCGCGCTGCAGCTGCCACGTCGGCTCGTAGGGGAGCAGGCGCGTGCCGAGGTCGAGCTCGTCGAACCGCATGCGGTCAGGCTAACCCGCGGAACGGTCGGAACCGTCGGGGTCGTCGGGGTCGGAGACCGTGCCCGGCTCGCCCGCCACGACGACGAGCAGCCGTCGCAGCTGCTCCGCCTGCTCGGGCGTCAGCCCGCGGGTGACCATCGTCTCGGCGAGCTCGCGGTCCGACGCGACGAAGAAGGCGGACCGTCCCTCGTCGGTGATCGTGATCACGTGCCGGCGCCGGTCGTCGTCATGAGGCGCCCGCGTGACGTAGCCGCTGCGCTCCATGCGAGCCAGGACGCGGCTCATCGTCTGCTCGGTCACGCCGCTGGCGGTGGCGAGCTCGCGCTGCGACATGGGCGCGCGCAGGAGGTGCGCGAGCACGGCCTGGCTGGCGTGGTTGAGATCCCAGGCGGCGAGGTGGGCGTTCCAGTCCCGCTCGACGCGGCGCGCGGCGGACGACAGGAGCCGGCCGACGGGCCAGTGCGCAGGGTCGGGCGAGGCTGGGTCGAGCGTGTCGCTCGGACGGCTCTCCTGCACCACGTCCCACCCCTCCGTTTGCTGTTTCGACGAACAGCCCCAATGATACTCAGCATGCTGAGTAATCGCCGGTCCACCGTTCTTCGCGCCGTGCTCGTCGGCGTCGCCCTGGTCGTGTGGCTCGGCATCGGGTCGGTCGGCGGGATGGCGCAGGGCAAGCTGTCGCAGGTCCAGACGAACGACGCCTCCGCGTTCCTGCCGTCGTCGGCCGAGTCCACCCGGGCCGCCGAGGAGAGCAAGGGCTTCGTCGACACCGAGACACTACCTGCGCTCGTCGTGCTCCAGCCCGCCGACGGCAGCGACGTCACCCCCGACCAGCTGGCGGCGGTGCAGGAGTGGGCGGAGGCGTTCCCGGACGAGGCGCTGCCGCCGGGGAACGAGGGCACCTGGTCCGACTACCTCGTCGGCGAGGTGGCCGTCGTGCCGTCGCAGGACGGTGAGGCGATCCTCGTCGCGTACTCGCTCGACGGTGCGAAGTCCGAGGAGCTGCTGGCCGACGACGAGGGCGTCACCGACTCGTTCGTGCTCGCCCTCCGGGAGTCCCTCGAGTCGGAGCTGGGCGCCACCGCGACCTCGGCCGGCGACCTGGGTCTGCAGGCGTGGGTCACCGGTCCCGCCGGGTTCGTCGCCGACCTGGTCACCGCGTTCGGCGGCATCGACGGCGTCCTCCTGCTCGTCGCCCTCGGCGCCGTGCTGCTCATCCTCGTGCTGGTCTACCGCTCGCCGTTCCTGCCGTTCGTCGTCATCCTCACCGCGGTCTTCGCGCTCTGCCTCGCGGGCCTGGTCGTGTACAACCTCGCCGCGAACGGCACCCTCGTGCTCAACGGGCAGTCGCAGGGGATCCTCTCGATCCTCGTGGTCGGCGCATCCGTCGACTACGCGTTGCTCCTCGTGGCCCGCTACCGGGAGGAGCTCGCGCACGTCGAGCACCCCGCGGACGCCATGAAGCGCGCGCTGCGGGCGTGCGTCGAGCCGATCGCCGCCAGCGCGGGCACGGTCATCGCCGGTGTCCTGTGCCTCCTGCTCTCGGACCTGGGGTCGAACCGCAGCCTCGGCCCGGTCGCCGCCATCGGCATCGCCTCGGCGCTGCTCGGCGCCCTCACGCTGCTGCCGGCGCTGCTCCTCGTCTTCGGCAAGCGCTCGCGCATCCTGTTCTGGCCGCGTGCGCCGCGGCCGGTGCCCGTCGTCGCGCACGACCCCGCGGACGGGACCGTGCACGCGCACGTCGACACCACGGTCGAGCCCGACCCGGCCGACGGCACGGGCCTGTGGCCCCGGCTGGCGCGCTTCGTCGGTCGCAAGGCCCGGCCGGTGTGGATCGTCACGGCCCTCGCGCTGGCCGTCGGTGCGGCGTTCCTGCCCACCCTGAACGCGTCCGGGACCAACCAGGTGGACATCTTCCTCACCGACGTGGACGCCGTCGCCGGCGAGGAGGTGCTGGCCGAGCACTTCCCGGCCGGGTCCGTCCAGCCCGCGATCCTCATCGTCGACGAGGCCGACGTGGACGCGGTCACGACGGCGGCGGAGGGCGTCGACGGTGTGGAGTCCGTGACGCCGTACACCGGTGCGCCCGCGGGCGCGGGTGCACCTGCCGGTGACGCCCCGCCCGTCGTCGTCGACGGTCGCGTCCGGCTCGACGTCGTCACGACGGCGTCGGCCGACACCCAGGACGCCGTCGCCACGGTCGAGGACCTGCGCACGGCCGTGACCGAGGTCAGCCCGACCGCCGTCGTCGGTGGCGCCGCGGCGGAGACGCTGGACACCAACCTGGCGAGCGAGCGGGACCTGCGCGTCATCGTGCCGGTCGTGCTCCTGGTCATCGGCGTGATCCTGATGTTCCTGCTGCGGTCGGTCGCCGCAGCCGCCCTCCTGCTCGCCGCCAACGTGCTCTCGTTCGCCGCCGCGCTCGGTGTCTCGGCGATCGTCTTCAACCACGTCCTGGGCTACGCCGGAGCCGACCCCGTGGTCCCGCTGTTCGCCTTCGTGTTCCTCGTCGCCCTCGGTGTCGACTACTCGATCTTCCTCATGACCCGCGTCCGCGAGGAGTCGCTGAAGGTGGGGACGCGTGCGGGCGTGGTCCGTGGGCTCGCCGTGACGGGCGGCGTCATCACGTCGGCCGGGGTGGTGCTGGCCACGACGTTCGCGGCGCTCGGGGTCATCCCGCTGCTGTTCCTCGCGCAGATCGCGTTCATCGTCGCGTTCGGCGTCCTGCTCGACACGCTCGTCGTCCGCAGCCTGCTCGTGCCCGCCCTGGTGCACGACCTCGGACGCCGGACGTGGTGGCCGAGCGCACTGTCCCGGCCCCACGAGCACGGGCTGCACAAGGTGTCGCCCGACCTAGAGTGAGGCGCATGGATTCGCTGCGGGTCGGGCTGGTCGGGTACGGGGGAGCGGGCCGGGGGATCCACGGCCGTCTGCTGCGGGAGGCCGGTCAGCAGGTGACGTGCGTGGTGACCCGCAGCCGCGCGCTGCAGGTCGAGGAGGACTGGCCGGGAGCGCTCGTCGTCCCCGACGTCGACGCCCTCCTCGAGCACGCCGACGAGCTCGACCTCGTGGTCGTCGCGAGCCCGACCGGGGAGCACGTGGCCCACGTGCTGGCGGCGCTCGACGCGGGGGTGCACGTGCTCGTCGACAAGCCGCTGGCCACCACCGCCGACGACGCCGAGCTGCTCGCCGCGCGCGGCGACGGGCGCCTCACCGTCTTCCAGAACCGCCGCTGGGACCCCGAGCAGCTCACCCTGCTCGAGGTGCTCGCCGGCGGGGAGCTGGGCACGGTGCACCGGTTCGAGCGGCGCTGGGAGAGGTTCCGGCCCGTGCCCCAGGACCGCTGGAAGGAGAACGACCCCGACTCCGGCGGACTCCTGCTCGACCTCGGTGCCCACCTGGTCGACTCCGCCGTGCAGCTGTTCGGGCCTGTCGCGCAGGTGTACGCGGAGCTGCACGCGCGCAGCACGCCGGCCGTCGACGACGTCTTCCTCGCCCTCGTGCACGCGGGCACCGGCGTCGTGAGCCACCTGCAGGCCGGCGCGGTCGTGGGCGCACCCGGACCGCGCACGCGTGTGCTCGGCGACGGCGGCGCGTACCTCGTGACCAGCTTCGAGGGCGAACCGAGCCCGTTCTCCGCGCTGGACGGCACGTACGAGGAGACGCGACGGCCGGGCGAGCCCGTGCACGAGGGGTGGATGGTCCGGGGGTCGGACCGCCGTCCGGTGCCGCGGGCCGCCGGGGGTCACGTCGACCTGTACCGCGCGGTCGTGCGGTGGGTCGTCGACGGAGGACCGCCGCCGGTCGAGCCCGCCGACGCCGCACGCACCGCACGCGTGCTCGACGCCGCGCTGCTGTCGGCGGCCGAGCGACGGGTGGTCACGCTGCCCTGACCGGGCCTGTGGACGACCGCCGACGGGACCGCGCCGGCCGGGCTTGGATGACCCGATGGACAGGTTCGTCGTGCCGACCGATGTCGAGACCGCCCTGGCCGGGGCAGGGTTCCACCCGGTCGAGGTGGCCGGTTCCGGGTGGCTCGCGGTCGCGCTCGACGGCTCCGACCGCCGGGTCGAGCTCCACGTGGTCCCCGCCGTCGCCGACGCCGGGCTCGCGGACCGTGCCGCACGGCTCTGCGCGGTCCGGCACGAGCACCTGCCGCAGGTCATGGACGTCGTCGAGCTGTCGTCCGGGCGGCTCGGGCTCGTGATGGAGCACGTCGACGGGCTGTCCCTCGCGCAGATCCGTGCGTCCCGGGCACCGCTGGCCGACGGCGAGGCGGCCACCGTGGCCATCCCGGTGGCCGGTGCACTGGCGGCGCTGCACGACGCAGGACTCGCCCACGGGGCAGTGAGCGAGTCGACGATCCTCGTCCGCCCCGACGGCCGTCCGGTGCTCACCGACCTCCGCGGAACCCTCGTGGGTGGCGTCGACGACGAGGCGGACGTGCGGCGGCTGGTCGCCACGGTGCTCGACCAGATGCCCGGCGCGGACGTGCACCTGGTCTCCGACCAGCCGGACGAGGCGAGTTTGCGGATGGCGCTCGCCCGACTGCTGGCCGTCCCGGCGCTCGACGCCGGCCGCGTGGTCGACGCCTGCTACGCCACGACGGAGCCCGAGCCCGTGCGGCTCCCCGACGCCGGCGCCCGGGCGTCCTCGGCGCTGGCGGCCATGGCGCGCGCGGTCGACCCCGCGCAGGGCGCGACCCGCCGCGAGGACCGGGCCCGGCGTCGGCGGCGGACGGCCCGCGCCTCGGTGGGTCTGGTGACGGCGGTGGTCGTCCTCGCGGTCGCCGTGGGCGTGTGGCGTCTCCTGGGCGACCCGGAGCCCGTCCCGGTCGCTGACGACCCGGTGCGTGCCGCTGTCGAGCTCACCCGCGCGCGGGCCGCGGTCATCGGGTCGGGGGACGTGACCCTGCTCGGGACGGTCGACGTGCCCGGCGGCCCGGCTGCCGAGGCGGATGCGCAGTTGCTCGCCGGCCTGGACGGCGCGCGGGTCGACGGGTTGTCCGTCGACGTGCAGGACGCCGAGCTCGTGGTCGAGGACGGCAGTCGCGGCGGGACGACGGACGTCGCCGTCACGTCCGCGATGTCCGCGCACTCCCGCGTCCCCGCCGACGGCAGCGCCACGGTGGAGGTGACGGCTGCCGGACCGCGGACGGTCGTGCTCGGCCTGCGGTGGACCGACGACGGCTGGCGCGTCTGGGACGTGGTCGACCCGTGAGGTCAGTCGCGCTGCGCGACCCACCGGGCAGCGGCGGGGAGCGTCCCGTGCACCGGTGCGAACCCGCTGGCGTCGAGCACCGCCGGGATCGCGCGGATCGACCCCAGCACCTCCGACGAGAAGTCTCCGAGCAGGGTTCGCAGGGCGAACGCGGGCACCGGGACGACGGCGGGCCGGTGCATCGCCCGGGCGAGCTCGGCGACCACCTCGGCGTTGCGCGCCGGGGCCGTGACCACGTTGACCGGACCGTGCACCGGCGCGGTCAGCAGGTGCTCCGTCGCGCGCACGTGGTCCAGCAGCGTGATCCACGGCCAGAACTGCCGTCCCGACCCCAGCCGTCCGCCGAGGCCCAGCCGGATCAGCGGCAGCAGCCGCCCGAGGGCGCCGCCGCCCGTGCCCAGCACGATGCCCGTCCGCAGGTGCACGACCCGTACCCCCGCGTCCTGCGCGGGGGCCGTCGCCGCCTCCCAGTGCCGTACGACGTTGGCGAAGAACGTGGTGCCGATCGGCTCGTCCTCGTCCAGCACGTCGTCGCCGCGGGACCCGTACGCGCCGATGCCGGACGCCTGGAGCAGCACCTGCGGTCCGTCGCCCAGGGCGGCGAGCGTCCGCGACAGCAGCCCCGTCGTGTTCAGCCGGGAGGAGAGGACCTCCCGCTTGCGTGCCGTCGTCAGCGGCCGGGATCCGGGGTTGACCCCCGCGAGGTTGATGACGGCATCGGCGCCGGCCAGGGCGTCCGGGTCCAGCCGTCCCGCGTCGGGGTCCCAGGAGATCTGGGTACGGCCCTGCGCCGGACCACGGACCAGCACGCGGACGTCGTGGCCGCCGTCGCGGAGGTGGGGGACGAGCGCGGACCCGATGAAGCCGTGCGACCCGGCGATGACGACCTGCATGGCGCTCACCCTACGGTCGGGCCGCCTCCCCGGCCCGGCGGGGGCTGAGGCGCCGGTCCGGTGGCGCTGGTGCGCGGTCCTGGGGCGCTGACGCGCGGTCCTGGGGCGCTGACGCGCGGTCCCGTGGCGCTGACGCGCGGTCCCGTGGCGCTGACGCGCGGCGACCCGGCACCCCGTGAGGGGTACCGGGTCGCCGTGTGCGTCAGGTCGTGCGGGTCAGAGGCCGACCTCGGACTCAAAAGAGCCCTCCTCGATGCGGTTCTTGACCGCGGTGAGGTAGCGCGACGCGTCGGCGCCGTCGACCAGGCGGTGGTCGTACGACAGCGACAGGTAGCACATCGACCGGATCGCGATGACCTCGGCGCCGTCGGCGTCCTGGATGACGACCGGACGCTTGACGATCGCGCCGGTGCCCAGGATCGCGGACGTACCACCCGGGACGATCGGGGTATCGATGATCGCACCGCCGGATCCCGTGTTGGTCACGGTGAAGGTCGCACCGCTGAGCTCGTCGGGCGTGACCTTGTTCTGGCGGGTGCGTCCCGCCAGGTCGACGATCTTGCGCGAGATGCCGGCGAGGTTCAGGTCTCCCGCGTCACGGATCACCGGGACGAGGAGGCCCTTCTCGGTGTCGACCGCGATGCCGACGTTCTCCTGGGCGTGGTACGTGATCTGGTTGCCCTCGAGCACACCGTTGATCTTCGGGAACGCCTTGAGCGCCTCGACGGCGGCCAGCACGAAGAACGGCAGGAACGTGAGGTTGACACCTTCGCGTGCCTTGAAGTCCTCCTTCGCCCGGGCGCGCAGCCGGGCGACGCGGGTCACGTCGACCTCGACGACCGTGGTGAGCTGCGCCTGCGAGTGCAGGGCGTCGACCATGCGCTCGGCGATGATCTGCCGCAGCCGGCTGGCCTTCTCCGTCGTGCCGCGCAGCGGCGAGACCGCCGGGACGGCGGCGGGCTTGCTCGGTGCCGCAGGTGCTGCGGCGGCCGGCTGGGCCTTGGCGGACTCGGCGGCCGCCTTCTCGGCCTCGGCCTTCGCGGCGGCGTCGAGGACGTCCTCCTTGCGGATCCGACCGCCGACACCGGTGCCGACGAGGGATGCCACGTCCACACCCTTATCCGCCGCCAGCTTGCGGACGAGCGGGGTCAGGTAGGTGCCGGACGCCGACGGGGTCGGCGCCGGGGTGGCGGGGACCGGCGCGGGCGTCGGAGGGGTGGCCGGGACCGGGGCAGGGGTCGACGCGGCCGACTCCTGGTCGGCGGACGGCTCCGGTGCGCTCTGCGGCTCGGGCTTCTGCTCCTGCGCCGGTGCGGGCTCGGGCGCCTGCTGCGGGGCGGGTGCGGGCTCGGCTGCCTTCTCCTCGGCGGGAGCCGGCTCCTGCGCCGGGGCAGGCGCGGAACCGGAGCCGATGACGGCGAGCACGGCACCGACCTCGACGGTCTCGTCCTCCTGCACCAGGATCTGCTGCAGCGTTCCGGCGATGGGTGACGGGATCTCCGTGTCGACCTTGTCGGTCGAGATCTCGAGGAGCGGCTCGTCGACCGCGACCTCGTCGCCCACGGCCTTGAGCCAGCGGGTGACGGTGCCCTCGGTGACGGACTCGCCCAGCGCGGGGAGCGTCACGTTCTCGCCCGAACCCGAACCCGAGTCGGACGCCGAGCCCTCGGAGGGGGCGGCGGCCGCAGGGGCCGGCTCCTCGTGCGCCTCGACGGGCTGCTGCGCGGGAGCGGACTCGGCAGCCGACTCCTCGACCGGAGCCTGCTCGGCTGCGGGCTCGGGAGCCGACTCCTGCGCCTGCTCCTGAGCGGGCTGGTCCTGCGCGGGGGCGGCCTCGCCCTGCGAGGACGACCCGTCTCCGGACCCGATGACGGCGAGCGTGGCGCCCACCTCGACGGTCTCGTCCTCCTGGACCAGGATCTGCTCCAGGACGCCGGCGAACGGCGACGGGATCTCGGTGTCGACCTTGTCGGTCGAGATCTCGAGCAGCGGCTCGTCGACCTCCACCGTGTCGCCCACGTTCTTCAGCCAGCGGGTGACGGTCCCCTCGGTGACGGACTCACCGAGTGCGGGCAGCTGCACGTTGTCGGACATGACCGCTCGTGTCTCCTTCGATTCGTGAGGTCAGTTGTGGGCGTGCAGCGGCTTGCCGGCGAGCGCGAGGTGCGCCTCCCCGAGGGCCTCGTTCTGCGTGGGGTGGGCGTGCACGAGGGAGGCGACGTCCTCGGGGTAGGCCTCCCAGTTCACGATGAGCTGGCCCTCGCCGATGAGCTCGCCGACGCGGGCGCCGATCATGTGGACGCCGACGACCGGGCCGTCCTTCTGGCGGACGAGCTTGATGAAGCCCTGCGTGCCGAGGATCTGGCTCTTGCCGTTGCCGCCGAGGTTGTACTCGAGCGTCTCGACGCCGTCGGCCCCGTGGACCTCCTTGGCGCGCGCCTCGGTGAGCCCGACGGACGCGACCTCGGGCTCGGAGTACGTGACGCGCGGGATGCCGGACTCGACGATGGCCGCCGGCTTGAGGCCGGCGATCTCCTCGGCGACGAAGATGCCCTGGGCGAACCCGCGGTGCGCGAGCTGCAGGCCGGGGACGATGTCGCCGACCGCGTAGATGTTGCCGACGCCGGTGTGCAGGCGCTCGTCGGTGATGACGAACCCGCGGTCGAGCGTCAGGCCCTGCTCCTCGAAGCCGACGCCGGAGGTGCGGGGGCCGCGACCGACGGCGACGAGCAGGAGGTCGGCGTCGAACGTCTTGCCGTCCTCGAGCGAGACGTGCACGCCGTTGTCGTCCTGCGTCACGCCGGCGAACCGGACGCCCAGGTTGAAGTTGATGCCGCGCTTGCGGAACGCGCGCTCGAACGCCTTCGACAGCGCCTCGTCCTCGTTGGGGACCAGGTGGGGGAGCGCCTCGATGATCGTGACGTCGGCGCCGAAGGACTTCCAGACGCTGGCGAACTCCGACCCGATGACGCCGCCGCCCAGGATGATGGCCGACTTGGGCACCCAGTCGAGCTGGAGCGCCTGGTCGGACGTGATGACGCGGCCACCGATCTCGAGGCCGGGCAGGGAGCGCGCGTACGAGCCGGTGGCGACGACGATGTGCCCGCCGGTGATGCGCTGGCCGTTCACCTCGACCGCGTCCGGTCCGACGAGCTTGCCGAAGCCCTCGAAGACCGTGATCTTGCGCGACTTGATCAGGCCCTGCAGGCCCTTGTAGAGCCGACCGATCACCGTGGACTTGTACTCGTTCACGCCGTTCATGTCGATGTGGTCGAGAGTCGTGTGCACGCCGAAGTGCGCGCCCTCACGGGCGTTGTCGGCGAGCTCGGCGGCGTGCAGGAGCGCCTTGGTCGGGATGCACCCGTAGTGCAGGCAGGTGCCGCCGACCTTGTCGGCCTCGATGAGGGCGACGGTCTTGCCCAGCTGTGCGGCGCGCAGTGCGGCTGCATAGCCGCCGCTGCCTCCGCCCAGGACGACGATGTCGAAAGCGGTGCCGTTCGTGTCGGCCACGTGCAGACTCCTCATACGCAGACTTGGTGGTCTCGAGCTCGCCGACCATCCTGTCATCCCGGCAGGCATGGAACGACCTGGACGACGCGCGCGACCGTGTGACACTCGGAACAGTCGTCCCATGACTGCTGTTCCGTCTCGTGCGTCACGCGTGCTGCACGCCCCGCGGATCGACAGGTTCGCAGGTTACTCTCGTGCGCCATGGGCCTGTTCTCACGCCGCAAGCCGGCCGCCACCGACGCGCCGACGGACCGGGCTGCGCGCGAGGCGACGGTCGCTCACCTCAAGGACTTCGTCACGACGCGCGTCGGGGTCGAGGCCTACGTCGAGCCGCAGACCAACTCCACGCCGACGACGATGATGCTCGTCGCCACCGACGGTGAGTGGACGCGCCGGCGGGTGCCGGACCCGAAGACGGCCTGGGAGCTGGCACGCGACCTGGGCATCCCCGTGTACGACGTGCAGCGCACCGGCTACCCGCAGCGCGTGCGTGACTGGAACTCGCGGCAGCGCCTCGCGCGCAAGCGCAAGCACGCCTAGCCGGCCTAGGAGGCCGGCGCCCGACCCTCCAGCAGGGCGAGCAGCGTCCGCACGCCGACGCCGGTGCCGCCCACGGGCGTGTAGCCGTGCGCGGTCCGCTCGTTGTACGCGGGACCGGCGATGTCGAGGTGCGCCCACGGCGTCTGGCCGACGAACTCCTGCAGGAAGATCCCCGCGGTCAGCATGCCGCCGAACCGGTCGCCGATGTTCGCGATGTCGGCCACCTTCGACTTGAGCCCCGCCCGCAGGTCGGCGGGCAGCGGCATCGGCCAGAACTGCTCGCCGCTGGCCTCGGCAGCGGCGACGACCTCGCCGCGCACGTCGTCGGTGCCCATCACGGCGGACACGCGGTGCCCGAGCGCGACCACCTGGGCTCCCGTGAGGGTGGCGATGTCGATGACGACGTCGGGCTTCTCCTCGATCGCGGCGACGAGCCCGTCGGCCATGACGAGCCGGCCCTCGGCATCGGTGTTCAGCACCTCGACGGTCTTCCCACCCCGGATCGTCAGCACGTCGGACGGGCGCTGCGCCGTGCCGGACGGCATGTTCTCCGCCAAGCAAAGCCAGCCCGTGACCGCGACGGGCAGCTCGAGCCGTGCGGCGGCGACGACGGTGTGCAGCACGGCCGCGGCGCCGGCCATGTCGGACTTCATGGCCTCCATGCCCGCGGCGGGCTTGATCGAGATGCCGCCCGAGTCGAACGTGATGCCCTTGCCCACGAGCGCGACCTTCACCTTGGCGCGCGACGGCGAGTACGAGACCTTGACCAGCCGCGGGCCGCGCACCGAGCCCTGACCGACGCCGATCAGCCCGCCGTAGCCGCCGGCGGCGAGCGCCTTGTCGTCCAGCACGGTCACCTTGAGGCCCTTCGCCCCGGCGTCCTTCACGGCGGCCTTCGCGGCGTCCGCGAACGCTGCGGGGTACAGGTCGTTGGGCGCGGCGTTGACCAGGTCGCGCGTACCGTGCACGGCCGCGGCGACGACCTCGGCGCGGGCGACCGCCGCCAGGGCCTCACGGTCGCGCGGGTGTGCGGTGACGACCTGGATCGCGCTGACGGGCGCCTGCTTGGCGGCCTCCGAGGCGCGGTACCTCGTGTAGGAGTACGCCCCGAGGAGGGCGCCCTCCGCGACGGCGGCGACGGACTCCGTGTCGTCGGCCGGCAGTGCGAGACCCACGCTCGCCGTGCCGGCGAGCTCGCGGGTGGCGGCACCGGCCGCCCGGCGCAGGGTCTCGGAGGTGATCCGGTCCGCCGGTCCGACGCCGGTCAGCACGAGCACCGTGGCGGCCAGCCCGGTGCCGGGGAGCCGACGGACCTCGTCGGCCGCACCGGTGACGCCGAGCGCGGCGACGTCGGCCAGCTGGGTGCGCAGCTCGGCAGGGAGGCGGTCGGCCCCGAGGACGGACGGTGCGCCGTCCTGCTGGGCGACCGCGACGACGAGGGCGTCGACGGCGAGGCGGGCAGGGTCCTGGGAGGTCAGCGAGACGGTCACGCGTCGATGATAGGCACGGGCCCGTGCCGGGTCGGTCTGCGCCGTCGTCGTCCGCCGGTACGGTGGGGCATCGTGATCGTCCCCCTCGCGCTGCTCGTCGGCGCCCTCTGCCTGGCGCTCGGTGCGTGGGCCGCCTGGTTCGTCGTCAGGGACCGCGCCGTCGTGCTGCGGCAGCTGTGGGGTGCGGCCGCGATCGAGGGGGCGCTCGTGCTGCAGGCGGCGATCGCCGGGGTGCTCGCCGCGACCGGCTCGCCCGACGTCGACGGCGTGCTGCTCTGGGGCTACGTCCTGACGCAGGCGCTCGTCCTGCCCATCGCCGCCGCCTGGGCGTTCGCCGAGCGCACCCGGTGGAGCTCGGTGGTGCTGCTGGTCGCGGCAGTGACGGTGGCGTTCCTCGAGTTCCGACTGCTCCAGATCTGGGGGACCGTGTGACCGACACATCCAGACGGACGGGGAGCGGCCCCGGTCGCCTCCTCGTGGCCGTGTACGGGATCCTCGCGCTCGCCGCGACGGCCCGGGGGATCTACCAGGTGGCCACCAAGCTCGACGAGGCGCCGGTCGCGTACCTGCTCTCCCTGGGCGCCGGTCTCGTGTACGTCGTCGCCACCGTCGCGCTGGCCACCGACCGCCGCAGGCTCGCCTGGTGGACGGTGTCGATCGAGATGGTCGGCGTGCTGACGGTCGGCGTGCTGTCGCTGGTCGACGTGGGTGACTTCCCCGACGAGACCGTGTGGTCGGCGTTCGGGCAGGGCTACGGCTACGTCCCGCTGGTGCTGCCGTTCCTGGGGCTGGTGTGGCTGTGGCGCACGGGGTCGAGGGCGCGGACGCAGGACGTGCCGGCCACGTCCGACGACCTAGGGTGAAGAACGTGTACCGACTGCTCTTCGACCTGGTGTTCCGTCGCATGGATCCCGAGCGCGCGCACGAGCTCGCGTTCCGGCTCATCCGTGTGGTCGGCCAGGTCCCGGTCCTGCGGGGTGCCGTGCACCGGGTCTTCCGGGCCTCGGACGAGGGCGCGGTGGAGGTCTGGGGCCGGAGGTTCCCGTCGCGGTTCGGGCTGGCGGCCGGCTTCGACAAGAACGCCGTCGGGGTGGCCGGCCTGACGATGCTCGGGTTCGGCTTCGTGGAGGTCGGCACCGTCACGGCGCACCCCCAGCCGGGCAACGAGCCGCCGCGGCTCTGGCGGGTCCTGGAGCAGCGGGCGCTGCGCAACCGGATGGGCTTCAACAACGAGGGGTCGGCCGCGGTCGCGGACCGGCTCCGGCGCCTGCGTGCCACGCCGGCGGGCCGGCGGCTGGTGGTCGGGGTGAACATCGGCAAGACCAAGGTGACCCCTGCGGAGCACGCGCCGACGGACTACGCCACCAGCGCGCGCCGGCTCGCGCCGTACGCCGACTACCTGGTGGTGAACGTGTCGTCCCCGAACACCCCGGGGCTGCGCGACCTGCAGTCGGTCGAGGCTCTGCGACCCATCCTGGAGGCGACCCGGGTGGCGGCCGACGAGGCCACGGCTTCCGCCGGACTGGCTGCCGTGCCGCTGCTGGTCAAGATCGCCCCCGACCTGTCCGACGACGACGTGGACGCGGTGGCCGAGCTGGCTGCCGAGCTCGGCCTCGACGGCATCGTCGCGGTGAACACCACCATCGGGCACGACCTCGGCCCCGGGGGCCTGTCCGGCCCGCCCGTGCTGGCGCGCGGGCTCGACGTCGTGGCTCGGCTGCGCAGCGAGCTGGGACCGGACGCGGTGATCATCGGCGTCGGGGGCATCACGACCGCGGCCGACGCGCGCGAGTACGTCGCCGTCGGTGCGACTCTCGTGCAGGGCTACACCGGTCTGGTCTACGAGGGTCCGGCGTACGCGTCCCGGATCGCCAAGGCCCTCGCGGCCGACGAGGCGTTGCGTCGCCCGGACCGGCGCAGGGCGGTCGCGTGATGGTGGTGCGTCCGCAGTGGGAGTGGCGCTTCGACGGAGCCGAGGGGTCCGTGCTGAGCCGGCCGGTGAGTCCCGTGTTCACCACGCAGTACGACGCCGAGCAGTGGCTCGGGGAGCACTGGCGCACGCTGGCCGCCCAGGGCGTGCAGGCGGTCGGGCTGCTGCACGAGGGGGTCCAGGCGACGCCGACCCTCACGCTGCCGCTGATCTGACCGTCAGACCAGCGCGTGCACCCGGTCCGGGCCCGTGACGGGCGCCGTGACGCCCAGCCCGGCCCACGCGGCCGCGAGCCCGGCGACGGCTCGGCGCAGCTCGTCGGGTGACGTGGTGAAGGGGAGCCGCAGGTTGCGCTCGAAGCTCCCGTCCACACCGAACGCCGTGCCGGGGACGACGCGGACCCCGTGCCGGGACGAGATCGCGGCGAGCGCGCTGGAGACCGGTGCGCCGAGGTCCGCCCACAGCGCGAGCCCGCCCGCGGGCACCTCGAAGCGCCACGACGGCAGCTGGTCGAGGACGAGGCCGACGAGCAGGTCGCGTCGGCTACGCAGCTCCGCGCGCCGGCGGGGCAGCAGGTCGGTCGACCGCGCGAGCAGCTCGGCCACGACCAGCTGCTCCAGCACGGCGGTGCCGATGTCGGTGTGCGCGCGCGTCGTGGCCAGCCGGCCGACGAGGTCCGGGTGCGCGCGGACCCAGCCCACGCGCAGGCCGCCCCAGTAGCTCTTGGACGCGGACCCGATGGACACGACGTAGGCCGACGCCGTGCCGTCGCCCGCGAACGAGCCGGGCGCCGGGCCGTCCAGGGTCAGCTCGGTGAGGACCTCGTCGCCGACGATCGTGGTGCGGTAGCGGCGGGCCAGGGCGCGGACCTGGGCGCGGTCCTCGTCGTCGAGGCTGGTCCCGGTGGGGTTGCGGTGGTCGGGGATGAGGTAGACCAGCCGGGGCGACACCTGCCGCAGCGTCGACTCCAGCAGGTCGATGTCCAGACCGTCCCGACCCGAGGGGACCGGGACCGGGCGCGCGCCGACGCTCCGCACGACGTCGATCGCGTGCGGGTAGGTGGGGTGCTCCACCACCACGCGGTCGGCGGGGCCCGCGTGGGCCGTGACGAGCAGGTGGATCGCCTGCTGGGCGCCCGTGGTGATCAGCACCTGGTCCGGGCTGGTCGGGGTGCCGCGCTCGGTGTACCAGCGGGCGACGGCCTCTCGCAGGACCGGGAGCCCGAGCGGGGAGTACCCGGTGCCGGACAGGTGGCGGGGGAGCGCGTCGAGCGCTGCGAGGTAGGCGCCGTGCAGCGACGAGGGTGCGGACGGAGCCGCCATCGCGAGGTCGACGACGCCCGGCTCGTGCTCGACCGACTCCGCCATGGAGACCCGGGCGCCGGGGCCGGACGGGAGGGTGGTGACCGTGCCGGAGCCGCGTCGGCTCACCAGGTAGCCCTCGTCGCGCAGGAGGTCGTAGGTGGCGGTGGTGGTCGTGCGGGAGACCCCGGCGGCGTCGGCCAGCTCGCGCTCGCTCGGCAGCCGCGTGCTCAGGGGGACGGCACCCGACAGGATCGCCGCCCGGAGGGCGTCGGCGAGGGCGACGTACGCCGGGCCGGGACGCTGCCAGGCGCCGAGCACGGCGTGGAGCCGCAGCCCGCTGATCCGGCGGTCGGCGGGCAGGTCGTCGATGCTCATGCAGGCCACTATGCCAGAAGTGGCTATTCTAAGAAATACCACTTGCCGACCAGAGTGGCGTCCCATGGAGATGTGGCTGTGGTTCGGGATAGTGGTAGCGGTGCTCGCTGGGCTCGTCGTGCCCCTGTGGCGGGTGGTCCGCGAGGACGGGCTGGGCCACAGGCCGCCGCCGGCGACGCGCCACGAGCGGCCCGAGTCCGGGCCCCTGACGTGAGCGCACCGGAGGAGCGGACGTATGCTCGCGCGGTGCCGTCCTGGATGCGCCCCGACGAGCGCCCCGTGCGCCGGGCTGTCCAGCTGCTGACCGGCCTGGTCCTGTACGCGGCGTCGATCGCGATGCTGGTGGACGCGGGGCTGGGCAGCATGCCGTGGGACGTGCTGACCCAGGGGATCGTGCGGCGCACGGACCTGTCCTTCGGTCTGGTCACGCTGCTGACGGGCCTCGTCGTCCTCGCCTGCTGGATCCCTCTGCGCCAGCGACCGGGCATCGGCACGGTCGCGAACGTCGTCGTGATCAGCGCCCTCGTCGACCCGTTCCTCACGCTGCTCGCCGAGCTGCCCGACGCGATCGGCGTCCGCATCGCCCTGGCCGTCACCGGCATCGTGCTCAACGGCCTGGCGACGGGCCTGTACGTGGGAGCCCGCCTCGGGCCGGGTCCCCGCGACGGGCTGATGACGGGGCTCGTCCGGCGCACCGGACGGTCCGTGCGGCTCGTCCGCACGAGCATCGAGGTGACGGTCGTGTCGCTCGGCTGGGCTCTGGGCGGGACCGTCGGGTTCGCCACGTTGGCCTACGCACTCGCGATCGGGCCGCTCGTGCACCTCTTCCTGCCCCGCCTGACGGTGCCCGTCGTGGTGGAGGACCGCGTCGTGGTGTGACGCGATCCTCCACCGGGGTCACCGGGCGGGCGGTGCGTTCCTGGCCGTCTCGCCCGGGTCCGACACGACGGCGTCGCCGAGGATCGAGTCGATCCGCTCCAGGAGCTCGGCGGGGATGGTCACGCCGGACGCCTTGACGTTCTCGGTGACCTGCTCGGGCCGGGAGGCGCCGATGATCGCCGCGGCGACGTTGTCGTTCTGCAGCACCCACGCCACCGCCAGCTGGGCCAGTGACAGGCCCAGCTCGTCGGCCACCGGCGTGAGGTCCTGCACCCGCTGCAGCACGTCCGGCTGCTCGAGGAACCGGCCGATGAACCGGGCGCCGCCCTTGTCGTCCGTCGCGCGCGACCCGGGGGGCGGTGCCTCGCCCGGCTTGTACTTGCCGGTGAGCACGCCCTGCGCCACGGGGGACCAGACGATCTGCGACACCCCGAGCTCGGCGGACGTCGGGACGACGTCGCCCTCGATCACGCGCCACAGGGCCGAGTACTGCGGCTGGTTCGAGATCAGCTGGATGCCCAGGTCCTTGGCGAGAGCGTGCCCCGCGCGGATCTGGTCCGCTGTCCACTCGCTCACGCCGATGTAGAGCGCCTTGCCCGAGCGCACGACGTCCGCGAACGCCTGCATCGTCTCCTCGAGCGGCGTGGACTGGTCGTAGCGGTGGGCCTGGTACAGGTCGACGTAGTCCGTCTGCAGGCGCTGCAGCGAGCCGTCGATCGACTCGAGGATGTGCTTTCGCGAGAGGCCGGAGTCGTTGGGGCCGCCGGGCCCGGTGGGCCAGTAGACCTTGGTGAAGATCTCGAGCGACTGCCGGCGCTCGCCCTTCAGCGCCTCGCCCAGGACGGTCTCGGCCTTGGTGTTGGCGTAGACGTCGGCGGTGTCGAAGCTGGTGATGCCGGCGTCGAGCGCGGCCCGGACGCAGGCCTTCGCGGTGTCGTTCTCGACCTGCGAACCGTGCGTGAGCCAGTTGCCGTAGGTGATCTCGGTGATCTTGAGGCCGGAGCGGCCGAGGTAGCGCGTAGAAACCATGTCCGCCACCCTACGGCGGGGTCAGACGGGCCGCTGCCCGTGCTTGACCTGAGCCTTGGGCATGCGCGACGGGCGGATCTGGAACGCCCTCAGGACGGCGTACATCGCGGCGCCGCGGGGGATCTGCTCGATCCCGAACTTGGCGACGAGGCGCTTCTTCAGCCCCCGCCACATGAGCCAGCCGTCGATGACCGCCGCGATGATGTAGACGTACAGCGCCAGGATGGCGAACACGGCGAGGCCGGTCTGCGCCAGTGCGAACTGGATGACCAGGAAGACCGCCGCCATCGGCAGGAAGAACTCGCCGAGGTTCCAGCGCGCGTCGACCGAGTCGCGGATGAAGCGACGGACGGGACCGCGGTCCTTGGCCGGCATGTTGCGCTCGTCGCCGGTCTGCATCGCCCGGTACTCGAGGTCGCGCTGTGCCTTGGCCCGCTCGCGGCTCGCCTTCTTGGTGGCCGGTGCCACGAGAGGGCGCTTGTTCGCCGCCTCGGCGACCTTGCGCTTCGGCGTCGGGCGGCCCTTGCCCGGGTCCGAGGTCGGCGGCGTGCTCTCCGTCAGCGCGGGAGACACGTTCTGGGGGTCGTTGCTGCGTCCGAACACCCCGTCAGGGTAGTCGAGTAGCGTGCTTGTCCGTGACCGACGCTGCCCCCTCCTCGTCCATCCTCCCCGGCGACCGGACCGAGGCGCTGCGCGCGCGGACCGCCGCCGCGTTCGGCGCCCTGCGTGCCGACCTCGAAGCCCTGGTGCGGATACCGAGCGTGTCGAACGCGGAGTTCGACCAGGCACACGTCGCGGCGAGCGCGGACGCCGTCGTGGCGCTGCTGCGCGGCGCGGGCCTCGACGACGTCCAGGTGCTGTCCGTGCCCTCGGGGGCGCCCGCGGTCGTCGGGCGCCGGGCTGCTCCGGAGGGTGCCCCGACGGTCCTGCTGTACGCGCACCACGACGTCCAGCCGCCGGGTGCCGACGCCGACTGGGACAGCCCACCCTTCGAGCCGACCGAGCGCGGCGGACGCCTGTACGGGCGCGGTGCCGCGGACGACAAGGCGGGCGTGATCGCGCACGTGGGCGCGCTGCGGGTGCTGGGCGACGAGCTGGGGGTCGGCGTCACGGTGTTCGTCGAGGGCGAGGAGGAGATCGGCTCGCCGACCTTCACGCAGTTCCTGCACACGTACCAGGACCTGCTCCGTGCGGACGTCATCGTGGTCGCCGACTCCTCGAACTGGGCGATCGGCGTCCCCGGCCTGACGACGTCGCTGCGCGGCCTCGTGGACTGCGTGGTCGAGGTGGCCGTGCTGGCGCACGCCGTGCACTCGGGCATGTACGGGGGGGCCGTCCTCGACGCGCCCACGCTGCTGGCCCGCCTCGTCGCGACGCTGCACGACGACGAGGGCGACGTCGCCGTCGACGGGCTCGTGCGGGCGCCGGACCCGACGGTCGACTACGACGAGGCCACGTTCCGCGCCGACGCGAGCGTGCTCGACGGCGTCCGCCTCGCGGGCACCGGACCCATCACGGCCCGGCTGTGGACGCGGCCGGCGATCGGCGTGATCGGCTTCGACGCCCCGCGGGTGGCGAGCGCGTCCAACACGCTCACGCCGCGGGCGTCGGCCAAGCTCTCCGTCCGGCTGGCTCCGGGACAGGACCCGGACGCCGCGATGGAGGCGCTGCGCACGCACCTCCTCGGGCACGCGCCCTTCGGCGCCCGGGTGACCGTGACGGACGGCGAGAAGGGCAAGCCGTTCCAGGCGCCGGCCGACTCGACGGCGATGCAGGCGGCGCGGTGGGCCTTCGCGCAGTCGTGGGGGACCGACCCGGTGGACATCGGCATCGGCGGGTCCATCCCGTTCATCGCCGACCTGCTGGAGGTCTATCCCGACGCGGCGATCCTGGTCACCGGGGTGGAGGATCCCGACGGCCGCGCGCACGGCGCCAACGAGTCGGTGCACCTGGGGGAGCTGGAGAAGGTCGTGCTCGCCGAGGCCCTCCTGCTCGAGCGGCTGGCGTCGGGCAGCTAGAGGTCCGCCGTCAGGGAGTCAGGCGGCGGGCTGCTCCCGGTGCGCGACGCCGACGGCCTCGGCCCATGCCTGCACCTCGGCAGGAAGCTCCGGCGACGGGCCCTCGTGCGTGCCCATCAGGTCGATGACGTCGGGGGCGGGCACGCGCGACCCGTCCCGGCCCAGGAACCGGCCGGCGATCACGCCGCGCGCGACGTGCTGGCCGCCGCGCGTGAAGACCTGCTCGAGGTAGGCGCAGCGCGGGTCCCAGCCGAGCAGGCGCGTCGTGATCTCGAACCGCTGGCCAAGGGTCAGCGACCGGCGGTAGGACATGGTCGACGAGGCGACGACGGGGTACCACCCGCGCTCGTTGAGCAGCGCGAACGCGCCGAGGTCCGCGAGGAAGTTGCTCCGTGCGACGTCCATCATCTGCAGGTACACGCCGTTGTTCACGTGGCGGTAGAAGTCGAGGTCGCCGATGCGCACACGCATCTGCGTGACCGACGGGTCGAGCACACCACGGCCGGGGACGGCACGGCGCGGGCGGGTCGTGGCCAGCGCGAGCTGGATCATCCGGGTCATTCCCGCGATGTTACTCGCGAGTAGGTTCGGCCGGAACCGGGACGAAGTGCTCGACCACCGGGAACGGCTCGTAGAAGTGGTGCAGGAGCTCACGCCACCGCGCGTACTGCGGCGACCCGCGGAACCCCACCTCGTGCGCCTCGACCGAGTCCCACCCGATCAGCAGCAGGTACGTCCCCGGCTGCTCGACCCCGCGCGAGACCCGGATCCCGCGGAACCCCGGGAACTCCGAGAGGAGCGGCACCGCCTCGGCCATCGCCGCCTCGAACGCGTCCTGCTCGCCGGGCCGGACCGGCAGGAGCGCGTGCTCGAGCACGGGCGCGTCGAGCGGTCCGGTCATACCGGGGGCTCGGGGTCGTACTGGATCTCACGCCGCACGGCGCGTGCGGCGTCCACCGACTCCAGGCGGGCGACCAGGTGCAGCGCCATGTCGATCCCGGCCGAGACGCCCGCGGACGTGACCACGTCACCGTCGTCGACGAACCGCGTCTCGGTGTCGGCGAGGACGCTCGGGTCCAGGACGGCGAGCTCGTCGAACGCGCTCCAGTGCGTGGTCGCCGGACGGCCCGACAGCAGGCCCGCGGCCGCGTACACGAGCGAGCCGGTGCAGACGCTCGTCATGAGGGGCGTCGAGGCGCGCATCGTCCGGACCCACTCGAGGTGCTCCGAGTCACGCAGCAGCCGGCGGGTGCCGGCACCGCCCGGGTAGACCAGGACGTGCACCGGGCCCAGGCCGTCCAGGCCGACGTCCGGGACGATCCGCAGCCCCTTGGCGCACCGGATCCCGCTCCCGTCGAGCGAGAAGGTGACCACCTCGGGTCGCAGGTCGGACAGGAGAGACCAGGCCGACAGCACCTCGTACGGGCCGACGACGTCGAGCTCCTCGGCGTCGTCGAAGACGAAGATGCCCACCCGCAGGTGGTGTCCCGTCGGCATGCTCAGTACCCCGGCAGCGCGAGCATCTGGTCGAGCGCGACGCGGGCCCAGTGGGCGTCGTCGGCGTCCACGACGATCCGGTTGACCGGCCTGCCCGCCACGAGCGACTCCATCGCCCACACCAGGTGGGGCAGGTCGATGCGGTTCATGGTCGAGCAGAAGCACACCGTCGAGTCGAGGTAGTGGATGTTCTTGTCCGGGTGCGCGGCGGCGAGCCGGCGGACCAGGTTGAGCTCGGTGCCGACGGCCCAGGAGCTGCCCGGCTCGGCGGCGTCGAGCGCCTTGACGATGTACTCGGTCGAGCCCACGAGATCCGCCGCGAGGACCACCTCGTGCTGGCACTCCGGGTGCACGATCACGGTCACGTCGGGGACGGCCGCGCGGATGTCGGTGACGTTCCGGACGGAGAACCGCCCGTGCACCGAGCAGTGCCCGCGCCACAGGATCATGCGCGCATCCCGCAGCTGCTCCGTGGTCAGACCGCCGCCGGGCTTGCGCGGGTCGAAGACGACGCAGTCGTCGAGCGACAGGCCCAGCTGCTGGACAGCGGTGTTGCGGCCGAGGTGCTGGTCCGGCATGAAGAGCACCTTGCCGGTCCCGCCGAGACCGCCGACCTTGTCGAACGCCCAGCGCAGCGCCACGTGCGCGTTGGACGACGTACAGATCGTCCCGCCGTGCCGTCCGGTGAACGCCTTGATCGACGCCGCGGAGTTCATGTACGTCACCGGCACGGTCGACTCCGCGACGCCGGCGTCGACGAGCACGTCCCACGCGTCCTCGACCTGGTCGATCGCCGCCATGTCCGCCATGGAGCAGCCGGCTGCGAGGTCGGGCAGGATCACCTGCTGGTGGTCCGACGTGAGGATGTCCGCGGACTCGGCCATGAAGTGGACGCCGCAGAAGATGATGAACTCGGCCTCGGGCCGGGCGGCCGCCTCGCGCGCGAGCTTGAACGAGTCGCCCGTGACGTCGGCGAACTCGATGACCTCGTCGCGCTGGTAGTGGTGGCCCAGCACGAACGCGCGGGACCCGAGGGCGGCGCGCGCGGCGCGTGCCCGCTCGACGAGGTCCGGGTCGCTCGGGGCGGGCAGACCGCCGACGCACTCGACGCCGCGCTCGGAGGCCAGGTCGACACCGCGTCCCAGCAGCAGGAGGGCCGACGGGGCGGGCTCGGAGAAGGTGCTCACGCTCACGCGGCGATCCTCGCACACAGCAGGCTGCACGCTCGCGGTCCGGGACCGTGCCACGATGCGGCCGTGCGCGTGCTCATCGCCCCCGACAGCTTCGGCTCCAGCCTGACGGCGGCCGAGGCCGCCGAGACCATCGCCAGTGCCTGGCGGACCACCGCCCCGGACGACGACGTCACCGTGTGCCCGCTCTCGGACGGCGGTCCCGGGTTCCTCGCCACGCTGCAGTCGGCGCTCGGCGGTGAGCTCGTCCCTGTCAATGTCACCTCGCCGGTCGGTGCGGCGACGCCTGCACTGCTCCTGCTCGTGGGGACGACCGTCTACCTCGAGTCGGCGCAGGCGGTCGGCCTCCCGCTCGTCCCGGACGGCCTGCGGGACCCCACCCGCACGTCGAGCCGTGGGGTGGGGGAGCTGCTCGCCGCTGCGCTCGACGCAGGTGCGCGGCGCGTCGTCGTCGGGCTCGGCGGTTCCGCGACGAACGACGCCGGTGCCGGCGCGCTGGTCGGGCTGGCCCGCGCGCTCGGGCTGCCCGGACCGGCGGACGTCCTCGCGGCCGGCGGCGGCTCCCTCGGCGACGTGACCGCCGACGACCTCGTCGGGCTGCGCGAGCTGCGCGACCGGCTGCGCGGCACCGAGCTCGTCGTCGCCACCGACGTCGACGTCCCGCTGCTGGGTCTGCACGGTGCGAGCGCCGGGTTCGCCGCGCAGAAGGGAGCGACGCCCGAGCAGGCGCAGGACCTCGAACGGGCGCTCGGTCACTTCGCGCACGCCGCCACGGCCGCGCTCGGCGACGCAGTGCGCCCGGACCTGCTCGCCGGCGCCCGTCCGTCGTCGACGGCGTCCCGGCTGACGGCAGCACCGGGCGCCGGTGCGGCCGGCGGGCTGGGCTTCGGGCTCGCCCTGCTCGGCGCCCGGCTGGTGCCGGGCGCGGCGTTCGTCGCGGACGCCGTCGGCCTGGGCGACCTCATCGCCGACCACGACGTCGTCGTCACCGGGGAGGGCCGGTTCGACTGGCAGTCCCTGCACGGGAAGGTCGTGTCCGAGGTCGCCTCGCGTGCGCTCGCCCACGCGGTCCCCACCGTCGTCGTCGCGGGGGAGGTGCTCGTCGGGCGCCGGGAGCTCTCCGCCGCCGGGATCACGGCCGCCTACGCAGTCGGTGAGAGCCCCGACCAGGTGGCTGCCGCGCTCGCCGCTCCCGCGCCGACCCTCGCCGCCCGCGCCGCCCGCGTCGCGAGAACCTGGTCACGTTGAGCGGAACCCCGGCGCAGGAGTCGTACCCTGGACGGGAACAACCTCGGGTCCGGTGCTGTTGCCCGTGGTTGAGCCACGAACCAGCGAGCACCCAGGAGAGACCATGAGCGAGACCACCGCGACGCAGGACGTGACCGAGACGCACGGCGTCCTCCTCACCGACTTCGCCGCCTCGAAGGTCCGCAGCCTGCTCGAGCAGGAGGGCCGCGACGACCTTCGTCTCCGCGTCGCCGTCCAGCCCGGCGGCTGCTCCGGGCTCATCTACCAGCTCTACTTCGACGAGCGGGTCCTCGACGGCGACGTCGTCAAGGACTACGACGGTGTCGAGGTCGTCGTCGACCGGATGAGCGTCCCCTACCTCGAGGGCGCGACGATCGACTTCGCGGACTCGATCGAGAAGCAGGGCTTCACCATCGACAACCCGAACGCCGGCAGCGCGTGCGCGTGCGGCGGCTCGTTCAGCTGACCTGAGCCACGACGGCCCGGTCTCCCTCGGGAGGCCGGGCCGTCGTCATGCGCGCGTGCGGACGGTGAGTGCGTGCACGCCGTCGTGCTCCGTCGCACCGACCATCTCGTGCCCACGCATGCGGGCCCACGCGGGCACGTCGTGCACCGCCGCGGGGTCGGTGGCCAGCACGGTGAGCTCGGACCCCGGCGGCGCGTCGGCGGCGGCCCGCGCGAGACGGATCACCGGTGCCGGGCAGCGCAGCCCGCGCGCGTCCACGGTCGTCACAGCCCGCCGACCCCCCAGGCCTCCCGGACGGCGGCGACGATCCCGGGCAGCTCGGCCAGGAAGCGCTCGACGTCGGTCGCGGACGTGCCGCGGGGGAGCGCGAGGCGGATGTTCCCGTGCGTCAGAGCTCCCATGGCAGCCAGCACGTGGCTCGGCTCCAGCGCGCTCGACGTGCACGCCGAGCCCGAGCCCACCGCGAAGCCGCGCGCGTCCAGGGCCGCCAGGAGCGCCTCGCCCTCGACGTACAGGCACGAGAACGTCAGGACGTGCGGCAGCCGGTCGACGCCGTGACCGACCACGTCCACGTCCGGGACGTCGCTGGTGACCCGCGTCCGCACGACGTCGACGAGCCGGCGGCGCGCCGTGTCGTCAGCGGACCTCGTCGCGACCGCCACCTGGAGCGCGACCGCCGCCGCGAGCGCTGCGGGCACGCTGACCCCGCCGGGGAACCACCGGTCCTCGTCCTCCGGCCAGTCGGGCGAGCGTCGGACGCCGCTCCGCGTCACCAGCACGCCCAGCCCGGACGGGCCGCCCCAGTCGCCCGCGTCCGCCGCCAGCAGGTCCCACGCGTCGCCGACGTCCACGTGGCCGAGGCTCGACCCTGCGTCCACCAGCAGAGGAACTCCCGCGGCCCGTGCGGCGTCGTGCACCGGGCCGACGGGCTGCAGGGTGCCCACCTCGCCGTTCGCGTGCTGGAGGGCTGCGAGCGCCACGCCCGGGCGGGCCACCGCGGCGCAGAGCTCCTGCGCGTCGACCCGGCCGTCCCGGTCGACCGCGACGGTCACGCGGTCCCCGGCGAAGTCCGCCGCGTTCAGCACCGCGGCTCGCTCGACGGCGCTGACGACGACCTGCGACCCCGTCCGCCGTCGGCCCCGGACGACCGACCGGACCGCGCCGTGCAGGGACGCGGTGTGCGACGGGGCCAGGTCGACCTCGGGCGTCCGTGCGCCGACGGACGCGGCGATCGCCTCACGCGCCCCGTCCAGCAGCATCCGCGCCCGACGACCTTCGGCGTGCAGCCGTCGCGGGTCCGCCCAGCCCTGGTCGAGCGCCTCGAGGAACGCGGTGCGCGCCTCGGGCAGGAGGGGCGCCCGGCCGCCCGCGTCGAGGATCACGCGGGCAGCAGTGGCGTGCGTCACACGGTCGCCCGCCGCGCTGTCGACGGGATCGTGGTCGGACGGGCTGCTCACCCGGGCACCGTAACCCTCCCGAGGCCGCCATCAGGCGCGGGACCACCGGGAACTGCTCCCTCGCGACGGTCGGTCCCGGTGAAGGAGTCGCGGTGTGATGGTGCTGACACGGTGTCGTCATCGGGTGTCGTCAGCACGAAAGGATCTGGACGGCGCGCTAGGCTGCACAGGTCGAGGACGAAGGTTCCGCACGGCGCCCTCCTGCAATGCGGGGTCGCCGACGGGACGCGAGTGAGAGGTCCCCCCGTTGCACCCGGACACCCCCCGTCGCACGCGGCGACCAGCCGTGCTGCTGGCCGGTCTGCTTGGCGTCGTCGCCGTCGTACTCAGCGGTTGTTCCGCCGAGGTACAGCGCGGCTGGCTGCCCGGCAACTCCGACGCCGAGATCACCGACCAGACCGGTCGCATCACCAGCCTCTGGGTCGGCTCGTGGATCGCCGCGCTCCTCGTCGGCCTCATCACCTGGGGACTGATCCTGTGGTGCGTCGCGGTCTACCGGAAGCGCAAGGGTGACGACACGCTGCCCGTTCAGCTGCGGTACCACGTGCCCCTCGAGGTCATGTACGTGATCCTGCCGATCATCATGGTCGGGGTGCTCTTCTACTACACCAACCGCGACACCAACGCGATCGTCGACGTCCAGGGGGACGCGGACGTCCACGTGCAGGCGATCGGCAAGCAGTGGAGCTGGGACTTCAACTACCTCGACGACAACGCCTACGACACCGGCCAGCACGCGCAGGACGTCGGCTCCGCCGGCACGGGCGTGCTCCGCGACCAGGTGACGCTCTACCTGCCCGTCAACGAGCGCGTGGAGTTCACTCTCGAGTCCCGCGACGTCATCCACTCCTTCTGGGTCCCCGCGTTCCTCTTCAAGCTGGACATGATCCCCGGCAAGACGAACACGTTCCAGGTCACCCCTACCCAGGAGGGCGAGTACCTCGGCAAGTGCGCCGAGCTCTGCGGCGAGTACCACTCGTCGATGCTGTTCAACGTGAAGGTGGTGTCGCGCGAGGAGTACGACGCGCACATCGAGGAGCTCAAGGCCAAGGGTCAGGAGGGCTTCCTCGGTCTCGAGTACAGCCGCCAGCAGGACCTGGACAGCACTCCTCAGGAAGGTGAGAACTGATGGCCGCCGTCGCGGAGCGCATCCCCGGACTGGCGCCCTCGCGTCAGACCCTCGGCCGCACGGTGATCAAGTGGATCACCTCGACCGACCACAAGACGATCGGCTACCTGTACCTGATCACGTCGTTCGTCTGGTTCGCCATCGGCGGCATCCTGGCGCTGCTCATCCGCGCCGAGCTGTTCGCGCCGGGCATGGACGTCTTCCAGTCGCGTGAGCAGTACAACCAGGCCTTCACCATGCACGGCACGATCATGCTGCTGCTGTTCGCGACGCCGCTGTTCGCGGGGTTCGCCAACGTCATCATGCCGCTGCAGATCGGCGCGCCCGACGTGGCTTTCCCGCGGCTCAACATGCTCGCGTACTGGATGTTCTTCTTCGGTGGCTCGATCGCCGGCGCGGGGTTCTTCACGCCGCAGGGTGCCGCATCGTTCGGCTGGTTCGCCTACGCACCGTTGTCGAACACCGTGTACTCGCCAGGGCTCGGCGGTGACCTGTGGGTGTTCGGTCTCGCGCTCGCCGGCTTCGGCACGATCCTCGGTGCCGTCAACTTCATCACCACGATCGTGACCATGCGGGCGCCCGGCATGACCATGTTCCGGATGCCGATCTTCACCTGGAACACGCTGGTGACGTCGCTCCTGGTGCTCATGGCGTTCCCGCCGCTGGCCGCCGCCCTGTTCGCGCTCGGCGCGGACCGCAGGCTCGGCGCGCAGGTGTTCAACCCCGAGAACGGGGGAGCCATCCTGTGGCAGCACCTGTTCTGGTTCTTCGGGCACCCCGAGGTCTACATCATCGCGCTGCCGTTCTTCGGCATCATCACCGAGATCCTGCCGGTCTTCAGCCGCAAGCCGATCTTCGGCTACAAGGGCCTGGTGTACGCCACGATCGCGATCGCAGCCCTGTCCGTGACCGTGTGGGCGCACCACATGTACGTCACCGGCTCGGTGCTGCTGCCGTTCTTCGCGTTCATGACGATGCTCATCGCCGTCCCGACCGGAGTGAAGTTCTTCAACTGGATCGGCACGATGTGGCGCGGCAAGCTCACGTTCGAGACGCCGATGCTGTGGACGATCGGGTTCCTCGTCACCTTCCTGTTCGGCGGCCTGACGGGCATCATCCTGTCCAGCCCGGCGCTCGACTTCCCGCTGTCCGACTCGTACTTCGTCGTGGCGCACTTCCACTACGTCGTCTTCGGCACCGTGGTGTTCGCGATGTTCGCGGGCTTCTACTTCTGGTGGCCCAAGATGACGGGCCGGATGCTCGACGAGAAGCTCGGCAAGATCCACTTCTGGATGCTGTTCATCGGCTTCCACACCACGTTCCTCATCCAGCACTGGCTGGGCGTCAAGGGCATGCCCCGTCGGTACGCGGACTACTCGCCGGACGACGGCTTCACGTGGATGAACCAGCTGTCCACCGTCGGTGCCGTCATCCTCGCCGCATCGACGCTGCCGTTCCTCTGGAACGTCTACACGACGTGGCGCAACGCACCCCTCGTCACGGTGGACGACCCGTGGGGCTACGGTGCGTCCCTCGAGTGGGCCACCAGCTGCCCGCCGCCGCGGCACAACTTCACGTCGCTGCCCCGCATCCGCTCGGAGCGCCCCGCGTTCGACCTGCACCACCCCGAGGTCGCCGCCATGGACTACGTGGAGCCGAACCCCGGACCGCTGGACTGGGAGGCGGACCGTCGGGGCGAGAGCGAGGTCGCGGCCGACCGCGTCGTCAACGACAAGGGTGAGCAGGAGCAGTCGTCGGCGACGATCGTCGAGGAGCGCCCGGGCACCGACGAGGAGGGCACCCGATGAAGCTCGAGACCAAGCTCTTCCTCTACGGCGTGCTCTTCTTCGTCCCTGTCGGACTCATCTACGCCGCGTGGAGCGGTGGCGAGCCGGTCGGCATGATCGGGATCCCGCTGGTCGGTGGCCTGGTCGGCATGATCGGCGCCTACTTCGCTCTGCTGTCGCGCCGGATCGACGCCCGGCCGGAAGACGATCCGCTGGGCGAGATCGAGCAGGGCGCCGGGGACCAGGGCGTGTTCAGCCCGTGGAGCTGGTGGCCGCTGGTGCTCGGCATCTCGGGCGCGATCACGTTCGCCGGCCTCGCCATCGGCTGGTGGCTGTCGTACATCGGCATCGCGCTCGGCGTGATCGGCCTGGTCGGCTGGGTGTTCGAGTTCTCCCGCGGACAGCACGCGCACTGACGGACACACCGAGAAACCCCCGCCGACAGGTGGGGGTTTTCTCGCGTCCACTGCGCTAGCGTCGCCGGTATGAGGCCTTCGCGTGGATCTGCCGTCCGCACCGTCGTCCTGGTCGTCGCGGTCGGAGGTGTGCTCGCAGGATGCGCGAGCGACTCCGGCTCGGGCGCCGAGCTCTCGTCGACGGATGTCGCCGGCGAGTGGACCGAGGTCGACTCGGACCCGCCGGTCTACCTGGAGCTAGGCGACGACAACGCCCTCAGCGGCAGCGACGGCTGCAACCAGCTCTCGGGCACGTGGGAGGTCGACGGCACCGAGGTCGACTTCAGCGACCTGGCGGCGACCATGATGGCGTGCGAGGACGTCGAGACCTGGCTCAACGGTGCCGAGTCGGCCACCATCGACGGCGGCACCATGACGGTCCTCGGAGACGGTGACAAGGAGCTGGGCACCTTGGAGAAGTCTGAGTGAACCGATCCCGGCTGACCGCCTCGATCGCGTCGGTCGTCCTCGCGGGGGCGGCGCTGACGGCATGCGCCGGCGGCACCCCGCAGGGCGCCCCGGTCGAGGACGTCGCCGGCTTGTGGGGCATGCAGGACACCGAGGGCATCGCGTCCCTGGACCTCGCGGAGGACGGTACGGCGACCGGCACCGACGGGTGCAACCGGATGGTCGGCACGTGGGAGCAGAACGGCACCCAGGTGGCCTTCGGGCAGTGGACGACCACCCGGATGGCCTGCCAGAGCGTCGACACCTGGCTGTCGCTGTCCGTGAAGGCCACGCTCGAGGGCGACAACCTCATCTTCGCCGACGAGAACGGCCTCGAGATCGGCACGCTGCAGCCGAACTCCTGATCTCGTCGCCCCGGAGAGCCCCGGGATCGGTGCGCAAATGCGCCTCTGACGCGCCTGAGGGTCGCCTCCCGGCTGGGAGGCGACCCTCAGGCGTCAGGACGGTCAGACGGGGACGATGAGGCCCGCGGTCTGCGTGCGTGCGCGGTCGAAGCGGGCGGCGGCGTCAGCCCAGCTGACGATGTTCCACCAGGCCTTGACGTAGTCGGCCTTGACGTTGACGTAGTCGAGGTAGAAGGCGTGCTCCCACATGTCGAGGACGACGACGGGCACGAGGCCGAGCGCGATGTTGCTCTGCTGGTCGTAGAGCTGGACGATCACGAGCTTCTGGCCGATCGAGTCCCACGCGAGGATGGACCAGCCGGAGCCCTGGATGCCGATGGCGTTGGCGGCGAAGTGCTTCTGGAACGCCTCGAACGAGCCGAAGAACTCGTCGATCGCAGCACCCAGCTCGCCGGTCGGCTTGTCGCCGCCGTCGGGGGAGAGGTTCTGCCAGAAGACGGAGTGGTTGACGTGACCGCCGAGGTTGAACGCGAGGTTCTTCTCGTGCAGGTTCACAGCGGCGAAGTCGTCGGACGCACGGGCGGCCGCCAGCTTCTCGAGCGCGGTGTTCGCGCCCGTCACGTACGCGGCGTGGTGCTTGTCATGGTGCAGCTCCATGATCCGGCCCGAGATGTGCGGCTCGAGCGCCGCGTAGTCGTAGGGCAGATCCGGAAGCGAGTAGTCAGCCATGCGTGAGTACACCTCTCCTGCGTCGGTCTGGGACCACGTGTCGCGGCCCGCTCTCTACAAAGGAAACGGGCGGCCCGCCGTTACGGCGAGCCGCCCGACTCCACGGTCAACTCTTGCTCAGGATCGGCGATTCCGCCCGTCGGGCGCCGTCTCATCCTGCGGATCCACGAGGTTGCGGCCGCCACCGATCGGGTCCATCGCCAGCTGGGCCGGCGACTCCTCCTGCTCGGTCCGCGACTCGATCTCGTCGTGACTGCCGTGCGAGTGTGACGCGGCCAGCTCGGCCGGTGTCACGGGCTCGACGCGGTCCTCGTAGAACGTCTGCGACAGGCGCTGACGCATCCGGTCCAGCGCGTAGCCCTTGCGGCGGACACCGCGCGAGTCCTCCGCCGGCTCGATCTCCAGCGGACGGTCCGCGACGTGCTGCACCCGCAGCCAGCGCTCGTGAGCATCCAGGGGCTTGTGCACCTCGATGTACTCACCGTTGGCGAACCGGACGATCCGGCCCGTCTCGTGGCCGTGCAGGACCAGCTCGCGGTCCTTGCGCTGGAGGCCGAGGCAGATCCGCTTGGTCACCCAGAAGGCGAACCACGGGCCCAGGAAGATCAAGACGCGGAACGCCCAGGTGATGTCGTTGAGCGACATGTGGAAGTGCGTGGCGATCAGGTCGTTGGAGCCCGCGAGCACCAGGATGAAGAACGCCGTGAGGATGGAGACGCCGAACGCGGTCCGGAACGGACGGTTGCGCGGGCGGTCGAGGACGTGGTGCTCGCCCTTGTCACCGGTCGCGAAGGCCTCGATGAACGGGTAGGCAGCCAGCAGCGTGAACAGGATCCCCGGCACGACCATCGCCGGGATGATCACGTTCAGCGACAGGGTGTAGTGCCCGATCACGACCTCGGTGAACCCTGGCATGAGGCGCAGGGATCCCTCGAGGAACAGCATGTACCAGTCCGGTTGAGCTCCGGCCGAGATCGGCGACGGGTCGTACGGTCCGTAGTTCCAGACCGGGTTGATCGACATCGTCCCCGCCATGAGCGCGATGATGCCGAACACCGTGAAGAAGTAGCCGCCGGCCTTCGCCACGTAGATCGGGAACAGCGGGTACCCGACGACGTTCTTGTCGGACTTGCCGGAGCCCGGGTACTGCGTGTGCTTGTGCAGGACGACGAAGAACAGGTGCAGCCCGATGAGCGCCAGGATGATGCCCGGCACCAGCAGGATGTGCACGGTGAACAGCCGGGGGATGAGGTCCTGGCCCGGGAACTCGCCGCCGAAGATGTAGTACGACGTGTAGCTGCCGATGACCGGGATGGACCGCACGACGCCGTCGGTGATCCGCAGACCGTTGCCCGACAGGACGTCGTCGGGGAGGGAGTAGCCCGAGAAGCCCGCCGCCAGGCCGAGGATGAGCAGCAGGAAGCCCACCACCCAGTTGACCTCGCGGGGCTTGCGGAACGCACCCGTGAAGAACACGCGCATCATGTGCGTGACGATCGCGGCCATGAAGATGAGCGCTGCCCAGTGGTGGATCTGCCGCATGAGCAGACCGCCGCGCACCTCGAACGACAGGCGCAGCGTCGAGGCGAACGCCTCGGACATCTCCACGCCGTTCATGGCGGCCCAGGGGCCCTCGTAGTGGACCTCGTTCATGCTCGGCACGAAGAACAGCGTGAGGAAGACGCCGGAGATCAGGATCGTGATGAAGCTGAACAGGGCGATCTCACCGAGCAGGAACGACCAGTGGTCCGGGAAGATCTTGCGGGCGAACGTCTTGACGAACGTCCCGATTCCGGTGCGCTGGTCGAGGTAGTCCGCTGTTCCAGCGGCGACCTTCTCGACGGGGGTGGGGGTGGCTGTGGTCGTCATCTGGCCAGACGCTCCCAGTAGCTCGGGCCGACGGGCTCGTTGAAGTCGCTCTGAGCGATCAGGTAGCCCTCGTCATCGACGGTGATCGGCAGCTGCGGCAGGGGCCGCTTCGCCGGTCCGAACACGACCTTCGCACCGTCCGCCACGTCGAACGTCGACTGGTGGCACGGGCAGAGGAGGTGGTGGGTCTGCTGCTCGTACAGCGCGACCGGACAACCCACGTGGGTGCAGATCTTGGAGTAGGCGACGATCCCGTCGTAGGACCAGCCCTTGCGGTCCTCGGCCTCGGTGAGGTCGGCGGGGTCGAGACGAACGAGCAGGACGACGGCCTTGGCCTTCTCGTCGAGCGGGTGCTCGGCCTGGTCGAGGTCCTCGGGGATCACGTGGAACACCGAGCCGATGGTCACGTCGGCGGCCTTGATCGGCCGGCCCGTCGGGTCCGTCGCGAGCTTGGTGCCCTTCTTCCACATCGTGTGCCTGAACTTCGAGACGTTCCAGTCACCGCCCGTGTTGCCCACGAACGGCACGATGATCGCGAGCGGGAACAGCGCCAGGGCGGAGATCATCGCTCCCTGGAGCACGCCGCGGCGGCCGATGGCCGAGTCGGTGGCGCCGTCCTTCAGCACGGTGACCGCGGCAGCGCGGTTCTCGTCCGAGCTGCGCTGCAGGTGCCGGTCCTCGGACTTCTCGTGGTCGTTCATGAGCGCCTTGGCCCAGTGGACGGCGGCGAAGCCGATGCCCAGGAGGCTCAGTGCGAGCCCGAGACCCAGCGCGAGGTTCGACCGGAGCATCGACTCCGGCGTGTCACCGGGCGGGAGGGCGAAGTAGGCGACCAGGAAGCCGATCGTGGCGAGCACGGAGACGGCGAAGAGCGCGACGACCTGCAGCTCGGCCTTCTTGTTCGCCTTGGGGTCGTTGTCGCCGAGGCGGTCGTGGTGCTCCGGGTGACCCGGGTCCTCGAACCTGTCGGGCAGCGCGCCCGGCTCGTGCGTGACGAGCTCGTTGCTGGCCTCGTGGCCGGTGTCGTGGTTGGTCACGAGGACTTCGCTCCGATCCAGACTGCTGCGCCGATGAGCAGACCCATGCCGACGACCCAGGCCCACAGGCCCTCGCTCACCGGGCCGAGGGAGCCGAGGTCGAGCCCACCGGGGGACGTGCCGCCCTGCTGGTCGATGAACGCGATGATGTCGCGCTTCTCCTCGGGAGTGATGTTCGCGTCGTTGAACACGGGCATCGACTGCGGGCCGGTCAGCATGGCCTCGTACAGGTGCGTGGGCGTGGTCTCCCACAGGTTGGGCGCGAACTTGCCCTGGGACAGCGCACCGCCCGCGCCGACGGCGTTGTGGCACATCGCGCAGTTGGTGCGGAAGATGAGCATGCCGTTCGCCACGTCACCGAGGGCCGGGTCGACCTGCTCCGCGGTCGGGATGGCGGGACCGGCGCCCAGCGAGGCGACGAAGGCCGCGAGGGCGTTGATCTGCTCCTGGTCGAACTGGACCGGCTTCTGCAACGCCTGCGGACCGCTCATCTGCATGGGCATCCGGCCGGTGCCGACCTGGAAGTCGACCGCCGCGGCGCCCACACCGATGAGGGACGGGCCGCTCGCCGTGCCGGACGCGGCCGGTCCGTGGCAGGAGGCGCAGTTGGCCTGGAACAGCTTCTCGCCGGTCGCGATGTCGTTCGTGCTCGCCTGCACGGGCGCCGCGTCGGCCGACGTCGGTGCCAGCACCGCGTACAGGCCACCGGTGAGCAGCAGCGCCAGCAGGAGCAGCACGATCGGCGCACGCCGATCCTGCCTGCGGGCTGCGAGTGCCTTCACGGATCGATCCTCGTCTCGCACATGGGGGATAGGGACTGCGGGCGGCGGGCGGGGGCGCCCACCGCCGCTACTTCAAGAGGTAGATGACGGCGAAGAGCGCGATCCAGACGACGTCGACGAAGTGCCAGTAGTACGACGTCACGATCGCGGTGGTGGCCTCGTGGTGGCCGAACCGCTTGGCGCTGAACGAGCGGCCGAGCAGGAACAGGAAGGCGAGCAGACCGCCGACGACGTGCAGACCGTGGAACCCGGTCGTCAGGTAGAACACCGAGCCGTACGGGCTCGACGAGATCGTCAGGCCCTCGTGGACGAGCTCGGCGTACTCGTAGATCTGGCCGCCGATGAAGAAGGCGCCCATGAGGTAGGTGAGGGCCATCCACTCGTTCATGCCCCACCGGTTCACCTGGAACAGCGAACCCGTGCGCACGGGCTGGAAGCGCTCCGCGGCCCACACGCCCATCTGGCACGTGACCGACGACAGCACCAGCACCGTCGTGTTGATCGCGGCGAACGTGATGTTGAGCTTGGGCGTGTTCTCCGCCCAGGCCTCCGGGTCTGCGCCACGCAGCGTGAAGTACATGGCGAAGAGGCCGGCGAAGAACATGAGCTCGCTGGCCAGCCAGACGATCGTCCCTACCGACACGGGGTTCGGTCGGTTGACGCTCACGTGGGGGCTGGTGCGCGGGGCAGCCGTTGCGGTCGACACGATCGCCATTATGGCTGATGACACCGGCACATGGGACGTCGGACCCTCAGCGTGGCCACAGGGAAATGTCACACCGTCACGATCCCGCGACTCGCGCGCGAGGAGGAGCCCGGAGATCACGCGGATCCGGGCAGCTCCAGAGGGCACACGGGCGTGCTGCGGCGAGTTCGTCGGACCGGGCCCTGCGGGCGCGTCGCACGTCGCGTGCTATGCGTCCGGACGACCCGTCCGCGGTCCTGCCCCCGCCCGCCGGACGAGCCGTGCCAGAATCCCCAACGGACGCACGTCGACGACGAGTGAGGACCTTCCATGAGCACGGCGCAGCCCGAGAACGCAGGAGCCGCCACCCCCGGCCCGCGGATCCTTCTGTACAGCGACGACGTGGACGCCCGGGCGCAGGTGCGTCTCGCGGTCGGCCGTCGGCTCCGGCGCGGCGCCCCCGACATCGAGTGGGTCGAGGTGGCCACCGCCGCCGCCGTCATCGCCCAGGCCGAGTCGGGTGGCCTGGACCTCCTGATCCTCGACGGCGAGGCCGACAAGGTCGGCGGGCTCGGGCTCGCACGTCAGCTCAAGGACGAGATCTTCCGGTGCCCTCCGACCCTGGTCCTCACCGGGCGCCCGCAGGACGCCTGGCTCGCGTCCTGGTCCAACGCCGACGCGGTCGTGAGCCGCCCCCTCGACCCGGTCGAGCTGCACGCGGCCGTCGCGGCGATCGTCGAGTCCCCGGCCGTCACCCGATGACGGACGGCCCCACCGCACCGGCCCCGCCCACGTGGCCGGACCTGTTCGCGACGCTGGCGTCGCGTCAGGACCTCTCGATCGACCAGACGTCGTGGGCCATGTCCGAGATCATGAGCGGCGCCGCCTCGACGCCCAAGGTCGCCGCGTTCCTGCTCGGGCTCAAGACCAAGGGCGAGTCCGTCGACGAGCTCACGGCACTGGCCGACACGATGCTCGCGCACGCCGTCCGCATCGACGTCCCCGGCCGGACCCTGGACATCGTCGGTACCGGCGGCGACCGGTCCCACACCGTCAACATCTCGACGATGTCCGCCCTCGTCATCGCCGGCGCGGGCATCACGGTGGTCAAGCACGGCAACCGGGCCGCGTCGTCGTCCTCCGGCTCGGCGGACGTGCTCGAGGAGCTCGGCATCCGGCTCGACCACCCGCCCGAGCGCGTGGCCGCGCTCGCCACCGAGGTCGGGATCACCTTCTGCTTCGCGCAGGTGTTCCACCCCTCGTTCCGGCACACCGCCGCGGCGCGCACCGAGCTGGGCATCGGCACGGCCTTCAACTTCCTCGGGCCGCTGACCAACCCGGCGCAGCCGCGGTCCGCCGCGATCGGTGTCGCCGAGGCGCGGATGGCACCGCTCCTGGCCGGTGTGCTCGCCGGGCGCGGAGCCAGCGCGCTCGTGTTCCGCGGTGAGGACGGACTGGACGAGATCGCCCCGACCGGGCCGACCCGCATCTGGGAGGTCCGGGACGGCGGGGTGGCGGAGTCGGTCATCGACTGGCAGCGGGACCTCGGGGTCGCGCGGATCACGCTCGAGTCGCTGCGGGGGGCCAAGGCCGACTACAACGCCGACGTCGCGCGGCGCCTGCTGGACGGCGAGACCGGGCCCGTGCGCGAGACGGTCGTGCTCAACACCGCCGCGGCGCTCGTCGCGGACGGCACCCTGCCCGGCACCGTGGAGGGCACGCTCGTCGAGCGGCTCGCCGCCGGCAGCGAGCATGCGCGCGCTGCGCTGGACAGCGGGGCAGCGGCCGCGGCACTGGCGCGATGGCGGGAAGCGAGCGCCCGCTGACGGCGTCGGACTGTCCTTGCGCTCCGCTGCGGCCGAGTGACGCTCCGCGCCCCTCGGCCTGAGCTGCGCTCCAGGTCAGTCCTCCAGCCCGAGGGCGAACGCCTGCTCCAGGTCGTGCTGCGAGTACGTGCGGAACGCGATGTAGGTCTGGGTGCGCGCGACGCCCTCGATCTTGCTCACCTTGTCCGCGATGACGTCGGCGAGGTCGTCGTGCTCGCGCACGCGGACCATGGCGATCAGGTCGACCTCTCCGGTCACGGAGTAGACCTCGCTGACGCCGGGCAGGTCGGCGATCGCGGCAGCGACCTCCGGGATCCGCGCGGCGTCGCAGTCGATGAGCACGATGGCGGTCAGCATGCTCGTCATCATGCCGTGCGCGGTGGGCGGGCGCTGAGCGGGATGACCCGCGCGTCGTCCAGGTCGAGCGTCACCGGCCGTGCTTCCGCGATGTCGAGCTCGCGCTCCCCGGGGGCGCCGTCCGACGCCGGCACGAGCTGGACGACCCGGCCGTCCTCGTCGGTGGCGAGGCGCGGACGGACGACGGTGGCCACGGCCGCGGCGGGGTCGCCGAGCGCCTGGGCCGACCGCACCGGGTACGCCCACGGCACGTCGACGGCGACGAGCCGCACGCCAGGCTTCTCGAGCCACGCGAGGATCAGGTCCGTCTCCTCCGGGTGAGCCGCCGTCGCGGGTGCCACGGCGGGCTCGACCTGCTCGCCGGTGGACTGCAGGGTCGCGATGGTCGGGCGGGGGTCGGTGCGACGGTCGACGCGAGCGGTGCCGGCGAGGCGTCCGTACCGCACCAGCACGATCTCCCAGCCGCCGTCGTCGCAGCGGCGCGCGGCGACCAGCTCCGGGCACGCGGCGAGCGGCGCGAAGCGCTGGGCCCGGGCCGCACCCCGGAGGAACCCGCCGAGTCGGTCCCGGACGGTCGCGGCCTCCTCGAACCGCTCCTGCGCCGCGAGCCAGGCGATCCGGTCGGCGTGGGCCTCGACCACGGGCGCCGCGTCCGCGAGCATCGCGTGGCGGACACGGTCCACGACGGCGGAGTAGTCCGGCGCGCTCTGGTGGCCGGTGCAGGGGGCCCCGCACCGGCCGAGCTCGGCGAGCACGCACGCGGAGGAGCCCGCGAGAGCGACCAGGGGGAGCCGGCGGGTGCACTGGCGGATGGGAAAGCTCTCGTGGAGAGCTTCGACGGCCAGCTGCGCGGTGGACGCGGAGGGGAACGGGCCGATGTAGGTGGCTCCGTCCTCGTCCTTGACCTCGCGGACCACGGACAGGCGCGGGTACGGCTCCGAGGTGAGCCGGACCCACGGCATGCGCTCGGGGAACCGGGAGCGGCGGTTGTACCGCGGGGAGTGCGCGGCGATGAGCCGCAGCTCGCGGATCCGCGCCTCGAGAGGGGTGGCGCACGGGATCGGGTCGACCCGGTGCGCGACCCGGACCATCTCGATCATCCGGGTGCGCTTCTCGGCGGACGTGAAGTAGGACCGCACGCGCTGGCGCAGGGACGTGGTCGACGTGCCGACGTACAGCACCTCGTCGCCGGGCCCGCGGAACAGGTACACGCCGGGGCTGTCCGGCAGCCCGTCGGCCAGGGTGCGCTTGCGGCGGACGTCCTGCGGCACGGGGTCCGTCGCGGTGGCGAGGTCCTCCAGGTGCGTGACGCCGAGCGGGGCGAGCCGCGACAGGAGGGCGTGCAGCACGTCGACGGTCGCCCGCGCGTCCGACAGTGCCCGGTGGTTGGGCGTGACGGTGGCGTGGAACAGGCCGGCGAGGGTGGAGAGCTTGTGGTTCGGTGCCTCGTCCCGGGTGACGACGCGGCGGGCGAGCCGGACGGTGTCGACGACGTGGTTGCCCTGCCAGGCGTGGCCCGTCCGTGCCGCTGCGGCCTTGAGGAAGCCGATGTCGAACGGGGCGTTGTGCGCGACGAGCACGGCCCCGCGCGAGAACTCGAGGAAGCTGGGCAGCACCTGCTCGATGGGCGGGGCGCCGATGAGCATCGTGGTGGTGATCCCGGTGAGCACCTGGATGAACGGCGGGACCGGTCCGCCGGGGTCCACGAGCGTCTGGAACTCGCCGAGCACCTCACCGCCGCGCACCTTGACCGCCCCGATCTCGGTGATCGCGCAGTCCGCGGGGGTGCCGCCGGTGGTCTCCAGGTCCACGACGACGAACGTCACGTCGGACAGCGGCGTCCCCAGATCGTCCAGGCTGAGCTGGACCGGACGGCCGACCGGGTGGGGGACGGCGTCCGCCCGCACGGGGCGCAGGGGGCGGACGGTCGACATGACGGGGACGCTACCCACGCCCACCGACACGACCGGGATCTCCGCGCGGTGCGTCGCCCCCGCGCGGGGCAGCACCGCAGGTCGATAGTTTCGACCGATGGAGCTCGAGCTGCGTCACCTGCGTCTCATCGTCACGGTCGCCGAGCAGGGCTCGGTGACGCGCGCGGCGATCGCCCTCGGGCTCACGCAGCCGGCGCTGACGGCCCAGCTCAACCGGATCGACAAGACGTTCGGCGCCGCGGTGTTCACGCGCGACCAGCGCGGGGCGCGCCCGACGGCGCTGGGCGAGTTCGTCCTCGGCCGGGCCAAGGTGCTGCTCCCTGCGATGTCGGCGCTGGTCGAGGACGCGCACCGGTTCGTGGCCGGTGCCGACGTGCGGACGCGCTCGGTGCGGGTGGGCACCGCGAGCACCGCGCTCGGTGGCCTGTTCGTCAACCGGCTGATCTCCGAGCTCGAGGTCGAGGTGACGAGCGTGACCCTGCCCGACGTCGAGGGCGTCACGGACCAGCTGGCGTCGGGCGCTCTCGACGTCGCGCTCGTCGGCCTGTGCGGGAACGCCGAGCCGCCGGCCGCGGACGGGGTCCGGTGGTCGCGGGTCAGCACCGATCCCGTGTTCCTGCTGGTCCCCGACGAGCACCCGCTCGCGGGGCGGCCCGTGGTCACGCTGGCCGACCTCGCGGAGGCCGAGTGGTTCGGCGTGTCCGGAGCGGGCTGCTTCCAGCGCTGCTTCGTCACCGCGTGCGCCCGGGCGGGCTTCACGCCGGGCAAGGTGAGCGAGGCCGACCGGGCGGCGTGCGTCGACCTGGTGCGTGCCGGGCACGGGGTGGCGCTGGTGCAGCCCACCTTCCCGGACACCCCGGGCGTGTCCGTCGTGCCGCTCGCGGACGTCCCGTTGCAGTGGGCGCACCACGTGGGCTGGCACGACGAGAGCACGACGCTGCCCGTCGAGGGCGTCGTCGATGCCGCGGTGGGCGCGCACGCAGAGGCGGTCAGCCGGAGCAGCCCACGCTTCGTCGACTGGTTGGCCAAGGCATAACCGCGGTGCTATGCCCCGGGAGTGATCTGGTGCTCGACAGCTGTCATCCCTATCGTGACAACCGGCCTACCCGGCCGATGTGACGACGGAGGGACGACAGACATGACGCGACACACCTGGAGGGCGGTAGCCACGGCCTGTGCGGCCGGTGCGCTCGTCGTCGGGCCGCTGGCGGTCGGATCGACTGCCGCAGCACCCGACTCCGGATCGACCAGCCCGCACGACCTCGGCATCGAGCAGAAGGTCGACCCTGCGATCGCCGGTGCCCTCGAGCGGGACCTGGGCATCAGCCGAGGCGACGCAGCCACCCGGCTGACGTTCCAGGCGCGGGCGGCCGGGATCGAGGACGCCCTCGAGCGACGGCTCGGCGCCTCCTTCGCCGGCGCGTGGGTCGATCCCACCAAGAACGTGCTGTACGTCGGTGTCGCCGACGACGCTGCCGCGGCCGCGGTCCAGGCGGCGGGCGCCAAGGCGGTCGTGGTCGACGACACGCTGGCCGAGCTCCAGGGCTGGCAGGCGTCGCTCGACGCGGCGAGCCCCGACGCCCCCGACCAGGTGCCCAGCTGGTACGTGGACGTCGCCACCAACTCCGTCGTGGTGTCGGTGCGTGCCGGCGGTGAGGCGGCGGCGCAGGCCCTCGTCGAGCGCGCCGGCGTGCCGGCCGGGTCGGTGTCGTTCGAGGCCACGCAGGAGACCCCCCAGACGTACATCGACATCGTGGGCGGCAACGCGTACTACATCGGGAGCGGCTCACGCTGCTCCGTCGGGTTCGCCGTGACGGGCGGCTTCGTGACCGCCGGCCACTGCGGACGGTCCGGCGCGACGACGACGTCGCCGAGCGGCACGTTCGCCGGGTCCAGCTTTCCCGGCAACGACTACGCCTGGGTCCGCGCGGCCTCGGGCAACACGCCGGTCGGTGCGGTGAACCGCTACGACGGCAGCCGGGTGACCGTGGCCGGGTCCACCGACGCGGCCGTCGGTGCCGCGGTCTGCCGGTCGGGGTCGACGACCGGCTGGCGCTGCGGCACGATCCAGTCCCGCGGCGCGAGCGTCACGTACGCCCAGGGCACCGTCAGCGGGCTCATCCGCACCAACGTGTGCGCCGAGCCGGGTGACTCCGGGGGGTCGCTGATCGCGGGCACCCAGGCGCAGGGCGTGACGTCCGGCGGCTCCGGCAACTGCTCCTCGGGCGGCACGACGTACTTCCAGCCGGTGAACGAGATCCTCTCGGCCTACGGCCTCACGCTGACCACCGGAGGTGGTGGCACGACGCCGCCTCCGACGACCGCGTGCACCGGGTACGGGAGCACGTACCAGGGATCGGTGAGCTCCGGCGCGGCGGTCGCGCAGCCGTCCGGTGGGTCGGTGTCCGTGACACGCAGCGGCACCATCCGGCTCTGCCTGGCAGGCCCGTCGGGCAGCGACTTCGACCTCTACCTGCAGAAGCGGAGCGGGTCGACGTGGTCGACGGTCGCGCAGGCCACGACGTCGTCGCCCAACGAGTCGATCACGTACAACGGCACGTCCGGCACCTACCGGTACGTCGTGCTGGCGTACTCCGGCTCCGGCTCCTACGTCCTGGGTGCGACGACCCCCTGACGTCACGGTGACGGGCGCGGCCCGACGCTCACCCTCGCCGGGGTGGCCGTCGGGCCGCGTCATGCCGTGGGGCGACCTAGGGTGCAGGGCATGGGTGGTGCGGGCGGGACCGGCGACGACGCCGGTGAGGTGCCGGCCGCTCTGCGGGTCGCGCTGGTGCAGGTCGCCGCCGACGTGCTGGGCTCCGCCGAACCGGCCGAGGTGCCCCCGACGCTGCGCGCGGTGCACAGGTTCGCACCCCGACGCCGCGCCACGGCCGGCGCCGGACCGCTGTGGACGGCGCTGCAGGACGACGCGTTCCGGGCACGAGTCGCTCGGGCGTGGGCGCAGTCCCACCCGGAGCTCGCTGCAGCCGTCGCGGCGGACGCCACGGAACCGGCGACGCCGTCCCTGCCGGCGGCCGTCGGTGCGTGGCTCCTCGCGACCGGCACGTGGCGGGACCTGCTGCCGGCCGGTGACCCTCCCGATCCGACGGGCCCGGCGCAGGCGGAGGTGCAGGCACGGCTCGAACGCGCCCAGGGCGAGTCGGAACGCCTCCGGGCCGAGGCCGCCGCAGCCCGCGAGGAGGCACGGTCCGCCCAGGACCAGCTCGTCGCCCTGCAGCGCGAGCTGCGACGGCTCCGGTCCGACGCGGACCGCGCGCGCAGCGAGGGCCGCCGGGCCGCCGACGACGCCCGCGCGTCGCTCGACGCCGCCGAGCTCGCGCGGTCGCGCGCGCAGGAGGACCTGCGACAGGCGGTGGACGAGCGACGCGCCGCGAACGCGGAGCGCACCGCCGCCCGCGCCGAGCTGCGGGCTGCCCGCAAGCTCGCGGACGTCCGTGTCCGCCTCCTGCTCGACACCATCGTCGACGCGGCGAGCGGGCTGCGCTCCGAGCTGGCACTGCCGCCGGTCGCGGACCTGCCCGCCGACCTCGTCAGCCCGCCGACCGAGCGTCCGGCGGTGCGCCCCGGGTCGCGTGGACGCTCGGTGGACGACCCGGCGCTCCTCGACGAGCTGCTGCGCCAGCCGTGGGCGCACCTGCTGGTCGACGGCTACAACGTCTCCAAGTCGGGGTTCGGTGAGCTGTCCCTGGCCGATCAGCGGCGGCGGCTCGTCGACGGGCTGGCGGGGGTCGCTGCCCGCACCGGTGCCGAGGTGACGTGCTGCTTCGACGGCCAGGAGGGCCAGACGCAGGCGCCCGGTGGGCCCGGCGGGTACGCGCGCGGCGTCCGGGTGCTGTTCGCGGTGGGGGAGATCGCCGACGACCTCATCCGCCGGCTCGTCCAGGCGGAGCCGCCGGGACGGGTCCTCGTCGTGGTCACCAGCGACCGGGAGGTCGCCCGGGACGTCGAGGGCGCGGGCGCCTGGGTGGTCCCGTCGAGCACGCTGGTCGCCCGTCTGCAGCGCCTCTGACGTCGTTGTCGGTGCCTCTGGCTAGCGTGCGACGCATGATCATCGACTGCGACACCTGCCGGGCGCCCGCCACCGCGTGCGCGGACTGCGTCGTGACCTTCCTGACCATCCCGGTGCGCGCGTCTCCGCCGGCATCGTCGTACGCCACGACGGCCGGCAGGGACGCCGCCGCGACGACGACGGGAACGGCCGCAGGGGCGGTCGAGCTCGACGCCGCGGAGCAGCACGCCATCGGCGTGCTCGCGGCCTCGGGTCTCGTCCCGCCCCTGCGTCTGGTGCGCGCGGTGTGAGCCGTCAGTCCTGCGCGGGCCCCTCGTAGAGGGCGTCGACCTCGCCCGCGTAGTCCTTCAGCACCTCGTTGCGACGGATGCTGAGCTTGGGGGTCAGGTAGCCGTTCGCGATGGTGAGATCGGTGTCCAGGATCCGGTACTTGCGCACCGACTCCGCGCGGGACACCGCCTTGTTGGCCTTCTCGACGGCCTTGTCCAGCGACGCCAGCACGTCGGCGTCCTTGCTGGCCTCGGCGAGCGTCATCTCCGGCTTGCCGTGCGCGGCGAGCCACCCGGGCACGCCCTCGGGGTCGAGCGTGATGAGGGCACCGATGTACGGGCGCTGGTCACCGACGACCACCACCTGGCTGACCAGCGGGTGCGCCCGGATACGGTCCTCGAGCACCGCGGGCGCGACGTTCTTCCCGCCGGCCGTGACGATGATCTCTTTCTTGCGCCCGGTGATCCGCAGGTAGCCGTCGTCGTCGAGGGACCCGAGGTCACCCGTGCGGAACCATCCGTCGTGCATGGCCTCGGCGGTCGCCGCGTCGTTGTTGTGGTAGCCGCGGAACACCTGGACGCCCTGCAGCTCGATCTCGCCGTCCGCCGCGATCCGCACCCCGCTGCCCGGCAGGGGGAGCCCGACCGTGCCGATCTTGGTGCCGCGGCCGGGCCGGTTGACCGTCGCCGGCGCGGTGGTCTCGGTCAGGCCGTAGCCCTCGAGCACGTTCAGGCCGAGGCCGCGGTAGAAGTGACCCAGACGCTCACCGAGCGGCGCGCCGCCCGAGACGGCCCAGCGCGCCTGACCGCCGAGCGCGTTGCGGAGCTTGTGCAGGACGAGCGCGTCGGCCACCTTGTGCTGCAGGCGGAGCCAGGGGCTGGGTCCGCGCGGGTTGTCGAGGGCACGCGAGTAGACGATCGAGGTCTTGGCGGCGCGCTGGAAGATCGAGCCCTTGCCGGCGGCGGCCGCCTTCTGCTCGGCGGAGTTGTAGACCTTCTCGAAGACGCGGGGGACCGCGAGGATGAACGTCGGCCGGAAGGTGCCGAGGTCCTCCAGCAGCGTGACGGTGCTGGGGCTGTGCCCGAGGACCGCACCGGCGGGGATGCACAGCACCTCGATGAACCGCGCGAAGACGTGCGCGAGCGGCATGAAGAGCAGCGTGCGTGCGCCGGGCTCGCTGAAGACCTCGTGCAGGTCCGCGACGGCGTTGACGGTCAGCTCGTAGAAGTTGCCGTGCGAGAGCTCGACGCCCTTGGGCCGGCCCGTGGTGCCCGACGTGTAGATGATCGTCGCGACGTCCGTCAGCGACGCCAGGCCCCGGCGACGTGCGATCTCGTCGTCGCCCACCGCGGCACCCGCCGTGACGAGCGCGTCGATCGCTGCGTCGTCGATGGTGAGGACCTCGCGCAGGTGGGGCGTGTCCGCGCGGACCTCGTCGACGACGGCCGCGTGCGCGGCGGACTCGACGACGAGGAGCGAGACGTCCGCGTCGGTGAGGATCCACAGGACCTGCTCGGCCGACGACGTCTCGTAGAGCGGGACCGGGACGGCGCCGGCGGCCCAGACGGCCCAGTCGAGGAGCGACCACTCGTAGCGGGTGCGCGACATGATGCCGACCCGGTCACCCGGCTGCACGCCACGGGCGACGAGGCCCTTGGCGACGGCGACGACCTCGGCGTCGAACTCCCGCGCGGTCAGCGGGATCCAGGGACCGTCCTGCTGCGTCTTGTGCTCGACGAGGACCCCGTCGGGCGTGGTGGCGACGCGCTCGGCGAACAGGTCGTTGAGATTCTTCGAGGGGTCGACCTCGACGCGCAACGGGAGGTGGAACTCGTCCATGCTGGCTCCAGTGACAGAGGGGCGAAGTGTGCCCTGAGGATACGGGACGTGCAGTCCGGCGCAGCGAGCACCCGAATGGGTACGCTCTGCGGCGGACAGATGGCGGTGTCGTCGGACGTGTGAGCCCGGGGCCGCACGGACGGATAGCGTGGGAGCCCGCACCGGACGGTAGCGAGCACGGGGACGAGCACGTAGGAGCACACACGAACATGCACGCCATCGGTGTGGACATCGGCGGGACCAAGATCGCTGCCGGCGTCGTCGACGAGGACGGCACGATCCTTGCCAAGACGCGCCGCGACACGTCGCCCGACGACGTGGCGGGCATCGACAAGGCGATCGCCGAGGTCTACCTGGAGCTGAGCGGGTCGTACGAGATCGGCGCCGTCGGTGTGGCGGCGGCCGGCTTCGTGTCCGCCGATCGTTCCTCCGTGCTCTTCGCGCCGAACATCGCGTGGCGGGACTACCCGCTGCGCCAGAAGGTCCAGGCGATCCTGGGCGACGAGGACGTCGTGATCGTCGTCGAGAACGACGCCAACGCGGCCGGCTGGGCCGAGTTCCGGTTCGGTGCCGCGCGCGACGTCGACGACATGCTCATGCTCACGGTGGGCACGGGTCTGGGCGGTGCGATCGTCTCCAACGGCAAGCTCGTCCGCGGCGCGTGGGGCGTGGCCGCCGAGATCGGGCACATGCGCGTCGTCCCCGGCGGGCACTACTGCGGCTGCGGCCACGAGGGCTGCTGGGAGCAGTACGCGTCGGGCAGCGCCCTGGTCCGGGACGCACAGGCCACCGTCATCATCCAGCCCGAGCGTGCCGCGCGGCTGCTCGAGCTCGCGGGCGGCGACGCCGACAAGCTGACCGGTCCGCAGGTCACCAGGGCGGCGCAGGAGGGTGACCCGCTGGCCGTCGAGCTGCTCACCGAGCTCGGCCGGTGGGTCGGCGAGGGCGCGGCGTCCGTGACCGCCCTGCTCGACCCCGCGCTCATCGTCGTCGGCGGTGGCGTCGCGGACGCCGGGGACCTGCTTCTCGCCCCAGCGCGCAAGGCCTTCGGCGAACAGCTCTCGGCCCGAGGCCACCGTCCTGAGGCCTCGATCGTCGTCGCGGCGATGGGCAACGACGCCGGGCTGGTCGGTGCGGCCGACCTCGCCCGCGACTGACGGCGGGGTGCCGATCACTGCGCTCACCCGCGCCCGTCAGACCACCGCGCCGGTGTCGTCGTCGTCGGGGTCCCGCCGGTGCGGCATCCGCCAGAGCAGCACGCCCACCCCGACGACGAACAGCGCCGCAGCGGCCTGCACGAGCGCCGTCGGGGCGTCGCGCCAGACCACGAGCACGACCAGCAGGAATATCGGCACCCCCGCGGCGGCGCACCACGCCATCGTGAGCAGCGGGTCGCCGCCCAGGACGGGGCCCGGGTCGGGAGGCACGAAGTGCTCCTCCTCGTCGATGCTCGCCTCGGCGTCGTCGATCTGCGAGGTGCCGTCCCAGTCGCGTCCGCTCAGCTCCGGCGTCGCGTCCGCGGCGGGACGGATGACCCGACGGTCCGCGACCCACGGCGCGACGGGGAAGGACAGGCCCGAGGTCGGCTCCGTGCTCGCCGCCGTCGGCGGGACGCTCTCGGGCTCCGGGGACTGCTCGGTGCTGCCGTACCCGTCGAGCTCGCCCAGCTCGGCGACGATCGCGGCCCAGACCTCGTCGTCGGTCGGCTCCGGGGGTGCGGCATGATCGGGCAGCTCGCCGGAGGCGTCCGACGAGGGCGGCGGGTCGTCCGCGCCCGTCGGCTGGACGCCGTCGTCGGAGTCGTCAGGGCGAGGTGCCATAGGAGCACTCTAGAGTCGGACCGAGCAGTCGGGGTGGTTCGCGCTCGTCCCCGGTTGCTGCAGGAGGTCGTCGGGAGCGAGCGCCAGGCTCGGGTGGACGGACAGTCCGTGTGTCGGGTCGAGAGGTGAGCCGTTGTTCTACTGGTTGATGAAGCGGGTGTTCGTGGGCCCGCTGCTGCACCTGGTCTACCGACCGTGGGTGCGTGGCGCCGAGAACGTGCCGGAGGAGGGTGCTGCCATCCTGGCGAGCAACCACCTCGCGGTGATCGACTCGTTCTTCCTGCCCCTGGTCCTCGACCGTGAGCTCGTGTTCATCGGCAAGCAGGAGTACTTCACCGGCGCCGGGATCAAGGGCCGGCTGACCGCGGGGTTCATGCGCGGCGTCGGGACGATCCCCGTGGACCGTGGGGGCGGCAAGGCCAGCGAGGCCGCGTTGCGGACGGGTCTGCGCCGTCTGGCGGACGGGGACCTCTTCGGCATCTACCCGGAGGGCACGCGCAGCCCCGACGGCCGGCTGTACCGCGGCAAGACGGGCATCGCGCGTCTGGCGCTGGAGTCCGGCGCTCCCGTGATCCCGGTCGCGATGGTCGGCACGGACGAGGCGCAGCCCCCCGGCCGACGGATCCCCAAGGTCATGCGCATCGGCGTCGTGATCGGCGAGCCGCTCGACTTCAGCCGCTACAAGGGCATGGAGAACGACAGGTTCATCCTTCGGTCCGTCACCGACGAGATCATGTACGCGGTGATGAGCCTGTCGGGCCAGGAGTACGTCGACGTCTACGCGGCGACGCAGAAGGCCCGGATCGCGACCGGTCACCCGGCGGTCGCCGGCGACCCGGCCGACCACCTGCCGGCCGCTCCGGGCGGGCGTCCGGTGCCGGACGTCCAGGTTCCGGTACCGCCGCAGGACGAACCCGGGACGTCAGTAGGATGACGCGGTCGGCCTGAGCGCCGGCACGCTGGGCGCGCCGCCGATGCGGGAGCGCCGAAGGTTGTCTACGAGAGGTGTGTCTCATGTCGGTTCGTCGCGTCGCCCTCCTGACCGCAGGTGGCTTCGCCCCGTGCCTGTCGTCCGCCGTCGGCGGGCTCATCGAGCGGTACACGGAGATCGCTCCCGACATCGAGATCATCGCGTACCAGCACGGGTACTACGGCCTGCTGCGCGGCGACAAGGTCGTCGTCGACGACGAGACGCGCGCCAAGGCCGGCATCCTGCACAAGTTCGGCGGCTCGCCGATCGGCAACTCACGCGTCAAGCTCACCAACGCGAAGGACTGCGTGAAGCGCGGCCTGGTCCAGGAGGGCCAGGACCCGCTGCAGGTGGCGGCCGAGCAGCTGAAGGCCGACGGCGTCGACGTGCTGCACACCATCGGTGGCGACGACACGAACACGACGGCCGCGGACCTCGCCGCCTACCTGCACGAGAACGGCTACGACCTCACCGTCGTCGGCCTGCCCAAGACGATCGACAACGACGTGGTGCCGATCAGGCAGTCGCTGGGTGCCTGGACCGCCGCCGAGGAGGCCGCGGGCTTCGCGGCGAACATCATCGGTGAGCACCGCTCCGGGCCGCGCATGCTCATCGTGCACGAGGTCATGGGCCGGCACTGCGGGTGGCTGACCGCCGCCGCCGCGGTCGAGTACCGCAAGTGGCTCGACGCCCAGGAGTGGGTGCCCGGCATCGGTCTGACGCGCGAGCGCTGGGACATCCACGCCGTCTTCGTGCCCGAGCTCGCGCTCGACATCGACGCCGAGGCCGAGCGCCTCAAGGCGGTCATGGACGAGCAGGGCAACGTCAACATCTTCCTGTCCGAGGGCGCGGGCATGCACGAGATCGTCGAGCAGCTCGAGGCCGCCGGCACGCCTGTGGAGCGGGACCCGTTCGGGCACGTGAAGCTGGACACCGTGAACCCGGGGCAGTGGTTCGCCAAGCAGTTCGGCGAGAAGCTGGGCGCCGAGAAGACGATGGTGCAGAAGTCCGGGTACTACTCGCGCGCCGCGGCCGCGAACGCCGAGGACCTGCGGCTCATCAAGTCGATGACCGACCTGGCCGTCGAGTCGGCGCTGCGCGGGGAGTCCGGTGTGATCGGCCACGACGAGGAGCAGGGCGACGTGCTGCGTGCCATCGAGTTCCCCCGCATCGCAGGCGGCAAGGCGTTCGACGTCTCGCAGCCGTGGTTCGGTGCGCTGCTCGAGGACATCGGCCAGCCGCTGGTCCCTGCGAGCCACTCATGAGCGTCGAGCCGGACCCGCAGGTCGTCGCCGGGCTGGACGCCTGGCGGTCGATGGGGGCGCTCCAGCAGCCGCAGTGGCCGGACGCGACCGCTCTCGACGCCGTGACGTCCCGCCTGTCCACGCTGCCTCCGCTCGTCTTCGCTGGCGAGGCCGACCACCTGCGGGCGCAGCTCGCGGCAGCCGGTCGCGGCGAGGCGTTCCTGCTCCAGGGCGGGGACTGCGCGGAGACGTTCGGCACCGCGACCGCGGACAACATCCGCAACAAGATCAAGACGATCCTGCAGATGGCCGTCGTGCTGACCTACGGCGCGAGCCTGCCCGTCATCAAGATGGGCCGGATGGCCGGGCAGTACGCCAAGCCGCGCAGCTCCGACACCGAGACCCGCGACGGGGTGACGTTGCCGGCGTTCCGCGGTGACATCATCAACGACTACGAGTTCACGCCCGAGGCCCGTACGCCCGACCCGCAGCGGCTGCTCGAGGCGTACCACACGTCCGCCTCGACGCTGAACCTGATCCGGGCGTTCACCACGGGCGGCTTCGCGTCGCTGCTGCGCGTGCACGAGTGGAACCGCGGCTTCATGGCCAACCCGTCGTACTCCCGGTACGAGGAGATCGCGGCGGAGATCGACCGCGCCATCCGCTTCATGGCGGCGTGCGGTGCCGACTTCGACGCGCTGCGGTCCGTCGACTTCTTCTCCAGCCACGAGGGTCTGCTGCTCGACTACGAGCGCCCGCTGACCCGCATCGACTCGCGCACCGGGCTGCCGTACGACTGCTCGGCGCACTTCGTGTGGATCGGGGAGCGCACCCGTCAGCTCGACGGCGCGCACGTCGACTACTTCTCGCGCGTGCAGAACCCGCTGGGCATCAAGCTCGGCCCGACGACGTCCGGCGACGACGCGCTCGCGCTCATCGACAAGCTGAACCCGCAGGGCGAGGCCGGCCGCATCACGTTCATCACGCGGATGGGCGCCGGCAAGGTCCGTGACCTGCTGCCGGCGCTCGTCGAGAAGGTGACGGCCGACGGCCGGCCGGTCACCTGGGTGTGCGACCCGATGCACGGCAACGGGATCACGTCCGCGTCCGGCTACAAGACCCGCCGCTTCTCCGACGTGATGGACGAGGTCGCCGGCTTCTTCGAGGTGCACCGCGGCCTCGGCACCGTGCCCGGCGGGCTGCACATCGAGCTCACCGGTGACGACGTCACCGAGGTGCTGGGTGGCTCCGAGGAGATCGACGACGAGGGTCTGGCACGCCGGTACGAGACGCTCGTCGACCCTCGGCTGAACCACCAGCAGTCGCTGGAGATGGCCTTCCAGGTGGTCGAGCTGCTCCGCGCCTCCTGAGCACCTGACGACGCTGCCGTCCTGATCCGCTGACGCGGGCAGGGCGGCAGCGCTGTCGGGGCAGCGGTCAGACGACCGTGAGGATGATCTCCGAGCCGACCTTCACCGGCTGCCCCGCCGGTGCGCTCTGCTCCCGGACGGTGCCGAAGAAGCCGCCGAGCACGTTCTCACGCTTCACGACGAGGCCGAGCTTCTCCAGCTGGGTCTTGGCGGCGTCGAACTGCTTGCTGACCACGTTGGGCATCTCGACGTTCTCGGGGCCCTTGGAGACGTTGACCGCGATCGTGTCCCCGCGGTGGCCCTCGGCACCGGCGACCGGGCTCTGCTCGACGATCAGGCCGGCGGCGACGGTGTCGCTGAAGACCTCGGTCGGCGCGAGCGTGAGGTTGTCCGGCTCGAGCTGACCGGTGGCGTCCGCGACGGTCATCCCGACGACGGACGTGATGGTGACCGGCTCCGGGCCCTTGGACACCGTGAGCCGGACCTCGGTGCCCCGGATCGTCTGCGCACCGTCCTCGACGGCGCTCCCGTCCGGGAGCGTCGCGCTGATGACCGCGGTGTCCGGGACCGTGTCGCTGTACTCGGGGTCGGCGTAGGTGGCCGTGAGGCCCGCTGCGACGAGCGCCGCCTCGGCGTCGGTCTGCGACGCGCCCACGATCCCGCCGGGGAACGCCACGTAGTCGGGCCCCTTCGAGATCGTGAACGCGACGGTCCCGTCCTTGCGGATGCGCTCGCCCTGGCCGGGGTCCGTCGCGAAGACCTCGCCCGCCGGCGCCTCGCCGTCGAACGCGGAGGACGGCTCGGCAGCGAGGCCCGCCCTGTCGAGGATCGCGGTCGCCTCGGCCTCGTCCTGCCCGATGATCGTCGGGACCGTCGTGTAGGCGCCAGGCCCGACCTGGAGGAACCACCAGATGCCGCCGGCGACGACCGCGGCGAGGGCGACGAGCAGGACGGCCCAGCGGGCGCGGTGGCGGTTCGGCGGCGGCTCGGCCGGGGGAGACGTGAGCACCTCGACGCCGACACCGAGCCCGATCGGCAGGGCGACCGTCGTGCCGCGGGCGTCCCCGGTCTCGATGAGGGTGGTCTCGGCGGCGTCGACCGTCGCGGTCTCCTCGACGGGCTCGTCGGTCTCGTCGACGTCCGGCTGGTCACCGTCCGCGTCGAGGTCGGTCTCGTCCGGGTCGGTCGCCGTCGGCAGCACGATGGAGGGAGCGACGTCGGCGTGGCGTGCCAGGGTCTCGTCGTCGAGGGCGGCGCGGGTGCGTCGCAGCAGCGCGAGGGCGGCCGCGGCGTCGATCGGCCGGTCGTCGGGATCGCGCGCGGCGAGCGCACGCACGGTGTCGTCGATCTCGATGGGCAGCCAGCTGACCAGCTCCGACGGAGCCGGGACGTCGTTGTTGACGTGCTGGAACGCCACCTGGATCGGCGTCTCGCCCGTGAACGGCTGGCGCCCCGTGAGCATCTCGTACAGCAGGATCCCGCAGGCGTAGACGTCGGTGCGGGCGTCGCTGACGCCACGGACGACCAGCTCGGGGGCGAGGTAGGCGACGGTGCCGAGGACGGTTCCCGTCGTGGTGGACGTGACCTCGGTGACCGCACGGGCCAGCCCGAAGTCCGCCAGCTTCACGCGACCGTCCGACGCGAGCAGCACGTTCTCCGGCTTGATGTCCCGGTGCACCAGGCCGACCCGGTGCGCGGCGGCCAGCGCGTCCAGCACGCGCTCCCCGATGCGCAGCGCGTCGTCGACGGTCAGCGCCCCGCGCTCGCCGATGTGCCGGCGCAGGTTGCAGCCGTCGATGTACTCCATGGTCAGGTAGCTGGTCTCGCCGTCGACACCCTGGTCGTACACGGCGACGAGGCCGGGGTGCGTGAGGCGGGCGGCGGTCCTGGCCTCGCGCCGGAACCGCGCGACGAAGTCGGATCCGGACGTGCCCTCGGCCAGGTGGGCGTGCATCACCTTCAGGGCGACGTCCCGGTCCAGGCGCCGGTCGACGGCGAGGTAGACGGTGGCCATGCCGCCACGGGCGATGCGGGACACGACCTCGTACCGGCTGTCGACCAGGCGGCCGACGAACGGATCGGTGATAGTGGCTCCCACGCCACGGAGTCTACGGTCGCGGGTGCCGCGGACGCGGCAGGCAGGGCCTCAGGCGAAGCGCGTCATGTGCGTCTGGACGTTGGCGACGTAGCGCCGGGTGTCCGCGAACATCCCGTTCCTCTTCACGGACGAGGCGCCCTGGTAGTACCCCGCGATGGCCGTGGGCAGGTCCGGGGCGTTGCCGACGAGGGCGCGCAGGATGGCGACGCCCGCGGTGACGTTGTCGTCCGGGTCGACGAGGTTGAGCGGACGGCCCACGAGCTCGGACGCCCACTGCCCGGACGTCGGGATGACCTGCATGGTGCCGATCGCGTTGGCGGGGGAGACGACGGCGTGGTTGAACCCGGACTCCTGGAAGGCGACCGCCTGGGCGAGGGAGGGGTCGACGCCCATCGCGCGCGCCGTGGCGACGATCTTGGCCTGCATCTGCGCCTTGGTCGGCGTCGGCGCGCTGCGCAGCGCGGCGAGGTTCGCGTTGGCAGCGGCCACGACCGAGTCGGCGTAGGTGCGTCCGGCGAACGTGTTGCCCACCGTGGCGGTCGGCGCTGCCGCGGCCGCAGCGACGGGGACGGTCAGCGTCTGGCCGATCCGGATGAACGCGCGCGAGTCCAGCCCGTTGGCGGCCACCACGGCGGCGACGGTGGCGCCGTGCTGGGCGGCGATGCCCGTGACGGTCTCCCCTGAGCGCACCGTGTGCGAGACGGAGCCGGACGCGGGTGCGGCGGCTGCCGGGGCGGGGGCGGCTGTCGTCGCGGCGGCACCCGGGATGGTGAGCGACTGCCCGATGCGGATGAACGCGCGGGAGTCGAGCCCGTTGGCGGCGACCACCGCGGCCACCGTCGTGCCGTGCTTCGCGGCGATGCGGCTGACGGTGTCACCGGGGACGACCGTGTACGCGGCAGGTGCGGGCGCCGCGGCCGGCGCGGGAGCTGCCGCGGTCGACGCGCTCGGGATGGTCAGCACCTGACCGATGCGGATCCGGGACGCGTCCGCCAGGGCGTTGGCGCGGGCGATCGCCGTCACCGTGGTCCCGGTGCGCGTGGCGATGTGGCTGACGGTGTCACCGGTGCGGACCGTGTACGAGTCGTCGGCCTGGGCCGTGCCTGCGGTCGCGGTCACACCGACGACGGCCAGGGCGAGCGTGGCCCCGGTCCCGGTGGCGAGGCGGCGGGCGGTGGCGTGGTGCTGCGACATGGTGCCTACCTCGTGGTGCGAAAGTGAACGGATGGTGCCCGTGTGACTGGAGTGACAGAATGCGAACGTATCCGAATATGGAAGACGGGGAAAGCGCGCGGGGGAATTGCGCAGGTGTAATTCATCGATGCGTACTCTTGTCGGGTGAACGATTCCGCACAGACCCTCGACCGCCTGGTCGACGAGTGGCTCACCGTCCCTGACGTCGCCGACCGGCTCGGCCTCGACGCCTCGAAGGTGCGTCGGCTGGTGCAGGAGCGCCGCATCATCGGCGTCCGCCGCGGCGACCCGCGCATCTTCATGGTCCCGGCCGCGTTCCTCGTGCCGGGCCACCTCGCCAACCCGGCTCAGCCCACCACGCCCACCGCGGACGAGCCGTGGACCGTCCTGGCCTCGCTGCAGGGCACGCTGACGGTCCTGTCCGACGCGGGATTCTCGGACGAGGCGGCGATCGAGTGGCTCTTCACGCCGGACGACTCCCTGCCCGGCACACCGATCGAGGCACTGCGCACGGGCCGCAAGACCGAGATCCGGCGGCGGGCGGCAGCCGAGCTCTGAGGCGGGCGTCGACCGGGTCGCGCGACCCGGGACGTTCAGGCGTGCCGGTCGACCGCCGCGTGCGCGAGCCCGATCAGCTGCGTGCGGGCCGGCTCTGTCCACGGGCGCTCGTGCATGAGCGCGAAGGCCTTGCCGGCCAGGTCCTCGATGAGCGCCTCCACGTCGTCGGGGGCGCCGGTGGCTCCGATGGCCGTGGCGAGGGTGGTGACGTCGGCGTCCGTGAGCGCGCCGTCGCCCAGACGGGTGCGCAGCAGCTCGACGGTGGCCTCGTCGGACGCCGCCCGGGCACGGGCCACGGCTCGGGCCGTCAGGATCGTCCGCTTGCCCTCGCGCAGGTCGTCCCCGGCGGGCTTGCCCGTCGTCTGCGGGTCGCCGAACACCCCGAGCAGGTCGTCACGGAGCTGGAACGCCTCACCGAGCGGGAGGCCGAGCGCCCGGCAGACCTCGAGCTCAGCCTCGTCGGCGTCGGCGAGCGAGGCACCGAGGACGATCGGGTGCTCGACGCTGTACCGCGCGGCCTTCGCACGGATGACCTCGCGGGCGCGCGCCTCGTCGGCGGTCGGGTCGTCGCCCCAGGGCAACGCCTGCGCCAGCACGTCCAGGTACTGCCCGACGGTGACCTCCGTCCGCATGAGGTCGAACACGGCTCGTGTGCGCTCGGCCCGCGCGAGCGGCTGCAGGGCGAGGGCGCCCGCGAACTCCTGCTCGCTCGCGATCAGGGTCAGGTCGCCGAGCAGGATCGCGGCGGACATGCCGAAGCGCTCGGGGTCACCGGTCAGACCGTGCTGGGTGTGCAGCGACGCGAACGCCCGGTGCGCGGCGGGGAAGCCACGACGGGTGTCGGAGTCGTCCATCACGTCGTCGTGGAACAGCGCGGCCGCCTGGAAGAGCTCGAGCGCTGCGCCCACGCGCAGCACGGCGTCCGCCTCGGCGGTCCCGGCCTGGCCCCCGTGCGCGCGCCAGGACCAGTAGCAGAACGCCGCCCGCAGGCGCTTGCCGCCCGTCAGGATCTGGGCCACCGCGTCGGCGAGGACGTCCGCGTCGTCGCTCGCTGCTGCCAGCATCGAGCGCAGCTGGGCGACGTGCCTGGTCAGCAGCTCGTCGATGCGGGACCGGACATCCTCGACGTCGACGAGCGACGGGCTGGTTGGGCTCACGCGGGCAGCCTACGGCGCGGTCGCGCGGACCCGCCCACCGAGCGTCAGGGTCCGCTCGTCGGCACGCTCCAGGACGCCGACGACGAGCAGCTCGGAGCCGTCGCCGCGCGAGAACGTGGACTGCGCGGCCAGTCCTGCCTCGGCGGCGGGGAGGACGTTCTCGGCGAAGCCGGCTGCGACGAGCGGCGCGCGGACCGCCTCGAGCAGGCCCGCGGTGTCCTGGGCCGTCCGCAGGTTGAGGCTGACCTCCGTGAGGTCGGTGCCGTCGACGGGGGAGGCCGACGAGAGGAGCACCTCGGCACCGTCCGGCACCGGGATGAGCGTGGCGGGGAAGCCGGCGACGAGCTCGCCGACCGCGGAGTGCGCGTCCGTGCCCGCCTCGGGCAGCAGCGTCTCCGAGGGGGTCGGCTCGGCCGTGGCCACCGCGACGGCGCTCCCGGTGGGGGAGGCCTGGCCCGGGGCGCTCGTCGAGCAGGCTGCCGCGGACACGCCGACGGCCAGCGCGACGACGGTGGCGGCGAGGCCGGACCGCGCGCGCACGCAGGAGGGCGCAGGACGGGGCATCGCGACAGGGTAGCCGTACGCGCACCGCACCGAGACGCCCACATCCCCCTCGCCCGGCGACGGCGTGCACAGATCCGCCGAGCGGTGGTCCGGGTCGTTCGCCGGTCGGGTGGGCTGGCGCCATGCAGACCACAACCACCACGCTCCGGGTGAGCGAACCCCGGGAGATCCTCGCGCTCGTCCCTCATCGGCTCGGCTTCCGGCCGCGGGACAGTGCGGTCGCCGTGAGCCTTCGGCCCCCGCGGGGAGAGGTCGGCCTCGTCGTGCGTGTGGACCTGCCGCACCTCGCCGACGAGGTCGACGGCCCCCTGCTCGCACGGACGCTCGTCGCCCATCTCGGACGCGACGGGGCCCGGCGCGGCATCCTCGTGCTCTACACCGACCACGACCCGCGCGACGAGGAGGGCGGCGCGCAGCTCGCCGCCCAGCACGTCCGCGAGGCTGCCGATGACGCGCTCGGCGAGGTGCAGGTGTGGGTGGTGACGGCCACGGGCTACCTGTCCCTCGACTGCGTGGAGGACTGCTGCCCGCCGGGCGGCAGGCCCCTGCGCGACCTCGACTCGACCCAGGTGGGTGCGACCCTCGTGCTGGCGGGGTCCGCGGTCGCCGACTCGCGGGAGGACATCGCCCGGATCCGCCCGGAGAGCGGGGACGTCCGCCGGTCCGCCGCGCGCGTCCGGCGACGGTGGCAGCTCCGGTGGGAGGAGGCTCAGGTCGCCGGCGCGGACGCCGTGGTCCGCTGGCGCGAGGACTCCCTCGCGGCATGGCGGGACGCGGTGGCGATCGTGGAGGCCGGTCCGCCCGGTCCCGGCGGGACGCCGTGGGGGCGCATCGAGGCGGGTCTGGCCGACCGTGCCGTGCGCGACGGCGTGCTGGTCGCGCTGGTCCCGGGTACCGCCGACCTGCCCGAGCGATGCGTCCGCACCGTGCCGTCGACCCCGGAGCTGGACGCGGCGATGTGCGCGGCGATGGCCCTGATCCTCGACCCGAGCCGCGGCGTGGTGCCTCCCGTCCGCGCCAGCGCGGTGCACGAGGCGGTCCTCGAGGCCGTCGTGGCCCGGGGGAGGGCCGGTGCACAGGCCCCTGCCCTCACTCTCCTGGCGCTGCTGTCGTGGTGGCGAGGTGACGGCGCGCGGGCGCGGCTGCTGCTGGACGCGGCGCTCGACGCGGACCCGGAGCACCACCTGGCGGAGCTGCTGGACGACGCGTTGACGGCGGCCGTCCCGCCCGGATGGGTCCGACACACCGACTGACCTGCGCGGAGATCCCGCCCCGAGGTCGTCGGCACCCGTCGCCTCCGGTAGCGTCACGGTCACGGCGGTGTTGCCGCGGGACGAGGGGAGGACCGATGGGCATCGTGGTCGGCTATCTGGCCACTCCGGAAGGTCGGGCGGCCCTCGGGGCGGCGATCGAGGAGGCACGGCAGCGCGACACGCGCGTCGTGGTCGTCGTGAGCACACGTCCCGACGCTCCGGAGGAGCAGCGCAGCGATCTGGAGGCGGAGCTCGACCGGGTCCGGGAGGAGCTCGCGTCCGCGGGCGTCGACAGCGAGGTGCGCCTGCTCACCGGCGGCGACGTGGCGGACGACCTCATCCTGACCGCGGAGCAGGTCGGTGCCCAGCTGGTCGTCCTCGGCCTGAGGCGTCGCAGCCCTGTCGGCAAGCTCATCCTCGGGGCCAACGCGCAGCGGGTGCTGTTCGACGCTCCCTGCCCCGTGCTGACGGTCAAGCCCGGGCCTGCCTGATCCGGTCCCGACCGGCCACGAGGCCGCACCGACACACCCGGACGGCTGATCGTCCCCATCTGCGCGCACGGTGACCGAACGGGCCTCGACAGGCGGGAATCTCTGGTGACTCCCGTTCGTTGAGACCAAGAACCCCGTGACCGCCGTCCTCGACGGCCGTGTCGTCGTGCCCGTGATCGCGCCGAGCGGCCCCAGGGGTCGGTACAATATCCATCTACCTCCCGGCCCCGTTCCGGGTGTCGCGCTGCCGAAAGGTCGTTCGTGTCGTCCCAGACCCCGCATCCCGCTCTTCCGCGTGAGTTCGAGCACCCCGCCCTGCAGGACCTCGTCCTGCGCGGCCGCACCCACGGCACCGTGGGCGCCGAGGAGCTGCGCACCGCGTGCGAGCAGGCGGACGTCCAGGACGCCAAGCGCCTGCGCGCCGTCGTCCGCGGCCTGTCCACCGCAGGGATCGGCGTCCGCGAGCCTGCCGCTCCCGCGGCACCCGCTCGCGCCGTCGCCGCGACCAGCGCGAAGGCCCGTCCGTCGACGAAGGCTGTCGTGACCCCCGCGGAGGGTGCCGCCGCGCCCACCACGCGCGCCAAGGCTGCACCGGCCAAGACCACGGCAGCCAAGACCGCCGCGGCCAAGACCGCCGCTGCCAAGCCGGCGGCCAAGTCCGCCGCCGCCAAGAAGGTCGCGACCGACGCCGACGAGGTCGACGTCGTCGAGGGCGACGAGCCCGACATCGAGGCCATCGAGGAGGTCGTCGTCGAGGCCGTGGAGGTCGTCGAGGTCGCCGAGGACGCCACCGACGCGGACGAGGACGACTCCGAGGACGGCGAGAAGAAGCCCGCCGCCAAGGAGGACGAAACCGAGGACAGCGGCTTCGTCTACTCCGACGCCGACGACGACGACGCTCCCGCCCAGCAGGTCGTCACTGCCGGTGCGACGGCGGACCCGGTCAAGGATTACCTGAAGCAGATCGGCAAGGTCGCCCTGCTGAACGCCGAGCAGGAGGTCGACCTCGCCAAGCGCATCGAGGCCGGTCTGTTCGCCGAGGAGCGACTGAACGCGGGCATCACGATGGAGCCCAAGATCAAGCGCGAGCTCGAGTGGATCGCCAACGACGGGCGGCGGGCCAAGAACCACCTGCTCGAGGCCAACCTGCGCCTCGTCGTGTCCCTGGCCAAGCGCTACACCGGCCGCGGCATGCTGTTCCTGGACCTGATCCAGGAGGGCAACCTCGGTCTGATCCGCGCCGTCGAGAAGTTCGACTACACCAAGGGCTACAAGTTCTCGACGTACGCCACGTGGTGGATCCGTCAGGCCATCACGCGCGCCATGGCCGACCAGGCCCGCACCATCCGCATCCCGGTGCACATGGTCGAGGTCATCAACAAGCTCGCGCGCGTCCAGCGCCAGATGCTCCAGGACCTGGGCCGTGAGCCCACGCCGGAGGAGCTGGCCAAGGAGCTCGACATGACGCCCGAGAAGGTCGTCGAGGTCCAGAAGTACGGTCGCGAGCCCATCTCGCTGCACACCCCGCTCGGCGAGGACGGCGACAGCGAGTTCGGCGACCTCATCGAGGACTCCGAGGCGGTCGTCCCCGCGGACGCCGTGAGCTTCACGCTCCTGCAGGAGCAGCTGCACCAGGTCCTGGACACCCTCTCCGAGCGGGAGGCGGGCGTGGTCTCGATGCGGTTCGGCCTCACCGACGGTCAGCCGAAGACGCTCGACGAGATCGGCAAGGTCTACGGCGTGACGCGTGAGCGGATCCGCCAGATCGAGTCCAAGACCATGTCGAAGCTGCGGCACCCGTCGCGGTCCCAGGTCCTGCGCGACTACCTGGACTGATCGGCACCCACCGACGACGAAGGCCCGGAGCGACATGCTCCGGGCCTTCGTCGCGTCGTCGGACGCGTCAGCGGGTGATGTACCAGAGGATCAGGTCGTGGGCCTTGTGCGCCTTCTCGACACCTCGGAAGTCGGCCTCGTGCACCGTCCCGCCGACGTCGATCGCGATGCTGCTGCTCGACGTGAACTTCCCGGCGATGGACGTGTTGCTGACCACCGACACGGACCGCACGTGCCGGTAGGGGATCGAGGTGATCGCGACGCGCTTGCCGACGAAGCTCTTGTCCTGCATGACGATCCGGAGCGTCGTCAGCCCGACGAAGCCGGTGCCGGTCCCGATGCAGTCGTACACCGCGAGCACCTCCTCGCCCTGCAGCAGGCCACGTCTGACCAGCTCGAGCTGCTCGGCCTTGTCGACGTCGGGTTCGGTCACGGGACGGCTCCGCTCGCTCGGGGACGACAGGCGTCCGCCCGTCGCGGCCGAGCATAGGGCTGCGGGTCCCGGACGAGAACGAGGCCCGGACCACCCGGTCCGGGCCTCGCGTCGTCAGGGGGTCGAGCGCTGCGTCAGATCGCCGCGCCGGCTCCGGCGCCGTGCTCGGCGAGGAGGCGGTCGGTCTCGTCCTGCACGTGGGTCGCCAGCTCGGCGAACTTCGGTGCGTGCTCGCGTGCGTGGTGCGCGCAGAACAGCAGCTCTCCCACGGCGAGGACAACTCGGACATAGGCCTGTGCGCCGCAGCGGTCGCAGCGGTCGGCCGCGGTCAGTGGATGCGTCATGGTCCCGGTCACAGATCAATAGAACCATCCCGGCGCCGGATCCATCGCACCGGGAGCGGGTGGTTCGCTCACCGCGTAGCAGACCGTGACACACCTGAAACATGACCGTTGCCGACGGCATGGGTTCCGGCTGACCGTCGGACCCGCGCACTACGATCAGGCCCGTGACGACGACCTCCCCCCAGTCCGGCTACACCGCCCGGCACCTCTCGGTGCTGGAAGGGCTCGAGGCGGTGCGCAAGCGCCCCGGCATGTACATCGGCACGACGGACAGCCGCGGGCTCATGCACTGCCTGTGGGAGATCATCGACAACTCGGTCGACGAGGCCCTCGGCGGCCACGGGGACCGCATCGAGATCGTCCTGCACGCCGACTCCTCGGTGGAGGTGCGGGACAACGGGCGCGGCATCCCGGTGGACATCGAGCCCAAGACGGGCCTGACCGGTGTCGAGGTCGTGTTCACTAAGCTGCACGCCGGTGGCAAGTTCGGTGGCGGCTCCTACGGGGCGTCCGGTGGGCTGCACGGCGTGGGCGCGTCCGTCGTGAACGCCCTGTCCGCGCGTCTGGACGTGGAGGTCGACCGCGGCGGTCGGACGCACCGGATGACGTTCCACCGCGGCGAGCCGGGCACGTTCGACGACCAGGGCGGCATCGCCCCCGACAACCCGTTCGAGCCGTTCGTCTCAGGGTCCGAGCTCAGCGTGGCCGGCAAGGTGGCGCGCGCCCGGACCGGGACCCGCGTGCGGTACTGGGCGGACCCGCAGATCTTCCCCAAGACGGCCGTGTTCGCGTACGACGAGCTGGTCACGCGCGCCCGGCAGACCAGCTTCCTGGTGCCGGGGCTCACGCTGACGGTGCGCGACGAGCGCGGCATCCCGGGGACGCCCGGCGCGGACGGCCCGCACGAGGAGACGTTCTTGCACAGCGGGGGCGTCATCGACTTCGTGGACCACCTGGCGCCCGACACGGCCGTCACCGACACGTGGCACCTGACGGGCTCGGGCGCGTTCACCGAGACGGTGCCGATCCTCGACGAGCGGGGTCACATGACCGCGCAGGAGGTCTCCCGGACCTGCGAGGTCGACATCGCGCTGCGGTGGGGGACCGGGTACGAGACCGAGGTCCGCAGCTTCGTCAACATCATCTCGACGCCCAAGGGCGGGACGCACCTGGCCGGGTTCGAGGCCGGGCTGCTGCGCACCATGCGCAAGGCGGTCGACGCGAACGCCCGGCGGCTGAAGATCTCGTCGCGCGACACCTCCGAGCGGATCGAGAAGGAGGACGTGCTGGCCGGGATGACCGCGGTCGTCACCGTCCGCCTCGCCGAGCCGCAGTTCGAGGGGCAGACCAAGGAGGTGCTGGGCACCGGACCGGTCCGCGCGATCGTCGCCAAGGTCATCGACACGGAGCTGGCCGCGATCTTCGCGTCGCCCAAGCGCGACCACAAGGCGCAGTCGGCTCTGCTGCTGGACAAGGTCGTCGGTGAGATGCGGGCCCGGCTGTCGGCGCGCAAGCAGAAGGAGATCTCGCGCCGCAAGAACGCGCTGGAGACCTCCTCGCTCCCGGCCAAGCTGGCCGACTGCCGCAGCGACGACGTCGAGCGCAGCGAGCTGTTCATCGTCGAGGGGGACAGCGCTCTGGGCACCGCGAAGCTGGCCCGCAGCTCGGACTTCCAGGCGCTCCTGCCCATCCGCGGCAAGATCCTGAACGTCCAGAAGGCGTCCGTCACGGACATGCTGAAGAACGCCGAGTGCGCCGCGATCATCCAGGTGGTCGGGGCCGGGTCGGGCCGCTCGTTCGACCTGGAGGGGGCGCGCTACGGCAAGATCGTGCTGATGACCGACGCCGACGTCGACGGCGCGCACATCCGCACCCTGCTGCTCACGCTCCTGTTCCGGTACATGCGGCCGCTGGTCGAGGCCGGGCGCGTGTACGCCGCGGTCCCGCCGCTGCACCGCGTCGAGGTCATCGGGGGCGGTGGGCGCAAGAACGAGTACGTCTACACGTACTCGGAGGCCGAGCTCGTGGCGACGCTGAAGAAGCTGGACCGCGCGGGCAAGCGGTACAAGGACGACATCCAGCGGTACAAGGGCCTCGGCGAGATGGACGCGGACCAGCTGGCGGAGACCACCATGGATCCTCGGCACCGCACGCTGCGTCGCGTGACGGTCGAGGGTGCGCAGCGCGCCGAGGAGATCTTCGAGCTGCTGATGGGGTCCGACGTGGCGCCGCGCAAGGACTTCATCGTCGCCGGCGCCGACGGGCTGGACCGCAGTCGCATCGACGCCTGACCCATTTCGGTTGCCGCGAGGCGGTCCGAGCGGGGATCGTGGCGCGGTGACCACCACCGATCTCGCACCCCTCGTCGACCGTGTCGCCGCCCCGGCGGACGTGCCCGTGCCGAGCGACGCCGGCGGCCTGACGTGGCGCCCGCTGACGCGTGCCGACGTGCCGGCCCTGACGCGGCTCCTCACCGCCGTGGAGGAGGCCGACGGCATCCCCTACCGGACGTCGGCCGAGGAGGTCGACGAGGAGTTCGACGGCGAGTGGAAGGACCACGCCCGCGACACCCTCGCCGGCGTGGACGCCGACGGCGTCATCCGTGCCTACGCGCGGGTCAACCAGCCGCCCGGCGACGCGCGGGTGGTCCGCGCCTTCCTCGACGGCGCCGTCGACCCGCAGTGGCGCGGCAGGGGGATCGGGCGGCAGGTCCTCGCGTGGCAGGAGGCTCGCGGACGGCAGCTGCTCGCGGCGTCGGGGAAGGAGCTCCCGGCGCGGCTCGCGGCGTTCACCGACGACGCGGCGGCGGCGACGGCCCGGCTTCTCCAGGTGAACGGCTTCACCCCGGTGCGGTTCTACTCCGAGATGCGTCGACCGCTGAACGTCGCGCTGCCGTCCGTCGAGGTCCCCGACGGGCTGAGCATCGTGCCGTGGAGCGCGGAACTGGACGAGCAGGTGAGGCTCGCGCACAACGAGGCGTTCGCCGACCACTGGGGGAGCGAGCCCCGCACGGCCGAGGACTGGAACCAGGGGCGCAGCATGTTCGCGCCGGCGTGGAGCTTCATCGCCGTGGACGACGCCAGCGGCGAGGTCGTCGGCTACCTCCTGTCGGGGCGGTACGAGCACGACTGGCCGGTCATCGGCTACAAGGCGGGGTACACCGACCTGCTCGGGGTGCGACGGGCCTGGCGCGGCCGGCGGCTCGCTCCGGCGCTCCTCGCGACGGTGATGGCGGCGTACCAGGCGGACGGCATGGACTACGCCGAGCTCGGCGTGGACACGGCGAACCAGTCCGGCGCGCACCGGCTCTACGAGGGGCTCGGCTACGCGGTGTTCCACAGCTCGACGATGTACTCGATCGAGCTCTGAGCGTCCGCTCGGAACGTCCTCGCGGGAGCCTGCGCGCGGGTTAGCATCGGCGCGGCAGGACGACGAGGTCCTGCCGTCGCTGTCGGTGGACGAGGACGCCCGCCGTCGAGGAGGTCGTCGTGGGGCGCTCGCTGTCCATGGCCGCGCGGGTGTGGGTCGCGGTCGCCGTCGCATCGGTGCTGGTGCACCTGGGGGCGCAGGTCGCCGGCGCCGACGGGCTCGCCCGCGTCAGCCAGTGGACGCTCATGCCGGCCTTCGCCGCCGTCGTCGTGACCGCCACGCGGTGGCCCCGGGGACACGTCGTGACGTGGACGCTGGTCGCTCTCGGCTTCTCCTGGCTCGGTGACCTGGTGCCGTCGCTCGTCGCCGAGGACACGGCCTTCCTCGTCATGGTCGGGTTCTTCCTGCTCGCGCAGGTCGCGTACGTCGTGGCGTTCGCGCCACTGGTCCGGCGTTCCGTGCTGCACACCCGGCCGGTCCTCCTGCTGCCCTACGCCGCGGTGCTCGCGGCGCTGGTCGGCCTGTGCGCGCCGGGGGCCGACGCCCTGCTCGTGCCGGTGGCCGTGTACGGGGGCGTCCTCGTGGCCATGGCGGTCCTCGCGACGGGCCTGGGACGCCTGGCGACGGTCGGCGGAGCCGTCTTCCTGGTGAGCGACGGCCTCATCGCGCTCGAGGCGTTCGTGCCGTGGTGGGACCTGGCCGGGCAGGGCTTCTGGGTCATGCTCACGTACACGGTCGGGCAGGGTCTGCTCGCCGCCGCGGTGATCGCCCGCAACGTCGCCGACCGCCGCGCACCCGAGCCGCGACCGGTCCGCTCCTACGCCCAACGGCCGCCCGTGCCGGACAACGTGGTCGCCCTCGTCTGACGGTCAGCCGATGGCGTGCACCGGTGCGGACAACGCCGTGCCGGACATGTCACGCCGGGGATCGGTCGGGGGCAGCTCGATCGGCTGACCGGCCGAACCCGTCGCCCACGCCGGCGCCGCACCGACCCATCCGAGCAGCAGCGCGTCCTCGTTGCGCAGGAACCGGTGTGCCCGGACCCCACCGGTCGCGCGTCCCTTGCCCGGGTACGCCTCGAACGGCGTCACCTTGGCGGACCCGGCCTGCGTGCCGGGCAGCGCGCCCGACGCGCCGGCGACGGTGACGACGACCGCCTCGGCGAGCTGGTCGGCGGGGACCGTGCCGAACGCGACCACGCGCTGACCGGCCGCGAGCTTGATGCCCGCCATGCCGCCCGCAGACCGTCCCTGGGGCCGGACGGCCGACGCCGGGAAGTGCAGCAGCGACGCGTCGGACGAGAGCAGGACCAGCTCGTCGTTGTCGCTCACGGCGGCAGCACCGACCACCTCGTCGCCGTCCTTGAGCGAGATCGCCTCCCAGGCGTCACGGTTCCCCGGCACGTCGCCGGAGGTCACGCGCTTGATGGTGCCCTGGACGGTGGCGAGTGCGAGCGTCGGTGCGTCGGCGGCCAGTGACGCCAGGCCCACCACACGCTCGCGCGGCAGGAGCGTCACCACCTCGGCGAGCGGCACACCACCGGACAGGGAGGGTGCCCCGTCGGTCGGCGGCAGGCCGGGCAGGTCCAGCACGGAGACGCGGACGACCCGGCCCTGGGACGTCACGACGCCGATCTCCGCACGCGCGGTCGCGGGGATCGACGCGGCGATGACGTCGTGCTTGGCGCGCCGGGCACCGTCGCCGCGCACGGGCCGGTCGTCGGACGCCGTGCGCGCGAGCAGGCCGGTGCCCGACAGCAGCACCCAGCACGGGGTGTCGGCGATCTCCAGCGGGGCCGCGGCACCGCGCGCCGCGGGCGCTCCGGTGATCGAGGTGCCGCCCGCCGACTCGAGCAGGATCGTGCGGCGCGGCGTGCCGTACGTGGCAGCGACCTCGGCCATCTCGTCGGACACCAGGGCGCGGAGCCGGTCGTCGTCGGCCAGGATCGCCCGGAGCTCGGCGATCTCCTCGACGAGCTGCTGCTGCTCCTTCTCGAGCTCGATGCGGGAGAACCGGGTCAGGCGACGCAGCCGCAGCTCGAGGATGTACTCGGCCTGCGGCTCGGACAGGTCGAACACGCTGCGCAGCCGGGCGCGCGCCGTGTCGGCGTCGTCGGACGTGCGGATCACCTGGATGACCTCGTCGATGTCCAGGATGGCGACGAGCAGGCCCTCGACCAGGTGCAGCCGCTCCAGCCGCTTGGCGAGGCGGTGCTGCGAGCGCCGGCGCACGACGACCAGGCGGTGCTCGACCCAGACGACCAGCAGCTCGCGCAGGCCGAGGGTGCGCGGCTGCCCGTCGACGAGCGCGACGTTGTTGATCGAGAACGAGTCCTCGAGCGGGGTGTAGCGGTAGAGCTGCTCGAGGACGGCCTCCGGCACGAAGCCGGTCTTGATCTCGATGACCAGGCGCAGCCCGTGCGCGCGGTCCGTCAGGTCGACCGCGTCGGAGATGCCCGAGAGCTTCTTGCTCTGCACGCCCTCCTTGATCTTCTCGATGACCTTCTCCGGGCCCACCGTGTACGGCAGCTCGGTGATGACGATGCCCTTGCGCTTGGGCGTGACGTTCTCGATCCGGGCGGTCGCGCGCGTGCGGAACGCCCCGCGGCCGGTGCGGTAGGCGTCGCGGACGCCCTCGAGGCCGACGATCTTGCCGCCCGAGGGCAGGTCCGGACCGGGGACGAAGCGCAGCAGGTCCTCGAGCGTGGCGTCGGGGTGCAGGACGAGGTGCCGCGCCGCGGCGACGACCTCGACGAGGTTGTGCGGCGCCATGTTGGTGGCCATGCCGACCGCGATGCCCGACGCGCCGTTGACCAGCAGGTTCGGGATCGCCGCGGGGAGCACCTCGGGCTGGGTCAGCTTGTTGTCGTAGTTGGGCACGAAGTCGACGACGTCCTCGTCGAGCCCCGTGGTCATCGCGAGTGCGGCCGGCGCCATGCGCGCCTCGGTGTAGCGGGGGGCCGCCGGGCCGTCGTCGAGCGAGCCGAAGTTGCCGTGGCCGTCGACCAGCGGCAGGCGCAGCGAGAACGGCTGGGCCAGCCGGACCATCGCGTCGTAGATGGCCGCGTCACCGTGCGGGTGCAGCTTGCCCATGACCTCGCCGACGACGCGCGCCGACTTCACGTACGGGCGGTCCGGGCGCAGGCCCATGTCCGACATCTGGTAGAGGATCCGGCGCTGCACCGGCTTGAGGCCGTCGCGGGCGTCGGGCAGGGCGCGCGAGTAGATGACGGAGTAGGCGTACTCCAGGAACGAGCCCTCCATCTCGGTCGCCACGTCGATGTCGACGATGCGCTCGACGAGGTCCTCCGGGGGGAGGTCGGGGGTCGCGGGGCGACGCGCCATGCTGCTTGCTCCTCGGGGCCGGTCTGCTGTGCGGCGACCATTGTGGACCGTCCGGACCGTCCGGCGGGCCGCGGCGCGCTGACCAGCGGCGCGCGGGTGCGCCGGACCGGTCTAGCGTGGCGCTCATGGCAGACGTCACCGCTGACGAGCTCCCGCGCCCGGGGCCCGCGTACCCGGTCGCCTGGGAGGCGGACGTCGTGCTGCACGACGGCTCCACCACCCACGTGCGGCCGCTGCGCCCCGACGACGCCGACGCCCTCCAGGCGTTCCACGTCGGGCAGTCGGAACGGTCCACCTACCTGCGGTTCTTCGCCCCGCTGGAGCGGCTCTCCGAGCGGGACCTGGCCCGGCTGGTCAACGTCGACCACGTCGACCGGGTCGCCCTGGTGGCGGTGTCGAGCGGGGACGTGTCCACGGACCCCGGCGGCGCCGACCAGATCATCGGCGTCGCGCGGTACGACCGCATCGGCTCGGACGAGGCCGAGGTCGCCTTCAACATCGCCGACGCGCACCAGGGCCGCGGCCTGGGGTCCGTGCTGCTCGAGCACCTGGCCGCGGCCGCGCGGGAGCGGGGGGTGCGGCGGTTCGTCGCGGAGGTCCTGCCGCAGAACGGCCGCATGATCGCCGTCTTCAAGCAGGCCGGGTACGAGGTCCGGCAGCGCACCGAGGACGGGATCGTGGCGGTCGGGTTCGACATCGACCCGACGGACCGGTCGCTCGCCGTGATGGCGGACCGTGAGCACCGCGCGGAGGCGCTGTCCATGCGGGGCGTCCTGCACGCGTCGTCGGTGGTCGTCGTCGGCCCCGGGACGCAGACCTGGGAGACGCTCGCCGGCCGGCTGGCCTCCCGCGTGCTGGCGGACCTCCTCGTCGGCGACCCGTCGGTCGTCGTGCACGCCGTGGGCGTCCCGGGCGACCCGCCCCTGCCGCTGCACGCACGGCTCGCCGACGTCCCCGGGCCGGTCGAGCTCGCGGTCGTCGCCGTGCCCGCCGGTGCGGCGGCCGACGTCGCCCGGGAGCTCGCGCGCCTGGGGGTGCGCGGGATCGTCCTGCTGTCCGCGGGGTTCGCGGAGGACGGACCCGACGGGCTGGACCGCCAGCGTGCCGTCCTGCGGGCGGCGCACGGGGCCGGGATGCGGGTGGTCGGCCCGAGCTCCTACGGGATCGTCTCGACGCGCGAGGGCGACCTCCAGCTCAACGCGTCGTTGGCGCAGTCCCCGCCGGTGCCCGGCCGGGTCGGGCTCTTCTGCCAGTCCGCACCGCTGTCCGTCGCACTGCTCGCCGGGGTCCGGCGCCGGGGCATCGGCGTCTCGCAGTTCGTGTCCGCCGGTCACCGCGCCGACGTGTCCGGCAACGACCTCATGCAGTTCTGGGCCGACGACGACCGCACCGACGTGGTCGGCCTGTACCTGGAGTCGCTGGGCAACCCGCGCAAGTTCTCCCGCGTCGCCCGGCGCCTGTCGCTGATCAAGCCGGTGATCGTCGTGACGGCCGGCCGCTCCGGACAGGTGGTGCCGCCCGGGCACGCCGTCCGGCCGACGCACGCACCGCCCCGCACGCTCGCCGAGGTGCTGCGCCAGTCCGGGGTGGTGCGCGTCGAGAACACCCACCAGCTGCTCGACGTCGCGCAGGTGCTCGCGCACCAGCCGCTGCCGACCGGGCGCCGCACCGCGATCCTCGCCAGCTCCGCGTCCGTGGCGGCCCTCGTCGCCGAGGCCGTCGCGGCCGCCGGTCTCGTCGTCAGCGGCCACGTGCAGCTCCTCGCCGAGGACGCACCGCCGGACCGTGTCCGTGCGGCGGTCGGTGCGCTCTACGACGACCCGGACAGCGACGTCGTCGTCGTCGTCCGCATCCCGACCGTCGGCGGTCCCGACACGGTCCTGCAGGACACGGTCGCGGAGCGGGCGGCACGATCCCGCCGGACGACCGTGGCCTGCATCTACGACCTGCACGGCGTCACCCCGGAGCTGACCGCCCGCGACGACGACGGCAAGGAGTGGACGGTGCCCGCGTACAGCACGCCCGAGGACGCGGCGCTCGCGCTCGGGCACGCCGCCCGCTACGCGCGGTGGCGGGACGGGGACCGCGGGCAGCCCCTGCACCCCGAGGGCGCCGAGACCCGGGCCGCCCGGCGCCTCGTGGCCGGCTGGCTCGACGCCGAGGCGTCGGGTGACGCCGCGGTGGGGCTCGACCGCGACCGCACCGCCGCGCTGCTCGCCACCGTCGGGGTGGCGGTGGTGCCGTCGACGCGGGTGCACGACGCGGACGAGGCGGTCGCCGCCGCGGAACGGATCGGCTGGCCCGTCGCGCTCAAGACGACCGTGCCCGCGCTGCGCCACCGGGCCGACCTGGGAGGGGTCCGCCTGGACGTCGCGGACGAGGCGGAGCTGCGCGCCGACGTGGCGCAGGTGCTCGCGCTCGCGGCCGGCCTGGAGGCGGCGGACGGCGAGGAGCCGCTCGAGGTGCAGGCGATGGCCCCGCACGGTTCCGCGTGCGTCGTGCGGTCGGTCGAGGACCCGCTGTTCGGCCCGATCATCAGCTTCGGGCTCGCCGGCGACGCCTCCGACCTCCTGGGCGACATCGCGTACGGGGTGCCACCGCTCACGGACGTCGACGTCTCCGAGCTGGTCCGGACCGCCCGCGCGGCGCCCCGGCTGTTCGGCTACCGGGGGCTGCCGGCGCTCGACGTCGCGGCGCTGGAGGACCTCATCGCCCGGGTGTCGGTGCTCGCCGACGACCTGCCGGAGCTGCGCTCGCTGGAGCTCAACCCCGTGGTGGTCTCCGAGCACGGCCTGGCGGTGCTCGGCGCCCGCGCCTCGGTGTCCCGCGCGGACCGTGCCGACGCGACCCGACGCCTGCCGAGGGTGTGACCCCGTGCGCGCTCGCAGGGGACGTCCCGTGAGGTGGGAGGATGGTCGGGTGCCTGCTGCTGCTCCCGCCCTGCACCACGACCTCCACCGTGCCGGCTACTACCCCGAGCTCGTCGTCGACGTGCTCGACGTGGCTCTCGCCGACGAAGAGGTCGTGGCTCACCTGGTCCACCCCGAGACGACGTTCGACGCCGCGGAGGTGCGCCGCCACGTGACCGTGCTGGTGCTGACGCCCACGCGACTCGTCGTCGCGCACGTCGACGACCACCCCGCCGACTCCGAGCACCCCTCGGCGTCCGCGTCGGCCACGACCGAGGCCGTACCGCTCGCGGAGCTCACGTCGGTGGCGCTGACCCACGTCGTGCCGCTGCCGGAGAAGCACGAGCGCGGCCGGCCGGCGCAGGAGCTGACCCTCGTGGTCGGCTGGGGCGCGGTCTCCCGGGTGGACCTGGAGCCGGCCACGTGCGGCGACCCGAGCTGCGACGCGGACCACGGCCTGACCGGGACGCTGGCTCCCGACGACGTCGTCGTCCGCGTGAGCGCCGCCGCGGAGGGGCTCGACTCGGTGCGGGCCGCCACGGCGTTCGCCCGGGAGCTGTCCGCGGCGAGCGCCCGGGCACGATGACCGACGTCGAGTCGCCGGAGACGACTGCCCTGTCGACGGTGCCCTCGCGCGTGCGCGCCGACCTCGAGGCCGCCGGCCTCGTCGCGCCGGGGTCCGAGCACCCGTGCCTCGGCCGGGTGCTGCCGGCCGTCGCCGGTGCGATCGGGGTGCACGACGTGCCCGGGGCGGTCGACTCGCAGCGCGTGCTCGGGCTTCCCGAAACCACGCGCGTCTGCGTGGTGCTGGTCGACGGGCTCGGGCACACCAACCTCGCGGAGCGCGCCGGTCACGCGCCGTTCCTGCGCCGCCGGCTCGGCGACTCCACGCCGCTGACCAGCACGTTCCCTTCCACCACCGCGACCGCGATGGGCACCTTCGGCGTCGCGCTGCCGCCCGGCCGCACGGGCATGCTCGGGTACACCGTCCGTGACCCGGCGACCGGCGAGCTGGGCAACCTGGTCAGCTGGACCGGGCTGCCGGCGGCGCGGCAGTGGCAGCGGGAGACGACCGTCTTCGAGCAGCTCGTCGCCGCCGGCACCGGCGTGACGAGCATCGGGCCGGCACGGTTCGCCGGCTCCGGCCTGACGGAGGCCGCCCTGCGCGGTCCCACGTACAAGGCCGCCGAGTCGCTCGCGGCGCGGGTCGACGCCACCGTGGACGCCCTGCGGCGCCCGGGCGTGGCGTACCTGTACTGGGGCGACGTCGACAAGGCCGGTCACCACCACGGGTGGGGGTCGTGGCAGTGGGGGGACGCGCTCGCGGAGCTCGACGCGGAGCTGGGCCGGCTCGCGCGCCTGCTGCCGCGGGACACCGTCCTGGTGATGACGGCCGACCACGGGATGGTCGACGTGGACCGCGCGCAGCGGTGGGACGTGGGGACCGATCCGGTGCTCGGAGCGGGCGTGGCGCTCGTTGCGGGGGAGCCGCGCGCCCTGCACCTGCACCTCGAGCCCGGCGTGGACGCGACGGTCATGGCGGACCGGTGGCGGCAGACGCTCGGCACGTCCGCCGTCGTCGTGACGCGCGCGGAGGCGATGGCCGACAGGTGGTTCGGTGACGTCGCGGAGCACGTCGGGCCGGTGATCGGTGACGTGGTCGTGGCGATGACCGGCCGCGCGACCGTCGTCGACTCGCGCACCCAGACGCCCGCGTCGATGGACCTGGTCGGGGTGCACGGGTCGCTGACCCGCCACGAGATGCTCGTCCCCTGCCTGGTGGTGGCCTGATGGCCGAGCTGGTGTTCTTCTCCGGCACCATGGACAGCGGCAAGTCGACGCTCGCGCTGCAGATGCATCACAACCACGCGGCACGAGGGCGCGACGGGGTCCTGTTCACGCGGCACGACCGCGCCGGCGCCGCCACCATCTCCTCGCGGCTCGGGCTCACCCAGCAGGCGCACGAGGTGGACGACACGACGGACTTCTGGTCGGACGTCATCTCCCGGCGGACGCAGGGTCGGCCCGTCGACTACCTCATCGGTGACGAGGCCCAGTTCTACACGGCGGACCAGGTCGAGCAGCTGGCCCGGGTGGTCGACGAGCTCGGGGTGGACGTCTACGTGTTCGGCATCTCGACCGACTTCCGCGCCCGGCTCTTCCCCGGCGCCGCCCGGCTGGTCGAGCTGGCCGACCGCGTGGAGATCCTGCAGGTCCGCGCCCTGTGCTGGTGCGGCTCCCGCGCGACGCACAACGCCCGCACCATCGGCGGCACCATGGTCGTCGAGGGCGCGCAGGTGGTCGTCGGTGACGTCGAGGCGGGCGCCGACGAGGTCGGGTACGAGGTGCTGTGCCGTCGCCACCACATGCGCCGCATGACGGCCGCGACCGCCCGGGCGTCCTCGCCGAGCCCTCAGACGCTGAGCTCGGCGGAGCAGCTCACGCTCTGAGCCGCTGTCCGGGCTCCGCGGTCGCTACTCGGGCTTGGCGCCGAAGACGATCTCGTCCCAGCTGGGCACCTTGGCGCGGCCACGACGGGACCGCGGTCGCTCGGCGTCCTCGTGCTCGGCCGCCGGGGTGGTGACCGGCTCCGGCACCGCCACGGGCGCCGGGTAGACCTGCGCCTCGGCGGCGGGGTCGGCGTCGACGGGGTGGGCGCCGGGCACGGAGGCGTCGGGCCGTCCGAAGTCGAACGCGTGCTGCGGCCCGAAGCCCTCGAACTCCTCGGCGTCGTCGTCGTCGAGCTCCACCGTCTGCCGGACGCCGCGGCGGCTGCGCAGGTCGTCCAGCAGCGACGCCGTCTCCTCGTGCGGGTCGGGCACGGGCGCCGCCACGGGCTCGGGCTCCTCGGCGGTGACCTCGCCCGAGGGGTGCAGGGCGTCGCCCTGGAAGTCGAAGACCACGTCCCGCACGGCGGCGAGGTGGCGACGCGAGACGGGTTCGTCGGGCAGCTCGGTCTCCGAGAGCCAGCGCGCCTCGTCCTCGTCGGCGACGACCGTGCGCCTGGCCAGGTCGAACGTCCACCGGGCCTCGTGCTCGGTGTCACCCACCGCGAACCGCGCGAGGACCACCCAGGGTCCCGACGCCTCGCGCGCGGCGTCCCAGGCGAGGGATCCCGGGTCGACGCCGCGGGCGGCGAGCCGGTCCGTCACCAGGTCGCCGAGCGTCGGCGCACCGGCGTCCCGCCCGACCCGCGTGCCGCGCGCCTGCTCCGCCACGTGCTCACGCTCGGCGAGCACGGGACCCTCGTACCGCCGGACGCGCTCGACCGGCAGGCCCGCGGAGTCCGCGACCTCCTGCGTCGTCGCCCCGGCGCGGATGCGTGCCTGGATCTCCCGCGGGCTCAACGTGCCCGCGCTCTCCGCGCGCAGCTGCTCGAGCTGCGGGCGGTCACGGCGCACGGCAGCACGCAGCGGTTCGTCGATGCGCACACGAAAGCGCGCCCCGTCCGGGGCCACCAGGACGAGGTGCTCCCCGTCCTCGTGCAGACCCACCAGCTCCAGCTCACCCATGCGACCTCCCGGGAACTCGGCACGAGCCTGCCACCGATCCGCCCCGTCGGCGTGCACCCGGGGCGGTGCGGCGCAGGATCGGCCGGCCGCCAGCCTGTCGCCACGCGCCTTCGCCACCTGCCGACGTCCCGCTGCGATGATCGGCGCCGTGGACACAGACATCCCCCTCGAGCCCGTCCTCGAGCTGGTCGGGGTCTTCGTGGGCGCGATGTCCGGCGCCCTCGCGGCGGTGCGCAAGCAGTTCGACGTGTTCGGGATCATCGTGCTCGCGTGGGCGGCGGGGCTCGGCGGCGGCATCCTGCGCGACGTGCTGATCGGCGCGGTGCCCCCCGTCGGGATCTCGAACTGGCGGTTCATCGCGACCGCCGTCGCCGGCGCGACCCTCATCTACTTCTTCCACCCCCGGCTCGAGCGGGCACGCCGCGTCATCGTCGTGCTGGACGCCGGGGCGCTGGCCCTGTTCAGCGTCGTCGGCACCATCAAGGGCCTGGAGTACGGCACGACGCTGACCGCGGCGGTCGTCGTCGGCGTCATGACGGGCGTCGGCGGGGGAGTGCTGCGCGACCTGCTCTCGGGCGAGGTGCCGGTCGTGCTGCACCACCGGCAGCTGTACGCGATCCCGGCCCTGCTCGGGTCGACCGCGACCGCGGTCCTGTGGTGGCAGGACGCGATCACCACCGTGACGAGCGTGGTCGTCGTCGTCGCGGTGTTCGTCCTGCGGGTCATGGCGCTGCGCTTCCAGCTGAAGGCACCGGGGCCGTGGCGGGGCACCGTGCGCTGAGCGGGGTTGAGAGGATGGGCGCGTGAACCCCGACTCGCCCGACCAGGTCCGCACGCTCCTCGAGGTCGCCGAGGCTCTGGCGAGGGAGGCCGGCGCGCTCGTCCGGGACGGGCGACGCAGGCTCGTCACGGTGGCGGCCACCAAGTCGAGCGACCAGGACGTGGTGACGGCTATGGACCTCGCGTCCGAGTCGCTGCTGCGACGCCGGCTGGCCGAGCTGCGGCCCGACGACGCGATCCTGGGCGAGGAGGAGGCGTTCCGCCCCGGCACGTCGGGGATCACGTGGGTGGTGGACCCGATCGACGGGACCGTCAACTACCTCTACGGCTCGTCGGCCTACGCCGTCTCCGTGGCTGCCGTGGTCGGCCCCGACCCGGCCGCCGCCCCGGACCCGGCCACCTGGACCGCCCTCGCCGGCTGCGTGTTCGCCCCCGAGGACGGCCGCACGTTCGCGGCGGGGCGCGGGCTGGGCGCGACGCTCGACGGGACCGTCCTGACGGTGGGTGCCGCGCGCCCGTTGATCGACTCGCTCGTCGGGACCGGCTTCGGATACGTCGCGACGAGGCGGCAGGTGCAGGGACGAATCGTCGCGGAACTGTTGCCGCAGGTACGTGATATTCGCCGCGTGGGGTGCGCTTCGCTGGATCTGTGCGCGATCGCCGCCGGGACGCTCGACCTGTACTACGAGCGGGGGCTCCAGCCGTGGGACCTCGCGGCGGGTGCGTTGATCGCCCAGGAGGCAGGCGCGCAGGTCACGGGCCTCCGCGGGCAGGCGGCGCAGGAGTCGATGACGGTCGCCGGGCCGCTCGGACGGGTGGAGGAGCTGAGGGCCTTCCTCGAGGGCATGGACGCCGACTCGGACGGATGAAAACGCTCCCACGACGGGTGTGACGAAATCGGTCGCGCGTCCGGTTCGCACGGCGATCGATTGTGGTGCAGAATCCCACCGCGCGCGGGAACAAAAAGCGCGTCGCGTGCATTGATCCCGCGTATGACTTTCCATCAAGACCACGGAGTGTGACGCCACACATGGCTACCGACTACGACGCCCCGCGCAAGACCGAGGAGGACCTGAGCGAGGACTCGCTCCAGGAGCTTCAGGCTCGGCGCTCCGACAAGAACTCGGGCGTGGTGGACGAGGACGAGACCGAGGCGGCCGAAGGGTTCGAGCTCCCGGGCGCGGACCTGTCCGGCGAAGAGCTCTCCGTGCGCGTGCTGCCCCGGCAGGCGGACGAGTTCACCTGCTCGAGCTGTTTCCTGGTCCACCACCGCAGCCAGCTCGCCTACGAGCGCGACGGTCGTCCCGTCTGCTCGGAGTGCGCTGCCTGACCGTCCGCACCGAGAACGCGCACGACTCACCTGAGGGTCGGTCGCCCGGCACGTCCGGGTGACCGGCCTTCAGGCGTGCAGGGCGGCGGCGAGCGCGGCCGGCCGACGGGTGGAGACCACCCAGTACGGGGTGGGGTCCTGCGGGTCCCGGACCTCGACGCGGACGGCCGAGTGGATCCACCCGCGCAGGCAGACATGGGCGCGCGCATCCAGCCGCGGCCCCAGCTCGGCCCGGGTCTCGTCCGCGTCGAGCGGCACCGCTGCGCCGAGCAGGTCCACCGGGATGTGCGCGCCACCGGCACGGAAGACACCGTCACGCACCTCGACCCGAGGAGCCAGCGCCGCCAGGACGACCACGCCGACCACCACGACACCGACCCCGACCAGGACCGCGACGCGAGGGTCCAACGGCACGAACGCGACGGCCATCATCGCCGCGAACACGACGAGCAGCATCCAGCCGAGGGGGCCGAGCCACAGCCGCTCGGCATAGGTCGGTACGGCCGTCCGGGACGAGGGCAGCGGGGTCCCGCGAGGAGCTTCTGGCATGCACCCAGCATCCCATCCGGCGGGTAGGGTCTGGCTCCGTGACTGCCGACCCCGGTACCGAGGTGCTCCTCCTCCGCCTGGACCCCGACCTCCCTGCACCCTCGTACGCGCACCCGGGTGACGCCGGTGCGGACCTGGTGTCCCGGATCGACGTCGTGATCCCGCCGCAGGGCCGGGTGACTGTCCCGACGGGTATGGCCATCGCCCTGCCCGACGGGTTCGCCGCGTTCGTGCACCCGCGCTCCGGGCTGGCCATGCGGCACGGGCTGACCATCGTGAACGCCCCCGGGACGGTCGACGCCGGCTACCGCGGTGAGATCGCCGTGACGCTGCTGAACACGGACGTCGAGCACGCGCTCGAGCTGCACCGAGGAGACCGGATCGCCCAGCTGGTGATCCAGCGCGTGGAGCGCGTGCGCTTCGTCGAGGCCGAGCAGCTGCCCGGGTCGCACCGCGGCGCGGGCGGCTTCGGGTCGAGCGGTGGTTGGAAGGCCGCGCCGACGCACTAGGTCGGGACTACTGTCGATCTGTTGGCAACTGATGCGCGCGAGCGCGTCGAAGAGGAGTGAGCACGTGGCGCTGTTCCGGCGTGGTGGGAAGGATCCCGCCCCCCAAGACGCGATCGAGACCGAGAACGACGACCCGACGGTCGTCGACGACGCCTCCCCGCCACCCTCCGCCGTGACCGAGCGGACCGGCGGCCCGTGGGACGCGTCGCAGGTCGACGACGACGTGCCGCGCGTGGACCTGGGCGCCATCCTCCTGCCCGGTGTGCAGGGCATGGAGCTGCGGATGGAGATCGACAAGACGACGAACGCCGTGTCGGCCGCGTCGATCCTCCTGGACGGTTCCTCGCTGCAGGTGCAGGCGTTCGCCGCGCCCCGCACCGAGGGGATCTGGGACGAGATCCGCGCCGAGATCGCCGAGTCCGTCACCCAGCAGGGTGGCTCCGCTGACGACCTGCCCGGCCCGTTCGGCCGCGAGCTGCTCGCTCGGCTCCCGGTCCGGACGCCCGAGGGGCGCACCGGGCACCGCCCGGCCCGCTTCATCGGCGCCGACGGTCCGCGGTGGTTCGTGCGCGGTGTGATCACCGGGCGCGCGGCGGTCGACCCGTCGGCGGCGACGGCGATCGAGCAGCTGTTCGCCGGGATCGTGGTGGTCCGCGGCACGGACGCCCGTCCGCCCCGGGACCTGCTGACCCTCCGCCTGCCCGGACCGGGCACACCCAACCTGAAGTCCTCCGGCACGCCCGAGCAGCAGTCCGACGAGGGCGGCGCGACTCCCGCGGCGCCGGACTTCGACCCGCTGACCCGCGGCCCGGAGATCACGGAGATCCGATGAGCCTCAAGGAGCGCCTGAAGAAGGCGGTCGCGTCCCAGGCCGAGATCGAGGCCGACGAGGAACGCGCCGACGCGCACCGCTCGGTCGGCTGCACACCGGTCGACCAGCTGGCCGACCGTTCGCGCGCCAGCGTCTCCGGTGTCATCCGGTCGGTCACGCTGCGTCCGCGCGAGGGCGTGCCTGCCCTGGAGGCGGAGCTGTACGACGGCAGCGGCTCGCTTGACCTGGTCTGGCTGGGTCGACGCGAGATCGGTGGCGTCACGCCCGGGCGCCGCCTGAAGATCGAGGGTCTGGTGTGCCTGATCGACGGTCGGCGGACGGTGTTCAACCCGCGGTACGAGCTCAGGCCGCGTCCCGGTGAGTGAGGCCGAGCGCAGGGACCCGGTCGACGGCGAGCGCATCCTCGAAGCGGTCGACGACGTCGTCGACCCCCAGGACGGCCCGGCCCGGGGCATGCGTGCGCTGTCGTCGGACACGTTCTCCGCGTCCGACGCCGTGGGTGGCGTGCGCGGGATCATCGAGTCCGTCGCGCCCGGCATGCTGTTCGTCGTCGTCTACATCGCGGTCGGGCAGCAGCTGGCGCCCGCGCTGATCGTCGCCCTGTCCGCCGCGGTGATCACGGTCGTCGTGCGGCTCGTGCAGCGGCAGGCGCCGACGCAGGCGTTCGGCGGGTTCCTCGGCGTCGCGATCGGTGTGCTGTGGGCGTGGCGGACGGGCGACGCGAAGGACTTCTTCGCCTACGGGCTGTGGGTCAACGTCTCGTGGTTCCTCGGGACGCTGCTGACGATCGTGATCGGCTGGCCGCTGGTCGGGCTCGTCGTCGGCATGTTCTCGAAGGCGGGCCCGCTCAACGAGGGGGGCTCGTGGGCGGGAGCCGTCGCGTGGCGGAAGGACCGTCCGCTGCGACGCCGCTACGCCCTCGCGACCGTGCCGTTCGTCGCGCTCTTCGGGCTGCGCCTCGCCGTCCAGCTGCCGCTCTACTTCAGCTCCGAGGTCACCTGGCTCGGCACCGCGAAGCTCGTCATGGGCGTGCCCGGAACGGCCCTCGCGCTGTGGGTCAGCTGGTTGCTGGTCCGTGGGTCAAGAGCTGCTCCAGAGCAGCCTCGTCCGCTTCCCGAGCGGTGACGAAGAGCAGCTCGTCGCGGCCCTCCAGGGTGTCGTCCGGGCTCGGTGCGATGGGCCGGGCGTCGCGCACGATGCACGCCAGGACCGTGTCGGCGGGCCACTCGATCTGACCGACGCGCACCCCGGCGAGCGGCGAGTCGTCCGGGAGCGTGAGCTCGAGGATGTCGGCGCGGGACTGGTGGAACGTGAAGATGCGCACGAGGTCGCCGACCGTGACGGCCTCCTCCACCATCGCGGTCATGATCCGCGGCGTCGAGACGGCGACGTCCACGCCCCACGCCTCGTCGAACATCCACTCGTTCTTGGGGTTGTTCACGCGGGCGACCGTGCGGGGGACGCCGAACTCGGTCTTGGCCAGCAGCGAGATCACGAGGTTGGCCTTGTCGTCCCCGGTCGCGGCGACGACGACGTCGCACTCCTCGGTCTTGACCTGGCGCAGCGTCGGCAGCTCGCACGCGTCCGCCAGCAGCCACTCGGCCTCCGCCACCTGCGACACGCGCATGGCGGACGGCTGACGGTCGATCAAGGTGACCTCGTGGCCGTGGCCGAGCAGCTCGCGGGCGATCGAGCGGCCGACCGAGCCGGCGCCCGCGATGACGACCCTCACGCGGTCACCGCCGGTGCGCTGGTGAGGATGCGTTCGACCAGGGCGGAGGCGTCCGCCCGCATGAGCACGTGCACGGTGTCGTTCTCCTGCAGGACGGTGGTCGACGTCGGCAGGAGGCCGTCGCCGTAGCGGGTGAGGTAGGCGATCCGGGCACCCGTGGCCTCCTCGAGGACGCGCAGGGGCCGACCGACCCAGCCCTCGTGCACGTCGACCTGGGAGAGCTGGATCTGTCCGGAGGAGTCACGGAACTCGTCGGTGGCACCCATCGGGAGCAGGCGTCGCAGGACCTGGTGGGCGGTCCACCGGACCGTCGCGACCGTCGGGATGCCGAGACGCTGGTAGATCTCGGCCCGGTGCGGGTCGTAGATGCGGGCGACGACGTTCTCGATGCCGAACGTCTCGCGCACCACCCGGGCCGCGAGGATGTTCGAGTTGTCGCCGTCGGAGACCGCGGCGAACGCGAACGCGTCCTCGATCCCCGCCTGCCGCAGCGTGTCGCGGTCGAACCCGAGGCCGGTGACCTTGTTCCCGCCGAACTCGGGGTCCAGGCGCCGGAACGCCTCGGGGTTCTGGTCGATGACGGACACCGAGTGCCCGTTGTCCTCGAGGCTCTTCGCCAGCGTCGCACCGACCCGGCCGCATCCCATGATCACGAAGTGCACAGTGCGGCACGCTATACCGTGCGCCGCGCCTGAGGTGTGCCTGTGGTGTTGCGGGCGGGTGAGCAGGCCTAGCATTGCGCATCGTGTCGGACCTCTCGGATGCCGCCAAACGCCTGTTGCTCGGACGCCCCGTCCGCAGCGACCGGCTCGGTCACACGCTCCTGCCGAAGCGCATCGCGCTGCCGGTGTTCGCGTCGGACGCGCTCTCGTCGGTGGCCTACGCGCCCGACGAGATCCTGCTGACGCTCTCGCTCGCGGGGATGGCGGCGCTGGTCTTCTCGCCGTGGGTCGGGCTCGCCGTGGTCGCGGTGATGGTCGTCGTCGTCGCGTCGTACCGGCAAAACGTGCACGCCTACCCGTCGGGCGGCGGTGACTACGAGGTCGCGACGACCAACCTGGGCAAGAACGCCGGCGTCACGGTGGCGAGCGCGCTGCTGGTGGACTACGTGCTGACGGTCGCGGTCTCGATCTCGTCGGGTGCCCAGTACGCAGCGTCCGCGTTCCCGGCGCTGCGGGGGCACGAGGTCCCGTTCGCCATCGGGCTCGTGGTGCTCCTGACGATCGCCAACCTGCGGGGGGTCAAGGAGTCGGGCAGCCTGTTCGCCCTCCCGGTCTACCTGTTCATGCTCGCCATCGGTCTGATCGCCGTCGTGGGCTCGATCCAGCTGCTGACCGGCAACCTCACCATGGCAGAGAGCTCGGGCTTCGAGCTGGCGCCGGACGCCGCGTTCGACCAGGGCCTGACCGGCCTGGCGGGGTTCTTCCTGATCCTGCGCGCCTTCGCGTCGGGGTGTGCCGCACTGACGGGTGTCGAGGCGATCAGCAACGGCGTCCCCGCGTTCAAGAAGCCGAAGTCCAAGAACGCGGCGACGACCCTCGCTCTGCTCGGCAGCCTGTCGATCGTCATGATCATGTCGATCCTGCTGCTGTCCCGGGCGACGGGCGTGGTGTTCGCCGACGACCCGCAGACGCAGCTGCTGGACAACGGCGTGCCGGTGGGCGAGAGCTACGTGCAGCACCCGGTCATCAGCCAGCTGTCGTCCGCGGTCTTCTCGGGCGTGCCCGTCGTCGCGGTGCTGATCGCGGTGGTCACGGGGCTCATCCTCGTGCTCGCCGCCAACACCGCGTTCAACGGGTTCCCCGTGCTCGGCTCGATCCTGGCGCGCGACGGCTACCTGCCGCGCCAGCTCCACACCCGCGGCGACCGGCTGGCCTTCTCCAACGGCATCGTCACCCTGGCGCTCGTCGCGATCGCTCTCATCTGGGCGTTCGACGCGCAGGTCACGCGCCTCATCCAGCTGTACATCGTCGGCGTGTTCGTGTCCTTCACCGTGAGCCAGCTGGGCATGGTCCGGCACTGGACGCGGCACCTGCGGACCGAGCCGGACCCGACCCGTCGCACCCGCATGAAGCGGTCGCGGATCATCAACTCGGTCGGTCTGGCCATGACGTCGACGGTGCTCGTCGTCGTGCTCATCACCAAGTTCACGCACGGCGCGTGGATCGCGATCCTGGCGATGGCGATCATCTTCGTCCTCATGCAGTCGATCCACCGCCACTACGCGCTGGTGCGTGCCGAGCTGGCGCTGGGCACCGACGCCGAGGCCGCCCGGGCGCTGCCCAGCCGCGTGCACGCGATCGTGCTGGTGTCCCACCTGCACCGCCCGACGATGCGCGCGCTGGCGTACGCGCGCGCGTCGCGTCCGCAGCTGCTCGAGGCCCTGACGGTCGGGGTGGACCCCGAGGACGTCGAGGTCCTGCGCCAGCAGTGGGAGGACCTGAACATCCCCGTGCCGCTGCGCGTGCTGGACTCGCCCTTCCGGGAGATCACCCGACCGGTGCTGACGTACGTCCGCTCGATCCGCCGTGAGAGCCCGCGCGACCTCGTCGTGGTCTACATCCCCGAGTACGTGGTCGGGCACTGGTGGGAGCAGCTGCTGCACAACCAGTCCGCGCTGCGGCTCAAGGGCCGGCTGCTGTTCACGCCAGGCGTCGTCGTGGCGTCCGTGCCGTGGCAGCTGGCGTCGTCCGAGGGGCAGACGGGGCTGGAGGAGCCGGTCCGGGGTACCGTTCCGCGTGGCTACTGAGACGTCCCCCGACCCCTCGCACGACCTGATCGAGCTCGAGATCGGCCCCGTGGCCCACGGCGGTCACTGCGTGGCCCGCCACGAGGGACGCGTCGTCTTCGTCCGGCACACGCTGCCCGGCGAGCGCGTCCGGGCCCGGCTGACCGACGCGGGGGAGACGGCGAAGTTCTGGCGCGCGGACGCCGTCGAGGTGCTGGACGCGTCCCCGGACCGGGTGGAGTCGGCCTGGCCGGCAGCAGGACCCGGGGGTGTCGGTGGTGGAGAGCTCGCGCATGTGTCCCTGCCGGGCCAGCGAGCATGGAAGACCGCGGTGCTCGCCGAGCAGCTGCGCCGGCTGGCGAAGCTCGACCTCGAGGTGCCCGTGCAGGCCGCACCCGGCGACGACGAGCGCGGCGGCCTCGGCTGGCGCACGCGCATCGACCTGGTCACCGACGCCGAGGGACGCGCCGGGATGCACGGCTTCCGCTCGCACGACGTGCACGTGCTCGACTCGATGCCGCTGGCGAACGAGGCGATCGCGGCGCTCGACCTCTTCGGTCGGCGCTGGTCGGGCGGGGCGCGCGTCGAGGCCGTCGCCCCGTCCAGCGGCGACGCCCCTCTGGTCCTGGTCGACGGTGCCCCGTTCGACGTGGGCCGCGGCCGCATGGACGGGCGGCCCAACGCCCGCACCGCCGTCAAGGAGCACGTCCAGCACGGCGAGGTGGCGTACGAGTACCGCGTCGCGGGCACCGGGTTCTGGCAGGTCCACCGGGAGGCGCCCGACCTGCTGGTGGCCGCGGTCCTGGCCGGTCTCGGTGACGTCGACGGTGCTGCGGTCCTCGACCTCTACGCCGGTGCCGGCCTGTTCACCGCACCGCTGTCCGACGCGGTGGGGGAGACCGGCGAGGTCGTCTCGGTCGAGGGCGACGCGCGCGCCGTCAAGGACGCCCGGCGGAACCTGCACGACCGTCGCAACGTCGAGCTGCACGCGGGTGACGTGGCCCAGGTGCTGACGGGCCGCGTGGACGCCGACTCCGACGTGGTGCACGCGGACGCGGTCGTGCTCGACCCGCCGCGGACGGGCGCCGGGCGCAAGGTCGTCGCCGGGATCACCGAGCTGCGTCCCGAGCGGGTGGTCTACGTGGCGTGCGACCCGGCGGCGCTGGCCCGGGACATCGCGCTCTTCGCGGACGCGGGGTACGCGGTGGCGGACCTGCAGGCCTACGACCTCTTCCCGATGACGCACCACCTGGAGGCGGTCGCCGTCCTCACGCGCTGACTGGGTGCGGGAGCCGGGGTGCCGGACTAGCGTGGATCGCGTTCGCCGGTCCGGCCACGGCCCGGCAGGGAGGAGCGACACGGTGAGCGAGAAGGACGCGGTCAGCCGGCTGGCGGAGGCCAAGCGGCTGGTCACCCAGGAGCTGCACAAGCAGGGCACGCCGGACTACGACCCGCGGTCGCACCAGCGTGCGATCGAGGCCGAGCGCAAGGCGCAGGACGCCGTGGACGCGGAGCAGACCGCGAACCACTGATCGACCCTCTCGCGGGCCCTCGCGCACTCCGCCACGCCGTCGTGGACACGCGTGCGCGGGGGCCCGTGAGCATGTATCTTGATGTCGAGATAAATCGCGACCCCGGCCACCTAGGCTGAGAGGTCGCCCCGCCCAGCGTCCGGGTGACCACCCATCCCCGGGCAGCACCACCGGCAGACTCGCCAGCGAAGGAGCCCCCCGTGAGCAGCGTCGACAGCTTCGGTTCGAAGGGAACACTCGAGGTCGGTGACGCCTCGTACGAGGTGTACCGGCTCTCGGCCGTCCCGGGGGTGGAGCGCCTGCCGTTCAGCCTCAAGGTGCTCGCCGAGAACCTGCTGCGCACCGAGGACGGCGCCAACATCACGGCCGACCACGTGCGCGCGCTCGCCGGGTGGGACCCGGACGCCCAGCCCGACACCGAGATCCAGTTCACGCCCGCCCGCGTGATCATGCAGGACTTCACCGGCGTGCCCTGCGTCGTCGACCTCGCCACGATGCGTGAGGCCGTCGTCGACCTCGGCGGCGACGCCAGCCGCATCAACCCGCTCGCCCCGGCCGAGCTGGTCATCGACCACTCCGTGCAGATCGACGTCGCCGGCCGCGCCGACGCGTTCGAGCGCAACGTCGAGCTCGAGTACGAGCGGAACCGCGAGCGCTACCAGTTCCTGCGCTGGGGCCAGACGGCGTTCGACGACTTCAAGGTGGTCCCCCCGGGCACCGGCATCGTGCACCAGGTCAACATCGAGTACCTGGCCCGTGGCGTCATGGTCCGCGACGGCAAGGCCTACCCCGACACGTGCGTCGGCACCGACTCGCACACCACGATGGTCAACGGCCTCGGCGTGCTGGGCTGGGGCGTCGGCGGCATCGAGGCCGAGGCCGCCATGCTCGGGCAGCCGGTGTCGATGCTCATCCCGCGCGTCGTCGGCTTCAAGCTCACCGGCACGATCCCGCTGGGCGTCACGGCGACCGACATCGTCCTCACGATCACGCAGAAGCTGCGCCAGCACGGCGTCGTCGGCAAGTTCGTGGAGTTCTACGGCGAGGGCGTCGCGGCCGTGCCGCTGGCGAACCGCGCGACCATCGGCAACATGAGCCCGGAGTTCGGCTCGACCGCCGCGATCTTCCCGATCGACTCCGTGACGATCGACTACCTGCGCCTCACCGGGCGCTCCGAGGAGCAGCTCGCGCTCGTCGAGGCGTACGCCAAGGAGCAGGGCATGTGGCTGGACCCGACGCTGGAGGGCTACGTCCAGCCGGTGTTCTCCGAGTACCTCGAGCTCGACCTGTCCACCGTCGTGCCGTCGATCGCCGGCCCGAAGCGCCCGCAGGACCGCATCGAGCTGTCGCGGGCCAAGGAGCAGTTCCAGCGCGACCTGCCGACCTACGCGCCCGAGCTGGCCAACAGCGTCGACGAGGCGGAGCGCGAGTCGTTCCCCGCGTCGGACAGCCCGGCGATCACGTCGTCGGCCACCCGTACCTTCCCGACGGTCGACACCGAGGGCCGGTCGTTCGACCTGTTCCACGGCGCCGTCGCGATCGCGTCCATCACGAGCTGCACCAACACGTCGAACCCGTCGGTGATGATCGCCGCGGCCCTCGTCGCCAAGAAGGCCGTCGAGAAGGGCCTCACCGCCAAGCCGTGGGTCAAGACGTCGATGGCGCCGGGCTCGCAGGTGGTCACCAACTACTACGAGAAGGCCGGACTCTGGCCGTACCTCGAGAAGCTGGGCTTCCACCTCGTCGGCTACGGCTGCGCCACGTGCATCGGCAACTCGGGCCCGCTGGACGAGAAGATCTCGGAGACCGTGCAGGAGCACGACCTCGCCGTCGCCGCGGTGCTCTCCGGCAACCGCAACTTCGAGGGGCGCATCAACCCCGACATCAAGATGAACTACCTGGCCTCCCCGCCGCTGGTCATTGCGTACGCGCTGGCCGGGACCATGGACTTCGACTTCGAGTCGGACCCGCTGGGGCGCGACGAGGCCGGGCAGCCGATCTTCCTGCGGGACATCTGGCCCACGCCGGACGAGGTCCAGTCCACGATCGACGCCTCCATCGACCGGGCGATGTTCACCAAGGACTACGCCGACGTGTTCAGCGGGGACGAGCGGTGGCGTGCGCTGCCGACCCCCGAGGGCGACACGTTCGAGTGGGACCCCGAGTCGACGTACGTTCGCAAGCCCCCGTACTTCGAGGGCATGCAGGCCGAGCCGGCACCGGTCGTGGACTTCCACGGTGCGCGCGTGCTGGCCAAGCTGGGGGACTCGGTCACCACCGACCACATCAGCCCGGCCGGCTCGATCAAGGCCGACAGCCCCGCGGGCCTCTACCTGGCCGAGCACGGCGTGGGTCGTCGCGACTTCAACTCCTACGGCTCGCGCCGCGGGAACCACGAGGTCATGATCCGCGGCACGTTCGCCAACATCCGGCTGCGCAACCAGCTGGTCCCCGGCGTCGAGGGCGGGTTCACGAAGAACTTCCTCACCGGTGAGCAGTCCTCGATCTACGACGCGTCGCAGGCCTACCAGGAGGCGGGCATCCCGCTCGTCGTCCTCGGCGGCAAGGAGTACGGCTCCGGCTCGTCGCGCGACTGGGCCGCCAAGGGCACCAGCCTGCTGGGCGTCAAGGCGGTCATCACCGAGAGCTTCGAGCGGATCCACCGCTCCAACCTCATCGGGATGGGCGTCCTCCCGCTGCAGTTCCCGGAGGGCGAGTCGGCCGACTCGCTCGGCCTGGACGGCACGGAGACGTTCGACATCACCGGCGTCACCGCGCTGAACGAGGGCACGACGCCGCGCACGCTGGCGGTCACGGCCACGAAGCCCGACGGCACGGTCGTCGCGTTCGACGCGGTGCTGCGCATCGACACCCCGGGCGAGGCGGACTACTACCGCAACGGCGGCATCCTGCAGTACGTGCTGCGCTCGCTCGTCACGGCCTGACGCACCACGGCACACCGCGAGCCCGGTCCCCGTCCGACGGGGGCCGGGCTCGCGGCGTCAGCGGCGTGGGCGGTCGCGGTCAGGCATCCGTCCCGACCTTTACACTCGGGCGCGTGTCCGGACCCGCCGCCCCGCCCGACCTGCGCGCACGTGCGCGGGCCAGCGGCAGCCTCGTGGCTCGCCGCGCCCTCGACCAGCCGCTGCGGCGCATCGGGATCGGCGGCGCCGTCGTCCTCCTCGCCGTCACAGCAGCGTTCGGCGGCCTGCGGGAGCAGGAGAAGGACGGACCCGAGGTGCTCGCGGTCGACGTCCCGGTCGAGGTGGCGCCGTTCGAGCTGACCGTGCACCGGGTCGTGTGGACCACGGACCTGCCGGGGCAGTACCTGACCGACGACGGCAACCGCTGGATCGGCGTCGTCGCCACGGTGCGCAACACGAGCGACGCGGGAGTCCTGGGCGTGACGCTCACGGACACGCTCACGCTCGACGACGTCGACGGGCTCGTGCAGGAGCCGAGCGTGCTCGTCCCCGGCGTCGAGGCGTCGGCGATCGCCCTGCTGGAGGACGGCTCGTCGCTCAGCCCCGTCCAGCCGGGCCTCACGTACGAGGCGGCGTTCCTGTTCGAGCAGGACGGGTCCGCCGCACCGCCCACCAGCGCGACCGTGCTGCTGCAGCGGCAGACCTGGGGCGTCGGCATCCTCGACGAGACGGTCAGCTGGCGGGACCCCGTGACGACGCTGCGGGGCGAGCTCGACGTCCGCGAGGCCCGGTCGAGCGAGGAGTCGGAGTCGTGAGCACCCCTGAGCCCGTCGGGACCACGGCCCGCGTGCGTCGCCCCCGAGTGCAGACCCTCGGTGCCGGCGCAGCCGTGCTCGCCGCCCTCGCCGTCGGGCACGTCGTCGTCACCGCGTTCCCCGTCGACGACCGCGTGTCGGCGCCGTTCGTCCGGCCGACCGTCGTCGGTGAGACGGTCGAGCTCCGGTACGCGAGCCTGACGGCCGGCGAGCCGACGGGCTCCACCGTCCTCAGCCCCGACACCTCCACGCAGCTGTCCACCCCCGGCGTGTTCCTCACGGTCCCGCTGACCATCGTGGCGACCGGGCAACCGCGCATGATCTCGTTCGCCGAGCTCCGCGGTGGGGACGGTCGCACCTACACGGTCTTCACCAGCGGGCGCTCCTCGTTCCTGCCCGGTACGGCGCAGCCCGGGGTCCCCCGCTACGCGACCGTGAGCGTCGAGCTCCCGCCCGAGGCCGTGCCCGGCGCCCACCTGCGCATCGGGCTCAACCAGGAGGACCAGCGCGGCGACGACCTCGCCGACATCGACCTGGGACTCACGCAGGCCGACGCCGACGACTGGGCGGCGGTCGACACGCCGCTGGACATCTCGTCGCGCTCGGACGAGCCGCTGGAGCAGCCGTGAGCGCCCCGATCGTGACGCCGGTGCCGGACGCGCCGGCTGCCGGGTGGTGGCACCGCAACCGGTGGGCGCTGGTCGCGCTGCCCGTCGCGCTCGTGCTCACCCTCGTGGCGGCCGGCGACCGCGTCCGCACCCTCTGGTGGGAGCAGGACCTGCGCCGCCCGACCACGGTCGCCGCAGGCGAGACCGCCGACTTCCACCAGCGCGTCTACGACGGCCTCGGCGGCACCCTGCCCGTCGACGTGCAGGTGCGCCTCGACGGCGTGCGCGACGTGTCGACGCTGCCCCGGGACATGGAGGTGCCGGAGGGTTCCCGGGCGGTGCAGGTCGACCTCACCCTGAGCGCCGACCCCGACCGCGTGCTCACCGGGTGCCTGCTCGCCGTGCGCGACGCCGCCGGGAACCGGTACGACTACGTGTCGAACGCGTGGGGTGCGAACCAGGCCGTGGTGCCGTGCGTCCCCGAGGACGCGCCGGGGCCGCGGCCGTCGCTGGGCGACCTGGACGAGGTGCTGAGCGAGCAGGACACGCCACCCCGACCGGCCACGTGGTCCGTCTCGCGGGTGCTCGTCGTCCCGGAGGGGATCGACGTCACCGAGGTGGTCCTCTGGTGGCAGAAGCCGCAGCACCTGCTGCTCGAGGTGCCGAGCTAGTCCTCGGTCGGCACGGGCTCCCGCACGGCAGCCCGGGCTTGGCCGGCGAGGATGCGGTCCACGCCTGCCGCGAGCAGGGCCATCGTCACCGTCAGGCCGACGGCTGTCGCGACCGACGCCACCATCGGGACGAAGGCGAGCCACGTGTAGAGGTCCTGTGGTCCGACGAGTGCCCGGCCGAGCATCAGGATCCCTTCCTCGATACGCGTCGCGGCGAGGAACGCGAGCGCGAACACCAGCATCGGCCCGAGGCCGGCGACCGCGAGCCTGCGCAGCCCGTCGGTGAGGGCCGTGAAGCGGCCCCGCACGTCACCGACGACGGGTGCGGCGGCCTCGGTGGTCCAGCGTCGCACCGGGGCAGGCACCCGCTGCCACGCAGCCAGGCGCACGCGCGGCTCGAGCGGCGGTGGCGCCGCGAGCTTGTGCCCGTAGACGACCGCACCCACGGTGAGCCACGCGAGCGGGATGACGACGAGGTCGTCGAGGTTGCCGAGCACGCCCGCGACGGCGTCGACCACGGCGTCGACCGGTGCGGCGACCGGTCCCAGCGCGTCGAGCACCGTCAGCCACCAGTCGAGCACGACGGACACGGCCCGCCGGGTCTCCACCCACTCCCACGCGCGATCCAGCAGCTGGGTGGCGAACGCCGCCACGGCAAGCAGCCAGAACGCCTCGACGTAGGCACCGGCGAAGGCGAGCGCGCGACGGTTGCTCCGGCCCTCCCACCGGCCGAGCAGCCAGCGGAGCACGACCGCCACCACGACCAGGACGACCAGGCCCCAGCCGGTGGCCAGCTCCGTGAACCCGCCGTCAGGGCCGTCCCCGGTCAGGGAGAACCCGTTCTCGCGGAACTCCCGGAACGCCGCGGTGTTGAGGAACCTCGACCGGTCCTCGTCGAGCAGCCCGTACGACGCGTACAGCGCGAGGAACGGGACGAACACCGACGCGAGGACGTCGACCAGGCCGCGCTCGTGCCCCGACGTGGTGTCGTCGGGACCGCGGGTCCGGCCGATCGCGGCGAGGGCGGGAAGGTCGCGGCGCAGGACGTGCAGCATGGCGACGATGCCGGCGACCATGCTGAGCGGCGCCAGCACGAGGACCGCCCAGCCGAGCGTGTTGTTCACCGTCGACGCGTTGACGGCCGCCCACCCGGCGGCGTGGCGCCCGGCCACGGCGAGCAGCGCGATGACGAGGAGCAACGGCCACGAGCGGGCCCACAGGCGCGCGCCCTGCGCGACGACGGAGCCGAGGTCGCGCAGCCAGGGGCGCAAGCCGGAGGCCGGTGCGGGTGCGATGGTCGGTGCGTCGGTCACGGCGGACATCATCCCCTGCGTCGGGCCCTCGCGGGTGGCGGTCCATCGGCGGCGTCAGCCACCGGTCGTCAGAGCGGACCCCAGCAGGTCGACCAGGGTGCGCATCGACGACCCCTGCTGGTCGTCACGGTCGGGGTTGGCCTCGGTCACGACGAGGCCGGACCAGCCGGGGTCGGACACGAGCTGGGTCAGCAGGGCACCCAGCACCGGCGGCGTCAGACCGCGGCCGTACTGGGGGACGTCCGCCAGCGGCAGCGTGAACATGTCGAGGACGTCGACGTCGAGGTGCACCAGGAAGCCGTCGGCAGCCGTGGCGACGGCGGCGACGGCCTGCCGGGCGGCTCCGTGCGGGTCGGCGAGCACCGCCGTCGCGGGGACGCGCACGGACGGGACGAGCCCGTGCACGTCCTCCTCGTCGTCGGCGTAGCCCACGAAGCAGAGCCGGTCCGGTGCCAGGAGCGGGCGGCGCGGGCCCAGGCCGGCCAGCGTGTCGTGCGCACCCGGCAGGTCGAGCAGGTGCGCCACGCCCATCGAGTCGGCGATCGGCTCGTCGGGGTGGTCCCCGGGCAGCTGGAGGTCCTGCCCGCCGTCGACGTAGACGAGCCCGAGGTCGAGCCCGGCGTCCGCGGCAGCCGCGAGGACGGCGAGAGTCACCGTGCACTCGCCGCCGAGCACCACGGGCACGTGACCCGCCGCCAGGACCGCAGCCGTCGCGGCTCGTGCCTCCTGCAGGACCGCAGCCACCCGGGCGACGTCGTGCGGGTTGGTGCGCTCGGGAGGGTCGGCCCGCCACCGGGCGACCGACGTGTCGCCGTGGTCCACCACGCGACGGCCGGACCGCGCGAGGGCGGTCACCAGGCCGGCGGCCCGCAGTGCGGCGGGGGAGCGTTCGAGGCCCGGGGCGTGGGCGGCAGCGCTGGACGGCACCCCGAGGATGCCCAGAGGTCGTTCCGACATCCGGCCAGGGTAGAGGCGGGGTCCGACGCTCAGCCCGCGTCGGGGCCGGACAGCCGGGTGCCGAACGTCCCCGCGGTCACGGTCGCGTACGAGCGGCGGACCATCTCCTCCAGGACGCCGAGGTCGACGGCGTCGAGGTCCTTCAGGTAGAGGCAGCTCTTGCCGATCGTGTGCGGACCGAGGTCGGCGAGCAGGTCGGCGTGCGTCTCGGCGCCGTCCGGGAAGTAGACGGTCGTGGCCGCCTTGCGGGGCGAGAAGCCGGCCGCGCCCGCCGAGCCCTCGCGGCCCGACGGGTAGCGGTAGTGGTAGGTGCCGAAGCCGACGATGGTGGGGCCCCACATCCGCGGCTGCTCGCCGGTGACGCGGGCCATCAGGTCGATGAGGCGCTCGGCGTCCCGGCGGCGGACCGGGTGCTCCACGGCCGCGACGAACGCGGCGACGTCGGCGTCGGTGGGGACGGTCTTGTTCGGCTCGTGTGCCACCGGGCCAGTATCCCGCGCCGTCAGTCGGAGAGCGCCTGTGCGACGCCGTGGCGGCCGATCTCCGCGAGCGTCGGGTGGTCGACAGGATGCATCTGCAGGACGACGGCCATGTGCAGCGCCCACGCCTGCGCCCGCCGCCAGGTCGCCTCGTCATGGCGCAGGCGGTCGCGGAACGCCGCGCGTCCGTCGGCGTCGAACGTCAGCCAGGCGGTCGACAGGTCGGACGCCGGGTCGCCCGACGTCACGTCCCCGAAGTCGATCACCGCCCGCAGCCCGGCGTCGTGGACCAGGAGGTTGGCGGGGTGGGGGTCACCGTGCAGCCACAGGGCCGGACCGTCCCACCCGGGGGCGGCGGCGAGCTCCCGCCAACGCTCGAGGATGCGGTCGGCGTCGGGCAGCTCGCGCCGTTCCAGCCGCTCGCGCAGCGGCTGCTCGCGCGGCGCGATCGGCACGCCGCGGTACGGGTTCACGGGTGCGTCGTCCGGGGCCGGCCGGTGCAGCGCGACGAACACCTCGGCCAGCCGGGTGGCCCACGCCGTGCGGCTCGCCACCGGGGTGTGGTGCGCGGCGACCGCGTCGAACCACGGCACGACGCTCCAGGCCCACGGGTACGTGGACGAGGGCACGCCGACCCGCACGGGCGTCGGCACGTCGACCGGCAGCCGCGGCGCCAGGACGGGCAGCCAGCGCTGCTCGTGGACCACCAGCGCAGCCCCGACCTCGCGGACGGGGAACCGGGCGGCCAGCCCGTCACCGACGCGCCACAGCGCGTTGTCCCACCCCGTGCCGGCCCACGTCAGCGGCAGGTCAGCGAGGTCCGGGTGCTGCTCGCGCAGGAGGGTGCGGGCGAGGTCCTCGGTGACCTCGATCTCCGGGAGGGGATGCACCACGTCAGCGCGCCTGCACGGTGCGGTGCACGTCGTAGGGGACCGCCCAGCCGAGGGCGTCGAACATCCTGGCCAGCACGATCCCTGTGAACCCCCAGACCAGCACGCCGTCGACGGTGAACGCCGGGGTCCGCACGGTCCGGCCGAAGCGCGCGTGCTCGACGCTCGCCCGGTTGGCCGGCTCCAGCAGGTCCGCCACCGGGACGCGGAACACGTCGACCGTCTCGGCGTGGTCGACCGCCGCCACCTGCGACGGTCGCGTCCACCACGCCGGGACGGGTGTGACCAGGTGGTTGCTCACGGGCACGGGCATCGCCGGCAGCGTGCCGAGCACCTCGACGCCCGACGCGTCGAGCCCGACCTCCTCGACCGCCTCCCGGAGCGCCGCCTCGCGCGGTCCGGCGTCGGACGGCTCGAGCCGACCGCCGGGGAACGCGATCTGCCCGGCGTGGTGGCCGAGGGTCCGGGACCGCCGCTGGAGCAGCACGTCGAGGTCGCGAGCCACCAAGGGCTCCTCGGTGCGCGACGGCGTCGCGTCGAGCGCGCCGAACAGCACGAGGACCGCGGCAGGGCGGGCGGACGAGGGCTCCTCCAGCACGCGGGCCGGATCCACGCGCCAGTCGACGCCGCGCGCGCACAGGTCGAGCAGCTCGGCGCGCGCCCCGCGCACCGACGGCACGGGAGCCGTCATCCGCGCGCCCGCACGAGCTCGCCGAACGCCGCGAACATCTTCGTCGCGGCGGGGACCAGCCCGGGCAGGTGCTCGGCACCGGCCGCACGGATCTCGTCGATCTCCTCGGGGGAGAGGTCACCGACCATGTCCGGCGTCTCCAGCCACAGGTCGAGCATCCCCGCGTCGAGCTCGGGGTGGAACTGCACGCCGAGCGCGCTGCCCGCTCGGAACGCCTGCACCGGCGTGGCCGCCGTGGACGCCAGCAGCGTGGCCCCCGCCGGCAGGTCGACCGTGTCGGAGTGCCAGTGCAGCACCGTGGGGCGCTCGCCGAGCGTACCCAGCATGAGGTCCTCCGCGACGACGTCGACCGGGGCGAACCCGATCTCGGTGGCGGCACGCAGGTGCAGCCGGGAACCGAGCGCCAGCGCGAGGATCTGCATCCCGAGGCAGACGCCCAGCACCGGCACGTCGGCGTCGACCGCCGACGCCAGCAGAGCGCGCTCCGCCGCCAGACCGGGATGCCCCGGCACGTCGTCGGCGTCCATGGGGCCGCCCATGACGACCACGCCGGACACCTCGTCGAGACCAGGGAGCCGGGCGTCCTCCAGGTCGAGGACGGTCCGCACCCGGACGGGGGCGTCGAGACCGCGCGCGATCAGCCCGGGACCCTCGTGCGGGGCGTGCATCACCACCAGGACGGGACGCATCCCGGTCACCACCCGTCGGGCAGCGGGCGCCCTTCCTCGTAGCCCGCGGCCGACTGGATGCCCACGACGGCACGCTCGTGCAGCTCGTCGAGGGACGTCGCGCCGACGTAGGTCGCGGCGGAGCGCACCCCGGCGGTGATGTGGTCGACGAGGTCCTCGACGCCGGGACGGCGGGGGTCGAGGAACATCCGGGAGGACGAGATGCCCTCCTCGTACAGCGCCTTGCGTGCGCGGTCGAACGCGGAGCCGCCGCGCGTGCGGGCCGCGACCGCGCGCGCCGACGCCATGCCGAAGCTCTCCTTGTAGAGGCGACCGTTGCCGTCCTCGTGCAGGTCGCCCGGCGACTCGTGCGTGCCGGCGAACCAGGACCCGACCATGACCTGGGACGCACCGGCGGCGAGGGCCAGCGCGACGTCGCGCGGGTGGCGGACGCCCCCGTCGGCCCACACGTGCTTGCCCAGCCGGCGCGCCTCGGCGGCGCACTCCAGCACCGCGGAGAACTGCGGGCGACCGACCGCCGTCATCATGCGGGTGGTGCACATCGCACCGGGGCCGACGCCGACCTTGACGATGTCCGCGCCCGCCGCGACCAGGTCGCGGGTGCCCTCGGCGGTGACGACGTTGCCCGCCACGACCGGCACCTGCGGGTCGAGCGAGCGGACCGCGCCGAGCGCGTCCAGCATCTTGCGCTGGTGCCCGTGCGCGGTGTCGACGACGAGCACGTCGACGCCGGCCTCGAGCAGCTCGAGGGCCTTCTGCTTGACGTCGCCGTTGATCCCGACGGCCGCGGCGACGCGCAGGCGCCCCTGGGCGTCGAGGGCCGGCTGGTAGATCGACGAGCGCAGGGCACCGACCTGCGTGAGGACGCCGACGAGCTCGCCGTCGCGGACCACGGGGGAGAACTTGCGCCGCGACGCGTGCAGCTTCTCGAACGCCGCCTCGAGCCCGCGCCGGCCGCCCTGCTCGACGATCGCGAGGTCGACGGTGGTCGGGTGGGCGCTCATGACCTCCTCGACCTGCGTGAAGCGGTCGACGCCCTGGCAGTCCGCCTCGGTCACGACGCCGACGGGCTTGCCGCCGTCGACGACGACCGCGGCGCCGTGCGCGCGCTTGCCGATGAGGGTCAGGGCCGTGTGCACGGTGTCGTGCGGGCTGACCACCACCGCGGACTCGACGACGGTGTGCCGCGCCTTGACGGACGAGACGACCTCGGCCACGACGTCCGTCGGCACGTCCTGCGGGAGGACGGTGATGCCGCCGCGGCGAGCGACCGTCTCGGCCATCCGGCGGCCGGCGACGGCGGTCATGTTGGCGACGACGATGGGGACGGTGGTGCCGGTGCCGTCGACGGCCGAGAGGTCGACGTCGAAGCGGGAGGTGACCTCCGAACGCGACGGGACGAGGAAGACGTCTCCGTAGGTGAGGTCCGAGGTGGCCGTGTGGCCGGGCAGGAAGCGCATGGGTTTCCCCCTTTCCGGTCCATGGTAGTCGCTCGGGCCGGTCTCTTCACGGGCCCTCCACACCGGGCTGACCTGCACCAGCGCGTAGGTGGTGCCCGCTCGGCCTACAGTGTGGACAAGCTTTCGGCGTCCGCACGGTGCGGCATCGTCGCCGCACACCGGAGGAGGAGGCACCACCATGGGTCAGCTGGACCGCATCAGCACCCCCGACGACGTGCGCCGGCTCACCTCGCGCCAGGCTGACGACCTCGCCGCCGAGATCCGCACGTTCCTCGTGGACCAGGTTTCCCGCACCGGTGGGCACCTCGGGCCCAACCTCGGGGTCGTCGAGCTGACCATCGCGATGCACCGCGTCTTCGAGTCGCCGCTGGACACCCTGGTGTTCGACACGGGCCACCAGGCGTACGTGCACAAGCTGCTGACCGGCCGGCGGGACTTCTCGCAGCTACGCAGCAAGGGCGGGCTGTCCGGGTACCCCAGCCGAGCGGAGTCCGAGCACGACGTCGTCGAGAACTCGCACGCCTCCACCGCGCTGAGCTGGGCCGACGGCATCGCCAAGGCGAACGAGCTGCAGGGTCGCGGCGACCGGCACGTCGTCGCCGTGATCGGTGACGGCGCCCTGACGGGCGGGATGGCCTGGGAGGCGCTCAACAACATCGCCGCCGGGCAGGACCGCCGGCTCGTGATCGTGGTCAACGACAACGGCCGGTCGTACGCCCCGACCATCGGCGGCCTCGCGCACCACCTCGACACCCTGCGCACCACCCAGGGCTACGAGAACGTCCTGTCCTGGGGCAAGCGCACGCTGCGCCGGTCCGGTGCTCCCGGACGCGCCACCTACGAGGCGCTGCACGGCATGAAGAAGGGCATCAAGGACGTCCTCGCCCCGCAGGGCATGTTCGAGGACCTCGGCATCAAGTACGTCGGTCCCGTGGACGGGCACGACGTGCGGGCGGTCGAGAAGGCGCTGCGCAACGCCAAGGCGTTCGGCGGCCCCGTGATCGTGCACGTCATCACCGAGAAGGGCCGCGGCTACGTCCCGGCCGAGCAGGACGTCGCCGACCGGTTCCACGCCGTCGGCAAGATCCACCCGGAGACCGGGCTGCCCGTCGCGCCGTCGCGGTTCGAGTGGACGAGCGTCTTCGCCGACGAGCTCGTGCGCATCGGCCGCCGGCGCCCGGACGTCGTGGCCGTCACCGCGGCCATGCTCCAGCCGGTCGGTCTCGCGCCGTTCGCCGCCGAGTTCCCCGCCCGGGTGTTCGACGTCGGGATCGCCGAGCAGCACGCGGCGACGTCGGCTGCCGGCATGGCCTTCGGAGGGCTGCACCCCGTCGTCGCGGTGTACGCCACGTTCCTCAACCGCGCCTTCGACCAGGTGCTCATGGACGTCGCCCTGCACAAGGCCGGCGTCACGTTCGTGCTCGACCGGGCGGGCCTGACGGGGTCCGACGGCGCGAGCCACAACGGCATGTGGGACATGGCGATGCTCGCTGTCGTCCCCGGCCTGCGGCTGGCGGCCCCGCGCGACGAGGAGACGCTGCGCGACGCGCTCCGCACCGCGGTGGACGTCGACGACGCCCCGACGGTCGTCCGCTACCCTAAGGGCGCGCTCGTCGACCCGGTCCCCGCCATCGACCACCTCGACGGTGTCGACGTGCTCGCCCGGCACGACGGACCGGCCGACGCGCAGCACGTGCTCGTCGTCGGGTACGGCGCGATGGCGCCGACCGCGCTCGAGACGGCCGACATCCTCGCCGCCCACGGCCTGCGCGTGACCGTCGTCGATCCCCGGTGGGTCATGCCCGTCTCGGCGGCGCTCACCAAGCTGGTGGGTGACCACGACCACGTGGTCACCATCGAGGACGGCGTCGTCGACGGCGGTCTGGGATCGCTGGTCGCCCAGCGGGCGCGCGAGGCCGGCATCGGGACGCCGGTGCACGCCGTCGGCATCCCGCGCGCGTTCCTCGACCACGCCACCCGCGAGCAGCTGGTGACCGAGCTCCGCCTGTCGGCCGGCGACATCGCTCGGGACACGCTGGCCGCCCTGGGCCGCCCGTCCTGAGACATAGGGCCTTTCGGCCCGGGACAGGGCATCGGGCTCCTTCGTAGCGTCGAGTACATCGACCACCGTCGGAGGAGCACGCAGATGTCCACCAGCACCCTGTCCCGGAACGTCCCCACCGAGCCCGCCCTGCAGCCGGCATGGCGCGGCTTCGCCCGCGGGTCCTGGACGGACGAGATCGACGTGCGGGACTTCATCCAGCGCAACTACACGCCCTTCACCGGTGACGCCTCGTTCCTGGCCGGCCCGACGCCGCGGACGACGGCGATGTGGGCACGCATGACCGCCATGTTCCCGGCCGAGCGGGCGCGCGGCGTCCACGACGTCGACCCGCACACCCCGTCGACGATCACCTCGCACGCGCCCGGGTACATCGACCGGCACAACGAGCTCGTCGTCGGGCTGCAGACGGATGCGCCCCTCAAGCGCGCCATCATGCCCAACGGCGGCTACCGGATGGTCGAGAAGGCGCTGGAGACCTACGGGTTCGTGCCGGACCCGAGGGTGGGGGAGATCTTCACCAAGTACCGCAAGACCCACAACGACGGGGTCTTCGACGTCTACCCGCCGGCCGTCCGCGCCGCACGCTCCGCGCACCTCATCACGGGTCTGCCGGACGCGTACGGGCGCGGCCGGATCATCGGTGACTACCGCCGGGTGGCGCTGTACGGGGTCGACGCCCTGGTCGCGGCCAAGCGTCAGGACCGCGCGGTGCTCGACGAGGAGCGCTCGTCGGAGTCCGTGATCCGCGACCGCGAGGAGAACGCGGAGCAGATCCGCGCGCTCGGCGAGCTCAAGGTCATGGCCGCCTCCTACGGGTACGACATCTCCGGGCCCGCGACCACGGCGAAGGAGGCCGTGCAGTGGCTGTACTTCGCCTACCTCGGCGCCGTGAAGGAGCAGAACGGCGCGGCGATGTCCCTGGGCCGCACCTCGACGTTCCTCGACGTCTACCTGCAGCGCGACCTCGCCGCGGGTCGGATCACGGAGCAGGACGCCCAGGAGCTCGTCGACGACCTGGTGATCAAGCTGCGCATCGTGCGGTTCCTGCGCACGCCGGAGTACGACGAGCTGTTCTCCGGCGACCCCACGTGGGTCACGGAGTCGATCGGCGGGATGGGGGAGGACGGTCGCACGCTGGTGACGAAGACCTCGTTCCGGTACCTGCAGACCCTCTACAACCTGGGGCCGGCTCCCGAGCCGAACCTCACGGTGTTCTGGACCGACCGGCTCCCCGACGGGTTCAAGCGGTTCTGCACGCAGGTGTCCATCGACACGTCCGCGCTGCAGTACGAGTCGGACGACCTCATCCGTGAGTCGTGGGGAGACGACGCCGCCATCGCCTGCTGCGTGTCGCCCATGCGCGTCGGCAAGCAGATGCAGTTCTTCGGCGCACGGGTCAACCTGGCCAAGGCGCTGCTCTACGCGATCAACGGCGGTCGCGACGAGCTGACGGGCAAGCAGGTGGCTCCGGCCGCGGCGCCGGTCGTCGGTGACCTGCTCGACTACGACGACGTCGTCGCCAAGCTCGACGTGATGCTCGACTGGCTCGCGCAGACGTACGTGGACGCGCTCAACTGCGTGCACGTCATGCACGACAAGTACGCGTACGAGCGCCTCGAGATGGCGCTGCACGACCGCGAGGTGCTGCGGACCATGGCGTGCGGGATCGCGGGCCTGTCGGTGGTCGCCGACTCGCTCTCGGCGATCAAGCACGCCGGGGTGCGCCCGGTGCGGAACGCCGACGGGCTGGTCACCGAGTACCGGGTCGACGGCGACTTCCCCACCTACGGCAACGACGACGACCGGGCCGACGACATCGCGGTGTGGCTGGTCGAGACGTTCATGGCGAAGATCCGTCACACCCCCACGTACCGCGACTCGATCCACACGCAGTCGGTGCTCACCATCACGTCGAACGTGGTCTACGGGAAGTCGACGGGCTCCACGCCCGACGGTCGCCGCGCCGGCCAGCCGTTCGCACCCGGGGCCAACCCGATGAACGGCCGCGACGCGCACGGGATGCTCGCGTCCGCGCTGTCGGTGGCCAAGATCCCGTACGCCGAGGCGATGGACGGGATCTCGCTGACGTCCTCGGTGATCCCCACGGGACTGGGCCGCACCCGCGACGAGCAGGTGACCAACCTGGTCGGGCTGCTGGACGCGTACATGATGTCGTCGGGCTACCACCTGAACATCAACGTGCTGAACCGGGAGACCCTCGAGGACGCCATGGAGCACCCCGAGGAGTACCCGCAGCTGACCATCCGGGTGTCGGGCTACGCCGTGAACTTCGTGCGGCTCACGCGCGAGCAGCAGCTCGACGTGCTGTCCCGGACGTTCCACGGCTCTGTCTGACCCTCAAGTGAGCGGACCGACGATGACACAGTCCACCCAGGTGCACGAGCCGACTCCGTGGCCGGCCGTGCACCTGGGTCTGCCCCGGTCGAGGTCCGGCACCGCCGGGCTGTCCTCGGTCGAGCTCGACCACGCGGCGCGGATGACGGCGGTCCGGTCCGGCTCGCTGGGGTCGGTGCACTCCTGGGAGCTCGTGACGGCGGTCGACGGGCCGGGCACCCGGTTGACCGTCTTCCTGGCCGGCTGCCCGCTGCAGTGCCTCTACTGCCACAACCCGGACACCATGCAGATGCGGCGCGGCACGGACGTGACGGCCGACGAGATCCTCGCGCGGGTCGCCCGGTACCGGACCGTGTTCGCGGCGACCGGCGGTGGCCTGACGATCTCGGGCGGCGAGCCCCTGATGCAGCCGGCGTTCCTGGCACGGCTGCTGCGGGGCGCGAAGGCGATGGGCGTGCACACGACGGTGGACACGTCCGGGTTCCTCGGCAGCCAGTGCACGGACGCGATGCTCGCGGACGTCGACCTGGTGCTCCTCGACATCAAGTCCGGCCTGCCGGACACGTACCGCGCGGTCACCGGCCGGGCCCTGCAGCCCACGCTGGACTTCGGTGCGCGGCTGCGCGACGCCGGCAAGCGCACCTGGGTGCGGTTCGTCCTGGTCCCCGGCCTGACCGACGCGCCGGAGAACGTCGAGGCCGTGGCGGGCCACGTCGCTGCCCTCGGTGACGTGGTCGAGCGCGTCGAGGTCCTGCCGTTCCACCAGATGGGCCGCGACAAGTGGGACGAGCTGGGGATGCGGTACCAGCTGGACGCGACGCAGCCCCCGACCCCGGAGAGCGTCGCGCGCGTGCGCGCGACGTTCCGGGCCCGGGGGCTGAGCGTCTACTAGGCCGTCGGGACGTTCGCGACGCCGTCGGGAAGGATCCGCCGGCCGAGCACGCGCTCGGAGTAGCCGGTCCGGTCCAGGTAGGGGGTGAGCCCACCGAGGTGGAAGCCCCAGCCGGCGCCCAGGATCATGCAGAGGTCGATCTGCTGCGGGGTGGCGACGACGCCCTCCTCGAGCATGTGACCCACCTCGACGGTGAGGGCCGTGAGCACGCTGTCGAGCACACCGGCCTCGTCGAGCGGGGCGTCGCCGGTGCCGGTGGCGTCGAACACCGCCTGGATGGCCGGGTCCACCGGCTTGGGCAGGCCCTTGGCCTCGGCCGGCAGCACGACGGTGGTGCCCTCGGCGACGAGCTTCTCCAAGCCGGGGGAGCGCGGGAACCGGTCGCCGAGCTCCTCGCGCAGCGACGTCAGGACGTGCAGACCGACCGCGGGACCGACGAGGTCGAACAGCTCGAACGGGGGCATCGGCAGCCCGAGCGGTCGTAGCGCGCGGTCCGCGACCTCGACCGGCGTGCCCTTCTCGACCGCGTCGACGATCACGCCGAGCAGCAGGACCAGCAGGCGGTTGACCACGAAGCCCGGACGGTCCGCCACGAGGACGGCCGTCTTGCGCAGCTTGGCGGCGACGGCGAACCCGGTGGCGAGCGCCTCGAGCGACGTGCGCTCGGCCTGCACGACCTCGACCAGCGGCATCGCGGCCACGGGGTTGAAGAAGTGCAGCCCGACGACCCGCTCGGGGTGCTGCAGGTCGGCCGCCATGGCGGTCACCGACAGCGCGGAGGTGTTCGTCGCGAGGATCGTCGTCGGGGAGATGACGGTCTCCAGCTCCGCGAAGACCTTCTTCTTGAGGTCGAGGATCTCGGTGACCGCCTCGATGACGAGGTCGCAGGTCGCGAACTCGGCGAGGTCGGTGGTGCCGTGGATCGAGCCGAGCAGCCGTGAGGCGGCCGACTCGCTCATGCGGCCCGTCGACGTGAGGCGGTCCACGGAGGACCTCACGGCGGCCAGACCCTTGTCGACACGCTCCTGGTCGAGGTCACGCATCACGACCGGCACGCCGAGGCGCTGCGCGAACAGCATGGCGATCTGCGCCGCCATGAGACCGGCACCGACGATCCCGACCCGGGTGACGGGCTGCGCGAGCGACCGGTCGGGGGCGCCGACCGGCTTCTTGCCGCCGGACACGAGCCCGAACGCGTACACAGACGCGCGCATCTCGTCGCTCATGATCAGGTCGGCGAGCGCCTCGTCCTCGGCCGCGAAGGCCTCCTCGCGGGACGCGGTCCGGGCGGCGGCCACCAGGTCCAGCGCGCGGTAGGGCGCCGGCCGGGACCGGTTGATCACCGCGTCCAGGCGCTGGCGGGCCGCGGCGACGACACCGTCCCAGACCTCGGCGCTGTCGAGCTCGCGGCGGGGGACGACGACGTCGCCGGTCACCACGCGGGCGGCCCAGCGGAGGGACTCCTCGAGGAAGTCGGCCGGGTCGAGCACCACGTCCATGAGGCCGATCGTGGTGGCCTCGACCGCCGCGAACGGCTTGTTGGCGGCCGGCCGCGTGAGGATGACGTCGAGCGCCTTCTCGATGCCGACGAGCCGCGGCACGATGTACGCCCCGCCCCACCCGGGTACCAGGCCGAGCCCGGTCTCGGGCAGCGCGAGTGCGCGGACGTCGGAGGCGACCGTGCGGTAGTCGCAGTTCAGCGCCAGCTCGAGGCCGCCGCCGAGGGCGACGCCGTTGACGAACGCGAACGTCGGGACGCCCATCGAGTGGAGCAGCTCGTACGCGCGGTGGCCGTTGCGGCCGAGCTCGAGAGCGCCCTCGCGGCCCGGGACGGCACCGAGCTGCGTGAGGTCGGCGCCGGCAGCGAGGTAGTACGGCTTGCCGGTGACGGCGACGGCGACGATCTCGCCGGCCGCGGCGCGCGCCTGCTGGGCGGTGAGCGTGGCCGTCAGCTCCGCCATGCCGAGCGGCCCGAGGGTCGTCGGCTTGGTGTGGTCGAGCCCGTTGTCGATGGTGACGAGCGCCAGCGTGCCGGCGCCGCCGGGCAGGGTGACGTCACGGGCGATGGCGTGGCTCACGCGCTCCGCGCGAGTCGGGGTGCTCAGGTCGCTCACTTGGTCGTCCCCTCGAGAGGCTCGTAGTCGGCGTGGTGCGGGTTCTCCCAGATGACCGTGCCGCCCTGGCCCAGCCCCACGCACATCGTGGTCAGGCCGAACCGGACGTCCGGGTTCTCCTCGAACTGACGGGCCAGCTGCGTCATCAGGCGGACGCCCGACGACGCCAGCGGGTGACCGACGGCGATCGCGCCGCCGTACTGGTTCACGCGGGGGTCGTCGTCGGCGATGCCGAACGCGTCGAGGAACGACAGCACCTGGACCGCGAACGCCTCGTTGATCTCGAACAGGCCGATGTCCTCGATCGACAGGCCCGCGCGGTCGAGCGCCTTGACCGTGGCGGGGACCGGGCCGATGCCCATGATCTCGGGCTCGACACCGGCGTACGCGAAGGACACCATGCGCATGCGCGCGGGCAGACCCAGCTCGGCGGCGGTCTCCTCGGCGGCGAGCAGGCACGACGCGGCGCCGTCCGTCAGGGGAGCGGCGGTGCCGGCGGTCACCCGGCCGCCTGCCCGGAACGGCGTGGACAGCTTCTGGATGGCCTCGACGGTGGTGCCGGGGCGCGGCGGCTCGTCGGCCGTGGCCAGCCCCCAGCCGTTCTCCGGGTCGCGCAGCGCGACGGGGACCAGGTCGGGGTCGATCTTGCCGGCGGCCAGCGCGGCGGCGTACTTGTCCTGGCTGGCCACGCCGTACGCGTCGGCCCGCTCGCGCGTCAGGGCCGGGAACTTGTCGTGCAGGTTCTCGGCCGTGACGCCCATGTTGAGCGCGTCGTTGGCGACGAGCCGCTCGGACAGGAACCGGGGGTTCGGGTCCGCGTCGAAGCCCATCGGGTGGTGCCCCATGTGCTCGACACCGCCGGCGAGGGCCACGTCCTGCGCACCGACGCCGATCGCCGCCGCCGTGCTGGTCACGGCGGTCATCGCGCCCGCGCACATGCGGTCGATGGCGTAGCCGGGCACGGACCGGGGGAGCCCGGCCAGCACGCCGACCGTGCGGCCGAGGGTCAGGCCCTGGTCGCCCTGCTGCGTGGTCGCGGCGATGGCGACCTCGTCGATACGCTCCGGCGGCAGCTCGGGGTGGCGGCGGAGCAGCTCGCGGACCGTCTTGACCGCGAGGTCGTCGGCGCGCGTGTGGGCGTACAGCCCGTCCTTGCGCGCGCGGCCGAACGGGGTGCGGACCCCGTCGACGAACACGACGCGGCGGACTAGTGCTGCGGGGCGGGGAGATGCGGTGGGCATCGAGCCTCCAGGGCGGGACGGCGGTGTCCGACGAGCACGCGAGAGCGGGCCCGCGACGGCCGACGCTACCCGGTCACGGGTGAGGCCAGCCGTAAGTTACTCCAGAGTAACACCGGCGTCAGGCGCGCGGGAGGGCCCCGAACGCGTCCGCGAGCGGCTGTGCGACCAGCCCGATCTGCCACGGCCGGGCGCCACCCGCCCGGAGGAACTCCGAGATCCCCTCGACGTCGAGCGTCCGAGGGGGCGTCCAGCACAGCCGACGCAGCAGGTCCGGCTGCAGCAGGTTCTCCGCCGGCACCTCGTGGGCCGCCGACAGCCCGGTCACGACCTCGCGCGCGGCGACGAGCCGGGCGGCAGCGGCCGGGTCCTTCTCCGCCCACGCGCGCGGCGGGGGCGGTGCGTCGCTCTTGGGTCCGCGCACCGACGGCAGGTCGGCGTCCGGCGTGGCCAGACCGCGGTCGACCGCCTGCTGCCAGAGGGCCGCGCGGCGGCGGGTGCCCTTGCCGGCGAAGGCGGGGAGCGCGGTCAGCTCGGGGACCGAGCGCGGCAGGGCCTGCGCGGCGGCGACGATCGCGTGGTCCGGCAGCACGCGTCCCGGGGAGATGTCGCGGGTGCGGGCGTTCTGGTCGCGGGTCAGCCACAGCTCGCGGACCACCGCGAGCCGACGCGCGTCCCGGATGGCGTGCAGGCCGGAGACGCGCCGCCACGGCTCGACCCGTGGGGGCGGCAGCGGTGCGGTGCGGACGGCCTCGAACTCCTGCGCGGCCCACTCGGCCTTGCCGGCGACGGCCAGGCGCTCGGCCAGCACCTCGCGCAGCTCGATCAGCACCTCGACGTCGAGCGCCGCGTACCGCAGCCACTCGGACGGCAGCGGGCGGGTGGACCAGTCGACCGCGGAGTGCTCCTTGGCGAGCCCGAGCCCCAGGGCGTCGGCGACGACCGCGGCGAGCCCCACGCGGTCCAGGCCGAGCAGCCGGGCGCCGAGCTCGGTGTCGAACACCCGGCTCGGCCGCAGACCCTGCTCGGCGAGGCCGGGCAGGTCCTGGGAGGCGGCGTGCAGGACCCACTCGACACCGACCAGCGCGTCGGACAGCGCCGACAGGTCGGGCACCGCGATGGGGTCGATGAGCGCCGTCCCGGCGCCCTCGCGCCGCAGCTGCACCAGGTAGGTGCGCTGGCCGTACCGGTAGCCCGAGGCGCGCTCGGCATCCACGGCGACGGGTCCGGTGCCGGCGCCGAACGCGGCGACGACGGCGGCCAGCGCCTCCGGCGTCTCCACGACCGGCGGGATGCCCTCGGCCGGCTCGGTCAGCATGGTGATCTGGGGGAGGTCGGCGTCGACCTCGACCTCGACCTGGGCGTCGGGATCAGGGGTCGGAGGCGGCACGGGCCCCTCGGCAGGGGCGCCGGCGGTCACCTCGGGTCGCATGAGGTCCACGGTAAGCGACGACGCCGACCCATCGGTGCAGGCCGCGCGGGCGGCGGGGTACTTCCACCCCGGCGCCGTCTGTACGCCCCGGTCAGGCGAGCACGCCGCCACGGATCGAGATGGCGACGAGCTCCGCGCGGTCACCGGTTCCCAGCTTGCGGGAGATCCGGGCCAGGTGGCTCTTCACGGTGAGGGCCGACAGGCCGAGGTCCTCGCCGATGAGGCGGTTGGTCCGCCCGTCGGCGACGAGCTTGAGGACGCTGATCTCGCGTGCCGTCAGGTCGGGCAGCGGCGGCGGGGGAGCCGCCGCGACGGCGGCGCGCTGCAGGCTCGGCGCGGTGGAGCCGGCGACGACGCCGCGCAGCCCACCCTGGAGCAGGATGCCGAGCTCGGGACGGCTCGCGCGGCGGGTGAGGACCACGACGCGCGGGGCACCTCGGCGGCGCAGGTTGCGCACCAGGGGAGCGCCGTCCCCGTCGGCGACCTCGGTGACGACGACGCACATCTGCTGGGCGGAGGGCGGCGGCGTGCGCGAGCCGGCCAGGGCAGGCCTGAGCTCCGGCCGTCGGGCCGGGGCCAGGTCGCGTCGCAGAGGCTCGATGGTCACGTGCCAGTCATCGGCATCGTGACCCGTTGACTTGAGCCGGATCCTGTGAGCGGGCCCCCCCGAGCCTCCGATCAGCGCCGTGGCCCGAAGGCGATGACGCCGTCGGGCAGTGGTTCGAGCCCTGCTGCGGTGCACAGCAGGGTGCCCCAGGCCTGGAGGTGCCGGCCCAGGTCCTCGTCGGCGGCGGTCCACGACGCGCGGATCTCCAGCTCGGTCTGCTCGGAGCGGCGCTCCAGGGCGCCGAAGCTCTGCGACAGCACCCGGGTCACGGTCCCTCCGGCGGCGTGCGTGTCCACGCCGGAGCCCTCCAGGGCGTCCGTGAACCAGGTCCACGCCACCTCGGCGAGCATCGGGTCCGCGCCCACCTCGGCCTCGAGGGTCGCGCGCACGAGCGTGACCAGCCGGAACCGCCCGTCCCAGGCTTCCTGCCCCGCGGGGTCGTACAGGACGACGAACCGTCCGGACGCCAGCTCGGCCGCGGAGACCGACCGCCGCGCCGTGCGCACCTCCGCGGTGAGCGCCGCCGAGAACGGGGCGATGCGGGCCGGGCCGGGGACCTCGTCGAGAACCACCTCGGGGCGGACGGTCACCCGGCGCAACGAGCGCAGCGCGTTGACGAACTCGGCGGGGACGTCCTCCGGACCAGCGGGTGTCACGCTGTGGAGCGTACGGGTGGCGGGGTCTGTACGCGTGTCCGGCACGCCGCCCGCGCACCTCGTTCCCGCGCCGGCACGCGTCTCCCGCGACCGGGTCAGCAACAGCGCGCCCCGGGGTGGGCGTCCTGCTCGGCATGACGTGCGCGCCAGTACTCCTTCTCCGACCCGGGATCGGCGCCGGGGTGCATCCGCTCGACGTGCGCCACGTAGCGGGCGTAGTCGTGGTCGCCCAGGAGGGAGGTGGTGTACCAGCGCACGGCACGGCCGGCCCGTGCCAGGGCGTGCACGGAGCCGGCGAGCGCGGTGCGGCCGCTCATGACCGCGCCCCGGTGCCGGCCCGCGCACGCTCCAGCTCGTCCCACTGCGCCTGGATCTCGCGCTCCGCCGGGGTCGCGACCATCCCGCGGGGGGCGAAGATGCGCGAGGGCTGGTCCGGTTCCTCGGTCGTGGGCAGGCCGCCGGCGCGCACGGACCGCACCATCACCACGACGCCCACCGCGACGACGATCAGCACCAGGACGGCGAAGATGATCGACAACGTCCCCTGGATCGCGGTGTTGCGGATCACCGCGTCCATCGCCTCGGGTGTGGTCGCGACCCCGAAGGACTCCTCGCCGGCCGCCTTGGCGTCCTGGAACGCCCGGTGCTGCGCCCAGTACCCGATGCGCGGCTCGCTGGAGAAGATCTTCTGGTACGACGCGGTCATGGTCACCGCCAGGTCCCACACGAGGGGGACGGCGGGGATCCACACCCAGCGGTAGAGCTGCTTCTTGACCACGACGACGGTCACGACCGTCAGCGCGATGGCCGCGAGGAGCTGGTTCGCGATCCCGAAGAGCGGGAACAGGGTGTTGATCCCGCCGAGCGGGTCCGTGACACCCATCAGGAGGATCGCGCCCCAGAGGACGACGACCACGACCGAGCAGAACCACGCGCCGACGCGCCACGACGGGTCACGGAACCGGCGCAGCGGTCCGCCGATGTTGCCGAGGCTGTCGGAGAGCATGAAGCGCGCGACGCGGGTACCGGCGTCCACCGTCGTCAGGATGAACAGCGCCTCGAACATGATGGCGAAGTGGTACCAGAACGCGGCCAGCCCGGAACCGCCGATGACCGAGCTGAGCACCTGGGACATGCCGAACGCGAGCGTCGGTGCACCGCCGGTCCGGGACACGACCGACTCCTCGCCCACGTTCTGCGCGGCGTTCTCGATCTCCCCGGCGGTGATGGGTGGACCGCTCAGACCGAGACCGTTGACGTAGTCGGCCGCGGTCTCGGGCGTGCCGCCCGTCGCACCCGCGGGCGCGTTCATCGCGAAGTAGAGGTGCTGGTCGATGATCACGGCGGTGATGAGGGCCATCACGGCGACGAAGGACTCGGTGAGCATGGCGCCGTACCCGATCGGCCGCGCCTGGCTCTCCTTCTCCAGGAGCTTCGGCGTGGTGCCGGACGCGATGAGCGAGTGGAACCCGGACAGCGCCCCGCACGCGATCGTGATGAACAGGAACGGGAACAGCGCGCCGGCGAACACGGGGCCGTCCCCGCGCAGCGCGAACGACGAGACGGCGGGCGCCTCCACGGTCGGCCGCGCGAGCACGATGCCGACGGCGAGCAGGATGATCGTGCCGACCTTCATGAAGGTCGACAGGTAGTCGCGCGGCGCGAGGAGCAGCCACACGGGCAGGACGGACGCGGCGAAGCCGTACGCGGCCAGCCACCACGCCAGGGCGACCGGGCTCAGCGTGAACCACTCCTGCCCCCACGTGGTCTCGGCAACCCAGCCGCCGGCGACGATCGCGAGCAGCAGCAGCGCCACGCCGATGACCGTGACCTCCGAGACCCGGCCGGGACGCAGGAACCGCAGGTAGACGCCCATGAAGAGCGCGATCGGGATCGTCATCGCGATGGAGAACACGCCCCACGGGCTCTCCGCCAGCGCGTTCACGACCACGAGGGCCAGGACCGCGATCAGGATGATCATGATGACGAACACGGCGATCAGTGCCGCGACGCCGCCGAACCGCCCGAGCTCGTCACGCGCCATCTGCCCCAGGCTGCGTCCGCGGCGGCGGGCCGAGAGCGACAGCACCAGGTAGTCCTGGACCGCGCCGCCGAGGACGCAGCCGACGACGATCCAGATCGTGCCCGGCAGGTAGCCCATCTGCGCCGCGAGCACCGGACCGACGAGCGGCCCCGCACCGGCGATGGCTGCGAAGTGGTGCCCGAACAGGACCCGCCGGTCGGTCGGCATGAAGTCCTTGGCGTTGTCGTACGTCTCGGCCGGGGTCGCCCGGTCGTTGCGTGGCTGCACGAGCCTCGCCTCGATGAACCGCGAGTAGAACCGGTAGGCGATGACGTACGTGCACACGGCGGCGAAGACGAACCAGACGGCGTTGACCTGCTCGCCGCGGACCAGCGCGACGATCGACCAGGCGACGGCGCCGACGACCGCGATGACGGTGAAGAGCACCCGCCGCGAGGCGGGCATCGGCCCTCGTTCGACGACGGCGACCGGTGGGAGGTCCGGGTCGGTCCGGATGGGCTCGGTGTGCGTGCGCGCTGCCATGGCTGTCCCTTCGACGTCGTCGTCGAGCAGGACCGACGCTACGCGGGGCGCCCCGCCACGCAACCGCACCGTCGGATCCGCCGCCCGCGCGGCAGCCGTCTCGCCGTCCGGCACGTCCGCCCGGGCGTGGGCGCGCCGGACTAGGCTGACCGCGCACCCAGAACCCCCGGACGTCGCCTGCCCGACCTGCGCCTGTACGTGCCCCCACGTGCTCGACGCCGTCGCGGACGCGGACGAGCCGGGCCGTCGATCGAAGGAGCTCTCCCGCATGGTCGCCTCAGGAACCGCCACCGGAACCGCGCAGATCGGTGTCACCGGGTTGGCGGTGATGGGCCGCAACCTCGCCCGCAACTTTGCCCGCAACGGCTTCACGGTGGCGATCCACAACCGCTCCTACGCCAAGACGGAGTCGCTCGTGGCGGACCACGGCGACGAGGGCACCTTCGTCCCGTCCGAGTCGGTCGAGGACTTCGTCGCGTCGCTGGCGCGGCCCCGCAAGATCGTCGTCATGGTGAAGGCCGGCGGTCCGACGGACGCGGTCATCGACGAGCTGGTCCCCTTCCTCGAGGAGGGCGACATCGTCGTGGACGCGGGCAACGCGCACTTCCCCGACACGATCCGGCGCGAGGCCGCCCTGCGCGAGAAGGGCCTGCACTTCGTGGGCTCGGGTGTCTCCGGCGGCGAGGAGGGTGCGCTGCTCGGCCCGTCGATCATGCCCGGCGGCACCAAGGAGTCCTACGAGTCCCTGGGCCCGATCCTCGAGAAGATCTCCGCCAAGGTCGACGGCGTGCCGTGCTGCACCTACGTCGGCCCGGACGGGGCCGGTCACTTCGTGAAGATGGTGCACAACGGCATCGAGTACGCCGACATGCAGCTCATCGCGGAGGCGTACGACCTGCTGCGCCAGGGGCTGGGTGCCTCGGCGGCCGAGATCGGGCAGATCTTCGCCGACTGGAACACCGGCGACCTCGAGTCGTTCCTCATCGAGATCACCGCGGACGTCCTGCAGCACGTCGACGCCGAGACGGGGTCGGCCTTCGTCGACATCGTGCTCGACCAGGCGGAGCAGAAGGGCACCGGGCGCTGGACCGTGCAGAACGGTCTGGACCTGGGCGTGCCGATCACCGGGATCGCGGAGGCCACGTTCGCCCGCGCGCTGTCCGGCTCCGTGCCGCAGCGCTCGGCCGCCGTCGGCGTCCTCCCGGCGCACACCACCCCGTGGGACGTCACCGACCGCGACGCGTTCATCGAGGACGTCCGCCTCGCGCTGTACGCGTCCAAGGTCGTCGCGTACTCGCAGGGCTTCGACCAGATCGCGGCCGCGAGCGCCGAGTTCGGCTGGGACATCGACCGGGGGGCCATGGCGCGCATCTGGCGCGGCGGCTGCATCATCCGCGCGCGGTTCCTCAACCGGATCACCGAGGCGTACGAGCGCGACGCCAACCTGCCCCTGCTGCTCGCCGACGAGTACTTCACCGGCGCGGTGGGCAACGGCGTCGAGGCGTGGCGCCGGATCGTCGCGGGTGCGGCGCTGCACGGCGTCCCGACCCCGGCCTTCTCGTCGTCGCTGGCGTACTACGACGGCGTCCGTGCCGAGCACCTGCCCGCCGCGCTGATCCAGGCGCAGCGCGACTTCTTCGGAGCGCACACCTACCGGCGCACCGACAAGGACGGCACGTTCCACACCACCTGGTCGGGCGACCGCTCCGAGCAGACCGCGTGAGCGACGGGTCCTCGGCTGCGGCGGTCTCGGGGCCGCTGCAGCCGGTCATCCTGGGCGCCGACATCGGTGTGTACGCCCTGGCCCGGTCGTTCCACGAGGCCTACGGCGTCACGTCCGTGGTCGTCGCCGGTGCCGCTCTGGGCCCCGTCGCCCACTCGCGCATCGTCCGGCACGAGATCGTGGACGACGGTCACGACCCCCGCCAGCTGGTGGACCGGCTGGTGGCGGTCGCGCAGTCGATGCCGGACCGCCGGCTGCTGCTCATGGCCAACTCGGACTGGCTGGTCCGGGTCGTCGTCCAGCACCGCGCGCTGCTGGAGCAGTACTACGTCGTCCCGTTCCTGTCCGAGCACCTGCTCGACCAGATCTCGGACAAGGCCACCTTCGCGCAGATCTGCGACGACCTCGGCATCTCGGTGCCCCGGACGCTCGTGCAGGAGTTCGGCGCGGCCGGTCCGTGGGAGGCGGTCGAGGTCGACCTGGAGTACCCGCTGATCGCGAAGGCGGCGAGCAGCGCCGACTACCAGGACGTCGAGTTCGAGGGCAAGAAGAAGGTCTTCGAGATCGCGACGCCCGAGGAGCTGGCGTGGCTCTGGGACGCCCTGCGCACGGCGGGGTACCGCGGCCGGTTCGTCGTGCAGGAGCTGGTCCCCGGCGACGACACGCAGATGCGGTCGATCACCGCCTACGTCGACTCCCACGGCGAGATCACGCTGCTCTGCTCGGCGCACGTGCTGCTCGAGGAGCACACGCCGTCCGGGCTGGGCAACCCCGCGGCGATGTTCACGTACCGCGACGACCCGATGCTCGCGCAGGCGCGGACCTTCCTCGCGTCGACGGGGTACCGGGGCTTCGCCAACTTCGACGTGAAGGTGGACCCGCGCACCGGGGCGTTCCGGTTCTTCGAGGTCAACCCGCGGATCGGCCGGAACAACTACTACGTGACCGCCGCGGGGGCCAACCCGATGCGGTTCGTCGTGGAGGACGCCGTCGAGGGCCGGTCGGTCCCGCCGGTGGTCGTCGACGAGGAGATCCTCTACTCGGTCGTCCCGCACCGGTTGCTGCTCCGCTACGTGCGCGACCCGCAGCTCGCCGCGCGGGTGCGCCGGCTGATGAAGGCCAAGGCGGTGGCGCACCCCCTGGCGTACCGGGGCGACCTGTCGCCGCGTCGTCGCCTGTACGTCGCGATGGCGCTGGTCAACCAGGTGCGCAAGTTCCGCCGGTACTACCCCGAGGTGACCTCGACGGGGTTCTGACGTCGTGACCGGCGAGCGCAGACGCGGGCGTCGGTCACGGTCCCGGCAGGGTGAGCTCCGCGACGAGCCCGCCGTCCGGGCGGGGCGTCAGGACGAGCCGGCCGCCGTGGTGCTCGGCCACGGCCTGCACCACGGTCAGCCCGAGCCCGACGCCGCCGACCGCCGCGGTGCGGTCGGCGGCGGCCCTCCGGAACGGCAGGACGAGGTCCGCGGCAGCGTCGGGCGCAACGATCGGTCCGGTGTTCTCGACCGCCACGCGGGCGGTGCCCGGCTCGACCGCGACCGTGACCAGGACGCGGCCGTCGGGCACGTTGTGGTGCGCCGCGTTGTCCACCAGGTTCGCGACGGCGCGCGCGAGCAGGTCCGGCTCGCCGGGAACCGTCGCGGGCACGAGGTGGACGTCCCACGTGAGCACGTCGTCGTCGGCCGACCGGGCCTGGTCGACGGCGTCCGCGACCGCCGCCCGCAGGTCCACCGGGACGGGCGGGCCGGTCGCCTCGCCCGACTGCGCCCGGGCGAGCACGAGCAGGGCGTCGATGGTGCGGGCCGCCCGGCGGCTCTGGTCGAGCGCGGTGGTCGCCGCGGCGCGCAGCTCGTCCGCGTCGGCAGCGGGGTCGGCGAGCGCGACGTCGAGCGCCGCCTGCTGGTTGGCCAGGGGGGTGCGCAGCTCGTGGGACATCGTCGCGACCAGGCGCCGCTCCGACGTGACGGTGCTCTGCACGCGGCCGAGCAGCGCGTCGAACGTGTCGGCGAGGGCCCGGAGCTCGTCGCGCGGACCGCCCAGGGCGATCCGCTCGTCCAGGGAGTCTGCGGAGATGCGCCGCGCGCGGGCCGTGATGGTGTGCACGGGTGCCAGCAGGCGCCCCGCGACGACCCAGCCGATGCCGACGGACGCCGCCGTCACGAGAGCCAGGGCGAGCCACGAGCTCTGCGCGAGCTGCGCCCCGTCCGACCGGTCGTCGTCGCGGGCGCCCGGACCGACGGGTTCGGGCGGTGGGACGTCGGTGTCCGTTCCCGGCGTGCGCTGGGTCGTCTGGCTGCCGGACTGCACCTCACCGCCGGTGACCAGGCCGTAGACGAGCGTGAGCAGCACGGCGCCGGAGACCGCGATGATGACGGTGTAGGCGATGGTGAGCCGCCAGCGGACGCTCAGCGACCGTCTCATGCGATCACACCATCACGCGATATCCCGCGCCGCGCAGCGTCTCCACGAGCGGCGGGTCGCCGAGCTTGCGCCGCAGCCCGACCATCGTGACCCGGACGGCGTTGGTGAACGGGTCGGCGTTCTCGTCCCAGACGCGGGCCAGGAGGTCCTCGGCGGACACCACGGCCCCGGCGGCACGCACCAGCTCGACGAGGACCCCGTACTCCTTGAGCGTCAGGTCGACGGGTCGGCGGTCACGCGTCACGGTCCGCCGCGCGACGTCGATCCGGAGGCCGCCCGCGTCGAGGACCGGCGGCTGCGCCGGGGCGGTCCTGCGGGCCAGGGCCTGCACGCGGGCGAGGAGCTCCGCGAACGCGAACGGCTTGGCCAGGTAGTCGTCGGCGCCGAGACCGAACCCGTCGACCTTCTCCTGCAGCCCGCCGGCCGCCGTCAGCATGAGGATCCGGGCGGTCGAGCCGGACGCGAGCAGCGCCCGGCACACGTCGTCGCCGTGCACCACCGGCAGGTCGCGGTCGAGCAGCACCACGTCGTACGGGTTGAGCGCCGCGAGCTCGAGCGCCATGCCGCCGTCGACGGCGACGTCGGCGGCGTAGCCCGCCCGGCGCAGGCCACGGCCCAGGGCGTCGGCCATCACCTCTTCGTCCTCGACCACGAGCACCCGCACCGCACACCTCCGTCCGCGCAGCATCGGTCCCGTCGTGTTCAGCCAGCGTAAGGGCGTGGGCCTGCGTGGCGTCGGGACCCAACGCTGCCCGAACCGGCGGGGCGGTGGGCTGGTCCCGTCATCCCGACGACGTCCAGGAGGAACCACCATGAGCCCTCGTCCATCCCCGCGCCGACGCGTCCTGGCGGCTCTCGCCGCCGTGTCGCTGGCGGCAGCGGTCGCGGCCTGCACGCCGGCTCGGGGGCCTGTGCTGCCCGGGGCCGGTGGAGCGACCTCCGGAGCGCCGTCGGCCTCCTCGTCCGTCCTCGCCCCCGAGGACGCGATGCTCGCGTGGGCGCAGTGCATGCGCGACCACGGCGTCGACGTCCCCGACCCGCAGGACGGTCACTACCGCCTCGGCGACGCCGAGGGTGTCACGCCCGGGCAGGCGGAGGCCGCGGACGACGCCTGCGAGCCGTGGCAGCGGATGGCCGAGTCCGGGGCGGGCTCGACGCCCCTCACCGCGGAGCAGAAGCAGTCGTTCCTCGACCACGCCCAGTGCATGCGCGACCGCGGCTGGGACATGCCCGACCCGACGTTCGACGGGGGACGGGTGGAGTCCGAGTTCCGGCGGGGCGACCAGGGCGCCCCCGCCCCCGACGACCCGCAGTTCGAGCAGGACATGCAGGAGTGCCTCGTCGAGGCGGGCGTCGAGACGCCGGACGGCTCGACCGAGGGGGAGGGGAAGTGACGACGCCGCGCCGCGCTGCCGGCCTCGTCCTCGCGCTCGTCGTCCCGCTCGCCGCGTGCGGCTCCCCGGGGGGCGCCGCCGATCCCACGGCCTCGCCTGGCCCGTGGACCACCCGGGCCGTCGCGCGGGGCGACCTGGTGTCGACCACGACGGCGAGCGGGGAGGTCGGGCACGGCACGGCGACGACCGTCGCGGCCCGCGTGCCCGGCACCGTGACCTGGCTCGCCCCCGTCGGGTCGACGGTGGCCACCGGTCAGCCCGTGTACGCGATCGACGCCCGACCGGTCGTCCGCCTGCCGGGGGCCGTCCCGGCGTGGCGCGACCTCGGGCCCTCCTCCGCCGACGGGCTCGACGTCCACCAGCTCGAGCAGGCGCTGACGGACCTCGGGCACACCGCCGGCCTGGACCTGACGGTCGACGTGGACTGGACGGGGGTCACGACCGCCGCCGTCCGGCGGTGGCAGAGGTCGCTCGGGGTCACGCCGACGGGCACGGTCCGCCTCGGCGACGTGCTGTTCACTCCGCGGGACGTGCGCGTCGACGAGCACCTGGAGGACCTCGGTGCGCTGGTCGAGCCGGGCGCGCCCGTGCTCTCGCTCGGGGAGACGCAGCGGGTGGTCACCGTCGTGCTGCGGACCAGCCAGGCCGCCCTGGCGCCGGTCGGCGCCGTCGCGTCCCTGACGCTGTCCGACGGCTCGGTGACGGCGGGCACGGTCACGGCGACGACGGTCGTCACCGTCGACGAGCAGCCGCAGCTCCTGGTCACGATCGCGCCGGGGGAGGCGGGTCTCGACGCCCTGGCGGAGGGCACGCCCGTCGAGGTCGGCCTGGACCAGACCGTCGTCACCGACGTGCTCGTCGTGCCGGTGACCGCGCTGGTGGCGCTCGCCGATGGCGGCTACGGCGTGCAGAGGGTGGAGCCGGACGGCACGTCGCAGTACGTGCCGGTGACGACGGGCGCGTTCGCCGGGACGTCCGTCGAGGTCTCCGGCGGAGAGGTCGACGAGGGCGACGACGTGGTGGTGACCCCGTGAGCGTCCTCGACCTGGCCGGCGTGACCAAGACCTACGGCAGCGGCTCGGCCGCGCTGACCGTGCTGCACGGCGTCGACCTGGCCGTCGAGGAGGGCGACTACCTGGCGGTGGTCGGGCCGTCGGGCTCGGGCAAGTCGACGCTCCTGCACGTCATGGGTGCGCTCGACCGACCGACCACCGGCCGGGTCCGGCTGGGCGGCGACGAGGTCACGGCGCTGTCCGACGCGGCGCTGTCCCGCGTCCGGGCCGTGCGGCTCGGCTTCGTGTTCCAGCAGTTCTTCCTGCTCGACGGCCGGTCCGCGCTCGAGAACGTGGCCGACGGGCTGCTCTACCAGGGCGTCCGGCGGCCCGAGCGGTTGCGGCGCGCGCACGCCGCCCTGGCGCGGGTCGGGCTCGCCGACCGGGTGCGGCACACACCGACGGAGCTGTCGGGCGGGGAGTGCCAGCGCGTCGCCGTCGCCCGGGCGCTGGTGCACGAGCCGCAGATCCTGCTGGCCGACGAGCCGACGGGCAACCTCGACCAGGCGTCGGGTGCCGCGGTGCTCGAGCTGTTCGACTCCCTTCACGCCGGCGGCGCGACGATCGTCGTCATCACGCACGACGAGCGGATCGCGGGCCGTCTGCCGCGGGTGGTCTCCTTGCGCGACGGCCGGGTCGAGCACGACACCTGCCCGGGGGTGGCGGCATGACGAGGACAGTCGAGGTGCGTCGCATGTCCGCCGCCGACCTGCTCCGGCTGAGCGCTCGCGGGCTCACGGTCCGCCCCGGTCGTACCGCGCTGTCCGCCCTGGGCATCGCGATCGGGATCACGGCCCTCGTCGGGGTGCTCGGGCTCGCGGAGTCGTCGCGTGCCGACCTGCGCGCGCAGCTCGACGCGCTCGGCACCAACCTGCTGACGGTCGCCCCCGGGCAGGGGCTGCTGGGCGACGAGGGCACGCTGCCGGACGAGTCGGTCGCGATGATCGCCCGGGTCCCCACCGTGGTCGACGCCTCGGCCGTGCGGGCGGTCGACGCGACCGTGCGCCGGTCCGACAAGGTCCCGGAGAGCCGGACGAGCGGCATCTCCGTGCTCGCGACGGACCTCGACCTGCTCGACGCGGTGGCCGCGACGGTGCGCGAGGGGCGCTGGCTCGACGCCGCGACGCAGCGGTACCCCGCCGTCGTGCTGGGGCAGACCGCCGCACGACGGCTCGGCGTCGGACCGCTGGACGACGGGGTCGACGTGTCGCTCGGCGGCCGGCCGTTCTCCGTCATCGGCGTCCTGGACCCGGTGCTCCTCGCGTCCGAGCTGGACGAGGCGGCGCTGGTGGGGACGGCCGTCGCGCACACCCTCGTCGACGACGACCTGCCGCCGTCCGCCGTGTACGTGCGGGTCGACCCGGACGAGGTCGTCGCCACGAGGACCGTGCTGGGGCGGACGGCCGATCCGGCGTCGCCGGACGAGGTACGGGTCTCCCGTCCCTCCGACGCGCTGGCCGCGGGGGCCGCGGCCGACCGGTCGTTCACGCTGCTCGCGGTCGGGCTCGGCGCCGTCGCGCTGCTCGTCGGCGGCGTCGGCATCGCCAACGTCATGGTCGTCTCGGTGCTGGAGCGGCGCCGCGAGATCGGCGTGCGGCGGGCGCTCGGTGCGCCCCGCAGCTCGATCGGCGGTCAGTTCCTCATCGAGTCGGTGCTCGTGTCGCTCCTGGGCGGCATCGCCGGCGTCCTCCTCGGCGTTGCGGTGACCTGGGTGTTCGCCGCCCGCCAGGGCTGGGCGGTGGCGGTGCCGTGGCTGCCCGTGCTCGCGGGCCTCGCGTGCTCGCTCGCCGTCGGGTCGCTGGTCGGCCTCTACCCGGCGCTGCGCGCAGCACGCGTGCCGCCGACGGAGGCCCTCCGGTCGGTCTGAGGGGACCGGCGCGACGACGGGCGGCACACCCGGTGGGGTGCCGCCCGTCGTGGGTCAGCCGAGCTCGCTGGTGCCCGCGTACAGGTGGAGCACGGGGACCTGGAGCTCGTCGCGCGCACGCGACGCCCAGTCGCGGTGGAACGTGTCCTCGACGGCGTGCGGGTACGTGACCACCTCGACCTCGACCACGTCACCGTCCGCGACGGCCGCGCGCAGCGCGGGCAGCGGGTCGTCGTCGACGACCGATCCGGTGGCCACCCGGCCGGCGGCGGCGAACGCGGCGATGCTGCCGGCCAGCTGCTCGTCGGCGGTCGCCTTCGCCTCGTGCGAGGACGGCTCCTTGCCGATCGCGCGGTGCCAGGCCTCCTTGAGCTCGCCGAGGCTGAGGTTGTCGATGATCGTGGAGACGAGGGGCCGGTCCGTGTCCGCCGGGACGAGGACGCGGTACGCGTACGTCTCGCCCTCGTGCAGGGCGAGCAGCTTCTCGACGTCGGCGCTGGCGAGGGTGTCCTCCGTGAGGACGATGATCGTGTCGGTCACGCGCCGAGCCTAGCCACCTGCCAGCGACCCAGCAGCACGCCGTCCGCGTGGAGCAGGTGTGCCAGCGTCACGGGCCGGGCGGGCGCGAACCAGGTGGGTAGACGGGTCACCCGACCTGCGGGTCCGCCGACCAGCTGCGGGCTCCACGTCAGGCAGAGCTCGTCGACGAGGTCGGCGTCCACCAGCTGCGCCAGCAGCGTCGGGCCGCCCTCGGCCAGGACGTGCTGCAGCCCGCGTTCGCCGAGCGCCGTGATGACCGCGCGGGGGTCGACGGCCCCGGGGTCGTCCCCGTCGGCGACGACGACGCGGTCGGTCCCGAGGCGCGCGCGCAACGTGTCCAGCGCCGGGGCGGAGCCGGTGGTGAGCACCAGCGGTGGGCGGTCGGTCTCCAGCAAGGAGGTCGGCAGCTCACCGCTGGCCGTGACGACCGCGAGCTCGAGCTCGGCGGGGAGTCCCAGCGCGGCACGCGCGGCGCGCAGCTCGGCAGGGACCTCCAGCGGCGTGTAGCGCTCCGCGCGGACGGTCCCCGCGCCGACCAGCACCACGTCCGCGAGGGCGCGCAGCACGCGGAACACGCGGAAGTCGGCGGGGCCGTTGATCGAGCCGCTGAGCCGGTTGGCGCCGGTGGCGGCGCCGTCGACCGTGCTCACCATGTTGGCGCGCACGTGGAGGCCGGACCGCTCCCGGCCGGTGAAGAGGGCGATCAGCTCGGACTCGTCGGCACGGGGCGCGAGCAGGCGGACCGGCGACTCGACCGGGAGCAGGACGTCGAGCGCGGGGAGGTCGGGCACGTCGCCAACCTAGGCCAGGACGTCCGCCAGGGCGGCGACGTCGCCGATCACCACGACGGCCGGGTTGCCGACGCCGCGCTCCCGGGCGAGGTCCGCGATGGTCGCGAGGGTCCCGACGGTCGTCCGCTGCCCGGGCAGGGTGCCGTTCTCGACGATCGCGACCGGTGTGCCCGGGTCCTTCCCGTGCGTCAGGAGCGCCCGGGCGTGCGACGGCAGCTGCGCGACGCCCATGAGCAGCACCAGGGTGCCGTCGAGGCGCGCGAGCAGCTCCCAGTCGGGTGCCGCGTCGTGCGCGGAGAGGATCGTGAGCTGGCGGGCGAGGCCGCGGTGCGTGACGGGGATCCCGGCGGCCGCGGGCACGGCCAGCGCGCTCGTCACCCCGGGGACCACCTCGACGGGGACACCCGCGGACACGCACGCGAGCACCTCCTCACCGCCGCGGCCCAGCACGAACGGGTCGCCGCCCTTGAGCCGCACCACGCGGTGACCGGCCTGGGCGCGCTCGACCAGCACCGCGTTGATCTCGGTCTGCGTCAGGGTGTGGGCGTGCGGGGACTTGCCGGCCTCGATGACCTCGACCGCCGGGTCCAGCTCCGCCAGCAGCGCGCGCGGCGCCAGCCGGTCGACCACGACCACGTCGGCCTCGGCCAGCGCCCGGCGGCCCCGGGTTGTGATGAGACCGGGGTCGCCGGGTCCACCACCGACGAGGGTCACGCGACCGGTGCCCGGTCGGTGGTGGCGCAGGGGGAGGGCGCCGGTGTCCAGCAGCAGGGCGACGGCGTTGCGCAGCGCGACGGCGCGACGCGGGTCACCGCCGGTGCCGACCGCCACCGTGACGTCGCCGGACCTCGTGACGGCCGGCGTCCAGGCGCTCGACGCGCTCGCGTCGTCGGCCCGCACGCACCACAGCCGCAACGCCTCCGCGTCGGCCGCGACCGCGTCGTCGACGGACCGCTCACCGGTCGCGGTGTGGACGAGCCAGGCGCCGTCGAGGTCGGTGGTCAGGTAGTCGCGCGCCCGCCAGGTCACGCGGCCGGCCGCGGCGTGGTCGGCCAGGTCCTCGCACAGCGCGGGCGCCACGACGAGGACGTCGGCGCCGTCCTCGACCAGCCGGGTGGCGCGGCGGGCCGCGACCGGGCCGCCGCCCACGACGACGACCCGGCGGCCGGAGACGTCGAGGAAGAGCGCGTGCTGCGGCGTGGTCATATGCCGGCCCCGGCGAACCAGTCGTCGTCGTCGGTCGATGTCGGCGCGAGCCGGTCGAGCAGGGTGGCGCCGATCATCCCGGCGGCCAGCGTGGTGCCGTCGGTGGGATCGACCAGCAGGAAGCCGCCGGTGCGCCGGTGCGTCGCGTACTCGTCGAGGACGATCGGCTCGGCCAGCCGGATCTTGACCCGGCCGATCGCGTTGAGCGTCAGGGCACGCGGCGGGATGTCCGAGGAGGTGTCGGTGGCGTCGACCGCGTGCAGGGTGTCGACCCCGTCCCAGGCCTCGACCGTGAGCGTGTCGACGTCGAGCCGGGCGTTGACCTCGCGCAGCAGCGCCCGGACCGTACGGGTGCCGACCCGGACCAGGAGCCGCGCGCCGAGCACGCTCCGCTTCTCGGCAAGCCAGCAGACGGTGCCCTCCAGGTCGGAGCCCACCTCGACGGTCGCCGCCGCCGGGACCAGGACGTCGCCACGGGCCACGTCGACGTCGTCGGCGAGCCGCAGGGTGACCGACTGCGGCGCGTGCGCCTCGGTCAGGGGGCCGTCGAACGTGTCGATGCCGACGACGGTGCTCCGCTTGCCCGACGGCAGGACGGTGACCTCGTCGCCGACGGACACCACGCCCGACGCCACGCGTCCCGCGTAGCCGCGGTAGTCGGGGTGCTCGGCGGTACGGGGACGGATCACGACCTGCACGGGGAACCGGAACGGCTCCGAGAGCGCGTCGCGGCCCACCGGCACCGACTCGAGGTGCTCCAGCAGCGTCGGGCCGTCGTACCAGGGCGTCCTCATGGACCGGTCGACGACGTTGTCCCCGGCGAGCGCCGAGAGCGGGACGGCCGTGACGTCCGTGATGCCGAGGCTGAGCGCGTACGCGGTGAACTCGTCGGCGATCGCGGTGAACGTGACCTCGTCGAAGTCGACCAGGTCCATCTTGTTCACGGCGAGCACCACGTGCGGGACGCGCAGCAGCGCGGTGATCGTGGCGTGGCGGCGCGTCTGCTCGAGGACCCCCTTGCGGGCGTCGACGAGCACGATGGCCAGCTCGGCCGTGGACGCCCCGGTCACCATGTTGCGCGTGTACTGCACGTGCCCCGGCGTGTCGGCGAGCACGAACGCGCGCGTGGCGGTCGAGAAGTAGCGGTACGCCACGTCGATCGTGATGCCCTGCTCGCGCTCGGCCCGCAGACCGTCGGTGAGCAGCGCGAGGTCCACGTCGCCGCCGCCGCGCGCCAGCGTCGCCGCCTCGACGGCGCTGAGCTGGTCGGCCAGCACCGACTTGGTGTCGTAGAGCAGCCGGCCGATCAGCGTGCTCTTGCCGTCGTCGACGGACCCGGCGGTGGCCAGGCGCAGGAGGTCCCGCGTCGCGTGCTCGGTCACCGTGATGGTCTCCTCGATCGTCCCTGCGGCTGTCGTCAGAACCGTGCTCATCAGAAGTAGCCCTCGCGCTTGCGGTCCTCCATGGCGGCCTCCGACGCGCGGTCGTCGGCGCGGGTGGCGCCCCGCTCGGTGAGCCGGCTGGCGCCGACCTCGGCGATGACCTCGGGGACCGTGGCCGCCGTCGACTCGACCGCACCCGTGCAGCTCATGTCGCCGACCGTGCGGTAGCGGACCGTGCGCACCTCGAGCGCCTCGCCGGCCCTCGGGCCGCCCCAGCCGCCGGGCGCCAGCCACATGCCGTCGCGCAGGAAGACCTCGCGCTGGTGCGAGTAGTAGATCGCCGGGAGCTCGATCTCCTCCCGCTCGATGTAGCGCCACACGTCTAGCTCGGTCCAGTTGGACAGCGGGAAGACGCGCACGTGCTCGCCGGGCTTGTGGCGGCCGTTGTAGAGGTCCCACAGCTCGGGCCGCTGCCGGCGCGGGTCCCACTGGCCGAACTCGTCGCGCAGCGAGAACACCCGCTCCTTGGCGCGGGCCTTCTCCTCGTCGCGACGGCCGCCGCCGAACACCGCGTCGAACCTGTTCGCCGTGATGCCGTCGAGCAGCGGGACGGTCTGCAGGGGGTTGCGGGAGCCGTCCGGACGCTCGGTCACGCGGCCGTCGTCGATGGCGTCCTGCACGCTGGCCACCACGAGCCGCAGCCCGTGCTCGGCCACGACGCGGTCGCGGTACTCGATGACCTCGGGGAAGTTGTGCCCGGTGTCGACGTGCATGAGCGCGAACGGCACGGGGGCAGGCCAGAACGCCTTGCGCGCGAGGTGCAGCATGACGATCGAGTCCTTGCCGCCGCTGAACAGCAGCACCGGGCGCTCGAACTCGCCGGCCACCTCGCGCATGACGTGGATGCCCTCGGACTCCAGGGCGTCCAGCTGAGTGAGCGGCGGCGCCGCGGGCAGAGTGGTCATGTGTGCAACCCGCATTCGATCTTGGAGGTACCCGACCAGCGACCCGCGCGCGGGTCCTCGCCGGGGGCGACGGCCCGCGTGCAGGGCGCGCAGCCGATGGACGCGTAGCCCGCCTGGCGCAGCGGGTTCAGCACCACGTGGTGCTCGGCGACGTAGGCGTCCACGTCGTCCTGCGTCCACGCCGCCAGCGGGTTGAGCTTGACCTTGTCGCGCTTGGCGTCCCAGCCGACGACGGTGATGTCGGTGCGCGTCGGGGCGTCCTCGCGGCGCATCCCCGTGACCCACGCGGCGTACGGCGCGAGGCCGCGCTCGAGCGGCTCGACCTTGCGCAGCGCGCAGCACAGGTTGGGGTCGCGGTCGTGCAGCCTCGCGCCGTGCTCGGCGTCCTGCTCCGCGACGGTGCGCAGCGGCAGGATCGTGCGCAGCGAGATGTTCGTGAAGTCGGCGTAGTAGTCGCGGGTGCCCAGCGTCTCGGCGAAGTGGTAGCCGGTGTCGAGGAAGATGACGTCGATGCCTGGCGCGGCCTCGGCGGCGATGTGCACCAGCACCTCGTCGCCCATGGAGGACGCCAGCACCAGGTCGGAGCCGAACGTCCCGACGGCCCACCGCAGGATCTCGGCCGGGTGAGCACCCTCGAGGTCGCGGCCCGCCTGCTCCGCGAGCTCGCGCAGGTCGGCTGTGGTGAGGGCGCCGGTCATGAGCGCGCCGCCAGACCGATGAACCGCAGGCCGAACGCCCGCGTGCACGAGCGGCACTCCCACTCGCCGTGCTTCTCCCCGGCGGGCCAGAGGTCCTCGCTGGCGCAGAACGGGCAGTAGTAGGGGACTGCCCGCTCGCCCGACGTCCCGCTCATCGCAGGTCCTCCTCGTCCGCCCGCTGGGTCCACTGCGCGAACAGCTCGCCCTCGAGGCGCTGCTCGTCGAACTTGCGCGTCACGCGCTCGATGTAGTCGGGGAGCTCCTCGGCCGGGACGCGCAGGCCGCGCAGCGTCTTGCCGAGCCCGCTGGTCAGGCCGAGGCCGCCGCCGAGGTGCACCTGGTAGCCGTCCTCGCCGCCCGCCAGCGCTCCCTTGAGGCCGATGTCGGCTGTCTGGATGCGCGCGCACGAGTTGGGGCAGCCGTTGAGGTTGATGGTGATCGGCTGGTCGAACGTGGGCAGCCGGTCCTCCAGCTCGCCGATCAGGTGCGTGGCCCGGGCCTTGGTCTCGACGATCGCGAGCTTGCAGAACTCGATCCCGGTGCACGCCATGGTGCCGCGGCGGAACGTGCTCGCGGCCCGGACCGGCAGGCCCAGCGCCTCGAGGCCCTCGACCAGCGGGTCCACCTTGTCCGGAGCGACGTCGAGCACGACGATCTTCTGCTCGACCGTCAGCCGGACCTTGTCGGAACCCGCGGCCTCCACGAGGTCGGCCAGCTGCTGGAGGAGCTCACCCGAGATGCGGCCGACCGTGGGCGCCATGCCGACGTAGAAGCTCCCGTCGTTCTGCGGGTGCACCCCAACGTGGTCGCGACGGCCGCCGGGCGGCGGGGGAGGCTCGGGGCCGTCCACCAGCGCGTAGCCGAGGTACTCGCCCTCCAGCACCTGCCGGAACACCTCGGGTCCCCAGTCGGCGACCAAGAACTTCAGGCGCGCGCGGGTGCGCAGCCGGCGGTAGCCGTAGTCGCGGAAGATGCTCACGACGCCGACCCACACGTCCGGGACCTGCTCGAGGGTGACGAACGCGCCCAGGCGGACGCCGAGCTTCGGGTTGGTGGACAGGCCGCCACCCACCCACACGTCGAAGCCCGGGCCGAGCTCGGGGTGCACCACGCCGACGAACGCGACGTCGTTGATCTCGTGCGCGACGTCGTGGTGCGGGGAGCCGCTGATGGCGGTCTTGAACTTGCGGGGGAGGTTCGAGAAGCGGGGGTCGCCGATGTAGTTGTCGACGATCGCGCGCACGGCGGGGGTGCCGTCGATGATCTCGTCGGCCGCGACGCCCGCGACGGGGGAACCGAGGACGACGCGCGGGCAGTCGCCGCACGCCTCCTGGGTGCTCAGCCCGACGGCCTCGAGCCGGCGCCAGATCTCCGGGACGTCCTCGACGCGGATCCAGTGCAGCTGGATGTTCTGCCGGTCGGTGACGTCCGCGGTGCCGCGGCCGAACTCGACGGAGATGTCCGCGACGGTGCGCAGCTGCTGCAGGCTCAGCGCCCCGCCGTCGCACCGGACCCGCAGCATGAAGAACTCGTCGTCCAGCTCGTGCGGCTCGAGGGTCGCGGTCTTGCCGCCGTCGATGCCGGGCTTGCGCTGCGTGTAGAGCCCCCACCAGCGCATCCGCCCGCGCAGGTCCTCCGGCGCGATGCTGGCGAAGCCCTCACGGGAGTAGACGTCCTCGATCCGCTGCCGGACGTTGAGGGCGTCGTCCTGCTGCTTGAACAGCTCGTTGCCGTTCAGCGGCTCCAGCTGGCCGAAGGCCCACTGGCCTTCGGCGCGAGCTGCGGGCGGGGCGATCCTGGTCTGCGCCATAGGGGCGATATCTCCGGGAGAACATGGACGTGCGCCTGCACCCACCGCTGGGGGAGCGGTTCATCGGACGCAGACCGCGCGCCCGGGGGGGACGAGGGGCGGGGTCAGTTGCTCCGCGGACAGCAGCACACGCACAGGTCCGCAGCGACGGTGCTCGTGCAGACGCACGTACACGGCCACGAGAGGCGGAACCCGGGGGCGATCACTCGACGAGGTTGTCACGGTGGGCCGTGACATGGGAGAGGGCGTCCGGATCATGAGATGTCCCGGCCGACATGTGGGACAAGCGTCCATGAGGCGGCGAACAGCCGGGTTCGAGGCCTCCGTGATCGCGACGTAGGCTGCTCGATCGTGACCTCTCCGGACCCCTCGGGCGGCGCCCCCAGCCTCACGCGACGCCGGCCCGTCGTGCCGCCCGAGCGGCTCCTCGCCGAGCTGGTCCCGCCCCGGCACTTCGCCGACGAGTCCTTCGCCACCTACCGGCCCGACCCCGCGCACCCGTCGCAGGCCGCGGTCGTGACCCGGCTGTCGGCCGCCGCCGAGCAGATCCGGCGCGGGGGACAGCGCTCCTTCTGGAGGCGCGGCAAGGCCGACCCGGTCGCGGTGTACCTCGACGGCGGCTTCGGCGTCGGCAAGACCCACCTGCTGACCTCGCTCGCCCGCGCGGTCGGTGTCGAGGACGCCGCCTACGGCACCTTCGTCGAGTACACCAACCTGGTCGGCGCCCTCGGCTTCCTGCCGACCGTCGAGGCCCTGGCCACCCGCCGGCTGGTCTGCATCGACGAGTTCGAGCTGGACGACCCCGGTGACACCGTCCTCATGTCCCGCCTGCTGCGCGAGCTCGCCGACCGCGGCGTCGCGCTCGCCGCGACGTCGAACACGCTGCCCGGGTCGCTGGGCGAGGGTCGCTTCGCCGCCGAGGACTTCCTGCGCGAGATCCAGGCGCTCGCCGCGCGGTTCGAGGTCCTGCGCGTGGACGGCGACGACTACCGGCACCGGTCGGTGGTCACCGACGGCGACGGGCTCGACGACGCCGAGGTCCGCGCCGCCGCCGGCCGACGGGCCGACGCCACCCTCGACGACTTCGGCGACCTGCTCGCGCACCTCGCGACCGTCCACCCGAGCCGCTACGGCGCCCTCCTCGACGGCGTCGGGCTCGTCGCGCTGACCGGTGTGCACGCCGTCCCGACGCAGGACGTCGCGCTGCGGCTGGTCGTCCTCGTCGACCGCCTCTACGACCGGGACGTGCCGGTGCTGCTGGGCGGTGCGGGGGAGAAGGGCCTGTTCCCGCCGGACATGCTGGCCGGCGGCTACCGCAAGAAGTACTACCGGGCGCTGTCCCGGCTGGGCTCGCTCGCCGCGGACGGGGCCGCGCTCGTCGGCTGACCCGTCAGGCCAGGACGACCACGGAGCGCGGCGGCGTCACGACGACCGCGCCGTCGGCGGTCGGCTCGATCGTCGCGGGGTCCCACGCGGCCACCACGTCGACCGGGCCGTCGGTGCGCACCGGCACGGAGGCCTGTTCGCCGGAGAGGTTGACGACGACCCGGGCGGACCCGCGGTGCAGCACCAGCCAGCCGTCCCACGGGGCGTCGTCCTCGGACGCACCGCCCCACACGACGTCGGTGGCCGCCAGGTCACCCGCCGCGAGGTCGGGCACGGAGCGCCGGACGGCGATCAGGGACCGGTACCAGTCCCGCAGCCGGGCGTGCGCCGGGTCGTCCATCTCGTGACGGGTGAGGACGCTCCGGCGGAACGTCTCCGGGTCCTGCGGGTCCGGCACCTCGACGTGGCCGCCGTACAGGACGTCCCAGGCGTGGCCCCCGAACTCGCGGCGCCGGCCGTCGCGCACCGCGGCGGCGAGGTCGGGGTCCGGGTGGTCGGTGAAGTACATCCAGGGCGTCCGTGTGCCCCACTCCTCGCCCATGAAGAGCATCGGCGAGAACGGGGACAGGAGCACCAGCGCAGCGGTCGCGGCGAGGCCCCCGGCGTCGAGCCGGGCCGACGGGCGGTCGCCCAGCGCGCGGTTGCCCACCTGGTCGTGGGTGGAGCCGGCTGCGACGAACCGGTGGCCGTCGGTCCCGGGGGGCACCGGCCGCCCCCAGTCCTTGCCGCGGAACGTCGAGTGCTCGCCGTCGTGGACGAACGCGCCGGTCAGCGCCTTGCGCAGCACCTGCGGTGAGCCGAAGTCCACGTAGTAGCCGTGGCGTTCCCCCGTGACGAGCGCGTGGACGGCGTGGTGCACGTCGTCGTCCCACTGGGCGGTCATGCCCCAGCCGCCCTCGGCCGTCGGGGTGACCGAGACGACGTCGTTGAGGTCGGACTCGGCCACGAGCGACAGCGGGCGTCCCAGCTCCGCGGACAGGGCGGCCACCTCGTCGGACAGCTGCGACAGCAGGTGCCCCTCCGAGAAGTCGATCAGCGCGTGCACGGCGTCCAGGCGCAGGGCGTCGACGTGGAAGTCGCGGAACCAGCGCAGCGCGCTGTCGCACACCCAGCGGCGGACCTCCTCGGACCCGGGCCCGTCCAGGTTGATCGCGGAGCCCCACGGCGTCTGGTGCGCGTCGGTGAAGTACGGGCCGAACTCGCCCAGGTAGTTGCCGGACGGCCCCATGTGGTTGTGCACCACGTCGAGACACACGCCCAGCCCGCGGGCGTGGGCGGCGTCGACGAAGGCCTGCAGCGCGGCCGGACCGCCGTACGGCTCGTGCACCGCGAACGTCCCGACGCCGTCGTAGCCCCAGCCGTGCACGCCGCTGAAGGGCGCCACCGGCATGAGCTCGACGAGGTCGATCCCGAGGGAGACGAGCTCGTCGAGGTGCTCGATCGCGGAGGTCAGCGTGCCCTCGTCGCTGAACGTGCCGACGTGCAGCTCGTACGTCACGTGCCCGCGCACGTCGACACCCGACCAGCCGTCGTCGGACCACGCGAACGTGCCCGGGTCGTAGACGCGGCTGGGTCCGTGCACGTCCTGCGGCTGCCACGCGCTGCGCGGGTCCGGCCGCGGCGGGCCGCCGTCGACCGCGAAGGCGTAGTCGGTCCCGTGCGGGAGGTCGGCGTCGCCGACCCACCACTCGCCGTCGGCCGTCAGGGGCACGTGCTCGTCCCCGAGGACCAGGTCGACGCGGGCGGCGGTCGGCGCCCAGACGCGAGGGAGCATGTCAGCCCTCCGATCGGACGAGCAGGGCGACGGGGAGCCGGTCGAGCAACGGGCCGACGTCGACGACCCCTCCCGTCACCGGACGGTCGGTGAGGACGTCGTGCCAGTCGCCCTCGGGCAGAGCGACGGTGTGGTCGGCCCAGCCGCCGAGCCGGTCGACGGCCGCCGCCAGCCGCGTGGCGACGACCGCCACGCGCGGCTCGCCGGCCACCGTGCGGGCGTAGGTCAGCGAGTGCCCCGAGGAGTGGGCCAGCGGCAAGAACCCGGTGTCGGGACCGACGAACGCCTCCGGAAGGGACCGGCGCAGGCGCAGCGTGCGCGACGTGACCAGGAGCTTCTCGTCGGCCAGGTCGCGCGGGCCGGCACCGTCGTCCAGGCGCGCCAGGCGGGCGACCAACGGTTCCAGCGGGACCGGCCGGCGGTTGTCCGGGTCGACGAGGACCGGGTTCGGCACCTCGGTGCCCTGGTACACGTCCGGGATGCCGGGCAGCGTCAGCTGCACCAGCTTGGTGCCGAGCGTCGCCGCACGGACGGCTGCCCGTGTCCGCGTCTCCCAGCCGCCGAGCAGCGCGGCGACCGTCGGGTCGACCAGGGCCTGACGGGCGGCGTCGAGCACCGCGCGCTCGTACGGCTCGTCGGGGGCCGTCCACGTGGTCCTGCTCTTGGCCTCGCGGATCGCCTTCGTCAGGTACTCGACGAGCCGGTCCTCGGCGATCGGCCCCTCGTCGGTCCAGGTGCCCGCCAGCGTCTGCCAGAGCAGGTACTCCGTGCGACCGTCGAGGAGCGCGCTGCGGTACGGCGCGGAGGCCGCACGCAGGTCGTCGACGAGGTCCGACCACTCGCGCGGGAGCTCGCTGAGCACCCCGAGCCGCGCCCGGGTGTCCTCGCCGCGCTTGGTGTCGTGCGTCGACAGGGTCGTCATGCCCAGGGGGGCCGAGACCTGCATCTGTGCCGCCCACGCCGACAGGTCGGTCGGGGTGAGCGCGAACTGCTCGGGGGAGCCGCCCACCTCGCAGAGGCTCGTCAGGTGGGTCCAGCGGTAGAACGTCGTGTCCTCGACGCCCTTGGCCATCACCGCGCCGCACGTCTGCTGGAACCGCACGACGAGCTCGTCGCGGCGCGCGCCCCGGGTGCGCCCGGCGCTGCCCACCTCGCGGCCGAGCAGCAGGTCCACGACGACGTCCATGGTCTCGCTGCGCTCGGGGGACAGCCGGGTACGCGCGTGGGACGCGGCGGTGGTCATGACCTCGAGCGACTCCGGGTGCACGGGCTCGCCGGGCACGACGTACGCGCGGTAGCGGTCGAACGCGACGAGCAGCTCGATCAGGCAGTCCTCGAGCGCGCGCCAGGTGTGGTCGCGCAGCCGCAGGTCCTCACGGCAGATGTCGGCCGCCAGGGCGGTCAGCCGGTGCACCTCCGCGTACAACGGACCGTCGACGATCTCCCTCTTGGCCCGCTCCGCCATCGCCGGGAACGCGTCGGACGTGTCGCCCGTGAGCCGGTGCATGACCGCGCCGAGGACCGCGGCGCCGCCGGGGTCGACGAACGTCTCCTGGATGCGCCACAGCGCCTCGTAGCCCGTGCTGCCCGCGGTCTCCCAGTCGGGCGGGAGCGTCTCGTCGCCCTCGAGGATCTTCTCGACGACCACCCACGCGCCGCCGCTCGCCTCGCGCAGCCGCGCCAGGTAGCCCGCCGGGTCGGCCAGGCCGTCGGGGTGGTCGATGCGCAGTCCGTCGATCGTGCCGTCCGCCAGCAGCGACAGCACGAGCGCGTGCGTGGCGTCGAACACGGCCGGGTCCTCGACGCGGATGGCGAGCAGCGTCCCCACGTCGAAGAACCGCCGGTAGTTGAGCTCCTCGTCGGCCACCCGCCAGTACGCGAGCCGGTAGTGCTGCCGCTCGACGAGCTCCGCGAGGGGCAGCGCCTCTGTCCCCGGCCGGACGGGGAACACGTGGTCGTAGTAGCGCAGGACCGTGCGCACGCCCTCGCCGGGGATCTCGACCTCGTCCAGCGCCAGCTCGTCCCGGCCCAGCACCGCGCCGATCCGGTCGCCGAGCACGGGCATGAGCACCGCGCCGTCGCCGGCGGACCAGTCGACGTCGAACCAGTCGGCGTACGGCGAGTCGGGACCCTCGGCGAGCACCGACCACAGCGCCCGGTTGTGCCACACCGGCGTCGGCACGGCCATGTGGTTGGGCACGATGTCGAGCACCAGACCGAGGCCCGCGTCGTGCGCCGTCGTCGCCAGGCGCCGCAGCGCCGGCAGCCCGCCGAGCTCGGGGGAGACCTCGTCGTGGTCGACGACGTCGTACCCGTGCGTCGAGCCGGGTGCGGCACGCAGGATCGGCGACAGGTACAGGTGCGTGACGCCCAGCGACGCCAGGTACGGCACGCGCTCCGCCGCGTCGTCGAGCGTCAGGTCCGCACCCAGCTGCAGCCGGTAGGTCGAGCCCGGCACCGGCTTGCCCGGGGTGGGCAGCCGGCGGGTGGGCGTGGGACGGAGCTCGCTCATGCGCTCGGGCGGGGCCGGGTCGTGCGTCGCTTCGGCTTCAGGTCGGCTGCCCCCGGCGACTCCGCGAGCCGCTTGGCCTGCTTGGCCGCCTCGCGGGACGCCTCGGCGACCGCTCCGATCCCGGACGACGTGGCCGACGGGCTCAGCGGCGGCCGCGTGAAGACGATGATCGACTTCTCGCGAAGCTCCAGCTGCGTCCCGGCGTCGACGGCGGTCCCCGACTCGATCTGCGAGTCCGTATCCACGACCGCGGTCCAGACGGTGCCGTACTCGGCGGCCGGGAGCGTGAACGTGGCGGGGTCGGGCTGCCCGTTGAACAGCACCAGGAAGCTGTCGTCGACGATCTCCTGGCCGCGCAGGTCCGGCTCCGCGATGGCGTCGCCGTTCAGGAACACCTGCACCGCACGCGCCTGGTCGGCGCCCCAGGCGTCGTCGCGCATGTGGTGGCCGTCGGGCGAGAGCCACGCGATGTCGAGCAGGTCGGACTCGCCGCCGTGCTCGGGGGAGCCGGCGAAGAACCGACGGCGACGGAACACCGGGTGGTCCTGCCGCAGCCGGACGATGCGACGCGTGAACTCGAGCAGGTCGGTCTTGTCCTGGTCGAGGTCCCAGTCGATCCAGGAGATCGGGCCGTCCTGGCAGTAGACGTTGTTGTTGCCCTGCTGCGTGCGTCCCAGCTCGTCGCCGTGGGCGATCATCGGAACGCCCTGGGACAGCAGCAGGGTGGCCAGGAAGTTGCGCCGCTGCCGCGCACGGAGCGCGTTGATGCCCGGGTCGTCCGTCGGGCCCTCCGCGCCGCAGTTCCACGACCGGTTGTGGCTCTCGCCGTCGTTGTTGTCCTCGCCGTTGGCCTCGTTGTGCTTCTCGTTGTACGACACGAGGTCGTTGAGCGTGAAGCCGTCGTGCGCGGTGAAGAAGTTCACGCTCGCGATCGGCCGCCGGCCGGTGTGCTCGTAGAGGTCGGAGGAACCCGACAGGCGGCTCGCGAACTCCCCGAGGGTCGACGGCTCGCCGCGCCAGAAGTCGCGGACCGTGTCGCGGTACTTGCCGTTCCACTCCGACCACAGGGGCGGGAACCCGCCGACCTGGTAGCCGCCGTCGCCGACGTCCCACGGCTCGGCGATGAGCTTGACCTGCGAGACGACCGGGTCCTGGTGCACCAGGTCGAAGAACGCGGACAGCCGGTCGACCTCGTGGAACTGGCGGGCCAGCGTCGCCGCCAGGTCGAACCGGAAGCCGTCCACGTGCATCTCGGTGACCCAGTACCGCAGCGAGTCCATGATCAGCTGCAGCACGTGCGGCGAGCGCATGAGCAGCGAGTTGCCCGTGCCCGTCGTGTCGAAGTAGTGCGCCTGGTCCTCGTCGACGAGCCGGTAGTAGTTGGCGTTGTCGATGCCGCGGAAGCTCAGCGTCGGGCCCAGGTGGTTGCCCTCGGCGGTGTGGTTGTAGACCACGTCGAGGATGACCTCGATGTCCGCCTGGTGCAGCGCCTTGACCATGGCCTTGAACTCCTGCACCTGCTGACCCGACGACGCGAACGCCGAGAAGCCGTTGTGCGGCGCGAAGAACCCGATCGTGTTGTAGCCCCAGTAGTTGGACAGGCCCTTCTCGACGAGCGACGGGTCGTTGACGAACTGGTGCACGGGCATGAGCTCGACCGCCGTCACGCCCAGCGACGTCAGGTGCTCGATGACCGCCGGGTGCGCCAGGCCGGAGTACGTCCCGCGCAGCTCGTCGGGGACGGCGGGGTGCTGCATCGTCAGGCCGCGCACGTGCGCCTCGTAGATGACCGACTCGTGGTATTCGTGCTGCGGCGGGCGGTCGTGGCCCCAGTCGAAGTACGGGTTGATGACGACGGCCGTCATGGTGTGCGCCGCCGAGTCGTCGTCGTTGCGCTCGTCGGGGGCGTCGAACTTGTACGAGTACAGCGACGGGTCGCCGTCGATCTGCCCGTCGATGGCCTTCGCGTACGGGTCGAGGAGCAGCTTGTTCGGGTTGCAGCGCAGCCCCTGCGCCGGGTCGTACGGACCGTGCACGCGGTAGCCGTAGCGCTGTCCCGGGGAGATCGCCGGCAGGTAGCCGTGCCAGACGAAGGCGTCCACCTCGGGGAGGTCGACCCTCGTCTCGGTGCCGTCGTCGGCGATCAGGCAGAGCTCGACTCGTTCGGCCACCTCGGAGAACAGGGCGAAGTTCGTCCCGGTCCCGTCGTAGGTGGCGCCCAGGGGGTAGGGGCGTCCCGGCCACATCAGCATGCGCCCAGGGTGCCAGGCGAGCGTCCATCCGGCGCGGGGGAGGGAGGAGTCCGGACGTGTACTTCGCCACACTCCGCCCCCGCACGGCCATTGCGCCCGGGCCCGCGACCTGCTGCGCTGGCCTCTCGGCGGGTCGGCGGACGACGGCAGGGGAGTGACGTGAGCGGTCAGGTCGTGGTCGTGGGTGCCGGGCTGGCGGGAGCGAAGACGGTCGAGGGGCTGCGGGAGCGGGGGTACGACGGTCGGGTCGTGCTGCTCGGGACCGAGACGGAACGCCCCTACGAACGTCCTCCGCTGTCCAAGGGCTACCTGCAGGGCAGCGACGAGCGCGACGCGGCGTTCGTGCACCCGGCGTCCTGGTACGCCGAGCACGACGTGGACCTGCGGCTCGGGACGACGGTGCGGTCGATCGACCTCGCTGCGCGCGACGTCGTCGACGCCTCCGGGACCCGCACGCGCTGGGACCACCTCGTGCTCGCGACCGGCTCGGAGCCGCGCCGGCTCGACGTGCCCGGCGCGGGTCTCGACGGCGTCGTGCACCTGCGCACCCTGGACGACAGCGACCGCCTGCGCGCCGCGCTGACGACGGGCCGGCGCGTGGTCGTGGTGGGAGGCGGCTGGATCGGGCTGGAGGTCGCCGCGGCGGCTCGCGCGGCCGGGTGCGAGGTCAGCGTGCTGGTCCGCGACCCGCTGCCGCTGCTCGCCGTGCTCGGCCCGGAGCTCGCGGCCATGTTCGCCGACCTGCACCGGGAGAACGGGGTCGACCTGCGGACGCGGACGGAGATCTCGGAGATCGTCGCCGCGGGCGACGGGACGCACGTCGGGGCGGTCGAGCTGGCCGACGGCACGCTGGTCGACGCCGACCTGGTCGTCGTGGGCATCGGGGCCGCGCCCCGGGTGGACCTGGCGAAGGCGGCCGGGCTGCACGTGGAGAACGGCGTCGTCGTCGACGCGCACCTGCGGTCGTCGAACCCGCACGTGCTGGCCGTCGGCGACATCGCCCGGGCGGCGCACCCGCTGCTGGGCACCCACCTGCGCGTCGAGCACTGGGCCAACGCGCTGAACCAGCCCACGACGGCCGCGGCGACCGTCGTGGGCGCGGACGAGCCGTACGACCGGCTGCCGTACTTCTTCACCGACCAGTTCGACCTCGGCATGGAGTACGTCGGGCACGTCGGGACGCACGGGTACGACGAGGTGGTCGTGCGCGGCGACCTGCAGGCGCGCGAGCTCGTCGCGTTCTGGCGTCGCGAGGGCCGGGTGCTGGCCGCGATGAACGTCAACGTCTGGGACGTGGTCGACGACGTCCAGGCGCTGATCCGGTCCGGCGCGGCGGTCGACCACGACCGGCTGGCCGACCCGGACGTGCCCCTGGGTGACCTGCTCTAGGGCGCCACCGTCCGGTCCACCGCGCGGCGGACCACCTCGTCGTCGTCGGCGCCCTCGGCCCGCCAGCCCAGCTGCTGGATCGCGCCGTTGCCGCGCCGCAGCACGGTGGCGACCTGGCGCTCGACCCACTCGAGGTCACCGGCCTCGGCCAGCGCGGGCCGCACGTGGTCGACCAGCTGCGCGACGACCTCGGCCGCGGGCAAGGGCTTGCCCGTCAGCGGGCTGACCAGGTCGCCGGAGATCCCGGACCGGGCGGCGCGCCACGTCGCCGCCCGCAGCAGCTCGGTGCGCGGCTGGGCCATCGGCTCGCCCATGGCCGCCTCGGCGAGCCCGCGCACGAGTGCCGCCTGCAGGGCCGCGTCGTCGGGGTCGAGGCACACGTCCGCCACGCGCACCTCGACCGTCGGGTAGCGCGACGAGAGGCGGGCGTCGAAGTACACCATCCCCTCGTCGAGGATCGCCCCGGTGCTCAGCAGCCCGTCGATGACCGCCCGGTACCCGGCCGCGTCGCCGAACGGCGCGGTCGGTCCGGCCGTCGGCCAGCGCCCCCAGACCTGGGACCGGTACGACGCGTAGCCGGTCGAGGTGCCCTGCCAGGACGGGCTGTTGCCGGACAGGGCCAGCAGGACCGCGTTCCACGGCCGGAGGTGGTCCAGGATGCGTACGCCCTCCTCCTCGTCGGCGATGGAGACGTGGACGTGGCACCCGCAGGTGAGCTGGTCGCGGGCCGTCGCCCCGAACTCCGCCCGGATGGCGTAGGCACGGCGGTCCGGCAGGACGGTCGACTCGACGACCTGCGGTGCGGCGGCGAGCGCCGCGATCCGCGCACCCGCCTTGCGCGCGACCGTGTCGGTCCGGGCCCGGCCGGCGCGGATCTCGGCCGCCAGCTCCGCGAGGTCGGTGCGCGGGGGCGTGGACGTCTCGATCTGCTCCTGCTTGAACTCTTTCTCCAGGTCGCCCCCCGGCTCGTCGGTCGGGGGGTGGAGCACCGCCGACGCGTGCCGGAGCACGGTCGCCGCGACAGGCTCCGGCCGCCCTTCCGGCGTGACCAGCAGGAACTCCTCCTCGACACCCAGGGTTCGCATCGGAACAGTGTGGAGGCGCGGACGGCAGCGCGCTCGGCGGCGGGCGACCGTCACGTGCCCCGCCCGGGACCCGCTACTGTCCAGCCCGTGACCGTGCTCGTGACCGGGGGAGCCGGCTACATCGGTGCCCACGTGGTCCGTCTGCTGCAGTCCGCGGGTCGCGAGGTGCTCGTCGCCGACGACCTCAGCACCGGCTCCGCCGACCGGGTCCCCGGTGCCACGCTGGTCCGGCTGGACCTGGCGGACCCGTCCAGCGTCGTCCCGCTCACCGACGCGTGCCGCGCGCACGGCGTCACCGCGGTGATCCACCTGGCGGCGCGCAAGCGGGTCGACGAGTCGGTGGCCCGACCGCTGTGGTACCTGACGCAGAACGTGGGCGGGCTGGCCAACGTCCTGCGCGGGGTCCGCGCCGCCGACGTGAGCACGATGATCTTCTCGTCGTCGGCCGCCGTGTACGGGTCCTGCGGCGGAGCGCCGGTGAGCGAGGACGACGCCACGCGGCCCGTGAACCCGTACGGGCGCAGCAAGCTGGCCGGGGAGATGCTGGTCCGGGACGTCGTCCGGTCGAGCGACCTGCGCGCGGTGTCGTTGCGCTACTTCAACGTCGCCGGCGCCGGCTGGCCGGAGCTCGGGGACACCGGCGTGACGAACCTCGTCACCCAGACGCTCGACCGCCTGACCCGTGGCGAACGACCCGAGGTGTACGGCACCGACTACGCGACGCCGGACGGCAGCGGGGTGCGCGACTACCTGCACGTCGTGGACCTGGCCCAGGCGCATCTCGCCGTGCTGGACCGGCTCGAGGCCGGCCACCTGCCGCGGGACGTCTACAACGTCGGGACGGGGCACGGCGCGTCCGTGCTCGAGGTGCTGGCGCTGCTGGGCCGGGTCAGCGGCCTGGACGCCGCACCCGAGATCGGACCGCGCCGCGCGGGTGACCCGGCGTCGGTCGTCGCGGCCGTGGACCGTATCCGCGCCGAGGTCGGCTGGCGGGCCCGGCACGGCGTGCCCGAGGTGCTGTCCAGCGCCTGGGCGGCCTGGAGCGCTGCACACCCCTAGGCGTGCGCGGCCCTCGGGTCCGACGAGCCGAGCTCGGCCTGGGCCGACGGCGGTGACCCGAACCGTGCCACGACGAGCGCGCCCGCCAGGACGAGCGCGAAGGCGGCGACGGACGCTGCTCCCGCTCCGGCGGCCGGGCGGTCGCCGGCCAGCAGGATGCCCAGGCCGGCGCCGACGACGGTCTCCGTGCCGACCATGAGGGCGGTCACCGCCACCACCCCGGCGCGGCGCAGCGCCAGCGCGGAGACGGCCAGCCCGAGCCCGCCGCACAGGCCGGCGCACCAGGCCACGGGATCGGTGAGCACGCGCACGGGGTCGGAGACGTCGACCGTGTGCGCGCCGAGCGCGAGCACCCCGAACGCGGCGCCCGCCAGGGTGGCCAGGAGGAGGCCGCGCCAGGGCGTGGGCGGGCCGAGCGCGAGGGTGGCGGCCAGCGCCGCGATCGTCACCGTCGCGCCCACCACGACCCACGGCGTGCCCGCCGCCGGCGTGATCGTGGTCTGCGGTGCCACGGCGAGCGCGAGCACGACGAGCCCGACGGCGATGCTGCCGAGCCCCAGCCAGTCCGTCCAGCGCAGCCGGGCGCCGAGCACGACCACGGACAGGACCGCGGCGACGGCGAGGCTGGACGCGCGACCCGCCTGCACGGCGAACACGGGCAGCGTCCGGAGCGCGACGAACGACAGCGCGAAGCCGAGCGCGACCAGGCCGAGCGCGAGCAGGTAGAGAGGGCTGCGGGCGAGGCCGCCGACCAGGGCGGCGTCGAGCCGCACGTCCGCGGGGAGCCGTCGTGCGGCGACGGCCTGGAGCACGATCGCGGTGCCCGAGCAGAGCGCTGCCACCCCGACGCACACGAGCGCGAGCCCCACCGCCGACCCCCTGTCGTCCCGTCACGCGTGCCGGTCGCACGCGACGTGCCCGAGGCACCCTATGCTCCACGCTGACGTCGTGGGGCAGGATCCATCGCAAGGAGCACAGGTGCGCGGCGCGCAGGGCGAGGTCACGGACGGCGCGGTCCGCTCGGTGCCGACCAACGGGCCCCTGCGGTGGCCGGTCGTCGCCGTGGCGTTCGTCGCCGTGTCGGCTGCACTCTCGACGTTGCTGGCACTGACGAACGTCTACCGGGACGGGCCCCTGCCCGCGCCCTTCCTGCAGGGTCCGGGCTGGCTGGACGGGTGGTTCCAGGGCGACTCCGCCTGGTACTGGTCCATCGCCAGCACCGGGTACTCCTACGTGCCCGGGTCGCAGTCGTCGATCGCCTTCTTCCCGGTGTACCCGCTGGGCGTGCGCGGTCTGGGCGGCGTCCTGGACGACGTCCAGCTGGCGGGCTCGCTGCTCGGCGTGCTGGCGGGGCTCGCGGCGGTGCTCCTCTTCGCCCGCTGGGTGTGGACGCGGCTGCCGCGTCGGTCGGCCGTGCTCGCCATCGCGGTCCTGCTGGTCTACCCGTACTCGTTCTTCCTCTACGGCGCCATGTATGCCGACTCGCTGTTCCTGCTCTGCGCGATCAGCGCGTTCGTCCTGCTCGAGCGGCGCTGGTACCTCGCCGCGGGCCTGGTCGGGGCCCTGGCGACCGCCGGGCGGCCGGTCGGGATCGCCGTCGCCGTCGGGCTCGTCGTGCGCACGCTCGAGATGCTCGCGGAGTCCCGCCGCGCGTCGGCCGCCGCCCGCACCGAGGCCACCGAGGCCAGCGAGGGCACCGAGGGTGCTGGACCAGCCGACGCCGCGGTCGCGACCGTCGGGTGGCGTGACCTGGTCTCCGCGGTCCGGGACGTGCGTCTGCGTCACCTCGGTGTGCTCACCGCGGTGCTCGGCATCGTCGCGTGGTGCGTCTACCTCGGGCTGGCGTTCGGGCACCCGCTCGCGTGGATCGAGGTCGAGGCGGCGCCCGGCTGGAACCAGGGTGTGGGCCCGAAGACGTGGTTCAAGCTCGTGTACGCCGGCACCCTCATCAAGGGCCCGTACGACGTCGCCGCCATCCTCACGCTGCAGGCGCTGGCGTGCCTGTGCGCGGTGCTCCTGCTGCGCCGCGTCTGGCGGCTCTTCGGGTGGGGCTACCTCGCGTTCGCGGCGGTCGTGCTCCTCATCCCGCTGGTCGGCACCAAGGACTTCATGGGCACCGGGCGCTACGTGCTCGTCGCCTTCCCGGTGGTCGCCGCGGCCGGTGACTTCCTCGCCGGGGTCCGGCACCGCTGGGTCCGCGTCGCCGTGCTGTGCGTGTGCGCGGCGCTGCTGTTCTTCCTCACCTACCTCTACGGCAGATCGGTACCGGTCTCGTGACGGTCGTCCCCCACGCACCCGAGCCCTTCGAGAAGCTCTCGATCTTCTTCCCGATGTGGAACGAGGAGCAGTACATCCACCGCGCCGTCGGCGCCGCCCGCACCGTGTGCGACGACCTCGTGGCGGAGGGTCGGATCCTCGACTACGAGCTCATCGTGGTCGACGACGCCTCGACCGACGCGACCCCTGAGCTCGCCGACGCGATGGCGGCCGCGGACCCGCACGTCCGCGTCGTGCACCACGACGTCAACCGCAAGCTCGGCGGCTCCCTGAAGACGGGGTTCGCGGCGGCGACCGGTGACGTGGTCCTCTACACCGACGCCGACCTGCCGTTCGAGATGACGGAGGTGGCCCGCGCGCTGCGCGTGCTGCAGATGTACGAGGTCGACCTGGTCAGCGCCTACCGCCTCGACCGCACGGGCGAGGGGCCGCGGCGCGCGATCTACTCGTTCTTCTACAACGGGATGGTCCAGCTCGCGTTCGGCACCCGGATCCGGGACATCAACTTCGCCTTCAAGCTGTGCCGGCGCCGCGTCCTGGACCACGTCACGCTCAAGAGCGAGGGCTCGTTCATCGACGCCGAGCTCGTGATCCGGGCGCAGCGGTCGGGGTTCCAGATCCTGCAGATCGGCGTCGACTACTTCCCCCGCACCCGAGGCGTCTCGACGCTGTCCTCGTTCGGTGTCATCCGGACGATGGTGGGGGAGATGCTCCGGCTGCGCAGCGAGCTCAAGCACGTCGTCCCGGTGGCCGGGTCGTCGGTCCCGTCGTGACGCGGCTGCTCATCGTCACGGCCGACGACCTCGGGCTGACCCGTGGCGTCAACGCGGCGGTGCGGCGGGCCCACGAGGCCGGCATCGTGACGGCGACGTCGCTGCTCGCCGTCGGCCGCGAGTTCGACGACGCGGCGGCGATGCTGCGCGACCTGCCGACCCTCGAGCTGGGCGCGCACCTCGCCCTCGTCGGGGAGGACCCGCCGCTGCTGTCGGCGCGGGAGATCCCGACGCTCGTCGACGCCCGGGGTGCGCTCCCGCTGAGCTACCGCACGGTCGTCCGGCGCGGCCTCGCAGGTCGCCTCGACCCCGACGACGTGCGCCGCGAGCTCCATGCCCAGCTGGAGCGCGTCCTCGGCGTCGGGGTGCCGGTCACGCACGTCGACACCCACCAGCACACCCACCTGTGGCCGACGGTCGCGAGGGTCGTCGCCGAGCTGGCGCGGGAGGCCGGGGTGCCCGCCGTCCGGCTGCCCGGCAGCCACTCCCACGCGCCCGTCGGGCTGGGCGTCCGGCTCCTGTCCCGCCGCACGCGGTCGGCGCTGCGGACGGCCGGGCGCGCCACGACGCAGGACTACGCGGGTCTCGACGAGGCCGGCCACCTGGACGCCGAGCGGTTCCGCACGACGCTGCAGGCCGCGGCACGCCGTGGGGCGCGGACCCTCGAGATCAACACCCACCCGGCGCAGGCCGGGGACGCCGACCTGCGCCGGTTCACGTGGGACTACCAGTGGGCCGACGAGCTGGCCATGCTGCTCGACCCGACGGTGCGCGACGAGATCGCCGCCGCCGGCTACACCCTGAGCGGGTTCGCCGCTCTGACCACCACGGACGGTGCCGCATGACGACGACCACGCGCCGCCGCCCCGACGCCGCGGGCCGCGCAGCCCTCGACCTGTACCGGTCTGCGCCCTGGGGCGTGCGGGCGCACGTGGCGGTCCGCTGGTTCAGCGCCCCGTTCCCCGCGATCGCCGCCGCCCTGCCCGCGGGTGGCCGGGTGCTGGAGATCGGCTGCGGCCACGGGCTGTTCAGCGCCTACGCCGCGCTGCTCGACCCGACGCGCCAGGTCCTCGGCGTGGACATCGACGCCGACAAGATCGCCGCCGCGCAGGTCGCCGCTCGCGCGGTCGAGCACCTTGAGCTCCGCGAGGCACCGGACGGCGCCGTGCCCGACGGGCCCTGGGACGTCGTCGTGTTCGTCGACATCCTCTACCTGCTGCCCGCCGACGAGCAGCGTCGCCTGCTCACCGAGGCCGTCCGGGCGCTGGCTCCGGGCGGACGCGTGGTGGTCAAGGAGATGGGCACCCGGCCGCGGTGGAAGGTGCGCTGGAACACGCTGCAGGAGACGTTGTCGGTCAAGATCCTGCGCATCACCGAGGGCTCCTCGTTCGACTTCGTCGACCCGGGCACCATGGGCGGCTGGCTGACGGAGCTCGGGCTCGAGGTCGAGCTGCGCCGGCTGGACGCCCGCCGGGTGCACCCGCACCACCTGCTCGTCGCCCGGCGCGCGGACGCGACCGCCTGACGACTACGGCGCGGGGACGTCGAGCCCCGGTGCACCGCGCTGCTGGAGCAGGACCTCGTTGAACGCGACGTGCCGCACCTCGGGCGGGTCCGGGGTCTCGTGGACGCTCACGACGACGACGCGGACCTGCGCGACGTCGGTGGCGTCGAGGTCGAACGCCTGCAGGTCCGGCGAGTCTGTCAGGTCGAACGTCTGGCACTGGTCCGCGCCGTCGCCCCAGCTGACGTCCACCCGGTGCGGCAGCTCCTGCGTCGCGCGGTCCGGGCTCGACTCGGGCATGCCGGCGCTGAACGCGATCCGGTCCACGGTCGTCGGCCCCGGCAGGGTCAGGACCAGCGCGTCCGTGCCGCCCGGTCGCCGGCACGTCGGTCCGGCGTCCGTCGGTGGGGTCCAGACGCCGGCCCAGGCACGGCCCGTCGTCCCGTCGACCGCGAACGACGGGTCGAACCCGGGTTCGGGTGGGGTCGCCGGGTCGGTCGTGGCCGTCACGCCGTCGATCGTGCTGTACCCGCGCGGATCGAGGGCGGTCACCTGCTCGACCACCTGCTTCTCGATCTGCGCGGTGCTGGGCAGGACGAACACCGCGGTGATGCCGAGGGCGGCCAGCAGGGCGGTGACCTCGGCGAGGTGCACCTGTGCGGACCGGGCCTGGTCGTAGCGGACGCGGACCCCGTTGTTCGCGGCCCGCATCCGGCGCCAGAACCCCCGACCACGGCGGAAGCCGCCGAGCCACCGCCGGTACCAGGGCTCGCGCGGCGGCTCCGGGTCGACGTCGGGGGTCGCCGTGCGCACCAGGGTGGCGCCGCACCGGCAGAAGCGGCGCGACACCGCGATCGCGCGTCCGCACGCCGGGCACCGGGTCGCGTCCTCGAAGCTCTGCCAGGCATCGGCCGGTGCGGGCTGGTCGGGTGGCGCCGTCCGGTCGTCCGCCGTGCCCGCGTACGCGCCGACGTCCGACGGGAGCACCGCGTCGAACGCGTTCGGCGGGGCGGGGGTGCCGGTGGGGTGGTCCGGGTCGGTCGGAGCCCGCGGTGCGATCCGCGCCTCGCCTGCGGCGACGCGCACCCCGATCGTGCGCTCCGGTGCCTCCCGGGCGGGCGTCCGCTCGGGAGGTCGCGTCGACGTCTCGGAGGGGGTCAGGACGACGGGGACCGGTCGCACGGTGGTCGGCGGGCGGCGGACCGGCGGCGCCGGGTCGGGCGCCGCGGCGGCGTCCGGTGCGGTCGTGGCGGCATGGGTGGTCGCCGCCGCCGGTGCGGAGGGCGGCACGCCGGGCGCCGGGCGACCGGGCGTCGACGCCGCCGGCCCCGGCGGTGGGACGACGGGGGCGGCACGACCGGGCGGCGGCGCGGTGCTCGTCGGCGGCGGGGCGACGGGGACGGCTCGACCGGCCGGCGGGGCAGCGGGCACCGGCGGTGGGACGGCGGGTGCGGGACGACCCGACGGCGCGGCCGGGACGGCGACCGGCGTGATCGGCGCGCGCGATCCCGGTCCGCCCGCCGCGCGCACCGTGATCGGCGCGGGCGCCCGAGGAGCGCCAGGAGCCACAGCGGGTGCACCCGGCACCGACGGCGGGGTGGGCAGCAGTGGCTGCCGTGCGCTCGGGGGCGGGGGAGGGGACGGGGCCGCGGACGCGGGTGGTGCCGGTGGTTCCGGGGACTCGTCGGTCGGCGGGTCGGCGTCGGGGGCGAGCGCCGGTGCGGGCGCCGCGGCGGGAGCGGTCGCCGACCAGCCGAGGTAGGTCCGGCACGTCTCGCACAGCAGAGTGCCGTCGGGGTTCTCGTGGTGGCACCGGGCGCAGACGATCATGACGCCTCCTCGACGGTCCGCAGCGACGCAGCGAGCTCCAGGTCGAGGTGGTACGGGTCGACCCCCGCAGCGGGGTCGCTGCCCAGCAGGTCCAGCTCCCCGGGGTCGGGCAGGCCGATCAGCAGCTCGACCGCGTCCACCTGGGTGCCCGCCGGGTCGATCGCCAGGACGAGCAGGGGGTCGCCGGGCGGGTCACCGGGTGACCCCGCGACGATCCCCAGCACGGCCCCCGCCACGACGGGCTCCTCGTCGTCGACCACCCACGCGACCGTGGACCCGCCCAGGAGCACGAGCGCACTGCCGTCGGGCGCACGCAGCTCGATCGCCCCCGCCGCGACCTGCGCCGGGGCCCGCCGGACCGTGCCTGCGGTCACCGCGAACACCGGGGCTGCGGGCGTCGCGAGGAGCGCAGCCATGAGCGGGTCGCTCGGGTGCGGTCGGGGAAGTGCGCCGCCCGGGACCGGCTGGAAGCGTCGGCCGACCACGACCGGGTCGACGGCCGCCGCGGTCGACCCGGTCCGGTGCGAGCCGGCGAGCAGGTCGGCCTCCGACGACCGGTCCGGCCCCGGACGGGCGCGTGAGACCGGGCGCACCTGAGCGGGCGGAGGTCCGAGGTCGCTCCGAGGCGTGGGCGACGGCCCGTCAGGGGCCGGACGGGGTGGCGGGGACGGGCGCGGCTCCGGAGCGGGGCGGGGCGGCGGGCTCGGCGCCGGACGGTCGGATCGGTGCTCCGGGTCAGCCAGGGGCGGCCGGCTCGTCGTCGCCCTCTCGCGCGGGGGGACCGGCTCGCGGATCGGCGTCGTCGGACCGGCCTGGAACTGCACGTCTGCAGGCGCCAGGAGGTCCGCGAGCTCGTCGTCGAGCGCAGGGTCGGGCGCGTCGGCGGACCCGCCCCCAGGTTCCGTGACCGTACGACCCCACCCCCCGTGACATCGGACGTCGGATTTACACCCTTTCGGATGAATCGCCCGACGGCTAGGGTCAGCGTACGCGACGGTCTTGCGGGGGCAGAGTGACGACGTCGAGCCAGGTGTGCTGTGTCGGGGGCTGAGAGGCACCCGACCGTCCTGCGCTCGCGCACCCGGCGCCCGGCGCCCCGCGGGCTGCCTCGGGACCGGCTGCTGGACCCCGTGGTGGGTCCGTCCGCGAAGCCGCTGGTCAGCGTCGTGGCCGCCGCCGGGTGCGGCAAGACGACGTTCCTCTCGCACGTCGCGGCGCGGGCGACGGCCCCGGTCGGGTGGCTCACGCTCGACGGCGCGCTGGGGAGCACCACGGCCGTGCTCGCGCACCTGCAGCTGGCGTGCGCGGACCTCGTCCCGTCGCTGGCCGAGCGCGCGCCGTGGGAGTCGACCGAGGACGCGCTCGCCACCCTGGAGCAGGTGCTCGACGGCCCCGCGCTGCTGGTCCTCGACGAGCTGCAGTCGATCGACGGGACGCCGGCCGCCCGCGTCGTCGAGGGGCTGCTCCAGCACCAGCCGGTGCACCTGCGCGTCGCCCTGGGATCGCGCACCGTGACGTCGACCGCCCTGACGCGTCACCTCGCGGGGACGGCGACCGTGCTGGGCGCCGAGGACCTGCGGTTCCGGACGTGGGAGGTGGAGGAGCTGTTCCGCACGTGTCACGGGACCCGGCTGCGCGCGGACGAGGTCGCGGACCTGGCACACCGCACCGGCGGCTGGGCGGCCGGGCTCGAGCTCTTCCACCTGGCGACGCACGGACGACCACCGTCGAGCCGCGCCCGCCTGCTGGGTGCCGGCGGCGGTCAGCTGTCGAGCGACTACCTCGCGCGGCACGTCCTCGACCAGGTGCCGGCACCGCTGCGGGATTTCCTCGTGCGGACCGCCGTGCTGGCGACGCTCACCGCGGCACGGTGCGACGACCTGCTGGGCAGCACGGACGCCGCCGCCCTGCTCGAGCAGGCGCACCGCCTCGGCCTGCTGAACGCCGTGGCCGACGCGGAGTCCACCGTCTACTGCTGCCACGAGGTGATGCGGGCCCACCTGCTCGACGTGCTCGTCGGCCGGGACGGCGGCGCCCGCGCCCGCGAGCTGCACCAGCGGGGTGCGCAGCTCGCGCTGCGGGAGGGTGACTTCGACGCGGCGCTGCGCTCGTCGTGCCGCGCGCACGACTGGGACGCCGCGCAACGGGTGCTCGCCATCGGCGGGGGCGAGCTGGCGGAGCGGCCGGGCTCGTGGATCGACGAGCTGCCCGCCTCGATCCGGGACACCGACCCGTGGGTCGCGCTCGCGCTCGCACGCCGGCTCGTCGTGGACGGCGCGCTCGAGGAGGCGCTCGAGGCGTACCGGCTGGCGGGCGCCCGCGTGGAGACGGCGACGGGGAGGGCGCTGGCCGCGCACGAGCTGCGCATGGTGCAGAGCTGGCTGAACCCGCCGCTGGGCGTCGTCTCCGACTGGGTGGCGCTGACCCGGGACGCGTTCGTCGCCCCGCGTCGCCAGCTCGCCGAGCCGCGCCCCGCGGACGCCCCTCGGCGTCTCGCCCGCGCGGTGGCACAGCTGACCGCGGGGGACCTGGCGGTCGCGGCGCGGGAGTTCTCCGCCGTCTCCGAGCAGCCGACCCTGCCCTCGGCCCTCGAGGCGGTCGCGCTGCTGGGCGAGGCCGTGAGCCTGTCGTTGTCGTTCCGCCCGGAGGCCGCCGAGAGCCGGGAGCGCGCTGCCGTCGCGGCGAAGATGCTCGGCGCCCCCGCCCTGGAACGGATCGCCGACGGGCTCGACCTCGCGTGCCGGCCCGAGACCGCACGGGAGGCCCTGAGCCACCTGCGGGACCGGTGCGCCGCGATCGGCGACCGGTGGGGTGCGGCGCTGCTCGGCCTGTTCGGGGCCGTGGCCGGGCTGCCCACCGGGATGCTCACCGCCGACGAGCACCGCGCCCTCGCGTCCGAGCTGACCGCGCTCGGGGCGCCCGCGCTGGCCACGTGGTGCTCCACGATGGCCGCGGTCGAGGACGCGCGCACGGGGATCAGGGACCGAGGGACGGCAGCCGCCGTGGAGAAGGCCGCCGCCGGCGTCGGCCCGCTCCCGCACGCGCTGGCGCTGCTGGCCGCGGGGACTGCCCAGGGGCGGGTACGCGCAGCGCGGCTGGCCCGCAGCAGCGGGGCGACCACCTGGACGGCCCTCGTCCTGCGCGGGCTGCGCGCGACGCCCGGGACCGCGACGGCCGAGGCGCCGCCCGCGCTCGAGGTCCGCTGCATCGGCGGCTTCAGCGTGCTGCGGGACGGCATGCCGGTCACGCTCGACGCGCTGCGCCCCCAGCACCAGGCGCTGCTGCGGGCGCTCGCCCTGCACGCGCCGCTGCCCGTGCACCGCGAGCGGCTCCTGGAGTGGTTCTGGGAGGGACGTGACCCGGAACGGGCGCAGCACAGCCTCCAGGTCGCGATCAGCGCGCTGCGCGGTCTGCTCGACCGACCGACCGCGACCCCGGCGACGTCGGTGGTGCGCCGCACCGGTGGCGGCTACGCCCTGCACCTGGGTGCGGCGGACCGGCACGACGTGCGCCGCGTCGAACGGCTCCTCGCCGCGGGACGGTCCGCGCTCGAGCGCGGGGACGTCGACGGCGGTCGGCGCAGCCTCGCCGCGGGGGTGCGGGAGCTCACGGCGGACGTCCTGCCCGACGACGGTCCCGCCGAGTGGGTCACCGGCGAGCGGGACGAGGTGCGCGGGTCCGTCGTGCGGGCGTGCCAGTCGCTCGCCGACCTGTGCTCCGCGGCGGGCGACGCCCCGGCGGCCATCCAGGTCACCCGCCACGCGCTCGCGCTCGACCGCTACCAGGACGGCCTCTGGGTGCGGCTGGTCGACGCGCTCACGGCGGACGGGCAGCCGGCCGCGGCTGCCGCGGCGCGCCGGGAGTACGCGCAGGTCCTCGCGGAGCTGGACGTCCCGGTGCCGGTCCTGACGCACGTCCAGCTGCCCGTCAGGGTGCTCGCCGGACCGCTGCCGGCACGTGCGCGGGTCTGACGTCGTCCACGACGAACCGCACGAGGTCGAGCACGGCGTCGGGGTCCGGCTCGTCGTCGGCGATCCGCACGTCGACCTCGAGCAGCGGGGACGACCGGCCCGGGAACGCCCCCTGCGGTCGCTTGCTCCAGGCCACCCCGCCCGAGTCGCGCACGTCCGGGTCCAGGCCGGTGCACGCGCGGACCGCAGCGGTCACCCCGTCGAGCGTGCCCCGGCCCAGCACGGCCCGGCGCAGGTCACCGAGGTGGGAGCGCAGGTGCTCCGCGTCCCGGCGCGCCGCGATCGCCGGCGAGAGCCACGACGCGACCCACCGGACGAAGTCGTCGGGGGCGTACCGCGGGTCGAGGTAGGCGTCGAGGTCGTCCAGGGTGGCCCCCACGGACCCGATGACGTCGTCGAACGCGGCGATCAGCCCCGACGTGAAGTCGCTGCCGAGGAACGCCTCCGGCAGCCCCTCCACCAGCGACGTCGCCGGCGGCACCAGGCCCCCCGACGCGCCCCTCACCCGGCACCGCCCTGGACCACGATGCTGTGCTCGACGCTCAGCACCACGTGCGTGTCGCCCAGGTCGACCCGGTCCTGCGGGGCCGAGATCGACCGGTCGAGCGGGTTCGCCCGGAACAGGACGACGTCCTCGACGTAGTCCAGCCCGGCGACCCGGCCCAGCACACCGTGCACCTCACCCGGCTGCACGGGCCGGCCCAGGGGCCACCCGGTCCCGTCGGGGCCCCCGGCGAGCGGGTGGAAGTACCGGTAGAGCGCCGCGAGCGCGTCCCGCTCCACCTGCGAGGGGTCCGCCTCCGGACGGGCGCGGACCCGGGCGTCGACCCGGATCCCCACGTAGCTGGGGGGCTCGACGCTCAGCCGGACGCCGACGACGCGCGTCACGTCCAGCGCGCCGAGGACCCGCTCGCGGGCGCCGTCCGGCAGCTGCAGGTCCCGCAGGGAGATGCGGCCGTCCTGGCCGGGGGCACCCGGGATCGCCAGGATGCGCACCGACCCGGCGTCGGGGCCGTCCGTGACCGGCACGCAGTGCACGCGCGCCAGCTCGGGGGCGGCCTCGTGCACGACGGCGACGTAGTCCTCGACGGTCACCGCCCGCCCGCGGCCGCGCAGCTCCAGCGGTCCGCGCGTCCGCGCGTTGTCGACGTCCTCCCCGTCCACCCCACCGGCTGCGGCGCGGCGGTTGTAGACGGCGGCGACGTAGGGGATCGACGAGCGCAGCACCGAGACGGTGCGGGCGGCGACGTTCCCGCGGGCACCCCCACCCGTGCGGTAGCCACGCACCCGCAGCGCGGCCCCGCGTGCGGGGATCGCCCCGAACCGCCGCTCCGAGCCGTCCTCGAGCCGCACGGACGGCCCGAACCGGATCTCGCCGGTGGTCGGGTCGACCACGACGTGCCGGTCCGTCGGTGCGCTCGCCCCGAAGTCCTCGACCGCGGTCCACTCCTCCCAGGTCGGGGGTCCGATGCCGTCCTCCGGCGGGACGCCGACCTCGAGCACCAGAGGGTCCTCGCGGTCCACGACGACCGGCGCGTAGGCGAGGTGCAGGACCTGTCCCGCGGTGCCGTCGGAGATGCCCAGGGCCTCGTCGTGGACCTGCTCGGCGTTGGTCGCCTCGACGTCGCCACCGATCGTGGCGGCCGTCACGGAGACCAGCAGCGGCGACGAGCGGTACTGCCGGGGGGCCTTCACCACGCGGCACCGGATCCACGCGGCCTCGACACCGGCGACCACCGACTCGTCGTGCCCGTCGGGGACGTGCAGCTCGATCGCCCCCGAGACGTTCAGGCCGAGCGTGTCGTCGCGCTCGACCTCGCACGGCTCCCACCCCGACGGCGTCCACGCCTCCCAGACGAGCGGCGGCCGGCGCGGGTCGATGCCGTAGCCGCCGAGCGAGCAGACCGCCTGGACCAGCAGCAGCGACGACCGCGCCGGCTGGTCCAGCCCCAGGTACAGCGCGTCGTCGACCACGGGCGTCGGGCTGAACGCGGGGAACCCGTCGCCGAGCCCGAGCACACCGGTGCGGTCCGCGCTGTCCCCGTCGGCACTGATCGTCAGGACGGTCCGCGACGCCGCCGGGGGGATGTCCAGCCCGTGCAGCGTGCTGAACCCGAGCGACTCCTGCGAGACGGACCGGCGCGTGGACACCACCGTCCCCGCGGGGATGTGCACGACGTCGTCGTGGTGCGAGGACAGCCGGAACGAGATCTCCGTGCGGGCCGCGTGCGGCGGGAACAGGCGCACGCCGACGAGCTCGAGGAACTTCACGTACAGGCGGTCGGGGACCCGGTTCACCCGGTACAGCAGGATGTCCGTCATCCACGCGAAGGTCTCGATGAGCGTGATGCCCGGGTCGGAGACGTTGTGGTTGGTCCACTCCGGGCACCGCAGCTGCAGGTTCCTCTTCGCCTCGTCGACGAGCTCCTGGAACGTGCGGTCGTCCAGGCGGGGCGTGGGCAGCGTCATGCGCGCACCTCGGACCGGTCGGCGGGGATCACGTAGAACGGGAAGACGAGGTTGCGGCGGTCGTTGGTGGACCGCACGGTGTAGCCGATGTCGATCCAGAGCGTCGACGGGTCCTCGGCGTCCGTCGTGATGTCGACCTGCTCGACGGTCACGCGCGGCTCCCACCGGGCCAGCGCGCTCTGCACCTCGGCGGCGATCAGGCCCGCGGTCGTGGCGTCGCCCGACGCGAACACGAACTGACGCAGCCGCGCGCCGAACTCCGGCCGCATGGGGCGTTCGCCGGGGTTCGTGGCGAGCACCAGGTACATCGCCTGCTCGAGCTCGGTGGTGCCGCGCACGAGAGCCACCGCACCGGTCTGGTCGGTGGTCAGCGGCCAGTGCCAGCCGGCACCGACGAAGCTGTTCGCGTCGCTCATCGCTCGTCCTCCCTCATGACCCGACCAGGACGGTCGCCCCGGTGCCGACGACCGCCGCCGTGGGAGCGATGCAGGCCGTGACGGTGCACCCCGTGTACGCGGCGGCCTTCCCGTCGAACTGCACGGTGCTGCTGCCGACCACGACCTTGGCCTCCTGCGTGGTGGGCACGAGCTTCGGGTCGCTCGGGTGCAGGCCGACGTGCGGCGGCACGTTGTAGCCGCTGCTGTCCTTGACCGCGGCCGGCTTGCCCCCGATGAGGACGGTCGTGGACAGGCCCATGGTCAGCGGCGCGGAGACCGGCAACGGTGCGGGCGCGGGCATCGGGGCGCCCACGGGGGACGGGACCAGGTGCCCGACGCACATCCCCATCACCTTGTCGCCCATGACGACTGCTGGTGCACCCACGACTGCCCCTCCTTCGGCCTAGTTGAGCTTGATCGTCGAACCCTTGATGGTGACCGTGCTGCTGCTCTCGAGCGTCAGGCCCGACGAGCCCTTGATCGTCGCGGAGCCCTGCGCCTCGACCTTGAGGTCGCCCTGCGTGGTGACCTCGGCGTTGCCCTTCGCGTCGACCTTCACGTCGCCCTCGGTGGTGATGACGATCGAGCCGTCCGAGGTGGCCAGGACGACGCTCGCCTTGTCGTCCCCCGTGCGCAGCTCCAGGGTCTCGGCACCCGCCTTGTCGGACATGAGCAGCTCGTGGCCGCTGCGGCTGCGCCACACCCGGGTGGCGACCGACCCGTCGGACCCCACGGCGTCGTCCTTGGGCGGGGCGTCGACCCCGTTGTAGAGACCACCGAGCACATAGGGACGCCGGCTGTCGCCGTGCTCGAAGCCGACGAGCACCTCGTCGTCGACCTCGGGCAGCAGCTGCAGCCCGCGGTCCGCGCCCGCGCCGAGCTGCAACACCCGGACCCAGTCCGTCTCGTAGTCCTCGTCCAGCCACGGGAACCGCACCTTGACGCGGCACCGGCTCTCCGGGTCGGCCGCGTTGGTCACCAGGGCGACGACCAGCCCGCCCGGGCCGGCGCGGTGCCGGCCCGCACCGCGCACGAGCCCGAGCACCGAGCGGTCGTGCGAGCCGCTCGCCGTGAAGTGGGTGCGGTAGCTGCGGTCGTCCCAGACGTGCTTGGCCCGGGTCAGCGTGACCTTGCCGTCGAACCTGCCCCCCGTCTGGCCGAGGCTCACCGCGGCGCCCGCGACCAGGTGCGGGTCACCGTCGGCGACCCCCTCGGCGAAGACCTGCGTGCTGCCCAGGTGCTCGGCACGCGCGGCGGCCACCGCGTCGCACTCCGCCTGCTGGCCGAGGGGCAGGTCCACGGTGACCCCCCGCGGGCTGCCGAACAGCCCCGCGACCGACGCGGGGGTGTCCCGCAGGCTCGCGGTCCCGGTGCGCGCGTCCGTGGTGGCGACGAGCGCCTGCTTGGTCGACGTGTCCCAGCCGCGGACCTCCACCTGGGAGACCTGCTGGGCGGCCGTGACGCGGACGGTCAGGCGCTGCAGGTTCTTGCCGGGCACCAGCTGCAGCCGGTCGGCGGAGTCGTAGGCGCCGGGAGCGGGGGCCTCCGAGGCCGGCGTAGGCGGCCGGAAGTGCAGCGTCGAGCCGGACACCACGACGACGCAGCCGACCTCCCGGCCGCGGCGCTCGAGGAACTCGATGTGGGTCTCGTTCACCTGCGAGACGTGCTCGTGCAGCACGGAGGTCGTCGCGACCTCGCCCGCGGTCAGCCCGACGTCGCGGGCGATCTGCTGGGCGATGTCGCCGTCGGTCATGTTCTGGAAGCTGGTGGTGTGCAGCCCGTTGTACAGGCCGTAGGACCGGTCGTAGGCCGTCACCGTCGTGTAGCCGCCGCGGTCGTCGTAGTCGAACCCGATGGCGTAGACGACGCCGTCGAAGAGCGTGTCGCCCGAGTTCTCGCCCACGCGGCCGGCCGTGATCGTCAGCGTGGCGGCCAGGTCCAGGGCGCTGTCCGCCAGCAGCTGCCGCGCGGGGTCGTCGATCACGAGCCGGCACGAGTCGGGGCCGTCCGCGTCGGTGTCGACCACCGTCGAGCGCAGCGCGGCCGCGATCCGCTCGGACAGCTCGGCGCCGCCCACCTTGACCACCGGCCGCGCGCCGACGCTCGTGGCGGCCGGGCTCATCGTGCACCCGCCGCGAGCTCGGAGACGTCCGGCAGCAGCAGCTCGCGGCCGGGCCGCAACCGGGTCGGGTCGTCGATGCCGTTGAGCTCCGCGATCGCCCGCCACGCCCCCGCGTCGCCGAACGTGCTGTGCGCGACCGAGTGCAGGCTCTCCTCGCGGCGCAGGACGTGCCGGCGGCGCGACGACTCGGACCCCGACGTCGGGTTGGTGCCCTTGGGCTCCTCGGCCGCCGACTTCAGCGTCAGGTCGATGGTGGCGCGCAGCGGCAGGCCGTTGCGGTCGAACATCTCGCAGGTGACCTTGAGGTTCTCCAGGTAGCCGACGAGGGTCGTCTCCTTGTTGATCGACAGGACCCCCCACGTGAAGATCAGCTTGGGCGGCCCGCTGCCCGGCTGGGACACGTCGGCGACCGTCGTCCACGAGACCAGCTGGTCGATCTCCGGCTGGATCCCGGTGGTGCCGCCCTTGCCCACCTTGTCGAGGAACACCTGCAGCGTCATCGACGTCGGACCTGCGCCGGTGAACTGCACGGGAGGGTCGTTCGCCTGCGTCGGGCTGCGGTTGTACTGGACGGCCCGCGTGAAGCTGATCGTCGTCGGGTTGAAGTGGAAGACGAGCTTCTTGCTGGTGTCGTCCTTCTCGGCGAGCACCGCCAGGGCCCGCTCGGCGCCGGTCACGACTCCTTCCATCCGTCGTGGGCGAACTCGAACACCTCGGTCGCCACCTTGCCGCCCTCGGCCGCGAAGCTCGGACCCTTGTAGCTGACCGGCCAGACGCCCTCGAACTCCCACGTGATGACCGTCGCGCGGTTGTCGTTCATCGCCATGATCGCCGCGGTGTGCGCCTTGGTCGCCTGGCCCTTGGCGACCTCCCGGAACCACTCGCCGAGCGCGCGCGTCCGCATCTCCACGGGGCGGGTCAGCTTGATCGTGCCGTACGACAGGCGGCCGGGCAGACGGTGCACGAACCCGTTCTCGCCGCCCTCGGCGTACGTCTTGACCTCGTACTGGGCGCTCAGACCGTCGATCGCCGTGAACGAGCCGATGTCGTGCCCGTCGATCGTCACGTCGAACCGCATGGTGTTGACGGGGTTGGTGTCGTTGGCCATCGCAGTCACCTCCTCAGGCGTCCGGCCACGTGCCGCGACGCTCACGCTCGAGCATCAGGTCGGTCCGCAGGCGCAGCTCCAGGCGTTCCCAGAGCTCGTCCGCGAGAGCGCCCAGGTCCTGCGCCGGTGCCGCGGCCGGCCCCGCCGCCACGACCTCGGCGGGTTGCTGCTCGCGCTGCTGCTCGGGTGCCCGCTCGGCCAGGGCGGTCGCGGCCCGGGCGACCGCCGACGCCGGTCCCGGTCCCGGCGCCTGCCCCGGCGCCGCGAACCGGACCTCCGTCGGGTCGACCCGGCGCGCGATCCCCTCCGCGACGGCGACGGCGCCGGCGTCGAACGGGTCGGGCGCGGTGTCGTGCGGGGCCTCGCCCGGGATCTCGTCCGCGACGAGCCGTCCCACGATGCCGGCCGCGGTCGAGCGTGCGGGAGCGCCCGGCTCCGACGACGCGGGAGGCCAGCCGAGACCACGGGGCACCGCAGACCGGCCCGGGGTGTCCGGCGTGGTGCGTCGTGCCGTGACCGGTGCACCGTGCGCCACCGCGAGCGTCCGTGCGGTGGGTGCGCCGGGCTCGGACCGCGCCTCGGTCGTCGGGAGCCGTCGGACGTCCGGCGTCGCCGGCGTGCTCGCGGTCGCGGGGCGAGGCGCCTCCGGCACTCCCGGGCCGGTTCCGTCGGCAGCGGGTCGCGACGAGGGCGCGACGATCGCGGCGGTCGACGCGTGGGTCGCGCGGTGGTTGTCGGGCGCCGCAGCGCGCGACAGCACGGCGCCAGGTGTCACTGGTCCAGTGGACGCGGTGGGCACGGACCGGGGGAGGATGCCGTCGGGACCGGGACGAGGCCTCGCGGGGACGACGGAACGCGTCACCGGCGTCGTCGGGTGCGGCGCCCCGGGGGTGGGGGCTGTCGACCGGGCGACCGACGTCGGTGGGAGTGCCGCCGCGGACCCGGGCCGCACGGCCTCGACGGTGCGTCGGACGGGGACGGACGAGGGCGTGATCGGGCCTGCGACGAGGCGGCGGACCGGGGTGACCGGGCGGGATCGGGGCAGGTCTGCGTCACCCGGGGACACCGCCCGGGCCACCAGCGGGTCGTCCGGGGACGCCGGTGCGGCGCCGGAGGTGGGGGTCGCGGAGCGTGCGACCGCGGACGGTGACGCGGCGGGTGGCACGACAGACGCCGGGTCGTCCGCCGGTGCCTCGACTGCGGGGGTGGCCGACCGAGCCGCCGGTGAGCCGAGCGGGACCCGGTTCGGCACGGCACGTGCGGCCGGTCGAAGGCGCTCGGTCGGCGCGATGTGTGGCGTCGCCGGGTCAGGTGCGGGGCCGGGTGCGGCGTCCAGGACGCGGTGGACCGGTGGCTGCAAACCGGCTCGGACCGGGCGGCCGGGAGAGGTGTGCGCGGTGGGAGTGCGCGGAACTGTCCGGGCAGGCACCGCGGCTCCCGGCGCGGACGTCGGCTCGCTCGCGCGGGCGAGCAGCTCGCCGGACGTGGTCGACGGCGCGCCCGGTCCGGGTGACGCCCCCCGGCTCTGCGAGCGGGCCGCGGGGGGAGTACCGCGCTCCGGGTCGAGAGTGCGCGCCGCGCGGGTCGGCGGACCCGGCACGGAGCGCGGGAGCGGTGCGGTGGAGCCGGCACGGTCGGGCGTCACGGTCGGCGGATCCAGCGCCCGCGCGACGGACGCCGGCTCCGCGGGGTGCGCCGGCACGGTCGCCGACCCCGGCGACGGCGTGTGCCCGCTCGGCGACGACAGGTCTGACGACCGCGCGACCGTCGACGGCGGACCGATGCGCCCGACGGTCGGCGGCGCTGCTGCCGACCGCGGGACGGCCGACGCGGGGCGCGACGCCGGCGGGACCGTGGGCGACGCCGTCGATCGCGCAGCCGTCGTCGGCGACGGTGCCGACTCCGGGGCCGTCGTCGGAGACGCTGCCGACCGCGCAGCCGTCGTCGGCGACGGTGCGCCCCCCGCAACGGTGGACGGCGACGCCGTCGACCGCGAGGTCGTCGACCGAGCGACCGTCGGGGGTGGCGTCGACTGCCGCGCACCCGGTCGCGGCGGGGGAGCGTCCACCGACGGCGGTACCGAGGACCGTGCGACGGTCGATGGTCGTGCGGGGCGTGCCTGCGCCGCCGTGGTCGGTGACCGCGTCACGACGGCACGCGCCGCCGATGCCTGCGGTGCGGGTGGCCGTGGGGCGGGTGAGCTCGGTGCCGTGCCGCCGGACGGGCCGGACGGCCTCGCGGGCCTGTCGGCAGCTGCCGTCCGCGCCACCACCGGCAGGACCGGAGGCGCTGCGACGGCGGCCGGCGCCGAGGTGTCGGCGTCGTCCACGGAGCGCCCGACCACTCCGTCGTCGGGAGCGGCGGACCGCCGCCGTCGTCCGACCAGCCCTCGACGAGGGACGGCGACAGGCTGCGGAGCCGGCACGGCGGGTACGGCGGCGTGCGAGACGAGGCCGTCCACGTGCCCACCGGGGTGCCGGGCCAGGGCGTGCTCCGGCGCCCGCAGCACCACCGGGGAGGCCTGGCGGGTGCCCAGGCCACGGCTGAAGTCGGCGCTGCGCGCGACCGGCTGCAGCGACAGGGAGCGCGGGACCATCGCCGGCACGGTGTCCCAGGACCGGCCCCGGGGAGCGGCCGGCGAGGGCGCAGCGGGGGGATCTGCGGTGGCCCGCGCGGCGAACGGCCATCGCCTCACGGCTCCTCCTCCTCGGCCTCGTCGACGATCCGGTGCGCGTACGCCAGGAAGTGGGCCCGGTCGGGGTGCTCCAGGTCGAGGAGCGTGTCGAGGGGCCAGTGCAGGACGGCTGCCAGGTACGCGACCTCGTCCAGCAGGTCAGCGGTCGCGTACGTCAGGATTCCCCCGGCGGACCACCCGCCAGGTCGACGGCGAACTCCTCGTGGCAGGAGGGGCACGTCACCGACGCGGTGGTGTGGCCCTCGGAGTTGATCCGTCGGTAGAGGTCCTGCAGGAACGCGAGGTCGGGCGTGAAGAGGTTCTCGACGACCGCGGGCGTGATGGACGTGACGTCGCCGAGGTGCGTGATCGTGCGCGCGAGGAGCAGCACCGTCAGGTACGCCTCGTTGTCCCGCACGCGGGGGTCGCGCAGCGGGACGATCTCGTCGCGGGCGCGGGCCAGGCGCATCGCCCCCGAGCGGTGCACCCGGCCCTCGTCGTCCTCGTACCCGATGGGCAGCTCGAAGCTGAACTCCGTCTGGAGGGCTATGGGCGTGCCGACCGACATGGTCGCGCTCACGCCACCGCGAGGCCTTCGTGGACGAGCGTGACCTCTTCCACGGTGACCTCGGACCCACCGGCCTGCAGCGAGCCGATGCTGATCTTCGACGGCCAGGCGTTGGTGATGTTGAACCGCATCTTCTCGCCGCGCTCGTAGTCGTAGAGCACGATCGCGGCACCGCGGCGGGCCTTGTCGATCTTGCCCTCCTGGACCTCCTTGACCCAGGCCCACCACCCCTTGTCGGTGGTCATGCCGCGCTTGAGCGTGATGTCGCTGAACTTCTGGGCCGCGGGCAGCTTCTTCATCACCGGGATGCCCTTGGGCTTGTTCTCCTGGTGCTCGATCACGGAGACCTCGATGCTCAGGCCCGAGACCTCCTTGAACTGGGCGAGCGTGATCCCGTCGACCTCGATCTGCCAGGCGTAGTTCGCGAGTGCGTCCTCACCGATGGGCATGGTGTCGTCCTTTCGCTGTCAGGTGGACCTGCACGACTCACTCTTGGACCGCGCCGCCGGTCGGCAGCTGGCTCACCCGGAACACGACGAACTCGGCCGGCTTCACGGGTGCGATGCCGATCTCGATGACCACGTACCCGGCGTCGACGACGTCGGGTGGGTTCGTCTCCTCGTCGCACTTGACGTAGAACGCCTGGTCGGGGGTCGCGCCGAAGAGGGCGCCGTCCCGCCAGAGCCCGAGCAGGAACCCGTTGACGGTGCGCTTGATCCGCTGCCACAGGTCGAGGTCGTTCGGCTCGAACACCGCCCACTGCGTCCCGCGCAGCACGGACGACTCGATGTAGTTGAAGAGCCGCCGGACGTTGATGTACCGCCAGGTCGTGTCGTCGGACAGCGTCCGTGCTCCCCACACCGTGATGCCGCGGCCCGGGAACGCCCGGATCACGTTGATGCCCGCGGGGTTGAGGTCGTCGTGCTCGACGCGCGTGATGTTGAGCTCGACGTCCAGGGCCCCGGCGACGACCTCGTTGGCGGGCGCCTTGTGGACGCCGCGCGTGTCGTCGTTGCGGCCCCAGATGCCCGCGAGCGCGCCGCTCGGCGGGAACAGCCGTGCGCGGCCGGCCAGCGGGTCCCAGAAGGACAGCCACGGCCAGTACGTCGTGGCGTAGGCCGACGAGAACCGGGTCTTCTCCTTGACCCACTCGAGCACCTGCTGGGCGTTGAGCCCGCGCGGGGTGTCGAGGATGGCCACGCGGTCCTTCTGCGTCTCGCAGTGCGTGATGAGCGCGCTCTGCACCGCCTTGAAGCCGTCGGCGTCGATCTGCCCCGCCTCGTACGCGGCCACCAGGTCCGGCACCGCGACGATCGTGACGTCGTCGAGAGCCTCGAGCCCGGCGATGCCGGACCGGGCGGTGACGTCGCCGAGGTAGTCGTCCGGGGTGAGCCGGGCCGGCAGGGACGCCCCTCCGGAGAGCACGAGCGCACCCGTCGTGGGCACGCGCTCGACGATCGAGGAGCCACCCAGCTCGCTGATCTGCACGAGCGCGGACTCCGCGAGCGCGGTCACCACGTTGTTGCCGCCCTTGCGCGGGGTCACCCCCTCGTACCGCTCGACGGTGTCGCCCCGCTGCACGACGAGCGTGAACACCTCGTCGGCCGGCGGTGCCTGCTCGCCCTCGGGCGGCGGCTCCTGCTCGTGCTTGGGCTCGACGGTCACGGTGATCGTGTCACCGGCGCCGCCGGGCTCCTTCGCCTCGATGCGGTAGACGCCCTGCCCGGCCTTGAGCGCGCTGGTCAGCTCGGCGCTCGCCCGGGCCCCCTCGTCGGAGCTGACGGAGCCGATCCGCGTGATGTACGCCGAGCCGCCGCCGTTGTTGAAGTACTGGTAGACGGCGTTCGGCAGGTAGGCGCCCTCCACCCAGGTGCCGAAGGTCGCGGTGTACTGACCCCAGTTGGCGACCTTGATCGCCTGGTCGTACGGCCCGTCGGCGGTGATGCCGACGAAGGCCGCGATGGCCGTCCCGACACCCTCGATCGGGCGCGAGCCGGCCGGCAGCTCCTGGATGTAGACACCGGGCGACCGGATGCTGCTCAGCGTGGCCATGGCGTTCCCCTCCGTCGACGTGTGGGACCCAGCCTCATCCCGCGCGGTCGCCGCGGACAGGGGCCGGGCGTCGCGCCATCGCGCCGCCCTCGCTGCCCCATCGCGCACTCGTGGGGGAGGCGCGCGCCGTTGGCGGGCCCGCTGCGCTACGACAGGGAGGTGACGCCCTGGGAGCGCTTCGCGGACCTGGTGCTGCAGCGGGAGGCAGCGCTGTGCCGCGTCGTGTCCGGCGTGCCCCCGCGGGACTTCGCGGGGATGTACGTGGACGACGACGACCTCGACACGATCCTGCGGTCGTTGCCCGGCCTCGACGGGCCCGGCCCGGAGGCCGCTGCTCCCGTGCGGGACCTGTTCGCTCCCCTCGTCGACCAGGCCCGCGCCGCCCTCGCGCTCTGGTGCGCCCAGAGCGCCGACGCCCTGGCCCGCGCCTGCCGCAACGCCGGCCTGGCTCCGCCCGACGTCGAGACGATCGCCCTGCTCACCGCGGTGGAGCTGGACCCGCAGCGTCAGCGGGTCGTCGCCTACGTGCAGGACTCGGTCCAGCTGCCGCGCCCCTGTCTCGCGCTGCTCGCGCGCGCGCTCGGGCCGGCGGGGCCGCCGACCGTGGCGCCCGGTTCACCCCTGCGCGTGGCCGAGCTGGTCACCGTGGAGGACTCCGGCCCGTGGGCGGTGCGGATGTGCGGCGTCGCGCCGCGGCTCGTCTGGGCGGTCCTCGGGGTGGGCGCACCGGACCCGGACCTGCCCCCGCGGACGCGGCGCGTGCCGGCGCAGAGCTCCGCCCGAGGGCGACGGCCGCCTCCACCGGCCCTCCTGCTGGTGCACGGGGCCGATGCCGAGAGCCGCCGTCGGGCGGTGGGTGCCGAGCTCGCCGGCCGACCCCTGCTCGCCACGTCCGTCCCGGAGTCGGCCGCGGAGTGGGCGGCCGTCGTGCGGGAGGCGACGGTGGACGGGTGCGCGGTGCTGCTCGAGGTCACCGGGCCGCCGGAACCGACGGCGGCGGCACGGATCGAGACCGCGCCGCACCTCACGTTTGCGCTGTCGTCGCCCCGCGAGCTCCCGCTCGAGGCGCTGCCCGAGCGGCGGTGGCGGGAGGTGCACGTCCTCGACGGCGAGGCCGGCCCGGAGGACTGGCTGGCCCGCACGGGGTCCACCGAGTCCGGCGGTGCCCGCCTCACCCGCGAGCAGCTCCGGCTCGTCGCCGGTGGCGACGGCGGGGACCCGGCCGCGGTGCAGGCGAACCTGCGCCGGCTGGCCGGCGGACACCTCGACGGGCTCGCCGTGCGCGTGCGCGCACGGCGCGGGTGGGACGACCTCGTGCTCCCCGACGCGCAGAAGTCCCAGCTGCGCGAGCTCGTCGCGCGGTACCGGCGGCGGCGGACCGTCTTCGGCGAGTGGGGCTTCCCCGCCATCCCGTCCACCGGCGTCGTCGCGCTGTTCGCCGGACCGTCCGGGACCGGCAAGACGCTCGCCGCCGAGGTGGTCGCACGCGAGCTGGCCCTCGACCTGTACAAGGTCGACCTGTCGTCGGTGGTCAGCAAGTACATCGGGGAGACGGAGAAGAACCTCGAACGCATCTTCGCCGCGGCCGGCGCGGGCGACGTCGTGCTCTTCTTCGACGAGGCCGACGCGCTGTTCGGCAAGCGCTCCGAGGTGTCGTCGGCGCACGACCGCTACGCCAACATCGAGGTCGCCTACCTGCTGCAACGGCTGGAGACCTTCGACGGGCTGGTGGTGCTGGCCACCAACCTGCAGCGCAACATCGACGACGCGTTCCTGCGCCGCATCGGCGTCGCCGTCAACGTGCTCGCGCCGGACGAGGAGCAGCGCCGCCGGATCTGGCAGCTCGTCTTCCCGGCCGGGGCACCCGTGGAGGACCTCGACCTCGACTTCCTCGCGCGCCAGTTCAAGGTCACCGGGGGAGTGATCCGCAACGCGGCGCTCGGGGCCGCGTTCTCCGCCGCCGACGACGGTGGCCCCATCACCATGGAACGCCTCGTGCTCGCGATGCAGCGCGAGTTCGTCAAGCTCGGACACCTGTCCACCGAGACGGAGTTCGCGCGGTACTTCGACGTCGTGCGGTCAGGACGCTGACACGGTGCCCGCGACCCAGACCCGGGACGCGCTGGACCGGGAGCCCGGTGCACAGGCCCGGGGACGGACCGGGCCCCCGACCGCCGCCCGCGCAGGGGCGCCGACGTCGAACGCCGGGATGGCCCGGCTCGCCCGGGACGGAGGAGCCGCCCGGGCGACCCTGCTCAGCGGCGGGGGCAACCGGCTCGCCCGCTCGACGCTCGCCGTCACGCACCCCGGCGATCCCGTCGAGCGGGAGGCCGAGGCGGTCGCGTCGCGCGTCGCGCACGGTGCCGCACCCCCGGCGGCGATCGCGCGGGCCGCCGAGCCGGCCCTGGCGCGGTCCGCCGTCGCGCGCGAGGACACGTCCGCCGACGTCGCCGCGGGTGGGGACGTCGAGGTGTCCACCACCGTCACGTCGCTCGTCGCCAGCCCGGGGGCCGGCGTCCCGATGGACCCCGCGGTCCAGGCGAAGGTCGAGCCGCACCTCGGCGCCGACCTGGGTGCCGTGCGCGTCCACCAGGGACCCGAGGTGGGCGCCGCCGCGGCCGAGCTGCACGCCCGCGCCTTCACCGTCGGGGCGGACATCTTCCTGGGCGACGGGGAGTCGTCCGCGGACCTGGAGCTCATGGCGCACGAGGCGACCCACGTCGTCCAGCAGCAGGCCGTCGCCGTCTACCGGGACCTCGAGGTCACCGACCTCATCCCCGACTGGATCATCGACGGTGTCACGTCCGCCGCCCAGGAGATCCCCGGCTACACCCTGCTGACCGTCATCACCGGCAAGGACCCCCTCACCGACGAGCCCGCGACGGTCAGCCGCACGGAGTTCGTCGAGAAGCTCCTCACCTTCGGCCCGTTCGGTGCCGCCGTCGGGCCGCTGCTGCAGACCATCGACGTCCTCGGCGACATCATGTCGCTGCTCATGGACGCGCTCGCGGCCCACGACCTCACGCTGTCCCGGATCGGCCACGACATCTCCGCCGCGTGGGACGAGATGGGGGTCACCGAGGGGATCGACGGGAACGTCGCGATCGTCGAGCGCTACGTCGACGCGATCGTCGCCGACATCCGGGCGTTCGTCTCGGACGTCATCGACGCGGTCATCGAGAAGGTCCGCGAGGTGGTCGCGGACGTCGCCGAGCCGCTCCTGCAGCGCCCCGAGATCGCGCCGTACTGGGACCTCGCCAAGAAGGTGTTCCACCACGACCCGCTGCGCGACGAGGACGTCAGTGCGCCGACCGTGGAGATCCTCGGGGACTTCCTCAGGCTCGTGCACCGCGACGAGGTGCTCGCGCAGATGACAGAGCGCGACACGCTGCAGAAGACGGCCGACTGGCTCGACAAGCAGTGGTCCGTGTTCACCGACCTGCTCAGCCGCACCGGTGCGCTGTTCGCCGACGCGTGGGCCGCGATCAGCCCGGAGAACCTGCCGAACCTGATCGAGAACATCACGTCGCTGGCCGACCGCGCCTTCATGCTGCTGCGCGACGTCGGTGCCTTCGCCGAGACGATCCTGGTCGAGGTCCTGGACCTGGTGAAGAAGTCGCTCCTGGGCTGGGCGAGCGAGCACGCGCACAAGGTCCCCGGGTTCCACCTGCTCACCGTGATCCTGGAACGCAACCCGTTCACCGACGAGGCCGTCCCCCGCACCGCCGAGAACCTGATCAAGGGGTTCATCACGCTGCTGCCCGGCGGCGAGGCCATGTACGACGAGCTCGCGGAGTCGGGCGTCATCGGCGACGCGGCCACCACGATCGAGTCGGCGATGACGCGGCTGAACATCTCCTGGGACCTGATCACCGGCACGTTCCTGGGCATCTGGAACTCGGTGACCCTGCAGAGTCTGCTGTCGCCGGTCGAGACGTTCGACCGGATCGTCGCCGCGTTCGGCGACCCGCTGAACCGGATCGCCGAGTTCGTCAGCGTCGTCATCCAGGTGGTCGTCCGGCTGATCCTCGAGCTGATGAACTTCCCGTCCGAGCTGCTCGGCAACATCATCGCCAACGCGACCGCCGCCATCGAGGACATCAAGAACGACCCCGTCGGCTTCCTGAAGAACGTCGTCGCCGCCATGAAGGCCGGGTTCGAGGGCTTCTTCGGCAACATCGCGACCTACCTGCTCGAGGGTCTGAGCGGCTGGCTGTTCCGCGGGCTGCGCGGCCTGGGCATCGAGCCGCCGACGTCGTTGTCGGTCGAGAACATCATCACGCTCGTCATCCAGGTGCTGGGCGTCACCACGGAGACCCTCTGGACCAAGCTGGGGGAGCGCATCGGCCTCGAGCGCGTCGCGCAGATCCGGGGCGCGCTCGACCAGCTCAGCGGGGCGTGGACCTTCATCAAGGACGTCCAGGAGCGGGGCATCACCGCCGTCTGGGAGTTCATCCAGGGCCAGCTCAGCACCCTGTGGGACACGATCCTGACCACCGCCAAGGACTGGATCATGCGGGAGATCGTCGACCGCGTGGTCACGCGGCTGCTCTCGATGCTCGACCCCACCGGGATCATGGCCGTCATCAACGGCACCATCGCGTTCTTCAACGCCGTCCAGTCCGCGATCGACTACCTGCGCGAGCTGCTCGAGATCGTCGACCAGTACGTCTCCACGATCGCGTCCGTGGCCCGCGGCGACGTGGCCCCCGGCGCCGCGATGCTCGAGCGAGGGCTGGCCAGCGCGGTGCCCGTCGCGATCGGGTTCCTCGCCAACCAGGTCGGCCTGGGCAACGTGCCCGAGAAGGTGCAGGAGATCATCGTCGGCCTGCGCGAGCTGGTGGACCAGGCCCTCGACTGGCTCTTCGACCAGGCGATGGCCCTGGGCCGCGCGGCGCTGGACGCGCTGACCGGCGGAGCCCCCGCCGACCCTGCGGCACCGGAGCCCGAGCCCCAGCCCGTGGCCGCGGACGGCGCCATCCCCACCGGGCTGCCACCGGAGGAGATCAAGCGCCGCGTCCTTGACCTGGTCGAGGCCCGCATGACGGCAGGAGACATCAACGACGTCACCAGCCTGCACGCCTACCTCGCGGCGACCTTGAACACCAACCGGCCGAGCGGTCTGAAGGGTCTCCAGGTGCACGTGGCCGACGCGACCACGATGGACGTCGCGATCGAGGCCTCCGCGAGCCCGCCCGAGCTGCGCCGGATCAGGTGGGACCAGATCTTCTCGGCGGAGTCGCTCGACACCGACGCGGAGCTCGACGAGCTCAAGGCGGCGCTGTCCCGCGCCAGCATGGCGTCCTACGCCGCCGTCGCCGTCAACGGGGCGCGGATCGGCGAGCTCAGCTCGAGCGGTGGAGGGGTGCACGCCGAGGAGGGCCTGGTCCGCGGCTCGACGTGGACCGACGCGATCGCCGCCGCGAGGAACCGCGGACCGGACGGTACGTCGACGGTGACCCTGATGATCAACCGCACGCCGTGCATCTCCTGCGTCACCTGGCTCGTGGAGGCGATCAACGACGCCAGGCGCCAGCTCGGACCGGACGCCGCCGGCACGACGTTCGTGCTCGCGGCCACCGGGACGTACCGGCGGCAGGCACGGATCCCGGACGAGGACCTGGAGTACCTGAAGAACGCGTGCACCGCGATGGCGCAAAGGGCAGGCCAGACCAAGGCGTTCAAGCAGATCTTCGAGGAGCAGCTCGAGATCTGGAAGCAGGACCTGCGCTCGTTCAGCACCGAGTGGACCGACGAGGAGATCACCGAGAGCGGACTCGGCCAGCTCGCTGCGGCGCGCTGGCAGATCGCCGGCCTCGACGCGGGCGGTTCCCTCACACCGCGCCGGCTGGAGATCGCCGCCATCGCCGCCCGGCTGGGTGAGAAGCTCGGCTGGTCCTCGTAACGGCACGAGCACCCGTCTCCCGCTGGGTCGAAGGGGGTTCGTCCGGCTGGGCTGTGGTCAGCGCTCCACGACCCGCAGGTCCCGCTCCCGCACGGGCGGCCCGGCGACGAACTCCTTCGCCGGCTGCAGCGGCGCGATGAGCACGACGTCCAGCGACGGCTTCATCTCCCCACCCAGTGCGCTCCACAGGTCGGTCAGCGACCGGTCCTCACCGGGCGGGAGGGCCACCTGCAGGACGACCTGCTCGTCGGCGAGCCGCCCGGTCAGGTGCGCTGCGGGGATGCGGTCGAACCGCACGAGGTTCTCCAGCATCTGCCCGAGCAGGTGGTGCTCGTCCTCGGGCCGGCTGGTCCAGGCGGTCAGGAGGTACGAGAGCCGGAAGTACCGCGGGCCCGGGCGGTGGCCGGTGATCCGGCCGCGCTGGTCGCGCACCGGCTGGGCGGCGGCGTCGCGCCGCTCGACGTCCTCGCGGATGTCGTACATGAACACGTCGACCACGGGCCCGTTTCGACGGGAGGCCCACTCGGTCGTGGGGGCGTCGAACGCGATGTCGGCGCTCTGCCCACGCAGCACCTCCTCACGCAGCAGCGCGCTGAGGGCAGCGTCGACGTCGGAGATCATCGCCCCATCGTCCGCCGGGCGCCGCCCGGGGCGACACGCTGTGCGGGCGGCGGTGCCCGAAGGGGCAGCCAAGACCACCCGCGACGCCCGTTCACTCCTCCGGGGCACCGGCCTAGCCTGGACGGGTGAGCGTTCTGGAGGCGCGGGAGATCTACAGGTTCGCCCGCCTCGCCGGGTTCGAGCCGGACGAGGCCGCGACCATGACCGCGATCGCCCTGGCGGAGTCCGGCGGCGAGACCGGCGCGCACAACGCGGTCGGGGAGGACTCGCGCGGCCTGTGGCAGATCAACGTCGCGGCCCACCCGGACCTCCAGGGCGTCGACCTGTCGGACCCGCTGGCCAACGCCAAGGCCGCGTTCGACGTGTCGGGCGGAGGTGCGGACATCTCGCCCTGGACGGTCACGCACGGCGGCGCGGGTGCGCGGTACCTGAGCTACCGCACGGAGGCCGAGGTGGCCGCCCAGCTGAACGGCGACCCCGTCGGCGGCTCCTGGGCGGGCACCGACGGCTACGGGGACGCGACCCCTGCGGGCGGGTCCGGCGGCGGCGCGGCCGACGCAGCCGCGGGGGACTGGCAGCCCAGCGGTTCGCTGCAGGCGTTCCTGGACGCCGCGACCGCCCAGGCGGGGGACACCTACGTCTTCGGGGCGAACGTCGACGTCGACGACGCCGATCCCGAGACCTTCGACTGCTCCGGCCTCGTCAGCTGGGCCGCGGGACGGGTCGGCGTCGACCTGCCGCACGCCTCGTGGCGCCAGTACCTCGAGCTCAAGGAGCTCGGCCTCGTCGTCCCCGTCGAGGAGGCCATCGACACCCCCGGCGCGCTGCTGTTCAACTTCCCGTGGGAGCCGCAGCCCGGCGAGAGCAGCCGGCCCGGGAACGCGCACGTCGCGATCAGCATGGGCGACGGTCGCACGATCGAGGCGATGAACCCGAGCAAGGGCGTGCTGTTCGGTGAGGCCAGCGAGCGGCGGTTCCAGTTCGCGGCGGTCATCCCCGGCATCTCCGACGGCACCGGGACCGCGGCCCCGGTCGATCCCGGGCTCGACACCGACGGCGACGGCATCACCGACGTCCTGGAGGCCAAGCTCGGCCTCGACCTCTTCCTGGTCGACAGCGACGGGGACGGCATCTCCGACGGCTACGAGATGCTCGTGACCGGCACGGGCGCCGCGACGGGCGACTCGGACGGCGACTCCATCGGCGACTCCGTCGAGCTCGGTCTGGGCACCAACCCGCTCGCCGCGGACTCGGACGGCGACGGGACCCTCGACGGCGGCGCGGCCGGCGGGCTCGACAGCGACGGCGACACCCTCGACGACGGGCTCGAGACGGTCCTGGGATCCGACCCGTTCGGCACCGACTCCGACACCGACGGGTTCACCGACAAGGCGGAGTACGGCGCCGGCTACGACCTGGCCGACCCGCTGAGCAACCCGCTCAGCCCCGCCGCGGACGACATCGTCAGCAGCTGATCAGATCAGCCCCTGGCGCACCGCGTACGCGACCGCGTGCGACCGGTTGCGCAGGCCGAACCGCCGGGTGATGTCCTGGATGATCGTCTTGACGGTGCGCTCCGAGTAGCTCATCGCGCGGGCGATCTCCCGGGTGTCCGACCCGTCGCCCAGCATCCGCAGGACGTCGCGCTCGCGGTCCGTGAGCGTCGCCATCGCCAGCAGCCGCGGGGCGGTCGCGGTGGGGCCGGCGGCACCCTGCCGGGGCATGAGCGCCGCCAGGAGGTCCGGGGGGATGACCGCCTCGCCGGCCGCGACCGACCGCAGCAGGTGCCCGAGGCTGTCCGCGGTGACCTCGCGCCGGCGCAGCAGCCCGACGGCGCCGGCCTGGACGGCGAGCGCGACCGCCTCGGTGCTCACCTCGCCGAGCAGGACGACGACCCGCACCCCGGGGACGGCGCTCAGCTGGTGCAGCGCGGCGATGCCCTGGGGGGTGACGGCGTCGAGGACCACGAGGCCGATGTCCACGTGCCCGTCGGCGCCGGCGGCCTCCAGGTCGTGCAGCTCCCCGAGCATGGACCGCAGGCCGGCGCGCGTCAGGCAGTCGCCGCCCTGCACGCCGATGCGCAGCCGCACCCGGGGCTCGGGCTCGGTGAAAGCGGGGATCTCGGTCGTCGCCGGCCGTCGCAGTGTCGTCGTCGTCACCCGGACAGCGTGCCCAGCCGGACTCAACAGCCGCTCCACAAGAACTCAACGCGAGCGGTCGCCTTCCCGGGGGGTGGTGCGGCAGGGACAATGCGGACATGGGGGCGGACGTGGACCACGTGCTTGCGGCGATCGCCCGCGCCGCTGCGCGGCACGACCGCCCGGACCTGCTCGAGAGGGTCGAGCTCGCACGGGCCCGTCTGGCGGACCCCGCCTGCCGGGTCGTCGTCTGCGGGGAGTTCAAGAAGGGCAAGAGCTCGCTCGTCAACGCGCTGCTCGGCGCCCGGGTGTGCGCGACCGACGCGGACGTCGCCACCGCGATCCCCACGTACGTCCGGCACGGCGAGCGGCTCGAGGCGCACGTGCTGCAGGAGGAGAGCCCGGGATCTGCCCGCGGCTCGGCCGTGCCCGCCCCGGAGGTGGACACCGTCGCCACCGGGCACGGCGGACCGGCGGCGCGCGCGCTCGAGATCCGGCTGCCCCGCGAGCTCCTCGCGGGCGGGCTCGTGCTCGTCGACACCCCGGGGATCAGCGGGGGACTGGCCTCGTCGCACGCCGGCGTCGCGCTGCGCGCCCTCGCGGTCGCGGACGTGCTCGTGTTCGTGACCGACGCGAGCGCCGAGCTGGGAGCTGCGGAGATCGAGTTCCTCGCCCAGGCGGCCGCCCTCTGCCCGGTCGTGGTCGGCGCCGTCACCCGCATCGACCTGTACCCGCAGTGGCGCCGCATCCTCGCGGCCGACACGGAGCACCTGACCGCCGCCGGTCTGGACGTCGACCTGCTGCCGCTGTCCGCGCCGCTGCGCCACCACGGCCTGCGCGACCGCGACCGGGAGCTGCTGCTCGAGTCGGGGTACCCGCAGCTGACCGCCCGGCTCGTCGCCGAGCACGAGCGCGTCTCGGGGTCCGGAGGTGCAGCGGCCGCGGCCGTCGGGGCCGGTGTCGTCGGCCAGCTGGTCGCCGAGGTGACGGCACAGCGCCGCGCCCTGGATGCCGACGCGGCGTCGCAGGAGCAGCGGCAGGCGTGGGCGCGAGCGCGGGAGCAGGCCGCAGACCTGCGCAGCGCCGGCTCGCGCTGGCAGCAGGTGCTGTTCGACCGGATGGCCGACGTGGGTGCGGAGGTCGAGCTGGACCTGACGGTGCGCATCCGGTCGCTGCGACGCGAGGCCGCCGAGCGGGTGGCCCAGATGCCCCCGGCGCGACTGGCCGCGGACCTCGGCCCCTGGCTGCAGCAGCGGACCACGGAGCTGCTGCTCGACCACCAGAGCGTCGTCCGCGCCCAGGCCGACCAGGTGGCGGACGCCGTGGCGGAGCAGTTCGGGTCCGCGGCCCGTGACCTGCGTCGAGGGCTGGACCTCGGGACGGACGAGTCCGGTCCGGTCCGGGACGTCGCGTTCGCCCCCGCGGGCGCCCAGTCCGTCTCGCGCCTGGACATGGGTCTCGTCGCACTGCGCGGCGGCTCGGCCGGCGCGATGATCACGCACGCGGCGGGCCTCGTGCTGGGCCTCGCCTTCCCGGTGGTCCTGCCCGCCGCCCTCGTCCTGTCCACCGTCCTGGCCGGCAAGTCCTGGCAGAGCGCCCAGAAGGCGCAGCTGCGCGCGCTGCGGGCGGACACCGACCGGGCCGTCGCGGCCTACCTCGAGGAGGTCGACATCGCGGCCCGCAAGGACACCCGCGACGCGGTCCGGCGTCTTCAGCGCCGCCTGCGCGAGACCTTCAGCGCCCGCGCGGCCGAGTTGTTCACCACCGCCAACCGGTCCGTCGAGTCCCTGTCGACGTCCCTGACCGGGGACGACGAGGCGCGTGCCGTCCGCCGCGCCGAGCTGGACGCCGAGCTGGACGCGCTGCGCAGCCTGCAGCGGGAGGTGGGTGCCGTGCTCGCAGCCCGGCTCCCGGTCGCGGCATGAGCAGCGCCACGTCGCGGGCCGTCCGCGCGCTGCTCACGGACGCGGTCGAGGCCTACCGCGGCCTGCCGGAGGAAGCGGGTCTCCAGGACGTGCTCGACCGCTGGGACGACCCGCTGCGCGTCGCGTTCGCCGGGCGGGTCAAGGCCGGGAAGTCGACCCTGCTCAACGCGCTCGTCGGCGAGCGGTTGGCCGCCACCGACGCGACCGAGTGCACCCGGATCGTCACCAGCTACGTCAACGGGCCGGCCACGCGCGCATGGGCCTACCCGTTCGGCGGCGAGCCCGTGCAGGTGCCGTTCCTCCGGGCCGGAGGGCAGACGCGGATCGAGCTGGGCGCGATGGAGGCGGACGGGATCGCGCAGCTCGTCGTCGAGACGCCGAACCGGCGGCTGGAGCGGCTGACGCTGATCGACACGCCGGGCATCGGGTCGGCCCGGCGAGAGGTCTCGGCGCGGACCGACGCGTTCCTGCTGGACGACGGCTCGGGCGCGGACGCGGTGCTGTACCTCATGCGCCACCTGCACACCGCCGACGTGGGCTTCCTGCAGTCGATGAGCGACGAGCACGACGCAGGGGTGTCGCCGGTCAACGCCGTCGGTGTCCTGTCGCGTGCGGACGAGATCGCCGGCGGGCGCGAGGACTCCCTCGAGGTGGCCGCCCGGATCGCGCAGACCTACTCGGCCGACCCGCGGGTGCGCTCGCTGGTGCAAACCGTCGTGTCCGTCTCGGGGCTCCTCGCGCTGGCGTCGACGGGGCTGCAGGAGCGCCAGCACGCCGCCGTCGTCGCCCTGGCGGACGCCCCGACGTCGCTGCTCCTGTCCGCCGACAGGCTCCTCGACGCCCTGCCGGACCGAGGGCCGTCCCGCGAGGTGCGCGCCGAGCTGCTCGAGGTGCTCGGCCTGTTCGGCGTGCGCCTGTGCGTCAGCCTGGTCCGGCTCGGGTCCGCCGGCGACGCGGCCACGCTCGCGGCGGCCCTGCGCCGGCTCAGCGGGCTGGACGACGTCCGCGCGCTCCTGCTCGAACGGTTCGTCGCGCGGGCCGGCGTGCTGAAGATGCGCCGCGCGGTCCGGACGGTCGAGGCTGCCCTGGCGGCGCGGCCCGTCCCGACGGCGGGTGCGCTGCGCCGACGCGTCGAGGAGGTGCTCGCCGCCGCCCACGAGCTGGTCGAGCTGCGCCTCCTGGACGACCTGCGTACCGGCGAGCTCGAGCTCGGTGACGACGCGGCCGCGCTCGACGCGGAGCGGCTGCTGGGGGTGGACGGCGACGCGCCGCACGAACGGCTGGGCCTGGACGAGGCCGTGCCCGACGAGGACGTCCGGGCGGCCGCCATCGAGGCGTTGCGGCGCTGGCACCGCCGGGCGGCGAGCCCGCTGGCGACGCCCGACCTGCGCCGCACGGCCGAGCTGGTCGCGCGCAGCTGCGAGGGGATCGTCGCGGGGCTGCCCGCGACCACCCTTCCCTGAACGCCTGGCGGGGTGTGCACTGGGGGAGGGGTCGCGCGGGCGGGGGTCCGGCGTGCCTCCGGGGGGAGGCGATCGGGGTGCGCGGACTGTCCCGCGGTCGCCGGCCCAGCGCGGCCGCGGTCGTCAGCGCGGTGGCCGTGGCGGTACCCGTGGTGCTCGTCGGGACGGCCGGTCAGGGCAACCCCGTCGCGGAGCTGCTCCAGGAGACGGGCACCGTGTGGATCGCCTCGCCGGACCAGGGTCTGCTCAGCCTCATCGACGGCTCCTCGCAGGAGCTCGCCGCATCGGTGCGGGTGACGATCCCCGCCGGTCCGCTCGACGTCACGCAGGCGGGGCCGTCCGCGTACGTCACCGACGTCGCCGCCGGGACCGTCACGCGCCTCGACGGTGCGACGTACGCGCCGTCCTCCCCGTTCCTGCTGGGCACCCCCGGCGGCGGCACATCGGTCCTGACCGGGGGTGACGCCCTCTTCGTCGTCGACGCGGCGGAGCGCACGGCGACGCAGCTGGACCCGACGACGCTGCGGACCGGCGAGACGGTGTCGCTCGCGGCGGAGCCAGGAGCGGGACAGACGGTGGTCGACGACGACGGGCGGCTGTGGGCGGTCGACGCGGGCGGGGGCGGGCTCACCTGGGTCGACGGCACCCGCCAGGGGGTGATCCGGGACGTCGACCCACAGAGCGTCGTCGTCCTCGTGCAGGGCCGGCCGGCCGTGGTCGACGTTGCGAACCGCCGGGTCGCCCGGGTCGACCGCGGTGGTGTCCAGGCATGGGGCTGCCTCGACGTGCGGCCGGAGGACCAGGTCCGCGTGCTCGGCTCGCACACCCGCCCTGAGGTCTACGCGGCCGTCCCGAGCACCGGGACCGTGGTCGTGGCGGCCGTGGACCGTGACGACTGCTCCGGGGTGGTCCCCGTCGCAGAGCCGGGCACGAACGACTTCGGCGCGCTCGCGCAGAGCGGTGCCTACCTGTTCGTGCCGAACCGCACGGACGGCACGACCACCGTCGTCGACACCCGGACGGGCACGAGGGTGGTCGCCTTCCCGCTGACGCCGCCGGGCAACGACGTCCAGCTGGTGGCCAAGGACGGGCTGGTGTTCTACAACGACCTGGACTCGCACGTCAGCGGCGTGCTGACGTTCGCCGACGGGTCCTGGGTCCAGGGCCCGTCGATCGACAAGTACGACCCCACCACCGGGCAGCCGGTGACGGTGGAGACGCCGACCGGCCCGAGCGATGGTTCAGTCGCGGGCACGCCCCCGGCGTCCGGCCTACCTGCGGCGCCGGACGCCGTGACCCAGACGCCCGACGGGTCGGCCCCGCCGACGCCCGCCCCGGAGCCGACGGACCCCACCCCCGACACCACGCAGCCCCCGATCGGTCCGCCACCCACACCGAGCGGAGCACCTTCCGCGCCGACGGCGGCCGTGCCCTCCAGGCCGGGCTCCGGTGCCGCCACGGGACCGCCACCGGCCCCGGACGTGCTGGCCGTGGGCACCCTCACGGCGACGCCGGCGACCATCGGTGCCGACGGGACGACGACGCTGACCGCACCCGTCGCGAACACCGAGGGTGCGCACTGGGCGGTGACCGTGCGCGCGCAGGACTGCGACTTCGCGCAGACGACGCCCATGGCGGCGGTGCCACAGGGGGAGGTCTTCACCACCTCCCTGGGGCCGCTGTCCAGCGAGTGTCTCGGCGTCCACGCCGTGGAGATGGTGCTGGTAGGGCCGACCGGGACAGCGGCGGCCAGCACGACCCTGGAGCTCGTCGCCGACCCGGCCAGCACGCCGGCCGTCTCTGGACTTGCCTGCGCGCCTGTCACCCCGGCACCCGAGGAGGCGATCACCTGCACGGCCGACGAGACGGTGGTCGGCCGTCGCGCCACCTGGACCTGGTCGGTCGCGGACTCGGTCAGTGGCGAGACCGTGCTGAGCCCGAGCGTCCGCTCCGCCGGCGAACCGTTCGTCGTCACCGTCCCGCACCCCTCGCGCTACACGGTGACGCTGAGTGTCCGGTACAAGGGGTCGGTCGACGAGGCCACCGCCGAGATCAGCACGACGACGACGGTGCCCGACGTGACGGGCATGTCGGTCGACCAGGCGACGGAAACCCTGGCGAGCGCCGGTCTCGGGGCGAGCGCGTCGACCGAGGCGAGCAACGCCGTCGCCGCTGGGACCGTCCTGCGCAGCGAGCCCGGTGGCGGGTCGGTCGTCGTCTTCGGCGACGCCGTGGGGGTCGTCGTCTCGGGCGGGTCGAACCCGCCCGTGAACCTGTACGACCGCGCGTGGGGTGCCACCTGGGCGAGCGGTGCCGGTGCGCTGGCGTTCCCCGGGACCGACGGTGACCCGCGTGGCGGCGCGATCCTGTACGGATGGGCTGTCCTCGAGGACGGGAGCGCGCCCCCCGTGCTGTCGATGCACCCCGAGTGGGTGACCGGCGGGTGGATCGAGGGCACGTACACGCTCGACGCACCGGTCCTCGCCGGCGACCGGTTCCGGGCGACGGTGGGCTTCGTCGCTGTGACCGGAGCCACCTCGGCGGGCGTCGTGACCTTCCGCGTGATCGCCGTCATGCCGAATGACGACAGGGTCGAGGTCCACGCGGTCGCAGACACGGGCGCCGACGGCGTGCTCCGGGCGATCGACGTGGACCTCTCGCGCGTCGCGGGGGCGCGCAGGATCGTGCTCCGGGTCGAGGCAGGAGAGACCGCCGCGCAGGACTGGGCCGCGTGGATCTCGCCGACGATCTCCCCGTGACCCGTCCGGGGTCACGGACCACGGGTCACGACGAGCACGCCGCCAGGGAGACAGCCCGGGACTCGGCGACGGCGCCGAACCGGTCGGTCGGCTGGATCGAGGCAGCCGACACGTCGGCGAGGTCCACGCCGGCCGGCACCACGAGCGAGTAGACGCCGCGGCTCGACCCGCTCGGGAGCATCCGGTAGCCGCCGGCCGGGCCGTCGGGCACGCCGTCGAACGTGAGGCGGACGTCGAGCGAGCCCGCGTCGGCGTCGGCGAGGGTCGCCGTCACCACCGCACGGTCCGTGCTCCCGTCACGCGCACAGGTGGGGTCGGCGGTCCACACGGGCGGGATGTTCACCCGGACGTCGACCGGCACCCGCTGGTCGCCGAGCACGAGCGTGACCGCCCCGGTGACGACCCCGTCCGACGGGGGAGCGCCCGTGACGCGCACCCCGACGGGGACGGGTGCCGCCTCGGTCGTGTGCTCGATGCCGTCGACCGTCTCGATCGGGCCTGCGACGACATCGATGCTCGCCGTGTCCGTGGCGAGCCACGGGGGGACCTCGACGGTGACCGTCGAGTCGACGAAGCAGTCGTCCGCCGTGACGGCGAAGGTCCCGGTGCCGTCGCGTCGCAGGTCGATGAACCTGCGGCCGGTCAGCGCCGGGACGCAGCGGTCCGCCACCGTGACCGGCACGGTGGCCACGTCCTCGAGCGTCCCGCTCGTCACGGCGAGGGCGATCTCATACTCGCCGGGTTCCGGGAACCGCACCGGCAGCGGTGCGCCCGCGGGGAGCTCCTGGGCGAACAGCAGACCCTTCTCCGGCAGGGTGACGCTCCACTGCCACGTGGCGCCGCCCTCCGGCAGCCCGGACTCGACCGCGGCGATGTGGACGATCTCGCTCGTGCCCGGGGTCGTGTCGTCCACGAGGAACTTCTCGATGTGCGGGGTCGGGACCAGCACGGTGTCCAGCGCCCGCTTGCTTGTCGCGCGGTGACCGGCGGAGTCGACGATCTCGAGCGACAGCGTGTACGACGCCGGTGCCGTTGCCTCGAGCGTCACGTCGACGGGGCCGGGCTGGTCGGAGGTCCACACCACGGTGCCGTCGGCTGCCGTGATCGTCCACGTCCAGGTGGTCCCCACGGCGCCGCGGACGTCCGGGAGGAGGCGCACCGGCTGACCGAGCACGGCCGGGTCCGGCCGCACGCTGACCCCGTCGATCAGCGGCCCGCCCTCGACGGCGCTCGACGGTGCCGACGGCGCGGTGCGCCCGTCGCGTTCCGGGGCGACGGCGGCCCAGTCGGTCGCCCCGGTCCCGTCGGTCTGCGTCGCGTCGTCGCCCGCGGGTGAGTCGCCGAGCACGGCGACCCCCTCGTCCGTGCTCGGGTCGAACTTCTGCACCTCGGTCGGCGTCCAGGTGTCGCCCTCGAGCGAGATCACGCCGGACACCTCGGAGTCGAGGTCGTTGTAGAAGACGATCCCGTCCTTCGACGTCAGCTCGACGCGGTTGCCGGGCCCGGCCAGCTCGAGGTCGGCCACCCGCCGGCCCAGGGACGTGTCGACGACCGCCGTCCGCCCGGTGGTGCGGTCGGGCACGAAGACGTACCGACCGTCCTGCGCCAGGGGCCCGAACTCGGCGGTGCCCGGCTCCGCCAGCTCGATGGCGGTCGCGCAGTCGTCCCGGCCGACCGACGCGACCACGAACGTGCCGTCGGCCGGCACGGCCGAGTAGACCTGGTCCGACGTCGTCGACCCGAGGATCCTGGCCGGTGAACCGTCCCACTCGCCGGCGCAGGACCACCGGCCCGTCGGCCCGTCCGGCCCCAGCCGCACGACCCGACCCCCCGCGACGTCGACGAGGACGGCACGCCCCTGGACGAGGACGAGCTGCGCGTCGGGCAGCCCCAGCGGCTCGACCTGCTTGGTGCCGTCGAACCACGTGAGGTCACCGGTGACCGCGTCGACGACCCAGAGCCGCCCGGCGTCGTCCACGACCGCCTGCCCGTCGCCGGGCTCCGCGGCGAGCGAGAGCTCGACAAGCACCTCGAGCGTCTCCGGGGCGGCGCGGGCCGCGGTCCGGCGTTCGGGGTCGAGCACGTAGACGGCACCGCCGCCCTCGAGCACGAGGGGCCGGCCGCCGGGGGCCGCGAGGCCGGCGGCGGCGCCGGCCGCGAAGGTCGCCCCGTCAATGCGCGCGGCCGTGCCCAGGGTGCGGTCCACGACGTACGCCGACGAGCCGCTCTGGGTCACCACCAGGTCGTCCCCGGCGAGGCTGCCGGGGGCGGGCAGCGAGACGACGATCTCCCGCGACGCGCCGTCGAGCAGCGAGACCGTGCCCTGCTCGGGCGACGCGACCCAGGCACGCCCGGCCACCTGGCGAGGCGCCTCGAGCGGGGCGTCCTCGCCGTACCGCAGCGCGAGCGCGAGCGGAGCGGCCACCACGGCGCACGCGACGAGAGCCGTGAGCGCGACCCGGGTCCGGGGGCGTCGTCGCGGTCGTGTGTCGCGCAGCACGGGTCAGCCCTCGTGCGATCGGCCGGCGGTCACGGGCTCGCCGACAGGTGCCTCGGTCTGCGCGGGGCGTGCGGGCGGTGCGGGGGACCGGCGTGCCCAGCGACCCTGGGGGTCGACCAGCGACCGCGGGTCCAGCGCCGCGCGCCAGCGCACCGGCAGCGGCAGGCTGTGGGCGATCGCCGTGCGCACGCTCTGCTCGAGCTCCCAGGCCTGTGCGGCGACGACCGCGCTCGGCTCCGTGGGGGCGTAGACCACGGCGGTGTGCAGCTGGGCGAGGGTCAGCAGCTCCGGACCCACCGTCGGCTCGTCCCGCCGGCTGGCCCAGGTGGCCTGCTCGATCGCCGTCCACGTCGGTGGGGTGGGCGCACCCGTCTCGCGCAGCCGGTCACTGGTCTCGCGCCACGCCGCGGCGACCTGCTGGGCCGCGGTGCCGCGGTGCCTCCGCCGGTTCCGTCGCACCGCCTTGGCGACGAGGATCCCCGCCAGCGCGAGGAGCACCACGACGACGATCCCTGCGACCAGGTAGGCCGACCCGCGCACGACCGCGGCGAGGGTGCCGCCCGGGACCTCGGTCGCCTCGTCGAGCTGCGAGGTGTCCGGCTGCGCGGGCTGCGCGGCGCCGGCGTCCTGCGGGAGGACCGGCTCGTCGGGGTCCTGCGGTGCCTGGGCGTCGGCGAGGTTCGTGGTGTCCGTCGGGTCGAACGCGACCCAGCCGTACCCGTCGAGGAGGACCTCGGGCCAGGCGTGGACGTCCGTCGAGTGCACGGTGTACGTGTCACCGACGCGTTCGTCCTCCCGGAGCAGGTAGCCCACGGCGACGCGGCTGGGGTACTGCATCGCCCGCGCGAGGATCGCGAACGCGGAGGCGTACTGCTCCGCGTTGCCGGGCAGGGCGTCCGGGCCGACGAGCACGCGCTCGACGGCACCGTAGGAGTGCCCGGGCAGGGCGTCCGGGTTGGTGCTCCGCTTGCGCAGGGTCTCCTCGAGGCTCGTGAGCTGAGTCCACGGTGTCACCCAGTCGGCCTGCGCGGTCCGTGCCTCGCTCGACACCCAGGTGGGCTCGTCGGGCAGGGCGAGCAGCGCGGGTGCGGCTTTCGGCGGCGCGGCCGTGTCGATGCCCGCCCGACCGGCCACCTCGGCCGTCAGGGTGTACGAGACGGCGCCGGAGAGGTTGTCGTCGGCGTCCGCGCGGACCAGGGACCCGCTGGACTCGTCGATGGCGGCGGACGTCCCGGTGAGCGTCAGGGGCCGGCCGACGACGGGCAGGTACGGGCTGCGAGCCGTGAGCACGGAGATCTCCAGCGTGACCTCCTCCGAGGCGGTCGAGGGCACCTCGGGCTGCGGGAGCTGGGTGCCCGCCAGCACGAACGTGCCCGACTGGCTCCACAGGGCACCGTCGAACGCGTCGAGGGCCGCGAGACGGATGCGGTCCACGGGGGTGCGCGGTGTCCCGTGGACGGTCACCTGGTAGAGCGGCGTGGGGTCCCCGACCAGCTGGGGCTTGAGCTCGACGAGCGGGGAGAGGCCGACGGTGACGCTGACGTCCGGCTCGTGCGCGTCGCGCGGGTCGGCACGGTCGGAGCCGTCGGCCAGCGGCAGGACGAGCGCGCCGACCGCGGCGACGACGATGACGAGGGCCACCCCGGGCACCCCGAGCAGCACGCGACCGACGGCCGACGTGCGTCGCGCGGAGACGGCGTCCCCGCCGACCGCACGGTCGAGCTCGAGCTCGCGCTGGTGCTCCGCGGCGACGTCGCGGCTCACCACCGCGGCGGGGTCCGGCCGGTTGGCGCGCACGAGCACGAGGAGCGCCAGGCAGGCCAGCAGCGCGACGGTGAGCACGAGCTGGGTCTCCTGCCGTGAGGCCGTGACCGCGAGGGCCAGGACGAAGACGGCGAGCGGCGGCAGGCACAGGGTGACGACCACGGACGTCCGCAGGACCAGCACGCCCACCAGGTAGGACGCGACGAGACCGGCGGTCACCGGCAGGGCGAGCACCGGTGGTGCCGGGTCGGCGGGCAGGGCCACGGTGAGCATGCGGTCCCACCCGGACAGCAGGTCCTGCCCGGCCGCCGCCGGGTCGGGTGGCCATGGCTGGAGCGCGAGCAGCGCGTAGACGTACAGGCCCACGAGGCCGACGGGCGCGATCGTCCAGGCGGGCCAGCGCCACAGCACGCCGGCACCCGCCAGCGCCGTGCCGACGAGCACGGCGCCCAGCGTCACGGGCAGCCAGCCGGTCCCGGCGAAGTACGGGCCGAACGCCAGGCACGCGACCGCCACCGCGAGCGTGCCGAGCACCAGCTCGGCCACGATCCCGGCGGTCGCGCCCCACCGCCCCCCGTCCGTCACATCAGCCCCTGATCTGCGAGTTCCACGCCTCGGCGAAGTCCTCGCTCGTGGCGACGTTCACGACGAGCGCCCCCTCGAGGGGTGCCGCCCGCCGACCGAACCGCTCGCCCAGCTGCGCGACCGACACCATCTGGAACCGTCCGCGTGCCCGGGACACGGCGGCGCGCTGCTCGGGCGACGGCTGCCCGGTGACGACGCCGAGCGAGACGCCCTCCTCCCGCGGCGTGAGCCGCAGCAGGGCGGCGAGGCCCGGGTCGTCGGTGGAGGGCTCGACGCGGGCGAGCAGGTCGAGCACCTCGCTGCGGTCGCGGGTGCGGTCGACCACGACCCCGGCACCGCCCGTGGTGTGCAGCGCGAGCGGGAAGCGCCCGTCGACCGCGGCGACCGCGAGCGACGCGGCGACGCGCACCGCCTCCTCGAAGCTCTGGGCGTCGTACGGCTCCGCCGACGTGTCGAGCACGATCATCAGGCGCGGCTCCTGGGGCACGACGTTGTGGCGGACCATGAGCACGCCGGTCCGCGCGCTGGCCTTGGCGTGGATGAGCCGGTGGTCGTCGCCCGGCTCGTACTCGCGCAGGCTGTGGAACGCGATCCCTCCGCGCGGCGCGCTCGACGACGTGGGCCCCTCGGAGTCCTGCGACCGGCCGCTGGGCAACACCGCGACCGCGTGCAGCAACGGGTAGACCGTCAGCGCCCCGGTCGAGGCGTAGTCGCGGGAGATGCGCATGAGGCGCAGCGGGTCGGTGTGCCCGATCGACAGGGGGCCCACCGGGAACACCCCGCGCCGGTCGGTGGGCAGCGGGTAGGTCGAGGCGTGCGACGCGCCGGGCGCGAGGCTCGGCAGGGGCAGCGTGATCGTCCGCGACCCGAACCGCTCGAGCGCGAGGACGGGCGGGCTGCGCCGCCCGGCGGTGTTGGTCAGCGTGACGACGCCGCGGGCGAGCTCACCCTCCTGGACACGCAGCGGCTGGATCTCGCGGACGGCGTCCAGCGACGGCCGGTAGACCATCCACAGCGCGGAGATCGCGAGAGCCAGCACGCACGCGAGGCCGATCGCGACCAGCTCCGGGTAGTCCAGCCACCAGCCCGCAACCAGGAGCAGCACGCCCGCGACCGCGACCGCCTTGCCCGAGGTGGTGATCACGGCTCACACCCCGGCTCGCACCTGGGGCACGGGGACGGAGGCCACGAGCGTCTCCAGCAGCTCGCGCGCCGTGCGGCCCTGGAGCTCGGCCTCGGGCCGCAGGATCATCCGGTGCGGCAGCACGTACGGCAGGACGGCCTTGGCGTCGTCGGCGGTGACGAACGAGCGGCCCTGTGCGGCGGCGAACGCCTGGGCCGCCTTGGCCACGGCGATCGTCCCGCGCGGGCTGATCCCGAGCCGCAGCTCGGGCAGCGTCCGGGTGGAGGCCGTGATCGTCACGATGTAGGCCAGCACCGCGGGCGCGAGGTGCACCGAGGCGGCGATCTGGTTCATCTGCTGCAGGTCCGCGGTGCTCATGACCGCCTGGAGCTCGTCGGTGGACCGTCCCGCGGTGATGTTGGTGACCACCTGGACCTCCGAGTCGTGGTCCGGGTAGCCCAGCGTTGCGCGCATCATGAACCGGTCCAGCTCGGCCTCGGGCAGGTCGTACGTGCCGCCCTGCTCGACGGGGTTCTGCGTCGCGATGACGATGAACGGCCGCGGCACCAGGTACGGGATCGAGTCGATGGTCACCTGGCGCTCGGCCATCACCTCGAGCAGCGCCGACTGGGTCTTGGGCGAGGCGCGGTTGATCTCGTCGCCCAGCACGATGTTCGCGAACACGGCTCCCGGGTGGAAGACGAACTCCCGCTTGCCCGAGTCGTAGACCTGCACGCCGGTCACGTCGGAGGGCAGCAGGTCGGGCGTGAACTGGATGCGGCGCATCGACCCGTCGATCGACTGCGACATCGCCTTGGCCAGGGACGTCTTGCCGGTGCCGGGGACGTCCTCGAGGAGCAGGTGCCCCTCGGCGAGCATGCAGATCAGTGCCATGCGGACGACGTCGGTCTTGCCCTTGATGAACGACTCGACGTTGGCTGCCAGCGCGTCGAACCTGTCGGCGAACCAGGCAGCCCTGCCCGCCGACGTCCCGTCCTCGACCTCACGATCCACGACATCCCCCGATACGGCCGTGTTCACATCTGGGACAATCCGTACGTCGATAGTAGAGACGCGACCTGCCGCAGAGATACGCCCTGGACTGCCCGATCGGGAGGCGGCATCCCCGGTACGGTCGTGTCACGAGTGGGGTGACCCGGACGTCGTCGCGTCGCCCCGAGCGCTGCCAGACCGGGAGGGGGCCCGCCATGGATCCGGTGCTCGTCCTGGCCCAGGACACGCTGGCCACGGATCCCGGGGGCCAGGTGCGCACCCGCGTGACGGTCCGCAACGTCGGCGACATCGTGGCGCAGTACCGCGTCGAGGTCCTCGGCGACGCCGCCCGGTGGTCGACGGTGGTCCCGCAGCACGTCTCGGTGCTGCCGGGGGAGTCCGAGGAGCAGACGGTCGAGATCGTGTTCCGGCCGCCGCCCGCGCCCGCGGCGCCCGTCGGGACGATCCCGTTCGGCGTCCGGTGCGTCTCGCTGGAGAACCGCGACGTCGCCGCGGTGGTCGAGGGGGACGTCGTCGTGAGCCCCGTCCAGGGCCTGGACGTGCGGTTGCGTGGCGACGGCCCGAAGGGTGCCCGCGCGGGCCGGTTCCGCGTCGAGCTGCGCAACACCGGCACCACCGACCTCACGGTGACGCTGGAGGTGGCGGACGCGGCCGAGCTGCTGCGCTTCGTGCTGGCGCCGCAGGTCGTCGAGGTGCCGGCCGGCCGGACGGTTCCCGCGTACCTCGCGGTCCAGGCGCGCAACCCCCGGCTGTTCGGCAAGCCGGTGCCGCACGCGTTCACCGTCACCTACCGGGTGAGCAGGTCCGACCGTGCGGGAGAGCTGGCCGGGACGTTCGAGCAGCGCGCCGTGGTCCGCAAGCTGTGGGTCGTGCTCGCGCTGCTGCTCGTCGTCGCCGGGGTGCTCGGCTACCTGTGGCTGCGCGGGCAGGGTGGCGCCGTCGCGCTCCGCGCGGGCACGCCACCCCCTGTGGAGGTCGAGTCGCTGGAGGCGGTGCCCGGCGGTGTCCGGGTGGTGTGGCTGCGGAGCCCGTATGCCACGGGCTACGGCATCCAGGAGTGGGCGCAGGGCGTCACGGGCACCTCGAGCGAGGGCGTCGACGACCCGGACCAGACGTCGTTCCTGTGGGAGGGCCTGACGGAGGCCGAGCACTGCTTCCAGGTGCGCGCGGTCGCCGACGACGTGCAGGGCGCGTTCGGCGAGGAGCAGTGCGTGGCGGTCCCGCCGGCGGAGGCGACCCCGACGGCCACGCCGGAGCCGACGCCGACGAGCACCGCCGCCGGGCCCGCGGGGACACCGTTCGAGCCGCAGGGCTGGTACGTGCGGTGGGGCAACTTCCCGCAGGACGACACCGCGAACGCCGGTGCGGCCGACGCCCTCGTGGCGGCGCTCCAGGGGGCGGGCGCCCTCGGGGTGCAGCTCAAGAGCAGCGCCGACTCCGCGGCGTTCCTCGAGGGGCCCAACGGGGTGCCCAACACGGTCGTCTTCACCGACGGCCTGCCGGACGAGCCCACCGCGAAGGCGCAGTGCGAGACGTTCCGCTCGGTCGCGGCGCAGTGCATCTGGCAGCAGGGCGCCTCATGAGCTCGTACACGCTCGGCATCGACGTCGGCACCGCGTACACGGCGGCCGCCGTCTGGCGCGACGGTCGGGCCGCCACCGTGGCGCTCGGGGACCGCACGGACACCATTCCCTCGGCCGTCCTGCTCCGTCCGGACGGTGCGCTGCTGGTGGGCGACGCGGCCGTGCGTCGCGGCGTGCTGGAGCCCGAGCGGCTCGGGCGCGGGTTCAAGCGCCGCATGGGGGACCCGACCGGGCTGCTGCTCGGTGACGAGAGCTTCGCCCCGGAGGTGCTGACCGGCACGCTGCTGCGCTGGGTGGTCGAGACGGTGACCGCGCGCGAGGGCGGCCCGGCGGCGCACGTGACGCTCACCTGCCCGGCCGCGTGGGGTGACCTGCGGAGGGACCTCCTCGTCGCAGCGGCGGGCGAGGCGACGATGACGGACGTCGGCCTGCTCGCGGAGCCGGTGGCGGCCGCGGTGCACTACGCGGCGCTGCGCCGGGTGCCGACGGGCGCCGTCGTGGCGGTGTACGACTTCGGGGGTGGCACGTTCGACGCCGCGGTCGTCGAGAAGACGGCGGACGGGTACGAGCTGCGGGGAGAGCCCGGGGGAGACGAGCACATCGGGGGCCAGGACGTCGACCAGGTGGTGATGAACCACGTGGCGGCCACCCTGGGTCGCGCGTGGACGTCGCTGGACCCGGACGAGCCGGCCGTCCGGCACGGGCTGGCGGCGGTGCGCGAGGCGGCGGTCCTGGCCAAGGAGACGCTGTCGCAGGACGTCGAGGCGACGATCCCGGTGATCCTGCCGGGGATCACCCGCGAGGTGCGGATGACCCGGGGCGAGCTGGAGGGTGCCATCCGGATCGACGTGCTGCGGACGATCGACACGCTGGCGCGGACCATCGAGTCGGCGGGGCTGGCGCCGCAGGAACTCGACGCGATCCTCCTCACAGGCGGCTCGAGCCGGATCCCGCTGGTGTCCGAGCTCATCGCGGCGGAGCTCGGCGTCCCGGTGGTGGTCGACGCGCACCCGAAGTACGCGGTGTGCCTGGGCGCGGCGCTGACGGCGGCGAGCCGGCTGTCGTTGCCGGTCGACGCCCCGATCGTCCCGCCCGCGCCGGGTCCGGAGACGGCCCCGCCGGTGGAGGACCTCAGCCACCTGCTGGCGGCGAGCGACGACGGCGCCGCCGCGGCGGTGCAGGCCGACCCGCGTGCGCTGGGGATCACCGCGCCGGTGGACGACGTCGTCGCGCCGGCGCCCGGGACGCGGCTCGCGCTGCGCTACCTCACCTCGAAGGACACCCTCGAGGCCCGGTGGACGGGGGACAGCAGGCGGGGTCTGCGGGTGGCTCTCGTGGTCGTCGGGGTGGCGGTGGCGTTGGTCGCCGGACTGAGTGCGCTGACGCTCTTGCGCCCCTGAGACCGTTGACCGGAGGACGCGCGAAACGTACCGTGCAGTAACGTTGCCGTCCGAATGGTGAGATCACGCATGAGGCTGTTCCCGACCGTCCACGCGACAGGTGACCTGCCGCCCGCCCACCGGGCCCACCTGGAGCTCCACGGCCTCGTCCTCGTCGGCGCCGACGACGACCCCGACCTCGTCCTCGTGCTGCCGGGCACGGCACCGGCCGCCCCCGTCGTCGGGACGGGCACGGTCGTCCTGGCGACGGGGTCCGAGGCTCCTGAGGTCGCGAGCCTCCTGGCGTCCCACGGGATCACCGCGCACGCCGCCGACGCGACGCCGAGCGCCCTGGTCCCCGCCGACCTCACCGCGGACGACCTGCTCGCCTGGACGACCGACGTGGCCCTGCCCGTCCGGGCCACCCTCCACGTCGACGGCCTCGCGGTTCCGCTGCTGCGCACCGACACGGGCAGCCAGGCGCTCGGCAGCACCGTTGCCGCCGGCCTGCGCGCCGGGCGCGGTCGGCTGCTCGTCCTCGGGGTCGACGCGCTCGCCGAGCCGGAGGTGCTGCTCAACGCGGTGATCTGGGCTGCGCGCCCGGCCGCGGCCGCCACCGCCGACGAGCGTCATGCGGACCTCGTGGGCCACCCCGCGTGGACCCGCCTCAAGCGGGACGTCACGGAGCTCCAGGGTGTGCAGGTCAAGGACGGCTCCGTCCCGGACGACCAGCACCACGAGCGCGCTCGCGAGCTGGTGCACGCGATCGCCCGGTCGCTCGACGAGCTCGCACCCGCGCTGCCGCACGACGAGGACTACCTCACGGCGGTCGGCAAGGACCTGACGCGCTGGTCCGAGACCGGCTTCGGGGTCCCGGACTTCCTCGACTCCCTCGTGGCGTTCCACCCGCAGCGGCAGCGTGTCGACGGGCTGCCCCACCTGGTGCTGTTCCCGATGTACACGCAGAACGGCAGCACCGACCGGCGCGTCGAGGCCGTCCTGCTGCAGGTGCGCTGGCCCGACGTGGTGGCGCACCTGGAGGCCGAGCAGTTCAGCAACGCGCTCTTCGTGCCCGTGACGTTCCTCGACTTCACGCCCGGCTACGACACGAACTCCGCGGTCCTCTTCCCGGAGACGGTCGCCGTCCGCGAGGTGCCGACGTTCACCTGGGGGGCGATCTTCGCGGACCGCGAGGCCGCCCGGTTCCGCCGCGTCGTGCGCGCCGCGGCGGACACCACCCGGCTGGCGCTGCCCCCCGACGCCGCGCGGCTGCTGGACGACCAGCGGCTCGCCGAGGAGACCTTCGTGCTGTGGGACCTGGTCCACGACCGGACCCACATGCGGGGCGACCTGCCGTTCGACCCGTTCATGATCAAGCAGCGGATGCCGTTCTTCCTCTACTCGCTGGAGGAGCTGCGCTGCGACCTCACCGCGTTCCGGGCGGCGGTGCGCCTGGAGGGCGAGGGTGTCCCGCACGCGCGGTACGTGCAGTACGCGATCCTGTTCGACCGCCTGTTCCGGTTCCCGGTGACCGGCACGCGCGTGCGCAACTACGACGGTCTCGGTGGTCAGCTGCTGTTCGCCTGGCTGCACCAGCACCACGTCCTGCACTGGACGGACTCCCGGCTGACGATCGACTGGCCGCAGGTGCCCGACGCGGTGATCGGGCTCGCGGAGCAGATCGAGCAGCTCTACTGGCGGTCGATCGACCGCCCGAAGACCGCGCACTGGCTGGCGGCGTACGCCCTGGTGTCCGGCACCGTGACGCCGCACCCCGCGTCGGTGTGGGCCCGGGGGGACCTGCCGCTGGACGGGCCGCCCAAAGGCTTCACGGACGCGGTGCTGGACGACGAGTTCCCGCTGTCGATGTTCTACGAGGCGCTGTCCCGCAAGATCGGCGACGTCGTGGCGTCGACGAGCGGGATCACCGCCTGAGCGCGGTAGCTCCCCGACAGGGTGGGGTCGGGCGGCACGGTGTCCCGTCCGCCGCCGCCGACGTCCGAGCCCGGTCGGGGGCCTCCCGTGGCCAGCGTCAGGCTGCACATCTCGTCGACCTCGCGCCAGAACGCCTCGTCGTACCAGTAGCCCGTGTGGCTCATGACGCGCGGCAGCGGCTGGTCGACGACGTAGCGGTGCGTCGGCGGGTCGACGAGCTCGACGTCCACGCCGTCGGAGATCGTCGAGCTGCCTGAGCGGACGTCGCCCCCGATGTAGTCGGTCGCGTAGTAGACGTTGCGCCAGAGCACCGGTCCGATGCCCGCGCGGTCGTCGGTGAGGCCGGCGAGCAACCCGTCGCTGAACAGGGCGGGGAACGCCCACCGGTAGAGCTTGCCCAGGGGCGAGCCGAAGGTGACCACGCCGATCGCCGGCTCCTGCCCGGCCCGGCCCGACGTCCGGCCCACCGCGGCGGCGGCGATGACGCTGCCCTGCGAGTGCGCGCTCACCACGACGCGGCCTCCGTTGTCGTGCAGCCGCCAGATCCGACGGGTCAGCTCCGGCACGGCCCGCTCGGCGTACGCCGGGGGCGCGAAGGGGTGGAACGCCCGCGGGAAGAACGTCCCGACGTCGAAGAGCGAGCCGAGGACCCGGCGCCAGCGCTCGTTGCGCCACGCGAGGGTGAGCACCAGGACGTACAGCGGCGGGAACGCCACCGCGACCTTGGTGCCGATGCCGACGAAGAACATCGGCGGCTCCCGGTGCTGGAGCAGCACCTGGTTGAGGAAGAGCACGAGCCCGACCACGGCGCACACCGTGAGCGCAATGAACAGGATGGCGACGGCACGCGAGTGGTCGCCGACGAAGCGCATCGTCGCGACCTTGTGCACCCACGGCGTCGGCCGGCCCTGCCGCTGCCGGCCGCGGACGCCGAACAGCGGGGGGTCGAACGCCGACCGCCACCACGCGGCCTCGGTGCCCGCGGCGGCGTCCACCTCGATCTCCGGGATACCGGCCCGGGCGTAGCGGTCGCGCAGGTCCGCCTCGACCGCCGGCGCGTTCGCCCTGGTCCGGACGCGGAGCACGACGAGGAAGGCGGCGCCGAACAGGACCACGAGCACGATGAGCCCCAGCGACAGGATCGACGCGAGCGACCCGATGGCCATCGGGACGTAGACGGCGTCAGCCACGACCCTCGTGCCCGGGCCCGGTGCGAACGCCCACTCGATCGTGCCGACGAGGTCCGCGACGTAGACGATCGCCGACAGCAGCACCGTGTTCGCCACCACCATCGCGATGGTGTTCATGACGAAGGGCCCCGCCCACGGGAAGGTGCTGAGGCGAGGCACCGGCCGGCCGGCCCGGCGCAGCTTCCGTGACTGCCACAGGCGGTAGGACCAGGCGAGCGACTGCTGCACGGCCAGGGGGACCAGCAGGACCAGGCTCACGCCCCAGACCACGTTGAGCGACGGGCGTGCACCCGGCAGCATCCCGACCGGACCCGGGTCGGCCGGCAGGCTGACCGCGGCGATGCCCGCCAGGACGAGGGCGGCCGTGGTGAGGGTCAGTGCGATCCAGCCGAGGTCGGGCTGCGCGTCGTCGAACGCCAGCATCCCCAGGAGCACCAGCAGCGCGGCGGCGGCGGCGACGGTGGCGACCTGCCCGTACGAGCCGGCGGCCGTGCCGACCCCGAGGTCCGCCGTCGACCAGCCCAGCATCAGGGCGACGACGCCGAGGCAGGCCGTGAGATGGATCCGGGAGAGGAACCGGTGCCACTCGAGGCCAGCCCAGAAGTCGGCGGCGCGCAGCCCTCCGTCGAGCGCCGCGGCGCACCGCACCGACGGAGCGGGCAGCGCGGTGCTCGTGACGTCGGGTGCACCGGGTTCCGCACTGATCGGCGTGGGCGGCACCACGCTCTCGTACGACGACCGGGAGTGCCGCGCGAGGACCGCGAACACCGCTGCCACCAGGACCGCGGCGAGGGCGCCGAGGACGATGCGGTTGCCGGGGCGGTCGACCGCCGTCCACGTCTCGACGGTCTGGGCCCACCAGGACGTGATGCCGCCCTGCACCCCGTCGGTCGCGGCGGCCGGGTCGGGGCCGGGAAGCGGCTCGGTCCGGCCCCACTGGTAGGCGAGGACGTCGAGGGCGAGGTAGGTGACCATCGCGGCGGTGCTCAGCGTCAGGGCCAGCGCGGTCAGCCGCGCGAACCACCGGAACACCCACAGCGTGGCCGGTCGCTCGACCTCCTCCTCGCCGGACGTCACCCAGCGGCGGGCCATCCACCCGGCCATGTTGGCGAGCATCGACGGCAGCAGGAGCGCCCAGAGCGCCCGCATCCGGCTGCGCGAGGTCAGCCCGCCCCAGGAGTACGCCTCGCGGTGACGGTCCCCGGCGTCGGTGGTGCGATAGAAGCCCGCGACGCGGTCGCCAGCGATGCGGGTGGGCGTCTGGTCGCCGAGCAGCGACTCGGGGCTGGTCCCGCCCACGCCGTGCACGCGGATCTCGGTGAGCCCGCCCAGCTCGACGGCTGCGGGCACGAGCCCGCCGGATCCCGAACCTGTGGACATCGGTGCCTCCGGGTGCCTCGATCACGCGCTTGCTGGGGAAGGGGGTGTCGCAGGGTGCGCAGATACGCGCCGGTCAGCCTGGTGGTGACGTCGAGGCCCACCGCGCCTCGTCCGTCCCCCACACGCTCGGCGGGTGGTCCCACTGCGTGCCGAGCCCGGCGACCCCGAGCGGCGAGCGTGCGTACCGGAGCCGGCCGTACGGCGAGTCCGTCTCGACGAGCCAGCGGTCGGGGTCCTCGGACCCTGCGGGCGTGGGGACGTCGCTGGTCGCCGCGCTCAGCAGCCACGCCGCCGTCCCGGTCAGGGAGGCGCGCACGTGACGACCCGCGCCGGTAGCTGCCCGGTCCGTCAGCCCGCGGAGCACGGCGGCGGCGACGAGGTAACCGGTCCCGTGGTCGAGTGCCTGCGCGGGCAGCGCACCCGGGCGCCCGTCGGCAGCGCGAAGGAGGTCGGCGATCCCGCACCGCGCCTGCACGAGGCTGTCGAACCCCCGCCGGCCGGCCCAGGTGCCCTCCCAGGCCCAGGCGTCGAGCTCGACGACGACGAGGTCCGGCCGGCGCTCGTGCAGAGCGGCGACGCCGAGACCGTGGCGGTCGAGGGCGCCGGGTCGGTAGCCCATGACCACGACGTCGGCGCCGTCCAGCAGCTCGTCGAACGTCGACCGGTCCGCGGGGTCGTCGAGCGCGAGCCGGGTGGACCGCTTGCCGAAGCCGGTGTCGAGGTGGGTACCGACCTCCTCCGGGAGCCAGGGCGGGTCGACCCGGAGCACGTCGGCCCCGAGCAGCGCGAGGCTCCGGGTGGCCACGGGTCCGGCGAGCACCCGCGTCAGGTCGAGCACCCGGATCCCGTCGGCGGGCCGGCTGGGGCGACGTGCCGGCAGGGACCTCCCGGTCCCCGTGGGCCGGCTGGTGACCAGGGGCTCGTCGGACGGTGCCGGGGGTGCGACGGCGACCGCGAGGCCGTCCGCGGCGTAGGCGCGCTCCTGCACCTCGACCGCCGGGAGCTCGGCGACGACCGCGGACAGCCGGTCCACGAGGGACGTCTCGTCGCCCGTGTCGGGGATGCCGAGCGCGGCCAGAAGCCGGTCGCGGTGGTGCGGGTAGTTGGCGTGCGTGCGGACCCACCCGTCCTGCGCCCGCCAGAAGCCCGACAGCGGCGCGAACAGCGGGATCGGTCGTCCGTCGACCCGCAGGTGACGCTCGCTGGTGAACGCGACCGCCACGGCGCCCTCGTCGACCCGGACCTCCGGCAGCGGGCGTCCGGTCCGTGCCGCCAGCAGCTCGGCCGCGGCCAGCGAGCAGACGCCCACGGTCGCGCGCGCGAGCTCGCGCACCGGCAGCGGTGACGCCAGACCGGGAGCGCCGACGAACGTGACGTGACCTGCGAGGTCGGCCGCCCCGCCGAGCGCCTTCCACGCGTGCGTCGTGGCGGCATCCATGTCAACCGTCCGTGCGCTCGGGCCGAGTCTCCTCCGACCGGACGTGGAACGCGGCCACGAGCCGGGCGACGAGGACAGCGAGGAACACCTGACCGACGAGCGCCTCGAACGTGGCGATGCTGCGCCCGGGGAACATGGCCGCGGTGTAGTCGCCGTACCCGAGCGTGGTCAGGGTCGTGTAGGAGAAGTACTGGAACGAGCGCGAGTTCGCCGCCTCGCCCGACGCGAAGAACGGGCCGGGCGTGACGGCGTCCAGCACACCGAACAGGCTGGCGAAGAACATCCCGATGATCAGGTACGCGCTCAGGGCACCGGCCAGCGACTGCACGGTGACGGCGCTCCGCCGCAGGATCCGGTCGAGGATCACGACGAGGGCGGTCATGAGGATCACGCAGACGACCGCGTCCAGGACGCCGTCCGCGGCGGCGCGGGGGAGCGCCACCAGCGCGACGACGCTGACCACGGCCGAGACGACGAGCACGATGCGGACGAAGCGCTTCTGGTGCGGCATCGGCCTCGACGTGCGGACCGCCAGCCCGAGGGTGAACAGGTAGAGCACGAAGACGACGACCTCGACCCACAGGTCCGAGCTCAGCGCGAACGCGACGTAGGCCGTGACCAGCAGCGACAGGACGATCCCGAAGTCGTCGGTGCCCGTCCGGCGAGCGAGGAACGAGCGGCGCCGGGGTGGGACCGCCGTGCCTGGCTCGTCCGGTTCTGTCACGTTCCGGAGGCTAGCAGCGCAGCTCTCAGCCGATCGTCACCAGGTCCCGCACGTCGTCGTCCGGCAGGACGTCCGCGACGGCGGTGACCTCGAGCTCGTCGAGGCCGGCGTACCCGTGGTGCACGTTGAGGAACGCGGTGTCCGACGCGTCGCGGCCCGTCGCGATCCGCACCAGGCTCGTGCGCGGCGCCAGGGTGGTCGCGTCCACCACGTACCACTGACCGTCCAGGTTGGCCTCGGCCACGGCGTGGAAGTCCATCGGGGACAGCCCCGGCGCGTAGACGGAGACCAGCCGGGCGGGCACGTCCAGGGCGCGCAGCAACGCGATGACCAGGTGTGCGTAGTCGCGGCACACGCCCTTGCGGCCCAGCAGCGTCTGCACGGCCCCGTCCGTGGGCAGGCTCGATCCCGGCACGTACGACAGCCGGGACCCCACCCAGGAGCTCACCGCGGAGAGCAGGTCGTACCCGCCCAGGCCGGCGAACTCGGCGTACGCGGTCGGCCCGAGCGTGTCGGACTCGCAGTAGCGGCTCGGCCGCAGGTAGCGCAGCAGGTCCGCCTCGTCGGAGGCGACCGGGGTCGCGCGGCCGTCGACCGACGCCGAGTAGTCGAGGACCAGCCGGCCGACCTCCGCCTGCACCACGTGCAGGCGGGTGCCGTGGTGGTCCGGGACCTCGCGCACCGGGACCGGGGAGCCGTCCAGGGTGACGCGCAGCGACTCCTGGGCCGAGAACTGCGTGGACACGGCGAGCTCGAAGGCGAGGGTGGCCGGTGAGGTGACGTCGAGGGACAGGTGGGCGGTCAGGTCGCGATGCACGCGCTCATCGTGGTGCACGAGCGCTCTGCTCGCCTCCGGGCGCTACCAGGCCGAACGCACGTAGTCCTTGAGGAAGCAGCCGAACAGGTCCTCGCCCGCCTCGCCGCGCACGATCGGGTCGTACACGCGAGCGGCCCCGTCGACCAGGTCGAGCGGCGCGTGGAAGCCCTCCTCGGCCAGGCGGACCTTGGTCGGGTGGGGGCGCTCGTCGGTGATCCAGCCCGTGTCGACGCTGGTCATGAGGATGCCGTCGGTGGCCAGCTCGGTGGCGCTGGTCCGGGTCAGCATGTTCAGCGCGGCCTTGGCCATGTTGGTGTGCGGGTGCCCGGGACCCTTGTAGCCCCGGGAGAAGACGCCCTCCATCGCGGACACGTTCACCACGTACGCCCGGCCGGCCGCGGTCGCCCTCATGGCTCCTCGCAGGCGGCTGACCAGGATGAACGGCGCGGTCTGGTTGCACAGCTGGACCTCGAGCAGCTCCATCGGGTCCACCTGGTCGACCGTGTGCACCCAGCTGTTGGTCTCGGCGGTGTCCGGGACGAGCCCGCCCGCGTCGATCGCGGTCCCGGCGACGAGCCGCTCGAGCGAGGCGTGCTCGGCGGTGAGCGCGAGAGAGGCGACGCCCCCGCCCGCTGCACCTGCCGAGATGCTCGTCAGCTCGGTGACGGAGCCGGCGAGGGCCACGGGGTGCGCGCTGCTGGTCCGGCCGAACGTCGTGATCTGCGGCAGCGGGCGGTCGGGCAGGGGCTCCAGCTCCGCGTCGGCCAGGTGCGTGTACGCGCCGGGGGAGCGGCGGACGGTCTGCGCCGCGTTGTTGATGAGGATGTCGAGCGGCCCCTGCGCCGCGACCGAGTCCGCGAGCGCGACCACCTGGGCGGGGTCGCGCAGGTCGATCCCGACGATGCTCAGCCGGTCCAGCCAGTCGGCGCTGTCGGGCATCGCGGCGAACCGGCGGGCGGCGTCGCGGGGGAAGCGCGTCGTGATCGTCGTCGTCGCCCCGTCCCGCAGGAGGCGCAGCGCGATGTACATGCCGATCTTGGCCCGCCCGCCCGTGAGCAGGGCGCGCCTGCCGGTCAGGTCCGTGCGGGCGTCGCGCTTGGCGTGGTTCAGTCGCGCGCAGGTGGGGCAGAGCTGGTGGTAGAACGCGTCGACCTCGACGTACGGCTCCTTGCAGATGTAGCAGGGGCGGGCCCGCAGGAGCGTCCCCGCGGTGGCGCCCTGCGCGCTGGAGACCAGCGGGATGCCCTGGGTCTCGTCGTCGATCCGGCCGGGGCTGCCCGTGGCCGTCGCGTGGATGACCGAGCGGTCGGCGGCGCTGATGGCGTCGCGCTTCTCGGCGCGGCGCTGCTTCTTGGCCGCCTTGAACAACGCCGACGTCGCCCGGCGGGCCAGGGCCAGGTGCGGGTGGTCGGACGGGAGCCGGCTGATCTGGTCCGCGACCCGGAGGAACACGTCGAGCTCGGCGGGGTCGACGCCGTCGGGCGTCACGGGCGTCACGGGCGTCGTGCTGAGGGCAGTCATCGTGCGGGTCCTAGCTGGTCGTCCGGGGTGGCCGACGGGCAGGGGAGCACGAGAGCCGGGCGCGGGGGGAACGGTTGATCCTACCCGTCGGCCGTCGGGACCTTCCTGGGTCCGTGGCCTCGGGTGCCCCCGAGGAGCTCGCGCAGGCGGTCGTGCCGCGCGGTGCAGGCGGGACCGAGCCCGGCGAGCGTCCGGTGCGTGCACGACGGTCGCGTCGTGCCAGGTCACGACTCGGACCCGACGCGCGGGACATACCGGGACGCATCGCGCTACGTTCGGTCCGCAGGTGCGTACCGGGGGAGGGTAGGCCGGCTCCGGACGGATCAAACTGGAGGAGCACACGTGAGCGCGACGTCCGACCCGTTCGGCCCGATCCACGGCCGGCCCAGCTTCCGCGAGCACATCGACCGCGGCACGTTCCCCGCCCACGGGCTCGAGCCCGACGAGGCCTACGAGCTGCTCCACACCGGCCTGATGCTCGACGGCCGGGAGACGCTCAACCTGGCGTCCTTCGTGACCACGTGGATGGAGCCGCAGGCCGAGAAGCTCATCCACGACTCGCTGCGCAAGAACCACATCGACCACGAGGAGTACCCGGCGGCCTCCCTGATCGAGGAAGCCTGCGTGCACATGCTGGGCGACCTGTTCAACGCCCCCGATTCCACGGCCGTCGTCGGGGTCGCGACGATCGGGTCGTCGGAGGCGATCATGCTCGGCCTGCTCGCGCACAAGCGCGCGTGGCGGGACCGTCGGCGGGACGCGGGGCTGTCGACCGACCGCCCCAACGTGGTGTTCGGCGCGGAGACCCACGTCGTGTGGGACAAGTTCGCCAACTACTTCGACGTCGAGATGCGCAAGATCCCGATGAAGGCGGACCGGTTCGTGCTCAGCGCCGACGACGTCGAGGCGCACATCGACGAGAACACCATCGCGGTGGGTGCGGTGCTCGGCACCACGCACATCGGTGAGGCGGACCCGATCGAGGAGATCAACGACCTCCTCGTCCGGGTCAAGGCGGAGAAGGGCTGGGACATCCCGCTGCACGTCGACGGTGCCAGCGGGGCGTTCATCGCGCCGTTCGCCGAGCCGGACCTGCGCTGGGACTTCCGGCTCGAGCAGGTGGCGTCGATCAACGTGTCCGGCCACAAGTACGGCCTGGTGTACCCGGGCGTCGGGTGGCTGATCTTCCGGGACGCCTCCCGGCTGCCCGAGGACCTGGTGTTCAGCGTCAACTACCTCGGCGGCGCCCAGCCCACGTACACGTTCAACTTCTCGCGCGGCTCGGCCATGATCCAGGCGCAGATGTACAACTTCCTGCGGCTGGGGCGCAGCGGCTACACCTCCATCGTCGAGACGATGCTGGCCAACGCCCGGTTCCTCAACGAGAGCCTGGAGACGAGCGGCCGGTTCGAGATCCTCAACCCCGGGCTGGCGGAGCCCGTGGTCACCTTCTCGATCAAGGGCGACCCCGGGTTCGACGTCTACCACCTGTCGGCGCGGCTGCGGGAGGACGGGTGGATCGTTCCGGCGTACAGCCTGCCGCCCGACGCCGACGCGGTGCACCTGATGCGCGTCGTGGTGCGCCTCGACCTCAGCCGCATGATGATCGAGCAGCTTCTGCGCGACCTGATGAACGCCTGGGACGCGCTCGTCGCCGAGCAGCCCGTGCAGCGGCCGTCGGCCAAGCCGGACCTGTGGACGTCCCCGGCGCACGCCGCCGCGAAGAGCAAGGCGCGCACCGGCCTCCAGCAGTGACGGCGACCGTCCCGGACGTCCCGGCGGGCTGGCGGGTGCTGCGCACCCGCGGCCCGCTGGGGTTCGTCACGCATGCCGTGCTCGTCCGCCCGGACGGCAGCGAGGTGGAGTGGAGCTCCCGGCGGCACCGCAAGGGGCTCGGTCTGCGGCTCGCCGGCGTCCGGGCGGAGGGCGGCCGCGCCAGCGCCATGAGCTGGTGGATCGGGAGCCTGTTCGCCGTCGGGTCGCTCTGCTTCGCCCTCGGGTCGGTGCCGCTGTACGTCGACGCGCTCGACCCGGCCGTGGTGGCCGGCACGTTCTTCGTCGGGTCGATCTTCTTCACGTCGGCCGCCTACCTGCAGTTCCACGAGACGCTGCGGGCTCCCGGCGGGGTGCTCGCCGAGTCGGCGCGTCCGGGGCGGCTCGCGTCGCTGGTGGGCTGGAAGCCCCGGCGGATCGACTTCTGGGCGGTGCTGGTCCAGCTGGTGGGGACGGTCTTCTTCAACATCAGCACGTTCTCGGCCACGCAGGCGGACCTGACGCTCGCACAGGAGAGGCACCTCATCTGGGCGCCGGACGTCTACGGGTCGATCTGCTTCCTGGTGGCCAGCTGGTTCGCGTACGCCGAGGTGAACCGTGGGGTGCTGCCCCGCTCGGACCGCTCGGTCGGGTGGCGCATCGCGGCGCTGAACATGCTCGGCTCGATCGCGTTCGGCGTCTCGGCGGTCGCCGCCCGGTACGTGCCGTCGACGGACCAGGCGGCCAACCTGGAGCTGGTCAACCTGGGCACGTTCCTCGGTGCGGTGTGCTTCCTGCTCGGTGCCGTGCTGCTGCCCGTGGAGTCGGCGAGGGAGCGATCGTCGGCCTGACCCCGCAGACTGCGTCCGTGGAGGACGACCCGATCGCGCGGCTGCTCGCCGACCCGCCGGACCTGCCCGTGCGGGACGGGCTGCCCGACGTCGTCCGTGCCGTGCGCGCGCGGGGGGCCGTGGTCGTCCAGGCGCCGCCGGGCACGGGCAAGACCACGCTCGTCCCGCCGGCGGTCGCGGCGGCGGTGCGCGGACGCGTCGTGGTCACCCAGCCGCGACGGATCGCCGCGCGCGCCGCTGCCCGGCGGCTCGCCCACCTGCTCGGTGAGCCGGTCGGCCGGTCCGTGGGGTTCTCCATCCGGGGCGAGAGCCTGACCGGCCCCGCGACGCGGGTCGAGGTGGTGACCACGGGGGTGCTGCTGCGGCGCCTGCAGCGCGACCCGGAGCTGCCGGGCGTCGGTGCGGTGATCCTCGACGAGGTCCACGAGCGCCACCTCGTCGACGACCTCGGGCTGGCGCTCCTCGTCGACGTGCGCGCCCATCTCCGCGACGACCTCGCCGTCGTCGCGATGTCCGCGACGGTCGAGGCCGAGCGCACCGCCGCGCTCCTCGGCGGCGCCGAGCCGGCGCCCGTCGTGGCGGTCCCGGGCGCCCTGTTCCCGGTCGAGACCGTCTGGTGCCCCGCGCCCGCACGCATCGCCCGTACCGACGAGCGGGGCGTGACACCGCCGTTCCTCGACCACGTGGCGGCGACGGTCCGGCGCGCCCTGGTCGAGCGCCCCGGCGACGTCCTGGTGTTCGTGCCGGGCGCCGGTGAGGTCGACGGCGTGGTGCGGCGGCTCGGCGGCCTCGACGGCGACGTGGACGTCCGTCCCCTGCACGGGCGCCTGCCACCCCACGTGCAGGACCTCGCCCTGGCGGCGGGTGCCCGGCGGCGGGTCGTGGTGTCGACGGCGGTCGCCGAGTCGTCGCTCACGGTGCCGGGCGTCCGGCTCGTGGTCGACGCGGGCCTCTCGCGCGAGCCGCGCACCGACCACCGCCGCGGGCTCGCGGGTCTGGTGACCGTGGGGGTCAGCCGGGCGTCCGCGGAGCAGCGCGCGGGCCGCGCCGGGCGCGAGGGGCCCGGGGCGGTGTACCGGTGCTGGTCGGCGCACGACCACGCGCGCCTCGTCGCGCACCCGCAGCCGGAGATCCTCACGGCCGACCTCACGGCTTTCGCGCTCGAGCTGGCGTGCTGGGGGAGCCCGGACGGGGTCGGGCTCGCCCTCCTCGACCGGCCGCCCGTGGCCGCGATGGCGGTCGCGCGCGAGACCCTCGCCGCCCTCGGTGCCGTGGACCCCGACGGGCACCCGACCGCGCGCGGTCGCGCCGTGTCCGCCGTCCCGGCCGACCCCCGGCTCGCCCGGGGGCTGCTCGACGGGGCTGCGCTGGTGGGTGGGCGACGCGCCGCCGAGGTGGTCGCCCTGCTGTCCGACGACGTGCGGGCGCCCGGTGGGGACCTCGTCGCGGCTCTGCGGGGGCTGCGCCGCGGGGGACCCGGGTCCGGACCGTGGCAGGCGCAGGTGAGCCGGCTGCGGGCGTCGGTCCCGCCGGACGGTGTGCCGGAGCACCTCGGGGACGACCTCGCCGTCGGGCTCGTCGTGGCCCTGGCCCACCCCGACCGCATCGCCCGGCTCCGCCCCGGTGGCTCGACGTACCTCATGACGTCGGGGACGGGAGCGGTGCTGCCACCCGGGTCCGGCCTGACGGGCCTGCCGTGGCTCGCGGTCGCCGACGCCGACCGCGGTGCCGGCCGCCGTGACGCCACGATCCGGTCGGCCGCGCCGATCGACCTCGACCTGGCCATCGAGGCCGCGCCGGCGCTCCTCGGAGAGGACGAGGTCGTCGCCTGGACGGACGGCACGGTGGTCGCGCGCCGCGTGCGACGGCTCGGCGCGATCGAGCTCACGTCCGTGCCGCTCGTCGACCCGCCCCCCGAGCTCGTCGTGGCGGCGCTGCGCGACGGTCTGGCACGCGACGGGCTGGCGCTGCTGCGCTGGACCGACGCCGCCACAGCCCTCCGGCAGCGGATGGCCTTCCTGCACCGCGCGCTGGGTGCACCGTGGCCGGACGTCTCCGACGACGCCCTGCTCGTCGGCCTGCACGACTGGCTGGGCCCGGACCTCGCCCGGGTCCGCGGTGCCTGGGACCTGAGCCGTGTGGACGTCGTGCAGGCGCTGCGCCGGCTGCTGCCCTGGCCCGACGCGACCCGGCTCGACGCCCTCGCACCCGAGCGCCTCACGGTGCCCAGCGGGTCGAGCGTCCGGGTCGACTACGCCGGCGACCAGCCGGTGCTGCCGGTCCGCGTGCAGGAGGTGTTCGGATGGCGCACGACGCCGCGGCTGGCCGACGGGCGGGTCCCGCTGCTGCTGCACCTGCTCTCGCCCGCCGGTCGACCGGCGGCGGTCACCGCCGACCTGGCGTCCTTCTGGAGCACCGGCTACCCGGCGGTCCGGGCGGAGCTGCGGGGCCGGTACCCCAAGCACGCCTGGCCGGACGACCCGCTGGGAGCCGCTCCGGTGCGGGGGGTGCGGCGGTAGGTCAGTCGGCCCGGCCCGCCGCGTCGCACGGGGGCGTGACGTCGAGGCCGACCTCCTTCATCTGGGCGTCGACCATGCGCAGCGTCCGCTCCATGGCGACCGGCTGCAGCTTGCCCACCTGGTCGCCGTGCGGGTGGTCGAAGAAGCCGAGCAGGAGCAGCAGCAGCGTGATCACGACGGTGACGCTGCCCATGAGCAGACCCTGGGTCACGACACCCTCGGCCGAGTCCGCGAAGAACAGCACGTAGACGAAGATCACCGCGGAGATCACGAACAGGACGAGCCACAGCGGCAGCGGGATGAGGCCCTCGGCGCCGTGGACGCGGTCGATGCGCGCCTGCTCCCGGTCCGCCGTCTGGTCCATCCACCGGTCGTACGCCGACTGCTCCACGGGGGTCTGCGGGTCTGTGGCGTCGATCGTCCGGAACAGCGCCGGACCCCACGGGTTGAACGCGTCGTTGAGCGTCCCGTCCTGCATCTGCGGCCACTCGACGGAGAGCACGGCCCGGGCGTAGCAGACCAGCTCGCCGGTGAGGTCGTCGCGGACGTCCGCGGGCAGGAACTGGGCCGTCTGGACCTGCTGCGCGATGAGGACGGCCTCCGTCTCCGCGCCGGCCCGCGCCTGGTCGTAGGACTGGAACGCCAGGAAGATGATGAAACCGAGCAGCACCGAGAAGCCCGTGGCCAGCACCCCGAACACGCCGGACGCTCGGTCGCCGTCGCTGAAGTAGCTGCCGGCGGGCGCCCGCCGGCGCACCAGGAGCATCGCGCCGACGGTGAGTGCGGTGACTCCGAGCGTGATCAGCGCTCCCAGGACGATGTTCATGCGGCAGGGCTCGCGAGGTGGCGGAGTCGGGGCACAGGGCCAACATAGGGCCACACCGGACCCTCCCGTGCGGCACCATGGCGGCATGCCCGATGCCACGTCGTCGCCCGGGGGTCTGCTCCGCCAGACCTGGTGGCGGGCGCGTGACTACGCCGCGGTCCTGGCGTGGCAGGCCGCGGGCATCCTCTCCAGCGTCGACCCGGACGACCTGCGCAACCCTGACCGCCCGGTCGGGCCGCCGGTGGTGCTGGTACCCGGGGTGTACGAGTCGTGGCACTTCCTGCTCCCGCTCGCGACGCTCCTGCACGACCACGGCGTGCGGGTGCACGTGCTGCCCGACCTGGGCAACAACCGCCGACCGGTCCAGCAGGGCGCGACCGTGCTCGGTCGCTACGTCGCGCTGCACGACCTGCGGGACGTGGTGGTCGTCGCGCACAGCAAGGGTGGGCTGATCGGCAAGCTCGCGATGCTGCGCGAGGACCCCGACGGGCGCATCGCCTCGATGGTCGCGGTCAACACGCCGTTCGCGGGGTCCGCCTATGCCCGCTGGTTCGTCGCCCCGGCGGTCAGGGCGTTCATCCCGAGCGACGCCACCATCGTCGCGCTCGGCGCCGAGCGGGACGTGAACCGCCGGATCACGTCCGTGTACAGCCGCTGGGACCCGCACATCCCCGGTGGTAGCGCGCTCGAGGGCGCCGAGGAGGTGGTGCTCGACATGCCCGGGCACTTCCGGCCGCTGGCCGACCCGAGGCTCCACGAGCTCCTGATCCGGCGGCTCGTCAGCTCCGAGGGAGCTGCAGGACCCGCGTGAGGCCGGGGGAGTCGGGGTCGTCGACGATGTCGATGCCGTCGAGCCAGGACCCGATGACGTGCGACAGCTCGCCGGGGTGGCTGAAGTTGATGGCGTGCGCGGCGCCCTCGATGAGCGCGACCGTCGTGTGGTCGCTCGCCAGCCGGCTCACCTCCCGGACACGGACCGGCGGCGGCATCAAGGGGTCCTTGCTGCCGATCACGGCGAGCGTCGGCACGGGTGACTTCACGAGCCGCTCGAGGGAGGGGAAGCGGGTCATCTCGCTGAACAGGTGGAACGTGTTGACCGGCCCGAACCGCAGGTAGTCGGGCACCGCGACCTTCGCCATCCGGCGGTTCTCCCGGGCGCCGTCGATCGCCAGCTGCCGGACGGCGCGGCCCAGACCCTGGTTGTGGACGCCGCCGGCGGGCGAGACCAGCACGATGCGGTCCACCCGCTCGGGCGCGGCGTGCGCGACCTCCAGGCTGATCGGGCAGCCCATCGAGTTGCCCACCAGGACGACCTTGTCGAGGCCGAGCCCGTCGAGGATCTTCAGCAGCGCGAGAGCCAGCGCCGGGATGCCGAGCGTGTACTCCCAGTTATCGCTCTTGCCGTAGCCCGGCAGGTCGGGAACGAGGTTGGTCGCGCGGCGGGCGAGCAGCCGGGCCGTCGGCATGAGGTAGGCCCCGGAGATGGCGAACCCGTGTACGTGCACGATCGGGAGGGCGCCGTCGACCGGGTCGCTCTCGCGGTAGAACACCTTGTGGCCGTCGACCTCGACCGTGCCCTCGGTCCATCCGGCGCTGCTCTCCACCATGCGACAGATCGTGGCAGAGCGGCACCCCGTTGGCGAGCAGGTCGGCCGACGACGCAGGAGCGGCACCCCGGTGGGGGGTGCCGCTCCTGCGGGTGCTCAGTGCCAGGTCAGCGCAGCCAGCCGAACCGCTGCACCAGCGGCAGCCGCCCCCACCGGCTGCCGAGGCCCCAGGTGTCACCGGCGAGCAGCGTCGCGCAGACGACGAGGACGAGCGCGTAGATCACGTGGTAGTCCATGACCGGGTTGGTCGAGCCCTGCAGGAGCGGCCACTCGGCCACCCACATCGACATCATGAGCAGCGACCCGGCGACGGCCGAGACCCGCAGGCCGATGCCGAGCATGACCGCGACGCCGACACCGAGCAGGCAGAGCATGAAGAGCCAGTCGGTGACGGGTCCGGCCATCGAGGCGAAGACGTCCTTGAACGGGCCGACCGTGCCGAACTGCAGGAAGCCCTGGCTCGGCGTGCCGCCGTTGATCCACGACAGGCTCGGGTCGCCCTCGGCCACCGCCGCCCCGGTGCTGTAGTGCAGGCCGAACGTCTTGTCGAGGAACGCCCACAGGAAGATGAACCCCGTGGCAAGCCTCGTGACGGCGAGCCAGCGACGGCCGGTCGAGGACGTGACCAGGTCCTGCTCGACCAGCGTCGCAGGCTGCGTCGAGGTGCTGACCTCGGGATGGGTGGTGGACATGATGGGTGCTCTCCTCCGTGGCGGTCCTGTGAAGGACCTGTGCTGAACCGTTCCGACGGCTCCACACTGCCCCCGCTCGCAGGTGGGCCCCAGGGTCGAAGGTCCCGGACGTGTCAGGACAGCGGGACCGACCAGCGCAGGTGGGTGCCGCCCTCCGGCAGCGCGCTCACGACGACAGTGCCGTCCCGGCGCGCGGCACGGTTCTCGAGGTTGGCCAGGCCGCTCCGGCGCGACACGTCGGCAGGGAGCCCGATGCCGTCGTCCTGCACCTCGACCACCAGGTCCGTCCCGACCTCGACCCGAACCACCACGTCGTGCGCGCGGGCGTGCCGGGCGACGTTCGCCAGCGCCTCGCGGACCACGGCGACCGCGTCCTCCACCACGTCCTCCGGCACCGTGGCGGTCACCCCGTCGGTGCGCAGGCGCGGCAGGAAGCCGAGCGCCTGGCGCGCACCGACCACCTCGGCGTCGATCCGGTTCCGCAGGCCGGTGCCCGCTCCGCCGCCGGAGCGGGCACCGAGCCGGAAGATCGTCGTCCGCACGTCCTTGATGGTCTCGTCGAGGTCGTCGACCGCGGACTCCAGCCGGCGGGCGACCTCGGGTCGCACGGTCTCCTGCGCGGCGCCCTGCACGTCGAGCCCGATGGCGAACAGGCGCTGGATCACCATGTCGTGCAGGTCGCGGGCGATCCGCTCGCGGTCCTCGAGCACCGCCAGCCGCGCCCTGTCGGCCTGAGCGCCCGCGACGTCGAGGGCGAGCGCCAGCTGCTCGCCGAACCCGGCCATGCTGGGCAGGTCGAGCCGCGGTGCGTCGCCCGCGGGCCAGGACACCGCGAGCGCCCCGACCCAGCGCTCGCCGCTGCGCAGCGGCAGGGCGAGCGCCCACGTGCCGTCCGCCAGCTCGCGCAGCACCGGCCAGACGCCCGCGAGCTCCTCCGCGAGCTCGGGCGACAGCTCGTCGCTGTCCCCGAACAGCGTCGCGGTGCTCGCACCCGCGCTCTGCACGACCCTGTCCAGCACCGCGGCCAGCGCCTCGTCGCGGGGCAGGTCGCCCGTGAGCAACGACGTCGAGGCGGCGGCCGTCTCCAGCCACAGCTCGTGCTGGCGCGCCTGGTGGTAGGCGCGGGCATGACCGACCGCCACGCCCGCCGCCGCGGCGAGCGCCACCGCGACCTGCTCGTCGCGCGCGGTGAAGTCGACCGGGAGCCCGTGCGGGCCGCCCACCTTGTCGGTGAGGTAGAGGTTGCCGAACACCGCGCCGCGAGCGCGCACCGGGACGCCCAGGAAGGTCTGCATCGGCGGGTGGTTCGCAGGGAAGCCCACCGACGACGGGTGCTCCGCGATGTTGTGCAGGCGCAGCACGTCCGGGGACGTCGAGAGGTGGCCGAGCACGCCCCGCCCCTCGGGCAGGTGGCCGATGCGGAGGGCGGTCTCGGCGTCGATGCCCTGGTAGACGAACTCCTGCAGGCCACCGCGCTCCCCGAGCACGCCGAGGGCTCCGTACCGGGCGCCCGTCAGGCTGCACCCCGCCGCCACGAACCGCTCCAGGACCGTCGCCATGTCCAGGTCGGTGGTCATCGCGACGACGGCGTCCATCATCGCGCCGAGTCCGTCGTCGGGCTCGGTTCCTGAGTCCAGGGAGTCGGTCCGCATGCTCGGAGCATAGGTCGGGATCAGGGCCTTTCGGCCCTGGGTGCCGGCGCGGGCGAGGCGTTCCCTGGAGGTGATGCAGGACCGAGTCACGAGGAGGTGGGGACGGTGCGCGCACTGGTGGTGTACGAGTCGTCGTTCGGGAACACGGGTCAGGTGGCGGAGGCCGTCTGGGAGGGCATGCGCCGGCGTCTGCCGGACGTGGCGCTCCTCGACGTCGCGTCGGCCCCGCACCGGCTGCCGCCGGAGCTGGAGCTGCTCGTCGTCGGGGCCCCGACGCAGGCGTTCGGCATGAGCCGGCCGAGCACGCGCGAGGACGCGCTGCGGACCGCGGGCAGGGAGCCGGTCGGCCCGACGATCGGCGTCCGGGAGTGGCTCAGAGAGCTGGCACCCCCCGAGCGCCCCGTGCACGCGGCCACCTTCGACACCCGGATCCACACGCCGCACGTGCCCGGCTCGGCGGCCGTGGGGGCCTGGCGGGTGCTGCGGCGCGAGGGCTTCCAGGTCTCCGCCGAGGCGGAGAGCTTCTGGGTCCTGGGGATCCGCGGGCCGCTGCGCGACGGCGAGCTGGACCGCGCGCGCTCCTGGGGAGTCGGCCTGGCCGGCCTGGTGCTCGAGCCGGTGCGCTGACCGGGCTACTCGGGGTGCAGGCGGTTCTGCTCGGTGATGAACAGGGCCGCCTGCGTGCGTCCGCGCACCTCGATCTTGGCCAGCAGGCTCGAGATGTAGTTCTTCACGGTCTTCTCCGCGAGGAACATCCGGTCGGCGATCTCCCGGTTGCTCAGCCCTTCCCCGATGAGGTCGAGCACCGCGCTCTCCTGCGTGGTCAGCAGGTCCAGCCGGGGGTCGCGCTGGTGGGACTCCTGCACCCGTGCCAGGACCCGCGCCGTGGTCCCGGGGTCGAGCAGCGAACGGCCCGACGCCACGAGCCGGATGGAGTCGAGCAGCTGCGAGCCGCGGATCTCCTTGAGCACGTAGCCCGCAGCGCCCGCGGTGATCGCCGCCAGCAGGGCCTCGTCGTCCTCGTAGGAGGTGAGCATGAGGCAGCGGACGCCCGGTGCGAGCGCGGCGAGCTCGCGGCAGACCTCGACGCCGCTGCCGTCGGGCAGGCGCACGTCGAGGAGCGCGACGTCGGGCTCCGCGCGGGGGATGCGGACGAGGGCCTCCTGCGCGGTCGCTGCCTCGCCGACGACGGTGATGTCCGGCGTCGACTCGAGCAGGCGCAGGAGCCCCTGGCGGACGACCTCGTGGTCGTCGAGCAGGAACACCCGGATCTGTGGCATGGCGCCACTGTGCCCCATCATCGCGGTGCGTGGCGGTCGAGAAACGCGTACACCTCGGCATCCTCCACACCGGGGAACGCGCCGGTGGGCAGCGGCGACAGCACGTGGGCGTGCACCGCGGCGCTCGGCCACGCGTGCGGCGCCCAGCGTGCGGCCAGGCTCGGGTCCGGCTGCCGGCAGCACGTCGGGTCCGGGCAGCGGGACTCGCGCCGCCGGGTGGTGTCCCGGCCGCGGAACCACTTCGCCGCACCGAACGGGACGCCGACGGTGATCGAGAAGCCCCCGGCCGACGTCGACCCGGTCTGCGTCGTGCACCAGAACGTGCCCTCGGGCGTGTCGGTGTACTGGTAGTACTCGGTCGCGCGGTCGCGCCGGGTGAACGCCGACCGGGCGGCCCACTCGCGGCAGACGACCTGACCCTCGATCGCGCCGGTGCCGTCGGTGGGGAAGCGGACCGCGTCGTTGCTGTAGCCCTTGAACAGGGTCCCGTCGTCGCCCACGCGCAGGAAGTGCAGCCGGATGTCGAGGTGCTCCGTCAGCAGGTTCGTCAACCGTTGCGCGGCGGCCTCGTGCGTGACGCCGAACGAGTCGCGGAAGTCCTCGACGGCCAGCTCCTTGCGGCGCTTGGCGGCGCTCAGGTGCGCGACGGCCGCGGTCCGCGGCATGAGGCACGCGGCGGCGAAGTAGGTGATCTCGACCCGCTGACGCAGGAAGTCGGCGTAGCTGCGGGGCGTCGAGTGCGCGAGCACGCGGTGGGCGATCGCCTGGAGCGCCAGGGAGCGCAGGCCGTGCCCGCCGGGGATGGACGCCGGCGGCAGGTAGATGCGGCCGTTGGCCAGGTCGGTGACCGTGCGTGTGGAGTGGGGCAGGTCGTCGACGTGGATCAGCGTGAAGCCGAGGTCCGCGGCCATCGACGCGACCGCGCTGTGGGTGAGAGCGCCGGTGGAGTAGCCGGCGCGACGCACGAGGTCCTCGGCGGCCGTCTCGATCTCGGGCAGGTGGTTGTTGCGCTCGCGCATCCACAGGCGCAGGGCCGTCGTGGCCCGACGTGCCTCCTCCGGCGTGGCGATGGCCGCGTCGTCCCGGCGGGCGAGCTCGCGGTGCAGGCCGACGAGCGCCTCCAGGGCCTCGGTCGACAGGTTCTTCGCCGGCCGCACGGTAGGCAGCCCCAGCGCCGCGTACGTCGCGGTGCCCTGCGCGCGGTCGAGGTCGATCTCGAGCGCGGCTCGGCGGGACGGCGGGGCGGCGTCGAGGAGGTCGGTCGTCGTCGTGCCCAGCGCGGCCGCCAGGGACTGCAGGAGGCTCAGCCGCGGCTCCCGCCGGCCGTTCTCCACCAGCGACAGCTGGCTCGCGGTCGAGCCGACCAGCTGCCCGAGCTCGTCGAGCGTGAGGCCCTTCTCGGTGCGCGCGTGCCGGATCCGGCGTCCGAGCAGGAGCATCTCGCTGCCCGCGACGGCCGGCTCGCGCGGGTCGGTCGGCAGGTCGATGACAGGGCGCGGGGCATCGGTGGCCATGCAGTTGACCGTAGGCCAAGAACGGATGTTCTTGCATGCACGGTGACCTTGAGGTTGGCCCGGACGAGCCCGGAGAGTGGAAGGAGGCGGGAATTCCTCGTCAGCCCTGCGAACAGGAGCCTCTCCATGACGAGCTACGTCTCTCGGTTCCGTGACGGTGACAAGGACCAGAAGGACCTGCTGGGGGGCAAGGGCGCCAACCTCGCGGAGATGACCAACCTCGACCTGCCGGTGCCGCCGGGGTTCACCATCACCACCGCGGCGTGCCGTGCGTACATGCGCGACGGGCACGTCCCGCCGGAGCTGCGCGTCGAGGTGACGCTCGCCGTCCGGGAGATCGAGGACACGATCGGCCGGCGGCTGGGCGACTTCCACGAGCCGCTGCTGGTCTCGGTCCGCTCAGGCGCCAAGTTCTCGATGCCCGGGATGATGGAGACGGTCCTGAACATCGGGCTCAACGACGCGTCCGTGAAGGGGCTGACGGAGTTCTCGGGCGACGAGCGCTTCGCCTGGGACTCCTACCGGCGGCTCATCCAGATGTTCGGCAAGACCGTGCTCGGGATCGACGGGGACCTGTTCGCCACGGCGCTCGACGAGCGCAAGAGCGCGGTGGGCGCCGCGACCGACGTCGAGCTGTCGGCCCAGGACCTGCGCGTGCTGGTGCAGACGTTCAAGGAGATCGTCGTCGAGCAGACGGGTCGCGAGTTCTCGCAGCACCCGCGCGAGCAGCTCGACATGGCGATCGAGGCGGTCCTCGACTCGTGGAACACCGACCGCGCGCGGCTGTACCGGCGTCGCGAGCGGATCCCGCACGACCTCGGGACCGCCGTCAACGTCGTGAGCATGGTGTTCGGCAACCTCGGCGAGACGTCGGGGACGGGGGTCTGCTTCACGCGCGACCCGTCGACGGGGGAGACGGGCGTCTACGGCGACTACCTGCCGAACGCGCAGGGCGAGGACGTCGTCGCGGGCATCCGCAACACGCTGCCGCTGGCCGAGCTCGAGGTGCTCGACCCGGTCTCGTTCGACGCGCTCCGGCACGCCATGCGCCGGCTCGAGACGCACTACCGGGACCTGTGCGACATCGAGTTCACCATCGAGCGCGGCAAGCTGTGGCTGCTGCAGACGCGGGTGGGCAAGCGGACGGCGGTGGCGGCGTTCCGGATCGCGACCGAGCTGGTCGACGAGAGCCTCATCACGATGGACGAGGCGATCACCCGCTGCACCGGCGACAAGCTCAGCCAGCTGCTCTTCCCGCAGTTCGACGCCGGCGCCTCCCGGCAGCTCCTCACCCGGGCGATGCCCGCGTCACCCGGGGCGGCGGTGGGGGAGATCGTCCTGGACAACGCCCAGGCCCTCGAGCGCACCGCGGCCGGTGCGCGCGTGATCCTGGTCCGCCGGGAGACCAACCCGGACGACCTGCAGGGCATGATCGTCGCCGACGGCGTGCTCACGGCCCGCGGCGGCAAGACGTCGCACGCCGCGGTCGTGGCCCGCGGGATGGGGACCTGCGCGGTCGTGGGCGCGGAGGACCTCGACGTCGACGTGGCACGCGGCGAGATCCGGGTGCGTGGCGAGGTGCTGCGCGCGGGGGACACCATCGCGATCGACGGCGCCACCGGCGAGGTCTTCCGCGGCGAGGTCCCGGTGGTGGACTCCCCGGTGATGGTCTACGTCGCGGACGGCCTGGACGCCGGTCTCGCAGCCGCCGCCGACCCCGAGGCGCGCGCGCTGGTCACGGCCGTCGACCGTGTGCTTCGGCACGCCGACCACGTGCGCCGCATGCACGTGCGGACCAACGCGGACTCCGCCGACGACGCGCGCCGGGCCCGCGCCCGCGGCGCCGAGGGCGTGGGGCTGTGCCGCACCGAGCACCAGTTCCTCGGGGACCGTCGCCAGCACATCGAGCGCCTCGTGCTGGCGGACACCGACGACGCCCGGCGCGAGGCGCTGGAGGCGTTGCTGCCGCTGCAGCGCGACGACTTCGCGGGTCTGCTGGAGGCCATGGACGGCCTGCCGACCACCATCCGGCTCATCGACCCGCCGCTGCACGAGTTCCTGCCGGACCGCACCGAGCTGGCCGTGAAGGTCGCCGTGGCGGCGGAACCCGACCCGCAGGACGTGGCGCTCCTCGCCGCGGTCGAGCGGATGCACGAGCAGAACCCGATGCTCGGCCTGCGCGGGGTCCGGCTCGGGCTCACGCTGCCCGGGCTGTTCGCCCTCCAGGTCCGCGCGATCGCGGAGGCGACCGTGCAGCTGCGCCAGGCCGGGATGGACCCGAGGCCGGAGATCATGGTGCCGCTGGTCGGTTCCGTGCGGGAGCTGCAGCTGGTGCGCGAGGAGGCGGAGCGCGTGCTCGAGGAGGTCGGCGCATCGTCCGGGACGGCGCTCGAGATCCCCATCGGCTGCATGATCGAGCTGCCGCGCGCCGCGCTCACCGCGCACCGCATCGCCGAGGAGGCCGACTTCTTCTCCTTCGGCACCAACGACCTGACGCAGACCACGTGGGGGTTCTCGCGCGACGACGTCGAGCGCGCGTTCTTCGCGGACTACCTGCAGAACGGGGTGCTCACCATCTCCCCGTTCGAGACCCTCGACGCCGACGGGGTCGGGGCGCTGGTCCGCGCGGGCGCCGAGGGCGGCCGGTCGACCAAGCCGGGGCTGCACCTCGGCGTGTGCGGCGAGCACGGGGGAGACCCCGAGTCGATCCACTTCTTCCACGACGTGGGGCTGGACTACGTGTCCTGCTCGCCGTTCCGCGTCCCGATCGCGCGGCTGGAGGCCGGTCGGGCGGCCGTGGGCGCCAAGCGCTGACACGGCCGCCCGAGCGACGCACTACGGCGTGACGGTCAGCGGCGTGCCGCCGGACGTCAGCCGCCAGTCCGGGTTGGTCGACGAGAACACCGTCGGGTCCACCACCTGGTTGTCGGTCACCCAGTCGATGAGCAGCTGCCGGATCTCGACCTGCCGGTTGTAGACGACCGGGGCCGCCGTGACGCCCGGGAAGTTGCCCCCGCCGGACTGCCGGTAGTTGTTGATCGCGACGACGAACTCCTGGGCGTCGGTCACGGGGACGCCGCCGTAGGCGAGCCCGACGACGCGGCTGCCGACGGGCCGGGCCAGGTCGATGTCGTAGGTCAGCGGCTGGTCCAGCCCGCCCATGACGTCGTAGTTGTAGTCGGGCGTGCCGTTCGGCGCCGTCGGCGTCACCGCGTTGGTGAGGTCGGCGGCCGCGTACGTGCCAGGGGCCGGGGCGGCCTTGAAGTACTCCGCCGACTTCTCCAGGTACGCCTTGACCTGCGCGCCCGTGAGCTTGATGCCCGCGAGCGTGTTGTCGTAGATGTACAGGCCGGCGATGTCCCGGACGGACACGTCGCCCTGCGGGATGGCGGCGTCCTTGTTGAACGGTGCCGCGATCGACAGCACCGGCAGGTCGGCGTCGGCGCCCGTGAGCTCCGCCTTGACCGCCCCTGCCTGCACGTAGTTGATGAAGTCGAGCACCGCGGTGTCCTCGTACCGCGCGGTCGCCGCCGACATCGCCTCGGTCGAGGTGCCGATGACACCGTTGACGTAGTCGACGACGGTCTGCTGCTCGTCGGCGAGCAGGTCGACGATCTTCGGGTCCTCCGGCACGGTGCTGGCGTCGAGCACGGACGCGTCGACGGACTGCACCGTCCACCGGCCGCGGCTGAACGACAGGTCGATGTCGAACACCGAGAGCCGCTGACCCCACTTCAGGGGCTCGGACAGCACGACGGGCTTGCCCGTGGCCGTGTTGGTGACCACGCGCTCGACGATCTCCTGGTGCGCGTGCCCGACGAGGATCGCGTCGATGCCGGGGACCTGCTCAGCCACGAGGGTGGCGGCGTTCTCCGGGAACGGGAGCGCGTCGCCGTAGGACGACGAGGTGTCGGCGCCCGAGTGGGCGGAGACGACGACGACGTCGGCACCCCGGCGCCTCATCTCGGGCACGTACCGGGCGGCCTGCTCCACCAGCCCGCCGAAGCTCAGCTGCCCCTCGACGTTGGCCTTGTCCCAGATCGCGATCCCGGGGTTGGTCAGACCAAGGATGCCGACGTTGACCGGCTTGCCGTTCGGCGTCCTGACCTTCGTGATGACGTACGGCTGGAAGGCCGGCCGGCCGGTGCTGTCGTTCGTGGCGTTCGCCGCCAGCAGCGGGAAGTCGAGCTGCTCCTCGAACGTGCGCAGGTACGGGATGCCGTAGTTGAACTCATGGTTGCCCAGCGCGGCGGCGTCGTAGCCGATCGCGTTCATCGCCGTGGCCATGGGGTGCTCGACGCGCTTCGAGATGGGCTGGATCTTCGCGTAGTAGTAGGCCAGCGACGTGCCCTGGATGGTGTCCCCGGCGTCGAGGAGCAGGGTGTTGCGGTCACCTCGGTCGGCCCGCACCTGGTCGACCAGGGTCGAGATCTTCGCCAGTCCCACGTCGTTGTGTGCGCTGTCGTCGTACTCGGCGTCCTTGAAGTAGTCCCAGTTCAGGGCGTTGCCGTGCAGGTCCGTGGTGCCCATGACGGTGAGCCGGAAGTCGGTGGCGTGCCCGTGCCCCTGGCCGTGACCACGCCCCTCGTCCGCCGTCGCCGGCGCGGCGAGCGCCACGGCGAGGAGCGTCGCTGTGACGACCGTCCCTGCCCTGAGCCTGCCGCGCTGCAGGTTGCTGAAGCTCATGTCCGAGGTCTCCTGTGCTGTCGGTTCTGCACCGGGTTGCGGTGCGCCGCGCACGGTACCCCGCCGCGGTGACACGGGACACATCGGGCGACCCCGCCGACCCGCGTGGCCTCGGCGTTCACGTCATGTTCACGACGATGTGACCTGGGGCACAGACAGATCGGGTGGACAGGGTCAAATCGCCCTGCTTAGCCTGGTCCGCATCACACAGGGCGGCGACGCCTTGCGAGACCGGTTCTCCGGCGCCTCGCAGTCGCCGCCCTTTTGCGTACCCGGCGTCAACGTCGCCGTCGCACCGGTGGGTCGAGCCCTGGCCCACCCTGCCATCCGACGGACGACAGACTGGGGGCCGAGCCGTGGCTACGACGTTCGACAGGCTCGTGACTGAACCGCGACGCACCGAGATCAGGATCCGACCCGGCAGATCGGCTCAGAACGAGTCTGCCCCGAGCCCCTCCCTGATGCTGCTGGTGCTGCTCGCCTGCGCCGGCGTCATCATCTACGCCGCCTTCCTGCTGAACCCGGCCAACCGGGGCGACTGGCTGCCGTACACGCTGGTGATCGTCGCCGAGACGGTCCTGGTGACGCACGCGCTGCTGGCGATGTGGACCGTGCTGTCCAGCGGGCACAACCCCCGGGGCTTCTCGTTCAACCTCGCCCAGGACCGGCTCTACGACGTGGGAGAGATCCTGCGCACGAACACCGAGAAGGCGCCGCAGGAGTGGCGCATGTTCCTCGACGAGTGGCCGATCACCGTCGACGTCTTCATCACCACCTACGGCGAGGACCTCGCCACCATCCGGCGCACCGCCACCGCGGCCGTCGCGATGCACGGCCAGCACGAGACCTGGATCCTCGACGACGGCCGGTCGAACGAGGTGCGGGACCTGGCGGCGGAGGTCGGTGCCCGGTACGTGCGGCGGCTGTCGAGCAACGGCGCCAAGGCGGGGAACATCAACCACGCGCTCACCCTGGCCAAGGGCGACCTCTTCGTCATCCTCGACGCGGACTTCGTGCCCAAGCCGGAGTTCCTGCGCGAGACCGTCCCGTTCTTCGCCAGCGACGACGTCGCCTTCGTCCAGACCCCGCAGGTGTACGGCAACCTCGACTCGGTGATCTCGAAGGGCGCCGGCTACATGCAGTCGGTGTTCTACCGCTTCATCCAGCCGGGCCGGAACCGCTTCAACGCCGCCTTCTCGGTGGGCACGAACGTCGTCTACCGCCGGGCGGCCGTCGACTCGATCGGCGGCATCTACTCGGACTCCAAGTCCGAGGACGTGTGGACGTCGCTCATGCTGCACGAGAAGGGCTGGCGGACGGTCTACATCCCGACGGAGCTCGCCGTCGGGGACACCCCCGAGACCGTCGAGGCCTACACCAAGCAGCAGCTGCGCTGGGCGACCGGCGGCTTCGAGATCATGCTCACGCACAACCCGTTCTCGCGGAAGCGCACCCTCACGATGGATCAGAGGCTGCAGTACCAGGTGACCGCGACGCACTACCTCACCGGGATCGCGCCCCTGCTGCTCATCCTGGTGCCGCCGTTGCAGATCTACTTCAACCTCACGCCGATGAACCTGACGATCACGCCGCTGACGTGGGTCCTGTACTACTCGGGCTTCTACGTCCTGCAGATCGTGCTGGCGTTCTACACGCTCGGCTCGTTCCGCTGGCAGGTCCTCCTGCTCGCGGCGGTGTCGTTCCCGATCTACACGCGGGCCCTGGTCAACGCCATCTTCCGGCGCGACCAGAAGTGGCACGTGACCGGCCAGAAGGGTGCCTACCGCTCGCCGTTCGCCTTCATGATGCCGCAGGTCCTGTTCTTCCAGTTCCTGCTCATCACCACGGTCGTCGGGGTCTGGAAGGACCTCGGCAACGGCTACCCGAGCCTCGCGCTCGCCTGGAACGCCACCAACACCCTCATCCTCGGCAGCTTCGTCCTGACGGCCTGGAGGGAAGGCCACCGCGGCCGCCTGGCCGCCCGGTCGGCACGGAAGTCAGCGCGTGCCGACGCTGCCCCCGCACGTCCCGCCGCTCTCGCGACCGCACCCACCGGAGGTGTCGCATGACCTGGGCCAGCCGCATCCGACTGCTCGTGGGCACCCTGCTGGTGCTCGTCCTGGCCGCCGTGGCCACCTACAACCTCAACGAGAGCCGAGGGGTCGCCGCGAGCGACTCCGCGCAGATCCTCGCCAAGACCTACGAGGTCGGCACGCCCTACGCGGGTCTGGTCGTCGACCAGATGGTCGACGTGGGCGACCCCGTGACGAAGGGCGAGCCGCTGTTCGTCATCGAGTCCGCGAGCCTGCAGTACGACATCACCAACGGGTTCGCCAAGCCGGCGACCGAGGCCACGCAGGTCGACGACCAGGGCCGTCTGGTGGTCCTGGCGGCCGGCGACGGGACGGTCACCACGATCACCTCCGAGCGCGGCACCTTCGTCCAGCCGGCCACCAACCTGGCGACCGTCCAGCGCGCGGACACGCTCTACGTCCAGGCGGAGTACACGCTGACGGCGAACGAGTACGCCCGCGTCTCGGAGGACGCGACCGCGGTCGTCGAGCTGCCGAACCACAGCACGATCCGCGCGTTCGTGTCCGAGGTGAAGGTCGAGACGGTCGCCGGCGAGGCGCAGGCGGTCGTGACCCTCACCGGTGACGCGCTGGACGACGGTGCCCAGAACGGGCTCGTCTCGGCCGGCACCCCCGTCACGGCGGAGCTGCAGCTGCGCAACGACGGCGTCGTGACGCGCACCGCGGACACCGTGAAGACCTACCTGGGAGGACTGTTCGGATGACGGCACGTGTGACTGGACCCACGGCGGCCGTGCGGCCGCCTCCGACCACCCGGCGGCGCTGGTTCGTCGTCACGGGGGCCGCGGCCCTCGTGCTGGTCCTCGGCCTGGCCGTCGTGCTGTGGGCGCCCTGGTCCGCGGACGACGCCGCGTCGCAGGACACCGGTGCGGGCTCCGCCCCGGCGGCCGACGTCAGCGGCCCGCAGGACGCCACGCCCCCGGAGGTGGACCCGGTGGCGCTCGTCGGTGCCGTCCCGGCCGAGCAGGTCGCCAAGATCGACCCGGTGCGCCTGGCTCCCGGCGTGGTCCCGCCGACCAACCGCTGGTACAGCGGTCTGGTGTTCGGCGACGAGCCGCAGCCCGTGTTCGCCGAGCCGCTCTCGTTCGCCCTGACGGACTCGGGGTTCACGCTCGGGCTCCCGACGGCCACGGTGAGCGCGAAGGCGATCGTCGCCCCGCACGTGCCGGCCGTGACCGTGGACGCCGGCGCTGCCTCGGCGCAGGTCAGCGCCGCGGACCCCGTGAGCGTGACCGTCGACCTGCTCGACGCGTCCGGTGCCGTGCTCGGCCACGTGGTGCTCGCGGAGGGCTCGCCCTTCGTCAGCTTCACGGCCGCGCAGGACGTGACGCTGGCCTCGGCCGTGACGGGCGGCTCCTTCGCCGCGTCGTCGGACGGCGCCTCCCTGGCGGATGCCGGCACCTCCCAGTGGGGTCTCGTCGGCGGCACGTCCGACGGCGGGTCGACCACGCTCGGCGCGGGGGAGTCGGCGAGCTGGTACGCGCTGCCCCCGAAGGCGTCCGCCGCGGCGAAGGAGGCCCTCGCCACGGCGGCGGCCGACCCGGTCACCGGCGTCGACGTGACGTACGGGGTGGGCGACGACGTCGCCCGCACGACGCTCACCTACAGGACGGCCGGCGGCTCGCCCACGGCGTACGTGACCATGCCGCACCACCGCGCCGGCGAGCAGCCTGACCGCGAGGACTGCGAGCTCGGGTCCTACCCGAGCGTCTACGGCGACCTGGAGCTCTGCGCCGGGTCGCACCTGAGCTCGTACGCGCCGACCCTCCCGCCGGCCGGGGCGCTGGACCTCGGGGGCATCTCCCAGGAGCAGCGCTCCGCGATCGTCGCGGCGCTCGAGGCGGACGTCGCGGCCACCCCGGCGTTCCCGTCGGACACCTACTTCGGCGGGAAGTCGCTGCATCGCGCCGCGTCGCTCGTGGTGCTCGGCGAGCAGCTCGGGGTGCCTGACGCGGTCGCCGACCTGCGGGCGACGACCGTCGACGCCCTCGTCGAGTGGACGGAGCCGGACGGGTGCACCCAGCGCGACGCCCGGTGCTTCGTCTACGACGAGACCGCCCGCTCGGCCATCGGGCTCACGCCGTCCTTCGGGTCGGACGAGCTCAACGACCACCACTTCCACTACGGCTACCTGCTGGCCGCGGCGGGGCTGCTCGCCACGGACGACCCGGCGCTGGCGGAGCAGCTCGCTCCCGTGATGAACCTGCTCGGCCAGGACATCGCGGCGGCCGAGCCGTCGTCCGAGCTGCCGCAGCTGCGGTCGTTCGACCCGTACACCGGTCACTCGTGGGCCTCCGGGACGTCCCCGTTCGCGGACGGGAACAACCAGGAGTCCTCCTCGGAGGCGGTCACCGCCTGGAACGGCCTCGGGCTGTGGGCGCAGGCGTCGGACCAGCCGGAGCTGGTGACCCAGGCCACCTGGCTGGCGTCGACCGAGGCGCTGACCGCCCGGACCTACTGGACGGCGCCCGACCTCGAGCAGTTCGACGGGTTCGAGCACACGATGGTCTCCCTGAACTGGGGCGGCAAGCGTGACTACGCCACCTGGTTCAGCCCGGAGCCGAGCGCGATCCTCGGCATCCAGCTCATCCCGATGGGGCCGGTGCAGGTCTCGCTGGCGCAGGATGTGGACCCTGCGCAGATCGTCGCCTCCGTCGAGGAGGCGACGCCCGGCGGGTACGGCGTCCAGTTCGGCGGCTACCTGCTGGCGTACCGGGCACTGGCCGGGGCCGACGACGCGGCCGCGGCCTGGCAGGAGGCGACGAGCCTGCCCGACGTCGCGATCGACGACGGCAGCTCGCGTGCCTCGATGCTCGCGTTCATCGCGGCGGCGCAGGCGAACGCCGACGACTGACCGCACCACCGCACGGCGCCCGCTTCCCGGACCAGGGAGGCGGGCGCCGTCGTGCGTCGGGGACCCTGCAGTCGTACACGAAAGTGTCTCCTGTGACCTTCCACTTGACTTTCACCGCGCCGCGTCCGACGCTGAGCGCATTAGTGACACGAGTCACCTAGGGGCGCCCTCATCGTCGAGGGCGGTCCTCCAGGGCGTCTCGTGATCGACACCGGCCAGCGCGCAGAGGTCATGCCGTAGCCAGCTCACTGCAGGGTGTCACCACCTTGCACGCACCCACCGTCGGCTGACGTCGGTCAGCCCGGGCAGGCACGGCCGAGCGCAGCGCTGCGCACGACCCGCCGGCCCGCTCGTCCAGATCGGTCGTCCCCGGACGGCCGCGCCACCGTGCCCCGGGCGTGTGGCGGTCGACCCCCCGGTCGGCTGCGCGCCCCATCCCGAACGGAGACAGCCGGATGTCTGGCCACGCTCAACCGCTCCCGCCCCGTCCCATCCCCGACCGCCGCAGGCTGGTGGCGATGATCGCCGTCGGTGCCCTGCTCGCCTACCTGGTCCAGGCGATCGCCCTGCCCGTGCCCCGCGCGGAGGCGGTGACCGTGGGTTCAGGCAGCTACGCGGAGGGCACGCCGACCGGCGGTGCCGTGCCGACGGAGTGCAACAACACCCCGATCACCAACCCGCGGGCGCACGTGACGTCGAACTTCCCGGCCGGTGCGATCCCGACGAACGACTGGTGGACCTCGCTGCTGTGGCGCAAGTTCAACTGCGCGTCCATCTCCGAGAACCTCATGGCGCACCCGCTCGCGTTCCACGCGTACACGAACGGGCTCGGGGTCAGCTACCCGACCACGGCGAGCATCTCCGGCACGGCCACCGGCGTGGGGGAGTACCACTACAACTACGCCGAGGACTTCCGGCTCGGGATCGCAGGTCTCGACGCGGACGGCAAGGTCGACGGCTACTCCGACTGGACCGTCAGCGAGCTGTGGACCAACGGCAGCAGCAGCCTGCGCACCACCTTCGGCCACGGCCTGCCCTTCGTGTACGCCACGAAGACCGGCGGCAACGCGACCCTCACGGGTGCGGCTGCCCCGACCGTGTGGAGCAACGGCAGCGCGGCGATCGGCTACACGATCAACGGCCACGACTACGCCGCGTTCGGCCCGAGCGGGTCGACGTGGTCGGTCTCGGGGAACACCATCAGCTCGTCGCTGGCCGGCGGGTCGTTCTTCTCCGTCGCGGTCCTGCCCACCACGCCCAGCAGCAGCAACGCCGACCGTGCCGCCGCGCTGAGCGCCTACGCGCCGTACGCGCACAACCACGTGACCGGCACCAAGGTCTCCTGGTCCTACAACGAGTCCACCGCCAAGATGACCGCGACCTACGCGTTCACCACGACGGCACGCCAGGGTTCCGGCACGGGCACGGTGTACGCGCTCTACCCGCACCAGCGCGACAACCTCACCGGCGCGACGCTGAGCAGCTACTCCTACGTCTCACCCCGAGGACCGATGCGGGTGGTGGTCGGCAGCTCGCAGTTCCAGACGGTCTCGACGTTCAACGGCGTCCTGCCCCAGCTGGCGAACACCGGGTTCCCCGCCGGGTCCGCGGACGCCACGCAGCTGAACGGGTACATCTCCCAGGTGGCCTCGGGCGACCCGTTCGCCGGCTTCGGTGAGGACACCTACTGGACCGGCAAGGCGTTCGGCCGTGCCGCCCAGGTCGCCCACATGGCGAACCTCACCGGCAACACCTCCGCCCGGGACAGCCTCGTCGGCGCCATGAAGACCCGGCTGACGGACTGGATGACCGCCTCTCCGGGCGAGACCACCCGGTCGTTCTGGTACAACCCGTCGTGGGGCACCCTGATCGGCTACCCCGCGTCCTACGGCTCGGACACCGACCTCAACGACCACCACTTCCACTACGGGTACTACGTCGTCGGGGCCGCCACGGTCGCCCAGTTCGACCCCGCATGGGCGGCGGACTCCGCCTACGGCGGCATGGTCAACACCGTCATCAAGGACGCGGCCAACTGGGACCGCAGCGACACCCGGTTCCCGTTCCTGCGCGACTTCGACATCTACGCGGGTCACGACTGGGCCGCCGGGCACGGTGCGTTCGGTGCCGGCAACAACCAGGAGTCGTCGTCGGAGGGCATGAACTTCGCCAGCGGCCTCATCCAGTGGGGTCAGGTGACCGGCAACAAGACGGTCCGTGACCTGGGCATCTACCTGTACACGACGCAGGCGTCCGCCATCGAGAACTACTGGTTCGACACCGACGACGAGGCGTTCCCGGCGGCGTTCGGGCACTCGACGGTCGGCATGGTCTGGGGCGACGGCGGCTCCTACTCCACGTGGTTCAGCGCGGAGCCGGAGATGATCCAGGGCATCAACCTGCTGCCCAGCACGGCGGGTCACCTGTACCTGGGCTACAACCCGTCGTACATCACCCGGAACATCGCGGAGCTCGAACGGAACAACGGCGGCCCGGCGACCGTGTGGAAGGACATCATCTGGGAGTTCCAGGCGCTGGCCGACGCCCCGACGGCGCTCTCGCAGTTCCGCTCGCAGGCCGGCTCCTACGCGGTCGAGGAGGGGGAGTCGCGGGCGCACACGTTCTACTGGCTGAAGAACCTGTCGGGTCTCGGCACCGTCGACCGGTCCGTCACGGCGAACACCCCGCTGCACGCGGTGTTCGTGAAGAACGGCGTCCGCACCTACCAGGCGGCCAACATGAGCGGGTCGGCGATCACCGTCACGTTCTCCAACGGCGTCACGCTCGCCGTGCCCGCGCGGTCGGTGGCCAGCTCGAACACCACGGCGCCGACGGACACCACGGCTCCCTCGACCCCGGCGTACCTGACGGCGTCGGGCACGACCGCGACGTCCACCAACCTGTCGTGGACGGCGTCGACCGACAACGTCGGCGTCACCGGGTACGAGGTGCTCCGCAACGGGTCGGTCGTCGGCACGGCCTCCGGCACCACCTACGCAGCGTCGGGGCTGTCGGCGTCGACGACGTACTCCTTCACGGTCCGGGCGCTCGACGCGGCGGGCAACCGCTCGTCCAGCAGCACCGCGGCGTCGGTCACCACGTCGGCGGCCGGCGGTGACACGACCGCACCGTCGACCCCGGCCGGCCTGGCGGCGTCCGGCACCACGTCGTCGGCGACCACCCTGGCGTGGTCGGCGTCCACCGACAACGTCGCGGTCACGGGGTACGAGGTGCTGCGCGGGGGCACGGTGATCGGCTCGACCGCGAGCCGGACGTACACGGCGAGCGGCCTGTCGCCGTCCACCGCCTACTCGTTCACCGTGCGGGCGTACGACGCGGCGGGCAACCGCTCGGCCGTCAGCAGCGCGGTCTCCGTCACCACGACCTCCGGGTCGACGGGCACCGACGCTGCCTCGCGGATCCAGGCGGAGGCCTACTCCGGCATGGCCGGTGTCGCCAAGGAGACGACGTCGGACACGGACGGAGGGCAGAACGTCGCCTGGATCGCGAACGGCGACCACATCCGGTTCGACAACGTCACCTTCGGGAACATCCCGAAGGGCACGTTCAGCGCGCGGGTCGCGTCGGGTGCTGCCGGCGGGATCAGCGGGCTGGTCAACGTGCGGCTCGACAGCCTCACGGGCCCGTCCATCGGCAGCTTCGCCATCGGCAACACCGGCGGCTGGCAGAGCTGGCGGACGGTCCCGGCGAACATCCAGGCCACGACCGGGACGCACACGGTCTACCTGACGTTCGACTCCGGCCAGCCGGCGGACTTCCTGAACATCAACTGGTTCACGTTCAGCTAGGCACCGACGGTCGTCCGACCCCCGGCCCGGCAGCGTCCCCTCGCTGCCGGGCCGGGGTGCGTCACGTCGAGTCGCGGGCGACGACGTGGAAGATGTCGCTCGGCTGGTCCGGCGGCTCGGCCGACTCGTCGAGCGCTGCCAGGACCGCGTCCGCGAGGTAGCGGGCCTGCGCGTCGACGGCCTGCCAGACCGTCGTGAGCGCCGGTGCGGCGAGCCGTGCGGCAGGGATGTCGTCGACCCCGATGACGGCGACGTCCTGCGGGGTGCGCAAGCCTTCGGCGCGCAGCCCCGACAGGACGGCGAGCGCGACCTCGTCGTTGTAGGCGGCGACGGCGGTCACGGGCTCGGGGCCGGCACGCCAGCCCCGGACGGCGGCGGCGGCCGACGCCACGTCGAGGTCGACGGCCTGGACCTGCGGTGCGGGCAGGCCGAGCTGCTCGCACCCCTGCACCACGCCGGCCAGACGACGGTCGGCGAAGGCGGCCAGGCGGTCGTCGCTCGGCGCCGCGTACGCCACGACCCGGTGGCCGCGCTCGGCCAGGTGCTCCACCTGGAGCCGGCCGATCCGCGTCTGCGGGACGGAGAACGTGCCGGGGTGGGTGATCTCGTCGAGCGCGCTGCCGACCACCTGGATGCCGGCCTGGCGCATCGCGCGCTCGTCGTCGGGGGCGAACGGGGCGAGGCCGAGCACGACGCGGGGTGTGACCGCCCGCCACAGCTCGGACAGCGGCCGCGGACCCCGGGACTGGTGGACCAGCACGGACAGGCCGCGGTCCGCCAGGCGCGTGGTCAGGTGGTCGAGCAGGGTGTCGATGACCGGGCCGATGGTCCAGTCGGGCAGCACGCACAGCACGAGGTCGCTGCGTCCGGAGCGCAGGGTGCGGGCCGCCGCAGACGGCGTGTACCCCAGGCGCGCGGCGGCGTCGCGGACCCGCTGCCGGGTGGACTCCGGGATGGTGACGCCGGTCTTGCCGTTGAGCACGTAGCTGACCGTGGTGCGCGAGACGCCGCTCTCCCGTGCCACATCGGCACTCGTCAACCGTGGCACGGTCCCTCGCCTCCCCGTCGCAGCTTCGCCACACCCTAGTCCGCAGCCGTCGCGCTCCGGTTGACGCGGGTCGGCGGGCGGGTGAGTCTGCGAGGGTGACGGACCGACGTGGGGCTCACCCGGAGAGCACCCCGTCGGGGCGCGCCGTCGCCGGCGCCCGGCTGCCCGGCACGACCGATGCGCAGTGGGCCGTCCTGACGGCGCGCTTCGACGAGCACTTCGGGCGGCTGGAGCGCCTCGTCGAGGAGGTGTACGGACCGGGGGAGGACACGACCCGCGAGCTGGCCCTGCTCGCGGGACAGCTGGCGACGAGCTGGCAGGAGCGCCCGGCGGACCTGCACGCGCTCGACGCCGCGCGCGAGGCCGACCCGACGTGGTTCACCTCCCAGCGGATGCTCGGCGGCGTCCTGTACGTGGACCGGTACGCCGGCGACCTGGCGGGTGTCCGGAGCCGGATCCCGTACTTCGAGGAGCTCGGCCTGACGTACCTGCACCTCATGCCGCTGTTCGAGGCGCCGCAGGAGAACTCGGACGGCGGCTACGCGGTGTCCAGCTACCGCGCGGTCGACGCGTCGCTGGGCACGATGACCGAGCTGGCGGACCTGGCTGCCGAGCTGCGGCGGCACGGCATCGCCCTGGTGCTCGACTTCATCTTCAACCACACGTCGGACGAGCACGCCTGGGCACGCGCGGCGCGAGCCGGGGACCCCGAGCACGAGGCGTTCTACTGGATCTTCCCCGACCGCACGATGCCGGACGCGTACGAGCGCACCGTCCGGGAGATCTTCCCCGACGACCACCCGGGCTCGTTCGTCCCGGTCCCGACACCCGACGGGTCCGCCGAGCGGTGGGTGTGGGCCACGTTCCACTCGTTCCAGTGGGACCTCAACTACGCCAACCCGGCGGTCTTCCGGGCGATGGCGGCCGAGCTGCTGTTCCTCGCGAACCAGGGCGTCGACATCCTGCGGATGGACGCGGTGGCGTTCATCTGGAAGCAGCTGGGCACGCCGTGCGAGTCGCTGCCGCAGGCGCACCTGCTGCTGCAGGCGTTCAACGCGGTCTGCCGGATCGCCGCGCCGGCCGTCCTGTTCAAGTCGGAGGCGATCGTCCACCCGGACGAGGTGGTCGAGTACATCTCCGTCGACGAGTGCCAGCTCTCCTACGACCCGCTGCAGATGGCGCTGATCTGGAGCTCGCTGGCCACCCGGGACGGCCGTCTGCTGCAGCAGGCCCTCGAGCGGCGGCACGGGCTGCCCGCCGGGACGTCGTGGGTCAGCTATGTGCGCAGCCACGACGACATCGGCTGGACGTTCGCCGACGAGGACGCCGCCGAGCTCGGCATCGACGCCGCCGCGCACCGCCGGTTCCTCAACCGGTTCTACGTCGACCGGTTCCCCGGCTCGTTCGCCCGTGGCGTGCCCTTCCAGGACAACCCGCGCACGGGGGACTGCCGGATCGCGGGCACGACGGCGTCGCTCGCCGGGCTGGAGGCGGGGGACGCGGGGGCCGTCGACCGGATCGTGCTGGCGCACGCGGTCGTGCTGTCGACCGGCGGGATGCCGCTGCTGTACCTCGGCGACGAGGTCGGTCAGCTCAACGACTACGGCGCCCTGGACGAGCCGGGCCACGGTGAGGACACCCGGTGGGTGAACCGGCCGCGGTACCCGGCGGCCAGGTACGCGCAGCGCGACGACCCGACCACCGACGCCGGCCGGGTCTTCGCGCGCCTGCGCCACCTCCTCGAGGTGCGCCGCCGCACGCCCGAGCTGGCGGGGAACGCGCTCGTCACGTTCGACACCCACAACCCCCACCTGGTGGCCTACCAGCGCCCCGGCCCCGGCACCCTGGTCCTGGTCGTCGTCAACCTGGCCGACGACCCCCAGCACGTGGACGCCACGACGCTGTCGGGCCTGCCCGCGTCGGCCGAGGACCTGATCGCCGGCGCCGTCGTCGACCTGCGCGGCGGTCTCCTGGTGCCCGCGCACGGCGTGCTGTGGCTCCGGGTCGAACGAGAAGGAGGAACACGTGAGTGACACCGGACCGCGCGGCGTGATCGACCCCCGGTACGGCGACGCGTCGGCCACCGCGCCGCCGTGGACCGAGATCGAGCGACGACTGACGGAGGCGCAGCTCTACTGGATCGTCTCCGTGCGCGTCGACGGGCGCCCGCACACGGTCCCGCTGGTGGGCGTCTGGCACGACGGCTCGTTCGCCTTCTGCACCGGCCCGCGCGAGCAGAAGGTCCGCAACCTCGACGCCGACCCGCACGTCGCGGTGACCACGGGCAGCACGGGCGCGGGCGGCTGGGACAGCGGGGTCGAGCTCGTCGTCGAGGGCACCGCGGCGCGCGTCACCGACCGCGGCGCGCTGCAGTCGCTGGCGGACGCCTGGTACGCCAAGTACGGGGACGACTGGGCGTTCGACGTACGCGAGGACCGCTTCGTCGAGCGCGGCGACACGGGTGGCGGCTCGGACGGCGCCTGGGTGTACCGGGTGGAGCCCACCACGGTCCTCGCCTTCGGCGGCAGCCACGGCCAGACGGCGTACCGGTTCTGACCTGGGCAGGACGCCCTACAGGCCGAACACCTCCGTGGGTCGACCGCGGACCAGGTCGACCACGGCCTCGGCCGCCTCGTCCTCGTCCAGCCGGTGCTCGGCCACCAGCCCCGCCAGGTACCCGGCGTCGAGCCGGCGTGCCATGTCGTGCCGTGCAGGGATCGAGCAGATGGCCCGGGTGTCGTCGATGAACCCGCTGGTCCGCGAGAGGCCGGCGGTCTCGGAGACGGCGGACCGCCACCGGCGGATCGCGTCCGGCGCGTCGAGGAACCACCACGGCGCCCCGACGTACACGGACGGGTAGAACCCGGCCAGCGGAGCGAGCTCGCGGGAGAACACCGCCTCGTCGAGCGTGAACAGGACGAGCGTCAGGTTCGGGTGGGTGCCGTACCGGTCGAGCAGGGGCCGCAGGGCATCCGTGAACGCACCGGGCAGCGGCAGGTCGTGACCGGTGTCCGGCCCGAACCGCGCGCCGGTCGGCCGGTGGTGGCCGCGCCGCACGCCCGGGTGCAGCGTCATGGTGAGGCCGTCCTCGGTCGCCATCCGGGCCATCTCGAGCAGCATGTGCCGCCGCAGCGCCGTCGCCTCGTCCTGCGTGACGGTGCCGGCCAGCGCCGCGCGGTAGATGCGCTCGGCCTCGACCGTGCCGAGGGGCTCGGTGCCGACGTCCTCGTGGCTGTGGTCGGTGGACACGCCGCCGTGGCGGCGGAAGTGCGTGCGCCGGTCCTCCATCGCGGCCACCCAGCCCGCGTAGCACCCGGTGTCGACGCCCGCGACGGCGCCCAGGTGCAGCACGTCCCGGGCCCAGTCGGCACGGCCGGCCTCGAGGTACCTGTCGGGCCGGAACGTCGGCACGACCCGCCCCCGGAACGTCGGGTCGTCCCGCAGGGCCGCGTGCGCGGCCAGGTCGTCGGCGGGGTCGTCCGTGGTGGCGAGTACGTCGATCCGGAACCGGTCGAACAGTGCCCGTGGCCGGAACGCGGGGTGTGCGAGCCGGTCGGCGATCGCGTCGAACAGCTCGTCGGCGGTGTCGGGTCCGGGTCGCAGGTCGAGCCCGAACACCTCGACCAACGCGCTCTCCAGCCAGTACTTCACGGGGGTGCCGCGGTACGCGGACCAGTTCTCGCACAGCAGCCGCCAGCCCTCGCGGGCGGCGTCGGGGGAGAGCGGCCCCTGGCCGACCCCGAGCCGGTCGAGCGACACCCCGGACGCGTGCAGCAGCCGCGTGACGTAGTGGTCCGGCGTCACCAGCAGGGTCGTCGGGTCCGGGAACGGCTGGTCCTCGACGAGCAGCCGTGCCTCCACGTGCCCGTGCGGGGAGAGGATCGGCAGGTTGCGCACCTCGTCGTAGAGGCGGCGGGCGATCGACCGCAGCTCCGGTGCGGCCGGCAGCAGCCGGTCGGGGTGCAGGCGCAGCGCCTGCCCGGTGAGCGTCGGCATGCCTCAGCCCTCCCGGGCGGCGCGGCGGGCGGCGGTCTCGGCGACGATCGCCCGGAAGCGCGTCTCGGTCAGCGGGTAGAAGACCATGATGAGGACCCCGACGAGGATGAAGGCGGCCGGGACGAAGCCGGCGATGTACCGGATGCCGTCCTGCGTGGCCTGGCTCTGGACCTCCTGCTGCGCCACGTAGCCGACGAATCCGAGGCCGTACGCCGCGGCCGCACCGCCGACGGCCTGCCCGACCTTGCGGGTGAAGGAGAAGACCGCGTAGGTGGTCCCCTCGGTCCGCACGCCGGTCCGCCACTCGCCGTACTCGACCGTGTCGGCCTCGAGCGCCCACATCAGCGTGTTCACGGCCGCCAGACCGACTCCGTACAGGCCGAAGAAGGCGATCGCCAGACCGGGCATGCTCGACGGCGTCAGTGCGATGCCGACCGCTGCGACGATGGCCAGGGCGCTGCTGGCCACGTAGGCCGGCTTCTTGCCGACGGCCCGCACGATCCGGGGGATGAAGCCGGCGACCACGAACATCACGCCGGTGCTCACGACGGTCAGGATGATGAAGTAGTTGGCGTCGCCGAGCACGTCGCGGGCGTAGTACGCCTGCACGGTCTGCAGCGTGAACATGCCGACCAGGAACGACAGCGCGCTGAGGCACAGCATGAGCAGCGGACGGTTGCCCCGCAGCGTCGCCAGGCTCTGCTTGAGCGTCACGTGGGCGACGTCACGGACCACGCGCTCCTTCGAGGTGGAGAACAGGAGCATGTAGAGACCGAAGCCGATCACCACGAACAGCAGGGTGGTCAGCGTCAGGGACTGCTGCAGGTTGTCGGAGCTCTTGATCTGCGGCGCGACGATGAAGGCGAGCGCGATGATGGTCGCCGCCGTGCCCATCGACCGGAAGCTCGCCAGGCGGGCGCGCTCCACCGGCTCCTGCGTCATGGCCGACGCCAGCGAGCCGTAGGGGATGTTCACCAGGCTGTAGGCCAGCCCGAGCAGCGCGTACGTGGCGTAGGCGTAGATCAGCTTGCCCGTGCCGCCCAGCCCGCCGGGGACCGTGAAGGTGGCCACCGAGAGCAGGAGCAGCGGCAGCGAGCCGAACAGGAAGAACGGCCGGAACTTGCCCCACCGGGTCATCGTCTTGTCGACCTGCCGGCCCGCCCAGATGTCGGCGAACGCGTCCCAGACGCGCACGACGAGGAACAGCGTCCCCGCGGCGGCGGCCGAGATCCCGACGACGTCGGTGTAGTAGAGCAGCAGGAACATCGACGTCATGGAGAACGCCAGGTTGTTGCCCGCGTCCCCGGCGGCGTAGCCGAGGTAGGAGCGGAACCGGAGCTTCGGGGCGGCGCTGGTGCTCGGGGTGGTGATCGGGTCGGACACAGCGACGGTGCTGGTCATGTCGACTCCTCGGTCGGGCCGCGCGGCGGCGGGGGTGGGGGTGGTCACGGCTTGGAGGTCCAGCGGCGGCGCAGCACGTGCGCGGCGGCCTTCGGGCGGCGGTCCCGGGTGAAGACGCCCTTCTTGTTGCCGTCGACCCGGAACACGCTCGTGGACGACGTGGCGAAGTCCGCGAAGTTCCAGACCTGCTCACCGACGACGGCGTCGACCGCGTCGAACACGCGGTGGTTCATGTCCAGGTACTCGACCTGGTACTCCTCGGACCACGGCTGCGGGGTCACGGAGTGCACGCCCGCCACGGTGTCGGCGCCGTACTCGGTGATGATGATCGGCTTGCCGTCCGTCGCCCACTGCTGCAGCTCGGCCAGCCACGCGGCCTCGGCGGCGACCAGGTCGCCGGTGTTGACGTACCAGCCGTAGTAGCGGTTGAGCATGAGCACGTCGCCCAGCTCGGAGACCTGGCACTTCCCGTGCGGCGCGAGCATCACGTTGACGAAGCCGACGGGGCGCGTGGGGTCCAGCTCACGCGTGAGCGCGAACAGCGGCTCGAAGTAGGCGCGCGCCGCGTCGGTGTCCGACTCGGGCTCGTTGGCGATCGACCACAGCACGACGCTCGGGTGGTTCTTGTCCCGGGTGATCAGCTCACGGATCGCCTGCCGGTGCGCCGCCTGGCTGACGTCGTTCACGGTCTCGGGGGAGAAGGTCGTGTAGCTCTGCCCGCCGAAGATCCCGCCCGCGAGGCCCATGTTCTGCCCCACGGCCGCGACCTCGTCGATGACGACGATGCCCTTGCGGTCCGCGTAGTCGTAGACCTCCTCCGCGTACGGGTAGTGCGCCGTGCGGAACGAGTTCGCGCCGACCCAGTCGAGCAGCTCGAAGTCGTGGACCAGGAACGCGTCGTCGTGGCCCTTGCCCCGCACCGCGGTGTCCTCGTGCTTGCCGAAGCCCTGGAAGTAGAACGGCTCACCGTTGATGAGGAACTGCGTGCCGCGCACCTCGACGGTCCGGACGCCGACGCTCTGGTGGTAGCTGTCGAACGAGGTCCCGGACGCGTCGAGCAGCTCGACCTCCGCGTCGTACAGGTACCCGGCGCCCGGCTCCCACCGGTGCACGTCCGGCACGGTCAGCTCGCCGCTCGGCCCGTCGGCGGTCGTGACGGTCCGGCCGTCGGCGTCCCGCAACGTCACCCGCACCGCATGCTCGGCGGCTCCGGCGACGGTCACGTCGTAGGCGACGACGCCCGTGGTGCCCTGCAGGTCGGTCACGACGACCACGTCGTCGACGTAGGTCGTCGGCGTCGCGTAGAGCCAGACCGACCGGTGCAGGCCGGCGAAGTTGAAGAAGTCGTGGAAGTACTGCTGCCGGCGTCCCTGCGGGGTGTCGTGCACGATGCCCGGGGGGATGGTCTGGAAGGTCAGCTCGTTGTTGACCACCACCGTGACGCGGACCTCGTCGCCGGGGGAGACGAGGTCGGTGACGTCGGCCTCGAACGGCGTGTAGCCGCCCTCGTGCCGAGCGACCTCGGCGTCTCCGACCCACACGACCGCGGCGTGCGTCGCGGAGTCGAACCGGAGCGACACCCGCTGCCCGGCCCACCCCCGCGGTACCCGCACGGTGGTCTGGTACCAGGCGTCGCCGACGTGGTCCCGTCCGGTGGTCCCCACGAGCACGTCGTTGTAGCTCGCGGGGACCGGCATGGCCTGCGCCGCGGTCAGCGGGGCGGCGTGCCAGCCCTCGCGCCGACCGGCGCCCGTCGCGTCGAGGCGGAAGTCCCACAAGCCGTTCAGGGTCTTGCGCTCGCGGCTCGCGGTGTCCTGGGGACGAAGCATCGGTGCTCTCCTCTCATCTCCGGCGACGCCTCTGCGCAGTGGCCGGTAGAACCATTGAGGACTGGTGATCACGCCACGACAAGCGGTTGCCACGACTTGTCGCGGTGCCTAGCGTTCGAGGGGTGGTGGACGAGCACCGGGTGCCGACGATCTACGACGTGGCCACGGCCTGCGGCGTCGCCCCGTCGACCGTGTCCCGGGCGTTCTCCCGGCCCGGTCGTGTGAACGCCGAGACGGCGGCGCGCATCCGGCGGGTCGCCGAGGAGATGGGATACCGGGCCAACCCGCTCGCCCGGGCGCTGCCGACCGGAAGGACGTCGCTGCTCGCGCTCGTCGTCTCCGACGTGACCAACCCGTTCTACTTCGAGATCATCCGCGGGGCCGAGCTGGCCGCGAACGCGGCCGACTACACGTTGCTCGTGGCGGACGTGTACGAGTCGGCGGTGGTGGAGCGCAAGGCGCTCGAGCGGGCGCTGCCGCTGGTCGAGGGTGTGGTGCTCGGCACGTCGCGCATGTCCGACTCGGCGATCCGCGTGATGGCGCAGCAGCGGCCGACCGTCGTCCTCAACCGCGTGCTGACCGGGATCCCGAGCGTCATCACGGACAACGCCCGCGGGACACGGCGTGCGATGGAGCACCTGGTGTCGCTCGAGCACCGGAGCATCGGCTACGTCGCAGGACCGGAGGCGTCCTGGGCGGACGGGATGCGCTGGCGGGCCATGCGCGAGGCCGCGGACACGCTGGACGTGCGGGTGCAGAGGTTCGGGCCGGTCGCGCCGACGCTCGCCGGCGGGACCGAGGCGGCGGCTGCCGTCGCCGGCTCCGCCGTGACCGCGGCGGTGGCCTACAACGACCTCGTCGCGATCGGTCTCATGCGCGGGCTGACGGCGAGCGGCCTGCGGGTGCCGCGAGACGTCAGCGTCGTGGGCTTCGACGACATCTTCGGCGCCGAGCTGTGCTCACCCATGCTGACCACGGTGGCTGCGCCGCTGACCGCGCTCGGCCGGTACGCGGTGCAGACGTTGCTGGCCGGGATGGCGTCACGGACACCGCCGCAGGTGCGCCCTGCGCTGCTGCCCGCCGAGCTGGTGGTCCGGGAGTCGACCGCGGTGCGTGCACGACGACGACGGCGGCCTGAGGCAGCCGAGGACAAGTGATGGCAACCGATTGCCATCCACCCCGCTCCAAGCGCTGAATGGTCGAGGACCGACGAGGGTCCGACGACCAGGAGGTGGCGCGGTGCACGACGGAACGAGCTGGGAACGCACGCAGGTACCGGCACCGGTGCGCATCGTGCACCTGGGGCTCGGTGCCTTCGCCCGCGCCCACCTGCTCTGCTACACCCAGTGCGCCAACGAGTCGGGTACCGCTGAGCAGTGGGGCGTGGCAGCGTTCACGGGCCGGTCGGCCGCGGCGGCCGACGCGCTCGCCCGGCAGGACGGCCGGTACACGCTGCTGGTCCGTTCGCCCTCGGGTGACGCCCCGACCACGGTCGACGCGCTGGTGGCCGTCCACGACGGCGCTGACGAGGACGCGTGGCGGGAGTACTTCCGTCGGCCCGAGGTCGGCGTCGTCACCCTGACGGTCACCGAGGCCGGCTACCGACGCTCGTCGACCGGTGGGCTCGACCTGCGCGACGCCGAGGTCGTCGGCGACCTGCGCCGGCTCCGCGCCGGGGACCGCGCCCTGACCGCACCCGGACGTCTCGTCGACGGGCTGCGGGCGCGGCGCTCGGCCGGCACCGGCCCGATCGCCGTCGTGAGCCTGGACAACCTGCCCGAGAACGGGCTCGTCGCCCGTCGGGTCACCCTGGAGCTCGCCGCCGCCGTCGACAGGACGCTCGCCGGCTGGATCGAGCAGCACGTGTCCTTCGTGTCGACGATGGTCGACCGCATCACGCCGGCCGCCACCGAGGCCGACCGGGCGGTCGTCCGCACGCTCACCGGCCGCGAGGACCGGTCGCCGGTGGTCACCGAGCCCTTCCGCGAGTGGGTCCTGACGGGCGAGTTCCCGGCCGGGCGTCCGCCGTGGGAGGCCGCCGGCGCACGGTTCGTCGACGACCTGGAGCCGTACGAGCGCCGCAAGCTCTGGCTGCTCAACGCCGGTCACTCCCTGCTGGCCTACGCGGGCCTGGCACGAGGGCTGACCACCGTGGCCGAGGCGTTCGCGGACCCGACCTGCCGGGCCGAGCTGGAGCAGCTCTGGACGGAGGCCGCCGAGGTGCTCGAGCTCCCGGTGGACGACGCGACCGAGGCGCTCCGTGCGAGGTTCGCCAACGCCCGCATCGAGCACCGGCTCACGCAGATCGCCGCCGACGGGTCGGCCAAGCTCCCGGTCCGCATCATCGCCGTCGCCCAGGCCCGTGCCGCCGCAGGGCTGCCGGTCGGGCGGGCGGGGGCGGGCGTCGTCGCCGCGTGGATCGACCACCTCGACCCGACCGCCGCCGACGCCGGTTCCACCCGCCTGGTCGCGCGGCTGCGCGGTCAGGGCAGCTCGTCGCGGGCCGCGCTGGCGCTCGACACCATCGCCCCGCGGCTGGCCCGCAAGGACGTCTTCGCCCGGCACGTGGCCGAGCGCCTCGCCGTCCGCCGTCCCGTCCGACCCACCCCGAGCAGTCCCACCCGACCCACCCAGGCAGGAGCCCGACCATGAAGATCGTCGCCGCTGACGTCGTCGTCACCAGCCCGAACCGCAACTTCGTCACCCTGAAGCTCACGACCGACGAGGGGCTGACCGGGCTCGGTGACGCCACCCTGAACGGCCGGGAGCTGGCCGTGGTCAGCTACCTGCGGGACCACGTCGTGCCCCTGCTCATCGGTCGCGACGCGTCCCGCATCGAGGACACGTGGCAGTTCCTGTACCGCAGCGGCTACTGGCGCCGCGGCCCGGTCACGATGGCCGCGATCGCGGCGGTCGACATGGCGCTGTGGGACATCAAGGGCAAGGCCGCCGAGATGCCGGTCTACCAGCTGCTCGGCGGAGCCAGCCGGGACGGGCTCATGGCGTACGGCCACGCGTCCGGGGCCTCGCTGCCCGAGCTCTTCGACTCGATCCGGCAGCACCAGGAGCAGGGCTACCGCTCGATCCGGGTGCAGACGGGCGTGCCCGGGCTGAACAAGATCTACGGGATCGCGTCGCAGTCCGGCCCCGTCGACGCGGGTGCCGAGCGCTACGACCACGAGCCCGCGCAGCGCGGTGCCCTGCCGGCCGAGGAGGACTGGGACACGCGCTCCTACCTGCGGCACATCCCTACCGTGTTCGAGGCGGTCCGCCACGAGTTCGGGCCGGACCTGCCGCTGCTGCACGACGGCCACCACCGGATGACCCCGATCCAGGCGGCGAGGCTCGGCAAGTCCCTCGAGCCGTACGACCTGTTCTGGCTCGAGGACTGCACCCCCGCCGAGAACCAGGAGGCGCTGCGGCTGGTGCGTCAGCACACGACCACCCCGCTGGCGATCGGCGAGGTCTTCAACACCGTGTGGGACTTCCAGTCGCTCATCAAGGAGCAGCTCATCGACTACGTCCGGGCCGCGGCCACGCACTTCGGCGGGATCAGCCCGCTGCGCAAGGTCATGGACTACGCCGCGCAGTACCAGGTCAAGTCAGGGTTCCACGGGCCGACGGACATCTCGCCGGTCGGTCTGGCTGCCCAGATGCACGTCGGCCTCGCGATCCACAACTTCGGGATCCAGGAATACATGCAGCACGGTGCCAAGACCGACGCCGTGTTCCAGCAGTCGTTCACCTTCGACGACGGCTACCTGCACCCCGGCGACAAGCCGGGCCTGGGCGTCGACCTCGACGTCGACGAGGCGGGGAAGTACCCCTACGAGGTCGCGTACCTGCCGTTCAACCGGCTGGCCGACGGCACGGTCCACGACTGGTGATCCCCGTCGTCGTGATGGGCGTCTCCGGCTGCGGCAAGTCGACCGTGGGCGCGCTGCTCGCCGACCGGCTCGCGGTCCCGTTCCTCGACGCCGACAGCCTCCACCCCGCCGCGAACCTCCGGAAGATGGCGCGCGGCGCACCCCTGGACGACGACGACCGGTGGCCCTGGCTGCACCAGGTCGGCAGAGCGCTCGCCGCGCATCCCGGCGGTGCGGTCGTGGCGTGCTCGGCGCTGCGGCGGGCCTACCGCGACGTGCTCCGCGATGCCGTCCCCGGCGTGCGGTTCGTGCACCTGGCGGGCACCCGCGAGCAGCTCGCGGCCCGGATGCGTGCCCGCGAGGGCCACTTCATGCCGGTGTCGCTGCTCGACACCCAGCTGGCGACCCTCGAGCAGCTGGACGACGACGAGACCGGGACCGTCCTGGACTGCACCCTCGACCCGGCGACCCTGGCCGGGGCCGCGCAGGCTTGGCTGGCGCGACCGGCCGGCCTTGTGGGCGTTCTGCGCACAGGAGTAGACACGAGGTGACCCGAGGGGTGGCGGCCGTCGCTCCTCGCTCGTGACGAGAGGTACCACCCATGGCTCTCACCCGGGTCGCTGCGGTCCAGGCCGCGCCGGTGCTCATGGACCGGCAGGCGTGCCTCGAGAAGGCGGTGCGACTGATCGCGCAGGCCGCCGCCGAGGGCGCCCACCTCGTGGTCTTCCCCGAGGTGTTCATCCCCGGCACGCCGATCTGGATGGACTCCCGCCCCATCTGGGACGGCGACGAGGAGTGGTTCGCCCTCCTGCTCGACCAGGCGGTCGTCGTCCCGGGGCCGGTGACCGAGGCGCTGGGCGCCGCCGCGGCCGAGGCCGGCGTCTACGTGGTCGTCAACGTCGAGGAGCGCGAGCCCCACGGCTCGACCGTCTACAACACGACGCTCTACCTCGGACCCGACGGCACCCTGCTCGCCACGCACCGCAAGCTCATGCCGACCGGCTCGGAGCGCACGGTCTGGGGGATGGGTGACGGGTCTACCCTGCCCGTCGTCGACACGCCGTTCGGTCGGCTCAGCGGGCTGACGTGCTGGGAGAACTACATGCCCCTGGCGCGCTTCTACCTCTACGCCCAGGGTGTCGACATCTGGACCGCTCCCACGCTGGCCGGCGGTGACGGCTGGGTGGCGACGCTGCGCCACATCGCGCGCGAGGGCCGCTGCTACGTGATCGGCGTGAACCCGTGCACGCACGTCGACCAGATCCCGGCCGACTTCCCCCGCCGCGACGAGGTGTGGACCGTCAAGGACGGCGACGGCGGCTGGGTCGAACCCGGGAACAGCGTGATCGTCGGTCCGAACGGCGAGCTGCTCGCCGGCCCGGCCCGGCACGAGGAGACCATCCTCACCGCGGACATCGACCTCGCCCAGGTCCGCGCCGCGCGCCGCCTCTTCGACCCTGCGGGGCACTACCACCGTCCCGACATCTTCCGGCTCACCGTCGACACCCGGCCGCGACCTGCCGTGACGGTCGCCGACGGCTGACGGACTCCCCATGACGCGCGATCCGCTCCTAGCCTCGGAGGATGGACCCCATCCCGCAGCTGACCGTCGAGGTGCTGGGCGTCGACGACGTGCCCGCGTCGATCACGTGGCAGGCGGTCACCCTGATGCGCAGCGAGTGGCCGTCGCTGTTCGCCGGCAGCCTGCAGTGGATCGACCGGCCGTTCGAGGCGGACGTCGACCCGGTGCACGTCGTCGTCCGGCACCAGGGGGTGCTCGTCTCGCACGCCGTCGTGCTGCGGGTGCCCGGCGACGTGCACGGCACGGGCTGCAGGTCGGGGGCGTCGCCAGCGTCCTCACGTCACCGCCGTTTCGTGGCCAGGGCCACGCGACCGCGGTGCTGCAGGCAGCGAACCGGGTGCTCGACGAGCGGGGCTTCGACGTCGCCGGCCTGTTCTGCGACCCGCCGCTGGAGCCGTTCTACCTCCGGCTCGGGTGGATCACCTGCCCGGGCGGAACGGTCGAGGACGGTGATGCGGAGCTCAGCACCGACCTGCGCATGATGCGCTTCCTCAGCGACGCGGGACGACGTGCGGAGCAGTCGTTGCGGGACGAGACCTTGCGGGTGCGGTGGTCCTGGTAGGGCCTGGACCGCTCGCGTGGCCGCCGGCGCCGGGAGAGGCTGGACACCGGCAGACGGCCGAGCACGAGCGAACGACGAACCTGTCGAGGAGGCCACATGGAGTACCGCCCGCTGGGCAAGACCGGCCTGACCGTCTCGGAGATCGGCTACGGCGCGTGGGGGATCGGCGCCTCGCAGTGGGTCGGCGCTCGTGAGGACGAGTCCGTCGCCGCGCTGCACCGCGCGATCGAGCTCGGCGTCAACTTCGTCGACACCGCCCGCGGCTACGGCGAGAGCGAGCGCATCGTCGGCAGCGTCCTGCGTGACCACCCCGAGGTGCACGTCGCCACGAAGGTCCCGCCGAAGAACGGGGTCTGGCCGGCACCCGGCGGACTGCACCCCGACGAGACGTTCCCCGGCGACCACATCCGGAGCAGCCTCGAGACCAGTCTCGCCGCCTCCGGCCTGGAGGCGTTCGACGTCCTGCAGTTCCACGTCTGGAGCGACGAGTGGGTCGGCAAGGGCGACTGGTTCGAGACGATCAGCGACCTGCGGCAAGAGGGGAAGATCCGCTTCTTCGGCGTGTCCGTCAACGACTACCAGCCCGAGAACGCGCTCGAGCTCGTCCGCAGCGGCACGGTCGACACGGTCCAGGTCATCGACAACGTCTGGCACCAGCAGCCGCAGGAGCACCTCCTGCCGGCCTGCGCCGAGCACGGTGTCGGCGTCATCGTCCGGGTCGCCCTCGACGAGGGCGGACTCACCGGACGCATCACCGCGGGGTCCACGTTCCCCGAGGGCGACTTCCGCACCCGCTTCTTCGGCGGCGACCGACCGGCGCAGGTCGAGCAGCACGTGGCTGCGCTGGTGCAGGACCTGCAGATCGACGCCGACGAGCTGGCTGACGTCGCGCTGCGCTACGTCCTCGACCAGCCGGCCGTCTCCACCGTGATCGCCGGCATGCGCACCGTCCGTAACGTGGAGCGGAACGCGGCGACGAGCGACGGCCGGCGGCTGACCGCGGCACAGCACGAGGTGATCCGGCGGCACCGCTGGGAGCGGAACTTCTACCAGGCCCCCACCGGGTAGTGCGTCGGGTGGTACGAGTCGTCGCGCGCGACCCCGCCCTCGTGCAGGCTGGTGCCATGGACGCAGATCCGCAGGTCACCCGGCCGTCCGTCGGGACGCCGGCGGTGTCGACCGCGGGTGGGTTCCTCGCCTGCGGGATCGGCCGATGACCACGGCGGCGCAGGTGACGCGACCGCAGGCGCTCGCGTGGCGGACGGGCCGGCACCTGCTCGACCCGGTCGGCGCGTCGTCGGTGCAGGACGTGGTGCGCCGACTGACGGCGATCCCCGCCGAGTCCGACACGGAGCTCGCCGTCCGGACCCGGCAGCGCAGCTCCCGTCCGGGGGAGGTCGCCGAGGCGCTCCGGGACGGCCGGCTCCTGCGGACGTTCGCCTTCCGCGGAGCCGTGCACCTGCTGACGCCCGAGGAGGGTGGCATCTACCTCAGGCTGCGCGGTGCCGGCCGGCAGTGGGAGCTGCCGAGCTGGCAGGAGTTCTACGGGCTCGCGCCGCAGGACTGGCCGGCGTTCCGGGAGACCGTCCGAGACGCCCTCGGCGGCCACCCGCTGACGCGAGCCGAGCTCGGAGAGGCCCTCGCCGCCCGGCCCCGGTACGCGCACCTCCGCGCGGTCTTCGCGACGGACCCGTGGACGCTGCTCAAGGCGCTCGCGTGGCAGGGCGACCTGACGTTCGGCCCGTCGCGGGACGGGGAGCCGACGTTCCAGCTCCTCGCCCACAACCCGCGCTGGGCCGGGCTCCCTGACCTGGACGACGCGGGCCGGCTGGCGATCGAGGCCTACGTGCGGGCGTACGGCCCGACGACCGCCGACCACGTGCAGTACTGGCTGGGCGCCGGCCTGAGCGCGGGACGTCGACGGATCCAGGGATGGCTCGCGGAGCTGCTGCGTGACCGCCTCGCGCCTGTCGTGGTCGACGGCACGGCGTCACTCGTGCTGGCCGAGGACGTCGACGAGCTCGTCGGGACCGAGCCGACGGGCGTCGTCCGGCTGCTGCCCGCGTACGACCAGTGGGTGCTCGGCCCCGGGACGGCCGACCCCACGATCGTGCCGCCCGCGCAGCGAGCAGCCGTCAGCCGCGGAGCGAACGTCGTAATCGCGGGGGGAGTCGTGGTCGGGACGTGGTCGGTGCGTCACGACCGGCTCGCGGTGACCTTCTTCGACGACGCGCCGCGGCCCGCGCCGGACGCGCTCGACGAGGGGATCGACCGGCTCGGTGCGAGCCTGGACCGTCCGCTGGTCGACAGCACGGTCGCGTAGACGACGGGGATCCGACCGACGCCCGGAATCGCGATTGCACGCTCACGTCGCGACTCGGTAGCGTCGGCGCCACCCGACCGCAGGAGGTGAGACCCGTGAACGCAGTGTCCGTACCGGGTGCTCCCCGCGGTCGACGACCGCGCGACTGAGCCAGTCGCCACCGGGAGCCCCGCCACGCATCGTGCGAAAGGCGACTCCTATGAACCTCCTCCCTGCCTCACCCCCGCAGCCCGTCGACGCCACCGGCCGCGTCCCGCGCGGCCGGCGAGCGCTGGTCCTCGGCGGCGGCGGATCCACGGGCAACGCGTGGCTGATCGGCGTCGTCGCCGGTCTGTTCGACGCCGGGCTCGACGTGACCACGGCCGACCTGACGGTCGGCACGTCGGCCGGCGCGACCGCCGCGGCCCAGCTCGCCGGTGCGACCCCGCCCGAGCTGCTGGCCGCCGTCCTTGCCACGACCCCGCCGCGGCGGACGGGCCCCGTCGGACCCGACGCACGACGCGGGCCGGCCGCGCCGGTGACGGACCACCTGGACCGGTTCCGGCGGATCATCGCCGACGCGGCCGACGCGGCCGACATGCGGCGCACGATGGGCGCCGCGACGCTCGACGCCGAGGCGTCGTCGGACACCGCCGGGCAGGCGCGATGGCGCGCGACCGTCGCCTCGCGTCTGCCCGGCCGGGACTGGCCGCACCGAGCGGTGCTCATCACCGCAGTCGACGCCCACAAGGGCGACCCGGTGGTGTTCGACCGCCACAGCGGCGTCGACCTCGTCGACGCCGTCGCCGCCAGCACATCCGGAGGTGGTTCGGCGTTCCGCATCCGCGGCAGGGGATACATCGACGGTGGCTACCGGACCAACGCCGAGAACGCCGACCTGGCAGCGGGGTACGACCGGGTGCTGGTGCTGTCCCCGCTCGGCGGCAGGTCGCTCTACCCGCCCGAGTGGGGCACACACCTGAGCACGCAGGTCGACGCGCTGCGCGCCGGGGGCAGCAGGGTGGAGACGATCGTCCCCGAGAGCGGTTCCGAGCACCTGTTCGGTGCGAACGCGATGGACCTGTCGCTGCGACCGCTCGCCGCTCGAGCAGGTGAGGAGCAGGGCCGAGCCCTCGCCGAGCGGCTCGTCGAGCTCTGGCGCTGACGGTGCGAGCCTCGCTCAGCCGGGAACGCCGACCCGGGTGAGCCGGAAGAGGTAGGGCTCCGGCATCCCGCGCGCGTCCATGGCGCCGAGCACGGTGTCGTCGTCGACCGCCCGGAACGCGTCGATGACGGGCAGGTCGTCGTAGACGAGCGCCGCCGACAGCACACCCCGGTACCGCACGTCGCGGAGCCGCGCGTGCGGGCGACGCGTCGAGACCAGCGGCCGGGCGACCGCGAACGCCCTGGCGGCCGCCGACGTGTGCAGCAGAGGAGCCACGCGCAGGACGACGCCGAGGGGCACGAGGGCAGGGTTGATGCTCGTCAGGCCACGCCGGGTCCGGAACACGAGCGGGTGCACCCGCTCGTCGTCCTCGAACCGCTTGCCGAACCAGCCGAGCTGCTCCAGCACGCCGTCGAGCCGGTGCCCGGTCGGCTCGCCCGACCCCCGCCACAAGCCCCGCAGGCGGTCTGCCGGAACCGCAGGGAGCGTGTCGTAGTGGTCCAGGCCAGGGGACACGTCGCCTCCTTCGCTCTCCGTGTGCACGGCACCGGAACGACGACCGCCCCGCGTGCCGACCGTCACTGTGCGCGGACGAGTGGTCACTCGACGGTGTCGTCAAGGTCGGAAAAGAGAATGACGACAAAGGTAGATGGCCTTCGGTCCGACGCAGAACTACGACGACGCGAGTCTCGGGGCATGGAAGGCGCACCCGCTCCTGGCGGCGGCCGTCCGGACCATGATCGCCATCGGCCCCATCGCTCTCTCGGTCGGCCTGGGGCTGGCCGCCGTGACCTGGTTCCCGCCGCGCCGCCTCGGTGTGAACCCGTGGGCCTGGCTGGTCGTCGAGGTTCTCGTCGCGACCGTCGTCCTCGCCGTGGCGACGCGTCTGGGCCGCAAGCTCGTGCCGTTGGCGACCTTGCTCCGGCTCACGCTCTACTTCCCCGACCGTGCGCCGTCGCGCGTCGCCGCGGCGATGCGGCACTACTCGCCGACCACGCTGCACGGAAGGTACGGGAACCCGCGACGGCGTCGAGCGCTGCGCCCTGCCGACGACCACGCGGCTCGCGTCCTCGGCCTCGTCGCAGCCATCAGCGACCACGACCAGCTCACCCGGAGCCACTCGGAGCGTGTGCAGGCCTACTCGGCTCTCATCGCAAAGGAGCTGGGCATGTCCGAGCTCGACGCCACCAGGCTCAGCTGGGCGGCCCTCCTGCATGACGTGGGAAAGCTGCGCGTCCCCGTCAGCGTGCTGAGCAAGCCGGGACAGCCCACGACGCACGAGTGGGCCGTCCTGGCGCAGCATCCGGAGGCCGGCATGGAGGTTGCCGAGCCGCTGCGCGAGTGGCTCGGTCCGTGGCTCGACGTCATCGGCCAGCACCATGAACGCTGGGACGGCGGAGGCTACCCGGCCGGCCTGTCGGGGGAGCGGATCAGCATCGGCGCCCGCATCGTCGCTGTCGCCGACGCCTACGACGCGATCACCTCCGCGCGCTCGTACAAGCGAGCTCTCCCGGCCGCCGCTGCGCGTGAGGAGCTGGCGCGGTGCGCAGGGCACCAGTTCGATCCGCAGGTCGTCCGCGCCCTGCTCGCTGTGGGACTGGGCAAGCTCCGTCGGGTTGCCGGACCGGTCAGCGTCCTCTCGGCTCTCCCGGTCCTGCCGTCGTTCACCCCGGACCTGTCCTCGGTCCTCCAGAAGGTCACCGCTGCGGGCGCCCTCAAGAGCACGGGAGCGATCGGTCTGGTGCTCTCGGCATCGGCCGCGACGGCAGGAGGAGCCCTGGCTGGTGCGCCGCTCGCCCCGGAGCCGCCGCCTGCCGTCCCCACTGACTCGGCGGCGGTCAGCACCCCTCAACCGCCCGACACGGGCGCGACCGTGAGCCCCGTGGCCCTGCCGACGCCGACCGACGAGGCACCGGACATCGTCCCGCCGGCCCCATCTGCACCCGAGGTGCTCCCGCCGACGGCCCAGCCGGGCCCTGTCCCCGGCGGCGCCGGCTCGAGCGGGCCGAAGGACGAGAAGAGCACCCGGGACAAGGAGGCGGACGCTCGCGAGCGGGAGCAGGAGAAGGAGGCCCGGGAGGAGGAGCGGGAGATGGAGGCCCGGGAGAGGGAGCGGGAGAAGGAGGCCCGAGAGGAGGAGCAGCAGAAGGGCATGACGGTGCAGGACGGCGGGAAGGGCGCGAGCGACGAAGGGTCGGCCCAGGGCGAGGCCACGTCGGAGTAGATCCGGCGGAGAACGAGGAGAAGGCCGCCCCGGAGTGTTCCGGAACGGCCTCTGACCTGCGGTGATGCTGGTGGGCGATACTGGGATCGAACCAGTGACCTCTTCCGTGTCAGGCAGAAGAAGCGCGTTCGCCGGAGTTCGCCGATGACCGTCTGCGATGGTCACATGGGCGGGCGGCTACCCACGACCGTCTGCGGACGCCACCGAACGGGAATGGGTTGCTACACGCCATGAGGGGTTTACAGCGCGACTGAGATCGCACGGCTGGTGCATATACATTCATGGACCCACCTTGAACCAGCCAGTGCACGCCTTGCTCAGAGACCCATTGGGCCGCCCCGCTACAGCAAGGTCCTCGACGGTGCATCCGTGATTCGAGGCGGCGTGGATGGCGTAACGCCCTCCACATCATGAACCGGTCGTCATGCGCACCGTGCGCCTCATGCCGCGACAGCGACTCGGCAGGCAGTCTTCAGAGGTGATCATCTGGGCGACGAAAATCTGGTACTGGCTGGTCGATCAGCGTGGCTGCTAACCGAGTTGAGCGTTGGGAGCGACGCAGTGAGTGGCCCCTGTCCATCGCCGCCGTGATCTTCTTGCTCGCCTACGGGTTGCCGATCGCGATCCCGACGATGAGTTACGACGCCCGGGTGGCATGCGAGATAGTGGTCCGCATCACCTGGGTGGTCTTCGCGATCGACTACTTCGGTCGGTTGGCGCTCTCCGAACGTCGGTGGGGCTTCGTAAAGCGGCACCCGCTCGACCTTGCGGTGATCCTCCTGCCGATCTTGCGGCCTCTTCGGTTGCTGCGTCTCGTGGCGCTCGTCGGCGTGCTGAACAGGGTCGGCTCGCACACTCTGCGCGGTCGGGTCGTCACCTACGTCGTCGGCTCTACCGCGTTGCTGATCACCTGCGGTGCTCTCGCTGTCACCGATGCCGAGCGAGGGCAGTCGGGTACGAACATCGCGAACCTCGGTGACGGCTTCTGGTGGGCGATCACCACGATGACGACCGTCGGATACGGCGATCGCTACCCGGTGACGACGACGGGTCGGTTCGTTGCCGCCGCGCTCATGGTTGCCGGAATCGCCCTGCTCGGTGTGGTGACCGCAACGCTGGCGTCGTGGCTGGTCGAGCGGGTCGCCGAGGCGACCGACGACGACCAGGCAGCGACGCGGGTTCAGGTCGAGCAGCTGACCGCCGAGGTGCGACGTCTGGCTGACGAACTTGCTGCATCGTCGGCGGGACCTGGCGGGGATCGGCTACCGCGCTGAGGAAGTCGCTTCCACCCTCCCGGACTTCACCTCCAAACGCGGAGAGCGCGACACGCGGGTGATCTTGCCGATCCGCGGTCTAGCGCACGCGGGAATTGTCCCTCGAGAAGCGCCAGCGATTAGTCCTTTTAGCACGCCGTGGACACGTCGGTCACTCGAATGAGGCGAGCGACCAGGCTGTGCATCGTGCAGTCGCACCAGGATGCTTGCCCCATGACAGATGGCTACGAGCCCCTAGAACTCCTCACGACCCCCCGTGTCCGAGTGCAGGCGGGGGTCGTGCAGTGAGGTCCAAGCTCGAACTCGGGACTCGCTTGATAGCGCACACACGCTCGGGTGAGTCGAGCCAGGACGAAGTTGTGATTGCGACGCTTGATGAGAACGGCGTCGAAGTGGTCTGGCCCGAAGCCATAGACATGTTCGAGGCGTTCACGAGAGACGCCGACCCCTACGTACCCGACCCCCTGATCCTCCGGAACGGCTCTGGCTGGCTCACGGTCCAACAGGGCAGGTCCCTAGGCACGTCGGCCTCGTCCCTTGGTCACTCCGAGCATCGCATCAGGTACTACCGCGCTGTGAGCGCAGGGGCTCGAGGCGTGGACTACGCATCCGTGAACGGGATGCAGTCCAGCACCGACGGGCTTGCGGCCTGGGCGCAGAGGACCCCCGTCACTCAGGAGGTCCGATGGGAGGAGGCCAGCAAAGGAGTCGTCGAGCTAACGATCCGTGCCAGAAACCTGGACGGCGTTCCACTCGGAGGGCCTCTCGGATTGGAACTGACGACGTCGTACACGCACAGCCCCGAGCCAACGGGAGGCGTCTATTCGATCTCGACCGCACTCGAGGTCCGGACCCGAAGTGCAGAGCCAGTCGCGTGGGACACGCACGCTAGTGCCCATCGGATGATCCAGGACCTCATGTGCCTGGTCTACGGGCAAGCCTGCAGCGCCCGGATCGGTTCGGTGATGCATGAGGACGATCAAGAGACTGCGCCTACCGATGAACGGAGACTCTGGCGCGACGCGTACCAGCCGACGTTTGGTCGATCGTCGCGCGGTGCGACGACGTTAACCGACCGCGTTCGGCCGTTGTTCTACCTCAGCGATACCAAGCCCGACAGGGTGTCGACCTGGCTTTCGGAGTACGCGTTGTGGTCGCGCCCCACGTGGATCGGCGTAACTCCGCTCTTCCACCAGGACCTCCCCGTCGAGTCTCGCCTGCTCCACATCGCGGTCGCGCTCGAAGCCCTGGGCGCGGCGATTGCACAACGTGACCGGGTCCCCCCAGCGCGGACGTTCACGCGGCTGCTCACATCCATCATCGACTCGATCGGATTTGCGCCGTCGGCGGTCGTCGGGTCCGAATCGATCGACGGCTGGTGCAGAGCTTTCAATGCGGCATACAAGGGCGTAAAGCACGCCGACAACGCTCTCCCTGATGCCCTCGACGCCTACGAGCGCGCGAAGCAGGGCCTGACGTTGCTCCGTTGCTGGCTCGCTGTCGAACTCGGGGTCTCGCCTGAGGTTCTGCAAACCAATCTGTCCGAAGGACGGTGACCCCGACAGCGACTGCGCAACCCGCGGTGTCGTGCCCCTCGAACCCAATCGGTGGCTCCGCCCGGACGCTCGACGAGCCTGACACGGTCAGCATCGAAGGAGGCTCATGCGTGCGGCCGATCGACGTTCCCGCCGTAAGTTGGCCTGCGCCTCCGCACGCAACAGAACGCAGGGGTGACAGTGACTCCGCTTTGGGCACTCTGTTCGTACGTGCTTCCGGGAGGCGCCACTTCGGCCGCGTCGCTTTCGGTCGCATCCCAGGCCTTCGGTGCGTGGCACGTGCATCCGGCAGTTTCTCCAACTACTGATTGCGGTTCCCGGGTGGAGCGCACCAATCCGCCGCGGGTTTGAGATCCTCGCGCAACCGCGCCGGCGGCCCGCAGGCGAGACGTCGTCGACGAGAAGGCGCTCGCCGCGCTCGGCATGACGCATGCGCAGATCACGCCGCACGTTCCTCGAGGAAGTCAGTCCTAGCGATCTTCGTCGCCGCCTAAGAGGCGTGCCCGCCAGCCCCGTCCGTTCGCGGGGCGGGGGGGCGGGTCGGGGTGCCGACCCGCTGCTGGAACTCCTCGAAGCGAACACGAAGCACGTAAACGTGGTTCAGAAAGGCCTCCGCGAAGTGAAGCGCATCCTCGGCATCCTGCCTACTCACATGATCGCCGAAGTGGGCACCCTTATTGCCCACAATTCGAAGTGCCGTCGACCACTGCATGAGGGTCTCGTCGACGAGACCTCGCTCCTTCATCTTGCCGAGGGCCGTGCTGAGGTTCCGTTCCGTTACGCCCTGCAGCTGGCAGGTCCCTTCGAGCGTCCGACGCACCATAACCACGGTGGCCGCGTAGGCGCTTGCTTCGAAGCACTTGGTTGCCTCAGTCCAGACCTGGCGCAGTGCGTCGGGAACGCCCCAGCCAATTTGCCGCGGAGCGGGGTAAACCGTCACAGGTTGATCCATGCCCTCCCCACCGACATCCTCTCGGACCTGCAAGGTCGCGTCGCCGCACGCGTTGCATCGGAGGAGCGCGTACTCGGCTGGCGGCGACGCCCACTCGCCGCCACTGTCCCGCCCGCTCCAATTCATAGCGGCAACGACGGTGCCTGCCTGAGCGGACTCGCAGATCACGCATCGAACGACGCGAGTCGAGCCAACACGGGCGTCCTGACCTTGAACCACGCGCTCATTTACCACGGCGATGAGTCTCGCGCGTAGATCGAGCCCACCGCGACCGCCAACCGAACGAACGGGAGCTCCGCGTGAACGGCCTCCTCGAGGCTGCCCCTCGAGCCGTTCTCCCCTCGCTACTCCGTCGTCCCCATCAACGACGTCGGCATCAAGGCCTACCGCTGACTACCAGGGAGCAGTACAGCCAGGAGAGCCCAACGGACTGCGTCTGCCGGATCGCTCACCACTTCCCGTACGATTCGTCGCGCAGCTTGAGTGCACAACATCGGCCGGCGCCGACCCGAATGGGCGAGACGATGGCCCGCAGAGCTGGAGCTGCTCGGCTTCATCCAGTCAAAGCTTGAGCGTGGCGAATTTCTTGCCGAGGTTGCTCCGACGTCGATCACCATGTCCACCACGTCGGCCCCTGCTGCATCGCCAGCGCCGCCGGCAGCGCGCCGTGACGCCGATGCCCCGTCCGAGAAGGAGTGGACCAGCGAAGTGCGTCGGAAGCCGATGCGAATCCGGTCTGAGAGCTATGGAGCTGGGAACCAGCCCGTGTGGGGTGTTCTCGACACCTACGCTGAACCGGTCGGCGCGGCAGTCGTGCCGGGAGGAGGCGACGGTGTTCACCCCGATCCACCGCGCGCTCGCTCGTGAGCCCGGCGACTTGACCCACGAACTGTTCGACGCAGCTGTAGTCGCAGGCGTGCTTGAGACGGACGACCTCGACTGGAAGGTTGAGCTCCCGCAGCACTCCGGCGAGCCCGAGTGGAAGGAGAAGTTCGCCAAGGACGTCGCCGCGATGGCGAACAGTGGAGGGGGCTGGCTGGTATACGGAGTTCGCGAACACCGAAAGACGTCCGCGGCCCTTGAGGTGTGCGACGTCGGGCCGCTGGGGCAGGCTGTCGAGCAGCAACTCCGCGGCATTGCCTACGGCAGTATCCGTCCGGCGGTGCGGGACCTGCGTTTCATCACTGTGAGTGCCCCCGAGCGGGGCAACCTCTTGGTGCTGCGCGTGCCAGCCAGCCCTGAAGTGCCGCATCTTCTGAGCAAGGACGAGCGACTCTTCCAGGCCCCCCGTCGGTACGGAGCTCAGACCGCTTGGATGGGCGAGTGGGACCTCGAGCAGGCTTACCGCCACCGATTCGCCGGACAACGCGACCGACAGCAGGCCCTTGACTCGTTGGTCGAGGCGCAGGTCAGGGTTGCTCGCCTGAGGCTGGCCAGCGACTGGCGCGGCCGCGTGGTCTTCGTCGGCGCCGCGGTGCCGGTCGAGGCGCGTCGGGGCGTCGTGATGACCTCCGAGGAGGCCGCCGAGATTCTGCACGAGGCCAAGCAGCTGTACCGCGCGATCGGCAACCTGCCCCTCGAGCCGCACGTTCGTGACTTGCCGCCGAGGCCCGGTCTTCGCCGATTCGCCGCTGGGCCCGATCGCGATCGAACGATCTCGGTCCACCTGGACGGGTCGGCCAGCCTGACTGACGCCTTGGAGGCTCCACGAGTCGGGGCGTACGGCGGCACGGTCGTGCCAGGACTGGAGCTCGAGAAGGACGTAGCCCGCCTTGTCGCCACGATGGGCGCGACGGGCCGTGCGCTCGGAGTCGTCGGTGAATACATGGTGAAAGTCGCTGTTGTGTGGAACCAGCCCGAGGCGCTCCGGTTCGTGTGGCCGGATCCGAACGTCGTAGATCTTCATCACCTGGTGGAGCCGGTCCTGATGGTGCACGAAATCGAGCCGACCGGTATCGAGATCTCTGCCGACGCCGCCTTGCCCGAGTTGGGTGCTGCGGTGCGCCGGCTCGCTTTAGACCTGCTGCATCAGGGCGGTTTGACGCGGACGCGCTTTGTGGCCTGACGTCGTGGCGGTCCCTGGCGTCTGGTCGCGGATGCAAGGCGAGGCCAAGCAGCTGCAGTGACTCCAATTCGTGGCCTCGAGGTCGCCGCGTTTTTGCCGACATCCAGTTCCTCGCGGTGGTTCGCCCCAACGCTGGCGGCGGTGGAGGACGATGATGACCATGGACATCGGCGAGACTCACCACACGCGTTGGTTCCATCCTGGACGAGACGAGAAGGACGGTGCTCCTGGCTCCTACCGGGTCGACGAGGACGGACATGTTGAGGTGCACATCTTTGAGACGTTCGACGGCGAGGGATCGCTCGCCTTCATGCCCGACGAAAGCGTGCCTGACATCCTTCTCGGAGAGGTCTTCCGCGAGGCGGTGACTCTCATTGGGTGCCGCTCAGTTGGGGGCAAGACTGGGGTCACGAGTCAGCAGGACATCCGTATCCGCCCTCAGTACGCCATCGAAGGCAGTATCTATCTGACCTCTGAGGATGAACTACGGGTTACGTCGCTCCGGCTCAGGTTCACCGATCAGGACGCGTGGACGAACTGGAAGCCGTTCTCGGTCGAGAAGATGCGCAAGCCCGAAGGGCTCGAGAGCGCTTCGGTGACGTTCTCCCGCCCCGCCGACCTGGCAGCACTGGTAGATGGCGGCAGGCTCAGTCTGATCGATGACTCCTACGTCCACGAAGACACGATCACCCACAGGACTGAGCTGCAGGCTCAGAGCCGGTTCGAATACGTGCTCGACGAGCCAGTTCCAATCCACGATGCCATGTCGCGTTACGGCTACCCGCTCCAGGTGCTTCTGCTGACGGCAACTGGGCAGATGCCCGGCGCGATATCCGTTCGTGCGACCAACCCGGCTTGGGTTGAAGACGTTGAGGTGTCAGCGTTTCAGACCGCCTGGGTGACGCTCAGGCGCTTCCATGGCGGGCACGCCGGGCTCGCTCCGAACAGCCTCTCGTACCTTCATCGACTTGAAGACTTCGACTTTGCGGTGCAACTGCCGCGTGTGCTGGCAAGTGTGACTAAGCATCGTCTCGCGTTCGAGCGTTACGCCGAGATGCTGTCGAAGCGAGGCGGCGGCGACCAGTCACAGTTCGTGAACCTCACGCAGGTGATCGACGCGTATGACCGCTCGAACCACCCCGGCGAGAAGCGGTCCGGGGCGTTCTACGTCCCAGTCGAGCGCATGGACTTGGAGTTGGATCAGTTCATTTCAGCCCTCGTGGACGGCACCGATCGATGGGGCTTTTACGTCGGCAAGCTCAGGAACATCGTGCTTCATGGCGACCCGCGAGCAAGAGAGTTGGTGGCGGACCCACGCCCCCTCCACGCGGCGTTTGAGGCGCTCTCATTGCTATTTGAGGCGAGCGTCCTCGTCGGATTCGGGTTCACTGTGGCTCGCGCACGCGAGTTGGTTGAGGCGCGCCATCCCTTTTGGGCGCGAGCGAAGAACATCAAGGAGAACTTCCCTGCGCTCATCGACTTCGTTGGCGAGACTCCGCCCGTCCGTTGAATTTAGCTCGATGTGCTCGCGGTGCTGAATTCAGTTGACTCCTCTTAGACAGTCGCTCACTCGGGCTCCCCGCCACGGGCGACGTTTTGGCACGGTGTCAGCGAAGGGTTAGGCGCTGGTCGGATCCTGGCACGGCCAACGGAGGGAACGTGCAGAGGCAATCTCCGCGGGCATGGACGGAATCGAGACGTGGGCGGCCCGATAATTTGCCGTGCTCGCCGTCTTGAAGTTCAGGGAATCGGACCGTTCCGGACAGAACGGAAGTCGCCGACCGCCGGAGCGCTGCAATGTCAGTGGGCGGCGTTACGGTGCCGGCGTGATCGGACATTCCGAGGAAGTGGCAAGCTTCACCAACGGGGAAACGCGCCTCGTGTACGCCCGGTATCGCAACGCGCTCCCAAGTGCGCCGTTGTACTACCTCGAGGACGACACCGTCACCAACGAGGTGCGCGCGTTTGCCCGCCAGCAGCTCATCTGCGTCGTACCCGGGTGCCCTTCAGAGGGACTCACAGCCGCGCACCGTCACAACAAGCGCGACGGGTTCGTTCACCGCGGAACGAATGTCACAGCTGGCCACGCCGCCGAGTCCGTCAACCACCTACAAGGCAAAGCCGCCGTCATGGCGTGGCTTGCTCGCGTCCACCCCGAGCTCGACGCCCGCACTGAGGTGAGCCTCGCCGGGCGGGAACGCGTCGCGGACGTGCTCGTTACCTTCCGTGACGGGCAGCGGGTCGCGATCGAAGTGCAGTACGCCGCCATGAAGGTCGGCGAGTGGGAAGAACGGCACCACTCCTACGCACGCATGGGCATCGTGGACGTGTGGCTGTTTGGGCACACTGGGCATCAGATGAACGTGCGCGACGGAGCGGTGTACCCCAACGATGTGCAACGCAAGGTCATGGAGACCGGGGCGCCGCTGCTGTGGGTCAACCCGGACCTCGACATGATCGCCACCGCGACGGAGCTCGAAGCGGCCATCAGGCCACCGATGCTCGGAGTCGGCTACGCGGTGAGATTCACAGACAGCCACGGCCAGCGCCCCTTCACGGTGCCGGCGTGGCGTGGCCCAGCAGACTTGGCGATCGACTCATTCAACGCCGCCCGCCTGACGCCGCAAGGGGTCAGCTCGCCGCTCCTCCAAGCGCTCGCGCAAGCACGTATAGATCTGGACGCACTCAACGCTGCACGCGAGCGCGTCGTCGCGGAGGTGCAGGCGAGGCAAGAGGCCGACCGCCTCAAGGACGCGCAACGGCGCGCAGCTGACGCGCTACGCGCGAACTACGAGAACGCGGTGCAGAACGGCGAGCGCCAAAAGACCACGGATGCGGCCATTGCTTCCCAGCAAGGGCTGCGTGACTCTCTCACCGCACAGCAAGAAGCCATCGACGCTCGCGACGCGCGCGAGAGGGTCGCCCTGGAAGCGAGCGCGGCCACTCGGCTCTCCTTCGCGCACGACCAGATCGCCGCCGCGTTTGGTGAAGTTCCCGAGTTCCTGCGGGTGCACCTCGAACCGCACAGCCTTGCGATGTGCACGTACTGGCAGTGGGAGACGTACCGGCGGGTCATCCACCAGGCCGTTGGGGCGTCGTTCACCGTGTACGACGCATACGGGCACGCCAAGACGGTGATCGGTTCGGGCAAGCCCACCGGGAACGCTGTGCGAACCTGGCTCCAAGCGCTGACGCGAATGGGGATGCTCGCGACGAGCGATAACACCCGGTTCGCCGTCGTGCGACCCGTACCTGCCACAGTCGAGGTGCCCACGGGACGTAGTGCAGCACCGGAGGTGCAGCGCTGCACCGAGTGTCGTCAGCCGCTTGACCCGCCGTTTACGCGAGAGGGGAGTGGTCGACATTCCGGATGTGGACCAAGCCTGTTTGCTCGTGACGAGCTCGTTCCGCTACCGCGTGCCAGTGCCCCGACATCCGCACGGCTAGGAAAGGTCAAGACGTGCAAGGCGTGCGCGAACCCACTGACTGGCACTGAAACCGACGGGTTCCACGACGGGTGCCAACCATGGCGGGCCAAGGCCGCTCGCTGGGGGCAGCAATAGGTCAGCAAATCGACGGATGCCGTCAAGACGTACCAGCCGTGCGCCCGCGCACGAAGACTGCTGTGGACCCCAATGGATGGGCCTCGTCCCCTCACAAGTGGTGAGCGCGGCCGATCACGATCGCTTCGGGCGTCGGCGAGGGTGCCGATGCGGTGCCGGAATGGTCGGATCCACTGGCGATTCGTTCCGCGGCGTCGCGGTAGTGGCGAAGTGCGCGCTCGTGGAGCGCTGGTGTGACGGCGACGCTCGTCCCTCGCAGCTTCGCGGCGGCGAGCTCGGGAGAGTCGGTGATCTGTTCGCCGGTGAGGTTGGCGGCCCGGATCCGGAGGTGGCCGGAGCAAGCAAGGCGGTTGTAGGTCATCGAGTTCCAGGCGGCGATCTGGCTCATCGTGTCGACAGCCCCGTCTACTACCGCGCCCACAGCGCGTCGATCGAGCTCGCAGCTCGCCGCCCGGCCTACAGAAGCCCCGGTCAGTGGTGCCGTTTGGGCGAGGAGATGGCGCACGGCGATTGCATCGGCCCTAACCGTCGGGGCGCCCGGGCCAGGCGAGATGACATCGTGGAGGTCGCCGAGCACGCGCTGCCATGCTCGAGCGCGGACGATCTGCGGCAGCTGGGCGAGCGCGGGGTCGTCGGCGACCTGTCTCAGGTCGACGCCGTGGAAGGCGGCACAGTGGGCGTTGACCGCGAGACCGACGCCGGCGAAGTCATTCAGTGTCGCGACGGAGAAGTCCGGATGGCGCAGGGCGCCCCAGGCCGACCGGCGGAGCCGGGCGATTCGATCAGCGAGCTCGAGGAGCTCGTTGGCCGTGCGGATGGACGGATTGGCCAGCTCGATATCGTCGAGAGGGCCGGCCCCGGTCCGATCTTTCGCCTGGTGCACTGCATCGGCTGCCCATGCGCGGGATTCGTCGAAGGTTGGGATCCAGCGCCGCACACTCGACCAGTGGGTTCCGGCCTGTCCGACGCGCAAGCCGAGGGTGTCTGCTCCGCTGAGCACGGCCCCCGTCAAGTCCGCGACGCGGCCAAGTGCTCGTCGGCGGGCGGCGAAGTCCCACACGAGGGGACCGTCGGGGGAGCGCGACGTCCCGGCTACGTCGGTGTGCGTCGCGAGCAGGTCAACCGCCGCGCCGAGCGCCCTGGCTGCGTCCGCCCATGGGTGGTCGATCGGTTGCGGGATCGGGGGCAGGCGGTGGTCCTTGTCTTCGAGCGTCGGGATGGCGGTGACCATACGCAGTGCGGCGTACTCGACAGGGTCTGTGCCCTGCGGCGGGGCGCTGGTGCCGTAGATCGTCGTCGCTCGCGCGGGGTCGACCAGGTGCCAGACGTGCCGCTCGATCGCGTCCAGCAGACCGTGGAACGACGCAACAGCGAGGTGGGCATCCCGGAGGTCGTCGAATCGGTGGGCTGCAGTCTGGGAGCCGCCGGCGTGGATGTGTCGCGCTGCCTGCTCCATCAGCGCGCCATATGTGGTCACGGCCGAAGGCCGGCGATCTTCGCGTGGGCGGTTCGCAGGCGGTGCTCGACGCGAGTGAGGCATGAGAGCTCGGCGCCGTCGACGCTCTGTTCCGCGAGGAGGCAGCTGACGTCGAGTGCGCAGTCGATGAGTTTCTGAACGACGTCGCGCGCCGCCTGGTGATCTTCGCCCGGCCGGAGGGGGCCGAGATCCATCGCCGGCGCGTCGGCGGCGAGGCCTTCGTGCAGCCACTCCAGCTCGTCGCGTGCTTCGCGTAGGTCCATCGCGACGTAGGCAAGCTCGACTCCGTCGGCGAAGTACGCGACGAGGCTGAGTCGAAGCGTTGAGTGGCCGGCCGTGTAGAGCAGCGACCAGAGTCCTGACCACGTCACGGGCGTCTGCTCGAGCAGTGCTCCGGCGGGTGTAATCCATCCGACAGACATCGTTCCTCCGTGAAGTCCTCGTTCTGCGTCCGTACTCGAATGCGACTTTGGTGCCAGGTGCCCAACGTCCGTTCGATCGGTACCCGGGCTGTGGACAACCAGTCGCGTGCCTGCCTGTGTGATCGATCGACGGGATGTTGATGACGACGGATCACAGACGTAGGTGCGCCAATAGGCGCGCAACACGCGAGGTCGAGCAGCGACGAGCACGACGACGGTCGCGAGGAAGGAAGTGGGCCATGACACCTCTGGCACCAGTGGTCGATCACGCGGGCTCGGGCTCGCGTGTTACGCGGGACCGGGCGCACTACACGGCATGGGACTCACGTGCTCGACGCCGATCGCTGCTGCGTCATGGTGATGACGCTGCACCGGCTGACGGCGGGAGCCGGCTACCAGTACCTGCTGCGGCACACCGCGTCCGGGGACTGCGACCGTTCCGGTGCCACGTCGTTGACCGCCTACTACACCCAGTCTGGGAACCCGCCCGGACGGTGGCTCGGGGCGGGTCTGCAGGGCGTCGGGGGAGTAGAAGCCGTCGCTATGGAGCGCGGCGACGTGGTGCAGGAGGAACCCATGGCGCGGCTCTTCGGCAAGGGGTGCGACCCCGCGACGGGCGTTCCTCTCGGCCGCGCATACGTCACCGGGGACCCGGTGGCCAAGCGGGTTGAGGCCCAGATCAAGGCGCTCCCCGAAGAACTGGATGCCCACGCGCGGCGGGCAGCGATCGAGGCCATCACCCGCGTTGAGCTCGCGCGGGGTGCGCCGAAGGCCGTGGCTGGGTTCGACCTGACGTTCACTCCACCGAAGTCCGTCTCCACGTTGTGGGCGGTCGCCGACGACCGGACGCAGGCCACGGTTCTGGCGGCGCACCGGGCCGCGGTCGACCAGGCGCTGCAGTTCCTCGAAGACCGGGCGTTGTACACGCGGACCGGGCACGCGGGGTGTCGGCAAGAACCGACCCTGGGTGCGATCGCGGTCGCATTCGAGCACTGGGACTCTCGGGCGGGGGACCCGAACCTGCACACGCACCTAGTGGTCGCGAACAAGGTGCAGGGCCTCGACGGGGCGTGGAGGTCGTTGGACTCGCGGGCGCTGCACCACGCGACGGTCGCGATCTCGGAGGTCTACGACGCGCTAATGGCCGACGAGCTGGCGCGGCGATTGCCGGTGCGGTGGGAATGGCGGCACCGCGGGGCGCGGCGCAGCCCACGCCTTGAGGTCGACGGCGTCGCCGACGCGCTGATGGGGGAGTTCTCCACTCGCTCCACCCGCATCGACGAGGCGATGACCGACGAGGTCGCCCGGTTCGCCGCCACGCACGGAAGGACACCGAACCGGATCGAGATCACGCGGCTTCGCCAGCAGGTCACCCGAGCGACTCGGCCGAGCAAGCACGTGCGCCCCCTGGGGGAACTGCTGGCTACGTGGCGCACCCGTGCGGCCAGCCTGACTGGGCGCAGCCCGGAGCAGCTCACGGCCGCGGCCCTTCGGCGAGAGCAGCGCGTCCCAATAGGTGCCGCGGCGGTGCCGGCGGAGGTCGTCGAGCGCGTGGCGCAGGTTGTGCTCGCTGGGGTGATGGAGCGCCGATCGACGTGGACGCGGTGGAACGTGCTCGCCGAGGCAGCGCGAGTGACGCGCGGCCTCGCGATGGCCAGCGTCGCCGATCGGCTCTACCTGCTCGACTCAGTGACGACGGTGGCGCTGCGGGACGGCGTCTCGACGGCAGCACCTGCCCTGTTCGAGTCCGGCCCACCGTTCCAGCGTCCTGACGGGACGTCGGTCTTCGACCGCCCCGACGAGGAACGCTTCACCGACCGGCGCGTCCTCGACGCCGAAGCCCGCCTGCTCACAGCGGCCGCTGCCGATGACGGTCCAGCGACGTCGTTGGCGGCGCTGGTCATGGCCGCCTCGGACGCCGGCACGCGGCTCGCGTCGGACCAAATGGAAGTCGTCCGGCAGGTTGCAACCTCTGGGCACCGTCTCGACGTGCTGGTCGGCCCCGCGGGGTCGGGCAAGACCACCACCCTGCGCGGCGTACGTCGAGCGTGGGAACACACCTACGGGAGGGGCGCGGTCATCGGGCTGGCGCCCTCGTCGTCTGCGGCAGCCGAACTCGCTCGGGCGCTCGAGATCCCGTGTGAGAACACCGCGAAGTGGACCTTCGAGTCCACCGGGCAGGGCGCTCAACGGCGCACCGACCTCACCGCACGTCTGGCCGGTGCCCGCGATGGTGCCGCACGTGACGGGGACTTGAGAGCGTTGCGGACGATCGAGACGGCGCTTGCCGCGCAGGCCCGTGAGACCGTCCGATGGTCCCTACAGGCGGGCCAGCTCGTGATCGTCGACGAAGCGTCCCTCGCGGGGACGCTGACCCTCGACACCATCGTGGCGCAGGCTGGAACGGCGGGGGCGAAGGTCCTCCTGGTCGGCGACCACGGACAGCTGTCCGCGGTCGACGCCGGCGGGGCGTTCGGGTTGCTGGCCGACCGCACCCGCCCCGCGCGGCTCACATCCCTGTGGCGGTTCAGCCACCCCTGGGAAGCCGCAGCGAGCCTCGGCCTGCGTGACGGGGACCCCAGGGTGGTCGAGGAGTATGTCGAGCACGAGCGGGTGCGCGCCGGGGCTGCCGAGGCGATGCTCGAGGACGCCTACACGGCGTGGGCGGCCGACGTCGAGGACGGCGTCGACGCGATCCTGATTGCGCCCGACGCCCGGACCGTCGCCGCGCTGAACGCCCGAGCTCACCGCGACCGCGTCGCGGACGGCCTCGTGACCGGCGAGGGCGTGACCTCGGCATCCGGCGAACGGCTCGGGGTGGGGGACCGGATCGTCACCCGCCGTAACGAGCGCAGCCTTCGTCCCGCGGCTGCGGGCGCGAACTCGTACGTGCACAACGGCGACCTCTGGACCGTCACGCACACCCACCCCGACGGATCACTGACCGCCACGCGGACACGGTCCGCCACTGGGACAGGGGCGGCATCAGTGCTGCTCCCGGCTGACTACGTGGCGCAGGATGTCGAGCTCGGCTACGCCAGCACCACCCACCGCGCGCAGGGCATCACCGTCGACCGCACGCATGTACTGGCCCACCCCGGCATGGCGCGCGAGAACCTGTACGTCGCGATGACACGTGGACGCCACGCCAACCACGTCTACGTCGCACTGGATGCCGTCGACCCCGAATGCGACGACCTGCCCGACGCCCCGAGCAGCAGCGCCGGCCACGAGGTGCTCGCTGCGATCATCGGCACGCCCAGCGCCGAGCAGTCCGCCACGGCGCAGATCGCCGCCGCGCAGGACGCCGCCGGCTCGATGCACCGGCTGCAACCCATCCGACGGACGCTGCTGGCCGAGGCATCCCGCAACCGGTGGACCCAGGAGCTGGACCGAGCAGGACTTCGCGCCGAGACCATCCGCGACCTGCAGACGGCATCTGAGGCAGGAACGCTGTTCACGAGGCTCGATCGCATCGCCACCCTCACCCCCGATCCAGCCGCCATCGTTGCCGAACTGGTCAAGGCCGCGACCGCCGACGCCTCGGTCGAGGCCTTGACCAGCGAGGCGAACGGATGGCTGCGCGCACACGCGGAGAACCCCCAGGAAGTTCCTGCGTCGAGCAGCAGTGCGGGGCTCGATCACGACGGCCTCGCGATGATCGCGACCGTCGAGCACCTCATCGCCGAACGAGCTGCCGCGCTCACCGGCTCCGTGCTCGACGAGCAGCCTGCCTGGCTCGAGCGACTCGGCCCCGAACCGCGGGACCCCCGCGCACGAGCCGCCTGGCTCGCGGAGATCACCGCCACGGCCGCGCACCTGGACGAACAACGACCGCAGCTGCGCGGGCCGGCGCGAGCACCAAGTGGCCCCCCTGAGAGCGTCGTGAGCCGGGGAGTGTCGGTCCGATGACGCGCATGAGGCGCAAAGCCCCGGCAGCCCAGCAGGACTTCTTTCCTCAGCGCACCTTCCTGGCGCCGATAGGTCCGCCTACCCCGATCGTCTGGTCCGCGTTCACCGCGGCCGAGCAAGAACTGCTGCTCGAAGACCTTGACGGTTGGGTGACCTGGCTGGCCGAGCGCTACCGGCTGGACCACCGCGTGGTGCCGGGATGCTGGACTCAGCACCCAGAACTGATCGAGGAGCTATCCGCGTTGCAGCTCGCGTGGCAGGGCGCCTTCTCCATGAGCGCAGTCCCCGATGCGCCACTGAACTGGCACGAACGATTCGCCGTCGCCCGCCTACGCATCAGTGACTGGGTCTCGCGGTCCGGCTGTAGACCTGACGCCCACCGTTCCCTCTAGGCGCGACGCCGCTGGGCGAGGGGTACGCCGGCCGCGGTCCCAGGCCACGTCCAGGAACTGCTCGCTCGGGACCCATCCGGGCGAACCTCTGTTCCGAACTCCCGGCGTCAGCAACATTTCGACACGAGGCGCCTGCTCGGCCGGGCCGGAACGGAGCCTTCATGGGCTTGCATCAGGAGCCCGAGACTGTCGCCTCCGGCGCCCCCGCTCGGTCCACCAGAAATCACGTCGACCGAGGCTGCCGCGGATGAGCGCGGTGAGGCGAACCCGAATGGGCTCGGGGCTGCTGGCTGCCCTGGCGGGCATCCTTGCTGCGGCGACCACCCTCGCCGTCGCGCAGCTCGTCGCGGTCGTCCTCTCGCCGCAGGCAGCACCGCTCATCGCCGTCGGCGCGGCCTTCATCGATGCCACGCCGCCGGCGCTCAAGGACTTCGCGATCGCCACCTTCGGCACCAACGACAAGCTCGCCCTCCTGGTCAGCATGTCAGTGGTGATCGCTGTGGTCGCCGCCGTCGCCGGGGTGCTCGCGCGCCGCAGATGGGCGCTCGGCGCCGGAGTCGTCCTCGTCCTCGCGGTGGTGGGTGCGGTAGCGGCGGCCGTGCGACCGAACGCCAGCCCTTTTGCCATCGTCCCGAGCCTCGTCGGCGGAGCCGTCGGCCTGCTCACCCTGCGGTTCCTCCTCTCCCGGCTGCCCGGAGGAGGCTTGTCGACCTCACCGAGTGGTGAAGCTCCCGCACACGGCCTCGGACGGCGCTCCTTCCTCGCCGCGGCCTTGGTCACAGCGGCCGTCGCAACCGCAGCCGGCGTCGGTGCCCAGCTGCTCGGCGCCGCGACGCAGACCGTCGAGGCGGCACGCCGCGCCCTGCGCCTCCCGGCACCGTTCCGCAAGGCGAAGCCTCTGCCTGCGGGTGTGGAGTCCGCCGTCGAGGGCTCCGAGCCGTTCGTGACGCCCAACGACGGCTTCTACCGGATCGACACGGCACTGACCATCCCTCAGGTCGACGCCGACTCGTGGCGGCTGCGCGTGCACGGACTCGTCGAGGAGGAGGTCGAGATCTCCTTCCAGGACCTCCTCGAGGCCGACCTGGTCGAGTCCTGGGTGACGCTCACGTGCGTGTCCAACGTGGTCGGCGGGGACCTGGCGGGCAATGCCAAGTGGCTCGGGCTGCCGATCCGAGAGCTCTTGGCTCGGGCGCGGCCAACCACCGATGCCGACATGGTCCTGTCGACGAGCATCGACGGCTTCACCGCTTCGACCCCGCTCACGGCCCTCACCGACGATCGCGATGCTCTGCTGGCGATCGGGATGAACGACGAGCCGCTCCCCGCCGTCCACGGTTATCCCGTCCGCATGGTCGTTCCCGGGCTATACGGGTTCGTCTCCGCCACCAAGTGGGTCGTCGACCTCGAGGTGACCCGGTACGCCGACGCCCGCGCGTACTGGACAGACCGGGGCTGGTCGGAGAAGGGACCGATCAAGACGGCGTCACGCATCGAGGTCCCCGGCCCGTTCGCCCGGATCCCCGCCGGTCAGGTCGCGATCGGAGGCACCGCGTGGGCCCAGCAGCGCGGCATCACCGCCGTCGAGGTGCAGGTGGACGACGGTGACTGGGCGCTGGCGACACTCGCGACGGAAGCCTCCGTTGACACCTGGCGGCAGTGGTCCTTCGTCTGGGATGCGACCCCGGGCCTGCACCAGCTGACGGTCCGCGCGACGGACGCCACCGGAGAGGTCCAGACGGCGGAACGGGTCGACACCGTCCCTGACGGAGCAACCGGCCAGCACTCGATCTCCGTCACGGTGGACTAGCTCCTTTTCGCTGACCAGCCCACTGCGTACGTCGCTCGTTGCGTCCGAGGTGCGGCGGGTGGGTTCCGCAGTGCGCACTACGTGCTTGTTGGCGTCGGCGCGGCGAGGTCAGCGAGGACGTTGTCGACGATCGTGCGCAGCGTCGATCCCTCCGCCAGGCCCACGATGCGTGCCGCGACCCGGCCCTGCTGGTCGAGCACCACGGTCGTCGGCACGGCTTGGACCGGGACAACGGCGGCGAGCTCGGCGATCGCGGCGCCGTCGGTGTCTTCAAGGGAGGGGTAGGGCACGGAGAACTCGCGCTGGAACGCCTGGGCCGTGCCTTTGGCGTCGGTGCGGTTGATCCCGAGGACTCGCACGCCCTGGTCTTCGTAGTCGTTGGCCAATGCGACGAGGTCTGGGGCTTCCTTGCGACAGGGAGGGCATGCCGCATACCAGGTGTTCAGGACAATGACGTTCCCCAGCCAGGCCGACGTGTCAATGGCCTTACCTTCGTAATCGGTCCCGGTGAGGATGACGGCGTCGCCGCGGTCAGCAACCGGCCACGTCTGGGTCGTGCCGTCGCCCGACTGGTAACCCTGATCGATGACGTCGGCGGGTTGGCTGCCCTCCTTGGTGGTGTCTGCAGCGCATCCGCTCCCGAGTACGACGAAGAGGGCCACCACGGCGGCTGCGCGGGTGCTGGCGCGAAGTCGTCCAGGCCCGGCGCCGGTGCGAACGTGGGCGGTGATCATGCTAGTCCTATCAGGGTAGGCCCAGCCGCTCAGCGGCCGAGCGACGGTCGCGGGTCCACCGTCGACCCGTTCACGTGGAGTTCGAAGTGCGGGCGCGGGCACCGGACAAGCCGGTGTTGCCGACGAGCCCGCCCTTGGCCACGCCCTGGCCGGCCTCGACGACCAAGCGGGTCACGTGGTTGAAGCTGCTCGTTAGAGCATTTCGTCGACGGTGCCGTAGTCAAGCATGAACCGGTTGCGAAGCCGTTGCGCCACTGCGACCAGACCGCGGTCCCGTCGCGGCGCGCGGTGTTGCACCCGACCCGGGCGAGCTCGGCCCGAAGTCACGGCTCGTGGGCCACCCGGTCCGGTCAGAGGTCGCTGTGCAGATTGGTCATCTCGGTGATCTCAGCGTTCTGCGCGTCAATGATCGTGCGGGCGAGCGCCCGTGCGTCCGAGTTCTCGCCGTCCGCGATCTCCTGCTCGGACATCTCGATCGCGCCCTGGTGGTGGGCGATCATCAGCTCCAGGAAGCGCTGGTCGAATTCTGTGCCCGAGAGCGATTCGAGCTCAGCCATCGCACCTTCCTGATCCATTCCGTTCATCTCCATGCCCCCGTGGTCCATGCCCCCATGCTCCATCGCGTCCGGTGCCGACTCACCCCAGGCCTCGAGCCACTCAGTCATCTGCTCGATCTCGGGCTGCTGGGCGGCGGAGATCTGTTCGCCGAGGGCCTTGACCTCGGGGTGCGTCCCCTTGCTCACGGCGAGGTCCGCCATCTCGATGGCCCCCTGGTGGTGCACGATCATCATCTGAGCGAACTCGGTGTCAGCCTCGTTGTGCGTCGCAACCTGTGCGTCGGCCGACGTCGTCGCGTCGCCCGAGCCTGCAGATGCGTCGTCCGAGGACGGGTTGCTCGAGCAAGCAGCGAGCGAGAGGGCGAGCGTTGTAACGGCCGCGGCGGCGGCCAGGCGTCGACGTACGGGGGTGGTCATGGTGCAGCTCCTCGAAGTGTTGGTGGTCTGTCGTTGAGGTGTTCTCGTGCGAAAAGATTCGGAGCGAGTGCGCAACGTTGGCGACGAAATCCGGGCAGGGTGGATGGGCTGACTCAATGGGTCCGGCGCCGATCAGCCCGCACGCTCCGCCGTGGCGTGCCGCGCTGTGAGCGCGCGCTCGAGCTTGCGCCGCGGCAGCCGGCCGGCGGAGAAGTACGCCCCGTCCACCAGGACGAGCGGTTGCCGTGGTGGACGGTTGCGTGCCACCAGCTCTCGCCCGACGTCGGACTGCGCGTCCACCACGTCGACACTGATCGGATGGTCCTTGGCGAGCTCAGCCAGGACGGCCGCGGCCTCCTCACACAGGTCGCACGCCGATGTCTGAACGACGGTGATCCGCACGTGCGGACGTACCGCCGCAGACTTGACGCGTTGCCCTTGAATCACCGCAGCAGCCTCACCCCGACGCCTTGCACGACTGCTCGCGGTTCGATCAAGGTTTGATGAAGCCGACCTCCGGCGCGTGGGCGTCGTCGAGGATGGGGCCATGACAACCACGTCAGCGCAGGTCGAGGCCCGCAGGGCGGTTGTCGTCGATGACGAGGTAGCCCTCGCGCGGCTGGTGGCCGGATACCTGGAACGCGATGGTTTCGAGGTGTCCGTGTCCCACGACGGTGCGCGTGCCGTCGAGCTCCTCCGGGCTGTCGATCCGGACGTCGTCGTCCTGGATCTCGGCCTGCCGGGGATCGACGGGATCGAGGTGTGCCGGCAGCTGCGGACCTTCTCCGACTGCTACGTCGTGATGCTGACCGCCCGGGCCGAGGAGGTCGACACGTTGATCGGGCTCTCTGTCGGTGCCGACGACTACATCACCAAGCCTTTCAGTCCGCGTGAGCTCATGGCTCGGATCGCGGTCCTGCTTCGCCGTCCGCGTCGTGCAGCCGCGGTCGCCTCACCGCCGACCGCACCACCGCTGACGATCGGGGCGCTGACGATCGACGTTGAAGGGCGCGAGACGTACGTCGACGGTCGTCCGATAGACCTCACGCGCACCGAGTTCGACATCGTCGCTGCGCTGGCGTCGCGTCCGGGCGCGGTGCTGTCCCGACGGGCGCTGATCGACGCAGTCTGGGGTCCTGGGTGGGTCGGCGATGACCACCTCGTGGACGTTCACGTGCTGCACGTCCGGCAGAAGCTGGGCGACACCGCGCGAGAGCAGCGGTACGTCCGGACCGTGCGTGGGATCGGCTACCGGATCGGCACAGGCACGTGACGACCGGGAGGCAGCGGCCGCTCGGGCTGGCGTCTCGACTGCTCGTCGCCATCGGCATCGTGCTGGCCACTGCTGCGCTGACTGCGTGGGCGGTGATCGCCATCGTGGGCCCTGCCGTCTTTCATGAGCACCTTGCGCGGGCAGGCGTCAGCGACCATGAGCTGGCCGATCTCCACGTGGAGGAAGCCTTCCGCTCGTCGTCTACCGTCGCCTCGGCGCTTGCCTTTGTCGCAGCAGCAATCGCGTCTGCCGCGGTGAGCATCGTGCTGACACGACGAATCGGGGGCTCGCTTGCGGCGGTCTCCACGGCGGCCACCTCCCTCGGGGACGGGCACTACGACGTGCGGGTGCCGTCCCCGGGCCTCGGTGCCGAGTTCGACGGCCTGGCCGGATCGTTCAACCGGCTCGCCGACCGACTCGAGGACGCACACCGGCTGCGTGGACGGTTGCTTGCGGACCTGGCTCATGAGGTCAGAACTCCCGTCGCCACGATTGCGGGCTATCTGGAAGCCATCGAGGACGGCGTGCAGCCACTGGACAAGACGACCCTGGCAGTCCTGCGTGATCAGGGCGATCGACTCACTCGGCTCGCGCATGACCTCGCGGCTTTGACCCACGCCGAGGCCGGTGACGTCATGCTCGATGCAGCCCCCGTCCCTCCCGGTGAGCTCGTGGACGCCGCGCTGCACGCAGCGCGCGAGCGTGCCGCCGCGCGGAGCATCGATCTCACCGGTTCGGCAGAGCCGGGCCTCCCGGACGTCCTCGCCGACCGTCACCGAATCGCGCAGGTTCTGGACAACCTTCTGACCAATGGCCTGCGCCACACGCCGAACGGCGGCGCCCTCACTGTTCGGGCGGTCGGAGGCGACGCCGGGCACGTCAACCTGACGGTCACGGACACGGGGGAGGGGATCGGCGCCGAGCACCTCCCGCACGTCTTTGAACGGTTCTACCGTGCGGGCACCGCACGCGACCGTGCGAGCGGAGGATCAGGCATCGGCCTGGCGATCAGCAAGGCCCTCGTCGAGGCGCACGGTGGAACGATCCGCGCCTCAAGTGGGGGACCCGGCCAGGGCGCCACGTTCACCGTGACGTTGCCGACCGCCTGAGCCTGTCGCGACGTGAGTGGCGACGCAGAGGCGACGCCACCGCCGCCCGATCGACTGCAGGCATCCTCGGGACCGCCAATCATGGTCTCAATCGAATCTTCATCGTCCAGAGGACTAAACGACATCAGTCGCCGGTTAACGTCGACATACCCCATGGGGGTATCCCGTCTCCGCCTCTGCACGGTGCTCATGAGCGTCGAGGCGCGACGGAACTGGAGACCGAAGGGATCTGGAAATGTCCAACCAGACGACGGTTCTCGAAGTAGGAGGACTCCACTGGGCGACGTCCGCACCAGTGGTCGAGCGGACGCTGGCCCGGCGGCCCGGGGTGGTAAGCGTGGAGGCCAACGCGGCGGCCCAGACCGCCACCGTGACCTTCGACGAGGCGCAGACATCTGTCGCTCAGCTCGCCGGCTGGATCCGCGATTGCGGCTACCACTGCCGGGGAGAGTCCGTTCCCGATCACGTGTGCGAACCGATGGGCGCTGCGGCCCACCCCGATGGCGCACCGGTCGACAGCACGCCGCTAGCGCACGCCGGTCACGGCGGTACTGCCGTGGCACACGATCACCACGCCGACCACGTCACCGCCCCGGGCGCTGCGCCGTCACCCCACGACGCGATGGGGCACGGCGGCCACCACGGCAGCGGCTCCATCGCTGACATGGCGCGAGACATGCGCAACCGGTTCCTCGTCGCGCTCGTGCTCTCGGTACCCATCACGCTGTGGTCACCGATCGGTCGGGAGATCATCGGCTTCGATGCCCCGGCACCATTCGGCCTGCGCGACGACGTCTTCGCCCTGATCCTGTCGCTGCCCGTCATCTTCTATTCGGCCTGGATCTTCTTCGACGGCGCCTACCGTGCCCTGCGAGCCAGGACGCTCGACATGATGGTCCTGGTCGCCGTCGGTGTTGGCACTGGGTGGCTGTACAGCCTGGGCGTGACGCTCACCGGAGGCGGCGAGGTCTTCTACGAAGCGGCGAGCGTGCTGGCCACGTTCGTCCTGCTCGGACACTGGGTCGAGATGCGCGCCCGAGGTGGAGCCAACGACGCTGTGCGCACTCTGCTCGAGCTCGCTCCGGCGACCGCTGTCGTGCTCCGCGACGGAGCCGAGGTCGAGGTTCCGACCGCGGACGTGCATGTCGGCGAGCTCCTCCTCGTTCGCCCCGGCGCCAAGATCCCGGTCGATGCGGTGGTGGAGTCGGGCGAGTCCGAGGTCGACGAGTCCATGGTCACCGGGGAGAGCCTTCCTGTGGCCAAAGCTCACGGTGACGAGCTCATCGGCGCTTCGATCAACACCACCGGTGTCCTGCGGGCCCGTGCAACCAAGGTCGGCGCCGACACCGCGCTGGCGCAGGTCGTCTCCATGGTTCAACAGGCTCAGAACTCCAAGGCGCCCGGCCAGCGCCTGGCGGACCGCGCCGCTTCGTGGCTCGTTCTCGTCGCGCTCGCCGGCGGTGCGATTACTTTTGCCGCCTGGATCGTGGCCGGAGCAACCGTGCCAACGGCGATGCTCTTTGCGATCACGGTGGTCGTGATCACCTGCCCCGATGCCTTGGGACTGGCCACGCCGACCGCGATCATGGTGGGCACCGGCCTCGGCGCGAAGCGAGGAATCCTGTTCAAGAGCGCCTCCGCGCTCGAGGGCGCGGCCAGCATCGACACGGTGGTGCTCGACAAGACCGGCACGCTCACGACCGGCCAGCCCCAGGTGACTGATGTGGTGGTCGCCGGCATCGACCGGGCGGACCTGATGACTGCTGTCCGAGCAATCGAACGGGAGTCCGAGCACCCACTCGCCAAGGCCATATCGGCGTACGCGGCAGAGCAGGGCGCCGAGGAGGCATCCGCGTCAGAGTTCCGCAACGTGCCCGGGCACGGTGCCACCGCGGTGGTCGGCGGCAAGCGCGTCCTGGTCGGCAACAGCCGCCTCATGGCCGCCGAAGGGGTATCGCTCGGGACGCTCGACGCCGCGCGCGCCCAGCTGGCGGCCTCCGGGCGCACCGCCGTGCTGGTCGCCGTGGACGGGCAAGCGGTCGCCGTCTTTGCCCTGGCCGACGAGCCGCGGCCGACCGCGGCCGCCGCGATCGCAGCCCTGCACGACTCAGGCGCCCACGTCGTCATGCTGACGGGCGACAACCAGGACACCGCTCGGCGAATCGCCGACGAGCTCGGCATCGACGCGGTGATCGCGGAGGTGCTGCCCGGGGACAAGGCCGCCAAGGTGTCCGAGCTGCAGAGTGCGGGCCGCCGCGTCGCCATGGTGGGTGATGGCGTCAACGACGCTCCTGCACTCGCCACGGCCGACCTCGGCATCGCGATCGGTGCCGGCACGGACGTCGCCATCGAGACGGCCGACGTCGTGCTCATGCGGTCCGATCCGCTCGACGTCCCCGTCGCCCTGCGTCTGGGCCGGGGGACTGTGCGCAAGATGCGCCAGAACCTCGGTTGGGCGATCGGCTACAACGCGATCGCGCTCCCGATCGCCGCTGGTGTCTTCTACCCGTCACTCGGACTATCGCTGAGTCCGGAGATCGCGGCACTGGCCATGTCAGGCTCCTCGGTGATCGTCGCCGTCAACGCCCTGCTACTGAAGCGCCTGCACCTACCGACGCCGGCAGAGGACGCGCCGGTCGTGCCCGCATCACAGCCAGCGCCAACGCCGACGGCACACACAGCGCACAACCGTTGACCCCTGTCCTCACGAGAGCTGAGCAGTCGTGCGGCGACCCCGCCGCAACCCGCGTTGACCATCTGGTCGGCGTACCGAGCAACTAGAAGGAGTCGAGATGAGCACCACGACGACGTATGGAGTCACCGGAATGACGTGCGGACACTGCGTCGCGACGGTCACCGAGGAGGTCCGCAAGGTCACCGGAGTGAAGGACGTGACGGTCGAGCTCGTCAACGGCGGAGAGTCGAAGGTCACCGTTGCCAGCGACGGCGAGGTCGACGTCAACGATGTCCGCGCCGCCGTCGACGAGGCCGGGTACGTCCTGATCGCCGCCTCCGCCTAATCGCGGTCGGCTCGCCGGGGCGAGGTACGTGCGCGCAGCCTCTGAGTGCATCGCATTCGGCGGCCACGACGCCCCCACGGCCCTCGCCAGGCGAGCCGACCCTCCACTGGACGTGTACTTCCGCCGCCCCCACGGCAACGCAGCAATCCTGAGGGCTTCAGGTGAGCGCGGCCTCGTGGTGATGGGAAGCCTCGTCGAGGTCACAGCGGTGTGGGAAGCCAGCCGGCTCGACTTGGGCTGATGCGGCAGCTCAGTGTCGGTGCCGCACGTGCTGCACGTCCGCCGACGACGTCATCGCCGGACCACCTGGCTGCAGGCTGGCCAAAACGAGCGTGGAAACGGTGCGCGGAGCCTCGGGGGACGCCATCCGTGACGCAGCGCGCAGGGCCTGGGCACAGTAGATGACGAGGTCGTCGACGGAGACGTCGCCGCGCACGTGACCGTCCCGCACTCCATCGGCCACCAGGTCGCGCAGGAGGACGTGGAGCTCGCGCTCGGCGCCCTGCATATGGTCAGCCGCGTGTAGCGCAGTCGCCGACTCTCCCAGCGCATGGCCTGAGGAGAGCACGGCGTATGTCTCGAGGACGTCGCGTAGCGCGATGTCCGTACTCCCGGCGCGTGCACGCACCTCGCGCAGCTGATCGAGGTGTGCGCGCACCTGCCGCTCGTGCCAGGCCAGCAAGATCTGCCGACTGTCGGAGAAGTACCGGTAGAGCGCTGCCCTGCCAATGCCAACGCGCTCGGCGACTGACGACATCGTCACCGCCGTCGGGCCTGCTTGTTCAAGGATCTCGCCCGCCGCGTCCAGAACCGAGTCGTGCACCGCGTGGCGGTGAGCGTCGATGGAGTCGCGCCAGAGGGAAGGCATCTCCGCATCCTACCGGCCCCGTGACACTACGTCTTCTATGTGACACTGTGTATCGCAAAACTCGAAGAGGAGCGTTCCATGGAAGTCACGCCCGGTTCGACCAGTTCCGATGCCTCGGGGAATGGTGTTCGCGCGCGCCCACCGACACCGCGATGGGTAAAGGCCCTCGCTGCGCTCGGTGCCGTTGCGGTCGTCCTGCTCGTCGCCGCTCTTCTGTTTGGCGGCGAGCACGGTCCCCAGCGCCACGGCTCACAAGGCGCCCTGTCAGTGCCGGCCGCTGGTCTATGGACATGACGATGTCTCCGGGACTGCGCAAGGCGGCGTTGTGCGTGCACATCAGCTGCTCGGTCGGCTGGACTGGAGCAGTCGTGACGTTCCTCGGTCTCGCGCTGATCGCCCTCACCACGCACGACGAGGTGACCGCACGCGCGATGTACGTGGCGATGGATGCGTTGGCTTGGACCGTTCTTGTGCCACTGGCCGTTGGCTCACTCGTCACCGGCCTCGTGCAGTCGCTGGGAACGGTGTGGGGACTGACCCGCCACTACTGGGTCGTCACCAAGCTAGTCATCACCCTGGTCGCCACCGTCGTACTGGTCCTCTACACGCAGACACTCGCAGGGCTGGCCAAGCTCGCGGCCGCCACCGGTCAGGAAGATCAAGCTCTGACGTCGGCGTCGCCGCTCGTGCACGTCGTCCTGGCCCTGCTGCTGCTCCTGGGTGCCACAGTGCTCTCCGTATTCAAGCCCAAGGGCCTGACCGCGCGGGGTTGGCGGCTGCAGCAGCAGGCGCGCTCCGCCTGATCGGGTCCGATGGATATGCACGCCGGCCCCGGCACGCGGCGGCGGTTGGTACGGCGCCTCAAGTCGGCCGGATGTCGCGAATCGCATCGCCTAGGGCCGAGACTGGTGACGTGAGTCTCGACCGCCCCGACTGGGATGCCATGGACTTCTCAGCCGCGCGCAGGCTTGCCGCCTCCGGGGCGCGGGTCGGAAGTTCGCTCATCGCACAGGATCGGACCGGCGCGGGCGCTCTTGCCTTGGTTCGTGACGAGAGAACGGGCTGGCTCGTTATCGTGCTGACGGACCTCCTGACGGGCCAGTCCTTCATCCCGACCGTTGTCGATGCCGCGGAGACCGAGACCCGCTTGCAGGGATCTGTCGCTGCGACCGATGGTCCGACACTTCACTACGTGGTCGCGCGAGCCGAATCGGTGGAGAGCCTCCGGATGCGAGTTCCCGATCGCGTGTGGGCAGTCCATGAGGCCAACGCAGAAGGCTGGGCGGTCGGATGTCTGTCAATCGACGACTCCTCCACGTGCCCCAGAGTCGAAATTCTGGCCGGGGGCGTTTGGATGACGTTCGACTAGCTGTGGCGGGGGAGGCTCGTTCTACGCAGGCGGACGCTTCGACCGGTTGATCAGCCGCGAGTCGAACGATCGGGGCATCGGCGCATGTCCCGGCCCTCCGGCGGCGAGCCACATCGCCAGGTCCTCGGTCAGCTCGTCCCCAGCTACTCTCTCGAGCCAGACAGGCCGCGCCACCCGGCCGCGAGATGATGCCGTCGGTCGAACGACGATGACGTCGCCGCGGTTGCACTCGTCGAGGCACTCCGACAGCGTCAAGCGGGTCACGCCGCGTGCTTCAAGTCGTCGCAGGCGCTCCAGCTGACCGCCGCTGGCGGTATCTGTGTCACCGAGTGTCTCGCCCACACAGAGGGAGCACGCGGTCAGGCCCGGGCTCACGGCCATACCGGATTCGTAGACGTGCTCACGGTCAACGGCGTCAGCCAACCCGGATGAACGTGGGGCTGGACTGCCAGATCTCTCGCACCTGGATCGTCTTGCCGGGACGCGGGGAGTCGATCTGGAGGTTGTCTCCGATGTAGATCGAGATGTGGCCCGGCGACCAGATCAGGTCCCCCGGCTGAGCGTCCGCCCGGGATACGACTGTGCCGGCGTTGCGCTGTGCCGACGAGGTGCGCGGCAGGGAGATGCCTACCTGAGCAAAGACGTAGGACGTGAAGCCGGAGCAATCGAAGCCGTCGGGCGTCGTGCCGCCTGCCACGTAGGGAACTCCGACGTACCGCATACCGATCTCGACGATCGCATTGCCGTTGGCGCTGGCCGGGAGCGCGACGGCGGGCGCAGATGACTCGGCAGGCGTTGCAGCGGCCGAGTCAGCGGGCGCCGCGGCAGCCGCCCGTTCGCGCGATCGCGAAGCAGGGGCAGGAACCTCCGGCACCGGAGGCGGTGGAGGCGCGACCGCAGTGACGGCCGGCACCTCAAAGGTCCATGCCACGTCCGTCGGGACGACCACCTGGGACGCGAGTGCGGCACGCGCAGGCTCGGTCAGCGCAGCGGTGTCCACCGACCCGAAGGCCCATGCTGATTCGGTGCTCTGGGCCGCATGGCTTGGGGTCCCGGCCATCGAGACCACGAGCCCGGACGTGAGCACGGCCGCCGCAGAGCGACGACCGGCCGTCGCCATCCCTTCGGCCGACGCTGCGGCGATGTCATCAAGCGCGGTCAATGAGCGGCCGGTGGCGCGGTGGCGCGCGGCGGAGCGAGCGAGCATGGAGCCTCCCTGACGCCTTCGAGGTGAGCTGTCGGGTTCGGGAGAGAGTCGCCCGGCCAGACGTGCTGGCTTCACCCCAAGGACGCCGGTTCGGCGTCCACGTTCTTGGTTCCCCCGTCCCTGCCATCACTGTTGCGGGCCCGCAGTGGTGGCAGGGCTCGGCGCCCAGCTGCGGGTGTGTCGGACGGTCGCCGACCCCGTGATCCTAAGGAGTGCGCCGGTCAGATCGGCCCGTCGGCCGGCAGACTTCATTGAACCTTCATCGTTGTCCCGCTGACCGGCTGTCGACACGCACGACAGATTGACCGCGGCCGGCGTGGCTCCTGACCGATCAGCCCATCCGGCAAACCCTGGTTGAGAGTGCGGACCGGTCATGCCCGGCAGTGGAGGCTCTTGAACGCCGATGCAACGATGGTCCCGTGGACGTGACGCTTCGCTACTTCGACGGATGCCCGAACTGGCGGCTGGCACAGCAGCGACTGCGGGCGGCGCTGGACTGCACCGGCCACGGGGACGTCGCGATCGTCCTCGAGCGTGTGGAGACCGCGGCCGACGCAGCGCGTGTCGGCTTCATCGGGTCGCCGACGATCCTCCTAGATGGTGTCGACCCTTTCGGCCGCCCGGGTGCGACTGGCTCGCTTAGCTGCCGGCTCTACTCGACGGCCGACGGGCTGGCAGGGTCGCCTTCTGTCGACCAGTTGGTCGAGGTGCTCTCATGACCGCGATCCCCGAGTCGCCGCTGGAGACGCTCGACGATCTGTGCTGGTGCTGCGGCGGCACCTTCGCACAGGACGCTCTGTGGCACCTTGGCGCGCATCCGGAAGTGGCGGTGTGTGCGGGTTGCGCTAGGTATCTGAGCCGGCGAGCGACCGAGGCCGCCGACCGTCGGCAGGCGTCAGCGGCAGGTCGCGGACGCGCCGTGGTCCGGCGCGTGCGCGCGTTCGTCGTGCAGCGTGGATGGCACGAACGTCGTGTGATCGGACCGGTCCTGAGCTGGATCGACCGATTCCTTCCCTGACGCGCAAGCACGGGGAAGGCGAGGGCCTCCGTGCCGCCAAGGCGGACTCGCATTCTGGATTCAGCAATAGACGTGCGTGTCGGGGGGCGGGTCTCTGGGCGCTCGAGGTCGCGACGTGTGCGGCGGTTCCACCGGAGGGTGGAGTACTCGGGTTGACGTCGAACTGCGTCGACGCACTCTTGGAGCCGGTCGAAACTGCGGGCTCTGCCGTCGTAGGAGTAGTTACGCGGGTGTGATCGCAGCGCTGAACTGCATTCACCAGACGAACAGTGGGGCGCCTTGGGGGCGCATGCCTGCCGGAAGAACGAGATGCTGCGGTCCGCAAGGTGCAGGCGGACTGCATGAAAAGTAGGCCGCGCCGATGCGGCGCGTGTCGGACCGTCCGCGTTGCTACTCGCGCGTAGCCTGCCCAGGGCCGCACCTAGACCGTCCTGTCCCCGAACCGGCCCTCACGCACATGTCGCTGTTCTCTCGCGGTACGCCAACTCCGTTCAGGTCGACGCCCACACCGGTGGCGATCACCGGTCTGCTGCGGCACCGGACGGGAGCCGTCTTTCTCGCCGCCGTCATCACGGTGACGGGCACAGGAGGGGCCAGCTACGCAGACGGCATCGACGACCGGCGTGCCGAGGCGGAACGCCGCAGCAGCGCGGCCGACCGTCGGGCCGAGGAGCTGGAAGCTTCCATCGAGGGCCTCAGCAGCGACCTCGGCCGGGCCGCGCTCGACCTGGAGGCGACCCAGGCGCGCTTGCCAGCCGCACAGGCCGAGCTCGAGGAGGCTCGCGTGGCGCTGGAGGCGACCCAGCGTGAGGCAGCCGCGGTCGCAAGTCGGCTCCAGGACGCGACGGATCTGCGGGGGAGCCTGGTCGCCACCATCGCCGCCGATCGTGCCGACGAGGAGGAGCTTCGCGAGGCCGTCGGGATGATGGCGAGGGAGGCCTACCGGGGTGCTCCGGGGGTCTCGCCCTTGGACGTGATACTCGACGCAGAGGACGCCACGGACTTCCTCGACAACGCACGCCTCGTCGACGCGGCGCTGCGCACGCAGGCGCGTGTCCTGGACGAGCTGCGCCAGGTCGACGCGAACAACCGCAACAGTGAGGCACGACTCGGCGCGGTCTCCGACCGCGTCGCGGAGCTGAAGGAGCAGGCGGAGGCCAACGTCGTCGCCGCCGAAGCCGCCCGGAAGGTTGCGGAATCGCGCGAGGACGAGATCGAGCGGCTCATCGCTGACCAGAGCGCCAAGCAGGAAGCAATTGCGTCGCTCAAGGCGCAGGCCGAGGCGGAGCAGTCCGAGATCGACGCCCAACGCGCGGCCATCGAGCGCGAGCTCGTTGCGATCATCGCTGAGCAGCGAGCCGCCCGTGAAGCCGCCGAGGCGGCGGCACGTGCCGCCGAGGCCGCCGCGCGTGCCGCTGCCGACGCCGCAGCGCGCGCAGCCGCCGAAGCAGCCGGCCGGGAACCGCCGCCGCCACCACCTGCTCCGGTTCCGGCGCCGCCACCGTCCGGCCCCGTGTCCGGAGCGCTGTTCGCCAACCCGACGTCGATCAACCCGATGTACATCACCTCCGAGTACGGGATGCGACTGCACCCGATCCTCGGCTACGTGCGCCTGCACGCCGGCATCGACCTCCGCACCGGGTGCAACACGCCCCTGTACGCCCCGCGCGACGCCACCGTGCTGTGGTCGCAGTGGCGCAACGGCTTCGGCAACCAGGTCATGCTCGACTACGGCACGGTCGAGGGGAATGCCGTCATGAGCAGCTCCAACCACCTCACCCGGTCGGTCGTCAGGGCGGGACAGGACGTGGGCAAGGGGCAGCTGATTGGCTACGCCGGCAACACGGGTCTCTCGGGCGCGTGCCATCTGCACTTCGAGGTCTACGTGAACGGTGCGACCGTGAACCCGCGACCTCTGCTGGGCCGCTGAGGGACAGCTCGAAGGGGAGGCCACCGCGCCGATGCCAAGAGCTGCACGAGCGCGTCTTGACGTCGCCCCGTGGGGCCGAGTTATCATCGTCGAATGGCGATGATAACTGCGGAATCCGATGCTGCCGCACCGGAGCTAGCCGCGCTGGACGCAGCCAGTTGCCTGTTCCGTGGGTTCGGCGACCGGTCCAGACTGGCGATCGTGCAGCACCTGTTGGGTGGCGAGCACCGGGTGGTCGACCTGACTCGGCACTTGGGTCTGGCGCAGTCCACGGTGAGCAAGCACCTGGCATGCCTCGTCGACTGCGCGGTCGTCGAAGTTCGGCCGCAGGGGCGAGCATCCGTGTACTCCCTAGCCCACCCCGCGCAGACGCTCGCTCTGCTGCGCGCCGCGGAGAATCTCTTGGCGGTCACCGGCGACGCTGTCACGCTGTGCCCCACCTTCGGTTCGACATCGGACCCGGCGATGGACGCCCGATGACGACACCTCGCCCGTCAGCGCCGACCTCCCGCTTGACCGACATGGACGTGGAGCGGCTTACGCGGCGCGGCCTCCGTCTTGCACAGTTCACCGTCGCGTACAACGTCGTCGAAGGCGCGGTAGCCATCACCGCGGGTGTTCTGGCGGGTCTGGTCTCGGTGATCGGGTTCGGCATCGACTCGGCGATCGAGTCCATCGCCGGCATCCTGGTCGCCCTTCGCCTGTCGGCGCGACTCCGCCACGGACACGCGGACGAGGCAAAGGAGAAGTTGGTCCTGCGACTGGTCGCGGTGACCTTCTTCGTCCTGGCCGGCTACGTTACCGTCGAGGGCGTACGCAGCCTCTTGGACGGCGAGGCGCCCGACAGCTCCCCGGTCGCCCTCGTCCTGCTGACCGCGTCGCTGATCGTGATGCCGCTGCTGGCAGCCGCCAAGCGTCGAGTGGGCCTCGCCCTGCGCGACAACCTGATCCTGGCCGATGCGGCCGAGACGAAGATCTGCGTCCTGCTGAGCATCTCCACCCTGATGGGGGTCGGGCTCTACGAGCTGACCGGTGCGGCGTGGCTCGATCCCGTCGCCGGGTTCGTCATTGCTGCGTTCGCCATCCACGAGGGCAAGGAAGCCTGGGAAGGAGAGCTCGTCGAGGATGACGACGATGACGACGATGACGGTGGCGGTGATGAGGGGCGGTGACGTCCTGACCGGCTTCACGCTTGTGCTGTTGACCACGGGCGTGGCGATCACGTTCGGTGTTCGCACCACGATGCAATGCCGGCGCACCGGATCGTCCGGGTTCAACGGCCTCACCGGCGTCCCTCTCGAAACGGTGGTCTGATGGGCCACGATCACGACCACAGTGCGGCCGGCGGTGGCGATCACCGCGCTCGACTCACGATCGCGTTCGCGATCAGCGCGGCGATCCTGCTCGCCCAGGCGGTCGGTGCGCTCATCACCGGCAGCCTCGCGCTGCTGGTCGACACGGCGCACATGCTGACCGACGTCGGTGGCCTGGCCCTCGCGCTGTTCGCGGCGAACCTGTCACTGCGCGCCGCTTCCTCCAAGCGCACCTGGGGCTTCCGCCGCGCTGAGGTACTCGCCGCCCTGGCCCAGTCGGCCGTGCTGCTCGCCGTCGGCGTCTACGTGCTCGTCGAAGGCGTCCGACGGCTGTCCAGACCACCGGAGATCGCCGCGGGCGAGCTGGTGATCTTCGGCATCATCGGCCTGGTCGGCAACCTCGCTGCGCTCCTGGTCCTCGCCGGGCGCCGATCGGCGAACTTCAACCTGCGCGCCGCGTTCCTCGAGGTCCTCAACGACGCCCTCGGCTCCGTGGCGGTCATCGTGGCCGCCATCGTCATCGCCACCACCGGCTGGCTGCAGGCCGACGCCGTCGCCGGCCTGGTGATCGGCGCCTTGATCCTTCCGCGGGCGATCAAGTTGCTACTGGAGACCGCCGCTGTCCTGCTCGAGTCGACCCCCGCCGGCCTCGACCTCGACGACGTGCGCCGACACCTGCTCGAGGTCGACCACGTGCGCGAGGTCCACGACCTGCACGCCTCCTTGATCGCCACTGGTTTGCCCGTGCTCAGTGCGCACGTCGTCGTGGAAGAAGGCTGCTTCAACGACGGCCACGCCGGTCGGATCCTCGACCAGCTCCAGGAGTGCCTCGCCACCCACTTCGACATCCCGGTCGAGCACTCCACCTTCCAGGTGGAACCAGCAGCGCATCGGAACCACGAGCACTCCAGCCACGCCTAAGAGAGGGCTTGACCTTCGACTCGGGTCGAAGGTTTACGGTCGCTGCATGAGCTACCGCATCGCAGAAGTCGCAGACCTCGTCGGGGTGCCCGCCACGACGCTGCGCTACTACGAGGACATCGGCCTGGTCGACCAGCCCGCCCGAGGCAGCAACGGGTACCGGTCCTACGACGACGCTGACCTCGCGCGGCTGCGGTTCATCACCGCGACCAAAAACCTCGGCATCCCGCTGGCCGACGTCGCCGAGCTGGTGCAGGCCTACGACGTCGAGGACTGCTCCACCGTCGCTCACCACGTCGTCGAGATGGTCGCCCTGCGCTTGGCCGAGACGCAGACACGCATCGGCGACCTCGTCGCGCTGGCCGCCCAGCTGCAGACCGTCTCCGCCCGACTCGACGCAGCTCCGGCCTCGGGTCCCTGCGGGGACGGGTGCCCGTGCACGACAGCAGCGCCCGAGCCGCTGGCCGACCGACGCACCTTCGTCCCGCTGACCCGCGCTCCGGCCGTCGCTGTGCCGGACGTGCCGCTGATCGCGTGCTCCCTCGACGCCGGGGCGGTGCCGGACCGCATCTCCGACTGGCAGGCGCTGGTCGCCCGCGCCGTCAAGCGCGAGCCGATCGCCGACGGCGTTGCTCTCAAGTTCGTCGCCTCGCCCGAGTTGGTCGTCGAAGTCGCTCGGCTCGCCGCCGCCGAGCAAGACTGCTGCACGTTCTTCACCTTCACCCTGACGATGACCACCGGCCACGTCCGCCTCGAAGTCGAGGCGCCCGGGGAAGCTGCCGACGTGGTCGCGGCGATGTTCGGCACCGCTGCCTGAAATCCGCACGTTCGACTCGACCGGTATCCGCACAGTTCCGGCCGCGATCCGCCCTGCCCGAGACCCACCGAGGAGCCGCCATGAGCACCCCGACCACCCACGACCACGCGACCACCACCCCCACGACCAGCAACAAGAAGAAGGGCGTCCTGGCCGGCATCGGGATTGCCGCGGCGTGCGCCCTGGCCTGCTCGCTGCCCCTGATCGCCGCCGGCGGGCTCGCCGCCGGGCTGGGGGCGTTCCTTGCCGGCGGGGAGGCCGTCGCGCTCGGGGTGGTCGTGCTCGTCGGTGCGCTGGTCGGGACCGGGCTCTGGATCCGTCGGCGACGTCGGGCCGCCGCGGTGACCGCCTGCAACACCGGTTGCGGCTGCGGCGGAGGCTGCTGACCACGCCCGGACTCGCCACGACCTCGCCGAAAGGACCCACCATGACGACGGCCATCACCCGCCAGGAGCTGGTGCGCGCGATGAGCGAGGGCAGCATCACTCTCGTTGAGGCGCTGCCCGCAGCGCACTACGACGCTGAGCACCTGCCCGGCGCCATCAACGTCCCTGGCCGCCAGGTCACCGCCCAGGACGCAGCCCGCATAGTCCCCGACCTGCACCGGACGGTGGTCGTGTACTGCTCTGGTCCTGGATGCGGCCGCTCGAAGATCACCGCGGCGGCGCTCACCGACCTCGGCTACACCGACGTGCGCGTGTATGTCGGCGGCAAGGCCGACTGGTTCAGCGCCGGTCTCCCGATGGAACGCACCGCAGCCGCGAGCTGACGGGCGAGACTGCTCCCATGACCCTGCTGCGCTCCTTCCTTCTCTTCGTTGTCGCGGCCCTCGCTGAGATCGGCGGAGCATGGCTGATCTGGCAGGGCGTGCGAGATCACCGCGGTGTGCTGTGGATCGGTGCGGGCGTAGTCGCCCTCGGCGCGTACGGGTTCATCGCCACACTGCAGCCCGACGCGAACTTTGGCCGGATCCTGGCCGCGTACGGCGGGATCTTCGTCGCCGGCTCTCTCGCTTGGGGCATGGCCGTCGACAAGTTCCAGCCCGACCGTTGGGACATCATCGGCGCCGCGATCTGCCTCCTTGGGGTCGCCGTGATCATGTACGCGCCGCGCACCTGAGCCCCGGTTAGGCCGGTGTCGCGCGGTGGTGACATAGCCGTTGAGGAAGGTCAGCATCACGAGGGTGTCCATGTCGTTCTCCGTTCGGGTGATCAGCTCAGAAGGATCCGCACGAAGGCGGGGTAGCCGAGCAGGGCCATGAAGCACAGGCCGAGCAGGGAGACGGGGACGACCATGTGCTCAGAGGCGGCGTTCGCCTTCGCGGTCGAGGTGGCGAGCAGCTGGTTGCGCAGGGAGGCAGCGCGGGCGCGCAGGGTGGAGTAGACGGCGGCGCCGTCCTGGCCGGCGATGCGGATGATGTCGGCCAGGTCGCCGAGCTCCGTGACACCGGTCGTTGCCGCGAGCTGGGTCAGACCGGTCCACGACGGGTCGCCGCCGAGCTCTGCGCGCAGGAGTGCGTCGCGGATGCGGGCGAACTCGGCGGATCCGCCGATCGCGGCAGCGCGGTCGAGCGCTTCGGTGGGTCCGGCGTCGGCGATGCGCTCCATCGCGACCAGCTCGAGGAAGACGCAGGTAGCCGCACGCATGGAGGCCCGGGCCGCCGTGGCTTGAGTGCGAAGGCTCAGGTCCGGCAGCAGGAAGAACACGCCTCCCAGCACCAGCCCGGCAATGGCGGGGACGGCGAACGGCAGGTGGACGCCGGCTGCCAGCAGGAGGGTGGCCATCAAGGCTGGGAAGACTAGACCGAGCATGCCGTACCCGATCTTGCGGGCGGCGAGGTCCTCGGGCTGTTGGTTCAGCATGTTGAGGTCTGCGCCGTACCGGCGCAGCCCGAACGTCTGAACGGCCTGCGGCAGCACCGCTCGCCGGACCCCGTCGAGGCGCCCGGGCACGCCTTCTGGGGCCACGGTGGCGACGGCACCGTTCGCAGGCAGGAGTCGTTCGACGGCGGCCGCCAGGTCGGGGCGCGTCGGTGTCGCACCGGCGATGGTGACGACGATCCCGCCGCCGACGAGGGCCCCGGCAAGCAGCACGATCCACGTCGTCATGAGGCACCCCCGGTGCCGACGTCGTGTCGTGTCAGGAAGCGAGGTTCCGGTGGGGTGAGGGTCAGGGCTCGGATCCACAGAAGGCATCCCGCGAACGCTGCCGCGATGACGGCCAGGACGAGCTGGCCCAGGCCGTCGCCGTAGGGCTGCAGGTAGGTGCCGTTGAGCATCAGCAGGCCGGCGACAACGAGCGTGATCAGAGTGACCAGGCGCGCGGTGGAGCGGGGTCGGGCGCGTTCGGCCTCCACCTTGCGCCGCACGGCCACTTCATCTGCGACCGAGCCGGCCACGGCGGTCAACACCCCCGACAGACCAGGTCCGCGGCGGCGCGAGGCCAGCAGCAGCGAGGCGACGACGAAATCCCCGGCGGCGTCGTTCAGATCGTCGGCGAAGGCGCGCAGAGCCTGATCGGTCGGCCACCTGGCGGAGATCCGTGCGACCAGCGCTCCGACGTCCTGAGTCAACGGCGGAGGGCACGTGGTGGCGGAGGCAAGGATTCCTTGCTCGAGACCCACTCCCGTAGCCAGGACGTCGGCCAGGCGGCGGGTCCACTCCTCGATGGCCTCGACTCGATCGATCGCGCGCGCGGCGACCTTCGCCGAGCCGAGCAGGTACGGGAGTCCGATCACGGCGGCCACGACGATGAGCGCTGCGACCGGCCACTGGGTGACCGCCCAACCCAGCAGCCCGGCAGCTGCCGCGAGTGGCCACCGCCAGCGACCCCACCATCCGTCCACCGAACGCCGTGAACGGGTGCGTCGCACTCGAACGGTCTCGGCTTCGACTCGCTGCAGCCCCAGCGAGGCGACCAGTACCCCGGCAACGAGTAGGGCACCGCTGAGGGCGGCGAGCACCGGAGTCATGGCCGGGCTCCGAGCGGAAGCGTCCACGTGCCATTGCGCTGGTCCAGTAGCGAAGGGTCGAAGCCGACGCGGACGAGCTCGGGCAGGCACTGTGGCCGGTGCAGGGGGACCGCCCGACCGTCGGATCCGGGTCCGAAGACCGTCGTGTTGGCTGGACGGTTTGTCTCCCCGAGGCCGACGATCTCCACGACCTGCGACACGAACCGGTGCCGCCGTCCGCCCGTCGACGTGTCATCGATGAGCTCGATGTGCACGAAGAGGTCGACCGACCCGGCCAGTAGCCGGTAGGCGAACGTGTCGGTCATCGAGACTCCGGCGGACAGGCACAGCGTCACGATGCGGTCCACGGCGTGCTGGGCGGAGCGGGAGTGCACGGTGCACAGCGATCCGTCGCCGGTCGACATCGCCTCGAGCATCGGCAGGACCTCGGGGCCCCTGACCTCCCCGACGATGATCCGGCGCAAGTTCAACCGCAGCGCATCGACGACGAGGTCCGACAGCGTGATCTCTCCGGCGCGCCGACCGGCCGCGTCCCTCTCCGCGGAACCCTCGCGGGCCTCCAGGGCCACGACCCGGGGATGGCGGTGGGGCAGGTCGTGCAGGTGGAGCTCGTACTCCTTCTCGATGGTGGCAAATCGCTCCATCGGGGCGAACTCGTTGGCCAATGCGCGGATCAGGGTCGTCTTGCCCGCGTTCTGCAGCCCCGTGACCACCACGTTCTTTCCGGCCCGCACGGCTGCCCGCAGGAACTGCGCCAGCACGCTGTCGAGGGTGCCGAGGTCAATGAGGTCGTCGAGGTCGACGTCGCGAACGCGGTGCCGGCGAATCACGACGTGTGGTTTAGGGGTTGTCCAAGCCACTGCCGCGAGGCGTGACCCATCCTCGAGACGCAGGTGCAGTGCCGGGTGGGCGGAGGAGAACGTCCGCTCCGCATTGCCGGTGCGAGCGGCGAGCAGCTGCAGGATCTCGATCAACTCGGCGTCCGAGTCGGCGATGGGTGGAACCCGTTCGTCGCGTCCATCGGCGTAGGACACCCAGACGGTGTCGTACCCGTCGACCTCGATGTTCTCCACCGTCGGGTCCTCGATCAGAGGCTGCAACCGGCCGAGACCGAACAGCGCCGCCATCACTGCGCGCGAGGTAGCCATCTCCGTGTCGATGGGCCATGGATCCTCCCCCCGGCGCACGCGCTCCCGCCCTCTTTCGGACAGCTCCGCAGCGACCAGGGAGCGCGCGAGCTCGCGGCGCGCTGCGGGTGAGTCGACATGCTGGGCCTGCAGTCGTTCCGCCAAGCGGTCCGCGACCGTTCGGCGGACGTCGCGCACCACCGACAGATCGGGCGCCGGGAGGACTGGGCCGGCCGCGTTCGCCACATGCGTCGCTGTCGGACCTGAGCCATTCGTGGACGCTCCGAGGCGGATGGTCTCGTCCAGCCCAGTCACGACGACACCGCCAGGGACGGGGACGGCGCCAGTTCGGCCAACCGCTCGATGACGCCACGGATCGACCGCAGCAACGGGGACCTGTCGAATCGCCATCCTTGGGCGCCACCGGTTGCTAGCGCGGACGCCGCCCATTGGTCTCGCGCGACGGAGACGGCGCAACCCGCACGCAGCGCGGTCGCGACTTCGACGGGGGAGTAACCGTCCCCGATCACCATTGCCACGGGTGCGATGCGCGCCCCACGGGCCTCCTGCAGCGTCAGCACAGCTGCGGCCGCGGGCACGACGGAGGCGAGATCCGGCCGCACGGCGACGGCGACGACATCGGCGCCGACCAGGAGCGGGGTGGGCTCGTAGCGATGGCCCACCCGGCCGACATCGATCACCACGTCGATGCCTACCCTTCCGAGGTCGCGGGTGGCGTCGACCAAGGCGTTCCACATCGCAGCGAGGGGGCGGGCCTGCCTCGGATCCGCAATACCCGCCAAGACCATGCGCGTAGAGCCTGCATCGATGGCCACGGAGCACTCGATGATCTGTTCGACCGACAGCGGGCCGCGATTCACCGCGAGCGCCACCGTTCCGCCTGCGGCAGGCACACTGCCGTGGAGGTACCCCGTGAGCAGCCCGGAGCCGGCTGGGTCTGCGTCGACCAACAGCACGCGGCGATCCGGATGAACCAATGGCCACACCCAGGTCATCGCGAGCGCCGTCGTGGTCACTCCAGGCGCGCCGTGGGTGGAGCACACGGCCACGACGCTCACTTCGCACCTTGAGCAGGGACCACGACAAGCGCGAAGCGGCCGGTCGCCGCCCGCATGGCCACCGCCGGCCCGTCCTCCACGTCGGTCATCACGTCGACGATCACCAGGCCGTTGATATCCGGAACACCGACGCGCACGACCGTCGCCGACAAGGACAGCGGTTCTTCCGGCACCGGATCAGCTCCTTGCGGCGGCGCATCCACGATCCCGAGATGCTCACCTGCCGTGAGGCCTCCCGCGGGCATCTTCTCGACCGTCAACGGCAGGGGCACGAGCACCTCGCCTGGCTGTACAACCCCGGTCGTTGTGACTTCCGCGGGAGAGAGCAACGACCCCTTCGCAAGGACCGTGGCGGCCGTCTGTCCGACGACATCGCGAAGGTCCCTGGCGGAAACCGTCGCAACCGTTGCCTCGACCGAGACGGCGGCGGTTGTCAGGTCGTCACGGGTGATGGTGGAGCCGTACGGGACGTCTCGGGCAAGGACGACAACGTCGACCCGCTGTCCGGAGCTCGACACCAGCCACACCGCGGCCAACGCACCGATCACGGCCATCGCCACACCGGCCACGACGAGTGCCGGCCTGCGTCGCCCTCGCGGTGCGACGACGTTCGGCGCGCGGAGGGCAGCGCCAGCGGACCCGTTCACCTTCGCCTTCTCACTCGTCGCCGTCATGGCAACCTCCCCCTGCAAGGCGGGCGCGCCGCCGGTGACTACTCCTGGGTGATGAGCACCTGCAACTCACCGATGCGCACACTCGCCGTGGACTGCCGCGTGACCGTCAGCGCGCCCGAGGCGCCACCGCCGGTCCACGTCACGTCCCACGTCGTCGTCGCGGTGACCGGGAACGCCTCGTTGGCCTGCCCGGCGGATGACTGCTCGTAGATGTGCTGGCACGTCGGGGACGTGACACCACCGGTGTAGTAGGGCGTGCCGGGGTTCTTGCACGTCTCGGTGCGTCCGTCGCCCATGTCCCACACGATCAGCCGCGCCTGCGCGGTAGCAGTCACCGACAAGCCTGGTACGGAGGCGGTCGCCGAACTGGGGCCCCAGGTTGTCGGTCCGACCTCCGTCCACAGCCACAACGGGATCCCGACCAAACCGTCCTCGTCGCCCTCGATCGTCATCCGGATCGCCGGCCCGGTGAGCGCCAGCTGGGCCACCGCGCGCTGCGCCAACTGCGCCGGCGTGACCCCGGTTCCGCCGTAGCCGGGCGGGTCCGTTGGTGCCCACTCCCACCCGTCCGAACCGCCCGGGTGGGTAGGCGCGCAAGCCACGGAGTACACGGCCCCCTCTGGGTAGTGCCCCGCCCAGATGGGATCTGTCGCCGGCGGTTGTGCCTCTACTCGCCGCCAGTAGCAGTCATCCCCGTCGTTGAACCAACCGAACACATCGCTGTGGCATGGCACGTCCTTGCCGGTCGCTGAGACGGTACAACGGCGCTCGATCACTTCGGTTCCACCTGGATCCGGGGTGCCGGGATCAATCGGATCGCCCGGTTTTTCGACCTCGATGACGCACACGGGAGTACCCGGCGGACAGTTCACGCCGCCGGCCGCGAGTGCCGGGGGATCGCTGAACGCCACGGCCGCGATCGCTGCACATCCGATCGCGATCAGCCGTCGCACGGCGTTCCCCGGTCCACGTCGGAGGTCCGAATCGTCCAATGATCGAGATACCAGTAGGCGGTCGAATTGGTCAGGGCAGTCATGGCCTGTCCCGGCGCTGCAGCGGACTCACCCGTTGCGGTGTAGACGGGCTGCCACTCGGTGCTATCGACGCAGTCGGTGATCGTGGCACTGCCGAGCTCACCGATGACGATGTTGGAGACGGTCGGGTTCAGACTCGGTGCGCCGGTGAATGCGATGCCGCTGTCGCGGAAGGTGAAGAGTGCAGTGCCGACGTCCGAGAACGCCTTGTCTACGGCGAACCTCTCGAGCTCTGGACCCGGATCCTTCGTGGGGTTGGCGAATGCAGCGACCTTGGCATCCCAGTAGCCCTGATACGCCTCGAGGATCGCCGCCTCGGCCTGAGCGATGGTCGGGTCGACTGACGGAGTGGGACTGGGCGTCGGCGTCGAAGTAGATGGTGTCGCGGACGGGGCTGGTGTCGGCGTCGGCGCGGGATCCGTGCACGCGCCGAGTAGAGCCGCGACGACGATCAGCGCTGTGGCAGTCGCGGCCCCCTTGGTGATCTGTCGATTTCTCATCGGCAAACACCCGCCCCTGTACGGCCTCCGCTTGCGCGGGGACCGCTCGACGACAGCGTCGGAGCGCCCATTCCATACCCAAACGGGTGATGGGCGCGAGTCGGAGCGGTCGGCCGATCCGTGACTGGATGCATCCCCATGCCGATAGGTGTGCCACACCGTGCGTAAGACGCGAGGTCGTCTCGAGGAATCTGTGGACAAGACTCAGCCGACACGGCGCTGTGGAAGTGCGTCGGCCAGAGCTTCCTCGACGTTTCGTGCGGCGAGGACCGGGGACCGGTAGGAGTGCCTGCGGGTTGCCATGAGCGCCGTTCGCACGACCGGTGAGTCGATGACTTGCGGCCCCTCCGCGACGATCCGCGCCAGCACACCGGGCCAATCGCTCGTGCCTCGCAGGGCGATCGTGAGTCGGCGGGCTTGCCAGGCGGGAATGCCGACGCTGGACGCCATGGCCCGCCAGCCCGGGAACCGCGTCCTGTCGTCCACCCGCGTACCCGGCGCCTCGAGCACCGCCGAGAGGATCGAGCTCGCTTCCTGCTCGTTCCATCCCACCAAGACGAGGGCTCTGCGTGCCGCGGTCTCCAGCCCTGCGTCATCGGTGGAGTTCCCCGGGTCTGTCTCGTCCGCGACCGGCTCCCAGCCGGCCTCCAGCAGGAGGTCGAGGCTGATCGCCGGCCCAACCGTGCCCTCCCGGGACGCGACCTCGAGCTTCCAAGCGCGTCGGTCGTTCGTCGCGAACCTCGCGGCGACGATCTCGCCGAGAAGCTGGCGGCGAGCGACCTGCCCAAGCACACCCCACGGCGAGGTCGCGTGCCGCAACCCAGGCTTGGTGAGCTCAACCCACAATGCCTGCCATGCAGTCGACTCGGCCTGGGATGCGGCGGCGCCGCGCAGCCCGACACTGATCGCCAACGGTCGGACGACTCGCTCGCGCAGATAGGTCAGCAGCGTCGTGCCCGTCGGGCCGTCCCAGCCCTCCCGATCGATGTCGTCGAGCATCTGCAGGAGCGATGCTCGATTCCGGACGACGCTGCCGCCGTGCTCGGGTTCGGGGTGCGGTGTCGCCGCCATGGTCGCCTCCGGTGTCGTGGGTGGACGACACCTGAGGCTTCTCAGAGGCAATAGACAGACGAATCACGCGGTCTTTCACAGCGCGATGTGATCGATTTGTCTATCGATGACGAGCATCGATCACACAGTGGACGTGGCGATCACATCGAACTTGACCTGGGAGTTTGCGTCCCGCTCCGTGGCTGAAGCTGCCGTTGGATCTACTTACGCGACACAGCGGATGCCCAGACCCAGACGAACCCCTCGCGGCCGCCGGCGTCGAGGTAGCGGACATTCACCGCCCGGCTCGTCCACGCCACCGCGACACCGTCGACCTCGAGATCCCTACCCTTGCCATCGACGATCCACACCCGAACCGGGAGCGGTCGCTCGGGCCGGACGATCGCCACGGCGCGGATCGAGGCCGGCACATCGCGGGCGGCATCGCGGAGCGGGACGCGCTCAAGCGGCACAGCACACCAATAGAATCGAACGCATGTTCGATAGCGTACAGCGCCGCCAGCAGCTCGAACCCGCTCGGGCGGATCAAGCGGCCGCGACCCCGAGAGAATCGAGGAGTCGAAGGACGCGGCGTTCGATGTCATCGCGAACGGTGCGAACAGCGTCGAGCGCAAGGTCCGCGGGGTCGGCGAGTTCCCATTCCTCGTAGCGCTTGCCGGGGAAGATCGGGCACGCGTCGCCGCATCCCATGGTGATGACGACGTCCGCGGCGCGGACGATCTCGTCAGTCCAGGGCTTGGGGTACTCGCGGGCGATGTCGATCCCACGTTCGGCCATGACCGCGACGGCGCCGGGCTCGATGGCGTCGCCGGGTTGTGAGCCCCCAGACCACCCGACGACGGAGTTTCCGGCGTGGTGCTGCAGGAAGCCCAGGGCCATCTGGGAGCGGCCGGCATTGTGCACGCAGAGGAACAGGACGACGGGCCGTCCGTCATGGGTCTTGCCTTCGACCTTGGCCAGGGCGTGCAGGCGCTGGCGGGCAAAGCGTTCTGCGAGCAGCGGCAGGAAGTGGGGGATCGTCGCGCGGCCGGCGAACTGGTCGTAGGACGAGGTCAGGAACCGGTCGATCGTCTCGACGCCGAAGATCCCCTGGAACTCGGTCGCAAGCCGTGCCGCGGCGCTCATCACCGCGTGCCGCTGGTCGATGCTGAGGTCGTGGTGCTCGGGCGTGGTCATGGCTTCGTCTCCTTCGACGCAGTCACGCATGGGCGATGCGGGGGGCAAGGTCCTCGACTCGGCGGGCGATCTCCTCGAAGGCCGCGTCGAACGCGGCGTCGTCGGCGGCCGGGACCGGGTCGGGCACCGACCAGTGCACGTCGGCGACGGTGCCCATCTCCTCGTGCGCGTTGTCGCAGACAGTCACCACCAGGTCGTCGTCGCGGCGGACGTCGTTGAACGGTCGAGGCTTGACGTTCGGCAGAGGGAGGTCGTGCCGCGCTGCGGCTGCGAGCGCTCCTGCTGCCACGGCCGTGGCCGGATGTGTGCCGGCCGAGGTCGCAGTGATCGGGCTGGCGCGGTGCCACAGTGCTGCGGCCAGGTGCGATCGTGCGGAGTTCGCGGTGCAGACGAACAGCACGCGACGCGGGCGAGGCATCGTCCAACCCGACGGAACCATCGCTGCATTAGCGGTCAGGTGCAGGTAGGTCCTGCGCCGGTCGCCCTCCGATCGGCGACGGGAGACTAGGCCGTGGTCGACCAGCACCCCGACGTGGTGCGCGACCAGGTTGGAGGCCATCCCGAGCTCGGCGGAGAGCTCCGAGGGGGAGTGGTCGCCCAGCGAGAGGAGCTCGACGACGGCGAGACGTCCGGGATCGGACAGCACGGCGTGCAGCGTCGCGCGCCGCTCGATCTCTGCCTGCCACTCAGTGTTCATTGAGTCAATATTGACTGAGTGATTGTCGCCGGGTCAAGATGCCGCCGTGACCCAAGCATCCGACCCCGTTCCCTTGTCCCTCCCGCGCCGGCTGGCGGCGGAGTTTGTCGGCACCGCGCTGCTCGTGGCCGTCGTCGTGGGGTCGGGGATCATGGCCCAAGCCCTGACGGCAGATGTCGGCATCCAGCTGCTGGCCAACTCTCTGGCGACGGTGTTCGGACTGGCCGTTCTGATCGTGGTGTTCGGTCCGGTCTCCGGGGCGCACTTCAACCCCGTCGTCACCGCGGCCGAGTGGGTGCTGTCGCGGGGCAGTGCGGCGCAGCGGTCGCCGCTCGAGGTCGTCGGCTACGTGCTGGCCCAGTGCATTGGCGGCATCGCCGGGGCGCTGCTGGCCAACGTGATGTTCGACGTCGCACCGGCGATCTCCACCACCGAGCGCACCGGCACTGGACTGCTGGTCGGCGAGGTCGTCGCGACCGCCGGGCTCGTGCTGGTGATCTTTGCGCTGGTCCGCAGCGGCCGCGCCGCCATCGTGCCGGCCGCATTGGCGGCGTGGATCGGGGCGGCGTACTGGTTCACGTCCTCGACGTCTTTCGCCAACCCCGCGGTGAGCATCGGCCGGATGTTCTCCGACACGTTTGCCGGCATCGCACCCGCCTCTGTCCCGCCGTTCCTGCTCGCGCAGGTGATCGGCGCCGCGCTCGGCCTCGGCGCCGTCCTGGCCTTCTACCCGCTGCGGATGGGCCGCGACGCCGCTGTGACGGAGGCGACCGAGCAGCTCGATCCCGTGCCCGCACACTGACCCAGGAAGGCACACCCATGCATCTGGTCGTGGTCGGCGGCAGTGACGCCGGCATCAGCGCGGCGCTGCGCGCCCGCGAGCTCGACGAGACGACCGAGGTCACCGTCGTGGTCGCCGACGCCTACCCCAACTACTCCATCTGCGGCATCCCGTACTACATCTCCGGTGAGGTTACGCACTGGCGCAACCTCGCCCACCGCACGCGCCAGGACCTCGAAGCCACCGGCATGCGGCTGCGCCTGGACACCCTGGCGACCGAGATCGACGTCTCCGGCCGCCGCCTGCGCGTCCGCGACAGCAGCGGCCAGTCGTGGATCGGCTACGACGCTCTCGTGGTCGGCACGGGCGCCGTGCCGGTGCGGCCACCGATCGACGGGCTCGACGACGTCGGTCCGCAGGACGGCGTCCATCTGTTGCACACCATGGGTGACACGTTCGCGCTCGAGGAATCGATCGAACGCACCGCCCCACGTCGCGCCTTGATCGTCGGCGCCGGCTACGTCGGCCTGGAGATGGCCGAAGGACTCACCGCTCGCGGGATCCACGTCACCCAGGTGGAGCGACTCCCCGAGGTGCTGCCCACCGTCGATCCCGAGCTCGGCGCCCTCGTGCACGCGGAGTTGGTCCGCCACGGCGTCGACGTCCACACCGACACCACCGTCACCCGGATCACCAAGCGCGACGCCGCTCTCCACGTCGAGGGACGCGGGCCTGACGACGCACCAGCCGCATGGGACGTCGACCTCGTCCTTGTCGTCGTGGGGGTGCGACCCGACACCAAACTGCTAGTCGCAGCCAGCGCTACCACCGGACCGGCCAACGCCGTCGATGTCAGCCCAGACATGCGCACGAGTCTCGACGCCGTGTGGGCGGCAGGGGACTGCGTGATCACGCACCACCGCCTGCTCGGCCGCTCGTACCTCCCGCTGGGCACCACCGCCCACAAGCAGGGCCGTGTCGCCGGAGAGAACGCGATCGGTGGGTCCGCCCGCTACGCGGGCAGCGTCGGGACCCAGGTCGTCAAGGTCTTCGACCTCGTCGCGGCCCGCACAGGACTACGTGACCACGACGCCAGTGGTGCCGGTTACCCCGCCCTCACGACGCAGTCGACTCCCGACGACCACAAGCGCTACTACCCGGGCGCGGAACCGATCTCTATCCGGATCACCGGTGACGCGGACACCGGGCGGCTGCTCGGCGCGCAACTCGTCGGCGGTCTGACCACTCAGACCGCCAAGCGGGTCGACACCTTGTCCACCGCGCTCTTCCACGAGATGACCGTCGAGGCCGTCAGCGAGCTCGACCTGTCCTACACCCCACCCCTCGGCTCACCGTGGGACGCCGTCCAGATGGCCACCCAGGACTGGGTGGGCCACCACCGATCGACCTTCACCATGGGAGCACCCGCATGACCACGATCCTGTTCGTCTGCGTCCACAACGCCGGGCGGTCCCAGCTGGCCGCCGGCCTCGCCGCAGCACGGGCCGGCTCGGACGTCACCGTCATCTCCGCCGGCACAGAGCCCGACGCCGCGGTGAGCCAGAAGGTCCTCGCCTCGCTCGCTGAGGTCGGCATCGACCGCAGGAGCGAAGTGCCCCAGCTTCTGACCGAGCAGCTCGCCGCCCAGGCTGACGTGATCGTGGCGCTTAAGCCCGCGCTCGACCTCCCCGCCCACGCCCGCGTCGAGGTCTGGCCGCTGCCCGACCCCGCGTCGTGGGACGTCGACGGCATCCGCCCTCTTCGCGACCACATCGATGGCCTCGTCGCCGACCTGCTCGAGCGCGAGAAGGCGCCGAGCTAGCACCCCGCTGCCCTTCGGTTCGTGGTCCCGTCCGCTCCCGCGAGGCCGCTGTGATTGTTCTGTCTATCGAGGTTGGATCGGCTCTCACTCCCGGTTGCCACTCACTTGGGTATCCGGCGCGTCAGCGAAGGCGAAGCAGCCTGATGGCGTCCTGGCGTGTCGCGGCCCGCGTCGTGCACGATCTCGCCATGAGCAAGCCGCTGGATGTCGAGTGCCCACGCTGCGGCGCAGCGCGCGGTAAGTCCTGCCGAACTGGCGACCGCGTCAAGCGCGACCCTCACGGCCGGCGAGTCAAGGCGGCCGCGAACAAGGGCTGAGGTCACGCGAGACTCGTCGATCTTCTGTCATCGTGCGGACCGGTCTCCGTTTCGGTACAGGCGAATGCTAGACATTCCGCTGACGAGTCCTGGTGGCAGACGGTGTGATCGATCCGTCTATCGGCGCGGCAGACGGTGGAGCCCTCCCAACGCGAAGGGCGAAGCCAATGTCCACACCAACGCTGAGAACTCCGCCACGCGATGCACCAGAAGGTGAGCGCGGCTCGCGCGATCGCGTCCAGTCCGTGACACCGCGGATCCTGTTGAGTGTCAATGAGGCGGCCGCCGCGCTCGGAATCGGGCGGACTCTGATGTACGAGCTCCTCGGCTCGGGACAAGTCGAGTCGGTGTTCGTCGGCCGGCTCCATCGGGTGCCGGCGGACGCGTTGATGGCCTTCGTCGACAAGCTCCGCTCGGAGAGCCAGGGGGACGCGTCCACAAGCGGCGGGACGACCGATCCTTTCCACAGAAACGACGACGGTCTGCGCTGATCAACCACCGGAGACCTACCCTCCCGCGAGGATGCACGGAGCGGAGGTGCGGACGTGGCCAAGCGGGCCAACAACGAGGGTTCGGTCTATCGCCGTGCCTCCGACGGCAAGTACGTTGCTGCGCTCTCGGTGCGTGATCCCGAGACCGGGCAGCTCGTGCGCACGACCTTCTACGCCAGCACGCGCGCAGACGCGCGCAGGAAGCTGCGCGAAGCGACCAACCGCGTAGCTGAGGGAGCGCCGCCGAAGGACGCGAGCATCCTGGTGGGGGACTGGCTCCGAACCTGGCGCGAGACCACCCTCGAGGTCAGCGCGCGCAAGCAGTCCACGAAGGACCTCTACCGGTACCTGATCGACGGTCACCTCGTGACTGCCCCCATCGGGCGACGACGCCTGGACCAGGTTCGGCCAGCCGACGTGGAGGCCCTGATCCTGCACCTGCGAGCCAAGGTCAAGGCCCCGCACCGACAGCGCCCGGGCTCCGACACCCAGCGCGCGCTGTCCGACGCGACCGTGCAGCGGATCTTCTCCGTGCTTCGTCTCGCCCTCGACGGTGCTGTACGCGACGGCCACATCGCCCGAAACCCCGCTGCCCTCGTGAAGCAGCCCGGCGTTGAACGCCACGAAGCACGCTTTCTCTCCACGCTGGAAGTCACCGCACTTCTCGGTGCCGCCGCCGGCTCCCGCTACGGGCCAGTCCTGTCCTTCATCGCGCAGACGGGCGTCCGCAAGGGCGAGGCTCTGGCGCTGCGATGGGCCGACATCGACCCGAGCGCGCGAGTGATTCGCATCCGCGCGACGCTGACGCGAGTCGACGGCGAGTGGGGTCCGACATCGCCGAAGACAACGAAGTCCCGACGTTTGCTTCCGGTGACTCCCGCGGTCCATCGTCTGCTGCTCGAGGTTCAGGAGGCCCAGGCCGTGCAGCGCGAGCATGCCGGCAATCTCTGGCAGGAGAGCGACTTCGTCTTCACCTCGCCGACGGGCCGACCGCTCGACCCCCGCAACGTCCTGCGCGCGCTGTCGACGGCTTCCACGGCAGCCGGGATCCCGAACGTGACGGTGCACACCCTGCGGCACTCGGCAGCTACCGCGATGCTCGAGGCCGGCATCCACATCAAAGCCGTCTCCGAGCTCCTCGGTCATTCCGACATCCGCATCACGGGCGATGTCTACGGTCACGTGAGCACTGAGGTCGCCCGCTCGGCCATGGAGGCGCTGTCCCAGCTCATCGACCCACAACCGGTCGATGACCTGGTCCGACGGGACTCCGGCAACTAGCCCTGAACCCGGCCCGGACGATCGAGTGCATCGAATTGCGGGCGCTAGAAGAACTATTCACGCCCAACGAAGGCGCTCCGGGGCGACGTTGCTACACCCGTTGCTACACCGGTTGCTACATCTGCCCCTCTGGCAAGCAGAAAGGCCGCCTCGGAATCTTCCGAAACGGCCTCTGAACTGCGGTAATGCTGGTGGGCGATACTGGGATCGAACCAGTGACCTCTTCCGTGTCAGGGAAGCGCGCTACCGCTGCGCCAATCGCCCATGGTGAACCACGGGTACTGCTGTCGTGATACGAGGTGGAGATGGGATTCGAACCCACGTATACGGCTTTGCAGGCCGCTGCCTCGCCACTCGGCCACTCCACCGTGAGACCGCAGTCCTCAGCGGCTACGGTCAGCCGATCAGGAGTGTCTGCCTCCGAGCGGACGACGGGATTCGAACCCGCGACCCTCACCTTGGCAAGGTGATGCTCTACCACTGAGCCACGTCCGCACAGCACGTCCCCCCGGCTTTCACCGGTGTTCCGTGTGCGTCCCGAACTCTAACTGACGATCTCCGCGAGAGTCCAACTGGCTCCGGGCACCCGGGTGATCGCGCGGATTCTCGTGCCGATCCGGGGACCTCGCAGGTGAGCGGGCCGGTGCTGGGTAGCGTGTGGGCGTGCCCGAGCAGACCGTCAGTCGGCGTGGCGTCGCATGGTTCGCCGGTGTGGAGGCGACCGGCGTCGTCGAGGTCGTGGACGTCCGGGCGCAGCCGGAGAGGCTCCGGCAACCCGGCTGGTGGGCGGTCGTCGGCGACTTCGAGGGCACCGTCCGCGCGTGGAGGTTCGCGCAGGTCGCGGCCGCGGAGCCTGCGCCCGCGGGGGACTGGCACGGCCCACCGCCGGAGTCGTGGAGGTCCTCGCTTGTTCGCTCCCGGTACGTCGCCGCGGTCGGCCGCGTGCGCGCCCACATCCAGGAAGGGGACGTCTACCAGGCCAACCTCTGCCGGGTGCTGAGCGCCCCGCTGCCCGGGGAGCCCGACGCACGGGCGCTCGGCGCGCTGCTGGGCGCGGGCAACCCGGCGCCGTACGCCGGCGGGGTGCAGGTGCCGGGGGAGGTGTGGGTGGTCACCGCGTCGCCGGAGCTGTTCCTGCGGGTCGAGGACGGCGTCGTCACCAGCGGACCGATCAAGGGGACGGCCGCCACCCCGGACGCGATGACGGACAAGGACCGCGCGGAGAACGTCATGATCACTGACCTCGTCCGCAACGACCTGCAGCGGGTCTGCGCGCCGGGCACGGTCGAGGTGACCACCCTGCTGGGTGAGGAACGTCACCCTGGTCTTGTCCACCTGGTGAGCACCGTGCAGGGCGTGCTGGCCGACGACGTCGCGACCGCCCCTGACCTGTGGGCGCGGCTGCTCGACGCCACCTACCCGCCCGGGTCGGTGTCGGGTGCCCCGAAGTCGTCCGCGCTCGACGTCATCGCCTCGTTGGAGACGTCCCCGCGCGGTCCCTACTGCGGGGCCGTCGGATGGGTCGAGGTCGCTCCCGACGGGAGCGTGCGGGCCGAGCTCGCGGTGGGCATCCGAACCTTCTGGTGGGCGGACGACGTGCTGCGCTTCGGTACGGGTGCGGGCATCACGTGGGGCAGCGACCCCGAGGGGGAGTGGGCCGAGACCGAGCTGAAGGCGGCGCGGCTCGTCGGCCTGGCGTCCGGTGTGCCCGCCGAGTCGATGACAGACTGACCCGATGGGTGTCGTGATCTGGTCGAACGGTCGTCTGCACGGTCCCGAGGACCTTCTCCTGTCCGGTGTCGACCACGGGCTCACGGTGGGTGACGGTGTCTTCGAGACGTGCGCGGTGTACGACGGGACGGCGTTCGCGCTGACGCGTCACCTGCGCCGCCTGAAGCGGTCGGCCGAGGGCATCGGACTGGCCGCACCCGACGAGGCAGCGGTCCGTGAGGGCGTCGCGGCGGTGCTCGCCGACGCCGGACCGGACGTCGGTCGCCTCCGGATCACGCTCACCGGCGGACCGGGGCCGCTCGGGTCCAACCGTTTCGCGCCCGAGGAGCAGCGCCAGAGCATCCTCGTGCTCGCCGGGCCGGGCGCGCGGTCCGAGGTCTCCCGGGTGATCCGCGTGCCGTGGGTGCGCAACGAGCGCTCGTCGGTGGCCGGACTGAAGACGACGTCCTACGCGGAGAACGTCGTGGCCGTCTCGGAGGCGTACCGGCGCGGTGCCGACGAGGCCGTGCTGGCCAACACGGTCGGCGAGCTCTGCGAGGGCACCGCCTCGAACGTCTTCGTCGAGCGCGACGGCGAGCTGGTGACACCGCCGCTCTCCAGCGGGTGCCTGGCCGGCATCACCCGCGAGCTGCTGCTCGAGTGGTCGGCGGCCGCGGGTCTTCCCGTCCGCGAGGCCGCGCCGGGCGAGCTGCGGTACGAGGTCCTCGACGACGTCGCCGACGGGTCGGCCCACCTGATGATGAGCGGCTCGATCCGGAACGTCTCGCCGGTGGTCAGCCTCGACGGGGTGGACGTCGACGCCGGACCGGTCTCCCTGGAGGCGCAGCGGCTCTTCCAGGCACGGCTGGCCGACGACCTCGACCCGTGACAGACGACGACCGGCCCCGCCCGAGGCGGAACCGGTCGCAGTGAGGAAGTGTCAGGCGGTCAGGAGAGCGGCGATGAGCGCCGTGATCTCGCCTTCCATCCGGTCGCTCTCCGTGCCCAGGGGCACGAGTGCCTCGGTTCCGGCGAGGAAGCGCTCGATCGGCTCCGTGGGAGCGGCAAGCAGTGCGCTGCCCTCGACCCCGCTGAGCGACACGAGCGTGTAGTCGGGGTCTTCGTCGCGCCACACCTGCACGTCACCGGTCCCGGCAGGGGCATCGGCCGTCGCGTGCATCCCCAGGGAGAGGAGCTCGCGGCCGATGAGCCAGGTCGACATGGTGTGCGGGCCGGTGAAGACCGCGCGCACCGTGTACGGATCAGTAGTCCTGAAGGAGAACTCGGCACTCACGGGGATGACGCTGGCGTCGGATCCGATGAGCTGCATGGCGACGACCTCGACGACGTCATAAGTCGAGCTCGGCATCGGGTCCTCCTGTTCGCAAGGGCTGGAGGTCCCATCATGGCAGGCCAGGTGCCCGATTGGACCGGTAGTAGGCCCGAGTTCACCCGGAGGGACGCGCACCGAAGTGTCGACGACACGCGACTGCACCCATCCTGGCGACCACGGGTCCCTTGACTTCGGCGCGATGACCTGCAGGGAACGGTCGTGAGCCCGGTTCGGAATTGTGACCCGAGCCGGGTAGCATCCTCCTCGATGTCACCCGCGGGTGGTCGTCATTCGCGGCACCAGGTGTGTTGCGGGTCGTCGGCTCCGCGCACGACGGGCGATTGGCTCAGTTGGTAGAGCGCCTCGTTCACACCGAGGAGGTCATCGGTTCGAGTCCGGTATCGCCCACTCGATCAGGAGGGGTCGGCCCATCGGGCCGGCCCCTCCTGTCGTGCATAAGAGGTCCGGTGCCCGACGAGCCCGCCGGTAGCATCGAGGGGCTCGCCGCCAGGGCGAGCAGCCACGAAGGAGGCTGTACCGGTGCCCGAGCTCATCACCCTCACCGTCGACGGGATCGCGACCACGGTGGAGCCGGGGACGACGGGTACCGACCTGTACTCCTCCCGGCGCGACGTCGTCGTCGCCCGCGTGGACGGCGAGCTGCGCGACCTGCACCTGCCGCTCGACGACGGTGCGGTGGTCGAGGCGGTGACCATCGACTCGCCCGACGGCCTGGCGGTGCTGCGGCACTCGGCCGCGCACGTGCTCGCGCAGGCCGTGCAGGAGGTCAACCCGAAGGCACGCCTCGGGATCGGGCCGCCGATCACCGACGGCTTCTACTACGACTTCGACGTCGACACCCCGTTCACCCCCGACGACCTCAAGGCGATCGAGAAGGTCATGGGCCGGATCGCCAAGGAGGGCCAGACCTTCCGTCGCTGGGACGTCACCGAGGAGCAGGCCCGCGCCGAGCTGCGCGACGAGCCGTACAAGCTCGAGCTCATCGGCCTCAAGGGTGACCCGCAGGCGGCCGACGGCGCGTCGGTCGAGGTCGGTCTCGGTGGGCTGAGCATCTACCAGAACGTGCGGGGAGCCGGCCGCGAGAGCGAGCAGGTCGTCTGGCAGGACCTCTGCCGCGGCCCGCACGTCCCCAGCACCCGGGTGCTGGGCAACGCGTTCCAGCTGACCCGGTCCGCTGCCGCCTACTGGCGTGGCTCGGAGAAGAACCCGCAGCTCCAGCGCGTGTACGGCACCGCGTGGCCGACGAAGGACGAGCTGCGCGCCTACCTCGAGCGCGTGGCCGAGGCGGAGCGCCGCGACCACCGCAAGCTCGGCAACGAGCTCGACCTGTTCTCCTTCCCGGAGGAGATCGGCTCCGGGCTGGCCGTGTTCCACCCCAAGGGCGGCATCATCCGCATGGAGATGGAGCACTACTCACGTCGCCGCCACGTCGAGGCGGGGTACTCGTTCGTCAACACCCCGCACATCACCAAGGAGCAGCTCTTCCAGATCTCGGGGCACCTCGACTGGTACGCCGACGGCATGTACCCGCCGATGACCCTGGACGAGGAGCGCGACGCCGAGGGCAACATCCGCAAGCAGGGGCAGAACTACTACCTCAAGCCGATGAACTGCCCGATGCACAACCTGATCTTCGCGGCGCGGGGCCGGTCGTACCGGGAGCTGCCGCTGCGGCTCTTCGAGTTCGGCACCGTGTACCGGTACGAGAAGTCGGGCGTCGTGCACGGCATGACCCGGGCGCGCGGGTTCACCCAGGACGACGCGCACATCTACTGCACCCGCGAGCAGATGAAGGACGAGCTGACCAGCCTGCTGACCTTCGTCCTCGACCTACTCAAGGACTACGGCCTCGACGACTTCTACCTGGAGCTGTCCACCAAGAACCCGGACAAGTCCGTCGGCTCCGACGCGGTCTGGGACGAGGCGACCGAGACCCTGCGCCAGGTGGCCGAGGCGTCGGGCCTCGACCTGGTTCCCGACCCGGGCGGCGCCGCGTTCTACGGCCCGAAGATCTCGGTGCAGGCCAAGGACGCGCTGGGTCGCACGTGGCAGATGTCGACCATCCAGCTCGACTTCAACCTGCCGGAGCGGTTCGAGCTCGAGTACACCGCGCCGGACGGCACCCGGCAGCGCCCGGTGATGATCCACCGCGCGCTCTTCGGGTCCATCGAGCGGTTCTTCGCCGTCCTCACCGAGCACTACGCCGGGGCGTTCCCCGCGTGGCTGGCACCGGTGCAGGTGCTCGCCGTGCCCGTCGCGGAGCCGTTCGAGGGGTACCTCGACGACGTGGTGAGCCAGCTGCGGGCACAGGGGATCCGGGCCGAGGTGGACCGGTCCGACGACCGGTTCGGCAAGAAGATCCGCAACGCCAGCACGCAGAAGATCCCCTTCGTGCTCATCGCCGGGGGTGAGGACGCCGACGCCGGCGCCGTCTCGTTCCGGTACCGCGACGGGCGCCAGGACAACGGCGTGCCCGTGGCGGAGGCGATCGAGCGGATCGTCTCGGCGGTGCGCGACCGCGTGCAGGTCTGATGGGCACCGAGTCCGCCGACGACCTCGCGGGCGTCCCGGACGGGTTCCAGCGCCTCTGGACCCCGCACCGCATGGCGTACATCGGTGGCCAGGACAAGCCCGTCGACCGCGAGCCCGGCGACGGCTGCCCGTTCTGCCGCATCCCGACGCTGAGCGACGAGGACGGTCTGGTCGTCGCGCGCGGTGCCGTGGCGTACGTCGTGCTCAACCTCTACCCGTACAACGCAGGTCACCTGCTGGTGTGCCCGTACCGGCACGTCGCCGACTACACGGAGCTGACGGAGCCGGAGGTCGCCGAGGTGGCGGCGCTCACGCGCACCGCCATGGAGGTGGTGCGCGAGGTGTCGGCGCCCCAGGGCTTCAACCTGGGCATGAACCAGGGCGAGGTCGCCGGCGCCGGCATCGCGGCGCATCTCCACCAGCACGTCGTTCCGCGGTGGTCGGGCGACTCGAACTTCCTGCCCATCGTCGCCCGCAGCCGAGCGCTCCCCGAGCTGCTGGGCGACACGCGGGCACGCCTGGCGGCCGCGTGGCCGACCACACCGAAGGGATGATCGCCACGTGCTGAACGGACTGCGCGGCGCCATGACGCGCTTCTTCACGCCCATCGCCAAGGGCCTCCTGCGGCTGGGCGTGTCACCGGACGCGGTGACCATCACCGGCACGCTCGTGGTGGTCGTCACCGCGCTCTGGGCGTTCCCGACCGGCCACCTGCTGCTCGGCACCCTCGTCATCGCCGTGTTCGTCCTGACGGACTCGCTCGACGGCGTGATGGCTCGGCAGGCCGGCACGTCCGGCCGGTGGGGCGCCTTCCTCGACTCGACGCTCGACCGCTTCGGTGACGGGGCGATCTTCGCCGGTCTGGTCCTGTGGTTCACCGCGGGCGGCGACGACCGGCTGAGCGCGGTCCTCGCGCTGGCGTGCCTCGTCCTCGGGTCGATCGTGCCGTACGCCCGGGCACGCGCGGAGGGGCTCGGCATGACCGCGTCCGGCGGCATCGCCGAGCGGGCCGACCGCCTGGCGCTCGTCCTGGTGGCCACCGCCGCGGTGGGCGTCGGCGCCCCCGACGTGGTCCTCACGGTCGTCCTGGGGCTGCTCACGGTGGCGTCGGCCGTGACGATCGTGCAGCGCATGAGCAAGGTGCACCGTCAGGCGATGGCGAGCGTGGCCGAGTGAGGGTGGACGTCGCGCGAGCCTTCGCCTTCGCCTGGAAGACGGCCGGCCGCCTGCCCGGCCCGGTGCTGCGGTCCCTGTTCGGCGCCGCGGCGGACGTCGCGTGGCTGCGCCGCGGGGGCGGTGTGCGCCAGCTCGAGAAGAATCTCGCCCGCGTCCGGCCCGAGCTGGACGCGCGCGCCCTGCGGCGGCTGAGCCGGGCGGGCATGCGCTCCTACATGCGCTACTTCGGGGAGTCGTTCGCCCTGGCGCGCATGGACAAGGAACGCATCGACGCGCGCGTGCGCGTCGTCGGCATCGAGAACGTCCGCGTCTTCACCGACAACGACCAGCCCATCGTCCTCGCGCTCGGGCACACGGGGAACTGGGACCTCGCCGGGGCGTGGTGCACGCGCGAGATCGCACCGGTCACCACCGTCGCGGAGCGGCTCGAGCCCGAGGAGCTGTACCAGGAGTTCCTGGCGTTCCGGGAGAGCATCGGGATCACGATCTTCCCGCTCACCGGCGGGGGAGACGTCTTCCGCGGACTGGTGCGTGCCGCCCGCCAGGGAGCGGCGATCCTGCCGCTGCTCGCCGACCGCGACCTCACGTCCAAGGGCCTCGAGGTGGACCTGTTCGGGCACCGGGCACGGGTGGCCGCAGGTCCGGCAGCGCTGGCGATCACGACCGGTGCAGCGTTGGTGACCACCGTCATCTCCTACGAGAGGCTGACGGGCGCCCAGCGGCGGGCGGCCGGCTCGCCGTGGGGCATCGTCATCCAGTTCAATAAGGCCATCGAGATGCCGGCGGACGTGCCGCGCGCCGACCGGGTCCGCGCGATGACGCAGGCGTGGGTCGACGAGTTCGCCGCCGGCGTCCGGCAGCACCCGCAGGACTGGCACATGCTGCAGAAGGTGTTCGTCGAGGACCTCGACCCCGAGCGGTACGCCGCCACCCTCGCGGCCCAGGGGAGCGCCGGGTGAGCGCCGACCGTGCCGAGCGTCCGCTCCGGGTGGGCATCGTCTGCCCGTACTCCTACGACGTGCCCGGCGGGGTCCAGTTCCACGTGCGAGACCTGGCCGAGGCGCTCATCGCGCGCGGCCACACCGTCTCCGTCCTCGCCCCGGCCGACGACGACACACCCATACCGGAGTACATGACGGCGGCCGGGCGTGCGATCCCCGTGCGCTACAACGGTGCCGTCGCCCGCATGACGTTCGGCCCGGTGACGGCGGCACGCGTGCGCAAGTGGCTCGCCGCGGGGGAGTTCGACGTCCTGCACCTGCACGAGCCGGTCACACCGAGCCTCGGCATGCTGGCGCTCTGGATCGCCGACGGGCCCATCGTGGCGACGTTCCACACCGCGCTCATCCGCTCGCGCCCGCTGCAGATGGCGTACCCGCTGGTGCGGCAGTCGCTGGAGAAGATCTCTGCCCGGATCGCCGTCTCCGAGGACGCCCGGCGCACGCTCGTGGAGCACATGGGCGGCGACGCGGTCGTCATCCCCAACGGCGTCTACGTCGACCAGTTCACGGCCGCGACGTCCGACCCGCGCTGGACGGGGACGCCCGAGCGCCCCACCATCGCGTTCCTGGGCCGGCTCGACGAGGCGCGCAAGGGGCTCCCCGTGCTGCTCGAGGCGGTGCCGCGCGTGCTCGCCGAGATCCCCGGCGCGCGCTTCCTCGTCGCGGGACGTGGGGAGACCGGTCCGGACGAGGTCCGCGAGCTGCTGGGCGACGAGGCGGCAGCCGCCGTCGAGTTCCTCGGCGGGATCTCCGACGAGGACAAGGCGAACCTGCTGGCGTCGGTCGACGTGTACTGCGGACCGCAGACCGGCGGGGAGAGCTTCGGCATCGTGCTGGTCGAGGCGATGAGCGCCGGCGCGACCGTCGTCGCCAGCGACCTCGGGGCGTTCTCGCGCGTCCTGGACGAGGGCGCCGCCGGGGTCCTGTTCCGGACCGGCGACAGCGCGGACCTCGCCGCGACGCTGGTCCGCGTCCTGCACGACGCCGACCTGCGGGCACGGGTCTCGGAGCACGCGCTCGAGGTCGTGCGCCAGTACGACTGGGCGACCGTGACCGACCAGGTGCTCGCCGTCTACGAGATGGTCGTGGCCGGTCGGGACGCGCCGGTGCGCGAGGACCCGTCGTCGGTGCGCGGGGCGCGGCTGCTGGAGCTGCGCAGGGGCCGGGGTGAGTCCCGATGAGGTGGTCGGAGATCACCGTCTACGTGACCATCGTGCTCGCGCTGGCACTGTGGTGGGTGTGGGTCGCGGCGTCGCGCCTCGACCGCCTGCACCGCAAGGTCGGTACGTCCCGGGCGGTCCTCGACGCGCAGCTGGTGCGCCGCGCGACGGTGGCGGCCGAGCTGGCCACCTCCGGCCTGCTGGACCCGGTGAGCTCGGTGCTCGTCGGTGAGGCTGCCTGGGCCGCGTTGTCGACGGGCACGGACGAGCTCCCTGCCGACCTGCTCGCGCTCGTCGGACCCGACGAGCTGCCCGTGGGCGGGGCCGCCCTGCTGGCGGTCGACCGCGGCGGGATCGAGAGCGAGCTGTCGGCGACGCTGCGCGAGGCGCTCGACGATCCCGACGAGGTGGCCGCCCTGCGCGCGGACCCGGCGGGTGACGAGCTCGTGGACCTGCTCGCGTCGTCCTGGTACCGGGCCCAGCTGGCACGCCGGTTCCACAACGAGGCCGTCGCGCAGACGTCGCGCGCACGACGCGGACGGCTGGTCCGCCTGCTGCGCCTGGCCGGGCACGCCCCGGAGCCCCGGAGCCTCGAGCTCGACGACGCGTGGCCGGAGAACCTCGGACGCCCCGGGACCCGCCGTGGACCGGTCGAGAGCGCCCCTCCCGCCTGAGACGGGGGCCCGGGACCACGTCCGCGACGGACTACGATTGACCGACCAGGCCGTCGAGGCGGCCGACCCCACACCGTACGAGGATCTGCGAGGCTCGACGTGACCAGCGAGAACAGCCAGCCCACCACCGCGACGCACGCCGGCGTCATCGGCACCGCCCGCGTGAAGCGGGGGATGGCCGAGATGCTCAAGGGCGGCGTCATCATGGACGTCGTCAACGCTGAGCAGGCGAAGATCGCCGAGGACGCCGGCGCGGTCGCCGTGATGGCGCTCGAGCGCGTCCCGGCCGACATCCGGGCCCAGGGCGGCGTGGCGCGCATGAGCGACCCCGACCTGATCGACGGCATCATCGAGGCCGTCTCCATCCCCGTCATGGCGAAGGCGCGCATCGGCCACTTCGTCGAGGCGCAGGTGCTCCAGTCCCTCGGTGTCGACTACGTCGACGAGTCCGAGGTGCTGACCCCCGCCGACTACGAGCACCACATCGACAAGTGGGCCTTCACGGTCCCCTTCGTCTGCGGTGCGACCAACCTGGGCGAGGCCCTGCGCCGCATCACCGAGGGCGCGGCGATGATCCGCTCCAAGGGCGAGGCCGGCACGGGCGACGTCTCCAACGCGACGACGCACATGCGCACGCTGCGTGACCAGATCCGCCGCCTCACCTCGCTCCCGGAGGACGAGCTGTTCGTCGCCGCCAAGGAGCTGCAGGCCCCGTACGACCTGGTCAAGGAGGTCGCCCTCGCGGGCAAGCTCCCCGTCGTCCTGTTCACCGCGGGCGGCATCGCGACCCCGGCCGACGCGGCGATGATGATGCAGCTCGGCGCCGAGGGCGTGTTCGTCGGCTCCGGCATCTTCAAGTCGGGCAACCCGGCCGAGCGCGCCGCCGCGATCGTCAAGGCGACCACGTTCTACGACGACCCGGACGTCATCGCCAAGGTCTCGCGCGGACTGGGTGAGGCCATGGTCGGCATCAACGTCGAGGACGTCCCGGAGCCGCACCGCCTCGCCGAGCGCGGCTGGTGACCCAGGACCCCGTCACGTCGGAGGCCGCGGACGAGTCGTCCGCGGCCTTCGCCGTCGCTGCCGACGTCCCGTCCCGGTCGAGCGCGCACGGCGGCGGCCCGGTGCACGGGCTCGGGCCGGAGTGGCGACGGGGCGACGACGGCCTGCTGTTCCGGGAGGCCGCGCGCGTCATCCTGCTCGACGAGGACGACCGGGTGCTGCTCATCCGTGGCCACGACGTCGACCAGCCTGACCGCAGCTGGTGGTTCACCGTCGGCGGCGGCATCGACGACGGCGAGGACTCTCTCTCGGCGGCCGTGCGCGAGGTCCGCGAGGAGACCGGCATCCAGCTCGCCGCGGCCGACCTGGTCGGGCCGGTGTTCACCAGGTCGGCGATCTTCGATTTCTTCGCCGAGCACTGCCGGCAGGACGAGATCCTCTACCTCGCGCGGGTGCCGGCCTCGGCGTTCGGCACGGTCGACCGGGCCGGCTGGACCGAGCTCGAGCACAACGTCATCGACGAGCTGCGCTGGTGGTCGCTGGACGACCTCGACACCGTGGACATCGAGGTGTTCCCCGAGCGTCTCGTCGACCTGGTCCGCGGCCTGCTGCCCGTGTGGGATGGCGAGACGCGGCACCTCGGTCTCGTCCGCGAGTAGCTCAGGTGACGGCGTTGCGCGTCGTCCAGGCCGGGTCGCGGTGCTCGCCGCGCTCGAGCACCTCGTGCAGGGCCCGGACGGCCGTGACCAGGTCCGTGTGCGTCAGGTACGGCGCGGCGACGCCGAGCCGGACGACGTCGGGCGTCCGGAAGTCGCCGACCACCCCGCGGGCCGCGAGCGCCTGCACGATCCCGTAGGCGTCCGGGTGCCGCAGGGCGACCTGCGACCCTCGGCGCTCGTCCGCCTCCGGTGAGGCGAACGCGGACCCCGGCACGACGTCGGCGATCGCGTCGCGCAGGAACCGGGTCAGGCTCAGGGACCGGGCGCGGACGTCGCCGATCTCCACGCCGTCGAACGCCTGCAGCGCCGCCTCGAGAGCGAGCAGCGACAGCATCGGCGGCGTCCCGATCCGGGCGCGCGAGATCCCGGGGGCGCCGACGTAGTCGTCGGCCATCGCGAACGGCTGCGCGTGCCCGTGCCACCCGGGGACCACGTTGACGAACGCGTCCTGGTGGCGAGCGGCGACGTAACCGTACGCCGGTGCGCCGGGTCCGCCGTTGAGGTACTTGTACCCGCACCCCACCGCGAGGTCCACGTGGTGCTCGTCGAGACCCACCGGCACCGCGCCGGCCGAGTGGCACAGGTCCCAGAGGACGAGGGCGCCGGCGTCGTGGGCCGCGGCCGTGATGCCCGGCAGGTCGAGCAGCTCGCCGGTGCGGTAGTCCACGTGGGACAGGACGACCACCGCGACGTCCGGGGTCAGCCGCGCGGCGAGCTCCGCCGGCGTGGCGTGCTCGACCCGCCACCCGACCTGGTCCGCCACGCCCGCGATGACGTACTGGTCCGTGGGGAACGACCCGGGTTCCGTGAGGACGACGGACCGACCGGGGCGCAGGGCGGCTGCGGCGTGCAGGGACTGGTGCAGGCGCACGCTCGTCGAGTCGCCCACCACCACCTGCCCCGGTGCCGCGCCGACGAGCCGACCGATCGCGTCCCCCACGCGCACCGGCGCGTCCCACCACCCGTGCGTGTTCCAGGACGCGACGAGGTCGTGCCCCCACTGCTGCTCGACCGCGTCCCGCACGGCGGCGGGCACGGACCGGGGGAGCGCGCCGAGGGAGTTCCCGTCGAGGTAGACCGTTCCCGGCGGCAGCAGGAACCGCTCGCGCAGGTCGGTCGCGGCGTGCGCGGCGTCGAGGGTCGCCGCGCGGGCGTCGAGCTCGTCGAAGGTCACGAGCCGCGAGCCTACGTCGCCACCGTCTGCGGCGGGCAGCCACCGCGCGTGCCCGGGGTCCCGGCCCGTGGTCGCGGCGCCGGCCGGGTCCGAGCCCCGCCTAGAATCGCCCGTCGTGACCGTGACCGTCGGAGTGCTCGCCCTGCAAGGAGACGTGCGTGAGCACGTGCACGCCCTGGAGTCCGTGGGTGCCCGGGCCGTGCCGGTGCGCCGCCAGCGGGAGCTCGACGCCGTCGACGCCCTGGTGATCCCCGGCGGCGAGTCGACGACGATCGACAAGCTCCTGCGGGCGTTCGAGCTGTTCGAGCCGGTCCAGCAGCGGCTGCGGTCCGGCCTGCCCGCCTACGGGTCGTGCGCTGGGATGATCCTGCTGGCCGACCGGGTGCTCGGCGGCATCGAGGGCCAGCAGACGCTCGGCGGCGTGGACGTCACGGTGCGCCGCAACGCGTTCGGGCGCCAGGTCGAGTCGTTCGAGACCGACCTCGACATCGCCGGCGTCGACGGCTCCGTCCACGGGGTCTTCATCCGGGCGCCGTGGGTCGAGGAGGTCGGCCCGGGCGCGACGGTGCTGGCCCGGGTGGAGTCCGGTCCGGCCGCCGGTAGGATCGTGGCGGTCCGCCAGGGGCCGTTGCTCGTGACCTCGTTCCACCCGGAGGTCACCGGAGACACCCGGGTGCACCAACTGTTCGTAGAGATCGTCCGCGAGAGCCTGTGACCGCCGGGGCAGCAGCCGGCGCGTGCCACAGGAGACGAAGGGGTAGCTGAAGCGATGTCGGGTCACTCCAAGTGGGCCACCACCAAGCACAAGAAGGCCGTGGTCGACGCCAAGCGGAGCAAGCTCTTCGCCAAGCTGATCAAGAACATCGAGGTCGCAGCCCGCACCGGCGGCGGTGACCTCGCGGGCAACCCGACGCTCTTCGACGCGGTCCAGAAGGCCAAGAAGAACTCGGTCCCCATCGACAACATCAACCGCGCGGTCAAGCGCGGCTCCGGCCAGGAGGCCGGCGGCGCCGACTACTCGACGATCATGTACGAGGGCTACGGCGCCGGCGGGATCGCGGTGCTGGTCGAGTGCCTCACCGACAACCGCAACCGTGCCGCGTCCGACGTGAGGGTCGCTTTCACGCGCAACGGCGGCCAGATGGCCGACCCCGGCTCGGTCTCCTACCTGTTCTCCCGCAAGGGCGTCGTCATCGTGCCCAAGGACGGCACCGACGAGGACGCCGTGATGGAGGCGGTCCTGGACGCCGGCGGCGAGGAGGTCAACGACCTCGGCGAGGCGTTCGAGATCCTGTCCGAGGCCACGGACCTGGTCCCCGTCCGGACCGCGCTGCAGACCGCCGGCATCGAGTACGACTCGGCCGACGTCGTCTTCTGGCCCGCCACGCAGATCGAGGTCGACGCCGAGGGTGCACGCAAGATCCTGCGCCTCATCGACGCGCTCGAGGACTCCGACGACGTGCAGAACGTCTACGCGAACTTCGACGCGTCCGACGAGGTCATGGCGGAGCTCGAGGAGGACTGAGCCGAAGCGCAGCGGAGGTCGAGGGGCGCGCGGAGCGTCACTCGGCGGCCCCTCCGTCGTGCCGGGCGTGGCCTCCCGGGATCGCGCCCGTCGGGCTGCGACCATGACGGCGTGCGCGTCCTCGGAGTCGACCCCGGCCTGACCAGGTGCGGCCTCGGCGTCGTCGACGGGCTGCCGTCGCGGCAGCTCGCCATGGTCGCGGTCGGTGTCGCCACGTCCGACGCGCTGTGGGACGTGGACCAGCGGCTGCTGTCGATCGAGCGGCAGATCGAGGAGTGGCTCGAGGAGCACGCCCCCGACGCGGTGGCGGTCGAGCGGGTGTTCGCGCAGCAGAACCTGCGCACCGTCATGGGGACCGCGCAGGTCGCGGGGATCGCCATGGTCGCCGCCGCCCGTCGTCGGATCCCCGTCGCGCTGCACACGCCCAGCGAGGTCAAGGCGGCGGTCACCGGGAACGGCCGGGCGGACAAGGCGCAGGTCCAGACGATGGTCCAGCGACTGCTGCGGCTCGACGTGCTGCCGCGGCCGGCCGACGCAGCCGACGCCCTCGCCCTCGCGGTGTGCCATCTATGGCGTCCGGCGGGAGCGCTCGGCACCCCCCAGCGCGCACCGGGGTCGCTGACGGCCGCGCAGCGCGCCTGGGCCACCGCCGAGCAGGCGGCCCGGCGCCGCGGCTGAACCGCGTGTCTTCGTACACCTGTTCGTCTGCGTGTGCCAGAGTGTCCGGCAGCAGACCCGTTCTCGACTGATGGAGGTGGCCGGTGATCGCGTCGGTCCACGGCACGGTGCAGGTGGTGCGGCTCGACGCCGCCGTGGTGGAGGTCGGGGGAGTGGGCCTGCTGGTGCACGCCACGCCGGCCACGCTGGCGGGGCTGCGGGTGGGGTCCACCGCGCAGCTGGCCACGTCGCTGGTCGTCCGGGAGGACGCGCTGACCCTGTTCGGGTTCGCCGACGCGGACGAGCGCGAGATCTTCGAGACCGTCCAGACGGTCAGCGGCGTCGGCCCACGGCTGGCGCTGGCCATGCTCGCGGTGCACACGCCGGACGGCTTGCGTCGCGCGGTGCTCGACGAGGACTTCAAGGCGCTGCAGCGGGTCCCCGGCATCGGCCTCAAGGGTGCGCAGCGGATCGTGCTGGAGCTCAAGGACCGGATCGGTGCGCCCGCCAGCGTGACGGCGCCCGCCGCGGCCGTCTTCGGCGGCGACCGGCGCGACCAGGTGGTCGAGGCCCTCGTCGGTCTCGGCTGGAACGCGCGGGCGGCGGGCGACGCCGTGTCGACCGTCCTGGAGGGGACCGAGGGGCCGGTGGCCGCCGACGAGGTCGCCGGGGTGCTCCGCGCAGCCCTGCGGACCCTGGGCGGCGGGCATGGCTGACGAGCACGAGGAGCTGGTGACCGAGCGGTTCGCTGCCGAGTCGCTGGTCCAGTCGGGAGCCGACGACCTGGAGCGTGCCGCCGAGGCCGCGCTGCGTCCGCGCAGGCTCGAGGAGTTCGTGGGTCAGCGCGTGGTGCGCGACCAGCTCTCCCTGGTGCTCGACGCCGCACGAAACCGGGGCAAGGCGCCCGACCACGTGCTGCTCTCAGGTCCGCCGGGGCTGGGCAAGACCACCCTCGCGATGATCATCGCGGCCGAGATGGGCGCCCCGCTGCGGGTCACCAGCGGCCCCGCCATCCAGCATGCGGGCGACCTGGCCGCGGTCCTGTCGTCGCTCGAGGAGGGCGAGGTCCTCTTCCTCGACGAGATCCACCGCCTGGCGCGCCCGGCCGAGGAGCTCCTCTACATGGCGATGGAGGACTTCCGGGTGGACGTGATCGTCGGCAAGGGCGCGGGTGCCAGCGCGATCCCGCTGACGCTGCCGCCGTTCACGGTCGTCGGGGCGACCACCCGCGCCGGACTGCTCCCGGCACCGCTGCGCGACCGCTTCGGGTTCACCGCGCACCTGGACTTCTACGCGGCCGACGAGCTCGAGCGGGTGCTCGTGCGGTCGGCGGGACTCCTCGGCGTGCCGTTGGATCCCGCGGCCGCGGCCGAGCTGGCGTCCCGGTCCCGGGGCACCCCCCGCATCGCGAACCGCCTGCTCAGGCGCGTGCGGGACTGGGCGGAGGTACGCGGCGACGGCACGTTGAGCCTCGTCGCAGCACGGTCCGCGCTCGACGTCTACGAGGTCGACGGGCTGGGCCTCGACCGTCTCGACCGGGCGGTCCTCACGGCGCTGTGCACGCGGTTCGGCGGCGGGCCGGTGGGCCTGACGACGCTGGCGGTGGCCGTCGGCGAGGAGCCCGAGACCGTCGAGACGGTCGCCGAGCCGTTCCTCGTCCGCGAGGGCCTGGTCGGCCGCACACCCCGTGGTCGCGTCGCGCTCCCGGCTGCCTGGACGCACCTCGGCCTCGAGGTTCCGCACCCCTCGGGCACGCTCTTCGGCTGATCCGCCCACATCGCGGAACCAGGACCGGACCCTGTGCGTTGGAGCGGCGAGCCGCTGCGCCTAGACTGCGGCGGACACACCACCCGATCGGAGCCGTACCGCTGTGGAACTCATCCTCATCCTGGCCATCGCCCTGGGCGCTCTCTGGCTCATGTCCAGCCGCACCCGCAAGCAGCAGCGCGCGGCGCAGGAGTTCCGGAACAACCTCGTCCCCGGCGACGAGGTCATGACAGCGTCGGGTCTGCTGGGCACGGTCGTGACCGTCGAGGACGACGTCATCACGCTCGAGTCGAGCCCTGGCGCGCACACGCGCTGGATCCGGGCCGCGATCGCGAAGAAGATCGACCCGCCGGTCGACGAGGTCGACGACGTCGAGGATGACGTCGACGACGAGCTCGACGAGCAGGACGAGGTGGTGACCGATGCCGACCGCATCAGCCGCGCGAACGACGACGTGATCGACGTCCCGGACGACCTGTCCTCGCTGCCGCCCGCCCGCAAGGACGGGGAGCCGGACACCAAGTAGACCGTTCGGTCCGGGTGACGACGCCCGGACCTCGACCCCACCGGCCGCCTGCGCGGCCGGTGCGCGCACGAGAGAAGAAACTCCGTTGGCTCCTCCTACACGCCGTCAGAGGCCCGTCCGCACGCTGGTCGTGCTCGGCTTCATCATCTTCGCGCTGCTCGGCACCATCGCGGCGGGGACCAAGTGGTCCACCGCCACGTGGACGCCGAACCTCGCTCTCGACCTCGAGGGCGGCACGCAGATCATCCTGACGCCGGTCGCGGACAGCGGTGAGGAGGTGTCGTCGGCGCAGATCCAGCAGGCGATCGACGTCATCCGCCAGCGCGTCGACTCCTCGGGGGTCGCCGAGGCCGAGATCACGAGCCAGAGCGGCGGGAAGATCGTCGTGGCGCTGCCGGGCAACCCGAGCGAGGAGACTCTCGACCTCGTCAAGACCTCCGCGCAGATGGCGTTCCGGCCGGTGCTCGCGATCGGGAACCCCACGCCCACGGACACCACGCCGACGCCGGAGCCGACCGCGTCGGCCGGCGCGACGGACCCTGCCGCACCGGCCCCGACCCCGACGCCCACCGTGGCGGCCGAGGAGCCGTCGGACGAGCCCACCAAGGCGGCGCCGGACAACCCGAGCGACACCGCGTACTACATCACCCCCGCCGTCCAGGCGGAGTTCGACGCCCTGGACTGCACGGACCCCGCCAACCTCACCGGTGGCACCAACGGGGACCCGGACAAGGCCTTCGTCACGTGCGGCCAGGACGGCAGCGCGAAGTACATCCTCGGTCCGGTCGAGATCGAGGGGGCGCGGATCTCCAGCGCCACCTCGGGCCTGAACCAGCTGCCCAGCGGTGGTCAGGGCAACCTGTGGGTCGTCAACATCGCGTTCGACGGCCCCGGCACCACGGCGTTCACCGACGTGACCACGCGTCTGCAGGGACTCGCCGCGACACCGCCGCTGAACCAGTTCGCGATGGTGCTCGACGGCCTGGTGATCTCCGCCCCCAGCCTCGCCTCCGGCGTGATCATCGCGGACGGCAAGGCGGAGATCTCCGGCACGTTCACCCGTGAGTCCGCGGCCAGCCTCGCCAACCAGCTCAACTTCGGCTCGCTCCCGCTCACGTTCACCGTCGAGAGCCAGGAGCAGATCTCGGCCACCCTCGGGTCCGAGCAGCTCCAGATGGGCCTGCTCGCAGGGCTCATCGGGCTCGGTCTGGTCGTCGTGTACTCGCTGCTGCAGTACCGCGCCCTCGGCCTGGTGACCGTCGCCTCGCTGGTCGTCGCGGGACTCCTCACGTACAGCGTGATCACGCTGCTGTCCTGGCTCCAGGGCTACCGGCTGTCCCTGCCTGGCGTCGCCGGTCTGATCGTCGCCATCGGTATCACCGCCGACTCGTTCATCGTCTACTTCGAACGCATCCGCGACGAGCTGCGGGAGGGCCGCACGCTGGTCGCTGCCGTCGACCGTGGCTGGGAGCGCGCCCGCCGGACCATCCTGGCGTCCGACGCGGTGAACTTCCTCGCCGCGATCGTGCTCTACGTCCTCGCGGTCGGCAGCGTCCGAGGCTTCGCGTTCACCCTCGGTCTGACCACCCTGATCGACGTGCTCGTGGTCTTCATGTTCACGCACCCGGTCATGCAGCTGGTCGCGCGCACGAAGTTCTTCGGGCAGGGTCACCGGCTCTCGGGGCTGGACCCCCGGCGTCTCGGTGCTCCCGAGGGCAGCGCGCGCTACGTGGGCCGTGGCCGCGTCGTGCACGGCCCTCGACCCTCGGGGGTCGACGACGCGCCCGTGGAAGACGCTGTCGTCGAGGACGAGCCGACACCACGTGTGCCGGTCGCCGTCGGCGGGGGCACCGCCGGGCTGACCATCGCCGAGCGTCGGGCGGCCGCGCGCGCCGCGGAGCAGAAGGCGACGACGTCGGACGCCCCGGTCGACGCACCCACGTCCGAGTCCGAGCCCGAGTCTGGGCGCACCGAGGGGAACGAGCACTGATGGCCGCCGGATTCGCCCAGTGGGGCAACGACCTCTACACCGGCCGCCGGTCCTACGACATCGTCGGCCGCCGCAAGATCTGGTTCACGATCTCGACGGTCCTCGTGATCCTGTCGGCCATCTTCCTGGTCAAGCCCGGGCTCAACCCCGGCATCGAGTTCCGTGGCGGCTCCGAGTTCGTCGTGTCGGACGTCTCCGACACGTCGCAGCAGATCGCGATCGACACGGTCGTCGAGATCGCCCCGGAGGAGCAGCCGAAGGTCACGACGGTGGGCGCCAACGCGCTGCGCATCCAGACGTCGACGCTCACCAACGACGAGGTCACCGAGGTCAAGACCGCCCTCGCCGAGGCCTACGACGTGCCGGTCACCAGCGTCACCAGCTCGTTCATCGGGCCGTCGTGGGGTGCCGACATCTCGCAGAAGGCCATCACCGGGATCCTGGTCTTCCTGCTCTTCGTCACGATCGTCATGACGATCTACTTCCGGAACTGGCGGATGGCCGCCGCGGCGCTGATCGCGCTGTTCCACGACCTCATCATCACGGTCGGCGTCTACGCGGCGATCGGCTGGGAGGTCACGCCGGCGACGGTCATCGGCTTCCTGACGATCCTCGGGTACTCCATCTACGACACCGTCGTCGTGTTCGACAAGGTGCGGGAGAACACCGCGGACACGCTCCAGCAGTCGCGCTACACGTACGGCGAGAAGGCCAACCTCGCCGTCAACCAGACGCTGGTCCGCTCGATCAACACGTCCGTGGTCGCGCTGCTGCCGGTCAGCGCGATCCTGTTCGTCGGGGCGTTCCTCCTCGGTGCAGGCACGCTGCGCGACATCGCGCTCGCCCTGTTCGTGGGCATGCTCATCGGCACGTTCTCGTCGGTCTTCCTGGCGACCCCGTTCGAGGTGGCGCTGCGCGAGCGTGAGCCCGCGATCCGCGAGCACACGAAGCGGGTCCTGGAGGCCCGTGCGGCGCGTGCAGCCGGCGGCGAGGCCGAGCCGGCCCCGGGCGAGGACCTCCGTGTCGCGGTCGGTGCGCTCAAGCCGGGCGCCCACCAGGGGATCGCGGCGCAGCCGAAGCGCAAGCGATGACGGTTCCGGAGAGCGTTCCGGACAGCGCGGCGGGGGTGCCCACGGGCGCCCCCGCGGCGCGTGCGGACCTCCTGCGGCGCATCGACGAGCTCGTCCGGCTCGTGCCCGACTACCCCAAGCCGGGGATCCTGTTCCGCGACATCATGCCGCTGCTCGCGGACCCCGCGGCCTTCGCCGACGTCATCGCCGAGATTGCCGGTCGCGTCGACGGTCCCGTCGACCTCGTCGCCGGGATGGAGGCACGTGGGTTCCTGCTCGCCGCTCCCGTCGCGGTCGCGCTCGGCGCCGGCGTGCTGCCGGTGCGCAAGGCGGGCAAGCTCCCCGGTCCGACCGCGGCGCAGTCCTACGAGCTGGAGTACGGCACGGCGACGATCGAGATCCACCCTGCGACGGTCCCCGCCGGCGCGCGCGTCCTCGTGATCGACGACGTGCTGGCGACGGGCGGCACCGCTGCCGCGACGGTGGCGCTGCTGCAGCGGTGTGGCGCCGAGGTCGTCGGTCTCTCGTTCCTCGTGGAGCTCGAGGCGCTGCGTGGGCGTGACCTGCTGGGCGGGCACCCGATCGACGTCCTGCTCGCAGTGCCCTGACCAGCCCGGCCGTCACCCCCGTGCACGTCGCACTCCTCCCACGGTCGTAGACTGTCGCCTCGACCGTGGGAGGGGGTGTGATGAGCGAAGACGTCCGCGTGCCTGACACCGGCCTCCCGCCCGCGCAGAGCGACTCCCCGTCGAGCCGCATGCGCTCGCGCCTGGGCCGCTTCGGTGCCCGCAGCGGGGCCGCGTTCCCGGCGATCGAGCCCGTCCTGCAGGCAGCGCGCACCAACCACCCGAAGGCCGACCTCGCCGTCGTCGAGCAGGCGTACGTGGTGGCGGAGAAGGCCCACCGGGGCCAGCTGCGCAAGAGCGGCGACCCGTACATCACGCACCCCGTCGCCGTCGCGACGATCCTGGCCGAGCTCGGCATGACGCCGTCGACGCTCGCTGCCGCGCTGCTGCACGACACCGTCGAGGACACCGACTACTCGCTCGACCAGCTGCGGCGGGAGTTCGGCCCCGAGATCGCGATGCTGGTCGACGGCGTGACCAAGCTGGACAAGGTCACGTACGGCGACGCCGCGCAGGCCGAGACCGTCCGCAAGATGGTCGTCGCGATGTCGCGGGACATCCGGGTGCTCGTCATCAAGCTCGCCGACCGCCTGCACAACGCTCGCACGTGGAAGTTCGTCGCGGCGGCCTCCGCGGAGAAGAAGGCGCGCGAGACGCTCGAGATCTACGCCCCGCTGGCCCACCGGCTCGGCATGAACACGATCAAGTGGGAGCTGGAGGACCTGTCGTTCGCGACCCTCTACCCCAAGGTCTACGACGAGATCGTGCACCTCGTGGCCGAGCGCGCGCCGGCACGTGAGGAGTACCTGGCGACGGTCCGCGAGCAGGTCGGCGCGGACCTGGGCAAGGCCAAGATCCGCGCGACGGTGACCGGCCGGCCGAAGCACTACTACTCCATCTACCAGAAGATGATCGTGCGCGGCCGCGACTTCGCGGACATCTACGACCTGGTCGGCGTCCGTGTCCTGGTCGACTCGGTGCGGGACTGCTACGCGGCGCTCGGCGCGCTGCACGCGCGGTGGAACCCCGTGCCGGGGCGGTTCAAGGACTACATCGCGATGCCCAAGTTCAACCTGTACCAGTCGTTGCACACGACGGTCATCGGGCCTGGCGGCAAGCCGGTCGAGATCCAGATCCGCACGCACGACATGCACCGTCGGGCCGAGTACGGCGTCGCCGCGCACTGGAAGTACAAGGAGAGCGCGAAGAACGCCACGACGGACAAGGACTCCGCCGGCAACGACATGCAGTGGCTGCGTCAGCTGGTCGACTGGCAGAAGGAGACCGCCGACCCCAGCGAGTTCCTCGACTCGTTGCGCTTCGAGATCGCCGGCTCCGAGGTCTACGTCTTCACGCCGAAGGGCGACGTCATCGGGCTGCCGTCCGGCTCGACGCCCGTCGACTTCGCGTACGCGGTGCACACCGAGGTCGGCCACCGGACCATGGGCGCGCGCGTCAACGGTCGGCTGGTGCCGCTGGACTCCTCGCTCGAGAACGGCGACGTGGTCGACGTGTTCACGTCGAAGTCCGAGACGGCGGGGCCGTCGCGCGACTGGCTCGGCTTCGTCAAGAGCCCACGTGCGCGCAACAAGATCCGCCAGTGGTTCTCCAAGGAGCGCCGCGAGGAAGCGATCGAGCACGGCAAGGACGCCATCGCCAAGGCGATGCGCAAGCAGAACCTGCCGATCCAGCGCCTCCTGTCGCACGAGTCGCTCGTGGCCCTGGCCAACGAGATGCGCTACGCCGACGTCTCCGCGCTCTACGCGGCGATCGGCGAGGGACAGGTGTCCGCCGGCACGGTCGTGCAGCGGCTCGTGCAGTCGATGGGCGGGGAGCCGGCGGCCGAGGAGGACCTCGCGGAGGTCGCCCGGCCCGGTCAGACGCAGCGGCGGGTCCGCACCGGGGACCCGGGCGTCGTGGTCAAGGGCGTCGACGACATCTGGGTCAAGCTGGCCAAGTGCTGCACCCCGGTGCCCGGCGACGACATCGTGGGCTTCGTGACGCGTGGTGCGGGCGTGAGCGTGCACCGCAGCGACTGCATCAACGTGACGAGCCTGCGCTCCGAGCCCGAGCGCATGGTCGATGTCGCGTGGAGCCACAACAGCACGTCCCTGTTCCTGGTGCAGATCCAGGTCGAGGCCCTCGACCGGAGCCGCCTGCTCTCGGACGTGACGCGGGTGCTGTCCGACTCGCACGTCAACATCCTCTCGGCGTCCGTCTCGACCTCGCGCGACCGCGTGGCCCTGTCGCGGTTCGTCTTCGAGATGGCGGAGCCGTCCCACCTCGCGTCGGTGCTCGCCGCCGTGCGCAAGGTGGAGGGTGTGTTCGACGTCTACCGGATCACCGGGGCCAAGGCGGCTGAGGAGCCGGCGATCCGCGCCTGACGCTCACAGGTCCTGCAGGGTGGAGTACGCCCGGCGGATGCCGCGGTGGCCCCGCAGGTCGGCGAGACGGTCCAGGGCGTGGGTGGGCTCGAACCCGACGTCCAGCAGCGCGCGCAGCGTGGGCACGGCGTCGACCTGGGGCAGCATCCGGGCGACGTCGATCCCGGTGCGCTGGACGGACGTGGCGCGGTGCACCCCGACGCGCACGACGTCCGACGGCGGCAGGGTCGCCTCCGCCGCGACGCGTGCGGGATGCGGGTCCGTCCGTCGCTCGCCCGTCCTGACGAGCACCTCGACCCGCACCGGCGGGTACCGGCCGGTGTGCACCCACGCGGCGGTGCCGCGCCCGATGACACCCCGGGCGGGGACCAGCGCAGCCAGCGCGGTCGCACGCACCTCCGGTGTGTCGGACAGGTCTGCCGCGATGGCCACGTCACCCCAGACGACGCGGACGACCCCGTCGCGCAGCAGGCCGAACCAGGCGGCGGCGCCGACGTCGTCCCGGCTGACCGTGCGGGGCAGATTGGGGACAGGAGTGCGGTACGCGTCGAGACGGGTGCTCACGGCAGCAGCATGGCGGCCGGACGGGCGGCTCAGGGCGACGCGTGCGGATCTGTGGACGAACGAGGCCCCCGCCCACACGGGACGAGGGCCTCGGCCGGTCGACGGTCGCGGGTCAGCCGCGTGCGTCCTGCGCGGCGCGCTGTACCTGCTCGAGCCAGGCACGACGGGCGTCGAGCGCCGCCTGCGCGTCGGCGATCTTGCGGGCGTCACCCGCCGCCTTGGCGCGGTCGAGGTCCGCCTCGAGCCCGGCGATCGCCTGCTCGAGCTGCGCCGCAGCACCCTCGGCGCGGGCCCGCGTCTCCGGGTTGGTGCGTCGCCACTGCGCCTGGTCGGTGTCGCGGATCGCCGTCTCGACGGCGCGCAGTCGGCCCTCGACGCGCTGGACGTCGGCGCGCGGGACCTTGCCGGCGGCCTCCCAGCGGTCCTGGATCCGGTGCAGCGCCGACTTGGCCGCAGCCAGGTCGGTCACGGGCAGGAGCGCCTCCGCCTCGGTGAGCAGCGCCTCCTTGACCTGGAGGTTGGCGCGGAACTCCTCGTCCGTCGCCGCGGACTGCGCGTCACGGGCCGCGAAGAACGCGTCCTGCGCGGCCCGGAACCGTGCCCACAGGGCGTCGTCGTCGGCCCGGCTGGCACGGCCGGCTGCCTTCCACTGGACCATGAGGTCCCGGAACACGCCCGCCGTGGCACCCCAGTCGGTGCTCGCCTGCAGCCGCTCGGCCTGCGCCACCAGGCCCTCCTTGACCTGCTTGGCCGACGCGTTGCGCGACTCCAGCTCGGCGAAGAAGTGTCGACGCTCGCGGTCGAACGTGGTGCGGGCGTGGCTGAACCGCTTCCAGAGGGACTCCTCCGTCGGCCGGTCGAGGCGCGGACCGCTGCGCTGGGCTTCCTTCCACTGGTCCAGCAGGAGGCGGAGCTGCTCGCCGGCGGGCCGCCACTGGATGCGCGACGGGTCGGTCGAGGCGATCTTCTCCGCCTGCTCCACGATCTCGGTCCGGGCCTGCACGGCGGCCTCGCGGGCCGCGGCCCGCTCGGCCTCGGCCACTGCCCGCCGCTCCGCAGCCGTGGCGCGCAGTGCGTCGAGACGGGCGCGCAGCCCGTCGAGGTCGCCGACGGCGGCCGGCTCGGCCACCTCCTCGGTCAGGCGGGCCAGCGTCTGGTCGATCTCCTTGACGGACAGGTCCGTCGCGGTGAGGCGGGCTTCGAAGAGCGTGACCTTCGCCTGCAGGTCGAGGAAGCGACGCACGTACAGGCCGAGCGCCTCCTCGGTCGTCGCGCCGGGGTACTGACCGACGACCCGCTCGCCCGCGGCCTCGCGGACCGAGACGTTGCCCTCGTCGTCGACGCTGCCGAACGTCGCGGCGTGCGCCGCCTCAGCGGCGTCCTGCGGGGGTGCGACCGGCGCGGCCGGAGCGGCTGCGGCAATCGTCGACGGCGCGGGGTGCGCCGGCGGGTGGGGGACCGGACGCGGACGCGGGACGGGACGCGCGGACGAGGGTGTCGGCACGGGGGCCGGCGCTGCGCTCGGCTCGGACGCCGGCGTCGTCCCTGGCTCGCCGGGCGCCTCGGAGGCGGCTGCCTCAGGCTCGGCGACGGCGTCGGTCGCGACGGTCGCGACGGTCCCAGGCTCCTCGGCTGCCGCCTCGGGCGCCTGCGCAGCGTCGGTCGCCGCGGTGCCGGGCTCGTCGACGGTGTCCGTCGCCGCGGCCTCGGGCGTCTCCGCCGTCTCGGCCGACGCGGTCTCCGGGGCGTCGACCGTGTCGGCCGCCGCGGTCTGCGGCTCCTCGACGGCGTCGGCTGCCGCGGCCTCGGGCTCCTCGACGGCGTCGGCTGCCGCGGCCTCAGGCTCCTCGATGGCGTCGGCTGCCGCGGTTTCCGGGGCGTCGACCGTGTCGGCTGCCGCGGTCTGGGGCTCCTCGACGACGGCGTCGGCTGCCGCGGGCTCCTCGAGCGCGCCGGACGACGCGTCGTCGGCGACGGCCTCGTCAGCGGCGTCGCCGACCGGCTGTGCCTCCGACGCCTCGGGCGCTTGAGCGTCGTCCGTGACCGTCTCGGCAGCCGCAGCGTCGACCTCGTCGGCCACGGCGGGTGCCTCGGCCTGCTCGGCGTCTGCTGCCGGCACGGAGTCGTCGGGCACGGGTCCGGACGTCGGGGTCTGCGTCACTGGATGTTCACTCCCTCGATGATGACGTCGGACACCGGGACCTGGGTCCCTTCGACGGTGCCCGCGTCGGCGATGGCCTGCAGCACGTCCATGCCGGACGTGATGTGGCCGAACACGGTGTAGCCACCCGCAGTGTCTGCGGGAATGGGTGAGTCCTCGTAGACCAGGAAGAACTGGCTGCCCATCGAGCTGCCGTCGTTGCTGGTCCGCGCCATGGCGATGGTGCCGGCGGGGTACACGTCGTCGCTCGGCGCGTTCTCGATCGGGCCCCAGGTGTAGCCCGGGCCGCCGGTGCCGCCCGTGGTCGGGTCGGCCGTGCCGAGCGCCGTCGGGTCGCCGCACTGCAGGACGAAGATCCCCTCCTCCGTCAGCCGGTGACACTTCGTGGAGTCGAAGTAGCCCTCGCCGGCGAGGCTGACGAAGTTGGCGACGGCCTGCGGCGCGGCGGCGCCGTCGAGCTCGATGCCGAGGGCCCCCTGCGAGAGCGCGATGTCACCGGTCCAGGTGCGCCCCTCGGCGAGCGACGGGTCGGGTACCTGCGCCGAGTTCGCCGCGGGCGTGTCCGAGGCTGTGGGCGAAGCGGCCGGGTCGTCGTTGGTGAGGGCGAGCGCAGCGGCGACACCGGTGGCGAGCACGAGAGCGGCGACGACGCCTCCCGCGACGATGCGCTGACGGTGACGTCGCGCGGCACGCGCCTTGGTCTGGCGCTCCTGCCACTTCTCGTACCGGCGGCGCTCGTACTCACGCTCGCTCTTGGTGGACACGCACACGCTCCTCGCGTCGTCGTGCGGTGCGGCAGGTCGTCCGCCAGCCGCACTGCATGAAGGGGACCCGGGACAGTCTAGGCAAGCCTTGGCGACGGGCCACCAGCGGCGCCGCCGTGCGACATCACAGTCCGGACACGCCGGGCGGCTACCGTGCGTGCCATGCAGGTCATCACGATCGTGTCCGCGGTCTTCGGGGCCCGGTGCTCCGTGCTCGTCGACGACGACGGGTCGTGCGTCGTCATCGACGCCGGGGCCGGCATCACGGACGACGTGCTCGCGGTCGTCGAGGAACGGCAGCTGTCCCCGGCGGCGGTGCTGGCCACGCACGGCCACGTCGATCACACGTGGGACGCGGGGCCGTTGTCGCACGCGCTCGACGTGCCCGTCGTCCTGCACGCCGCGGACGAGTACCGGCTCGCGGACCCGTTCGGCACCCTGGGGCTGCTGGGGACGTCCGGCCGCCCCGCGCACGACCCGTCCGGACCGCTGGCGCAGGCGATCGCCGCCACCGGGATCGACCCGTCGAGCTACGTGGCACCCCGGCGCGTGGAACCGTTCGGTGCGGTGGGCGACGTGCGGTCGGCCGACACGGTGCTCGAGCTCGGCGCCCTGCGCGTCGTCGCACGGCACGCTCCCGGGCACACCGAGGGCTCGACGCTCTACCTGGTCGGCCCGCTGGCCTTCACGGGGGACGTCCTGTTCGCCGGGTCGATCGGGCGCACGGACCTGCCCGGTGGCGACGACGCGACGATGCAGCGGACGCTGCGGGAGGTTGTCACCACCCTGCCCCCGGAGACGGTCGTCGTCCCCGGGCACGGGCCCACCTCCGACATCGCGACCGAGCTCGTCCACAACCCGTACCTCGCGCGTCTCTGACACCGCGGCGGGTCTGGAAGGATCGGGCCCCATGGCACGACCGACCCCCCTGTCCGGATTCCCCGAGTGGCTGCCCGAGGGCCGCCTCGTCGAGCAGCACGTCCTCGACGTCCTGCGCCGCACCTTCGAGCTGCACGGGTTCGCGGGCATCGAGACCCGCGCCGTCGAGCCGCTCGACCAGCTGCTGCGCAAGGGGGAGACCTCCAAGGAGGTCTACGTCCTGAGGCGGCTTCAGGAGGAGGCCGCCGCGGAGCCGGACCGCGCGGGGACGCTGGGGCTGCACTTCGACCTGACCGTGCCTTTCGCGCGCTACGTGCTCGAGAACGCCGGGCACCTCGCGTTCCCGTTCCGTCGGTACCAGATCCAGAAGGTGTGGCGTGGCGAGCGTCCCCAGGACGGCCGCTTCCGCGAGTTCGTGCAGGCGGACATCGACGTTGTCGGTGCCGGGACGCTCCCGTACCACTACGAGGTCGAGCTCCCGCTCGTCATGGCGGAGGCGCTCGGCGCGCTCCGCGAGATCGGTGTGCCGCCGGTGCGCATCCTGGTGAACAACCGCAAGGTCGCCGAGGGCTTCTACCGCGGGCTCGGGCTGACCGACGTCGAGGCCGTGCTGCGGAGCATCGACAAGCTGGACAAGATCGGCGCCGACGCCGTGGCCGGGCTGCTGGTGGCCGAGGCGGGGGCGACCGAGGACCAGGCGCGTGCGTGCCTGGCGCTCGCGTCGATCAGCGGGTCCGACGAGTCCGTCGTCGAGCGGGTGCGCACGCTGGCGGGGGAGTCGAACGAGTTGCTCGACGAGGGGCTGGCCGAGCTGGGGGCGCTCATCCGTGCCGCGGCCGTCCGCGCGCCCGGCGTCGTCGTCGCCGACCTGAAGATCGCGCGCGGGCTCGACTACTACACGGGGTCCGTCTACGAGACGGTCCTCGTCGGGCACGAGCAGCTCGGGTCGATCTGCTCCGGCGGGCGCTACGACACGCTGGCCTCGGACGGCGCGAACACCTACCCCGGGGTGGGCCTGTCCATCGGCGTGTCCCGGTTGGTGTCGCGGCTCATCGGCAAGAACCTCGTCACCACCACCCGGTCGGTGCCCAGCGCCGTCCTCGTCGCGGTCGGCAACGAGGACGACCGCAGCCGTTCCGACGTCGTGGCGGCGGCTCTGCGGTCGCGGGGGATCCCGGTCGAGGTGGCGCCGTCCGCCGCGAAGTTCGGCAAGCAGATCCGGCACGCCGACCGCCGGGGCATCCCGTTCGTGTGGTTCGTCGGTGACGACGACCAGGCGGCGGACCAGGTCAAGGACATCCGGTCGGGCGACCAGGTGGACGCGGACGCGTCGACGTGGGCTCCGCCCGAGGCCGACCTCTGGCCGCGCGTCGTGCCTGCTTGACACCGATTCGAACACGTGTTCGCATGGCGACATGCGATGGGACGCGCAGAAGCTCGGCACGCAGGACTCCACGGCGCTGCCCGGGCTGGCGCTCGCCGGGCTGCAGCGCAGCGTCCGCACGCCGGAGTTCGCCGGCGTCACGTTCCACGAGGTCACCTGCAAGAGCGCGCTGAACAAGGTGCCGGCGGCGTCGCAGATGCCGTTCAAGTGGACGGTGAACCCGACGCGGGGATGCCTGCACGCCTGCTCGTACTGCTTCGCCCGGCCGACGCACGAGTACCTCGAGCTGGACGCCGGACGCGACTTCGAGACCCAGATCGTCGTCAAGACCAACGTCGTCGACGTCCTGCGGGCAGAGCTCGCGCGGCCGTCGTGGGCGCGCGAGCACGTCGCCCTCGGCACCAACACGGACCCGTACCAGCGGGTCGAGGGCCGCTACCGGTTCATGCCGGGGATCCTCGAGGCGCTCGCCCACAGCGGAACGCCGCTGTCCATCCTCACCAAGGGGACGCTCCTGCGGCGCGACCTGCCCCTCCTCGCGGAGATCGCGCGCACGGTCCCGGTGGGGATCGGCGTCTCGCTCGCGATCGGGAACGAGACCCTGCAGCAGGCCGTGGAGCCCGGGACGCCGACGCCGCGGGCACGGCTCGACCTGATCCGCGCGGTGCGGGACGCCGGGCTGCCCTGCGGGGTGATGGTGGCCCCGGTCCTGCCGTGGCTGACCGACGACCGGGCGCACCTGGACGCGCTGCTGCGCGACCTCGCCGTCGCCGGGGCCACCGGCGTGACGGTGCTCCCGCTGCACCTGCGCGGGCCGGTCAAGCCGCTGTTCCTCGCCTGGCTGCGCGAGCACGCCCCTGCGCTCGTGCGCCGCTACGAGGACCTCTACGGCCGGGGCGCGTACGCACCGCGGGAGTACGTGCGGTGGCTCCACGAGCGGGTCGATCCGCTCCTCGTGCGGCACGGCTTCGCCGACCGTTCGGGACACCGTGCGGGACGCCGCGGCGCGCCCGGCGAGGGGGCGTACCCCGAGGGGAGCATCGCGTCGGGTCACCTGCCGGTGCACGAGCCGACGGTCGTGGCGGCGCAGCCGGTGCTCTTCTGAGGCGCCACGGGCGGCGGGACGGGCTCGATGCCGCGACGATGAAGCGCACAGCCGCCACCGGCGGACCCGTCCGACCCCGAGGTGTGACTCCATGACCAGCCCGGCCGTCCGCGAGCGAGCAGGGAGCGCCGCACCGCACCGCATGACGTTCGACGGCCACATCGCCGGGCTCGGCACCACGGAGGGCACGCGGATCGTCGTGGGGCGGTGGCGGGTCTCCCCGCTCGGTTCGTTCACCGACGTGATGGTCGAGCGTGCCGACGGGCTGCGGGTGCTGCTCGCCCCGCGCGACGACGTCGCGGAGCTCGTCGCCGCCACCTACTCGTTCGACGCCGTGCACGTGGTGCCGGTGGGGCTCCGAGCCGACGAGGCACGCCGACGCTGGCGGCTCCGGGCCGGCCCGCTGACGGCGGACCTGACGCTCGGCGCACGCACGCGCCTCGGGCACCTGCTCCGGGCGGTGCCGCGCCATCCCGCCCTCGCTCCGTTCGTCGCGACCGCCGCCGACCCGGTGGCCCGCCTGCTGCTGGACGGGGTACGCACCCGCGGCACCGCCGGGCAGGGGAGGCGGGAGTGGTACACCGCGAGCGACCAGCACGCGATCACCGCGGTCCGGGCCCTGTGGGGGTCGGCCGACCTCGGCGCCCTCACCCCCGTCGTGCCCGCGGTGCGGTTCGGGTTCTCGTCCGTGCCGGCGGCGCCGACCGTGACACGGGTGCGGACGACCATCGAATTGTCGGAAGGCCGCACGCGGCCCGGGCACTAGGATCGTGCGGGTGCCCGCAAGGGCGCCCCACACCCCCGACCCCGAAGGATCTTCCGTGCTCCGCACCCACACGGCCGGCTCGCTGCGAGCCGAGCACATCGGCACCACCGTCACCCTCACGGGCTGGGTGGACCGGCGTCGCGATCACGGTGGGGTTGCGTTCGTGGACCTGCGGGACGCGTCGGGCATCGCCCAGGTGGTGATCCGCGACGAGGCCGTCGCCCACGGGCTGCGCGCGGAGTACGTGCTCCAGGTGACGGGGGAGGTGGGTCGTCGGCCCGCGGGGAACGAGAACCCGAACCTGGCCACGGGTGAGGTCGAGCTCGTCGCCACCCAGGTGGTCGTGCTGAACGAGTCGGAGCCCCTGCCGTTCCAGGTCTCGTCGTCGCTCGACGAGACGGTCGGCGAGGAAGCACGGCTCAAGTACCGCTACCTGGACCTGCGCCGGCCCGCGCCCGCCCGAGCCATGCGTCTGCGCGCCAAGGCGAACCAGGCCGCGCGTCGCGTGCTCGACGCCCAGGACTTCGTCGAGGTCGAGACGCCCACCCTGACGCGGTCGACGCCCGAGGGTGCGCGTGACTTCCTCGTGCCGGCGCGCCTGTCGCCCGGGTCCTGGTACGCGCTCCCGCAGTCGCCGCAGCTGTTCAAGCAGCTCCTCATGGTCGGCGGCCTCGAGCGGTACTACCAGATCGCCCGGTGCTACCGGGACGAGGACTTCCGCGCGGACCGCCAGCCCGAGTTCACCCAGCTCGACGTCGAGATGAGCTTCGTCGAGCAGGACGACGTCATCGCGCTAGGCGAGCAGATCCTCGTCGCGCTCTGGGACCTCATCGGCGTGACCGTCCCGACGCCGATCCCGCGCATCACGTTCGCCGAGTCCATGGCGCGCTACGGCAACGACAAGCCGGACCTGCGGTTCGGGCTCGAGCTCGTCGAGCTGACGTCCTACTTCTCGGAGACGCCGTTCCGCGTCTTCCAGGCACCGTACGTCGGCGCCGTCGTGCAGCCGGGCGGCGGCTCGACGCCGCGGCGCGGGTTCGACGCCTGGCAGGAGTGGGCCAAGCAGCGCGGCGCCAAGGGCCTCGCGTACGTCACGGTCGGGGAGGACGGCGAGCTGGGCGGCCCGGTGGCCAAGAACCTCTCGGAGTCCGAGCGCGCCGGTCTCGTGGCGGCGGTCGGCGCGAGCCCGGGCGACGCCGTGTTCTTCGCCGCGGGCTCGGTCAACGACGCCCGCGCGCTGCTCGGAGCCGCTCGGCTCGAGATCGGGCGCCGCGGCGGTCTGATCGACGAGAACGAGTGGAAGTTCGTCTGGGTGGTCGACGCCCCGCTGTTCAAGCCCACGGGCGAGGACGACGACGTGGCCGTCGGCGGGGGAGCCTGGACCGCGGTGCACCACGCGTTCACGTCCCCGACGCCCGAGTGGATCGACACCTTCGAGCAGGACCCGGGCGCCGCGCTCGCGTACGCGTACGACATCGTCTGCAACGGCAACGAGATCGGCGGCGGCTCGATCCGTATCCACCGCCGCGACGTGCAGGAGCGTGTGTTCGACGTCATGGGCATCGGGCCGGAGGAGGCCCAGGAGAAGTTCGGCTTCCTCCTCAACGCGTTCCAGTTCGGCGCACCGCCGCACGGCGGGATCGCGTTCGGCTGGGACCGCATCCTCGCGCTGCTGACGGGCTCGGAGTCCATCCGCGACGTCATCGCCTTCCCGAAGTCGGGCGGCGGGTTCGACCCGCTCACGGCCGCGCCGGCCCCGATCACGCCGGAGCAGCGCCGCGAGGCCGGCGTCGACGCCAAGCCGAAGGCGACCCCCGAGGCCTGATGTCCGACCTGCTCGAGGTCCTCCCGCCGCGGTGGCGGGAGGACCGGATGATGCTCGCCGACCGTCCGCGGTGGGACGCCATGGAGGTGCACGGCGACGGTGACGGCCTCGTCCTGGTGTTCCCGGGACGACGCGGTCCGGTGCTGCTCGGTCGCGGTGACCCAGGGACTGTGGGTCGGGTGCTTGAGCAGATCGACGTCGGACACGTCGGCTGGCTGAGCGTCCCGCGCGGCTGCGACGTGGCCCCGGACGTGCTGGCGCGCCTCGGGCTCGTGCCGTACTCGACGTGGGACTGGCTGTCGTCGAGCACGCCGCCTCCCGTCTCCGACGCCGAGGCGGCCGTCGTCCGGCTCGACCCCGGCGCCGACGCGGACGCGATCCGCGGCTGCCTCGCGGTCGCCAACCCGTCCACGTCCGCCGACCCGACGGCCCCGGACGAGGCCGGCTGGTGGGGGATCCGCGTCGACGGTCGGCTCGCCGGCGTCGTCGGCGCGGCCGTGCGTGGTGGGCCGGACGCAGGGCACTCGTGGCACGTCCACGGGCTCGGCGTCGTGCCCGAGCTGCGGGGGACCGGGTCGGGGACGGCACTCGCGGCGGCCGTGACGCGGGCCGGGCTGGCGAGCGGCGCCGCGTGGGTGTCTCTCGGCATGTACGCGGACAACGACGTCGCCCGCCGGATCTACGAGCGGCTCGGCTACCGCGTCGACGCCCGGTTCACGTCCTTCTCCCCGCGGGGCGCCACCCGACCACCGGGCTGAGTCACCAGCGCCGCGGGGCCGGCTGCTCCTCGTCGAGTGCCCGGTGCGTCGCGTGCTCGGCCCGGGGCACGTCGACCCGGGACGTCCCGGCGCGCGCCCACCGCCACAGGTCCGGCAGGAACCTCAGCGCGAGCCCGAGGCCCATGCGGTGCGGAGCGTCCGGGGCGACCCACGTCGGCGTCACCCACAGCGCGACCGCCACGGCGCTGAGGACGAGCCACGCCCAGGTGCCGAACGACGCGACCGCGACCACCGCGAGCACCACCAGCGAGCCGACCACGATCAGCGTGACGAGGGTGGCGAGGGTGGTGCGCAGCCAGGTCCGACTCGTCGTCACCATGGCCGCGTGGGCCAGTCTTCACGGCTGATCGCGTGGTGGTCACGCGGTCCGACCCCGGGCGGGGGCGACGGAGGCGGAGGGTCGTCACGGCGTGCCCAGCGCCAGAGCTCGGCGAGGTTCCTGACCCAGAGGCCGGCGATGGTGGGCGACAGGACCAGCCAGTACCTCGGTGTCAGCCACGCGAGGGACAGCACGACGCCGATGACCAGCGCTACCGCGAGCTGCGCGACCCGTGGCAGCAGCACGGTGGACGCCACCGCGACGGGCCCGGCCACCACCGTCACCAGCGTCGCGATGAGGAGGCGGCGTCGGCGGGGAGAGAGGGTCGGCACGGGTCACCTGGGATCGGCTGAGCTCGGTCGGATGCACGGTAGCAACGGCCCGGACGCACGGGTGGACCGTTCACCCGTCCGCCGCGGCTACCAGCGGCGCGGGGGAGCCGGCGCGTCGGGACCGGCGAAGGAGCTGTGCGGGGACGGCCCGACGTCCTCGGCGTCCGGCAGGACCGGCCCGGACGCGCGCGGTCGGGCGTCCAGGGCCCAGCGCCAGAGCCGGGGGAGCGCGGCGAGCAGCACCAGGGTGACGACGGCCTGCACCACCCAGGCCATGGTGCCGCCCGGGCTCGGCTGCCGGAGTGCGAGGACGAGGGTCAGGACGAGGAGCGCCTCGAGGAACGTGAGCGCGGCGACGACGACGAGGCGCAGGGCGAGAACACCTCGGCTCGCGCCGGGACTGGTCTGGAGGCGGTGGCTCACGTCAGTGGGTCACCGCGAGGCGGTCGTAGGCGCGTCGCAGGAACGGCGGGGCCCACCAGTTGGCGCGCCCGAGCAGCGTCATGGTCGCGGGCACGAGCAGCATCCGCACGAGCGTCGCGTCGATCAGCACGGCCACAGCCAGCGAGAAGCCGACCTCCTTGATCACGAGCAGCTCACCGGCCACGAAGCCCGCGAACACCACGATGACGATGAGCGCCGCCGAGGTGATGATGCGGCCGGACCGCTGCAGGCCGAGCCGCACGGCGCGGTCGTTGGGCACACCCTGGTCGACGAGCTCCTTGATCCGCGACAGGAGGAACACCTCGTAGTCCATGGCCAGCCCGAACCCGAAGGCGATCACCAGGGCGATCACGTAGGTCTCGATGCCACCGGTCGGCGTGAAGTCCAGCAGGCCGGCCAGGTGGCCGTCCTGGAACACCCAGACGAGCACGCCGAGCGACGCGGCCAGCGAGATCACGTTGGTCAGCAGCGCCTTGACCGGCACGACGACGGAACCGGTCATGAGGAACAGCAGGACGAGGCAGGTGACGGCGACGATGCCCACCGCCCACGGCGCCCGTTCGACGACGGCAGCGGTGAAGTCGATCTGGGACGCCGCCTGACCGGTCACCCAGGTCGGGAAGGGGGCGTCCAGCGCGCGGAGCTGGTGGACGACGTCACGAGCCACGGCATCACCGGGGTCGTCGGTGTCGGGCCGCACCCCGATCACCACGTAGGAGTTGACCGCGGACGGCGGGTCGACGGACGCCACACCGTCGAGGTCCTCCAGCGTCGCGGCCCAGGCCGTCGCCCCGTCGAGCGACGTCTGCGTGACGACGGTGATCGCCGGGGTCGAGGCGGCCGGGTAGTCGCGGGCGAGCGTCTCGACGAACTCCCGCTGCGCGCTGTCCGACGGCAGCAGCTCGGTGGTCGAGTTGCGCAGCTCGAGGTGGGCCAGCGGGAGCGCGAGGATGCCGAGCACCGCGAGGCACGCGAGCAGGACGGTCCACGGGCGGCGCTGCACCCGGGCGGCCAGGCGCGAGAAGATCCCCTCCTCGGTCTGCACGTCGGCGGTGCGCGCGAGGATCCCGCGCAGCCCGGGGACGCGCGCGAGGATGCTGGGTCGGATCATGCGACGACCGGCGAGCACCAGCAGCGCGGGGACGAGGGTCAGCGCGGTCGCGACGGCCACCACGATGACGGCCACACCCGCTGCGCCGAACGCACGCAGGATCGGCGGCTCGAAGACCAGCAGCCCGGCGATCGAGATGGCGACGATCAGCGCCGAGAACGTCACCGTGCGGCCGGCGGTGGCCATGGTGCGCTCGATCGCGGTGAGGACGGCCCCGTCACCGCGTCGCCGTCGGCTCCGGGCACCCCCGTCGTCGTCGACCAGGTGGTGCAGCTCCTCACGGAACCGCGACACCATCAGCAGGCCCCAGTCGATCGACAGACCGAGGCCGAGCACCGTCACGATGTTGACGACCGACGAGTCGAGGTCGAGCACGTAGGAGAAGCCGAGCAGGGCCGCGAGACCGCCGGCGATCGACGCGACCGCGCCGACCATGGGCATCCCGGCGGCGAGGAACCCGCCGAAGACGAGGATCATGATGAGCAGCGCGACCGGCAGGGCGATGGTCTCGCCGGTGCGCAGGTCGGTCTCCACCTGGTCCGTGATCGCCTCGACGATGAGGGTGGTACCGCCGACGATCCCGGTCACGTCCGGTGCGACGGCGTCGAGGTCCGAGGGGATGTCGAGCAGACGGGCCTCGACGGCGTCGAGCGCTTCCTCCTGCGCCTGCTCCGACAGGTCGGGTGCGAGCTCGACCACCACGAGGAAGCCGTCGCCGTCCTGCGCCACCAGCGGCGCGGCGGCCGGGTTGGCGGCGCCGTCGGGCAGGGCGAGGGGATCGATCACGGACTCGACCCCGTCGATGGCGACGAGGTCCTCCCGCGCGGGCGCGAGGGCGGTCGCCACCTCGGGGTCGGCGGGGTCGACGCCGTCGAGGACCAGGGTCAGCGACGGACCGCTGTCGTCGGCCTCGTCGAGGATCGCGAACGCCTCCGAGCTCTCCGACCCCGGCACGCCGGGCGCACCGGTGCTCAGCCGCTCGAACAGGTTCTCGCCGTGCACGCCGAGGACGGCCAGGCCGTAGCCGAGCACGGCGAAGACCAGCCACGCCACGACGGTGAGACGGGGGTGGTGGGCGACAGCGCGACCTACTCGGGCGAACACGCGGGCCATCGTCGCAGGTGGAGCGGGCGTCCCGCACACGCTGTCACCCGGAAGCCGCCCGCGGTCGGTGGCGCGACCGGCGTCCGAGCGGTCGGACGTCGGTGCGCGTGCGTACCCTGCCCGCATGGACCTGTTCGATGCGGTGACGTCGACGGCCTCCGGGCTGCCTGCCGTCGGGGCGGGTGCACCGCTCGCTGTCCGCATGCGGCCACGGGACCTGAGCGAGGTCGCCGGCCAGGAGCACCTGCTCGTCGGCGGCTCCCCGCTGCGCCGGCTGGTCGAGCCCGCCAACGAGGCGGCTCGTCGCGCCGCGCCCACGTCCGTCGTGCTGTGGGGTCCGCCCGGCACAGGCAAGACGACGCTCGCGTACCTGATCGCCGCCACGTCCGGACGTCGGTTCGTGGAGCTCTCGGCCGTGACCGCGGGGGTCAAGGACGTGCGGGCGGTGATCGAGGACGCCCGCCGCCGCCTGGCCACCGACGGCACCGAGACCGTCCTGTTCATCGACGAGGTGCACCGGTTCACCAAGGCCCAGCAGGACGCCCTCCTGCCGAGCGTGGAGAACCGCTGGGTCACGCTGGTGGCCGCCACGACGGAGAACCCGTCGTTCTCGGTGAACTCGCCGCTGCTGTCGCGCTCGTTGCTGCTCACGCTCCAGCCGCTCGACACGGACGACGTCCGCCGCCTGGTCCGCCGTGCGGTCGTGGACGAGCGGGGGTTGGACGGCTCGATCGCGCTGACCGACGACGCGGAGGAGCACCTGCTCCGGCTGGCGGGCGGGGACGCGCGCAAGGCGCTGACCATCCTCGAGGCGGCCGCCGGCTCCGCGCTCTCCGAGGACGGTGCCGTCCCGCCGGTCCCGGTCGACCTGGCGACGATGGAGCGCGCCATCGACGTCGCGGCGGTGCGCTACGACCGCGACGGCGACCAGCACTACGACGTGATCAGCGCCTTCATCAAGTCGGTGCGCGGGTCGGACGTCGACGCCTCCCTGCACTACCTGGCCCGGATGATCGCGGCGGGGGAGGACCCGCGGTTCATCGCCCGCCGGATCGTGATCTCCGCGGCCGAGGACGTCGGCATGGCGGACCCGAGCGCGCTCCAGACGGCGGTCGCCGCCGCGCAGGCGGTCGCGCTGATCGGCATGCCCGAGGCCCGGATCATCCTCGCGGAGGCCGTCGTGCACCTGGCGACGGCGCCGAAGTCGAACGCGGCCTATCTCGGCATCGACCGGGCCCTGGCGGACGTGCGGGCCGGGCGGATCGGCTCGGTCCCGCCGCACCTGCGCGACGCGCACTACTCCGGCGCCAAGGCGCTGGGCCACGGCGCCACGTACGTGTACGCGCACGACCAGCCGCACGCCGTGGCGGCCCAGCAGTACCTCCCGGACGAGCTCACCGGCACCCGCTACTACGAGCCGAGCGACCGTGGGTTCGAGCGGCAGGTCACCGAGAGGCTCGACCGGATCCGCGCGATCCTCGACGAGGGGTCGGACGCCGGGCACTGATTCGGGGATCGGGGGCGTCGCAGGGTAGAGTGTCGAGGTCGTCCACAGGACGGGTGTGCCTTCGTGCCCCTGTCCCGGACGGCCACCTGGGGCCTTAGCCAGCGTCGAGAACAGACGCGACGCATTCACGGTCGGCCCCACGCCCGTCGGAACATCTCCGTCATCGGGTGTGACGTCTACAACGACAGGAAGTAACTCTGTGAGCAGCGTGACCCGCTCGCGTCGCCAGGTGCGCCTTTCCCGCGCCCTCGGCCTCGCGCTGACGCCCAAGGCCGTCAAGCACTTCGAGAAGCGGCCGTACCCCCCCGGCGAGCACGGCCGTGCGCGTCGTCGCACCGAGTCCGACTACGCCGTCCGTCTGCGCGAGAAGCAGCGTCTGCGCGCGCAGTACGCCCTGCGCGAGAAGCAGATGGCCCGTGCGTACGAGGACGCCCGCAAGGCCCCGGGCCTGACCGGTGAGGCGCTCGTCGAGAACCTCGAGACCCGCCTGGACGCCCTCGTCCTGCGCTCCGGCTTCGCCCGCACCATCCTGCAGGCGCGCCAGGTCGTCGTGCACCGTCACGTGCTCGTCGACGGCAAGATCGTGGACCGTCCCTCCTTCCGCGTGAAGCCGGGCCAGACGCTCCAGGTCAAGCCGAAGAGCCAGGCCACCGTGCCGTTCCAGGTCGCCGCCGCCGGCGCGCACCGCGACGTGCTCCCGACGGTCCCGGGCTACCTCGACGTGCAGCTCGAGAAGCTCAGCGCCGTCCTGGTGCGAGCCCCGAAGCGCGCGGAGATCCCCGTGACGTGCGAGGTCCAGCTGGTCGTCGAGTACTACGCCCGCTGATCCAGCCGTTCCCCGGACGCCCCGCCGCGCACCTGCGCCGCGGGGCGTCCGTGCGTTCCGGACGGGTAGGGTTTCCGCGGGGTCGAGGGCCCCAGGACCAGGAGGCTGGACATGTCGGTGGGTGACGTCGCGGGTCTGATCGCCGCGATCGCGTTCGTGCTGCTCGTGGGCTTCTTGGCGGTGCCGCTGATCAAGCTCGGGCGGGTGCTCGACGAGACGCGGTCGTCGGTCAAGGAGATCACCGACCACACGGTCCCGGTGCTCGACGAGACGGCGACGCTCGTCGCGTCCTCGAACACGCAGCTGGAGAACATCGACACCGTGACCACGGCCGCCGCCCAGGTCTCGGAGAACGTCTCGGCGCTCACCTCCCTGTTCGCCGCGACGGTCGGCGGCCCGATGATCAAGGCGGCCGCGTTCTCCTACGGTGTGCGCACCGCGCTGTCGGGTCTCGCGGCGAGCGCGCGCCGGGGCCGATGATGGCGCGCCGGCTCACCTGGCTCGCGATCGGGGTCGTCGTCACGGTCGTCGTGATCCGCAAGGGGCGGTCGGTCGTGGACGCCTACCTGCCCGCGGGGACGACGGACGCGATCGACGGCGCCCAGCGGGTGTCGCGCGCGGTCGCGACGCTCAAGACCGACTTCCTGGCGGCGATGGCCGAGCGCGAGCAGGAGCTGCGGCACGACCTGGTGGGAGACATGGACGTCGACGCGCTCCGCGCCGAGCGCCCGGAACGGGTCGCCAGCCTGCGTCGGTCGTGGTCCGCCCGCCATGGCGACGACTGGGCGGGTGGTCCGACCGAGGACCCCGACGACGACGACGGCTACACCTTCTTCTGACGCACGAGCACGTGCACCACCAGCAGCACCCGAACACCACCTGACAGACGAGGACACGATGCGTACCGCCGAGATCCGCCAGCGCTGGCTCGACTACTTCGAGGGCAACGGCCACGCCGTCGTGCCCTCGGCCTCGCTGATCTCGCCGGACCCGTCGACCCTGTTCGTCATCGCCGGCATGGTGCCGTTCATCCCGTACATGCTCGGCGAGCAGACCCCGCCGTGGCCGCGTGCGACCAGCGTGCAGAAGTGCGTGCGCACCCTCGACATCGAGGAGGTCGGCAAGACGACCCGGCACGGCACGTTCTTCCAGATGAACGGCAACTTCTCGTTCGGCGACTACTTCAAGCACGGTGCGATCACCTACGCCTGGGAGCTGGTCACCGGGTCGCGGGAGACCGGCGGCTTCGGCTTCGACCCGGACACCATCTGGGTCACCGTCTTCCACGACGACGACGAGGCGGCCGGCCTCTGGAAGGAGATCGCGGGCCTGCCCGACGAGCGCATCCAGCGCCGCGGCTGGAAGGACAACTTCTGGTCCACCGGCGCGCGCGGTCCGTCGGGCCCGTGCTCCGAGATCTACGTCGACCGCGGCCCGGAGTACGGCGCGGAGGGCGGTCCCGTCGTCGACGAGGACCGCTACCTCGAGATCTGGAACCTCGTCTTCATGCAGTACGAGCGGGGTGACGGGGGCGGCAAGGAGAACTTCCCGATCCTCGGGGACCTCAAGCAGAAGAACATCGACACCGGGATGGGTCTCGAGCGCGTCGCGTACCTGCTGCAGGGCGTCGACAACCTCTACGAGATCGACGAGGTGTTCCCCGTCATCCAGGGCGCGCAGGAGCTCTCCGGCAAGCGGTACGGGGCGGTGCACGACGACGACGTCCGGATGCGCGTCGTCGCCGACCACGTGCGCAGCGCGCTGATGCTCATGGGCGACGGCGTCACGCCGTCGAACGAGGGCCGCGGGTATGTCCTGCGCCGGCTGCTGCGCCGCTCCATCCGGGCGATGCGGCTGCTCGGGGTGGACGACCTCGCGCTGCCCACGCTGCTGCCGCTGAGCAAGGACGCGATGAGCCCCTCCTACCCGGAGCTGGCGGCGAACTTCGAGCGGATCAGCCAGGTGGCGTACGCGGAGGAGGACACGTTCCGGCGCACGCTCGCCGCGGGCACGACGATCCTCGACACCGCGGTGCAGGCGGCGAAGTCCACGCCGGCACCGGTGCTCACCGGACACCAGGCGTTCCAGCTGCACGACACGTACGGGTTCCCGATCGACCTGACGCTCGAGATGGCGGCGGAGCAGGGCGTGTCCGTCGACGAGACGGCGTTCCGCACCCTGATGAAGGAGCAGCGGGACCGTGCACGTGCGGACGCGCTGGCGAAGCGTGCCGGCCGGGCGGACACCGCGGCCTACCAGGACCTGCACAGCACCCTGAGCAGCGAGAACGCCAAGCCGGTGCAGTTCATCGGCTACACCGACTCGACCGCGCGCTCGCGCGTCGTCGGCCTGCTCGTCGACGGAGTCCCCGCGCCGGCGGCGACGGCCCCGGCCGACGTCGAGGTCGTGCTCGACGTGACGCCGTTCTACGCGGAGTCGGGCGGGCAGCTGGCCGACACGGGCGTCATCGTGCTCGACGGCGGAGCGCGCATCGAGGTGGACGACGTGCAGGCGCCGGTCAGGGGCCTGTCGGTGCACCACGGTCGGTTGGTCGACGGCACCGTGACGTTCGGCGAGGCCGCGACGGCGACGATCGACCTCGACCGGCGGCGCGCGATCGCGCGCGCCCACACGGCGACGCACCTGGTGCACAAGGCGCTGCACGAGTCCGTGGGGGAGACCGCCACGCAGGCGGGCTCGCTCAACGCGCCGAGCCGGCTGCGCTTCGACTTCCGCTCGCCCTCGGCGACGCCGTCGCAGGTCGTCGCGGAGATCGAGGCGCGCGTCAACGAGCGGCTCCAGGACGACCTCGAGGTCACCGACTCCGTCATGCAGATCGACGAGGCTCGTGGCAAGGGCGCGATGGCGCTGTTCGGCGAGAAGTACGGCAACGAGGTCCGCGTCGTCGACATCGGCGACGGCTGGTCGCTGGAGCTGTGCGCGGGCACGCACGTCAAGCGGTCGGGCGAGCTCGGTCTGGTGACCCTCCTGTCCGAGTCGGCGATCGGCTCGGGCGTGCGGCGCGTCGACGCTCTCGTCGGCGCGGGTGCGTACGGGTACCAGGCGAAGGAGCGCGCCCTGGTCGGACAGCTCTCCGGGCTGCTCGGTGCGCGTCCCGACGAGCTCTCCGAGCGGGTGTCCTCGCTGATCACGCGGCTCAAGGAGTCCGAGAAGGAGCTCGCGGCCATGCGGCAGGCGACCCTGCTCGCGCAGGCGGGCACGCTCGCGGCCGGAGCGGTGACGGTCGGCGAGACCCGGGTCGTCACGCACGACGCGGGCGAGGTCGGCGGGGACGAGCTGCGCACGCTCGTCCTCGACGTGCGTGCGCGGCTGGGTGAGGCGTCGCCCGGGGTCGTCGCGATCGGTGGTGTCAGCAAGGGCCGCCCGGTGGTGGTCGTCGCGACCAACGCCGCGGCGCGCGAGCAGGGCGTCCGCGCGGGCGCCCTCGTGCGCACCGCCTCGGGGATCCTCGGCGGCGGCGGGGGCGGCAAGGACGACCTGGCGCAGGGCGGCGGGACCGACCCGACGCGGCTGGCCGACGCACTGGCGGCGGTGGCCACGGCGGTGGGCGGCTGACGTGAGCGCCACCCCCGACCACGGCGCCGTCGTGCGCGGGCCCCGGCTCGCCGTCGACGTCGGGACCGTGCGCGTCGGCCTCGCGAGCAGCGACCCGGACGGCCTCATCGCCACGCCCGTCGCGACGCTCGCACGCTCCACCGGCGTGAAGGGGCGGCTCCCGGCCGACATCGCGCAGGTGGTGCACGAGGTGCAGGAGCGGCGTGTGGGTGTTGTGTACGTCGGGCTGCCCGTCCACATGTCGGGGGCCGAAGGTTCCGCATCCGACGCCGCTCGCGCGTACGCTGTCCAACTGGCGCAGGCCATCGCACCGGTCACGGTGCGGCTGGTCGACGAGCGGATGAGCACGGTGTCCGCCCATCACGCGCTGCAGGCGTCCGGCCGATCCGGGCGCCGCCACCGTCAGGTCGTCGACCAGGCAGCCGCGGTGGTGATCTTGCAGTCCGCGCTGGACGCGGAGCGTGCGTCGGGACGACGACCCGGAGAGCGGGTCGCGGTCGATCCGGCACAGCACGCTCCAGCGGCGCGCGGGGGGGCTGCGGGCGACGCACGGACGACGGTGGAGTGACGCGCACGTGACCAAGAGCCAGACCGAGTGGTGGACCCCCGTGGAACGGAGCGACGAGGTGAGCGACCTGTTCGCCGGCGACACCCGCGTCGCCGCCACGGAGCCGAAGCCGTCGCGCTCGCGCGGCCGGGCCAAGCAGCAGCGTGAGCGCAAGCGCCGTCGGCGCCGCTCGATCTGGGTGCTGGTCGTCGCGGTCCTCATGGTCGCGGGCGCCGGGTATGTCGTCGTCGAGCTGATGGGCGGCATGTTCCAGGGCGGCGGCAGCGCGGACGAGGGCGTCGAGGACTACAGCGGAGTCGGTCACGGCGCTGCCGAGGTCGTCATCAAGCCCGGCGACACGGGCGCGGACATGGCGGCGACGTTGGTCGGCGCCGGTGTCGTCGCGACCGAGAAGGCGTTCAACGAGGCGTTCGCCGCCAACCCGCAGGCGGCGTCGATCCAGCCGGGCACCTACAACATGCTCCTCGAGATGCCCGCCTCCGACGCCGTGATCGCGCTCCTCAACCCCTCGAGCCGCGTGTCCTTCAAGCTCGGGATCCCCGAGGGCCTCACGGTGAACCAGATCGCCACGAAGATCAGCGAGAAGCTCGCGATCCCCGCCGAGGAGGTCACCGCGGCACTCGCCGACCCGGCCGCCATCGGCCTGCCCGCGGAGGCCAACGGCAACCCGGAGGGCTGGCTGTTCCCGGCGACCTACGACATCGAGCCGGACGCGACCCCGACGAGCGTGCTCGCGAAGATGACCGCGCAGACGGTGGCCGTGCTCACGCAGAAGGGCGTCCCCCAGGACCAGTGGGCGACCGTGCTGAACAAGGCCTCGATCGTCGAGCGCGAGGCCAAGCTTCCCGAGGACCGGCCGAAGGTGGCGCGTGCCATCGAGAACCGGCTCGAGAAGGAGATCGCCCTGCAGGTCGACGCGACGGTCGCCTACGGGCTGGGCATCTCGGGCATGGACCTGACCACCGAGATGCTGCAGGACGACTCCAACCTCTACAACACCTACCGCCACCTCGGCCTGCCGCCCACCCCGATCGCCTCGCCGGGGGCGACGTCGATCGACGCCGTCCTCAACCCGGAGCCGGGTGACTGGCTCTTCTGGGTCGCCATCAACCTCGACACCGGTGAGACGCGCTTCGCCGTGACGAACGCCGAGCACGAGGCGAACAGGGAGCTCCTTCGCCAGTGGCAGGCCGAGCAGGACGGCTAGTCCGCGCGACCCACGGCGCCGTCTGACGGCGACGTAAAGTTCCTGCGGCCATCCGCGAGGCGAGACGGCCGATCGTGTCAGTCGACACGGTCGGCCGCTCGTCGCGCGGCAGGGGACGTGCGCGCAGGAGCTTCTGACCGCGATCGACATCACCGAGGGGACCCGATGGAGAGCACGGAGCTGCGAGAGGCCTCGTCGCACAGGGCGGCCGTCCTCGGGCACCCGGTGGCGCACTCGCTGTCGCCGGCGCTGCACCGTGCCGCGTACGCGGCGCTCGGTCTGTCGGGCTGGCGCTACGACGCCGTCGACGTCACGGAGGACGAGCTCGCGGGCTTCATCGCCGGCCTGGACGACACGTGGGCGGGGCTGAGCCTGACCATGCCGCTCAAGCAGACCGTCATCCCGCTGCTCGACCACGTCGAGCCGCTGGCGGAGGTGGTCGGTGCGGTCAACACGGTGCTGTTCCAGGGGCGCACGCTCGTCGGCGCCAACACGGACGTGCACGGCATCGTCGCCGCGCTGGGGCTGGACCACCCGATCGGGAGCGCGGCCGTGCTCGGCGCGGGTGCCACCGCGTCGTCGACGCTGGCCGCGCTCGCCCAGCTGGGCTGCACGTCGCCCGTCGTCTACGTGCGGGCCGTCGCGCGCGCGGGAGGCCTCATGCGGGCGGCCCACCGGATGGGCGTGACCCCGGTGTACCGCACTCTGGACGAGGCACCCGCGGAGATCGGCCGGGCGGACGTCGTCGTGTCGACCCTCCCGCCGCACGCCGCCGACCCGCTCGCGGAGCGCGTCGAGGTGGTCAAGGGCGTGCTCCTCGACGTCGCGTACGACCCCCGCCCGACGGCGCTGTCGGTCGCGTGGGCGGCCGCCGGGGGAGTCGTCGTCAGCGGTGAGCAGATGCTCCTGCACCAGGCCGCCGAGCAGGTCCGGCTCATGACGGGGCACCCCGCCCCGCTCGCCGCGATGTCCGCCGCGCTCGAGGACAAACTGACTGCCTGAGGGGCTCACCCCGCTCGTCGTTCCTGCCGATTGATCCGGAGACACCCGCGCAGCCATCGCTCGGCTGCCGGTCGACCGGAAGGACGCGCGTGAAGCAGCTCGGGGAGATCCTGCTCGATGACGGTCTGGTCACGGAGGCGCAGCTGCTCGCTGCCCTCGACGAGACACAGGCCCGAGGTTCGTCGCTGGGACGCACGCTCGTCGAGCTGGGGGTCCTGACCGAGGGCCAGCTGGTCAAGGCGCTGGCCAACCAGGTGGGGATGAACTTCGTCGACCTCGACGAGTTCCCCGTCGACCGCGCCGCGGTGTCCCTGGTGCCGGGGGCTCTGTGCCGGCGCTACACCGTGCTCCCGGTGTCGCTCGAGGGCGGCTCGATCGTCCTGGCCACCGCCGACCCCGGCAACGTCATGGCGGTCGACGACGTCCGGAGCGTCACGAACCGGCCCGTGATCCCCGTCATCGCCACGCACGACAACCTCATGCGCGCGATCGACCGGTTCTGCCGTGCGGACGACGAGATGGAGGACCTGTCCTCGGCGTTCAACGAGCAGAACGCCGAGCCGGAGCAGGACCTGTCCAAGCTGGGCGAGATGTCGGTCGACGACGACGCCCCGATCGTGCGGTACGTCAACCTGCTCGTCACGCAGGCGATCACCGACCGCGCGTCGGACATCCACATCGAGCCGGCGGAGCACGACCTGCGCGTGCGGTACCGCATCGACGGTGTGCTGCACGAGACGCAGCGGTCGCCCAAGCAGATCCAGCAGGGCGTCATCAGCCGCGTGAAGATCATGAGCGACATCGACATCGCCGAGCGGCGCAAGCCCCAGGACGGCCGCATGTCCGTGGTGCACAACGGCCGCAAGATCGACCTCCGGGTGGCCACGCTGCCGACCGTCTGGGGCGAGAAGATCGTCATGCGCATCCTCGACAACTCCACGGCGAGCCTCGACCTGCGCGACCTGTCGTTCCTCGACGAGAACTACGAGACGTACAAGGAGTCGTACACCAAGCCCTACGGGATGATCCTCGTCACGGGCCCGACGGGGTCGGGCAAGTCGACCACCCTGTACGCCACGCTCAACGCGGTGTCGAAGCCGGAGATCAACGTCATCACCGTCGAGGACCCGGTCGAGTACCGGCTCCCCGGCATCAACCAGGTGCAGGTGAACCCGAAGGCCGGTCTGACCTTCGCGGGGGCGCTGCGCTCGATCCTGCGGTCCGACCCGGACGTGGTGCTCCTCGGTGAGATCCGTGACCACGAGACGGCGCAGATCGCCATCGAGGCGGCCCTCACCGGTCACCTCGTGCTGTCCACCCTGCACACCAACGACGCACCCTCGGCGATCACGCGTCTGACCGAGATGGGCATCGAGCCCTTCCTCGTCGGCTCCGCCCTCGACGCCGTCGTGGCCCAGCGGCTCGCGCGGCGCCTCTGCGGCAAGTGCAAGGTGCCGTACCAGCCGTCGCCCGAGGAGATGGCCGCAGCGCGGTTCCCGTGGGTGCCGGGGGAGCCGCTGCCCGAGCTCTTCCGTCCCGGTGGCTGCGTCACGTGCTCCAAGACCGGCTACCGCGGCCGCCTGGCCCTGCACGAGGTCATGCGGGTCACCGAGGAGATCGAGCGTCACGCGGTGGCGCACTCCTCCAGCGCGGACATCGCCGCCACGGCCGTGGCCCAGGGGATGATCTCGCTCCGCAACGACGGCTGGCAGAAGGTCGCGCTCGGTCAGACGTCGATCGAGGAGATCATGCGCGTCGTCGCGTGACCTGCACTCAAGTCGGGCGGTTCATCCGCCGATGAGATCCGAGATACCGAGCTGCTGCGCAGGGGCCGTGCCCGTGCGTGCGAACGAACGCGGTACGACAACGTGGAGGCTGTGACGTGACCGAGTCCTACTCAACCGGCCGGGGTGAGCCCACCCGCCCGTTGCCGCCCTACCGCACGGCAGGCCCGCAGGCTGGCGCGCCGCCGGTGTACTCGCCCGTCCCCTCGATGAGCCACGTGCCCGACGAGGGCCGGGGGAGCGTCACGCAGGCCTTCACGCCGGTGCCGCCGCAGGCGTCCGGGGGCCAGACCTTCCTGCCCGCAGGCGGTCCTGGACCGGGCGGACCCTTCCAGCCCGCTCCGGTGCCCCCGCCCGTCGCACCGGCCGTCGCCGGTCAGCCGGCGTACTACGTCCCCGCCCAGGCTGGTCCGCCTGCGCCCGTCGTCGCACCGGCGCCGCCCGCTGCCGAGCCGCCGCGCCCGCCGGCCCGCGCTGCCGCGCCGGCTCGCGACCGCGCTGCGCGGTCCGGCCTGGGTCAGGAGTCGCAGGAAGGCGACATCCAGCTCGACTCGGCGCTCATCGCGATGATCGAGGCCGGCGCCTCCGACCTGCACCTGACGGTCGGCTCGCCGCCGATGATCCGGTCGCACGGTGCGCTCAAGGCCCTCGACGGGTTCGAGAGCATCCGGCCCGACGGCCTGCGCCGCAGCATCTACTCGATCCTCACGCAGCGTCAGCGCGAGACGTTCGAGGCCAACCTCGAGCTGGACTTCGCCTACGCGGTCCGCGGCAAGGCGCGGTTCCGCGTCAACCTGTACCAGCAGCGCGAGTCGATCGGCGCCGCGTTCCGCGTGATCCCCTACGAGATCAAGCCGCTCGAGGACCTCGGCGTCCCGCCGGTCGTGTCCAGCTTCGCGGGGCTCCCGCGTGGGCTCGTCCTGGTCACCGGCCCCACGGGCTCCGGCAAGTCGACCACCCTCGCCGCGGTCATCGACCTGGCCAACCGCACCCGTGCGGACCACATCATGACCGTCGAGGACCCCATCGAGTTCCTGCACCGGCACAAGAAGTCGCTGATCAACCAGCGCGAGGTCGGCGCGGACACCCACTCGTTCGCCAACGCCCTCAAGCACGTGCTGCGGCAGGACCCCGACATCATCCTCGTCGGCGAGATGCGTGACCTGGAGACCATCTCCGTCGCGCTGACCGCGGCCGAGACCGGTCACCTGGTCTTCGCGACCCTGCACACGCAGGACGCCGCGCAGACCATCGACCGTGTCATCGACGTGTTCCCCGCCGAGCAGCAGAGCCAGGTGCGCACCCAGCTCGCGTCCGCGATCCAGGGCGTCGTCTGCCAGACGCTGTGCAAGAAGGCGAACGGCACCGGGCGTGCGGTCGCGACCGAGGTCATGGTGGCGACGCCCGCCATCCGCAACCTCATCCGCGAGGGCAAGACGCACCAGATCTACTCCGCCATGCAGGCCGGCGCCGACCACGGGATGTACACCATGGACCAGCACCTGGCCGACCTGGTGAAGAAGGGCACGATCACGTACGAGGTCGGCGTGGAGAAGTGCCACCACATCGAGGACTTCAACAAGCTCGTCGGCCGGACCGCCCGGACCAACCAGGGTGCGTCCACGCTGAACTCGGGCACGATGGGCTACTCGCCTGCGGGGAACGGGATGCGCTGATGGCGATCACCAGGACGTACGAGTACTCGCTGAGCGACAAGAACGGCAAGATCGTCAAGGGGCGCATCGACGCCCAGAACGAGGCCGCCGTCGCCAACCGCCTGCGCGCCATGGGCGTGGCCCCGCTGACCATCAAGGAGGTCGTCGGCGGGGGACTGCAGACCGAGATCAACATCCCCGGCTTCTCCGACCGGGTGACCCTGAAGGACCTCGCGGTCATGGCCCGCCAGATGGCGACCATGATCTCGGCCGGCCTGTCTCTGCTGCGGACGCTGTCGATCCTCGCGGACCAGACGGAGAGCAAGCCGCTGGCCAAGGTGCTGGCGCAGACCCGCAACGACGTCGAGACGGGCGGGTCGCTGTCGGAGTCGCTCGGCCGGCACACGCAGATCTTCCCGCCGCTGATGGTCAACATGATCCGCGCCGGCGAGGTCGGCGGCTTCCTCGAGAAGGCTCTCGTCTCCGTGGCGGAGAACTACGAGAGCGAGGTCAAGCTGCGGTCGCAGATCAAGTCCGCGATGACCTACCCGGTCATGGTGTTCTGCATGGCGATCCTGGCCGTCGTCGGCATGCTCCTGTTCATCGTGCCCGTGTTCGAGAAGATGTTCATGGACCTCGGCGGCGAGCTCCCGCTGCCCACGCAGTTCCTCGTGCTGCTCTCCGGCATGATGAAGTGGATGGCGCCCCTCCTGCTGGTGGCGACGATCGTGTTCGCCATCTGGTGGAAGCGGCACAAGAACGACCGCGCGGTGCGCGCGTTCGTGCAGCCGCTGACCCTGCGGATCCCCATCTTCGGGCCGCTGTTCAAGAAGGTCGCCATCGCCCGGTTCACCCGGAACTTCGGCACCATGCTGGGGGCCGGCGTGCCCATCCTGCAGGCCCTCGACATCGTCGGCGAGACCAGCGGCAACTACGTCATCGAGCTCGCCGTCAAGGACGTGCAGGAGAGCGTGCGCACCGGGCAGTCCCTGTCCGCCCCGCTCGCTCAGCACGCGGTGTTCCCGCCCATGGTCGTGCAGATGATCTCCACCGGTGAGGACGCCGGTGCGCTGGAGACCATGCTGGAGAAGATCTCCGAGTTCTACGACGAGGAGGTCACGGCGACGACGGAACAGCTCACGTCCTTGATCGAGCCCCTCATGATCGCCATTCTCGGGACGATCATCGGCGGCATGATCGTCGCCCTGTACATGCCGATCTTCTCGATCTTCGAGCTCGTCGGCTGACCTTTCTGCGGCTTTTTCCCGCGCGCTTCGGCCCGGTGATCGGACATCTCGGTCACCGGGCCGACGCATGTCCGACCGCGTCTGTGACCTGCGACGACGCGGACTGGTGCGAACGGGTGACACCACGAAAGAGTTCCCGGAATCGCCTCAAGGCCGCCCCGCCCGCGCCCGATGAACCAGACGCAGCACCGAATGCCGGGCGACCGGCACTGACCCACGACATCGAAAAGGGGCTTCACCGTGATCGCTCGTATTCAGAAGACGATGGACGACCGCGCCAAGGGGGAGAAGGGCTTCACGCTCATCGAGCTCCTCGTCGTCATCATCATCATCGGCATCCTCGCCGCCATCGCCATCCCGGCGTTCCTGAACCAGCGCCAGAAGGCCTGGGCCTCGCAGGTCGAGTCCGACCTGAAGAACGCCGCCATCGCGGCCGAGTCCTTCGCGGTCGACGCGAACGGCTCCTACGACGGCATGACCGCGACGGACCTGGCCGACAACGGCTTCAACGCGACCGCCGACGTCACCGTCACCATCGAGTCCGCCACGGCCGACGAGTACACGCTGCAGGGCGTGAACAGCAACCTCGACGCCGCGCGCACCTTCACGTACGACAGCACGACCGGCGTCATCACGGACAGCGACGACTGACCGTAGGCCACTGAACGACCCGGTGTGGGGTGCCGTCCCGGACGGCGCCCCACACCGGCGTACCACCCCCCGGCACAGACGAGAGGACGACGACCGTGCGCACACTCCGCCAGCGACTCGCGCAAGCGCGGGACGAGGAGGGCGTGAGCCTCGTCGAGGTGCTCATGGCGATGCTGATCTTCGCCATCGTCAGCACCGGTCTCATCTACACCATGCTGTCCGTCCTGTCGCTGGGCCGGGACTCCCGTGCTCGCCAGGTGGCGGCCAACCTCGCGGCGGAGGACATCGACCGCACGCGCGAGGAGAAGAACATCTTCGACCTGCAGGACAAGAGCTACTCGCGGGACCTCAACGGGGACACGTTCCACGTCGACCGTGAGACGTCCTGGGTCTCGGACCCGAACCTCGAGTTCGCCTGCGGCGCCGGCGGTGGTGCCCTGCGCTACAAGCGCGTGAACATCACGATCACCTGGGACAGCATGCGCACGGGCACCGAGCCGGTCCGCGCCGACACCGTCCTGGACGCCAAGGACCGCATCAACGACCCGACGCGCTCCACCCTGCTCATCTCTGTCCTCAACGGCGAGGGCCTGGGATCCCCGGGGGTGTCCGTCGTCGCCCAGCCGACCACCGCGGCAGGAGTCCCGGTCGGTGCGGCTCTGCCGACGGCCACCACGGACTCCGAGGGCTGCGCGTACGTCCTCAAGGCGCCGCCCGGCAGCTACAAGGTCACGGTCACCAAGGCCGGGTACGTCGACATCAACCAGGCGACGGCACCGTCCGTCCTGCTGAGCGTCGCCGCGAACGCCACGGCGTCCGCCGCCTTCGCGTACGACCGGGCCGCGGTCTACACGCTCCGGTTCGGCAACAACGTCGCCGGCGTCACGCCGAGCGTGCCTGCCGGGTCCATGCTGACGACCTTCGACAGCACCTACGGCCCGAAGAACCCGTCGGTGTCGACCGGCTCGAACACGCCGCGCACGTACAGCATGTTCCCGATCAGCTCGGGCTACTCGATCTTCGCCGGCACGTGTGACCTCTCGACCCTCAAGACCGGCCCGGCCGACCCGGCCAACTGGACCGGCGGGGTGCGACAGCCGGAGGCCGCCGCGGCGCCGGGCGGGTCCGTGACGGTCGAGGTGCCCATGGGCATCGTCAACGTGGCCGTGGGCCCGCTGTCCGTGACCAACGGATTCATCAAGGCCGTCGCCGTGGCCGCACCGGCCGGTGCCGGCGCGTCGGGCTGCACGACACCGGTCCAGACGCTGACCTTCTCCTCGGCGGTCCTGAACGCCGCGGGCAACGCCACGATCGCGCTGCCGTACGGGTTCTGGAAGCTCTACCGCGGCAGCAGCTCCTCGCAGACGACCGCCATCACGACCGCCCAGGTCACGCCGGTCACCGGCGGGAACGTCCACCCCGACAGCACCGTCGAGCTCGACCCGCGTTCGCCGCTCTGGGAAGGACCGTGACATGCGCCGCATCCGCGCACGCCTGAGCTCGCCGGCCGAGCGCGCCGAGGCCGGGTTCAGCCTCCCGGAGCTGATCGTGACGATGGGGCTCATGAGCATCATCAGCATCCTCGTGGTGTCGTTGTTCTCGACCTTCACCCGGTCGATGACCAGGGACCGCAGCGCGTCGGAGAGCACGAACGTCGCCGCGGTGGGCATGTCCGAGCTGACGCGTGTGCTGCGGTCCGGCACGGAGATCCGGCGCACCGGCAACGCCGACAACATCCCGGTCTTCCTCTTCGCCGGCCGCGAGAGCCTGATCATGCACGGCTTCCTGGACACGTCCTCGGCATCGCCGAAGCCCGTCAAGGTCCAGTTCGCCGTCAACAGCCAGCGTCAGCTCATGGAGACGCGGTGGAACTCGGTCGCGGCGTCGAACCCGTACTGGACGTTCGCGTCCGCGGTCGCCTCGAACCGGCGGATCGCCAGCAAGATCGTCGTGCGGACCGGTACCGATCCCTGGCTGTTCACCTACCGCACCGCGGCCGTGTGCGCGGCGACGCTGCCCAACTGCAACGTGATCACCGTGCCCAGCACGGGGATCACGGACCCGAACGTCCTGAAGAGCATCGCCCTCGTCGAGGTGCGACTGCAGGTCCAGGCCGACAGCACCGGCCGGGCGGCACCCGTGCTGCTGACCAACCAGGTCGGCCTGCCGAACCGCGGTATCGACCGAGTAGGAGCGTCCAGGTGATGCGTCGCATTCTCGCGGCCAGGATCGGCCCGCGGCGGGACGAGGGCATGGCCCTCATCATGGTCATCGGCGTCTCGATGGTGCTCGCCCTGCTCGCGATCTCCGCCGTGTCCTACGCCATCGGCTCCCAGCGCAAGGCCCGGGGGGACCAGGACTGGAACGCCGCCATGGCGGCCGCCTACGCGGCGGTCGAGGAGTACCAGAGCCGGCTGGCCAACGACCCCGGCTACTTCGTCTACGGCAACCCCGCGGCGACGTTCGCCCCGACGAGCGTCCTGAACCTGCCCACCGGTGCGTCGGCCAACCCGGCGTTCGGCCTCGGCGCGTCCGGGAGCTGGGCCAACATCGCCGGGTCCGGCGGCGCCGCCCAGTTCCGCTACGAGGTGGACAACTCGAAGTACTACGCGTCGGGCACCCTGCGGCTGCGGGCCACCGGCCGCGCCGGTGGGGAGACGCGATCGCTGGTGGCCGACCTGCGCCAGCGCGGCTTCATCGACTTCCTGTACTTCACCAACTACGAGATCATCGACCCGGTGATCTCGGGAGCGACGGGAACCTGCGAGATCTACCGTTACGCGGGGCGCAACACGGCCAGCCCGCCGACCGGCTGCGGCGCGATCAACTTCCGTACCGGCGACGTCATCGACGGTCCGCTGCACACGAACGACGCGTTCCAGATCGACGGGTCCCCGACGTTCAAGGGCTGGACCACGACGTCCTACAACCCGACCTCCGGTCTCAACTACTTCGGTACGGGCACCCCCTCCTTCCCGGCGATGCCCGCGGGCAAGCCGGTGTACGAGCCGATCCTCGCGATGCCGGCGACGAACACCGAGCTGAAGAAGGAGACCCGGCCGGACCTGCCGCTCGACGTGCCGCGCCCTGGCTGCCTCTACACGGGCCCGACGTCGATCGTGCTCAAGGCCAACGGCAAGATGCAGGTCCGCTCGCCGTGGACCAAGTGGACCAGCCCGATCTCCGGTGTCAACAACTCGGGCTGCGGCACGCCGGGTGCGACCGGCCTCGGATCGTCCACGGGCCAGGAGATCAACGCGCCCGACAACAACGTCGTGTACGTGCAGAACGTGCCGTCGCTGTCCACCGACGCCAACTACTGGGCTCCGGGTGCCACGGGCACCCCCGTGTGCCTCGCGGAGAGCCACGCGCCCACCGGGACCAACGTCCGGAACGCCGCGGGCAACCCCGTGGGCTATCCCGCGACCGGTGAGTACATCGCGAACGCCAGCGTCTACGGGTGCCGCAGCGGAGACCTGTTCGTCGAGGGCGTCGTGAACGCCAAGGCGACCCTCGCGGCGGAGAACTACATCTACATCACCAACGACATCGTCTACGACAACTCCGAGGACGACATCCTCGGGCTCGTGGGCCAGAACGCCGTCTGGGTGTGGAAGCCGGAGAAGCAGACCGTGTCCTCGGCCACGACCCTCACCAACCAGACGTCGGCACAGCGGACCTCCCTCGAGGCCATCGGGTACACCTGCGTCCCGTCCGGGACGCGGTTCAACTGCACCGGTCGAACCTTCACCCCCTCGGGCGACGAGCTGGTGGCCGACACGCACCGGCGCATCGACGCCGCCATCCTGTCGGTCGCGCACACGTTCATGGTGCAGAACTACGACCGCGGCGACCCGCGCGGCACCCTGACCGTCAACGGTGCCATCGCGCAGAAGTTCCGCGGCACCGTCGGCACGGGTAGCGGCGCCACGGTCTCCACCGGGTACCTGAAGGACTACAAGTACGACAAGCGCTTCAGCTACGTCGCACCGCCCAAGTTCCTCTCGCCCACCTCGACCACCTACGGTGTCAACGTCTGGGTCGAGATTGCGCCGGTGTTCGGCGCGGACGGGACGTACCGGTAATCCTCGTGACTGTCGTGCTGTACGCCCTCGTCGGCCTGCTCGGTCTGGCGGTCGGCTCGTTCCTCAACGTCGTCATCTGGCGCGTCCCGCGGGGCGAGTCGATCAGCCACCCGCCCAGCGCCTGCCCCAGGTGCGGGCACGCGATCCGCGCCCGGGACAACGTGCCGCTGGTGTCGTGGCTCGTGCTGCGGGGGCGGTGCCGGGACTGCGCGGCGCCGATCTCGGCCCGCTACCCGTTGGTGGAGCTGGCCACCGGGGTGCTCTTCGTCGCCGTGGCGCTGGGCGTCGGGTTCGACGCGCCGGAGGTCTGGGCCCTGCCCGCGTTCCTGTACCTCACGGCCGTGTCGGTGGCACTCGCCCTCATCGACATCGACACCAAGACCCTGCCGAACAGGATCGTGCTGCCGTCCTACGTGGTCGCGATCGTGCTGCTGGCCCTGGCGACGTGGGGGACCGGCGACTGGGGTGACCTGGTGCGCGCCGGGATCGGCTGCGTCGTGCTGTGGACGTTCTACTTCGTGGTGGTCTTCGCGTACCCGAAGGGGATGGGCTTCGGCGACGTCAAGCTCGCCGGCCTGCTCGGGCTGTACCTGGGCTGGGTCGGCTGGGGCGCGCTGGCGGTCGGCTCGTTCGCGGCGTTCGTCCTCGGCGGCGTCTTCTCGGTGGGTCTGCTGATGCTGCGTCGCGCCGGGCGCAAGACCGGCATCCCCTTCGGCCCGTGGATGCTGCTCGGCGCTGCCGTCGGCATCGTGTGGGGCGAGCAGATCTTCCAGGCGTATCTCGACCTGATGCTCTGATCTGCGCCGATTCGTCGGTGCCCTCGGCCTCAAGACCTGGACCTTCCCGGCCGATAGTCCATTCGGAGTCATTGCTCACGGTCGAAGGGAAAGTCACGTGGCCAAGTCGAGAGTCATCGGACTCGACATCGGCACCACGCATGTGCGTGCTGCCGAGGTCGAGTTCGGGAGCGGCGGCCCTGCGCGCACCGCGCAGCCGACCGTCGTCCGGTACGGCGAGGTGGCACTGCCGCCCGGCGCGATCCGCGACGGCGAGGTCGCCGAGTCGTCGACCGTGGCCACCGCGATCCGACGCCTGTGGTCGCAGCACAAGTTCAGCCACAAGAACGTGGTGCTCGGCGTGGGCAACCAGCGCGTGATCGTGCGCGACCTGGACCTGCCCTGGATGCCGATCGCGCAGATCCGGTCGTCGCTGCCCTTCCAGGTGCAGGACATGCTCCCCGTGGCGATCGAGGACGCGGTCCTCGACTACGTGCCGACGGGCTCCTTCGACGGCGAGCACGGCCGGATGCTGCGCGGGCTGCTCGTCGCCGCCACCAAGGACACCGTCCACGCCAACACCGAGGCCGTCGAGTCTGCCGGCCTGCGGCCGATGATGGTCGACCTCGGCGCGCTCGCCCTGACCCGGGTGATGGCGCGTGGGGACCTGGCGGGCCGGGAGTTCGCGCTCGTCGACGTCGGCGCCCGCGTGACCACCGTCGTGATCGTGGCCGGCGGACAGCCGCGCCTGATCCGCATGCTTCCCTCCGGTGGCCAGGACGTCACCGAGGCGGTCGCCGGTGCCCTCGGCATCACGATGGCCGACGCCGAGGTGGCCAAGCGCCAGATCGGGATCGGCTACGCCGTCGGGCCCGAGCTCGAGCGCGGCGTCGAGGCGATCCGCACGGTGACGACCTCGCTCATCGAGGCGATCCGCAACACGTTCGTCTACTACGCGAGCAGCAACCCGGGCTCGTCGGCCGAGGTCGTCGTCCTGACCGGTGGCGGCTCGCAGCTGCCCGGCCTCGGGCAGTACCTCTCGAGCGCGTGCCGCGTCCCGGTGACCGTCGGCCAGCCGCTCAGCACGCTCAAGGTGGCGCCGGGGGCGGGGCTCCAGGACGGGCACCACGACAACCAGCACCTCCTGGCGATCCCGCTGGGCCTCGCGTTCGGAGTGGCAGCATGACATCCCTGCTCGAGCGGACCGCCAAGCCGGCCGCCAAGGGGTCGGTGACCAACCCGAACGCCCTGTCCCAGGTCAACCTCCTGCCTCCGGGCATCCGGGCGCGACGCGCGCTCGGCCGCACGAAGCGGCAGCTCGCCCTCGGGCTCGTCGTGGTGCTGGCCGTCGTCGTGGCGGCGTCCGTCGCCGCGCTCGCCCAGCTGACGCTCGCCAACGCGCGCCTGTCGGACGCCCAGGCCGAGACCGCGCAGCTGACGGAGCAGCAGGCCAAGTACGCCGAGGTCCCGCGCGTCCTCGGCGAGCTGCGGCGCGCGACGGAGGCGCAGCAGCTCGGCTTCTCGACCGACGTCGCGTGGACGCCCTACATCTACGCCGTCGTCGCCGTCATGCCCGTCGACACGAAGCTCACGTCGTTCGAGATGTCCGGCGCGACCCCGATGCTGGCGCCCGAGATCGCCGCGGACCCGCTCCAGGCGCCGAGCGTCTCCCGGCTGTCCTACACCGCGCGCAGCAAGACCCTCCCCGACACGGCGGCGTGGATCGACGGCCTGAACTCCGTCTACGGCTTCAGTGACGCCTGGGTGTCCGAGGTGCTCATCGCCGAGGACGAGGACAAGAACGTCTACTACGAGGTGACCGGCTCCGTCCAGATCACCGAGGACGCCTACAGCGACCGCTTCAGCTCGGAAGGTGAGTGACATGGGTGGTAAGACCTCCACCTGGATCGGTGGCGCTGTCTTCGTCGCCCTGCTGATCATGGTCGGCGGATGGTTCATCGCCATCTCGCCCACGCTCGACTCGGCGGCCTCCGCGACGTCGGACGCCGAGGACGCCGAGGCGCGCAACGACCAGTTGCGGCTGCAGCTGGCCACGCTGAAGAAGCAGTTCGAGAACCTCGACGAGTACAAGGCCGAGCTGGCCGCCGCGCAGGTCGAGATCCCCACGCAGGCTGACCTGGCCGGCTTCACCCGCCACGTCGACACCCTCGGTGTCGCAGCCGGACTCACGGTCGTCTCCGTCGTCCCGGGCCTGCCCACCGATGTCGCGCCGGTGCTCGCGACGGAGCCTGAGGCCGCCCCGGTGGACCCCGCGGCGACCGCCGAGGGTGAGGCTGCTCCCGCTCCTGCAGACGGCGAGGTCGTCGAGCCGGCGGCCCCGACGGGGCCGGCGCCGATCGAGGGCTTCGTGGCCGTCCCGGTGGACGTCACCGTGCTCGGCACGGTGGCGAACGCGACGACGTTCCTGACCAACCTGCAGGCCGAGGGGCAGCGACTGTTCCTGGTCACCGGGTTCCGCGGTACCGGGCAGGGTCAGGCGGACGCCTCGGGCGGCCGCCCGGCGACCGTGGTCGGCGACGTCGAGCTGACCATCACGGGCTACATCTACGTGCTGAAGCCGCCTGCGGCCTCGTCCGAGACGGGCGCCGAGACCGAGACGGAGACTGGGCCGCGGCCGGCGCTGCCGGTGCCGCCGGGGGCCACGGACCCGTTCACCGGGGCCTGACGAACGACACGAGGGCCGGGTCCGCCACCAGGCGGACCCGGCCCTTCGTCGTGCCCCCGACATGGGAGGATGCGCTTCATGCTGCGTTGGTTGACCTCTGGTGAGTCCCACGGTCCGGCGCTCGTCGGCATCCTCGAAGGCCTCCCGGCCGGCGTCGAGGTGCAGAGCTCCGACATCCAGGACGCCCTGGCCCGGCGCCGCCTCGGCTACGGCCGCGGTGCGCGCATGAAGTTCGAGCAGGACGCCGTCCGCGTCCTCGGCGGCGTGCGGCACGGCGTCTCGCAGGGCGGGCCCGTCGCCATCGAGATCGGCAACACCGAGTGGCCCAAGTGGGTCGACGTCATGGCGTCGGACCCCGTGGACGACCCGGAGGTGCTGCAGCGTGCACGCAACGCCCCGCTCACCCGGCCGCGCCCGGGGCACGCCGACCTGGTCGGCATGCGTAAGTACGGTTTCGACGACGCCCGGCCGGTCCTCGAGCGCGCCAGCGCCCGGGAGACGGCGACGCGGGTGGCGCTCGGTACGGTCGCGGCCCGGTTCCTCGAGCAGGCGGCCGGCGTCCGGCTCGTGTCGCACGTCGTGAGTATCGGTCCCGTCTCGGCTCCCGACGACGCGGCGCAGCCCACGCCCGACGACACCGCGGCGCTGGACGCCGACCCGGTGCGCTGCTTCGACGCGGCCACGTCGGCCGCGATGGTCGCGGAGATCGACGAGTGCCACAAGGACGGCGACACGCTCGGCGGTGTCGTCGAGGTGCTGGCCTACGGCCTGCCCTCCGGCCTGGGCTCGTACGTGCACTCCGACCGCCGGCTCGACGCGCAGCTCGCTGCCGCGCTCATGGGTATCCAGGCCATCAAGGGCGTCGAGGTGGGTGACGGGTTCCGCACGGCCGCCCGTCGCGGCTCGCAGGCGCACGACGAGATCGCGCGCGACGCCTCCGGCCGCATCGTGCGGCGCACCAACCGGGCGGGTGGCCTGGAGGGCGGCATGACCAACGGCGAGGTCCTGCGGGTGCGCGCCGCCATGAAGCCCATCTCGACGGTCCCGCGCGCCCTGGACACCGTCGACACCGCCACGGGCGAGGCCACCAAGGCCCAGCACCAGCGGTCGGACGTGTGCGCGGTCCCGCCCGCCGCGGTCGTGGCCGAGGCGATGGTCGCGCTCGTGCTGGCGGACGCCCTGCTGGCCAAGACCGGGGGAGACTCCGTCCCCGAGGTCAGGCGCAACCTCGAGGCCTACGTCGCCGCCATCCCGGACCTGCTCAGCTGACGTCACCGCGCGGTACGACTAAGGCCCGGCCCCCTGGAGGGACCGGGCCTTCGTCGTGCCGGGCGGCTCAGCAGCCGACGCCCGGCGAAGGGTGGATCACGACCAGCCCGAGCTCTTCGCCTTCATCCCGCTCGTCGTGCTCGGCGGCTTGGCCGGGGTCGCCTGTACGGAGGACGACGGCGACCCGGTGCCGAGCGCCGTCTTCGCGCGGACGCGGAGACCGTAGGTCGTGCCGTTGGTGAGACTTGCCACCTTGTAGGTGAGCGTGGTGCCGGGCACCGTGACCCTGGTGGACCAGGCACCCCACGTGGCTGTCGTGCGGTTGTACTCGCGCTGCTCGATCACGAAGCCGGTCAGCGGCGAGCCCCCCGTGCTCGTCGGAGCCTTCCACGACAGCTGGACGAAGCCGCTGCCACGGGTGTACGTGATCCCGGTCGGCACCCCCGGCGGGGTCGCGACGATCGCGTCGGCCGTCGCCGCCGGGCCGGTGCCGATCGCGTTGCTGGCCATGACCTCGACGAGGTAGCCGGTGTTCGCGGTCAGGTCGTTGATCGTGTAGCTGGTGCTGCTCGGGAGCAGCGGGACCTCGGTCCACGCGCCGCCCGACGTGCGCTGGTAGCGCAGCAGGATCCCGGTGAGGGGGGACCCGCCGTTGGCCGGGAGCTTCCACGCCACCTTCAGGGTGTTCGCGCCCGGCGTGAGGACGAGCGCCGTCGGAGCCGCGGGGGGACCGGCGGTCGTGTTGACGACGGTCGTCGACCACTGGCCCTGGCCCTCGGCCGAGACCGCACCGACACCCACCTCGTACGTGGTGTTCGGCTCCAGGCCGGTGAGCAGCTTGCTCGCCGCGACCGTCGACGACGTCGGGTAGAGCAGCGTCCACTCGTTCTCCGGCGTGGCCTTGACGCGGTACCGGACGACGTAGCCCGTCACGCCGCTCTGCGTCCCTGCGGCGGACCCCGTGAGCAGCGTCCAGGCGACGTTCAGGTCGCGACCGCTGACGGTCGGCTTCTGGACCGTCGGGATGCCGGGAACGGTGCGGGTGCCGAACGTGCTCTCGGCGGACGTCCCCAGCGAGACGCGCGTCGTGCCGGTCGAGGAGCTGTACTTCTCGTAGACCGCCCGGACCTTCCACGAGTACGTCGTGCCGTAGGCGACGGCTGTCGGGAGGGCGAAGGACGTCGCGACGGTCTCGTAGCCGATCGCGGTCGCCACCCCTCCCGACGTGTTCGCCCACTGGACGATGTAGCGCGACGCGCCCGGTACGGGCTCCCAGTCGAGGACGCGGTGGGCGGTCGACAGCACCGTCCCGTCACCCGTCGTCAGCAGGGGGCTCCGCTGCGCGATGACCGCCGTCGCGTCGTTGCTCCACGGGGAGAACCCGCCGGCCTCGTCGACGGACCGGACGTGCCACCCGTACGTGCCGGGCGCCAGCTCCTTGACCGTCATCGCGGTCTGCTTGTTGAGGTTCGTGCCGCCGACCTTGATCTTGGTGCCGGGCGTCGCCGCGTTCCAGTACTCGACCTCGTAGCGCGTGGCAGCCGTGGGCGTGGTCCAGCGCAGCATCACGCTGGACGACCCGACCACCGGGCTGGCCGCCACGGGCTTGGGCGTCGCCACGGTGAAGTCGCGGGGCGGCGCGAACGCCCGGCCCGGGGTCCCGTTGGCGTCGAGCGGTGCGACGGTGAACTTGTACGAGCCGTCCTTGAGGGGCTTGCCCGTGGCGGGGTTCTGGGCCACGTACGAGGGGTACTCGACCTTCTCGGTGCCGACCGAGGTGCCGTCGGCGTTGAGGATGGAGACGAGGTACCCGCGCGAACCGCCGTCCAGCGGTGCGCTCGCGCCCTGGGGGCGCCAGGACAGGACCGTGGTGCCGTCGGCCGAGACCGCGACAGGGTTGGCCACGCCGACGAGGTCGGTCGCGGTGGACCCCTTGACCCAGCTCGGGTGGCTCGACGACCCGTCCGCGATGTACGCGATCGAGTTCCCGATGTGCACCAGCGGGCGCACCTGCCAGTAGTAGGGCAGCCCGGTCGTGTTGTCGTCGAAGACCCCGGTGGCGCGCAGCACGGTGCCCTGCGTGCGGATCGTCGCGACCTGCGTCGTCATGGCGGCGTTCGTCGCGATCGTGACGTCGTACCCGTCGGCACCGGCGGTGGGGTTCCAGGAGAACACCGGCGAGGGCTGACCGGCCACGTACTGCGCCGCGAACGCCTCCGTGTCGGGCTCGGAGCCGAGCGCCGACGTCACCACACGGTCCGTCACCCGCACGTAGCGAGCACGGTCGGGGTGACCGGCGTCCTCGGGGTCGGACCAGTCGCTGACCACCGTGCCGACCGGCATCGAGTTCTTGATGGAGGTCGTCGCGGCCCCGGAGTAGTCGACCGCGCGCACGCGCCAGCGGTAGGTGTTGCCTTCCTGGATGCGCTCGGTCGGGGTCTGGGTCCACAGGCAGTCGTCGGCGCCGTCGAGGGCGCTGGGCAGACCCGCACCGGAGATGTACTCCTCGATCACCGTCACGGACGTCGACGCCGTGTGACAGGTCAGGCGGGGGTCGCCGTTGAGGGGAACGACCTCGACCTCGTACATGGTGGCGCGGGGGACGGGCTTCCACGAGAGGTGGAGGTTGTCGATGCTCACCGCGGGCGCGTTGAACATGTCAGGACCGCCGACCTCGGGCACGGGGTACGTCGTCGGCGCGCCGACGGTGACGGTCGGGGTCGTCTGCCCGCCCCACTGCTTCTGGAACTGGCGGATCGCCGACGGGGCGCCTGCACGGCCGGCGGTGTCATAGGCGACGACCTGCCAGAAGTAGTTCTGGTCCAGCAGAGCGACCTCGGGGACGAGCGTGGTCGCCGAGGTGGTGCCGCCCGCGCCGGGGAGCGTGCCCGTGACGAGGGTCCCGGCGTCGTTCTTGGAGACGCCGACGACGACCTCGTACTTCGCGGCCCCGGCCACCGGGGACCAGGAGAACACGACGTCCGAGATGGCGGGGTTGCTCGGCGAGGTCCAGTTCGCGGGCGTGAGCAGCGACGGCCGCGAGGCGGCCGCCGGCCAGTCGACCGTGAAGGTCGAGCCGGTCGACCAGCGACCGACGATCTCGGTCGCGGTGCCGGAGTAGAAGTTGGCGCGGACGCGCCAGTTCCAGGTGATGATCTCGCCGCCCGTGGTGCGCTCGAGCGGGACGTCCGGGGTGTAGCTCGTGGCCGTGGTCGTCACGAGCGGACGGACGGTCTCGGTGGGGAACGAGCTGTCGGGGGAGTGCTGCAGCGTGTAGCTGACCGCGCCGGGGACCGGCTCCCACCCGAACGTGACCGGCGTCGGGTAGTTCACGGTGCCGGCGTCTGCCGGGCGCACGAGCTCGGGGACCGCCATGGCGTCGGTGTCGAAGGACTGGGCCGCGGAGTAGCTGCCCCGCGAGGTCGCCGAGGTCCCGCTGCTGAACGCGGCGACGCGCCAGTAGAGCGTGCGAGCCTCCGTGGCGCTGAGCACCGTGGACGGCACCCACGTCACCGCGTACGTCTCGACGCCGCCGATGACGGTGCCCGCGTCGAACGTGGGCGTCGTCGCGACCTCGACCTTGTAGGCGCTGGCGCCCGGGGTCGGCTCCCAGCTCAGCCGGAGGTCGCCGTCGGAGTCGACGGCCGCGTCGCGCGTCTGCGGGGCGTCGACGGCGGCGGCCTGGGCCGGGAGCGCGCCGGCGACCATGAGCGACGCCGCCAGGGCACCGGTCACGATCGCGGCAAGGGGACGTCTCAACACAGCGTGGCCTCCGAGGCGCGCGTAGATACAGCGGTCCCGTCTCTTCTCGGCATTCCGGGCGACCGTGTTGAGCGCCCCGGGCAAACTTTCTCCGGCGGTCGCCCGTGCGGCGGTGCCCCCACGGCGCACTACCCTGCTGGCTGTGCCCGCTGCTGCCTCGACCGCCCCGCGACTCGTCCTCGTCGGCCCGCCGGGGTCGGGCAAGTCGTCCGTCGCCCTCGCCCTCGCCGAGCGCTGGCAGCTCGCCTCGCGGGACACCGACGGCGACGTCGAGACGACCGCGGGCAAGACCGTCGCGGAGATCTTCGTCGACGACGGCGAGCCGCACTTCCGTGCCCTGGAGCGCGACGCCGTCGTGACCGCTCTCGCCGAGCACGACGGGGTCCTCGCCCTGGGCGGGGGAGCCGTGCTCGATCCCGCCAGCCGCGCCGCGCTCGAGGCGTACCGGGACGCAGGCGGGGTCATCGTGTTCCTCGACGTCTCGTTGGCCCATGCGGCCCCGCGCGTCGGCTTCAACCAGTCCCGACCACTGCTGCTCGGCAACCCGCGCGCCCAGTGGCAGGCGCTCATGGACGCGCGCCGCCCGGTCTACGAGTCGCTCGCGACCCTCACGGTGGTGACGGACGCCCTGCGACCGATCGACGTCGCCGAGCGGATCGAGCAGGAGCTCGCCGCCGCCCGTACCGCTGCCACCGAGGAGGCCGACCGTGGTTGAGACCCGCACCGTGCACGTCGCCGGTGAGCACCCGTACGACGTGGTCCTGGGCCGCAACCTGCTCGGGGCGCTCCCGGGGCTGGTCGGCCCCGACGCCCGTCGGGTCCTGGTGGTCCACCCTGCGGCGCTGGCCGCCACGGCCGACGTGATCCGCGAGGACCTCCGGGCGCACGGCTACGAGGCGTTCGTCGCACAGGTGCCGGACGCCGAGGAGGCCAAGACCGCGCAGGTCGCCGCGTTCCTGTGGCAGGTGCTGGGGCAGGCCGACTTCACGCGCTCGGACGCGATCGTGGCCGTGGGCGGGGGTGCGACGACCGACCTCGGCGGGTTCGTGGCGGCGACCTGGCTGCGGGGGATCCGGGTGGTCCAGGTGCCGACGACCGTCCTGGCGATGGTCGACGCGGCCGTCGGAGGCAAGACGGGCATCAACACTGCGGAGGGCAAGAACCTGGTCGGCGCCTTCCACCCGCCGGCGGGCGTCCTGTGCGACGTGGCCGCGCTCGAGTCGATGCCGCGGCACGACTTCGTGGCCGGCCTGGCCGAGGTGGTCAAGTGCGGGTTCATCGCCGACCCGCGGATCCTCGAGCTGGTGGAGGAGCACGCGCAGACGCTGACCGACCCGGCGACCGCCGTGGCCTCGCCGGTCCTCCTGGAGCTCATCGAGCGGGCCGTCGTGGTGAAGGCCCGGGTGGTCGAGCAGGACCTGCGCGAGGGCGGGCTGCGGGAGATCCTCAACTACGGCCACACGTTCGCGCACGCCATCGAGCACGTCGAGCGGTTCCAGTGGCGGCACGGCGCGGCCGTCTCGGTCGGGATGGTCTACGTCGCCGAGCTGGCCCGGCTCGCGGGCCGGCTGCCCGACGAGGTGGTGGACCGGCACCGGTCGATCCTGACGTCGCTCGGGCTGCCCGTGACCTACCGCGGTGACCGGTGGGAGCGCCTGCTCGCCGCGATGCGCCGCGACAAGAAGACGCGTGGTGACCTGCTGCGGTTCGTCGTCCTGGAGGACGTCGGCAGGCCGGTCCGCCTCGAGGGTCCCGACCCGACCCTGCTGGCCGCCGCGTACGCCGAGGTGAGCGAGGGCGCGCCGGCACCCTCACGAGCGATCTCCCTGTGACCCGCGCGGCTCGCTGCGTCCGGGCCCGGGTCGCCCTAGGCTCCCGACCATGACGCGCGTCCTGGTGCTCAACGGTCCGAACCTCGGGCGCCTGGGCGTGCGCGAGCCCGAGGTCTACGGCTCGACCACGCACGACGAGCTCGCGTCGGCGGTCGAGAAGTGGGCCGCCGACCTGGGGCTCGACGCGCAGGTGCGGCAGACCGACGACGAGTCGGCGCTGGTCGGCTGGCTGCACGAGGCCGTGGACGCGCGGGCGCACGTCGCCCTGAACCCGGCGGCCTTCACGCACTACTCCTACGCGCTGCGGGACGCGGCGGCCCAGATCACGCACGCGGGACTGGTGCTGGTCGAGGTGCACCTGTCCAACCCGTACGCCCGTGAGGCGTTCCGGCACGTGTCCGTCATCGGTCCGATCGCGACGGGCACGATCGCGGGGTTCGGCGTGGAGGGCTACCGGCTGGCGCTGGAGGCGATCGCCTCCCGCCTGTGAGGGGGCATCCCGCCTGCACGGGTACGATGGTAGGCGGTCTGCGGCCGTCGACGCCGCGCACGCCCTTCGCCAGCGCCTGAGAGCGCCGGACGGGGCCGCGCCTCGGGCGGACCACCCAGAAGCTCACTCGACAGGAAGCGACGATCGTGGCGACCACCAACGACCTCAAGAACGGCACCGTGCTGAAGATCGACGGCCAGCTGTGGACCGTGATCGAGTTCCAGCACGTCAAGCCCGGCAAGGGTGGCGCGTTCGTCCGCACCAAGCTGAAGAACGTCCTGTCCGGCAAGGTCGTCGACCGGACGTTCAACGCCGGCCTGAAGGTCGAGACGGCGAACGTCGACAAGCGCGACATGCAGTACCTGTACAAGGACGGCACGGACTTCGTGTTCATGGACACGGACAACTACGACCAGATCCACGTCTCGGAGACCACGGTCGGCGACGTCGCCCACTTCCTCCTGGAGAACCAGAACGCGATGGTCGCCACCAACGAGGGCGTGCCGCTCTACGTCGAGCTGCCCCCGTCGGTGATCCTCGAGGTGACCTACACCGAGCCGGGCCTCCAGGGCGACCGCTCGTCCGCCGGCACCAAGCCCGCGACGCTGGAGACGGGCTACGAGATCCAGGTGCCGCTGTTCCTCGAGGCCAACACGAAGGTCAAGGTGGACACCCGCGACGGGAGCTACCTCGGCCGCGTGAACGACTGAGGTGGGCGCTCGCTCCAAGGCCCGCAAGCGGGCCCTCGACGTCCTCTTCGAGGCGGACCAGCGCGGGATCGACCCCGCCGTCCTGCTGGCCGACCGCATCGCCCAGCCCGGCACCGAGACGTCGTTGCCCCAGTACTCCGTCGACCTGGTCGAGGGTGTGATCGCGGAGCAGGACCGCATCGACGAGCTGCTGGCGACGCACGCGCACGGCTGGACCATCGACCGCATGCCCGCCGTGGACCGGGCGCTGCTGCGCCTGGGCACCTGGGAGGTCCTCTTCAACGAGGACGTGCCGGACGCCGTGGCGGTGGACGAGGCGGTCGAGCTCGCCCGGTCGCTGTCCACGGACGAGTCCCCGCAGTTCGTCAACGGTCTGCTGGGCCGGATCGTGGACCTGAAGCCGACCCTTCTGGCCTGACGCCTGGACGACGCCCGCGCACCGCTGTCGGTGCGCGGGCGTCGTTGCGTCCGGAGACGGGCGAAAGGTCGCGTTGACCGGGTCGGCGGCCGTCCGGGTGATCGTCGGCGGCCGTCGGCGAGCGAACCCGCAGGTGCGGGCCGGAAGTTCACGAGCACGCGCGCTTGCAAGTTGCAGCAACTTGTTGCGCAGGTGCCGCGGCGTCCCTAGCGTCAGCACGCGACAGCCCGACGACGGGTCGTCGCCCGCCGACCCACCTGGAGCGCCCGATGCACCGTCGCATCCGTCACCTCGCCCTCGTCGCCACCGTGCTGCCCCTGGCCGCCTGCTCGGCGGACGCCGCGCAGGACCCGTGGCAGCTCGACCCGGTCATCACCGTGTGGGCCGACGAGTCGCGCGCCGCGGCGCTGGAGACACTGGGCCAGCAGTACACCGCCGCGACCGGGATCGCCGTCGAGGTCGTCGGCCGGGACAACGAGACGATCCGTGACGACTTCGCCCGCGCCGCGGAGAGGAGCGACGGCCCGGACGTCCTCGTCGGTGCGCACGACTGGCTGGGCGCGCTCGTCGTCGCCGGCAGCGTCCTGGCGATCGACCTCCCCGACCCCGCCGCGTTCGTGCCGGTCGCGGTCGAGGCCATGGCGTACGACAACGTCACCTACGGCGTCCCCCTGTCCACCGAGAACGTGGCGCTCGTGCGCAACGACGCGCTGGCCTCCACGACGCCCGCCGCGTTCGACGAGCTCGTCGCGCAGGGCGAGGCGCTGGTGCGGGAGGGTGCCGCCGACTACCCGGTGCTGGTGCAGCAGACCGAGGCGTCGAGCGACCCGTACCACCTCTACCCGCTGCAGACCTCGTTCGGTGCGCCGGTCTTCGCCACCCACGAGGACGGCTCGTACTCCGACGAGCTGGCCCTCGGAGGAGACGCCGGGCACGCGTGGGCGGACTACCTCGCGTCGCTGGGGGAGCGCGGCGTGCTGAGCCCGGCGATCACCGCGGACGTGGCCAGGGCGGCGTTCCTGGCGGGCCGGTCGCCGTACATCGTGACGGGACCGTGGAGCACGGGGGAGTTCCTGGACGCCGGCCTGCGGATCAGCGTGCTGCCGGTCCCCGCGGCGGGGCCGCTGCCGTCCCAGCCGTTTGTCGGCGTTCAGGGCGCGTTCGTCAACAGCGGGAGCCTGCGCCCGACGGAGTCCGTCGACTTCGTGACCCGCTTCCTGACCACCCCGGAGGCGCAGGTGGCGCTCTACCAGGACAGCGGGCGCGCACCCGCTCTGCGCGCGGCGGTCGAGCAGATCACCGACGACGCGGTGGTGCGCGGGTTCTCCGCCGCCGGGGCCGACGGTGCGCCGATGCCGTCCATCCCGCAGATGGCCGCCGTCTGGACGTACTGGGGAGGCGCGGAGCACCTCGTGATCGCCCGGGACGGCGACCCGCACCTGCTCTGGGACGACCTGGTGTCCAGCATCTCGGGTGCCATCGCCTCGGGGGCGGTCGGCGAGTAGCCGTCAGCCGCGCCGCCGCACCGTCGCCAGCCGCGAGCCGTCGCGGCTAGCGTTCGGCGTGGGCACCCCGATCGCCCGCAGGGAGCGGGAGCGCTCGGGCACGATCGCGGTCGCCCCGGTGGCCGGCCGCGGTCCGCGGACGGGGAGGTTCGGTGCCGCCCGACCGAGGAAGTTGCCCTGCACGCGCGTGACGCCCATGTCGGCGAGCGCGGTGAGCTGGTGCGGTGTCTCGACGCCCTCGGCGACGACGGCCAGGCCGTGGGTGCTCGCCAGCGCCACGATCGCGCGCACGACCCCGCGGCCGCGCTCGGTGCCCATGTCCCGCACGAACGACCTGTCGATCTTCAGCTCGTCGACGGGGAGGCGGGCGATGCGGGCCAGCGAGCTGTACCCCGTGCCGAAGTCGTCGACGGCGATCCGGGCGCCCCGGGCCCGCAGCTCGGAGAGCACCGGCACGGCCGACGACGTCTGCACCAGCGCGCTCTCGGTGATCTCGAGGGTCAGGTGCTCCCAGAAGGCGTCGCCCCAGGCCGTCTCGATCTGCTCGAGCGCGTCCGGCTCCGCCAGCTGCCGCGCGGCGATGTTCACCGAGACGGGCATCTGGAAGCGCTCGAGGGCGCGCCGGCCCTGCCGGAGGATCTCGAGCCCGATCGGCACGATGAGGCCGGACTCCTCGGCCAGCTCCAGCCAGTCGGCGGGGAGGATGAGGTTGCCGTGGTGGTCCCACCGCGCGAGCGCCTCGACCTGGACGATCTCCAGGGTCTCGGCGTCGACGATCGGCTGGAAGTACGCGGTGAAGTGACCCTCGGCGACGGCGGCCTCGAGCGCCGCCCGCTGGTGCCGCTCCGCCTCGACGCGGCGCCGGAGCGCCCGGTCGAAGACGCGGAACCCGGACCGCGACCGCTTGGCCTCGAGCATCGCCGTGTCCGCGTGCCGGACCAGCGCATCCGCGTCGACGACGTCGCCCGGCAGCCAGGTGGCCACGCCGACCGTGAGGCGCGCGGGGCGGCTGCCTCCGTTGCGGTCGATGAAGCCTTCCCGGATCGAGCGCGCGATGACGACCAGGTCGACGTCCTGGGGAGCGCGAGCGAGCACGATGACGAACTCGTCGCCGCCGACCCGTCCGACGTAGGAGTCGTACTCCGCGAGCGCGTTGCGCAGGTACTCCGCGACCCGCACCAGGAGCGCGTCGCCGTGCGCGTGGCCGAACGAGTCGTTGACGCGCTTGAACCCGTCGAGGTCGCAGTAGATGAGCGACACGCGCGTGCGCTCGACGTTCGCCCGCTCGAGCATCGCCAGCAGGTGCTCCTCGACGGCCCGCCGGTTCGGCAGGCGCGTGAGGGGGTCGGCGAACGCGGTGACGTGCAGGCGTTCGCCCAGCTGGTAGCGCTCGGCAGCGGCGGAGACGATCTGGGCGAGGTCGATGAGGAACGTCCGGGCCTGCGGCGGGTGCTCGACCTTCTCCGACGAGAACAGCTCGGTGACGAAGCGGTCCCGCGCGATCGGCCGCAGGGAACCCTCGATGCTGGGGTCGCTCAGGATCGTGCGGGCCTCGTCCCGTGCCGTGAGCAGCAGGGCGTCGGCGTCCTTGATGAACCAGGCCGAGTTGGCCAGACGGGCCAGGGCGTCGCGCATCTGGTTCTGCCGGGCCGCGTCGTCCTGCGCGTCACGGAGCCGCTTGAGCGCGAGCACCTCGATGCCGACGGCCAGCGGGATGGCCCACAGCGCACCGAACATGGCACCCGAGGCGTGGTCGTGGACGACGACGCTCGCGGTGAACAGCGCGAGGGACTCGGCGCCGGCGACCACGAGCAGCGAGCCGAGCCTGGTCAGGCTGGTGCGGCCGACGGCGACGACCACGTACGACACGACCACGGCCGTCGGCACGAGCAGCAGCGCCGCGGCGAGGACCTCGGCGTCGGCGATGTACCGGTCGAGAGGGACCCACCACAGGACGGCCCGGGTGACGAACAGCGCGACCGCCGCCCAGAGCCAGTAGCGGATCCTGGGTCCGCCCGCGATCGCCCGCGTCACGGGGATCGCCATGACCACGAAGGCCGCCACCAGCTGCGCGTGGACGAAGACGAGGACGTCGCGCACCGAGCCGGGCGTCGTCAGCGCGTACAGCCCACCGCCGAGCAGGATGAGCGACATCACCAGCGACCAGGCGAGCGACCACGCGGCGCTGGCGGGCCGGACCTCGCCGCGCCACCACACCCACTGGAGCGCGCAGAAGCCGGCGACCAGACCTGCAGCGAGCAGCTGCAGCACGGTGACCCACGCGGGAACGGTTCCGAGCACGAAGGAGGAATCGTCACCTGCCCACCGCGGGATGACGTGGCATCCGGGTGACGGGGACAACCGTGCTGGCATCATGCAGCGGTGACCTCGACCTCCGTCCCCGTCGTGCTGCCGCGGCGCACCGTCGTCGGCTACGCGCTGGGTTCCGTCGGCACCGGCGGGTTCGGGACCCTGCCCGGCCTGGTGCTCGCGTACTACCTGACGGACACGCTCGGGGTGGCTGCCGGTCTCGCGAGCCTGGTCGTGACGGTGCCGAAGATCTGGGACGTCGTGATCGACCCCCTGATCGGCGCGCGGTCCGACGTCTCCGCGGCACGGCACGGGAGCCGGCGCCGGTTCCTGCTCGCGGGCGCCCTCTGCCTCCCGTTGCTGTTCGCGGCGCTCTTCGCCACGCCGAGGGCACTGAGCGGCCCGGCCGCGGCCGCGTGGGTGGTCGTCGCGTTCGTCGCCGCGGCGACCGCGTTCAGCGTGTTCCAGGTGCCGTACATAGCGCTCCCGGCCGAGATCGCGCCCGACTACGACTCCCGGACCCGGCTGCTCGCGCCCCGGATCGCGGTGCTCGCCGTCGCGATCCTCGCGTTCGGTGCGGGCGGTCCGCTCGTGCGCGACGCAGCGGGCGGCGGTCGCGCGGGCTATGCCGTGATGGGACTGGTCGGCGGGCTCGTCATCGGGTTGGGGATGCTCGCGGCCTGGTGGGGTGCACCCCGCCGAGCGGGCATCGCCGTGGCCGCGGCCGCGCCGCCCGTCGCGCCCCGCCCGGAGCGCCGCGGTGACGCGCTCCGGCTCGGGGTCGCGACGCTGCGCGAGCTGCCCGCGTTCCGCCGCCTGCTGTCGACCTTCGTGCTCCAGGCGCTCGCCACCGGAGCGATGCTCGCCGGTGCGCAGTACGTCGCCACCTACGCGCTCGGCTCCGAGGGGGCGGTGACGTTCCTGTTCGCCGCGCTCGTCGCTCCCGCGCTGCTGGTGATGCCGCTGGCGACCCGGCTGAGCCGCCGGATCGGCAAGCGGAGGGCGCTCGCCGGCGCGACGACGCTCTTCGCGGTCGCCGCCCTCTCGCTGCTGCCCATGCGCTGGGCGCCGGGCGGCTGGGTCTACGTCTCCGTCGCGCTGGCGGGTCTCGCGTACGCGGGGATGCAGCTGTACCCGCTGGCGATGCTGCCGGACGTGGCCTCGGTGGACGCCCGCGAGCGCGGGGTCGACCGCGCCGGCGTCCTCAGTGGGGTCTGGACGGCGGGGGAGACCGCCGGGCTCGCCCTGGGGCCGACGCTCGTGCTCGGCATGCTCGCCGTCACGGGCTTCGTGTCCCGTACCGGTGACGCGGTCGTCGACCAGCCCGCGTCCGCACTGACCGGGATCGTCGTGGCCTTCTCCGTGCTGCCCGCTGCCCTCGCGTTCCTGAGCCTGCTGCCGCTGGCGCGCTACCCGCTGTCGGAGGCTGTCGTCGACGCGTCCGTCATCCCCTCGAAGGAGACCCGCTCATGAGCACCGGACGCCCGGCCGACGACGTCCTGGCCGACCTCGCCGCGCTGCGGGCCGCCGACCCTCCGACGCACGGCGGGCGCGTGCTGTCCTACGTGTACGACCCCGGTCGTCCCGACCTGGACGAGGTCGCCGCGCAGGCGGTCCGCCTGTTCCTGCCCGTGAACGGGCTCGACCCGACGACGTTCACGTCGGTCGCGGCGCTCGAGCGGCGGATCGTCGCGTTCGCGCGCGACGTGCTGCACGGCGACGAGGGGACCGTCGGGTCCGTCACGTCCGGCGGCACCGAGTCGTGCATGCTCGCGGTGAAGTCCGCCCGCGACCTGTGGCGCGCGGCGGAGCCCGAGCGTGCGCACGCGCGGCCCACGCTCGTCCTGCCGACCACCGCGCACCCGGCGTTCCACAAGGCCGCGCACTACCTGGACCTCGACGTCGTCCCCGTGCCGGTGGACCCGGCGACGGGCACGCCGTCGGCCGCCGACGTGCTTGCCGCGGTCGACGGGCGGACGGCCCTCGTCGTCGTCAGTGCGCCGAGCTACCCGTTCGGCGCCATCGACCCGGTCGCCGAGGTCGCTGCGGGCGCGGCCGCGCGAGGTGTCGCGTGCCACGTGGACGCGTGCGTCGGCGGCTGGGTCCTGCCCTGGTGGGGCGGCGTCGACCAGCCGTGGGACCTCGCCGTGCCCGGTGTCACGTCGATCTCGGCGGACCTGCACAAGTTCGGCTACGCGCCCAAGGGTGCGTCGGTGGTGCTGTACCGGGAGCGCGGCAGGCACCACGCCCAGTACTTCGCGACGACGGCCTGGCCCGGGTACCCCGTGGTCAACCCGACGATGCTGGGCTCGCGCGGTGCCGGCTCGATGGCCGCCGCGTGGGCGGTCCTGCAGGTGCTGGGGACGGACGGGTTGGCGGACCTCGTCGGCGTCACGCGGACGGCCACCGACCGCCTGGTCGAGGTGGCCGCCGCCATCCCCGGGCTGCGCGTCGTCGGAGCTCCCACCGGTCCGCTGGTCGCCCTCGCCGCCGACGGCTCCGCGGCCGAGCAGGTCGACCCGTTCACGCTCGTCGACGCCGTCCGGCGCCGGGGGTTCCTGCTCCAGGCGCAGCCGGCCATGGTCCAGGCGGACGGCTCGGTCCTGCCGCGAACCGCCCACCTGACCGTGACCGCCGTGACGCACCGCGTCGTCGAGGAGCTTGTGCAGGCTCTGGTCGCGGCTGCCGACGAGGTGCGTGGCCGGCCGGCCGCCGTGCCGGACGCCTCGCTCGCCGGGCGCGTGCTGACCGAGGGGCTGCCCGACGAGCTCGCGGGGGTCATGGCCACGCTCGAGGCGTTGCCGGGCGAGGTCGTGCACCCCCTCCTGGTCGCGGTGCTGGCGGCGGCGATCGACCCGTCGCAGGAGTGAGGCTCCGGGCACGCTAGAGTGCTCGGCGAGACATTCCTTTAAGACCCGTCCTGTGAGGCGGGGAAGGAGCCTGCGTCACATGAGCAGTGGCACGCCCGCGCCCGGATCTGCACCCGCACCCGACAGCGTCGACGACGACGCCAACGTGGTCCTCGGCGCCCCGGAGATCAACCGGGCCCTGACCCGCATCGCGCACGAGATCCTCGAGCGCAACAAGGGCGGCTCCGACGTCGTCCTGCTGGGCATCCCCACCCGTGGCCTGCCGCTCGCCCGCCGGCTGGCGGAGCGCCTCGTCGCCGTCGAGCCCGGTCTGGACCCGGCCCTGCTGGTGGGCAGCCTCGACGTGACGATGTACCGCGACGACCTCGCGCACCACCCGACCCGGACCATCGGCGCCACGGACATCCCCGGCGGCGGCCTGGACGGCAAGGTGGTCGTGCTGGTGGACGACGTCCTCTACTCGGGCCGCACCATCCGTGCCGCCCTCGACGCGATCAGCGACCTCGGCCGCCCGCGCGCGGTGCAGCTGGCGGCCCTGGTGGACCGCGGCCACCGCGAGCTGCCGATCCGCGCCGACTACGTCGGCAAGAACCTGCCCACCTCGACCAGCGAGCGGGTGCGGGTGCTGGTCGCGGAGTGCGACGGTCGCGACGCCGTCCTCATCGAGGGAGGCGCGCGATGAAGCACCTGCTGTCCACCGCCGACCTCGACGTCGCCGACGCCGTCCGCATCCTCGACACGGCCGGGTCGATGGCCGCCACGCAGGGGCGCGAGATCAAGAAGCTCCCCACGCTGCGGGGTCGCACGGTGGTCAACCTCTTCTTCGAGGACTCCACCCGCACGCGCATCTCGTTCGAGACGGCCGCGAAGCGCCTGTCCGCGGACGTCATCAACTTCTCCGCCAAGGGCTCCAGCGTCTCCAAGGGGGAGTCGCTCAAGGACACCGCGCTCACCCTGCAGGCGATGGGCGCGGACGCCGTCGTGATCCGGCACCACGCGTCCGGGGCGCCGCACACGCTCGCGACGTCGGGCTGGACGGACGGTGCGGTCATCAACGCGGGCGACGGGATGCACCAGCACCCCACGCAGGCGCTGCTCGACGCGTACACGCTGCGCCGGCACCTGGCGGGCCCCGGCGACGTGACCGGACGCGACCTGGCCGGCCTGCGGGTCGCCATCGTCGGTGACGTGCTGCACAGCCGCGTCGCGCGGTCGAACGTGCACCTCCTGCACACCCTCGGCGCCGAGGTCGTCCTGGTCGCGCCGCCGACGCTGCTCCCCGTCGGGGTCGGCGCCTGGCCGGCCCGTGTCTCGTACCACCTGGACGAGGTCCTGGCCGACGAGAAGCCGGACGCGATCATGATGCTGCGCGTCCAGCGCGAGCGGATGTCGAGCGCGGGCGGCGGGTTCTTCCCCAGCCCGCTGGAGTACACCCGTCGCTACGGGCTCGATGCGCGCCGCCTGGCCCTGCTTCCCGAGCACGCGATCGTGCTGCACCCCGGCCCGATGAACCGCGGCCTGGAGATCTCCGCCGACGCGGCGGACTCCACGCGTGCCGTCATCGTCGAGCAGGTGGCCAACGGCGTGGCGGTCCGCATGGCCGTCCTGTACCTGCTGCTCGCGGGCGGCGACGCCCCCGCTCGAGCAGCTGCCACGACCGACGAGACGAAGGTGGACGCGTGACGAAGAACTACCTGCTGCGGGACGTCAGCCCGCTGGGCGAGGGCACGACCGACGTGCTCCTCGCCGGCGGCGTGATCGCAGCGATCGGGGCCGACGCCGAGCCGCAGGCCGGTGCGGACGCGGTCATCATCAACGGCAGCGGTCTGATCCTGCTGCCCGGGCTGGTCGACCTGCACACGCACCTGCGCGAGCCGGGCCGGGAGGACGCCGAGACCGTCCGCTCGGGTACCCGTGCCGCGGCGATGGGCGGGTTCACCGCGGTGCACGCGATGGCCAACACGACACCCACCCAGGACACGGCGGGCGTCGTGGAGCAGGTCTGGCGCCTCGGTCGCGACGCCGGCTGGGTCGACGTGCGCCCCGTCGGCGCGGTCACCGTCGGCCTGGAGGGCGAGCGGCTCGCCGAGCTCGGCGCCATGGCCGAGTCCGCCGCCCAGGTGCGCGTGTTCTCCGACGACGGCCGGTGCGTCCACGACCCGGTGGTGATGCGGCGCGCGCTGGAGTACGTCAAGGCGTTCGACGGCGTCATCGCCCAGCACGCCCAGGAGCCCCGGCTCACCGAGGGCGCCCAGATGCACGAGGGCGTCGTCTCCGCCGAGCTCGGGCTGGCCGGCTGGCCCGCGGTCGCCGAGGAGGCGATCATCGCCCGGGACGTGCTGCTCGCCGAGCACGTCGGCTCGCGCCTGCACGTCTGCCACCTGTCGACGGCCGGGTCCGTCGAGATCATCCGCTGGGCCAAGTCGCGGGGCATCGACGTCACGGCCGAGGTCACGCCGCACCACCTGATCCTCACCGACGAGCTGGCCCGTGGGTACGACCCGGTGTTCAAGGTGAACCCGCCCCTGCGCACGCAGCGCGACGTCGAGGCGGTCCGCGAGGGCTTGGCCGACGGCACGATCGACATCGTCGCCACCGACCACGCGCCGCACACGCGCGAGGACAAGGACTGCGAGTGGGGCGCCGCGGCGTTCGGCATGACCGGGCTCGAGACGGCGCTCTCGGTGGTGCAGGAGACGATGGTCGACACCGGTCGCATGACCTGGGCCGACGTCGCGCGGGTGCTCTCGACCACCCCCGCGCGCATCGGCCGCGTCACCGACCACGGCCGCCCCATCGCGGTGGGGGAGCCTGCCAACGTGACCCTCGTCGACCCGGGCATCCGCCGGGTCGTCGTGCCGGAGGAGCAGGCCACGCACAGCGTCAACTCGCCGTTCCGGGGACGCGAGCTGTCGGGCTGCGTCATCGCGACCTGGTTGCGCGGCCGCGCGACCGTCATGGACGGGTCGGCGTGCGACGAGAGCGTGGTGGTCAGCTCGTGACCCGCCAGGCGCTCTCGACGGTCGTCCTGCTCCTGGTGGTCCTGGTCGTGTTCTGGGGGATGCGCGCCGGCTGGCGTGCACGGACCCGACGGTCCTCGGCGCTGGTCACCTCGCTGCCGGAGGCGCCGTCCGACCTCGGGGCGGCCCGCCTCGGGCCGGTCGACGCCACGTACGTGTCGACCACCCGGGCGGGGGACTGGCTCGACCGCGTCACCGCGCAGGGCCTGGGCGTGCGCAGCCCCGCACAGGTCGCCGTGTTCGACGCCGGCGTCCGGATCAGCCGCCAGGGCGCCACCGACCTCTTCGTGCCCGCCGCGGCGCTGCGCGCGGCGGCCGGTGCACCCGGCATGGCGGGCAAGGTCGTCGGGGGAGAGGGTCTCGTCGTGCTCACCTGGCAGGCCGACCCGGCCGACTCACGCGGCCTCGACACGGGGCTCCGCCCGAAGCACGCCGCCGACCGCGAGCGGCTCCTCGCCGCACTCGAGACGTTGACCCCGGGCCAGGCGCCCGCGCAGGAGGGAAGCTGATGACTGACGCCGTGCTGATGCTGGAGGACGGCCGGACCTTCCGGGGCCGCGCCTACGGTGCCGAAGGGTCCACGCTGGGCGAGATCGTCTTCAACACCGGCATGACCGGGTACCAGGAGACGCTCACCGACCCGTCGTACCACCGGCAGATCGTCGTGATGACCGCGCCGCACATCGGCAACACGGGGGTCAACGACGAGGACGACGAGTCGACCCGGATCTGGGTCGCGGGCTACGTGGTCCGCGACCCCGCACGGCGGGCGTCCAACTGGCGTTCGCTGCGCACGCTCGACGACGACCTGGTCGCCCAGGACGTCGTGGGGATCAGCGACGTCGACACCCGCGCGCTCACCCGCCACCTGCGTGAGCGCGGCGTGATGCGCGCCGGCATCTTCTCGGGTGCCGCCCTGCTCGACGAGAACGGTGAGCGGCGTCCCGACGACGAGCTCCTCGACGACGTGCTGGCGGCACCGGCGATGGCCGGCGCCGACCTGGCGGGCGAGGTGTCCACCGACTCCGCGTACGTCGTCGAGCCCGTCGGCGAGCACGTCGCCACGGTCGCTGCGGTCGACCTCGGCATCAAGTCCATGACGCCGCAGCGCCTGGCGGAGCGCGGCGTCCGGGTCCACGTCCTGCCGTCGCACGCGACCATCGACGACGTCCTCGCGACCGCACCGGACGGCGTGTTCTTCTCCAACGGCCCCGGCGACCCGTCGGCGGCGACGCACGAGATCGAGCTGCTCCGCGACGTGCTGGACCGCAGGATCCCGTTCTTCGGCATCTGCTACGGCAACCAGCTGCTCGGCCGGGCGCTCGGCTACGGCACCTACAAGCTGGGCTACGGCCACCGCGGCGTGAACCAGCCGGTCATGGACCGTGCCACGGGCAAGGTCGAGATCACCGCGCACAACCACGGCTTCGCGGTGGACGCGCCCCTCGACGGGGAGTCCGTCGCACCGCACGACGGCGGCCGGTACGGCCGGGTCGTCGTCAGCCACGTCGACCTCAACGACGACGTGGTGGAGGGCCTGCGGGCGCTCGACCTGCCGGCGTTCTCGGTCCAGTACCACCCGGAGGCCGCGGCCGGCCCGCACGATGCCGCCTACCTCTTCGACCGCTTCGTCGACCTGATGGCCGATCCCACGAACCAGAAGAAGGGTGACGCCTGATGCCTCGGCGCACAGACATCAACAGCGTCCTGGTCATCGGGTCCGGCCCGATCGTCATCGGCCAGGCCTGCGAGTTCGACTACTCGGGGACGCAGGCGTGCCGCGTGCTCAAGGAGGAGGGCCTGCGGGTCATCTTGGTCAACTCCAACCCGGCCACGATCATGACGGACCCGGAGTTCGCCGACGCCACCTACGTCGAGCCGATCACCACGGAGATCCTCACGACGATCATCGCCAAGGAGCGCCCCGACGCGATCCTGCCCACCCTGGGCGGCCAGACGGCGCTCAACGCGGCGATCGCGCTCGACGAGGCCGGCGTGCTGGAGAAGTTCGACGTCGAGCTCATCGGCGCCAACATCGCCTCCATCCAGAAGGGCGAGGACCGCGAGCAGTTCAAGGAGGTCGTGGAGGTCTGCGGCGCCGAGAGCGCCCGCTCCGCCATCGTGCACACGATCGAGGACGCCCTCGCCGCCGTGGACGACCTCGGGTACCCGGTCGTCGTCCGCCCGTCCTTCACGATGGGCGGTCTCGGCTCCGGCATCGCCTACGACGAGCAGGACCTGCGCCGCATCGCCGGCCAGGGCCTGCACTACTCGCCGACCACCGAGGTGCTCCTGGAGGAGTCGATCCTCGGCTGGAAGGAGTACGAGCTCGAGCTCATGCGGGACAAGCACGACAACGTCGTGGTCGTCTGCTCGATCGAGAACGTCGACCCCGTCGGCGTGCACACGGGCGACTCGGTGACGGTCGCGCCGGCGCTGACCCTGACCGACCGCGAGTACCAGCGGCTGCGCGACATCGGCATCGCGGTCATCCGCGAGGTCGGGGTCGACACGGGCGGCTGCAACATCCAGTTCGCCATCGAGCCGTCCACCGGCCGCATCGTCGTCATCGAGATGAACCCGCGCGTGTCGCGCTCGTCGGCGCTGGCGTCGAAGGCGACGGGCTTCCCGATCGCCAAGATCGCCGCCAAGCTCGCCGTCGGCTACACGCTGGACGAGATCCCCAACGACATCACGGGTGGCTCCACGCCCGCCTCGTTCGAGCCCACGCTCGACTACGTCGTCGTCAAGGTCCCGCGGTTCGCGTTCGAGAAGTTCCCGGCCGCGGACGACACCCTGACCACCACCATGAAGTCGGTCGGCGAGGCCATGGCCCTGGGCCGCAACTTCAGCGAGGCGCTCGGCAAGGCCATGCGCTCGATCGACAAGAAGGACTCGGTCTTCCACTGGGCCGGCGACGCGCTGACGGGCGACGCGCTCGACGCGCTCGTCGCGACGATCTCCCGGCCGACCGAGCACCGCCTGGTCGACGTGCAGCAGGTGCTCCGCTCCGGGGTGTCGCTGGAGAAGGTCTACGAGCTCACGGGCATCGACCCCTGGTTCCTCGACCAGATCCAGCTGATCAACGAGGTGGCGGAGCAGACCCGCACCGCCGGCGCGCTGACCCGTGAGGTGCTGCTCCACGCGAAGCGGCACGGCCTGTCGGACGCACAGGTCGCGACGCTGCGGCGCACGTCGGAGGACGCCGTCCGTCGCGTCCGGCACGCGGTCGGGCTGCGGCCGGTGTTCAAGACCGTGGACACCTGCGCGGCGGAGTTCGCCGCCAGCACGCCGTACCACTACTCGTCCTACGACGAGGAGACGGAGGTCGCCCCGCGCACGCGGCCCGCGATCCTCATCCTCGGCTCCGGGCCCAACCGGATCGGCCAGGGCATCGAGTTCGACTACTCGTGCGTGCACGCCGCACTGGCGCTCAAGGGCGAGTACGAGACCGTGATGGTCAACTGCAACCCCGAGACGGTCTCGACCGACTACGACACGTCCGACCGCCTGTACTTCGAGCCCCTCACGTTCGAGGACGTGCTCGAGGTGTACCACGCGGAGCTGGCCGCGGGGCCGGTCGAGGGCCTCATCGTCACGCTCGGCGGGCAGACGCCGCTGTCGCTCGCGCAGCGGCTCGCCGACGCCGGCCTGCCGATCCTGGGGACGTCGCCGTCGGCCATCGACGCCGCCGAAGACCGCGGCGAGTTCGGCAAGGTCCTCGAGGCCGCCGGGCTGCCGGCCCCGGCCTTCGGGACCGCGACGACGCAGGCCGGGGCGCGCGACACGGCGCGCCGGATCGGCTTCCCCGTCCTGGTGCGCCCGAGCTACGTGCTGGGCGGACGCGGCATGGAGATCGTCTACGACGAGCCCCAGCTCAACGAGTACGTCCAGCGCGCGCTCGACAACGCCGCCGACGGTGGGCGCGCGGGGACCCTGCCGCCCCTGCTGATCGACCGCTTCCTCGACGACGCCATCGAGATCGACGTCGACGCGCTGTTCGACGGGACCGAGCTGTTCCTCGGCGGGGTCATGGAGCACATCGAGGAGGCCGGCATCCACTCCGGCGACTCGGCCTGCACCCTGCCCCCGGTGACGCTGTCGGCGTCGGAGCTCGAGCGGATCCGGCTGTCCACCGAGGCCATCGCCCGCGGTGTCGGCGTGCACGGGCTCCTCAACATCCAGTTCGCGCTCGTCTCCGACGTCCTCTACGTGCTCGAGGCCAACCCCCGCGCGTCGCGCACGGTGCCGTTCGTCTCCAAGGCGACGGGCGTCTCCCTGGCGAAGGCGGCGGCGCTGGTCATGGCCGGCCGGTCCATCGCGGACCTGCGGGCCCTGGGCATCCTCCCGGTCGACGACGCGAGTGTGCTCGACCTCGACTCGCCCATCGCGGTGAAGGAGGCGGTGCTGCCGTTCAAGCGGTTCCGCACCAAGGAGGGCGTGGTCGTCGACACCGTGCTCGGGCCGGAGATGCGCTCGACCGGCGAGGTCATGGGCTTCGACGTCGACTTCCCGACCGCGTTCGCCAAGTCTCAGGACGCCGCGTTCGGTGGCCTCCCCACGGGCGGGCGTGCCTTCATCTCGGTGGCGGACCGCGACAAGCGCTCGATCGTCTTCCCGGTCAAGCGCCTGGCCGAGCTGGGCTTCGAGATCCTCGCGACCGAGGGCACGGCGGCCGTCCTGCACCGGAGCGGCATCTCGTCGACCGTCGTGCGCAAGTACTCGTCGGGACGCGGCGAGTCGGGGGAGCCGACGATCGTCGACCTCATCACCGCGGGAGAGGTCGACATCGTCGTGAACACCCCGTCGGGACAGGGCGCGCGCGCCGACGGCTACGAGATCCGCGCGGCGAGCACCGCGGCGGACAAGGCCATGGTGACCACCGTGCAGCAGCTCGGCGCGGCGGTGCAGGCCATCGAGGCGCGGCAGGCGGGGCCGTTCCGCGTCACCAGCCTCCAGGAGCACGACGCCGCCGCCCTGGTGCGGCGGCAGGCGCGCGCGGCGGCCCGCGCATGATCGTGCCGTTCGGGGCGCGCCTCGCCGCCGCCATGGACGCCTCCGGGCCGCTCTGCGTCGGGATCGACCCGCACCAGAGCCTCCTCGAGGCGTGGGGGCTCCCGGACGACGCGTCCGGGGTCCGCTCGTTCGCCCTGCGCGTCCTGGAGGCGGTCGGTGGGCGGGTGGCGGCGGTCAAGCCGCAGGCCGCCTTCTTCGAGCGCCACGGCTCCGCGGGGGTCGCGGTCCTCGAGGAGGTCGTCGCGGCGGGCCGCGACACGGGGACGCTCGTGATCGTCGACGCCAAGCGCGGCGACATCGGCTCCACGATGGGTGCGTACGCGGACGCGTTCCTGCGCGACGGCTCCCCGCTCGCCGGCGACGCGCTGACCATCTCGCCGTACCTGGGGTTCGGCTCGCTCGACCCTGCGATCGACCTGGCGCTGTCCTCGGGACGCGGTCTGTTCGTGCTGTGCCTCACCTCCAACAAGGAGGGCCACGAGGTCCAGCACGCGCGGACGGACGACGGTGTGACGGTCGCCGCCCGTGTCGCGGCACGCGCGGGTGCGCTGAACGAGGGCGTCGAGCCGCTCGGCTCGATCGGTCTGGTCGTCGGCGCCACCATCGGCGACGCGGCGCGTCGCACCGGCGTGGACCTCGCGGCGGTCAACGGTCCGCTGCTGGCGCCCGGCGTGGGCGCCCAGGGCGGGGGAGCGCGCGAGCTGGCGCAGGTCTTCGGCGCCGCACGCCGGCAGGTGCTCGCCTCCTCGTCGCGCGGCGTGCTCGCCGCCGGACCGGACGTCGCGTCGCTGCGGGCCGCCGCCCGACGGGCCTCGGACGAGGCGGCCGCGGCCCTGTCCTGAGCTCGTGTCACGGTGTCGCTGCAGGTCCGGGGGCGCTGGACGCCCGTCCGCATTGCCGATCGGGGTGGTGCTCGCTAGTTTCGTTCTCACGATCCCGCGCACTTCACGTGGGTCGCCGGCCCACTGACGAGAAGGTGACGCGCGTGGCACTCCCTCCGCTGACTCCCGAACAACGAGCGGCAGCGCTCCAGAAGGCCGGCGCCGCCCGCCAGGCCCGCGCTGAGGTCAAGAACCGCCTCAAGTACTCCCAGGGCACGCTCTCCGAGGTGATCGCGCAGGGCCAGGCGGACGAGACCATCGGCAAGCTGAAGGTCCTCGCTCTCCTCGAGTCCCTGCCCGGCGTCGGCAAGGTCAAGGCGCGTGCGATCATCTCCGAGATCGGAATCTCCGAGACCCGACGCGTGCGTGGGCTCGGACCGCACCAGGTGAAGGCTCTCGTCGACCGCTTCGGGTGAACATCTCGAGGAGCGGCGGGCCACGCCGTCCATCTCGAGGAGCACTGCACCACCCATGACGACGACGCCTGCCCGGCTGACCGTTCTCGCCGGACCGACCGCCGTCGGCAAGGGGACGGTGTCCGCCGACGTCCGGTCCCGCTACCCGGAGGTCTGGCTCTCCGTCTCCGCCACCACCAGGCCCCCTCGACCCGGCGAGGTCGACGGGGTGCACTACCTCTTCGTCACCGGTGACGAGTTCGACGCCATGGCCGAGCGGGGCGACCTCCTCGAGTGGGCCGTGGTCCACGGGCGGAACCGCTACGGCACCCCGAGGAGGCCCGTCGAGGAGCGACTGGCGCAGGGCGAGCCGGCCCTCCTCGAGATCGACCTGCAGGGCGCGCGGCAGGTGCGCGAGTCCATGCCCGACGCGCACTTCGTGTTCCTCGCGCCCCCGTCGTTCGCCGAGCTCGAACGGCGGCTCGTGGGGCGGGGGACCGAGGACGCGGAGGAGCGCGAGCGCCGGCTGAGCACGGCACGGGTCGAGCTGGCCGCCGCGGCGGAGTTCGACCAGGTGATCGTCAACGACGACGTCCACCGCGCGACGGACGAGCTCGTCCGCGGGATGGGGATCCGCACCAGGTAGGATGGGGTCAGAGCACGTCACTGCCACCCCCCTCTGCTTCCTGGGAGATCACCGTGTCCGGAACCGTCGCCGCCCCCACGGGCATCACCGACCCGCCCATCGACCGTCTGCTCGAGCGTGCCGACTCCAAGTACGCGCTCGTCCTGTACTCGGCCAAGCGTGCGCGTCAGATCAACGCCTACTACTCGCAGCTCAACGAGGGCCTGCTCGAGTACGTCGGCCCGCTGGTGGACACCCGCCCGCAGGAGAAGCCGCTGTCGATCGCGATGCGCGAGATCGACGCCGGCCTGCTGACGTCCGAGGCCACCGAGGGCTGACCCTCCCTCCCATGCACATCGTCCTCGGCGTCGCGGGCGGCATCGCCGCCTACAAGGCGGTGCTCCTGCTGCGCCTCCTGCGCGAGCAGGGCCACGCCGTCCGCGTCGTCCCCACCCGCGCGGCGCTCGAGTTCGTCGGGCGCGCGACGTGGGAGGCGCTGTCCGGGCAGCCCGTGACCACCGACGTCTTCGAGGACGTCGACCAGGTGGCGCACGTCGCGGTCGGCAAGCAGGCCGAGCTGGTGATCGTTGCCCCGGCCACCGCGGACCTGCTGGCCCGGGCGGCGACGGGACAGGCCGACGACCTGCTCACCGCCACGCTCCTGGTGGCCCGCTGCCCGGTGCTGCTGGCACCCGCGATGCACACCGAGATGTGGGAGCACGCCGCCACGGTCGCCAACGTGGAGACGCTGCGGGCGCGCGGCGTGCACGTCCTCGACCCGGCCGCCGGGCGCCTCACGGGCTCGGACACCGGCCCGGGACGCCTGCCGGAGCCGGAGGAGATCGCCGCCGCCGCGCTCACGCTGGTCAGCGACCGGCCGCAGGACCTCGCGGGCACGCACGTCGTGGTCTCCGCCGGCGGCACCCGCGAGCCGCTCGACCCGGTCCGGTTCCTGGGCAACCGCTCCTCCGGTCGGCAGGGTGTCGCGCTGGCCCGGACGGCCCACGCCCGCGGTGCCCGGGTCACGCTGGTCGCCGCGAACATCGACGTGCCCGTGCCGAGCGGGGTCGACGTGGTCCACGCCGAGACCGGCGCCGAGCTGCGGGACGCCGTGCGCGCGGCGGCGAAGGACGCGGACGTCGTCGTCATGGCTGCCGCCGTGGCCGACTTCCGCCCTCGCACCAGCGCGGAGTCCAAGATCAAGAAGCAGGCCGACGGTGCGCCGACCGTGCTCGAGCTCGTCGAGACGGTCGACATCCTCGCCGAGCTCGGTGCGCAGCGGCTACGGCCGGGTCAGGTCGTCGTCGGCTTCGCCGCGGAGACCGGTGACCAGGCGGGCAGCGTGCTCGAGCACGGGCGTGCGAAGGCGCGCCGCAAGGGTGCCGACCTGCTCGTCGTGAACGCCGTCGGTGACGGGCGCGGGTTCGGCACCGACGTCAACGACGTGACGATCCTCGACGGCGCCGGCACGGTGGTCGGCGAGGCCTCCGGGTCCAAGTCCGAGGTCGCCGACGCGGTCTGGGACGCGGTGCTCGCGCGCCGCTGAGACGTCGCGCGGGCGTGGGCGGCGGCCCATTACGCTGTCCGCCATGACCGAGCCTGACATGCGCCTCTTCACGTCCGAGTCCGTGACCGAGGGGCACCCGGACAAGATCTGCGACCAGATCTCCGACGCCATCCTCGACGCGATGCTCGAGCAGGACCCCCAGGCGCGGGTCGCGGTCGAGACCATGGTCACCACGGGTCTCGTGCACGTCGCGGGCGAGGTCACCACGAGCGCGTACGTCGAGATCCCGCAGATCGTCCGCGAGGTGGTCCGGGGGATCGGCTACACCTCGTCGGCGATCGGCTTCGACGGCGACTCCTGCGGCATCTCCGTCTCGATCGGTCAGCAGTCCCCGGACATCGCGGCCGGCGTCGACAAGGCGCTCGAGATCCGCGAGGACTCCGCCGACCTCGACCCGCTGGACGCGCAGGGCGCCGGCGACCAGGGCCTCATGTTCGGCTACGCCTCCGACGACACCCCCACGCTGCTGCCGCTGCCCATCTGGCTCGCGCACCGGCTGGCGGAGCGCCTCACGCTCGTGCGCAAGGAGGGGATCCTGCCGGGGCTGCGTCCCGACGGGAAGACGCAGGTCACCATCGGCTACGACGGCGACCGCGCGGTCCGGCTCGACACCGTCGTCCTGTCCACGCAGCACGACCCGGACGTCCAGCTGGCCGCGACGCTGCGGCCGGCGGTCGCCGAGCTCGTCGTGGCTCCCGTCCTGGAGCAGCTGGACCTGGACGCGACCGACTACCGCCTGCTGGTGAACCCGACCGGCACGTTCGTGGTCGGCGGTCCGCAGGGGGACGCGGGCCTGACCGGGCGCAAGATCATCGTCGACACGTACGGGGGGATCGCCCGGCACGGTGGCGGGGCGTTCTCCGGCAAGGACCCGTCGAAGGTCGACCGCTCGGCCGCCTACGCGATGCGCTGGGTGGCCAAGAACGTCGTCGCCGCCGGCCTCGCCCGGCGCTGCGAGGTCCAGGTCGCCTACGCCATCGGCAAGGCGAACCCGGTCGGCCTGTACGTCGAGACGTTCGGCACCGAGACGGTGCCGCTGGACCGCGTGTCGGCCGCCATCCGCGAGGTCTTCGACCTGCGGCCGGCAGCGATCGTGCGGGACCTCGACCTGCTGCGCCCGATCTACCGCAAGACCGCCGCGTACGGGCACTTCGGCCGGGAGCTGCCGGAGTTCACGTGGGAGCGCACGGACCGCGTGGCGGACCTCCAGTCCGCGGTGGGCTGACGCCGGTCGTCGGCGAGGGCGGCCCAGCACGTCGGACGGGCGCGTGGACATGAGTGCGGACGGCGAGCAGCTGATGCTCGAGGGCCTGCCGCAGCCGAGGCGACGCACCCGGCCGGCTGTCGGTGGTGTCCCGCCGGCGGAGCACCTGCCGGTCGCACGGGTGTGCGTCGACCTGGTGCCGGCTCACCTGGACCGCGTCTTCGAGTACCTGGTCCCGGCGACGCTCGCGGACACCGCAGTCCCGGGGACCCGGGTCAAGGTCAGGTTCGGTGCCCAGGACGTCAACGGCTACGTGCTCGACCGCGTCGCCGAGTCGGAGCACGACGGTGCTCTGCAACCCGTGCGCAAGGTCGTCTCGACGGAGCCGGTGCTCACGCCGCGGGTCGCCAGGCTCGCGCGGGCCGTCGCCGACCGGTGGGCGGGCACGCTGAACGACGTGCTGAGGCTCGCGATCCCGGCGCGGCACGCCCGCGTCGAGGCCGAGGCTCCTGCACCGGCGGACGCCGGTCCGACGCCGTCACCGTCGGCCACGGCGTGGGCCCCGTACCGCGGAGGGTCGGCGTTCCTCCAGCACGTGACCGCCGGCGGTGCCCCCCGGGCGGTGTGGACCGCGTTGCCCGGCGCCGCGGGGGAGCGCTGGCCGGACGCGATCGCCCAGGCGGTCGCCGCGTGCGTGCTGGGTGGACGCGGTGCGCTCGTCGTCGTGCCGGACGCGCGGGACATCGACCGCGTGCTCGCTGCCCTGGAGGACGGGGGGATACCACGCTGGACGCCCGGGACCGCCGGCGGAGCGGTCCGGCTCGCCGCCGACGACGGCCCGGCGGCGCGATACCGGTCGTTCCTCGCGGCCCTGCGCGGTCGTGCGAGGGTCGTCGTCGGCACCCGCGCGTCCGCGTTCGCCCCCGTGGCGGACCTCGGGCTCGCCGTGGTGTGGGACGACGGTGACCCGCTGCACGCCGAGCCGCGAGCGCCGTACCCGCACGTCCGCGAGGTGCTGGCCCTGCGCTCCGAGCTGGAGCAGTGCGCGCTGCTCGTGGCCGCGCACGGTCGCAGCGTCGAGGCGCAGGCGCTCGTCGAGTCGGGGTGGGCGCGCGAGGTCGTCGCGGACCGTCCCACGACGCGGGCCCGTGCCGCCCGGGTGCTGGCCCTGACCTCGGTCGAGCTGGCGCGCGAGGGGCCGGCGGCAGCCGCGCGGCTCCCCGCGCCGGCCTGGCGGACCCTGCGTGACCGGTTGGCCGACGGACCCGTCCTGGTGCAGGTGCCGCGGGCGGGCTACGTGCCCGCGGTCGCGTGCGGGCGCTGCCGGGCGGCGGCGCGCTGCGGCGTCTGCCACGGACCGCTCGGGCTGACGACGGCCGACGGCGTCCCGACGTGCGGGTGGTGCGGGCGGCTGGCCACGGACTGGCGGTGCACCGAGTGCGGGGCCGGGGTGCTGCGCTCCGTGCGGGTGGGCTCGGAGCGGACGGCCGAGGAGCTGGGCCGCGCGTTCCCCGGCGTCCCGATCCGCGTGTCCGGGGCCCGCGCGGCCGGTGGCGTGCTGGCGACCGTCGCCGACGTGCCCGCGGTCGTCGTCGCGACGCCCGGCGCCGAGCCCGTCGCGCCGGGCGGCTACGCCGCGGCCCTGCTGCTCGACGCGGCCGTCAGCACCGCGGGCACGTCCCTGCGGACCGGCGAGGACGCGCTGCGCAGGTGGCTGGCGGCCGCCGCCCTGGTGCGTCCGGCGTCGGCAGGGGGGACCGTCGTGCTCGTGGGCGACGCCGAGGAACGGGTCACGCAGGCGCTGGTGCGGTGGGACCCCTCGGGCTACGCCTCCCGCGAGCTGGCCGAGCGCGTGGAGCTCGCCCTGCCGCCCGCGGTGCGGATGGCGTCGGTGACGGGTCCTCGCGACGCCGTCGACATCCTGCTGTCCCGGCTCGACCTGGCCGACGCCGAGATCCTCGGCCCGGTCCCGGTGGACGCCGCCGAGCAGGACGCGCTCGAACCCGCCGTCCGTGCGCTCGTCCGGGTGCCCCGCGCAGGCGGCGCCGCCCTGGCGCGCGCGCTCTCCGCGTCGCTGGCGGTGCGCAGCGCTCGTCGCGAGGGCGGCACCGTGCGCGTCCAGATGGACCCGGCGGAGCTCGGATGATCGACACGGTGGTCTTCGACCTCGGGAACGTGCTGGTCCGGTGGGACCCGTACCGGCCGTTCGTCGGGCGTCTCCCGGCTGCGCAGACGGAGGCCTTCCTCACCGGGTTCGACTTCATGGCCTTCAACCACCTGCAGGACGCCGGGCGCTCCTGGGCCGACGCGCGGGCGGAGCTGGCCGCGAGCGCGCCCGAGCACCTGCCGGCGCTCGACGTGTACGTCGAGCACTTCGCGGAGACGCTGACCGGACCGGTCGAGGGCTCGTACGACGTCGTGCGCGACCTGCGTGCCCTCGGCGTCCGGCTGCTCGGGCTGACCAACTGGTCGGCCGAGACGTTCCACCTGGCCGAGCCGGCGGCGCCCGCCATCGGGCTGCTGGAGGACGTGCTCGTGTCGGGGGAGGTCGGTCTCGCGAAGCCGGACCCGAGGGTGTTCGCCCTGCTGACGCAGCGGTTCGGCCTGCACCCGGCACGCACCGTGTTCGTCGACGACTCCGCGGCGAACGTCGACGCGGCCGCGGCGGCCGGGTTCGACGCCGTGCTGTTCACGACGGCCGAGGCCCTCCGGGCTGACCTCGCGGCGCGCGGGGTGCGTCTGCCGCGCACCTAGGATCGACGCCATGCGACTGCTCTTCGCCGGAACTCCCGCGGCCGCGGTGCCGTCGCTCGAGGCGCTCCTCGCCTCCCGCCACGAGGTGGTGGCCGTGCTCACCCGGCCCGACGCCCGGTCGGGACGGGGGCGGTCCTCCGCGCCGAGCGAGGTCAAGGCCCGCGCCCTGGAGGCCGGGCTCGAGGTCCTGACGCCGCAGCGCCCGCGCGACGAGGACTTCCAGGCGCGGCTGGCGGAGCTCGCGGTCGACGCGGCTCCGGTCGTGGCCTACGGCGCCCTGATCCCTCCGGCGCTGCTGGACGTCCCGACCCACGGCTGGGTCAACCTGCACTTCTCGGTGCTGCCGGCGTGGCGTGGAGCCGCCCCCGTGCAGCACGCGATCATCGCCGGCGACGAGGTGTCCGGGGCGTCCACGTTCCGGCTCGAGGCGGGCCTGGACACGGGCCCGGTGTTCGGGTTCCTCACCGAGACGATCCGCGCGCGGGACACCGCGGGTGACCTGCTGGGGCGACTGGCGGTCGCCGGTGCCGGGCTGCTGGTGCAGACGCTCGACGCCCTCGAGGAGGGGATCCTCAGCCCGGTCGTGCAGTCCACCGACGGCGTGAGCCTCGCGCCGAAGCTCGAGGCCGAGGACGCGCGGGTGCGCTGGACCCACCCGGCGCACGCGGTCGACCGGCTCGTCCGGGGCTGCACCCCCGCACCCGGTGCCTGGACGACGCTGCCGGACGGGTCCCGCCTCGGCCTGGCACCCGTCGTCCCGGTCCCCGACGTCACCGACCTGGCGCCGGGGAAGCTGCGGGCCGGCAAGAAGGAGGTGCTCGTCGGGACCGGCGGGCACGCGGTGCGGCTGACCGACGTGACCCCGCAGGGCAAGCGGGCGATGGCCGCGGCGGACTGGGTCCGGGGCGCCCGCCTCGATGCCGGCACGGTGCTGGGGAGCGCCGCGTGAGCGCCGCCGACGACCGTCGCGACGCGAGCGGCCGCCAGCGCGGCGCCGCCCGGTCGCAGGGCCGGACGCAGCGGTCGGCCGCCGCACCGTCGCGGCGCCGCCGGGGGAGCGACCCCGCCCGTACCGCGGCCTACGACGTCCTGCGGTCGGTGGACGGCTCCGACGCGTACGCCAACCTGGTGCTCCCGCCCCTGCTGCGCGAGCGCCGGATCTCCGGCCGGGACGCCGCGTTCGCCACCGAGCTCGCCTACGGCACGCTGCGGCTGCGCGGCCGGTACGACGCGATCATCGCCCAGGCGGCGAACCGCGAGGTCGGCACGATCGACGCCCCGGCGCTCGACGTGCTGCGGCTCGGCGTCCACCAGCTGCTCGGCATGCGCGTCCCCGCGCACGCGGCCGTGTCCGAGACCGTGGGGCTGGCCCGCGAGCAGCTGGGTACCGGGCCGTCGCAGTTCGTCAACGCGGTGCTGCGGACGGTCGGGCGCGCCTCGTCGGAGGAGTGGCAGGACCGGATCGCCGCCGCCGCGGGCGACGACGAGCTGGGCCGCCTCGCGGTCGTGCAGAGCCACCCGCTGTGGGTCGTCCGAGCGCTGCGCGAGGCGCTCGTGGGCAACGGCCGGTCCGCCGACGAGATCGAGGCGCTGCTCGCGGCGGACAACGAGGCTCCCCGGGTGACCGTGGTGGCGCGTCCGGGGCTGGTGGACCAGGAGCAGGTGGTCGAGGAGACCGAGGGGGCCGGCCTCGTCGGCGCGCTCGCGCGGACCGCGGTGGTCCTCACCGGCGGTGACCCCGCGGCGCTGCCGAGCGTCCGGGACGGTCGCGCCGGTGTCCAGGACGAGGGCAGCCAGCTCGTCGCGCTCGCGCTGACCGAGGCCCCGCTCGACGGTCCGGACGAGCGCTGGCTCGACCTGTGCGCGGGTCCCGGAGGCAAGGCCGCGCTGCTCGCCGCCGTCGCCGGCGAGCGAGGCGCGCGGATCGTCGCCAACGAGGTGCAGCCGCACCGGTCGCGGCTCGTCGAGCAGGCGCTGCGCGCGGTGCCCGCCGATGCGGTCGAGGACGTCCGGACGGGTGACGGACGCACGCTCGGTGCCGACGGGCCCGGCTCGTACGACCGCGTGATGGTCGACGCGCCCTGCACCGGCCTCGGAGCGCTGCGGCGTCGGCCGGAGGCCCGGTGGCGGCGGACGCCGGCCGACCTTGCGGCGCTCAGTGCGCTCCAGCGCGACCTCCTGGTCTCGGCGCTCCAGGCGGTACGCGTCGGCGGCGTGGTCGCCTACGTGACCTGTTCGCCCCACCTCGTCGAGACGCAGCTCGTGGTCAAGGACGCGCTGCGCGCCGCGGCCCGGACGGGCACCGACGTGGAGCGGCTCGACACGCCCGCGGTCGTACGTGGCATCGCGGCGGGTGGGGTCGACCTGGACGACGAGCGCACCGACGTGCAGCTGTGGCCGCACGTCCACGGCACGGACGCGATGCACCTGACGCTGCTGCGCCGCACCAGCTGAGGAGCCCTAGGCTGGCCGCGTGCCTGCGCTGATCAACCCGAGCATCCTGTCCGCCGACTTCGTCAACCTCGAGCGCGACCTCCAGGCGATCGCCGCGGCCGACTTCGTGCACGTGGACGTCATGGACAACCACTTCGTGCCCAACCTCACGCTCGGCCTGCCGGTGGTGAAGCGGATCGCGGAGGTGTCGCCCGTCCCGCTGGACCTGCACCTGATGATCGAGGACGCCGACCGCTGGGCGCCGGAGTACGCCGCGCTCGGGGCGGCCTCGGTGACGTTCCACGCGGAGGCCACCCAGGCGCCGGTCCGCCTGGCACGCGAGCTCCGCTCGCGTGGCGTGCGTGCGGGGATCGCGCTGCGGCCCGCGTCGCCGGTCGAGCCGCTGCTGGACCTGCTGCCGGAGTTCGACATGATCCTCGTGATGACGGTCGAGCCCGGGTTCGGCGGCCAGTCGTTCATCGAGGGGATGCTGCCCAAGATCCGCCGGGCACGGCGGGCCATCGAGGAGTCCGGTGCCGACACCTGGATCCAGGTGGACGGGGGCGTCGCGCGGGACACGATCGGCCGGATCGCGCAGGCGGGGGCGAACGTCTTCGTCGCCGGCTCCGCCGTCTACGGGGCCGAAAGCATCGCGGACGAGATCGCCGCGCTGCGGGGCCTCGCCGACTCCGGGGCGGACGCGAACGCCTGACGGGCGGGAATGCCGTGTGTGGCATGATCGTTGGCGCAGTACGAACACATACACGTGCTCCGGGGTCGGTGTAATTCCGAGCCGGCGGTGACAGTCCGCGACCCGCACGGTCCGCAAGGACCGGGCGGTTGACCTGGTGGAACTCCGGGACCGACGGTGAAAGTCCGGATGGGAGGATCACGTGGCGGCGCCTGTGCGCCGTGGCTACGGGACCCTTCCTGTTGCCCTCACCCCGGAGCCCCGCGCGTCCGGAGGTGAGCATGACCAGCATCGAGAGCGTCGTGCGTGCCGCCCCCGCAGAGCTCGACGCCATGCGCCACGCGCTGGAGATCGCCCGGCGTGGACCGGCGAAGGGCCCCAACCCCCGCGTGGGGTGCGTCCTGCTGAGCGCGGCGGGTGACGTCCTCGGCGAGGGCTGGCACCGGGGCGCCGGCACGCCGCACGCCGAGGTGGCCGCGCTGGCCGACGCTGCAGGGCGCGGGACGTCCACGCGTGGCGCGACGGCCGTCGTCACGCTCGAGCCGTGCAACCACACCGGCCGCACCGGCCCGTGCTCCGAGGCGCTCCTGGCTGCCGGGGTCGCGCGCGTCGTGGTGTCGGTCCCGGACCCGAACCCGGTCGCCGCCGGAGGAGCGCAGAGGCTGCGCAGCGCGGGGGTCGAGGTGGAGGTCGGTGCGCTGGCCGACGAGGGACGCGCCCTGCTGGGTGCCTGGCTGCCGTCGGTCGAGCGCGGCCGCCCGTTCGTCACGCTGAAGCTCGCCACCTCGCTGGACGGTCGCGTCGCGGCGGCCGACGGCTCCAGCCGGTGGATCACCTCGGAGGTCTCGCGGCACCACGCGCACGACCTGCGCGCCGAGGTCGACGCCATCGTGGTCGGCACCGGCACCGCGCTCGTCGACGACCCCTCGCTGACCGCACGCAACGCCGCGGGGGAGCTGCAGCGCCAGCAGCCGCTGCGCGTCGTCGTGGGCCACCGGGACCTTCCGCCGCACGCCCGCCTGCACGGCCCTGGCGGCGAGCTGGTCCACGTGCGCACGCACGACCCGGCCCGCGTGCTGACCGAGCTCGCGGCGCGGGAGGTCCGGCACGTCCTCGTGGAGGGCGGACCCACGCTGGCCGCGGCGTTCCTGGCTGCCGGGCTGGTCGACGAGGTGCACGCCTACGTCGCGCCGGTCCTGCTCGGCGCCGGGCGCCCCGCCATGGCTGACCTCGGCGTCACGACCATCGGCGACGCCGTCCGCCTCACCACCCGGTCCGTCATCCCGCTCGGTCCCGACGTCCTCGTCGTCGCGACCCCTGATCGGCACATCGACCCGCACAGCACCACGGAGGAGCACTGATGTTCACCGGAATCGTCGAGGAGATCGGCACCGTCGAGGCCATCGAGCACCGCGGGGAGGGGTTGGACGCGCGCCTGCAGGTCCGCGGGCCTCTCGTCGTGTCCGACGCCCGCCTGGGCGACTCGATCAGCGTCTCCGGCGTCTGCCTGACGGTCACCGAGCTCCCCGGCGACGGCACGTTCTCCGCCGACGTCATGCCCGAGACCCTGCGGCGCAGCGCGCTGGAGGACGTCGGGGTGACCAGCCCGGTCAACCTCGAGCGCGCGCTGCCGGTGGGCGGCCGGTATGGCGGGCACGTCGTGCAGGGGCACGTCGACGGGGTCGGCACGATCCTGTCCCGGTCGCCCGGACCGCGCTGGGACGACGTGGAGATCGGCCTCGCACCGGAGCTCGCCCGGTACGTGGCGGAGAAGGGGTCCATCGCCGTCTCCGGCATCTCCTTGACGGTCACGCACGTGACCGACGACTCGTTCGGCGTCTCGCTCATCCCCACCACCCTCGAGGCGACGACCCTCGGCACGCTCGCTCCCGGAGCCCGGGTCAACCTGGAGGTCGACGTGCTGGCCAAGTACACCGAGCGGCTGCTCTCGACGGCGGGGGTGCTGCGGTGACGGCCCCCGCAGGCGTGCGCCTCGGCACCGTCGAGGACGCCCTGGAGGCCCTGCGTGCCGGGCGCCCGGTGCTCGTCGCGGACTCGCCGGACCGCGAGAACGAGGCCGACGTCATCCTCGCCGCGCAGTCGGCGACGCCCGAGTGGATCGCCTGGACCATCCGGCACTCGTCCGGGTACCTGTGCGCGCCGATGCCGGCCGCGCGGGCCGACGCGCTCGACCTGCCGCTGATGGTCCCGAGCAGCCAGGACCCGCGGCGGACCGCCTACACGGTCACGGTCGACGCCGCGACGGGCGTGACGACGGGCATCTCCGCCTCCGACCGGGCGCGCACGCTCCGGGTCCTCGCGGATCCCGCGTCGGGCCGTGAGGACCTGATCCGTCCCGGGCACGTCCTGCCGCTGCGCGCCGTCCCCGGTGGCGTCCTGCACCGGGCGGGGCACACGGAGGCGGCCGTCGACCTGTGCCGGCTAGCCGGCCTGGAGCCGGTCGGTGCCATCGCCGAGCTGGTCAACGACGACGGGTCGATGACGCGGCTCGACGTGGCGTCGGCGCTGGCGGAGGCCGAGGGGCTCGTGCTCCTGACCATCGAGGACATCGTCGCGTGGCGCACCCGGCACGGCGACGACGTGACCGCGGAGGTCGCCGTCGCGGCGCCGCCGAAGGAGCGGGTGCACGCGACGCACACCGCGTACCTGCCCACGAGGCACGGCGACTTCCGCATCCACGGCTTCCGCGACCTGCGCACGGGCGCGGAGCACGTCGCGCTCGTGCCGACGGCCGGCCTGGCCGAGGTGCCCGTCGTGCGCGTGCACTCCGAGTGCCTCACCGGCGACGCCTTCGGCTCGGCCCGCTGCGACTGCGGTCCCCAGCTCGACGCGGCCCTCGAGCTCGCCGCCGAGCAGGGCGGTGCCGTCGTCTACCTGCGCGGGCACGAGGGCCGCGGGATCGGCCTGCTGGCCAAGGTGGCGGCGTACGCGCTGCAGGACCAGGGTCGGGACACGGTCGAGGCCAACCTCGACCTCGGCTGGCCCGCGGACCGGCGCGAGTACGGCGCGGCCGCGGCCATCCTCACGGACCTGGGCGTGGAGCGGGTCAGCCTGCTGACCAACAACCCCGCGAAGGTGGCCGGGCTGCGGGCCCACGGCATCGACGTCGCGGAGATCCGCAGCCTCGAGGTCGGGCGCACGCCGCAGAACGAGGCGTACCTGCGGACCAAGGCCACGTCGATGGGGCACCTGCTCCACCTGACCCCGGGCACGGAGCGGGAGCCCATCCCGGTCTCGCCCGTGCACGCCACGCCGGCCACCCCCGGCGCCGACCACGACGACCACGCGTTCGAGAACCTGGAGGACCTGGCATGAGCGGTGCTGGAGCACCCACCCTGACCGTCGACGGCACCGGCCTGAAGGTCGTCGTCGTCGCCGCGAGCTGGCACACCGTCGTCATGGACGGCCTGCTCGCCGGATCGCAGCGCGCTCTCGCCGCCGCGCACGTCGAGGACGTCACGATCGTGCGCGTCCCCGGCACGTTCGAGCTCCCTGTCGCGGCGCAGGTCGCTGCCGAGAGCGGTGCCGACGCGGTGGTCGCGCTCGGCGTCGTCATCCGCGGCGGCACCCCGCACTTCGAGTACGTGTGCCAGGGCGCCACCCTCGGCCTCACGGACGTGGGGATCCGTACGGGCGTGCCGGTCGGGTTCGGCGTCCTCACCTGCGACAACGAGGAGCAGGCGCTCGACCGCGCGGGCCTCGAGGGGTCGCACGAGGACAAGGGTGCCGAGGCGGCCGAGGCAGCGGTGGCGACCGTGGTCGCGCTGCGCGCACTGCGGTCCGCTCCGTCTAGAGTCTCCGCGTGAAAACCTTCGACACCCTGTTCGCCGAGCTCTCCGAGAAGGCCGCGACCCGCCCGGCAGGCTCCGGCACGGTCGCGGAGCTGGACACCGGCGTGCACGGCATCGGCAAGAAGGTCGTCGAGGAGGCCGCCGAGGTCTGGATGGCCGCCGAGCACGAGTCCGACGAGCGGACGGCCGAGGAGATCTCCCAGCTCCTCTACCACCTGCAGGTGCTGATGATCGCCCGCGGGCTGACGCTCGCCGACGTCTACACCCACCTCTGAGGAGAACGACCGTGCTGAGGATCGCCGTCCCGAACAAGGGCTCCCTGTCGGAGCCCGCCGTCGAGATGCTCAAGGAGGCCGGCTACCGGCAGCGCCGCGACTCGCGCGAGCTGGTGCTGCCCGACCCGGACAACGACGTCGAGTTCTTCTTCCTGCGGCCGCGCGACATCGCCGTGTACGTCGGCGCGGGGACCGTCGACGTGGGCATCACCGGCCGCGACCTGATGCTCGACTCGGAGTCCGCAGCCGTCGAGCACCTGCCGCTGGGGTTCGCCCGGTCCACCTTCCGGTTCGCCGGGACCGCGGGGGAGTGGACCGACGTGAAGCAGGTCGGCGGGCGCCGCGTCGCCACGTCGTACCCGGTGCTCGTGCGGGCCTACCTGCGCTCGCTCGGCATCGAGCCGGCGGGCGTCGTGCGCCTGGACGGTGCCGTCGAGTCCGCGATCAAGCTCGGCGTGGCCGACGTCATCGCGGACGTCGTCGAGACCGGGACGACGCTGCGCGCGGCCGGTCTGGAGATCTTCGCCGACCCGATCCTGCGTTCCGAGGCCGTGCTGGTGCGGCGTGCCGACGGCGACGAGCCCGCGGGCCTCGACGTGCTCACGCGCCGGATCCAGGGCGTGCTGACCGCGCGCGAGTACGTGCTCATGGACTACGACGTGCCGCTCGACCTGGTCGACGCGGCCGTCGCGATCACCCCCGGCCTGGAGTCACCGACCGTCTCGCCGCTGCACAACCGCGACTGGGCGGCCGTGCGGGCGATGGTCCGGCGGGACCAGACCAACCGGGTCATGGACTCCCTGTACGACATCGGTGCGCGTGCGATCCTCGTGACGTCGATCCACGCGTGCCGGCTCTGAGGAGGGCGGCCGTGGACGAGCTCACGGCACCGTTCCGCCCGCGGTTCGCGCGGGTCGTCGCGCTCGGGCTGGCGGTTCTCGTCCTGGCGGCGACCGCGGCCATCATCCTGGCCATGTCCGAGCTCTCGACGGGCGACCGGATCGGCTTCGTGCTCGTGGGCGGTCTGATCGCCTGGTTCCTGTGGCGGCAGGCGTCGGTCGCGGCGGTGGTGCGCGACGACGGGCTGACGGTGCGGAACCTCGTCTTCACACGGCGGCTGGCGTGGGCAGAGATCGTGTCGGTGCGGTTCGGCTCCGGTCGGCCATGGGTCCAGCTCGACCTGTCCGACGGCGACACGCTCGCCGTCATGGGGATCCAGCGGGCGGACGGCGAGCGCGCCGACGCCGAGGCCCGCCGGCTGGCGACGCTCGTCGCGATGCACACCGCGACGCCCCGGGACGACTGAGGGCTACGGCCCGACCGCGTGGACGCCCGCCGCCGCGGCGGCCAGGAACGCCTCCGGGTCCTGGTCGAGCCCACGGCCCATGGTCGAGAGCCGGACCGGGGAACCGGCCAGTGCGCTGCGCAGGTCCGCTCCGGCCGGGACCTCCACGAGCCGGTGCCGCCGGGCGAGGGGCGCGGCCTGTTCACGGACGCGCACGCCGAGGTCGCCGTCGAGCAGCGGCACGACGACGTCCGCCGGGGCCAGCGCGACGCGGCCGTATGCGGTCAGCGAGTGGTGCGAGACGCCGAGATGGCGTTCGCGCTGGTCCGCCCCGGACACGCGCAGCGACGCGACGGGCCGACCGCCCAGCGCGCCGACGGCGTTCACGGCCTCCCCGGCGGCGACCCCCGAGAAGCCCCAGCGCGTCCCGGTGCCGAGGTTGCCCGGCCCTTGTGCCACGACGACGAGGTCCGCGCCGACCACGTGCTTGGCGGCGAGCAGGCCGGTGTGCACCGTGACCGCCTCCAGGTCGCCACCGAACGACTGCCCGGTGGTGACGCAGGCCTCGATCCACCCGGCGGAGCGCAGCCCGGCGACCGTGCGCGAGAACCACGCGGGCAGGGCGCCGCCGTCGGTCATCACGTACGCGACGCGCGGCACAGGACGGCCCGCCCGGGCGGCGGCGAACCGGGCGCCGGCGACGATCGCGGGCAGGGCCGAGTGCAGGTCCGCGACGACGACGGGAAGCCCGGCGAGGTCCTCGGCGTCGCGCAGCAGCTCGTGGTGCGGCGACTCCTGGTCGTCGACCCCGAGGACCATCGCCTGCAGCGGGGTGTACCGCGCCTTGACCAGGTGACCCGGTCCGGCGGGCGGGTCGGCGGGCGTGCGGTCGGGCAGCGCGATGACGAGCGCGTACCCGCCGGTCCCCAGCCCGCGGGCGAGCGCCGAGACGTTGAGCAGCACCCGGTCGCCGATCTCCGGGCTCCCGACCAGCGCCGGGAACGCCAGCGCGCGGACCGTGTCACCGGCCGTCGCGGTGCCGACAGGAGCCTCCAGCTCGACCGTCACCTCGGCGGCCCCGGGCCACGTGGCCCCGAGCGACACCACGACACCCGCACGCCACGTGATCACGCGCCCACGCTACCGGCCACTACGGTGGTCCTCGATGGCCGCCCAGATCGCCCCCGCAGAGCGCCTGCTCAACCTCGTCATCGCCCTGGTGAACACCGCCGGGCGCATGACGAAGGAGCAGGTGCGCACCAGCGTCGCCGGGTACCAGGAGGCACCGTCCGACGACGCCTTCGAGCGGATGTTCGAGCGGGACAAGGACACGCTGCGCGACCTCGGCATCCCGATCCTGACCGTCACGGACGCCGGGCACGGGGACGACATCGGGTACCGGGTCGACCTGGACGCGTACGCGCTGCCCGCGCTCGAGCTGACCGCCGCCGAGCTGGGCGTGCTCGCGATGGCGGCGCAGGTCTGGCAGGACCAGGCGGTCCGCGCCGACACCACGCGGGCACTGACCAAGCTGCGGGCGGTCGGGGACGCCCCGGAGTCGACGGACCTCGTCGCCGGCCTGGCCCCCCGGGTGCGGGCCGGCGGGGGTGCGTTCGGGCCGCTGGTGGACGCCGTGCAGGCTCGCCAGGCCGTCCGCTTCACGTACCGCGCGGCCACCACCGGCGAGGTGCGGGAGCGCACCGTCGAGCCGTGGAAGCTGCTCGCACGCCGTGGCGGCTGGGTGCTCGTGGGCCGCGACCGCGACCGCGACGCCAGCCGGTCGTTCCGGCTGAGCCGTATGGAGGGCTCGGTCCGGACGGTCGGTGAGCCCGGCTCGTTCACGGCCCCGTCGGCGGACGAGCTCGCGGAGGCGCTGCAGACGTGGGGGAGCGGGCCGGAGCGGATCGCGACGCTCGCGATCCTGCCGGAACGGGCCAGCGCACCGCGCGCCCGTGCCGTGCTCGCGCCTCCCGGCGAGCCGGACCGGTCCGGCGACCCAGTGCTCGCGCAGCGCGACCTCGTGCACGTGCCGTTCCGGGCCGAGTGGGAGCTTGCCGAGGAGCTCGTCGGCTACGGCGACGCGGTCGTGGTGCTGGCACCGCCCGGACTGCGGCAGTCCGTGCTGCACCTCCTGCGCACGGCCGCGACGCTCGACCAGGGGGTGGACGGCGATGGCTGAGCGGGCGAGCGACCGGCTGCTGCGGATGCTCGGCATGATCACCTACCTGGACCGCCACGAGGGCGTCCCGGTGGAGGCGATCGCCGAGCAGTTCGGCGTGAGCACGCGCCAGGTCATGGACGACATCGACACCCTGTGGGTCACCGGCACCCCCGGGTACTACCCGCACGACCTCATCGACTTCGACGCGGCGTCCTACGAGCAGGGCGTGGTCCGCCTCACCGAGTCGCGGGGGATGACGCGGCCGCTGCGCCTCGGTGCGCGCGAGGCGGTCGCCCTCGTGGCCGCCCTGCGCGCCGTCGAGGCGGCGCTCGGCGACGCGATGGACCCGGAGCGCGCCGACGTCCTGCGCTCCGCCCTGGCCAAGCTGACCGCCGCGACGGGTGACGCGGCCGCCGCCGTCGACGTGCAGCTCGCGGTCGACGCCGCTCCCGACGTGGCGGCGGCGGTGGCCACCGCGCTGCGGCACGGTCGCCGGCTGCACCTGCGGTACGTCAACGCGTCCGACGTGACCACCGAGCGCGACGTCGACCCGATCCGCCTGGTCACCGACGACGAGCGCTCCTACCTGCTGGCGTGGTGCCGGCTCGTGGACGGGGAGCGCCTCTTCCGGGTGGACCGCGTGCTGTCCGCCGAGGTCCTCGACGCCGACGCGGAGGACCACCAGGTCCGGCCCGGCGCCGAGGTGTTCTCACCGGGCCCGGAGGGCGAGCTGGTCACCCTCCACCTGACCAGCCGCGCGCGGTGGGTCGCCGAGACGACGCCCGTCGACGCGGTGCGCAACCTGGACGACGGGTCGTTCGAGGTGGACGTCCGCGTGGTCCAGCACGCCTGGCTGCGGCACCTGGTGCTCCAGGTGGCGGACGACGTGCTCGAGATCCGGCCCGCGCGCATCGCGCAGGAGGTGGCGGCCGCCGCACGCGCCGCGTTGCGCGCCTACGGGGAGACGATCTGACGATGCTCTGGTTCTCGGTCTGGACGGTGCTGGTCCTCGCGACGCTCGGTGGGGCGTTCCTGCTCGGCCGCAGCCTGTGGCGCTCCACGGTCGCGCTCGGCCACGAGCTGTCGCGCGCGGCGGACGTGACGGCGCAGCTGGCGGACCGGGTCGACGAGCTCCAGGCGGCTGCCGGGACCCGGGACACCGGCTCCACGCTGTTCGCCGACCGCGACGTGCTGCGTGCCCGACGCGACGCGCTGCGCGAGGCCGCCGCCGGCCGGCGCGCCGAGCGCGAGCAGCGCCACGTAGCCACGCGGCTGCGGTGGCAGGCGTTCTGGCGCTAGCGGCCTGCGCTGCATCCCCAGGTGACGCGGGTAGGATCACCCGGTCATCGAGATTCCGACGGAGGACCCTGACGTGTTCCGGAACATCAGCGCCTGGCACGTGGTGATCGTGCTGCTCGTGGTCGTCCTGCTCTTCGGCGCGAAGCGGCTGCCCGACCTGGCCAAGAGCGTCGGCCAGTCGATGAAGATCTTCAAGCACGAGGTCAAGGACCTGCGGGACGACGACGCCCCCGCGACGACCACGACCACCACCACGACGGCGGTGCCCCCGGTCGCCCCCTCCGGCGTGACGCCGGTCGGCGCCCCGCCCGCCGTCCCGCCCACGGTCGACCCTCAGTACGTGACCCCCGTCCGGCCCGTCACGGAGCCGTCCGAGGGCAACGCCCCGCCGAAGGCCTGACCGTCACGTGAACGCACGCCGCGGGGATGAGCCCGGCGGCCGGATGCCGCTGCGCGCACATCTGGTCGAGCTGCGCCGACGCGTGTTCCTGGCCGCGCTCGGTGTCGTGGTGGGTGCGGTCATCGGGTGGTTCCTCTACGACCCCGTCTTCACGGCGCTCCAGCGGCCGATCGAGCTCGTCGCCGCCGAGCGTGACGACCTCATCACGCTCAACTTCGCCGGCATCGCGACGTCGTTCGACATGCGCGTCAAGGTGTCGTTCTTCCTCGGCGTGATCCTGTCGAGCCCGTGGTGGCTGTACCAGTTCTGGGCCTTCGTCACGCCCGGCCTGACCCGTCGGGAGCGCGGCTACGCCATCGGGTTCGTGGCGGTGGCCGTGCCGCTGTTCCTCGCGGGCGCGTTCATGGCCTGGTGGGTGCTGCCCAACGCGGTGCGGCTGCTCACCGAGTTCACACCCACCGGTGCGACGAACATCATCGACGCCCAGACGTACCTCGGGTTCGTCATGCGGATCATGCTCGCGTTCGGCATCGCGTTCCTGCTGCCCATCATCATGGTCGCGCTCAACTTCGCCGGGATCGGCACGGCGGCCACCTGGCGCAAGGGCTGGCGCTGGGCGGTGCTGCTGTCCTTCGTGTTCGCCGCGATCGTGACCCCCACGCCCGACGCGATCACCATGCTCGCCGTCGCGATCCCGATGAGCGCGCTGTACTTCCTGGCTCTCGGCGTGTGCGTCCTGCACGACCGCCGCGTCGATCGCCGGCGGGTGGCCGCCGGGCTGCCGCGGCTGGACGGGACCATGGCCGACGAGCCGGGCACCGCGTGATCCACCTCGGTCTGGTCATCAACCCGACCGCGGGCAGGGGCCGTGGCACGCAGGCCGGTCGACGGGTGCACGAGCTCCTGCGGGCACGCGGCCACAAGGTCGAGGACCTCTCGGCGGTCACCCTCGCGCAGGCGACCGACCGGGCGCGTGCCGCGGCGGTACAGGGTCTCGACGCGCTGGTCGTGGTCGGCGGCGACGGGATGGTGCACCTCGGCGTCAACGTCGTGGCCGGGACCGGTCTGCCGCTGGGCGTCGTCGCCGCAGGCACTGGGAACGACATCGCCCGCAGCCTCGCGCTCCCACGCGGGGACGTCGAGGCGTCGGTCGCCGCCGTCGAGCGGGGTCTGCTCGACGGTCCTCGGCGCGTGGACGCCGTCCGGGTCGGGTCGCCGGAGCACGCGGCCCACGAGTGGTATCTGGGCGTGCTGTCGTGCGGGTTCGACGCGGCGATCAACGCGCGCGCCAACGAGATGACCTGGCCGAAGGGGGCCGGCCGCTACGTGCGGGCGCTGCTCGCCGAGCTGGGCACGTTCCAGCCGTACGGGTACCGCGTGACGCTGGACGACGTGGTGTGGGAGTCGGCGGGCACCCTGGTCGCGGTCGCCAACACGCCGTGGTTCGGGGGCGGCTTCCAGATCGCCCCGGACGCGCGGGTCGACGACGGCCTGCTCGACGTCGTCGTCGCGGGTCCGTTCACCAAGCCGGGCATCATGAAGATCTTCCCGGGCATCCCGCAGGGCAGGCACATCGGCCACCCCGCGGTCGAGGTCCACCGCAGCCGGTCCGTGCTGATCGAGCCGCTCGCCGACCTCGGGCCGGTGCCACCCGTCGCGTTCGGGGACGGGGAGCGCATCGGTCCGCTTCCCCTGCGAGTCACCGTCGACCCCGGAGCGCTCTCGGTCCTGTGCTGAGCGCGCCGCGGGAGTGCGTCGGACGGTGGTGTGCCTAGGGTGTGCAGGTGGTATCCCGCTCCCGGAGATCCGTCCCGCCGTCCTCGTCTCGCAGCGCGAGCGCCCCGCCGGCCGAGCCGTCACCGGCGGAGCGGTACGCCGCGGCCCGGCGGCGCGCGGAGATCGACCGCAGCGAGCTCGGGCAGTTCCGCGAGCTCCTCGGCTTCCCCCTGGACCCGTTCCAGATCGACGCCTGCCAGGCGCTGGAGCGGGGGAGCGGCGTGCTCGTCGCCGCACCGACCGGGGCCGGCAAGACGGTGGTCGGGGAGTTCGCCGTGCACCTCGCGCTGGCCGCCGGCCGCAAGGCCTTCTACACGACGCCCATCAAGGCCCTGTCCAACCAGAAGTACTCGGACCTGGTGCGCCGCTACGGTGCCGACCAGGTCGGGCTGCTGACCGGGGACACCACGATCAACGGCGACGCGCCCGTCGTCGTCATGACCACCGAGGTCCTGCGCAACATGCTCTACGCGGGCTCGACCGCCCTGCAGGGTCTCGGGTTCGTGGTCATGGACGAGGTGCACTACCTCGCCGACCGCTTCCGCGGCCCGGTGTGGGAAGAGGTGATCATCCACCTCACCGACGACGTGCAGCTGGTCTCGCTGTCCGCCACCGTGTCGAACGCGGAGGAGTTCGGCGACTGGCTGTCGACGGTGCGCGGCGACACGGCCGTGGTGGTCAGCGAGCACCGGCCTGTCCCGCTGGGCCAGCACGTCCTCGTGCACGGGGACCTGCTGGACCTGTACGCGGGCCACGTGGACCCGACCGCGCCCGGGGTCGACCCGCCGATCAACCCCGACCTGACCCACCTGCTGCGGCGCAGCAACCGCGAGGAGGTCGGCCAGCCGCGGCGCGGTCCGCGCGACCGGGGCGGACGGCAGCGTCCCGGCGCACGTCCGGGCGGAGGTCGTCCGACGCCGAGGTTCGCGGTGGTCGACGCGCTCGACCGCGACGGCCTGCTCCCGGCGATCGTCTTCATCTTCTCCCGGGCCGGGTGCCAGGGCGCCGTGCAGCAGTGCCTGGCCGCCGGCGTGCGGCTCACCACCCCGGCCGAGGTCTCCGAGATCCGCCGGATCGTCGAGGAGCGCTGCGCCGCCGTCCCGCCCGAGGACCTCGACGTGCTCGGCTACTGGGAGTTCAGCGACGCGCTCCAGCGCGGGCTCGCCGCGCACCACGCCGGGATGCTGCCGCTGTTCAAGGAGACCGTGGAGGACCTCTTCTCCCGCGGCCTGGTCAAGGTCGTGTTCGCCACCGAGACGCTCGCGCTCGGCATCAACATGCCCGCGCGGTCCGTGGTCATGGAGAAGCTGGTCAAGTGGGACGGGTCGAACCACGTCGACGTCACGCCCGGCGAGTACACGCAGCTGACCGGACGGGCGGGTCGGCGGGGGATCGACACGGAGGGCCATGCGGTGGTCGTCGCGCACCCCGGCCTGGACCCCGTGCAGCTGGCCGGCCTGGCCTCCAAGCGGCTGTACCCGCTGCGCTCGAGCTTCCGGCCGACGTACAACATGGCCGTCAACCTGGTGGCCCAGGTGGGCCGCGACCGCGCGCGAGAGGTCCTCGAGACGTCCTTCGCGCAGTTCCAGGCCGACCGGGGCGTGGTCGGCCTCGCGAGGCAGGCACAGGGCCACGCAGAGGCCCTGGAGGGGTACGCACGCGCGATGGTGTGCCACCAGGGCGACTTCGCGGAGTACGCGGCGCTCCGGCGCGAGATCACCGCGCGCGAGAAGGACCTGACCCGCGCCGAGGCGTCCGCCCGACGTGCCGAGGTGGCACGCACGCTCGAGGGCCTGCGGGTCGGCGACGTGCTGGAGATCCCGATCGGGCGGCGGTCGGGGCACGCGGTCGTCATCGACCCCGGGGGCGCTGCCGGGTTCGACGGGCCGAAGCCGACCGTGCTGACCATCGACCGGCAGGTGCGCAAGCTCACCGTCGCGGACGTCGGGACGGGCGTCAGCACCGTGGGGTTCCTGCGCGTGCCGAAGGGGTTCTCGGCCCGGGTGCCCGCCGCCCGTCGCGACCTCGCCGCCGCGCTGCGGTCCTCCGTCGGCACGGGGACCGGACCGACGCGCAAGGACCGGCCGAAGGGCAACCGTCGTGCCGCGCAGGACGACGCCGAGATCGCCGCCCTGCGCCGCCGGCTCCGGGCGCACCCGTGCCACAGCTGCCCCGACCGCGAGGAGCACGCCCGCTGGGCGGAGCGCTGGGCGCGGCTGTCCAGCGAGCACGACGCCCTCGTCGCGCGCATCGCCGGCCGGACGGGTTCCATCGCCGCCGTGTTCGACCGCATCTGCGACATCCTGCTGCGGCTCGGCTACCTGGAGACCACGACCGACGACGCCGGGCGCGGGGCGCTGCAGGTGACCGACGACGGCCGGTGGCTGCGGCGGCTCTACGCGGAGAACGACCTGCTCCTGGCCGAGTGCCTGCGTCGCGGCGTCTTCGACGAGCTCGACGCCCCGGGGCTCGCCGCAGCGGTCTCGACCCTCGTGTACCGGTCCCGCCGCGACGACCAGGCCGAGCCGCGCATCCCGGGCGGCCCGAGCAGCCGGCTGGGCGTCGCGCTCGACGGCTGCGTCCGGGCATGGTCGGAGCTGGACGACCTCGAGACGGCGCACAAGGTGGAGACCATCCAGCCGCTGGACGCCGGCCTGGTGGAGGCGGTGCACCGGTGGGCCGCGGGGCGGAGCCTCGACGCGGTCCTCAAGGGCGGCGAGCTGTCCGCGGGCGACTTCGTGCGGTGGTGCAAGCAGGTCATCGACGTGCTCGACCAGGTCTCCCAGGCGGCACCGCACCAGCGGCTGCGGACCACCGCCCGCCAGGCCGTCGACGCCCTCCGGCGCGGGGTCGTGGCGTACTCGTCGGTCTAGCGCCGGGCGTTCACCCGGGCACGTGTCCGGTTCGGGGCGCTTCGTCGTACTGACCTGCCCTATCGTGTGCCTCTGTGAGCTCGACCCTGTACCGGCACGGCGTGGTGCACTCCGCCGCCGACCCCTTCGCCGAGGCGCTGCTCGTGGACGACGGCACGGTCGTCTGGCTGGGCGCGGACGACACCGCCGACGGCATGGTGTCGCGCGCCGACGAGGTGGTCGACCTCGACGGGGCGCTGGTGGCACCCGGCTTCGTCGACGCGCACGTCCACGTCCTGGAGACCGGGCTCGCCCTGGAGTCGGTCGACCTGTCGCCCGAGGGCGGTGTGCACTCGCTGGCGGACGCCCTCGACGCCGTGCACCGGGCCGCGCGCGCCAGGACGTCGGAGGCGCCCGTGCTCGGCTTCGGCTGGGACGAGCTGCGCTGGACGGAGGGCCGGCCGCCCACGCGTGAGGAGCTCGACGCCGCGGCGGGCGGGGCACCGGTCTACCTCGCGCGCGTCGACGTGCACTCCGCGGTGGTGTCGAGCGCCCTCTCGGACGCCGCGGGCCTCGACCGGCTGCCGGGCTGGAGCTACGACGGCCGGGTCGAACGGGACGCCCACCACGCCGCGCGCGACGCCGCCCGCCAGGTGAGCCCGGAGCGGCGGACCGCCCTGTACCGCCGCGCGCTCGAGCACGCGGCGGCCCGCGGCGTCGTGTCCGTGCACGAGCACTCGGCACCGTCCATCGACACCCGGGCCGGGCTGGTCGAGCTGCTGAAGCTGACCGCCGACGCCGCCGGCGGGCTGCCGCACCTCGTGGCCTACCGCGGCGAGCAGTGCGTCACGGTCGACGACGCACGCGAGATCCTCGCGGCGATCCCGGGCCTAACCGGCATCGGCGGGGACCTCAACGTCGACGGCTCGATCGGCTCGCACACCGCCGCCGTCCGCTCGCCGTACACCGACGCACCGGACACCTCGGGCGTGCTCTACCTGACCGCCGAGCAGATCTGCAACCACCTCACCGCGGTGACCCGCGCGGGCGTGCAGGGCGGTTTCCACGTGATCGGCGACCGCGCGATGGACGAGCTCCTGCTCGGCCTGCGCGCCGCCGTGGACGTCGAGGGTCCGGACGCCATCGCGCGGATGGGCCACCGGCTGGAGCACGCCGAGATGGTCGACGCGCCGACGCTCGCGGCGCTCGTGCTGCTGGGCGTCCGGCTCAGCATGCAGCCCGCGTTCGACGCGGCGTGGGGCGGTCCCGACGGCATGTACGCGACCCGGCTCGGTGCGGGGCGTGCCGCTGCGCTCAACCCTCTCGCCGACCTGGCCGCCGCGGGCGTGCCACTCGCGTTCGGGTCCGACTCGCCGGTGACCGCGGTGGACCCGTGGGCGGGCGTCCGGGCGGCCGTCCGGCACCGCGCCGTCGACCAGCGGATCTCCGCACGAGCGGCGTTCCGGGCGTCCACCCGGGGCGGCTGGCGGGTAGCGGGGCTCGACCACACGGGCGCCGGTGAGCTGCGCGTGGGCGCACCTGCCCACCTCGCGGTCTGGCGGGCGGACAGCCTCACGGTGCAGGCCGCCGAGGGGCAGTTCTCCTCCTGGAGCACCGACGCGCGGGCCGGCATCCCGCTGCTGCCCGACCTGGGACCCGACGTGCCGGAGCCGGTCTGCCTGCGGACGGTCCGCGCCGGCGTCGTCCTGCACGACGCCCTCTGAGCGGGTCCGTCCGCGGACCGGGTGAAATCTGCGCCGCGCGCCCGCGACCGGATCCGCCCGCTTCGACCGGATCTGCCGACACGCGCGACGACACGCCGAGCCGAACCGGTCAGACGGGACCGATGGTGCGCTGATGACCTGCGACTACGGCTCCCACCTGCACCGACGCGGCCTTGACACTCCTGTGGATCTCGGTAGGTTCCTCAGGAGATCCACCGCTGCGGACATGCGTCCAACGACGTCGTCGGCGCCTGTGAGGGCAGCGGTCGGGGGAGGGCTCCGACCGGGCCCGCGTGTTCAGTAGACAACGGTCCGTGCGCCTGCACGCCGACCGGTACGAAGGACACGCGGGCCGGTCGGTCGGACCCGTCGAGGCCCTGCGCGGCCGACGAGTGAGAGCCTCAGCCCACTGACGTACCCTCCAGGGGTGCCCGCCCGTGAACCCGCCCGCTGGTGGACTCTCGTCCTGGCCGTGACCGGTGGCCTGCTCACACGGCTCGCGTTCCCGGAGCCCGGCTGGTGGGGGACCGCCTTCCTCGGCGTCGCCCTCCTGTACCTGGCCCTGCGGCGCGACAGCGCCCGCTGGAACGCCCTCGTCGGGCTCCTGTGGGGGCTCGCGTTCTTCCTGCCGCTGATCACGTGGGCCGACGAGGCCGTCGGGCTGGTGCCGTGGCTGGCGCTCAGCACGCTCGAGGCGGGGTACGTCGCGCTGTTCGGCGCCGCGTGGAGCTGGGCGCGGCGCGGCAACGCGGTGTGGCGCAGCATCGGCCTGCAGGTGGTCGTCTTCACGATCCTCTTCGTCGCCACCGAGGAGCTCGCCGCGGCCTGGCCGTTCGGCGGCTTCCCGTGGGGACGTCTCGCGTTCTCCCAGGCCGACTCGCCCCTGGCCGCGCTCGCGTCGCTGGGTGGCACCCCTCTGCTGACCGGCGCTGTAGTCGTCGTCGGCGTGCTGCTGGCCCGGATCATGCTCGCCGCGCGCCGCTTGGAGCTGGCGCGGCTGGCCGCCGCCACGGCCGTCGTGGGCGCCGTCCTGGTGGTCGGCATGATGATCCCGCTCGACACCCAGGCGCAGTCCGGCAACCTGCGGGTCGGCGCCGTCCAGGGCAACGTGCCCGGTACCGGGCTGGACGCGTTCGGTCAGCGCCAGGCCGTCCTGGACAACCACGTCGCCGGCACGCTCGCGCTGCTCGACCAGGTGGAGCCCGGCGAGCTCGACCTCGTGCTGTGGCCCGAGAACGGGACCGACATCGACCCGCAGGTCGACCAGGGCGCGGCCGAGCTCATCGACGGCGCCGCCCAGGCGATCGACGCCCCCATGCTCGTGGGCACCGTCGAGTACCCGCCGAGCGGCGGGCGCTACAACACTGCCGTCCTGTGGGAGCCCGGTGTGGGCGTCACCGCGACGTACACCAAGCAGCACCCGGCGCCGTTCGCGGAGTACATCCCCATCCGCTCGTTCGTGCGGCAGTTCTCGTCGGCGGTGGACCTGGTGACGCGGGACATGCTCCCCGGCACCGAGCCGGGCTACGTCCCGCTGGACTCCGAGCGCCTCGGCCGGACGGTCGGCATCGGCGACGTCATCTGCTTCGAGGTCGCGTACGACGGGATCGTGCGGGAGGCGGTCCGGTCCGGCGGCGAGCTGCTCGTGGTGCAGACGAACAACGCGTCCTTCGGCGTGTCCGACGAGTCGACGCAGCAGCTGGCCATGTCCCGCATCCGTGCGATCGAGCACGGTCGGGCGACCGTGCAGATCTCGACCGTCGGCGTCAGCGCAGTCATCGATCCCAACGGGGTGGTCACCCACCGGACCGGGCTCTTCACCGCGGAGCAGATGGTGGCTACCCTTCCTCTGCGCGACACGCTGACGCCCGCAACGAGGCTGGGCTCGTGGCCCGCATGGATCATCGACGCCCTCGCGGTGTGCGTGGTGCTCGCCGGTGCAGCCGGGGCGCACCGGGTGCGTCGCGCCGACCGGATCGAGACAGCCGTATGACCCAGGCCCCGTCGCGTGTGCTCGTCGTCGTCCCGACGTACGACGAGCGCGAGAACCTGCCGGGTGCGCTGGACCGCCTGCGCAGCCACGTCCCCGACGCCGACGTCCTGGTCGTCGACGACGGCTCGCCCGACGGGACGGGTGAGCTGGCCGAGAAGATCGCCGAGGCGGAGGCCGTCGAGGGGCGGCAGCGCGTCCACGTGCTGCACCGGGCGGGCAAGCTCGGGCTGGGCACCGCGTACGTGGCGGGGTTCGGCTGGGCGCTGGAGCGCGGGTACGACGTGGTAGTGGAGATGGACGCCGACGGGTCGCACCGGGCGGAGGACCTCCCGCGGCTCCTGGCGGCGCTGACCGACGCCGACCTCGTGCTGGGCTCGCGGTGGGTACCCGGTGGGAGCGTGCTCAACTGGCCCGTGAGCCGTCACGTGCTCTCGCGTGGCGCCAACACCTACACCCGCATCGTCCTCGGCATCCCGTTGCGCGACGCGACGGGCGGCTTCCGCGCCTACCGCTCGGACCTGCTCCGCGCGCTCGCCCTCGACGACGTGGCGTCCCAGGGCTACTGCTTCCAGGTGGACATGGCCTGGCGCGCGGTCCGCACCGGTGCACGAGTGGTGGAGGTGCCGATCACGTTCGTCGAGCGGGAGCTCGGCCAGAGCAAGATGAGCCGCGCCATCGTCGTCGAGGCGCTGTTCAGCGTGACCCGGTGGGGGATAGCAGAACGCTCCCGCCGTGTGGCGGGAGCGTTCCGTCGCTCTGGGGGCTGAGCGGGTCCTAGGCGCTGCGGCGCAGCTTGCCCGACCGGAGGAGGTCGAGGCGCTCGTCGAGGAGCTCCTGGAGCTCACCGACCGTGCGGCGCTCGAGCAGCATGTCCCAGTGGGTGCGCGGCGGCTTGCCGGCCTTCACCTCGGGCTTGGACGCGTCGCGGAGCAGCGCCTCCTCGCCACAACGGCACTCCCACACCACCGGCACGTCGGCCTCGACCGAGAACGGCAGGATGATGGTGTGCCCGTTGGGACAGTCGTAGTGAGCCTGGAGCCGGGGGGCGAACTCGACGCCGTCTTCCGTCTCCATGCTGTGGGACCCGATGCGCATGCCGCGCAGGGACCGGTTTGCCATCTGGGGAACCTCCGTGCCGTTGTACGGCCGTCGAGAGTGAGAACTTCCACCGGTGTCAACGGCGGGCGCCCCTCCAGTGTTCCAGGGGGACGTGAAGGTCTCGTGAACGCGGGTGGTGTGCGGGGGAGAGGCTTAGAGTTGCCCGGGTGAGCAATCCGACCCCTTCCGCCCCTCAAGCCTCCCGCACCGACGGCGAGATGTCCTTTCGACAGCTCGGAGACAGCGGCCTGGTGGTCTCGGTGGCCGGTCTCGGGTGCAACACCTTCGGTGCGACCCTGGCGCCGGACGACGTCCCCGCCCTGGTCGCGGCAGCGCTCGACGCCGGGATCACCTTCTTCGACACCGCGGACGTGTATGGCGGGGTGCCGGGGCAGAGCGAGGAGCTGCTGGGCGCAGCGCTCGCAGGGCACCGGGACGACGTGGTGGTCGCGACCAAGTTCGGGCTCGACACCGGCGGGCTGAACGGTCCGGACTGGGGCGTCCGCGGGTCCCGGCGCTACGTGCGGCGGGCCGTCGAGAGCTCGTTGACCCGGCTGCGCACCGATCACGTGGACCTGCTCCAAATGCACGCCCCGGACCCGGTGACCCCGATCGAGGAGACCCTGGCCGCTCTGCACGAGCTGGTGGTGGAGGGCAAGGTGCGCTACCTCGGCTCCTCGAACTTCGCGGCGTGGCAGGTGGTCGACGCCGACTGGTCGGCCCGCACCGCGGGAGTGACGCCCTTCGTGTCGGCGCAGAACCGGTACAACCTGCTGGACCGCGCCGCGGAGGCCGAGCTGGTGCCCGCAGCCGAGCAGGTGGGCGTCGGGCTGATCCCGTACGTGCCGCTGGCGTCCGGGCTCCTCACCGGCAAGTACCGGCGCGGCGAGTCCGCCCCGGACGGGACGCGGCTCACCCGGATGCCGGACCGGCTGGCGCGCGCCGACTTCGACCGGATCGAGGCGCTGGAGTCGTTGGCCGTCGCGTGGGGGATCGACCTGCCCACCCTGGCGCTCGGCGGGCTCGCGGCACAGCCCGCCGTGGCGACCGTCATCGCGGGGGCACGCACCCCGGAGCAGCTGCGCGCGAACGTCGCCTCGATCGCGTGGGAGCCGACCCTCGAGCAGCTCGCGGCGATCGACGAGGCGGCACCGGGCCCCGCGTCCTGACCGGCGAACGCCCGTCCTCACCACTCGAGCACGCGCGCCCGGCTCTCGCCGATCGCCACGACCGCCCACAGGCGCACCCCGGCGTCGTCCGCGGCGTCACGCAGCGCGGGGACCCACTGCGCCTCGAACGCCCCCAGGTCTCCGCCCGCCGCCCGCACGAGCCCGACGACCACCGACCCGCCGGGCGCCTCGGTCCGCAGGTACCCGTCGAAGAGCCCGAGGAGGCGCCGGGCGACCGTACGGTCGGCACGCACCGGCACGTCGGCGATCGGCAGGACGACGGGCAGAGCGCGGTCCTCGGAATCGAGCAGGACGAACCACAGCGCCGGCCCGCCCGCTCGCCCGGGACCGACGAGGTCCAGCAGGACGGCGAGGGCGTCGCTCCCCGACCGCAGCGCCCCGGGAGGCCGGGGCAGGTCGGTCGCGAGTCCGTGCCCCTCGGACCTCGTCGTGGGGACGTCCCAGACGTCGTCGCCGTCGTCGTCCCAGTCCTCGTCGAACCACCCGTGCTCCGTCATGCCGACAGCGTCGGCCGCGCCGGAACGCCGCGAGGGCCGGCTCAGCAGAACCGTGGAGGGTCACCCCGCCGGAGGGGCTGTGGGCGGCTCAGCCCAGGTGGGCGGCGAGCGCCTCGACGACGAGCGCGTGGTCGTCGGCCTGCGGCAGTCCGGAGACGGTCACCACGGCCACGATCCCGACGTCGCGGACCCGCACGGGGAAGGCGCCACCGTGCGCGGCGAACTGCTGCAGCGGAAGGTCGTGCTGCGAGGCGAACGTGCTGCCCTTCGCCCGGGCACGCAGGCCGACGAGGTACGACGACGCGCCGAACCGCTCGACCACCCGGACCTTGCGCTCGACCCAGCTGTCGTTGTCCGGCGTGGTCCCCGGCCGCGCGGCGTGGAACAGCTGCTGGGTGCCGCGCCGGATGTCGACGGTGACCGGCAGGTCCCGCTCCTGTGCGAGCTCGACGAGCAGGCAGCCGAGCCGCCAGGCGTCGTCGTTGGTGAAGGTGGTGAAGAGGAGGTCGTGCTCCTGCTGCTCGACCTGCGCGATGACGCCGTCGATGTCGTCGGTGCTCATGTCGTCATCGTGGCACGGTCCACGTCCGGCGTCGGTGTCACGCCGAAGTTGCCGTCGAACACCCGGTCGGGGTCGTAGAGCGACTTGAGCCGGCCGAGGCGGGCGAGGGTCTCCGGCGGGAAGACCTCCGCGAGCCGCGCGGGGGACTGGTTCGTCTCGAAGCTGAGGTAGACGCCGTGCAGGTGGGGCGAGAGGCGCTCCCACCAGGCATCGATCCCTGCGCGACGGCTGCCGCGCGCCGCGGCCAGCAACGAGAAGTTCTGGGTGCGGTGGGCGTAGGCGGTCGCGGCCGGGTCGACGTCGTTCACGGCACCGCCGACCGCCCTCAGCTGCAGCATGTCGGCGTCACCCGCGGCGAGCAGGTCCGCGAGCAGCGCGGCCAGCTCCGGCGTCACGTGGTCGACGAGCCCGCCACGCGTGGCCGGCGCCGAACCACCCGTGTGCTCGCCGTGGTGGGCTGCCACGGTCGCGGCGTAGGGGACCAGCTGCGCCTGCTGCTGGAGCACCGGCGCCAGGTCGAGGAACCGCTCGAGCGCCACGACGGCCGCATCGGTGTCGTCGTCCGCCCACACGACGATCGTGTACCCCACGGCGGGATCGTTGCCGCGGGCCGGCACGAGGGTCAGGAAGCTGGTCAGCTCCCGGGGTGAGGACTCCACGAGCTCGGCCCACGCCTGCACGAACGGTGCGGTGTCGGTGGCGTCGAAGATGATCGTCGCGTGGACGACGTCGCCCACCTCGGCCGCCTCGATCTCGACCGCGGTGAGGATGCCGAAGTTCGCCCCGGCGCCCCGGACGGCCCACAGCAGGTCGGGCTCGTGGACCGCGTCCGTCCGCACGAGCCGCCCGTCCGCGAGCACCAGCTCGGCGGCGACCACGTGGTCGAGCGTGAGCCCGTACGACCTGCCGAGGAAGCCTTGACCACCCGCGGTCACCAGCCCGCCGACCCCGACGTCGCCGTAGTCGCCCGAGCTGATCGCCAGCCCGTGCGGGGACAGCGCGGCCGCCACGTCGCCCCAGCGTGCGCCCGCACCGAGGCGGACGAGCCCCCGGTCCCGGTCGAGCACCTCGACGGTGTCGAGCGCGCCGACGTCGACGACGACGCCGCCGTCGTTGGTGGACCGGCCGCTGATGCCGTGCCCGCCGCTACGCACCGCGAACGGCACCTCCTGCGCCCGGGCGAACAACACCGCGTCGCGCACCGCCTCGGCGTCCTGGGGCCGGAGCACGAGCCCGGGGGAGCCCGCGTAGACGTAGGACGACCGGACGCGGCCGTACTCGCGGTCGCCCGGTTCCACGGCCGTCGCGACGAGGGAGTCGGGGATGCCGTCGTAGTCGATCCCGGTCCGGCGCCGGGCCAGGGCGGCCGCGGGTCGGACCGAGCCGGTCACGGTGCCGGCCGTGCCGCGCGCCGAGGCCACGGCCTCGCGCAGCGCCGGGGCCACCTCCTCGCCGAAGCGCGCGATGGTCGCGGCGTCGTCGCTGCCGAGGACGAACGTCGAGATGCCGTCCTCGAGCACCAGCGGAAGCAGGCCGTCCACCCACCGCTCGGGCGGTCCCTGGAGGAAGCCGGCCCCGGAGAACGACCCGCCGCCGAGGTTGAGCAGGCGGCGGATCTCCCGGGGGTCCCGGCCGGCAGCCTGCGCCGACTCGTCGATCCGGGCGTTGCCGACGGCCAGGTCGCCGTCCTTGAGGTAGCCGAGGCTCGGCAGCCAGCCGTCGGCCTTGCGACCCACCAGAGCGAGCATCCGTGGCTTGTACGCGCCCACCCAGATCGGGATGTCGTGCGCGGGCGCCGGGCCGCGCTTGGCGCCGTCGACACGATGGTGGGTCCCGTGGATCCGCAGGGGCGCGCGCTCGTCGGTGTCCCAGATGCCGCGGATGATGTCGAGGGCCTCGTCCAGCGCATCCACGCCCTCGCCGGGCGTGAGTCGCGGCGAGCCCATCGCGACGATCGCGTCCCAGAACGCCCCGGATCCCAGACCGAGGGCGAACCGTCCGCCCGACAGCAGGTCCAGGCTGGCCGCGGCACGCGCGAGGACGGCGGGCGGGCGCAGCGGGAGGTTGAGCACGTTGCCTGCCACCTGCACCCGGCTCGTCGACGCGGCGACCCAGGCGAGCAGGGTCCACGTGTCGAGGAACGCCGGCTGGTACGGGTGGTCCTGGAACGTCACGAGGTCGAGCCCCGCACGCTCGGTGGTCTGCGCGAGGGCGACCACCTGCTGGGGGTTCTTCGCCGCGGGCGTGAGGAAGGTACCCAGGACGAGGTCGTGGCCGTAGTCGGGCATGCACCAGCTCCTATGGTTGAGAGTTCAACTATAACCCTGACGGCGCGCGGTGCGTGGCACGATCAGGTGGGTGAGCACCGCGCCCGCCACGGCACAGCACCTGAACGACCTCGTCCGCCTGCGACGCGTGCGGGACCGGATCGACCGCGAGTACGCCCAGCCCCTCGACGTCGAGGCCCTGGCGCGGGGGGCGCACATGTCCGCCGGGCACCTCAGCCGCGAGTTCCGCCGCGCGTACGGGGAGTCCCCGTACGCGTACCTCATGACGCGCCGCATCGAGCGCGCCATGTCGCTGCTCCGCCGGGGTGACCTCAGCGTGACGGAGGTCTGCTTCGCGGTCGGCTGCTCCTCGCTCGGCACCTTCAGCACGCGTTTCACCGAGCTGGTCGGAGTACCCCCGAGCGTCTATCGGCGCGAGCACGCGGGCGTGACCGAGGGGATGCCCTCGTGCGTCGCGAAGCAGGTCACCAGACCGGTCAGGAATCGAGAAGCGCGGACCGCGCAGCCCCACCTAGCGTGACCGTCATGGATCTCGCCCTGCACTACGCCTTCCTGCCGCACGACGACCCCGACGCCGCGCTGGCGTTCTACCGCGACGCCCTCGGCTTCCACGTCCGCAACGACGTCGGCTACAACGGTCTGCGCTGGATCACCGTCGGGCCCGCGGACCCGTCGGCGCCGGCGATCGTCCTGCACCCGCCGGCCGCCGAGCCAGGCCTGACCGACGACGAGCGCCGCACGATCGCCGAGATGATGGCGAAGGGCAGCTACGGCGCGATCACGCTGGCCACGCACGACCTCGACGAGGTCTTCGCGCGGCTCGTGACCAATGGTGCCGAGGTCGTCCAGGAGCCGACCGACCAGCCGTACGGGGTGCGCGACTGCGCCTTCCGCGACCCTGCGGGCAACCTGCTGCGCATCAACGAGCTCCCGTGACGCACCCCGCCGACAGCCACGACCTCATCCGGGTGCACGGGGCACGCGAGAACAACCTCAAGAACGTCAGCGTCGAGATCCCGAAACGCCGGTTGACGGTGTTCACCGGCGTCTCCGGCTCGGGCAAGAGCTCGCTCGTGTTCGACACCATCGCCGCCGACTCGCAGCGGATGATCAACGAGACCTACAGCGCCTTCGTCCAGGGCTTCATGCCGACGCTGGCGCGCCCCGACGTCGACGTCCTCGACGGTCTGACGACGGCGATCATCGTCGACCAGGAGCGCATGGGTGCGAACCCGCGCTCGACCGTCGGCACCGCGACCGACGCGAACGCGATGCTGCGGATCCTGTTCAGCCGGCTCGGCACCCCGCACATCGGCTCGCCGCAGGCGTTCTCGTTCAACGTCGCCTCGATCAGCGGTGCCGGGGCCGTCACCCTCGAGCGCGCGGGTCGGGAGACCAAGGAGCGCCGCAGCTTCAGCATCCTCGGCGGCATGTGCCCGCGGTGCGAGGGCCGCGGCTCCGTCAACGACATCGACCTGACCCAGCTGTACGACGCGAGCCTGTCGCTGAACCAGGGCGCACTCACCATCCCCGGCTACAGCATGGACGGCTGGTACGGCCGGATCTTCCGGGGCTGCGGCTTCTTCGACCCGGACAAGCCGATCGCCCGGTTCACCAAGCGCGAGCTCGACGCGCTCCTCTACAAGGAACCCACCAAGATCCAGATCGAGGGCATCAACCTCACCTACGAGGGTCTGATCCCGCGGCTGCAGAAGTCGTACCTGGCCAAGGACGTCGACGCGCTGCAGCCGCACATCCGCGCCTTCGTCGAGCGCGCGGTGACGTTCTCCACGTGCCCGGAGTGCGACGGCACCCGCCTGAGCGCGGAGGCCCGCTCGTCGACCATCGACGGGAAGAGCATCGCCGACGTCTGCGCCATGCAGATCAGCGACGTCGCCGGGTGGGTCCGGGGGCTGGACGAGCCGTCGGTCGCACCGCTGCTGACGGGCCTGCAGCTGCTGCTGGACTCGTTCACGGACATCGGGCTGGGCTACCTGTCGCTCGACCGGTCGTCCGGGACGCTGTCCGGGGGAGAGGCGCAGCGCACCAAGATGATCCGCCACCTCGGGTCGTCCCTGACCGACGTCACCTACGTCTTCGACGAGCCGTCCATCGGCCTGCACCCGCACGACATCCAGCGGATGAACCAGCTGCTCCTGCAGCTGCGGGACAAGGGGAACACCGTCCTCGTCGTCGAGCACAAGCCGGAGATGATCACCATCGCCGACCGCGTCGTCGACCTCGGCCCCGGCGCAGGCACGGCCGGCGGCACGGTCTGCTTCGAGGGCACGGTCGACGAGCTGCGGACCAGCGGGACCCTGACGGGCAAGCACCTCGACGACCGGGCCGCCGTGAAGGACTCCGTCCGCGCACCGACCGGCCGGCTCGAGATCCGCGGCGCGTCCGCGAACAACCTGCGCGACGTCGACGTCGATGTCCCGCTCGGCGTCCTCGTCGTCATCACCGGCGTCGCCGGGTCCGGCAAGAGCTCGCTGGTGCACGGCTCGATCCCCGCCGGCGACGGCGTCGTGTCCATCGACCAGGGAGCCATCCGCGGGTCCCGCCGGAGCAACCCCGCCACGTACACCGGGCTGCTCGAGCCGATCCGCAAGGCGTTCGCCAAGGCGAACGGCGTGAAGCCGGCACTCTTCAGCGCCAACTCGGAGGGTGCGTGCCCGGCCTGCAACGGCGCGGGCGTCATCTACACCGACCTGGCCATGATGAGCGGCGTCGCGACGGTGTGCGAGGTCTGCGAGGGAAAGCGTTTCCAGGCGTCCGTCCTGGAGTACCACCTGGCCGGCCGCGACATCAGCGAGGTGCTGGCCATGTCGGTCACGGAGGCCGAGGAGTTCTTCGCCGCGGGGGAGGGCCGGACGCCTGCCGCTCACGCCGTCCTGGCGCGCCTGGTCGACGTCGGGCTCGGCTACATCAGCCTCGGTCAGCCGCTGCCGACGCTCTCGGGCGGCGAGCGGCAGCGGCTCAAGCTGGCGACGCACATGGGGGAGAAGGGCACGGTCTACGTGCTCGACGAGCCGACCACCGGCCTGCACCTGGCCGACGTGGAGAACCTCCTCGCCCTGCTCGACCGGCTGGTCGACGCCGGCAGGTCCGTCATCGTGATCGAGCACCACCAGGCCGTCATGGCGCACGCCGACTGGATCATCGACCTGGGCCCCGGCGCCGGCCACGACGGCGGTCTCGTCGTCTTCGAGGGCACGCCCGCCCAGCTCGTCGCCACCCGACCCACCCTGACCGGCGAGCACCTCGCCGCCTACGTCCGCAGCTGACCGAAGAGAGGTTCTGAGATGACCGAGAGCACCAAGGCCGGAGCGTTCACGGCCGAAGAGCGCGACGCCATGAAGGAGCGCGCGAAGGAGACCCGCCGAGGGTCGAAGGCCGCGGCGAACGGTGAGAAGGACCTGCTCGCCAAGATCGCGGAGATGGACCCCGACGACCGGGCGATGGCGGAGCGGATCCACGCGATCGTCACCGAGACGGCGCCGGAGCTCGCCCCGAAGACCTGGTACGGCCAGCCCGCCTACGCCAAGGACGGCAAGGTTGTCGTGTTCTTCCAGGCCGCGTCGAAGTTCAAGACGCGGTACGCGACGCTCGGCTTCAACGAGGACGCGGCGCTCGACGACGGCTCGATGTGGCCGACGGCCTTCGCGCTGGTGTCGCTGACCACGGCTGACGAGAAGCGCATCGCCGCGCTCGTGAAGAAGGCCGTCGGCTGACGCGAGGGCTACGGCGTGCGGGCGCGCAGGACCTGCCGGGCGGGGGAGAGGAGCGCGGCGTCGCGGACGTCGGCCGCCGTGGCCTTCACGTAGATGCCCGTGGTCTTGAGGTCCTCGTGGCCGAGGAGCGCCTGCACCGCGGGCGCCGGCACGCCGGAGCGGATCAGTCCCTTGGCGTACGTGTGCCGGAACCCGTGCGCCGACTCGCCCTCCTGCTTGGGCACGCCCGAGCGCGCGATCCAGCCGTCGACCAGGTGCCGCAGGGCGCCGCGCGTCAACGGCACACCGTCGGCCCGGCGGAGCAGGGGAGAGGCGGCGGGGAGCGTGCCGAACCGCACCGTCCGCTCCTGCAGGTACTCCTCGACGAAGGTGATCGCCTCCGGTGGGACGGGGACGATGCGCTGCCGGTTCCCCTTGCCGATCACGGAGACGACGACCTCTCCGCCGGAGTCGCGGCGCAGCGACTGCTCGGTGATGGCGCACAGCTCGGCCGCGCGCACGCCCGTCGTCGACAGCAGCGCGAAGGTCGCGCGCTCGAGCGCCGGCCAGCGCCGGGCGTGCGCCTTGCGCTCCTCCCAGACGGCGTCGGCGAGGCGCTCGAGCTCGTCGTCGTTCCAGCCCGCCGGTAGCCGCACGGGGCGTTCGGGTGCCTCGATGCGCAGCGTCGGGTCGACACCCAGGTGGCCCTCGAGCTGGAGCCAGTGGCACAGCAGTCGCAGGGTGCCCACCCGGCGCTGCGTGGTGCTCACGGCTTCCTGGAGCCGGATGACGCGGTACGCGTTCTTGATCTGCGTCTCGGTCAGGTCGTCGACCAGCACGACGTCCAGCGGGGCGGGGTCCTCCGGCGTGGGCCGGTCACCGAGCCGGCCGGCCTGGCGGGCGATGACCGTGGCCCACACGACGATGTCGCGCCGGTAGTTCTCACGCGAGCTCTCGGTCAGGCCGCGGCGCGTGAGGGTCGCACGGTCGATGAGGAACTGGTCGACGACCTCGCTCAGCGGAACACCCATGCAGCGCACGTTAGGTCGGCTCTCTGCGCCGCGGGCGGCGACGCGCCGCCGGTTGCGCGCATAGTGGCGCGGCCGACCCGCAGGAAGCCCTCGCGCGTGGAGCAAAGCCGATCGTGGCGGGCGACGCAGCACCGCCGTCGAACTCGGTCCAGCGGACTTTCGTCATGACGACCGGAGGAGTCAGGACCGTTGCGACGAAGGGAACCCCGCCAAGCGAGCATCCGGAGCCTGATCGGCGCACACGAGGGGTTCAGATGTTTCTTGCATAGTGCCGCCTATGTGCGTAACACTACGATTCTGCCGTTCGGAAGGGGTGTCAAGTCGTCGCCGCGTCGCGCAGGGTCAGCACGTAGCGCTCCTCGGTCTGCGACGGGTCGCGCGGCACCACCTGACGCTCACCCGTGCGCGTGAAGCCTGCCCGGACGAACAGGTCGCCGGCGGCATGGTTGCCGTCCAGCAGCCACAGCGAGACGGTCCGGGCGTCCTGTGCGACGGCAGCCTGACGGACGGCGTCCAGCAGCGCCCAGCCGACGCCGTGGCGCCGGGACTCCGACGCCACCCACAGCGCGACGATGTGCCGGTCGTCCACCGGCGAGCCGGGCTCCTGCATCATCGTGACGATGCCACGACCGACGCCGTCGTCGTCCACGGCGACCCAGGTGGTGGTCGTCCGGATGCGCATCCGCCAGTGGGACTCGGTGAACCGTTCCTCCCTGGCCAGCGACGCCCCGAACACGTCCGGGTCCTCGCGCAGGGCGCGCAGCCGGACATCCTGGACAAGCTTCCAGTCGTTCTCCACCACCTGTTGGACAAGCACAGACACAGGATGCCTCACGTCGGCCGAAAAGAGCGCTCAGGGCTCGTCGCGCGCCGTCGGCTCACCCGGTGGCGTTCCCCCGTGCCCGGCAGGATCCGGGACGGACCGTGCGACGTCGGCGATCTCCTCCTCGGGTCGCGGCGGCACGGTCTCGTCGTACTCGAGCTCGGGCACCTCGTGCCCCACGGACTCCGTCACCTGGTTCTCCTTCCGATGTGACACACCGCACGGGCGGTGCATGTACGAGATGCGTGCAGGTTCACAGGTCGATGCCCTCGCCCGGGTCGAGAGAGATCGGCTCGCCCGCACCACCCAGCCGGCCGAGCAGCCCGTTCGCCATGCCCTGGCCGATGGCGCTGAGCAGCGCGTCGTGGACGACGACGACCCGGTCGGGCCCCACGCTGCGCACATAGTCCACGACCTCACCGAGCTTGAGCCACGGCGCTCCGATCGGTGTGCAGAGCACCGCGACGTCGGCGCCCGCCGGGTCGACGTAGGCGTCCCCCGGGTGGAGGATCCCCTCGACGAGATAGCCGACGTTGTGGATGCGCGGGACGTCCTCGTGGACCAAGGCGTGCCACTCCCCCAGTGCCGCGACCTCGAAGCCGCCGGCGCCGAACGTCTCCCCGGCACGGACCGCGTGCACACGGTCGGCGGGTGCACCGGCCCCGACGAGGGCGTCGACGACCGCCTGCGGTGCCCACACCTGCACGCCGCCCTGGACGGCCTCGACCACGGGCTCCGTGGCGAGGTGATCGGGGTGCTCGTGCGTGACGAGGACCGCCTCCACGCCGTCGAGCGCACCGGGCAGCTCGGAGAAGACCCCGGGGTCGATGACCAGGCGGTCCGTGCCCCGGTCGAGTCGGATGCAGGCATGTCCCCAGCGCGTCAGACGGATGCTCATCCGTGCAGTCTGTCCTGACCAGCGCGAACGCGCGCGGCGTTTCGCTCCCGACGCGTCGCCCGGATACGGTTGCGCACGTGCTGGTGCTCGGGGTGTGCAGTCTCAAGGGTGGCGTGGGAAAGACGTCGATCACCCTCGGTCTGGCGTCGGCAGCCCTCGAACGCGGTCTGCGCACGCTCGTCATCGACATGGACCCGCAGGGCGACAGCACCATGGCGCTCGGGGCACGCCCACAGGCCGGCGACGTCGCCTCGGTGCTCGACCAGCCGGACGAGTCGACGATGCGGGCAGCGACCGTCCTGTCGTCCTGGGCCGACGACGGTCTGGACGTCCTCGCCGGCTCGGAGCGGTCCGCGGTGCACGACCGGCTGGACGGTACCGACGTCGACCGCCTCCGGTACGCGCTGTCGTGGGTGCACGGGTACGACCTCGTCATCGTCGACTGCCCGCCGTCCCTCGGCGGGCTCACCCGCACAGGCCTGGCGGCCTGCGACCGCGCCCTCGTCGTCACCGAGCCCGGCCTGTTCGCGGTGATGGCGGTCGGCCGCGCGATGCGCACCATCGACGAGCTCCGGCGCGGACCCGCGCCCGCACTCCAGCCGCTCGGCATCGTCGTCAACCGGGTCCGCTCGCGCTCCATCGAGCAGGCGTTCCGGCTCGAGGAGCTGCAGACCCTCTACGGGCCCCTCGTCCTCACTCCCCCGGTGCCGGAACGGGCAGCGCTCCAGCAGGCCCAGGGTGCCGCCCAGCCCGTGCACGCGTGGCCGGGCGCCGCGGCCGCCGAGCTGGCGCGCACGTTCGACGCGCTGCTCGACCGCGCCCTGCGCGCACCGCGGCACTGACGCACCGCGGAACCCGGGCGCCGACGAACCGCGTACCCGGCGCTGACGCGCAGCGAGCGGCCACCCTGACGGGCAGCCGCTCGGGAGGTGCGTGGGTCAGCCGGCGGTTCGCGCCTGCCGACGCAGCGCCAGCTCGTCCTGTGCCGACGGCTGGACGGCGAGCTCGTCCTCTTCCTCGGCCCGTTCGGTGGGCAGAGCGGCGAGGGTGCCCTCCACCTCGCGCCAGACCCGGCCGACCGCGATGCCGAAGACGCCCTGGCCGCCCTGGACGAGGTCGATGACCTCATCGGCCGAGGTGCACTCGTAGACGCTCGCACCGTCGGACATCAGGGTGATCTGGGCGAGGTCGTCGACACCGCGCTCGCGGAGGTGGCTCACCGCGGTCCGGATCTGCTGCAGCGAGACCCCCGTGTCGAGCAGCCGCTTGACCACCTTGAGGACCAGGATGTCGCGGAAGCTGTAGAGGCGCTGGGTGCCCGAACCGGTGGCCGGGCGGATCGACGGCTCGACGAGCCCGGTCCGGGCCCAGTAGTCCAGCTGCCGGTAGGTGATCCCGGCGGCCCGGCACGCGGTGGGTCCCCGGTAGCCGGTCGCGGTGTCGAGGTCAGGGAGGTCGTCGTCGAACAGCATGCCCTGAGCGCGCTGCGGCACTACCCCGCTGACGCTCTCGGCGCTCTCGTTGCTGGTCACGGATCCTCCACTCGTCGCGCGCCGGTCGGCGGACATCTCCCCCGGCTGCTTGTCAGACTAGGCCCGTGGAGGTGTGGACGCCATGACGCCCTCCGGGCGTGTCGCGGCTGGCGAGTCTTACCTTCGACCTGAACGCGAAGGTTCACCCGCTTGCCGCGGCCGGCCCGTCGCCGCGACGACTCATCGGCCCTCGGGGCCACCCTGGTCGTCCGGCTCCACCCCGGTGGTGAAGTCCTCCGGCGTCACGGCGTCGAGGAATCGGCGGAACCGCTCGAGGTCCTGCTCCGACGTGGTCGTCCGCACCTCGACCCCGGCCACCGCCACGACCTCCGCCGAGCACAGGACCGGGCACCCGAACCGCAGCGCCATCGCGATCGCGTCCGACGCCCGCGAGTCCACGCGGGGCCCGGTGCGCAGCACCAGCGCGGCGTGGAACACACCGTCCTCGAGGCGGGTGATCTCGACCCGGGTCAGGCCGGAGCCCACCGCGATGAGCACGTCACGCAGGAGGTCGTGCGTCATGGGCCTCGGCGGCACGATCCCGGCCTGGGCGGAGGCGATGGCGCTCGCCTCGGCGGCACCGATCAGGATCGGCACCAGGAGCTCGGAGTCGGGGTCGAGCAGCAGCACGACGATCTCCTCGTCGGCGAGATGCTGGCGCACGCCGACGATCTCGACCGGAACCAGCTCGGCGTCCTCTCCCATGCAGCCCACGCTACGACGCCGACGCCGATCCGGCGCCCCCCACAGGCTGTGAGGTCTCCAGGAGGCGCTACGGGGTCAGGTCGGAGACGGCGGCGCGCACGAGCGCGGTGTGCATCTGCGTGCACAGCTCGCCCACCTCGGCCGCCAACGTGCCCGCCCGGGCGCGCGACGACGCGCTGCGCTGCCCCCGCCACGGCGCGACCACCTGCTCGACCAGGTCCGCCTGCCGGTCCGCGGCCGTGCGGAACTGCCGCAGGTGCCGAGCGTCGATACCGTGCTCGGCCAGCGCGGCGGCGGCCACCACGATCTCCCGCGCCCACAGGTCGAACGACCCGGAGCGGTGCACCCGCAGGACGCCCGCGGTGACGAGCTCGTCGATGAAGCCCACCTCCACGCCGGCCTCACGGGCGAGCACGTCGATGGTCCAGCGCGTCCCCGGGACCTCGCGGACCCCGTCACGCGTGGCGAGGCGTGCCCGCGGTGCCGGCTCGTCCTCCTCGCCGGCGTCCAGAGCCGCGAGGCGGTCACCGATGACCTTCAGGGGCATGTACCTGTCCCGCTGCTGGCGCAGCACGAACCGCAGACGCTCGATGTCCGCCGGGGAGTACTGCCGGTAGCCGGCCGCGGTCCGGACCGGCTCGACGAGCCCCTGCTCCTCGAGGAAGCGGAGCTTGGACGTGGTGACGGCCGGGAACTCGATCTGCAGCGATGCCAGCACGTCGGAGATCCGCATCGACGCCCGGCGCGAGATGCCGCGGGGCCACGGCTCGTGCTCGCCGTCGGGTGCGGGGACCTCCGGAGCCTGGACGCGCTGCGAGCGAGCGCTCGTCACGTGAGGGCTCCCCTCGGGCCGAGCGTCCGGGACCGGCCCTTCACGCGCCGGCCGCGTCGCGGTGCGGGCTGGGGTGGAACGTCATGCGGTACTTGCCGATCTGGACCTCGTCACCGGACCGCAGCACGGTCTGGTCGATGCGCGACCGGTTGACGTAGGTGCCGTTCAGCGACCCGATGTCCCGCACCGCGAACGTCGTCCCCTCGCGGACGAACTCCGCGTGCTTGCGCGACACGGTGACGTCGTCGAGGAAGATGTCGGCCCCCGTCGACCGGCCGGCGACGGTCCGCTCGGCGTCGAGCAGGAACCGCGCGCCCGCGCTGGGACCGCGCTGCATCACCAGGAGGGCCGACGTCGGCGGGAGCGCGTGCACCGCGGCGACCTCGTCCGGCGTCAGTCCGACGGGCGCCGACGCCTCGATCTCGACCGGTTCGATCGCTCCGAAGCTCATCGTCGTGTCGGGTCCGTGGGCCGGACGCCCGACCTGCGGGTCCTCGCCGCTCATGCCACCTCCCGGGCCCGTTCTTCACGTCGACCACCGGCGTACCTCGGGGTCAGGCACACACCCTATGCGGACCGGGCGGGTCGGCGCAGCACGTCCCAGGCTCCCACCAGGCACGATCGTGCCGACCGACCACGCAGACCGGGACTAATCGCCCTGCGGAGGAACGGGGGTCGCGTAGACCGGCTCGGGCACGATGCGCACCGCGTCGACCTGGACCAGGTCGAGCTGGTCGACGGTCCCCTTGCCGCCGCTGTTGCGCACCTGGGCCATCGCTCCGCCAGGGATCTGCAGCGCCGGTGCGATGGCGTCCGGGTCGCCGATCGCGATCCAGCGGTACGGCGCGCTCAGCTCCACCCCGTCGAGCACCACGGCCCCACCGGTGCCCGTGAACGCACTGCTCGCGGTGATGCGCTGGCCGTTGAGCTGGATCGCCTCCGCCCCGGCGTTGCGCATCTCCTCGAGCATGTTGAGCATCGTGTTCGGCTTGATGAACCTGTCCGGCTCCGTGAGCGTCACGATGACGCCGGGCCCCTCGGCGGGCAGCCGACCCGCGAGGATCCCCTGCGTCTCCGCGCTGCGCCGCAGGGCGTCGAGCGCGGCCTGCCTCCGGTCCGACCCGGACAGCAGGTCGTCACGCTCGCGCGCCAGGTCCGCCGCCTCGCGGGCCAGCGCGTCGCTCCGGTTCGTGGTCTCGTCGAGGATGCGCACGAGGTCGCCCTGGCGCATGCCGGCCAGGTCGGTCTCACCCGACTGGCGCACCTGCGCCACAACGGCGAAACCGAGGACCGCGCACAGCACCCCGGCGACGATCTGTGCACGGGTCGCCCGCGGCGCCAGCGCCCGTCGCAGGACGGCCCACCCGCTCGGAGACGACGCAGCGGCCTCCGCGGTCGGGACGTCACCTTCCGTCACGTCCTGCACGTCGGACGCGTCGTCCGGCGCCACGAAGATCCTGACGTCCTGGGGCCGGGCCGCGCGGTCGCCCGGCGCGTCCGCGGCCGGCGGGGCCATCTCCTCGGTCTGCGCCTCGTCGAGCACGGCCGGCGGCGGGAGCGCGTCGGCCTCCAGCTTGTCGGGAGGCGCGGAGTCGAGGTCAGCGGGTCCGTCCTCGTCCGGCACGACCGGCGGCAGGGAGTTCGGCTCCCCCGGGTCAGGCTCGTCCGGGACGACCGGCGGGAGCGAGTTCGGCGCCTCGGTCTCGGACGCGACCGACGGGAGCGGGCTCGGCTCGTCGGCGGGCTCGGCCCCGTCCGGCAGGACCTGCGGCACGGAGCTCGGCTCCCCCGGGTCAGGCTCGTCCGGGACGACCGGCGGCAGGGAGTTCGGCACCTCGGCGTCGGACGCGAGCGACGGGACCGAGCTCGGCTCGTGGGCCTCCTCCGGCACGACCGGCGGCAGGGAGTTCGGCGCCTCGGCGTCGGACGCGAGCGACGGGACCAAGCTCGGCTCGTCGGCCTCGTCCGGGACGACCGGCGGCAGGGAGTTCGGCTCGTCCGCAGGGGGCATGGGGTCTCCCGCGTCTCGTCCGTCCTGGGGCCGCATCGTCACGCCTTGAACAGGTGACGGCGGATCGAGGCGGCGTTCGAGAAGATCCGGATGCCGAGCACGACGACGACGGCGGTGGACAGCTGCGTGCCGACGCCCAGCTGGTCACCGAGGAAGACGATCAACGCGGCGACGACCACGTTGGACAGGAAGGAGATGAGGAAGACCCGGTCGTCGAAGATGCCGTCGAGCATGGCGCGCAGGCCCCCGAAGAGAGCGTCGAGGGCCGCCACCACGGCGATCGGGAGGTAGGGCTGGAGCTCCAGGGGCACCGTGGGCTGCAGCAGCAGACCCCCGACGACCCCGATGACCAGGCCGATGACTGCGATCACGTGCCGTCCCTCCCTGTCGGACCAGCAGACCCTGCCACATCGCCCTCGTCCAGCGCACCCTCCGCTGGTCCCGGCTCGGGGACGGGGTCCGCGCTGGTCACAGGGACCCGCGCCGAGTACATCGTGACGAGGCCGGTGCCCGGGAGCTCGAGCTTGCTCTGCGACGACAGCTGGACGCCGATGCCGAAGGTCGTGCGCAGCGTCGCGAGGTGCTGTCCCGCGGCCGCTCGGGCGAGCTCCGTCTGCATGTGGGTGGCGTCGCCGACGACCTCGACGGTGTACGGGCTGGCCAGGGGCACGAGATCGACGAGCACGGCGTCGCCGGCGCTACGGATCGCGGTCATCGCGCTGAGCCGCTGTCCGTTCACGGCGATGGCCTCGGCTCCGGCGGCCCACAGCCCGTTCACCACGATCTGCAGGTCGACGTCCTGCACCCGGGACATTGGGTCCACGACGTCCGGGTCGTCGGACGGGGCATCTGTCAGGACGAGCCGCAGGCCACGACCGGTGACCGGCATGACGGCGGCCTCGACCGCGACCTCGTCGATCTGGTCGCTGACGGGTCGGCCCTCGTCGCCGAGGAGGTCCTCCTGCAGGGTGGCGATCTGTTCCGTCATCGCGGTGATGTCGGCCTGGGTCGCGTCCGCCTCCTCGCTGCGCTGCGCGATCTGGGACTCCAGCAGCTCGCGGGCCTCCTGGACCGAGGTGGTGGGCTGGCGCAGCGCGAGCGTGGCCGCCGTGGCACCCAGGCCGAGCCCGATCGCCAGCGCCACGAGACCCACGGTCGACCGCCGCGTCCGTCGCGGCTCCGAACCGGCGGCGCGACGGGCTGCCGCGTCGGCGTAGCCGGGGTCGAGGGGGCGTCGGTAGAACTCGTTGATGAGGGTCATCGAGGCGTCGGGGCTGCGCTGCACCTCGCCGGAGCCGTGCCGGGGGGTCATCCGGCGCTCGCCGGCACGCGCAGGAGGTGGCGCGCCTGGGTCAGGTAGACCGCGGCGGAGAACCAGTACAGCGCGACGCCCCACAGCGCGCAGGCCCACCCGACGACCCCGGCGGCCGTCCCCACCCACGAGTCCCACTGGGCCAGCAGGAGGAGCGGGAACGCGTACAGCAGCGCGAACGTGCCGGCCTTGCCCGCGAGGTGCACCTGGAGCGGGGCGTAGCCCGCCCTGGCCAGCACGACGAGCATGACCGCGAGGACCACGTCCCGCAGGACCAGCACGCCGAGCAGCCACCACGGCACCACGCCGCTCCAGGCGAGCGCGACCAGCGTCACGATGATGAAGAGACGGTCCGCCGCCGGGTCCAGCAGCTGTCCCAGGCGGGAGACCTGACCGAGCCGGCGCGCGAGCACGCCGTCCAGCCAGTCGCTGGCGCCGGAGATGGCGAGGACGCCGACCGCCCAGCCGTCCTGGCCGCGCACGATCAGCAGCGCGAAGACGGGGACGAGCAGGAGCCGCACGAGGCTGATGATGTTGGGGACGGTCAGCACGCGCGTGGAGACGACGTCGTTGCTCGCCACTGCCTCCCCCGTCACCGTCTCGTCCTGGCGGCGTCGATCCTATGCGGCCACGGAGCGGGCCTCCGACGACGGCGCGCCCTCGGCTGCGGCGCAGGTCGGGTGGTGCGACAGTGCTGAGGTGGCTCACCGCAACGATCCCGACGTGATCACCCGGCTCCTGACGACCCCCGGCCGGTGGGCCGTCGTCGGCCTGTCCACCAACACCGCGCGTGCCGCCTACGGCGTCTCGCGGTACGTCCAGTCGCTCGGGAACGTGATCGTGCCGGTGCACCCGAAGGCACAGACGGTGCACGGAGCGCCGGGCGTGCGGTCGCTGGCGGAGGTGGAGGGCTCGCTGGACGTCGTGGACGTGTTCGTCAACAGCGCGCGGTGCGGCGACGTGGTCGACCAGGCGATCGCGGCGGGAGCCGGGGCCGTCTGGCTCCAGCTGGGGGTGGTCGACGAGGCGGCTGCCGAGCGCGCCCGTGCCGCCGGGCTCGACGTCGTGATGGACGCGTGCCCGGCGATAGAGGGTCCGCGGCGCGGCCTGTGACGTTGTGCCGGACGTCACCTGCGGCTTCTCTGCCGACAGAGCCGTGCGCCCGGTAGACTCCTTCACGAATCTGGAGTTCGTCGCGTCCCCCTTCGAGGCGTCGGCACCACCGCTGAGGCGGTCGGGGCCCGCCTCGCGTCGTGTGGTCTAGGCATCGCGTGAGCGGTTGCCGCTGGGTGGTCCGGGGCTGCGACCCGCTGTTCGCCGACCCGGTGCACGGTTCAGGGCTCCGCCCCGCGATGATCGGTTCCCCCATTTCATGAGCTCTGTCCTGTCCTCTGCCGCGCCGTCGGTCCCCACGGACCTTCCGGCCGACGCCACGTTCTCCGACCTCGGTCTGCCGCCGGCCCTCGAGGCCGCGATCTCCGACCTCGGCTTCACCGTCCCCTCGGCCATCCAGGCCCAGGCCGTCCCCGCCCTGCTGAGCGGCCGCGACATCGTCGGCGTCGCCCAGACGGGCACCGGCAAGACCGCCGCGTTCGGTCTGCCGCTGCTGGCGGCGATCGACTACGACCTCCCGGCGGTCCAGGCCGTCGTGCTGACGCCGACGCGTGAGCTCGCCATGCAGGTCGCCGACGCCATCCAGTCGTTCGCGACGCACCTGCCGGGCCTGAACGTGCTCGCCGTGTACGGCGGGTCGCCGTTCCTGCCGCAGCAGCGCGCGCTGTCCCGCGGTGCGCAGGTCGTCGTCGGCACCCCCGGCCGCGTCCTCGACCACCTCGACCGCCGCACGTTGAAGATGGACAACGTCCGCTTCCTCGTGCTGGACGAGGCCGACGAGATGCTGCGCATGGGCTTTGCGGAGGACGTCGACAAGGTCCTCTCCGCCGCCCCGCGCGAGCGCCAGGTGGCCCTGTTCTCCGCCACCATGCCGCCGCAGATCCGCCGCGTCGCCGAGCAGCACCTCAACCGCCCGGTCGAGATCACGGTCTCGCGCCAGGCGTCCACGGTCACCAGCGTCCGCCAGACCTACGCCGTCGTCCCGCACCGCCACAAGACCGGCGCGCTCGCCCGCGTGCTCGCCGTGTCGCCGGCGGACGCGGCGATCGTGTTCGTCCGCACCCGCGGCGCGGCCGAGGAGGTGGGGAGCGCGTTGATCGAGAAGGGCATCTCCGCGGCCTACATCTCGGGCGACGTTGCCCAGACCGAGCGCGAGAAGATCGTCGACCGGCTGCGCACCGGGGCGCTCGACGTCCTGGTCGCCACCGACGTGGCGGCGCGCGGGCTCGACGTCGACCGGATCGGGCTCGTCGTCAACTTCGACGTGCCGCGTGAGCCGGAGACCTACGTGCACCGCATCGGCCGTACCGGCCGGGCCGGTCGCGAGGGTGAGGCGCTGTCGTTCGTCACGCCGTCCGAGCAGTCCCGCCTGCGGCAGATCGAGCGCACCACGCGGCAGTCGCTCCTGCAGGTCGAGATCCCGTCGCCCGCCGAGGTCTCCGCGCACCGGGTGCAGACGCTCCTGGCGCGCACCGCCGCACGCGCCGAGCTCGACCGCCTGGACCTCTACCGCGAGGCCATCGCGGTGCACCTCGCGCAGAACCCGGACGTGGACCCGTTCGAGCTGCTCGCCGTCGTGACCGCGCTGGCCGTCGGCGACGAGGGACCCGTGGCCGTGCAGCACGGCGACGACCTCGACGACGCACTCTCCCGCGCCCACCTCACGGGCGGCAGCAACGACCGGGGCGACCATCCCGAGCGCGGCGAGCGCCGTCGTTCCGACACGCACGTCGCCGGCGGTTCGCCGCGGTGGCGCGTCGCCGTGGGCCACCGCGACGGCCTGCAGCCGGGTGCCCTCGTGGGTGCGCTCACCGGTGAGGGCGGGCTGACCGGCAAGGACGTCGGCAAGATCGACATCTTCGGCAGCTTCGCGCTCGTGGACATCCCGGCCGGTCTCTCCGCCGACGTGATCGACCGTCTCGCGCGGACGCGGGTGGCCGGTCGGCCGCTGCGCATCCGGCTCGACTCGGGCCCCCGCCCGGGGCACGGCGCCTCGCGGCCGACGCACGGCCCCGCGCGCGGCCGCAGCTGACGCACGTCGCACACCGACGCCCCCTGCCTCCTCGACGGAGGCAGGGGGCGTCGTGCTGTCGCTACCGCAGGACGGAGCCGGACCGGCCCTGGCGGGAGGCGCCGCGCAGGAGCGTGATGTCCGCCTCCCGCAGCACCTCGCCGACGTCCCGGAACCCGCGGATGCTGCCGAGCACGCCGATGGCCAGCCGCGACCCGAGCTCCTGGCGCAGCTGGTCCAGCAGGAGCGAGAGCCGGGGCGGCACGCCACCCGGGCCCACGTCGTCCAGCAGGACGACGAAGTCGTCCTCGGCGATGCGTGCGGGGGTGTCACCCTCGCGCAGCGGTCGGCGCAGGCGCCGGACCAGCTCCCGGTGCAGGTCGAGGCGTGCGTCACCCTCCGACTCGACGTGGCCCTGCGTCGGGATGGACGGCCCGTCCAGGACGCGGACCACGGCGAGCGCGCAGTCGTACCCCGGCGACCGTCGGGTCCGCAGGACCGCCGCACCCAGCCGGTCGAGGAACAGCAGCCGGTTGACCAGGCCCGTCTCCGGGTCCCGCAGCGCGTCGCGCTGGAGGGCGATCTCCTGCTCCTTGCGCTCGGTGACGTCCACCAGGGCGCCGACGAGACGGGCCGGGCACCCGGCGTCGTCCAGCACGGTGACGGCGCGGCACAGCATCCACCGGTAGTCGCCGGAGGACGTCCGGACACGGTGCTCCAGCTCGAGCGGCGACCCGGCACCGGCCAGCTGCGAGGCGATCGACGCCGACAGCTCGTCGCGGTCCGCGGGGTGCACGCGCTCGAGCCACTCCCCCGGTGAGTCGCCGATGACGTCGTCGTCGTAACCGAGTGTCTGCTTCCACCGCGGCGAGTAGTACACCGTGCCGGCCGAGACGTCCCAGTCCCACGTGCCGTCGTGCGCGGCCATGGAGGCGAGCGCGTACCGTTCCTCGCTCGCCCGCACGGTGTCCGCCAGCGACCGCTCACGGGCTGCTGCCTGCTCCAGTGCCCGGCGCTGCTCGCGCAGGTTGGCCAGGAGACGCTCCTGGTCGAGCGCGACCGCGAGGAGGGCCGCCCAGTGGTTGAACCGGTCCCGGGCGCTGGTCGCGCGCGTCTCCACCGTCCCGTCGATGGCGAGCAGACCCCAGTCGCTGCCGCCGAAGGTCACGGGCACGACGAACGTCAGCTCGTTGGACCCGACGGTTCCCGCCCGCGTCAGCGCCGCCGGCGGGAACTGGCTCGCGGTGGTCCGCACGCCGACCAGCCGGGACAGGGTGCCGGACGTGTCGTGCACGCCGACGACCTCCATCTCGCGGTCCCCCGGGCCGCGGTCGGCGCCGAGCCACAGCCCGAGGCACGCGTGGCCCCGGACCCCGCGCGGCAGCCAGCCCAGCGCCCGAGGGCTTGCCCCGTCGCCACGCAGGAGGTCCATGTCGACCTCGTACTGGTCGACGATGGTGCGCTCGAGCTGGCCGCTGCGGGCGAGCATCGCGCGGGTGCACCCCTTGGTCAGCGCCAGCAGCACCTCCGTGACGGACCGCCGGACCGCGTCCTCGTGCTCCGGACGCGAGAGCGCTTCCACCACGTCCGCCTCCACGCCGCGCAGGCAGATGACCAGCTGCTCGAGCGCCTCGGGGTGGGGCTGCATCGCGGACGTGACGTCGGCGAGCCGGGCCAGGGTCGCGGTCCCGGGGACCGTCCCCCGCTCCGCCGCCGTCTCGATCGGCTCCACGACGGCGTGCCACCACGTCTCGCGCGGTGCCACCCCGGTGCGACGAGCCCCGCCGCTGCCGGACGGACCCACGAACGCCGTCCCGGCGAGGGCGCGCAGCACCTGGTAGCCGCTCCGGCTGCCGCCGCCCGACCCCGTCGCCGGCGCGGACCGGGCGGACTCGGTGCACCCGCAGGACTCGCGCAGGACCAGCGTGGACGGGGCGCGGTACTCGCCCCCGGGGACGTCCTCGCCGCGCATCCGGGACAGCAGCAGCGACACCGCGGTCTCGCCGACCCGGTCGTAGTGCGCGTCGACCGTCGACAGCCGCGGCGTCACGCGCGCCCCGGAGTCGGCGTGGTCGAAGCCGATCACGGCCTGGTCGCGCGGGAGCACGAGCCCGGCGGCCCGCAGGGCACGCTGGAACCCGATCGCGTTGCGGTCGGTCGCTGCGATCACCGCGGTTGTCGGGGAACCGGCCGCGAGCATCTTCGCCGCGGCGTCCGCGCCGCCCTGCTCGTGGTTGTCCGACGACTCGTAGATCCACCCGTCCGGAGCCTCGATGCCGTGGTCGGCGAGGGTCGCGCGGTAGGCGGCGAAACGCTCGCGCATGTCCCGCTGCGTCAGGCACCCGACGAAGCCGATCGCCGTGTGCCCGTGCTCGAGCAGGTGCTCGACGGCCGCGCGCACGCCGCCGACGTTGTCCGGGAGGACCACCGCGTCGTCGCCGGACTGCGGCTCCTCGCTGACGAGCACGACGGGCAGACCCCACTGCTGCACGGAGGCGAGCCGGTCGCTGCGCAGCGCCTTGCCGACGACGACGAGCCCGTCGACGGCACCGAGCGCCACGGGCGCGTCGAGGATCGACTCGTCCGGGTACCTCTCCCGGTCGAGCCCCGCCGGGTAGGTCTGCACCGCGACCACGCGATGCCCTGCTGCCCGAGCCGCCCGTGCCACCCCAGCGATCAGGGCCCCAAAGTAGAACCCGCCGACCACCGGCGAGAGCACACCGATCGTCCGTCTCGCCGTTGGTGAGACCGGTCCACGCCGCACTGTTCCCATGACCCCACATCCCTCGCCCACGTCGTCGGAGCCGAGATGATGCATTTCACCCGCATCGGGCGACACACTAGGTGATCGTGGTCACACCTGCATATGACTCCGGAGTACCCGGCTCTTCCGCGTCGCCGTCGACGCCGTCGCCCGGGCCGTCCTCCCCCGCCCCTTCCCACGCGCCCGCACCGGCGCCGGCACGACGTCCGACGATTACCGACGTGGCACGCGCCGCGGGTGTCTCGATCGCCGTCGTGTCCTACGCACTAAACGGTCGACCGGGGGTCTCCGCAGCGACCCGCGAACGCGTCCTGCGCGTCGCCGACGAGTTCGGCTGGCGGCCCAGCGCGGCCGCGCGGTCGATGCGCACGGGTCCCCGCGCGATCGGTCTCGTGTTCGACCGCGGCGCCGCCGGCCCGGTGGCGCAGGCCACCGGCGTGCTCGAGTTCGTCATCTCGTTGCAGGAGGTGCTGGCGACGCGCAACCTCGCCCTGGTCCTCCAGCTCGTCGACGGGCCCGAGGCCGCCGTGACCTTGTACGGCGAGTGGTGGGCCGAGCGCCGGTTCGACGTCATGGTCGTCACCGACGTCCTCGCGGAGGACCCGCGGATCGACGCGCTCCGACGTCTGCGCGCTCCCGCGGTGATCGTCAGTGCAGGTCAGAGCGATGTGGACCTCGCCTCGGTGACCATCGACGACGCCGAGGCGTTCGTCCGTGTCGGCCGGTACCTGCTGGAGCTGGGGCACCGGCACGTGGCCCTGGTGAGCGGGCCCAAGGAGCTCGTGCGCACCCGCGAGCGACTCGCAGCGCTCTCCGGAGTCCTCGACGCGGCGAGCGGCGTGCTCGTCCACGAGGCCACCGGGGGCACCGCCGAGGAGGCGGCCGTGGCGACCAGGCGGCTGCTCACCGGGGGCCGCGCGCCGACGGCGATCGTGTACGACTCGGACCAGATGGCGGTCGCCGCGCTCGACGTCGCGCGTCGGACCGGGCTCGCCGTGCCGTGGGACCTGTCGGTCGTGGCGGGCTCCGACTCGGCTCTCTGCCGGCTCGCCACGCCGTCGATCACGACGCTCCCCTCGGCCCAGCGGGATCTCGGGACGGCGACCGGAGAGGCCGTCCTGGCGGTCCTCGACGGGGACGTCCGGGCACGCCGCGAGCTCCAGATCGGCGGCCTCGCGGTGCGCGGGAGCACCGGTCCCAGGTCGAGATGAGAACGCTCTCATCCATGTCACATTTTGGTAACGGCGAGAACCTAAACGATTTGCCCCGTGCCGCCCGGAAAGTCCGCATGGTGATCTACGTCCAGTCGCCGTGGACTTTCCCGGCCGACATGCGCCCGGACGGGACGGCCGGCCGGGCACGCCGATCGACACCCGGAGGACTACGTGTCCACACACGGCAAGAGAGCGGTGAGGCAGCGTCTGCGCGCCGCCACCACCGCAGCAGCAGCGATGGCGCTGCTCGCAGCCCCCCTGTGCATCACCACGAGTGCGAGCGCCGCCGAGGCGCACGTCGACAACCCCTTCGCGGGCGCGACGCAGTACGTGAACCCCACGTACGCGGCAGCGGTTGAGAGCGCTGCCACACGTGCCGGCGACGCGACCCTGGCCGCGAAGATGCGGACCGTCGCCAAGCAGCCGACCGCCGTCTGGATGGACCGGATCAGCGCCATCACCGGCAACGCGGACGGCAACGGCCTGAAGTTCCACCTGGACAACGCGGTGGCCCAGAAGGGCGCGGGCCCGATCGTGTTCAACCTGGTCATCTACGACCTGCCCGGCCGCGACTGCTTCGCCCTCGCGTCGAACGGTGAGCTCCCCGCCACCGACGCCGGGCTGGCGCGCTACAAGACCGAGTACATCGACGCCATCGCGGCGCTCCTGGCCGACCCGAAGTACCAGGACCTCCGCATCGTGGCGACGATCGAGCCCGACTCGCTGCCGAACCTGGTGACGAACATCTCGGAGCCCGCCTGCCAGCAGTCGGCGCCCTACTACCGGGCGGGCGTGAAGTACGCGCTCGACAAGCTCCACGCCATCCCGAACGTCTACAACTACATCGACATCGGCCACTCGGGCTGGCTCGGCTGGGACAGCAACGCCGGTCCGTCCGCCACGCTCTTCGCCGAGGTGGCCAAGTCGACGACGGCCGGCTTCGCGTCCGTCGACGGGTTCGTGAGCGACGTGGCCAACACCACCCCGCTCGTCGAGCCGTACCTGCCGGACTCCTCGATCTCCGTCGGTGGCACGCCGATCCGGTCGAGCTCGTTCTACGAGTGGAACTTCGACTTCGACGAGACCGACTTCACGGCGCACATGCACCGTCTGCTCGTCGCCGCCGGGTTCCCGTCGTCGATCGGCATGCTGATCGACACCTCGCGCAACGGCTGGGGCGGTCCGAACCGTCCGACCGCCGCGTCGACCAGCACCAACCACAACACCTACGTGAACGAGTCCAAGGTGGACAAGCGCGTCCACCGTGGCGCGTGGTGCAACCCGCTCGGTGCCGGTATCGGCGAGCTCCCGCAGGCGACGCCCTCGGGCTACACGGCCTCGCACCTGGACGCGTTCGTCTGGATCAAGCCCCCGGGTGAGTCCGACGGTGCCTCCAGCGAGATCGAGAACGACCAGGGCAAGCGGTTCGACCGCATGTGCGACCCGACCTTCGTGTCGCCCAAGCTGAGCAACCAGCTCACCGGCGCCACGCCCGGTGCCCCGCTGGCCGGCCAGTGGTTCGAGGCGCAGTTCAAGACCCTCGTCGCCAACGCCTACCCGGTGATCCCCGGCGGCACCACGCCGACCGACACGACGGCGCCCTCGGTGCCGGCGGGTCTGACGGCCGGTACCACCACCACGACGTCGGTCCCGCTGTCCTGGACCGCCTCGACCGACAACAGCGGTGGTTCCGGCGTCGCCGGATAT
>NZ_BJUB01000002.1 GCF_007989805.1 Cellulomonas xylanilytica
CGGGCCCCGGCTCGGCGGGCCCGCCACGACGGCACGGCTCTCGTAGGTCAGACACCCAGCCGGACGACGTTCCAGGACACCGGCGGCACCTGGACCGACACGCGACCGTCACGCACGGTCGCCGTGGCGTTGGCGCGCGGGACGACCGAGGTGTCGTCGTCGGCGGTGGCGGACCAGGTGTGGTCCGGGTTGGCCAGCGTGGTCGCCTCGACGACGCGCAGACCGGGCAGCGAACGCGCGTCGACCTCGATCGTGACGGTCTCGGTCAGCGAGCGGTTGACCGCGAACAGCGCGACGTCGCCCGACTCGGCGTCCCAGGTGGCCACGGCGTCGACGAGCGCGGCGTCGCCGAACTTCGCGGTCTCGTACGTCGGCGCCTCGACGGCGACCTGCAGCACGTCGCCCTTCGCGTACCGGGACGCCTGCGCGAACGGGTGGAAGATCGTCTGCTTCCACGACCGGCCACCGGGCTCGGTCATGATCGGCGCGATCACGTTGACCAGCTGCGCGAGCGACGCCGAGTGCACGCGGTCCGTGTGCCGCAGCAGCGAGATCAGCAGGTTGCCGACGACGACGGCGTCCGCGACGTTGTACCGGTCCTCGAGCAGCACGGGCGCGACGGGCCAGTCGTGCCCGCTCGGCGGCCTGGACTCGGCACGGTGCTGGTACCAGACGTTCCACTCGTCGAACGAGATGTGGATCCGCTTGTCCAGCTTCTTGTGCGCGCGGACGGCGTCGGCGGTGGCGCTGACGGACTCGACGAAGTGGTCCATGTCCACCGCGGACGCGAGGAACGAGCCGAGGTCGCCGTCCTCCTCCCAGTAGTACGCGTGGGCGGAGATGAGGTCGACCTGCTCGTACGCCTCGGTGAGCACGATCCGCTCCCACTCGCCGAAGGTCGGCATGGAGACGCCGGAGGAGCCGCACGCGACGAGCTCGAGGTCCGGGTCGACCATGCGCATCGCGCGCCCGGTCTCCGCGGCGAGCCGGCCGTACTCGTGGGCGGTCTTGTGGCCGATCTGCCACGGGCCGTCCATCTCGTTGCCCAGGCACCACATCCGCACGTCGTACGGGTCGGGTGCGCCGTTGGCCCGGCGCTGGTCGGACAGGCGCGTGCCGCCGCGGACGTTGCAGTACTCGAGCAGGTCGACGGCCTCCTGCACGCCGCGCGTGCCCAGGTTGACGGCCATCATCGGCTCCACCTCGGCGAGCCTGGCCCACCGCATGAACTCCTCGACGCCCACGGTGTTGGGGTCGGTCGAGTGCCAGGCGAGGTCCAGGCGGGCCGGGCGCTGGTCGAGCGGGCCGACGCCGTCCTCCCAGCGGTAGCCGGACACGAAGTTGCCGCCGGGGTACCGCACGGTGCTGACGCCGAGCTCGCGGGTCAGGTCGAGCACGTCCTTGCGGAACCCGTCCGCGTCGGCGGTCGGGTGCGCGGGGTCGTGGATGCCGGTGTAGACGCAGCGGCCCAGGTGCTCGACGAACGAGCCGAACGTGCGCCGGCGGACCGGTCCCACCCGGAAGGCCGGGTCGAGGGTGAGGCGGACGGGGATCATGCGGTCTCCTGGTTCGGTCGGATGGGCTCTGCTGGTTGACAAGAGACCCAGCGGACGCCGTGCGACGGGACCTCGAGGACGAGCGCCCCCTCGGGTTCCCACGGCGTGGGGTGCAGGTCGGGGGTGGTGCGGGGGTCCCACAGGTCGCGGGTGGTCCAGCTGCCCGTCGCCCCCGCGTGGCCGACCAGCGACGCCAGCGGGACCGAGACGGTCCGCGGCGTGGCACCGGTCCAGAAGACGGCGACGTACGTCGTCGCCCCCTCCACCGCGGTCCACACGATCAGCTCGCCGTCGTCGAGCGGCTCGCGGACGACCTCGCGCCCGTCGGTCCCGTTCTGCAGGACGTGGCCGACCGCGGGGTTGGCCAGCAGGTCGAGCGTCGCGGGGTCGCTCGTCGGCAGGTCTCCCCCGACCATCAGGGGAGAGCGCGCCATCACCCAGAGCGTGAGGATCGTGCGCTGCTCCTCGGGCGTCAGCAGGCTGTGCCGGGGGTCGCCCCGCTCGGCACGCAGCCCGATCCGGCCGAGCGGCAGCATGTCGGCGTCGGCCCAGCCGCCGGGGCGCTGGAACGGCGCCCACCGGGCGAGCCGCGCGAACTGCGCGTGCACGTCCTCCCAGCGGTCCCAGAGGTCGTCGCAGACCCGCCACATCTGGGCGTGCTCGCGCAGGTGCTCCACGTGCGCCGTCGACAGGTGGGTGCCCGGCGACAGCGACAGGACGATGTCCCGGCCGGAGCGCTCGATCGCGAGCGCCCACGCCTCGACCGCGTCCGGGTGGTACGGCGCGAGCATGTCGTCGACCTTGAGGAAGTCGACCCCCCAGCCGGCCAGCTGCGCGACGAGACCGTCGAGGTACGCCTGCGCGGCGGGGTGGCCGTGGTCGAGCCCGTAGTTGTCGTCGTTCCACGGGCAGACCGAGGTGGTGTCGGCCGCGTCCCGTGCGGTCCAGGTGGTGCCCTCCACCGGGAGTCCCTGCTCGACTGCGATCCGCGGGATGCCGCGCATCATGTGCACACCGAACCGCAGCCCCAGGGCGTGCACCTGGTCGGCGAGCGGTCCGAAGCCACGGCCGCCGGCCGCGGACGGGAACCGGTTCTCGGCGGGGAGCTGGCGCCCGTAGGCGTCGAGGACCAGCGTCGACCCGTCGTTGTAGCCGTGCGAGCGGGCCGCCGGGTCGTACCAGTCGATGTCCACGACGACGGTGTCCCAGCCGGTCGGCAGCAGCCGCTCGGCCAGCACGGCCGCGTTGGCCAGGACCTCGTCCTCGGTGACCGTGGTCCCGTAGCTGTCCCAGCTGTTCCACCCCATGGGCGGCGTCTGCGCGTGACGCGACATTCGTGGAGGCCCCTTCGCCGTCTTCTACATCGTTGTACAAGCATCATGCACGGCGCGTCGGGACGACGTCAAACGACCGTCGCGCATCGGTGCGCTGATCGCAGGACAGACCGCGTCGCGCGTTCTACACCGGTGTAGACGACCGTCGCAGGTCGGCGTCGTCCAGGGCCATCTCAGGACGCCTGCTCTCCCACGGTCGACTCCCGGACGACGATCTCGAAGTCGGTGACGACCTGCACGAAGGGCTTGTCGGGCTCGACCTCCTGGATGCGCGCGAGCAGCAGGTCGACCGCCGTCGTTGCGATCTGCTCCCGACCGGGCGCCACGGTGGTCAGGGTGGGCGAGGAGTACGCGGTCTCCTCGATGTCGTCGAAGCCGATCACCGCGATCTGCCCCGGCACGTCGATGCGCCGCGCGTGCAGCACGTGCAGGGCGCCCAGCGCGAGCGCGTCGTTGAGCCCGAACACGGCGTCGATCTCGACGCCGGACTCCAGCAGGCGCTCCATCGTGTCGGCGCCCGTCGCGCGGTGCCACAGCCCCGCCTCGCCGACGAGCGCCGGATCCACGCTCAGGCCGGCCTCCTCGAGCGCCTGCCGGTAGCCCTGGACGCGCAGCGCGGCGGAACCCACCGTCTCGCCCTCGTGCGCACCCACCACGGCGATGCGCCGTCGGCCGAGGTCGAGGAGGTGCTGCGTGGCCGCGCGGGCCGCCTCGACGTTGTTCATCGTCACGTGGTCGGCGGGGCCGCCGAAGATCCGCTCCCCCAGCAGGACCATCGGGAAGTCGACGTGCAGCGCCGCCGCGTCCTGCGGCCCGAGGGCCAGCGGCGAGAAGATCAGGCCGTCCGTGAGATGCCGGCGCTGGCCGGAGAGCACCTCGAGCTCGCGCTCACGCACCGACCCGGTCTGCTCGATGAGGACGGTCAGCCCGCGGGCCTCGGCCGCGCGGATGACGGAGTCGGCCAGCTCGGCGAAGTACGGCAGCGACAGCTCCGGCACCGCGAGCCCGATGAGCCCCGTCCGGCCCCGCCGCAGGTTCCGCGCCGAGATGTTCACCTGGTACCCGAGGTCGGCGATGGCCGCCTCGACCCGCTCCTTGGTGGCCGGTCGGATGTACTGGTACCCGTTGACCACGTTGGAGACGGTCTTGATCGAGACCCCCGCCCGCGCGGCGACCTCGTGCATCGTCACCGCGGATCCCCGCCTGGCCGTGCTCATCGCCGTCTCCCTGGTCGCGCCCCCGCCCACGGGACAGAGTCCCAGATCAGGAGCACGCTACATCGTTGTAGAAGCCGGGAGGCGGCAGAAACACGACGGGCCCGGCAGAAGCCGGGCCCGTTCGTCGGAGCGGGCGACCTCACGGCCGCCGTGGCTCACTTCTTGTTGCGACGCTGGTGACGCGTCTTGCGCAGCAGCTTGCGGTGCTTCTTCTTGGCCATCCGCTTGCGGCGCTTCTTGATGACGGAGCCCATGGGGTCCTCACTTCGCTTCCGATGGAGGCCCGGAGACGGGCCGTTCTGGTGGTCGATCGACGCGCAGAAGAGATCGAGTGCTATCGAGTCGACCACGCACGAACAAAGTCCGAGGCTCTACCTTACGCGATCGCGGGAGCGCCGGGCGACGCGCGGTCGATCAGGACGTCTGTCGCTCCTGGCCGTGGGCCTGCTCGCGCGCCTCGACGGCCGGCGACGTGGCCAGGTAGTGGTCCAGCGCGTCCTGCGGGACGCGGAACGAGCGGCCGACGCGGACCCCGGGCAGCTCCCCCGAGTGCAGCAGGCGGTAGACGGTCATCTTGGAGACCCGCATGACCTCAGCGACCTCGAGCACCGTCAGGAATCGCGTGCGCCCGGGCTGGTCGCGCTGCTCGCTCATGTCCGCTTCCGTTCCGCCCGGCGCGCGGCGGGCCCGCGCACCCACCCTGCGGGTGCCGGACCAGCCTAGTGGCGCGTGGGACAGGTGGGATAGAGGAGACGGCTGGGACGTCGCTCGTCCGGCCCAACGCACCGCACACCCGGTCGCGTCCGACGCCTCCCGCGTCCGCGGCGGGCAGTCGTGGTCCGCGTCCCGCGTCCGTGCCGGTCAGTCGTGGTCCGCGTCGAGGCCCAGCGCCGGGAAGACCGCCGCCCGGGTCGCGCGGATCGACCTGTCGACGTCGTCCCCCGGGTCGTAGCCGGCCGACCACGGGCTGAACCGCGCGTCGCGCCCGTCGGTCATGACGTCCGGGCCGAGGCGCCCGTAGCGCTCGCGCACCAGCGAGCGCCACGCGTCGGGAACCGGCGTGCCGGGGTCCACCGGGTGGTGCGTCGCGATGCCGAGCAGGTGCGTCCACGCGCGCGGCACCACGTCGACCACCGCGTACCCGCCGCCACCCAGGGCGAGCCACCGTCCGTCCGCGACCTCGTGCGCCAGGTCGTGCAGCAGCTGCGCCGCACGCACCTGCCCGTCGATGCTCACCCGCAGGTGCGTCAGAGGATCCAGCAGGTGCGTGTCGCAGCCGTGCTGCGTGACCAGGACGTCCGGGTCGAACGCGCGCACCACGGCGGGCACCACCGCGTCCAGCGCCCGCAGCCAGCCGGCGTCGCCCGTGCCCGACGGCAGCGCGACGTTGACCGCCGTGCCCTCGGCTCCCGGTCCCCCGGTCTCCCGGGGGTGACCGGTGCCCGGGAACAGCGCGTGCCCGGTCTCGTGCACCGAGACGGTGAGCACCCGCGGGTCGTCCCAGAACACCGCCTGGACGCCGTCGCCGTGGTGCGCGTCCACGTCGACGTAGGCCACCCGCTGAGCCCCCGCGTCCAGGAGCGCGCGGATGGCGACGGCCGCGTCGTTGTACACGCAGAACCCCGAGGCCGCCCCGGGCATCGCGTGGTGCAGGCCCCCGGTCACGTTCACGGCGTGCTGGGCCCGCCCTTCCCACACGGCGAGCGCCGAGTCCACGGAGCCCTGGACCACGCGCGCGGACGCCTCGTGCATGTCCGGGAACACCGGGTCGTCGGACGTGCCGAGGCCGTGCGCGGGGTCCGGCGTGCCGTCGGTCGACGCGGCGTGCACAGCGGCCACGTACGCGGGGTCGTGGACGGTCTGCAGCAGCTCGTCCGACGCCATCTGCGCCCCGACCAGCTCCACGTCGTCGCCCGCCAGCAGCCCGAGCGCCTCGGCCAGGCGGATGGTCAGGTCCAGCCGCTCGGACGTCATGGGGTGCCCGTGGCCGAAGTCGTACGCGAGCATCTCGCGCGACCAGACCACGCGCACGGGTGCCTGCGACGTCATGGGCTCACCGTCGCACCCGGGGCCGCCCCTGTCGATCCGGGGACCTGTGCCTGTCGGGTCGATCCACACGGCCACGGCGTGCCAGAGTTGGCCCGACCGGCGAGCGCCGGGCCGGTTGCGGGAGGTGTGATGGCGCGGGGTGGCCCGGGCGTGGCATGGCGGTTGCGCGACATCGTCGACCACTCCGCACGGCAGTCCCCCGCCCGCCTCGCGCTCGGCGTGTTCGCCCTCGTGATCGTCGTGGTGACCGCCGGACTGTCGGCGCCGTGGGCGACCGCCAGCGGCGTGCGGGCACCATTCGTCGACGCCCTGTTCACGGCAGCGTCCGCCAGCACCGTCACGGGCCTGGTCGTGGTGCCCACCGGTGAGTACTGGTCCGCGTGGGGCCTGGTGGTGATCCTCGTCGCCATCCAGATCGGCGGCCTGGGCGTGATGACCCTCGCCTCGCTGCTCGGCATGGCCGTGTCCCGGCGCATCGGCCTGACGCAGCGGCTGCTCGTGTCGTCGGAGACCAAGGAGACGCGGCTCGGTGAGGTCGGGTCGCTGATCCGCACCGTGGTCATCACGTCCGTCGCGCTCGAGCTCATCATCGCGATCGTGCTCTTCCCGCGGTTCCTCATGTACGACGAGAACGTCGGCTCGGCCGCCTGGCACGCCGGCTTCTACGCCATCTCCGCGTTCAACAATGCCGGGTTCGTGCCCACGCCCTACGGGCTCGAGCCGTTCGTGTCGGACTGGTGGGTGCTCATGCCCATCATCATCGGCGTGTTCATCGGCTCGCTCGGGTTCCCGGTGATCCTCAACGTGGCCCGCAACCTGCGCGAGCCGCGCCGGTGGAGCCTGCACTCGAAGCTGACCATCACCACCAGCCTCGCGCTCGTGGTGGCGGGGTCGATCCTCGTCGCCGCGTTCGAGTGGACCAACCCCGGCACGTTCAAGCCGCTGGACGCCAGCGGGACCGCCCTCGCGTCCCTCTTCGCCGGGGTCATGCCCCGGTCGGCGGGGTTCTCGACCGTGGACGTCGGCGAGATGCGCGAGGGCACCTGGCTGCTCATGGACGCGCTCATGTTCGTCGGTGGTGGCTCGGCCTCGACCGCCGGTGGCATCAAGGTCACGACGCTCGCCGTCATGCTGCTCGCGATCCTCGCCGAGGGCCGCGGCGACAAGGACGTCGAGGCCTACGGCCGCCGCATCCCCCGCGAGGCCCTGCAGGTCGCCATCGCGGTCTCGCTCGTCTCCGCGACGTTCGTCCTGGTCTCGTCCCTGCTCCTGCTCGCGATGACCGACCTGGCCCTCGACACCGTGCTGTTCGAGGTCATCTCCGCCTTCGCCACCTGCGGCCTGTCCACGGGCATCACCGCGGACCTGCCGGACGCGGCCAAGTACGTGCTCACCGTGCTCATGTTCATCGGCCGGACCGGCACGATGACCCTTGCGGCCGCGCTCGCGCTGCGCAACCGTCGTCGGGTGATCCGGCTACCAGAAGAGAGGCCGATCATTGGCTGACAGGTTTGGCGACTCCCTCAAAGGGACGCAGAACGCACCGCGCACCCCGAAGAAGGACTCGGGCGTGCTCGTCATCGGGCTCGGCCGGTTCGGGTCCTCCATCGCCGCGACCCTGGACCGCCTCGGGCAGGACGTGCTCGCCGTCGAGCGCAACCCCGAGCTCGTCGCCCAGTGGGCCGGCCGCATCGCGCTCGTCGAGGCCGACGCCGCCAACCCGGAGGCGCTCGAGCAGCTCGGCGCGCGCGAGTTCCCCGTGGCCGTCGTCGGCGTCGGGTCCTACCTCGAGGCGTCGGTGCTGATCACCGGCAACCTCGTGGACATCGGCATCCCGCAGATCTGGTCCAAGGCCATCAGCAACGAGCACGCGCGCATCCTGCAGCGCATCGGCGCGCACCACGTGGTGCTGCCCGAGGCCGACGCCGGCGCGCGCGTGGCCCACCTGGTCTCCGGCAAGCTCCTCGACTACATCGAGGTGGAGGACGGGTTCACCATCGTCAAGATGCGCCCGCCGAAGGAGACGCAGGGGTTCACCCTGGCCCAGTCGAAGGTGCGCGAGCGCTACGGCGTGACGGTGATCGGCGTGAAGAGCCCGGGCATCGACTTCGTGTACGCGACCCCGGACACCCGCCTGTCGACCAATGACCTGATCATCGTCTCGGGCCACGCCGACCTGCTGGAGAGGTTCGCGGCCCGCCCCTGACCCCGTCCTGACGACGGACCGTGGCAGCTTGCGACGAGCGCGGCAGCTTGCGACGAGCGCGGCAGTCGGAACTGCCGCGCTCGTCACGAACTGCCGCGCTCGTCGTCGGCCGCCGCGCTCGTGAGCTGCCGCGCTCGTCGTGGGGCAGCCGGGCTCGTCGACTCGGAGAGCCGTCAGCGGCGGCGGATCACCAGCAGGCGCTGGAGGACCACGAAGATCAGCAGCAGGGCGCCGATGAAGATCTTGGTCCACCAGGAGCTCAGGGTGCCCTGGAACGTGATGATGGTCTGGATCAGGCCGAGCACCAGCACGCCGAGCACCGAGCCCAGGACGAAGCCGCTCCCACCCGTGAGCAGGGTGCCGCCGATGACGACCGCGGCGATGGCGTCGAGCTCCATGCCGACCCCGGTCAGCGCGTAGCCGGACCGCGAGAAGATCGCGAACAGCAGGCCGCCGAGCCCGGCGCACGTGCCGCTGATGACGTAGACGAGCACCTTGGTGCGCGCCACCGGCAGACCCATGAGCTTGGCGGACTGCTCGCCGCCGCCGATCGCGTAGACCGTCCGGCCGAACCGCGTGTAGTGCAGCGTGACGAACGCGATGGCCACGACCGCCAGCGCGATCACCCCGCTCGGGGTGATGACCAGGCCGTCCTCGGTGCCCCAGCGGGTGCGGGCGAGGGCGACGATGGTGGGGTCGGTGATCGGGATCGACTCGGGCGCCACGATGTAGCAGAGGCCGCGCGCCAGGAACATCGCCGCCAGGGTGGCGATGAAGGGTTGGATCTCGAAGACGTGGACCATCACGCCGACGACGAGGCCGATCACGGTGCCGACGAGGATGACCAGCGGGATGGCCACGGCGGCGCCGAACCCGTGCGAGAACATCCACGCGGCGACGCAGCCGGACAGCGCGACGACGGCGCCGACGGACAGGTCGATGCCCCCGGTAAGGATCACGAACGTCATGCCGACGGCGATCACCACGAGGAACGAGTTGTTGATGAGCACGTTGGCCATGACGCGGCCGGACAGGAAGTTCTCGTACAGCGAGCCGCCGATGGCCAGCATGGCGATCAGGACGATCACCGTGCCGAGGACCGGCAGGTAGCGCTCGTCGACGTGGAACCGCCGGACGCGGGTGCCGAGCGACTGACGTGGTGCGGTGGGCACCTTCGACGGGGTGAGCTGGTCGGTCGCCATCAGGCCGGCACCTCCACGGGAGCAGGGGCGGTGGCTCGCCTGCGGGCTCGCAGCTTGTGGCGGACCACGGGCGACTGGAGGAGGCAGACGAGGATGACGACGAGCGCCTTGAACAGCGAGACCGCGTTCGCGGGGATGCCGAGGATGGTCACCGAGAACGTCAGCGTCGTGATCACCAGGACGCCGACCAGCGTGCCGACAAGCGAGAACTTGCCGCCGGCGAGCGAGGTGCCGCCGATGACCACCGCGAGGATGGCGTCGAGCTCGATGAACAGACCGGCGTTGTTGGCGTCGGCCGCCATGATGTCGGAGCTGCGGATGAACCCGGCGATGCACGCGAAGAACGCGCACAGGATGTAGACGGTCCAGATGATCGTCCGGGCCCGCACGCCTGCCAGCCGGGAGGCGACGGGGTTGATGCCGACCGACTCGATGAGCACGCCGAGCGCGGTGCGCCGCGTGATGAGCGCCATGGCGACGAAGAAGAACCCGGCGATGAGCGCCGCGACGGGCAGCCCCAGCCAGTAGCCGGTGGCGATCGTCTTGTACGGGGCGCTGTTCACGGTGGTGATCTGGCCGCCCGTGATAAGCATCGCGATGCCGCGCCCGGCGGTCATGATCACCAGGGTCGCGATGATCGGTTGGATCCCGACCACCGCCACGAGGAACCCGTTGAACACCCCGATCAGGAGGCAGACCAGCACCGCGCTGCCGATCGCCGACAGCACGACCGCGAGCGACTCCGGGTTGTCGGACGCCGCGATCTGGGACAGGGCGACCGCTCCGGCGATGGCCATGACGGCGCCGACGGACAGGTCGATGCCGCGGGTCGCGATGACCAGCGTCATGCCCAGGGCCACGAGCAGCAGGACGCTGGAGCGCCGCACGATGTCGATGGGCCCGCCGTACAGGTGCCCGTCCCGGACGGTGATGTCCAGGAAGGTGTTCGACTTCAGCACGCAGGCGAGCAGCAGCACGGCCAGCGCGACGATCGGCCAGAACAACCGGTGCCGGGCTACGGCTCCGGCCGAGGTCATGACGGAGCTCATGACTGCCCTCCGCTCGCGATGAGGTGGACGACGTCGTCGGTGGTGACGTCGTCGGAGTTGGTGATCTCGGCGACCTTGCGGCGGTCCCGCAGCACCGCGATGCGGTGCGAGAGGCGCAGGACCTCCTCGAGCTCGGCGGAGATGAACACGACCGCCATGCCCTGCTGGGCCAGGTCGGCGACCAGCTTCTGGATCTCGGCCTTGGCCCCGACGTCGATGCCGCGGGTGGGCTCGTCGAGGAGCAGGAGCTTCGGAGCGGTGGCGAGCCAGCGGGCGAGCAGCACCTTCTGCTGGTTGCCCCCGGACAGGTTGCCGGCGATGGCCTCGGGGTTGGCGGGACGGATGCCGAGCGCCTCGATGTAGCGGTTCACGACCTCGTCGGACTTCCGCCGCGAGATCCGGCGCAGCCAGCCCCGGTCGGCCTGCAGCCCGAGCACGATGTTCTCGCGCACCGTCAGGTCCCCGACGATGCCCTCGGTCTTGCGGCTCTCCGAGGAGTAGACGATGCCGCGGGCGAGGGCGGTGCGCGGGGTCCGCATCTTCGTCGGGACCCCCTCCACCCGGATCTCGCCGGAGTCCGCGTGGTCCGCGCCGTAGAGCAGCCGGGCGAGCTCGGTGCGGCCGGAGCCCAGCAGGCCCGCGAGCCCGACGACCTCGCCGGCGTACACGTCGAGGTCGAACGGCTCGATCGTGCCCTTGCGCCCCAGCCCGATGGCCTGGACGTAGGGCTGGGTGTCCACGCGCTCCGCGACCGACCGCTTCGGGGCCTCCTCGAGCTCCTCGAGGACGGCGAGCGCGCGGCCGATCATCTTCTGCACCAGCTCGACCCGGTCCAGCTCGGCCGTGCGGTACTCGCCGACCAGCGTGCCGTTGCGCAGCACCGTCATGCGGTCGCTGATCTCGTACACCTGGTCGAGGAAGTGGGAGACGAACAGGATGGCGACGCCACGGTCGCGCAGCGCGCGCACGACGTCGAACAGGCGGGCGACCTCGTCGGCGTCGAGGCTGGACGTCGGCTCGTCGAGGATGAGCACGCGGGCGTCGACGACCATCGCCCGCGAGATCGCGACGAGCTGCTGGACGGCGAGCGAGTGCGACGACAGCGACGACTTCGGGTCGATGTCGAGGTTCATGGTCCGCAGGTGGTCGCGGGCCGCGCTCCGGGTGCGCCGCCAGTCGACCACCCCGGCGCGGCGCACCTCGTGGCCGAGCATGATGTTCTCCGCCACCGACAGGTTGTCGCAGAGGTTCACCTCTTGGTAGACGGTGCTGATCCCCGCGGCCTGAGCCTGCGCGGGACCGGCGAACGTGCGCTCCTCGCCGTCGACGACGATCGACCCGGAGTCGATCGTGTACACGCCGGTGAGGGCCTTGATCAGGGTGGACTTCCCGGCGCCGTTCTCGCCCATGAGGGCGTGCACCTCGCCCGGGAACAGCCGGAGGTCGACGCCGTCCAGCGCCTTGACCCCGGGGAACGTGATGGAGATCCCCGTCATCGCGACGATCGGGGTCGGTTCTGCTGTCTCGGTCATCGTCGACCTTTCGTCCGCGCCGGTCTCACGGTACCGGCAGGGCTGTGCCGCCCGGGGGGACGCGAGGTCCCCCCGGGCAGCGTGGCGTCTCAGGGTGCGACGGTCAGTACTGGCGGTCGGCCAGGACTGCCTTGGCGCCTTCCTGGTCGAACGCCTCGTCCTTGGTGACGATGCGCGGCTCGACGGTGCCGCCGTCCTCGAGGGTCTTGATGATCTCGGCGAGGTCCGGACCCAGCAGCGGGTTGCACTCGACGATGTAGCTGATCTTGCCCTCGGCGAGGGCGGTCATGCCGTCCTTGACGCCGTCGATGGTGACGACCTTGATGTCCTGACCGGGCACCTTGCCGGCCGCCTCGATCGCCTCGATGGCGCCCAGGCCCATGTCGTCGTTGTGCGCGTACACGACGTCGATGTCGGGGTAGGCCTGCAGGAAGCCCTCCATGACCGTCTTGCCCTCGGCGCGCGTGAAGTTGCCGGTCTCCGACGCGATCACGGAGATGTTGTCGTTGCCCTCGATGGCGTCCTCGAACCCGGTCTTGCGGTCGATGGCCGGTGCGGAGCCCGTGGTGCCCTGCAGCTCGACGACGTTGATGGGCTCGGTGCCGAGGTTCTCGGAGACCCAGTCGCCGATGCGCTTGCCCTCCTCGACGAAGTCCGACCCGATGAACGTCACGTAGAGCGACGTGTCCTCGGAGTCGACCGCACGGTCGGTGAGGATCACGGGGATGTCGGCCTGCTTGGCCTCCTCGAGCACGCTGTCCCAGCCGGACTCGACGACCGGCGAGAACGCGATGTAGTCGACGCCCTGCGCGATGTAGGACCGGATCGCCTGGATCTGGTTCTCCTGCTTCTGCTGCGCGTCGGAGAAGCTCAGGTCGAACCCGGCCTCCTCCGTGAGCGCGTCCTGGATCGACTTGGTGTTGGCGGCACGCCAGCCGCTCTCGGCGCCGACCTGGCTGAAGCCGACGGAGATCGCGCCGCCGTCGCCGCCGTCGCCGCTGCCTGCGGTCTCCCCGTCACCGGAGTCGCCGCCGCTGCTGCACGCCGCGAGCCCGAGTGCGAGCACCGCGAGACCTGCGGCGAGCGACCGTGTCCTGAACATCTTGCTGACCATCTGCTTCTCCTCCTCGAGAAACGCACTGGCACGCAGTCCGACCCACGCCGGCCGGTCTGCGGTCGCGCACCCCGGGGCACCGGGAGCACGAGCCCCGCTGGACCGAGGTCCAGCAGGTGGTTCGCCTGAATGTTAGCGCTCACATTCTCGTGGGAGGCCTGGTTTTCAGGTTGCATTCCGATCACGCTTCCGAGCCGACGACGCGAGCTGCCGCCGGCCCGGCGCTCCCGGGTGCGGAGCTCACCCGTCGGGCGGACGGGAACGGCCTCCGGTCACGGCCGTTCCCGCTGGTCATCCGGCAGGAGCGGCACTGTCGACGAGCGTGGCGGCCGGGACGCTGGTCGTCCTCGTAGCGTGCCGCTCCCGGGACCACCGGTCCGCGCCGCTCCCTCCGGCCCTCACCCGCGGTCAGGGGGTGCGGCGGCGGAGGGTGGCGGCCCCGACCACGAGGGCGCCGACGATGAAGCCGGCGATCACCGCCACGTCGCCGCGCACGGCGGTCCAGGTGCCGCCGGCCGCGAGCAGCTGCATGGCGTCGAGGGCGTAGGTCAGCGGCAGCACGCGGGAGATCCACTCGAGGACCGTGGGCATCTCGTCGCGCGGCATGAGCAGCCCGCAGGTGATGAGCTGCGGGAACAGGACCAGGGGCATGAGCTGCACGGCCTGGAACTCCGTCCTCGCGAGCGCGGACGCGCCCAGGCCCAGCGCGCAGCCGAGCACGGCGTCCAGCACCGCGACGAGGACCACCAGCCCGATCGGCCCGGCGACGTCCATCCCGCACACCCACACGGCGAACCCGACGATGACCAGGGCCTGGACCGTCGCCAGGACGGCGAACGCGAGGGCGTAGCCGACCACCACGTCACCGCGGCCGATCGGCAGGGTCATCAGCCGCTCCAGCGTGCCCGACGTGCGCTCCCGCAGCGTGGCGACGCTCGTGACCAGGAACATCACCATCATCGGGAACAGGCCCACCAGCAGCGGCCCGAACTGGTCGAGCACCGGCGTGCCGTCGAACATCCACGCGATCAGGCCGATGAGCACGCAGGGCAGCAGAACCACCAGGGCGATCGTGCGCCGGTCGTGCCGCAGCTGGGTGAGGACCCGGCGCGCGGTCGCGGCCGTGAGGCTCACCGTCATGACGCGCGACGGGACGTCCCGCACCGTCGGCGCCGTCAGCGTGACGCTCATGCCCCCGCTCCTCTCGTGACGCTGTCGTGCGCGGCGGCGTCGTCGACGAGCGCCAGGAACGCCGCCTCGGCGTCCGCCGTGCCCGTCCGGGCGAGGAGGTCGTCCAGCGGGCCGTCGGCGAGCACCGCTCCACCGCGCAGCAGGACGAGCCGGTCGCACCGGGCGGCCTCGTCCATGACGTGGCTGGACACCAGCAGGCTCACCCCGGACCGGCTCAGACGGTGGAACAGCCCCCACAGGTCGCGGCGCAGCACCGGGTCGAGGCCGACGGTCGGCTCGTCGAGCACCAGCACGTCCGGCCGGCCGAGCAGGGCGATGGCGAGCGACACCCGCGACCGCTCGCCGCCGGACAGGGTGCCGATCGACTGCCCGGCGTGCGCGAGCAGGTCGACCTCGGTGAGCGCCTGCCGGATCGCGTCGGCGCCCATGCCGAGGATCGCCGCCGCGTACCGCAGGTTCTCCATCACCGTCAGGTCGGTGTAGACGCTGGGCGACTGGGTCACGTAGCCCACCCGCCGCCGCAGCGCGGCCGACCCTGCGGGCAGGCCGAGCACGGTGACCGTGCCGCCGTCCACGACCTGCGCGCCGACGATCGCGCGCATCAGCGTGGTCTTTCCGCTGCCGCTCGGGCCGAGGAGCCCGACCACCTGCCCGACCGGCACGGCGAGGTCGAGCGACGGGATGACCGGGGTGCCGCCGCGCACGACCCGCAGCCCGGCGATCTCGATCGCGTTATTCCTCATGCGAGGAATTCTGCTCCTGCCGCCGGGGCGGGCGCAAGGCCTTCGCCGCTACTGCGTGGAGTCCACGATCACGGCACGCAGCCGGTCGATCGCGGCCCGGTCACCGACGAGCGCGAGGCCGTCCGCGTTGCCGCGGCCCCAGAGCCACAGGTCCAGGTCCCACGCCGCGCCGGAGACCGTCGCGGTGACGTCCTCGTCGTCCCCCTCCCACGGCGCCCCGCCCACGAGCTCCCCGCACTCCTCGTCGTACTCCTTGCCGGTGGTGGGCGACGTGCCGTGGAACCGCCCGAACGCCACCACCCACTCGCGGCGCGCGTCCGTGGCGGACAGCCGCACCCGCTGGCCGTCGGGGGTGAACGTCGCCCACGCCGGCAGCCCGCTCACCATGACGCCGAGCATCTCGTCGACGCCGTCCGCGGCGAGCACCGCCCCAGGGTCCCCGACCGGCAGGCCCGCCGTCTGCTCGGCGTCCACCCGGTGCACCAGCGCCTCGTGCGCCTGGCGGCGCAGCACCCACCCGACGGTCCCGCCCGTGGACGACCAGGACCAGCACGGGTCCGCCGGGTCGTGCGCGGCGAGCGCGGCCAGCAGCGCCTGCGTGCGTCCGCGCAGGAACGGCACCAGCTCGTCGTCGGGCCGCCGCTCGGTGTCGTCCGCGTCGTCGGGACCCGCCGGGGCGTTCCCGACGATCTGCGACCAGAAGTCCTGCACCTCCCCCAGGTGGTACGCGAGATCCGCGGCGTCCCAGTCCGTGCAGGACGGGACCTGCGCGGTCAGCGGGGTCTGCGCGAGGGCGTCGGCCACCCGGGCCGACTCCTGTGCGATCACGTCGGCGTAGTCCAGGGTGTCCTCGGTCATGGGCCGCACGCTACCGACCACCGCCGACACCGACCTCCCCGGCGTGCCGCCCGCCGACCTCCCCGCTACGGTGACGCGTGCTCACCGAGACCCTCCGCCGGCACGGCCCGGCCGTCGCGCTCGCCGCCCTGCTCGGCACGTCCGGCGTGCTCCACCTGCGGCGTCCGGGCATCTTCCGCCCCCTGATCCCCCGCAGCCTGGGCGACCCGGACCCGTGGGTGCTGGGCAGCGGCGTCGCGGAGCTGGCGTGCGCCGCCGCGCTCGTCGTGCCACCGACGCGTCGCCTCGGCGGGTGGGCGTCGGCCGCCCTGCTGGTGGGCGTCTTCCCGGGGAACGTGACGATGGCGGTCCGCTCCCGGCCGGACGCGCGCGGGTGGGCCGGCAGGCCGGCGGTGGCGTGGGCGCGGCTGCCGCTGCAGGTCCCGCTCGTCGGCTGGGCCGTCGCGGTGGCACGCCGCGCCTGAGCGCAGCGGTTGCGAGCAGCACCCGGTCGAGGTTGCCTCGACGCATGAGGCGCCTCATCGAGGGCGACGCTCCCGCCGCCACGGACCTCGCGGCGCGGCTCGCGACCGCGCGGGTCGTCTGGGTCGCGACGGTCGACGGACACGCCCGTCCGCACGCGGTGCCCGTCTGGTTCGTCTGGACCGACCCCCGCGTCGCCATCTTCACGCCGTCCGGCACCGCGAAGGTCGGCCGCGTCCGGGCCAACCCGGCGGTCGCGCTGCACCTCGACACGCTCGACGAGGGCGCGCAGGTCGTCACGATGTCGGGGACGGCGTCCCTGGTCCCGCCGGACGACCTGGAGGAGGTCCGCGCCGCGTTCGCCGTGAAGTACGCGCCCGACCTCGGCGGTGCACCGATCAGCGGCTGGTTCGCGACCTTCGACCAGCCCCTCACGGTCCACGTCGAGCGGATCGTCTCCTGGCGGTCCACCCCGGCCGGGCCCGACTTCTACGTCGTCCCGAGCGAGCCCGTCAGGTAGCGGTCGAGCGTCGGCGCCACGAGCGCGACGACGTCGTCGACGGGCATCGAGGCCAGCGGCTCGAGGCGCAGCACGTGCCGGGCGAGCAGCACCCCGGCGACCTGGGAGGCCACGAGCGACACGCGCAGCTGCTGGTCGGGCGGCGGCAGCAGCTGGGCGACGCGTCCGAAGACCTCCCGGCCGACGTACCCGGCGAGCGCCTCGGCCTGCGTCTCGCCCGCGGTCATGCCCGCGAACGCCACCCGCAGGGCGACCCCCCCGTCCCGGCCCCAGATCCCCAGCACCGTGGTGAGCAGGCGCGCGCCCAGCCCGTCGACACCACCCGCCGCGAGGCCTGCGGCGAGGACCGCCGGGTCGATGCCGGTCGGCACGATCCCGGCGGCGAACAGGTCCGACTTGGTGCGGAAGTAGTGCCGGACCAGGCCAGGGTCGACGTCCGCCCGGCGTGCGACGGACCGGATGCTGGCCCCGTCGAAACCGCGGTCCGCGAACTCCTCGCGGGCCGCGGCCAGGATGGCGCCACGGGTGTCCTCCCCGGCGGGCCGCCGGCCGCGACGCCGCGCCGTGGCAGCGGCGCCGGGCTCGTCGGCGCCGGCGCCGGCGTCGGCGGACGTGGGCGTGGGCGGCATGGGCACAGCGTACGGAGCGGGCTCAGGACTCCGGGGTGGACGAGCGCTGCGTCGGCACCTCGGTCACGGTCGAGCGTCCCTGATGGGCCGACCACCGGAACGGGCGGGTGGCAGCGGGCGACGCGGCGACGGCCACGACCGCCATCGCGACGGCGGCCGCCGCCCCGGCGAGCTCCAGGGCGATGACGGCGAGGCCGCCCGAGAAGATGACTGTCTGCACGGACCGACGGAGGAACGTGTGCACGGCGGACTCCCTGGGACGAGTGTGGGCCGCCCGGTCGGGCGCGGGGCGTGGCGCGCGGACGCACTGGCGCCCGGGTCACGCAGGGGAGTCGAGAATCTCGATCTTCGGTGCGACGAGGAGGGTGGGGCCGGGCCCCGCCCGCGCGCTGAGCACCCGCAGCTGGGGCGGCTCGAGCTCGGCCGGCAGGTCGCCGTCGGCACCCGAGCGCTCTCCGGACGCCGTTCCGCTGCCCGCCGGGGGCAGGCTCGTCGTCGGTGCGCCCGACGGTCGGGCGTCGTCCCGGGTGGTCTGACTGCGCAGGTGCTCGACGCTCGGCGGCGACGCGACCATCGGCAGCGGGTCGTCCGGGAGCGGTGCGCTGCCGTCGCCTCCGGGGAGGCGCGTCGGGGACGGCCGTGCGGTGGACACGTCCGGCGGGGCGACGGTCGCGCAGGGCACCACCGTCACCGCCGGGGCCGACGGGACGAGCTGCGTGGTCACGGTCGCCGCACCGGCCGCGGGCCCGTGCTTCGCGGGTGCCGGGACGGTGGCCGTGGCGACCGGCTGCAGCACGTCGCCCACCGGCTCCGGGGCGGATGCGACCGGAGGCAGGGCAGCCGTGATCGGCGCCGTCACGACGCTGACCACCGGCAGGACTGCCTGCTCCACGGTCTCGGTGACGGGTGCGAGGACCGGCACGACCGCGTCGGGCACCACCTCGGGCACCGCGACCGTCACCACCGTCACCGGCTCGGCGTCCGGCACGGCGTCCGGCGCGGCGGCCAGCGTGACCGGCACGGCCACCGGACCGGTCGTCTCCGGCACCACCGTGCCGACCGTCTCCACCACCGGGTCGAGCACGGGGTCGAGCCCCGGATCGAGCGCCGGGTCGAGCACGGGGTCGAGCGCCGGTACCGGCACCGGGTCGACCCCGCCGTCGGAGGTGAGGACGGCCATGGGCTCGAGCGCCGTCGGGGTCACGCCACCGACGTCGCCGACAGGTTCGACGGCGGCACGCGCCGAGGCCGCGGACCACAGCGCGGTGAGCAGGGCGACCAGCAGACCGGCGGCGACGACGAGGACGGCACGGAGCAGCCACCGCATCCCGGCCGCCCCCTGCACCGTCATCGCTACGCTCCCCACGTCGCCGATGTCATGACGTTAAGCACAGATGTTGTAGGAGGCAATCACCGCCGGGGGCTCCACCCGATCGGACGAACCGTCAGAAACCCTGGGCCAGCCGGAAGTAGACCTGGTTCCACCGGACCTGGTCGCGGAAGCCGCGGCGAGTGGTCGCCTCGTCGATCACCAGGAGCTCGGTGCGGGCGATCTCGGCGAAGTCCTCGAACGCCTCCACGCCCACCGCGGTGGTGAGCACCGTGTGGTGCGCTCCCCCGGCCGTGAGCCACGCCTCGGCCGACGTGCGGAAGTCCGGGCGGGGCTCCCACACGGCGCGCGCGACCGGGAGGTGGGGCAGGTCGGCGGTGGGCGGGACGACGTCGACGACGTTCGCCGTGAGGCGGAAGCGGTCGCGCATGTCCGCCAGCGAGACGACCACGCCGACGCCGGGGTCGGCGTTGAACACCAGGCGGACCGGGTCCTCCTTGCCGCCGATGCCCAGCGGGTGGATCTCCAGGGTCGGCTTCGACGTGGTCAGCGTCGGGCAGATCTCGAGCATGTGCGCGCCGAGGATCCGCTCCGAGCCCGGCGTCAGGTCGTACGTGTAGTCCTCCATCAGCGACGCGCCACCGGGCAGCCCGGCGCCCATCACCTTGGCGGCCCGCACCAGGATGGCGGTCTTCCAGTCGCCCTCGGCGCCGAACCCGTAGCCGTCGGCCATGAGGCGCTGGACGGCGAGCCCGGGGAGCTGGCGCAGGTCGCCGAGGTCCTCGAAGTTCGTCGTGAAGGCCTTGGCGCCCAGCGACTCGAGCAGGGTGCGCAGAGCGATCTCCTGGCGGGCGCCGTAGCGCAGGGAGTCGTGCCGGTCCCCGCCCTTGGTCAGCTCCGGGACGACGTCGTACAGGTCCTCGTACTCGGCGACGAGCGCGTCGACGTCGGCGTCGGACACCGCCTCGACGGCGGCGACCAGGTCGTTCACGCCCCACGTGTTCACCGAGACGCCGAACCGCAGCTCGGCCTCCGTCTTGTCGCCCTCGGTCACGGCGACGTTGCGCATGTTGTCGCCGAACCGGGCCAGCTTGAGCTCGTGCGTCGCGGCCCAGCCGGCGCACGCGCGCACCCAGACGTCGATCGACGCGACGACCGCCGGGTTCGAGACGTGCCCCGCGACGGTCTTGCGCGCCGCGCCCAGGCGGGTCGCGATGTAGCCGAACTCCCGGTCGCCGTGCGCGGCCTGGTTCAGGTTCATGAAGTCGAAGTCGATGGTGTCCCACGGCAGCTCGACGTTGGCCTGCGTGTGCAGGTGCAGCAGCGGGGTGCGCAGCGCGTCCAGGCCGGCGATCCACATCTTCGCCGGGGAGAACGTGTGCATCCACGCGATCACGCCGATGACGGAGTCGTCCGCGTTGGCCTCGAGCGCGGCACGGCGGATCGCGTCGGAGTCGGTGAGCACGGGCTTCCAGACGACCCGCGCCGGGAGGGCGTCCTCGAGCAGTGCGGCGATCTCCTGCGACTGCGTCGCGACCTGGCGCAGCGTCTCCTCGCCGTACAGGCCCTGGCTCCCGGTGAGGAACCAGATCTCGCGGTCGGCGTAGGGCTTGGTCATGAGTCGCTCTCCGGGGTGTTCGTGGGCTGCTGGCCGTAGACGTGCTGGTAGCGGGCGTACAGGGAGTCGATGTCGGACTGCGCGATGGGCACGGTGTCGCCCAGCTGCCGGGCGATGTGCACCGTGCGGGCCACCTCCTCGACCATGACGGCGGCCTTCACGGCGGCCTTGGCGTCCGTGCCGATGGTGAACGGGCCGTGGTTGCGCATGAGCACCGCCGGGCTGCGCGAGTCCCGCAGGGTCTCGACGATGCCGCGGCCGATCGAGTCGTCGCCGATGAGCGCGAACGGGCCGACGGGCACGTCGCCACCGAACTCGTCGGCCATCATCGTCAGCACGCACGGCACGGGCTCGCCGCGCGCGGCCCAGGCCGTGGCGTAGGTGGAGTGGGTGTGCACGACGCCGCCGACGTGCGGCAGGTGCCGGTAGACGTAGGCGTGCGCGGCGGTGTCGCTCGACGGCGAGCGCGTGCCGTCGACGAGGGTGCCGTCGAGGTCGCAGACGACCATCGACTCGGGCGTGAGCTCGTCGTAGGTGACGCCGGACGGCTTGATGACCAGCAGGTCGTCGGGGCCCGGCTCCGACCCCACGACGACGCGCTGCGACACGTTGCCCGCGGTCCACACCACCAGGCCCCAGCGCGGGAGCTCCGCGTGCAGGGTGGCGACGACGGCTCGGGTGCGCTCGATCTGGTCGAGGACGGCCTGCGGGTATCCCTGCGGGAAGACGGTCACAGTGCCTCCACCGCGGCCTGCTCGATCGCCAGCCCGGCGCTGTAGCGCTCGAGGTAGGCGTCGAAGCCGCGGACGTCGTCGGTGTCCGGCTCCACCGTCGTCGCGACGGCACCCCCGAACACGTCGTTCTCCAGGTAGCCGGCCAGGTCCTGCTCGGACGCCGCGCCCAGGTGGGCCGCGAGGACGGCGATCCCCCAGGCACCACCCTCGCCCGCCGTGCTGCCGACGGTCACCGGTGCACCGACCGCGGCCGCGAGCAGCCGCTGGGCGACACCCTCGGTGCGGAACAGGCCGCCGTGCGCGAACAGCGCGTCGATCTCGACGCCCTCGCCGCGCAGGACCCGCATGCCGAGCGCCAGGGTGCCGAACGCGCCGTAGACCTGGGTGCGCATGAAGTTGGCCAGCGTCAGCCGGCTGTCGGGGGTCCGCACGACCAGCGGCCGGCCCTCGTCCAGACCGGTGATCGGCTCGCCCGACAGGTAGTTGTAGGCCAGCAGCCCGCCGCCGTCGGCGTCGCCGCGCAGCGCCTCGCGCAGCAGCACCCCGAAGACCTCGTCGCCGCTCGCCGTGGTGCCGAGCGCGGCCGCGAACTGGCCGAACACCTCGGCCCACGCCCCGAGCTCGCTCGCGCCGTTGTTGCAGTGCACCATCGCGACGAGCTCGCCGGACGGCGTGGTGACCAGGTCCAGCTCGTGGTGCACGCTGGTCAGCGGCTTCTCGAGGACCACCATCGCGAAGATGCTGGTGCCGACGCTGACGTTGCCCGTGCGCGGAGCCACCGCGTTCGTCGCGACCATCCCCGTGCCGGCGTCGCCCTCGGGCGGGCACAGCGGGATACCGGGCTGCAGGGTGCCCGTGGGGTCGAGCAGCGCGGCGCCCGCCTCGGTCAGCCGCCCGGCGTCCTGCCCGGCGAGCAGCACCTCGGGCAGCAGCGGCGCCACGTCGAGGCCCGGGTAGGCGGCGAGCATCCGCTCGTCGTAGGCCTTCGCGGCGGTGTCGATCGGGAACAGGCCCGACGCGTCGCCGATGCCCAGCACCTTGCGACCGGTGAGCGTCCAGTGCACGTAGCCCGCGAGCGTCGTGACGAAGGCGATGTCCGGGACGTGCGGCTCCGCGTCGAGCTCCGCCTGGCGCAGGTGGGCGATCGACCAGCGCAGCGGGATGTTGTGCCCGAACAGCTCCGTGAGCTCCGCGGCGGCCGGGCCGGTGGTGGTGTTGCGCCAGGTGCGGAACGGGACGAGCAGCTCGCCGGCCGCGTCGAACGCGAGGTAGCCGTGCATCATCGCGGAGACCCCGATGGCGCCGACCGTGGTCGGCCGCACCCCGTGCTGCGCCTCGGCGTCGGCCAGCAGCGAGGCGACGGCGGCCTGCAGGCCGGACCAGACGGCGTCCAGCGAGTACGTCCAGACGCGGTCGACGAACTGGTTCTCCCAGTCGTGGCTGCCGCTGGCCAGCGGCGCGTGGCCGGGCCCGATCAGGACGGCCTTGATCCGCGTGGAGCCCAGCTCGATGCCGATGGCCGTCCGGCCGGCCGCGATGGCCTCCCGGGGGTCGGCACCGTGGGGATCGACCGTCATCACGCGGGCTCCGCTCCGTCCGTCACGGACCGCGGCGGACGCCGGCGGCCGAGACACATGTTAGCGCTAACATCGCGTCTCCGGGCCACGTTCTCGCGGACGCCTCCGCGGTCGGTCCTTCCGGCCCGGTCCACCCCGCACGCACCCGACCCGCTGCTCACCCGTGCGACGGCCGGCCCAGCCCCGTGACCGTGGTGAGCAGGAAGACCGAGTCGTCGACGGCGTGCACCGAGTGCCGCTCGTGGGTGAGCACCCAGAGCTGCCCGGCACCCGCCTCGACGTCGCCGTCGGCCGAGCCCACCCGCACCCGACCACGGATGACCTGCAGCGTGGCCGCGTTCGGCGAGTTGTGCTCCCCGAGCCCGGACCCGGCCGTCAGCGCGATCACCGACTGGCGCAGCTCGCCGTCGTGCGCGACCACCTCGGCGGACCGGCCGTGCGGATCCGCACGGGCGGCGTCGAGGTGGCGGTCGGCGAGCTCGGCGATGTCGATCATCAGGACCTCCAGGGAGTCGGGACTGACCCGAGCCTAGGCCTGACGCGTACGGCTCAGCAGCGCGTGGACCAGCACGGGGTCCGCCGCCGCCGCCAGCCGGGCCAGCGCCCGGGCCGTCCCGGGGTCCGCCGGGTAGAACGACTCGATCACCAGCTCGTCCACCGTGATGTCGAGCGGCGTGCCGAACGTGGCCACCGTCGTGAGGAAGGCGAGCGACTCCCCTCCGACGTCCAAGGTCATCGGGATCGCCACCCCGTCGGTCGCACCGGCGGCCACCTCGCCGCCGGGATAGCCCCGGAGCTCCGCGAGCAGCTCCGAGAGCGGGCGGTCGCCCGTCGCCGCGACCTGCCGGGCGACCCGCTCGAGCACCTGCCCCCGCCACTGCGCCAGGTTCGCGATGCGGGGAGCCATGCCCCGTGGGTGCAGCGCGACGCGGAGCACGTTCACCGGCGGGTCGAGCAGGGCCGGGTCCACGTCGTCGAGCAGCACGGCGACGGCGGCGTTCGCCTCGACCAGGTTCCAGGCACGGTCCACCACGAGCGCGGGGTTCGGGCCGTGACCGTCGAGCACCACGCGCAGCGCACCCCGCACGGCGGCCATCGCCGGGTCGTCCAGCGGGGTGCCCCGGTACTCGGGCGCGAACCCCGCCGCGATCAGCAGGTGGTTCCGCTCGCGCAGCGGCACGTCGAGATGCGAGCTGAGCCGCAGCACGAGGTCCCGGCTCGGGCTCGACCGTCCCGTCTCGACGTAGCTGAGGTGCCGGGTGGAGACGCCCGTCTGCGACGACAGCTCGAGCTGGCTGAGGCGCCGCCGCACCCGCCACTGCCGCAGCAGCGCGCCCGATCCCTGTGTCATGGTGCCGACGAGTGTCGCAGGAGGCGCCCCTCCGCGACGGCGAACCCGGCGACGACCACGGCCTGCCCGACCACGGAGACCACGCCGAACGGCGTCGCCGGGAGTGCCACGAGCAGCGCCGCGCTGGCCACCACCCACGCCCAGTTGGCCACCACGAGAGCGCGGACCGCGCGGCGCCGCAGCGGGTGCACGCGGCTCGTCCACGTCAGGGCGACGACGTAGCCGACGAGGGTCAGTCCGACGCCCCGGAGCACCGGGACGGGCAGCCCGGTCAGCCGGGCGTACAGGTCGGTCGCCGCCAGCAGCCCCACCGCCGCGGCGAGTCCGACGAGCGCGTCCGCCACCAGGACCCGGCGCAGGGTCCGCTCGCTCGTCGGGACGGCGGTCGGGGCATGTGTCGCGGTCATGGCGCTCCTCGGAGGCGGTGGTGGCGGATGTCGCACCGGAACCGTCGCGCGCGGAAGGTCGTCGTGTCGATGACCTCCGAGGTCATGCTGCGTCGGCGGCTACGCGGGCCGGACGGAGCTGGCGCGGACCACCAGCTCGGCCGGGATCTGCTGCCGCGCCACGTCCTTGCCGTCGAACGCCGCCTGCAGGGAGTCGACCGCGAGCCGGCCGAGCGCCCCGAAGTCCTGCCGGACGGTGGTCAGCGGCGGCGTGTAGTGCGCGGCGCCGACCTCGTCGTCGAACCCCACGACCGCCACGTCGTCGGGCACCCGCACCCCCCGCTCCCAGAACGCGTGCAGGAGGCCGAGCGCCAGCTGGTCGTTGGCCGCGAAGATCGCGGACGGCAACCCCTCCCGGGCCATCCGCAGGCCGAGCTCGTAGCCGTCGGCAGCGTCCCAGCCGGCCTCGACGTGCTCGGGGGCGCCCGGGCCCATGACCTCGCGCCAGCCGGCCAGCCGGTCCTGCGCGTCGAACCAGTCCTGCGGGCCCGCGACGTGCACGACGTCGGCGAAGCCCTGGTCGAGCAGGTGCTGGGTGGCCAGCCGGGCACCGTGGCGCTGGTCGACGCCGACCGCGTGCAGGTGCGGCACGGGCGGCACGTCGGACGCCGACGAGATGAGCACCACCGGGACTGGCGACGCGATCGCGGCGATGGCCTGGGCGACCTCCGTCGTCGGCGCTATGATCGCGATCCCGTCGACGCCCTGCCCGAGGAAGTGCTCGAGGGCGGTGTGCATGGAGTCGCCGTCGAACTGCCGGATGGTCGCCACCGACACGAACCAGCCGACCACGCGCGCCGCCTCCTCGAGGCCCACCAGCGTGCTCGTCGGCCCGTACAGCGCGGTCGCCGGGGTGACGACGCCGAGGGTGCCGGACCGTCGGGTGACCAGGGTGCGGGCGGCGCTGTTGCGGCGGTAGCCCAGCTGGAGGATGGCCTCCGCGACGCGCTCGCGGGTCTCCGGGCGGACGCTCGGGTGGTCGTTGAGCACCCGGGAGACCGTCTGGTGGGAGACGCCGGCGAGCGCGGCGACGTCGCTCATGGCGGGGGGACGCGCGGCGCTGTTCATCATCAGAAATGCTGGCCGAGCTCGCGCGAGCGGTTCCGCGCCGCTTCCGCCGCGGCGACGACGCCGGCCCGGACGCCGTGGGCGTCGAGCACCTGGACCGCGGCGACCGTGGTCCCGCCCGGGGACGACACCCGTTCGCGCAGGACCGCCGGATGGTCGCCGGACCGGGCGGCGAGCGCGGCGGACCCCTCGACCGTGGCCACGGCGAGCCTCGTCGCGAGGTCCCGGCTGAGCCCGAGCAGGACCCCCGCCTCCGCCATCGCGTCGATCAGGTAGAACGCGTACGCCGGCCCGGACCCGGAGATCGCGGTGACGGCGTCGAGGTCCTTCTCCTCCACGCGGACCACCAGCCCGGTGGCGGCGAGCATCGTCTCGACGAGGACCAGGTGCCCCTCGCTCGCGTGCGTGCCGGCGGCGATCGCGCTGGCGCCCTTGCCGACGACCGCCGGCGTGTTCGGCATCACCCGGACGACGGGCTGCCCGGCGGGCAGCCGCTTCTCGTACGTGGAGATCGGCAGGCCGGCGGCGACGCTGACGACGAGCTCGCCGCCGCGCAGGACCTGTGCCACCTCGTCGAGCACTCCTGCGACGACGTTCGGCTTGACCGCCACGAGCACGACGTCGGCCCGTGCGGCCGCCTCGGCGTTCGACGCCCCGGTGCGGACGCCGTACCGCTCGGCGAGCTCGTCGGCGCGCGGCACGTGCCGCTCGGTGACCTCGACCTGCTCCGGTGCCCATCCCCCGGTCAGCAGCGCGCTGAGCAGCGTCTCGCCCATCACGCCGCCACCCAGCACCGCGACCTGTGGCCTGCCGCCGGTGCGCTCGTCGGTCATCGTGGTCCTCCCCGTCGGTGTCACCGGAGGGCGACGCCGCGAGCCTACCGACGTGAGGCGCGTCCGTGGGTGAGCGCTCACACCGACACGTCCTCAGAGGCGCGGAGCACCGCACCGGTACTCAAACGATTCGGTCCTGTCCGGTCGATCCTTTCTTTGGTAACTTGACAAACTCTGCTCCGCCTCGTCCGCCACCTCCGGTTCCGTCCGGTTTCCGCGGATCGAGACCACCCAGGAGGTTCAATGAAGAACCGTCATCTCGCCCGTGCGCTGACCGCGGGGATCACCGCGGCAGCGCTCAGCGGGCTCGTGACCCTGCCCGCCCAGGCGGCTCAGACCGTCACCATCGTCGACCCGGGTGCCACCCCGGAGACCCGCTCGCTGTTCTCCTACCTCGATGACGTCCGTGGCGACGGCATCCTGTTCGGCCACCAGCACACGACGTCGTACGGCCTGACGTTCACAGGCGCCGACGGAACGACGTCCGACGTGAAGAACCTGACCGGCGACCACCCCGCGGTGTTCGGCTGGGACACGCTGATCCTGCAGGGCGACGAGGCCCCGGGGTCGGCGAACAACACCACCGAGCAGAACATCGCGGCCCTGTCGGAGTACATCGAGAAGGCGCACGCGCTCGGCGGCATCAACACCCTCTCGGCGCACATCGAGAACTTCGTCACCGGCGGCAGCTTCTACGACACCACGGGCGACACCCTGCGCGCGGTCCTGCCCGGCGGACCCAAGAACGCCGAGCTCAACGCGTACCTGGACAACATCGCCGCCGCCGCGGACGGCGCCCGCGACGCCGAGGGCAACCTCGTCCCGATCATCTTCCGGCCGTGGCACGAGAACGCCGGCTCCTGGTTCTGGTGGGGTGCCGCGTTCGGCTCCCCCGGCGAGTACAAGGAGCTCTTCCGGTACACGGTCGAGTACCTGCGCGACCTCAAGGGCGTGTCCAACTTCCTCTACGCGTTCGGCCCCGGCAGCGGGTTCGGCGGGAACGCCGAGACGTACCTGCGCACCTACCCCGGCGACGAGTTCGTCGACGTGTTCGGCCTCGACGCCTACGACAACACCGGCTCGGCCGCGTTCCTCGACGGGCTGGTCAAGGACCTCGGCATGATCGCGGACCTCGCCGACGCGAAGGGCAAGGTCTCCGCGTTCACCGAGTTCGGCGTCACCAACGGCGTCGGCACCACCGGCTCCAGCCCCGAGCAGTGGTTCACCAAGGTGCTGGGCGCGATCAAGGCCGACCCGAAGGCCAGCCGCAACGCGTACATGCAGACGTGGGCCAACTTCGACGCCGGCCAGCACTACGTGCCGGTGACCGGTGACGCGCTGCTGCCTGACTTCCTGGACTACGCGGCCGACCCGTACACGCTGTTCGCCTCCGAGGTCACCGGCGCGTTCGACCGCGAGGTGGACACCACGCCCGCCGGCCCGGTCCTGCACATCGCCTCGCCTGCCGACAGCGCCCGGGTGGCCACGTCACCGACGACCATCCGAGCCACGGTCCAGAACGTCGACGCCGACCGCGTCTACGCCACGGTCGCCGGGGCCGAGATCGAGCTCGCACCCGGTGACGGCCTGTGGTGGTCGGCGCCGTGGGACATCCCCGCGGAGCTGCTGGACAACAGCACGCAGACGCTCGAGGTGCACGTGGTCGCCGACGGCGTCGAGGTGCTCACCGAGAGCTCGTCCGTGGTCCTCGGGCCGCGACCGACGTTCGGACCGGGCGTCGTCGACGACTACGAGGGCTACGGCGACGACACCGCGCTGCGGGCCGAGTACGTCTCCTACGGCGCCAACACCCTCTCGCTCGACACCAGCGGAACGTCGAAGGCGCTGCGGATGGACTACGACTTCGCGACGCAGACGTACACCGGGTTCGGGAAGCAGATCAGCGGCGACTGGTCCGCCTTCAACGAGCTGGCGCTGTGGGTGCAGCCCGACGGCTCGGGCAACAAGATGGTCCTGCAGCTCGTGGCCGGCGGCGTCTCCTACGAGGCGTACCCGTCGCTGGAGGGCACCGAGGCCTCCGTGGTGACCATCCCGTTCGTCGACTGGCGACCGGCACCGTGGGACACCGCCAACGCGAACCGTCGCATCAGCGACGCGGACCTCAAGGCCATCTCGCAGTTCAACATCTACGTCAACGCCGCCGACGACGGCACCGGTGCCCCGTCGGGCAGCATCGTGGTCGACGACATCGCCGCCCTGCCGGGGGTCGAGCCGCCGCCGCTCTTCTCCGACGTCCCCCCGGGGTCGCCCAACTTCGACAGCATCATCTGGCTGCACGACCAGGGTCTCGACGACGGCTACGCCGACGGCACGTTCCGGCCGACCAGGCCGCAGACCCGCGAGGCCACCGCGTCGCTGCTGTACCGCTACGCGAACGCCACGTTCGTCCCCACGGCGAAGCGGCCGACGTTCCTCGACGTGCCCAAGAAGCACGCGCTGTACAAGGAGATCGAGTGGCTGGCGAGCGAGCAGCTCGTCGACAAGGCCATCCCGCTGTTCCTGCCCAAGGCGCCGCTCGACCGCTCGTCCGCGGCAGAGCTGCTCTGGCGCCTGGCGGGATCGCCCGAGCCTGCCGCACCCGAGGCGTTCACCGACGTCCCGTCGTGGCACCCGTACGGCACGGCCATCGCCTGGGCGACGGAGACCGGCATCATCGTGCCGACCTCCGCGACGAGGTACGGCGTGCTCAAGGTGGTCACGCGCGGTGACTTCGCCGGGTACCTCGACCGGTTCGACCACCGCCCCAGCCCGCTCGAGCCCGTGGTGCTCACCGACTTCGCCGACGGCGCCCAGGGCTGGGCACCTATCGACGCGGCCGGCACGGCGACCGCGTCGGGCGGCACGCTGACCATCGCGGCCGCGTCACCGGACGGCGGCTGGTTCGGGTTCGGGCCGTCGGTCGGCGACTGGACCGGGCGCACCGAGCTGCGGTTCGACGTGGTGTCCACCACCGGCTTCGACACCAAGGCGGCCCTGCAGGTGGGCTCGTCGTGGACGTGGTGCGAGACCGCGCAGGTCGGCTGGATCTCCGCTCCGACCGACGACGTGCTCGTCGACCTGGCCACCCTGAGCGCCGAGTGCGGTGCGCAGCTGGCCGACGTGAAGAAGGTGAACCTGTACCTCAACGCAGGCACCCACGTGATCGACGACGTCGAGCTCCGCTGACCGAACCCTCGCAACGTCCGCACTCCGGCGGGTCCCACCCCGCGGGAGTGCGGACGTTGCGCCTGTTGCTACGCGGACGTCCGCACTCCGGCGGGTTCCACCCCGTCGGAGTGCGGACGTTGCTGTGCTAGTCGGCGGGGAGCAGCAGGCCGTCGCGGACCAGCCCGCGGGCCGACGGGAGGACGTCCGCGGCGACCGCGTCGGCACCCACCTCCAGCAGCGCGCCCAGCGCGTTGACGATCTGGCCGACGGTCAGCTCCCCGTCGCAGACGCCGACGAACCCCGCGAGCGCGGTCCCGGCCTGCACCGCCCGGCCGAACCCGCCGCCCTGGCGCAGCAGCACCACCTGCGGGTCCGGGTCGCCGGGCGTCAGGTAGCGCTCCTCGGTCACGTCGGGGGCCACGACGAGGCGCTGCCCGGCGAGGTCGTCGTCGCTCATCGCGAGCCAGTCGTGCGCGGCGAGCGACGCCGCGATCGACGGGCCCAGCGGCTGCCGGACCGTCCCGGTGACCTCCTCGAGCCGGCGCAGGGTCGGCGCACCGGACGGCTTGCGCAGGGTCACGACCCCGAACCCGATGCCCTCGACGTCCCGCGAGGCGAAGTCGTCGAGCCACTGCCCGTACCGGACCGCCCAGGCGGCGCGGTCACGGTCGGGGGTCGTGCCGCCGTCGCGGATCCACGTCTCGGCGTACTGCGCGGGGTCCTGCAGCTCGCGCTGCACCACCCAGCCGTCGAGCCCCGACGCGTCGAGCCAGGAGCCGACACGCTCGTGCCACTCCTCGCCGCGGCGGACCTCCCAGTTGCCCAGCAGCTGCGCCACCCCGCCCGGCGCCAGCACCGCGCCGACGCCCTCGACCAGCTCACGCACGATCGCGTCCCCGGAGCGCCCCCCGTCGCGGTACTCGTACGACGGCATCCCCGGCGTCCGGGGCGTGATGACGAACGGCGGGTTGCTCACGACGAGGTCGAACCGCTCGTCACTGACGGGCTCGAGCATCGACCCCTCGCGCAGGTCGAGCTCCACCCCGGCGAGCGCGGCGTTGAACCGGGCGAACGCGAGCGCCCGCCGCGAGATGTCCGTACCGACCACCCGTCGGGAGTGGCGTGACGCGTGCAGCGCCTGGATCCCGCAGCCCGTGCCGAGGTCCAGCACGTGCTCGCGCTCGTCGCGCACGGTGACCTGCGCGAGCGTCGTCGACGCGCCGCCCACGCCGAGCACGTGGTCCGTCCGCAGCGCCTGGCCGGTGGCCAGCTCGCCGAGGTCGGAGGCGATCCACCAGTCGACCTCGCCACCACCGTCGACGGCGGTGTAGGGCCGCAGGTCGACCCGGGCACGGACCGCGTCGCCGTCGGTCTCGACCAGCCCGAGCCGCGCCGCACCCTCCACGGTCAGGGTCGGGAACGCGCGCTCGAGCGTGCCCCGGGGCGTCGTGGCACCCAGCAGGAAGGTCCGGATCAGCGCCGCCACGACGTCGTCCGCCGCCGCCTCCGTCGCCCGCAGCGCCGGCACGGGCTCCTCGCGGTGCAGCGCGTCCGCGGCGACCGCCCCCAGCACCTCCTCGACACCGGCGACGCCGTACCCGGCAGCCGCCAGGTCGTCGCGCAGCGCGGCGACGAGCGCCGGATCGGTCACGGGCGCAGCGGGCGGGAGCGCAGGTTCGAGGGGCACCCCGCCATCATCCCCGCACCACCGACCGCTCGGGTCGCCTGCCACCCACGCAACGTCCGCACATCCGGTCGCCAGAACGCTCGATCGTGCGGACGTCCGCGGGCCGACGGGTGACCTCCGCGCATTCGTGCGGACGTCAGGAGGCTCCAGGTAGGTACAGGTCGACGAGCAGCGGGCGGTGGTCGCTGCCGCGGAGGGCAGACGGGTCCGACAGGACGCGCGGGGACCCGGCGGTGAGGTCCCGCGTGGTGAGGATGGCGTCGATGCGCTGCTTCGGCTCGACCGCCGGGAACGTCGGGCCGCCGGTCGGGTCCGCGTCCGTGAGGAGCCGGGTCAGGCTCGCCCACGTCGGCCCGCCGGGGGCCTCGTTGAGGTCGCCGAGCACCACGGTCCGCGTCGTCGGGACGTGGTGCGCCAGCAGGTCGGCGAGGTGCGCGGCGCGCTCGTCGCGGACGAGGGACAGGTGCACGACGACGAACCGGATGCCGTCGACGGTCGCGACGGCAGCCCCCCGACGCGTCCGGCCGGACAGGTTCGGCAGCCGCACCGCGGAGTGAGCGGTCACCGCCCGGCCCGGCGCCACGAGCAGGGCGGTGGTGCGCGCTCCGCGGCCGTTCACCACGGCCCGCATCCCCACCGCCCGGGCGAAGAGCCACATCCGCCACCAGCCGAGCAGCCCCCGGGTCGGCTCCTGCACGCCCAGGACGTCCGGCGCGGCTGCACGCACCACCGCGACCGCGTCGGGTCGCGACACCTGCAGGCCCTTGACGTTGTACGTCATCACCCGGAGCCGGTGGGAGCTCGCCATCCGGACATCCTCTCGGACATCGGTGCGGCAGCGCACCCCTCGCCGTGACTACGGTCGTGTTCCGTGGAGCAGGACAGGCAGTCGTGGGTGCCGCCCGCGTGGGTCGGGTGGGCCGCCGTGGTGCTCGCGTTCGCGTTCGCCGGTGTCAGCCTGCTCTGGGCGCTGGGCAGCACCGCCGGGCTGGACACGCTGGGCGGGACGATCGAGCGCAGGGCGCGGGCCGGTGACCCGGTGCTGCTCGCGGCCAACCTGGTGGCCCTGGTGCTCAAGCTGCTCGGCGGCGTGCTGGCCCTCGCCCTGGTGCAGCGGTGGGGACGACGGCTGCCGCGCCGCCTGCTCCTGACCCTCGGCTGGCTGGGCGCGTCGGTCCTCGTGCTCTACGGCCTGCTGCAGACGGCGTCGGTCGCCCTGGTGGCGCTGGGCGTCGTCGTCCCGGCCGAGCCGCTGTCCGACCGGGCGCTCACCTGGCGGCTGGCCCTCTGGGAGCCGTGGTTCCTGGTCTGGGGGCTGGCACTCGCGGGCGCGACGCTGCGCTGTCAGCGGCTCAGCAGCCAGCGGACCTCACGACGGAACAGGTCGACCCGCGTCGGGGAGCCGTAGGACCGCACGTCGTGGCCGAGGGCGTCGTAGACGATCCGGCCGGGGCCGGGAGCGACCCAGACGACGGGGTGCGCGACACCCTCGTGGTCGGCGACGACGAGCACCTGCACGTCGGGCGACACCTGCAGCGCGAGGTACTGCTCGTCCTCGGCCGTCACCTCGCGCAGGCCGGCGACCATAGGATGCGTCGGGTCGACCACCCGGAACGACGCCGCCGCGAGCGGCGGGTGCCAGGTGGTGCCCTCGATCCACCGACCACCGAGCAGCCGGCCCCACGACGGCGAGTCGAGGAAGGTGTTGGTCGCCTGGTGCAGGCCGAGCACGGGCACCCCCGACGCGACGAGGTGCTCCAGCCGCGCGTGGAACGGCACCCAGTCCTGGTCGGTGCCGTCGAAGTCAGGGTCGGGGCGGCCGCGGCCGGACGCCACCACCACGAGGTCGGGGTCGATGCCGTCGAGCGCGCCGGGGAGCGTCCCCCGGATCGTCACGTCGATCCCGTCCTCAGCCAGGAGCTGTGCGACGCGGTGGGCGATCGCGGCGGTGTCGTGCCAGGGGTCCTGGTAGCGGCCGTGCCCGGCGAGCACCAGCGCGTGGGTCATCGATCCTCCTGGGTGCGGGCAGACGGCCGCCCCCTCGCCCGAGGACGAAGGGGCGGCCGGATCCGTCAGGCGAGGGCCTTCTCGGCCTCGCGGGTCAGGTCGTTCCGGTCCGCACGCGACGCCCGCAGACGGGAGGCCAGGACCGCACCACCGGCGATGAGCGCGGCGGCGACGGCGATCGACAGGCGAACCGTCTGGTTCGCGTCGTCCCCGACCGAGATGGCGACGACGGCCGGCGCGATGAGCAGGGCGACGAGGTTCATGACCTTGATCAGCGGGTTGATCGCCGGGCCGGCGGTGTCCTTGAACGGGTCGCCGACGGTGTCGCCGATGACCGCCGCCGCGTGGGCGTCGGACCCCTTGCCACCGAAGTTGCCGTCCTCGACGATCTTCTTCGCGTTGTCCCAGGCGCCGCCCGAGTTGGCCAGGAAGACCGCCATGAGCACGCCGGTCGCGATGGCCCCGCCGAGGAACCCGGCGAGCGGGCCGACCCCGAGGCCGAAGCCGACGGCGATCGGCGCGAACGCCGCGAGCAGACCGGGCGTGGCCAGCTCCCGCAGGGAGTCGCGGGTGCAGATGTCGACGACCTTGCCGTACTCCGGACGCACCTCGTACGTCATGATCCCGGGGTTGTCGCGGAACTGGCGACGGACCTCGAAGACGATGGCCCCGGCTGCGCGGGTCACGGCGTCGATGGCCAGGCCCGAGAACAGGAACACCGTCGCGCCACCGAGGATCACGCCGACCAGGGTGACCGGGCTGATGATGCTGTAGTTCAGCATCGCCTGGGTGAGCTCGTCGCCCGCCTCGCCCGCCGTCTGCAGCGCGTTGAACACCGCGTCCGCGTAGGAGCCGAACAGGGCGGTCGCGGCCAGCACGGCCGTCGCGATCGCGATGCCCTTGGTGACGGCCTTGGTGGTGTTGCCCACGGCGTCGAGGTCCGTGAGGATCTGCGCTCCCTCGGGAGTGACGTCGCCCGACATCTCGGCGATGCCCTGCGCGTTGTCGCTCACCGGCCCGAACGTGTCCATGGCGACGATGACGCCGACCGTGGTCAGCAGGCCGCAGCCCGCGAGCGCGATGAGGAACAGGGACAGCGCGACCGAGCCGCCGGCCAGCAGGAAGACCCCGCAGATGGCCGCCGCGATGATGCCGGCGGTGTAGACGGCCGACTCGAAGCCGACCCCGATGCCGGACAGGACGGTGGTGGCCGCGCCGGTCAGGGTGGTGCGTGCCACGTGCAGCGTCGGCTTGCTCGTCGTGCCCGTGAAGTACCCGGTCACCCAGAGGATGACGCCGGCCAGGACGACGCCGATGGCCACGGCGACCGAGGCGATCAGCCGCGGGTCGCCGGCGTGGGTCTCCAGGCCGGCGGTGCCGCCCGTGAGGTCCGCGAAGGACGTCGGCAGGTAGACGAACGCCGCCACCGCGGAGAGCGCGACGCCGACGAGCGCGGAGATGTAGAAGCCGCGGTTGATGGCCGCCAGGCCGCTCTCGGCACCGCGCACCCGGGTGATGAACACGCCGAGGACGGCGACGATGGCGCCCATGGCCGTGACGATGAGCGGGAACACGAGCCCCTGCTCACCGAACGCGGCCTTGCCCAGGATGAGCGCGGCGACCAGCGTGACGGCGTAGGACTCGAAGAGGTCCGCCGCCATGCCCGCGCAGTCGCCCACGTTGTCGCCGACGTTGTCCGCGATGGTGGCCGCGTTGCGCGGGTCGTCCTCCGGGATGCCCTGCTCGACCTTGCCCACCAGGTCGGCGCCGACGTCGGCCGCCTTGGTGAAGATGCCGCCGCCGACCCGCATGAACATGGCGAGCAGCGCGGCCCCGAAGCCGAAGCCCTCGAGCACCGCGGGCGCGTCCGCCCGGTAGATCAGCACCACCGACGCGGCACCGAGCAGGCCGAGGCCCACGACGCTCATGCCGACGAAGCCACCGGTCCGGAACGCGATGCGCGCGCCTTCTGCACGCCCACCCGGCTGCGACGCGGCCGCCGCGACCCGGACGTTCGCCCGCGTCGCGAGCCACATGCCCAGGTACCCGATCGCGGCCGAGAACGCGGCCCCGAGCAGGAAGAACACCGACCGGCCCAGCTTGACGCCGCCGTCACCGGGCAGCAGGAACAGCAGGGCACAGACCACGACCGCGAAGAGGGCCAGGGTGCGGAACTGCCGGCTCAGGTACGCCGACGCCCCCTCCTGGACCGCGCGCGCGATCTCGCGCATGGACTCGGTCCCCTCACCGGCCGCGAGCACCTGACGGCGCAGCACAACGGCGATGAGCAGGGACGCGACCGCGACGGCCGCGATGACACTGACGATCGTGATGCTCGTGGACCCGAGCTCGACCATGCATCCTCCTCGGACTCAGCGAGGCCCCCCTGACCACGCCCGTCCCGCAGCCCCGTTGCTGCGCGACTGGGTGAGTCTAGCCAGCAGATGTGACGTGGATCGCACGGGCACGCGAGCGTGACCGCGCGTGCCGACCGCGAGACGATCGAGCGACCCCAACCGTTCCGGCTCGACGGACGTCTGGGCAGGTGAAGACACTTTCCGGACCGACCGAGGGGAACCACGATGAGCTGGGAGGCGGATCTCGACCGACTGGTCACCGACCGCGGTCCGGCGCTGGTCGCGTACGCGTACCTGCTGGTCGGGGACATGGCGTCGGCCGAGGACCTGGTGCAGGACGCTCTCGTGCGCACCTACTCACGGCGCCGGCCCGAGGAGATCACGTGGGTCGAGGCCTACGTGCGGCGGACCATCCTGCACACCTTCCTCGACGGGTACCGGGCGAAGACCCGCTTCGCGGCCGTCACGCCGTTGGTCGCGACGCCCGAGGCGGTCGACGACGAGGCCTCGGTGGCGGGCGACCGCGCCGACGTCGCCCGTGCGCTGACCACCCTGTCGCCCCGCGAGCGCGCGTGCGTCGTCCTGCGGTTCTACGACGACCTCACGCTGCCCGAGATCGGTCTGCGGCTCGACATCTCCGCCGGCGCCGTGAAGCGCTACCTGTCCGACGCCCGCCACAAGCTGGAGCCGCTGCTCGGCCCGCAGCCTGGCCTGGCCGCCGAGGACGTCGCCACGATCACGAAGGGAGGCGCGCGATGAACCGCGACCTCGAGTCGGCTCTGGAGGAGCTGGCAGCACGCGCCGAGCAGAGCCACCGCTCCCGCCGGGCACCGCTGCCCGTCGACCTGATCACGGCCCGCGCCCGACGGGGCCGCCGCACGCGGGGCGCCCTGGTGGCCGCGGGCGCAGCGGCGGCGGTCGTCGCCGTCGCCGGCACCGCGTTCGCCGTGCTGCCCAACCTCACGCCGGTCCCCCCGGCCGAGACGCCGACACCGACCGTCACCACCTCGCCGACGCCCACGCCCACCGAGACACCGACACCGACGCCGACGCTGGCGCCCGTCGTCCTCCCCCCGGGCAACCCCTCGCTGCCGTTCGGCGCGTGCGGGTCCCTGGCGGACGCGGCACCGGCCTACCCGGTCGACGACCGGGTGGACGTGCGGATCACACCGGCCACCGACACGCTCTCTGCGGGCGGGTTCGTCTCGGCCGGCGGTGTCATCGAGCGGCCGATGCCCTTCGAGACCTACCTCGCGTACGCCGTGCCCGACGACGGACCGAGCGTGGCGGTGGTCAAGGACGGCGTCGTCGTCGGCACCGCGAGCTTCTCGGAGGTCGCCGGTGACGTGACGGCCGGTCGCAGCGGGAACGACGGCGAGGTCACGTTCTTCACCAGCCTGCTCGGGCTCACGGTGTGCGACCCCGGCGACGGCGGCCCGGTCACCGCGGGACGGCCGCTGCCGGCCGGGACCTACGAGCTGCGTCCGTGGGCGAGCATCGTCACGTACGACGGCCTCCCGGAGGCGCCTGCCGAGCTGTTCCAGGACTCCCTCACCTTCGAGCAGGCCGCCGCACTGGGTGGCACCCCCGCGACCGCGGTCGGCGAGCCCACGACCGTGACGGTGACCGGCGAGGCCGAGACGCAGCAGCCGCTGCCCGGCGCCGACGTGCCGCTGGACACCACGACGTTCGCCGCCCCGCCCGCCTGCGGCGCCCCCGCGCCGGTCGCACCGCTGCGCGGAGCGATGCTCGACCTGCAGGTGACGCCCGTCGCGACCACTCTGGCCTCCGGCGAGCCCCTGGCCGTGACGGCGACCGTCCAGTACACCGGACCCGATCGCCTGCGCTTCTACGGCTACGAGCGGATCGACTACTGGGTCGTGCAGGACGGCGTCGTCGTGGGTGTGACCGTGGTGGCCAACGACGCCTTCAGCCAGTACGACGTGGGATCCGGTGCACCGCTCGTCTTCAGCGAGTGGGGTCTGGTCCTGACGTCGTGCGTGACGGAGAGCGGCTACCCGCTGAGCACCGGGGACCCGTTGCCGGCCGGCGAGTACACGGTCTATCCCGCCTGGGCCTTCTCGGACCCGGTCGCTCGGACCGGCACCGGGACGGTGGAGATGCTCCGCCCGGACGACATCTACTCGGTCACGCTCGGTTCCCCCATCCCGGTGACCCTCACCTGACCAACGGTTCGCCCCTCCCGGTCGTCCAGGAAGATGACGGCACCACTCGGGAGGTGGCATGACGGCCTGGGAACAGGTTCTGGACGAGCTCGTACGGGTTCGGGGGCGCGCGCTCGTGCGGTACGCGACGCTGCTCACGGGCGACGAGCGCGAGGGTGAGGACCTGGTCCAGGACGCGCTGGTGCGCTGCTTCAGCCAGGGTCGCACCCTCCGCGACCCGGGCGCCGCGGAGTCGTACGTGCGGCAGGCGATCCTCTCGATCTTCCTGGACGCCTACCGCCGCAAGGCCCGGTGGACGGCGGTCCGCCACCTGCTCGCGCGGGAGGACGACACCGCCGACCACGGACCTGCCAGCACGGCCCGGCTCGACGTGCAGACCGCCCTGCTCACGCTGCGTCCCCGGCTGCGGGCGTGCGTGGTGCTCCGGTTCTACGACGACCTCACGGTCCCCGAGATCGCCCGCCGGCTCGCGCTGTCCGACGGCACCGTCAAGCGCTACCTCTTCGACGCGATCGGCCAGCTCGAGTCCCTGCTGGGGCCGCTGCCCGACGCGCACACCATCGACATCCAGCTGGTCCCGACAGGAGTGACCCGATGAGCCCCGACCTGACCCGCGCCCTGCACGACGCCGTCGACACCGGCCCCGACGACTCCCCGTTCGACGTGCTGACCCTCACCGGCCGCATCCGGCGGCGCCGGACCGTCCGCGCGGGGGTGCGTGGCGGGGTGGCCGTCGGTGCCGTCGGTGCCGTGGCGTTCGGCGCCGTGTACGTCGGAGGGCGGGATCCTCTGTCCGTGCTCCCCGCGGCGTCGGCCGACGCCGAGCCGGGGACGTGCGGCTCGGACATCGGTCTCCTGCCGACGGCCGCTCCCGGTCGTGTCGGTCTGCTGCCGCCGTCGACGGACGGCGCCTGGTACATGGACGAGGACGCCCCCGTCCCTCCGCAGGGCACGGACCTGGGAGCCCTGGTCGGGCGCACCATGGGCCCGACGCTCGTCCGCGAGCTGTCGCCGGGGGCTCGGGACGCCGCGGTCGCCGACCTGGTGCGCGGCGCGCAGGAGGCGCTCGCCGAGGCGGAGGCGCGTCGCGCGAGCAGGCTGGCGGCTCCCGGCGCCGCCTCGCTCACCGCAGGCCAGCTCGACGCACTGGACCGTGGCGTGGACGTCGCGCGCCGACAGCTCGAGTCCGCGCAGACGTCGGACCCGATCTCCGGCGTCGGCGACGAGCTCGACAGCCACATCCTGATCACCCGCGACGGCACGGTCGTGGCGTCCGACGCGGACCCGTCGCCGGACCCGCGGTACTCGTGGATCTCGTCGCTCGACCGTTCCACGGCCATGAGCATGACGAGCACGGAGCTCAGCACCTGCGCGACGGACGCCGACCCCGGCGGCGTGCCGCTGCCCGCGGGCGAGTACTCCGTCTACGTGAGCTACACCGAGGACGGCGAGCGCGCCGCGGCAGGCCCGTGGTCCCTGACCCTGCTCGAGATGCCACCGGCACCGACCGGCCTCCCCGAGGGCTTCCCGGTCGACGACATCCCTCTCATCGGCGGGCGGCTGGTCTCGGTCACGCCGACGGGTGGATCGAGCGGCGAGGGGTGGGTCGTCCAGATCGCTGTCGACGGGGACGACGCCGCCATGGAGGCCGCCCGACTGCTCCGCGACGACCTGCCGACCACCTCGGCGCTGTCGCTCCCGCGCGGCATCTCCCTCGACGTGGCCGGGTGGGAGGTCGGCGTCGCAGCGTCGACGTCGGAGGACGGAGAGCCGACGGTCGTCTACTCGATCCTCCCGGGCTGACGCCCCGGTCAGGCGTCCAGCGCCGCCTCGACGGTGTCGTGCACGGTGAACACCTGGAGCAGCGCGGTGATCCGGAAGACCTTGAGCAGCCGCTCGGAGTCGATCACGAGCTGCAGCTGACCGCCCGCCAGGCGGACCTTCTTCAGGGTGCCGACGAGCACGCCGAGGCCGGTCGAGTCCATGAACCGGACCGCCCGGAGGTCGATCACCAGATCCGTCCGGTCCCGGTCGAGCAGCAGGGAGACCTCGTCGCGCAGCGCGTCGGCGGACGACACGTCGATCTCGCCGTCCACCTCCACGACGGTCCGGGGACCGACGTCCCGGCTGGTCACACGCACGTCCATCGGCCCTCCTTCCCGCGAGCATTCAAACAGACGCACGGCCGGTCGACGAGGACCTCAGCCGCGGACGAACGACACCCGGTCCCCAGGCCGCACCTGGGCCAGCCGACCGTGCGCGTACCGCCGGAGCACAGCGACCACCGGGTACCCGCCCGTGACCGGGTGGTCGACGCCGAACACGACGGGCTGGCCATCGGGCGGCACCTGCACGGCGCCGGGCACCAGTCCCTCCGACGGCAGCTCGCGTCCGGTCGCGGCGGCCGTGCGGGTCAGCGCCGGACCGGTGAGCCGGACCGCCACCCGGTTGGTCGCCGGGGTGACGTGCCACTCACCCGCCCGCAATCCCGCCAGCACGTCCTCGAACCAGTCCGCGTGCGGTCCCGCCACCACCGGCAGCTCCACCCGGCTCGGCGGCTCCCGCAGCGGCGCGAGGTCCACCACCGGCCAGCTCCGAGGCGCCGGCCCGACCGCCAGCACGTCGCCCGTCCGCACCGGCTCCGGTCCGACACCCGCCAGCTGGTCCGTCGACCGGGAGCCCAGCACGGCCGGCACGTCGATCCCGCCCCGGACCGCGACGTACGCCCGCAGCCCCGACGTCACGGGGCCGAGCCGCAGCACGGTCCCCGAGCGGATCTCCAGCACCGCCGCGCGCCCGACCGGCCGGTCGTCCAGCCACGCCGGCCCCGGTGCACCCGCGATCGCCACCGTCACGTCCCCGACCGCGCGCACGCGCAGGCCGCCGAGCAGCACCTCCAGCCCCGCGGCACCCTCGTCGTTGGCCACCAGCCGGTTGGCCAGCCGCAGCGCCGCCGCGTCGGCCGCCCCCGCACGGCCGACCCCGACGTGCGCCCAGCCGGGCCGGCCCAGGTCCTCCACCAGCGTCAGGAGCCCGGGGTCGAGCACCTCCAGCGCCGTCACCGCACCGCTCGTCATGACGACGTGAACCGCACGCGCGTGCCGGGCTGCAGGAGCGCCGGGGGGTCGCGGTCGACGTCGAAGAGGGTCTCCTCGCACCGGCCCAGCAGCCGCCACCCACCCGGGGTCGCCGCCGGGTACACCGCGCTGAACTCGTCGGCGATCGCCACGGACCCGGCCGGCACGCGCTCGCGCGGGCTGTCCAGCCGCGGCACCCGCAGCGCCGGGTCCAGCCCGACCAGGTACGCGAACCCGGCCATGAACCCCCCGAACGCCACCGTGTACCGCGCACCGGTGTGCCGGGCGACGACCTCGTCGGCAGTCAGCCTGGTCAGCCGGGCGACCTCCGCCAGGTCCGGCCCGTCGTAGTCGACCGCGAGCACCACCTCCGGGCGCTCCGCCTCCGCGGCGGGAGCGGACCGTCCCGCCCACCAGCGCTCCACCGGCAACCCACGCGGGTCCGCGCCCTCGCGCACCCGCAGCAGCAGCGTCCGCGCGGCCGGGACCTGGTCGACGACGACCGCCGCGTCCGGGTCCCACGCGCGCGCGGCCCGGACCGCGTCGTCCAGCGCGCGGACCTCCGCCAGCCCGGCGAGCTCCACGAGGACGGCGTCGTCCCCGTAGGGCACCACCCGCGGCGCACGTGCGTCGGTCATGCGCCGATCCTGCCGGACCTACGGCACGGTGAGCTTCTCCCGCAGCTGAGCGACGCCCGTGGCGTCCACGGGCAGGCCGATGCCCGCATCGCTCTCGGTCCGTGCCGGCCGATGGGCCCGACACCGACCATGACGGACGAGCACGCCGTGTCGTCGGGTGCATGGTCCGGCGCGCCGGCCGTCAGGGCGTGCAGGCACGACCGTCGCGTCATGCACGGGCGAACCGCCAGCCGGTCGTCCCGTGCTCGCCGACGTGGGTAGGTCAGCCCGCGAAGGGCGCGAGCATGACGCCGTGCGCGACCAGGGCTGCTCGGACCGTACGGGCGAGCGCGGCGGCGCCGGGCGTGTCGGAGTGCACGCACACGGACTCGGCCGCGACGGTGACCTCGGTGCCGTCGACCGCGCGGACCACGCCGTCCGTGGCCAACCGGAGGACCAGGGCAGCGACCTCGGCGGCGTCGGTGACGAGCGCGCCCGGCTCCGAGCGCGGCACCAGGGTCCCGTCGGCGCGGTAGCCGCGGTCGGCGAAGGCCTCCGGGACGGCGCGGAGGCCGCGCACGCTCGCCGCGGCCAGCACGGCCGACCCCGGGAGGCCCAGCACCGGCAGGTCCGTGATCGCGGCGACGACCGCCCGGGCGTGCTCCTCGTGGTGGACGACAGCGTTGTACAGCGCGCCGTGCGGCTTCACGTACGCCACGCGCGCACCCTCCCGGAGAGCGACCGCCTGCAGGGTCTCGATCTGCTCGGCCACCTGCGCCGTCAGCACGTCCGCGGGCACGTCGAGGAACCGGCGGCCGAAGTTCTCCCGGTCCAGGTACGAGACGTGCGCGCCCACGGCGACGCCGCGCGCCGACGCCGCCCGGCAGACCGACGCCATGATCCGCTCGTCGCCCGCGTGGAACCCGCACGCGACGTTGGCGCTGGTCACGACGTCGAGCAGCATCGTGTCGAGGCCGTCCACGCCGGCCTCCCACGCGTCGAGCTCCTCACCGAGATCGCAGTTGAGGTCGATCCTCGCCCCCATCCGTCCAGTCATCCCCCGATCCTGCCCGACCCGCGCGCGGTGGGAGGATGGACGGGTGGTGGAACCCGGTGCGCTGCTCGACGTGCTGCTCGCCGCCGGGGGTCGCTCGGACCGCATGACCCATGTCCGGCACCTGCCCGCGCGGCCAGGCACGCAGGCGGACTGGCCGTCGTGGGCGGACGCCGACCTGGTGCAGGGGTACCGCGCCCTGGGGGTCGACCGCCCCTGGCTCCACCAGGTCGAGGCCGCCGACTCGGCGTGGTCCGGACGGCACACCGTGCTGGCCACCTCGACCGGCTCCGGCAAGTCCCTCGCGTTCTGGCTGCCGGCGCTCTCCACCGCCCGAGCCGCGAGCGCACGGTCGCTCCTCGACCCCGGCCGGATCGAGACGGTGACCCGTCGCGCGACGACCCTCTACCTGTGCCCGACGAAGGCGCTCGCCGCCGACCAGCTCGCCGCCCTCGACCGGCTCCTCGTGGCCGGCCGGACCCGTGACGTGCGGGTCTCCACCTGCGACGGCGACACGTCGCTGGAGGAACGCCGCTGGGTGCAGGAGCACGCGGACGTCGTCCTGACCAACCCCGACTTCCTGCACTTCGCGCTCCTGCCGCAGCACCGGCGGTGGGCGCGGCTGCTCGGCTCGCTGCGGTACGTGGTCGTCGACGAGTGCCACGCGTTCCGCGGCGTCTTCGGTGCGCACGTGGGCCTGGTGCTGCGGCGGCTGCGGCGGCTCGCCGCGTCCTACGGTGCGACCCCGACCTTCCTGCTCGCGTCTGCCACCACCTCCGACCCCGCCGCGAGCGCCGCCCGGCTCATCGGCGTCGACCCGTCCGAGGTCACGGCGGTCACCGCCGACGCCTCCCCTGCCGGTCGCAAGACGTTCGTCCTGTGGCAGCCGCCCGAGCTGCCCGGCTCCGACGCCCCGTGGTCCGCGCTCCTGCCCGAGGACGACCCGTGGGCCGCCCCGCTGGCGCTGCCACGCCACGTGACCCGCAGCGCGGACGACCCCAGCCCCCCGGCTCCGGACGACGTCTGGGGGACGGTCGCGAGCCCGGTGGGGCCGTCGCCCGGTGCCCAGGACCCGGTCGCCCTGTCCGAGCTCCTCGCCGGGGCGCTCCCGGGGATGGGCGACAGGCCGAACCCGCTCGCGACGGATCTCGGCCCTCCTCTCGCAGGCACCGGTGAGGGGTCCGGGCCGCTCGGCACGGGCGAGCGGGTCGTCGCGGAGCCCTCGGACCGGCCGCGACGCACCGCGACCGCCGAGATCGCCGACCTGTTGGCCGACCTCACCGCCGCGGGCGCACGGTCGCTCGCCTTCACACGCTCGCGGCGCGGTGCCGAGTCCGTCGCGGCGACCACCCGGGCGCACCTGCTGGAGATCGACCCGACGTTCGCGACGTCCGTGCAGGCCTACCGCGGCGGGTACCTGCCGGAGGAGCGCCGCGCCCTGGAGGCAGCGATCCGCTCGGGTGCGCTGCGCGCTCTCGCGACGACCAACGCCCTCGAGCTGGGTGTCGACATCTCCGGGCTGGACGCCGTCCTCATCGCTGGCTGGCCCGGCACCCGCGTCTCGCTCTGGCAGCAGGCGGGTCGCGCCGGGCGCGCGGGCACCGACGGGCTCGTCGTCCTGGTCGCCCGCGAGGACCCCCTCGACACGTTCCTCGTGCACCACCCCGAGGCGGTCTTCGACGCACCCGTCGAGGCGACCGTCTTCGACACCACCAACCCGTACGTGCTGGCGCCGCACCTGTGCGCCGCTGCGGCCGAGCTCCCCCTGCGGTCCGAGGAGCTGGACCTGTTCGGGGCCCACACCGCCGACCTGCTCGCCGAGCTGGTCGAGCGCGGGACCCTGCGCCGGCGGCCGTCCGGCTGGTACTGGACCCACAACGAGCAGGCCAGCCGCCTCACCGACCTGCGCGGTTCCGGCGGTGACCCCGTCCGGGTGGTCGAGTCCGCCACCGGCCGGCTCCTCGGGACGGTCGACGCCGCCTCCGCCGACTCGACCGTCCACGACGGCGCCGTCTACGTGCACCAGGGCGCCTCGTTCGTCGTGGACGAGCTCGGGCTCGAGGACGGCGTCGCCCTGGTGACCCGTCGTGACGTCGACTACGGCACCTGGGCGCGCTGGGTCACGACGACCGAGATCCAGTCCGTCGACGCCGAGGTGCCGTGGGGACCCGTCACGTGGGGCTTCGGGTCGGTCGACGTGACCACCCAGGTCCTGGGCTACCAGCGCAAACGCATCCCCGACCTGCAGGTGCTCGGCACCGAGGAGCTCGACCTGCCCGCCCGCACCCTGCGCACGACCGCCGTCTGGTGGACCGCCCCCGCCGAGGTCCTGCTCGCCGCCGGGGTCACCGTCGAAGCCACTCCCGGCGCCCTGCACGCCGCCGAGCACGCCTCCATCGGCCTCCTCCCCCTGCTCGCGACCTGCGACCGGTGGGACCTCGGCGGGCTCTCGACCGCGCTGCACGTCGACACCGAGCAGGCCACCGTCTTCGTGCACGACGCCTACCCCGGCGGTGCCGGCTTCGCGGAACGCGGCTTCACGCTCGGCGCCACCTGGCTGCGGGCCACGCGTGACGCGATCGCCGCGTGCCGGTGCTTCGCCGGGTGCCCCGCGTGCGTGCAGTCGCCGAAGTGCGGCAACGCGAACAACCCCCTGGACAAGGCCGCAGCGATCCGGCTGCTCACCGCGGTCCTCGCCCACGCGCCCGCCGCCTGAGCGGTCGCACCGGCTCGGCTCGAGACCGACCGGTCGGCTCGGCGCACGCCCGCCGCCCTCCGCGCCGCTGAGCGGCGGCTCAACTCGACTCGGGACCGGACGGGTCCAGGTGTCGCGCGCCCGTCGAGCTCGAGCCGTCACCGCCGTCGTCACTCGCGCGCCGACGCCGGGCCGGCACGCGCCGAGGCTGTCGCCGTGCCGGCCGCACCCTGCACGGCCACCCGCACCGTCAGCACCCCTGCGCCCTCGTCCGTGCAGGACGACAGCCTCCCGCCGTTGCGGCGGACGACCTCCGCGGCGGTCGCGCACGGGTCGCGGGCCTGACCGGCCAGGAGTCCGGCGGCACCCGCGAGCGCACCCAGGTCCGCCGCCGACTGCGCTCGACCCCGGGCAAGCTGCGCGGAGGCGAGCAGCCCGAGCATCGCCGCGACGACCAGCGCCACCGCGACGAGCGCCAGCAGCAGCACCGTGCCCGAGCCCTGCTCGCCGCGACCTCCCGGGACCCGCGACCGGGTGATCCGGCGAGCCCCGGCGAGACCGGCCCCCGCCCGTGCCGGGCCAGGACGGTCGTCGCGCACAACGGCCGAGCGGCGCACGATCACGGTTCCGCCCGGGACACCGCGCTCGCCCGGGCGCGCAGCGCGGAGCTGCCCCACGACCCCGACGCGACCGCCGCCGACACCTCGACCGTGACCCACCCCCCGGCGCGTGACACCGCGACCGACGCGTCCTCACCGGCCAGACGCCGAGCGGTCGCCGCCACCGAGCTGTCCCGCTCCCCCAGCGCCGCCGCGCGGGCGCCCGCACGGGCGGCATCGGTGCACCGCGTCTGAGCGATCGCCGACGACGCGATCGTCAGCAGCGCGACCAGCAGGATCGCCACCGCGGGCAGACCGACCGCGAGCTCGGCGGTGACGCTGCCGCGGTCCCGCCGGCTCGCGACGGTCACGACGACAACGCCTGGCGGACGATGCCGAGGAGCAGCCCCTTGACCTCGTTGCCCTTGAGGATCACCACCAGCAGTCCCGCGAACCCGACCGCCGCGAGCGTGGCGATGGCGTACTCGGCGGTCGCCATCCCCGCCTCGGCCAGGTCGGCGCGCGTCCGCCGGCCACGCTCGTGCCAGGCGAGGACCGCGCGCGGCAACCGTCGCCGTCGGTCGGCCAGCGCCCGCCGGCCGTCGGGCCGGGCGGTCCGAGCCGGCGCACGACCGCCGGTCGCGACCACGTGCGGCCGTGCCGCGGCTCCGCTGGGCGTCGGGTCGTCGTCGTCCGAGCCGGTCTGGTCCGGCGCCGGAGCCGTGGGGTGGTGCGTCATGGCGTCTCCTCTCGCGTGGCGCCGGCTCGTCCGGCGCTCCGCCAGCGTCGACCGCGGCACCGGCCGGCAGGCCGGGGTGGGGAGCATCAGTGGGCCGGCTGCCGATCGGCCGGGCTGTGGACGACTCGCCAGAGATCGACAGTGCGCAGTCCGCAGTCCGCACTCCGTCCGGAAGCGGTGAGGCTGCGAGGCGTCGCGGTCGAATGACGAGGTCGCGGCGATGTGGCGGGGCTGCTGCGCGGAGGTCCGTGCACGACGCCCAAAGCCAGCGCGATCCCTGGGACTTCAAAGGGAACGCGGCTCTCGCTTGCGCACACTGAGGCTGGGCGCCAGGGACCGCACCGCGCAGTCGAAGGGAACGCGGCTCCCGCCCACGCGCACTGGGGCTGGGCGCCAGCGACCGCACCGCGCTCGGACACGGGCTCCGCACTGGCGTCGCTGGCGGCGACGTGGCGCCCGGAACACGCGCGCTCGTCTCGTGTCTGGGCGATGGCAGGGTGCTGTGGACCGTCGATGGAGCTCGGGCGCCCGCGTCAGCCGAACAGGTCGCCCGCGAGGCTGAGGAGCATCGGCACGAGGCCGAGAAGGACGAACGCGGGCAGGAAGCACAGCCCGAGCGGCAGGACGAGCTGCACGCCGAGCGCCCCGGCGGCGGTGCGGGAGCGGGTCCGACGGTCCCGCCGCAGCTGGTCCGCCCGTCCGCGCAGCGCCGGTCCGGGGGCGGTGCCGGTGCTCCAGCTGGCTTCCAGCGCACCGACGACGTCCGTCAGCGTGCTCTCGGCCCACGCCGACTGCCAGGACGCGCCGAGCAGCAGCGCGGTGCCACCCCTCCCGAGCTCCGCTCCCTGCTGACCGCCCACGGCCGCGCCCACGGCGGACAGCGCACGCGGCAGGGAGACACCGGTGCCGATGGCGACGTCGAGGAGGTCGAGCAGCAGCACGGCGTCCATGACGCCCGGAACAGGAGCGAGATCGCCGGGCCGAGGCCGCTGCGGCGCGGCGGGTGGAACGCGTCTCGACCACCACGGGCTGGACGCCGCACCGCACGACAGCGCGACGAGGATCGCGAGCATCCCGGGCGTCACGTTCGTCCGCGGAGGTGGACGTCCACTGCACCGCCGGCGACGACGATCCCCGCTCGGACGGCGGGCGCCCTGAGCACTCCCGGTCGATCTGCGCCGACCCGCGACCCGCTCCTCACGATGCGACCGCTCGAGGTGCACGCGTCATCGAGGGGCCGGCTCGGGACACCACGGCGTGCGACCCACCCGTGCGCGTCCCGCGTGCGCGGGCCCGATCCGGTCGGTCGTCGCCGGCCCGACCCGCCCGCGCGAGGAGCGCGGCGGTCCACCAGCGGCCCAGGAGCAGCAGCACGGCACCGAGCACCGCCGACGCCGTCCCGATCCCGCCCGAGAGCACGACCGCCACGGGGTCCGCGCCGAGCAGGGCCCCGAGCGCCACCCCGAGCAGCGGCAGCCAGGCGAGCACCTGCGCGGTGGACCGCGGTCCCGCGAGGGCAGCCCGGCGTTCACCGTCGGCCTCCTCGTCCGCGGCGACCGCCGACGCGATCCGTTCGAGCACACCGGCCAGGGGTGCGCCGAGATCGTCGGAGAGCCGTGCCGCGGCCAGCACCGCATGCACGCGCTGCACACCGCCGTCGTCGGAGCGCCCACCGAACGTGACGCGCGATCGGACGCCGGAGCCGGCGCGCAGGGTGAAGCGTCCCGGACCGTCGGTGTCCGTCCCGGCCGGGCCGCGGCCCCGGAGCAGCGAGCCGGACGGTCGGGACGTCGCGGTCAGCAGCGCACCGGACGTCGGCACGTGCCCGATCGCCACGGTGCCGAGCACCCGGGACCACGCGTCGCCGGGCGCGGCCCCGGCACGGAGCTGAGCGCAGACCCCGAGCAGGAGCGCCGACAGGTCGGGGGCAGACCGGGGCCGTGCGATGCGGTCGACCGGGCGTCGCCGCGCGCTCGTGCCGACCGGACGTCCACCCGTCCCTGCGGTCGCGACGACCGCCAGCGCCACGAGCACCCCCACCAGAGCACTCACCGGCCCGCCTCCAGCTGCGCGCGGGATGCCGGCAGACCGAGGCGGTCCGCGAGCGCGGGCCAGGCCGGCCCGGGCGTGGTGACACCGGTCGGGTCGACGCGCAGCGCGCACGCCACCTCGAGACCACCCGCAGCGCCTCGGCGCACGACACCGACCTCGGCGACGTACCGGCGATCGGCCCGCCGCAGGTGCAGCACCGCGTCGAACGCGCTCGCGGCCTGCGCGGCGAGCGCCTCGCGGGACATCCCGGCCAGCGCCGCGAGCGCCTCGAGCCGCGCAGGCACGTCGGCGGCGGCGTTGGCGTGCACCGTGGCGCAGCCGCCGTCGTGCCCGGTGTTGAGCGCGGCGAGGACCTCTCGCACCTCGGCGCCCCGGCACTCCCCGAGGACGATCCGATCGGGTCGCATGCGGAGCGCGTGGCGGACCAGGTCGGTCAGGTCCACACGCCCGGCGCCGTCGACGTTCGCGTGCCGCGCCAGCAGCCGGACGACGTGCGGGTGCGCGGGCGCGAGCTCCCCGGCCTCCTCGACGACCACGAGCCGTTCGTCGTGCGGAACCAGTGACAGCAGCGCGGCGAGCAGGGTGGTCTTGCCCGACCCGGTCGCCCCCGAGATCAGGAGGTTGGACCGCGTGGCGACGAGCGCGCGGACCACCGGCACCAGGGCCGGCGCGAGCGTCCCGGACGCGACGAGCTGGTCCACGGTGAACGCGCGGGACCGGACCACCCGCAGGCTGATCAGGGCGCAGGCCCCCGCCACCGGTGGCAGCACGGCGTGCAGCCGGGTGCCGTCCGGGAGCCGCGCGTCGACCGCGGGCGAGGCGTCGTCGAGCCGTTGCCCACCCGCGGCCGCGAGCCGGACCGCGAGTGCGCGGACGTCGTCGGCGCCACCGAGGTCCACCTCCGCGCGGCTCAGCCGCCCCGCCCGCTCCACCCAGACGTCACGCGGACCGTTGACCAGCACGTCGGTGACGTCGGGGTCGTCGAGGAGCGCCTGCAGCCGACCAGCGCCGAAGAGCTCGTCGCGGATGGTGCGGGTCACGGAGCGCAGCGCGCTCGACCCGAGCACCGTCCCGGCGTCCCGGGCCGTCGCCTCGATGGCCGCACCCAGCGAGGTGTCGGACGCCGGTTGCGTGCCGAGCCGCGTCCGCACGGCATCGAGGAAGTCCGGTCCCACGCCCCGGACGAGGGTGCTCATGGCAGGTTCCGGTGCAGCGCTGCGACGACGCGAGCCGCCGAGCGGGCCGTCCGGCCGGCCCCGGGGACGCCGCCGCGCTCGAGGCTGCCCACCAGACCGCGGTCCGGCGGGAGCGTCGTCAGCACGGGCAGGTCGACCGCCTCGGACAGCTCGATCGAGCCGAGGCCGCCGGGCGCCGGGCCGCGCACGACCAGCCACGTGGGTGCGTGGGGCGGGCCGAGACGGGGGCGCATGGCGAGGATGCCGGCGACCGTGCGCAGGTCCAGCGGTGCGACGACGAGCACCGCGTCGCACGCGCCCACCAGGGACTCGCCCGCGACCACGGCGGCACGGTCCAGGTCGAGCACGAGCGCTCCCGCCTCGGCGGTCAGCGCGTGCAGGACGTCGGCGACGACCGCCGGCTCGGGCGCTCCCGGCCGGGCGCGGTCCGCGCTCAGCACCGCGCACGTGCCCCAGCGCGGCAGGAGCGCGAGCACGTCCGCACCGGACACCTCGCCCTGCGCGTCCGCCAGGTCCGGCCAGCGCACGCCGTCGGCGGCCTCGAGCCCCAGCAGCACGTCGATGCCCGCGGACGCGCGGTCGAGGTCGACCAGGACGGTTGCCGTCCGCCGGGCGAGGTGCCGGGCGACGGCCGCGGAGAGGGTGGACGCCCCCGCTCCGCCGCGCCCGGCCACGACTCCGACCACGTGCGCGCGCTGGGGGGACGAGGCGACCGACGGCCAGGTCGGGGGGACGGGACGCGCACCGGCGAGGGGGGTCATCGGCAGCTCCTCTCCGTCGTGGCCCGACCTGACCGCCGGCGCACGATGAACACTGCCGGGCACGACGGACCAGTCGCCGACCGCCGGGTCAGCCTGGGGACACGGGCCTCAGCGGTCGGGGCTGTGGGCGGCTCGGCGCCCGAGGCGGAGGCCCGTCGACACCACCCCGTCGGTCGCGCAGCGCCCTGTCGGCCACCCCGCGAACCCACCGCGCCGTCGCGCTCCGACAGCCTCCTGTCGGCCCGAGCACGCCGCGACCGCTCCGTCGCTCGGCTCCGCGCCGCCCTGTCGGCCCCGCCCACTAGGCTCGCGGCGATCCGCACAGCGCCCGGACACGGGACCGCCGACATCGACGACGACGCCCGGAGCAGCATGGACGAGGACCCGACGCAGCACGACGCGCTGCGTGAGGCCGCCTTCTTCGACCTCGACAAGACGATCATCGCGACGTCGTCGGCCACGGCCTTCTCCCGCCCGTTCCTGGCGCAGGGTCTGCTCACGCGGCGCTCGGTCCTGCGCACGGCGTACGCGCAGCTCATGTACCTGGTCGGCGGCGCGGACGAGGACCAGACGGAGCGGCTGCGGGCTCAGCTGTCGCGGATGGTCGCGGGCTGGGACGTGTCGCTGGTGTCCTCGATCGTGGCGGAGACGCTGCACGAGTCGATCGACCCGACCGTGTACGCGGAGGCGGTCGCGCTCATCGACGAGCACCACGCCGCCGGCCGGGACGTCGTGGTGGTCTCGGCGTCGGGAGCGGAGGTGGTCGAGCCGATCGCCGCGATCCTCGGTGCGGACCGCGTCATCGCGACCCGCATGAACGTGGTCGACGGCCGGTACACGGGCGAGATCGACTTCTACGCCTACGGCGAGAACAAGGCGTCGGCCATCCGGGACATCGCGCAGGTCGAGGGCTACGACCTGGAGGCCAGCTACGCGTACTCGGACTCGATCACCGACGCGCCGATGCTGGGGGCGGTCGGCCACGCGTTCGCGGTGAACCCGGACCGGGCGCTGCGCCGGCTCGCCCTCGAGCGGGGCTGGGGTACGTTGTCGTTCGTCCGGCCGGTGCCGCTGTTCCCGCGCCGGGCGCGCATCGCGACGGCCGGTGTCGTCGCCGTCGTCGTGCTGGGTGTCGTGGTGACCTGGATCGCGGTGCACCGGCGGCGTCGGGCCCGCTGAGCGCGTCCCGCATCACGGACGACCGTCCCAGCATCCGGAGGCCGCCGTGGCGTGGCCTGCGTCGTCATCGTCATGGGTTTCGCTCGTGCGGGATGTGAGGTACGACAGGTCTCACAACTGCATGACCGTGAAGGTACCCACGCGCAGGAGAGCCCACCTATGGGCAGGTCGACCGGGCTGGTCCCGTCGCGACCGACACCGGTGCACGCCTGATCACCTTCCGATCGGCTGTTGGCGACGGCGCCCCCAGGGGCGCCGTCGTTCGTGTGTGACACCGGGGCGCAGCAGCTGAGCGACGACGCCGGTGGCGTGGGCCACCACCGACACCGACGGCCCACCAGCTCGGCAACCACGAGTGCCGCTGACCGACGACGAACGTGGTCACCGCGGAGCGGTGGAGCGGTGACGGACCCGACGTCACGACGTCGGCAGCGAGCCCGCCAGCACCCCGTCCGCGACGACGCGCGCCTCGGCGGCCCCCGCGACGACGGCCTCCCCGTAGCCGCGCACCCACGCACCGACCCCGTCGGGCGTCCCGGTCGCGAATCCCGCGACCGCGCCCAGGTACGGGTTGAGGGACGCCGCCCAGGCGGACTCGGTGACCAGCGACCCGGTGGGGTCGAGCCCGCGCGCGGTCAGCAGCAGCCGCGCGACCGCTCGGGCGACGACCCCGTTGGCCGCGGCGAACGGTCGCAGGGTGAGGAGCTCGGCGTGCACGACGGCCGCCACGACGAGCGCCGGTGCGGTGGACGTCCGGACGGTCCGGCCGAGCAGCTCCACCCGGGCGGCGAGCTCGTCGCCCACCGGTGCCGGGCCGAGGCCGCGCAGGTCGCCGGGCTGCTCGGCGGAGCGGAGCCGGCCGACGGACGCGTCGGGCAGCCAGCCGCCGGTCGCGGCGACGTGGACCTGCGCGAGCAGCTGACCGAGCGGCGGGAGCGTCGCGGCGCCCCGGTCGCCGAGTGCGGGCATCCAGCGCTCGACCAGGGCCGTCGCGCGCAGCGCACCGACGACGACGGGCTCCGCGCCACCCTGCGTGGCGAGCGACCGGACCAGCGACAGCGGTACGCGAGCGCCCTCGATCGCGCAGGACGCGCGGGTGGCGCGCAGCCCGGCCTCGGCCCTGACCTCACGCCACCGGCGCCGGTAGGCCTCGTGCCAGCGCAGCTCCTCGCACGCGACCCGGGCACGGTCGACGGCGTCGGCCACCCCGGGCAGGTCGAGCAGCGGGGCGAGAGGGTCGGTCACGCCGTCACCCTAATGAGCGCCCGACACGCCACAATGGCCAGATGGTGTCACCGAGCGTCTCCTCGTCCATCACAGCACGCCTGGAGGTGCAGGCCCGTCCGACCGCCGTCAGCGAGCTCACCACGGCGATCGAGAAGGCCGGCGGCATCGTCACCGCGCTGGACGTCACCGCGTCGGGCCACGAGCAGATGACGGTCGACGTCACGTGCGCGACGCGCGGCGAGCAGCACGCCGCGGACATCGTCGAGGCCCTCAAGGGGCTGCATGGCGTCGTGGTCGAGCGCGTCTCCGACCGCACGTTCCTCATGCACATCGGCGGCAAGCTGTCGATCGAGTCCAAGGTGCCGCTGCGCAACCGCGACGACCTGTCGATGGCGTACACGCCGGGGGTCGCCCGCGTCTGCGAGGCCATCGCGGCCCACCCGGAGGACGCCCGCCGGCTGACCATCAAGCGCAACACGATCGCGGTGGTCACGGACGGCACCGCCGTGCTGGGCCTGGGCAACATCGGCCCGCTGGCCAGCCTGCCGGTCATGGAGGGCAAGGCGGTGCTGTTCAAGCGGTTCGCGGGGATCGACGCGTTCCCGATCGCGCTGGACACCGCGGACGTGGACCAGATCGTGGAGACGATCTGTGCGATCGCCCCGGTGTTCGCGGGGATCAACCTGGAGGACATCTCGGCGCCGCGGTGCTTCGAGATCGAGCGCCGGCTGCGGGAGCGGCTGGACATCCCGGTGTTCCACGACGACCAGCACGGCACGGCCATCGTCGTCGTCGCCGCGCTGACCAACGCGCTCAAGGTGGTCAAGAAGGACCTGGCCACCGTGCGGATCGTCCTGTCCGGCGCGGGTGCGGCGGGGACGGCGGTGCTCAAGCTGCTGCTCGCCGCGGGTGCGAAGGACGTCGTCGTCGCGGACATCCAGGGCGTCGTGCGCGCCGACCGGCCGGGGCTGGACGAGTCCATGTTCTGGACGGCGTCGATGACCAACCCGCGCGGCATCTCGGGCAGCATCCCGGACGCGCTGAGGGACGCCGACGTGTTCATCGGCGTCTCGGCGCCCGACGTGATCACCGGGGACGACGTCGCGACGATGGCGAAGGACGCGATCGTGTTCGCGCTGGCCAACCCCCGCCCCGAGGTGGACCCGGACGACGCGGCCCGCCACGCGGCGGTGGTCGGCACGGGCCGCTCGGACTTCGCCAACCAGATCAACAACGTGCTGGCGTTCCCGGGCGTGTTCCGCGGGCTGCTGGACGCGCAGTCGCACCGGATCACGAGCGCGATGCTGCTGGCGGCGGCGTACGCCCTGGCGTCGGTGGTCACGGACGACGAGCTCAACCCGACCTACATCGTGCCCAGCGTGTTCAACCCGGAGGTCACGACGGTCGTCGCCGCCGCCGTCACCAAGGCCGCGCAGACCCCGGTCGAGGTCTAGACCCGTCGCGCCAGCTCGAGGGCGGCCCGCTGGGTCGCCCGGACCAGCCCGTCGGGCACGTCGCCGTCGGCGAAGGTGACGGCGAGCCCGGCGATCGGGTGCCCGGTGTGGTCGCGCACGACGGACGCGACGGACGCGAACCCGGCCGTGACGTCGCCGCGCTCGGACGCCCAGCCGACGCGGCGGACCTCCGTGAGGATCGCCCGCAGCTCGGACAGCCGGCGCGGCCCGACGCCCGTGCGGTCGACGAAGGCGTCGCGCCCCGGGAACAGCGCACGGACCTGCGCCGGCGGCAGGAGCGCCAGGATCGCGCGTCCGCTCGCCGTGAGGTGGGCGGGCAGCCGGACGCCGACGTCCGTCACCAGCGACGGGCGTCCGGCGGCGCGTTCCTCGACGACGTACAGGACGTCGCGGCCGTGCAGGACGGCCAGGTGCGCGCTCTCGCCGACGTGGTCCACGAGGCGCGCGAGCACCGGTCGCGCGGCACGCGCGAGGGGCGCCTGCCGGGAGTAGGCCGAGCCCAGCTCGAACGCGCTCAGGCCGAGGCCGTAGCGGTGCTCCTCGGGGAGGTGGACGACGAAGCCGTGCTCCGTCAGGACGGTCAGCAGGTGGTAGGTCGTCGACCTCGGCAGGTCGAGCGCGATCGCGAGCGCGGCGGAGGGCAGGGGGCCCGTGCGCGAGAGGTGCTGCAGCAGGCGCAGGGTCGCGTCGGCGGCGGGGACGGCGGTCATGTGTCTGGGATACCAGACACATTCCAGCGACGGCACCTCCGCAGTCCCGGTTCCGCGCGGTGTCATGAACCATGAGCGCCACCGTCGTCGTCGGCACCGGCCCCGTCTCGATCGCGGACGTCGTCGCCGTGGCGCGCGACGGGGCGGGGGTGCGGCTGTCCGACGAGGCGCTGGTCGCGATCGCGCGAGGCCGCGCGGTGGTCGACGAGCTCGCCGCCGACACCGCGCCGCACTACGGAATCTCCACCGGCTTCGGGGCGCTGGCCACCCTGTCGATCCCGGCGGAGAAGCGCCGCGACCTGCAGCGCAGCCTGGTCCGCTCGCACGCCGCGAGCACAGGCCCGGAGGTCGAGCGGGAGGTGGTGCGTGCGCTCATGCTCCTGCGCCTCTCGACGCTGGCGACGGGCCACACGGGCGTCCGCCCGGAGACCGCGACCGCGTACGCCGCACTCCTCGACGCCGGCCTGACACCGGTGGTCCGCGAGCACGGCTCGCTCGGCTGCTCGGGCGACCTGGCGCCGCTGGCGCACTGTGCGCTGGCGCTCCTGGGCGAGGGCGAGGTCCGGGACGCCACGGGGGCGCTGGCGCACGACCTGCCGGTGCACACGCTGACCGAGAAGGAGGGGCTGGCCCTCATCAACGGGACGGACGGGATGCTCGGCATGCTCGCGCTGGCCCTGCACGACCTGGCCACCCTCCTCGACACCGCCGACGTCGCCGCCGCGATGAGCGTCGAGTCCCTGCTGGGCACGGACGCGGTGTTCGCGGCCGACCTGCAGGGCCTGCGGCCCCACCCGGGCCAGGCGGTGTCCGCCGCGAACATCCGGGCGGCCCTGCAGGGCTCGGGCATCATGGCGAGCCACCGGACGCCGGAGTGCACCCGCGTGCAGGACGCGTACTCGCTGCGGTGCGCGCCGCAGGTGCACGGTGCGGCCCGGGACACCGTCGAGCACGCCCGCGCGGTCGCCGAGCGTGAGCTGGCGGCAGCGATCGACAACCCGGTGATCACCGACGACGGCCGCGTCGAGTCCAACGGGAACTTCCACGGCGCACCGGTCGGCTACGTGCTCGACTTCCTGGCGATCGCGGTCGCGGACGTCGCGAGCATGTCCGAGCGCCGCACGGACCGGTTCCTCGACGTGGCGCGCAGCAACGGCCTGCCGCCGTTCCTGGCGCACGACCCCGGCGTCGACTCCGGGCTGATGATCGCGCAGTACACCGCCGCCGGGCTGGTCTCGGAGCTCAAGCGGCTGGCGGTGCCGGCGAGCGTCGACTCGATCCCGTCGTCGGCCATGCAGGAGGACCACGTGTCGATGGGCTGGCACGCCGCCCGCAAGCTGCGGCGCGCCATCGACGGCCTGACCCGGGTGCTCGGCATCGAGCTCCTCACCGCGGCCCGCGCGATGGACCTGCGTGCCCCGCTGGAGCCGTCCCCCGTCACGGGCGCGGTCCGCGACCTGCTGCGCGCCCGAGGTGTCCCCGGGCCCGGCCCGGACACGTACCTCTCCCCCGACCTGGAGACCGCCGCGGACGTCGTCCGTGACGGACACGTCGCCGCCGCACTGCGAGGAGCCCGCCCATGACCGGTCCCCGGCCCGTCCGCGCACCGCGCGGCACCACCCTCACGGCGCGCAGCTGGCAGACCGAGGCCCCGCTGCGCATGCTCATGAACAACCTCGACCCCGACGTCGCGGAGCGTCCCGACGACCTGGTGGTCTACGGCGGCACGGGCAGGGCCGCCCGGTCGTGGGACGCGTACGACGCGATCGTGCGGACCCTGACCACGCTCGCCGACGACGAGACGCTGCTGGTCCAGTCCGGCAAGCCGGTCGGGGTGCTGACCACGCACGAGTGGGCGCCGCGCGTGCTGATCGCCAACTCCAACCTCGTCGGCGACTGGGCCACGTGGCCGGAGTTCCGCCGTCTGGAGCAGCTCGGCCTGACCATGTACGGGCAGATGACGGCCGGCTCGTGGATCTACATCGGGACGCAGGGCATCCTGCAGGGCACCTACGAGACGCTCGCCGCGGTCGCCGCCAAGCGGTTCGGCGGGACGCTCGCGGGCACGCTGACCGTGACCGGCGGCTGCGGCGGCATGGGCGGTGCGCAGCCGCTCGCGGTCACGCTCAACGGGGGTGTGTGCCTCATCGTGGACGTCGACGGTGACCGTCTGCACCGCCGGGTCCGCGAGCGCTACCTGGACCGCGTCGCGACGAGCCTGGACGAGGCGATCACGCTGGTCTCAGCCGCTCGCGACGAGAGGACCGCGCTGTCCGTCGGCGTCGTCGGCAACTGCGCGTCCGTGCTGCCGGAGCTGCTGCGCCGCGGCGTCGAGGTCGACGTCGTCACCGACCAGACCTCCGCGCACGACCCGCTGTCCTACCTGCCGGTCGGCGTCGACGTCGCCGACTGGGCGTCCTACGCCGCGGCGAAGCCGGAGGAGTTCACCGACCGCGCGCGCGAGTCGATGGCCCGGCACGTCGAGGCGATGGTCGGCTTCCAGGACGCGGGCGCCGAGGTGTTCGACTACGGCAACTCGATCCGCGACGAGGCTCGTCAGGGCGGCTACGACCGCGCGTTCGACTTCCCCGGGTTCGTGCCGGCGTACATCCGGCCGCTGTTCGCGGAGGGCAAGGGTCCGTTCCGCTGGGCCGCGCTCTCGGGCGACCCGCGCGACATCGCCGTCACGGACCAGGCGGTCCTCGACCTCTTCCCCGACGACGACCACCTGCACCGCTGGATCCGCGCCGCGCAGGACCGGGTCGCGTTCCAGGGGCTGCCCGCACGCATCTGCTGGCTCGGCCACGGCGAGCGCGACCGTGCGGGGCTGCGATTCAACGACCTCGTCGCGTCCGGTGACGTGAGCGCCCCCCTCGTCATCGGGCGCGACCACCTCGACGCGGGCTCCGTCGCGTCGCCGTACCGCGAGACCGAGGGCATGGCCGACGGGTCCGACGCGATCGCCGACTGGCCCCTGCTGAACGCCCTGGTGGCCGCGTCGTCCGGCGCCACCTGGGTGTCGATCCACCACGGCGGCGGGGTCGGCATGGGCCGCTCGATCCACGCCGGGCAGGTGTCCGTGGCCGACGGCACCGACCTCGCCGCCCGCAAGCTGGCCCGCGTGCTGTCCAACGACCCCGGCATGGGCGTGCTGCGGCACGTCGACGCCGGCTACCCGCGGGCCGACGAGGTCGCGACGGCGAACGGCCTGCGGGTGCCGATGCGCGAGGGCGACGCGTGACGGCCACCGCCACCGCGTTCCGCCGGGCGTGGGACGACCTCGCACCCGTCGGGCGCGCACCGGACGGCGGCTACCGCCGGTTCGCCTGGACGCGGGAGGACCACGTGCTGCGCGAGTGGTTCGCCGGGGAGGCTGCCGCCCGCGGGCTCGACCTGACCACCGACCGGGCGGGCAACCAGTGGGCCTGGTGGGGCAACCCGGACGCGACACCGGGGATCGTCACGGGCAGCCACCTGGACTCGGTCCCGGGCGGGGGCGCGTTCGACGGGCCGCTCGGCGTCGTCAGCGGGTTCCTGGCTCTCGACCTGCTCCGGGAGCGCGGGGTGACGCCGACCCGGCCGCTAGGGATCGCGAGCTTCGTCGACGAGGAGGGCGCCCGCTTCGGGGTCGCCTGCGCCGGCTCACGCCTGATCACCGGGTCGCTCGACGCGGACAGGGCCCGGAGCCTGCGCGACGTCGACGGCGTCACGATGGCCGACGCCCTGAGCAGCGCCGGACGGGACCCGGAGGCGCTCGGGAGGGACGACGACACCCTTCGTCGCGTCGCGTCGTTCGTCGAGCTGCACGTCGAGCAGGGCCGCGGCCTGGTGCACACCGGCGACCCCGTGGGTGTCGGCCGGATGATCTGGCCCCACGGCCGCTGGCGGGTCGAGCTGCGCGGCGAGGCCAACCACGCCGGCACCACACCCTTGGCGGACCGTCGCGACCCGATGCTCGACCTCGCGGCGTTCGTCGGGCACGTCCGCGAGGCGGCCCAGGACGCCGGCGCGCTCGCGACCGTCGGCAAGGTGCACGTCGACCCGAACGGCGTCAACGCGATCCCGTCGCGGGTCACCGCGTGGCTCGACGTGCGGGCGGAGGACGAGTCGGCGGTCCGTGCGGTCCTGGCGACCCTGCGCGGCTACGCGCCGACGGAGGAGTCCTGGACCCCCGTCACCGTCCTGGACGCCGACCTCGCCGACGTGGCCGCCGGCGCACTGGGTCACCCGCCGCGGCTCGGCACCGGCGCGGGTCACGACGCCGGCATCCTCGCGGCCGCCGGCATACCGACCGCGATGCTCTTCGTCCGCAACCCGTCGGGCATCTCGCACGCCCCGGCGGAGGACGCCGACGAGGCCGACTGCCTGGCGGGCGTCGACGCGCTGGCCACCGTGCTGGGACGGTTGCTGGCGTGACGACCTACTGGGCGGCGCACGCGTGGCTGCCGGACGGGCCGGCCGACGACGTCCGGATCAGCGTGGCCGACGGCCGGATCGCCGCGGTGACCACCGGGCCGGCGGAGCCCGACGACCACCGCCTGCCGGGCGTGGTCCTGCCCGGGTTCGCCAACACCCACTCGCACGCGTTCCACCGCGCGCTGCGGGGCCGGACGCACGACGACAGCGGCACGTTCTGGACCTGGCGGGAGCGGATGTACGCGCTGGCGGCGACCCTGACCCCGGACACGTACTTCGACCTGGCGCGCGCCACCTACGCCGAGATGGTGCTCGCGGGAGTCACGGTGGTCGGCGAGTTCCACTACCTGCACCACGCTCCGGACGGCTCTCCGTACGACGACCCGAACGTCATGGCGGAGGCCCTGCGCGCCGCGGCCCGGGACGCCGGCCTGCGCATCACGCTGCTGGACACCGCCTACCTGACGGGCGGCATCGACGCGCCGCTGGAGGGTGCCCAGCGCCGGTTCGGTGACCACGACGCCGACGCGTGGGCCGCGCGCGTGGCCGACCTCCGACCCGACGGGACGCTCCGGGTGGGCGCGGCGATCCACTCGGTCCGCGCGGTCCCGCTGGACGCGATCCCGACGATCGCCGCGCACGCGGGCGGTCGACCGCTGCACGTCCACCTGTCCGAGCAGCGGCTGGAGAACGAGCAGTCCCTGGCGACGTTCGGCGTGACCCCCACCCGGCTGCTCGAGGACGCGGGCGCGCTCGGCCCCGACACCACGGCGGTGCACGCCGTGCACCTGAGCCCGGAGGACGTGGCGATCCTCGGGTCCACGCGGACCGGCGTGTGCCTCTGCCCGTCCACCGAGCAGGACCTCGGCGACGGGATCGCGCCGGGCGCCCTCCTGCACGCGGCGGGTGCCCGGCTCGGTGTCGGCAGTGACCAGCACGTGCGCACCGACCTGCTCGCGGAGGCCCGCACGGTCGAGCTGCACGAGCGCCTCGCCGACGAGTCGCGCGGCGTGCTGAGCCCCGCGACCCTGGTCGACCTGCTCACGAGCGGCGGTCACACCAGCCTGGGCGACCCGTCGGGCGGCCGGTTGGCACCGGGGGCGCCGGCCGACCTGGTCGCCGTCCGCACGGACACGCCGGCCACCGCCGGTGCGGACCCCGCGCAGCTGGTGATGGTCGCGGGCACCGCGGACGTCGACACGGTCGTCGTCGGAGGCGTGGTGCGGGTCGAGGGCGGCCGGCACGTCCTGGGCGACGTGGGCGCGATGCTGGGGACCGCGATCCGTGCCGCGTGGGAGGAGACCCGATGACGTCGCACCTGGTCACCGGTATCGGCGAGCTGGTCACGCACGACCCCCGGTTCGACGGGCCGCTGCGGGACGCGGCGCTCGTCGCCCAGGACGGCGTCGTCGTGTGGGTGGGACCGGCCTCCGCGCAGCCGGCGGCGGACGCCCGCACCGACCTGGGCGGCGCCGCGGTGGTCCCCGGCTTCGTCGACCCGCACACGCACCTCGTCTTCGCGGGCGACCGCGCGGCGGAGTTCGAGGCCCGCATGGCCGGCACGCCGTACACGGGCGGCGGCATCGCGACGACGGTCGCGGCGACCCGGGCCGCGTCCGACGACGACCTGCGCCGACGCCTCGCCGCGCTCGTGGCCGAGGCGCGGGCCCAGGGCACGACGACCATCGAGGTGAAGAGCGGCTACGGCCTCGACGTCGGCACCGAGGAGCGCCTGCTCCGCCTGGCCGGCGAGGTCACGACGGAGACCACGTTCCTGGGCGCGCACGTCGTCCCGCCCGGCACCGACCGCGCCGACTACGTGGCCCTGGTCACCGGCCCGATGCTCGCCGCGTGCGCCCCGCTCGCCCGCTGGGCCGACGTGTTCTGCGAGCCGGCGAGCCGGGTCGCGTTCGACGGCGACGAGGCACGCGAGATCCTGGTCGCAGCGCGCTCGGCCGGCCTGGGTCTGCGCGTGCACGGCAACCAGCTCGGCCCCGGACCGGGCGTCCAGCTGGCCGTCGAGCTGGGCGCCGCGAGCGTCGACCACTGCACCTACCTGGCGGACGCCGACGTCGACGCACTGGCCGGGTCCGGCACGGTGGCCACCCTGCTGCCGGGCGTCGAGTTCTCCACGCGGTCCCCGTACCCGGACGCCCGCCGCCTGCTGGACGCCGGGGTCGAGGTGGCCCTGGCGACCGACTGCAACCCCGGCACGTGCTTCTCCACGTCGATGCCGCTGATGATCGCCCTCGCCGTCCGTGAGCTGCGGATGACGGTCGCGGAGGCGCTCCGGGCGGCCACGCTCGGCGGCGCCCACGCGCTGCGTCGCGACGACGTCGGCCACCTGCGCCTGGGCGCCCGGGCCGACCTGGCCGTCCTCGACGCCCCCGACCACCGGCATCTCGCCTACCGCCCGGGCGTGCCGATCGCGCGAGCGCTGAGCCTGTAGCTCACGGCGTCGCCCGCACGGCGCTGCTCAGACCCAGGTGCCCCGCGCGTACTGCGGCTGCCATGCCACGTCCTGCGCGGCACCCAGCTCGTGCGCCGCGCGCAGCGGCCAGAACGGGTCGCGGAGGCCCTCGCGGCCGAGCAGGACGGCGTCCGCGGCCCCGTCCGCCAGCACCGCCTCGGCCTGCGCGGGGTCCGTGAGGAGGCCGACGGCCGCGACGGGGACGCCCGACGTCTCGCGCACCTCGCGGGCGGCGGGCACCTGGTAGCCGGGACCGACGGGGATGTCCGCGGGCGCGTTGCCCCCCGTCGAGACGTCCACCAGGTCGACCCCGTGGCCGCCCAGCTCCTTGGCCACCTGCGCCACCTCGTCGACCGTCAGCCCGCCCTCGACCCAGTCGGTCGCCGACAGCCGGACGAACAGCGGCTTGTCGTCGGGCCACGCGGCGCGGACGGCGTCGGTCGTCTCGACCAGCAGCCGCGCCCGGTTCTCCAGCGAGCCGCCGTACTCGTCGTCGCGCTGGTTGGACAGGGGCGAGAGGAACTGGTGCAGCAGGTAGCCGTGCGCGGCGTGCAGCTCGACGACGTCGAAGCCTGCCTCGTCGGCGCGCCGGGCGGCCGCCGCGAAGACGGCCGGGATGCGCGCGATCTCCTCGAGCGTCAGCGCGTGCGGCGCCTCGAGACCGGGGAACGCCGTGGCAGACGGGCCGACGGTGGTCCAGCCGCCCTGGTCGACGGGCACGGAGCCGCGCTGCGACGCGAACGGGGAGAACGTCGACGCCTTGCGGCCCGCGTGCGCCAGCTGCACGCCGACGAGCGTGCCGCGCTCGTGCACGAAGTCGGTGATGCGCCGCCACTCCGTGATGTGCAGGTCGTGCCAGAGCCCGGTGTCCTCGGGAGAGATCCGGCCCTCGGGGACCACGGCCGTGGCCTCGGCGATCAGCAGCCCGAACCCACCCGCGGCCCGCGAGCCGAGGTGCACGAGGTGCCAGTCGTTCGGGCTGCCGTCGACCGCCGAGTACTGGCACATCGGTGCCAGCCAGGCACGGTTGGCGAACGTGGTGCCGCGCAGCGTCAGCGGCGAGAAGAGACGGGTCACGTGCGGTCGCAACCGAGGAGCGGCGTCGTCGATTCCCCGCACCGGAGGCATGTGCGCCATCACACGCGGACCACGCGTTCCTGCCGGTCCCGGGCGCGCTGCCCGGCGACCAGCACCCCTGGGCAATACGGTGACTCGAACAGCGGCGTCGCCGACGCCGCCCGACGTGGCCAGCTTCGAGGAGCACGCATGAGCACCTCCGACCCGCACCGCCCCGGCGGCGCAACAGACCGTCCGGACGGGACGACGGAACCAGGCACCGGCGCGGACGCGTCCGTCGAGCAGACGACACCGTCCGCCGACGACTCCCCGGCCCACGAGGTCGCACCGACCGTCGAGACCCTCGACCCGCCGGCGCCGAGCGAGCCGACGACGGGCGAGCCCACGACGAGCGCGAACCAGCCGACCGCGAGCGAGCCGACCACGCGGCCCGTCGCGGCGTCCGACGAGCCGGTCGCGGGCAGCGCCGACCCCGAGCTGCCGCCGACCGCCGCCACCCCGGTCGCGGGCGCTGCCCCGGTGGCGGCGCGCAGCACCGGTGAACCCGCGGCGGACACCGGGCGGCACGCGGTCGTCCGTCCGGCGCCGACACCTCCGGACGAGCCGACGACGGCCGACACGTCCGCCGTCGACACCTCGCCGGACCCGGTCCGGTCCTCCACGGCGCCCGCTGCGCCCGCTGTGCCCGCTGTGCCGACGACGCCGAGCCCGGCCCCGACCACGCCCGAGCCGGTCGCCGAGGCCGCGGCACCGGCGGCCACGGAGCCGTCTCCCCCGGCCTCGCCGGGCGACGACCGGCTCTTCCCGGACCCGAACGCCCCGCGGACCACGTCGGTGGGCTCGCACATCCTGGGCGTCATCGTGGGTCTGATCCTGGCTCCCATCGGCGTCGCGGTGCTGCTGCTGGGCGAGTCCCGGATCCTGCAGGCGCAGGTCCAGGGCTGGGACGCGTCCACCGAGGTGCTGGGCATCGTGCTGGTCTCGCTCGGCCTCCTGCTCCTCGGCTGCGTCCTGCTGCTCGCGCTCTGGACACCCGCGGTCCCCATCACGGGCGGCACGGTGCTGACGCTGGCGGGGATCGTCTACCTGTACCTGCCCTCGGTCGCCCGCGAGCAGACGCTCAACCTCCTCTCGTCGTCGGGCTGGCGCCTCACGGTCACGCAGGTGACGGTCGCGGGGACGTCGGGCATGGTCCTCGCGGTCGGCTTCCTGCTCCTGCTGGCGGGCATCGTGGCCGGGTCGGCGCGTCGTCGCGGGGCCCGTCTCGGGGAGTTCCGCGAGCGCCACCGGGTCTGAACAGGCCCGATCGGGCCGGACGGGGAAGCATGGAGGCGCCGGGTGTCCGGCTAGAGTGCGGTTCCGGACCCCCGGTCCACCTGCATCGACGTCGCTGCACAGGAGGTGGTCCTCGTGACCGACACCACGCCCGAGACCCACGAGCCCGGCCTGGAGAACCTGCTCACGGAGGACCGCCGGTTCCCCCCGAGCGCGGAGTTCACCGCCCAGGCCAACGCCCAGCAGGGCCTGTACGCCTGGGCCAACGCCGACCGGCCCAGCTTCTGGGCCGAGCAGGCGCGTGAGCTTCTGAGCTGGGAGAAGCCGTTCGAGGAGGTCCTCGACTGGTCGAAGGCACCGTTCGCGCGCTGGTTCGCCGACGGGACGCTCAACGCCGCGTACAACGCGGTGGACCGGCACGTCGAGGCGGGCAACGGCGACCGGGTCGCCCTGCACTTCGAGGGCGAGGGTGGGGACACGCGCACGGTCACCTACGCGGACCTGCAGCGCGAGGTGTCGAAGGCCGCGAACGCGTTCACCGCGCTCGGCGTCGGCACGGGTGACCGGGTCGCCATCTACCTGCCGCTGATCCCCGAGGCCGTCGTCACCATGCTGGCGTGCGCGCGGATCGGCGCCCCGCACTCGGTCGTGTTCGGCGGGTTCTCCGCCGAGGCGCTGAGCAGCCGGATCAACGACGCGGAGGCCAAGCTCGTCGTCACCGCGGACGGCGGGTACCGCCGCGGGGCGGCCAGCGCCCTGAAGCCGGCCGTCGACGAGGCGCTGACCAAGGGAACGCCGTCCGTGGAGCACGTGCTCGTCGTCAAGCGCACGGGCCAGGACGTCGCCTGGAACGACGAGGTCGACGTCTGGTGGTCCGACGTCGTCGACACCGCCAGCGACCAGCACACCCCGGTCGCGGTGGAGGCCGAGCACCCGCTGTTCATCCTCTACACGTCGGGCACCACGGGGAAGCCGAAGGGCATCTTCCACACCACCGGCGGCTACCTGACGCAGGCCGCGTACACGCACCGCAACGTGTTCGACCTCAAGCCCGAGACGGACGTCTACTGGTGCACGGCCGACGTCGGCTGGATCACGGGGCACACCTACGTCGTCTACGGGCCGCTGATCAACGGCGCCACGCAGGTCATCTACGAGGGCACGCCCGACAGCCCGCACCGCGGTCGCTGGTGGGAGATCATCCAGAAGTACAAGGTCTCGATCTTCTACACGGCACCCACGGCCATCCGCACCTGCATGAAGTGGGGCGAGGAGATCCCCGCCCAGTTCGACCTGTCGAGCCTGCGGGTGCTCGGGTCGGTGGGTGAGCCCATCAACCCCGAGGCGTGGATGTGGTACCGCCGGGTCATCGGCGGGGACCGCACCCCGATCGTCGACACGTGGTGGCAGACCGAGACGGGCGCCATCATGATCAGCCCGCTGCCGGGCGTCACGGAGACCAAGCCGGGCTCCGCGCAGGTGCCGCTCCCGGGCATCGCGGCGGACGTCGTCGACGACGAGGCGCACCCGGTCCCCGACGGGGGCGGCGGCTACCTGGTGCTCACCGAGCCGTGGCCGTCGATGCTCCGCGGCATCTGGGGAGACCCGGACCGCTACGTCGACACGTACTGGTCGAGGTTCCCCGGCCTGTACTTCGCGGGCGACGGCGCCAAGAAGGACGCCGACGGCGACATCTGGCTGCTCGGCCGCGTGGACGACGTGATGAACGTGTCCGGTCACCGGCTCTCCACCACGGAGATCGAGTCGGCGCTCGTGTCGCACCCGTGGGTCGCGGAGGCGGCCGTCGTCGGCGCGGCCGACGAGACCACGGGCCAGGCGGTCGTCGCGTTCGTGATCCTGCGCGGTGACGCGGGCGGCGGCGACCAGGAGGCCGACGCGGTCCAGACCGAGCTGCGCAACCACGTCGCCAAGGAGATCGGCCCCATCGCCAAGCCGCGGCAGATCCTCGTGGTCGCGGAGCTGCCCAAGACGCGGTCCGGCAAGATCATGCGCCGCCTGCTGCGCGACGTCGCCGAGAACCGCCAGGTGGGCGACGCGACGACGCTCGCGGACTCCTCGGTGATGGACCTGATCGCCCAGGGCTTGTCCGCCCCCGGCGCCAAGCAGGAGGACTGAGCCGGAGCGCAGCGGAGGGTGCGGGTCGCGGAGCGGCACTCGCCCGCAGCGAAGCGCAGGCTCAGGCCGACCACAGGAACGAGGACTGAGCGACAGCTCCTAGGCGGGGGCCGGTTCCGGGTTCGGGGCCGGCTCCCCCTCTGCTGCCTGGTTGGCCGGGCTCATCGCGAGCACGATGCACCCGCTGATCGCCAGGACGAGCCCGACGAGCACGCCGGGCAGCATGCCGTTGGCGATGGTGTCGCCGAGGACGAGCACGCCGACGGCGCCGGGCACGACGACCTCGATCACGGACAGGATCGCGGCGCTGGGGCCGACGGCCAGCCGCTCCAGGGCACGCAGGTACCAGAGCGCGCCGATGATCCCGCAGACCACGATGCAGGCCGTCATGGGCTGCCAGACGGTCTCCCAGATCCCGTCGTGGTGGTGCGACGCCCGCGCCGCGATCGCCGCCCCCGAGAAGCCGAGACCGCCGATGGCGGCCAGCAGCCAGCCAGGTCCGGACCGGTAGGCCACGAGGGCGACGACGACGAGGACCGCGGTCGCGACCAGCATCGTCCGCTCGAAGGACGCAGGCGGCTCGACCGCGGGCTGCTCGCCGGACCCGAGGCCGATGAGGACGAGCGCGGCGATGACGACGACGACCGCCGCCACGTCGAGGCGGCGCATCCGCGCGTGCAGGATGAACCGCGCCCCGACGACGACCACCACGAGCATCGACGCCATGATCGACTGCACGACGAACAGCGGCAGGTTGTTCAGCGCGAGCAGCGACAGCACGAACCCGAGACCGTCGACCACGAAGGCACCGATGACCAGCGGGGTCAGGACGGCAGCGAGCCCGTGCGCACGCCGGGTCGCGACCGCCTGCATGAGGGTGCTGGCACCGTAGGCCAGCGCCGACCCGATGGCGCACAGCAGGGAGATGGTCACGAGGCCGCTCCGATGTTCCCGAGGAACCGTCCGATGACAGGGATCTCGGTGACGCCCTCGGCGCCGGCGAGCACGAGCGCCTGCGTCGCGACGAACTCGACGGAGTCCAGCACGACGTAGCGCGGCACCCAGCCGGGGTCGAACTTCTCGTTGAACGTGCTGAGGGTCCCCATCTGGGTGCCCTGCGAGAGCCGCTGCAGGATCGGGCGGGTCAGCGACTCGACGCGCGAGCTCTCCTGCGGGTCGCCCTCGAGGACCTCGCGCATCATCGCGAAGTTCAGTCCGAGCCCGCGCAGCCCGCTGCCGGCCAGGTACCCGATCGTCGCGACGATGTTCGCGTCGATCAGCCCGTTGGGCAGCCCTTCGACGTCCGTGCGCCGCCGCATCACGTCGAGCGACCAGCCGCCGATCGCGGTCGCGGGCACCCACTGGCAGAACGCGTCGACGCGCCCGGCGGGATCGCGCGTGACGGAGAGCAGCAGGCCGGTGTCCTCGGGCTGGAACAGGCGCGACAGGGTCATCGAGAAGCCGCGCTCCGTCTCGCCGTGCCGGGACTCCTCGCTCATCTGCTCGATCTGCGCGCGCAGTGCGGGGTCGAGGACGGACGGGTCGTGGAAGGTCGTCGTGTAGCCGGCCCGCTCGATGCGGTTCACCGCCTGCCGCAAGGACTTGTGGGACCGGCCCTCCAGGCTGAACGTCGGGCAGTCGACGATGGCCTCGTCGCCGAGGTAGACGGTGCGCAGCCCGCTCGACTCGTAGATCGGCAGCCAGTCCGCGGCGGCGCCGATGACGGTGACCGACCAGCCGAAGTCGTCGGCGAAGTCGAGGAACTCGGCCCAGGCGAGCGCGCGCTCCTCGGGTGGGCCGATGGGGTCGGGCGACACCAGGCACACGCCCCCGCGGGCCGAGTGGGCGACGACGGACGAGCCCGTGAAGAACCAGTCCTTGTCGTCGCGCAGCGCGAAGTAGTCGAGCGTGCCGGTCCCGTGCTCCTGCACCACGCGGCGTGCGCGCTCCCGCTCGTCGAGGTGGTCCTGCGGGCTGAGCCGGCGCGGACGACGCGGTGAGAGCAGGGACCACAGGAGCGCGGCGACGAACACCACGACGAGCGCGTAGGTGAGCGGGACGAGGATGCGTCCGAGCCGCTCGATCTGCGCGTCGGACGCGTCGGTGGCGAGCGCCCAGGTGGCCACGCCGACGACGAGCACGACGACGAACACCACGGCGGCGACGGTCGAGACGATCGCCCAGCGGACTGCGCGGCGCGTCGGCAGCACCGGGAACGCGCTGGACTGGGCGGCGAGCCAGACGATGCCGACGGCGATGACCAGCGCCGGGAGGACGTCGGGACCCTTGACCAGGTGGACGACGACCGAGAGCGTCAGCGCGGCCAGGGTGCCCAGCCAGGCGAGCCGGTTCCCGCGCCGCAGACCGCGTGCGGTCAGCAGCAGGACCACCGAGACCAGCGCGAGAGTGGGCCGCGCGGTGTGCACGACCAGCTCGGGGGCGAGGTCGCGGACCAGTCCCATGCGCTGCCAGAGCGGGTGGACCGTCGCCGAGAGCAGGCTGAGGACGGCGAGGATCAGCGCCGCTCGTGAGGCGATCTCCCGGACCCGCCCTCGTCTGCGCTGCTCCTCGATGGGCGACGTCCTGTCCCGCATCCGCCCAGTCTGCCCGGTCCCGCGCCCGTCGGCCGCGCCGGTGGGACGCTGTGTCCCACAGCTGTCGGGTGCGAGGGGGTCGGCATGGTCCGCGCCGTGGACCCACCGGGGAGCACCCTGCCGCCCCACGTCCTGCGTCAGCTGGCGGGTGGCGGCGACTGGATCGGCTCGTGGTGGACGGTCGTCGTCGCGCTCGCGCTCGTCGTCCTGGTGGTGCTGTGGGCGGTGCGACGGCGCCGGGCGGACCGCTGGTCGTGGCCGCTGTGGGCGGTCGCAGGCCTGGGTGCTGCCTTCACCGTGGGGATCGCGACGAACGTCGTCGTCGGCTACGTCCCCGACGTCACCGCCGCGCGCGTGGCCCTGTCCAGCTGGGGCGTCGTGTCCCCACCGGCACCGCTCGAGCACGGGACCGCGGAGGCGACCTCGGGAGGCCCTCGCTCGGGGCGCGTCGAGGCCGTCCACGTGCCGGCACCCTCGGCGGACCGTATGCCCGAGGCCAGCCTGACCTGGATCTACACGCCGCCGGGGTACACGACGACCGGCTCGACCCGGTACCCGGTCGTCTACCTCGTGCACGGCAGCCCCGGCACCGGCGGAGACTGGTTCGCGGCCGGCAACGTCCCCCACGCGATGGACGTGCTCCTCGAGAACCGCCTGGTGGAGCCGATGATCGTGGTCGGTCTGGACGTCAACGGCACGGGCCCGGGTGCGGAGGACACCGAGTGCCTCGACTCGACGACGGGCGGGTCGCAGGTGGAGACCTACCTCTCCGAGACGGTGATCCCCTGGGTCGACGCCCGGTACAGGACCCTCGACGACTGGGAGCACCGCGCCATCGGCGGGTTCTCGTCGGGCGGCTTCTGCGCGCTCGACCAGGGTCTGCGCCACCCCGAGCTGTACGGCACCATCCTGGCGCTGGACACCACCGGCGACCCCGGAACGGGCGGGCAGGCGATGCTCGCGACGCAGGCGCAGTGGGACCAGCACGACGTCACGACGTACGCGGCGAGCGTCCCGCTCCCCCACCCGGTCGCGCTGTTCGCGGACATCGCCGGGGCGAACCACGGGCAGAACCGCAAGGACCTCACGTCGATCGCGGCGGACCTGCGTGCGCGGGGCCAGGACGTGGTGGTGCGGGTCGAGCCGGGCATGGACCACACGTGGAGCTTCGCCCGGCAGGCGATCCCGTACGGCCTGGTGTTCGCGTCCGCGCACCTGTCCGGCAAGTCGTGAGGTCAGGCCGCATCCGGCGTTCGGTGTGAAGCGTTTCGGGCCGTGGAGAGCGCCTCCCTGACCTGGTTGTGTGACCACGCACCCGCCCGTCGGCCGGCCGGCGGAACGGCGGGCGGGTGCTTCCACCACATACCCCCTCGAGGCTGCTGCGTGCCCGCGGCCGCCCGATGCCCCAGGAACGAGGAAGTCCCATGAGGTCTCGACTGTCCCTGCTGTCCGGCGCCGCCCTGGCTGCCGCCGTCGTCGCGCTCGGCGCGACGTCGCTGATCTCCACGGCCGCGCAGGCCGCGACGCCGCCCGGCCTGCACGTGTCCGGCACCCAGCTGGTCGAGAAGGACGGCACCCCCTTCGTCGCCCGCGGCGTCAGCCACGCCCACACCTGGTACACGTCGCAGACGGCGACCGCGATCCCCGCCATCCGCGCGGCCGGTGCCAACGCCCTGCGCGTGGTGCTCTCCGGCGGTGACCGCTGGACCAAGAACGACGCCGCCGACGTGGCCAACATCATCAGCCTCTGCAAGGCCAACAAGCTCATCTGCATGCTCGAGAACCACGACACCACGGGCTACGGCGAGCAGAGCGGCGCGGTCACGCTCGACACGGCCGCCAACTACTGGGTCAGCATCGCCTCGGCGCTGAAGGGCCAGGAGGACTACGTCCAGATCAACATCGGCAACGAGCCGTTCGGCAACAACGCGACCGAGAACGCGAAGTGGGCGTCCGCCAGCTCGGCAGCGATCCTCAAGCTGCGCAACGCCGGCCTGCACCACAACATCGTGATCGACGCCCCCTCGTGGGGCCAGGACTGGGCCGGGATCATGCGGGACAACGCCGCGACCGTCGCCGCGTCGGACCCGGACAAGAACGTCCTGTTCTCCGTCCACATGTACGGCGTCTACAACAACGCCTCGACGATCAACGCCTACCTGGACGCGTTCAAGTCGAAGGGCCTGCCGCTCGTCATCGGCGAGTTCGGGTACGACCACTCCGACGGCAACCCCGACGAGGACACGATCATGTCCGAGGCCGTCAAGCGCGGTATCGGCTACTACGGCTGGTCCTGGTCGGGCAACGGTGGCGGCGTCGAGTACCTGGACATGGTGACGAACTTCAACCCGGCTCAGCTCTCCTCGTGGGGCACGCGGATCTTCACGGGCGCCAACGGCATCAAGTCCACCGCGGTGACGGCGAAGATCTACGGCGGCGTCCAGCCGACCACCCCGGCACCCACGACACCGGCACCCACCACGCCCGCGCCGACCACCCCGGCACCGACCACCCCTGCGCCCACGACGCCGGCCCCCACCACCCCGCCGCCGACCGACAAGGGCTGCACGGCCGCCCTCACGGTCAGCAACTCGTGGCCCGGCGGCTACCAGGCCTCCGTCACCGTCACGAACGGCAGCGCGATGATCAGCGGCTGGAAGACGTCGTTCGCCCTGCCCTCGGGCGGTGCGGTCGCCAGCGGCTGGTCCGGCACCTACGCGCAGTCCGGCTCGACCGTGACGGTGGCCAACGCCGCCTGGAACGGCCTGCTCGGCTCCGGGGCGTCCACCACCTACGGCTTCGTGGGCAGCGGCACCGCCCCGAGCTCGTCGACCGCGGTGAGCTGCACCGCCAGCTGACGAGCACGACGAGCACGCGAGAGGCCGGGGTCACGTCGACCCCGGCCTGTCGTGCGTGTCAGGCCGGCCAGGCCGGGGACCGGCCGAGGTAGCGCAGCAGCGCCTCGGCCGGGCCGTCACCGTCGGCGGACGGCAGCACGGGGGCGTACGCGAACGCGCGCAGCGGCTCGACGAACTGGACGGCGGCCTCGTGCAGCGCCGCGGCGAGGCCCGGTGTGAGGGGCGAGGGCTGGGCGGTGGCCACGGCGATGTCCCAGGCGTGCACCGCAGCGTCCAGGGCGCAGGCGGCCACGCCGACCGCGGGGGCGAGCGGGCCGACGGGCAGCGGCGTCGTGACGTCGGGGCCGTCCGCCGGGACGGTCGACCAGGCATCGGCGGCGGCGCGGGTGGCGGACTCGACGAGGGCCACCGGGTCCAGGGCGAGGTGGCCGGACGGCTCGAACGGGTTCTCCGTGGGCCACCCCTCGCCCGTGATCGTGGCGGCGTACCCCTGCTGGTCGCCGACGGCGTGCTGGAGCACCTGCGCGACGGTCCACTGCGTGCACGGGGTCGGCCGGTCCCAGCCGTCCGCGGGGACGGCCGCGACGACGGTGCGCAGGGCGTCGTGCGCCTGCTCCAGCACGGTCCAGCGGGTGCCTTGCGGTGCGCTCTGCTCGGTCATCGTGTTGCCTTCCGTCGGCGGGTCGATGACCTGACTCTAACAGAACGGAATGTTCCATTCCACTAAATCCACAGCCGTTGCAGGTTGCGCACGGCCTCGCGGCCCGCCCGGTTCGCGCCCACCGTCGACGCGCTCGGGCCGTACCCGACGAGCTGCACGCGGGGATCGGCGACCACCTGGGTGCCGTCCATGACGATGCCGCCGCCGGGGGCCCGCAGGCCCAGCGGGGCGAGGTGGTCCAGCGAGGCGCGGAACCCGGTGCACCACAGGAGCGTGCGCGCCTCGACGTGCGCGGGCCCGGGCACCCAGCCCTCCCCCGGGCTGTCCGGGGCGTCCCACTCGACGCCGTCCGGCGTGATGCGGTCGAACATCGGCCGTGCCCGCAGGACGCCGGCGGCGATGCCGGTGCGGTAGGCAGGCGTGAGGGGCAGACCCGTGACGCTCACGATGCTCTGCGGCGGCAGCCCGGCCCGCGTCCGCTCGCCGACCCGCGCGACGGCCTCCCGGCCGACCTCGGGCGTGAACGTGTCGTCGCGCCACGCGGGCGGCCGGCGCGTGACCCAGGTGGTCGACGTGACGCGCGCCAGCAGGAGCGTCAGCTGCACGGCGGACGTCCCGCCGCCGATCACGACGACGTGCCCGTCGGCCAGGTCCTCCGGGAGCCGGAAGTCGTGGGAGTGCAGCTGCCGTCCGCGGAACGCCCCCCGGCCCGGGTACGCCGGCCAGAACGGCTTCTGCCAGGTGCCGGACGCGTTGACCAGGCCACCGGCCCGCCACACCACGGTCTCGTCGGGACGCTCGACGCTGCGGGACCGGACGAGGAGGCGCGTCCCGTCGGGCTCGGGCTCGACCCGCTCCACGCGCACGGGACGCTGCACGCGCAGCTCGAACGCGTCCTCGTACTGCGCGAAGTAGTAGGGCACCGCGAACGCGGCCGGCTCGGTGGGGTCCCCCACCACCAGCGGCATCCCGGGCAGCTCGTGCACCCCGTGCGCGTCGGCCATCGTCAGGCCCGGCCACCGGTGCTGCCACGCGCCGCCGGCCTGCACCCCGTCGTCGAGCACGACGAACGTCGCCGCCGCCCGCTCCCAGCCGCGCTCGCCGACCGCCACCAGGCCTGCTCGCCGCAGGTGGTACGCCGCCGACAGCCCCGCCTGCCCGGCGCCGACCACCACCACCGTCACGTCGACGGGGGCCGTCGTCGCCGAGGCCCGTCGCGCCCGCCTCGACCGGCGGGTGTCCTGCGGGCGGTCGTGCGGCACGGCGTTCCCCGAGGCATCCATCGCCCGCCAAGGTACCCGCTCACCCGGGTGGACCCAGCCGGTGCAGGCCTGCCCGTGGTGGGATGGGGCCATGCTCGACGACGCGTCCTCGCAGGTCATCCTCAGTGCGACGGCCGGGCCACTGCCCGCCGCCTCCGCCGACGCCGTGCGCGCCCTCGCGGACCGGGCAGCCGCGGTCGACGGGGTCCCCCCGCTCTCGGAGCAGCCGCTGCTGTGGCTCGCCGCGCCCGAGGCGCCGGTGGTCCACCTGTGCGCCACGGTCGACGACGACCTCGTCGGCTACGCCCAGCTCGACGTCGGTGCGCAGACCTCCACCAAGGCGGAGCTCGTCGTCGACCCCACGCACCGCCGCGCCGGGGTGGGACGCGCGCTGCTCGGCCGGGCGCTCGCCGAGACCACGGTCGTCCCGGGCCGGACCCTGCGGGTGTGGGCGCACGGGGACCTGCCGGCGGCGCGACGGTTCGCCGAGGACCAGGGCATGGCCGTCGTGCGCGAGCTGCTGCAGATGCGCGTCGACCTGACGACCCGGCCGACGGGCGCCCCGAACCTGCCGACCGGGGTCACCGTGCGCACCTTCGTGCCGGGGCGCGACGAAGAGGCGTGGCGTCGGGTGAACTCGCGCGCGTTCTCCTACCACCCGGAGCAGGGCCGGATGACGTCGGCGGACCTGCGCGCCCGGGAGTCGGAGCCCTGGTTCGACCCGGACGGCTTCCTGCTGGCGGAGCGCGACGGGATCCTGCTCGGATCGGTGTGGACCAAGGTGCACCCCGCCGGTGAGCACGGTGCGGAGCCGGTCGGCGAGATCTACGTGGTGGGGGTGGACCCGGACGCCCAGGGGCTGGGTCTCGGACGTGCGCTCACGGCGCTCGGCCTGGACCACCTGACCAGCCTCGGCCTGCGGGAGGCGATCCTCTACACCGGCGCGGAGAACACCGTCGCGGTGCACACCTACGAGCGTGCGGGCTTCGTCCGGGCGGCCGTGGACGTGATGTTCGGTTCCGATACCCCGAGTTCACCTGCGGGTGTCACGATGGGCGCATGACGGACGCCACCGCCCTCGACCCGTCCTTGGCCGCACACATCGCCGAGCACATGGCCCAGACCGAGATCGACGAGCACATCGACACCGCAGAACCTCTGCCGGAGGACCGGTTCCTCGACCGCGAGCTGTCCTGGCTCGCCTTCAACCAGCGGGTGCTCGAGCTGGCGGAGGACGGGGACATCCCGCTGCTGGAGCGGGTGCGGTTCCTGGCGATCTTCGCGTCCAACCTCGACGAGTTCTTCATGGTCCGGGTCGCCGGCCTCAAGCGCCGCATCGCCACGGGCATCGCGGTCACGGCCGCGTCGGGGCTGTCGCCGCGCCAGGTGCTGGAGGCGATCAGCGAGGAGGCGCACAAGCTCATGGCCCGCCACGCGGCGGTGTTCGCGGAGCAGGTGCAGCCCGCGCTGGCCGAGGAGGGCATCACCCTGGTCCGCTGGGACCAGCTGGGCGAGAGCGAGCAGGACCGGCTGCGCAAGTTCTTCCGCCGGCAGATCTTCCCCGTGCTGACGCCGCTCGCGGTCGACCCGGCGCACCCGTTCCCGTACATCTCCGGGCTGTCGCTCAACCTGGCCGTCGTGGTGACCAACCCCGCGACCGGCAAGGAGCACTTCGCCCGCGTCAAGGTGCCGCCGCTGCTGCCCCGGTTCATCGCGGTCGACGCGTCCGGCCGGCCGAGCGCCCCCGACGTGCAGGCCGCCTCGCCGGAGAAGGGCCCGATGTCGTTCGTCCCCGTCGAGGACGTCATCTCCGAGCACCTCGAGCAGCTGTTCCCCGGCATGGTGGTCCAGGAGCACCACACGTTCCGGGTGACCCGCAACGAGGACGTGGAGGTCGAGGAGGACGACGCCGAGAACCTCCTGAAGGCCATGGAGAAGGAGCTGCTGCGCCGCCGCTTCGGCCCGCCCGTGCGCCTGGAGATCGCCGACGGCATCAGCCCGCGCATCCGCAACCTGCTCATCCGCGAGCTCGACGTCGCGGAGGACGAGGTCTACCAGCTGCCGGCACCGCTCGACGCGACGGGCCTCAACCTCATCGCCGACCTGGACCGTGCCGCCCTGCAGTTCCCCCGGTTCATCGCGTCCACCCCGCGCCAGCTGGCCGAGGTCGAGAGCGCGACGCCCGCGGACATGTTCGCCAAGATCCGCGAGCGCGACATCCTCCTGCACCACCCGTACGACTCGTTCTCGACCTCCGTGCAGACGTTCCTGCAGCAGGCCGCGGCCGACCCGCAGGTGCTGGCGATCAAGCAGACGCTGTACCGGACGTCGGGCGACTCCCCCATCGTCGACGCACTGATCGACGCCGCGGAGGCGGGCAAGCAGGTGCTGGCGCTGGTCGAGATCAAGGCGCGGTTCGACGAGCAGAACAACATCTCCTGGGCGCGCAAGCTCGAGCAGGCCGGGGTGCACGTCGTCTACGGCATCGTCGGCCTGAAGACGCACTGCAAGCTGTCGCTGGTGGTGCGCCAGGAGTCCGACGGGCTGCGCCGCTACTGCCACATCGGCACCGGCAACTACAACCCGAAGACGGCGCGGCTGTACACCGACCACGGGCTGCTCACCAGCGACCCGGAGGTGGGCCAGGACCTGACGCGGCTGTTCAACCAGCTGTCGGGCTACGCCCCGAAGTCGCGGTTCCACCGGCTGCTCGTCGCGCCCCGCTCCGTGCGCGCCGGGCTCATCGAGCGCATCGACCGCGAGGCCGACGCCGCGCGGATGGGCCAGCCGGCGTGGATCAAGATCAAGGTCAACTCGATGGTCGACGAGGCCACGATCGACGCCCTCTACCGCGCGTCGCAGGCGGGGGTCCCGATCGACATGGTCGTCCGCGGCATCTGCGCGCTGCGGCCCGGCGTCCCCGGCCTGTCCGAGACCATCCGGGTGCGCTCGATCCTCGGCCGGTTCCTCGAGCACTCGCGCATCTTCGCGTTCGCGCACGCCACCGGCCCGGCCGACGCCCCGTTCGAGGGCCCCGAGGTCTACATCGGCTCGGCGGACCTGATGCACCGCAACCTGGACCGGCGCGTCGAGGCGCTGGTGCGCATCTCCGACCCCGACCAGGTCGCCGAGCTCATCGAGCTCATGGACGAGTCGACCGACGACGGCACCTCGTCGTGGCACCTGGAGCCGGACGGCACCTGGCAGCGGCACCATCTCGGCCCCGACGGGCCGCTCGTGGACCTGCAGGCCGCCCTCATCCACCGGCAGCGGCGCCGGCCGGGCACGGGACGGTGACGCCAGCGCACGCACCGGTCGTCGTCGAGGCGGCCGGGGCCCTGGTGTGGCGCGTCCGCCTGGGCACGCTGCAGGTCGCCCTCGTGCACCGTCCGCGCTACGACGACTGGTCGTGGCCCAAGGGCAAGGTGGACCCGGGCGAGACGATCCTCTCGGCCGCCACGCGCGAGGTGGCCGAGGAGACTGCCCAGGACGTCGTCCTCGGGATCCCGCTGCCCGGTCTGGAGTACGCGCTGTCCGACGGCCGCCGCAAGCGCGTCCACTACTGGGCCGCGCAGGTGGCCGGACGCCCGGACGCCGCCGCGCTGCGTGCGCGCGCGCCGGTCGCGCCCGTCTCCCCCAAGGAGATCGACCAGCTGCGCTGGTTCGACGTGGTGACGGCCGCCAAGCGGCTGACGCGCGACGACGACCGGATCCCGCTGGCCGAGCTGGTCGAGGCATACGAGAAGGACCGGCTGGACACGCGCGCGCTCGTCATCGCGCGGCACGGCACGGCTCGTCGCCGCGCGGACTGGAAGGGCTCGGAGCTGGACCGGCCGCTGACCGCGGAGGGTCAGCGCCAGGCCCGCGCCCTGGTGCCGGTGCTGTCGACGTTCGGCGTGGCGCGGGTGGTCACCAGTGCGTGGGCCCGGTGCGTCAGCACGGTCGCGCCCTACGCCTCAGCCGCCCAGGTGCCGGCCGAGGTGCTGCCGGTGCTCACCGAGGCGGAGCACTCGACGTCCCCCGCCCGGGTGGCCGCCGAGGTGCTGCGGCTGCTGCAGCTGACCGGGGACGCCGTGCTGTGCACACACCGCCCGGTGCTGCCGACGGTGGTGGACGTCCTCGCGCAGCACGCCCGTCGTAGCGTCGCCGACGCGCTCCCGGCCGCGGACCCGTTCCTGCACCCGGCCCAGGTCCTCGTCGCGCACGTCGCCCAGACCCCGAAGGGGCCCCGCGTGGTCGCCACGGAGACGCACCGCCCCGGCGAGCCCTGACCGAGGACGCGTCGAGTCGCGTCCTGGCGGGCGTCGTGGGGCGTCAGGTCAGGATCGGGTTGAGGATCCAGTAGACGCAGGCGGCGCCCAGGGCCGACGCGGGGATGGTGAGCACCCACGCGACGCCGATGTTCCCCGCGACGCCCCAGCGGACCGCGGACAGGCGCTTCGTGGCGCCGACGCCCATGATCGCCGACGTGATCGTCTGGGTGGTCGAGATGGGCGCGTGCAGCCAGTACGCGCTCGCGTAGAGCACGGAGGCGGCCACCGACTCCGCGACGAAGCCGCGCGCCGGGTCCAGCTCGATGATCTTGCGGCCCAGCGTGCGCATGATGCGCCACCCGCCCGAGTAGGTGCCCAGAGAGATGGCGGCGGCCGCCGAGACCTTGACCCAGAGCGGGATGGGCGCGCCCTGCGTGTAGAAGCCTCCGGCGATGAGGGCGAGCATGATCACGCCCATCGTCTTCTGCGCGTCCTGCAGGCCGTGCCCGAGGGCCATCGCCGCGGCGGAGGCCGTCTGCGCCAGCCGGAACCGTCGCATGGTGCGGGCGGGTGCGGAGTTCCGCACCAGCCACAGCACGCCGACCATCAGCGCGAACGCCAGCGTGAAGCCGACCACCGGCGAGAGCACCATGGGGATGACGACCTTGTCGACGATCGCCTCCCAGTGCACGGTGACGCCCGACGCGATGCCCACGCCCGTCAGCCCGCCGATGAGCGCGTGCGTGGAGGAGGACGGCATCCCCAGCCACCAGGTGATGAGGTTCCAGACGATCGCGCCGATCAGTCCCGACAGGACGATGATCAGCGCCTCCTCGGAGCTGACGCTGCCGATGCTGATGATGTCCTCGGCGATGGTGGTCGCCACCTGCGTGCCCAGCAGGGCGCCGACGAGGTTGAAGACCGCGGCCATGATCAGCGCGGCCCTGGGCGTCAGCGCACGCGTCGAGACCGAGGTCGCGATCGCGTTCGCCGCGTCGTGGAATCCGTTGGTGTAGTCGAAGCCGAGCGCGAACGCGACGACGATGACGACGAGCGCCAGTTCCACCGGGCTCAGGACTCCTTGAGCGCGATGGTCTCGACGGTGTTCGCCACCTTCTCGAACGCGTCGGCGGCGTCCTCGAGCTTCTCGACGATCTCCTTGACCTTCATCAGCTGGATGGGGTCCGTGACCTCGTCGAACAGCTGCGCCAGGAGCTTGCGGTGGATCTTGTCGGCCTGGTTCTCGAGGCGGTTGACCTCGACCCAGTACTCGGACAGCGAGTCCATCGACCGCAGGCGGGGCATGGCCTCCGCGGTGAGCTCGGCGGCGCGCTGGAGCACCTGGACCTGGTCGGAGACGCGCGCGGGCAGGGCGTCGACCTTGTACAGGACGATGAGGTCCGCGGCCTCCTCCATGAAGTCCATGCAGTCGTCCAGGCTCGAGGCCAGCGTGTAGATGTCGTCCCGGTCGAACGGGGTGACGAACGTCTGGTTGAGCCGGCGCATGATCGAGTGGGTCGCGTCGTCCGCCTCGTGCTCGGCGTCGGCGATGCGCTTGCCGATCTCCTTGCGGGTGGAGCGGTCGGCCCCGAGCATCTCGCCCAGCAGGTTGGCGCCGGTGACGAGGTGGATCGCCTGAGCGGCGAAGAGGTCGAAGAACGTGGTGTCGCGCGGGGTGAGGCGCAGGCGCACGGCTGGCTCCGAAGGAGGGGGAGGAAGGGCGGGGATCAGGCTAGGTCACGTCTGGTCGGATGCCTAACGCACGCTGACGCGTGCATGGACACATGGTGACAGCCCGACGGCGTCCGCGGAAACACGCCCACGATGTGCGACGCCGGACCGCGGAGCGCCTCTCGGCGCGAGGCCGCTCGAAGCGGCTTGAGATGGAGCCCGGGGCTACCGCGGCCCGACGTCGCCGCTCATCGTACGCCGGGCTTCCTGCTCCGGCCGGGTGATCGGGTGGGCCGTCCGGGCGACGCGCGCGCGACCTGGACGTTCACGCGTCCGCCGTGGCCGACGTCACTCGAGCCGGTCGGCCCGCCACAGCGAGGCGGCGTGCTCGAGCTCCTCCGCCGTGCGGACCAGGGAGGCGGCGCCGCGGGTGAGCCGCTGCGCCCCGGACGGGTCGACGTCGTCCAGGTGGTCGGCGTCGAACGCCGCACCCGTCGCCAGGACCCGGCTGAAGGCGGCCGCGCGCTCCAGGGCGACGTCGAGGTCACCCGTGTAGACGCCGGACAGCACCGCGTCGGCCACCGCCCGGACGTCCGCCGGCCCTGGGGCGTCGGCCACGCCGGCGACGACGTCGTGCACCGGGGCGGCGGCGACGCCGAGGCGGTACCGGTCGGCGACGGTCGCGGGGTCCCGCCGGACCCACTCCCGCAGCACGTAGAGCCGCCACAGCGCACCGGGCAGGCTGTCCGCCGGGCTGTCGGACCACAGGGCGGCGACGACGTCGAGACCTTCCCGCTCGACGAGGGACACGAGCCGGTCGACGACCTCGGGATCGGTGTTGGCGCGGCCCTGGTGCACGAGCGCCGCCGCGGTCGTGTGCGCCGCCTCGTTGCGCAGCGCGGGGTCGTAGCCGCCGGGCAGCTCGTCGGCCTGGGCGGGGTCGAGCATGGCGGGCCGACGGGGCCGCTTCGCTCCACCACCGGTGCCGTCCATCGGACGATCTTGCCTCCCCGCACCCCCGGCTGCCAGCAGGCACGCCTCCGACGTGCACAGTCACGCCGTGAGGGCCAAGGTGGGGATGATCGCCCCGGGAGCGGCTCGGGCGTCTCATGGAGGAGCAACACCATGTCCGACGCGTCACGGTCGCCGCAGGGGGCGGCAGGGGGGTCGGCGGTCCCGCCGAGCCCCTACAAGAACAAGGCCATCGGCCTGGCGATCGCCGCCGCCGTCGGTGGCTTCCTGTTCGGTTTCGACAGCTCGGTCATCAACGGGGCGGTCAACGCGATCGAGGACGAGTTCGAGATCAACCCCGCCGTGACCGGCCTCGTCGTCGCCATCGCCCTGCTGGGCTGCGCGTTCGGCGCCTGGCTCGGCGGCAAGCTCGCGGACCGCTGGGGCCGCACCCGCGTGATGTTCCTCGGCGCGGTGCTGTTCTTCGTGTCCTCGATCCTGTCCGGCATCGCCTGGAGCGCGTGGGACCTGGTCCTGTGGCGCGTCATGGCGGGCATCGGCATCGGCATCGCGTCGGTGATCGCGCCCGCGTACATCGCGGAGATCGCGCCGGCGGCCATGCGCGGCCGGCTGGGGTCCCTCCAGCAGCTCGCCATCACGCTCGGTATCTTCGCCGCGCTCCTGTCGGACCAGCTGCTGGCCACGTCGGCGGGCGGTGCGGCCGAGGACCTGTGGCTCGGCCTCGAGGCGTGGCGCTGGATGTTCATCGTCGCGGTGATCCCGGCGGCCGTGTACGGCATCCTCGCGCTGCAGATACCCGAGTCACCCCGCTTCCTCATCGCGACCGGCAGGCGCGAGGAGGGCAAGGCGGTGCTCGCCACGACGCTGCCCGAGGGCGACGACGTCGAGGCGCACGTCGTGATGATCGAGCACACCATCGCGACCGACAAGAAGCTCGAGTCGCAGGCGAGCCTCAAGGGTCCGCGGTTCGGCCTGCTGCCGGTGGTGTGGGTCGGCATCCTGCTGTCCGTGTTCCAGCAGTTCGTCGGGATCAACGTGATCTTCTACTACTCGACGACGCTGTGGCAGGCCGTCGGGTTCGAGGAGAGCCAGTCGTTCATGATCTCGACGATCACGTCGATCACGAACGTGCTGGTGACGTTCATCGCGATCGCGCTCATCGACAAGGTCGGCCGCCGTCCCCTCCTGCTCACCGGCTCGTTCGGCATGGCGGTGACCCTCGGCATCATGGCGCTCGCGTTCACGCAGTCGACGGGCACGGGCGACGAGCTGACCCTCGACGGCTCGTGGGGCGTCATCGCGCTGATCTCGGCCAACCTGTTCGTGGTCTTCTTCGGTGCGACCTGGGGCCCGCTCGTCTGGGTGCTCCTGGGCGAGATGTTCCCCAACCGCATCCGCGCGGCCGCGCTCGGTGTGGCGGCGGCGGCGCAGTGGATCGCCAACTTCCTCATCACGGTGTCGTTCCCGCCGCTGCTGGACACCTTCGGCGCGTCGATCCCCTACCTGATGTACGCGATCTTCGCGACGCTGTCCTTCTTCTTCACGCTCTGGAAGGTGCCCGAGACCAAGGGCATCGAGCTGGAGGACATGGAGGGCGTCAAGGTGGACCGCACCCGTCGCGGGGCGTCGTCGGCCACCTGAGACGACCGACGACGCGGCCGGGCCCCCCGTGGGCCCGGCCGCGTCGCTGTGCGAGGGAATAGACGTCGCACTCAGTTGCTTGAAGCAAGCGTTGGACGTATGGTTGCCGCAAGCAACAAAGAGGAGCCGCATGTCGCACGTCCATCCCGAGACGCCCCCGCAGGCACTGCTGCGGTCGGTCCAGGCATTCAGCCGCACGCTGCGCGAGTCGTCCCTGGAGGTTGCCCGACAGATCGGGTGCACCAAGGGCGCCCTCGCGATCGTCCGGATCCTGCAGCGCCGCGGCACCCTCCAGGTCAGCGACATCGCCCACGCCCTGCGCGTGGACATCTCGGTGGCCAGCCGCCAGGTCAGCCAGCTCGTCGACGACGGCCTGGTCGAGCGGGCGGTCGACGACGAGGACCGCCGCGTCCGCACGATCCGCCTCTCCCCCGCCGGCCGCTCCCTGGCCGTCGAGATCGCCGACGCCCTGGACCGGCGCGCGCACGAGGTGTTCGCCGGCTGGACCGCCGACGAGCTCCGCGACGCCACCGCGACCCTCGACCGGCTCACCACCACGCTCGCCCGGCTCGCCCCCGAGCCTGCCCACGACGTCCTCCAGCCCGCCTGATCCCCCCAGCCAGCACCACCGAGAGCGAGACCATGACCAGCGCCACCCCCGAACCCACCAGCACCGCGGAGAGCTCAGTCCAGAGCCCCGCGCCCAAGATGACCCACCGCGAGGTGCTCGAGGCCCTGTCCGGCATCCTCCTCGGGATGTTCGTCTCGATCCTCGCGACGAGCGTCGTCTCCTCGTCGCTGCCGCGGATCATCTCCGACCTCGGCGGCACGCAGTCCGCCTTCACCTGGGTGGTCACCGCCACCCTGCTCACCACGACCATCTCGACGCCCATCTGGGGCAAGCTGGCCGACCTGGTCGACCGCAAGCTGCTCATCCAGCTGGCGCTCGCCATCTCCGTGATCTCCTCGGCGCTCGCCGGGCTCTCGCACGGGACCGGCATGCTCATCGGCATGCGCGCCCTGCAGGGCATCGGCGCCGGTGGGCTCACCGCGCTGGGCACGGTCCTGATCGCCGACATCATCAGCCCTCGCGAGCGCGGCCGGTACATGGGCCTCATGGGCGCCGTGATGGGCATCGGCATGGTCGGCGGGCCGCTGCTCGGCGGCGTCATCACCGACAGCGCCGGCTGGCGCTGGAACTTCTTCCTCGGCCTGCCGTTCGCGCTGGCCGCGATCATCGTGCTCCAGCGCACGCTGCACCTGCCCGCACGCGCTGCCCGCAAGGTGAAGATCGACTACGCCGGCGCCACGCTCCTGTCGGTCAGCATCGCCACGCTCCTGCTCTGGATCACGTTCGCGGGAACCTCGTTCGACTGGGCCTCGTGGCAGACGGCCGCCATGGTCGGTGGCTCCCTGCTGACGCTCGCGGCCGCGATCTGGGTGGAGTCCCGCGCGAGCGAGCCGATCATCCCGCTGCACCTGTTCAAGAACCGCACGCTGGTGCTGTCCGTCGTCGCCAGCATCGCCGTGGGCGTCGCCCTGTTCGGCACCTCGGTGTTCCTCAGCCAGTACATGCAGCTGGCCCGCGGCAAGACCCCGACGCAGTCCGGCCTGCTGACCATCCCGATGATCGTCGGCCTGCTCGTCTCGTCGACGGTCTCCGGGCAGATCATCAGCCGCACCGGCCGGTACAAGAAGTTCATGGTCGCCGGTGCCGTCCTGCTCACCGCGGGGCTCGGGCTCATGGGCACCATCCACTTCGACACGTCGTTCACGCTGGTCGGCCTCTACCTGGTGGTCATCGGCGCCGGCGTCGGGATGCTCATGCAGAACCTCGTGCTCGCCGTGCAGAACACCCTGGACGTCCGCGAGATCGGGTCGGGGACGTCGACCGTGGCGTTCTTCCGGACGCTCGGCGGTGCGCTCGGCGTGTCCGCGCTGGGCGTCGTGCTCTCGCACCGGGTCACCGACCTGATGGTCCGCGGGCTCACCGCGATCGGCATCGACCCGTCCGCCATGGGCTCCGACGGAGCGATCCCGGACCTGTCCACGCTCCCGGAGAACGTGCGGATCGTCGTCGAGCAGTCGTTCGGCAACGCCATCGCGGACCTGTTCCTGGTGGCCGCGCCCATCGCGCTCATCTCGCTGATCGCGGTCCTCTTCCTCAAGGAGGTCCCGCTGGGCACCCGCTCGGGCATCGAGCAGCTGCTGGAGCAGGAGGGCGAGGCGCTCGCCCCGGCCACCGCCGAGGCATCCGCCGAGGTCCAGCCCGAGCGTGCCGAGCTCGACGCGCTGGAGGCGGAGCAGAAGACCGCACCCCGCCGCTGACCTGACACAGCGCGACGGCGCCGCCCGGTCCCTCCGACCGGGCGGCGCCGTCGTGCTCGGGGAACGGGCGTCAGTGCGCCCGTCGGGCCGCCGCGAGGTCGGTGTTGAGCCGGCCGAGCTGCGTGGCCAGGCCCTCGATGTCGGCCTCGCTCCACGCGGTCAGCGCCTGGCGCAGGAACGCCCGCCGCGCCTGCTGGGCCGCCTCGAAGCGGCGCAGGCCCTCGTCGGTCAGCTCGAGGAGCTGGCCCCGGTAGTCGTCGGGGTCGGGCCGTCGCGACACGAGCCCGAGCGTGCCCAGCCGGGCGAGCTGGCGCGACATCGTGCCCCGCCCGACGCCGATGGTGGCGGCCAGGTCGCTCGCCCGCACGCCCGGTGAGGCGGCGATGAGCGCGAGCAGCGAGTAGGCGGCGGGCTCGAGGTCGGGGTGCACGTCCCGCGAGATCGATGCCGAGGAGGCCTGCGCGCGTCGCAGGAGGAGCCCGAGCTCGCGCTCGAGCTGGCGGAACTGTTCGTCGACCACGGTCACATCCTGACGGGACCCCTGCGCAAATCGCGGCATCGCCACCCGAGCAGAGGGAAGCGTTTCAGCAGATCACCGCGCGGAACAGGTGTCAACACCCGGGTGCCGCTCAGCGCGACCAGGTGGACCGCTGACGGGCGACGTGCGCGATCGCCATGATGCGGGCCGGGTCGAGCCGGACCGGCATCGCGCGGAACACCGTCTGCACGTCCTGGCGGGCGATGGCGAACGCGTCGTGCTGCGGCTGGACGGTGCGCACCTCGAGGTCGCCGTGCACCACGACGACGCCCCGCACCGTGATCGCCGCGCACGCGGCCGCCAGCAGGGCGCCCTGCACGCGGGTGGCCTCGAGCCGCGCGTCGCGCAGGTAGGACATGGACCGCCCGTCGACGGCGAGGGTGCGGCCCTCGACGACGATGCGCTGGCCGGGGTGGCGCCGCTCGGCGACCGTGAAGATCCCCGCGGGACCGATGAGCAGGTGCTCGACCAGGCTCCCCTGCCGGCCGAGCGGCACGTCGTGGACCACCTGCCAGCCCTCGTCGCCCATCCGCTCGAGCCGGGTCCGCACGGAGCTGCCGCGCTCGCCCCGGATCGCGGCGACGTTCACCGAGTCCCAGTCGTCCCCGCCGAGCCACGCCTGCAGCGCTTCCTCGTCGACGGGGTCGAGGGCGCCGACGCCGGGCGCCGGCAGGGCCATGGCGAGCTCGGCGACGTCGGCGCGCAGGTAGGCCTGCGCGGCCCGGCGCAGGCCGGCCTCGTGCGCGGGGTCGTCGACGACGACCTCACCGGACTGCAGGTCGACCGAGCCGACGCGGGCACCGCTCTCCTGCGTGACATAGAGGCGGTCGGCGCCGTAGCGCCTCCACCGCCGCACCGTCAGGACGTCTTCCACGTGAGCATTATCGGCACTCGCGGCGGCTGACTTCACACGTGTCGACCATCTGGACGTCACACGTCCGGGGTGTCCGCCCCGGCGCGCCGCGGCTCGAAGCGCAGGCTCACCGAGTTCATGCAGAACCGGTCGCCCGTGGGGGTCTGCGGGGCGTCGTCGAACACGTGCCCGAGGTGCGACCCGCACCGCGCGCAGCGCACCTCGGTGCGGACCATGCCGAGGCTGCGGTCGGTGATCAGCTCCACGCGGTCGCCGGCGAGGGGCGAGAAGAAGCTGGGCCAGCCGCAGTGCGAGTCGAACTTGGTGTCGGAGCGGAACAGCTCGTTGTCGCACGCGCGACAGCGGTAGACGCCCTCGCGCTTCTCGTCCAGCAGCTCGCCCGTCCACGCGCGCTCGGTCCCCGCGCGGCGGAGCACCGCGAACTCCTGCGGCTCCAGCTCCAGGGCCCACTGCTCGTCGGTCTTGGACACGTCGTACGTCATCTGGTCCTCCTGGGACGGGTCGGCGTCGTGGTGACGACCGGTGCAACCGTGGCGTGTCCCGGGACGTTCCCGACGCGCCGGGACGACGCTCTGACCTGGCGTGTCGCTGTGCAGCACAAGTTCCGCATACTCTCGGCACAGCACGGCCCCCTCCGAGCCGCGCTCGCCCCAGCTCGTGAGGTCCACGTGCCAAGAGCCGTCCGCCGCCGCTGGCCGCTGACACGGTCGTTCGCGGTCATCAGCAGCATCGCCATGGTCGTGCTCGGGTGCGCGCTCGTCTGGGTCACGTGGAGCGTGATGAGCCAGCAGTCGGTGCGCGACGGGATCGCGACCGCCGAGACCGTCACGGCGTACGCCACGCGCACCGTCCCGACCGACTCCTTCGTCCCCCCGGACAACCTCGACCAGGCCCAGAAGGACGCCGTCGAGGCCGCGACCTCCGGGTTCGGTGACCGGCTGGTCGAGCTGCGGCTGTGGGCCCTGGACGGCTCGCTCATCTACAGCTCGGCGGAGCACACCGAGACCGGCTTCCCCGACGGCGACCGGCTCGACCTCGTCACCGCCGGCGGCAGCCCGAGCGCCCGCGTGATCACGGACGTGCGCGGCGCGGGTGCCGGCTCCGGCGGCGGGACCGAGCTGTCCGTCCTCGACGTCTACGTGCCCGTGCGGGCCGACGAGGTGGCCGACCCCGACCCGGCACGCGGCTCGAGCGTGATCGGGGCCGCCGAGGTGATGCTCGACCACCGGGCGGCAGGCGCCGCGCTGGCCGAGGCGGTCCGGACGCTGGCCGTCGTCGTGACGCTCGGCCTGGTCGCGCTCTGGCTGGTGCTGTTCCGGACCGTGTGGACGGCGTCCCGCCGGCTGCAGGCCACCGCCCTCGAGAACGCCCGGCTCGCGCTCCTCGACTCGCTCACCGGGCTGCCCAACCGGCGGATGCTCGCCGAGCGGATGCGCCGCACCATCCTGGAGGCGGAGGAGACCGGCTCCCGGGTGGGGCTCATGCTCCTGGACATCGACCGGTTCAAGGACATCAACGACTCGCTCGGCCACGACCGCGGCGACGAGCTGCTGGAGCAGGTGGCGGAGCGGCTGCGCGGCGCGCTGCGGGACGACGACGTCGTCGCACGGCTGGGTGGCGACGAGTTCGCGATCCTGCTGCCCGACGTGCGCTCGGTCGCGAACGCCGAGCGGCTCGCCCGGCGCGTGCGCGGCCTGTTCGTGCCGCCGTTCATGCTTGGCGAGCTGCCCCTGCACGTCGACACGTCCGTCGGCGTCGCGTGCCTGCCCGACCACGCGAGCGACCCGTCGTCGCTCATGCGGACCGCGGACGTCGCGATGTACGCCGCCAAGCACCACCGCACCGGCGTCTCGGTCTACTCCGCGGACGAGGACGACTCGTCGCCCGCGCGCCTGGTCCTGCTGGGCGACCTGCACCGTGCCCTGACCCCGGCGCCGGGTGCCGCGCGCGAGCTGCGGATGCACTACCAGCCGAAGATCGAGCTGGCGACGGGCCGGACCGTCGGCCTCGAGGCCCTGATGCGCTGGGTGCACCCCACCCGCGGCGTGCTGCCGCCCACCACGTTCATCCCGCTGGCGGAGCAGTCCGGGCTCATCCACGACGTGACGCGGTACGCGCTGACCGAGTGCGTGACGCAGCTCGCCGCGTGGCGGGCCGAGGGCCGGGCGACGCCCGTCGCGGTCAACCTGTCCGCGCACGACGTGACCACGCTCGCCGTCGTCGACCTCATCGAGTCGCTGCTCGAGGAGCACACCGTGCCGGCGGACCTGCTCGAGGTCGAGATCACGGAGACCGCGCTGGTCGCCGACCCGTCGCGCGTGGTGCCGGTCCTGGAGCGGCTCGGCGCGCTGGGCATCCGGGTGGCCATCGACGACTTCGGCATCGGGAACACCTCGATCTCCCAGCTGCGGGACCTGCCCGTGGACGAGCTGAAGATCGACCGGCTGTTCGTCTCCGACCTGGGGGCCGACGGCCGCGAGGGGTCCGAGGTCGTCGTGCAGGCCATGGTCGACCTCGCGCACTCGTTCGACCTGCGGGTGGTCGCGGAGGGCGTGGAGGACGAGCCCACCGCCGTCATCCTGCGCCGGCTCGGGGTCGACCAGGCGCAGGGCTACCTGTACTCCCAGGCCGTGCCCGCGCACGACCTGCGGCTCACCCCGTCCGTGCCGCGCCCGCGCCGGGACCGGGCCGGTGGTGGCCGGGGCGGTGTCGCGGTCGCACCGACGCGGCCGCCGTCGACACGCCACACGCGTCCGCCGAGGTCAGCGGGGACGGATGACACGAACGGGTGAGTATCGTGCGTTCGGCTCAAGTCCGGCGCCGAGGTGCCGATAAGGATGTTTTCACCTAGGGGGGTTCCCACATGATGGACGACCTGCTTCAAGAGATGATCGACCCCGCGCCCGCGCACCACGACGCCCCGCGCCGGCGGCGGCTCTGGACCACCGTGGCCATCGTCGGCCTCGCGGCCATCGGCGCCACGACGCTGACGACGTCGGCCATCTTCACCGACAACGACGCGACGTCCGCGGCCATCGAGAGCGGCACGGTCGACCTGGAGATCGGCGACGCGGTGCCGTTCGCGTTCTCGCCCCAGAACCTCGCGCCCGGCGACTCGACGTACACGCCGCTGCAGGTCCAGAGCAACGGGTCGCTCGAGCTGCGGTACGCCGTCTCGTACTTCGCGACGCCTGTGACCGACCCCGGGACCGACCCGGTCCTCGACCCGCCCGCGACGCCCGGCGACCTGCGCGACATCCTCGCGCTGTCGGTGTTCCCGGTCGGCTCGGAGACGGGCTGCACGGCGGCCGGCGTCGCCGCCCTCACGCCGATCAACAACACGGGCGTCGGCGAGGACTGGCCGGGCACCGCCACGGCGCTCGTCGGCCAGCCCACGGTGGGCGCGCAGACCGGCGACCGGGCCCTCGCGGCCGGTGCCAGCGAGTGGCTCTGCTTCCGCGTCGACTTCCCGCTCGAGGCGGACAACGCCTACCAGGACTCCGCGGTGGAGCTCGACCTGATCTTCAACGCCGAGCAGACCGCCAACAACTGAGCTCGATGACCTCCTGGTCGGACGGGCGACGAGACGCCCCAGCCGTCGACCGGCGCGCGCCGCGCGCGATCGGTCGGCGGCGTTCTCGTGCTCCCAAGCCGACGTGGCGACGGCTGCTCGGTGTCGCGCTGTGGACGGTCGTGGTCATCTGCGGCGTGGCGTACGCGACGTCGCTGGCCGTCCCGCTGTGGTTCCAGGCGCACCAGCAGCGGATCCTCGTCGTGACGTCGGGCTCGATGGCGCCGAAGTTCGACGCGGGCGACGCCGTGGTGCTCCGGGCCATCTCCGACGAGTCGGACCTCAAGGTGGGCCAGGTCATCTCGTTCTGGCCCATGGGCTCCGACGAGCTGGTGACCCACCGGATCGTCGCCCTGCGCAAGCTGCCCGACCTCCGGCAGGACGCGGCGACCGGCCGGATGGTGCAGAAGGTCGGTCCCGACGGTGAGCGGCTGACCAAGTCGTACGTCGTGACCAAGGGCGACGCGAACGCGGAGGCCGACGTCAACGCGACGCCCATCGGCCGCATCCGCGGGGTCCAGCTCGCCGTCCACAAGGGCTGGGGCTGGGTGCTGCAGTGGGCGGGATCCGCGCAGGGACGCGCGGTGATGCTCGTGCCTCCGCTGCTCGCGCTCGCTACGCTCGAGCTGCTCGCGATGGGCGACGCCCGTCGGGCCCGGCGGGACCACCCGGCCTCCCGCCGGACGGACAGTGCGGACAGGAGGGTCGATGAGCTCCTCCTCGACTGAGCCCACCGCCCCCGACGTCCGGCGCCGCACCTTCCTGTCCGTGGACCGCAACGGCCTCGTGCGGCTCGCGGTCGCCGTCGCGTTCGCGGTCGCGGCGCTGGCGAGCCCCCTCGTCGGGTCGACGTCCGCGCAGCTCACCGACGACGCGGACGTCTCCCTCACGTTCGTCGTGACGCCCGCGGAGCCCTAGCCGCGGATCCCCCGGGCGGCGAGCAGCACCGCGTCGGGGTCGTAGACCATCGAGAGCGTCTGCAGGCGTCGCGCCACCGCGGGGGTCAGCACCCGCTGCGCCCACTGCGGACCGGCGCCGTCGGTGAAGTTGGGCAGGCCGCCCTCGCGGGTCCACGGCGCGAGCCCTTCGTGCACGCGAGCGGTGTCCTGCGTGACGACCTGCGCCACCTCCGGGACCATGACGCCGATCGTGAACAGCGAGAACGCCGCGTCCCGGTGCGGGAACGCGCTGGGCACCCCGCGGTCGTCGAGGACCTTGCCGCCCAGCTGGCGGACCTCCACCATCGCCTGCGCGCACGGCGCGTCCGGACCCACCAGCTCGAGCAGCCGGTCGGCGGCCTCCAGGGGGAACGCGTCGAGCAGGCTGTGGTGCTCGTGCAGCGGCATCGGGTCGGTGGGGTCGGTGTGCACGGCACCGAGCGCCGCGTACGGGATGACCTGCACGGTGTCGATCAGGGGTGCGGCGACGGAGCGGATCGCACGGACCATCTCCTCGCCGACGGCGGGGTCGCCCGTCCACGCGAACCGGACGCTCACGGACGTGACTCCGCGCAGCGGCTCCGGGACGAACGGCAGGTCGGGCAGGCGCATCACGGCGATCGACGTGGTGCCCTCCTCGGGCAGCACCTCGCACCACCGGCTCCACGTGCGGACCACGGCCGGGGCGTCGGCACCGGCGAACCAGAGGGCGCCCGCGTACAGCTCGGGCTGCTCGACCAGGTCGATCTCCACGGCGGTGACGATGCCGAGGGTCCCCTTGCCGCCGCGCAGGCCCCAGAACAGCTCCGGGTGGTGCGTGGCGGTGACCCGGCGGGCCACGCCGTCGCCGGTGACGACCTCGAAGGCGCGGACGGTGTCGGAGGCGAGCCCGTGCGAGCGGGCGACCGGGCCGAGCCCGCCACCCGTCAGGTAACCGACGACCCCGACGTCGGGCGACGAGCCGGCGAGCCCGGCCAGCCCGTACGGCGCGCACGCCTCGAGGACGGCTGCCCACCGCACCCCCGCACCGATGCGGGCCCAGCGCTCGTCCGGGTGCACCGTGAGCTCGTCGAGCGCGGCGGTGCTCACCAGGATCGAGTCGTGCATGGTCTCCGTCGCGCCGTGCCCGGTGCTCTGGACCGCGACCCGCAGGCCGGCCGAGGCCGCCACGCGCACCGTGCCGGTGACGTCCGCGGTGTCGCGGACGGGGACGACGGCGACGGGGCTGATCGCCTTGGTCAGGTTGCTGGTGCCGGTGAGCGCGGTGTACGCCTCGGTGCCCGGCAGGTGCACGGGTACGCCCGCGTCCGCGAGCGCCGCGACGGCGGCGGCGGTGGCGGGGCGGTAGTCCGCACCGGTCGAGGAGCTGAGGATGGTCATGGGGGCTTCCTTCGTCGTCCTGTCCTGCGCCGTCGTTCGGCGCACGGGCAGGAGGGGACGTCGGTCGTCCTGTCTGATACATCCCGGGATGTCCGGAGCTACCGGGGAGTACGTCCGGCTCAGCCCGGGGGCGTCGCCGGGAGCGTGATCGTGAACGTGGTGCCCTCGCCCAGCGTGCTGGTGATCGCGAGCGAGCCCCCGTGCGCGTCGACGACCGCCTTGGTGATCGACAGCCCCAGGCCGACCCCCGGGATGGCGCGCCGGGTCGCCGTCGAGGCCCGGAAGAACCGGGTGGTCAGCTGGGACAGCTCGTCGGGCGGGATGCCGATGCCGGTGTCCGCGACCACGATGTCCGCGCCGCCGGACGCCTGCGTGCCCCGGGGCGTGACCCCGACCCGGACCGTGCCGCCGGAGGGCGTGAACTTGATCGCGTTCGACACCAGGTTGTCGACGGCCTGTGCCAGGCGGACCGGGTCGGCGTCGATCGGCGTCGGGACGACCGTCCCCTCGAGGGTCACGCCCGCGGCGTCGGCCACGGGCGTGGCGGCCTCGATCGAGGCCCGCACGATGTCGGCGGCGTCGATGCGGCTCGGCGCGATCGAGAACCGTCCCGCGTCCACCTGGGCGCTGAGCAGCAGGTCGCCCACCAGCCGCAGCTGGCGGCGGGCGTTGCGCTCGATCACGGTCAGGTACTCGCGCTGCTCGTCCGACAGCGGGTCGGTGCCGTCCGTGAGCAGCTCGAGGTAGCCCAGCACGGAGGTCAGGGGCGTGCGGAGCTCGTGGCTCACCAGGCTGACGAACTCGTCCTGGAGGCGCGACGCCTCGCGCTCGGACGTGACGTCGGTGGCGACGACCACGTAGCCGGTGGTGGTGCCGTCCGCCTCGGAGCGCCGGGTCACCGCGAGCCGGACGGTCATGCGCTCGCCGTCCCGCGCGACGTAGGTCCAGTCGCGCACCTCGGGGCGGCCGGCCAGTGCGGGTGCGACGAGCGCGTCGACCAGGGCCTGGGGGTGGTCGACCGGCGAGTCGTCGGCGAACAGCAGCGTGCGGCGCGCCTCCAGCTCGTCCTTGTCGTGGAAGTCCGTCAGGCGCAGGCGCCCGACCACCTCGCCCTGCCCGTACCCGAGCAGCCTCTCGGCGCCGGCGTTGAACACCTCGACCAGCCCCGTGGCGTCCGTCGCGATGATCGCCTGCTCGGTCGCCGAGTCGATCACGGAGACCAGGGCGTCACGCGCGGCGCGACGCTGGTCGGCCACGCGGGCGAGCGACAGGGCGTCGGCGCGCGCGCGGTCCAGCAGCACCGCCTGGTCCATCTGCAGCGACAGCAGCGCCCGGCTGCGGGCGCGCAGCCGGGCCGTGATCTCGTGGACCGTGGCGGCCACGACCACGGCGACGAGCGTGACGAACAGGGTCCGGACGCCGGTGTCGACCGTGAGCTGCACGGTGTTGGTGAGCAGGACCGGGGAGAGGACGACCCCGGCCACCCCGAGCGCGGCCAGCACGATGCCGCGCCGGTCCCGCTGCGAGGCGAGGGTGATCACGGGGAAGAACACGAGCGTGGTGTACGCCGACCCCGGACCTCCGGTCCCGGTGCGCAGGAACGCCACGGCCAGCAGCTGGATCATCGGCAGGACGTCCTGCCGGCCCTCGGGCCACCGGCCCCACGGCAGGTACCGAGCCGCGATCAGCTGGCCCACGGTGAGCAGGGCGGCGATGACCACCTCGCGCTGGCTGGTCACGTTGACGCCCGGGATCAGCAGCGTGAGCAGCGCGATCAGGAACACGCCGACGAACGGCAGCTGACGCTCGACCACGCCGCCGTCGGGCCCGAGGTGGCGGGCGAGACGACGCAGGTAGCGCGACCCCATGGTGACCAGGTCGGTGCGCTCGTTCGACCAGAGCTCGGTCATCGTCGGCTCACGGGGTACCGCCCAGCGCCCGGGTCAGCGCGGCCTGGACCGCGTCACCGGAGAACGGCTTGGGCAGCCACGCCTCGACGTGCGGGTAGTCGTCGGCGTCGAGGACCGACGTCACGACCACGGGCAGGTCGGGGCGGCGGACCCGCAGCACCTCGATCAGCTCCCAGCCGCCCATGCCCGGCAGGCGCAGGTCTACGATCGCGACGTCGACCGAGTCCAGCTGCGGGTCCGCCAGCGCCTCCTCGGCGCTCTTGGCCGCCACGACGTCGTGGCCGAGCCGGCGCACGTGCCGCGTGATCAGGGCGAGCTCGTCGGGCTCGTCGTCGACCACCAGCACGCGGGGGCTCACGACACACCGCCGTGCAGCAGGAGGGCCACGGCCGTGACCGCCAGCGAGACCAGGACGGTCAGGACGAGCAGGCGTCGCTCCGCGCGCCGGTTGGACCGGATCTCGTCCTCGAGGGCGTCGCGCGACAGCGTCGCCCACCAGCGGGCGTCGTCGCCGGGGCCCGCCCGGTGCGAGCTCGTCATCCCATCACCCGTCCCGTCTTCTCCGTCTTGTCCCACACGGCGGTCGCACCCCGGGCCTGCTTGACGTACGCGTCCAGCGTGATCGCGCAGAGCACCGGACCGAAGCCCACCACGTAGAGCAGCGGTGTGGCGAGCCACCGCACCGCGGGGATTCGCTCGAGCACCTTGATCAGCCACGCCAGCGCCATGGCCAGCACCGACCACGAGTACAGGGTCAGCGTCCACACCATCCGGCCGGTCTCGGACATCTCGAGCCCGAGCAGGCCGGGCAGGCGCTCCTCCCAGAGGTTCGGGAACCACGCGGCGCTCATCACGACGAGCGCGCCGATCCCGGGGAACAGCAGACCCTGCAGCCAGGACCGGCGTGCGGTCTCCCGGTCGAGCAGGAGCGTCGCCACGGTGATGTACACGTAGGCGGTCACCGCCACCCACCAGAAGCCCTGGAACACCTGGGTCGCCGTCAGCTCCGCCACGAAGTAGAGACCGACCAGGCCGACGGCCGCGAACCCCATGGCCACGGGCAGCAGGTAGATGGCGAACCAGATCACCCCGAAGTCGAGGTTGCCCAGGTGGTGCTTGCGGGAGGGCCGGAACCAGACCCGCGAGAAGGTCCGGGTGATCTGCACGTTGCCGCGGGCCCAGCGCACCCGCTGCTTCCACAGCGCCGTGACCGTGTCGGGCTCCTCGGCGAGCACCACCGCCGCCGGCTCGAACACGACGCGGCGGCCGTTCAGCTGCGTGAGGAACGTGGTGTAGGTGTCCTCCGCCAGCGTGGAGGTGTCCACCTGCCCGCCGACCGCCTCGAGGTTCTCGCGCGAGTGCAGCTGGGCGCCGCCCGCGAGGCACGCCATGGCACCCATGACGTTCTGCGCCCGCCGCGCGGCGGCCTGCGCGGTCACGTACTCGTAGCCGATGAAGCGCGCGACGCTCCCCGGCCTGCCGCTGCCCTCGCGGATGAACGCCGTGACCGCCCCCACGTTCTCGTCGGCGAGGTGCCGGGCCATCCGGCGCAGCGAGTCCGGACGGTAGATGACGTCGGCGTCCATGATGAGCAGCGCCTCCATCCAGTCGTCCGACAGGGCGTACCGGATGCCGTGGTTGAGCGTGTGCGCCTTGCCCTGCCCGCCCTGCTCGCGGCGCAGGTGCACGATGCGGTCGTCGTACTGCGCGGCCTTGGCGCGGACCACGTCGGGGGTGTCGTCGGTGCTCGCGTCGTCGACGACGAACACCTTGAGCCGGTCCGGCGGGTACTGCAGGCTCATCAGCCGGTCCAGCGACGCCGCGAGCACGGCGCCCTCGTTCCAGGCGGGCACGATGACCACGACGCGCGGCAGGTGCGGGGCCGCGGCGCGCAGGTGGTTGCGGAACGCGTGCACCGGGACCAGGAGGTACTGGTACAGCCCCGCGAGCACCGGGATCGCGCCGATGCCCACGAGCGCCACGAAGAGCGCGACGAGGACGTCCCGACCGACGTCGTTCATCCGCGCACCCAGTCGTACACCCCGACGTCGGCGGCCTGGTGCGCGTCGGTGGACGCGACGAGCAGCACCCCGGCGGCCCGCAGCCGGTCCGTCACCCGCGGGCCGGGGCAGTGCCACTTCTCGTTGACCTCGACCGGGGTGCCGGTGGCGACCGCGGCGTCGGCCAGCGCGTCGAGGAGCTGGTCGGTGACGTCCTGCTCGGTCAGCCCGATCTTCGGCAGGACCGAGAACGGGTGCGCCAGCTGTGCGCGGCCCACCGCGTGCATCGCGCGGACCGTGGCGGTGACCAGCATCTCGACCACGTCGGCCGGGTCCAGGCCGGCCTCGATGCGCTCGCGGGTCGCGCGCGGGCTCCACGGGCCGTCGGGGCCGGGCACCTGGTGGTCGGCGAGCAGCACGCGGTCCGGTCCGCCGGGCGTGCCGAGCGCGGCGAGCACCTCCGGCGGCGCGTCGACCGTGCCCGACGCGTCGAGGATCTTCGCCTCGACACCGGTCAGGACGGTCAGGCCGTCGACCGTCGGGAGCGCACGGACCGCCGCCAGGAACTCCGGGACGTAGGTGGTGGACACGCGGACGTGGTCGACCATGCGGATCTCGCGCAGCCCCACGGCCTGCGCCGCCGCCAGGTTCTCGGCGGGCGTGCTCACCGCGTCGTCGGAGAACGTCGAGTGGACGTGGTGGTCGCCGGTCAGGAGGGACGTGCTCAGCGTCATGGTGCGGGCAGGACGTCGGCGATCGGGAGGAAGACGTCCTCCAGGTAGCGCACGTTCGCGATCTCCTGGAAGTCGACGTGGTCCGGCACGGGCCGGCCGAGCACCGCGTCGAGCGTGAGCGACGGCATGTCCACGCCCGCCGCGATCGTCAGCGGCATCGCGCCCGGGAACCGGGGGTTCACCTCGAGCAGGGCCGGCCGGCCGTCGGCGTCGCGCTTGAGCTGGACGTTGGCGACCGTCGTCAGCCCGATCGCGCGCGCCACGGCCGACGCGGTCTCGATGAGCTCGTCGTCGTGCACGGTCACGCCCGCCACGGCGACGCCGGAGTCCACGCGCAGGCGGGCGCGGGGCACCGCGGCGATCACCCGCCCGTCCAGCCCGGCCAGGACGTCCACCGAGTACTCGTCGCCGGGCAGGAGCTCCTGGACCAGCAGGTCCTCGTCGGCGTCGTGCACCGCGTCGAGCTCGGCCTGCGTGCCGACCAGCCGGACCCCGCGCGAGCCCGCACCGCGGCGGGGCTTGACGATGACCGGGAAGTCCCAGCCGGAGACCGCCTGCGGGGTGCCCAGCAGCTCGGTGCGCGGCACCCGGACGGTCCGCGCGCACGCCGCCGCGAGCGCCAGCTTGTCCAGGCAGGTCTCGAGCGTCTGCAGCGCGGGCGAGGCGAGGACCGTGCCGTCGGCCAGCAGCTCGTCGCGGGCGGCGGCGAGCTTGGGCAGCTCGACGTCCACCGTCGGGAAGAGGACGTCGACGCGCTCGTCGCGGCAGATCCCGCGCACGACGTCGACGAAGTCGTCGGCCCGCCCGGCGGGCACCAGGTACCGCGACCCGGCGTCCACCAGGTACAGCGCGCTGGCCCAGCGGTCCATGTCGGCGGCGATCACCTCGACGTCGCCGCGGCGCAGCAGCGACCGGATGACCGCGACCCCTGCGGGGCCCCCGGCACCCGTGACCAGGACCCTCATGCGTGACCTCCGTGCTCGTCGACGACCTCGGACACGGGGGCAGCCACCACACCGGCGGCCCTCGCCTTGTTGCTCAGCATGGCGGCGGCGCGCACCGTCTCCAGCGGCTCCGCGTACTGGCCGCCGCCGAAGCGCGACCAGTAGCGGGCGGTCGCGCGCACGAGGTCGGGGTCCATGTAGTCGCGGTGCGACTGCGACTCGAAGGCCGCGAGCATCTGGAGCTTCGCCTCGAGGAACCCGTCGACCGGCACGAAGCGGGTGGGCCGGAAGTCGATCGTCGACGACGGGCTCTGGAAGCACGCCAGGGACGGGACCCGGCGGGCGGCGACGTCGACGGCCTGCCGGACGGCGCGGTGGTCCTGGTGGCGGTCGTGCTCGCTGTGCGTGTAGACGACGCTCGGCTCGACCTCGCGGATGAGCTCCTCGATCGTCGTGATCAAGCCGCCCGCGGGGTCGAGCCGCGTGTCCTCGAAGTCGTGCAGGTAGAGCCGGGCCCCGATGATGCCGGCGGCGGCGAGCGCCTCGTGCCGGCGGAGCTGGACCTCTCCCCCGATGGCCCCGCTGGACAGCGTGAGGATGACGACGGTGTCCCCGGCCGCGCGGTGCGACGCCAGCGTGGCGCCGACGCCGATCTCGACGTCGTCGGGGTGCGCCCCCACCGCCAGCACCGTCTCGGTGGCACCGTCGGCGGCGCGCTTGGCGCGGCCCTCGACCGCGAGCGCGGTGATCCGCTCCAGCAGGGTCGCGGCGGCGACGGGCTTGACCAGGAACTCGTCGGCGTCGCGCCGCAGCGCCTCGACCGCGTAGTCCACGCTGGCGAACGCCGTCATGACCGCCACGGGTGTGCCGGCCGCCCGGGAGCGCAGCTCCCCCAGCAGGTCGAGCCCGCTCATCCCCGGCATCTGGATGTCCGTCAGCACGACGTCGAAGCTGCTCGCCGCGACCTCCGCCAGCGCGGACATCGGCTCGTGGACCACGGTCACGTCCATGCCGCCGCGGCGTTCCAGCACCGTGCGCACGTACTGCGCGGTGTCGGCGTCGTCCTCGACGACCAGCACCCTGATCTGCTCAGTCACCCCGAGTCGCCCTCCCCAGCCGGCCGGTGTGCGCCCCACGCTATAGGTCGCCCCGGGCTACGGCCCACCGGGGCTCGCGGGCCCCCGGTGCGATCCGGACCTGGACAGGCGCCCGGGTCGAGGTCCGGGGAATAGGTCGCGGGAGTGCCCTGTTGAGCGGCAAGTACATGCAAACGCATGAACCTTCTTCACTGAGCGAGGCGCGAGATGCAGTTCGGGATCTTCACCGTCGGCGACGTCACCACCGATCCGACCACCGGCCGGACGCCGGACGACACGGAGCGCGTGCGCGCGATGCTGACCATCGCCCAGCACGCCGACCAGGCGGGCCTGGACGTCTTCGCCACCGGCGAGCACCACAACCCGCCGTTCGTCCCCTCGTCGCCCACCACGATGCTCGGCTACCTCGCGGGCACGACGAAGAACATCATCCTGTCGACCGCGACGACCCTGATCACCACCAACGACCCGGTGCGCCTGGCCGAGGAGTACGCGATGCTCCAGGTCATCTCCGACGGTCGGATGGACCTCATGATGGGCCGCGGCAACACCGGCCCCGTCTACCCGTGGTTCGGCCAGGACATCCGTCAGGGCATCCCGCTGGCCATCGAGAACTACGCGCTGCTGCGTCGCCTCTGGGAGGAGGACGTCGTGGACTGGCAGGGCAAGTTCCGCACCCCGCTGCAGGGCTTCACCTCGACGCCGCGCCCGCTCGACGGCGTGCCGCCGTTCGTGTGGCACGGCTCGATCCGCAGCCCCGAGATCGCCGAGCAGGCCGCCTACTACGGTGACGGCTTCCTGCACAACGCGATCTTCTGGCCGCTGGAGCACGCTGCGCAGATGGTGAAGTTCTACCGCGAGCGCTACGAGCACTACGGGCACGGGCAGGCGGACCAGGCGATCGTCGGGCTCGGCGGGCAGGTGTTCATGTCCAAGAACTCGCAGGACGCCGTGAAGCAGTTCCGGCCGTACTTCGACGACGCGCCCGTCTACGGGCACGGACCGTCGCTGGAGGACTTCATGCGCGACACCCCGCTGACCGTGGGCAGCCCGCAGCAGGTCATCGACCGCTACGGGAAGTTCCGCGACCAGGTGGGCCACTACCAGCGCCAGATGTTCCTCATGGACCACGCGGGACTGCCGCTGAAGACCGTGCTGGAGCAGATCGACATCCTCGCGACCGAGGTGGTCCCGGTGCTGCGCGCCGAGGCGGAGTCCGCCCGTCCCGCGCACGTGCCGGCGAACCCGCCGTCGCACGCGCAGCGGGTGGCGGCGGCGCAGGCCGCGGGTACCGTCCATGAGCAGGTCGTCGCGCAGGACACCTACACCGGCCTCCGGGCCGAAGACTCGATCTCGTCATGATGCTGGGGAAAGGGACCTCGATGAGCGACCGCTCGATCGTCGTCATCTCGGCGGGGCTGTCCCAGCCCTCGTCGACGCGTCTGCTGGCCGACCGCCTCGCCGACGCAGCAGTCACCGAGCTCGCCGCCCGCGGCATCACCGCGCAGGTCGAGCACGTCGAGCTGCGCGACGTCGCCCACGAGGTGGTCAACATGACCCTCTCCGGCTTCGCCTCCGGCGCGCTGAAGGACGTCCTGGAGAAGGTCGCCGCGGCCGACGGCGTCATTGCCGTCACGCCGATCTTCTCCGCGTCGTACTCGGGGCTGTTCAAGTCGTTTGTCGACATCCTCGACAAGGACGCGCTCGTCGGGCGGCCCGTGCTCGTCGGCGCGACCGGTGGTACCGGCCGGCACTCGCTGGCGCTCGAGTACGCGCTGCGACCGCTGTTCGCGTACCTGCGGGCCGACGTCGCCGGGACGGCCGTGTTCGCGGCCACCGACGACTGGGCCGACGGTGGCGGCGACGACGTCAACCCGCTCCCGAACCGCATCCGGCGCGCCGGGCGCGAGCTGGCCGAGATGGTGGCCGACCGGGAGCCGTCCGCGCCCGTCGGCCTCTACGACGCGGTGCCGTCGTTCGAGCAGCTGCTCGGCGGCGCCTGACCTCCTGCACACGACGACGGCCCGACGCGATCAGCGTCGGGCCGTCGTCATCCGTCTGCGCGACGACGGCGAGGACCTCGGAGGGGGAAGGGTCCTCGCCGTCGTCGTCGGAGGCCCGAGCGGGCCGGTCGTGCCCCGGCGTGCGCTCGGGCGGCTGGGGCGTGCGGTGCCTACTGCTGCGGGCCGAGCGTGAACATCGTGCCGTCGGGAGCGGGCTCGACGTCCAGGCGCTGGTCCGCCAGGGTCACGGAGGCCTCCGGGTCCACGTACACGCGGGTCGAGCCGTCGGTCACGACGTCGTCGCCCGGGAACGGCTCCGGGACGAGCGCGAGCTCGAAGCCGCCCGCCTCCTGCTGCGCGATGCGCAGGCCCCCGGTCTCGTCGGGAAGGCCGGCCTTCGTGGTGAGCGTGTGGACAGCGGTACGGGCGGTGTCGGTCAGGGTGAGCACGGGTGCTCTCCTCTCGGTTGCCGGTGGTGCCACCCTCGCGGGCGGCTCGATCGGACGTCTCCACCGTGCGCAGCCCCGGCCAGCCGATGCAACTCGGCGTCCGCTGGGCAAGACCGTGGCTGTCCAGACGCCCGTCAGGGTCGCCGTACCGGTGCGCTCCCCCTACCCTGCGCACTACCGTCGAAGGCATGCCGATCCCGCTCCGGGTCGCACGGTTCAACCGCCGGGTGACCAACCCGCTGCTGGGGACCCTCTCCGACCACGTCTGGCCGATGGCGACCCTGCACCACGTCGGGCGCAGCAGCGGACGCCGGTACCGGACGCCGGTCTTCGCGTTCACCACCCGGCGAGGCGTCGTGATCGCGCTGACCTACGGCCCCCAGGTCCAGTGGCTGCGCAACCTCGAGGCCGCGGACGGTGCGCGGATGGTGCGACGAGGACGCGTGCTGACCCTGAGCGCACCGGTCCGGCTGCACGGGGACGACGGGGCGCGGCTGGTGCCCGCGGTGATCCGCGCCGGCCTGCGGCTCATGCGCGTCGACGAGTTCGTCGAGGTCGCCGCGACGCCTCACCCCTAGGAGGAGACATGGTCCGTGACGGGTACCCCGCAGGCAGCGTCGACGAGTACCTCGACGCCGTCCCGCCAGAGCAGGGCGCCGCGCTGCGGCTCGTGCGCGACCGGCTGCTCGAGGTCGTCCCCGACGCCGAACAGGTCATCTCGTACCAGGTGCCGACCCTCCGGTACCGCGGGACCGGCCTGGTCGCGCTGTCGGTCGCGACGACGCACTGCAGCCTGCACCTCATGAGCCCGCCGCTTGCCACGGCCCTGGCCGGGGTGCTCGGCGAGGGCAAGCTGTCGGGGGCCACCCTGCAGTTCGACGCCGGCGCACCGCTGAGCGTCGAGACCGTGCGGCTGATCGCCGAGCGACGCATGGCGGAGGTCGACGCGCGGCTGGGCTGACGGTCCTCGTGCCGGCGGCGGTCAGCGCCCCGACGGCGAGAAGTGCTGGTAGTCCACCGGCGAGTCCCAGTCGCCGCCCCAGAGCCAGCCGGCGGCGGCGAACGCGCGGACCACCTCGTCGCCGGCGTGGATCACGCCCGGGCTGTCGGGGCGGCTCACGAACTCACGCCCCGCCCGTGGACCCACCGACGAGCCCGACACGTACGGGTTCTCCACCGGGTTGACGTCGATCGCGCGTCCGTAGGCGTGCTCGGACCAGCCCGTGCCGCCCGTGATCGCCCGGCAGTTGAACGCCGAGGTGTTGTCCGCGTCCATCGAGGCGTCGTCGCTGGCTCCGAAGTCGTCGACCAGCCGCATGGACCGGACCGGGTAGCCGGCCTCGAACAGCGCGCGGAACACCGTGACCATGGCCTCCGCCGCGTCGGCGTGCACCACCAGCTCGCCCTGCACCTTCTCGCCCGCGAAGTCGCGATGCGTGACGGTCACGTAGCGGAGGTCCTCGAGCGGGACCGGGCAGCCCGGGCGCCACGACCGATCCATGCGGGCGGCGAGCTCGGGCGTGATCTCCGAGACGGTCGACGTGAAGTCCGGTGGTGGCAGGGCGACCACCGGCGGGTCCGGGACGTCCGGCACCGGCGGAGCCGTGACCGGCGCCGCGCTGGGGGTCGCCGTCGGCGCGACGGTCGGGGTCCGGCTCGCCTGCGACGACGCGCAGCCCGCGCACAGCAGCGCGACCACCAGCACGACGATGCCCGACCGACTCCTCATGCCGTCCACTATCCCGCTCACACCAGCCCGCGGCGGCTTCCGACGATCCCCGACGAGACCGTCGTGCCCGCCCACAGGGCCGTGTCCGTGCACCCCTCCGCGCAGTGCATCGCGCACGTCGGGCACACCCACAGGGTGTGGTGGCGGTCGACCGTGCAGCCGCACGTGACGAACCGTTCCGAGGGTCGCCCCGGCCCGTTCGTCGTCCACCGGTGACCGGCCGGGCAGCCCGACGGAGGCACCCGCACCCAGCCGCGCGGCGTCCGCTGCCACTTCGACCAGTCGATCTCCCGGACCATCGAACAAGTGTACGAGTCGGCCTCACGCGCCCGCTGTGGGTGGCGACCGACAGGATGGCCCGATGGACCTCGACGACGCCCGGCAATCGGCCCTCGCGCTGCCCGAGGTGACGGAGCGGCAGAGCTGGGGGCAGCCGGCGTGGTTCCACCGGGCCCTGGTGGCTCGTATGTGGGACGAGGACCGCATCACGGTGCGGGTGGAGGACAACGGGGAGCGGCTGGCGCTGGTGGAGCAGGAGCCGTCGCTGTACTCGACCACCGACCACCACGCCGGCGCCAACCTCGTGCTGATCGCGATGGACGCGGTCGACGCCGAGACGCTCCAGGCGCACCTCGCGGAGTCCTGGTGGTGGGCGGCACCGCCGGTGCTGCGGCGCCGGTACCCGCACCTCGGGCCGCCCGCGGCGAGCGAGTGACCGCGTCGCGCGGCCGGCCCAGCCCACTGCGGCGCCCACGGCGACGGCCTACGCTCGACGACGAACCGCGACGGGGACGAGGGAGCAGATGACCGAGCCCGACTGGGTCCGACACGCGATCTGGTGGCACGTCTACCCGCTCGGGGCCGTCGGCGCGTACCCGGGCGACGCCCCCGGTCCCGACGAGCACCGGCTCCGCCGCCTGGTCGGCTGGCTGGACCACGTCGTCACGCTCGGCGCCTCGGGCGTCCTGCTGGGCCCCGTGTTCGCATCGAGCACGCACGGCTACGACACCGTGGACCACCTGCGCATCGACCCCCGCCTCGGTGACGACGGGGACTTCGACGCCCTCGTCGCGGAGGCGCACGGCCGCGGGCTGAAGGTGCTGCTCGACGGCGTCTTCAACCACGTCGGCCGGGACTCGGCGATCGCGCGGCGGTCCGTCGACGCGATCGAGGGCCGGTCCGACGACGAGGTCTGGCTGCAGCGTCGGGAGGACGGCGGGTTCGTCGGGTTCGAGGGGCACGACGCGCTCGTCACGCTGGACCACGCGCACCCCTCCGTCGTGCAGTACGTCGTGCGCGTCATGAACCACTGGCTCGACCGGGGCGCGGACGGCTGGCGGCTCGACGCGGCCTACGCGGTGCCGACGACGTTCTGGGCGCAGGTGCTGCCGCGGGTGCGCGCGGAGCACCCCGACGCGTGGTTCGTGGCCGAGGTCATCCACGGCGACTACCCGGCGTTCGTGCAGGGGTCGACGGTCGACTCGGTCACCCAGTACGAGCTGTGGAAGGCGATCTGGAGCTCGATCAGCGACGCCAACCTGTGGGAGCTGGCCTGGTCGCTGACGCGGCACGACGAGTTCCTCGAGTCGTTCGCGCCGCAGACGTTCGTCGGCAACCACGACACCACGCGCATCGCGAGCACGATCGAGGACCCGCGCCACCGGGCGCACGCGGTCGTGGTGCTGTGCACGGTCGGCGGGACCCCGACGGTCTACGCGGGCGACGAGCTGGGCCTGCTGGGCGTGAAGGAGGAGCGCGAGGGCGGCGACGACGCCGTGCGGCGGGAGCTGGCGGTCGACGGGCCCAGCCAGGACGACAACCCCGTCCTGCGGCTCCACCAGGACCTCATCGGCCTGCGGAGACGTCACCCGTGGCTGCACCGGGCGAGGACGAGCCAGGTCGCGCTCACCAACACGACGTTCGTGTACGAGGTGCGGGACGGCGACGACGCGCTGCTGGTGGCGCTGAACCTGGGCGACGAGCCGCTCGCGCGGCCGGGCGGCGAGGTCCTCGCGTGCGACGACGCCAGCCGCGAGCGGGCCGACGTCGCGCCGCACGGCTGGGCCGTGGTCGCGCCGTAGGCGTCTAGCGACCTGCGACGACGCAGACCGACCCCACCGGTGCGGTGTCGGCGCGGAGCGTCTCGTGCACCGTCCAGCCGGCCCCGGTCAGCAGGGCGGTCGCCGCCTCGACGACCTGCTCGTCCTTCTGCGGGACCGGTCCCTGGTGGAACACGTACAGCCGCCCGCCCGGGGCCAGCGCGCGCGAGACCACGGCCAGGCCGTCGGCGGGCGGTGTCCAGAACAGGCTCACGTTGACGGCGAACACCACGTCGAAGGACGCCGCTTCCAGCTCCGCTGCGGCGAGGGTCGTGGTGCGGAGCTCCGCGACGCCGGCCTCGACGCTCCGGCGGTTCCGCCGACCGGCCGTCTCCGTCATGGTCGCGGAGCGGTCCAGCGCCAGCAGGCGCCCGCCGTCGAGCCGCTCGCACACCAGCGCGGCGGCGATCCCGTGGCCGCAGCCCACCTCCAGCACCCGGTCGGTCGGCGCGATCCGCATCACCTCCATCGCCCAGACGAAGCGATCGGGGACCCTCTCCGGCATGGCCGCCACCTCCTGCCCCGCACCGTAGCGAGCAGGAAGGGCGGCGCACCGGTACCCAGCCGGAACGCCGCCCTTCCCTCACCGCACCCCCGGCGGTGGTCCTGCTACCAGGCCGACGGCGCGGGCGGCGCCACGACCGGCGGCCGGTCGTCGCACGTGATGGTGTTCGGCAGCTGCCACGCGCCGAACCACGGCCCGGTGGTGCCGCCGCCGTCGTTGCCGCCGAGGTCGACCGACGACCACTCCGAGCCGGTGGGCGGGAAGTTGAACGACCCGCAGTTGTTGATGCCGACGGCACCCACGTTGCGGGCGTCGACGTTCTCGAAGGTCGCTGACCCGGCGGCGCGGGCGCTGAGCACCGAGGTGCCGGTGCCGTCCACCCGGATGTCGCGGAAGTGCAGGTTGGTCACCGAGTAGAGGTCCTTCACGGGCCAGTCGGCGACCACCATGATCGCGTTGTAGGTGCTGTCGAGGAAGTGGTCGCCGACCACCTGGACGTCCGCGTCGATGTCCCCCTGGAGCGCGTAGAACCAGATCGCGCCGAGCCCGATGTTCCAGTTGAGCTCGTAGGTGCCGGCACGGACGGTGGTGTTGTCGGTGATCCAGAGGCTGCCGGTGAAGGGTTCGGCGCCGAACCGGGAGCCCACCTGGATGCCGCTGCCCTCCCGGACCGGGTCGGCCACGAGGTTCCCGACGAGCGTCGTGTCGTGGCCGCCGTAGATGGCGATGCCGTTGGCCAGCGTCGGCGTCTGGACGGTGTTGTTCTCGAACCGGTTGCCGGAGTTGGTCGTCTTCTCCGCCCACATGGCCAGCCCGTCGTCGCCCGTGTTGCGCACGACGTTGTTCGACGCGACCGAGTTGGTGACCCCGGTGTGGAAGTTCAGCCCGTCGGCGATCTGGTCGACGAGGTAGCTGTTCGTCACGACGAGGTTGTCCATCGGTCCGTCCACCCAGACGCCGACCTTGGTGTGCTGGATGTACAGGCCGTCGATGGTCGAGTCGCTCAGCGCGCCGCCGATGCCGTTGACCTGGTCGGTGTCGATGCGCTCGCGCACGTCGCCCTGGATGGCGAACCCGGACAGGTGCACGTTCGACGAGCCGCCCTCGGACGCGTCCTTGCCGTAGAAGCCGACGCCGGTGTGCACGGAACCGTCGGGCGCCGGAGCGGGCAGGGCCACCTCGCGGCCCTTGATGGTGGTGTACCAGCTGCCGGCGCCCTCGATCGTGACGTCGTCGACGATGATGTGCCGGTTCACCTGGTAGACGCCCGGCGGGACGTACACCGGCAGGTCCTTCTTCTGCGCGAACGCGATGGCCTTGTCGAACGCCTGGGCGGAGTCCTTCCGGCCGAAGGGGTCGGCACCGAACAGCAGCACGTTCGCGGCCTTCAGGCGGACGTGCGGCGGGCCGACCTGCTCGGAGTCCAGCAGGTCGATGACCGTCCACGCGGCGTTCGTCCCCGGAGGGGCGGTCAGCCGGACCGTCGACCCGGCCTTGTACGTCTTGCCGAGGAGCAGTCGTTGCTCGTCGTAGAAGTGCATGGGCCGGAACGGGGTGGTGACCGTCGGCGTCGGCGTGGTCTGCGCGGGGACGCACGCGCACTCGGTGATCCACCAGTCGGGGTGCAGCAGGCCCGCGTTCGGGTCGTTGCTGAACGGGTACTGGTTGTAGAGCCACGAGTACTGCGAGGTCAGCGTCATGGTGCGCTTCCCGGAGCCGTTGACGGTGACGTCGAGCGGGGCCGTGATCCCGCCGCCGGTGGCCGAGTCGGGGATCGAGTACCGCACGGTGAGCGCGTTCGCGGCCTTCGGCAGCGTGAACTCGACGTACTGCCCGGGCAGCAGCTTCACCGCCGAACGCCCCGACGCCTCCGCCGGCAGCGTGTACGCGGTCCGGTCGGGGCCGATGACCGTGCCGGTGGTCACCGCACTCTCCGCCTCCTGCTCCAGGAAGCCGACGGAGGCACCGCGCCCCTCGACCAGGGCGGGGTCGAGCGCGGCGCGCGTGACGGGGGTGGGAGCCGGGGCGGGGGGACGTCCGTGGGCCGACGCGGCGCTCCCGGTACCGGCGACCACGGCGACGGCCAGCACGACGGCGAGCGCGCGCGGCGCCCGACGGCGACCGGGCCAGCTGACTGAGTTCCTCACGGAGCGCCTCCTTGCGCAGCCGGGGACGGCGCCGTGAGGACGGGCAGGGGCACGGCGCCGCGGGGACGGGACACACCGTACGTTCTGGACAATCCTGTAGACAAGATCGGATTGAAGAAAGCAAGAACTTACGCATATCGACGCAAGAGTCCGTCGCAACGAGGCAGTCGGACCAGTTCCGTGCAGCACGAGGCGGTGCAACGCCCTGACCGCCCGCGGGCGGCCCGGCGTCACGCGTCGAGGTGGCTGACCTCGTCCCAGACGTCGGCCCAGGTCTCGCGCGGGCCGTCGCACACCTGCACGACCCCGCCCTGCTCCTCGTTGTCGACGTCGACCCCGTTGTCGACCACGGCCACCGACCGGCACCCGACGGCCCAGGCCGGCGCGTCCTCGTACCCGACGAGCACCACGGGCCTGACGAGGTCGGCGTCCGGCGGGCCCCAGGCGGCGTACCCGTTGTGCCCGCTGTGCACGGGCACGTCGGAGCCGTACCACTCGAGCGCGCCGGCCTCGCCGTAGCTCGCCGTGACCACGAGCACCGCCCCGCTGTCGTCGACCGCCCGCCCCACCGTCGCGACCAGCTCGGGCCAGCCGATCATCTCGGCCTGGTCGCCGTTGATCTCCGGGTAGACGGACGCGCCGAACGTCCGCTCGGGCAGCAGCGGGAGGGCTGCCGGCCAGGCCACGAACGCGCCCAGCGCCAGCACCGCGCCGGTCACGACGAGCCCTCGGCGGGACCAGCGCTCCTGCAGCCCGCACGCGCCGGCCGCGAGCAGCACCGGCACGGCGCCGACGACGTAGTACGCCTTGCCACCGGTCACCAGGAACGCCACCACGAGGACGAGGAACGCCCACGCGAGCGGCTTGGCCCGCACCAGCGCGGGCACGCGCAGCAGCCGCACCAGGCCGTAGACCCACAGCACGGCCGCGACGGGGCTGTACTGGACGAGCAGGAGGCCGACGAACTCCAGCCGCGGTCCGACCCCGGAGTACTCGTCGCGGATGTCGGCGGCCAGCTCCAGCTGCGGCCACCCGTGCGCCGCCTGCCAGAGCAGGTTCGGCAGCCAGAGCAGCAGCGCCAGGCCGACCCCCGCCCAGGCCCACGGCGAGCGCAGGTGGTGCCGGACCTGGGGGGTCAGCGCGACGCCGACCACGACCGCCCCGAGCAGGAACCCGACGAGGTGCTTGTCCAACAGCCCGATCCCGCCCAGCAGCCCGACCAGCAGCCACCCGCGTGGCGCGTCCCGGGACAGGGTCCGCAGCACGACGTACACGATCGCGACCCAGAACAGGGTGTCGATCGTCGTGGTCGAGAGGATGTGGCCGAGCGTCACGACGACCACGCCGGTCCCGGTCGCGACGGCCGTGAGCACCTGCGCCCCGGTCCGGCCACCCAGCTCCCGGGCGGTCAGGGCGGCCAGCACGACGACGGCGGCGGCCGCGAGCGCGCTGGGCAGGTGCAGCGCGACGAGGGAACCGGGCGCGACCAGGTCCATGACGCGCGCGACGAGCGGGGTCAGCGGCGGCTGGTCGGGGTAGCCCCACGCGAGGTGCCGGCCGGCGGCGACGAAGTACAGCTCGTCGCGGTGCGGGCCGTACCGGCCGGACAGCGCGACGAGCACCGCGAGCAGCGCACCCGCGGTCCCGAGCACCCAGAGCGTGGCGAACGGAGCCACGGCAGGGGACGCGCCGCGACGCCGGTCGACGTCGGCGACGACCACCCGGGGAGCGTAGCGACACCGCCGGGCGCGACGGGAGGGACCGGGTGAGACTGGATCCATGATCTCTGTGGACATCCCGACCCTGACCCTCCCCGGCGGGCAGATCCCCGTCGTCGGCCTCGGCACCTGGCAGTCGGAGGGCGGTGCCGCCGAGCGCGCGGTCACCGCGGCGCTGCAGCTGGGGTACCGGCACATCGACACCGCCACCGGCTACGGCAACGAGGCGGAGGTGGGCCGGGCGCTGGCGACCATCGACGTCGACCGGGACGACGTGTTCGTCACCACCAAGCTGCCGCCGGACCACGCCGACCGCGCCCGCCGCACGCTGACCGAGTCGCTGGTGGCACTGGGCACCGACCACCTGGACCTGTGGCTCATCCACTGGCCGCCGGGGCGCCAGGCCTCCCCGGAGACGTGGCAGGTGTTCCGGGAGGCGCGCGACGAGGGTCTCGTCCGGTCGATCGGCGTGTCCAACTACTCGATCGCCCAGCTGGACGAGCTCATCGCCGCCACGGGCGAGGCCCCGGCGGTGAACCAGATCCCCTACAGCCCGCGCGACCACGACCCCGACCTGCTGGCGGCCCACCGCGAGCGCGGCGTCGTCGTCGAGGGGTACAGCCCGCTGAAGCGCACCGACCTGGGTGCGTCGGCGCTGACGGCCGCGGCGGACGCGCACGGCGTGACCCCGGCCCAGGTGGTGCTGCGCTGGCACGTGCAGCACGACGTGGTCGTCATCCCGAAGTCGACGACGCCGGAGCGGATCGGGTCCAACCTCGACGTCCTCGGGTTCTCGCTCACCGACGACGAGATGGCCGCGATCGACGCCCTGGGCTGAGCCGCCGGCTCACTCCAGCACCGTGATGCCGTCGGTCGTGTAGGACCACCCGACCAGGAGGCCGTGCATCAGCTGGATGTCGGACACCCCAGGCGGGAACTCGATCGTGCGCGTCTCGTCGCCCGTGCCGAGGTCGTACACGGTCACGCGGCCGACGCCGCTGTCGTCGTACGCCGACGACAGCAGCATCAGGTCCCGGCCGTCGGTGGCGAGCATGCCCTGGCCGGACACCGGCAGCGGGGTGCGCCACAGGACCTCGCCGGTGCGGCCGTCGAGGCCGGCGATCTCGGTCGACGTGGTCAGGTACAGGCGGCCGCGCAGGATCAGGGCGTTGTAGCTCGGTTGCACCTTGGCCTCCCAGAGCTGCTCGCCGGTTCGCCGGTCCCACGCGTACGCGTGGCCGCGGTAGGTCAGCGTCAGGCCGGGCAGGCTGCCGTCGTCGACGGTGACCCGGACGGGCTCCCCCTGGAGCACGACGTCCCCGGCGGGGTCGGCGTCAGGGGCCAGCAGCGTCGTCGTCGTCGGGCTGCTGCCGCCGTAGGTCGAGATCATGAGCTGCCCGGTCACCGGGTCGGTGCCCAGGCCGGCGTCCTGGCCCGCCTCCCGCAGGTCGTCCCGCACCAGGGCCCCGGTCTCCGACAGCACGACGTACCCGTCGCCGTCGTAGAGGGCGACGGCGTCCCCGGCGGTGAAGAGTCCCCAGTCCTGCTGCTCGGTGGGCGTGACGTCCGCCGCCTCCACGGGCTCCCGGTAGCGCCACTGCTCGTCACCGGTCTGGACGTCGTGCCCGACGACGACCACGCCGTCCTGCGCGTCGCGCGTGCCGACCACGGCGAGGTCACCGACGACGGCGAGCCGGGACCCGTGCGCGACGGCCCACTCCGCGACCACGTGCCCGTCCCCGCTGTCGAGGACCACGACCCGGGTGGTGGTCGCCGGGAAGCGCTCCTCCGTCTCGTTCCCGTAGCGCACGAACCCGTCCGTGGCCAGGCACACGAGGAGCGTCGAGGCCTCCTCCCAGCCACCGTCGCCCTGGCAGCGGCCGCCCGAGCCGTTCTCCCGCGTCGCGGCGCGCTCGGTGCTCGGGCCCACCAGCGGGGTGGACCACAGCGCCGCGCCCGTGCGCTGGTCGACCGCCTCGACGGACTGGGACCCGTCCGGCGCGACGGTGAGGGTGGCGGTGCGCGCGTCGCCGATCTCGATGGCCGACCAGAGGTCGTAGCCCTCCACCGACGACATCTCGCGGACCACGACCAGCTCGTCGCCGAGCTGCGGGAAGACGCCCGCGACGGAGGCGAGGCGCGCGACGGCCGCTGCCTCCCGGGAGTCGACGACCCACTGCGTACCCACGAGCGACAGGGCCACCGCCACCGCGCCGGCCGCGACCCACCGCGGGCCGCGTCGGCTGCGCGCGGGCGTCTCGGGCTGCTCCGTGACGTGCTCGTCACCGTCGAGCAGCTCGACCTCCTGCATGTCGCCGCGGCGCGCCATGGCCGGGACTGTACCGGGCCCGGCCGCATCGGAGGGGACGTATTGATATTCGTTCTCATTCGCTGTTACGGTCACCGCCATGACCACCACGAGAGCCGCCCTGCGCCGCCCCACGACCCTCGCCGCGCTCGCCCTTCCCCTCGCCCTGCTGACCGCCTGCGCGGGCTCGCCGGCGGACGCCCCGACGTCCGAGCCGTCCGCCTCCGAGGTGGCCGAGGCGTCGGACGCCCGCGAGACGGCGACCCTCGAGCCCCGCCTCGTGCTCACCTACGACGGCGGCCTGCAGGTCCTCGACGCGACCACGCTCGAGACCCTCGCGGACCTGCCCCTCGACGGTTTCAACCGCATCAACGAGGCCGGTGACGGCCGGCACGTCCTCGTCACCACGAAGGACGGCTTCACCGTGCTCGACACCGGGGTGTGGGCCGAGGCCCACGGGGACCACGCGCACTACTACGCGGCCGACCCGGAGCTGACGGGCACCACCTTCACCGCCGAGAAGCCCGGCCACGTCGTCCCCCACGGCGAGCGGACCGCGCTGTTCGACGACGGCACGGGTGCGGTCACGGTGATCGACAGCGAGCACGTCGCCGACGGTCCCGAGGGCGCCCGCACGTTCACCACCCCGTCCGCGCACCACGGCGTCGCGGTCGAGCTCGAGGACGGCACGGTCGTCGTCAGCGAGGGCACCGAGGACGCCCGGACCGGGATCCGGGTGCTCGACGCCGGCGGCACCGAGGTCGACCGCTCCGACGCGTGCCCCGGGGTGCACGGCGAGGCGGTCGCCGCCGACGAGGCCGTCGTCGTCGGCTGCCAGGACGGCGTGCTCGTCTACCGCGCCGGCACGATCACCAAGGTGGCGTCCCCCGACGCGTACGGCCGCATCGGCAACCAGGCGGGCACCGAGGCGTCGCCCGTGGTGCTCGGCGACTACAAGTCCGACCCCGACGCCGAGCTCGAGCGCCCGACGCGCGTGTCGCTGGTCGACACGGTGGCCGGCACGCTCCAGCTGGTCGACCTGCCCGCCAGCTACTCGTTCCGGTCCCTCGCCCGTGGCGCCGACGGGTCCGCCCTCGTGCTCGGCACCGACGGCGCGCTGCACGTCATCGACCCGCTGACGGGACGGCTGGAGCGGTCCGCCCCCGTGGTCGGGCCGTGGACCGAGCCCGACGACTGGCAGCAGCCCCGCCCGACCGTGCGGGTGCTCGACGGCATGGCCTACGTCACGGACCCCGAGCAGCGCCGCCTGCACGTGGTCGACCCGGCCACCGGGGAGATATGGAAGAGCGTCGAGCTGACCATCACCCCGAACGAGCTCACCGGCGTCCTCGGCGGGACGCACAGCCACTGACCCCCTGACCAGGCGGACGGCCTCCCGGCGGAACCCCGGGGGCCGTCCGTCGCTATCCGAGCACCACCAGCCGGCCGTCACCCCAGCCGAGCAGCAGGTGCCCGAGGGAGAGCGTGGACCGCAGACCGTCGGGGAACGGCACCCGCCACAGGGTGCGGCCGTCGGTCAGGGCGTAGGCGACGAGCTCGCTGCGGTCGTCGCCCCCGACGGGCTGCTCCGCGGTGACCAGCTGCCGCCCGTCGGTGACGAGGAACCCGGGCACCGTGCCCTCGACCGTCGCGGCCCGCCACACCAGCTCCCCGGTGCGGCCGTCCAGCGCCACCACCCCCGCCTGCGTGCTCAGGTACACCCGCCCGTCCAGGACGACCGAGTTCACGGACGCGACCACCTCGGACCGCCAGCGGGCCTCGCCCGTGGCCGCGTCCCAGCCACGGACGTTCCCGCTGGACGTCACGACGAGACCCGGCACGCTCCCGTCGTCGACCGTGAACGGGAGGACCTCGCCCGGCACGTCGACGTCCGCACGGCCGCGCTCGACCAGGGTCGAGAGCAGCGTGCCCGACCCGGTGGCGGACAGCAGGACGAGCCGCCCCGCGACGGGGTCGACCACGTGGTCGGCGTCCCCCGGTCCGCTCTCGCGCAGCACCTGTCCCGTCGACGACAGCACGGTGGCGGTCCACCCGGGGACGGTCACGGCGACCAGACCGTCGACGGCGACCAGCCGGACCCCGCCGGCGAACGCGCGGCGGTCGGCACCGGGCAGCGGCGGGCTGAACCGCCAGCGCACCTCCCCGGTCAGCAGGTCCCGGCCGGAGACCTCCGTCTCGGCGTCCCGCCCGGGGACCGCCACGACCGCCAGCCCGGGGAGCGCCGCGAGCGCGGTGGCACCCGGTGCGGACGTGTCGGCGACGACGTGCCCGTCGCGGGTGTCGAGGACGACCACCCGCGTCGTCGTCGCCGCCTTGCGCGTCTCGACCCCCTCGTCGCCGTACTGCACGAAGCCGTCGCTGACCAGGCACGCGGCCTCCTCGGGCGGCCCCTCGTCGACCGGCACCGCGACGCACGTGCCGGCGGCGGTCCGGTCGAGGGATCGTGCCCGGTCGGCGTCCGGTCCCAGCAGCGGGGTGCTGAACCGTTGCCGCCCCGTGCGCTGGTCGAGGGACACGAACGCCTGCGACCCGTCCTCGGCGACGAGCAGCCCGAGCACGGCGCCGTCGACGTCGATGCGCTGCGCGATCACCGCGGTCACCGCGGGGTCCGGCCGCCACAGCACCCCCGTCTCGGCCCCGACGGACCGCACGACCCCGGGCGTCGCCGCGAGGCGCTCGGTCGCTGCCCGCTCCCGTCGATCGAGGACCGCCTGCGTCAGGCCGAGCCCCACGGCGAGCACGACGGCGACGCCGACCACCCACCGCCACGCACCCCGGCCCCGGGCAGCCGGCTCCGGCGCGACGGCCGGGACGTCCGCCTCGTCGAGCTCGACGTGCTGCATCGCACCGCGCGGCATGGCCGGACACTAACCTCGCCGCGGTCCGGCGGCGCGCGCAGAGCGGGTGGAACTCATGAGCTGCCCAGCACCGCCGACGGCGCCGGGTCGCCGCTCTCGCCGGCGACGAGGAGATGGCCCTGCGTCCACGCCGCGTCGAGGCCGCCGGGCAGCGGCGCCTGCCACAGCCGCTCGCCGCCCGTCAGCGAGTACGCCGACAGCGAGCCCGCCGCGGCATCCTCCCCCGGCGTGAGCCCGACCAGCAGGACCCGACCGTCGGTCATCAGCCGGGCCAGCTGGTCGTAGGTGCCGGCGTTCGCCGTCCAGACCACCGAGCCCGTCCGCCCGTCGAACGCCACGATCTCACCGGCGCTGTCGCCGCTGGTGCAGTAGACCAGCCCCCGCAGCACCAGGACCGGACCGCTGGTGTGCCGGTCGGCCTGCCACACGGCGTCGCCGCTCGCCGGGTCCAGCGCCTGCATCCGGGAGCCCTCGATCAGCTCGACGTCCGGCAGGCTCCCGTCGTCCACGGCCCGGTGCACCAGGCGACCGGGGATCCGGCGGTCGTCCCGGCCGGGCTGAACGATGGTCGTGACCGGCCGGAAGGCGAGGTACCCCGACAGCACCTCGAGCCGCGCGCCGGCCTCGTCGCGGGACAGCCGGTCGTACCGCTCGCGTTCGCGCGCGACCGTGCCGTCCGCGGCGAGCAGGGTCACCGCGGACCCCGCCTCGGTCACGGCCACCAGGTCGCCGACCGTCACGAGGTCGAACCCGGAGACGTCGCCCGCCCGGTCCAGCTCCGGCCGCGGCGACGTGTGGCGCCAGCGCACCTCACCGGTGAGCAGGTCCTGCGCGGTGACCTCGGCATGACCGTCCGCGCCGGGGGCGGCGACCACCGCGAGCCCGGGCAGCAGGGCGAACGTGAGGGCGGCGGGGGCCGTCCGGTCCGCCACCACCCGTCCGTCCGCGGCGTTGACCACGACGACGCGCGAGGTCGTCGGCACGCGCGCGAGGGTCAGGCGGCCGCGCGCACTGGTGCCGAGCAGCGCGTCGGACACCAGGCACGCGACGAGCTCCTCGGTGCCGTCCTGCTCACCGTCGGGCACGGGCGCGCACGACGTCCTCGACGCACGGGCCCCACGCTGCCCGAGCGCAGGGTCCGGATCGGCCAGCGCGGTGGCCCACCGGTCGCTCCCGGTCTGCGGGTCGAGCGCCACGACGCTCTGCGCCCCGTCGGGACCGGTGCGCACCCCGACGAGCAGCCCGCCGATCTCGGCGCCCTCGGTCAGCACCTCGGCGTCGGCCTCGTCGACCGCCCACCGCGCGACCAGGTCCGGGTCGACCGGGCGCAGCACGCCGGGCAGCTGCGCGAACCGTGCCGACGCGGCACGGTCGCGGGCCGCGAGGACGACCTGCGTGCCGACTAGCACGAGCGCCATGACGAGCAGCGCGACCCCCCAGCGACGGGCACGGCCGGCGACCGGAGGCTGCTCCGCAGCGGCGACGGGGCGGTCGTCGTCGACCACCTCCACCTGCTGCATGCGACGCACCGGCCCCATCACGCGACAGTAGGCCTCAGCCGCGCACCCTGCGCTCGAGGTACGCCCGCTCCGCATCGTTCGCGGTGCGCGCCAGCGCCTCGCGGTACGCCGCCGCGGCGTCGTCGGTGCGGCCGAGCCGACGCAGGAGGTCGGCGCGTACCGCGGGTCGCAGCGGGTGGTCCGGGGCCCCGGCCAGGGCGTCCAGCCCGGCCTGCGGACCGTGCGCCATGCCGATCGCGACCGCCCGGTTCACCTGCACGGCGGCGGACGGCAGCACCACGACGAGCTCGTCGTACAGACCCGCGATCCTGTCCCAGTCCGTGTCCGCGGCCGTCGGTGCGGTCGCGTGGCACGCCGCGACCAGGGCCTGCAGCTGGTACGGGCCGACGCGCTCGTGGCGGACCGCCTCGCGCAGGTGCCTCAGGCCTGCGTCGATCGCCGCGCGGTCCCAGAGGGCACGGTCCTGGTCCTCGAGGGCGACCAGGACGCCGTCGACGTCGGTGCGGGCGGACGTCCGCGCGTGGTGCAGCAGCAGCAGCGCGAGCAGGCCGTGCGCCTCCGGGTCGTCCGGGACGAGCCCGACCAGCACCCGGGCGAGGTCGACGGCCTCGTGGCAGAGGTCGACCCGCACCAGGTGCGGACCGGAGCTCGCCGCGTAGCCCTCGGTGAACATCAGGTAGAGCACCGCGAGCACGGCGGGCGTGCGCTCGGGCAGCCGCGCCGCGGACGGCACCTGGTACGGGATGCCCGCGACCGCGATCTTGCGCTTGGTCCGCACAAGCCGCTTGGCCATCGTCGGCTCGGGCACCCCGAACAGGCGCGCGATCTCCGCCGTCGTCAGGCCGCACAGCGTGCGCAGGGCCAGCTCGACGCGCGACGACAGGGACAGCGCCGGGTGGCAGCAGGTGAACAGCAGCCGGAGGCGCTCGTCGACGATCCCGCTGTCCAGCGCGTCGAGGTCGAGCCCGCCCTCGCCGGGGTCGGGGTCGGGACGGATCGACCGCAGCTTCTCGGCGCCGACGCGCTCGCGCCGGATGCGGTCGACGGCCCGGTTGCGGGCGGTGGTCGTGAGCCAGGCGCGCGGGACGTCGGGGATGCCGTCGCGGCGCCAGGTACGCAGGGCTGCGGCGAACGCGTCCTGCGTGCACTCCTCGGCCAGGTCCCAGTCGCCCGTGACCCGGATCAGCGTGGCGACGAGACGTCCCCAGTCCTGGGCGAACGTGTCCGCCAGCACGCGCTCGACGTCGTCGGTCACGAGACGCGCACCGGCCTGACCTCCACCTGCCCGATCACTGCCGCGGGGTGCGCGGCCGCGATCGCGACCGCCTCGTCGAGGTCGGCGCAGTCGACGACGGCGAGCCCACCGACCTGCTCCCGGCCCTCGGCGAACGGGCCGTCGGTCAGCAGGACCTCACCCTCGCGCAGCCGGACCGTCGTGGCGGTCGCGCTGTCGTGCAGGCCGACGTGCGCGCGCAGCACCCCCCGCTCCTCCAGGTCGGTGATCCAGGCGTGGAACGAGCCGGGAGCCCCCTCCCGCAGGCGCTCCTGCGCGAGCTCCTCGTCGGCACTGATGAGCAAGAGGTACTGCATGACGGCTCCTGACGGTCGACGGGTGGTCCCCCTGGACGAGCGGCGGACGCCCCGAGGGACAGCATCGCGCGACGTGTCCATCAGTGGCAGCGGTCTTCGTCCTCCTCGTGACATCCCCCACCCCAGGAGCCCACCGTGCAGACCCTCACCTCCGCCGACGGCACGCGGATCGCCTACGTGCGCGCCGGGACCGGCCCGGCCGTCGTCTTCGCCACCGGCGCGTTCAACGACCACACCACGTGCGCCCACCTCGCGGCGCTGCTCGAGCCCGACCACACGGTGGTCACCTACGACCGGCGCGCTCGCGGGCGCAGCGGCGACACCGCGCCGTACGCGATCGAGCGGGAGATCGAGGACCTCGCCGCCGTGGTCGACGTCGCGGGCGGCCGCGCCGCCGTGTTCGGGTTCTCCTCCGGCGGCAACCTCGCCCTCGCCGCCGCCGCGGCCGGCGTCCCCGTCACGCACCTGGCCCTCTACGAGGCACCGTTCGCGCTGGGCACCCTGCCCGCGCGGCCCGCGGACCTGTCGGCGCGGCTGGCGGCGCTGATCGCGGACGGCCGCCCGGGTGACGCGGTCGCGCTGTTCCAGACCGAGGGGGTCGGCATCCCCGCGGCGCTCGTCGAGCAGCTCCGCACGTCGCCGGGCTGGCCCTCGCTCGTCGCGATCGCGCAGAGCACGGTCTACGACGCGACCATCACCTCGGTGCTCGGCGTGCCGACGCCGTCCATGAGCGCCGTCGACCTCCCGACGGTCGTCGTCACCGGCGCGCAGACGTGGCCGGGCCTGCCGGAGTCGGCCGCCGCGCTGGCCCGCCTGCTGCCGGACGCGCGGCACGTCGTGGTCCCCGGCGGCGCCGACCACGGCATCCCCGCCGAGGCCACCGCGGCCGTGCTCCGGGAGCTGCTGGCCTGATCACCAGCGGTGTGCGACGTCCACCACCAGCCGGGACGACGTGCCCGGTCCGTCGAGGGTGAACACGCGGAAGGGCAGCCGGGCCCGGACGCCCAGCCCGAGGCTCGTGTAGCCCTCGAAGGACCCGGCCGCCACGACCTGCCGGAAGGTGCTGTAGCCCGTCACGTCGGTCAGCTCGAGCGGGTCGGCCGGGTCGTAGGTCTCGTTGTAGCCGGAGTCGTACGACGGGTCGTTCACCGTGATCTGCAGGGCCGCGCCGCCGCGCGTCGGGATCTCGTAGCCCGAGGCGTCCTGGATGACGACCGGGACGTACGCCACGGTGTAGCCGCCCACGTCGCCGGCCACGTCGATCACGAGCCGGTCGTAGCAGGAGTGCCGGCCGGTGCGGACGTTCACCACGGGAGCCTGGGACAGGTCGGGCGCCGCCTTCGCCAGCGACCCCCACACGATCCCGCAGTAGGGCGCCGCCGCGGCAGGCGACGCCGGGGCGATCAGGAACGCGCCCACCAGCAGCACGACCGAGAAGAATGCTCGCCTCATGGCACGACCCCCTTGCCGCGCGGGCGTCGCCGAGAGCCCGATCGTTCAGTCTACGGCCGCGGAGTCGGGACAAAGCGGGTGAAAATGGTCGACGGACGCATGGACGCGCTGACGCCCGGCCGCTCGGGAGCGACCGGGCGTCAGCGGGAGTGCTTACCGCAGGCCGGTGGACAGCGCGCTGATCAGCTCACCGTTCGACGTGTCGCCGGACAGCTCCCAGAAGAAGGCACCGCCCAGACCCTTGGTCTTGGCCCAGGACGTCTTGCCGGCCAGCGTGCTGGGCGTGTCGTAGCCCCACCACTCCGAGCCGCACTTCGCGTACGCGGTGCCGCCGACCGTGCCCGTGACCGGGCAGCGGTTCTTGAGCACCTTGTAGTCCTCGATCCCCGCCTCGTACGTGCCGGGGGCCGCGCCCGTCGCCGAGCCGCCGGGGGCCGTCTGCGTGACCCCGGTCCAGCCGCGGCCGTAGAAGCCGACGCCCAGCAGGATCTTGTTCGCGGGGACGCCCTTGGCGATGAGCTTGTTGACGGCCGCCTCGGTGTTGAAGCCCGCCTGCGGGATGCCCGCGTAGGACGTCAGGGGCGAGTGCGGTGCCGTCGGACCCGTCGGGTTGAACGCCCCGAAGTAGTCGTAGGACATGGGCATGATCCAGTCGAGCTTCTGCGCTCCTCCGGCGTAGTCGGCGGCGTCGATCTTGCCGCCGTTGCTGCCGTCGGCCGTGATCGCCGCGGTGATGAGCTTGCTGCTGCCGAACTTGTTGCGCAGCGCCGTGATCACGTTGTTGAACGACGCGGGTCCGCTCGAGTCGCACGTCAGGCCGCACGCGTTCGGGTACTCCCAGTCGATGTCGATGCCGTCGAAGACACCGGCCCAGCGGGGGTCGTTGAGCAGCGTGTAGCAGGAGTCGGCGAACGCGGTGGGGTTGGCCGCCGCCTGCGTGAAGCCGGACGACCAGGTCCAGCCGCCGAAGGACCAGATCACCTTGAGGCCGGGGTTCATGGCCTTGAGCTTCTTGAGCTGGTTGAAGTTGCCGCGCAGCGGCTGGTCCCACGTGTCCGCGACGCCGTCGACCGAGTCGGCCGCGGTGTACGCCTTGTCGTACGCCGCGTAGGAGTCACCGATGGAGCACTTGCCGCCGGTGGTGTTGCCGAACGCGTAGAGGATGTGGGTCAGCTTCGAGGCCGAGCCGCTCGTCTGGATGTTCTTCACGTGGTAGTTGCGGCCGTACACGCCCCACTCGGCGAAGTAGCCGACGAGCTTCTTGCCACCGGGGGGCGGCGTCGTGGTCGGGGTCGGCGTCGGGGTGGTCGGCGTCGGCGTCGGGGTGGTCGGGGTCGGGGTCGGCGTGCTGGTGGGCGTCCCACCGGTGCACGCCACGCCGTTGATGCTGCAGGCGGTCGGGCTCTTGAAGGGTCCCGTCGCGACGTAGCCCCAGGTCAGCGAGGCCCCCGGCGCCAGGGTGCCGGCCCAGCTCTTGCTCTTCGCCGTGTAGTGGTTGCCGGCCCGGGTGACGTCGGCGTCCCACGAGCTGCTGATGGTGTCCCCTGCGGGGAGGTCGAACTCGAGGGTCCACCCGTTCACGGCGGTGGTGCCGGAGTTGGTGACCTTGACGTTGACCTGGTGGCCCGTGCCCCAGTCGCCGGCCGAGGTGAACGTGGCGCCGATCGAACCTGCTGCGTACGCGGGCTGGGTCACGACCAGCGCGGTGAGCAGCGTGAGCACCGCGGCGAGAGCCGTGGTGACCAGGACGGGACGTCGTCGGCCCGTCGTCGTGCGGGAGTGTCTGAAAGCCATCGTGCGGTTCCCCTGTCCATCGTCGGAGCGTCGAATATGTAAGGAGTGTGTACTAATGGTTCACAGCGACGCTAACAATCGTCACAGGGTGAAGTCAACGGTTCCCGGACACCCGTCTGGGTCGTCTTCCGCGGCACGGACCAGCGGGAAAGCGCAGTCTTCGACAGCGAGAAGCCGCTCCGACGACCGCGTCGACGACGCTCAGAAATGCCCCCGGGAATGCCGAAGAACGAGGGGCGGCCCTTCTTTCTCCGAGGGCCCGCGGATGTATGCGGACGCCCTTCCTGCGCTCCTTATCAGCAGCGCACAGGCGTGTCGCGACAGCCGTGTGGGTGGCGGCGAGCAGCATGGGTAGGGCGGGGAACGAGAACTGCACGAAGGAGGTCGAGGACGTGACCGTCATCGATCAGCACCACCACCGCTACGAGGCGATCGCCCCGGAGACCGAGGCGCAGGTGCGGCGCGAGGTCGCCGGCGCCTCCTGGTTCCGGCTCGCGTCCGCCACCAGCCAGGCGCACCACGCCGTCGACGACGCCCGCCGGAGGCACGACGACGACGCCCTGCTGCGGGCCCTGGACCGGCACGCCGTGCTGGAGCGCCTGCTCGCGGAGGCGACGAACAGACTGCACCCTCCCCGCGGCTAGCGGCGCACCCGGTCGTCCGACGGGCTCCAGCCCGGCCTGGTCGCCCGGCTGCCCGTCCGGTCGGACCTGGTGCGGTAGACCACGTACGGTCGCCACAGGTAGAAGACGGGCACGCTCAGCACGTGCACCAGGCGCGTGAACGGCCACAGCGCGAACAGGATCATGGCGACCATCGCGTGCGCCTGGAAGCCGAACGGCGCGTCGACCATGAGCTCCGGCTGAGGCTGGAACAGGAAGATGCCCCGGAACCACTCCGACACCCCGGTCCGGTAGTCGTACTCGCCGTTGAGGTTGAGGATCGAGCCCGCCACCGTGTTCCAGCAGCCCAGCACGATCACGAGCACGAGGAACAGGTACATCACCTTGTCCATCCGCGTGGTGGCGCTGAACACCGGCCCGACCGTCCGCCGCCGGTAGATCAGCAGCGTCAGCCCGACGAGCGTGCAGAACCCGGCGACCACCCCGATGGTCACAGCCATGAAGTGGTACAGCTCCTCCGAGATCCCGACGGCCGACGTCCAGCTCTCCGGGATGCCCAGGCCCATGACGTGCCCGAGGAACACCGCGAGGATGCCGAAGTGGAACAGGGGGCTCCCCCAGCGCAGCAGCCGGCTCTCGTAGAGCTGCGACGAACGCGTGGTCCAGCCGAACTTGTCGTAGCGGTAGCGCCACCAGTGCCCGAACACGAAGAACGCGAGGCACACGTAGGGCACGACGACCCAGAGGAGCACGGCGCTCATCGCGGCATCCCCGCCATCGCGCCGTAGGGTTCGAGCCCGACCTGCTCCCCGGGAGGGCCCTCGGCGGCCAGCCGCGCGACCGCCTCGCGCTCGTCGCCACGCAGCGGTGGCAGCGTCGAGCAGACGGCAGTCAGCGCGGCGGCCCAAGGAGAGCCGCGGTCGACCAGCGCCAGCCGCAGCAGCTCCAGGCCGGCCCGGTACTCCAGCAGCAGGCGGGTGCCCGCCTCGACGTCGCCGGTGGCACTGAACTCCAGCACCACGCACAGGTGGTCGGGCAGCTCGTCGGGGCTGACCTCCAGCCCTGCCGCCCGGTACGCCCGCTTGAACGCGAGCAGGGCCATCCCCCGCTCCCGGGTGTCGCCGTACGCGTAGTACGTCAGGTAGAGGCAGACCTTGCGACGCAGGTCGAAGGTGTCCACGTACTCCGCGGTGAGCGCGCCCAGCGGGGTCGTCGCGAGGTGGTCCAGCAGCGGGTCGAACGCGGGCGCCGGCGAGACGGCCCGCAGGTCGGGGACCTGCGCCACGAGCTCGGCGGTCGGGTACTCCAGGAGGAGCGCGGCGATCCGATGGGTCAGCGCGCGGGTGCGGGCGTCGTCGCGCCTCATGAGGGGTCCTTCCGCTCGGGGAAGAGACCCGGCGGCGGGGAGCCCTTGCCGTCCCAGTTGAGCAGGTTCACGCGCCCGCCCTGGCCACCGGTCGGCGTGACCTCGTCGGCGGTCTGCCGGTCCTTGAGGGCGCGGAAGTTCTCGACCGCCAGAGGGGTGTTGGACCCCGACCCCTCACCGAACGGTCCCGAGCCACCCATCCCCGGGCCGCCCTCGTAGTCCAGGCTGCACTCGGTGGCCAGCTCCTCCAGGTCGTGCGCGGCCTCCGCGTGCGCGGGCGGGATGACGTACCGCTCGTCGTACTTGGCGATGGCCAGCAGCCGGTACATGTCGAGCATCTCCTGCTCGGTCAGGCCGACCGCGGCGGGGATCGAGGGGTCGGCGTCGCGACCCATCGAGATGTCCCGCATGTAGGAGCGCATGGCGGCGAGCTTCTTCAGCACGCCGGTCACCGGGATCGTGTCCCCGGCGGTGAACAGCTCCGCCAGGTACTCCACCGGGATGCGCAGCTGGTCGATCGCCGCGAACAGGTTGCCTTTCGACTCGGCGTCCTCGCCGGTCTCCGCGACCGCGTCCACCACCGGCGACAGCGGCGGGATGTACCAGACCATCGGCATCGTCCGGTACTCCGGGTGCAGCGGGAGCGCCACCTTGTAGGTGCTGATCAGGGCCCAGATCGGGGAGCGCTGGGCGGCCTCGATCCAGTCCCGCGGGATGCCCGCCCGCTCGGCCTCCCGGACCACCGCGGGATCGTGCGGGTCGCAGAAGACGCCGCGCTGCGCCTCCAGCAGGTCGTGCTCGTCGGTCACGGACGCGGCCTCCAGGACCTTGTCGGCGTCGTAGAGCACGAGACCCAGGTAGCGCAGCCGGCCGACGCAGGTCTCCGAGCAGACCGTCGGCAGACCCACCTCGATGCGCGGGAAGCAGAACGTGCACTTCTCCGCCTTGCCGGTGCGGTGGTTGAAGTAGACCTTCTTGTACGGGCAGCCGGTCACGCACTTGCGCCACCCCTTGCACTGGTCCTGGTCGACCAGCACGATGCCGTCCTCGGCCCGCTTGTAGATGGCACCCGAGGGACACGACGCCGCGCAGGACGGGTTGAGGCAGTGCTCGCAGATGCGCGGCAGGTAGAACATGAACGTCTGCTCGAACTCGAGCTTGATCTTCGTCGAGACCCGCTCCAGGATCGGGTCGCTCACCGCGGTCGCCGCGCTGCCGCCCAGGTCGTCGTCCCAGTTGGCGCTCCACCCGATCTGCATCGGCTCGCCGCTGATCAGCGAGCGCGGCCGTGCCACGGGGGTGTGCTCCTGCAGCGGCGCGGTGGTCAGCGTCTCGTAGTCGTACGTCCACGGCTCGTAGTAGTCGTCGAGCGACGGCATCTTCGGGCTGACGAAGATCGTCGCCAGGTTCTTCAGCCGGCCGCCCGCCTTGAGCTTCAGGCGACCGCGCTTGTTGAGCCGCCACCCGCCCTGCCAGCGCTCCTGGTCCTGGTAGGTGCGCGGGTACCCCTGCCCCGGTCGCGTCTCGACGTTGTTGAACCAGACGTACTCCGTGCCGGCCCGGTTGGTCCACGCCTGCTTGCACGTCACCGAGCAGGTGTGGCACCCGATGCACTTGTCGAGGTTCATCACCATCGACATCTGCGCCATGATCCGCATCAGTACTGCACCTCCTGCGAGCGCCGGCGGATGACGGTGACCTCGTCGCGCTGGTTGCCCGTCGGCCCGAGGTAGTTGAACGCGAAGGTCAGCTGCGCGTAGCCGCCGATCAGGTGGCTCGGCTTCATGAGGATGCGGGTCAGCGAGTTGTGGATGCCGCCGCGCTTGCCGGACGCCTCCGAGCGGGGGACGTCGATGAGCCGGTCCTGCGCGTGGTGCATGTAGACGGTCCCCTCTGGCATGCGGTGCGACACGATCGCGCGGGCGACCACGACGCCGTTGCGGTTGACCGCCTCGATCCAGTCGTTGTCCGCGACGCCGATCTTGTCGGCGTCCTTCTGGCTCATCCAGATGCCCGGCCCGCCGCGCGACAGGCTGAGCATCAGCAGGTTGTCCTGGTACTCCGAGTGGATCGACCACTTGTTGTGCGGCGTCAGGTACCGCACCGCGATGCCGAGCTCCCCGTTCGAGCCCACCTGCGGCTCCCCGAAGAGGGCGGCCATGTTCAGCGGTGGCCGGAACACCGGCAGGTTCTCACCCAGCTCGGTCATCCAGTCGTGGTCGAGGAAGAAGTGCTGGCGGCCCGTCAGTGTGTGCCACGGCTTGAGCCGTTCGACGTTGATGGTGAACGGCGAGTACCGCCGACCACCCGACTCGGACCCGGACCACTCGGGGGACGTGATGACGGGCGTCGGCGCCGCCTGGGTGTCCGCGAACGTCACCTGCTTGCCCTCGTGCTCGGCCGCCAGGTCGGCCAGCCGCCGGCCCGTGCGCTTCTCCAGCGTGTGGAAGCCCTCGGTGGCCAGGTGCCCGTTGGTGGTGCCCGACAGCGCGAGGATCGCCTCGCAGACGTGCACGTCCCGCTGCAGCGACGGGCGTCCGTTGCCCGCTCCCCCGCGGACCAGCCCGTTCTTGTGGCCCAGGTAGTCGACGGGCTTCGTCAGGTCGAACGTGATGCCCTTGGTCGTCGCGCCCAGCGACGACGCGAGCGGACCCAGCGCACCGAGCTTGTCCGCGACCGCGGGGTAGTCCCGCTCGACGACGACGAGCTTCGGCATCGTCACGCCCGGCACCGGGTCGCACTCGCCCGCCTTCCAGTCGCGCACGATCCCGCTCGGTGTGGCCATCGCGTCCGGGGTGTCGTGGGTGAGCGGGACCGCGACGACGTCCTGCCGGACGCCGAGGTGCGTGGCCGCGAGCGCGCTGAACGCCTTGGCGATCTCGTGGAACGCGTCGAAGTCGGTGCGGGTCTGCCACGGCGGTGCGATGGCCGGGTTGAAGGAGTGCACGAACGGGTGCATGTCGGTGCTGCTCAGGTCGTACTTCTCGTACCAGGTGGCCGCCGGCAGGACGACGTCACTGAACACCGTGGTCGACGTCATCCGGAAGTCCAGGGTCAGCAGGAGGTCGAGCTTGCCGCGCGGCGCCTCGTCCCTCCACACGACGTCCCGGGGCCGGTGCTCGGGCGGCGCCTCCTGCGCGCGCAACGACGAGTCCGTGCCCAGCAGGTGCTCGAGGAAGTACTCGTTGCCCTTGGCGGAGCTGCCCAGCAGGTTGGACCGCCAGATGGTGAGCACGCGGGGGAAGTTCTCCGGGGCGTCGGGGTCCTCGCCGGCGAACCGCAGCGAGCCGTCCTGCAGCGCCGCGGGCACGTACTCGGCGGCCGGTGTGCCCGAGGCGGCGACGTCATCGGCGAGCGTGAGCGGGTTCCGGTCGAAGGTCGGGTAGCTCGGCATCCAGCCGAGCCGCGCGGACTGCGCGAGGACGTCCGCGGTGGTCATCCCGGCCCAGAGCCCGCCGGCCTTGCTCGCCGCGAGCGCGTCGGCGCCGAAGTGGTCGTACCGGAACTGGTCGGTGTGCAGGTACCAGTACGCGGTCTGGATCATGTTGCGCGGTGGGCGCGACCAGTCGAGGGCGTTGGCGTACAGGCTGTAGCCGGTTATGGGCCGGACCTTCTCCTGGCCCACGTAGTGCGCCCACCCGCCGCCGTTGACGCCCTGCGTCCCGCACAGCGTGGTGAGCGTCAGGAACGCGCGGTAGATGGTGTCGGCGTGGAACCAGTGGTTGGTGCCGGCGCCCATGAGGATCATCGAGCGGCCCTTCGACTCCTCCGCGTTCGCGGCGAACTCGCGGCCGATCTTCTCCGCCTTGGCGGCCGGCACCCCGGTGATGCCCTCCTGCCAGGCCGGGGTGCAGGGCGACGACGCGTCGTCGTACCCGCTCGGCCAGGTCCCGGGCAGCCCGTCGCGACCCACGCCGTACTGCGCGAGCAGCAGGTCGAGCACCGTGGTCACGGTGCGACCGGCCACCTGCCTCGTCGGGACACCGCGCACGATGCTCCCGGCGGACCCGTCGACCGCGTCGAACCGGGGCAGCGTGACCGCCGCCGTGCCCGAGCCGGTGCCCGCAGCGCTGAGCCGCGGCTCCACGGAGCCGAGGTCCAGGTTCCAGCGTCCCTCCCCCTCGGCGCCGAACCGGAACCCGAGCGACCCGTGGGGGACCACGGGATCGCCCGTCGCCTCGTCGAGCAGAACCGTCTTGAACTGCGCATTCTCCGACGTCTCACCGAGGTCGGCGGCGGTGAGGAACTTCCCGGGCACGAACCCGGCTCCGTCCGGGTCGGGCTCCAGGGACACGAGGAACGGCAGGTCGGTGTACTTCTTCACGTACCCGTCGAAGTACGGGGTGGTCCGCTCGACGAAGAACTCGCGCAGGATCACATGGCCCATCGCCATCGCGAGCGCGCCGTCGGTGCCGGGCGCGGGTGCCAGCCACTCGTCGGCGAACTTCACGTTGTCGGCGTAGTCCGGGGAGACCGCGACCACCTTCTGCCCCCGGTACCGCGCCTCCACCATCCAGTGCGCGTCGGGCGTGCGGGTCACCGGCACGTTCGAGCCCCACATGACCAGGTAGCCGGCGTCCCACCAGTCCCCCGACTCCGGGACGTCCGTCTGGTCGCCGAACACCTGCGGAGAGGCGACGGGCAGGTCCGCGTACCAGTCGTAGAACGACAGCATCGGAGCGCCGAGCAGCGCGTAGAACCGGGCGCCGACCCCGTGCGACACCATCGACATCGCCGGGATGGGCGAGAACCCGGCGATCCGGTCCGGGCCGTGCTCCTTGATGGTGTGCACGTGCGCGGCGGCGACCATCTCGACCGCCTCGGTCCAGGAGGCCCGCACCAGCCCACCCTTGCCGCGGGCCGCCTTGTACCGGGCAGCGCGCACGGGATCGCCCACGACGTCCGCCCACGCCAGCACCGGGTCGCCCAGCCGGGCCTTCGCCTCGCGGTACATCTCCAGGAGCACGCCCCGGACGTACGGGTACCGGACGCGGGTGGGCGAGTAGGTGTACCAGGAGAACGCGGCTCCGCGGGGGCAGCCGCGCGGCTCGTACTCGGGGCGGTCGGGGCCGGTCGACGGGTAGTCCGTCTGCTGCGCCTCCCACGTGATGATCCCGTCCTTGACGAACACCTTCCACGAGCAGGAGCCGGTGCAGTTCACGCCGTGGGTGGACCGCACCACCTTGTCGTGGCTCCAGCGGTCCCGGTAGAACGTGTCGGCGTCCCGCCCGCCGATCTGGTGGAGGGTCCGCAGGTCCGCCGACACCTCGTTCTTCTGCAGGAACCGCCGCGTGCGCAGCAGCGCCTCGACGACCCCCTCGTCCAGGCCCGGCCGGCGTCCCTGCTCGATCGTCATGGAGGCTCCCTAGCTGGTGCTGATCGCGTCGGCTGCACGTGCGCGGGCAGCCCGGCGGACCGGGCCCCAGGTGAACCAGGCGACGCCGAACGCGCTCGCGGCGAGCAGCACGTACCCGAGGCTGTAGTCGCCGACCTGGTCGTAGACGGCCCCCATGACCAGGGGCGGGAAGAAGCCGCCCAGCCCCCCGGCGGCACCGACGATGCCCGTCACCGCGCCGACCTTGTCGGCCGGGGCCACCTGCGCGACCAGGGCGAACACGGCTCCGGAGGACGCACCGAGCGCCGCGGCGAGCCCGAGGAAAGCGATCGTCTCCACGGGCACCAGGGCCACCTCGAGCGCGGCCACGAGGGCCAGGAGCCCCGCCGCGACGAACGCCACCATGAGCACCGGGACCGGGCCGACCTTGTCGGAGAGCGTCCCGCCCACCGGGCGCATCACGACGGCCAGCACGACGAACCCGGCCGTCCGCGCGGCCGCGTCGCTCGCCGACAGGTCGTACGCGTTCACCAGGTACGTGGGCAGGTACACGCTGAACGCGACGAAGCCGCCGAAGCCCAGCGCGTACAGCAACGAGAGCTGTCCGGTGGCAGGGATGCGTGCCGTCGCCCACATCCGGGCGAGGAACGAGCCCTGCGGCGTCGGACGTCCGGGCTTGTCCCGCAGCAGGACCGCGGCGACCACGGCGTACACGGCCAGCACGCACGCCACCAGCACGAACGGGGCCTCGGCGCCGTACGTGTCGGTGATCCACACCGTGGTGAACGCGGAGATCGCCGTGCCGCCCATGCCGAGCCCGAAGATGCCGAGCGCCGCGCCCCGGCGCTCGGGCGCGAACCACGCGTTCACCGCGGGGACGCCGATGGCGAACGTCGTCCCGCCGAGCCCGAGGAAGAAGCCGCCCACCAGCATCGCGGGATAGGTGTCCGCGACGAAGCCGATGAACAGCACCGGCAGGATGGTCAGCAGCGTGACCGCGGGGAACATCTTCCGCGCGCCGATCCGGTCCGTCAGCGCGCCCACGGGGATCCGGCCGAGCGACCCCACGATCACGGGCACCGCGACCAGCACCGACTGCTGGACCCCGGTCAGGTCCAGCGCCGCGCCGTAGGAGCCGCCCAGCGGGCTGATCAGCGCCCACGCCCAGAAGTTGACCAGGAACCCGATCGTCGCGACGACCAGCACCCGTACCGCGATCCTGCTGTCGGCCTGCTGCACCATGAGACCCCCGTGCTCGGTCCGGCGTCATCGCGCGGACCTGGTGTTCTTCGGAAGTTATCAGGCCGCCACAGCCGGCGCCCGGGACCTTCGGCCCTGATCCGCGTCCGTGGCCGCGTCCGGATCCGCGCGGGGCCGGCCGGTAGCGTGACCGGCATGACGGACGCGCGCTCCGCGCCGGGCAGGCCGGCCCTGGGCGACGCCATCCCCGCGGTGCTCCGCGACGTCGGCCGGACCGTCGCGCACGCCGACCTGGCGATCGCCTACTGCGGCACCGTGACCGTCGTGACGCTGCTCGTGATGCTGCAGCCCGAGGAGCGCACCGCCGAGATCCTCGCGCGGGTCAGCGGCAACCTGGACAACCTGCGCGCCGAGCCGCTGCTGTCGATGCTCGGCAGCGCCTTCGTCGTCGAGAGCCTCTGGGGCCTCGCGCTCGTGGTGCAGCTGCTCGTGGTGCTGGCGTACCTGCAGCGGTTCGTCGGCCGGCTCGCGTCCCTCGTCGTCGGGCTCGCCGGGCACGTCGGCGCCGGGCTCGTGGTGGCCGCCGGGCTCTCCACCGGGATCTTCCACGGGCTCGTCGACGAGAGCGTCGCCGGCGCCACCGACGTCGGCGTCAGCTACGTCATGGCCGCCGCGATGGGGTTCCTCGTCCTGGCCATCCCGCCCCGCTGGCGCTGGTGGTACCTGGGCGCCACGGCCGTCTACTGGCTGCTGCCCGGCGCGATCAACCGCACGTTCACCGACGCGGGCCACGCGAGCGCGCTGACCATCGGGCTCCTCATGGCCCTGGTCGCCGCCCGCGCGGTCGCCGCGGACCGCCGGCGGACGTGAGCCCGGCCCGTCACACCTCGCCGGGCAGTGCCGTCCGGATCACGATGCGCGTCCACGCCCCGACGTAGAGCCGGTCGCCGTCTTCGAGCTCCTTGCGCTGCCCGGCGGGGATCGGCGTGGTGGGCAGCGGGTCGCCCGGGCGGCTGACATACGTCCCGTTGGCGGACTGCAGGTCCTCCACCCACCAGCGCTGCCCGTCCGTGTTGAGCTGGCAGTGCCGGCGCGAGACGCCCGAGTCGGTCCCGCAGTCGACCGCCGGGTGGATGTTGCGGGACGCCGACGGGCGGCCGACGAGCACGCTGCGCTCCCGCAGCGGCACCAGACCGGGCAGGCCCGCCGACGGCATCGGGTCCTCGGCCTTCTGCTCCGCGTACCAGTCGGGGTCGACCCAGATCTCGGCGACCCAGGACTCCTCGCCGTCCGGGGCGGGCGTGGGGAGTGCCGCGCCGCCGGGACCGGGGTCCGGCGAGCCGGCGCCGGCCTGCGGCGCGGGGGTGGCGACGGGCACGGGTGCCGAGAGGGGCGCAGGCTCGGATCCACCCGCGGGCGGCGTCGCCGGAGCGGGCCGCGCGATCGGCGTCGCGATCGGTGCCGGCGCGGTGCCGGTCGTGAAGTCGTAGCCGCAGACCTCGCAGAACAGGGCGAGCGACGACGCGGGCGACCCGCAGTGCGGGCAGGTGGTCGCGGTCCCGGTCGCCGCCGCCGGGGCGGGAGCCTCCACCGCGACGGCGGCCTCGATGGGTGAGCCGCAGACGTCGCAGTAGTCGGTCGAGGTGGACGGGTGACCGTTGGGGCAGGTGACGGTGCTCACCGGCGGACCCGGGTCGTCTTGGTCGAGGCCGTGTCGAGCGCCATCTCGTCGAGCTTGTCGGTGTTGCGCTTGAGGCGCACGGTGCCCTGCTCCTCGTCGTCGATCTCGACCACGCGCCGCAGCCGGGAGGTGGCCTCCTCGTTGCCGGTCTCCGCGGCCAGCTGGACTGCGCGGCCGAGCTTCACGGTCGCCGTGGCCTCGTCGCCGGACGCCTTGGCGGCCAGCCCCTCCTGGATCACCGACGCCAGCTCGGCCTGGCCCGTGTAGTGCGCGACCTCGGGGTTGATGCGGGCGGTGAGCGAGCTGTCGTCCGACCAGCGCGCCTTGACCAGCCCGGAGGCCAGCACGTCCCCGCCGACGGCGATCTGCACGCGCGCCGCCAGCTGCTCCGAGCCGACCGGCTTCGACGGGACCCGGACCGCCACGTGGTAGTCGCGCGACTCGTCGCCCCACGCGCCCGTCGGGTACGCGCCGGTCAGGGCGTTCACCTCGGTGCGCCGGGACGTCAGGTCCTCGACTGTCGGGGCCACGCGGCGCACGAACAGCACCTGCGCGCCCTGGGGCGCCCACACGCGCAGCTCCGCGTCGGCGACGCCCTTGGACATCGACTCGGCGACCAGCGCCTTGAAGTCGGCCGCGATGTCCGCGGGGTTGCGGATGAGGTCCACGGTGCCCAGCAGCGCGGTCGCGATCTCGCGCAGCTCCGCGACCTCCCAGCTGGAGCCGACGCCACGCGCGTCGCACTGGAAGTGCCCGGTGACGTCATAGATCGCGCTCGACAGCTCGGCGCGCGGCTCCGACTCGTTGCGGCCGTCGGTGAGCAGGATCGCGTGCTTCTGGGCCACCTGCGGCACCTCGGCGAAGATCGCGTCGGCGAGGCGCAGCCACGTGCTCATCGCGGTGCCGCCCGACGGGCGCATGTACGAGATCGCGCGCTTGGCCTCCTCGCGGGCACCCGGCTCCATCTGCACGATCGCGACGGGCGCGTTCGGGTAGGGGAACGCGCGGTTGGCCACGTGGCTGCCGCCGATGATCGAGAACCACGTGCCGTCCGCGATCTGGTCGACCGCCACCTGCGCCGCGTACTTGGCGGCGTCGATGTTCGGGCCGCTCATCGACCCCGACGTGTCGATGATGACGATCTCCGCGACGCCGCCGCTGCTGGTGGCGGCGGTCCCGGCGCCGGAGCTGGTCACGGTGACGATCGCGTGCACGTCCGTGGCGCCGTCGGAGAGGAACTCGTTCTGGAACACCTCGGTACGGAAGTCGGCCACTGTGGCTCCTCGATCAGCGTGCGGGCGGTGCAAGGTCGGATGGTCGGTCGGCCGGCACGGCCTCGTCGGTGTGGACAGTATCGACGGGTGCTGCGACGCGGGCCAGCGCCGCGGTGATGTTGTCGTGCCCGCCCTGCTCGTTCGCCCAGCGGACGAGCTCGGCGGCGACCACGTCAGGGGCGGATCCCACCTGCGTGATCGTGCGGTGCAGCAGGTCGGCGACGTCGGTGGCCTCGGAGCAGTAGTTCCACAGCCCGTCCGAGCACGCGAGGACCCAGCCAGGTCCCTGCGCGCGCGTGGTGCCGGTGCTCGGGACCACGGTCTCCGCGTCGGGGCCGAGCCACCGCGTGATGGCGTGCCCCTCGCGCGACGCCTCGGCCTTGGCCCGGGGGACGCCGCGCGCGATCATCTCGTTCGCGGCGGAGTCGTCCACGCTGACCTGGTGGGCGGCCCCCTCGTCGGGGAGCCAGTAGACACGCGAGTCGCCCAGCCACGCCGCGACGACGGTCGGGCCGTCCACGACGGCGGCGACGAAGGTGCACGACGGTGGCTCGTCGCGGCCCGACGTGTCTCCGACCGCGTCCGCGATGGCCTGGTCGGCCGCGGCCGTGGCGGTCACCAGGAGCGCCGACCAGGCCCCGACCGTGCTGCCTGCCGACCCCGTGACCAGGACGTCCCGCGCGGCGCGCGCCGCGGTGAGGCTCGCGATGTCGGAGTCCGGCACGTTCGACACCCCGTCGCAGACCACGAGGACGGCGGTCGTACCGCTGAGCGCGAGGGCCATCGCGTCCTCGTTCCGGCTCTTGCGCCGGCCGCGGTCGCAGACCCCGCCGACCAGCGCCGACGGGAGCTCGCTCCAGTGGTCGCGCTCGCTGACGGCCTTCTCGCCGCAGCTCTCGCAGTACCCGTCGTCGGCGATCGTGCCGCCGCACGCCCGGCACGCGGCGGGTGCCACGGGCTCGTCCGGCACGACGACGACGGGGACCTCCGCCACGGCAGCGGGAGCGCCCAGCGGCGTGCCGCACTGCTCGCAGAACTTCGAGCCCTCCTCGGCGACCGTGCCGCACGCCGCGCAGGTCACCACGTGGTCCACCGGCGGACCGCGTTGGCCTGGTCGACGAGCACGATGCGCGCGTCGTGGTCGTCGTTCAGCACGGCGGACTCGCGCAGCGCGGCCTCCAGCGCGTCCCGCAGCTCGGCCTCCTGCGCGGGCACGCCGCCCACCTGCACGGCCGTCGACGACCCCTTGTCCAGCACGACCGCGAGCGCCGAGCCGAGCACGTCGACCCGGAGCGCCGCGCGGACCCGCGGCTCGATCGACACCGTCTGCACGCTCGCCAGGGCGTCCGAGAGCGCGGTCAGGTCGCCGCTGGAGGTGGCCAGCAGCTGCGCGCGCATCATCCGGGCGTCGACGTAGGAGCTGCGCGTGGCCGTGACCAGGTCGAGCGCGGCCAGCGCGCCGCGCAGGTCGCCCCGCTCCCGCCGGATCCGGGCCAGGCCGAACGCGGCCGGGGCCGTGTAGTTGGCGTCGGACCGCGCGCAGATGATGTAGAGCGACTCCGCGATGTCCGGCTCGCCGCTCAGCTCGCACGCGGTGGCCAGCGCGAGCTTGGGTGCGAGCTCCCCCGGCACCTGGCCGTAGACGGCGTTGAACGAGGCACGGGCCGCGACGGGGTCGTTGATGCTCAGCTGCGCGAGCCCGGCCAGCCAGGCGGCCCGCCACTCCCAGGGATCGTCCTCGAGGATCTGGGCGATGGTCCGGTCGACCAGCTGCTGGTCGCCCGCCTCGATCGCCGCGGTGGTGCGCCGCAGCCGGACCTCGACGGTCTCCTGCGGCGCGTCGGCCAGCGCGGCGATGCGCTGCTGCGGGTTGCTCACGTTGACGCCCGCCAGCCAGCTCGCCGCCGGGTCGCTCGCGTCGACCTTCAGCGCGGGCAGCTGGTCCCAGGCCAGCGGGTGCCCGGCCTCGTCGGACGTCGGCGCCTCGAACAGGACCGAGGCGGCCGAGTGCAGCGCCGGGCTCCCCGGACCGCGGTCCGTGGCGACGACCTCGCGCAGCACGCCGAGGACCTGCGCGCGCAGCTCGTCGACCGTCGCGAACCGGTCCGAGGGGTCCAGCGCGCACGCCTTGGCCAGCAGCCGGTAGAACGAGTCGTACGTCTGGAACACCGGGGTGTCCGAGACGGCGGGCAGGGACGCGACGTAGGTGCTGGTGTTGCCGCGGAAGTCCAGCACCAGCGTGGCCAGGGTGCGGCCGATCGTGTAGATGTCCGAGGCCACCGACGGCCCCACCTCGGCGACCTCGGGTGCCTGGTAGCCGACCGTGCCGAAGATCGCCGAGTCCAGGTCGTCGATCCGGCGCACGCCGCCGAGGTCGATGAGCTTGACCGCGTCGCCCTGCTGGATCACGTTGTCCGGCTTGAAGTCGCAGAACAGCAGCCCGACGTCGTGCAGGTACGCGAACGCGGGCAGGATCTCCAGCACGAACGCGAGCGCCTGGTCCACCGGTAGCGGGGTGTTGACTCCCCCGGCGGCGTCCCGGCGGTCCTGCAGGATCTGCTTGAGCGACCGTCCGCCGACGAACTCCATGACGGTGTAGCCGGCGCCCTCGTGCATCGCGAAGTTGTAGATCTCCACGATCAGCGGGTGCTCGACCTCGGCCAGGAACTGCCGCTCGGAGATCGCCGCCGCGTACGCGTCGGGGTCACCGGAGTTCAGCAGGCCCTTGAGCACCACCCACCGGCCGGAGACGTTGCGGTCCCGCGCCAGGTAGATCCACCCCAGGCCACCGTGCGCCAGGCAGCCGACCACCTCGTACTGGCCGCCGACCACGTCGCCCGGGCTCAGCGAGGGCGTGAAGTCGAAGTGGTTGCCGCACTTCGGGCAGAAGCCGGCCGTCCGCCCCGGCAGCCCGTCCCGCGACCGCCCCACCTCGGCGCCGCACGCCGGGCAGAAGCGCTTGCGCTCGGGCACCTCGGCCACGGCCATGACGGCCTGCAGCGGGTCCTGGACCGGCGCGGCCGGGACCGTGGTCAGGCCGGCGCCGAGCCGCGCCCCCCGCAGCCGGGTCGAGGACGTGCCGACCCGACGGGTGGGCCGGGAGCCGCCGGTCGCCGCGGTGCGGGCCGACCCCAGCGCGGCCGTCGCCAGCCGGCTGGAGCTGGTGCGGCCCGTCCGGGTGGACCGCTCGGCGTCAGGGTCGGCGGCAGCGGCACCGCGGTCCGGAGCGGCCTGCGCCACCCCGGTCCCGAGCAGCGACGTGGCCGAGGCGGGCGCCCCGGCGGACGACGCGGCCTGCGGCGAGCCGCAGACGTTGCAGTAGCCGTCCTCGTAGGTGCCGGTGCAGCCCGGTTCGGTGCAGGCGATCATCGTCGTCCCTCCTGACCCACCGTGGGCAGGTCTCGGGTGAGGTACTCGTACTGCTCCACGAGGAAGCGGGTCAGGGTGATGTCACAGGGCGTCCGGGCGACGACCTCGCGGGCCTCGTCGTACCCGGAGCGGACCGTCGGCGAGGAGCTGCGGCCGTTCGCGTCGGCGGCGGCGCGTGCGCCCTCGAGCCGGTAGCGCAGCTCCGCGCGCTCGCGCAGGGGCGCGCTGTAGGCGTCGGCCACGGCGTCGAACGCCCGCCCGACGGCGGCCAGCCGGTCGACGAACGCGTCGAGCTCGGTGCGCGTGCCCGGCACCTCGCCCAGCCGCGACACGTCGGGGACGGCGAGCCTCGGCGGGTGCGCGATCTCGCGGCGGCACCGGTCCGCCAGCTGGTGCAGCGTCGGCTCCCGCAGCTCCAGGGCCGCCATCGCGGCACGCGCGTCCGCCCGGCCCTTCTCCAGCGTGCGCCGCTGGGACACCTGGACGATGAGGTCCCGCTCGACGAGCGCCGCACGCGCCTCGAGCTCCGCGAGCGGGCCGGAGATGTCGGCACCGCGCGCCGCCTGGGCCACCAGCTTCTGCTCCCGCGTGCGCAGGGTCGCGACGAGCTCGCGGGCTGCCGTGTCGACGCCCGCGAGGTCCTCCGCGCGGACCAGCCCGGCGCGCAGACCACGCAGCCGGGCCGCCTGGTCGGCGGTGTCCGGGTCGAACGACAGGCGTGCGCGGACCTGGGAGATCATCGCGTCGCACAGCGTCACGGCCTCGACCAGGGACACCAGCGCGGCACCCAGACCGGAGTCCAGCCGGCCCCACACCAGCTGCGACATCTTCTCCCGGTCCACGGCGTCCGCCCGGCCCGAGTCCCAGACCGCGACCAGCTCGTCGGTGCGGCTCCGGATCGCCTGCCACATGGTCAGCGCGAGCAGCACGTCGTCCGTGTAGCTCTCGGACGCCGGCGACGCCTGCGCGGCCTGGTCCAGCCGGTCCAGCTCCGCCCGGCGGTGCGCCAGCCACGCCTCGAGCCCGCTGAGGTACCGCAGCAGCTGCGGAGCCGGGATGGGCTCCCCCAGCCTGCCCGGCGCCTCGGGCGCGTCAGGTCCGCTCACGGGCCGTCGACCCGCCCGTACACCGAGACGGGCGGGACGGGGGCGGGGCCGAGCGCGCCGAGCCACCTCTCGTACGAAGCCGCCCACGAGCCGTCGGCCTTCGCCTGGTCGAGCACGCCGTTGACGAACTGCACGAGGTCCACCTGGTCCGCCGCGACGCCGATCCCGTACGGCTCGGCGCTGAACGCGTCGCCGACGACCTTCGCGTACGGGTCCTGCGCGACGAAGCCGGCGAGGATCGTGTCGTCGCCGGTGATGGCCTCGACCTTGCCCTGCTGGAACAGCACGAGGCAGCCCGTGTGCGTCGGGGCCGCGACGGCCTCCACGCCGGGGTACGTCTCCTGCAGCCGCTCGAGCGTCGTGGTGCCCTCCGGTGCGCAGACGCGCTGGTCGCCCAGACCCTCCAGGTCCTCGATGCTCTGCGCGTCGGAGTCCCGCGTGACCAGCACCTTCTGGCCGGCCGTCAGGTACTCGGCGGAGAACGCGATGGTCTCCCAGCGCTCGCAGTTCACGGTGAACGTGCGGGCCACCAGGTCGACCTCGTGCTTCTCCAGGACCTCGAGGCGCTGGGCCGACGTGATGACCCGGATCTGCAGCGGCGTCGGCCGGCCGAAGATCGCCGTGGACACCGCGTTGAGCATGTCGATGTCGAAGCCCTCGATCTGCCCGGACAGCGGGTTGCGCGAGCCCATGAGGAGGGTGTCGGCGGAGACGCCCACGTGCAGCGCGCCGCGCGCACGGATGGCGTCCACCGTCGGCCCGCCCGCGGCGGGCTCGTAGGACATCGTGGACTCGTTGCCGTCGTCGCAGGCGGTCGCGGTGGCGAGGTTCGCCGGGACGGTCGCCGGGAGGTCGACGGAGGCCGCCGCCCGCTCCTGCGCCGCCGGTGCGGCAGCCGGTGCGCCGGCACACCCGGCGAGCAGCGCGAGGGACGCGACGGCGGCTCCGAGACCCAGCCGGGTGATGCGTGTCGTGGTCACCGGTACTCCTCCACTCGCTTCGAGATGCCGCGCCAGGACAGGACCGCCGCCAGCACGCCGACGACCAGCATCAGCCAGCCCACCAGGACCGACGAGCCTCCCGAGCCGGACAGGGCGTCGTGCGTGACCTCGGCGCTCGCCTCCAGGCTGGTGGACGCCGCGGTCGAGAACGCCTCGAACAGGTCGTTGGGCGCACCGGGCTCCTCGCTGATCGCCAGGGCGACGGCCTCGTCCCACCGGCCGGCGTCGTCGAGCGCGCGGATCTCCTGGTGCGACGCGACCCAGTCGTCCAGCAGGGGCGCCAGCGCCGGGTCCACCGTGGGCCGCGCGAGGAGCTCGCGCGCCTCGTCGGTCTTGAGCACGAACTGCTCCTCGTACGCCGCCCCGGAGCCGCGCTTGATGAGCGTGAACGACTCCTGCGACTTCGCGTCGTTGGCCAGCGAGTACGCCTCGGACACCGAGACCGTCGCGTCGTAGGGGCCGTTGCGCGCGTCGCCGGCCTTCGCCGCGGCCGACCCGAGCACGACGGCACCGCCGATGCTCGCCGCGAGCGCCAGCACCGTGGCCCAGAACAGCCCCACGTTGAGGCGACGGTGCGTCTGCCTGGCCAACCACACCTGCACGACGACGAGCGCCGCGAGCGCGAGGATGCCGAGCGCCAGCAGCCACGGCACCGAGGCCACGGAGTCGAAGGACGCGTCCACCCGGTCGCTGTTGGCCTGCACGAGCTCGTCGAGCTGCGGCAGCACGTCGCTGCGCAGCACCGACGACGCCTGGTCGAGGTACGCGGCGCCGACCGGGAAGCCCTGCCGGTTGTTGGCGCGGGCCTGCTCGACCAGACCGGTGTACGTGGTCAGCCCGGCGGTCGCCTGGCCGAGCAGCTCCGCGTCGGCGGCGTTGGACCCGGCCAGCTGCGCGAGCCCGTTCGCGGCGGACGCGACGGCCTCGTCGTACCGGGCGCGCTGCTCGGGAGGCTCCAGGCCGCCCACCAGGAACGCGTTGGTCGCCGTGGCGTCCGCGACGACCAGGTCGTTGCGGACGTCCTGGATGCCGACCAGCTGGGTGGTGTCGGCGTCGGCGTCGGACAGCGCCTCCGACTGCGCCAGACCGGCGTTCAGGCCGATGACGCCGACCGCGGCGGCGGCCAGCACCGAGACGACCCCCGCGACGCGCAGGCGTCCCGGGGTGCGGCTCAGCGCGCCCCGCAGCCCGGTGCGGTGCACGGGGGCGGACGCCGGGGTCGGTACCGCGGTCAGTGGTGCCGCGTGCGGGGCGATGGTCTGCGTCACGCGGACTCCTCGATGTGGTCGTGCGGCTCTGGCTCGTTCTCGACGGGCTCGACGACCTCGCCGGGCCCCGTGCTCTCCACGGGCTCGTCGGGCGCCGGCACCAGGTCCTCCGGGAAGATCAGCCGCAGCTGGTCCACCGTCGGTTGCTCAACGTCCCGCAGGCGCCAGGCGTGCCTGGTGATCGCCTGGTCCAGCACGTTGCGGGCGTAGCGGCCGTTGCCGAAGCCCTCGTCGCGGATCTGCAGCGAGGCCATCTCCTCGAACCGCGCGAGGCACTCGGGGGTGGGCTCGAAGTCGGCCTTGGCCGCGGCGCGGGCGAAGATCTCGCGCAGCTCCGTGTCCGTGTAGTCGTCGAACTCGACGGTCGTGGAGAACCGGCTCTCGAGCCCGGGGTTGGTGGCCAGGAAGGTCGCCATCGGACCGGGGTAGCCGGCGACGATCACCACGAGGTCGTCACGGTGGTCCTCCATGTCCTTGACCAGCGTGTTCACGGCCTCGGCGCCGTACTGGTCCTCGGCCAGGCCGTAGGCCTCGTCGACGAACAGGACGCCGCCCAGGGCCGTCGCGACGACCTCCGAGGTCTTCACGGCCGTCTGCCCGAGGTACCCGGCGACGAGCTCCGAGCGGTCGACCTCGACCAGGTGGCCCTTGCTCAGCAGCCCGAGCGCCCGGTAGATCCCGGCGACGAGCCGCGCGACCGTCGTCTTGCCGGTCCCGGGGTTGCCCAGGAACACCAGGTGCCGGGTCAGGGTCGGCGCGGTCAGGCCCGCCTCGGTGCGCAGCCGCTCGACGCGCAGCAGCTGCGTCTGCTGCCGGATCTCGGCCTTCACGCGGTTCAGCCCGACGAGCGCGTCGAGCTCGGCCAGGAGCTCCTCGAGGGTCTTCGCGGGCTTCTCGTCGGGAGCCGTCGTGGCGGGTCCCGACGCGGGCGTCGGGCTGCCGTGGACGGGGACCAGGCCGCGGTCCGGGTCCGCGGTCCCGGGCAGCGGCGGCAGCGCGAGGGCGGACAGGTCGAACACCGACGGGTCGACGCGCGGCAGGTCGGACGCGGACGGGAGCTCCGTGCTCGGCGCCATCCGACCGTGCACCGCGGCACGCTGCACCGCGGCCGTGGACGAGGCGCGGGCGATCACGTCGATGTCCGCGGGCCCCAGGTCGCACGCCGCCGAGACCACCTCGGCGAGCGCCGCCGCGTACGGCTCGGCGTACGGGGTGCCGACGAGCCCGGTCAGCAGGTCGGTCGGCGCCGACCGCCACCGCCGGGCGCTGGACGCCGCCGCGAAGAAGGCCCCGAACGTCGCGTCCGGTGCACCGACGGCCGCGAGCCAGCCGGTAGCCGCGCCGGGGACCGACTCGGCGACGGCCGCCGCGAGGCGCGCGCCCTCGTCGCGGACGGCGGCGCCGTCGAGGCCGGCGGCGAGCCCGACGCCGGCGAGGGTGTCCAGGGCAGCACTCAGGCTCATGGCTGCTCCACCTGCGGGGTGTCGAGGCCGGCCTCGGGGGCCAGCGCGAGGGACGAGCCGGCGAACTTCTCGGCGAGGAACGCGCCGTGCGCCACCAGGGCGTTGGCGTCCTCGCGGGAGACGGCGTCGGAGATCTTGTCCAGCGTGACCCCGAGCAGGTCGAGCTGGTCGCACAGCACCATGAGCGACGTCTTGCCCTTGAACACCACGCGGCGGTCGGCGAAGTCGCGCGGCAGCCGCAGGTACCCGCCGACGGCCTCGGGCAGGTAGGAGGTCGCGGTCGCGACGACGGTGTGGGCCTGCTGGCTGCCCGCGCCGAGCCGGTCGAGCCGCGGCGCCATGTCGTCGACGGTGCGGGTGATCCGCAGCACGCGCGCGGTCACCGCGGCCGGCACCCTGCCCGCGATCTGCTGCTCCACCTGGTGCGCGGACGCCAGGATGTCCGCCGTCGTCGGTGCGGGTGACGCCTCGACGACGACCTCGGGCTCCTGACGCCGCCCCAGCAGGCGTGCGATCCAGCTCATCCGTGACGCCTGCCCGAGCCTGTGCCCACTCAGCCCACTCAGCCCGCTCAGCTCGTGCCGAGGTCGAGCGAACCGCTGGCCACGTCCGTGGTGTCCGCGCGCTTGACGCGGTCGAGGTACGTGCGCGCCTTGGTGGTCTCCGTCTCGAGCACCCCGATGGTCGTCGCCATCGAGTCGAGCGCCTTGACCTTGAACGTGTCGATCGAGTCCATCGTCGCGTAGATGTCCGAGAACGCCTGCTGCAGCTGCGGCAGGCCCACCGTCGCCTGCGCCGCCTGCTCCTGGATCCCCGCCGACTGCTCCTTGAGCATCTTGGCGGTCGACGCGATGAGGCCCGTCGTCGTGGTGTTCAGGGCCGTGATCTGGTCGAGCACGAGCCGCTGGTTGTTCAGGGCCTGGGCCACGATCACGGCGGTGCGCAAGGCGGCGACCGTGGTCGTCGTCGCCCGGTCGACGCCCTTGATGAGCTCGATGTTGTTCTTGATGATGATGTCGATCGCCAGGTAGCCCTGGATGGACACGGCCAGCTGCGTGAGCAGGTCCTGGTGCTTCTGGCGCACGTAGAACAGGACGTCCTCGCGCAGCGCCTTCGCGCGCGCCGGATCGGTCGCGTCGAGCTCCGCGATCGTCGTCGACAGGCGGGTGTCCAGCGCCTCGGCGACGTAGATGTACTGGTGCAGGCGGGCCATCGTGTCCCAGAGGTGCTGCTTCTCCAGGTTCAGCGCCGCGTTGTCCTTGCGCAGCTCGTCCTGCCCGTTGTAGAGCGCACGGACGATCGCGTCGATCTGCTTCTGCGAGCTCTCGTACCGGCGGAAGTAGTCGGTGAGCGAGTCGCCGAACGGGATGAGCCCGAGCAGCTTCTTGCCGATCGTGGCCTCGCTGGGGTCCAGGCTCTCGACCGTCTTGCGCAGGTCGAGCAGCGACTTGCTGACCTGCGACGTGCCGGACACGCCACCCTCGCGCAGCTCCTTGACCGGCATCTGCAGCAGCCGGTTCGAGGTGTCCGCGGCGGCGCGGATGTCGGAGTCACCCATGAGGCGGATGTCGTCGGCCTTGCCGGCCATCTCCGGCGACCCGATCTGGGCGGCCATGAGGCCGGTGACGTAGGAGTCGACCTTGGCGTTGAGCCCGGGCAGGGCGGCCTCGGGGATCTGCGGGGCCATCGCGGGAGCGGCCGTCGTCGCGACCGGTGCGACCGGGGCGGGAGCCTCCAGGGCGAACACCGACTGCGGTGCGGGGGGCTGCAGGGGGGCTGCCTCGGTCATCGTCGTCCTTCACGTCCAGCTCGGCGCAGAGGGCGGATCGCCCGCGTCCTCCATGGTCATCTACGAAGGTCATGGAATGGTCAAGTCCTCCTGCGGACATTAGCACGGGGGGCGGCTCACGAATCCCCGACCAACCGATCTCTGCCAGGATCCGTTCTTCTGCTGTGAGCACACACGACGGACGGGCAGGGGGCCGATGAGCGCGCGGTGGGAGGGCCTGCTCGAACAGCTGGTCCAGGAGCGGTGGTCGACGCTCCTGGCCCGTGCCACGCTCCTGGCCGCGACGCCGGCCGACGCGGAGGACCTGGTGCAGGACGCCCTGGTCGCCACCTTCTCCAGCCGCGCGCGCTTCACCTCCCTCGCCCAGGCGGAGTCGTACGTCCGCCGGGCCATCGCCACCCGCTCCATCGACCGCGCGCGCAGCGCAGCCAGCGAACGACGAGCCACCGACCGGGTCGCGGTCCGGCCGGAGCCGCCGGTCGAGACGACCCTGCCGGGCCTCGAGGTCGACGTCCTGGCCGCCCTCGCGCGACTGACCCCACGGCAGCGCGCGTGCGTCGTACTGCGGCACGTCGAGGACCTGTCGGTGGCGCAGACCGCCGACCAGCTCGGACTCAGCCCCGGCGCCGTCAAGCGGTACACGTCCGACGGCGCGACCGCGCTGCAGCGCTGGCTGGGGACCACCACCGACCCCCGGCCCGGCGACCACGAACGCCCGACCGTCGAGCTCGTCGACGGCAGCTCGACGACGAGGGGAGACCGGTCATGAGTGACCTCGGACAGCTGCTGGCCGCCACCGAGACCGCGGTGGCGCGCGCCCGGGCCACCTCCACCCCGCCGCCCGACGCGCTGGCCGGGACCCTGCGGCGCGTGCGACGACGCCGGACCGTCCGGCACTCGGTGCAGTCGGTGGCGGGCGTCGCCGTGGTCGCTGCGCTCGGCGTGACGGCGTGGCTCGGCACGCACGTGCCGGACCCACCCGCCCCGGCGACCACCGGCACGCCGACCGCGAGCCCGACGACGACGCCCACGCCCACCCCGACGCCCGCGGCCGTCGCTCCCGCGGCGACGGTCCACGTCGCCGACCCGTGGCCGGTGCCCGACGGGCTGATCGAGTCCACCGGCCCCGGCTGGTCGCTGGTGCAGGACATGCAGACCCGGACCGGCACCGACCCGTCGAAGGCCACGCCGGAGGACTACCGCACCCTGCTCACGCTGGTCTCCCCCGCCGGTGAGCACCACCCGCTGCTCGAGGTGGCCAGCGACCGCGTGCTGACGGGGTGGTTCGACTGGACGGCCGGTCAGCCGATGGTCCTCTTCACCAGCACGGACCACTCCGCGGCCAGCCCGGAGCAGCTGGCCGGCACGCTCGACCTGCGCACGGGTGACCTCACCCCCTGGGCGGACCTGCCGGCGAGCGCCATGTGGATCGGCGGGACGCGTCAGGGCACGACGGTCTGGGCCGTGCCGCAGTGGGACGACACCGACATGCCCGACGGGGGGATGCCGATGCCGCGCAACGTGCTGGGCCCGCAGCTGCGCATGCACGGCTTCGCACCGACCGAGTTCCGGTTGACGGTGCGTGCCCCGGACGGCACGCAGCGCGACCTCGGCCCGATCGACGACTCCCGGTACACGACGTCGCTCAGCCCGGACGGCCGGTGGGTCACGGCGACCGCCGCCGACGGCGGCCTGCTGCTCGTCGACCTGCGGTCAGGCACCAGCACGACCGCCTCCCAGGTGCCCGCGGAGCCGCCCTGCACGGTCGGCGGGTGGACGGGCCCCGACGAGCTGCTCCTGTCCTGCGGCGTCCCGGCCGAGCTCCGGGTGCTCGATGCCCGGGAGCCGTCGTCGGCACCCCGCACGGTGGGGACGTCCGAGTTCACGGTCGTCGACGCGACGCCGCTCGGCGACGGTCGCGTGGCGCTGGGGATCCTCACCCAGGAGGCGCCGTGCGACGTCGGCGGTGACGCGGCCGTGCTCGCCGACGGCGTGGTCTCCCCGCTCACCGGCCAGTGGGGACCGTACGACCACGCCTCCGGGTCCCAGGTCGCCGGCGGCTCCGTGCTCACGGAGCTCAACGTGTGCTACGTCGGTCACGGGAAGGCGGGGCGGCAGCGCACGATCAGCACCGACGCGACCACCGGCGCCGTCACCGAGCTGGGCTCCCTGGTGGGCGAGGTCACCGACGACGGGTGGGACCGCTCGCTGTACGGCTGGCTCGTCGGCCGGTGACGCGTCGCGCCGGCACTGGCGGGCGCCGGACGATCAGGGGAGGATCACCCGACGACGAGCGCGGAGGTACCTGTGTCCCACGACGACTTCACTGACGGCCCCACCGACAGCGCCACCGACAGCACCACCGACGGGAAGCCGTCCATCGACGAGCGCCTCCGGCGCCTCGGCATGGCCAAGGACCTGCAGCGCGCGATGGCGGCGGGCATCGGCCGGCTGCCGGTGAGCGACACGACGAAGAGCTCGCTCACGTCGACGAGCGCCACCGCGGTCGCCGTCGTCGGGGAGACGACCGTGGCGCTGGCGAAGGGTGCGGTCGAGGCGGGCAAGGGCGCGGTGACCGCCGCCAAGGAGGGCACCGAGACGTTCCAGCGGACTCGCCACGAGCAGGCGACCGCGTCGTACGTGGTCCCGGAACCGGTGGTCGACGACCGGACCGACGACGTGACCACCCGCCTGGAGCGCCTGAGCCGGCTGCACCGGGACGGGCACCTCGACGACGTCGAGTACGCCGAGGCCAAGGCGAGGGTCATCGCCGGCGAGTAGCTAGTCCGTCGCGTCGCGCGGCTGCTGGGCGCGGTGGGCCTCGACGGCCCGGTGCACGCTGCCGTGCAGCTTGTCGGGACCCAGCCGGTCGACGACCCCGTCGCGGGCGAGCGTCGCGCGCACCGACGGCTTGACCCGCGCCAGCCGGACCGTGACGTCGTGGTCCTGCGCCAGGGCGAGGATCTCGTGCAGGGTGGCGGCGCCCTGGGCGTCGACGATCGTGATGGCACCGCAGTCGATCACGATCGCCGACAGCCCGGGGTTCGCCTCGGCGACCTCGCGCACCCGGTCCTCCAGCGCGTCCGCGGTCGCGAAGAACAGGCCGCCGTCGATGCGGATCACGGCGATGTCCGGCTCCGGCTCGTCGTCGGCGTGCTCACCGAGCTCGCGGAACACCTGGGTGCCCCGCTCCCGGACCATGAGCGGCAGGGAGGGCCGGGTGGTCACGGAGACCAGCCACAGCAGCGACAGGCCGATCCCGACGAGCACGCCGGCCAGCACGCCGACCAGCACCGTGCTGACCAGGGCGACGATCGCGATCCAGAAGTCGAACCGCTGCACCCGGGCGAGCCGGCGGAGCGCGGCGACGTCCATCATCCCCATGACGACGGCCTCGATGATGATCGCCGCGAGCACCGCCGTGGGCAGTCCCGAGAACAGCGGCGCCAGCAGGACCAGCGTGAGCAGCACCATCACGCCGGACGTCAGGGACGCCACCGGCGTGCGTGCGCCGGTGCGGTCGTTCAGGGAGCTCGCGGACAGGCTCGTCGACACGGGCATGCCCTGCAGCAGCCCGGCACCCACGTTCGCGGCGCCCTGCGCGAACGACTCCTGGTCGATGTCGACCCGGTACCGGTGCCGGGCGGCGAACGTGCGGGCGTCCCCCGCCGTCTGCGAGAACCCGATCATCACCAGCGCCACGGACGCGAGCGCGACGGTCGCGACGTTGTCGAGGAGCAGGGCCACGTCGGGCACCTCGACCGACGGCAGCCCGCGGGGCACGTCGCCCACCAGGGCGACCCCGCGCTCGCCCAGGTCGAGGAGCCAGGTGGCGAGCAGCCCACCGACGACGAGGACGAGCGCGCCGGGGACGCGCGGTGCGACGCGACGCAGACCGAAGACCGTCACGAGCGCGACCACGCCGACCACGACGGTCGCGCGGTTCACGTCGCCGAGCGTGCCGAGCCACGACCACAGCTCCTGCGGTGGCGTGGACCCCTCGGCGCTGGTCCCCGTGATCTTGGGCAGCTCACCCACGACGACGTCGATCGCCGCGCCGAACAGGAACCCCGTGACGACGGCACGCGACAGGAACTGCGCGATCCACCCCATCCGCAGCACCGCGAGGACGAGGAACACGACGCCGGAGACCAGCGTGATCCCGGCGACGAACGGCGCCGCCTGCGCCCCCGTGAGGCCGACCGCGAGGACCGCGCTCGCCGCGACGGCGGCGAGACCGGAGCTGGGTCCGGTCGAGATCTGCCGGCTCGTGCCGAAGATCGCGTAGAGGATCGCCCCGGCCGCGGCGGCGTACAGACCGTTCTGCAGCGGGATGCCGGCGATGCCCGCGTAGCCGAGGTTCTTGGGGACGATCAGCGCCGCGACGGCGACACCGGCGGCCACGTCGGTGCGCAGCCACCGCCGGTCGTAGGTGCGCAGCACCTCGACGATCGGCACCCGGTCGGACCAGCGGCGACACCCCGCACCCATCTCCGGACCATAGCGAGGACCACGGGATCCGACAGGTACTTTCGTCTGGTGACCTTCGACCCCCCGCGGGCCGCCACCCCGGCCGACGTCGACGACATCCACGCGCTGCGCCGGTCCCTGGAGGACTGGATGGCGGAGCACGGCACGGTGCAGTGGCCGCGAGGGTCGCTCACCCGGGAGCGCATCGCCGCGCAGGTCGACGCCGGCGAGTGGTGGGTCGTGCTCGACGACCGGCTCGGGCTGGTGGGCACGGTCCGGCTGCTGTGGACCGACCCCGACTTCTGGGGCGACGACCACACCCCGGCGGTCTACGTGCACGGCCTGATGGTCGACCGTCGCGCGGCCGGCCAGGGACTGGGCACCACGCTGCTCGACTGGGCGGCCGCCCGCGGGGGCGACGCGGGGGTGGGTCTGTTCCGGCTGGACTGCCGGACCACCAACCCCGTCCTGCGCACCTACTACGAGGGGCACGGGTTCCGGGCGGTCGGGCAGCGCGACTTCGCCGAGTTCTCGTGCACGCTGCTGGAGCGCTCCCTACCGTAGGGGGATGCAGCGGACCTATCCCCACGGCGTGACGTCCTGGGTGGACCTGGAGCAGGCGGACGTCGACGCGGCGACGGCGTTCTACGGAGCCGTACTGGGGTGGACGTTCCACGACGCGGCGCCGCCGGACGCACCGTCCCGGTACGTCGTCGCGCAGGTGGACGGGCTCGACGCGGCGGGCATCGGCAGCGGGACCCCGGACGGGCCCGGCTGGCAGACCTATGTCTCCGTCGACGACCTGCAGCCCGTCCTCGACGCGGTGGCCGCCGCCGGCGGGACCGTCACCGCCGGACCGACCGTGGCCGGTGAGGGCGGGACCTGGGCCGAGCTCGCCGACCCCACCGGGGCGGTCCTGCGGCTGTGGCAGGCGAACCGGCGGCTGGGAGCGCAGGTGGTCAACGCCCCCGGCGCCTGGAACTTCAGCGACCTGCACGCCGACGACCCGGCGACCGGGTTCTACGAGACGGTCTTCGGGTGGGAGATCACCGACGCGTGGTTCGCCACGATGATCCGCGTACCCGGGTACGGCGACCACCTGGCCGCCACCACCGACCCGGACATCCGCGAGCGGCAGGCCAGCGTGTCCGTCCCGCCCGGGTTCGCGGACGCGATCGGCTGGGTGGCGCCCGCCGAGGAGGGTGAGCCGCCGCACTGGCACGTGACCTTCGCGGTCGCCGACCGGGACGCCACCGCGGCGCTGGTCACCGAGAACGGCGGCGAGGTGCTCGCGGTCGAGGAGTCGCAGTGGGCGCGCACGGCGACGGTCCGGGACCCGCAGGGCGCGGTCTTCACCGTCAGCCAGTTCACCCCGCCGGAGTGACGGGCGCGAACCGCTGCGCCAGCTCCCGCTGGACCTGCACGTGCTTCTCCAGGAACGCCCGCTCGTCGAGCCGCTTGCGGCGCAGCCAGCCGGTGACCTCGTCGTTGCACTTGCTCGCGTTGCAGGAGCCGCAGGCGGGCGCGATGTTGTCCAGCGTGTAGCGGCCGCCGCGCGAGATCGGCAGGACGCAGTCGCGCTGCAGCGGCGTGCCGGTGACCCCGCAGTACGCGCAGCCGCCCCAGGCCGCGGTCAGCGCGGCCCACTGCTCGGGGAGCAGGTCGTGCTCGACGGCGGCCATGCGACGCCTGCGACGCGCCGCGTACCGCGCCTGGCGCGTTCCCTTGGCCGGCATGAGCGCCACGCTAGTCACTCGCCGGCGGTCCCCGGCGCAAGCGCGAGGGCGGGTCGGTCGCACTCGAGCGCGAGGAGCAGGCCGGCCCACCCACCCGTCAGGACGTCCACCGGCTCGGCGCCCCCGGTGCTCAGCCGGACGGCGATGTCCCGGGCGACGCGCAGCGGTGCGGGCCGGCCGGTGCGCGCGTACGTGGCGAGGGCGCGGTGGGCGCGGGCGAGCGGGCTGTGCGGGTGCGGCGCGGGTGGCGAGACGTGCCCGCAGCGGCTCGCCCAGACGAGCGCCAGGTCGTGCGCCAACGGGTCGCCCGTGAGGGTCGCGACCCGGGCGGCGAACCATGCGACATGCGTCGCCCGGGCGTCGTCCGCCGTGGCCCACACCGACCCGGTGACGTCGAGCGCGGCGAGGACGTCACCCAGGTCAGGAGGGTTCGGGCTCGGGACGACGGCTGCCCCGACGAACGCGTCGCGCAGCGCCCGCACGGAGCGGTACCGGCGTCCGGGGTCGGCGGACAGCGCGCGCCGCAGCACGCGCTCGCCGGCCGGCCAGGGCGTCGCGCCGACGGTGACGAAGGGCCGGGGCCGCTCCTGGACGATCCGGCGCAGGGCCTCGTCGCGCTCGCACGCCAGGTCGTGCGGGGCCTCGCCGGTGAGGAGCCGGTAGACCACCGCTGCCACGGCGTACTGCTCGGCGGTCGCGTCCAGCGCGGGGGGCGGGGTCCCCGCCCGCAGCGCCGCGGCGGCGGCCGGGTCGAGGTACTCGCCGCCACCGGCGCGCGGGGGTGGCGCGCTCGCGCTGCCCGCCAGCCCGAAGTCGACCAGCGTCACGGCGCCGTCGGGGCCGACGAGCACGTTCCCCGGGTGGACGTCGCCGTGCAGGACGCCGCGCCCGTGCAGGTCGACGTACGCGTCGAGCACGGCGGACGCGATCCGCCGGCGCCCGTCGGCGTCGACCACGAGCGTCGCCAGGTCGGCGGGGTCGCCGTCGACCTCGTCGAGCACGAGCGTCCCCCCGGTCGCGGTCCGGTGGTGCCACACGAGCCGTGGCGCGGCATGGCCGTCGAGCCGGTTCAGAGCGGCGAGCTCACGGGACACCAGGCCCGGGCCGTGGACGGGGTCGTCGACGACCTTCACGACGACCCGCGCACCGTCCGCCAGCACCCCGCGCCAGATCTCGCTGTCCCGCAGGACCCGGATGCGTCCGGTGATCGTCGCCGGCCCGACCGCCTCCCCGACCCGGTGCCGGTCCTCCAAGGTCTGTGCGGGCGCCGTGCCGTCCGCGACGAGGACGTCGGTGCGGGTCAGGGCGACCAGGACGCCGAACGCCTCGTCGAGCGTGGCCATCGGGTCGGCGCCGACGTCCGCGCTGTACGCCAGGACTGCCTCCACCAGCGTCGACGGCTCCCGGAAGCGGTTCAGCAGGGCCATCGCGTCGCCCGAGACCAGCTGCGGCGGGACGCGGCTGCCGCGGCGCGCGACGAGCACCTCGTCCTGGTCGGCCAGGGGCACCGTCTCGACGTCGGGGTGCAGCAGGTACCGCACCTCGGTCGCGGTCACGCCGGCACCTGCTCGCGGGTGCCGGGGCGCCACGTCACCACGTCGTAGGCGTCCGCGAGCGCGTCCAGCGCCGCCCCTGCGACGGCCTCTGCGGCGGCGGCGGGACCCAGCCGCGCGCGGTGCTCGTCCAGCGCGTCGGCCACCGCGCGGCAGACGACCGCGCGCCAGCTCTCCCCCGGCCGGTCCTGGCCCCGGGACACGATGCCCGTCGCGCCGACCTGGCCGGTGAACGGCACCCCCTGTGCGGAGCACCCGTCGAGGAGGTCCGCGAGCGCCGCCGCGACGGTGTCGGCGCGGGATGCCGACGGGAGGTAGAGCACGATCTTGTCCGCGCGGTGCAGTCCCGCCGCGTCGGCTCCGACCTTCCACGACGGCACGTCGAGGGCCGCCGCGGTCGCGAACACCACGGGCAGCACGGTGGCCAGGCCAGGCACGGTCGGGCTCACGTAGACCTTGTGCACCTGCGCGGTGGTCTCGACCCCCGGGGTGGTCCAGCCGTTCCAGTGCTCGGCGCGGGACCGCTCGTACCGCTCGGTCCCGGGTGCGGACCGCTCGGCCAGGTGGGCCAGGTGGTGCGGCCAGCGCGGGTCCTGCCGAGGGTCGGGGGCGCTTCCCCCGGACCGGTACAGGACGGCCGCCAGCTCGTCGGGTCGCGCCCGTCCGGCGAGCGCCGCGGCACGGACGACCAGCGTGCGGGTCATCTGGGCGAGGCGGTCGCCGGACGGCTGCGACATGGTCAGCCCTTGAGGACGGACGTCGCGTACTCGATGTCCTCGGCCGTGCCCTGCAGCCCCTCGATCTGCTGATCGACGGCCTTCAGGGTCACCGCGAGGCTCTCCCGCACGGTGTGCAGGTCGACCTCCGAGAGGTGGCGTGCCGGGTTGATGATCGGCGTGAGCCACGACGGCACGGTGTAGAGCGTCATGTCGTCGGCGGGCAGGAAGGCGCCGCCCCCGCCGCCGGCGGCACGCACCTGGGCGATCTGCGGCGACAGTGCCGCGATCTCGATGATCGGCGACGTCTCCGGGACCGTCGGCGGGTTGGTCAGCTTGTCGTGCCACCGGAACTTCGGCACGCGCTGCACGTACAGGTCCTTCACGTAGAAACCCATGGCTCCCCCTCCAGAGTGGGACGACCCGGACCGGGCCGTTCGCAGAGGAGGAGCAGGCGTCACGATTGGCTGATACGGACATACCGGGTGCATCGGGCGGGATGGGCTCGCCCACGGGCGCACAGAGCCGGCTGCGCCGTCGGGTCACCCGGTCGGCGCGGCGGCGTCCTCGTCGAGCGAGACCGTGTCGGTGCCGGCGTCGCCGAGGTCGCCCAGCCCGAGCGTGACCGGGGTCGACACGTCGAGCGGCAGGTCGAACACGAGGTGGGCGTAGGAGCGGTACGGCTGGCCGCCCTCCGAGGACGGGGGCTGGCGCTCGCGCGTGCTGACCTCCCGCGGCGACCACGTCCGCCCCTGCCCGTCGGTCACGGTGAACGTCCGCAGCGCGGCCTCGGGCAGCGGACCGGGATCGCGCTCGTCGAGCTCCAGGCTCACCCGGACGGGGACCGTCACGTCGTCGGCGGTGAGACAGCCCGGGGCGCTCACCTGGGTCCGCCACACCCCGAACCTGCCGGCGCGGAACGCCGACGGCGACGCCAGGCGCGTCATCGAGGAGTCGCGGTCCTGCGGACCGTAGAACTCGCCGACGACCCCCGCCTCGGGCGGGTCCGGGCACGCGGGCGTCCCGGGTGAGGTCGCCACGGCAGCACCCGCGCCCACGACGAGCACGAACGCGACCGCGAGCGGTCGGAGGCGTGCCCGGCGCGGCGTCGGCATGAGCGCACCGTACGGCGGTCGCAGGCCGCTCGGTCGGCCCGTTGCGGTGTCGTGACCGGAGGGACGCCTGCGTCACCCGTTCGGCGGCCGGTGGCTCAGGTGCGCGCCGGCAGCACGCACAGCTCGTTGCCCGACGGGTCCGTGTAGATCCGCCACGGCAGGCCGACGGCCCACTCCGGGTGCAGCTCGCGGCCCCCGCGGTCGGCGATGCCCGCGGCGACCTCGTCGGGGTCGTCCCCCGCCTCGAGCCGGATGTCGAGGTGCAGCCGGTTCTTCGCCGGTCCCTTGGCCGCCGGCTCGTGCCACAGGTCGAGCAGGGGACCCCGACGCGACGGGTGCCGCAGGGTGCGCGGTGCGGAGCCGGGCGCGTCGGTCCACCCGGTCAGCCAGGACCAGAGCTCCGCGTCCCGGTCCGGGTCCGCGGAGTCGAGCGGCAGCGCGGCGACGGGTCCGGTGTCCGTGTACTCCGACCGGTCGTCCATGACGCAGCACGGGTTGCCCTCCGGGTCGGCGAGCACCACCCACGGCACGTCGCCCTGACCGATGTCGAGCCGTCGCGCGCCCAGCCCGAGCAGCCGGTCCACCTCCTCGGCCTGCCGGGGCCCGCCCCGCAGGTCCAGGTGCAGCCGGAGCGGTTCCGTGGGCGCCTCGGGGACGCGCTGGAAGCACAGGTCGAGCACCGGTCCGCCGTCGACGGCCAGCCGCGTCTCGAAGGCGTCGGGCTCGTCCGTCAGCGTCTCCCCGCCGACGACGGCCTCCCAGAACCGGCCGACCCGCTGCGGGTCGACGGCGTCGAGGACCAGGTTCTCCAGGTACATGGAGCCACGGTAGCCACGCCCGGGACGTCCTAGGATGCCCAGGTGATCCGGTACCAGGAACGCTCCCCCAGCCGGCGCGCGTGGCTGATCCTGCTCGGCATCTGCGTCGTCGCGTGGCTCGGCCTCTTCCTCGTCGACACGTCCTCCCCGTGGATGCCCACGACGATCGTGGGCATGCTCGGCGTCATCGCGGCCATCACGATGTGGAGCACCGGCCGGTACGGCAACATCACGCTCACGGACACCCTGCTGCGCGTCGGACGCGCGCGCGTGCCGCTCGCCGACATCCACCCGTGGGGCGTCTCGAAGCCGGGCGACGCCCTGTCCGGCAAGATCATCGGCGGCGCCTACGCGCAGGCGATGGGCACGCACGTCGTCGGGCTCACCATGCGCGACGGCGGGACGAAGCTGGTCCAGGCGAAGGACCCCGAGGCGCTGCGGGCCGCCCTCGACGAGGTCCTGGCACCGTTCCGCGCGGACGCGCGCTGACCCGTTCGGCCTACCCCGGGGCGGCGGCACGCCCCGGTAAGGTTTCGCCCGGAACCGACCCCTCCCCGAGGAGATCTTGAGCATGGCGCAGCTGGATGTGGTGCGACGACGGATCTCGCTGAGCGACGACGAGTTCGAGACGCTGCGGCTGGTGCACAACGACGAGCCGGTCGCCGACGAGGCTCGGCGGGGACTCGTGGACGCGGGCATCGTGACCGCCGACGGCGACATCGCGCCCCTCGTGCTGGACCTGGTGCGCACCGTCTCGGAGCCGATGATCGAGTGCGCCGTCGAGACCGCCGGTCCCCAGGGCGCGGTGAGCGCGCTGCTGGCCGTCCGGGAGGAGACCGTCTGGTACACCGACCCGTGGCCCCAGGGCGACGCGGCGCCGCAGTCGACCGTCTACTGCCAGGACGAGCTGCCGCAGATCCTCTGGGTCCTCGCGCGGCTGGTCGGGCTGCGACGGCGTGAGGTGCCGCCGGTGGCGACGCCGTTCACGGTGCCGCTGCGGGCCATCGACGCGGTCGTGCAGACGATGGCGCTGTCCGAGGACGCGTGGGAGCCCACCCGGATCGTGGCGACCGCCCAGCTGGAGCGGTTCTTCGGCGGCGACATCGCCGAGCAGGACCGCACGATGCTGATGGCGACCCTGTCGTTCCTGGAGTCGACCGCCCGCGTGACCCTGGTGTGGGGCCCGGACATCGAGACGGACGCCCGGGGCCTGGTGCTGTGGGACTGCGGACCGGGCGGGTACTGGGTGCGCGAGCAGCCTGCCGAGCCGCTGCGCGCCGAGGACATCACCCCGGACACCGAGGCGCGGTTCCGTCCGGTCACCGGCGGCGAGGCGTGGCGGCTGCTCGCCGGCCTGCTCCCGTCGTCGGCGGACCTGCGGGCGGTGCTCGACCGGGTCCCGGCACCGTGACCGTCAAGGTCGACAAGGACGTCCTGGCCGCGACCGTCATCGCGCTGGACGACCTGTCGTACGCCCTTCCGGCCCTCCTCTCGCGCGCCGACCAGCTGGGTGCCGGTCCGGATGTCGCCGGCCTGCGCGGCGCGCAGGAGTGGGCGACGGACACCGCACGGGACCTGCAGGCCCGCATCGGCGTCCTGGAGCAGATGGCCCAGGCGAACCCCACGTTCGCCGGGGTGCGCATGTCGGGTCAGCAGGCGCTGGACATCGCCGGCCAGTCGATGCGCATCGAGGAGGCCGCGCTCGCGCTCGAGGTCACCGGCACGCCCGCGGACGCCTGGACGGGTGACCCGGCCAACCTGAGCGAGTGGTTCGAGGAGCTCCAGGCCCGGGCGCTGCAGAAGCTCACCGGCATGAGCGACGCCGAGCAGGCCGAGAAGCTCGTCGACGCCTACAACGACGTCCAGAACCTCGTCGTCGCCAGCGCGGGCACCACGGCGGCGGTGTCCCAGATCATCCTCAAGGGCGGGCCCGCGATGGTCCGGTGGCTGGCGCAGCGCGGCATCGTCGACCCCGGTCTCAACGCCCTGGTGGCGTCCGGCCGGCCCGGCGTGGCCAACTGGCTCAGCGGCGCGCTCAACGCCGCCGACTCCAACTACATCAACGCCAAGACGCAGTTCACCCGGCCCGGCGCGTTCGTCCCGAACCTCACGCAGAAGCTGCTGCTGCGCACCGCGTCCACGGTCGAGGACTTCGACTCGTGGGTGCTGCGGACCTCCCAGGCGGTCAAGCCCTACGAGGTGGCCGGCCAGGTCAAGCCGACCCTGCTCGCCAAGATGCTCACGTCCCGCCCGGGGGTGGCCGCGACCTCGTGGGTCTCGTCGGTCCTGGGCACGACGAGCACCGGGCAGCTGGCCACGCGGCTCGCCGGCTGGGGCAACAACGTCTTCGGGCGGCCGTGGACCAACACGGCGACCGGCATCACGTACGGGCGCGGTGCGGGCAACCTGCTGACCATGGCCAACCAGTCCGGGTGGCGCACCATGGCGTCCAGCGCCGGTGCGCTGCGCGTCCTGGGCGTCGCCGGCAGCGGGCTGGCCACGGTCGACGGCGTGGTCGGTCTGGTCAACAACTGGGACGAGAACGCCGACCTCTGGGAGAACGGCGGCACGGAGGGCAAGGCGCACGTCATCGGCGAGTACGCCGAGACCGCCTTCAACGCCTCCATGACCGCCGCGCTCATCGCGCCGAACCCGGTGACGATCGGTCTCGTCGCCGTCACGGGTCTGGTGTGGGCCGGGGCGGAGGTCGTCGAGCACTGGGACGACATCACCGCCGCGGTCGACGACGCCGCGGACTGGGTGGGCGACCGGGCGGACGACGCGGCCGACTGGGCCGGCGACCGGCTGGACGACATCAAGGAGTCCGACCTCAACCCCATGAACTGGTTCTAGGGAGGACCCGATGACCTCGGAGGACCTGTACGCCAAGGCCCGGGACCTCGACGCGCTCGCCGCCGACGTCGAGACCTGCGTCGACGTCGCGTGGGGCGTGCCGCGCACGCCCGAGTGGGACTGCGCCAACGCGAACGACGTGCGGGGCGCCCTCGACCAGTGGCGCAGCGCCGCGCGCACGTCGGCAGGCAACCTGCGCGAGGAGGCGTCCCGCGTGCGCGGCGAGGCGGGCAGGGCGGCGCAGCGCGAGCAGGACGCGCGCGACGCCCAGAACACCGTCCCGCGGTGACCGCGCTCGACGTCTGGGCACCTCTGGGGGTCGCCGGGACGGTCGAGGTCGTCGACGCCCTGACCCATCTGGAGCTCGCCCGCACGCCCGCGGCGACGCCGCACGTGCACCGGTGCGACCTGGAGGTCGCCGGCCACCGCGTCGACGTCCACTGGCGGGCGGGGCGCGTGCTGGCCTGCTCGGTGGCCGGGCGCGAGGTGGCGTCCGGCACGGCGGAGGGCGTGAGCACGGGTCAGGACACCTTCGTCTGGGACTACACGGTGATGCCGCTGACGGTCCTGGGCGACACGGTCGACGTCACCCGGGAACGCAGCGGCCGCGACCGGTGGGCGTTCCAGGTGGACGGCCCCCAGGACAAGGTCTGGCGCTGGCGGCCGGCCGGCACGCTGATCGCGGACCGCATGGAGCTCACGCGCGACGGCGACCGGTCCCCCGTCGTCACCCACACGCTGCGGCCGGTCCCCGGGCACCCGCGCTCACCCGCCGGGCCGCCGACCGTGTCGTGGCAGGAGCAGGCCGGGCTCGCCGAGGTCGTGATGCCCGTGCTGTGGGTGCTGGACCAGGTGCACAAGGGGCTACTGCCCAAGGCCCAGCGCATCGCGCGGCTCGAGTTCCTCTAGCGGCGGCGCGCAGCGCCCGGAGACGCGGTCGCACCGGACGTCCTCCGGCGCCGCGTACCGCAGCGGGGAGGCGACGACGAGCGCACCCACGAGCAGCGCGAGCACCGTCCCGACGGCGCAGGCCCGCGTCATCGCGAGCACGGTCCGCTCCCGGTACCGCCGGCGTGCCAGGGCGAGCAGGCCGAGACCGACCAGGGCGCCGGCGGTGTTGACGACGACGTCCGTGAGGTCGGAGCTCCCGACGGCCAGCACGTACTGGGCGACCTCCAGCGCCATGCTCGCCGCACCCGCCGCGGCGGCGACCTTCCACCACCGCCACGCCGGCGCGAGCAGGCCGAGGTAGAGGCCGAACGGGACGAAGAGCGCGACGTTGGCGACGACGTCGGACCGGCTGCTGGCACCGGCGCCGCTCGTCGCGACGAACGGGACGAGCTTGACGATGCGCTCGCCCGCCACGCCGACCCACGGGGCCTCGAGCTTCCAGAGGACGGCCCAGACGAGCAGCGCGAGGTAGACAACGAAGAGCCCCGAGACCCCGGCGGACCGGTGGGCCGGGGCCGTCGCGACGACGGCCGGAGCCGTGCTGGTCACTGCTGCATCCTCGGGTCCTGCGTCGGGTCGGTGTACTGGGCGGGACAGTCGCTGCCGACGGCGTCCGGACGCAGCTCGTAGTGCCACGGCTCGTTGGCGTAGATCTGGCACAGCCCGTACGCGGCGCCGTGCTGCGCGAGCCAGTCCATGGCCGCCCACGGGCCCACGTCGATCGCGTCGCCCTGCACGTGCGGCGACGTGCCCGCCGTCGCGACCCAGCGGGCAGCCTCCTGCGCCGAGCCGTACTGGGTGACCGCGTCGCGCAGCAGCCGCTCCTGGTACTCGGCCGACCGCCAGCCGCTGTTGACCTCGAACGTGACCCCCGCGCCGGCGGCGTCGGTCGCGGCCCGGCGGACGGCGTCGAGCAGGGCGGCGTCGAGGTTCGCCACCGCGGGGACCTCGTCGAAGACGGTCACGCCGTCCGGGACGCTGCCGTCGGCGCCGAGGCCCGTGCCCGGGCCGGTGGCGGGGTCGTGGGGCGGTGCTCCGGGAGGGGTCGGACGGCCCGGTGTCGCCGAGACGACGGACGCCGCCGACGGCTGGTCGTCGAGGAGCCCGACTCCCGCGGCCACCCCCACCGCGGCGAGCGCGAGGACGGCGACGGCGGAGCGGGTCCGCTTTCGTGGAGGAGAAGACATGACCCCAGCCAACGCGAGCGGGTGTTGCCGGGGCGTATGCGGATCTCGATATCCCGACGATAGGTGGCGGCTCGTAGAGTCCGGAGGATGCGCGTGCTGATCGTCGAGGACGAGCCCTACCTGGCGCAGGCCATCCGCGACGGTCTGCGCCTCGAGGCCATCGCTGCGGACATCGCCGGCGACGGGGACGCGGCGCTCGAGCTGTTCGGTGTGCACGCCTACGACCTCGCCGTGCTCGACCGCGACATCCCGGGCCCGTCCGGTGACGACGTCGCCGCGCACATCGTCGCGTCCGGGCGCGGGACGCCGATCCTCATGCTGACCGCGGCCGACCAGCTCGACGACCTGGCGTCCGGGTTCGGGCTCGGTGCCGACGACTACCTGACCAAGCCCTTCGACATGCGCGAGCTCGTGCTCCGGCTCCGCGCGCTGGACCGGCGCCGGGCGCACCACCGGCCGCCCGTGCACGAGATCGCGGGCCTGCGCCTGGACCCGTTCCGTCGCGAGGTCTACCGCGACGGCCGCTACGTCCCGCTGACCCGCAAGCAGTTCGCCGTCCTCGAGGTCCTCGTCGCGGCCGACGGTGGCGTGGTCAGTGCCGAGGAGCTGCTGGAGCGGGCGTGGGACGAGAACGCCGACCCGTTCACCAACGCGGTGCGGATCACCGTCTCGGCGCTGCGCAAACGGCTCGGCGAACCCTGGCTCATCGCCACCGTCGCGGGCGCCGGGTACCGCATCGGTGACGAGCGTGACTAGGGAACCGGGCCTGAGCGTCCGCCTCCGGCTCGCCCTGAGCTACGCCGCGTTCCTCATGGTGGCGGGGGCCCTGCTGATCGCGGTCGTGTGGGTCTTCCTCCTGCGGTACGTCCCCGAGCAGGCGGTCACCGTCTCGGGTGATGCCGTGCCCGGCGGCGGCCCGGGGCTCTTCATCCCCGGTCGCTCCGACCTGTGGCGCGCCTTCGCACCGAAGGCGGCCCTGGCGCTGGGCTTCCTGCTGCTGTTCGGGCTGGCCGGCGGGTGGCTCCTCGCCGGCCGCATGCTCGCACCCCTGCAGCGCATCACGGAGGCGAGCCGCACGGCCGGGAGCGGCTCGCTCTCGCACCGGATCGCGCTGCCGGGACGCCAGGACGAGTTCCGCGAGCTCGCCGACGCCTTCGACGTGATGCTCGACCGGCTCGAGGTGCACGTCGCCCAGCAGCGCCGGTTCGCGGCCAACGCCTCGCACGAGCTGCGGACCCCGCTGGCGACCAGCCAGGCGCTCCTCGACGTGGCCCGGCAGGACCCACCGGACGACCCGCGCGAGCTCGTCGACCGCCTCCACGCCGTCAACGCCCGGGCGATCGACCTCACCGAGGAGCTGCTCCTGCTCAGCCGCGCCGACCAGCGGTCCTTCCTGCGCGAGCGGGTCGACCTGTCGCTCCTGGCGGAGGAGGCCACCGAGACGCTGCTCGCCTCCGCCGAGCGGCGCGGCGTCAGCCTGGAGACCTCGGGCGACGTCACGCCGGCGGTCGGCTCGCGGGCGCTGCTGCTGCAGATGATCACGAACCTGGTGCACAACGCGATCGTGCACAACCTCCCGTCGGGCGGAGCGGTGCAGGTCCGCACCGCGGCGCTGAAGGGGTCGGTCGTGGTCACGGTCGAGAACACCGGCGAGGTGCTCGACCCGGAACGCGTGCCGACGTTCACCGAGCCGTTCCAGCGCGGCACCGCCCGCGTGCACGGCGACCAGGCGGGTGTCGGTCTCGGCCTCGCGATCGTCGAGAGCATCGTCCGGGCGCACGACGGGCACCTCGCCCTCTCGCCCCGCGCCGACGGCGGCCTGCGCGTGGTCGTCCGCCTGCCCGCCGCACCACCGCGGACCGACCGCTGACCCGGTCGCGTCAGGACTCGATCCGCACGTCCCGCGCGGCCGCCGCCGGCGTCACCGGCGGGTCCCACTTCTCGCGGGTCTGGATGAACCAGAACGCCATGAACAGCCCGAGCTCCCACAGCTCCGTGACGATGGCCGCGTAGTCGGTCCGGCTGAACGCGGCGTAGACGCCGATGCCGGCGACCATGAGCCAGAAGATCACCACGTACGTGCGCGTGCCGCCCGGTGTGGACCGGGCGGCACGCGGCCGCCGCGACGCACCGGTCGGTCCGGGCCACGCATAGCTGGCGACGGCGGTCGCCATGCTGACGATGAGCAGGACCGTCGCGGCGAGGTGGACGTTGTCGAACGTGGTCCCCTCGACGGCCCGCCACACGAGCAGGACGAGGAAGGCGACCACCAGCACGGTCGAGAGGCGGAAGAACCACCGGGTCACCGTGTTCTTCATGAGCTCGCCGTACGCCCGCCGCTTCTCCCCGGCCTCGGCGACCAGGAAGGCGAGCGTGACCAGCAGGACGGCGGCGATCGTGACCCGCAGCGAGCTGATCACCTCCGCCCGCTCCTGCGCCGTCTCCAGCTCCGCCAGGGTCGCGGCCAGCTGGGTGGGCACGAAGGCGACGAAGAGCGCGTAGAAGCCCGCCAGGTCGAGCGCGTAGTCCTCGAGCGCCTCGCCGCGATAGGCGACGAGGCACACCGCGATGCCGACCATGCAGCCCACGAACACGTCGCGCATGGGGCCGAGGTAGTAGGCGCTGATCGATCCCTGGACCGAGCCCGGCCCGAACGCGAACGCCGCGCCGACCAGCGCCAGGAGCAGCAGTCCCGGCAGCGCGACGAGCATCAGGCGCAGGTGGCGGTACGTCTCGTGGGCGAGGTAGGGGTCGGATGAACCCCGAAGCTGCTGTGCGGCCATGCTGCGATGGTCCCGCTGCACGCGACGGCGCGCTCCTCAGGGAGCGACCGGACCCTCCAGATAGGCCTGCCCGCGCGGCGAGAGCCGGTAGCCCACCTCCAGGCTGTGCGTCAGGCCCAGCTCCTTCAGCCGGCGGACGTCGCGCTTGAACGGCGCCGTCTCCCGGCCCACCGATGCGGCGAGGTCGGGCGCCCGGGTGGCCGGGCGGTCCCGGATCAGCTCGAGGGTCTGCCGCGTCCACGGCGAGCGCGCGTCCCACCGGGCGAGCGTCGCCGCCAGCTGCGCCCGCTGGTCCGCGGTGAACGACGTGTCGGCGGAGAGCGCGTCGCGCGGGTCCGGGCCGCCCCACGACAGCTCGATCCGGTACAGCGGCAGCTCCGTCCGTCCACCGACCACCTCGTCCACCGTCGACGCACCCGCCGCGCGCGCCTCGTCCGGCGTCGCACCACCGACCTCGTCGACGGCCCCCACCCGGACCACACCGACCGACGACAGGAACGAGCCACCCGGCGTGACGCGCGGTCGCGACCACCGTCGGAACGCCAGGGTCACCTACCGCTGCGGATCCCGTCGGCGACGCGCTGGTTCAGGAGCACGCCGACCATGGTGGCACCGGCAATGCTGGACACCGCGGACGTGGTGGGTGTCTTGACCTGCACACTTCGGGCAAGAACGCGCCGGCTCAGGACTTCACCACGACCTCGCCGGTGCCGATAGAGCCGTGAAGCTGTGCCACGTCGACCGAGGAGACCTGCTCGTGCCTTTCGTCCCGCGGAGACGTCCCACCCCAGCACCCCCGACGAGGCACCACCGGCGCGGGATCGCGCTCGCCGCGGCCGGCTCGCTCGCGCTGACCCTCGCAGCCACGGTGCCCTCGGTGGCCGCGGACACCACGACGCTCTCCGGCGAGCTGGTCCGCGTCTCCAACGACGTGCAGCCGACCCTGCCGGGCGAGGTCCACGGCGAGGAGTTCCTCATCGAGACGCCCGCCGGCCAGCTGGTGCCGGTGGACCTGCCTGCGGCGTACACGGACTTCGACGCGGGCACCACCATCGTCGCGAGCGTCTCCGCACCGGACGCGGAAGGCACCCGGGACGTCCTGTCGGCCACCCTGACGGAGCCCGGCACCGACGTCGCCGCCGCCGTGACGTCGCAGCCCGCGAGCGCCCACCACGCGTACGTCGTCGTCATCGCCGACGCGACCATCGGCGGCGACATCACCACCGCCCAGGCCGACCAGATGACGACCGCGGCCGCCGACTACTGGGTCCGCGAGGCGAAGGGCGCGATCTCGTCGTTCGACATCGCCGCACGCGCCACGCTCGTCCTCGACGGCAGCTGCGCGTCCAACTACGCGTCCCTCTGGCAGCGGGCGGGAGCACTGTTCCCGGGCGTCTCGTTCTCGAACGGCAACCACCTCATCGTGTACTCGCCGTCGGGCTGCACCACGTACCCGTACATCGGCATCGCCGCGGTCGGCGGCTCCCTGGCCAGCGGCGGCCGCGTCCAGATCGCCGACGGACCCTACTGGTCCACCGTCGCGCACGAGCTCGGGCACAACGTCAGCCTCGGCCACGCGGACCTCGAGTACGTCACCCCGACGACGGCCCCCGTCATCGGGGAGTACTTCGGGGCGTTCGGGCCGATGTCCGCCCGCATCGGCTCCTACACACCGGCGACGCTCGAGGCCGGCTTCCAGGAGCAGCTCCTGCTGCCCGGTCGCGACCTGCGGCGTACCACGCTGCCCTGGACGGCACAGCCGACCACGACGGTTCACACGCTGAGCCCGTCGACCAGCCTCACGGGCGTGACGTCGGTGGAGTTCACGGACCCGGCGAACGGCGCCCGCTACTTCGTCGAGTACCGGGCGGGGGCAGGCGCGGACGCCGGGACGTTCTACACCACCGGGGGCACGCTCTCCGCGAGCGGCCGGGTCTCCGTGTACTCGCCCGGGGTGCACGTCACCCGTGTCGACGGTTCCGAGCTGACGACCCTGTCGTCGTTCGACGGCATCCGGTACCGGGCGACCCACGCGGCCGGCACCACCTTCGCCGCGACGCCGAACCGGTTCAGCGTGGCCGTCACCGCGCTGTCCCCGAGCTCCGCGACCGTCGCGATCACGGTCGGCAAGGACGCACGGGTTCCCAGCGTCACGGCCCTGTCCAACCCGAACGTCCGGTACGGGGCCCGCCTGACCGGCCGGGTGTCCGTGCAGGGCGTGCCGGACGGCGGCGTCGTCGACGTCTTCTCCGGCGCGACGAAGCTCGCGTCCGTCACGCTGACCGGCGGGTCCGCGGCCTGGACCGGCCCCGTGAAGGCGCCGGGCACCTACCCGGTGACCGCGAGCTACCTGGGCTCGACAACCCACCTGCCCTCGAGCGCCACCGGGTCGGTCACGGTCGACAAGGCCGTGACGACCCCCACGGTGCTGGCCCCCAACGTCCCCTACGGCGCCACGCCCCGGGTCACCGTCATCGTGGGGTCGCCGACCGGCGTCGCCACCGCGACCGGCACCGTCGACCTGTACCGCGGCGCCACGAAGCTCACGACCCTGACCCTCGTGGCGGGCCGGGCGACCTGGAACGGTCCCGTGTGGGCCTCCGGTTCCTACGCCGTGTCGGCGAAGTACCTGGGCTCGGCCACGCACCAGGCGTCGACGAGTGCGACCGTCCCGTTCAGCGTCACCCCGTACCAGCCGGGGCGGGGCTCGCTGCGAGGCAAGTTCTGACGGGCGAGGGTCCGCTCACCGGGCGCGGAGCACCTCGACACCGGCACCCTCGAGCTCGGCGAGGACGGCGTTCGTCGGCTCCGCGTCGCTGACGATCCCCGCCACCTCGTCGAGGCGGAGGACCGGGAACGGCGACGCCGCACCGATCTTCTCCTCGCTCGCCATCACCCACGTCCGGGCCGCCCGGCGCGAGAGCGCGCGCTTCATCGCTGCCTCGTCGACGTCGCCCGTCGTCAGGCCGGTGTCGGGCCGCACGCCGGTGACGCCCATCAGGAACAGGTCTGCGGTGACCTGCGCCGCCGCCTCGGCCGCGGCCGCGCCGGACGCCACGACCGAGTGCTTGAACAGCCGGCCACCCAGGATGAACACCTCGGCGGGGTGGTCGACGAGCGAGACGGCGATCGTCGGGCTGTGGGTGATCACGGTGACGTCGACGTCACGCGGGAGCAGCCGAGCGACCTCGAGCGCCGTCGTCCCTCCGTCGAGGATCACGGTGCTCCCCGGCTCGATGAGACCCACGCAGGCCAGGGCCACGCGGTGCTTGCTCGTCGTCGCGATCTCCTGCCGCCGCGCGTAGCTCGCAGCGGCCAGCGGCATCGGTATCGCACCGCCGTACACGCGCTGGCAGAGGCCGGCGTCGGCGAGCTCGCGCAGGTCACGACGGATGGTGTCCTCCGACGTGTCCAGCTCCGATGCCAGGTCCTTGGCCACGAGCCGCCCGTCGACCCGCAACCGGTCGAGCAGGAGCTCCTTGCGCTGAGCGGCGAGCATGCACGTTCTCCCTTGTTTCTTCCGACTCGTGCATACTACTGCACATGACCCGACCACTGATGATCCTCATCGCCGGCCCGTACCGCTCCGGCACAGGCGACGACCCCGACCTCATGGCGCAGAACCTCGAACGGCTCGAGGAGGCCGCGTGGCCCGTCTTCCGCAGCGGCCACCTCCCGATGATCGGCGAGTGGGTGGCGCTCCCGGTGCTCAGCAGCGCGGGAGCCGCCGGTCCGCTCAGCCCGCTCGCGCAGGAGGTCATGTACCCGACCGCCGAGCGCCTGCTGCAGCACTGTGACGCGGTCCTCCGGCTGGAGGGAGAGTCGACCGGCGCCGACCAGGACGTCAAGATCGCGCAAGAACGTGGGCTTCCGGTCTATCACCGCGTCGAGGACATCCCCGGCTTCGTCGCCGAGGAACTGCCCGGCTGAGGCGGCGGCGGGCCACGTCCCTGTGCTGAGCGAGTTCGTCGGGCAGGAGCCCGACAGTGCCGCGCACGACCTGGGCGCCCTTGGACCGGCGTGTCGTAGGGTCTCCGTCGAAGGCGATGGGCCACTCGGTGGTACCCGAACCACACGGGATTCGTCCCGGGGTTCCCCCACCGACTCTCCCCGTCTCTCCGGGCCTCTAGCTCAATTGGCAGAGCAGCGGACTTTTAATCCGCGGGTTGTGGGTTCGATCCCCACGGGGCCCACCGGGCACACACGACATGACGACGGCCGACGCGTGATGCGTCGGCCGTCGCTGTCCGTGCTCAGTACAGGGTCGAGGCGAGACCTCGCGGCCACGCCAGGGTGGCGAAGATCTGCACGGCGGCGGACTGGTCGAGCAGGGTGGTGGAGTCGGACTCGTCGAGGACCAGGAACAGGTCGGTCTCGGGATCACGGACGTCGCGCCACAAGTGGTCGGCGTACGCCTGCTGGGCGTCCCGGTAGGTGTGCCCGCCGGTCACCGACTCGAGCAGCATCAGGTTCTTGAAGTAGATCGAGTTGAAGAAGATCGGCTGGTCCTCCAGCCGGGTCCCCTCGGAGTAGAACGCCAGCGACGCCTCGGCCAGGGCCGTGGCCTTGTCGAGGTAGGTCGCGTCGCCCGTGGCCTGGTAGAGCAGGGTGTAGGTGCCGATCGGCGTGCCCTGGTTGTACGACCACTGGGTCCTGTCGATGCTGCCGTCGAGCTTGATGTTGTCCCAGAACAGGCCGTTCGGGGCCAGCAGGGTGCCCTCGACCCACTCGACGCTGCGCTTGGCCCAGTCGAGGTACGACTCGTCGCCGGTGATCAGGTAGAGGCGGGTGGCCAGCTGCGCCCCGGGGAACGTGGAGACCGTGTTGCGGTCCTGGCTCCAGGGGGCCTGCGTCCAGTAGACGCCGCCGGGCGAGGGGTGCGTGGGGTCCTCGTCCCAGCCGGACTCGACCAGCGCGAAGATCTCCTTGGCCCGGTCGAGCGCGGCGTCGTCGCCGGTCTGCAGGTACTCCTGCACCTTGGCGAGCGCGACCCACTCGTTGTCGTCGTAGAACATGTCGCCGCCCTGGCCGTAGGGGGCGCGGACGTACGAGTCGTAGCCGGGCAGCCCGGTGCTGCCGCCGGTCTCGTTCCAGTAGCGCTCCTGGCCCACCTTGCGGTCGGCGAGGTCGTCGCGGAACTCGCGCCCGGCGCGGCCGGGCAGGCCGGTCAGGTCGAGGGTGGCGATGTGCGCCTGGGAGAACGGCCACTCGAACGAGTACTGCCGGTCCTCCGCCGTCGGCTCGGTGCGCTCGAGGTACAGGCCCGAGCCGTCGTCGACGTAGAGGTGCTCCTGCATCGCCTCGTAGGCGGCGATGGCGCGTGCCGCGTTCCGCGGCTGGCCGGGGCTGTTCTCGTGGCCCGGGCCGGCCACCGCGGGGACCGCCCCCATGGTCACGGCCAGCGCCGCGCCCGTGACGAGCGCCGTGGTCTGGATCAGTCGTGTCAGCTTCATTGCTCCCACTCCGTCGCAAAGGATCCGTTCTGAGCATGTTCGAGCGGTTCTCAATATATCCAGCATCTGGAGGAATACAAGGTGTGCTAGATATCCACTGACGGCCCGGACGCGAGGCCCGTGAGCACAGGAGCCGGACGTGGACTCGACGCTGTACACGCAGGTGTTCGAGACGCTGCGTGCGCGCATCGAGGCCGGCGAGCTGGAGGTCGGCCACAAGCTGCCGACGCAGGGCGAGCTCGCCGGCTCGTTCGGCGTCTCGGTGATCACCATCAAGCACGCGCTCGCGCTGCTGCACGACGCCGGCTACATCGAGCGCCGCCCGCGGATCGGGTCGGTGGTCGTGAGCGCCGTCCCCACCCGGTCGGCGCCGCGGGCCCTGCCGACGATCGGCGCCATCCTGACCAACTTCGACGACAGCTTCGGCACCCGCGTGCTGCACGGGCTGCTCGACGCGAGCATCGGCGTCGCGAACGTGACCCTGTCGCGGACCGAGGGCCACCACGACCGCGAGCAGCAGCTCATCGCGCAGTACGAGGGCCTCGACGGGCTCATCCTGCTGCCGTCGTCGTCCGACTGGATCCCGCCCGCGATCCTCGAGCTCGTGCACCAGAAGCACCCGCTGGTCATCCTCGACCGCCTGCTGGTGGGCCTGCCCATCTCGACGGTCTGCTCGGACCACGTGGGAGCCGGGCGGCAGGCGGCCGAGCACCTGTTCGCGCTCGGGCACCGTGACATCGGGCTGGTGACCTCCGCCGGGCACGTCTCCTCCCTCGACGACCGGCACTCCGGCTTCGTGTTCGCGCACGCCGCCCGCGGCTACGCGTTCGACCCGCGCCACGAGTTCCGCGACGTCCGCTCGACCGTTCCCCACGCGACGGCCTCGATGGACGACGACGTCTCCGCGCTCAAGGAGTTCGTCAAGGCGACCCCCGAGCTGACCGGGTTCGTCGGCGGGGAGTACTCCGTCAGCCTGCTGCTGCGCCGGGCGTGCCTCGAGCTCGGGATGCGGGTGCCGCAGGACGTCTCGATCGTCTCGCTCGACTCCCCCGACAACGCCTACGACGACGCCGCGCAGGTGTTCACGCACGTGTCGCAGGACGAGCCGGGCCTGGGCCGTGCCGCCCTGTCCGGGGTGCTCGCCCAGCTCGCCGAGCCGGGGGCGATCGTCAAGACGGTCCTGCCGACCACCCTGGTGCCCGGCGAGACGACGGCGGCGCGCTGATCCGCAGGTCAGCGGCTGTCCCCGGCGGTTCTCCCCTGGGCGAACAGCCGATCCGGAATGGTCCCGCCGGGGCGGCGGTTCGGATGGGCAGCACACGATCAACCCACGGAGACGAGGTCTGCCCCCATGACGACCGCCACCACCATCAACCACGCCACGACCGCGCTCACGCGGCAGGACCGCTGCGACCGCTGCGGCGCGCAGGCGTTCGTGAAGGCGACGATCCCCACGGCGGACGGGATGGAGCTGCTGTTCTGCGGCCACCACTTCCGCGCCCACGAGCTCAAGCTCGTCGCGGCCGGCGCGACGATCCAGGACGAGCGGCACCGGATCGGCGAGCAGGCCCCCGAGCGCGTCTGACACGTTTCCGTAGCCTGGGTGGATGGCCATCGAGGTGCACTCCGCCGTCGGGCGGTACGACGACTTCTACGAGGTCGTCGGCGTGAAGAAGCCGGGCGGCGCCGGCTGCTGGTGCATGGCGTTCCGCGACAGCCGCGTGCCCAACGACGGCCGCGCCCAGTACATGCGCGACGAGTGCTCCGCCGAGCCGGGCCCGGGGGTGCTGGCGTACGTGGACGGTGAGGTGGCGGGCTGGTGCTCGGTGGCCCCGCGGAGCACCTACCGCCGGCTGATGAGCTCGCGGACCATCCCGTTCGTCGACGACCGCGACGCCTGGAGCATCGTCTGCTTCGTCGTCCGGCCGCCGTTCCGGCGCCGCGGGCTCATGCACGAGCTGCTGGAGGGGGCGGTCGCGCACGCCGCCGCGCACGGCGCCGAGGTGGTCGAGGGGTACCCCGTCACGGTCGACGGCGACGAGCGGGTCGACGTCATCTCCGGGTACGTCGGGACGAGCCGCCTGTTCCAGGCGGCAGGGTTCAGCCAGGCGTCGGAGACGACCGGGCACAGCGGCGGCCGGCCCCGCGTGATCATGCGACGGGAGCTGGCCCGGTGACCGACGACGCGGCGCTGCGCGGCCGGCTGCTCGTCGCGACCCCGCGGCTGCGGGAGCCCACCTTCCACCGCACCGTCCTCCTGCTGCTCGACCACGGCCCGGACGGCGCGATCGGGGTGGTCCTCAACCGCCCGTCGACGGTGGACGTCGGGGTCGTGCTGCCCGACTGGCAGGACCACGTCAGCGAACCTCCGCGGCTGTTCCACGGCGGCCCGGTCGGCCTCGACGGCGCGATGGGCGTGGCGGTGCTCCCCCGCGGCGTCGGGCAGTCGCCGGAGGTCGACCGCCTGACGGGCCGGTTCGGCCTGGTCGACCTGGACGCGGACCCCACGGCCGTGGCGCCGCACGTCGGTGGCGTCCGGGTGTTCGCCGGGCACGCCGGGTGGGGTGCCGGGCAGCTCGAGGACGAGCTGGCGGAGCGCGCCTGGTATGTGGTCGACGCCGTCCCGGACGACGTGCTCACGTCCGAGCCCCACCAGCTGTGGCGCCGCGTGCTGCGGCGCCAGGGCGGCGACCTGGCGATCGTGTCGACGTTCGCGGAGGACGCCAGCCTGAACTGAGGCGCTCGCTGTGCCAGGATCACCCGAGCACCTGGCACCACCGACGAGGGAGAACTGATGGCTGGCGGTCTGGCCGCGCTACTGGACGACATCGCCGCGCTGGCGAAGCTCGCTGCGGCGTCGGTCGACGACGTGGGCGCGGCGGCGGGACGGGCGAGCGCGAAGGCGGCGGGCGTCGTCATCGACGACACGGCCGTGACGCCGCGGTACGTCCACGGGTTCCAGCCGCAGCGCGAGCTGCCGATCGTCCGCAAGATCGCCGTCGGGTCGCTGCGCAACAAGCTGCTGTTCATCCTCCCGGCCGCGCTGCTGCTCAGCCAGTTCCTGCCGTGGCTTCTGACCCCGATCCTCATGGTCGGCGGCACGTACCTGGCGTACGAGGGTGCCGAGAAGATCTACGAGCTGATCACCGGGCACGCCAAGGAGCACACGACCACCCCGGTGGCCGTCCAGGGCGAGGACACCGAGAAGTCGATGGTGCGCGGAGCGATCCGCACGGACTTCATCCTGTCCGCCGAGATCATGGTGATCGCCCTCAACGAGGTGGCCGACGAGCCGTTCCTGTCCCGCACGATCATCCTGGCGGTCGTCGCGCTGGCGATCACCGTGCTCGTCTACGGGGTGGTCGCGCTCATCGTGAAGATGGACGACATCGGCCTGCACCTCGCGCAGCGGCGCAACGGTGCGGTCGCCGGGATCGGCCGTGGGCTCGTCCTGGCGATGCCGAAGGTGCTGTCGGTGCTGTCGACGGTCGGCATCGTCGCGATGCTGTGGGTCGGTGGGCACATCCTCCTGGCGGGGGTCGACGAGCTCGGCTGGCACGCCCCGATCGACCTGCTGCACCACCTGGAGGAGGCCGTCGTCGGCGTCCCGGGTGTGGGCGGCCTGCTGTCCTGGCTCATCGACACCCTGGGCTCCGCGCTGGTCGGGCTCGTGGTCGGTGCCGTGGTCGTCGCGATCATGCACGTCATCCCGAAGCGCCGGAAGGCCGAGCCCGCGCACTGACCGGCGCTGCTCACGGTCAGCCCGCGGCCAGCCCCCACGTGCCCGACCAGGACTCCCCCGGTGCGAGCGTCACGACGTCGGCGCCGGACCGGAACGCGTGGGGCGGGCAGGTCATGGGCTCGACGGCCAGGGAGCGCCGTTGCCGCTCGACGGGGAGCACCCCGTCGGCGGAGTAGACCATGACGTACGGGAACGACTCGTCGACCCACAGCTGGACGCCGTCGGCGCTCACCGGGTCGGTCAGGCGGACGACGGCACGCCCGTCGGCACCCCGGACTAGGTCACCGAACACGGTGTCCAGCACGGTCGGACCCACGGCCCGCGCGGAGCGGAAGTCGAGATCGGTGCCCGTCACGCCGACCGGCTCGGGCCGCCGGTCGCGGTCGGCCGGGACCGGGGAGTGGGTGCGCGCGGGGACCAGCAGCTCGAGCCCGTCGACGGGTGCGCCGAGGCCGAGGTACGGGTGGAAGCCCATCCCGAACGGGGCGGGCTCGGTGCCGGTGTTGGTGGCGGACGAGGCGACGGTCAGTCCGTGCCGGTCGAGGTGGTACCCCACCTGCAGCGTCAGCTCCCACGCGAACCCCGGCTGCGGGCGCAGCACGCAGGCCAGCACGACGTCGTGCTCGGTGAAGGACACCTCGGTCCAGTCGAGCCAGCGGACCATCCCGTGGATCGCGTTGCCACGCTCCGGCTCGTCCATCGCGACCTGGCACGTGCGGCCGCCGAACGTGTACCTGCCGTCAGCGATGCGGTTGGGGAAGGGCGCGAGCACCTGCCCCCGGCCGTCGGGCGCGCGCTCGGCCTCGTCGTAGCCGTCGAGCACCGGGCGCCCGTCGAACGTGCACTCGCGCAGCCCGGCACCGACCTGGGTGACGACCGCCTCGTGGCCGGCAGCCATGATGCGGTACTGCCTCCCGGACGGTGGCGTGCCCCGCATGGTGTCTCCTCGTCTGCGCCGTTCATGCCCCTGATCAGGACACGCGCCAACGTAGCCGACGACGAGCGCGTGGTGGCCCGACACAATGGCGGGCATGGAGCTCGGGTTCACCGCCGGCATCGCCGCCATCGTCCTGCTCGGCGTGCTGGGCCAGCTCCTCGGCCACGCGGTGCGGGTCCCGTCGATCATCGTGCTGCTCGCGCTCGGTCTGCTGGCCGGTCCCGTCCTCGGCTGGGTGGACCCGGACGCGCTGCTGGGCGACGCCCTGTTCCCGCTGGTCTCCATGGCCGTGGGGCTGCTGCTGTTCGAGGAGTCCCTCAAGCTCGACTTCTCGCGGCTGCACGGCGGCGCACGGCGTCCCGTCCTCGGGCTGGTCACCACCGGCGCCATCGTCACCGGGATCTGCACCACGCTGCTCGCGCAGTGGGTGTTCGGGCTGCCCTTCAGCCGCGCGGCGGTCATCGGGGCGATCCTCATCGTCTCCGGGCCGACGGTCGTCGGTCCCCTGCTCGCGGTGATCCGGCCCAAGCAGCCGCTCGAGTCGGTGCTGGCGTTCGAGGGCATCTTCATCGACCCGATCGGCGCGACCGTCGCGCTGAGCATGGTGCACCTCGCGCTGCACAAGAGCGGCACCGGGCTGGGCATGACGGCCCTCGTCGGCATCGTCACCGGAATCGTGTGCGCCGCGGCCTACCTGCTGATCGTCCGCTCCGGCCGCGTGCCGCCGGCCACCCACGTCGCGCTCGGGGTCGCGGTCGCGCTCACCGCGTTCGCGGTGGCGGAGTCCGTCGGGGAGGAGTCCGGTCTGTGGGCGACGACGGCCCTCGGGGTCGCACTGGCCAACCAGCCGTGGGTGCGCCTGGACGCGCTGCACGAGTTCGGCAGTCACGTGGGCATGCTCCTGATCGGCTCGCTCTTCATCGTCCTCGCCGCCCGCATCGACCTCGACGCCCTCGTCCGGTTCCTGCCGGCCACGCTCGTCCTGCTCGCGTTCCTGGTGCTGGGCGTCCGGCCCCTGGCCGCCGGGCTCGCCACGATGCGCACCGCGCTGTCCCGGCCGGAGCGGGCGATGGTCGCCTGGATGGCGCCGCGAGGCATCGTGGCGGCGTCCACGGCGAGCGTCTTCGCGTTGCAGTTCGATGACGCCGGGGAGCCGTTCCCCGAGCTCGTGCCGGTCGTCTTCGGCGTCGTGCTGCTCACCGCGATCGTCTACGGGAGCACAGGTCCGCTGGTCGCACGCCTGCTGGGAGTGCGAGCCACCGAGGTCGAGCCGATCGACGAGGACGGCGTGCCGCGAACAATCTCCGGACGATCGTGACCATCCCGAGATATGGATGTTACTTCCCGGTAAGACCCTCGACATGCGTGACGCATCGGTGTGCTACCCATAGCCCACTGAGAAACAGCCGACGGGCCCGCTTCGACGCGCGCCCGCGGCCCTGACAGAAGAGGTAGCGCATGTCCTCCCTCGCACCACACCGTCGCCGCGTCATCGCGGCGACCGCGGGCCTCGCAGCCACCGCTCTCGTCCTGACCGCCTGCTCGGGCGGCAACGACGACGAGGGCGGCGACGCCGGCAGCACCTCCGCCGCAGGCGCGCTGACCATCGGGACCACCGACAAGGTCACCACGCTGGATCCGGCCGGCTCGTACGACAACGGCTCGTTCGCCGTGCAGAACCAGGTCTTCCCGTTCCTCATGAACACGCCCTACGGCAGCCCCGACGTCGAGCCCGACATCGCGGTCTCCGCCGAGTTCACCGCGCCCACCGAGTACACGGTGACGCTCAAGCCGGACCTGAAGTGGGCCAACGGCAACGACCTGACGGCGTCGGACGTGAAGTTCACGTTCGACCGCCAGGTGGCGATCGCGGCCGACAACGGCCCGTCGTCGCTGCTGTACAACCTGGAGAGCGTGGACGCCGTCGACGACACCACGGTGGTCTTCCACCTGAAGTCGGAGAACGACCAGATCTTCCCGCAGATCCTGTCCAGCCCCGCGGGCCCGATCGTCGACGAGGAGGTCTTCTCGGCCACCGAGCTGACCCCCGACAACGAGATCGTCGACGGCAACGCCTTCGGTGGTCAGTACACGATCACGAGCTACGCCTTCAACGAGCTGATCTCCTACGAGGCCAACCCCGACTACGCGGGTGTCCTGCCCCCGGCCGAGACCGCCGAGGTCAACGTCAAGTACTACGCGGACTCGTCGAACCTCAAGCTGGACATCCAGGAGGGCAACATCGACGTCGCGTTCCGCAGCCTCTCGGCCACGGACATCGCCGACCTCAAGACCAGCGACAACGTCAAGGTCGTCGACGGTCCCGGCGGGGAGATCCGCTACATCACGTTCAACTTCGACACGCAGCCGTTCGGCACCAAGGCCGACGGCGCCGACCCGGCGAAGGCCCTCGCGGTCCGCCAGGCCGTGGCCCACCTGATCGACCGGGCACCGCTGTCGGAGCAGGTCTACAAGGGCACCTACACGCCCCTGTACTCCTACGTGCCGGACGGCTTGACCGGCGCCACCGAGTCCCTGAAGGGTCTCTACGGCGACGGCGACGGCGGCCCCGACGCCGCCAAGGCGAAGGCCACCCTGGAGGCGGCCGGCGTCACCACCCCCGTCGCGCTGAGCCTGCAGTACTCGAACGACCACTACGGTCCGTCGTCGGCCGACGAGTACGCGCTGATCAAGGACCAGCTGGAGAAGGACGGCCTCTTCGCGGTCGACCTGCAGACCACGGAGTGGGTGCAGTACTCCAAGGACCGCACCGCCGACGTCTACCCCGCGTACCAGCTCGGCTGGTTCCCGGACTACTCGGACGCCGACAACTACCTGACGCCGTTCTTCCTCACGGAGAACTTCCTCGGGAACCACTACGACAACACGACGGTGAACGACATGATCCTCGAGCAGGCGACGACGGCCGACCCCGCCGCCCGCACGGGCCTCATCGAGGACATCCAGGACGCCGTGGCGCAGGACCTCTCCACGGTCCCGTACCTGCAGGGCGCCCAGGTGGCCGTCGTCGGCAAGGACGTGACGGGCACCGAGGACACCCTCGACGCGTCGTTCAAGTTCCGCTACGGCGCGCTCGCCAACGGCTGATCGCGTACAGCAGGCCGACGGTCCCGTCCCCCAGCACACTCGGGGGGCGGGGCCGTCCGGCACGTCCGTACGGCACGTCATCGACAAGGCAGGAACCCATGACCTCCACCACCACCGGAGCGCCCACCGGCGTCGCGCCGCCGGAGCCCACCACGCCGGCGACCCCGGCCGCGAAGAGCAGGCGATCGGGGGGACACCTCGGCAGCTACCTGCTGGTGCGGTTCCTGCTGATCTTCCCCACGATCTTCATCCTGGTCACCACCGTCTTCGTCCTCATGCGGGCGACGGGTGACCCCATCACCGCGTCGCTGGGTGGCCGCCTGACGCGCGCCCAGCTGGACGAGCGGATCGCCGAGGCGGGCTACGACCGGCCGATCCTCGTGCAGTACCTCGAGTACCTGGGCAACATCTTCCGCGGCGACTTCGGCACGACCATCTCGGACAACCGCCCGGTCACCGAGGTCGTCATGACCTACGGCGCGGCGACCCTCGAGCTGGCGTTCTACGCGCTGCTCGTCGCGCTCCTCGTCGGCATCCCGCTCGGCCGCATCGCCGCGGCCCGCCGGGACAAGGGGGTCGACGCGTCGCTGCGCATCACCGGGATCCTGGCCTACGCGACGCCCGTGTTCTTCGCCGGCATCCTGCTCAAGCTGATCTTCTCGGTGTGGCTGGGCTGGCTCCCCGTCGCCGGACGCGCCTCGACCGACGCGCAGATCGAGATCCAGCGCAACGGCGCCGGCACGGGCCTGTTCATCGTCGACGCGATCGCCACCGGCGACCCGGCGGTGGTCCTCGACGTGCTCGAGCACGCGATCCTGCCCGCCCTCGCGCTCGGGCTGCTGACCGGCGGCATCTTCCTGCGGCTGGTCCGCACCAACGTCATCGGCACGCTGTCCACCGGGTACGTCGAGGCGGCCCGGTCCCGCGGCGTCAACGAGCGCCGCCTGCTGCGCCAGCACGCCTGGCGCCCCGCGCTCGTCCCGATCATCACCGTGATCGGCCTCCAGGTCGCGCTGCTGCTGTCCGGCGCCGTCCTGACCGAGAAGACCTTCGAGTGGAAGGGCCTCGGCTTCCAGCTGGTCCAGTACCTGCTGGCCCGCGACTTCGTCGCCGTGCAGGGCCTGGTGGTCCTGCTCGCCGTGGTGGTGGCGCTGACGAACTTCGTCGTCGACGTCATCGCCGCGCTCGTCGACCCGAGGATCAGGTACTGACATGACTGACACATCCCTTCCCGAGGTCGGGCTCGCCGTCGCGCACGCCGCCCCGCCGACGCCCGAGCACACCTCGCTCTGGAAGCGCCTGCCCGTCGTGCGCCACGTCCGCACGAGCGTCGGCCTGCAGCGCACGATGCTGGTCACCGGCCTCGTCCTGGTCCTCGTCTTCGTCGTCACGGCCGTGTTCGCGCCGCTGCTGGCGCCCTACGGGTACGCGCAGCTGAGCTCCGGTGACGTGAACTTCGGCTCGCAGCAGCCGCCCTCGGCCGAGAACCTGCTGGGCACCACGGTCGGCGGCTACGACGTGCTGTCCCGCACCATCTGGGGCGCCCGGCCGGCGATCCTCGTGATCATCGTCGCGGTCACGCTCTCGATCTTCGCGGGCGTCGCGCTCGGGCTGGTGTCGGGCTACTTCGGCGGCTGGGTCGACCGGGTGCTCGTCGTCATCGCCGACGCGCTCTTCGCGTTCCCGTCCCTGCTGCTCGCCATCGTCGTGGCCATCGTGATCAGCGGCGGTCAGTCCTCGATGTGGGGCGGGGTCATGGCCGCGGCCATCTCGCTCAGCGTCGTGATGATCCCGCAGTACTTCCGCGTGGTGCGCGCCGAGGTGGTGCGCGTCAAGGCCGAGGCGTTCGTGGAGTCCGCCCGCGTGATCGGCGCGGGCCACCTGCGGATCATGGGCCGCCACGTCCTGCGCAACTCGACGCGGACCCTGCCGTTGATCCTCACGCTCAACTGCTCCGAGGCCGTGCTCACGCTGGCGGGCCTCGGCTTCCTCGGGTTCGGCATCGAGCCGACCGCAGCGGCGGACTGGGGCTACGACCTGTCGAAGTCGCTGTCCGACGTGACCAGCGGCATCTGGTGGACCGCGGTGCCCCCGGGCGTCGCCATCGTGCTCACCGTGCTGGGAGCCACCCTCGTCGGCGAGTCGCTCAACGACCTCGCCGACCCGCGCCTGCGCACCCGCCGGGCCGCCAAGGCCGCCGCCCTGAGCCCGGTCACGGCCGTGCCCGGCGGCGTCGCCACCGACCGCGTCCCCGGTGTCGAGAGCATCGACGAGCTCGAGGGACCTTCCGACCTGTTCGACGAGAACGGACCTCGCTCATGACCAACGTCGTCGACATCACCGACCTGCGCGTCTCGTTCGCCACCGACTCCGGCACCGTCCGGGCGGTCGAGGGCGTCACGCTCCAGGTCGCCGCCGGGGAGGTGCTCGCGATCGTCGGCGAGTCCGGCTCCGGCAAGACGGTCACCGCCCGCACGATCCTGGGCCTGCTGCCCGAGACCGCGCTGACCAGCGGCGCGGTGCTGCTCACCCGCAAGGACGGGTCCGCCACGCACGACATCGTCACGCTGCGCGGCAACGACCTGCGCGACGTGCGGGGCCGGGACGCCGCGATGGTCTTCCAGGAGCCGTCCACCGCGCTCAACCCGGTCTTCCCGGTCGGCTGGCAGATCGCCGAGGGCCTCAAGGCGCACAGCAGGATCTCCGACAAGGACGCCCGCGCCCGCGCCATCGAGATCCTGCGGCTGGTCGGCATCCCGGACCCCGAGCACCGCGTCGACCACTACCCGCACCAGTTCTCGGGCGGCCAGAAGCAGCGCATCGTCATCGCCCAGGCGCTGGTCCTCGACCCGGGCCTGATCATCGCCGACGAGCCGACCACGGCCCTGGACGTCACCGTCCAGGCCGAGATCCTCGACCTGCTGCGCAGCCTCCCCCGGGACTTCGGCTCCGCGATCGTGCTGATCACGCACAACATGGGGGTCGTCGCGGACCTGGCCGACCGGGTGGCGGTCATGTTCAACGGCGAGATCGTCGAGCAGGCCGAGGTCCGCACCCTGTTCTCGTCCCCGCAGCACCCCTACACGCAGCGGCTGCTGGACGCCGTTCCGCGGGTCGGCGGGCGGCGGCTGCGGGACCGCGTGCGCGTGGCCGACGAGCTCGAGCCGATGGCGGTCGACGAGTCGGCGACGCCGGTCGTCGAGGCGTCCGACCTGCGGATCGTCTACCCGGGCCGCCTGCGGCAGCCCGCGTTCACGGCCGTCGACGGCGTGAACCTGGCGATCCGGCCCGGCGAGGTGCTCGGCCTGGTGGGCGAGTCGGGCAGCGGCAAGACGACGATCGGCCGGGCCATCGCCGGGCTGACGCCCGTGAGCGGGGGGTCGCTGAAGGTCCACGGCGTCGAGATGCTCGACGTCAAGGAGAAGGTCTTCCGCCCGGTCCGCAAGCGCATCGGGTTCGTCTTCCAGGACCCCGCGACCAGCTTCAACCCGCTGCTCACCATCGCGCAGTGCGTCGCGGAGCCCATGGTCGTGCACGGTCTCGCCCCGAACCCGGACGAGGCCCGCCCGCGGGTCGACGAGCTCATGGAGGCCGTCCAGCTGCCCAAGGCGTTCGGCGACCGGTTCCCGCACGAGCTGTCGGGCGGGCAGCGGCAGCGCGCCAGCCTGGCCCGGGCCCTCATCCTGGGCCCGGAGCTGCTCATCGCCGACGAGCCGACGAGCGCGCTCGACGTCTCCGTGCAGGCCCGGGTGCTCGACCTGTTCGCCCGCCTGCAGGCCGAGCTGGGCTTCGCGTGCCTGTTCATCAGCCACGACCTGGCCGTCGTCGACCTGCTGGCGCACCGGATCGCGGTCCTGCACCGTGGCGTGCTGGTGGAGGAGGGCACGGGCGACGAGGTGCTGGGCGCACCGAAGCACCCGTACACCCAGCGCCTGCTGGCGTCCCTGCCGGTGCCGGACCCGGTGGAGCAGGCGGCCCGCCGTGAGACGTGGAGGAACCTGCGCGCGCACGGGTGAACGTCGGGCCGGTTCACCCCCGGGTGGACCGGCCCGCTCCTAGCGTGGCGGGGTGCCCCCCGCTGACCAGCAGGTTCGCTCGCGCCCGGTGCGCGTGCTCGCGGTCCTTGCTGCCCTCGCGACGATCCCGCTCTGGGCACCCCCGGGTCACGTCACCACCGCCGACGGAGTCTTCATGGTCGCGGCGGCGGTGCCCCCCGGGGTCACCGCCGTGCGCGTGTCCGCCGTGGTGGCCGTCGTGCTGCTCGGAGGGCTGACGTGGTGGCGCGGCCGGCGGGTCGCCGCGTTCTACGCGGTCCCGGCCCTGGCCCTGACCTGGGTCTGGTGGCGCACGGAGGGCGGCGGCAGCTACCTGGTCGCCATGACCGGCTCCGCCGGCCAGGACCCGCCACCCGCGTTCACGTCCCCGTGGTTCGCGGTCTCGGTCGCGCTGTCCCTGCTGGTGGTCCTCACGTGGACGCTCGCGGTGCTGGGGGTCGTCCCACGCCGAGCCGCGCCGGGTGCTCGCCACCAGGAACCTGCGGAGAGCCCGTGACCAGCTCCTCGCCGCCCCGCGTCGCCGACCGCGTCGCGCGCGTCCTCGCGGCATCCGCCGGACTCCTGGCGGTCGTCGCTGCCCTCCTCGTCGACGGCAGCCAGGCCCCGAGCCTGGTCCTCGTCGTCGCCCTGGCGGCCGTCGTCGTGCGGCGTCGCCCGTCCGCCGCCCGTCTGAGCCTGCTCCTCGGGATCCCCGCGGTGCTCCTGACCAGCTGGTGGTGGTCCCGGCCGGCGTCGACCGCCTGGTTCGCCTACGCCCCGGAGGAGGCGCCGGCGCCTCCCGGGCACGGCGTCATCGGGATCGTCGTCCCCGTCCTGCTCGTGAACCTCTGGGCCCTGGCGGGGATCGGGCTGGTCGCCACCGCGGAGGACGCGAGCACGCGTGTCCCGGTCCGCGTCCTCGCCGTCGGGGCCGCCGTGCTCACCGTCCCGATCTGGGTGTCGTCCCTGGGCGGTCCGTATGTGCTTCTCCCCACCCAGCCGACGGCGTCCGCGGCCGTGCGGACCGTCTCCCTGGTCCTCGTGCTGGTCATCGGCGCCCTGGTGCTGACCGACCGTCGGCGGCCGTCCCCGTGGGCCGCCGCCTTCGTGGTGCCCGCGACCTTGCTGACCTGGGTCGGGTGGCAGTCCTCGTGGGCGGTCGCCTACGGCGGTGGTGGCGGCGCGCCGTCGTTCGCGGCCGCTGCGCTGCCGGACCTCCTCCTGCTTCCCGCCGCGACGGCACCGCTGGCGTCGGTGCTCCTCGTCGCGTTGCTGGCGTGCCTCTCCGTCGTGGGCACCCGCGCCTTGACGCAGGACCTCGCGCGGTACGTCCCCCCGCCCGCCGCGACCACCTAGCCCCGCGCGACCTGCAGGTCGCCCCGCGCGTCGGCGCATGCCTCGCGCCTGGCCGTGTAGCGGTCGTAGAGCGTGACGACGAGGGCGACCACGTACGCGAACAGCAGCACGTCGCCGACCGACACCAGTCCTCGTTGACCGGTCGCGAACGCCGCGAAGACGAGCATCGCGACCACGCTGATGACCGTGTTGACCACCACCTCGACCGCCAGCGACGCGCGCGCCCGCCACAGCGCCAGCGCCGCGTGGACCAGCACCGTCCCCGCCACGACGAGCACCACCACGGACAGCCGCCCCTCCGTCAGCGGGTACGACTCGAACAGGACCGCCGTGACCAGACCCGCCAGCGCGACCTTCTCGGCCAGGTGCCCGACCCCCCGCGGCGCGACGGCCACGGGACCGCGCGGCACCCAGCCGACCCGCCGGGCCACCGCGTCCGCGTCGACCGTGAACGGCCAGTCCGCGGGCGGGAGCCGCCGGACCACCCGTCGGCCGACGACGACGAGCACCACCGCGAGAACCGCGAGCACACCCCAGACCCACGGGTACGCGTCGACCAGCTCCCCGAACTCGTCGGTGAAGTCGAGCTGCGCGACGTGGATCCACCACTCCTGCGGCAGCTTGATGACGACCCAGATCAGGCCCGCCGTCCAGAGGAACGCCGCCCGGCTCAGGCGGGCGGCGTCCCAGCGCGTCCGGACCACCTCGATCGCGATGACGAAGTACTCGAACGTGTTCGGGAACACCATGAGCAGCCAGCGGGCGTCGGTGAGCTCGAACAGCAGCACCCCCACCAGCCGGTAGTACCAGAGGAACGCCGCCACCCCCACCGCGAACGGGTTGCGCCAGTTCCGCAGCACCGACAGGTACGCGATGGTCAGGTAGTAGATGTCCAGGGCCTTGTCGTACGACTGGTAGTTGTCGAGCGGCAGCCCGGTGAACGCGGCGAAGATCGACTTGTCGACGCCGTCGATGACCAGCGCCGCGAGGATGGCCGGCAGCGGGAACCGCGGGATGAACAGCGGCACCACGAGCCGGAGCCCCACCACCAGCACGAACACCGCCCAGTCGACCGTGCCCGCGTCCGTCATACGCGCACTGTAGGGGCGGGCGGGGTCAGTCCCGACGAAGTTCCAGGGTGACCTCGCCCGTCCCGGCCGGCACGGTCACGCCCTGAGCCGCCCGGTCGCCCATCGGCTCGACCTGCACCGCCCACGGCGCGCTCGTGCCCCGCGCCTCCACCCGGACCTGCTGACCGGTGCGCGTCACCACGAACGTCGCGGTCGGCTGCTCGCCGACCGCGGGCACGGTGGTGACCGACCGGTGGCCCTCGGGCAGGTCGAAGTGGCGCAGCGTGACGCCGTCGGCCCAGTCGTAGTCCGGCCGGTCGGTGCGGGCCCCCTGCGCCAGCACCGTGCCCGGCCGGACGTACAGCGGCACGGAGTCGAAGCCGTGCCGCTCGCGGACCCAGCGCGGGCCGCTGACCTGTGCACCGCTGAGCAGGGACGTCCACGTGCCTGCGGGCACGTAGACGTCCACGTCGCCCGCGGCGGTGAACACGGGAGCGACCAGCAGGTCGGGCCCGAGCATGTACTGGGTGTCGACGGTCGCCGCGCCGGGGTCGTCGGGGAACTCCAGCACCATCGGCCGCATCACCGGGACCCCCTCCTGGTGGGCCTCGACGCCGGCCGCCGCCAGGTACGGCATGAGCTGGTGCTTCAGCGTCGTGAACCTCCGCGTCACCTCGACGGCTTCCTCGTCGAACGCCCACGGCACCCGGTAGGAGCTGGAGCCGTGCAGGCGGCTGTGCGACGACAGCAGCCCGAACGCCAGCCACCGCTTGAACACCGCCGGGTCCGGCGTCCCCTCGAACCCGCCGATGTCGTGGCTCCAGAAGCCGAAGCCCGACGACGCCAGCGACAGCCCGCCGCGCAGCGACTCCGCCATCGAGACGAACGTCGACTCGCAGTCGCCGCCCCAGTGCACCGGGAACTGCTGGCCGCCCGCCGTCGCGGACCGCGCGAACAGCACGGCCTCGCCGGGACCGAGCTCGTCCTCCAGCAGGTCGAAGACCGCGCGGTTGTAGAGCTGCGTGTAGTAGTTGTGCATCCGCTCCGGGTCGGAGCCGTCGTGCCACACGACGTCCGTCGGGATCCGCTCCCCGAAGTCGGTCTTGAAGGCGTCCACGCCCTGGCCGACGAGCCGGCGCAGGTGCCCCTGGTACCAGGCGACCGCGGCCGGGTTCGTGAAGTCGACGAGCCCCATGCCGGCCTGCCACAGGTCGGTCTGCCAGACCGACCCGTCGGCGCGCCTCACCAGGAAGCCCCCGGCACGGCCCTCCTCGAAGAGGGCGGAGCGCTGCGCGATGTACGGGTTGATCCAGACGCAGATCTTCAGGCCCTTGGCCTTGAGCCGGTCGAGCATCCCCTGCGGGTCCGGGAAGGTGGCGGGGTCCCACGTGAAGTCGGTCCAGTGGTACGCCCGCATCCAGAAGCAGTCGAAGTGGAAGACGCTCAGCGGGAGGTCCCGGTCGGCCATCCCGTCCACGAAGGACGTGACGGTCTCCTCGTCGTAGCTGGTGGTGAACGAGGTCGAGAGCCAGAGCCCGTACGACCACGCGGGCGGCAGCGCCGGGCGGCCCGTCAGGGCGGTGTAGCGCCGCAGCACGTCCTTGGGCGTCGGCCCGTGGATCACGTAGTACTGCAGCGACTCGCCCGGGACGGAGAACTGCGTCCGGCTGACCACCTCGGAGCCGACCTCGAACGAGACGCGGCCGGGGTGGTCGACGAACACGCCGTAGCCCGCGTCGGACAGGTAGAACGGCACGTTCTTGTATGCCTGCTCGCTGGCCGTGCCGCCGTCGGCGTTCCAGATGTCGACCGACTGGCCGTTCTTCACGAAGGCGCCGAACCGCTCCCCCAGCCCGTAGACGTGCTCGCGGACCCCGAGCGTCAGCTGCTCGTGGACGTACGTGCGGCCTGCCGCGTCGGTGGCGATCCCCACCGACCGCGGCGTGGACGAGGTGAGCACCCGGCCGTCCGCCTCGAACGTCACGTCCCACGGCCCCCCCGTGCCGATCCGGGCGCTCAGGCCACCGGACCGGAGCGTGACGGACCCGGCCTCCGGACCGGTCACCTTGACGTCCGCCGGGCCCGTGGCCACGTCGAAGTGCGGGCCCCGGTCGACGCCACCGCTGTGGTGCTCGATGCGCACCCGGATCACGTCGTCCATCGGGCTGTCGAACGCCACGGAGACCAGCGGACGGTTGAGGGAGTCGCCGCGGCGGCGCTGCGGCGCGGTCGGGGCGTAGACCCGCACCTCGGCGTCCCCCACGACGACGTCGGCCACGTCACGCGGGTGCAGGACACTCATGCCCGGCAGGGTCTGCCAGTAGCCGTCGGTGAACTTCATCGTCGTCCTCTCGGTCCTGCGGGATCGTTCCTCCGCCGCGGTCCGGCCCCTCGTCGGGCCGGTGCCCAGGGGAGCGCACATCGTCGAAGCGCTTCGCCTGCGAGGAGCCTACGGCACGGCCGACGTCCCGCCCAGCGCCTGCGCACCGTCGGCCGCCACCTCGCCAGAAAAGCGCTCATGAATGCGCCCGAGCGTCATTCTTCCTCGCGCCCCGACCGAGGGCGCTAACCTTGCGCGATGGCGACCATCGGCGATGTGGCCCGGGCGGCCGGGGTGTCCCTGTCGACCGTGAGCTACGTGATCAGCGGCAAGCGACCGATCTCGCAGCCCACCCGGGAGCGGGTCGAGCGGGCGATCCGCGAGCTCGCGTTCCACCCGCACGCCGGCGCCCAGGCGCTCGCGTCGGCGCGGAGCAACGTCATCGCGCTGATGGTGCCGTTCCGGCCGGGGATCAACGTCGCGATCATCATGGAGTTCGTCGCCGGCGTGGTCACCGCGGCCCGGGCGTTCGACCACGACGTGCTGCTGCTCACCCAGGAGGACATCCAGGAGATCGACCGCGTGGCCGCGCGGTCGCTCGCGGACGCCGTCATCGTCATGGACGTCGAGTCCGAGGACCCGCGCCTGCCGTCCCTGCGCGCCCTGGACCGGCCTGCGGTGCTGATCGGCGTGCCCGAGGACACCTCGGGCCTGGCCTGCGTCGACCTCGACTTCGCCGCCGCGGGCCGGCTGGCCACTCGCACCCTCATCGATGCAGGTCACCGCCGAGTGGCGCTCATCGGCGCATCCCGGGAGCGGTTCGAGCGGAGAGCCAACTACGCGGTCCGCATGCGCGACGGGGTCGTCGAGCAGGCCGCCCGCAGCGGGCTCGAGGTGCACGTCCTGCCGTGCGAGCCCACCTACGCGGGCGGCGTCGACGCGGTCGACCAGCTCCTCGCGGAGGACCCCGGCGTCACCGGCCTGGTCGTGCACAACGAGGCAGCGCTGGCCGGCGTGGTGGACGCCCTGGACCGTGCCGGCCGGCCGGTCCCGGCCGGGATGTCGGTGGTCGCCATCAACGCCGCGAACATCGCGGAGGGCCTGCGGCACCCGGTGGACTCGATCACCGTGCCGGGCCACGACATCGGCGGGATCGCCGTACAGATGGCGATGGCCCGGCTGCAGCAGGACAGCCCCGGGGAGACCCGGCTGGTGGCGCCCACGCTCACGCCGCACGGCAGCGTCGCACCGCCCCGCTGACCTGCGCTCACGCTCGGCGCCCCTTCGGGATCCGTATATCGAAGCGCTTCGAAATCACCACTGCCGAGCTGACGCACCCACGCTCCCGCGCCAGAAACAATTCCGGCGCACGTGTTGACAGGCAGCCCGGACGAGGCACACGATGGCGCGCATCAGTCATCGAAGCGCTTCGCTTCGCGGGGTCCCCCGATCCCGGCACCGGTACCACGTCAAGGGAGATGTGAAACATGCGTTCGAGAGTGTTCGCCGCCACCAGCGCCCTGGTCGCCGCAGGCGCGCTGCTCGCCGGCTGCTCCGGCGGCAGCTCCTCCGGCTCCGAGGACGAGGCCGCCGACGGGCCCGTCACGCTCGAGTACTGGGCGTGGGGAACGGCGCAGGACCCGATGGTCGACGCCTGGAACAAGGCCCACCCCGACATCCAGGTGAAGCACACCGACGCCGGCGGCGGCAGCGACTCCTCCGCCAAGCTGCTCACCGCCACCCGGGCCGACAACGCGCCCGACGTGGCCGTCGTCGAGTACCAGACGCTGCCCGCGATGATCGTCGGAGACGTCGCCGCCGACATCACCGAGTACGTCGACGACGACCTGAAGTCGAGCTTCACGGACGCGACCTGGGGCCTGACGACGTTCAACGACGCCATCTACGGCGTGCCGCAGGACGTCGGCCCCATGGCGTTCGTCTACAACCAGGCCCGGCTCGACGAGCTCGGCGTCCCGGTGCCGACCACGTGGGCCGAGTTCAAGACTGCCGCAGCCGCGGTCCGTGCCGCCGACCCCAACGCCTACCTGGCGACGTTCAACACCTCCGAGTTCGGCTTCTTCGCCGGCATGGCGCAGCAGGCAGGTGCGCAGTGGTGGTCCGTCGACGGCGACCAGTGGACCGTCGGCATCGACGACGAGGCGTCGCAGGAGGTCGCCGACTACTGGCAGGACCTCATCGACAACGACCTGATCAAGGTCGAGGACCTGCTCACCCCGCAGTGGAACCAGGAGGTCAACGCTGGCCAGGTGCTGTCGTGGCCGTCCGCGCTGTGGGCACCCGGCGTCATCTACGGCGTCGCCGAGGGCATGGCGGGCCAGTGGGCCATGGCGCCGCTGCCGCAGTGGACCCCCGGTGACACCGCAGTGGCCTACCAGGGCGGCTCGGCCGTCGTCGTGACGACCTCCTCCAAGCACCCGAAGGAGGCCGCCGAGTTCGCGGCCTGGATCAACTCCACCGACGAGGGCGCCGCCATCCAGCTCGAGACGGGCCAGTACCCGGCCTCGACCCTGGGCCAGACGAAGGCGGAGACCTCCGCGCCGCCGCTCCTCATGCCGCAGCAGACCGACTTCTGGGAGCTCGCCTCGACGATCGCCGCGGACACGATCCCGAACATCTCGTGGGGCCCGAACGTCAACGTCGCCCAGTCGGCGTTCCAGGACGCGATGGCGAAGGCCGTGCAGAACGGGACACCACTGCGGGAGGCCCTCACGGAGACCCAGAAGGTCGTCGTCGAGGACATGAAGACCACCGGGTTCGACGTCAGCGAATGAGGACGGTCGCGGCCGGGGCGTCCACGGGGCGCCCCGGCCGGGCCTGCCGGCGGAGAGGGACATGACAACCACGACGACCATGCCGACGACCACGTCGACCGGCGGCACCACCAGGACGAGAAGCCGACGGCGCTCGCCGATCGCCCCGTACGTGTTCGTCGCGCCGGCGGTCGTGCTGTACCTCGCGTTCCTGCTCGTGCCGATGCTCTACTCGGTCTACCTCAGCTTCCGCGGCCTGCGGCTCGTCGAGGGCGGCGCCTTCGGCAAGCGGCAGGAGGTGTTCATCGGGCTCGGCAACTACGTCTCGGCGATCACCGACCGCGACTTCCTGGCCGGCTTCGGGCGGCTCGCCGTCTACGGCGCGATCGCCGTGCCGCTCACCCTGGGCCTCGCGCTCGTGTTCGCGCTGCTGCTCGACCTCGGGGCGACCCGGGCCAAGCGGTTCTCCCGGACGGCCATCTTCATCCCGTACGCGGTCCCGGGTGTCGTCGCGACGCTCATGTGGGGCTTCATGTACCTGCCGCTGACCAGTCCGTTCTCGTACGTGACGGAGCAGCTGGGCTGGGGGACGATCCCCTTCCTGGAGAACCCCGAGATCTTCGGCTCGATCGCCAACATCGCGATCTGGGGCGGCGTCGGGTTCAACATGATCATCATCTACACGTCCCTGCGGGGCATCCCGTCCGAGCTGTACGACGCGGCCCGCATCGACGGTGCGAACGAGTGGCAGATCGCGTGGCGGGTGAAGGTGCCGCTGGTGACCCCGGCGCTGGTCCTCACCGGACTGTTCGCGCTCATCGGCACGCTGCAGGTCTACGGCGAGCCCACCACGCTGCGGCCCATGACGAGCGCGATCTCCCAGACCTGGGTGCCGCTCATGACGATCTACCGCGACGCCTTCGTCCGCGACGACCTGCCCCGCGCGGCCGCCGGCTCGGTGTTCCTCGCCGTGTGCACCGTCGCCCTGTCCGTGATCCTCCTGCGGCTGACGCAGAAGCGCGCCTTCGGAGAGAGCTGATGTCCCAGCCCACCCTCGCGCACGACACCGTGCGCACCCCGTTCCTGTCCAAGGCGCTGCCGACCGCCGTCATCCTGGTCGGCGCGATCTACTGCCTCGTGCCCGTGGCGTGGGTGATCGTCGCCTCCACCAAGTCGCGCTCCGAGCTCTTCACCACGTTCACGTTCGCGCCCGGCAGCGGCCTGGTGGACAACCTGAAGGACCTGTTCGCGTACGGCGGCGGCCAGTACGGCAGCTGGGCGCTGAACAGCCTGCTGTACGCCGGCGTGGGGTCGGTCCTGTCGGTCATCGTCTCGGCGATGGCGGGCTACGGCCTGGCCAAGTACCAGTTCCGTGGCCGGAACCTGGTGTTCTACGCGATCCTGGCGGGCGTCCTGATCCCCGGCATCACGCTGGCGATCCCGCAGTACCTGCTGATGTCCAAGCTCGGCTTCGCCGGGTCGTACGCGTCGGTGCTGCTGCCGATGATCGTCTCGCCGTTCGGCATCTACCTCTGCCGCGTGTTCGCGACCGCGGCCGTGCCGGTGGAGACCATCGAGGCCGCCCGTCTCGACGGCGCCGGCGAGGCCCGGATCTTCACGAACATCGGGATCCCGATGATGCTGCCGGGCATGGTGACCGTCTTCATGCTGCAGTTCGTCGGCATCTGGAACAACTTCCTGCTGCCGTTCATCATGCTGTCCGACCAGAACAAGTACCCGATCACCGTCGGGCTCTACACGCTGCTGTCCAAGGGCTCCGGGGAGCCGGCGCTGTACAGCATCGCGATCATCGGCGCCGCCGTGTCGATCATCCCGCTCGTCGCGCTGCTGCTCTTCCTGCAGCGGTTCTGGAGGCTGGACCTCATCAGCGGCGGGCTCAAGGGATGAGCGCCTCACCCGACCCGGCCGGGCGCAGGAGGATCGCCCCCGGTGTGGAGGTCAGCGTGCTCACGGTGGGTGCCTCGGCGCTGGGCAGCCCGCGCGTCGACGACCCCACGGCGCAGGCCACGATCACCGCGGCCCTGACCGGTCCGCTCGCCGCGCTCGACACCGGCAACAACTACGGCCGCTCCGAGGAGCGCATCGGCGCCGTGCTGCGCGCCCTCGGAGGCGTCCCGGCGGGGCACGTGGTGGTGACCAAGGTCGACCCGGCTCCCGGCGACGACGACTTCTCCGGCGACCGCGTCCGCCGCTCCGTCGACGAGAGCCTCGCCCGGCTGGGGGTCGACCACCTGCCGCTGGTCCACCTGCACGACCCGGAGCGCATCTCCTTCGCCGCCGCGACCGCTCCCGGCGGCCCGCTGGAGGCGCTGCTCGCGCTCCGGGACGAGGGCGTGGTCGGGCTCGTCGGCGTCGCCGGCGGACCCGCCGCGATGATGGAGCGCTTCGTGCGCCTCGGGGTGTTCGACGCCGCCGTGACGCACAACCGGCTCACCCTGCTGGACCGGTCCGCCGACGCGTTGCTCGACGCGGCCGTCGAGCACGGCGTGGCGGTCTTCAACGCCGCGCCGTACGGCGGCGGCATCCTCGCCCGCGAGCCGCAGGAGGGCGTCGCCCTCACGTACGCGTACCGCCCGGCGACGCCCGAGCACGTCGCGGCGCGGACCGCGATCGGCCAGGCCTGCGCCCGGCACGGCGTCCCCGTGGCCGCGGCGGCACTCCAGCTGTCCACGCGTGACCCCCGCATCGTCTCGACGATCGTCGGTGCGACCCGCCCGCAGCAGATCGACGACGCGCTCGCCTGGGCGCGGCACCCCGTCCCCGCCGACCTGTGGGACGAGCTCGCGACGCTGGTCCCCGACCAGCGTGTGGCTCGGACCCGACGGTCGATGACGCTCTCGCACCACCAGGAGATCCGATGACCCGCACGCCCTTCGCCCCCGACCGGTTCTGGTTCGGCGGCGACTACAACCCCGAGCAGTGGCCGCGCGAGGTCTGGGCGCAGGACGTCGAGCTCATGCAGCGCGCCGGCGTGAACACCGCGACCATCGGCGTCTTCTCCTGGGCCCTCCTCGAGCCCGAGGAGGGCCGGTACGACCTGGGCTGGCTCGACGACGTCGTCGAGCTGCTCCACGCCGGCGGCATCGGCGTCGTCCTCGCCACGCCGACCGCCTCCCCGCCACCGTGGTTCACCGCCGCGCACCCGGACGCCCTCCCGGTCCTCGCGGACGGCACCCGGCTGTGGCACGGCAGCCGCGACACCTACTGCGTGTGCGCCCCGGCCTACCGCGAGGCGTCCCGGTCGATCGCGCGCGTCCTGGCCGAGCGCTACGGCGACCACCCGGCGCTGCGGGCGTGGCACGTGCACAACGAGTACGGCACGTACTGCTGGTGCGACCACGTCGCGGCCGCCTTCCGGGTCTGGCTGGAGGACAGGTACGGGACGCTCGACGCCCTCAACGCGGCGTGGTGGACCACGTTCTGGAGCCAGCACTACGAGTCCTGGGAGCAGGTCGTCCCGCCGCGGGCGACGCAGTACCTGCACAACCCGACGCAGTCCGTGGACTTCCGGCGCTTCTTCTCCGACGAGATGCTCGACGCGTACCGCGAGCAGCGCGCCGAGATCCGCGCAGCCGGCTCGTCCGCGCCGATCACGACGAACTTCATGCTGCCCACCTGGAACCACCTCGAGCAGTGGAGCTGGTCCGCGGAGCTCGACGTGCCGTCCGTCGACCACTACCTCGACACGACAGGCCCGGACGGGGAGGCGCACGTCGCCTACGGCTCGGACCTCACCCGGTCGTGGGCGGACGGCGGGCCGTGGCTGCTGATGGAGCAGTCGATGAGCTCGATCTCGACCGGCGGACGGATCACCTTCAAGGACCCGGCGCGGGCGGTCCGCAACTCGCTCGGCTACGTCGCGCGCGGCGCGCAGTCGTCGCTCTTCTTCCAGTGGCGGGCGTCGGCCGGGGGCTCCGAGGCGTGGCACGGCGCGATGGTTCCGCACGCCGGCGCCGACTCCGCGACGTTCCGCGCGGTGTGCGAGCTCGGCTCGGTCCTCGACTCGATCGCCGAGGTGACCCGCCCGCCGGCCGACGGTCGGCTGACGAGCAGCGAGATCGCCGTCTGGTGGCACGCCGAGGGCTGGTGGGCGCTGGAGAACCGCAGCCTCCCGTCGGACCACCTCACCTACCCCGACGCCGTGCGGTCCGTGCACCGTGCGGCCTGGCACGCGGGCCTGGAGGTCGACTTCACCCGTCCCGGCGCCGACCTGTCGGACTACCGCGTGCTGCTCGTCCCGAGCATGTTCGCCCTCGACGACGCAGCCGTCCGTTCCCTCGAGGAGTTCGTCGCGGGTGGCGGGCACGTCGTCGTCTGGCCGTTCAGCGGCATCGCCGACGAGAACCTGCACGTCGTCACGGGCGGCTACCCGGGACGGCTGCGCGACCTGGTCGGGCTGCGGGTGGAGCACCTGGCGCCGCTCGCGGCCGACGAGAGCGTGGTCCTGGACGACGGCTCGACCGGCACGGTGTGGTCCGAGCTGGTGCAGCCCGACGACGCCACCGTGCTCCGTCGGTACCGCGGTGGCGACCTGGACGGCTCCCCTGCGGTGACCCGAGCCGCGCGCGGCACGGGGACGGTCACCTACGTCTCGACGCACCTCGACCTGACGGCGACCCGTGCCCTGCTGGAGGACGTCGCGGCTGCGGCGGGCGTCGCCCCGGTGGTGGCCGACCGCCCCGCCTCCGTCGAGGTGGTCCGGCGCCGTGGCGCCGAGCACGACTACCTGTTCGTCCTCAACCACGGCGAGCGCGCGGCGTGCGTCACCGGTCCGGGCGTCGACCTGGTGGCCGGCGGCCGGACCGACGACGGCGTGACCGTGGCGGCCGGTGGGTACCTGGTCCTGCGCGAGGACGAGGACGCCACGTGGGACGTCACGACGACGGGCTGACCGCGGTCAGCCCGTCCGGGCGATCACGATCAGCAGCATCGTCACCAGGAAGCCGGTCACCAGGTTCAGCCAGAGGAACCGTCGCCAGCCGGTGTTCGCGCGCTCGCAGTCCTCGTCGCGCACGGACCAGAACTGCGCGGTGCTGATCGCGTACGGGATCGGCAGCACCGCCGTGAGCGTCCCCGGCCACGGCACCACGAGCAGCACGGCCGCCGCCAGGACGTAGAGGACGGTGGCGGCGACCACCGTGGGGTGCGCCCCGAGCGCGGTCGCCACGGACGCGATCCCGCCCTCGCGGTCCGCCCGGACGTCCTGCACGGCGCCGAACGCGTGCGACGCCATCCCCCACAGCACGAACGCGACGAGCACCGGCCAGGTCGTCGACGCGCCGAGGTCCGCATCCACGAGGACGAGCGCGTAGAGCAGCGGGCCGACGAAGTGCATCGCGGACGTCAGCGAGTCCAGGACCGGGCGCTCCTTGAAGCGCAGCACGGGCGCCGAGTACGCGACCACGAGGAACAGGACCAGCGCAAGGGTCGCGTTGGCCGCGGCGTCGCCGACGAGCAGCAGGTAGACCACGAACGGCACCGTCGTGACCAGGCACGCCCACAGGATCCGGCGGTGCACCTCACGCGCCCGGGCGGGCTCCACGAGGCCGCCCTCGATCCCGCCCTTGCGAGGGTTGCGCAGGTCGGAGGCGTAGTCGAAGACGTCGTTGATGCCGTACATCAGCAGGTTGTACGGGCCGAGGAAGAACAGCGTGCCGACGACGAACGTGAGGTCGACCCGCCCGCCGGTGGCCAGCAGGTAGCCGGCCGCGTACGGGTACGCCGTGTTGATCCAGGAGAACGGCCGGGACGCGGCGAGGACCTCTCTCACGCGGCGTCCTTCCGGGCCTTCCGGCGCCCCAGGACCGTCCACAGCACCGGCATCCCCACCGCGGCGGCGATCGCGTAGGCGAAGTCCTCGAGCGGGGCGCCCCAGACGTAGACGCCCAGGATCTTGTCCGGGTCGAAGACGTACAGGTCCGCCGCGATCATCAGGGTGTCGAACACCGCCGTGAGGGCGCAGAGGATCAGCACCGTCAGCAGGATCGGCACCGGACGCAGCCGCCGCAGGACCGGCCACGAGACCGCCCCCAGCACCGCCAGGACGATCACGTTGAGCACGATGTTGGTCATGCGGGCTCCCCGCGCCACCGGTCCAGCGCGCGCCAGGACAGCAGGGCCGTGTAGCAGAGCAGCGCCAGGAAGAACGCCTCCTCGACGGGCAGCTCCGGGGCCAGCAGGAGCCCGGTCATGTGCGGGGAGTCGCCGCGAGCGAAGATGCCGAGCACCAGCCCCAGCCCGTCCCACAGCAGGAACGCGACGACGCCGATCCCCACGGTCAGCGCGGCGCGGCGCGGCGCGGACCAGAACGCCAGCCGGAACCGGCGGTCCAGCACGGCGAGGCCGCCCAGCGACAGCAGCAGGGCGCCGAGGTACAGAAAGCTCATCCGACCGACTCGCTCCAGACCCCGCGAGGCCGCGCGGCCGCGAGGTAGCCCGGGCGCAGCGGGGCGGGGAGGGGTCGCGACGACGTCTCCCCGAGCATCCGCTTGACCACGAGCTCGGCACTGATCAGGCACATCGGCAGTCCCACACCCGGGATCGTGCCACCTCCGACGTGCAGGACGTTCGGGACGCGCGACGACGCGTCGCCCGGCCGGAACATCGCGCTCTGCCGCAGGGTGTGCTCCATGCCCAGCGCGGTGCCGCGCCACGCGGAGAAGTCGCGGGCGAAGTCGGCGGGCGCGACCACGCGGCGGGTCACCACGCGGTCGCGGAGCCCGGGGATGCCCGCCCAGTCCGCGATCTGGTCGAGGTACCGGTCGGCGTGCCGCTCGACGGCGTCACGGTCCCCCGCGCCCAGCGACGCGTCGGCGGGGAACGGGACCAGGACGAAGAGGTTCTCGTGCCCGGGCGGCGCCGCTGTCGGGTCGCTGGCGGAGGTCCGCGAGACGTACATCGACGCGGTCTCGGGGATCCGCAGCCCGTCCGGGGGCGTCGACCGGCCGGTCCCCAGGATGTCCTCGAAGTTGCCCGGCCAGTCGCGCGTGAAGAACAGCGAGTGGTGCGCCAGCTCGGGCAGCTCCCCGCGCACGCCGGCCAGGACCAGCAGCGCCGAGATCCCCGGCCCCCGGTCCTCCCACCACGGCTCGGGCAGCTCCCGGTGCGAGCCGAGCAGCGCGGTCTCGGTGTGGTGCCGGTCCGCCGCGGACACCACGACGTCGGCCGGCACGAACGTCCCGTCGGTCAGCCGGACGCCACGGGCCTTTCCTGACCTGCGCGGATGCCGGAGCGAGGGGCCGGCGTCGTCGATCTCGACGGCGGCCACGTCGGCACCCGTGCGGACCTCGACGCCCTCCTTGCGCGCGATGCGCTCGAGCGCCTCGATGATCGTGTACATCCCACCGCGAGGGAAACGTACGCCGTCGACGAGGTCGAGGTGGCTCATCAGCGAGTACAGCGCCGGCACCCGGTACGGCGAGGACCCCAGGAACACGGCGTGGTACCCGAGCACCTGCCGGAGCACCGGGTCCGTCACCGTCGCGGCGACCTTGTCCGCGAGCGTCCCGGTCAGCAGGCCCGCAAGCGTCCCCGACTGCCGGGCGACGTCGAGCGACAGCAGCCGGTCCGGCCGCGCGAACGTCGTGTAGAGGAACGAGTCGAGCGCGGTCCGGTACGCCCGCGTCGAGTCCTCCGTGTACCGGCGGATCGCGTCCCCGGCCCCGGGCTCACGCTGCTCGAAGGTCGCCCAGTTGGTCTCGGCGTCACCGACGACGTCGAACGGCTCCGACGGCCCGTCGCCCACCGGCTCCGGGAACAGCCGGTACGCGGGGTCCAGCCGCTCCAGCTCGACGTGGTCCTCGATCCGCTCGCCCAGCAGGGCGAACGCGTGCTCGAACACCTCGGGCATAAAGTACCAGGAGGGCCCGGTGTCGAACCGGAACCCGTCGACCGACAGCGTCCCGGCCCGCCCGCCCAGCTGGTCGTGGCGTTCCAGCAGGGTCACCAGGGCACCACCTCGGGCCAGCAGGGCGGCGGTGGTGAGCCCGGCGATGCCGCCCCCGACGACGACGACGCGTCCGGGTGTCATGCGTCGAGGCGTCCTGGGTCGTCAGCCCTGCCCGCCCGGGCCTCGGCCAGCACCGACTCGCCCACCACCAGCAGCTTGACCGGCGCGGGCAGCCGCACCCGCCCGACCAGCAGGTCCTGGGGCGCGCGCGTCGCGATCTCGTCCAGCAGCCGCTGGTAGAGGGCGAGCGTGGCGCCGACCGCGTAGCGCGCGCGCCGCGGCAGGCTCGGCACCGCCGCCCGAGCCGCCTCCACGTCGTCGGTGATCTCCCGCAGGATCGCAGCCAGCTGCGCGTCGTCCAGGTGGCCCGGGACGGTGCCCGGGAAGTACGTCCGGCCCAGCTCCTCGGTGTCCGCACCCAGGTCGCGCAGGAAGTTGATCTTCTGGAACGCCGCACCGAGCGCCCGTGCACCGCGCACCTGCACCTGGTCGGGCTCCCGCACCGGCTCCCCGGGCCGGCGGTCCTCGTTGAGGAAGGCGCGGACGCACATCAGGCCCACCACCTCGGCCGAGCCGTAGACGTAGGCCTCGTAGCTGGCCCGGTCGTGCTCGCGCACCGTCAGGTCCGCACGCATCGACGCGAAGAACGGCCCGGTCTCCGCGGCGCTGATGCCGACGCGTCGCGCCGTCCGCGCGAACGCGTGCACCACCAGGTTCGTCGAGTACCCCGTCCGCAGCGCGCGGGCGGTCTGCTCCTCGAGCTCGTCCAGCTCCGCACCCGCGTCGTCGCCGCGGTAGGTGTCGACGACCTCGTCGGCCAGCCGCACCAGCGCGTAGATCGCGCGGATGTCCTCCTGGCCGCGCCGCCCGAGCAGCCGCGTGCCCAGGCCGAACGACGTGGAGTAGGCCGCCAGGACGCCGGCGCTCGTGCGCGCTGCCGTGCTGTCGTACAACCGGAGCGCCCGGTCGCGGGCTGACCGCAGTTCCGTCATCGACTCCCCCAGCACGTCAGTGACCTCGTCCGACGAGATCGTCGACGACGCCCACAAGGTAGCCTCCCAACGGCTCGGGCACCCCGTCCACCGCCAGCTCCCGCGCGCGCAGCCCGGTGGCCCGGGTCAGCTCCCGCACCGCGTCCAGCGCCCCGCTGGCCACCAGGACGCGCCGCACGGCCGCAGCACCCTCCTCGTCGAGGTCCGCCCGGCCGACGTGCGCGTCGAGGAGCGCGCACCCGGCGTCGTCCGCCATCGCGTACGCCCGCCGCAGCAGCTCCGTGCGCTTGCCCTCGCGCAGGTCCGACAGCACGGACTTGCCCGTCACCGCAGGGTCGCCGAACACGCCGAGGTCGTCGTCGGCCAGCTGGAACGCGACGCCCAGGGCGGACCCCACGGCGCCCAGCCGGGCCACCTGCGCGTCGTCGGCACCCGCCAGCACCGCACCGACCACCAGCGGCATGCTGCCCGAGTACGCGGCCGTCTTCAGCTCCGCGACCGCGAGCGCGTCGACGTCCCGCGGCGAGGACAGCGCACCGGTCACGTCGAGCAGCTCGCCGACGACCGTCGTCTCGATGCCCTCGGCCAGCAGCCGGACCACCCTGAGCAGGGCGGCCGGGTCCGCGGGTGCGCTCGCCACCAGCGCGAACGCCGACGCGATGGCCAGGTCGCCCGCCAGCAGCCCGGCGGCCTGCACCTGGTCGGCGAGGGTCCGCTCCTTGAGCCCTCGTCCGACCAGGCGTGCTCGGGTGGCGCCTGCGACGTTCGGACGTCCGCGGCGCACCTCGTCGTGGTCGAGCAGGTCGTCGTGCACGAGCATCGCGGTGTGCAGCACCTCGATCGCGGCGGCGACGGGCGCGATGGCCGCGGAGTCGTCGTCCCCGTGCCCACCCCGGATCCCGAGGTACGCGGCGACTGCCAGCCGGGGCCGCATGAGCTTGCCGCCGACGCCGTCCGCGAGGTCCGCCCACAGGCGTGCCGCGACGTCCGACCGAGCGGCCGCCGCCCGCACCCGGCCGTCGAGGAAGTCCTGCAGGACCGTCGACGTCGCCGCCATCGTGTGCTCGACGGACCTCGCCAGCCCCGCTCGCTCGACGGCGTCGACCCGCTCGGCGGTCTCGACCCGTTCCCCCTCGGCTGCGCGTGGCTGCGTCCGCAGCGCCGACTCCACGTGCATGCGCTCTCCTGTCCCTGTCGCCGGCACCGACCCGTCCCCCACCCGGCCGGAGCCCCGAGGAATACTCAGGGTACTGAGCATCTCCGGGACCGCCACCGCGCGCGGTTGTTCTCGTCCCTTCGGTCCCAGGGCCCCCGGCGGATGCACCCGGCGCAGACTTTCTCTCCGCGGCGGCCGGGTCGGCCGCCCGGCATCGTCGTCGGTAGGCTCGGCACCATGACATGGCTGGTCACCGGCGGTGCCGGGTACATCGGGTCGCACGTGGTGCGGGCGTTCGGGCAGGTCGGGCTGGAGACGGTGGTCCTGGACGACCTGTCCAGCGGGCACCGCGGCTTCGTCCCCGACGGGGTGCCACTGGTGGAGGGCTCGATCCTCGACACCGACCTCGTCGCGGACACGCTCGTCCAGCACGGCATCGTCGGCGTCGTCCACCTCGCGGGGTTCAAGTACGCGGGCGTCTCCGTGGACCGCCCCCTGCACACGTACGACCAGAACGTCACCGGCACGGCCCACCTGCTCGAGGCGATGGCCTCCCAGGGTGTCGACGCGATCGTGTTCTCGTCGTCCGCGGCCGTCTACGGCACCCCCGACGTCGACCTGGTCACCGAGGACACGGCGACCGCCCCCGAGTCCCCGTACGGCGAGTCCAAGCTCATCGGCGAGTGGTTGCTGCGCGACCAGGGGCGTGCCGCCGGGCTGCGTCACACGTCGCTGCGCTACTTCAACGTCGTCGGGTCGGCCACCCCCGAGCTGTACGACACCAGCCCGCACAACCTCTTCCCGCTGGTCCTGGACGCCCTGGCCGCGGGCAGGACGCCGCGCATCAACGGCACCGACTACGCGACCCCGGACGGCACCTGCGTCCGCGACTACATCCACGTGGCGGACCTGGCCGACTCGCACGTCGCCGCGGCCCAGGCGCTCGCCGCCGGCCGCACCCTGGAGCCGGTCTACAACCTGGGCTCCGGCGAGGGCGTCTCCGTGCGGGAGATCATGGACGCCATGGCCGAGGGCACCGGCATCCCGTTCGAGCCCGAGACAGGCCCGCGCCGACCGGGCGACCCCGCCCGCATCGTCGCGTCCGGCGAGCTGGCCGCCCGCGACCTCGACTGGCGGATGCGCCACACCCTCCTCGACATGGTCACCAGCGCCTGGCAGGCCCGCCAGGCCCACTGACGCACCGCCGTCTCTCGCGGCGTTCGTAGACTCACGCGTCCCGACACCCGAACGTTCGGACGTCAGAGCCCTATCTCCGAGACGTCCGCACATACAGTCGTTCCGACGACCGAACGTGCGGACGTCACGCAGGTCTCTCGGCGACGTCCGCAAGTTCGGTCGTCCGGGCGACCGGATGTGCGGACGTTGGCGTCGCCAGTGCCGTACGGGTCAGAGGGCCTGCAGGCGGGGCAGGTGGTCGACCAGGCCCTCCAGCACCGACTCGTCGCCGGCGTAGATGCCGTCGGCGCGCGGCCAGTGCACGACCACGTCGGTGAAGCCGAGCCCCGCGGCTCGCTCGACGCCCTCGGTCACCAGGTCGAGCGAGGTCATCGAGAAGATCGGCGCCCCGTCCAGGCTGAGGTAGCGCCGCAGCGGGGGCTGCCCCGCGGGCCGGTGCTCCGCCTCGATCGCGTCGACCTGCTCGAGCATCGTCGCCAGCCCTGTCCACCACTGCTCCTGCGCGGCGGTGGGGTCGTCAGGCACGTCCTCCGTGGCGTACGCGGGACCGTAGGTGGCCCACCCCTGGCCGTACCGGGCGGCCAGCGCCATCGTGCGCGGACCGTTGGCGGCGACCACGAACGGGGTCCGCGGCTGCGCGAGGGTGCCGGGGATCATCCGCGCCTCGTGGGCCCGGTAGAAGGTGCCCTGATGCGACGTGACCGGCTGCGTCAGCAGCGTGTCGAGCAGCCCGACGAACTCCTCGAACCGGCGGGTCCGCTCCCCGCGGGTGGGTGGGTCGCCGGTGACGGAGGCGTCGAACCCCTCACCGCCGGCGCCGACGCCGAGCAGGAACCGGCCGTTGCTGACGTCGTCGAGCCCCAGCACGTCCTTCGCGAACGGGACGGGATGCCGGAAGTTCGGTGACGCCACCCACGTGCCGAGGCCGATGCGCTCGGTCACGGCAGCAGCCGCGGCCAGCAGGGGGACGGTCGCGAACCACGGCTGGTCGACGAGCGTGCGCCACGCCAGGTGGTCGTAGGTCCACGCGTGGTCGAACCCCCACTCCTCGACCTGCTCCCACTTGCGACGAGCAGTCCCCCACCGCTCCTGCGGCAGCAACGCGATCCCCACAGCAACCATCCGCCGACCTTATGCGCCCACCCGCCGTGACGTCCGCACCCGTGCGGGTCCGAGCCCTGACGAGTGCGGACGTCCAGGGTGGTGCGACGGGTCAGGCGTGCGCGTGGTGCTCGGTGCCGGTGGTGGACGGCGGCTCCAGCTGGAACGTGCAGTGGTCGACGTCGAAGTGGCCGGCCAGGCAGCGCCGCAGGTCGCCGAGCACGCGCCCGGCCTCGCCGCGGGACAGGAGGTCGTCCGGCACCTCGACGTGCGCGGAGAGCACCGGGACGCCCGACGTGATGGTCCAGGCGTGCAGGTCGTGCACGCCGAGCACCCCCGGGACGCCGCAGATGTGCGCGCGGATGGCGTCCAGGTCGACGCCGCGCGGGGTGGCCTCCAGGAGCACCGTCCCCACCTCGCGCAGCAGCGCGACCGCACGCGGCACGATCATCAGGCCGATGAGCACGGACGCTATGCCGTCGGCCCGCAGGTACCCCGTCGCCATCACCACGAGTGCGGCGGCGACGACCGCGGCGGAGCCCAGCAGGTCACCGAGCACCTCGAGGTAGGCGCCCCGCACGGTCAGCGACTCCTCCTGCCCCCGGCGCAGCAGCAGGAGGCCGACCGCGTTGGCGGCGAGCCCGACGACCGCCACGGCGAGCATCAGCCCCGCCTCGACCTCACCGGGGGTGACGATGCGGGCGATGCCGCCGACGATGACGCCTATCCCGACCGCAGCGATGACCAGCCCGTTGACCAGCGCGGCGAGGATCTCGGCGCGCTGCCACCCGAACGTGCGTGCCGCGGTCGCGGGCCGGGCGGCCAGCGCGGTGGCACCCAGCGCCAGGCCGACCCCGGCCGCGTCGGTGAGCATGTGCCCCGCGTCGGCGATCAGCGCGAACGACCCGGAGACCAGCCCGCCGACGACCTCGACGACCAGCACCGCGAGCGTGAGCAGGAGCACCGCGAGCAGCCGGCCGCGATGGGCCTGCGCCGCGGTCGAGTGGGAGTGGTCGTGTCCCACCGGGCTCAGTCCCAGCCCAGCTCGTGCAGCCGCTCGTCGTCGATGCCGAAGTGGTGCGCGATCTCGTGCACCACGGTGACGGCGACCTCCTCGACGACGTCCTCGCGGGTGTCGCAGACGGCCAGCGTCGGGAGCCGGAAGATCGTGATCCGGTCCGGCAGCGACCCGGCCGCCCAGAACTCGCCGCGCTCCGTCAGCGGGGTCCCCTCGTACAGCCCCAGCAGCTCGACCTCGCCCTCGGGCGGCGCGTCCTCCACCAGCACCACGACGTTGTCCATCATGGCCGCGAGCTCGTCGGGGATCTCGTCGAGGGCGTCACGGACCGCGTCCTCGAACTCGGTGGGGGACATGTCGACCATGCGGTCCATCCTGCCTGCTCAGGGCCATGAGCAGCGTGGTGACGACCGCCACTCGCCATCGACTTTGGAGATAGGGCCGCTGACCCCGTATGCTCGTCACCGGTCATCCGGCGCCTCGGCGTTGGGGGTTGGATGTTCGCGTCGGACAAGCCCCCATCGTCTAGCGGCCTAGGACCCCGCCCTTTCACGGCGGTAGCACGGGTTCGAATCCCGTTGGGGGTACGAGCAGTTCAGCACGTCAGCATGAAGGCCTTGCAGCAGTACCAAGGCCCCGTAGCGCAGTTGGTTAGCGCGCCGCCCTGTCACGGCGGAGGTCGCGGGTTCAAGTCCCGTCGGGGTCGCTCGATCCGCCCGGTCATCCTGTTCGCAGGAACCCGGGCGTCGTCGGTTACGGCCACTTAGCTCAGTTGGTAGAGCGTTCGACTGAAAATCGAAAGGTCGGCAGTTCGACCCTGCCAGTGGCCACACCAGGAGCCCCGCCCGGATCATCCGGAGCGGGGCTTCGTCGTCGGGTCGATGGAGCGCGGCAACCCCGCGACCAGGGCATCTGCTCCTAGTCTGGGTCGCACCGCACGCCGCACGAGGAGGACCCATGACCAGCACCCCCGGTGCCGATCGACCCCGCAGCTTCTTCGACCGGCTCACCGAGCCCTTCGCGGACCGGGCGCGCGAGAAGTTCGAGCAGGCGGAGGACCACGTCCGCGAGGCCATCCAGCACGAGATCGACGCGGTCGCGCGCAGCGTCCGGACCCGGGCCATCGAGGTCCGCCCGTCCGCCATCGGGTTCGCCGCCGCCGCACTCCTCAGCTTCTTCGGTCTGGCGCTGCTGATCACCGCCGCGGTGCTGGGTCTGTCGCACGCCGTCGACCCGTGGCTCGCCGCACTCATCATCGGCGTGGCCCTGCTGCTGATCGGCGCGGGCGTGGCCGCATGGGCCAAGCGGCGCCTCCCGCCGGCGCCCTCGGTGTCGGTCGTCCGCATCCACGAGCCCGTCCACCCGGCGGAGGAGCAGGTGCACCCCTGGGCGGACTGACTCGCGGGCGGGATCGCCGACCACCAGACTGAGTGCTCAACGGATGTGCAGACGAGAGGCCGTGCCCATGACCACCCAGTCGAGACTGCCGGGCGACGAGAAGTCGCTCGGTCAGCTGGTGTCCGAGCTCAGCGAACAAGGAGCGCGGCTCGTCCGCGCCGAGATCGACCTGGCCAAGGCAGAGATCACCGGGCGTGCGCAGCAGCTCGGCGTCGGCGCCGCGCTCATCGCGGCCGGTGCCGTGCTCGCGCTCTACCTGCTGGCCGCCGGGATCGCCACGACCATCATCGTGCTGGACCTCTGGCTCGACCTGTGGCTGGCCGCGCTGATCGTCTGCGCGTTCCTGCTGCTGGTCATCGTCGTCCTGGTCCTGATCGGCATCAACCGGGTCAAGGCCGGGTCGCCTCCGACGCCGGCGAGGGCGATCGAGAACGTCCAGAACGACATCGCAGCGGTGAAGGCGGGGTTCAGCGCATGAGCGACGAGGCGGTCCAGAAGCCTGCGAGCACGCAGAAGCCCTTCAGCACGCCCGAGATGGTGGCGCTCGAGGCCGAGCTCGCCGTGACCCGCGCGCAGCTGGCGTCGACGGTGGACGAGCTCGCCGCTCGTCTGGACCCGCGTGCGCAGGCGGGCAGGGCGGTCGACTCGGGGCGCCGGATGTGGCAGGACGCCACGAGCGGCGACGCCTCTCCCGAGGACCGCACGAAGGCGCTGAAGGTTCTCGGCGGGGCGGTGGCGGGCGTGGCGGTGGTCCTCGCGCTGATCGTCGCAGCGAGCCGCAGGGGCTGAGCGCGAGGCGGCCAGAGGGCCGTCAGAGACCGGGACAGACAAAGACTGCGAGGGTCGCATCGTCGCGACCCTCGCAGTCTTGTGAGGCAGGGGTGTCTGCCCCTCGTGGGGGCTCGACCGCCGAGGACCCGTCGATCGAGGTCGACGGGCTCGGCCGTGGGTGCAGTCGCTCAGCCGTCCGACGGGCGCTGCTGCGGGACACCGTTCAGCAGGTCACGCACCTCGGACTCGCGGTAACGCCGGTGCCCACCGAGGGTACGGATCGAGGACAGCTTTCCGGCCTTCGCCCACCGGGTGACGGTCTTCGGGTCGACGCGGAACAGGGTCGCGACCTCGGAGGGCGTGAGCAGTGTCTCGGTCTCTACGGGGTGTGCGTTCATCAGCTGCCTCCTGGCAAGCGTGCGGCCTGTGGTGCCGACACGTCGGCGCCCGGCCAGTCTGGTGCGGGTGGTGCAGGTCCAACCGTGTGAAACGTTCTCGGGATGGCAAGCCTACGTCCTCGATGCCCGAAATCTGACATCGCTCCCTAGCATGAACGAAAGCCTCAGACAGCGCATTCCGGGACACGTTCGGGTGACAACCTACACAGGACTCTCATACAACTCTCATACCGCTCCGCGAAGCGGCCGTAGGACCACCCTAAACCCGACCAATCGGTCATACACACCGACGCGCGCATCCGTCCACGTACGGTTGGACGGCCGACCTGTACTCGCCCCGCCGCAGGCCGACCGGCCGGGCGCACGTGACGCGTGTCGCCCCCGGCGAGTGGTCGGAATAGCGAACGAGCATGTACCGTTGCCCCTCGAAGAGACGATTCAGCACCCCGGGGCCGCACGTGTCAGCACGGAGCCGCCCCGCATCCACGTAAGAGGGGGTCGATGCCATGGGGCGCGGCCGTCAGAAGGCTAAGCAGACGAAGGTGGCCCGGGAGCTGAAGTACTTCAGCCCGGAGACCAACTACCGAGCTCTCGAGCAGGAGCTCACGTCGCACGGCCACAACGATGTCGTCACCGACAACCGCCCTCGCGCGGCTGTGGAGACCGACACTGACGACGACAGCGACGACTACCGCCGCTGGTCCGACGACGACCGCTGACGCGGTCGTCACCCACCTCGCGCGCGTCGCGAGACCGCCGAGCGAGGCGGCGGCAGCACGGCTGTCGCCCGTCTCGCTCGTCGCTCTCTGACGCCTGCCCCACGCGACTTCCTGAAGCCCTGCTGCGCGGGATCGCGGCGGGCGCCGTGGGGGTGCCCCGAGCGCCGACGCGCTACGCCCGGTAGTCGCCCGTGAGCTGGACCGCTCCCCCGTGCACGCCCTTGGTGCCCGCCACGAAGCCCGGAGCGCCGACCACGTCCCTGGTGGGATCGGCGTGCCGGACGGTGCCCAGCTCCCAGGCCGGCAGACCCAGCTCGGCTGCGTGCGCGAGGACCCCGTCGACGGCGTCGGCAGCGACGATCGCCACCATGCCGACCCCCAGGTTGAGCGTTCCCTCGAGGTCGGTCCACGGCACCTGCCCGAGGCGCTGCACCAGCGCGAAGACCGGGGGCAGGGTCCAGCCCCCGCGGTCGATGTCCGCGACCAGCCCCTGCGGCAGCACGCGCGCGACGTTGGACGCCAGCCCCCCACCCGTGACGTGGCTGAACGCGTGCAGACCGGCCACCCCGGCGCGGTCCGCGAGCGCGAGGCAGTCCGAGGCGTAGACGCGGGTGGGCTCCAGGAGCTCCTCGCCCAGCGTCCGGCCGAGCTCGTCGACGTGACGGTCCAGCGACCAGCCCGCCACCGACACCACCTTGCGGACCAGGGAGTACCCGTTGGAGTGCAGGCCGCTGGACCCCAGCGCGAGCAGCACGTCACCGGACCGGACGCGCTCCGGGCCGAGCAGGCGGTCGGCCTCGACGACGCCAGTCGCGGCACCGGCCACGTCGTACTCGTCGGGACCCAGCAGCCCGGGGTGCTCCGCGGTCTCGCCGCCGACGAGCGCCGTCCCGGCCACCGAGCAGGCGGCGGCGATCCCGCGCACGATGCCGGCGATGCGCTCGGGCACCACGCGGCCGCACGCGATGTAGTCGGTCATGAACAGGGGCTTGGCGCCCACCACGACGATGTCGTCGACGACCATGCCCACCAGGTCGAACCCGATGGTGTCGTGGATGTCGAGCGCCTGCGCGATGGCGACCTTGGTGCCCACGCCGTCGGTGGACGTAGCGAGCAGCGGCTTGCGGTAGGTCAGCAGCGCGCTGGCGTCGTAGAGCCCGGCGAACCCGCCGACCCCGCCGAGCACCTGCGGGCCGTGCGTCGCTCGCACGGCGTCCTTCATCAGCTCGACGGCCTTGTCGCCGGCCTCCGTGTCCACCCCGGCGGTGGCATAGGTGACCTGCGTGCCCTGCGCGCCGCTCACGGGTGGTCCAGCGCGGTCGCGCCGCCGGCGCTCGGAACGATCGACAGCAGACCGTCCTCCGGGGCGCCCAGCGGGAGCTCGCTCTGCTCGAGCAGGAACTTGCCCAGCCGGTCGTCCGGCGGCAGCTCGATGGGGTACTGACCGGTGAAGCACGCGGCGCACAGCTGCGACGCGGGCTGCTCGGTGGCGGCGATCATGCCCTCCGGGGAGATGTAGCCGAGCGAGTCGGCGCCCAGCGACGCGGCGATCTCGTCGACCCCCAGGCCGTTGGCGATGAGCTCCGCGCGGGACGCGAAGTCGATGCCGTAGAAGCAGGGCCACTTCACGGGCGGCGAGCTGATGCGCACGTGCACCTCCGCGGCGCCGGCCTCCCGCAGCATCCGCACGAGCGCGCGCTGCGTGTTGCCGCGGACGATCGAGTCGTCGACGACGACCAGGCGCTTGCCACGGATGACGTCCTTGAGCGGGTTGAGCTTGAGCCGGATGCCCAGCTGCCGCAGCGTCTGCGACGGCTGGATGAACGTGCGACCGACGTAGGCGTTCTTGGTCAGGCCCTGACCGAACGTGATGCCGGACTCGGCGGCGTAACCGACGGCCGCGGGTGTCCCGGACTCGGGGACCGGGATGACCAGGTCGGCCTCGACGGGGTGCTCGATCGCCAGCCGACGACCCATGGCGACCCGCGCGGCGTGGACGGAACGGCCGGCGATCGACGTGTCGGGTCGCGCGAGGTAGACGTACTCGAAGACGCACCCGGCGCGGTCGACCGGTGCGAACCGGCTGCTGCGCAGACCGTCGGCGTCGATCGCGATGAACTCGCCGGGCTCGATCTCGCGGACGAACGAGGCGCCGACGATGTCGAGGGCCGGGGTCTCGCTGGCCACCACCCAGCCGCGCTCCAGGCGGCCCAGGACCAGCGGGCGGACACCCTGCGGGTCCCGCGCGGCGTAGAGCGTGTGCTCGTCCATGAAGACCAGGCTGAACGCGCCGCGCAGGCGCGGCAGCACCTCGAGCGCGGTGGCCTCGAGCGTGTGGTCGGGGTCCCCCGCCAGCAGGGCCGTGATGAGCGCCGTGTCGGTGGTGTTGCCGCGCGCTAGCTCGCCGCGCCGCTGGCTGCCGTAGCGCTCGGCGACGAGGTCGACCAGCTCCGCGGTGTTGGTGAGGTTGCCGTTGTGACCCAGCGCGACCGTGCCCGCGGCCGTCGGGCCGAGCGTCGGCTGCGCGTTCTCCCAGGTGCTGCCCCCGGTGGTCGAGTAGCGCGCGTGGCCGATGGCGATGTGGCCCTGCAGGGCGTTCAGCGCGGTCTCGTCGAAGACCTGGGACACGAGACCCATGTCCTTGTAGACCAGCAGCTGCTGGCCGTTGGAGGTGGCGATGCCCGCCGACTCCTGGCCGCGGTGCTGCAGTGCGTACAGGCCGAAGTAGGTGAGCTTGGCGACTTCCTCGCCAGGTGCCCACACACCGAAGACGCCACAAGCGTCCTGGGGGCCTTTTTCGTTGGGGAGGAGGTCGTGGTTCAGACGTCCGTCTGCGCGGGGGGCCACGCCCCTATGGTCGCACAGTCCTCGGACGTGCTCGTGGACGTGACCGCTCTGCAGACACCGCCTCAGACGTCGGGACGGACCGCCTTGCGGACGCTGCGGCGGTCCGCGACCACCGCGACGAGCCCTCCGAGGAACCCCCCGAGCACGGCACCGGCGACGGCCATGACCGTGCGCACCGCACCCTCGCCGTCGAGGAACGAGATGAAGCCGGAGCCGTCGGCCACCCAGGGCACCTCGGGGCGGACGACCGCGACGAGGACCAGCGCGACGACGATGCCGACGAGCGCGCCCGCGGTGATGAACGCGCCGAACTTCGGGGCGTGCCGGACCGTGGCCGGCTCGGCGACCCGGGCCAGCTCCTCCTCCGACGGGATCGGCACGCCGCGGGCGTCCACGGGGACCGACGGGGTCGGCGCGGCCGCCGGAGTCACGTCCGGGACGGCGTCGGGCTGGGGGTCGTCAGGCACCTCGTGATCCTAGGTCAGCGCTCACGTCCCCCGCTCAGCCGCGGGGGCGGGCGGCCTGCAGCGGGAGCCACTCGCGCAGGTCGGCGCGCTCCCCCGACGCCCGGATCCGCCCGTCGGACACGGCGGACTCCCAGGTCAGCGCCCCGGTCGCCAGCCCGAGCCAGGTCTGCGCGTCCGTCTCCACGACGTTGGGCGGGGTGCCCCGGGTGTGACGCGGTCCTTCCACGGCCTGCACCGCACCGTCCGGCGGCACGCGCACCTCGACGGCGTTGCCGGGCGCCACGTCGGCCAGCTCCTCGAGCGTGAACCGCACGGCCGTCCGGCGCGCGGCCACCGGGACGGCGCCGGGGTCGGTCCGCCAGACCGCGAGCGCGGCCCGTCCGTCGGCAGGGTCGGTACGTCGACGTGGCGGCATGCGTCGATTCTCCCCCGCCCACCGAGCACGCACCCCACGAGCGCGGCACGTCCGGACGAGCGCGGCAATAGGAACTGACGCGCTCGTCGCGAACTGCCGCGCTCGTCAAAGACCGCCGCGGTGGCCGGCCCGTCGTCCGCGGTGCGGCGGGACGCACGCACGAACGAGCTCGCGGACGCCACGATCCGTGACGTCCGCGAGCTCGGGGTGATGACCTAGGACCGGGTGGTCACCACTTCGCGTTGCGGGCCAGCTCCAGGGCCATGCTCTGGAACCACGCCCCGGCGGAGGGACCGCCGTTGCAGGTGCCGTCCGACTCGCCGGGCAGCTTGACCCAGAGCAGGGCGTCCAGGCCGGAGCCGTCGTTCACCAGGGTCGGCTTCTCGCCGAGGGCCCGACCGCTCGGGTTGCACCACTCGCCGTTGGAGCCGTTGCCGTTGCGCGAGGTGTCGATCACGAACCGCTTGCCACCGAGCTGCTGCGAGATCTGCTGGCCGTACGACTTCGACGCCGAGGTCGTCTGGTAGTTCGACGTGTTGAGCGCGAAGCCGACCGCGTACTCGAAGCCGACCTGGTTGAGGCGGCTCACCGCGGTGCTCACCGGGAGCCAGCCTGAGTGGCCGGCGTCGATGTAGACGCGGGCACCCTTGAGGGTGAGCGCCTTGGCGGCGTACTTGAGGAAGCCGATGCGGTCGCCCTGACCGTTGCAGTCGCCCAGCTGGGCGAGGGCGTCGGGCTCGAGCACCACGTACGGGCGGCCCTGGATGCCGGACGCCACCGTGTCGATCCAGGCGGCGTAGGCGCTCTCGGCGACACCGCCACCGGAGTACGAGCCGCAGTCACGGCCCGGGATGGCGTAGACGACGAGCATCGGGGTCTTGCCGGCCGCAACCGCGCGGCCGGTGTAGTCGGCCACCTCGGTCCTCGCGTGCGACGCGTCTGCCCAGTTGCCCACCCAGTACGCCTGCGGGGTCAACGCGATCTTCTCGAGCAGCGCCTTGTCCGAGCCGCCCGCGGCCTGCCACGCGCGGTACGCCTGCGTGGTGGGGTCGACGTAGAAGTTGCCGGCCGGCTGCGGAGGCGTGGTCTGCGTGGGCGTCGGGGTCGGCGTCGCGGTCACCGTCGGGGTCGGGTTCTGGGTCTGGGTGGGGGTCGGCGTCTGGGTCTGCGTCGGCGTGGTGCCGGTGCAGGCCGTGCCGTTCACCGTGAACGACGCGGGGATCGCGTTGGACCCGCTCCACGAGCCGTTGAAGCCGAAGTTGGCCTTCCCGTTGGTGCCGAGCGAGCCGTTGTACGACAGGCTCGCGACGGAGACCGTCGAGCCGCTCTGCGTCGCGGTGCCGTTCCAGAGCTGCGTGATCTTCTGCCCGGACCCGTAGGTCCAGCCGACGGTCCAGGAGCTGATCGGGTCGCCAAGGTTGGTGATGGTGACGTCGGCGCCGAAGCCGCCGCCCCACTGGTTGGTGATCTTGTACTCGACCTTGCAGCCGGGGGCGGCCTGCGCGGCGGTCGCGGCGGCGGTGAGGCCTCCGACCGCGATGGCCGCGGCGGCGAGCAGCGCGGTGGCGGATCTGCGGGTGGGCATGGGTCTCCTCGGGAGTTCTGTGTCCGGGCGGGGCGGGCTGCGCGTCGACAATGACGGCGGCTGCACCCCGGTCCCGTCGAGGAAACCCGACGGCGCTCAGGTCTGGCGAGCGCTCAGCAGCTTCCGAAACGTTTTGGTTCCGGATCCGCGTCGTCGATGCGCTTCCGCGCGCGCGTCAGGGGCGGGGGCGTCCCGGTCCGCGCAGCCCCCGCTGGTACTCCTTGGTGACCTTCTTCCACCGGTCCCGCTCCTCGGCACGCAGCCGTGCGTCCGACCGTCGCGCCTGGTACGCGGCCTCCCGTGCGAGCCGCTGCCAGCTGTCGAACCGGCGCTCCGCCAGCTCTCCCCGGTCGAGCGCCGCGCGGATGGCGCAGCCCGGCTCGCCCGCGTGGTGGCAGTCGGCGAACCGGCACGCCTGCGCCAGAGCCGCGACGTCCGCGAAGGTGGTGTCCAGCGCGTCGTCGTCCGCGACCACGCCGACCCCGCGGATGCCGGGCGTGTCGATGAGCATCGCGCCGCCCGCCAGCGGGACGAGCTCGCGGTGCGTGGTCGTGTGCCGGCCGCGCCCGTCGGCCCGCCGCTCGCCCGTCCCCATCACGTCCCGACCGGCCAGCGCGTTGACCAAGGTGGACTTGCCCGCGCCGGACGGGCCGACGGCGACGAGGGTGGCGCCGGGCACCAGCAGCGCTCGCAGGGCGTCCAGGCCCTGCCCGGTGGGCACGCTGACCGTGTGCACGTCGACGGCCAGGGCCACCGCGGCGACCTCCGCGGTCATGCCGTCGGGGTCGGGCACCAGGTCGGCCTTCGTCAGGACGACGACCGGGGTCGCGCCGGAGCGCCAGGCCAGCGTGAGCATCCGCTCGATGCGGCCGAGGTCCGGGTCCGGGTCGAGGTGCTCGACCACGAGAACGACGTCGATGTTGGCGGCCAGCGCCTGCACGCGCGAGGTCGCGCCCGCGCTGTCGCGGACCAGGGCCGTGGTGCGGGGTCGCAGGCTCGCACGCGTCTCGTCGACGAGCAGCCAGTCCCCGACCGTCGGCACGAGCCGCTCGCCGTCCTCGGTGCCGACCAGGCCGTCCCGGTCCAGCGTCACCCGGTGCGGCTCGTGCTCACCGTCCAGCCCGTCCGCGGGCAGCACGAGGACCGCGCCCTTGTCGGCGCGCACCACACGGAAGAGTTCGACCACGCCCCGACGGTAGGAGCGTGCGGCGCCACCAGGCCACGGAAATAGCGCTGCACGCGCTGGCGCGCAGCGTCTGCCGACCAGCCCCGACGCCGCACGTCCCGCGCGAACCCGACCTGGGCGCCGTCACGACTAGCGGAACGGCACCCCTGCCGGGGTCGGACGTGGCCGTGCGGACGAGGGTCAGCCGAACCAGCGCGGCAGGGTCGCCTCGTGGGCCTCGCGGGCCTCCGCCAGGGGCAGCGTGAAGACGCCCTGGACCTCGACCGCGGGGCCGTGCACGTGGTCGGCGGCGTCGGACGGGGTGCCGGCTCCGGGCGAGCACGACTCGGCGGTCTCGCCCAGGCGCAGCGCCGGGACGCCGCGGGCGGTGCAGAGGTCCACCAGGCGGACCTCCTCCGAGCGCGGGACGGCGACCAGCGCGCGGGCGGTCGACTCCGAGAACAGCGCCTCGAACGGTGTGACGCCGTCGCGGGCGCACAGGGAGTCGAGCGACACCTGCACGCCGACGCCGAAGCGCAGGCTCGACTCGACGAGCCCCTGGGCCAGACCGCCCTCCGACAGGTCGTGCGCGGCGTCGACGAGCTCGTCGCGGCTGGCACGGACGAGGACCTCGGCCAGCCGGCGCTCGGCGGCCAGGTCCACGGCCGGCGGCAGCCCGCCGAGGTGGTCGTGCGCGACCTCGGCCCACGCCGACCCGTCGAGCTCCGCGCGCGTGGTGCCGAGGAGGTAGACGGCCTGGCCGGGCGCGGTCCAGCCGGACGGCGTCGCGTGTGCGACGTCGTCGAGGACGCCCAGCACGCCGACCACCGGGGTGGGGTGGATCGCCGAGTCGATGAGACCCGGCTCCCCCGTGCCGTTGTACAGCGAGACGTTGCCGCCGGTGACCGGGACCTCGAGGACCTGGCACGCGTCGGCGAGGCCGCGGATGGCCTCGACCAGCTGCCACATGGAGTCCGGGTGCTCCGGGCTGCCGAAGTTGAGGCAGTCGGTCACGGCCAGCGGGCGGGCGCCCGTCGTCGCGACGTTGCGGTACGCCTCGGCCAGGGCCAGCTGCGCGCCGGTGTACGGGTCGAGCTTGGCGTACCGGCCGCTGGCGTCCGTGGCCAGCGCGACACCGAGGCCGGTGGTCTCGTCGACGCGGATCACGCCCGAGTCGTCGGGCTGCGCAAGTGCGGTGTTGCCCTGCACGAAGCGGTCGTACTGGCGGGTGACCCACGCCTTGGACGCGAGGTTGGGGCTCGCCAGGAGCTCGAGCACCGTGGCGCGGAGCTCCGCGTTGGTCGACGGCTTCGGCAGCGCGGCCGTCGTGTCGGCGTTCAACCCGTCCTGCCAGGCCGGCCGCGCGTACGGGCGGTCGTAGACCGGGCCCTCGTGCGCGACCGTCTTCGGGTCCACGTCGACGATGCGCAGGCCGTGGTGGTCGATGGTGAGGCGGCCGGTGCCGGTGACCTCGCCGATCACGGCCGTCTCGACGTCCCACCTGCCGGTGATGGCCAGGAACGCGTCGAGCTGGTCGGGGCGGACCACGGCCATCATGCGCTCCTGCGACTCCGACATGAGGATCTCGCCGGCGGTCAGCGACGGGTCGCGCAGCAGCACGTTCTCCAGGTCGACATGCATGCCGCCGTCGCCGTTGGACGCGAGCTCGCTGGTCGCGCACGAGATGCCCGCGGCGCCCAGGTCCTGGATGCCCTCGACCACGCGCGCGGCGTAGAGCTCGAGGCAGCACTCGATGAGCACCTTCTCCATGAACGGGTCGCCGACCTGCACGGACGGACGCTTGGAGGGCTTGGTGTCGTCGAACGTCTCGGAGGCGAGGATCGACGCACCGCCGATGCCGTCGCCGCCCGTGCGGGCCCCGAACAGGACCACCTTGTTGCCCGCGCCCGAGGCGTTGGCCAGGTGGATGTCCTCGTGCCGCAGCACGCCGAGGCACAGCGCGTTGACCAGCGGGTTGCCCTGGTACGAGGCGTCGAACACGAGCTCGCCGCCGATGTTGGGCAGGCCGAGGGAGTTGCCGTACCCGCCAACGCCCGCCACGACGCCGTGCACCACGCGGGCGGTGTCGGGGTGGTCGACGGCCCCGAAGCGCAGCTGGTCCATGACGGCGACCGGCCGGGCGCCCATCGAGATGATGTCGCGCACGATCCCGCCGACGCCCGTGGCCGCACCCTGGTACGGCTCGACGTAGGACGGGTGGTTGTGCGACTCGACCTTGAACGTCACCGCCCAGCCGTCGCCGATGTCGACGACGCCCGCGTTCTCGCCGATGCCGACGAGCAGGTGCTCCTTCATGGCGTCCGTGGTCTTGTCGCCGAACTGACGCAGGTGGTTCTTGCTCGACTTGTACGAGCAGTGCTCGGACCACATGACCGAGTACATGGCGAGCTCTGCCGCCGTGGGGCGGCGACCGAGGATGTCCCGGATCCGCTGGTACTCGTCCGGCTTCAGGCCCAGCTCCGCGAACGGCTGCTCCTGGTCCGGTGTCGCGGCGGCGACGTCGACGGTGTCGGTCTGGGGGGCGCGCGCAGGTGCGGTGGTCATCGATTCCCTCGGTGGAGACCCGTGGGGCCGGGCGCAGGCCGGTTGGCGCGAGCAAGCCCAGCCGACGTCGGCAGACGCGCACAGGATACCGGCGCCCGGACGCCGTCCGGAGCAGCGTCCGCGCCGACCAGTTTCCCCGCATTCCCGGCGCGCTCGCCCCGCCCGCCGATCCGCGAGGTGACCTGCAGCGACAGGCGCAGCATGACTGGGGACCGCCCGGGATGACCGTGATCGCGCCGTTCGGTTCGAGTTGCGCAACTCGTCCCGAGGTGTGACGGTCGCCACATGAAAGCGCTTCCTACGCCGTCGGGTACCGAGACGGGCGCGGTGACGATCTACGACGTCGCCGCGCGTGCCGGCGTGGGCATCGCGACCGTCTCCCGGGCCATGCGCGGCTCCGCGCCCGTGGCCGAGGCGACCCGCGCACGGGTCCTCGCCGCCGTCGAGGAGCTCGGCTTCCGGCCCAGCCATGCCGGCACCTCGCTCGCCGCGCGCACCCACGCCGCCAACGGCATCGTCTTCCCCGACCTGTCCGGCCCCTACTTCGCCGAGGTGCTGCTGGGCTACGAGGAGGCGGCGTCCCGGCTGGGCCGCAGCGTGCTCGTCCTGGCCACGCACGGCCGCCCCGACGCGGACGCCGCGGTCCGTGACCTCGCCGGCCGCGTCGACGGGCTGGTCGTGCTCGGCCGCACCGTCCCCGACGAGACCATCGCCGCCCTGGGTGACGTCCCCGTGGTCGTCGTCGCCCGCCCGGTCCTGGCCGGGGTCGACTCCATCCGCGCCGACAACCTCACGGCCGCACGCACGCTCGGCGAGCACCTGGCCGGGCACGGGGTGCGGCGCGTCGCGTTCCTCGGCTCGCCCGAGGAGTCCCCCGACGTCGCCGAGCGCTGGCGCGGCGTGCGGGACGGCCTCGGCGCGCACGGCATCGAGCCGACCGTCACGCCGTGCCTGTTCGACGAGGACTCCGGCACGCGCGTCGCGGCCGGCCTGCTCGCCGTCCGCCACCGCCCGGACGCCCTCGTGTGCGCCAACGACGAGATCGCGCTCGGAGCGATCGTCGCGGCGGAGGAGATCGGGCTGCGCGTCGGGCGGGACGTCGCGATCACCGGCTGGGACGACGTGATGGCAGCGCGCCACGCCCGTCCGGCCCTCACCACCGTCCGCCAGCCGATGCGCGCGCTCGGGTCCCTCGCCGCCGAGGTGCTCGACGAGCGCATCACCGGAGACCGCACGACCCCGCGGCACGAGCTGCTCACCACCGACCTGGTGGTGCGCGACAGCTGCGGTCTGCACCCCTGACGGACCCCACGCGGGGCCGTCCGGTTCGAGGAGGAACCAGCATGAACAGATCCATGCGCGTCAGCGTCGCCGCGTTGGCCGTCACCACGTTCGCCCTGACCGCGGGCTGCGGCCGCGGCGACGACCCCGCGGCCGAGGAGGCCAGCGCGGCGCCCGTCGCGACCGGCGACGTCAGCGGGGACATCACCGTCTGGGCCATGGGGACCGAGGGCGAGAAGCTGGGCGAGTTCGCGAGCGCGTTCACCGAGGAGAACCCCGACGTGACCGTCGACGTCACGGCCATCCCCTGGGACGCGGCGCACGACAAGATCGCCACGGCCATCGCGGCCGACGAGGTGCCCGACGTCTCGATGATCGGCACGACGTGGATGGGCGAGTTCGCCACCAGCGGCGGCCTCGACCCGACGCCACCGGACCTCATCGACGAGTCCGCCTTCTTCGAGGGCGCCTGGGGCTCCACGGAGGTCGGCGGGACCTCCTACGCCGTCCCGTGGTACGTCGAGACGCGCGTGCTGTTCGTCGACACCGCGCTCGCCGAGCAGGCCGGGGTCTCCCCGACGCCGGCGACGTGGGACGACCTGATGGCGACGTCCAAGGGCATGCAGTCCGCCGGGGCGCAGTGGGGCATCACGCTGCAGGCCGGCCAGACCGGCGCGTGGCAGACGTTCATGCCGTTCGCGTGGCAGGGGGGCGCCGAGATCATGAACGCCGACCAGACGGAGTTCACGTTCGACAGCCCCGAGTTCGTCAAGGCGCTCACCTACTACCAGTCGTTCTTCACCGAGGGCGTCGCGCCCAAGGAGCTGCCCGACGGCACGCTGGAGCCCGACTTCGTCGCCGGCAAGATCGGCGCGTTCCAGTCCGGCCCGTGGCACATCGGGATCCTGGACGACACCGGCGGCGAGGGCTTCCTCGACTCCGTGACCCTGGCGCCGCTGCCGGCCGACGAGAAGCAGGCGTCGTTCATCGGCGGCAGCAACCTGGCCGTGTTCAAGGGCTCCGAGAACCGCGACGCGGCCTGGAAGTTCGTCCAGTGGCTCAGCCAGCCCGAGGTGCAGGCCGAGTGGTACGCGGAGACGAGCGACCTGCCCGCCGTGCAGTCGGCGTGGGAGGAGGGCGACCTGGCCTCCGACCCGGCGCTCGCCGTGTTCGGCGAGCAGATGACGACCGCGATGGCTCCTCCGTCGATCCCCACGTGGGAGCAGATCTCCAACGTCATCGACACCGAGCTGGAGAAGGTCTGCAAGTCCGGGATGGACCCGCAGGAGGCCGCCACGGCCATCCAGCAGCAGGCCGAGGCGATCGGCACGGGGCTCTGACCTCATGTCCACGACCCTGACCTCCGGGTCGGGCGTGCAGGCGCCGGGGACGGCCGACCAGGCCGTCCCCCGCGTCCGCCGCTCCTCCCCCCTGCGCCGACGGCGCAGCATCGCGGCGTGGGGCATGGCGGCGCCGTTCGTCCTGCTCTTCCTCGTCTTCACCGCGTGGCCGGTGGTGTCGTCGCTGTTCATGAGCGTCACCGACATCAAGAGCCGGGACCTGCAGAACCCGTTCGCGGTGAACTTCGTCGGGCTCGACAACTTCGCCTCCGTGCTCGCCGACCCGACGTTCCGGAAGGCGGCGACGAACACCCTCTACTTCGTGGTCGTCGGCGTCCCCCTGACCATGCTCACGGCGCTCGCCATCGCGATCGCGCTCAACACGGGCATCACCAGGCTGGCCGGCTTCTTCCGGATCGGCTACTACATGCCGGTCGTGACGTCGATCGTCGCGGTGGCCGTCGTGTGGCGGTTCCTGCTGCGGCCCGAGAACGGGCTGGTCAACGAGGTGCTGGGCTGGGTCGGCATCACCGGCCCGGACTGGCTGGGCAGCACCACGTGGGCGATGCCGTCGCTCATCGCGATGGCCGTGTGGCGGTCGCTGGGCACCCTCGTCGTGATCTTCCTGGCCGGGCTGCAGTCCGTGCCCAAGGCGCTGCACGAGGCCGCCGCGCTCGACGGCGCCACCGCGTGGCAGCGGCTGCGCCAGATCACGATCCCGACGATCCGGCCGACCATGCTGTTCGCCGGGGTGATCACCGGCATCGGGTTCCTGCAGTTCTTCGAGGAGCCGTTCGTCATGACGCAGGGCGGCCCGTTGAACAGCACGCTCTCGGTGGCGTACCTCGTCTACAACACCTTCGGGTTCGGCAACTACGGCGTCGCAGCGGCGATGAGCTACGTGCTGTTCGCCGCAGTCGTCCTGCTGACGATCCTGCAGTTCAAGGTCCTCGGTGAGCGCGACGACGCGACCGGGGCGAAGCGGCGCTGGTTCCGTCGGTCGGGAGGTGCGTCCGCATGACCGCTCTGGACACCAAGCCCCGTGGCACCATCGGCTCCCACATCGGCGAGCCGCAGGCCCGGCCGTGGCTGTACGCCGTGCTCGGCATCGGCCTCGTGCTCGTCGTCACGCCGTTCGTCTGGATGGCCCTCGGGTCGGTCAAGACGGAGGGCGAGCTGCGCGCCAACCCGCCCACGTGGTGGCCGCAGAACCCGACGCTGGACAACTTCCGCGAGCTGTTCACGCGGCTCGACTTCCCGCAGTTCTTCGCCAACTCCGTCGTCGTCGCGGTCGTCGTGACGCTCGGCAACCTGGTGTTCTGCTCGATGCTCGGGTACGCGTTCGCCAAGCTCGACTTCTGGGGCCGCACGTGGCTCTTCCGGCTGGTGCTGGCGACGCTGATGATCCCCGGGATGGTGACGCTGGTCCCGCTGTTCGTGCTGGTCAGCAACCTGGGCATGGTCAACACCTACTTCGGGCTGATCCTGCCGTTCCTGGCCGGGCCGTTCGGCGTGTTCCTCATGCGGCAGTTCATCCAGGGCATCCCCGACGAGCTCATCGACGCGGGCCGGGTGGACGGGGCCGGGGAGTTCCGGATCTTCGCGCGGGTCGTCATGCCGCTGTGCAAGCCGGCCCTGGCGACGCTCGCGATCCTCACGTTCCTCGGCTCGTGGAACAACTTCCTGTGGCCGCTGGTCGTGTCCAGCACCGAGGACATGTACACGCTCCCCGTGGCGCTCGCGCTGTACAGCGTCGGGCAGAACTCCACCCAGTACGGGCTCCTGCTCGCCGGCTCGATGGTCGTGGTCGTCCCGATCCTCATCGTGTTCTTCGCGCTGCAGAAGCACTTCGTCCAGGGGCTGGCGACGACCGGCCTGAAATCATGAAGGGCTCGATGATGAGACTCCGACCCGCTGCGGCCGTGCTGGCCGCGTCCGCCCTGGTGCTCACGGGCGCCACCACCGCGTCCGCCGGGGGCCGGCATCACCACGACGATCTCGGCCTCACCCGCCACGACCGCGCGGACCTGAAGCGCTGGGGCCAGGACACCTGGACCTCGTTCGTGGCCATGACCGACGAGATCACCGGCCTGCCGGCGGACAACATCGACGCGTCGCTGGACCCGGCGACTCGCTCCGGCTACACCTCGCCGACGAACATCGGCGCGTACCTGTGGTCCACGATCTCCGCCGAGGAGCTCGGGATCATCGGCAAGCGGGAGGCGCGCCACCGGCTCAAGCAGACCTTGACGACGCTGGCGACGATGGAGCGCCACGAGCCGAGCGGCATGTTCTACAACTGGTACGACGAGGCCACGGCCACGAAGCTCACGGTGTTCCCGACGGGCGAGACGATCTATCCGTTCCTGTCGTCGGTGGACAACGGCTGGATGGCCGCGGCGCTCATGGTGGTCCGCACCGCCGAGCCGTCGCTGCGCCGGCAGGCGGACGCGCTGCTGGAGCCGATGAACTTCGCGGCGTTCTACGACCCGGCCGCGAACGGCGGCGTCCCCGGGCGAGCGGGGCTGCTGCGCGGTGGGTTCTGGGCGGACCCGCCGAACGCGGAGACCGACCCCGGGACGGTCGCCGGGTCGCCGGTGTACTTCACCAAGAACCACTACGACATCACCAACTCCGAGCCCCGGATCGCCAGCTACATCGGCATCGCGCGCGGTCAGATCCCGCCCGCGCACTACTACGCGACGGCCCGCACGTTCCCGGCCAGCTGTGACTGGGACTGGCTGGAGCAGCGGCCGGTCGGCGTGACGCGCACGTACGAGGGCATCGAGGTGTTCGAGGGCGCGTTCACCTACCGCGGCATGCACATCGTGCCGACGTGGGGCGGCGACATGTTCGAGGAGCTCATGCCGGACCTGTTCGTGCCGGAGTCGCAGTGGGCCCCGAGGAGCTGGGGCGTCAACCACCCGCTCGCCGTCCGTGCGCACATCGAGCACGGCATGGAGGAGGCCGGCTACGGCTACTGGGGCTTCTCGCCCGCGAGCGACCCGTTCGGCACCTACGACGTGTACGGCGTCGACGCGATCGGCATGGACCCGACCGGGTACCCGTCCGACGCGGAGAAGACGAACGTCGACGCCGGCTACGAGGGCTGCCGTGAGGCGACCAACCCGGCACCGACGTTCGCCGACGGCGTCGTGACCCCGCACGCGTCCTTCCTCGCGCTCCCCTACGCGCCGCGCGAGGCGGTCGACAACCTGCGCAACATCGAGGCCGTGCTCGGCGCGTACGGCCAGGGCGGGTTCTACGACTCCGTCGCGGTCCGCTCGAACACCCACGCGGACCGGTACCTGTCGCTCGACCAGGGCATGGTCCTGGGCGCGCTGGGCAACGTGCTGGGCGGCGGCGTGCTGCACGACTCGTTCGGCACGCGCCAGGTGGAGAAGGTCCTGCGCCCGCTCATCGGCCAGGAGGAGTTCAGCGCGGGGGTGATCAAGTGACCGAGGCACGCACGGACTGGGAGAACAGGATCGGGCGCCGCTCCGACACCACCGCGGCCGGTCAGGTCCCCGTGCTCGCTCCGCCGGCGGGGCTGTACGCCGCGCCGGGGGTGGGGCAGGTGACGCTGCACTGGGACCCGGTGGACGGCGCGGTCGGGTACCAGGTGCTGCGCGACGGGTCGCCGCTGGACCACCAGGGCGGGGACGTCCTGGCGGTCCCGCACGGTCCGTACGCGGACACCACCGGTGAGCCCGGCGTGCCGTACCGGTACGCCGTCGCGACGGTGACCGACGTCGACGTGTCCGGTCCGGGCGGGGACGAGGTCGTAGCGGCGTCGCTGCCGTCCGGGGACGCGTCGGTCGAGGTCCTGGTCGACCTCGCCACGGTGGTGCGCGAGCTGCCCCGGCCATGGCGGCCGATGATCGGCTCGGAGCACCTCAGCCTCCTGCTGAGCGACGAGACGGTCGGCGGCCAGAGCATCGCCGCGGACCTCACGTCGGCACTGCGGGCCGCGCACGACGAGCTGGGCGTCGCCACGGTCCGCGCGCACGCGATCCTGTGCGACGACCTCGGCGTGTACCGCGAGGTGGACGGCGAGCCCGTGCACGACTTCACGGGCGTCGACGCCACGTACGACGCGCTGCTCGCGCTCGGCCTGCGGCCCGTCGTCGAGCTGTCGTACATGCCGCGCGACCTGGCGTCCGACCCGGACGTGACCGTGTTCGACTACGGCGCGATCGTGTCCCCGCCCGCGGACTGGGACCGCTGGGCCGCCCTGGTCACGGACCTGGTGCAGCACCTGGTCGACCGGTACGGCCTCGAGGAGGTCCGCGACCGCTGGTCGTTCGAGGTCTGGAACGAGCCGAACCTCGAGGTGTTCTGGTCGGGCACGCGCGACGAGTTCTGGCGGCTGTACGACGTCACCGTGAACGCCGTGCGGGCCGTCGACGACCGGCTGGTGGTCGGCGGGCCGTCGACCGCGGCCGCCGGCTGGGTGGACGGGCTGCTGGAGCACGTCGCGTCCTCCGGCGCCCCCGTCGACTTCGTCTCGACGCACACCTACGGCAACGCACCCCTGGACCTGCGGACGACGCTCGCGCGGCACGGGCGCGAGGACGCGCAGATCTGGTGGACCGAGTGGGGGGTGAGCCCCACGCACTTCGGCAACGCGAACGACGGCGTGTTCTCCGCGGCCTTCCTGGTGCGCGGCATGCGCTCGGCGGCCGGACGGATCGACGCGCTGTCGTACTGGGTGGTCTCGGACCAGTTCGAGGAGCTCGGCCGTCCGCCGAGGCTGCTGCACGGCGGGTTCGGGCTGCGCACGGTCGGGGAGCTGCGCAAGCCGCGGTGGTGGGCGCTGTGGCTGCTGGAGCAGCTGGGTCGCGACGAGGTCGCGGCGACCGTGACCGGCGACGGCGCGGACAGCCTGGTGGAGGTGTGGGCGTCTCGCGAGGAGGACCGCATCGCGCTCGCCCTCTGGAACGGCACGCTCGACCAGTCGAAGGTCGACGGGTCCGACGCGCTGGCCCGCACGGCCCACGTGGGGCTCGACGGCCTCCCCGACGGGGAGTGGACGGTCCGGGAGTCGCGGGTCGACGCCGACCACTCGAACATCGCGGCCGTGTGGTCGTCGATGTCCGACGGCGCCGACTGGCCGACGGACGAGCAGTGGGAGCGGCTGCGCGCGGCCGACCGCCTGGCCGTCACGGAGCGCCCGCTCGTCGGGACAGCGCTGGACGTCCGGCTGCCGAACCCGTCGATGGTCCTGATCGAGCTGGTCCGCGCCGGGTGAGCCTGTGGTGGCGCAGCGCCGTCGTCTACCAGGTGTACGTCCGGTCGTTCCTGGACTCGGACGGCGACGGCGTCGGTGACCTGGCGGGACTGACCGCCGGTCTCGACGCCGTCGCCCGCCTGGGCGTGGACGCGGTGTGGCTCACGCCCGTGTACCGGTCGCCGCAGGCCGACCACGGCTACGACGTCGCCGACCACCGCGACATCGACCCGCTCTTCGGGGACCTCGCCGCGTTCGACGCGCTGCTCGCCGCCGCGCACGAGCGTGGGCTGCGGGTGCTCATGGACCTGGTGCCCAACCACGTGTCCGACCAGCACCCCTGGTTCGTCGCGGCACGCGCCGGGGGCCCGGAGCGGGCGCTGTTCCACGTCCGCTCCCGGCCCACCGGCTGGCGGTCGATGTTCGGCGGTCCCGCCTGGTCACCCCTGCCCGACGGCGACTGGTACCTGCACCTGTTCGCACCCGAGCAGCCGGACCTGAACTGGGCGCACCCCGCGGTGCAGGCCGACTTCGCGGACACGCTGCGGTTCTGGCTCGCCCGCGGGGTGGACGGCTTCCGGGTGGACGTCGCCGGTGGGCTGGCCAAGGACCCCGCCTACGGGGAGGTCCGGCGCGGCGTGCCGCACCCGCACTGGGACCGCGAGGAGGTGCACGACGTCTACCGGTCGTGGCGGCACGTGCTGGGCGACGCGCCCGCCGTCGCGGAGGCCTGGGGCCCACCCGAGCGCACCGCCGCGTTCGCCCGCCCCGACGAGCTGGGCCAGGCGTTCGCGTTCGAGGTCCTGCGCACGCCCTGGTCCGCCGCGGCGCTGCGGCGGACCGTCGACGCCCAGCTGGCGGCGCACCGCGCGGTCGGCGCACTGCCCGCCTGGGTCGCCGGCAACCACGACACCGCACGCGTCGCCACCCGGCTCGGACCCGAGCGCGCGCTGGCCCTGCACCTGTTCCTGCTCGCCCTGCCCGGCGCCTTCTACCTGTACGCCGGCGACGAGCTCGGCCTGCCCGACGCCGACGTGCCGCCGGAGCACTGGCAGGACCCGCAGTCGCTGCGGTCCGGCGGCCGGCTGCCCAACCGCGACGGAGCCCGCGTCCCGCTGCCGTGGACGGCGGGACCGAACGCCGGTTTCACGACGGGCACGCCGTGGCTCCCGGTCCCGCCGCGCTGGCCGCGGTACGCCCGGGACCGGCAGGAGTCCGACCCCGGCTCCCCCTGGTCCGTCCTGCACCGGGCGCTCACCGTGCGCCCACGACTGTGGACCACCGACGACCTGACCTGGGACGACGCGCGCGCGGGGGTGCTGGTCGGCCGCCGCGGGGACGCGGCCGTGGTGCTGAACACCTCGTCCCGTCCGTGCCGGCTCCCGGCCGGCGCGTCGGTGGTCGTCCGTACCGGAGGCGAGGACGACCCGACGGCCGTCGCACCGTCGGAGTGCGTCTGGCTGACGGACGGGCCGGTACGTTTCGCAGGGTGAGAACACGGGCAGCCCTGGTCCCGGTGCTGCTCGCCCTCGTGCTGGCGGGCTGCGGCCCCGGCCCCACCGCGACACCGCAGCCCCCGTCGCCGTCTGCCACGCCGGCCCCGACGGCGACCGCCGACCCGACGGACCCCGCCGTGGTCCGGGCGACCGGGACACCCCTGACGTCCGGGGCGGTGACGCTCGCGGTCGTCGCGCCCGGTGCGACGCCGACCGCCGACGCCGACGGCTCCGCCCGGCTCGCCGTCCCGGCCGGCACGCTGCTGGCCGCGCCCGAGGGCATGACGCTCACCGCGCTCTCCGACGGGACCGCCGTGGTCCGTGATGCCGGGGCGGCGTTCGTCGCGGGCCTGACCGTCCAGCCGTGGGACGCGTCGCTGACCCAGGTGCGGCCCGAGGTGGTCCGGCTCGACGACGCCGCCGACCTCTGGTTCACGTCCGTGGCGGTCGAGAGCGCCGTCTGGGGCGAGGCCGAGGGTGGTCGCTCCCTCGCGGTGACACCCAGCGCGTGGGCACGCGTCGGCAGCCTCGCGTCGCAGGAGGGCCTGTGGGCGCAGGTCGTCGCCCAGGCACCTGACGCCGACACCCCCGGCATGCGGGCCCAGCTCGAGTGCCACGAGCTGGGCGCCCCGGACAAGGCCACGTGGAACCTGGAGCCGTGGCGCCCCGACGTCGGCACCATCGAGATGATCCGCGAGCGCTGCAACCCCTGAGCGCGCCAGACTGGCGACGACGAGGGGAAGCCGACCCCTCCCGGCACGGAGGCAGCGACAGATGTCCGGAACCTCGACCGCCCCGCAGGAGAGCTCGTTCGCCGCGTTCCTCAGGCGCCGGTGGCTCGCGATCGTCATCGTGGTCGTCACGGTCGTCGTGATCGCCGCCAACCGGCAGGAGGTCCAGTTCAGCCTCGTGTTCACGCACTTCGCGATGCCGCTGTGGGTCATCCTCGCGATCACCTTCGTGCTCGGCATCGTCGTCGGCTGGATCGCGAAGACCCGACGGGCCGGCCGCAGGGGCTGAACGAAGCCCGGCCCGCCTCCCGCGGGATGCGCGGTGGGGCGGGCCGGGCACCCGCCGCCCGGGGGGTGTGGCGGCGGGTCGGCGCGCCGGATCGGCGCGCGGTCTGAGGGTCAGCGCTTGTGCTTCTCCGGGACGGGGGCGTCACCCGACGCGCGCTGCGCCCGGTAGTACGCGCGGGCCTCGTCCTGACGGGCCTGCTCGGCGCCCGAGGCGATCGGTGCGCGCAGGTGCGCCTGCTCGTAGCCGAACGCGTCGACCAGGCTCTGCGCGTGCGGGCGCAGGCGCGCCAGCAGCCGGTCGATGTAGGACGTCACCGTGCGGGCACGCCCCGCGGACAGCCGGCCGTTGAGCAGGTACCAGGTGAGGTTCCGCTCGATGACCGTCAGGCCGAACAGGTCCCGCACCCAGGTGAGGATCTGGCGGGTGCCGGGGTCGGTGACGCGCTCCAGGGCCGCCGTGAACGACTCCCACTGGACCAGCTCGGCGTGCGCGCGGGCCGCCGCGATCAGCTCGTGCTGGTGGGCGTTGAACAGTGCCGCGGCGGTCGCCGGGTCGGCCTTCTGCGCGGGCCGCAGGGCCTGCGCGACCTCCTCGACCATCGTCTCGACGCGGTCCACCAGCAGCTCGCGCTGGGTCGCCGTCTCGCGCAGCTGACCGGCCGAGCGGCGCGGGTCGCCGACGTCGGCGATCGTCTGGACGGCCCGGTGCAGCGGCGTGCGGAAGCGGGCGGCGTCGGACGCGCGCTCGGCGACCATGCGGGCGACCTTCGTCGCGTCCAGGTGCTTGAAGCTCTTCGAGTAGTCGGTGAGCAGACGCTTGCCGACGAGCTGCAGCAGGACGGTGTTGTCACCCTCGAACGTCGCGTACACGTCCAGGTCCGCGCGCAGGCTCGTGAGGCGGTTCTCCGCCAGGAACCCCGCCCCGCCGCACGCCTCGCGGGCGACCTGCAGGGTGTTCAGCGCGTGCCACGTGGAGGCCGGCTTGAGCGCTGCCGCGAGCGTCTCGAGGTCCTCGCGGGTCTCCGGGGTGTCGTTGCGACCCGAGAACACGTCGTCGAACGCGGCGAGCAGGTCCTCGTGCGCGAACCCGGCCGCGTAGGTCTCGGCGAGCAGCGGGAGGAGCCGGCGCTGGTGCTCGGCGTAGTCGAGGATGACGACCTCGTCGGTGGGCGACGCGGCGTTGAACTGGCGGCGCTGGTTGCCGTACGTGATCGCGATGGTCAGGCCGACGCGGGCGGCCGTGACCGCGGCGCCGTCGAGCGAGACACGACCCTGCACGAGCGTGCCGAGCATGGTGAAGAACCGGCGGCCGGGGCTCGCGATGGGCGACGAGTAGGTCCCGTCCTCGGCCACGTCGCCGTACCGGTTCAGCAGGTTGGTGCGCGGGACGCGGACCTGGTCGAACCAGAGCCGGCCGTTGTCGATGCCGTTCAGGCCGCCCTTGAGCCCGTCGTCCTCACCGCCGACGCCCGGCAGGAACTCCATCGTGGCCTCGTCGCGGATCGGGACGTAGAAGGCGTGGACGCCGTGGTCGGTCCCGGCCGTGATGAGGCGGGCGAACACGGTGGCCGCCGTGCCGTGCTGGCCGGCGTTGCCCAGGTAGTCCTTCCACGCCGCACGGAACGGCGTGTGGATGACGAACTCCTGCGTCGCCGGGTCGTACGTCGCGGTGGTGCCGATGGCGGCGACGTCGGAGCCGTGGCCCGTCTCCGTCATCGCGAACGCGCCCGGGACCTTCACCGACAGCGCGTCGGCCAGGAACTGGTCGTGGCTGCGCTCGGTGCCGAGGTGGTAGATCGCCGAGGCGAACAGCCCCCACTGCACGCCCGACTTGATCTGCAGCGACGGGTCGGCGTGCGTCAGCTCCTCGAACCGGGCCAGGAAGCCGCCGTGGTCCTCGGCGCCGCCGAACCGCTCCGGGAACGACCGGTGCACGTCGCCCTCCGCGGCGAGCAGGCGGAGCTGGCCGAGGACGCGCTCGCGGTGGTCGGCCAGCGACTGGCCCTCGATCCGGTGGAACCGCTCGTCGGCCATGAGCCGGCGTGCGGCGAGGCGCAGCTCCGGGTAGTGGCCGAGCAGGACCTGGCTCAGGTGCGCGATGTCGACGTTGGTGACGTCCGCGTCCAGACGGGGGTCGCCGGCCTCGGTGGCCTCGACGGGGCGGGTGCTGGTGGTGGTCATCGGGACTCCTCCGGGGACGTGCGGTTGCGGTCACGGGCGAGCAGCCCGACGGGTCCGGCCCAGAGCCATGCGGCGACCTGGGCGGTGAGCTCTTCACGATCGGGGCTGGCGGGCTCGTCGCGGTGGGCCAGCCACCACTCGCCGGAGCCGCGCACGAAGCCGACGGCGCCGGCGGCCCAGGACTCGGCCAGGGCGACACGGGCAGCGAGGGCGGCGTCGTCCTCCTGGGAGGCCTCGGGCCTGCGTGCGGTCCGCCGGCCGTCGTGCTCCTCGGTCAGGCCACGAGCGAACGGGGCGGCGACGAGCGCGGTGACGGAGTCGAGGAAGTGCCCGAGCGGGCCGCCCGACTCGACCGAGCCGTTGCGCGTCACGAAGGCGTAGACGTTGGGCGACGACTCGATCATCTCGAGGTACACCGCGACCATCGCCCGCAGGCCGTCGCGGGGGGTCGGAGCGATCCGCAGGACGCCCTCGAGCGCCCCCTGGATCTGCAGCACGACGGCCTCGGCGACGGCGATCTGCAGGCCGGTCTTGTCCGCGAAGTAGCGGTAGACGATCGACTTGGAGGTGCCCGCGGCGGCCGCGATCTCCTCCATGGACACGTCTGGGCCCTTGTGGTGGACCGTGCGCCGGGCGATGCGGACCAGCTCGGCGCGGCGGGCCTCGCGGTGGTCGGCCCAGCGGGTGGACCGGCCGTCGGCCGCGAAGGCGTCGTCGGGGGGCCGCCTGGACGAGGGGGGCGTCGGAAGGGCCGGTCGCGCACGACCGGCCTCGGAGTTCAGCAGCGTGAGGGTCGTCGCCTTCGACGGACCCGGTGTGACAGGGCTCACGAGACCGAAGGTATCAGGTACTGTGGGTTTCGGACACCACGGCACCGCGAGCGCCCCTGCTCACCAGTTCGACTCCCTGCGCTCGACGACGATGCGAGAGGAACGCGCCACATGGCCCAGACCACCCCCACACCCACCCTCCAGGTGCGCCCCGCCTACGTGCTCGGCGGCAACCGGATCCCCTTCGCCCGCGCCGGCGGCCCCTACGTGCGGGCCAGCAACCAGGACATGCTCACCGCCGCGATCGACGGGCTCGTCGCCCGGTACGGCCTGCAGGGCGAGCGCATCGGCGAGGTCGCCGCGGGCGCCGTGCTCAAGCACAGCAAGGACTTCAACCTCACCCGCGAGGCCGTCCTCGGGTCGGCCCTCTCGGCCGAGACACCCGCCTACGACGTGCAGCAGGCCTGTGCGACCGGCCTCGAGACCGTCGTCTCGCTCAGCAACAAGATCCGCCTGGGCCAGCTCGAGTCGGCGATCGCCGGCGGCGTCGACTCCACGTCGGACGCCCCCATCGCCGTCAGCAACCGCCTGCGCCGCGCGCTGCTCGACCTGTCCCGGGCGAAGACCGTCGGGCAGAAGCTCGCCGCGGTCTCGAAGATCCGTCCGAAGGACCTCGCGCCGTCCGCCCCGAACACCGGCGAGCCGCGCACGCACCTGTCGATGGGCGAGCACCAGGCGCTGACCACCGCGCAGTGGGAGATCAGCCAGGCCGCGCAGGACGAGGTCGCCCTGGCCAGCCACCAGCGCCTCGCCGCCGCGTACGACTCCGGGTTCTTCGACGACCTGGTCACCCCCTTCCGCAGCCTGACCCGCGACGCCAACCTGCGCGCCGACTCCTCCCTGGAGAAGCTGGCCAAGCTCAAGCCGGCCTTCGGGCTCGGCCTGGACACGCCCGCGACGATGACGGCGGGCAACTCGACGCCGCTGTCCGACGGCGCCTCCACCGTGCTGCTGGGCTCGGCCGAGTGGGCCGCCGAGCACGACCTCGTCCCGCTCGCGTCGGTGGTCGACGCCGAGGCCGGGGCGGTCGACTTCGTGCACAGCGACGACGGCCTGCTGATGGCCCCCGCGTTCGCGGTGCCGCGCCTGCTGGCCCGCAACGGGCTGACGCTGGACGACCTCGACTACGTCGAGATCCACGAGGCGTTCGCGGCGACCGTGCTGACGACGCTGGCCGCGTGGGAGTCCGAGGAGTTCGGGCGTACGCGGCTCGGGCTCGACGGCGCGTTCGGCACCGTCGACCGCGCGAAGCTCAACGTGCACGGCTCGTCGCTGGCCGCGGGGCACCCGTTCGCCGCGACCGGCGGGCGGATCATCGCGACCATCAGCAAGGAGCTGCACCGGCGCAAGGCGGAGTCCGGCTCCGACCGGCCGGTGCGCGCGCTGGTGTCCGTGTGCGCGGCCGGCGGGCTGGGCCTCACCGCGATCCTCGAGGCGGCCTGACCATGAGCGACACCTACCTGAACCTGGTCAACAGCGGCGTCACGAAGAAGATCGCCAAGCAGCTCGGGCTCCCCCAGCCGTCCCCCCTGCGCCGGTACGAGCCCGGGCAGCCGCTGCTCCAGGGCGCGGTGCTGGTGCTGGGTCGGGGCGCCCAGTCCGACGCGCTCGCCGGTCTCCTGTCGTCCGACTGGGACCTCGACGTGCACCGGCACGCCACCCCCGGGACGCGCTACTCGGCGGTGGTCCTCGCGCTCACGGAGCTGACGCACCCCGACCAGCTGTCCGACCCCGTGCTGGCCGCCGGTGGCGTGCTCAAGACGCTCCCGAAGGGTGCACGCGTCGTCACGGTCTCCCGTGCGTCGCGGCCGGACGACGCCCCCGCCGTCGCCGCCGCACGCCAGGGTGTCGACGGGATGCTGCGGTCGGTGGCCAAGGAGCTGCGCGGCGGGTCGACCGGCAACGGCATCGTGCTCGCCGAGGACGTCCCCGTCACGGCCCCGTCCGTCGTCGGCGCCCTGCGGTTCTTCCTGTCCACCAAGTCCGCGTTCGTCGACGGGCAGCTGCTCACCATCGACTCGTCGGCGGGTGCCCTGCCGGACGACTGGGAGAGGCCGCTCGCCGGCCGGGTCGCCGTCGTCACCGGGGCGGCCCGCGGCATCGGCGCCTCGATCGCCGACACGCTGGCCCGTGACGGCGCGACCGTGATCGCGGTCGACGTCCCGGCCGCCGGCGAGCAGCTGGCGACCGTCGCGAACCGCGTCCGCGGCACCGCGCTGCAGCTCGACGTGACCGCCGAGGACGCCGGAGCGCGCATCCTCGAGCACGCGCTCCAGCGGCACGGACGGCTCGACATCGTCGTGCACAACGCCGGGATCACGCGCGACAAGCTGCTGGCCAACATGGCACCCGACACCTGGGACTCCGTGCTCGCCGTGAACATCGCGTCACAGCTGCGGATCAACGAGGCGCTGCTGACGTCCGGCGACTTCACCGACGCGCCGCGGGTCGTCTCGCTGGCCTCCACGTCGGGGATCGCCGGCAACCGTGGTCAGACCAACTACGCCGCGTCCAAGGGCGGGGTCATCGGCATGGTCCGCGCGACCGCGCCGCTGCTCACCGCGTTCGGCGGGACCGCGAACGCGGTCGCTCCCGGGTTCATCGAGACCGAGATGACCGCGCGCATCCCCGCCGTCACGCGGCAGGTGGCGCGCCGGCTCAACTCGCTGCAGCAGGGCGGCCAGCCGGTGGACGTCGCCGAGACCGTGGCGTTCCTGGCCTCCCCCGCCGCCGGTGGTGTGGTCGGACGCGTGCTGCGCGTGTGCGGGCAGAACCTGGTGGGCCAGTGACGGCGACGGTCGTCCTGCCCGAGGTCCCGTCGCTGGGCGGGCTGTACGCGCGCGGCGCCGGGCTCTCGCTGGCCCGGCGCGTGCGGCCGGGGCCGACGACGCTTCCCGACGTCGACTACGTGGTCCGGGGCGTGCGGGCGTCGGCGGAGCACCTGACCGGCTACCAGCACCTGCTCGGGGAGTCCGCGTCCGACGCGCTCCCCGCCGGGTTCGTGCACGTCCTGGCGTTCCCGGTGGCGACCGCGCTCATGGTCCGGCCCGACTTCCCGCTGCCGCTCGTCGGGCTGGTCCACCTGGCCAACCGCGTGACCCAGCTCCGGCCCCTCGCGCTCGACGACGTCCTCGACGTGCGCGCCACCTCCGCCGACCTGCGGCCGCACCGGTCCGGGACGCAGGTGGACCTGGTCACCGAGGTGTCCGCCGACGGTGCGGTCGCCTGGCGCGGGGTGTCGACGTACCTGGCCCGTGGCGTGCACCTGGCGGGGTCCGTCGACGAGCCGTCGGCGTCGTTCGTGCCACCGACGCCCACCGGGCGCTGGAAGCTCGACGGCGACGTCGGACGCCGGTACGCGGCCGTGTCCGGCGACCGGAACCCGATCCACCTGTCCGCTCTCTCCGCCAAGGCGCTCGGGTTCCCGCGGGCCATCGCGCACGGCATGTACACCGCGTCGCGCGCGCTCGCCGACGTCGGCGCCCAGCGCGGGGACGCGTTCGAGTGGTCCGCCGAGTTCGTGAAGCCGGTGCTCCTGCCCGGGACCGTCACCGTGCGGGTCGCGCGTGCGGCCGACGGCTTCACGTTCGCCGGGTGGGACGCCCGGTCCGGCAAGCCGCACCTCACGGGGTCGGTGACGCCGCTGCGCTGACCGCTCGTCACTCCCCTGCGCTGAGCCTGGCCTCCAGCCCGGCGCGGACGGCGGGCCACTCGTCGGCCAGGACCGAGAAGTACGCGCTGTCGCCGCGGGTGCCGTCCGGGGCCAGCCGGTGGCTGCGCAGGACGCCCTCCGGGACCGCGCCGAGGCGGCGGATCGCCGCGATCGAACGGGTGTTGCGCGCGTCGGCCCGGAACGCCACACGGGCGGAGCCCCAGGTCTCGAAGGCGTGCGTGAGCAGGAGCAGCTTGCACGCGGGGTTGTTCGACGTGCCCCACCAGCGAGGGTCGTAGTACGTGTAGCCGATCTCCACGCGGCCGATCCGTCGGTCCCAGTCGTAGAACGACGTGGAGCCGCGGACGACACCCGTCGCGCCGTCTAGGACCGTGAACGCCAGGCGGGCCGGCGCCTCGTGAGCCGCCCGGATCTCGCCGAGCATGGCCTCCGGCGTGGACGGGGTCGGCGACGACATCCCGGCCCACAGGCGGTCGTCGACGAACGCGGACAGCGGCTCGGCGTGCTCGTCCGCCAACGGGACCAGTCGGGTGCCGTGGCCCTCGAGGGTCAGGTCGTGCAGCATCCGCAGATCCTGGCACGACCCGACCCTCGACCGGCCCCGTCAGCCGAGGATCAGAGGTCGATCGGACGCAGGACGAACGTGATCGCGTGCGCGATCTGCACGTTGCCCGCGTTCAGGTCCAGCTGACCGGGGATCAGGAACGGGTTCAGGTCGTTGCGGTCCTGGTCGCGCAGCTTGACGATGCCCCAGCGCTTCGAGAGCACGTCGACCGTGAACGTCCCGCCCTGGGCGGTGGTCAGTGCCGCGTTGTCGCTGGCCAGCGCCGTGCCCGAGTCGATCGTCGCGCCCGGGACCACGTGGTAGAGCAGCACCTGCTCGATCGCGTCGATGCCGACCGCGCCGGCGAGCGCCGTCAGGACCTCCTGCTCGCTGCCGTACCAGCGGTGCGTCAGGTCCTTGGCCAGCACCTGGAACGCGCGGTCGTTCGGCACGAACGCGGTCAGCGGGATTGTGCCGTCCGCGAGGACCGCGACCGGGCTGCTGGGCTTGGCGGCGAGGACCGCGCCGACGGCCTGGTCGAGGATGTCGAAGTCCCGCCAGCTGCGGTCGAACGTGTCGCCGTCCGAGGCGAGCAGGGCAGCGAGGCTGGACGTCCCGGTGGGAGGAGCAGCGTTCGCCGCCGGGGCGACGGCGAGTCCCACACCGGCGGCGACACCGGCAGCGACGAGGGCGGAGAGCGTGCGACGGATCCTCATGGTGGCTCCTACGGACGACGGTCACGGCCGGCGCCCCTGCGCCGCACCGCGCGGGCACCCGGTGGGGTGCCTTGTGTCCTCTTCGTCCGGAACGCCGCCGCGGGATGCACCCGGAGCCGGTCGACCACCCGCCCGATCCTCGACCGTCGGCTGCCGCCGGAGTCGTCGACCACGTCCGAACTCGTCGGTCGCCGCCGAGCTCGTCTGTTGCCGCCGAGATCGTCTGTTGCCGCCGAGATCGTCTGTTGCCGCCGAGCTCGTCTGTTGCCGCCGAGATCGTCTGTTGCCGCCGAGCTCGTCTGTTGCAGCGGACGAGCTCGACCCGCAGTGACGAGCTCGACGCGCGGCGACGGTGGACGCGGTCGCCGCGGGCGGGCGGGGCGCTGTGTGGGCGCCGACCAGGTCCTCAGTCGTCCAGGGCCGGGCCGCAGGCTGCGGCGGCCGTGGCCGCCAGGTGGTCCAGGCCGTGGACGGCGAGCAGGGGGCGGGTGTCCTCGACGACCGCCCAGCAGCCGTCCACGACCTCGTAGCGGACGGTCGGACCGGCGGAGAGGTAGGCAGCGAGCGCGGCGACGAGGCGGTCGACCGCCTCGCTCGTCGTGCCGACGCCCACCGACGCGCGGATCGCGCCGCCCGTCGCGCCCAGGTGCGCCAGCAGCGGGTGCGCGCAGAAGCGCCCGTCGCGCACCCCGATGCCGTGCTCGGCGGCGAGGAAGGCCGCGACGAGACCGGGGTCGTGGTCCGGCACGGTGAACGTCAGCACGCCCACGGGCGCCTCCGAGTCCGGCCAGATGCGCGCGACCTCGACGCCGTCGATGCCCGCCAGGCCCGAGACGAGCCGCTCACGCAGCGCCTCCTCGTGCGCGGCCAGCGCACCGGCCGGCAGCGCGGCGAGCTGGTCGCAGGCCTCCGCGAGGGCGATGGCGCCGATGACGTTCGGCGACCCGGCCTCGTGCCGCGCCGGAGCGGGCTGCCAGACCGTCCGGTCGGCGCGCACGTCGCGCACCGCACCTCCCCCTGCGAGGTACGGCGTGCCCGTGTCGAGCCAGTCGCGGCGGCCGACGAGCGCCCCCGCACCGAACGGCGCGTACGTCTTGTGCCCCGAGAACGCGACGTAGTCGGCGCCGGTGGCGGCCAGCGAGAAGCCGCGGTGCGGGACCAGCTGGGCGCCGTCGACGGCCACGCGGGCACCCTCGGCGTGCGCGAGCGCGACGACCCGGTCGATCGGCAGCGCCTCGCCCGTGACGTTGGACGCGCCGGTGACCGTGACCAGCGCGTACGGCTGGCGCGCGAGCTCGTCGCGCAGCGCGTCCAGCGTCGCGGCGACGGTGCTCCGGATCGGCAGGATCGTCGTGCGGTTGCCGTGCCGCTCGCTGGACTGCACCCACGGCAGCAGGTTCGCGTGGTGCTCGACGTCCAGCACGAGGACGCGGCCGCCGTCGGGGACCACCCCGGCCAGCAGGTTGAGCGAGTCGGTGGTGTTGCGCGTGATGATCGCGACGTCGTCGGGACGCGCGTCGACGAACCGCGCGACGGTCTGGCGGGCCGACTCGTACAGGGCCGTCGACACCTGCGACAGGTACCCCGCGCCGCGGTGCACCGACGCGTACAGCGGCAGCACCTCCGTCACGCGGGCGGCGACGGCCTCGAGGGCCGGGGCGCTGGCGGCGTAGTCCAGGTTGGCGTAGACGCGCTGCGAGCCGTCGACCAGCGGGACGGTGGTGGTGCCGCCGACGACCGGGAGCAGGGCGCCCACCTCGTCGACGGAAGCACACGAGAGGCGCTCGGCGATGACGGTCATGATGGTCCTCCGACACGTTCCGGGGGGACACCGGCACCGGTGGAACCCCGCGCTTGCCGTGTCCCGGACGGGGCACGGCCAGGTCGTCACCCGGGGCACCCCACCGCGGAGGAGGGTTGCCGGCCAGCGAGCCGGGGCTTGACGCTGGCGCTCATGACCTGTGACGAGGGTCCCGGGACGTCCGGCGGCCTGTCAACGCGGTGCGCGAACCGTCTCGCCTGCCGGGACGCCATGTCCATCACTTGGAGGGCGGGCGTCGCCCCGCGTAGCATCGCCGCACCATCCAGAGCGGCTGAGAGATCTGGCTCGACGACGCCGCAGCAACCCGCGGGCACCTGTGCCCGGCCGAGGGTGCTACCGCCAGGACCGATGGAGGCGAGAACATGACGGCTGTCCCACCGGAGCGCCGGCGCTACCGGCTGCTGACCGGCCCCGACGACGCCGCGTTCTGCGACCGCGTCAGCGCGCTGCTCGACGACGGCTACCTGCAGCACGGCAGCCCGGCCGCGACGTTCGACGGCGAGCACGTCATCGTCGCGCAGGCCCTGGTCCTGCCCGCCGCCGCCATTCACGAGACGAGGCCCGTATGAGCTACGCCGGCGACCTGACCCCGCAGCAGGCCTGGGACCTCCTGACGTCCGACGGGGAGGCCGTGCTCGTCGACGTCCGGACGGACGCCGAGTGGCGCTACGTCGGCATCCCCGACTCCGCGCCGATCGACGGGCGCGCCGCCCTGGTCGAGTGGGTCTCCTACCCGTCGGGACGTCCGAACCCGCAGTTCCTCAAGCAGCTGGCCGAGGCCGGCGTCACGGCCGGGCGGCCGGTCGTGTTCCTCTGCCGCTCCGGTGTGCGGTCGGTCGCCGCCGCGCAGGCCGCGACCGCGGCGGGGCTCGGACCCGCGTACAACGTGCTCGAGGGCTTCGAGGGCGACGTCGGGCCGGACGGTCACCGCGGGCACTCGGGCTGGCGTGCCGCCGGCCTGCCCTGGCGGCAGGCGTGAGCGCCCCGCACGTCCCCGGTCCGGGCGACTGGGACGACCGGCGCTCCCCCGGCACCGACCTGCGGCCCGACACCCTCGCGGTGCGCGGCGGGCTGGTGCGCAGCCAGTTCCAGGAGACGTCCGAGGCGCTGTTCCTGACGCAGGGGTTCGTCTACTCCTCCGCCGCGCAGGCCGAGGCAGCGTTCGCGGGCGAGGCCGACCGGTTCCTGTACTCCCGCTACGGCAACCCGACGGTGTCCACCTTCGAGGAGCGGCTGCGCCTGCTCGAGGGCGCCGAGGCAGCGTTCGCCACCGCGTCGGGCATGTCCGCGGTGTTCACCGCGATCGCCGCCCTGGTGGAGTCCGGCTCCCGCATCGTCTCCGCCCGGGCGCTGTTCGGGTCCACCGTCGTGATCTTCGAGGAGATCCTGGCCAAGTGGGGCGTGCGGACCGACTACGTGGACGGGCACGAGCTCGACCAGTGGGCGGCCGCGCTGGCCACCCCGGCCGACGTCGTGTTCTTCGAGACGCCGTCCAACCCGATGCAGGACCTCGTCGACATCGCGGCCGTCAGCAGGCTGGCGCACGCCGCCGGCGCGACGGTCATCGTCGACAACGTCTTCGCCACGCCCGTGCTGTCCCGGCCGCTGGAGCTCGGCGCCGACGTCGTCGTGTACTCCGCGACCAAGCACATCGACGGGCAGGGGCGCGTGCTCGGCGGCGCGATCCTCGGCACCGACGAGTACGTCCACGGACCGGTGCAGACGCTCATCCGCAACACCGGCCCGTCGCTGTCGGCGTTCAACGCGTGGGTGCTGCTCAAGGGCCTGGAGACGCTGTCGCTGCGCGTCCGGCACCAGACCGCGTCCGCGCTGCAGGTGGCGACCTGGGTCGAGCAGCAGCCCGGCGTCTCGCTCGTCCGCTACCCGTACCTGCCGTCGCACCCGCAGCACGCCCTCGCGCGCGCGCAGCAGTCCGGCGGCGGGACCGTCGTCACGTTCAACCTGGCCGTGCCCGAGGGCGCGACACCCGACGTGGCCAAGAAGGTGACGTTCGGGGTCCTGGACGCGCTGCGGATCGTCGACATCTCCAACAACCTCGGCGACGCCAAGTCGCTGGTCACGCACCCGGCGACGACGACGCACCGCAAGCTCGGCCCCGAGGGGCGCGCGGCGGTCGGCATCGCCGAGTCGACCGTGCGGCTGTCGGTCGGGCTCGAGGATCCTGCGGACCTGATCGACGACCTCGCCCAGGCCCTGGGGACGCTCGCAGGCTAGAGCTGCACCGTCTCGTTCTCGCCACCGTCGTAGCGCTCGCCCGTCACCTTGGCCTTGACCAGGCTGAACGCCGTCGTGAGGCGCCCGCCCTTGGCGTGCCAGTACTCGGCGGTCTGCCCGTGCAGCACGACCAGCACCAGGCCGGGCGTCTCCGGCCCGTCGGGGAACCACGCCTCGGCCGTCGCGCCCCAGAGCTCGCGGTTCTTGGCGACGTCCCGGACCACCTCGGCCGGGCCCGACACCGAGACCCACGCGGTGGAGTCGGCGAACGCGGCGTTGGCCGGGCTGCCCGCCTCGATCTCGTGCACCTTGTGGCTGTCCGCGTCCGCGAAGAACCACAGGTCCCCGTCGAAGTCCACGTCCTGCACACCCATCGGCCGGCTCACCAGCGAGCCGTCGGCGCCCACCGTGGTGAGCATCGCGATCTTCGCGTCCTTGATCAGACCGGCCACCGTGGCGATGTCGTCGTCGTGCGTCATGCGTCCTCCTCGACCAGGCACCCCGCGGGGCTGCTGACCGCGGCGGCCCGGCCACCGTAAGCATGTCGGAGGGATGCTGCATGCTCGGGGGATGACCGGGGCGGACTACGACGCGATGGCCGACGACCTGGTCGCCCGCGGTGCCACGCGCGCGCAGATGATGGGGCGACCGATCCTCAAGGTCGGGTCGACCATGTTCGCCGCGCACGTCGGTGGGGACCGGCTGGCGCTGAAGCTCGGCCGGGACAGCGCCGAGCACGCCGAGGCCCTGGCCCTGCCGGGCGCGACGGTGTGGGCGCCCGGGGACGGCGACCGGTACTTCTACGACTGGGTCGCGCTGCCCGCGTCGGCGGAGGACCACTGGATGCGGTTCGCGGAGGTCGCGCGGCTGCGCGCTCAGACGTCCTTGGCCATCCAGAGCGACAGGGCGTCCCCGGTGAAGTCGAAGAAGGGCAGCACCGGGCGGTAGCCGGCCGACAGGTACAGCGTGACGGCCTCGGGCTGCCGGATCCCCGTCTGCAGGACCACGCTCGTCAGCCCACGCGCGCGGGCGTCGTCCTCGACGGCCTCGAGCAGGGCGCGGGCCGCACCCGAGCCGCGCGCGGCCTCGTCGACCCAGACCTTCTTCAGCTCGCCCGACCCGGCCGGGTAGCCCTCACGAGCGGCGCGCAGCGTCGCGCAGGCGACCGGGTGGCCGTCGACCCACGCGAGGAGCGTGGTCAGGGCGCCGACGCCCTGCGCCGGGTCGTCCGCCTCGAAACCGCCCGGCGTGCGCGCGACGATCTCCGGGTACCGCACCTCGATGTCGAGCCACATCGCGAAGCGCAGCGCGGCGGCGACCGGGTCGGACCAGTGCGTCCGCGTGATCGTGACCGTCGGGCGCTCGCCCGGCCGCGGTGCGCGAGGCGTCGGGACGAGGTCCTTGGCGAAGCAGCGCGAGTCCGCGACGCCGACGTACTCGCCGTAGTTCTCGATCGGGAGGTAGCCCGCCCGCAGGTACAGACCGATGGCCTCCGGCTGCAGCACCCCCGTCTCGAGGATGAGCCTGCGCCAGCCGTGCGAGGCGGCGGCAAGGTTCTCGAGCTCGGACAGCACAAGCCGGGAGTACCCCCGACCACGGTGCTCGGGCAGCACGTACATGCGCTTGAGCTCGCCGGTTCCCGGTGGGACGGCGTCGTACGTCGGGTCGTCGCCGAGGTCCCGAAGCGCCCCGGTGGCGACCGCCTCCCCGTCGACCCGGACGAGCACGACGTCGGCGATCTCGTCGCCCGTCATCTCGTGGCCGATGTCGTCCTCGCCGTACCGGTCGCGCAGCTCCGCCTGCTGGGCGGCCCGCAGCCGGGCGGCGTCCGGGTCGTCCCAGTCGACGCGCGTGATGCTGGTGGTCAACGCTCAGCCGACGAGCGCGTGCAGGACCGAGGTGAAGAACCGCAGGCCGTCCGTGCCGGTGCGGGGGCCGTTCGCACCGTCCGGGCCGAAGCCGGACTCGACCGCGTGCTCAGGGTGCGGCATCAGGCCGACGACGTTGCCCGCCGCGTTGGAGATGCCCGCGATGCCGCGGCGCGACCCGTTCGGGTTCCAGCCCTGGTAGCGGAACACCACGCGGCCCTCGCCCTCGAGCTCGTCGAGCGTGTGCTCGTCGGCGACGTACTGGCCGTCCTGGTTCTTCAGCGGGATCGTGATGTGCTCGCCCGCCGTGTAGTCGCGGGTCCAGGCCGTGTCGACGTTGTCGACGGAGAGGACCTGCTCGCGGCACACGAAGTGCAGGTGGTCGTTCTTGATCATCGAGCCCGGCAGGAGGTGCGCCTCGGTGAGGACCTGGAACCCGTTGCAGATGCCCAGGACCGGCAGCCCCTTGTTCGCCGCGTCGACGATCTCGCCCATGACCGGCGCGAACCGGCTGATGGCGCCGGCGCGCAGGTAGTCGCCGTACGAGAACCCGCCGGGCAGGACCACCGCGTCGACGCCCTGCAGGTCGGCGTCGCCGTGCCAGAGCGCGACCGGCTCCCCACCGGCGAGGCGGACCGCGCGGGCGGCGTCCCGGTCGTCGAGCGTGCCGGGGAAGGTGACCACACCGACCCGGGTCATGCCTGGGTGTCCTCGTAGACCGCGACGACGTCCTCGATGACCGGGTTCGACAGCACGTGCTCGCCGGCCTCGCGGGCCGCCGCGAGGATCTCCTCGGTCACCGGCCCGTCGACCTCGAGCTCGAACCGCTTGCCCTGACGGACAGACGCGAACTGCCCGAACCCGAGCCGCGGCAGGGCGCCGGCGACGGCCTTGCCCTGCGGGTCGAGGATCTCGGGCTTCGGCATGACATCGACGACGACTCGTCCCACGAAAGGGCTCCAGGTGTTCGCGCGGCGGTGGGGGGTCGCGGCGATTCTAGCGAGTGCGCCGACGGCCTCCGTGCACGCGCTCAGTCGGTGGGAACCAGGGCGGGGACGAGGCCTTCCCGGTAGGTGTCGACGGCCCGGAGCCGTCCCGTCCGGGCGATCGTCAGCACGTCGACGAGCGCGAGGTCGTCGGGGCCGGAGCGGGCGGCACGCCACGCCACCAGCAGCGCCGGCAGGACCAGCAGCGCTGCGACCGCGACCCCGACGCACAGGAAGAGATCGGCTCGGCCCGTGCCCTCCACCCAGGCGAGCCCGAAGAAGTAGGCGCTGATCATCCCCACGAGAAGGGCATGGCGCGAGTTCGGCCGGATCAGGCGCCGCGCGTGCTGCGCGGGCCGGAGGGGAACCAGCCGGCGCAGGCGGCGACGGGAGAGCACCGACGCGAGGACACCGACGACGAGCGCGGCGGCGAGCACCGCGAGCAGGGCGGGCGAGACGCCGTCGCGCGTTCGGCTGACGGTCTCGACGCATCCCTGACCGCACGCCCCGGTCGCCAGGCGCGTCGGAGCCAAAAGACAGGCAGCGACCGCCGCCAGACCCACGGCTGCCACCGCCACGACGCCCGTCCCCACGGTCCCGCGGGCCGTCAGCCGGTCGCGCATCACCATGCCGAACAGCAGGCTGTCGGAGGTCAGCTCCTCACCCGGCTCCGCGACGAGGTGCTTGCGGGCCTGCTTGCGGAACTGCCACGGACCACGGGACAGGAGCCCCGTGGCCATCCCCATCAGGACCGCCCCGGTCAGCGACGACGGCGGGCGCGGGCGCTCACCCGTCACCAGCGGCAGCAGCACCGAGATCACCGCGTAGGTGACCGCCACCGTGACGAGCACGCGGACAGGGGCGTTCGCCCCCTCCAGGTCGTCCCGGACCCAGCCCCGGTAGCGCGTAGGGACGCGACGGTCGAGCAACCGGTACGCGAGCGCGTGCCGCAGTGGTGGCCGGGTCCGCGCACGCGTCGCCCAGCCCGAGCGGACCAGCCCCGCGGCCGTCCGCAGGTCAACGCGCGTCGCGCCCGGGGCGGCGAGGTCGGCCAGCAGCGCGACCACCTCGTCGGACCGGCGGAGCCGCCAGCGCCGCGGGTACGCCCGAAGCCAGCGCCGGACGGACCGCTCGAAACGGGGGTCGATGGTGGTCATCGGGCCTCCAGGGCCACGGCCCGGACGAGGTCCGTGTCGAGCTCGTCCACCGTGACCGGGCGACCGGTCCAGGCCACGCGGCACAGGTCGACGAGGGCGAGACCGCCCCACGTGCGGGCGTGCCACCAGACCGCGAGCGCGGACGGGAGGAGGACCAGGCAGACCGGACCGGCGAGCGCGGACAGCGACAGGACCCACTCCCCCGTCACCTCCGCGAGGGCGGCGGCGACGATCACGACCGTCCACAGCGCCACGGCGATGCCGGCGTGCGGTGCGAGGCCGACGAGCCGGCGCGCGGGCTGGGCGGGAGCCGCCGCGAGGAGGCGTCGGCAGCGGCGGGCCACCGCGACGGCGACCGCGAGACCGACGGCCGCGGCGGCCGCCAGCGGAGCCGTGACGAGCAGCTGCGCGTCGCGGGGCACGGCCACGAGCTCGGAGCACGCGGGCCCGCACGAGACGGCGCTCAGGCGGGTCGGCGCCAGGACGGCCGCGACCGACCACGCCACCGCACCGACGGCCAGGAGGACCACCAGCACCCGAGCACCGGGCTCGGCCATCACCCGCTCGCGCGGTCGCCGCACCCAGACGTACCCGCCGACGTCGCGCGGCTCGTCGCGCGCCCTGCGTCGCACGTGGCGCTGCAGCCGGCGGCGGACCGCGACCTCAGGACGGACCAGCAGGAGACAGGCGGTGAGGGCGACCGCCATCGCGGTCCACCACAGCACGGTCGCCGCCGGGAACCCTGCCGCGATGCCGTTGTACATCGTGAAGACGAACAGCCAGAGGCGTCCCGACAGGTTGCGACGGAGGTGCCCCGGCCCGGTGATGTCCTGACGCACCCACTCGCGGTACTGCACCGGCACGCGGACGTCGAACATCCGGTAGGCCAGGTACACGTGCACGGGCGGGGTCTGGCGCCACCGCGTCGCGACTCCGCCGCGCAGCAGGTTGAGGGCCGTGCGAGCGTCCAGCCGTCGCGCGCCGTCGGGCGCGAGATCGAGGAGGACGGCGGTGACCTCGTCGGCACGCTCCTCCCGCCAGGCCGGAGGGTAGGCGCGCAGCCAGAAGGCGGCGGACCGCTCGAGGCCGCGCATCACGCCGATCCGAGAGCGGGACGGGACGACGGGCGGGCGGCGAGCACGCGGCGGGCGAGCGAGGCGAGGTCGGTCAGGCGGGCGGTCTCGGCGGCGAGGGCTGCCATGCCGTCAGGGTTGAGCCGGTAGTAGCGCCGCAGGCGACCGTCGACGACGACCTCGCCCGACGCCTCCGTGTAGCCGGCCTCGACCAGCCGGTCGAGGATGCCGTAGAGCGTGCCGGCGCCGAGCCGGACGCGGTCGTCCGACATGGCCGTGACCGCCTGCACGATGCCGTAGCCGTGGCGCGGCTCCTCCGCCAGCGCGAGCAGGACGAGGTACGCCTGCTCGCTCATCCGGAATGCCACGAGCGATATATATCGCGTGACGATCTATGAGTGCAAGGGTTCGTCGACGAGCTTCCTGGTGATTCCTCGCGTCATGCCTGGTCAGGCGCCTCATCGACGGCATGCTTCGTGTGTCAGTGGTCCGGGGGATGATGCGCGGGTGACTTCTCCTGCACCGTCGACCCGCAGCTGGATCGGCCCCTACCTCCTGCTCGCCGTGCTGTGGGGCTGCAGCTTCCTGTTCATCGCCACGGCGCTGCAGACCTTCGCGCCGACGCAGGTGGCCTTCGGCCGGATCGTCATCGGGTTCGCGCTGCTCGCCGTGATCCTGCTGATCCGGCGTGAGCGCGTGCGCGTCGAGCGGCGGCGGATCGGTGACTTCGTGATGGTCGGCGCGATCATGACGGCAATCCCGTTCGTGCTCTTCGCGCTCGCCGAGCAGCGGGTCACCTCCGTGCTGGCGGGACTGGTCAACGCGACGACCCCGCTGTTCACGGCGGTGTTCGTCGCGCTCCTGCTGCCCAGCGAGCGGCCCGACCGGGTGCAGGTCGGCGGGCTGGTGCTGGGCTTCGGCGGGATCGCGGTGCTGCTCGGCGTGTGGAACTCGGGCGCGATCGACCTGGTGGGCGGCCTGATGCTGCTCGGTGCGACGTTCTGCTACGGCCTCGGCAACGCGTGGAGCCGCCGTCGGCTCACCAGCACGGGCCTGTCGACCGTCGCGCTGCCCGCCATCCAGCTGGCTGTCGGTGCCGTCGTGATCCTGCCGTTCGCGGTCTCCACCCCGCTGCTCGCCCCGGTCGCCCCCGCACCGGCCCTGGCGCTGCTCGCGCTCGGCCTGGGCGGCACGGGCCTGGCGTACGTGCTGTTCTGGCGCGTCCTGGAGGCCGCCGGTGCCACGGTCACGGCCAGCGTCACCTACGTGATCCCGCTGGTCTCGACGACCCTCGGCGTCCTCGTCCTGCACGAAGGGCTGCACTGGTACGAGCCGGTGGGCGGCGCCATCGTGCTCGCGGGGGTGGGGCTCACGCAGTGGGGTGCCGCGCGGCGCCGCGCTGCCGACGCCGCGACGGCTGCGAGTGCCGAGCTGGTGCTCCCGCCGGCGGGCGTCGACGCGCAGGTGGTCCCCGAACCGACGTCCGGCGCTCCCCGCTCCTGACCGGTCCTCGTCAGGGGACGACGACCGTCATCCCGGGACCGCCCGCCCCCTCGCCCAGGGCCGCCAGCGCGGCGGGCGCCTCGTCGAGCCCGATCGTGCGCCCGACCAGTCGGGACGGGTCGAGCTCGCCGGACGCGATGCGGGCGAGCATCGCGGGGTACTCGTGGGCCGCCATGCCGTGGCTGCCGTACACCTCGAGCTCCCACCCGATCACCCGGCCCATGGGCAGCGGAGGGGCGGTGTCGCCGCCGAGCAGCAGGCCGACCTGCACGTGCCGGCCGCGCCGGCGCAGCGACAGGACCGACGCTGCGGCCGTGGCGCGGCTGCCGAGGGCGTCGAGCGAGACGGCCGCACCACCACCGGTCACCTCGTGGACCTGCGCGGCGACGTCCCCGGTGCCGTCGAGGACGACCTCGGCACCCATCGACCCTGCTGCGTCGCGGGCCTGAGGGGACACGTCGACCGCGACGACGCGAGCACCGGCCGCGACGGCGACCATGACCGCGGACAGCCCGACGCCACCGCAGCCGTGCACCGCCACCCAGTCGCCCGGCCGCACGCGTCCGTGGACGGTCACGGCCCGGTAGGCGGTCGCGAACCGGCAGCCCAGGCCCGCGGCCGTGACCGGGGACATGCCGTCCGGGAGGCGGACCAGGTTGACGTCGGCGTGGTAGACGGCCACGAGCTCGGCGAACGAGCCGTCGTCGGTGAACCCGGGCTGGCGCTGCCGCTCGCAGACCTGCTGCTCCCCCGCGAGGCACGCCGCGCACGTGCCGCACGCGCACACGAACGGCACGGTGACGTGGTCGCCGGGCGCCCAGGACCGGACCGACGGACCGACCTGGGCGACGACCCCCGCCAGCTCGTGCCCGGGGACGTGCGGGAGCGAGATGTCGTCGTCGTGCCCCTGCCAGCCGTGCCAGTCGGACCGGCAGACGCCGGTCGCGGTGACGCGCAGGACGACGCCGTCGTCGGGACAGGCCGGCGCAGGGACGTCGCGCACGGTCGGGAGGACGCCGAACTCGGAGATCACCACGGCACGCATGAGTCTCATCCTCGCCGACGCCGGGGCGCCGCCGGACGGGGTGCGGCTCGTGGTCGCGGTCGTCCGATCCTGACTCGGGTGCGGTCGTGGTCCCCGCACGGTCAGAACGCGCGGTGCGTCCACCCGCCGGCGACGAGCGTGCCCGCCACCGACATCGCCCGGAGGGGCGCAGTGAGCGGGTCGGCATCGAGGACGACGAGGTCCGCCGGCGCGCCGGGGTTCACCGTGAGCCCGTGGCCGTCGACCGAGGACTCCAGCGCGACCCGGCGGTCGAGCGCCTGCTCCGGGTGCCAGGCGGCGCGCCCGTCGCGGGACCGGGTGACGGCGGCGTCGGCGGCGACCCACGGATCCAGCGGGGCGACCGGCGCGTCGGACCCGAGCGCCAGCCGGACGCCCGCGCGGTGCAGCGACCCGAACGCGAACGCGCGGTCGGTACGACCGTCCCAGTAGCGGTCGGCGACGTCGCGGTCGTCCATGGCGTGCTCGGGCTGCACGCTGGCGACCACGCCGAGCGCCGCGAACCGCTCGACGTCCTCCCAGGACACCAGCTGGGCGTGCTCGACGGAGCCGGCGGCGCCGGACGACGCGAAGGCGTCGAGGGCCAGGGCGTTCGCGGCGTCGCCGATCGCGTGGATCGCGCAGCGCAGGCCGTGCCGGGTGGCGTGCGCCATGAGCGGAGCCAGCCGCGACGGCGGCACCGACAGGACCCCGCGGGCGAGCGGACCGGTCAGGCCGGGGTACGGGTCGTGGCAGTAGGCGGTGCGGGTGTTCAGGGAGCCGTCGGTGATGACCTTGAGCGGCCCCTGGCTCACGAGCCCGGCGATGGTGTCACCGGTGTGCAGGTCCTCGCGGACCACCCGGTCGAGGAAGTCCTCCCACACCCCTGCCCGCACGCGCAGGCGGGCGGGCCGGGCGGCGACGCGACGACGCCAGACGTGCACGTTGTCGGCGAGCTCGAGGTCGACCACGCCGACCACCCCGCGGGCCGCGGCCGCGGCGCAGGCGTCGTCGACGAGGGCGTCGGCGACGTCGTCGGGCACGTGGTCGACCGCACCCTGCAGGGGCAGCCACTCGGACTCCCGCAGGAGCCCGGTCGGGTGCTCGCCCACGCCGAGGAACCGGAGGCCGGCCGTGGAGACCCAGGCGCAGTGCAGGTCGCCGGAGACGAGGACGACGGGCAGGTCGCCGACGGCGGCGTCGAGGAGGGCGGACGTCGGGACGTCGGGCCAGAGGCCGTCGCGGAACCCGAAGCCGACGAGCGCGGTCCCGGCCGGCGGAGGTGGCGCCGCGGCGACGAGCGACACGGCGTGCGCGGCGGACGTGGCCCCGGAGACGTCCAGCCGGCACCGGGCCAGCGCCCACTGGGTCAGGTGCACGTGCGCGTCCCAGAGGCCCGGCATGAGCCAGCGACCCTCGAGCCGCACCTGCGGGGCGTCGGCGTCGAGGCGGGGGCCGACCGCGGCGACGCGACCGTCGCGCAGGAGCACGTCGACCGGCCCGTCGCCGTCCACCAGGCGAGCATCGCGCAGCAGGACGTCAGGGGTGGTCGGTACGGTCCGCATGTGAGGACCCTATGAGCCAGGCAGCGGGATACGACCCATCGTTCCTCGGGGCGTCCGTGCCGCTCCCGGTCCCGTCGCAGACCGTGCGAACGCTCCCGTCCACGCACTTCACCGTGCTCCTCGACCCGGCGCGGCGGCTGGCGGCGGCCACCGCGGTGAACATCGACGGTGCGCAGCTGGTGGACCTGGAGCGCGGCGACGACTGGCACCTGGACCCGCGCGTCCCCGCGGACGAGCAGGCCGGTCCGGAGCTGTACGCGCGCAACGACCTCGACCGCGGGCACCTGGTGCGCCGTCGGGACCCGGTCTGGGGTGACCTGGTGACGGCTCGGCAGGCGAACTTCGACACGTTCGCCTACCCGAACGCCGCCCCGCAGGCGTCCGCGTTCAACCAGGGCGAGCTGCTCTGGGTCGGTCTCGAGGACCACGTGCTCGAGTACGCCCGGGCGTACGGCCACCGGCTGTCGGTGCTGACCGGGCCGGTGCTCGCCGACGACGACCCGGTCTACCGCGGCGTCCAGATCCCCCGGAGGTTCTGGAAGGTCGCGGCGTGGGCGTCGGCGGAGGACCTGCGTGCGACCGCGTTCGTGCTGGACCAGAAGCCGTTCGTCCGGACCCTGCAGGTAGAGGTACCCGACCTGGAGCCGTTCCGGACGTTCCAGGTGCCCGTCGCGGACGTCCAGGAGCTCACCGGGATCGACCTCGGTCCGCTGGTCGACGCGGACGTGCTCGCCCCGGTCGGCGCCCGGTCGGACCGGGCGCGCTGGGCCGCGGTGACCGCCCTGGAGCAGATCCGGCTCTAGCGGACGTGCCGGACGTGCGCGTCCCGGCGGGCCGGCACGACCATCGGCGTCCCGGTCTCCGGGTCCGGCACCACGCGGCACGCGAGCCCGAACACCTCCCGCACGAGCGGTTCGGTCACGACGTCGGCGGGCGGGCCCTCGGCGACGACGGCGCCGGCCTTCATCGCGATCAGGTGGGTGGCGTACCGGGCGGCCTGGTTGAGGTCGTGCAGGACCGCGACGAGCGTGCGGCCGTCCTCGTGCAGCCGCGCGCACAGGTCCATGACCTCGAACTGGTGGGCGATGTCGAGGAAGGTCGTCGGCTCGTCGAGCAGCAGGAGGTCGGTCTGCTGCGCGAGCGCCATGGCCAGCCACACGCGCTGGCGCTGCCCGCCGGACAGCTCGGCGACGTACCGGTCGCGCAGGTCGGCGACCTCGGTGGCGTCGAGCGCGTCCGCGACCGCGCGGGCGTCGGCGGCGGACCACTGCCGCAGGATCCCCTGGTGCGGGTACCGGCCGCGGGCGACGAGGTCGCCGACGGTGATGGACTCGGGCGCGATCGGGCTCTGCGGCAGGAGCGCGAGCCGGCGGGCGACGTCCTTGCTCTTCAGGGACGCGATGGGCACGCCGTCGATCAGCACCCGCCCGGAGCGCGGCTTGAGCGTGCGACCGAGGGCCCGCAGCAGCGTCGACTTGCCGCAGCCGTTGGGACCGATGATCACGGTGAACGACGCGCGCGGGATCTGCACGGACAGGTCCCGGGCGACGACGAGCTGGTCGTAGGCGAGGGTCAGGTCCTCGGCCTCCAGCGGCGGACCTTTCACGCGGGGCTCCTCCTCCACTCGCGGACCAGCAGGAACGCGAGGTACACGCCGCCGAGCGCGGCGGTGACCACACCCACGGGGTAGACGACGCCCGGCACGGCGTACTGGGCGACCAGGTCCGCCACGACGAGCACCGCGGCACCGCAGCACGCGGCGGCGACCATACCGGGTCCGGTGGACCGGGTCAGCCGACGGGCGATCTGCGGGGCGGTCAGCGCGACGAACGCGATGGGCCCGCTCACGGTGACGGCCGCCGCGGTGAGCAGGACACCGACGACCACCGCCCAGGTGCGCACCCGGTCCGCTCGCACGCCCACCGCGACGGCGACCTCGTCGCCCATCTCGACCAGCTGCATCGGCCGGGTCAGCACGAGCGCCACGGGCAGCAGCACGACCAGCGCGGCCACGACGAGGAGGACGTCCGACCACGCCCGCGCCGCGAGGCTGCCGTTGAGGTAGGCGGCGAGGACCTGCGCGTCCTCGCGGGTCGCGCGTGCGAGGGCGAGCTGCACGAAGGCCAGCGACATCGCGCCGACGGCGATGCCGACGACCACCATCCGCAGCGGCGCCCGGAACCCCGCCCCGGAGCCCAGGTAGACCGCGCCGATCGCGATGCCGGCACCGATGAGCGCGCCGACGGGGACCGGGACGACGCCGGGCCACACGAGCCCCGCGGCCGCCGCACCCGCTGCGGCGCCCGCACCGAGGCCGATGACGTCGGGGCTGCCCAGCGGGTTGCGCGTCACCGACTGGAACACCGCCCCGGAGACCGCGAACGCCGCACCGGCGGCGGCCCCGACGAGCAGCCGCGGCAGCCGGCTGGTCCACAGCACCCACTCCTGTGCGCGCGACCCGCTGCCGGCGACGACCCCCGGCAGCTCCGCCAGCGAGATGCCCAGGCGGCCGGCGGAGAGCGTGACGAGCATGGCGACCAGCATGACCACGAGCGCGGCGACGCAGACGACGACGGGTCGCCCCCGCCAGCGCACGACGACGGACGGCCCGAGCGACAGGACGGCGGGCGCGCTCACAGGTGGGGCACTCACAGTGCCCACCCGCTCGCGCGCCTGCGGGCGACCCCGCCCTCCGGCGCGCTCACAGCCCCACCCGTCCCCGGCGCACGGCCATGATCAGGAACGGCGCCCCGACGAACGCCGTCACGGCACCGACGGGCAGCTCCCCGGGGCGGGCGACCACGCGACCGACCACGTCGGCGGCGAGCAGGAGGACCGGGCCGAGCACGAGGCAGTAGGGCAGGAGCCAGCGGTGGTCGGACCCGGTGAACGACCGCACGACGTGCGGCACCGCCAGGCCGACGAACGCGATGGGCCCGACGGCCGCCACCGCCGCGGCGCACAGCAGGGTGGCGCCGGCGGCACCGAGCAGGCGCGTCCGCCCGGCGCGCAGCCCGAGGGAGGTCGCGGCCTCGTCGCCGAGGGCCAGGGCGTTGAGCGGCCGGGCGAGGAGCAGGCACACGACGAGGCCGACGACGACGAACGGCAGCACGGAGCCGACGGTCGACGGCGGCCGTCCCGCCAGGGAGCCGACGACCCACGAGCGGTAGGTGTCGAACACCTCCGGGTCGGCCAGGGTGATGGCCTCGACGAGGGCCACCAGCACCGCCGACACCGCCGCGCCGGCCAGGACGAGCCGCACGGGCGTGGCTCGTCGGCCCCCCGAACCGATCAGGTACACCGCAGCCGCGGCGAGTAGGGCACCGGGGACCGCGGCCCACACGGTCCGGCCGGCCGCGCCGCCCAGCACCGCGGCGGTGACCACGAGCGACGCGGACGCCCCCGCGTTCACGCCGAGCAGACCGGGGTCGCCGAGGGGGTTGCGGGTCAGCCCCTGGATCACCACGCCCGCCACGGCGAGCGCCGCCCCGACGAGCAGGCCGAGCTGCGTGCGCGGGACGCGTGACGCGACCACCGTGGAGACGTACGACCCGTCCGGGTCCCGCCACGCCGACCACACGTCGGCGAGCGGCACCGGCTTGGCCCCGACGGCGATGCTCAGCCCCAGGACGAGCACGAGCAGCAGGAGCGCGGCGACCAGGCCGAGCCCGAGCACGAGCGCGCGCGAGCCCCGCGCACCGGTGGTGTGCGGGGCCTGCGCGACGGCTGTGCTCACGGCGCAGCGGGGGTGGGCGTCAGCCCTGGACCTTCTCCGCGCCCGCCGTGATCAGCGGGACGTACGCGTCGATGGCCCACGGCACGCTCAGCGGCGTGGCCACCGAGACGGCCATGCCGAGCTGCGGGTCGAGCATCGGGACGTAGGCGCCGGAGGCGAACGCCGGGATCTGCGCCCAGAGCGGCTGCGCCTCGGTGGCGGCCTGCTCGTCGGCGCTGTTGAACCACGTGAAGAGCAGGTCCGCGTCGTTCAGCTGGTCCGCGTTCTCCAGGCCGAGGGTGCTGACGAACGTCCCCGGCGAGGCCGAGAGCGCCGAGACGGACGGGGCGAGCTCGAGCCCGAGGCCGGTCAGCAGCTCGACGCGCGGGTCGCCGGGCAGGTACACGGACAGGGCGCCCGGCTGGTCGCCGCCGTAGACGTAGGCGAACGAGAGGCCGGCCAGCTCGGGGTGCTCGGCAGCGGCGGCGTCGATCGCGGTCTGCCGCTCCTCGAGCAGCGCGTCGGCCTTCTCGGGGACACCCAGCGCCTCGGCGGCGATGGTCACCTGGTCCTCGAGCGACGTCTGCCACGGTGCGCCGGGGTAGGCGACGACCGGCACGAACGCGGAGAGCTGGTCGAAGACGTCCTGCTCCAGGCCCGACTGCGGGGCGAGCACGAGGTCCGGCTCCAGCGCGATGATCGCGTCGACGTCCAGCTCGGGGTACATCGCGATGGTCTCGGGCAGCTCGGCGCCCTCGGCCTCGACGGCGTCGCGGAACCAGGGCTGGTACCCGTCGGCGTCGCCGCCCCAGGTGTCCTCCTCGATGCCGACCGGCACGGTGCCCAGCGAGAGGGCGATGTCCGCGGCGCCCCAGCCGAGCGTCACGACGCGCTCGGGCTTCGCCTCGATGTCGGCGGTGCCGAGCGTCGAGTCGATGGAGACCGGGAAGATGTCGTCGCTGGTCGCCGACCCGCTCGAGGTGGGCTCCGCAGCGGGGTCGTCGGCGCCGCCTGCGCAGGCGGCGAGGGTGAGGGCGACGGCAGAGGCGGATGCCACGGCTGCCGCGCGACGGGCGATGCGCACGGGTGCTCCCATTCGTTCGGGGACGGCCACCACGGCGAAGCGGGCGACGTCGGAATGAGGGAAGCCTAACCTCTCTTGCCCGGTCCTCCCCGGGTCCCCGATGAGCGAAAGGTCACACCGTCAGCGACGCCCCGGTGAGCCGCTCGTAGGCGTCGAGGTAGCGGTCGCGGGTGCGGGCGACGACGTCCGTGGGCAGGGACGGCGGCGGCGAGTCGGAGGCACGGTCCCACCCGGACGACGGTGACGTCAGCCAGTCCCGGACGAACTGCTTGTCGAAGCTGGCCTGCGCGCGACCGGGCTGCCACAGGTCCGCCGGCCAGAACCGCGAGGAGTCGGGCGTCAGCACCTCGTCGCCCAGCGTGATCGCGCCGGTCGTCGGGTCGGTGCCGAACTCGAGCTTGGTGTCGGCCAGGATCACCCCCCGCTCGCGCGCGATCGCCTCGGCGCGCCCGTACACCGCCAGCGTGAGCTCCCGCAGCGTCGCCGCGGTGTCGGCGCCGACCACTCCCACCACCGTCTCGAACGGCACGTTCTCGTCGTGCTCGCCCAGCTCCGCCTTCGTGGCCGGCGTGAAGATCGGCTCCGGCAGCCGTGACCCGTCGACCAGCCCCGCGGGCAGCGGGATGCCGGTCACCGACCCGGACACCCGGTACTCCGCGAGCCCCGACCCGGTCAGGTAGCCGCGCGCGACGCACTCGACAGGGAACATCTCGAGGCGGCGGCAGACCATCGCGCGCCCGGCGACCTGCGCCGGGACGTCCGTCGACACCACGTGGTTGGGCACCAGGTCCGCCAGCTGCTCGAACCACCACAGGCTCAGCTGCGTGAGCACGACGCCCTTGCCGGGGATGCCGGGGTCGAGCACGTGGTCGAACGCGGAGACCCGGTCGCTGGCGACGACGAGGACGACGTCCCCGTGCGCCGCCGTCGAGGGCGAGCCGTCCGGCACGTACAGGTCGCGGACCTTGCCGGAGTAGGTGTGCGTCCAGCCGGGGAGGTGAGAGGTCACGGGCACAGTGTGCCCGAATCACACGAGGTCGTCGCCGCCCTCGAGGCCGTCGGGGATGGGCAGCCCGACCAGCCGCACCAGGCGCTCCACGGTCTCCTCGACGAACGTGTCCTCCGGCTCGTCCACGTGCTCCTCGGCCAGCAGCCGTCGCACGTGCTTCGCCTCGACGTCGACGGCGCCCACCAGCAGGGCCCACTCGGCGAACGCCTCCGCCTCGGCAGCCAGGTCGACCGGCTCGCTCTCCGCCGGGTCGTCGAAGAAGTCCCGCGGCTGGAAACCCAGGTAGAACCGGCCGAGACCGTCCGGCGCCGGGCGGTACTCGACGGTCGCGATGTCGCCGTCCTGGACCTCGATGCGCAGGCTGGGGACGACGTCTGCGTCCCCTCCCCACCTGCCGTCGCCGTACACGAACTCGGAGGTGCCCATGCGGCGATGATGCCCTACGCGACCTCAGACCAGCGGGAGGTCCGCCACCTGGGCGGCGATGTCAGAGCGGTGGTGCGAGAACGGCAGCTCGATCTGCTGGACGCCCGCGTAGGCGGCGGCTCGGGCGGCGGCGAGGTCGGGGCCGACGCCGACGACGGACAGCACGCGACCGCCCGCCGCGACGAGGTGGGCTCCGTCGATCGCGTCGTCGTCGTCGCCGGCGGCGTTCTGCTGCAGGGCGGTGCCGGCGTGCAGGACGTGCACGCCGGGCAGCGCCTCGGCGTCCTCGGTCCCGGTGATCGGGTCGCCGGACCGCACGGCCCCGGGGTAGCCCCCCGAGGCGATGACGACCGTCACGGCGGCGTCGTCGCGCCACTGCAGGGGAGGCAGGGTGCCGAGGGTCCCCGTCGCCGAGGCGAGCAGCACGGCGGCCAGGGGCGTCGCCAGGCGCGCGAGCACGACCTGCGTCTCCGGGTCGCCGAACCGGGCGTTGAACTCGACCACCTTCAGCCCGGACGACGTCAGCGCGAGCCCGACGTAGAGGACGCCCGAGAACGGCGTGCCTCGACGCGCCATCTCGGCGATCGTCGGGCGCGCCACCCGCTCCACCACCTCGTCGACCAGGTCCGCGGGAGCCCAGGGCAGCGGCGAGTAGGCACCCATCCCGCCGGTGTTGGGGCCCTCGTCGCCGTCGTGCGCGCGCTTGAAGTCCTGCGCGGGGACCAGCGGCACCACGTCGACGCCGTCCGACAGCACGAACAGCGAGATCTCGGGGCCGTCGAGGTAGTCCTCGATGACGACGCGCCCGTCGGCCTTGGCCAGGCACGCCTGCGCGTGGGCCAGCGCCTCGGCGCGGTCGTGGGTAACGACGACCCCCTTGCCCGCGGCGAGGCCGTCGTCCTTCACGACGTAGGGCGCGCCGAACGCATCCAGACCTGCGGCAGCCTCCTCGACGGTCGTCGCCACCCGCGGCTCGGCCGTGGGCACGCCCGCGGCGGCCATGACCTCCTTGGCGAACGCCTTGGAGCCCTCGAGCCGGGCGCCCGCTGCGGACGGGCCGAACACGGGGATACCCACCGCGCGCACGGCGTCCGCGACACCCGCGACCAGCGGAGCCTCCGGGCCGACGACGACCAGGTCCACCGCCAGCGAGGTGGCCAGCGCCGCGACCGCGGACCCGTCCAGCTGGTCGACGGCGTGCAGCGTGGCGAGCGTCCCGATGCCCGGGTTGCCCGGGGCGGCGTGCAGCGCGGTCACCGCGGGGTCGAGGGACAGCGCGCGCGCCAGCGCGTGCTCACGGGCACCGGTGCCGACGACGAGGATCTTCACGTGCCGGGAGCCTACCGACAGTCGCGTCCGGAGAGCAGACGCGACGTCGACCGTGGACACGGCCGCCGGATCAGCCCGCCGAGCGCAGCCGCACCCGCAGCGCGTCCAGCTCGTCCACCATCGCGACGGGCAGCCGGTCGCCGAACTGCGCGAAGAACTCCTCGGTCAGGTCGCACTCCGCCAGCCACGCCTCGGGGTCGACCGCGAGCAGCTGCTCCAACGTGCCGGGCGGCAGGTCCAGCCCGCGCAGGTCCAGCTCACCGTCGGCGGGCAGCACCCCCAGCGGCGAGTCGGTCCCCTCCACCGCCCCGTCGAGCCGCTGCAGCGCCCAGGCCAGCACCCGGGCGTTCTCCCCGAACCCCGGCCAGAGGTAGGACCCGTCCGTGCCCTTGCGGAACCAGTTGACGCCGAAGATCGCCGGCAGCGGGATGCCGCGGGCGGACAGCTGCGCGCCGAGGCGGAGCCAGTGGCCCCAGTGGTCGGCCATGTTGTAGCCGCAGAACGGGAGCATGGCGAAGGGGTCGCGACGCAGCGTCCCGACGGGTCCCTCGGCGGCCGCGGTCTGCTCGGACGCGATCGTCGCGCCGAGGAAGACCCCGTGCGCCCAGTCCCGCGCCTGCGCGACGAGCGGCACGTTCGTGGCCCGGCGGCCGCCGAACCAGATGGCGTCGATGGGCACCCCCTCGGGCGAGTCCCACGAGTCGGCGATGGTCGGGCACTGGTCGGCGGCGACCGTGAACCGGCTGTTCGGGTGGGCGGCCGGGGTGCCGGAGGCCGGCGTCCAGTCCTCGCCGCGCCAGTCGGTGAGGTGGTCGGGCGGGGTGTCGGTGAGCCCTTCCCACCACACGTCCCCGTCGTCGGTGAGCGCGACGTTGGTGAAGATGACGTCGTGCGCGAGCGTCGCGATGGCGGCGGGGTTGGTGGCCTGCCCGGTGCCGGGTGCCACACCGAAGAACCCGGCCTCCGGGTTGATGGCGCGCAGCCGGCCGTCGGTGCCCGGCCCGCCCGGTCGCAGCCAGGCGATGTCGTCGCCGATCGTCTCGACGGTCCAGCCGGGGATGGTCGGCCGGAGCATCGCGAGGTTGGTCTTGCCGCACGCGGACGGGAAGGCCGCGGCGACGTGCGAGACGCGTCCGGTCGGGGACGTCACGCGCAGCACCAGCATGTGCTCGGCCAACCAGCCCTCGTCGCGGGCCATGACGGACGCGATCCGCAGGGCGAAGCACTTCTTGCCCAGCAGCGCGTTGCCGCCGTAGCCGGAGCCGTACGACCAGATCTCGCGGGTCTCGGGGAAGTGCACGATGTACTTCGTCTCGTTGCACGGCCACGGGACGTCGTCGCCCTCAGGACCGAGCGGTGCCCCGACGGAGTGCACGGCGGGGACGAAGTCGCCGTCGGTCCCCAGCAGGTCGAGCACGGGTGTGCCGACGCGGGTCATCACGCGCATGCTCACCACGACGTACGGCGAGTCGGTGATCTGCACGCCCAGCTGCGAGATCGGTCCGCCCAGCGGGCCCATCGAGAAGGGGACGACGTACATGGTCCGCCCGCGCATGGACCCGTCGAACACCCCGGCGAGCTCGGCGCGCATGACGTGCGGCTCGCGCCAGTGGTTGGTGGGCCCGGCGTCGTCCGGGTCGACCGAGCAGATGAACGTGCGGTCCTCGACACGGGCGACGTCCGAGGGGTCGGAGCGCGCCAGGTAGGAGCCGGGTCGGAGCTCCTCGTCCAGCCGGATCAGCGTGCCCGCCTCGACCATCCCCTCGACGAGCGTCGCCGCCTGCTCGGCGGAGCCGTCGACCCAGACGACGTCGTCCGGCTCCGTGAGCGCCGCGACCGCCCCGACCCAGGCGTGCAGGGCGCGGTGCCGGTGACTGCCGGGCGCCGCAGGGACGGTGAGGAGGGGATAGTGCTCGACGAGCGTCATGACGACCTCCGGGAAAGGATCCAGTCCTTCCACCGTGGACCCGTATGCCCGTGGATTCCATCACCTCAGACGTGAAACATCCGCAGTTCTTTCGATCTGCACAACTCACGCGTCATCGTCGCGGGGCAGCGGGAGGGCGTCGAAGTAGAGACGCACCCGCCGGCGCCCCTCGGTGTCCCCGGCAGCCTTGCGGGCCTTCGCGCTCTTGAGGGCTCCGTCGACGACCTCCTGGACGGCGAGCACCACCCCCTGGAACTCCTCGAGCGTGAGGTCGCCGGTGGACGAGTCGTTGAGCGAGGCGGCCTCCCACTCCGGGGTGTCCCCCGTGGACAGCCACCGCTGCAGGACCTTGGCCCGCTCGGCGACGACCCCCTGGAGCAGTGCGTTCGCCGCGTCCGCGGTGCGGGGGTCCCGGAGCATGTCCCGGCCGTCGACGCTGTAGCCGACGGAGCGCCACCACCGGTCCCGGCCGCGCTCGTGCGCGGGGTCGTCCTCGACGAAGCCGTGCTTCTCCAGCTGCCGCAGGTGGTAGCTGGTCTGCCCGCTGCTCTCCCCCAGGTGCCGGCCCAGCTGGCTGGCCGTGGCGGGCCCGTGCTCGGAGAGGTAGTCGTACATCGCCATCCGCAGCGGGTGGGCCAGCGCCTTGAGCTCCTCCGGTCCGATGGCGCGGGCGCGGAACGGCAGGGGGTTGCTCTCGGTCATTCGCAGAGTTACCTTTGCAGAGTTGTCTTTGCAGAGTTTCCTTGTCGATCGTACCGGGAGAGCGCCATGAGCGAGCAGGCCGCCACGCGGGAGCCCCTCGGCCGCCGGTTCGCCGCACACCTCACGGCGACCGGGATGGCGAACCTCGGCGACGGCATCGTGCAGACCGGCGTCCCGCTGTACGCGCTGACCCTCACCCGCTCCCCCAGCCAGATCGCGCTGCTCACCGCCGCCGCGTGGCTCCCGTGGCTCGTGCTCGGGCTCGCCGCCGGGGTGCTGGTCGACCGCCGCGACCGCAAGCACACCCAGGTGGCCGGCCTGGCCGCCCGCGCGGTGCTGCTCGGGATCGCGGTCTGGCTGGTGGCGACCGGGCGCATGACCATGCCCGCGCTGACGGTGATCGTCCTGCTCTACGGCGTGACGGACGTGGTGGTCGACCTCGCCGGCTCCGCGATGGTCCCGGACCTCGTCCCCCGCTCCCGCCTCGACGCGGCGAACGGTCGCACGCTCGCTGCGCAGCAGGTCATGGCGTCCTTCGTCGGCGGACCGGTGGCCGGCGCCGTGCTCGCGCTCGGCGCCGGGTGGGTGTTCGGCATCCCGGCGGGCCTCGGCGTCGCCGCGCTGCTGCTGATCGCCACCCGGATCCCGGGCTCCTACAAGCACGCGGCGACCGAGAAGCGCTCGGCGACGGTCGAGGTGCGGGAGGGGGTCCGCTTCCTCGTCCGGCACCCGGTGCTGCGGCCGCTGCTGGTGGCCGGCAGCGTCATGAACATGGCCAACACCGGGTACTTCGCGGTGTTCGTGCTCTGGATGGTGGGACCCGGGTCGCGCGTCGGCCTCGAGCCCGCGCAGTACCCGCTGGTGGTCGCCGGGCTGGCGGTCGGTGCGGTCCTGGGCTCGCTGGCCGCCGAGCCGCTGGGCCGTCGCATCCCCGAGGTCCGCCTCCTGCTGGGCTGCTGGACCCTGAACACCCTGCTCCTCCTGGTCCCCGTGCTGGTGCCCACCGTGCCCGCCATCGCGGTCGCCGTGCTCCTGCTCGGCTTCCTCAACACCAACGGCAACGTCATCTCGCAGTCGATGCGCCAGCGGATGGTCGCGCCCGGCATGCTCGGCCGGGTCGGCGGGGCCAGCCGGACCCTGGCCTACGGGCTCATGCCCGTCGGGGCGCTGCTCGGCGGGCTCGTCGCCGAGCGCTGGGGCCTGCCCGCCGTGTTCGTCGGCGCGACCGCGCTGTGCCTGGCCGGGATCGCCTACCCGGTGGCGGTCGTCCGTCAGCGGATGGTCGCCGAGCTGAAGCTGCCCGTGACCTCCGCCGAACCGGCACCGGCACGCGTCTGACTCGGCATACTGACCGCGTGCCCCGCCTGACCTCGCCCGCGATCGCCCCCGGGACCCTGCGCGACCTGACCCAGCCGGTGCTCGACGCCGGCGGTCTGCGGCTCCGCCCGTGGCACGCCGACGACGCCGCGGCGGTGGTCGCGGCCTACGCCGACCCCGACATCCGGCGGTGGCACGCCCGGTCGATGGACGCGGACGAGGCCGGCGCGTGGATCGCGTCGTGGTCAGGCCGCTGGCACGCCGAGACCGGCGCGGGCTGGGCCCTGGCGCTCGCCGACCAGGTCGTGGGCCAGATCAGCCTGCGGTCGCTCGACCACGGTGACGGTCGCTCGGACGTCTCCTACTGGGTGCTGCCGCAGGCACGCGGCCGTGGCGTGGCCACCACCGCGCTGGCCACCCTGGGCGCGTGGGCGTTCGACACCCTCGGCCTGCACCGGATCGAGGTCGACCACTCGGTCGACAACCCCGCGTCGTGCGCCGTGGCCACCCGAGCCGGCTTCCGGCTCGAGGGCACCAAGCGGGGCGACGCCCTGCACGCGGACGGCTGGCACGACATGCACCTGCACGCCCGCGTGTCGGGCGACGTCAGCTGAGCAGCTCGTGCCGGACGATCGTGGCCTCGCGGCCCGGTCCGACGCCGATCGAGGAGATCCGGGCACCCGAGATCTCCTCCAGCCGCAGCAGGTAGCGCTGCGCCGCGGCCGGCAGGTCGTCGAACTCGCGCGCCCCGGAGATGTCCTCCGACCAGCCGTCGAGGTACTCGTACACGGGCGTCGCGTGGTGGAAGTCCGACTGGTCGTACGGCATCTCGTCGAACCGGCGGCCCTTGACGTCGTACGCCACGGCCACGGGGATCTTGTCCCGGCCGGTCAGCACGTCGAGCTTGGTGACCACCAGGTCCGTCAGCCCGTTGACGCGGCTGGCGTAGCGGACCACGACCGCGTCGTACCAGCCGGTGCGGCGCGGGCGCCCGGTCGTGGTGCCGAACTCGCCGCCGGTCTGGCGCAGCCACTCGCCGTCGTCGTCGAGGAGCTCCGTCGGGAACGGCCCCTCGCCCACGCGGGTGGTGTACGCCTTGGCGACGGCGACCACGCGGTCGATCCTCGTCGGGCCCACGCCCGAGCCCGTGCACGCGCCGCCGGCCGTGGCCGACGAGGACGTGACGAACGGGTACGTGCCGTGGTCGACGTCGAGCATGGTGGCCTGGCCGGCCTCGAAGACGAGCGTCTTGCCCTCGTCGAGCGCGGTGTTCAGCAGGAGCGGGGTGTCGGCGACCAGCGGGTGCAGGCGCTCGGCGTGGCGCAGCAGGTCGTCGACCGTCTCGTCGACCGTGATGGCCCGGCGGTTGTAGACCTTCACCAGCAGGTGGTTCTTCTGGTCGAGGGCGCCCTCGACCTTCTCCCGCAGGATCTTCTCGTCGAACAGGTCCTGGATGCGGATGCCGACGCGGTTGATCTTGTCGGAGTACGCGGGGCCGATGCCGCGGCCGGTGGTGCCGATGCGGCGCTTGCCCAGGAACCGCTCGGTGACCTTGTCGAGCGTGCGGTTGTACGGGGCGATCACGTGGGCCGCCGACGAGACCTTGAGGGCCGACGTGTCCACGCCGCGGGCCTCGAGCGCGTCGATCTCCTCGAACAGCACCTCGATGTCCACGACGACGCCGTTGCCGATGACGGGGACGACGCCGGGCGACAGGATCCCGGACGGCAGGAGGTGCAGGGCGTACTTCTCGCCACCGATCACCACCGTGTGGCCCGCGTTGTTCCCGCCGTTGAACTTCACGACGTAGTCGGTCCGCGCGCCGAGCTGGTCGGTCGCCTTGCCCTTGCCCTCGTCGCCCCACTGAGCTCCGAGCACCACGACGGCCGGCATCCAGATCACCACTCTCACCCTGCCTACGGTGCGCTCCGGCTGCCGGGCGCACGCACCGGGCGGCAGTGACCCAGTACTCCGAGAGGGTACCGGATCGTGCAGATCCCGATCCGGTCGGCTCACGTCACCGCAGGTTCGCGACCTCTTCGACCGAGGTGCCGCTGTCGACGAGGAACGTCTCGCAGCGCGTCGCCTCCTCCGACTCGCCGATGGCCTCCGCGGCCTCCGCGAGCGCGAGCAGCGACCGCAGGAACCCCTGGTTGGGGGCGTGGTCCGCGGGGATCGGCCCGCGGCCGTGCCAGCCGGCGCGGCGCAGCGCGTCCAGACCGCGGTGGTACCCCGTGCGGGCGTAGGCGTACGCGGCCACCGGGTCGCCGTCGTTGGCCAGGGCGTTCTCGGCCAGCAGGGCCCACAGGATCGAGGCCGCCGGTGCCGCGGGAACCGCCTCGCGCGGGGTGGAGCCGCTGCTCAGCGCGGCGCGGGCGTCGGCGTCCGGGCCGTCGGCGGGCAGCAGGGTCGGGGCGGGACCGTCCAGCAGGTTCTCGTGGCTCATGCGCCCAGTGTGCCTCGGTGGCACGGCTCTGGGAGCGCGACTACAGTCGTTCCGCCGACCTGGACCACCGTTCGGCTTGCACCTCCCCCCTCCAGACAGGGTGCCCATGATCGAGATCTCCACCTCCTCGACGACGACGACCCTGACCGTCGCCGGCGATCTGGACCTTGCCGAGCGCGACCAGTTCCCGGAGATCGCCGCACGCGTCGTGGGCCTGCGCCGCCAGCTCGTCGTCGTCGACATGTGCCGCGTGACGTTCATGGACTCGACGGGCGCCGCCTTCCTCATCTCGCTGGCGGACGCCGGCCGCAAGCGGGGCGGAGCGACCGTCCTGCGCGGCGCGGACCCGCGGGACCTGTTCGTCATCGAGATCTGCGGCGCGCTCGACCTGTTCCGCATCGACACCGACCACCGGTGCGAGTCGGGCGTCGAGCAGTCGGACTTCCGCCGTCCCGACGGCGCCTCCGCTCCCGCCTAGCGGCCACCTGCCGGGAGCGACCCCGGCCGCACCTTCGCCCACACCAGCTTGCCGCCGCGCGACTGCCGCCAGCCCCAGTCGGCCAGCCGCTCGACGATCTGCATGCCGAAGCCCCCGACCCGCCCGGGGTGCCCGTCCGTGGTGACCGGCGGTGCCGGGTTGGCGTCCTCGACCTCGATGCGCAGGCCGTCACCCGTGTCGTAGAGCTGCAGCGACACGTGCCCGAACCCGTGCAGGACGGCGTTCGCGACGAGCTCGGAGACCACCAGCTCGGCGTTCGCGGCGTCCTCGATCCCCCACGCCTGGCAGGTCCGCACCACGGCGTGCCGCGCGCGACCGATCGACGCCGCCTCGCTCGGCAGCGACCACCGGCGCCGGCGGGGGCTGCGCGTGCGCTCGGCGGTGTCCAGCGGCGACGGCACACGGACCACGACGACGGCGACGTCGTCCTCGGGGTGGTCCGCGAGCCGGGACAGCAGCTCCTCACCGACCCCCGCGGCGTCCCGCGCGGTGACGGCCGCGGCCACCGCCGACAGGGCGGCGAGCCCGTCCCGCAGGCCGCGGTCACGCCGCTCGATCAGGCCGTCGGTGTAGTAGACGACGACGTCGCCGGGCTCCAGCTCGACCGTGCCGGTGGTCCGGGGCACGCCCCCGAAGCCGATCAGCGGACCCCCGGCGGCGTCGAGCTGGGTGACCACGCCCGCGCGGACGAGGAGCGCGGGGAGGTGACCCGCCCGCGAGTACTCCAGCCGCCAGACCTGCTCGGACCGGGTCAGCGTGGACAGCACGAGTCCCGCCGGGCGCGGCACCCGCATGCCGGCCACCAGCTGGTCGACCCGCTCCAGCACCGGACCGGGCGTCGTGATGTCGAAGATGTAGGAGCGGACGACCGAGCGCAGCTGGCCCATCGACGCCGCCGCCTCGACGTCGTGCCCGACGACGTCCCCGATGACGACGCCGATCACGTCCTGGCTGACCTGCAGCACGTCGTACCAGTCGCCGCCCACCTGGGCGTTCTCCGAGTTGGGCGCGTAGTACGTCCACACGTCCAGGCCGTCGACCTCGGCCTGCTCCGGGAGCATGGCCCGCTGGAGCGTCTCCGCAAGCCGGTGCTCGCGGTCGTAGAGGCGGGCGTTGTCGATGACGAGACCGACGCGGCGGGCCGTGAGGTCCAGGACGGTGCGCACCGACGGCTCGAGATCACGCAGCCCGTGGCCGCCGTGCGGGTGCACGACCAGCACCCCGAGCACCCGTCGGCGGCCGGGCAGCGGGAACACCAGGACGGAACGCTCCGTGGCGTCATCGGCGGGACCCAGCTGGGCGTCGGCCTGCTGCGCGAGCCACGCCGACGCGCTGCCGTCACCGTAGGAGCCGCCGAGCGCGAGCTCGACCGGCCGGTCGATCTCGGCGTCGAGGAGCTGCTGGACCACGTCGGGCCCCACCTCCCCCACCGCCTGCACGTCCCCGTGCCGCGAGCCCTTCCCCGTGGGCGGGCGTCCCGCGTCGATCCCGTCGGCGACGCGCAGGCCGCCGTCGTTGAGGTAGAACGCCGCCCAGCCGACGACGGCCCGGCGCAGGATGGTCGCGATCTCCCGCAGGGCGTGCGGGTCGTCGACGTCCATCAGGAGGTCCGAGACCTGCGCGATGAGGCCGAGGCTGCGCCGCTCGCGCCGCTCCGTCTCCACCATCGCGGCCTGCTCGGCGTCGTGCGAGAGCTGCTCGGTGAGGTCCTGGAGCGCGGCGACCCAGTGGGTCAGCGCACCGTCACCGGCGTCGCGGACCGGGGACAGGTGCGCGCGGCACGCCAGCCGGGTGCCGTCCGCGCGCCGCAGGACGATCGTGTGCGCGATCTCCCGCCCTGCTCGCAGCTCGTCCGCCAGACGGGCGATGTCGTCCTGGTGGAACGGGGTGTCGTCCAGCACAGCCGTCTGGCGGCTCCGCGCCTCCTCCACGCCGTAGCCGGTGACCCGCTCGAACGCGTCGTTCACCCAGATCACGGGCAGATTCGTCCCCGCCGCATCCAGCAGGGCCATCGGCACGGAAGTGGACTTGAGGGCCCGGTCCCGCACCTCGGCGAGGGCCTGATCCGGAAGGGGTGAGGCGTGGGAGTTGACCACCACCACCTCCGATCGTCTAGCGTTCCGAACAGGCAAGTAGTCGAGAAGCGGCGCGGGCCTGGCGGAAGTAGCTGAAAGGAGCGCCGTGCGCGACGGTAACAGCACGATCCCCGACGGGCCTGCGGACGTCTCGCAGGCCGACCAGGGTGCCGCGATCGTGGGCGAGCCCGGAGCGGTCCAGGTCATCGTGGGGACGGACGCCACCCGCATCGTGCTCTCGGGCGAGGTCGACGCCGACCTCGGTCCCGAGCTGCAGGAGGCGACGGCGGAGGCCGAGCAGGTCGGCCTGCCCATCGAGGTCGACGCCCACCACGTCACGTTCATGGACTCGTCGGGGGTGGCCTTCCTGGCGCGCCTCTCCATCCGGTCCCAGCACCGCGTGCGCCTCCTGCGGGTGCCGCCCACCGTGCGCTTCCTCCTCGAGGTCACGCGGATCGGTGAGCTCCTGGACGTCGTCGAAGGTGACGAGGCCGGGTTCCAACCGGTCGGAGAGAGCACCAACTGAGAAAGGCCCCGGACACGATGTCCGGGGCCTTCCTCGTGGTCGGCGTCAGGCGCCGAGCGTGTGCCCGGCCGAGCGGAGCTGGCGCGAGGCCTCCGCGATGCGCTGGGCCATGCCGGCCTCGGCGAGCTTGCCCCAGGCGCGCGGGTCGTAGGCCTTCTTGTTGCCCACCTCGCCGTCGACCTTGAGCACGCCGTCGTAGTTGCGGAAGAAGTGGTCCGCCACCGGACGGCTGAACGCGTACTGCGTGTCCGTGTCGATGTTCATCTTGATGACGCCGTTGTCGACGGCCTCGGCGATCTCGGCCTCGGTCGAGCCGGAGCCACCGTGGAACACCAGGTCGAACGGGTTCTCCTTGCCGATGGCGTCGCCGACGGCCTTCTGGATCTCGGCGAGGATCGACGGACGCAGCTTGACCGCGCCGGGCTTGTAGACGCCGTGCACGTTGCCGAACGTGAGGGCCGTCAGGTAGCGGCCCTTCTCGCCCGCACCGAGCGCCTTGACCGTGGCCAGGCCGTCCTCGACCGTGGTGTAGAGCTTGTCGTTGATCTCGGCGGTGTGGCCGTCCTCCTCGCCACCGACCACGCCGACCTCGATCTCGAGGATCGTGCGGGCCTGCACCGAGAGCTCGAGGAGCTCCTCGGCGATGACCAGGTTCTCGTCCAGCGGCACGGACGAGCCGTCCCACATGTGCGACTGGAACGTGGGGAGCTTGCCGGCCTTGACCTGCTCGATCTCGAGCGCGAGCAGCGGGCGGACCCAGGAGTCCAGGTTCTGCTTGGCGCAGTGGTCGGTGTGCAGCGCGACGGTGACCGGGTAGCCCTTGGCCACCTCGGCCGCGTACGCGGCGAGGGCGAGCGAGCCGGCGATGCGGTCCTTGACGGTCGAGCCGGCCGCGTACTCGGCGCCGCCGACGGACACCTGGATGATGCCGTCGGACTCCGCCTCGGCGAAGCCCTGCAGCGCGGCGGTGACGCTCTGGGACGACGTGACGTTCACGGCCGGGTAGGCGAACTTGCCTGCCTTCGCCCGGTCGATCATCTCGGCGTAGACCTCGGGGGTGGCGATGGCCATCTGCAGCATCTCCTGCGCGTAGGGGGGCGGTATCAGAAAGATTCTGGCACGGCTGCGCATCCGCGCCGCCGCCCGTCCCACCCCTCAGGCGTGCTGCGCGACCCAGGCGTGCATGGCGATCGCAGCCGCCGCACCGGCGTTGATCGAGCGGGTGGAGCCGAACTGGGCGATGTGCAGGACGTCCACGGCGGCGGCGCGGGCGGCGTCCGACAGCCCGACGGACTCCTGCCCGAACAGCAGGACGCACGCGCGCGGCAGCGGGTAGCCCTCCAGGGCCACCGAGCCCGGCAGGTTGTCGACGCCGAGGACCGGCAGCCCCTCCCCGGCCGCCCAGGCGACCAGGTCCTCGACGGTCGGGTGGTGCCGGACGTGCTGGTACCGGTCGGTCACCATGGCGCCCCGGCGGTTCCAGCGGCGGTTGCCGACGATGTGCACCTCGGCCGCCAGGAACGCGTTCGCGGTCCGCACGACCGAGCCGATGTTGAGGTCGTGCGCCCAGTTCTCGATCGCCACGTGGAAGGGGTGCCGGCGGGTGTCCAGGTCGGCGACGATCGCCTCGACCGTCCAGTAGCGGTACCGGTCGACGACGTTGCGGCGGTCGCCCTCGGCGAGGAGTGCGGGGTCGTACCGCGCATCCGAGGGCCACTCGCCCACCCACGGGCCGACCCCGACCTCTGCGCGCTCCTCGTCCACGGGCGCCACGGTAGCGGCGACCGACCCGGGACCCGCCCGGGCCGGGTCGCCGCACCCGGTCAGGCGCGCGTGACCTCCAGCTCCACGACCGCCCAGGAGAGCGGAGGCAGCCGCAGGGTCACGGTGCCGCCGTCGGTCTGCACGCCCTCGAGCGGACGCAGGCCGACCCGGTCCTGCGCGTCCTGCGCATTGGTGGTGTGCCGGTCACCGCCCTCGGGCACGGTCAGCACCTCGGCGCGGGCGACCTGGCCCGCGGACCAGCCGCGCAGGTCGACCGTGACCTCCGCGTCCTCGTCGAGACCCCGGTGCGCCAGGAACAGCGCCACGCGGCCCTGCTCCTCGTCCCAGGTGGCCGACACGTCGACCAGGTCCACGGCGTCGAACACGGTGGTGTCGTACCGGTCCGAGGTCACCGCCGTCCGCAGGATGACCCCGCGGGCCAGCGCCGCCGTCCGCGCGAACGGCCAGAAGATCGACTGCCGCCACGCCGGGCCGCCCTCCTCGGAGCGGATGGGCGCGATGACGTTGACCAGCTGCGCCTGGTTGGCCACCGTCACCCGGTCGCCGTGACGGAGCAGCGAGTTGAGGAACGTGCCCACGACCACGGCGTCGGTCACGTTGTACTCGTCCTCGATGATCCGCGGGTGCTCCCGCCACACTCCCTCGCGCTCGATGACGTGCGGCTGGTCCAGGGAGTCCTTGCCCCGCTGGTACCAGACGTTCCACTCGTCGAACGACAGGTTGATGTGCTTCTTGTGCTTGCCCTTGGCCCGGACGGCGTCGGCCGTGGCGACCACGGACTCGATGAAGTAGTCCATGTCCACGGCACTGGCCAGGAAGCTCGCGTGGTCGCCGTCGTGCTCCTGGTAGTAGGCGTGCAGCGAGATGTAGTCGACCTGCTCGTACGTGTGCCCGAGCACCGTCTGCTCCCACGCGCCGAACGTCGGCATCCCGGAGTTCGACGAGCCGCACGCGACCAGCTCGATGCGGGGGTCCACCAGGCGCATGGCCTTGGCCGCCTCCTGCGCCAGCCGGCCGTACTCGTCGGCCGTCTTGGCACCCATCTGCCAGGGACCGTCCATCTCGTTGCCCAGGCACCACAGGCGGATGTCGAACGGGTCCTCGTGGCCGTTCTTGCGGCGCAGGTCGGACAGCTCGGTGCCGCCGGGGTGGTTGGCGTACTCGACGAGAGCGCGCGCCTCCTCGACGCCCCGGGTGCCCAGGTTCACGGCCTCCATGACCTCGACGCCGGCCACCCGTGCCCAGTCGACGAACTCGTGCAGGCCGAACGCGTTGGTCTCGACCGTGTGCCAGGCACCGTCCAGACGACGCGGTCGCTCGGGGCCGACGCCGTCCTCCCACTTGTACCCGGAGACGAAGTTGCCGCCGGGGTACCGGATGACGGTCGCACCCAGCTCCTTGACCAGGTCCAGGACGTCCCGCCGGAAGCCCTGCTCGTCGGCCGCGGGATGGCCGGGCTCGTAGATGCCGGTGTAGACGCACCGGCCCATGTGCTCGACGAACGACCCGAAGATCCGGCGAGGGACGGGCCCGACGACGAAGTCGCGGTCGAGGGTGACACGTGCGCGGGACATGGAGCTCCTTGGATGTCTCGGTGTGCGGGTGTTACTGACCGCCGAAGCCGGTCGTGGCGAAGCCCTTGATGATCTGGCGCTGGAAGAACAGGAAGACGACGACCAGCGGCAGCGCCGCGAGCACGGCCGAGGCCATGACCTGCGCGTACTGCAGGCCGTACGCGCTCTTCACCGTCTGCAGGCCGACGGGCAGCGTCATCAGCGTCGCGTCGCTCGTCGCGATGAACGGCCAGAGGAAGTTGTTCCAGGCCGCGATGAACACGAACATCGAGACGGCCGCGAGGATCGGCCGGGACAGGGGCAGCAGGATCGACCAGAACACCCGGAGGCGTCCCGCACCATCGATCCGGGCCGCGTCCTCGAGCTCGACGGGCACCTGGTCGAAGAACTTCTTCAGGATGAACACCATGGCCGGGTGGACCGTCTGCGGCAGGATCACGGCCCAGTAGGTGTCGATCAGGTTGAGCGTGAGCATCTCGTAGAACAGCGGGACGATGAGCACCTGCGGCGGGATGATGATCGACGCGATGATCCCCCAGAACAGCCAGCGCCGGCCGGTGAAGTCGAGCCGGGAGAACGCGTAGGCGGCCAGGGCCGTCACCACGACCGTGATGATCGTGATCGCCACCGCGGTGACCAGGCTGTTCCAGGTCCACAGCGGGATGTTCCCCTCGTTCAGGACCCTCTCGTACGCCTCCGTCGTGAAGCCGTCGGGGGGCAGCCACGTCACGGGCGTCGCTGCCGCCGCCGTCTCGGTCTTGAACGACGTGGCGACGGCCCACAGGAAGGGCAGCAGCCACACCACGGCGAGGACGACCAGGGCCACGATGGCGCCGATGCGGCCGGGGCTCACGAAGCGCTCGCCGGTCCGCAGCCCGGCCTTGTCGGCGAAGCGGCCGCGCGGCCGACGGGGACCGCGAGGGCCGACCGGTGCGGGCTGAGGCTGGGTGCTCTGCACGGCGGTGGTCATCACGCACTCCTCCGGGTCGTCAGCCGCATCTGGCCGATCGAGATGATGACGATGAGGGCGAAGAAGATGTAGGCGATCGCCGAGGCGTACCCGAACCGGTAGCCGGTGAACCCGCTCTCGAAGACGTACTGGACCACGGGGCGGGTCGCACCGCCGGGTCCGCCCTGGGTCATGATGTAGATCTGGTCGAAGACCTTGAGCGACGCCAGGATCTGCAGGATCACGATGAGGACGGTCGTCGGGCCGAGCTGCGGGATCGTGATGGAGCGCAGCTGCCGCCACCGGCCGGCCCCGTCCAGCGCGGACGCCTCGTACTGCTGCTCGGGGATGTTCTGCAGCGCCGTCAGGTAGAGCAGGAAGTTGAAGCCGACGGTCCACCAGAGCGTCATGACGACGACCGCGAGCATCGCCCACTGCGGGTCCTGCAGCCAGGCGATCTGCTCCACACCCACCGCCCCGAGCACGTAGTTCACGAGGCCCAGCTGCGGGTTGTACATCCAGATCCAGAACTGCGCGGCGACCGTGGACGCCAGCAGGAACGGCATGAAGAAGGAGAGCCGCCACAGCCACTGGCCCGGGAGCCCCTGGTGCACGAGCAGGGCGAGGATCAGCGAGACGATCACCAGCGGGATGGTCGACAGCACCGTGAACCACAGGGTGTTCAGCAGCGAGCGCCACATGATCGGGTCGCGCAGGGCCTCGGCGTAGTTGTCGAAGCCGATCAGCTCGCCACCGGCGCCGGTGATGCTCTCCGCCGTGAAGCTGAGGTAGAAGCCGTGGACCAGGGGCCAGATCAGGAACATCACGAAGACGACGACGAACGGGGCGACGAACGCCCAGCCGATGCGGTTGTCACGGGCTCGGCGTTCCCGCTCCCCGCGCCTGATCTCGTCGGGCGACGTGGTGCGCGGCGGGGCGCCGGTGACATCGACGGTTGCAGAAGACACGGTCGGCTCCTTCGGGGTCACACCGGGTTCGGCTTGTCGAGCTGGACGTTGACGCGGCGGACGAACGCGTTGAAGCCGTCCGCGGGGTCGGAGCCGTTGAGGTACACGCCCTGCACGGTCTCCAGGAAGTAGTTCTGGAAGTCGCTGCCCGATCCCGTGAACCACGCCTCGGGGTCGTAGTTGAGGATCTCGGCCGCCGGCGCGTAGTGGGCCTGCGGGATGAGGTTCTGGTAGTCGGGGCTCTGCACGACGGGCTGGAACGCGGGGATGTGCCCCGCCTCGGCCCACCCGAACGAGTTCTTCAGCAGGTCGGCGACGAACTCATAGCTGGCCCGCCGCTGCTCGGGGTCGGGGCTCGACTGGTGCGGCAGCGTGAACGCGTGCGAGTCGGCGTAGGCGGCAGGTGTGCCGAACAGCGTCGGGATCGGCTGGGCGTCGAACCGCAGCCCCGAGTTGATGGCGGTCGGCAGCTCCCACACGCCGGTGAAGAACAGCCCGCTCTCGCCGGACATGAACTCCGAGACCGCGGTGCCGTAGTCACCGCTCTGGGTGGCGATGGTGCCGTCGAGCAGCTGCTGGATGAACTCGAGCGACGCCACCGCGGCGTCCTGGTCGACCTCGGCCCGGGGACCGGACAGGTCGAACTCCGCGTCGTGCTGCTTGTAGAACGTGTAGAACAGCCGCCACATCTGCGCGCCGTCGCCCAGGTAGCCGTACGACAGGCCGTGCTTGCCCGTGACTGCCTGCATCGCACGGGCGACCTCGAGGAACTGCTCCGGGCTCTCGATCGGCGCCAGCTGCCCGTCGGGGCCGAGCGCCCCGGCCTGCTCGGCGACGTCGAGGTTGTACATCATGACGAACGGGTGCGAGTCGAGCGCGATGGAGAACTGCTCGCCCTCCAGCCCGCCCTTGGCCCACACGCGCTCGAGGAAGTCCGACTCCTGCACCCCGAACTCGGCGAGCAGGTCGAGGTCCCACGGGTCGAGCAGCCCGCCGGGTGCGTACCCCGCGACGCGTGACGCGTGCATGATCGCGACGTCGGGCGACCGACCGCCGACGCTCGCCATGGCGAGCTTGGTGTAGTACGGCGCCCCCCAGGCCAGCACGGTCTGGGTGGCCTGGTAGCCGTGGTCCATCGCGTTGACGTCCTCGACGAGGCCCGCCATGTTGATGCCGTCTCCGCCGCTGAGCAGGTGCCAGTAGGCCAGCTCGTTGACGCCGGCGGCCGATGCGGTCGCCGGTGAGCAGCCGGCGAGCGACGAGGCGGCAGCGACGCCGCCGACTGCCGCCAGCGAGCCCAGGAGCATCTGGCGACGGGTGATGCCCGGACCGGGGCTGGTCGGTGGGCCTGCGGCGGCGGTGCGCGGCCGCGCGAGGTGGTGCGATGCCATGCCCTCACTCCTTCGTGAGACACGTCCGACGTCGTCGTCGGTAGCCGGGAACGGCGTCGTCGCCGTGTCCGGTTCGCATCATTACATCGTTAGAACCACGCCGCACACCGAAGGACGAAGACGCCCCTGACCAGCCAGGACGTCAGCCCGTGCTGGCCCGGACGACGATCCGGTGGGGGTACACCAGCTGCCGCGGGGGCAGGTCCGGCTCGGCGATGCGCTCGCTCAGCAGGTCCAGCGCGGCCACCGCGTACCCGCGCAGGTCGAACGCCACCGTTGTCAGCGGAGGCACGGCGTACCGGGCGGCGGCGACGTCGTCGAACCCCGCCACCGCGACGTCGTCGGGCACCCGCAGCCCGCGCTCCCACAGGACGTTCAGCACGCCGAGCGCCATCGAGTCCGTGAAGCAGAGGAACGCCTCGGGCACCGGGTGCCGCGCCAGGTAGGCCCGCGTGGCCTCCACCGCGCGTTCGGTCGTCCAGTGGTGCACGGGGACCTCGAGCTCAGGGTCGTGCGTCGCACCGGCCGCCGCAAGAGCCGCCCGGTACCCCTCGGTGCGCTGCCGGGCCGCCGCGGACTCCACGCCCACCGGTGGCGTGCCCACCGCGGCGATCCGGCGCCGGCCCGTCGCCAGCAGGTGCTCCGTCATGTCCCGGGACGCCTGCACGCTGTCCACGCCCACGTGGTCGGCCCGGTCCTGGACGACCTCACCGATGAGCACGGTCGGCGGCAGCGGCCCCGGCACCGCCGGGACGGCGGAGTCCGCGAGGGAGACCGGGTTGAGCACCAGACCGTCGACCAGGTGCGACCGCGCGCGGGACAGCAGGTCGCGCTCGCGGCCTGGCTCTGACGCCGTCTCCTCGATCTGCAGGGACCAGCCTCGCGAGTGCGCCTCCTCGACGAAGTGGTGCGCCAGCTCGGCCGAGTACGCCGTGGACAGGTCCGGCAGGGCCAGCGCGATCAGCCCGTACCGGCCGTTGCGCAGCCCGCGCGCGCCCAGGTTGGGGACGTAGTCCAGCTCCGCCAGGGCACGCTCCACCCGCTCACGCGTCTCCGGGCGCACGTACACGACGCCGTGGATCACGTTGGAGACGGTCTTCGGCGACACCCCTGCCCGGGCTGCGACATCCTTCACTGTGGCCCGCACGGCGCCATTGTTCAGCACCTCGATGCACGAAGTCCGCACACATGGCCCACGGGTCGCTCGTCACCCGCCCCGTACTCTGGGCACATGCTGATGACGACCGCCCTCACGGCCGCCGGACCGATCGCCGCCCTCGGGCCCGACTTCCTGAACGCCGACCACCTGATCGAGTCGTTCGGGACCGCGGCCCTCATCGGCATCGCGCTCGTCATCTTCATCGAGACGGGGCTGCTGTTCCCCATCCTCCCTGGCGACTCGCTGCTGTTCACCGCCGGGGCCCTGGTGGCGCAGGACTCGCTCGACATCAACATCTGGGTGCTCTGCCTGGTGCTGTTCGCCGCCGCGTTCCTCGGCGACCAGACCGGCTACCTCATCGGACGGACCGTCGGGCCAAAGGTGTTCAACAAGCCGGACTCGCGCTTCTTCAAGAAGAAGTACATCGACCAGACCTACGCCTACTTCGACAAGTACGGCGGCCGCACGATCATCGTCGCCCGCTTCGTGCCCATCGTGCGCACCTACGCACCCGTCGCCGCCGGAGTCGGCGGGATGCGCTACCGCTACTTCGTCACCTACAACGTGATCGGCGCGCTGCTGTGGGCGGTCGGCGTGACGCTGCTCGGCTACTGGCTGGGCAACTTCACGTTCATCAAGGAGAACATCGAGATCCTGCTGATCGTCGTGGTCGGCCTCTCGGTGATCCCCATCGGCGTCGAGCTGCTGCGCGCCCGTCGCAAGGGTGGCCAGCCGGAGGAGCGCGACGAGCGGTACGACGAGCAGGCCGAGCGTGACGAGGTCGAGCGCAAGGCCTTCGGGGCGTGACGCACCAGAGGCACGGGGAGATCCGCGCAATTCGTTCCTGGCTGTCCGACATGGACGGCGTCCTCGTGCACGAGGGCACCGCGCTGCCCGGTGCCGCGGAGTTCGTGAAGGCCCTGCGCGACGGCGACCGCCCGTTCCTCATCCTCACGAACAACTCGATCTTCACCACGCGGGACCTGCGCGCCCGGCTCGCCGCCTCCGGGATCGACGTCCCCGAGGACGCCATCTGGACCTCGGCGCTGGCCACCGCCCAGTTCCTCACCGACCAGATGCCCGGCGGCTCCGCCTACGTGATCGGCGAGGCCGGGCTGACCACCGCGCTGTACGAGGCCGGCTACACGCTGACCGCCGCGCAGCCCGACTTCGTGGTGCTCGGCGAGACGCGCACGTACTCGTTCGAGGCCATCACGCAGGCCATCCGCCTGATCCAGGGCGGCGCCCGGTTCATCGCCACCAACCCCGACGTCACCGGCCCGTCCGCCGACGGGGACCTGCCGGCCACCGGCGCGGTCGCCGCGATGATCAGCGCCGCCACGGGCCGTCAGCCCTACTTCGTCGGCAAGCCCAACCCGATGATGATCCGCTCGGCGCTCAACCGGATCGACGCGCACTCGGAGACCACCGTCATGGTGGGCGACCGGATGGACACCGACGTCGTCGCCGGCATCGAGGCCGGGCTGCGCACGTTCCTGGTGCTGTCCGGGTCCACCCGGCTGGCCGACGTGCAGGCGTTCCCGTTCCGGCCCACCGAGATCCTCGACTCCGTGCAGGACCTCATCGAGCGGGTCTGACCGCGCTCCGACGACGGACGCCCGACCTGCTGGGCAGGACGGGCGTCGTCGAGCTGAGGTGGTGAAGCCTCAGAAGCTCACCTCGGGAGCCGCCCGGATGCTGGGCTCCTCGACCTCGAAGTACTCGGCCCGCTCGACGTGGAACATGTTCGCGATGATGTTCGGCGGGAACGTCTCGACCTTGGTGTTGAGCTCCCGGACGTTCGCGTTGTAGAACCGGCGCCCCGCCGCGATGCGGTCCTCGGTGTTGGTCAGCTCCGCCTGCAGCTGCTGGAAGTTCTCGCTGGCCCGCAGCACCGGGTACGCCTCCGCCACGGCGAACAGCCGGCCCAGGGCCTGCGTGAGCTGGTTCTCCTGCGCGGCCTGCTCGGCCGGGCCCGACGCGGGTCCGGCGGCAGCGGCGCGGGCACGAGCCACCTCGTCGAAGACGCCGCGCTCGTGGGCGGCGTACCCCTTGACGCTCTCGACGAGGTTCGGGATCAGGTCGTGGCGACGATGCAGCTCGACGTCGATCTGCCGCCACGCCTCCTGCACCAGGTTCCGCAGCCGGACGAAGCCGTTGTACGTGGCGACGCCCCAGACGAGGGCGATCACGACGATCACTGCGATCACGATCAGGACGATGACACCGGTGGTCACGGCTGGGCCTCTCAGCGGTCGGGCAGGTCAGACGATCGTAGCGTCGGGATCGACGTTCCCGGCCGGCGCCAGCGGGTCGTGGCCGTGGTCCAGCCAGACGTGCCGCGGGACGGACCGCGCGACGGCGGAGAGCAGACCGAGCCGGGACGCCAGGCGGTCGAGGTCGGTGGTCCCCGACGCCCAGGACAGGATCCACGTGCCGTCGATCCGCCAGGCGGTACCGAGGGCGTCGGGACGCAGCAGCCGTTCCATCAGGCGCGGGTGGAGGATCGCGTGGCCCGTCCGCTGGTCGCGCGCCGCCACCCGGTACGCGCGGTTGAAGGCGTCGGACTCGAGCTGGACGTCCTGCGCACCGACCAGCTTGGCCAATCGGGCACCGAGCCCCTCGGGCGTCACCTCGACCGTCGGCAGGTACGTCGGCAGGGCCAGCGCGACGACGTGCGCGTGGTGGGTGCTCTTGTTCTTCCCGCTCCCCGTGGTCCAGACGTAGGTGAACGACAGCGCGGGCCGGGAGTCGTAGGTGCCGCGCAGCACCTCGATGGCGCGACGGCTGCTCCCCTGCCCGAAGGGCTGCCCCCGCGAGAGGTCGACCAGCGACCGCTCGGACTGCGCGTAGGTCCAGCCGTTGCGCAGCGCCCAGCCCCGGAACCGCTCGTGCCGCTTCTTCTGCACCCAGAAGCCGGCGACCGCCAGGCCGAGCATGACGACCCCGCCGAGGACGACCAGCAGCCCGAACGATACGTCGCCCATCGTGGGATCAGGCCAGGCCGAGGTCGGACAGGCTGAACAGGTAGTGGTACGGCACGCCGAGCGCCTCGATCTTGGCCTGCGCACCGGTCGCCCGGTCGACGATGACCGCGGCACCCAGCACCTCGGCGCCCGCCTCCCGCGCCGCCTCGATCGCCGTGATGGGCGACCCGCCGGTCGTCGACGTGTCCTCCAGGATCACGACCTTGCGGCCCGCGATGTCGGGGCCCTCCACGCGACGCTGCATGCCGTGCGCCTTGGCCTCCTTGCGGACGACGAACGCGTCGAGGTCCTGACCGCGGGACGCGGCGGCGTGCAGCAGAGCGGTCGCCACGGGGTCGGCGCCGAGCGTCAGCCCGCCGACCGCGTCGATCTCCGCCGTGCCGAGGCCGACCTCCTCGAGCCGGTCCAGCAGCAGGTGCCCGATCAACGGGGCGGCGCGGTGGTGCAGCGTGACGCGGCGCAGGTCGACGTAGTAGTCGGCCTCACGGCCGGAGGACAGCGTGACCTTCCCGTGCACGACCGCGAGGGTCCGGATGAGGTCGAGCAGCTGCTCGCGGGGCGTCGCGGAGAGGTCGTGGGTCACGGCGGCCAGGGTACCGGGCGGGTGTCCCTCACCCGCTCACCCGCTCACCGGCTCAGCCGACGGTCGGGGCGTCCGTGTCCTGACCCTGGTAGGCGCGACGGTAGCGGCCGAACGCGCGGACGGCGGAGCGCGGGACCACCCGCGCGACCGCCGACAGCGTGCGGTAGCGCAGGCTGGGGGTCGACAGGACGGCGCCGCGGCGCACGTCGGCGAGGCCGGTCGCCACCACGTCCTCCGCGTTCAGCCACGCGATCTCGGGGTACGCGGTCATGTCGATCTCACCGCGCTCGTGGAACTCGGTGTGCACGAAGCCCGGGTTGAGGGCGGTGGCGGTGACGCCGGTGCCGCGCAGCTCGACGGCGAGGCTCTCGGTGAACACGCGGACCCACGCCTTGTGCGCCGAGTACGTGCCCGAGGTGAGCAGCGCGGCGACGGACGCGACGTTGAGGATGGCCCCCCGGCCTCGCGAGACCATCGCGCCGGCGGCGGCGTGCGACAGCACCATGACCGCGGTGACCATGACCGCGAGCGCCGACTCCTCGGCGGCCAGGTCCCCGGGCACGAAGCGCTGGTTGAGGCCCAGCCCGGCGTTGTTCACCAGCAGCCCGACGGGGCGCTCGGTGGCCCGCAGCCGGTCGGCGACGCGCTCGACGTCCGCGCGGTCCGACAGGTCGGCGACGAGCACCTCGGCGCGGATCCCGGCGGCGGCCTCGAGCTGGGCGGCGAGGCGGGTCAGCCGCTCCTCGTTCCGGGCGACCAGGACGACGTCGTGCCTGGCCGTGGCCAGCTGCCAGGCGAACTCCAGGCCCAGGCCTGCGGACGCGCCGGTGATGAGTGCGGTTGCCATGCGCCCACCCTACGGACGAGCAAGGACCGTTGCGCGGCACTGTGCGCGGCACTGTGGAGGAACCACCCGGGACGTCGGCGGTCGGACGTAGGGTGTGCCGCGTGACTGACGGCTGGGGTGGCGACGTACCGGACTGGCCTCTCGACGAGGAGCCTCCGTTCGACCCGTTCTACGACGCCCCGCCCCCCGAGCAGGACGACCCGCGCGCGCTGCCCGCGGCGGAGCGACGTGACCGGTCGGGCATCCCCCGGCGCGCGCCCGCTGCCCGCCCCGACATCCCCCGTCAGGTGGCGCAGACGCTCGACCCGGAGGCGGCGCTGGCCGCCGCGGCCGAGGTGCTGCACAGCGTGTGGGGGTACGACGCCTTCCGCGGCGAGCAGGCCGAGATCATCGACACCGTCGTCCGCGGCGGCGACGCCCTGGTGCTCATGCCCACGGGCGGCGGCAAGTCGCTGTGCTACCAGGTCCCGGCGCTGGTGCGGGAGGGCACGGGGGTCGTGGTCTCCCCCTTGATCGCCCTCATGCAGGACCAGGTCGACGCCCTGTCGGCGCTGGGTGTGCGGGCCGGGTTCCTCAACTCGACGCAGCAGTCGTTCGAGCGGCGCAAGGTCGAGGACGCCTACCTCGCGGGTGAGCTGGACCTGCTGTACCTGGCTCCCGAGCGGCTGCGGGTCCCCGAGACGGTCGAGCTGCTGGACCGCGGCACCGTCGCCCTGTTCGCCATCGACGAGGCGCACTGCGTCTCCCAGTGGGGGCACGACTTCCGGCCCGACTACCTGCAGCTGTCGATGCTGCACGAGCGCTGGCCCGAGGTGCCCCGGATCGCGCTGACGGCCACGGCCACCGAGCAGACCCACGCCGAGATCGCCCAGCGGTTGCAGCTCGGGGACGCCAGGCACTTCGTCGCCAGCTTCGACCGGCCCAACATCCAGTACCGGATCGCCCCCAAGGACAAGCCGCGCGACCAGCTGCTGAACCTCCTGCGCACCGAGCACGAGGGCGACGCCGGCATCGTCTACTGCCTCTCGCGGAACTCGGTCGAGCAGACCGCGCAGTTCCTGGTGGACCACGGAGTCCCGGCGCTGCCGTACCACGCGGGCCTCGACCGGCAGGTGCGCGCGAGGAACCAGTCGCGGTTCCTGCGCGAGGACGGGATCGTGATGGTCGCGACCATCGCGTTCGGCATGGGCATCGACAAGCCCGACGTCCGGTTCGTCGCACACCTGGACCTGCCCAAGTCCGTCGAGGGCTACTACCAGGAGACCGGCCGCGCCGGTCGTGACGGCCTGCCGTCGACGGCCTGGCTCGCGTACGGGCTCGCGGACGTCGTGCAGCAGCGCCGCATGATCGACACGTCCGAGGGCGACGCCGCGCACAAGCGCCGGCTCACCGCGCACCTGGACGCCATGCTCGCGCTGTGCGAGACGGTGTCGTGCCGCCGGGTGCAGCTGCTCAACTACTTCGGTCAGCCGTCCCAGGCGTGCGGCAACTGCGACACGTGCCTGACTCCTCCCGAGTCGTGGGACGGCACCGTCGCGGCGCAGAAGCTGTTGTCGACGGTCGTCCGGCTGGAGCAGCGCGGGCAGCGGTACGGCGTCGGGCACCTGGTCGACATCCTGCGCGGCAAGGTCACACCCCGCGTCACGCAGCTCGGCCACGAGTCGCTCAGCACGTTCGGTGTGGGCCAGGACCTGTCCGACGGCGAGTGGCGCGGCGTCGTCCGGCAGCTGCTCGCCATGGAGCTGCTCGGCGTCGACACCGACGGCTACGGCACGCTGCGGCTCGCGCCCGACAGCGCGGACGTGCTGCGCGGTGCGCGCGAGGTACGGCTGCGGCGGGAGACCGAGAAGGTCGTGCGGACGCGCGGCTCCCGCTCCAGCCGGCCGACGGCCGCCGCCGACCTCTCGGACGACGCCCTCGAGCTCTTCGAGGTGCTGCGGGCCTGGCGCGCCGGGGTGGCCAAGGAGCAGGGCGTGCCGGCGTACGTGGTGTTCCACGACGCGACCCTGCGCGAGGTGGTGACGCAGCGGCCCACGTCGCTGGAGGCGCTGGGCGGCATCAGCGGGGTGGGAGCCACCAAGCTGGAACGGCACGGCCCCGGACTGCTGGCGGCCCTGAACGGGGTCCCCGAGCCCGCCTGACCGGACCGGCTCCTCTCCGGACGAGCAGGACCACGGCCTCGAGCGCGTCGTGATCGCGCTCGGGCTCTTCCGTGGACGAGCGGGATCACGACCTCGAGCGCTTCGTGATCGCGCTCAGGCACGTTCGTGGACGAGCGGGAGCGCGGCCAGCAGCGCGTGGTGATCGCGCTCCGGCTCCTCCATGGACGAGCGGGATCGCGGCTCGAGCGCGTCGTGATCGCGCTCCGGCCCGACGGCCGGCGAGGCCGAGGCCGACTCGCTCGGCTGGTCGAGCGACGACGTCGCCTGATCAGGCCCCGTACCGGCGGCGCTGGAGCTCGCGGACCTCGTCGGCGAGCTCGGGCACCGGCCCCTCGACCGGCAGCCCCGGCGCCACCGTGGCGATCGGGAGGGCGGCGACGGGCCCCGCGGGGACGCCCCACTCGGCGCGCCAGCCGGCGGTCTGGGCCGACGACGACGCGTACACGATCCGGCCGAGGCCGACCCAGGCGTGGGCGGCCGCGCACATCGGGCAGTGCTCGCCGGACGTGTAGACGGTGGACGCGGCGCGCTCCTCCGGCGTCAGGTGGTGCACGGACCAGCGGGCGATCTCGAGCTCGGGGTGCCGGGTCTCGTCCCCGTCCTTGACGCGGTTGCGGTCCTCGAACCGGACCGTGCCGGCGGGGTCGACGAGGACGGAGCCGTACGGCTCGTCGCCGTCGTCGAGGGCCTCGCGGGCGAGGTCGACAGCGCGCCGCAGGTGGGTGAGGTCGACCTCGGTGATCGTCATCGGCCCACCGTGGCGGCCAGCACGCGGGCGCGCAACCGGCGCCGGTGCTCGACCACGGAGGCGCGCAGGTCCGCCGACCACGGCGCCTCGTCGGGTGCCGGGTCGGCCGCCACGTGCGCGATCGAGACGAGCAGGCGGACCGCGACCGCGGCGCTGTGCAGCTCCAGCGCGGACACGTCCGCGTCGGACAGGGGGCGTACCTCCCGGTAGCCGGCGATGAAGTCCGCGAGCAGCTCCGGGTGCTCGACGCTGCCGGGCGTGTCACCGAGCAGGTCGCGCACCGCCGCCGCGACGTCCTGGACGAACGGGCCGGTACGCGCCTCGTCCGCGTCGAACGCGACGGGCCGACCGTCGGCCCATCGAAGGTTGTCCAGCTCGAGGTCGCCGTGCAGGGTGCCCCGGGGCGACCCGAGCAGCGACGCGTCGTCGAGGACGGCGTGCGCGGCAGCGTGCAGGACGGGGTCGTCGCCGAGCACGGCGAGGTCCAGGGGCGGCGGCTCGTCCGCGGCGGCCAGGGCCGGTGCGTCGCGGTGGAGGCGCGCCAGAGACGCTCCCCAGGACTGCGCGAGCGGCGGTGTCAGGTCGTCGAGCGTCACCTCCTCCCCCGGCGCGGCACGGACGACCGTGGCGTGCACGGGGCCGAGCGCGGTGGGCACCGTCTCGACGAGCCGGCCGGCCGTCGACGGCACGGGGGCGACGGTGCAGCCGTGCACGGACCACGCGGCGAGCAGGCGGGCCGGCGCCGCCAGGTCCCGGACGGTGCGGAGCGACGCCGGGACGAAGCGCACGAACAGAGCGCCGCGCGCGTCGACGTCAGCGGGGACGACGAACACGTGCGTCGCGCTGGAACGGAGCCATCGGGCCTCGCCCGGGGCGATCCCCCAGGCAGCCGCGACCTCGTCGGCCACCGGGCTGCGCCAGGACGCGTCGACGGTGGCGCCGACGCGGGCGATCTCGCTGAGGGGAAGCATCCGCGCATCCTCGCGGGGCTGGGCCCGTCCGGTCGTGGGGAATTCCGGCGACCGTTTCGGGCGGTGCCAGCGAGAACGGCACTTCACGACGAGGTCGGCAGTTGCAACTCACGCGTTCGTCTCCCAGTGCCGACCTCGTGGCAGGGTCGACGACGCGACGCAGGGAACCCGGTCACGACGCGCGGCGGGTGGCGAGCGCGCGGCGGGTGGTGGGGCTTGGTGGTGCGGCGGGTCAGCGGACCACGCGGAGCGGGGCCTGGCCGGTGGAGCCGCGGACGACCAGGTGAGTGGGGAGCTCCACCGTGACCGAGCCGCCCGGGTGGGTGGGGTCCAGCCTGGCCAGCAGGAGGTCGGCGGCCGCGTGGCCGGCGCGCTCCAGCGGCGCGGCGATCGTCGTCAGACCGGGCCGGACGAGGTCGGCACCGAAGACGTCGTCGCAGCCGACGACGCTCATGGCGCCCGGGACGTCGACCCCGCGCTCGGCCAGCCGATCGAGGATCCCGAAGGCGAGCAGGTCGTCGAACGCCAGGACGGCGGTGACCTCGGCGTGCAGGACGGCGTCGGCGGCGGCGGCGCCGTCCTCGCGGCGGGGGACGAACGGGCCGAGCCCGACGACCTCGACGCCGAGGCGCTTGGCCGCCGTGCGCAGGACCGCGCGCCGGCGGCGGTCCGACCAGGACGCGCGCGGGCCGCCCGCGTAGGCGACGCGGCGGTGCCCGAGCGAGGCGAGGTGGGCGAGCGCCTGACCCGTGCCTCCCGCGGTGTCGACGAGGACCCCGGACTGGTCGGGGACGGGACGGTTCACGGTGACCATCGGGAACTCGTGCGACCAGGACGTCAGGCGGTCGTCGTCGAGCCGGGACGCCGCCAGGACGGCCCCGTCGACGGTCGGCCGCAGCGCGCGCAGCGCACGCTCCTCGGCCTCGACCGACTCCTCGGCGTCGACCAGCACGTGCACGTAGCCGTCGGCGCGGAGGCGGGCCGCTGTGCCGCGCACGATGCCGAAGAAGTAGGGGTTGGTGACGTCGGGCACGAGGAGGGCGACCATCCGGGTGCGGCCGGAGCTCAGGGCACGGCCCGTCGGGCTGGGCGCGTACCCGAGCTCACGTGCGGCCTCCCGGACGCGCGTCGCGGTGCGCTCGTTGACCCGGCCGGGCTTGGTGAGCGCGCGGGACGCCGTCGAGATGGCGACGCCGCTGGCGGCCGCGACGTCGCGGAGAGTGGGTGGCCTCGTCATCGGTCCTCGTCGAGCGATCGGCGTCCGGCGGGCCGACCGGCCCGGCGCCGTCCCATGGTGGCGGTCGACGCGTCGGATGGCAACCATCGGCAAACGTTTGCCCGTATCGGCCGGAACCGCCTACGGTGGACCGCACGCACGGCGCCGCCCACCGCAGAGGTGGGGACGCGAGGAAGCACAGCAGCGCCGACGACGTCGTCGGCGGGACGGAGCAGGCATGCCGACGGACCAGCCCGACACCGCACCGAGCGACCTCGCCCCGGCGGCGAGCGGGACCGCGATCCGGTCCGCCGAGGTGCTCGTCAGCAGCCCGGACCGCAACTTCGTCACGCTGCGGATCACGACCGAGGACGGCGTGGTCGGGCTCGGCGACGCGACGCTGAACGGCCGAGAGCTGTCCGTGGCGTCCTACCTGTCCGACCACGTGGTGCCGCTGCTGCTGGGCCGGGACGCGCACCGCATCGAGGACACCTGGCAGTTCCTCTACCGCTCCGCGTACTGGCGGCGCGGGCCGGTGACCATGGCGGCGATCGCCGCGGTCGACGTGGCGCTCTGGGACATCAAGGCCAAGGTCGCCGGGCTGCCGCTGTACCAGCTGCTCGGCGGCGCCAGCCGGACCGGGATCATGGCGTACGGGCACGCGAGCGGCCGGGACCTGCCCGAGCTGTTCGACTCGATACGCAAGCACCAGGAGCAGGGCTTCCGCTCCATCCGCGTGCAGACCTCGGTGCCGGGCATCGACGCCGTCTACGGGGTGGCCGCGCAGCCGTCCTCATCGGGCCGCTACGACTACGAGCCCGCCCAGCGCGCTCCCCTGCCGGCCGAGGAGGACTGGGACACCCGCGCCTACCTGCGGCACATCCCCACGGTCTTCGAGGCGGTCCGCAACGAGTTCGGCCCCGAGCTGCCCCTGCTGCACGACGGGCACCACCGGATGACCCCCATCCAGGCCGCCCGCCTGGGCAAGGACCTGGAACCGTACGACCTGTTCTGGCTCGAGGACTGCACGCCCGCGGAGAACCAGGAGGCGCTGCGGCTGGTCCGGCAGCACACCACCACGCCGCTGGCCATCGGCGAGGTGTTCAACACCGTGTGGGACTACCAGACCCTCGTGCGCGAGCAGCTCATCGACTACGTGCGGTCGGCCGTCACGCACACCGGCGGCATCAGCGCCCTGCGCAAGATCCTCGACTTCGCCGCGCAGTACCAGATCAAGTCCGGCATCCACGGGCCGACGGACATCTCCCCGGTCGGCATGGCCGCCGCCCTGCACCTCGACCTCGCGATCCACAACTTCGGCATCCAGGAGTACATGCAGCACGGGTCGCGCACCGACGAGGTGTTCCGCCAGACGTTCACCTTCGAGGACGGCTACCTGCACCCCGGTGAGGTGCCCGGCCTGGGCGTCACCTACGACGACGACGCGGCCGCGCGCTACCCGTACCAGGCGGCGTACCTGCCGTTCAACCGGCTCAAGGACGGCACGGTGCACGACTGGTGACGGGCGTGCACCCGATGTGGCTGCCCGACGAGGCGTTCCGGGCGCTGGGGTCGCGACGCGTGCTCGTCGCCGTCGGACCGGACGCCGGACCGGTCGCCGGGACGGTCGTCGCGGAGGTGGCGGCCGCCACGGCGCGGTTCGGCGGTCACCTGGTGACCGCACCCGTGAGCGTCGACGAGGTGCTCGCCAGCGACGTGGTCCTCGCCATCCTCGGGAGCGGGGGGCAGGTGGGCGCCGAGCCGGCCGTGCAGGCGGCGCTCGAGGGCGGGTTCGTCCTCGGCGCGGACGCACCGATGAGGTCTGGGGCGTTCACGGTCGAGCGGCAGGACGGCACGACGGTCGTCGTGGCAGCCGACGCCGCAGGCCTCCTGTACGGGCTGCACGCGCTGGTCCGTCGGGGCGAGGACGCCTTCTCGGGGTCCCACCAGGTGGTGCGGGACCAGCCGGTCAACGGCATCCGCATGCTCGACCACTGGGACAACATGACCGTGCACCCGGTCATGGGCCAGGTGGAGCGCGGGTACGCGGGCGGGTCGATCTTCTACACCGACGGCCGCGTCCGCGACGACCTGTCGAGGGTGGCCCGGTACGCGCGGCTGCTCGGGTCCGTCGGGATCGACGCGGTCGGCCTGAACAACGTCAACGTGCACGCGACCGAGGCCCGGCTGCTGACGGACCACCTCGACGACGTCGCCCGGCTGGCCGACGTCTTCCGGCCGCACGGAATCCGCGTGTTCCTGTCCGCGAGCTTCGCGGCGCCGCTGACCGTCGGCGGCCTCCCCACGGCGGACCCGCTGGACCCGGCGGTGCAGGACTGGTGGGCGTCCGCGGTCCGCCGCGTCTACGAGACGGTCCCGGACTTCGGCGGGTTCGTCGTGAAGGCGGACTCGGAGGGCCAGCCGGGTCCGTTCGCGTACGGCCGCGACCACGCCGACGGCGCGAACCTGCTGGCCCGGGCGCTCGCACCGTTCGGCGGCACGGTGTTCTGGCGGGCGTTCGTCTACGACCACCACCAGGACTGGCGGGACCGGTCCACCGACCGGGCCCGGGCCGCGCACGACCACTTCACGCCGCTGGACGGCCGGTTCGACGACAACGTGGTCCTGCAGGTCAAGTACGGCCCGATGGACTTCCAGACCCGTGAGCCGGTCTCTCCCGTGATCGCTGGCATGCCCCGGACACGGCTCGCCGTCGAGCTGCAGGTGACGCAGGAGTACACGGGCCAGCAGCAGCACGCGGTCTACCTCGGGCCGCAGTGGGAGCAGATCCTCGCGTTCCGGCTGGCCGAGGACGGGCGCACGGTCGGGGACGTCGCCGCCGGGCTGCCGGAGGGTCGACCCGCGGGGCTCGTCGCCGTCTCGAACGTCGGCACCGACGAGTTCTGGACCGGCCACCCGCTCGCGCAGGCGAACCTCTACGCGTTCGCGCGGCTGGCATGGGGAGCCCACGACCCGCTCGCGATCCTCGACGAGTGGGCCGGCCTGACGTTCGGCGACGACCCGGCCGTCCGCGCCGCGGTGCATGCGGTCCTCGACGACTCGTGGCGGACCTACGAGCGGTACACCGCCCCGCTCGGCGTGGGGTTCATGGTGCGACCCGGCCACCACTACGGCCCCGACGTCGACGGCTACGAGTACACCGCCTGGGGCACGTACCACTTCGCCGACCGCGACGGCATCGGCGTCGACCGCACGCGCGCGACCGGCACCGGCTTCACCGGCCAGTACGCGGCCCCGTGGCGGGACGTCTACGAGTCCGTGGAGACGTGCCCGGACGAGCTGCTGCTGTTCTTCCACCACGTCCCGTACACCCACGTCCTGCACAGCGGGTCGACCGTCGTCCAGCACATCTACGACACCCACGCGGACGGGTACGACGAGGTCGTGCGGATGGCGTCGGCATGGGAGCAGGTCCGGGGACGAGTGCCGGACGCGCTGTTCGACCGGGTCACGCAGCGGCTGGCGGAGCAGGAGCGCAGCGCCCGCGAATGGCGCGACCAGCTGCGGTCGGCGTTCTTCCGCCGCTCCGGCATCCCGGACGCGACGGGCCGCACGATCTACTGACGGGCCGGCAACGGGCCAGAGATCGACCACGCCGTCGGCGGCGATGCCGTCCGTGGGCAGGGTTCACCCGTCAGGGTGCGACGACGAACCCGGCGACGTCGGCGGCCACGTGCACGGTGTGCCCCGGTGCCGTGTCGGAGTACATCGTCACGGTTGCCGGGCCCGTGTCCGGCAGGTCCACGACGACGAGGTTGGGGATGTCCCGTCCGGGGATGTAGTTGATCGTCGACGCGTCGGGAACACCTGACCCGCCGGGGTACACCCGGAGGTTGCCCAGGCTGCTCGGCGCGATCGCGGTGACGTTGAGGACCACGGAGGTCGCCCCGGCCGGCACGAGCGTGCTGGGAAGCTCGACCGTGTACTCCTTCTTCGCCTGGAGCGGCCCGGCGACCGTGCCGACACGCCCACCGCCGGGACGGGTGTCGAGGACACGGGTCGGCGTCGTGGCCCGGTACGGGCTCCTCGCGGTCACGTAGCCGACGACGTCGAGGATGACGTGCGCGGTGGACCCGCCGGCGTCGGAGACGAACGAGACCTCCCCCGACGACGGCAGCTGCACGATCGTCTGGTTCGCCTTGTCGTTGCCGGGGGCGTAGTTGACCACCGACGCGTTGGGCACCGGCGTCCCGGCCGGGAAGATGCGCAGGTTGCCCAGGCCGGTGGTCCCCGTCACCGTCGCGTTGAGGATCACGGCCAGCGCGTCGTTCGGCACCCAGCCCTCGCCACGCACCATGACGGTCTGCACGGCGCCCGAGGGCACCGGCCCCGACACGGGACCGATCTGACCGGTGTCGGACCGGGTGTCGAGGATCCGGAACGGATCCGCCAGCACCACGCCCGAGCTCCCCATGACGAAGCCGGTCAGATCGAGAAGTACCCGGGCGCCCGCCACCCCTCGGGCGTGGTAGCAGATCCTGCCGCTGTCGGACAGCGCGACGAAGGCAGAGTTGGCGACCTCACGGCCCACCTCGAAGTTCACCGTGGAGGTCGTCGGGACCGGCGTGAGCGTGGTCCCCTCGGGGTAGACCGCGACGTGCCCGGAGCCGTACGGCGCGATGGCGGTGACGTTCAGCACGACCCCAGTGGCGCCGGCGGGGACACCGTTCGTCTGGCCCACCTGCAGGCACCTCGAGGCCTGCGCGCTGTCCGCCCAGACGTCGAGGATCCGCACCGGGACCCGGGACACGATTCCCGGCTCCGTGTCGACGAGCTGCACCGGGACGGCGTTCGACGTGCCGGCCAACGTCGTCACCACGACGTCGACCGTGCCCGCCGCAAGCTTCGGGACATAGACGGAGATCGAGCGGTCCGACGAGATGAGGCCGGTTCCGGGCACTCCGCCGAACGTCACGCTCGTGGCTCCCCCGAGGTGCGAGCCGACGATGTCGACGCGCTGGTCGCGGCGGGCCGGCAGGACCGTCGGCCGCACGCTGGAAACGACCGGAGCGGTGCGAGCGACCACGGCGAACGACTGCCCGAAGGACTGACCCGACGGACCGAACCGACCGTCACCGGGGTACCAGGCTTCGATGCGGTAGGACCCGACGTCCAGGTCGTCGAACGTCAGCGACGCCGTGCCGTCGACGAGGGGGACGGAGGTCGCCGGACCGAGGTCGAGCGAGACGTCGACCGTTCCCGTCGGGACGCCCTCCTCGGACCGGACGTCGATGGTGACCGTCACCGCGTCGCCGACGAACGTCGCCCGCGGATACGTCATGAACGTCGCCGTCTCGACGAGAGCGGGGTCGTCCGCAGCCGTGGCCGGCTGCACGATGCCCGCGACCGCGACCGCGGCCACGCCGACGACCGCGAGGACGCGGCGCAGCGACAGGCGTCGATGCGTGGCGGTCGGGTTCATGCTGGTGCTCCTTCGAGCGTCTCGGCAGTGAAGGGCGCGGCGCGCGTCAGGGAGCGACGACGAACCCGGCGACGTCGGCGGCGAGCCAGACGCTGCCGTAGGCGACCATGTCGGAGTACACCCTGAACGTCGCCGGGCCGGAGTCCGGCAGGTCGACGACCACCAGGTTGGGGATGTCACGACTCGGGATGTAGTTGACCGTGGACGCGTTGGGAACATCAGAACCGGTCGGGTACACCCGCAGGTTGCCGAGGCCGCTGGGCGCCATCGCCGTGACGTTGAGGACGACCGAGGTCGCCCCGGCCGGGACCATCTCGCTGGGCAGCGTGACCGTGTGAGCCCTCAGCGCCCGCAGCGCCCCCCTCGTCGGGCCGACCTGCCACTGCCCCCCACGGGTGTCGACGACGCGGGTCGGCGTCTGGCCGCGGTAGACGCCCCCGTCGGTCACGTAGCCGACGACGTCGAGGATGACGTGCGCGGTGGACCCGCCGGCGTCGGAGAGGAAGGAGAGCTTTCCGGACGACGACAGCTGCACGATCGTCTGGTTCGCCTTGTCGTACCCGGGCGCGTAGTTGACGACCGACGCGTTCGGGACCGCTGTCCCCGCGGGGTAGATCCGCAGGTTCCCCGGGCCGACGGTGCCGGTGACCGTGGCGTTGACGATCACCGCCGTGGCATCGGCGGGCACCCCTGCCTTGCCACGGACCTGGACGGTCTGCACGACACCGGACGGCACAGGCCCCGAGACGTCACCGACCTGAGCCGGCCCGGGCCGGGTGTCGAGGAGCCGGACAGGGTCCTGCAGCTCCATGCCGGAGCCCTCCATCACGAAGCCCGTCAGGTCGAGGAGCACGCGGGCGCCACCGAAGCCTCGGGCGTCGTAGCAGATCCTGCCGTTGTCGGGCAGCGCGACGAAGGCGGCGTTCGCGACCTCGCGGTTGTACTCGAAGTTCACCGTGGAGGCCGTCGGGACCGGCCCGAGCGGACCCCGGTCTGGGTAGACGACGAGGTTGCCCGGCCCGTACGGGGCGATGACCGTGACGTTCAGGACCACGCCGGTGGCGCCGGCGGGGACGCCGTTCGTCTCCCCCACCTGCAGGCAGCTCGGCGACGACGGGTACGCCCAGGAGTCGTGGATCCTCACGGGCACCGTGGACACGATGCCGGCGCGCGTGTCGACGAACTGCACGGGGACACCCGCCGACGTCCCGGCGGGCGTGGTCACGACCAGGTCGACCGTGCCCGCGGCGTGCCGGGGGATGTCGACGTCGATCCTGCCGGTCGATGTCACGGCGAGGTTGGTACCGGGAACGCCGCCGAAGGTGACGCTCGTGGCGCCCGCGAGGTACGACCCGATCACGGAGATACGGACGTCGTGGTCGGACGGCAGGACGGCGGGCTGGACGGCCGAGACGGTCGGCGCGACACGTTGGATCACCCAGAGCTCCAGCACGGAGGTCTGGAACGACGGACCGAAGCCGCCGTCGCCCGCGTAGTCGGCCCAGATGTGGTGCTGCCCGACGCCGACGTCCTCCAGCGTCAGTGACGCGGTGCCGTCCACGAGGGGGACGGGAGTCAGCGCACCGAAGTCCAGAGAGATGCCGACGCTGCCGGTCGGGACACCCTCGGCCGCCGAGACCGTCACGGTGACCGTCACCGGGTCCCCGACGAAGACCGCCTCCGGGACGCTCGCCACGGTCGTGGTCGTGATCAGGGCGGAGCCGGCCGCCGCGGTGGCCGGCTGCACGGCGCCGGCGACGGCGAGCGCGGCGATGCCGAGGACCGCCAGGACGCGCCGCAGCGCCCGGAGTCGGTGGTGCACGGGTGCGGGGCTCATGGGGCGCTCCTTCGACGGTGGCTCGGCGGAGCCGACCCTAGGGCATCGCGCGCGGCGACGTGTGCGCTCGTGGGACCTGGCGGACTACGCGGAAAGCATCGGTCAGGGAGCGACCACGAACCCGGCGACGTCGGCAGCGACGTGGACCGTGCCGCCGGGCGCCATGTCCGAGTACAGGGTCACAGTCGCCGGGCCGGTGTCCGGCAGGTCGACCACCACGAGGTTGGGGATGTCCCGTCCAGGGATGTAGTTGATCGTCGACGCGTTGGGCACACCCGATCCGCTCGGGTACACCCGCAGGTTGCCGAGCGAGGTGGGCGCGATCGCGGTGACGTTGAGGACCACCGACGTCGCTCTGGCCGGGACGATCGCGCTGGGCAGGGTGACCGTGTAGGGCGTGCCGGCCTGCACCGAACCGGCGATCGAGCCGACCTGTCCCGGCCCGGGTCGCGTGTCGAGCACGCGGACGGGCGCCTCGCCCCGGTACCGGCCTCCGGCGGTGACGTAGCCGGCGACGTCGAGGATCACGTGCGCGGTGGAGCCCCCGGCGTCGGAGAGGAACGAGATCTGCCCGGACGGGGACAGCGGAACGATCGCCAGGTTCGCCTTGTCCCGCCACGGTGCGTAGTTGACGACCGACGCGTTCGGCACGGGGGTCCCCGCGGGGAAGACGCGCAGGTTGCCGGGTGCCGTGGTCCCCGTGACGGTCGCGTTCAGGATGACTGCGGTCGCGTTCGCGGGCACCCCCGCCTTGCCGCCCACCTGCACGGTGTGGACGGTGCCCGAGGACACCGCCCCCTGCACCTCTCCGACGGCGTCGAACCCGGACCTCGTGTCCAGGAGCCGGACCGGGCTCAGGAGCTCGACACCGGAGCCCGGCATCGTGAAGCCGGTGACGTCGAGCAGCACGACAGCGGACAGGCCCTCGACCCGGAAGCAGATCCGGCCGTCGGGAGACAGGGGGACGAAGGCAGCGTTCGCGACGTCCCGTCCGGGCTCGAAGTTCACCGTGGACGTCGTCGGCAGGCCCAACGGGTACCGGATGTCCGGGTAGACGACGACGTAGCCGGGCTCGAAGGCTCCCCAGGTGGTGACGTTCAGGGTCACCGCAGCCGCTCCCGACGGGACGACGCTCGTCCCGGCGACCTGGACGCACGTCGGCGCGTAGCCGATGCGCTGGTCTGTGTCGAGGCGCACGGGTGTGCGCGAGACCAGTCCGGCGCTCGCGTCGACAACCTCCAGGAGGAACGGCTTCGACCGACCGGCCGGCGTCGTCACGACGACGGGGACCAGACCAGGTGCCACGGCAGGCATGTCGACACGCAGCGAGATGGTGTCCCACGACTCGTAGATCTTCCCGGCCAGCCCACCGAACGTGACCTTGGTGGCGCCGGCGAGATGGGATCCGCTGAGGTCGATCTCCTCGACCCGGTTGGCGACGACCATCTTCGAGACCTTGGTGACGACCGGGGCCACGGGTTCGAGGACCCACCCGTGCGACGTCCCGATGGATGGCTGCAGGTCGTCTGTTCCGAGGTACCAGGCCGAGGCGCTGTAGTCCCCGACGGGAAGTCCGTCGACCTGCACCTGCGCGACGCCGTCGACCAGCGGGAGCGTCTGGTCAGCGCGACCGGTGATCCGGAAGGTCACGCTGCCCGTCGGGATGGGCGCCGCGGACGAGACGGTCGCGGTGAACACCACCGGGCTTCCCGCGACCACGGCGTGCGCCGAGGCGACGAGCACGGTGTCCGTGTTTGCCCGCTCCACCGTGGGGACGGCCGCGCCGGCTGTGGCGGTCCCGATGGTCGTCACGACGACGGCCACGAGCGCGAGCAGGCGTCGCAGCGTGCGGTGGCGATGGGTTGCGAGGCCGGCGGTCATGGTGTGCTCCTCAGAAGGCCGCACAGGGTCGGAGCGGCGTCGCGAGGCCGACACTAGTCGGCCGACACCTCGCTGATCGGGGGTTTCCGGGCAGCACTTGAGCGGGCGGGCCGTGGCGTCTCGGCCCAGACTCGACGCATGACGACCAGCACCCAGGTCCAGCTCGTCCGCCGGCCGCAGGGGTGGCCCGTGCCCGAGGACTTCCGCACCGTGACGGTCGAGCTGCCCGAGCTCGGGCAGGACCAGGTGCGCGTGGCCAACGCGTTCCTGTCCGTCGACCCGTACATGCGCGGCCGCATGAACGACGCGGAGTCCTACGTGGCGCCGTTCGCCCTGGACGCGACGATGACGGGCGGCGCGGTCGGGCAGGTGGTCGCGTCGACGTCGGCGGACGTGCCCGTCGGCGCCACCGTCACGCACGACCTCGGCTGGCGGGACGTCGCTCAGGGTGACGCCGGGCAGTTCCGGGTGGTGGACGACGGCGTCCCGTTGTCGGCGTACCTCGGGGTGCTCGGTCTGACCGGGTTCACCGCGCACCTCGGGCTCCTGCAGATCGCGCAGATGCGGCCCGGTGACGTCGTGTTCGTGTCCGGGGCTGCGGGTGCGGTGGGGTCGGTCGTCGGGCAGATCGCGCGGCTGAAGGGTGCGTCGCGGGTGATCGGGTCCGCGGGGTCGCCGGAGAAGGTGGCGCTGGTGCAGGAGCGGTACGGGTTCGACACCGCGTTCGACTACAAGGACGGTCACGTCTACCGACAGCTCCGGGCGGCCGCGCCCGACGGGATCGACGTCTACTTCGACAACGTCGGCGGGGCGCACCTCGAGGCGGCCATCGGCACGCTGAACCGGGACGGTCGCGTGGCCCTGTGCGGGGCGATCTCCGGGTACAACGACACGGAGGCGCAGCCGGGGCCGCGGAACCTGGCGCGGATCATCCAGCAGGGTCTGATGCTGCGCGGGTTCACCGTGCCCTACCACCTGCAGCACTACCCCGCGTTCCTCGCGGACATGCGGGAGTGGTTCTCGTCGGGTCAGGTCGCGTACGACGAGACCGTCGTCGACGGCCTCGACCACGCGGTCGACGCGTTCCTGGCGATGATGCGCGGCGAGACCACCGGCAAGACGGTGGTCAGGCTGTGAACTGCGCCTCCGCGGCCGCGACGACGGGTGCGGCGGTGCGCGCGTAGAGGTAGGTCAGCGGGGCGGCGAGCAGGACGAGGAGCCAGTCGGACGCGTAGGCCGCCGCTGCCGTCAGGACGAGCACCGACCCGAGCCCGAGCGTGACCAGCGGCTTGCCCGCCAGGTAGTACGCCCCGAGCCGGGCGACGTCGCGGGTACGGAAAGAGAAGAGCGCACTGAGCACCAGCGCGTGCCCGGACCAGAGCAGGAGCAGCAGCGCGATCGCCCCGAGCGCGACGCCGAGGACCGGCGGGATGCCCGCGGCGCCCAGGTGCGTCAGGTTGACCGCGACCACCGCGAGCACGGCGAGCGTCGGCACCCACCAGCGGAGCACGTCGAGGACGTCGAGCCGGTACCCGCGCCAGAAGTGCCGTGCCGGGGACAGGTCGCGGTCGCGCGCGAACACCCGCCACGCGAACAGCGCCGCCGCGACCGACGGGCCCACCGGCACGCACGCCAGGGCGACCAGCGGGATGTTGCTGACGTCCCGGTCGAGCAGCTGCAGGAGCACCAGGCCCGGTGCGGACGTCAGGACCAGCATCGCCTCGACCACGAGGAACCAGTAGACGACAGCGGACCAGCGCGCGAGAGGGCCGGTGCCGATCTCGTCGTCCGGCTTCGTCGTCATGGCGGTCATCCCATCACGTCCTGCCCGAGCAGCCGTCGGTCGTCCAGCCCGGGGTGCTCGTCGGGGGTCACCGGCAGGAGCTCGACCAGCGTCACCTCGTGCTGCCCGAGCACCAGATCCAGGTCCACGTAGCCGTTCTCGGCGGTCAGGGAGGAGTGCCGTACCGCGGGCGCGGACGCGTCGCGCAGCAGGTCGAGCACGCGCTCGGACGGGTTCCGAGGCCGGCCGAGCTCCCGCCAGGCCGACCAGGCGTTGCCCTCGGTCTCGTTCACCGAGCGCCGGACGACCGCCACGTCCGAGCCGACCGGGAGCCGCAACCGCACCTCGTGGGTGGCCGGCGCGGAGCCGTAGGGACCGTCATCGGAACCCCCGACCGGCTGCCACGCGAGGACCGTCACGCGTCCGTCGTCGTCCCGGCACACGAGGTGGTCGTCGCCGCGGGCCAGCACCGAGAAACCCATGCGGGCCAGGAACGCGTACAGGTGGTAGGTCGGCTTGCGCACCTGGCGGTGGGTCAGCAGGCCGAAGCCCCCGTGGAACAGGGACGTCGGGATGTCGGCCTCCTCGAACACGTCGCAGAACGTCCAGTACGAGAACGACTCGACCAGGTCCCCGCCGCCGGCGAGGACGGGTGCCAGGTAGGCGGCGTTCCAGGCCGTGTCGTGGACCGGGTTGTCCGGGCGGTAGGAGGTGTTGAACTCGCTGATGTGCACGGGCAGCCCCGCGAGCGGGGTCCCGGCCAGGTGCCGGCGCGGGGCGTCGAACTGGTCGAGCAGCGTCTGCGGCCGCTCGAACGTCTGGTAGACCCCGAACGGCACGGGCTGGGCAGGTCCCGACGAGTACGCGTGCCGGCTGACGAAGTCGATGGGCACGTCCCGCGACGCGACGAAGTCGGCGAAGGGCGCCCACCACTCGTCGGACCCCGGCGACAGGACCGGGCCACCGACCTGCAGGGACGCGTCGACGTCCTTCACCGCGCGGGCCGTCGCCTCGTACAGCCGGAAGTACGCGGCCTGGTCGGCGCCCTCCCAGAACACGTCGAGGTTCGGCTCGTTCCACACCTCGATCGGCCAGGTCCGGACCTCCTCCAGCCCGTAGCGGTCGATCAGGTGGCGCAGCACCGCGCGGACCATCGCGGCCCACTCGTCGTGCGAGCGCGGGGGCGTGACGTTGCCCTTCCACCAGAACACCGTCTGGTCCCCCGACGCGAGCGCCGACGGCATGAAGCCGAGCTCGAGGAACGGCTTGAGGCCGATCCGCAGCCACGAGTCGACCACCTGGTCGACGTAGGTGAACGTGTACCGGGTGACACCCTCGGACTGGCGCAGCACCCCCATGTCGTCGGACAGCAGGCCGTGGCCGCGGATGTACCGGAACCCGATCTCGCGCTGCACCAACGCGGCGGACTCCTGGTAGTCGGCGCGCAGGGCGAGGTTGAGGCGGCCGGTGCCGACGCACTCGCGCCACGCGGCGGGCAGAGGACCAGAGGGCTGGGAGGGGATGTCGACGCGGTTGTTCATGAGAGGACGAGCACCTCGTTCGGCCGGAGGGTCAGGGGGTCACCGGCGGCCACGGCGCGACCGGTCAGCAGGTCGGTGCCGGAGACCTCCGACGTCAGGGTCACCGGGTGGGCGCCGTGGTGCAGGACGAACCGGTGGCGGACGCCCTCGGGCGAGACGCGGTCGACCACCTCGACACCCTCGTCGCCGGCGTGCGGTCCCAGGAGCCCGTGCCGGTCGACGACGCGCCGCACCACGTCCGCGACACCGGCGTCGTCGAGTGCCGTCGCGACGTACCAGGCCTCGCCGTCGCCGTGCTGGGCGCGCGTGATCGCGGGAGTGCCCGCGTAGAAGTCCGCGCCGTACGTCGCGACCACGGTCGTCGCCTCGTCGGGGACCACCACCTCGAAGACGTGGCGCGCCTCGTGGGCCACCCCGTCGAGCGTGACCGGGTTGACCACCGACGGCTGCTGCGCGTCGGTCTCCTCCACGCGCAGCCCGAGCAGGTCGCGCAGGGGGCCGGGCGCGTCCGTGAGGAACGCGTTGTCGTCCTCGTCGACCCGGCCCGACAGGAACGTCGTCAGAACGCTCCCCCCGCGCTCGACCAGCGACCGCAGCCGCGCGGCCAGGTCCCCCTTCACCAGGTGCAGCAGGGGCGCGACGACGACGTCGTACCCGTCGAGGTCCGTGGTCACCGGCACCACGTCGACGAGCACGTTCTGGTTCCACAGCGCGCGGTGGTAGCTGGTGAGCACGTCGAGGTAGCGGACGTTGCGGTTGGGCCCGTCGGACATCTCGACCGCCCACCAGGAGTCCCAGTCGAGCAGCAGCGCCACCCGCGCGGGCGTCCGGGCGCCGAGCGTCGCGTCCCCCAGGCCCGCCAGCTGCGCACCCAGGGCGGCCACCTCGCGGAACACCCGGGTGTCCGTGCGGCCCGCGTGGTCGAGGACGGCGCCGTGGTACTTCTCGCAGGCGCCGCGGGACTGGCGCAGCTGGAAGAACAGGGTCGCGTCGGCGCCGTGCGCCACGGACTGCCAGGTCCACAGCCCGAGGACGCCGGGCCGCTTCACGGCGTTGACGTCGCGGCTGGCCGTCGTGGACGGCGTCTGCTCCATCACCCAGAACGGCGCGCCCCGCCGCAGCCCGCGCATCGCCCCGTGCGCGAGGGCCATCCGGGCCGCGGTGCGCAGGGGCGACGGGTCCTCGGGCGGGTAGTTGTCCCACGTGGCGACGTCGAGGTGCTCGGCCCAGCGGTGGTAGTCGACCGGCTGGTAGAGGCCCATGAGGTTCGTGGTGACCGGTGTGTCCGGGACGTGCGCGCGGATGGCCGCCTTCTCCGCCAGGAAGCCGCCGAGCAGCGCGTCCGACATGAAGCGCCGGTAGTCGAGCGTGATGCCCTGGAACGCCGTGTGGTTCGGCCCGCGCCAGTGCTCGGAGAGGGCCGTCGGCGGCTGGACCTCCTCCCAGTCCGTGAACGTGTGCGACCAGAAGGTGGTGTTCCACGCGTCGTTGAGCCGGTCGAGGGTGGTGTAGCGCTCGCGGAGCCAGACGCGGAACGCCGCGGCGCACTCCTCGCAGTAGCAGGCGCCGCCGTACTCGTTGCCGACGTGCCACGCGACCACGGCGGAGTTGTCGCCGTACCGCTCGGCCAGCCGGCCCGCGAGCGCCACCGACAGCCGCGCGAACGCGGTCGACGACGGGCAGTGGTTGTGCCGCTGGCCGTACACGTGCCGGCGGCCCTCGAAGTCGACCCGGCACGCGTCGGGGTGCGCGCGGGCGAGCCACGGCGGCATCGCCCCGCTCGGTGTCGCCAGCACGATCGAGCGCCCCTGCGCGGTCGCGCGCTCGACGATCGCGTCGAGCCGGGAGAAGTCGTACCGGTCCTCGGCGGGTTGCAGGTGCGCCCACGCGAACACCCCGAGCGTCACCGTGGTGATGCCGGCGAGGCCGAAGGCCGCGTCGTCCTCGTCCCAGACCTCGGGGTCCCACTGCTCCGGGTTGTAGTCGCCGCCGTACAGGATCTGGTTCGTCATGACTCTCCGCGGACGGGCCGGCCCCGCGCGAGGAGCGCGGGGCCGGCCGGTGGTGTGCTCAGCCCTTGGCAGCGAGCGCCTGGTTGTACGTGTCGACGTACTGGTCGACGTTCAGGCCCTTGAGCTCCGTCATCCAGGCGTCCCACTCGGACATCGGACGCTTGCCGACGATGAACGCGGCAGTGTTCTGCGTGACCGAGTCGTTCAGGGCCGACTGCCAGAGCGTCACCTGCTCCTGCTGCATCTCGTCGAGCGGCGCGGTCGGCGTCAGCGGCAGCTCCTCCTTGTCGGACATCGACTCGACGAACGTGTTGGCGGCCTCGGTGTTCAGGCCGGAGATCAAGCTGTCCGTCGACCCGTTCGCCAGCGACCACACGCCGTTGCTGAACCCGAAGTCCGCGTTCAGCTTCTTGGTGCCGGCCGGGTTGACCCCGTTCCAGTCGACGTCCGCTGCGAGGGTGCGGGTCTCACCGTCCTTGGTGAACGTGGTGCCCTCGACGCCGAACTTGGCGAACTCGAGGCCCTGGTCCGAGTAGTACAGCCAGTCGGCGAACTGCAGCAGCGCGAGGAAGTTCGGGTTCTCCGCCGCCTCGGAGGAGAGCATGAAGCCGGACGCGGCCCGGCTGCCCCCCGCCACGTTGTCTCCTGCGGGGCCCTCGGGCACCCGGATGAGGTGGACGGCGGCCTCGGTGTTGCCGGCGTCGGTGAAGGTCTTCTTGTACGTCGTGACCTCCTGGGTGTTGCCGGAGATCGCGAGCGACTGGCCGCTGCCGAACTTCTGGATGGCCGTCGCGTCGTCCTGCGTGAGCGACTCGGGGTCGAGCAGGCCGTCCTCCACCAGCGAGGCGAAGTACCCGACGAGCTCCTTGTAGCCGTCCGTGGTGGGCGCGTACTGGAACGTCTTCTCGTCCTGGTCGTACCAGAGGCCGTTGCCGAAGCCCCAGCCCGCGATGGTGCCGAAGTTGGGGGCCGCGATGTTCAGCGTGGCTCCCAGCGGGCTGTCGTTGGTCGTCGACCAGCGGTCGGACATCGGCCAGACGCCCGGGTTCGCCGCCTTGAGCTTCTCCAGGTCCGCCTTGAGGTCGTCCCACGTCTCGGGGTCGTCGGTGATGCCCGCCTTCTCCCACGCGTCCTGGCGGACCGCGATCGAGTACTGCGGCTGGGGCGACTCGTACAGGCCCGGCAGCATGTAGTACTTGCCGTCGGCCTGCTCGAGGTTGTCGAGGTACGGCTGCAGGTCCCAGTCCTCGATCTTCTGCTGGAAGTTCGGCATGTACTGGACGTAGTCGCTGATGGGCAGCAGCGCCCCGCCCGAGACGAACTGCGTCTCCTGGCCCGAGTACGTGACCGGGATGAGGTCGGGCGCGTCGCCGGAGCTGATGACGAGCGACTTCTTGGCGTCCCAGTCGCTCAGGGGGGCGCTGGTGAGGTCGAAGTCGACCTTGTTCTTCTCGGCGAGCTGGGAGAAGAACAACCAGTCCTCGTTGAGCGGGTAGTTGGGGTGGTCGCGGTAGAGCACGCTGAACGTCACCGGCTCGGTGGCGACGAACTCGGTGCCCGCCTCGAAGTCCTCCATCGCCCCGACGCGCTGCGCGTCCGGTATCCCGCTGCTGCTGGCGGACGGCTCGTCGGCCGCGTCGCCGCCCGACGAGCACGCCGCCGTGAGCGTGAGCGCGAGCACCGCGACCGACGCCGCAGCCCCGACGCGCTTCCTGGTTGAGCGCATGACTTCTCCTCGTTGAGAACGTGGTGGATGGGGTTACTGCTTGACCGCGCCGAGCATCACGCCCGACACGAAGTACCTCTGGAGGAACGGGTAGAGGCAGATGATGGGCAGCACCGTGAGGAGCATCGTCACGGACTGCACGTTGGCCGCGATCTGCGTCATGTTGTCCGTCGACCCGCCCTGGATCGAGGTGCCCGACGTGACGCCGGCCATGAGGTTCCGCAGGTACACGGTGACCGGGTAGAGCTTCGGGTCGTCGAGGTAGAGGAACGCCCCGAACCAGCCGTTCCAGAACGAGACCGCGTAGAACAGCAGCATCGTGGCCACCACGGCCTTGCTCAGCGGGAGCACCACCTTGAAGAACACGCCGTAGGTGCTCATCCCGTCGATCGAGGCGGCCTCCTCGAGCTCGCTGGGGAAGTTCTCGAAGAACGACTTCATGACCAGCAGGTTGAACACGCTGATGGCGTTGGGCAGGACGATCGCCCACAGGGTGTTCCGGAAGCCCAGCTCGCTGATCAGGATGTAGTTCGGGATCAGGCCGCCGTTGAAGAACATGGTGGCGACGGCCACCCCGATGAAGAACTTGCGGCCCTTGAGCTTGTGCTTGGACAGCGCGTACGCGTACGTCGTGGTCAGCGCCATGGCGATGGCCGTGGCGATCACCGTGTACTGGACGGTGTTGCGGTAGTTGCGCCAGAACATCGAGTCGCCGAACACCACCTGGAACGTGGTGACGTTGAACCCGCGCGGGATCAGGTTGACCTGTCCCGAGTTGATGTAGCCCTCGGAGCTGAACGCCTGGGCGACGATGTTGACGAACGGGTACAGGACGAGGGCCGCGACGAGGATCAGGACCGCGGCGTTGACCCAGCGGAAGGTCCGGTAACCCGCGCTGTCCTTGACGACGGTGCCCGTCGTCCCGGTCGGCTTGGCGAGGTCGGTGGTCACCACAGGCTCGCCCCCACGGTCTTCCGGGAGATCGCGTTGGCCGACAGGATCAGCGTCACGCCGATGATCGCCTCGAACAGGCCGATCGCGGTGGCGTAGCTGATCGAGTTGGACACGATGCCGACGCGGTACAGGTAGGTGGAGATGACGTCGGCCGTGGAGTAGATCAGCGGGTTGGACAGCAGCAGGATCTTCTCGAAGCCCACCGCCATGAACGTCCCGACGTTGAGGATGAGCAGCACGATCATCGTCGGCCGGATGCCCGGCAGGGTGATGTGCCAGGTCTGCTTCCACCGGTTGGCGCCGTCGATCCGCGCCGCCTCGTAGAGCTGCTCGTCGATCGTCGTGAGCGCCGCGAGGTAGAGGATCGTGCCCCAGCCGACCGTCTGCCAGACCTCGGACGTCAGGTAGATCGTGCGGAACCAGGACGGCTCCTGCATGAACGTGATGGCCTGCCCGCCGGCCGCCTCGATGATCTGGTTCACGGTGCCGTTCACCGCGGTGAGCTGGAACACCACCCCCGCGACGATGACGACGGACATGAAGTGCGGCAGGTAGGAGATCGTCTGGATGCTCCGCTTGAACCGGCGTGACCGCACCTCGTTCAGCATCAGCGCCAGGATGATCGGCAGCGGGAACACGATCAGGAGCGTGAGCACCCCGATGATCACCGTGTTGGTGAACGCGTGCCAGAACTGCTGGTCGTTGATGAACATGCGGACGTAGTAGAGGCCCACCCACTCGTCGCCGAACATGCTGCCGCCGGGACGGAACCGGCGGAACGCCACGACGTTCCCCAGGATCGGCACGTACCGGAAGACCAGCAGGAACAGCAGCGGCAGCACGAGGAACGAGTACAGCCGCCAGTCCTTGCGCAGCGCGGTCCGCCAGGAGAGGTGGGCGGCCGGGATGACCGAGCCGTCGTGCGCGACCCAGGACTCCTTGCGGGGCCGCTTCTTCTTCTTCGGCGTCGGGCCCGTGACGGCCGGCGCGATGGCCGCCACCGGCGCGACCGGGTCCGCCACGGCGGGCTCCTGCAGGCTCATGCGTTCGTCACCTCCATCGCATGCAACGGGACGACCGAGACGTGCGTGGTCAGCCGCCGCGTGTGGTCGACGGTCCGGAGGTCGCCGACGAGCCGCAGCGCCAGGGCGTCGCTGTCGTCGGCGCTGGACCGCGCCACCCGCAGCTCGACGTCCCCCGGCTCGACGATCCGTGCGCCGAACCGCCCGGTGAACGCGGTGACGTCGGCGGGGACGGTGAACGTGACCAGGGCCGACTCCCCCGGCTCCAGGTGCACGCGCGCGTAGCCGACGAGGCGCACGACAGGCCGGGTCACCTGGGCCACCGGGTCGTGCAGGTAGAGCTGGACGACGTCGGCGCCGGGCCGGTCCCCGGTGTTGGTGACGAGCACCTCGACCTCGGCGTCGCCGTCGACGGCCCAGTCGTCGCTGGTGGCGCGGGCCGACCAGGAGAAGGACGTGTAGGACAGGCCGTGGCCGAACGGGAACGCCGCGGTCGGGTCCACCGACGAGACCCCGGAGCGTCGGCCCAGCGGTGCCGACAGGTAGGTGCCGGGCTGACCGGAGGCGTCCGCGGGGATGCTGACCGGCAGGCGGCCCGACGGCGACACCGCGCCCGTGAGCACCTCGGCGAGCGCCTGCCCGCCGAGCTGCCCCGGGAAGAACGCCTGCACGACGGCCGCGGCGTCGGCGGCGAGCGGTCCGACGGCGTACGGGCGGCCGGTCAGGAGCACCAGCACCACCGGCGTGCCGGTGTCGAGCACCGCACGCACCAGGTCGGCCTGGACGCCCGGCAGGTGCAGGTCGGTCGCGTCGCAGCCCTCGCCCGACGTGCCGCGGCCGAACAGCCCGGCACGGTCGCCGACCGCGACGACGCAGACGTCGGCGTCCCGGGCGGCGGCCACCGCGGCGTCGAAGCCGTCCCGGGAGGGGTCCGTCACGTCGCAGCCGCGGGCGTGCGTGACGTGCGTGCCGGTCGCGCGCAGCGCGTCGAGCACCGTCGGGATCTCGATCCCGAGCCCGCGCTCCGGGTGGTGCACGCCGACGTGCGCGGGGAACGAGTAGCAGCCCAGCATCGCCATCGGGTCGTCCGCGAGGGGTCCGACGAGGGCGACCTTCGCCCCGGCACGCAGCGGGAGGGCGCCCGCGGGGTTGGTCAGCAGGACGACCGACTCCCGGGCCAGGCGCAGCGCGACGTCCCGGCTCCCCTCGTCGTCCAGGACCGGGTCGGCGTCCGCCAGCGGTGACCAGCCGGCGTCGAGCAGGCCGAGCTCGGCCTTCTGGGTCAGGACCCGGCGCAGAGCCCGGTCCACGAGGCCCTCGTCCACCTCGCCGCGGGCCAGCGCCTCGCGCAGCGGCTCGCCGTAGCAGTGCACGCTGGGCAGCTCCACGTCGACGCCGGCCGCGAGCGCGAGCGCCGCCGCCTCCCCCTCGGAGCCCGCGACGCCGTGCAGGGTCTGCAGGAACCGGATGCCGAAGTAGTCGGCGACGACCGTGCCGGTGAACCCCCAGCGGTCGCGCAGGATCGTGGTGAGGAGGGTGTGGTCCGCCGCCGAGGGGACGCCATCGAGCTCCGCGTAGGAGTGCATGACGGAGCGTGCGCCGCCGTCGCGGACCGCCATCTCGAACGGCGGCAGGATCACGTCGGCGAGCTCACGCGGGCCGATGGACACGGGCGCCAGGTTGCGGCCCGCACGGCTGGCCGAGTAGCCCGCGAAGTGCTTCAGGGTGGCGACGACGCCCGCACCCTCGAGCCCACGCACGTAGGCGGTGCCGACGGTGCCGACGAGGTACGGGTCCTCGCCGATCGTCTCCTCGGTGCGGCCCCAGCGGTAGTCGCGCGTCACGTCCAGCACGGGGGCGAGCCCCTGGTGCACGCCCGCGGCCCGCATCGACGCGCCGATCCGGGCGGCCATCTCCTCGACCAGGTCCGGGTCGAAGCTCGCTCCCCAGGACAGCGGGACGGGGTAGGCGGTGGCGCCCCAGGCGGCGAACCCGGCGAGGCACTCCTCGTGCACGAGGGCGGGGATGCCCCACCGGTTCGCGGCGACGATCTCCGCCTGCGACGCGGCCAGCGACCGCGCACCGGCGGCGGGGTCGACGGGAGCCGACCCGTACGGCCGGGTCAGCTGGCCCAGTCCGTCGCGGATGACCTCGGACCAGCTCAGTCCGTCGTCGGTCATCTCCGACTGGTGCGGTGCGACCCCGGCTCCGCTCGCGTCGGCGCCGACCCAGAGGCCGACGAGCTGCGAGAGCTTCTCCTCGAGGGTCATCCGGGCGACCAGGTCACCGACGTGGGCCTGCGTGGTGCTGTCCAGTGTGGGTTCCTGCCATGCCATGTGACCTGTCCACCTCCCGTCTCACAGCCTTGTGAGGGCCGAAAGTATCGACTGCTTTGTCGATATCTGCCGGTGACGGACGTTAGGCGGCTTCGTGAGAACTGGCAATCCGCCTGGGAACTTTGGCAAACGTTTCTCATTCAGGGCCGCACTGGGCGGCGGATGAGATCCCGGACGTTGGTGGGCCGCGTCCCTGGTCAGTGCTACGTTCGGCCCGATAGTTGCGACGAGCAGACCGGGACGACCCCTCATGACGACCACCAGCGCCGAGAACGCCGCCGCACCCGACGACGACGTCGTGGAGGCCGAGGTGCCCACCAGCACCGCGACGATCGCGCTCATCGCCGCTGAGGCCGGCGTCTCCATCCCCACCGTCTCCAAGGTGCTCAACGGCCGGACCGACGTCGCCGCCGTCACCCGGGCCCGCGTCGAGGAGGTCATCGACCGCCACCAGTACCGGCGCCGCCGTGGCCGCTCCCAGACCGGACCGGGACTGCTCGACCTCGTCTTCCACGAGCTCGACGCCGGCTGGGCCGTGCAGATCATCAAGGGCGTCGAGTCCGTCGCCGGGCCCGAGCGCCTGGGCGTCGTGCTCTCCGAGCTGGGCGGCGCGCACCGGCCGCGCCAGGAGTGGCTCGACGATGTGCTGGCTCGCCGGCCGCGCGGCGTCATCCTCGTCCTGTCCGACCTGGACCCGGCGCAGCGCCGCCAGCTGGAGACCCGGTCGATCCCGTTCGTCGTCGTCGACACCGCCGGTGAGCAGCCCGCGGGCGTGCCCACGGTCGGCTCCGCCAACTGGGCCGGCGGCCTCGCGGCGACCCGGCACCTGCTCGGGCTCGGCCACCGCAAGGTCGCCGTCATCTCCGGCCCGGTCGACGTGCTGTGCAGCCGTGCCCGCATCGACGGGTACCGCACCGCGCTCGACGAGGCCGGCGTCGCCGTCGACCCGGGGCTCGTCCGGTACGGCGACTTCTTCGTCGGCGGCGGCTACACGCACGGCATGGACCTGCTCGACCGCCCCGACCGGCCCACCGCGATCTTCGCCGGGTCCGACTTCCAGGCCCTCGGCGTGCTCCGCGCCGCCCGCGAGCTGGGTCTGCGGGTGCCGCAGGACCTGTCCGTCGTCGGCTACGACGACCTGCCCGTCACCGAGTGGATCGGCCCCCCGCTCACCACCATCCACCAGCCGCTCTACGAGATGGCCGCCACGGCCACCCGGATGGTGCTCGCCACCGCACGCGGCGAGGCACCGGCCAACCCGCGCATCGAGCTGGGCACCGAGCTGGTGATCCGCGAGAGCACCGCACCCCCGCCGACGGTGGTCTGACCGTGGCGCTGTTCGACCTCCCGCTCGACCGGCTCGAGCGCTACCGCTCCGACTCCCCCGAGCCTCCCGACTTCGACCCGTTCTGGGCCTCGTCGCTGGCTCAGGCCCGCACGCACGACGTGCTGGTCGACGTCGTCCCCGTCGCGACCGGGCTCGCGCTCGTCGACACCTGGGACGTGACCTTCGCCGGGTTCGACGGGCACCCGGTGCGCGCCTGGTACACCCGCCCCGCCGGCGTCACCGGTGACCTGCCGACCGTCGTCGAGTACCTCGGGTACGGCCGCGGCCGCGGGCTGCCGCAGGAGCGGCTGACCTGGCCCGTCGCCGGGTGCGCGCACCTGCTCATGGACACCCGCGGGCAGGGCTCCCAGTACGGCTCCGGCGGCGACACCCCGGACCCCGTCGGCTCCGACCCGGCCACCCCCGGCTTCGTCACGCGCGGCATCCTCGACCCCGCCACGTACTACTACCGTCGGGTCCTCACCGACGCCGTCCGCGCCGTCGACGCCGCCCGCGCCCTCCCGGCCGCCGTGGCGACGACGCCCCCGTCCACCGCAGGCACCCACCGTCCTGACGGCCCGGCGCCGGACGCGTCCACCCGTGGTGCCGGCCCGTCCGGCGGGACCGTGCCGCCCGTCGCGGTCGTCGGCAACAGCCAGGGCGGTGGCATCGCGCTCGCGGTCGCCGGGCTGGCCAGCGACCTCGCCGCCGTCATGGTCAGCGCACCGTTCCTGTGCGACATCCCCCGCGCGCTCGCGATCACGGACGCGGACCCGTACGGCGAGATCGTCCGCTACCTCGCCGTCCACCGTGGCGCCGACGAGCAGGTGCTCCGGACCCTCTCGTACGTCGACGGCGTCCACCACGCCCGCCGCGCGACCGCCCCGGCCCTGTTCGCGACGGGCCTGCGCGACACGATCTGCCCGCCGTCGGGCGTCTTCGCCGCGCACAACGTCTACGGCGGCGACGCCGAGATCGCCGTCTACCCGTACAACCACCACGAGGGCGGCGAGGCCCACCACACGGCTCGCCAGCTGACGTGGCTGGCAGCGCGGCTGCCGCACCCCTGACCCAGCCCCGGCCGATCTGCCCGTCACCCCTCGCGTCCGCGAGGACGTGACTGTGCGACGAGAGCGTGCGTTCGAACTGCCGTTCTCGTCGCAAAGTCACGCTCTCGCGGGAAGGGCCGCGGCGGGTCAGGTCAGCGCGCGGGTGCGGGGAGCCGAGATCGTGGCTTCGGCGCGAGATCGTGGGTGCGCACCCACGGTCTCGCGCCGGACCCACGATCTCGCGGTGGGTCAGCGGCCGGTGCCGTCGATCGCGTGTGGCTCGATCGACGCGATCTCGTCCGGGGTCAGCGCCGGGGCGGTCAGCGCCTTGACGTTGTCCTCCAGCTGGGCGACCGAGCTGGCGCCGACGAGCGCGGAGGTGATCCGGTCGTCGCGCAGCACCCAGGAGAGGGCCAGCTGCGCGAGGGACTGACCGCGGCCCGACGCGATCTCGTTCAGCGCCCGCGCGCGCGACAGGTAGGTCTCCGACAGGGCCGACGGCTTGAGGAAGTGGCCGACGGCCGCGCGGGAGTCGGCGGGCACGTCGCCGGACAGGTAGCGGCCGGTGAGCAGGCCCTGCGCCAGCGGGGAGAACACGATGGTCCCGATTCCCAGCTCGCCGACGACGTCGAGCAGGCTCTCGGTCTGGCCGTCGGCCACGTTCTCGATGTGCCGGTTGAACATCGAGTAGCTGGGCTGGTGGATGAGCAGCGGGGTGCCCAGGTCGGCGAGCACCTGCTGCGCCACCCGGGTCTGCGCGGGGGTGTAGTTGGAGATGCCGGCGTACAGCGCCTTGCCGCTGGTCACGGCGGTGTGCAGGGCGCCCATCGTCTCCTCGACCGGCACCGACGGGTCGGGGCGGTGGGAGTAGAAGATGTCGACGTAGTCGACGCCGATCCGCTGCAGCGACTGGTCGAGCGACGAGAGCAGGTACTTGCGCGAGCCGCCGTCGCCGTACGGGCCGGGCCACATGTCGTAGCCGGCCTTGGAGGAGATGACGAGCTCGTCGCGGTACGGGCGCAGGTCGGACGCCAGCACGCGGCCGAAGTTCTCCTCGGCGGAGCCGTAGGGCGGGCCGTAGTTGTTGGCCAGGTCGATGTGCGTGATGCCGAGGTCGAACGCGCGGCGCAGCACGGCCCGCTGGGTGTCCAGGGGCGTCGTGTCGCCGAAGTTGTGCCAGAGGCCCAGCGACAGCGCCGGCAGGTCGAGGCCGCTGCGGCCGGTGCGGCGGTAGGTCATCGAGTCGTAGCGCGTGGCGTCAGCGACGAAGGGCTCAGGAACAGGCATGAGACAACGCTATCCGTAGGATCGGCCCGTGCTGCACGTCGCGTTCTTCGAGCCCCGCATCCCCGGCAACACCGGCAGCGCCATCCGCCTGGCGGCCGGCACAGGGTCGACGCTGCACCTGGTGGAGCCGCTCGGCTTCGACCTGTCGGAGGCCAAGCTGCGCCGGGCCGGGCTGGACTACCACGACCTCGCGCACGTCGTGGTGCACCCCTCGTGGGACGCCCTGCTCGACACGGTCCCGGGCCGGGTCTACGCCTTCACGACGCACGCGACCCAGCACCACACCGACCTCGCGTACCGTGCGGACGACGTGCTCCTGTTCGGCCCGGAGCCCACCGGGCTGCCCGCGGACGTGCTGGAGCACCCCCGCATCACCGCGCAGGTGCGCATCCCGATGCTCCCCGGCCGGCGGTCGATGAACCTGTCGAACGCCGCAGCTGTCGCCACGTACGAGGCGTGGCGACAGCTGGGCTTCGAGGGCGGGGTCTAGCCCAGCCGCCACTTCTGTGCGTCTGCGCCGTTGCAGTCCCAGATCTGGGCCTGCGTGCCGGGCGTCGTGGAGTGCGCCGGGTTGTCCAGGCACCGGTTCGACGCGGGGTTGTAGTAGCCGCCGTTGCGCGGGAGCCAGACCTGCGCGCCGGTGCCGTTGCAGCTGTACAGCTGGACCTTGGTGCCGTTGGCGGTGCCGCCGCCGGTGATGTCGAGGCACTTGCCCTGGACGCGCAGCGTGGTGCCGGCCTCCACGAACGTCCACTTCTGGGCGACCGTGCCGTTGCAGCCCCAGATCTGGATCTTGTTGCCGTCGGCGGTGCTCTGCGCGCTGTTGTCCAGGCACATGCCGTTGGCGTTCACCAGGGCGCTGCCGCTCCCGGTGGGCGGCGGGTTCGTCGTGCCACCACCGGTGAAGGGCTGGATGATCAGCCCGGCCGCCGACGGGGAGCCGTCGTGCACCAGGGACTCGAAGGCGCCGACGTCGTCGAACGCGAACGCGTACGCCTTCCCGTCGGCCATGTTGGCGTGCACGATCCGCGCGTACTGGTTGGTCGGGTTGCTCTTGTAGAACGCCGACGCGTCGGTGCTCGGCTGCGTGTCGATCGTGCCGAGCGTGCCACGGTTGAGGGCCGCGCACAGGGTGCGGGCGATGGGCCCGACGACCTGGTCGTTGGGCGCGTGCAGGGCGCCGTCGCAGCCCCACACGTCGGCGCTGCTGGGCCGGTTGAACGACGCGACCTGCTGGCCTGCCCCGTTGGTGAACCGCATCGTCGTGCCCGAGGTCCGGCCGAAGTACCTGAGGTTCGGCTGGTCGCCGAACGGCACGACCGTGAGCGTCTTGCCGGTGTAGGCGTTCCACGCCGACGCGATGTAGGAGTCGAGGTAGGTGGCGCTCATCAGGCCCGCACCCGCCGCCTTGCCGGGGGCGAGCACCCGCAGGACGGTGCCGTCGGACCGGCGCACGACGGTGTTGCCCCACCCGGGCTGCGCGGCGATCTGGTTGATGGTGTTGTCGCGGCCGTTGGCGACGAGGTCGCCGGTCCGCCGGGTGCCCTGCGCGCCCGTGACGGTGACGGTGTGCGGCACCGCGAACATGTCGACCTGCGAGCTGTTCAGCCACAGCCCGGCGTCGTTGTAGGTGAACTCGCTCCAGTCGAACAGGATCTGGTGGTTGGCGTCCCCGCTCGCCCACGGCGCCGGCTGCACGAGCCCGTCGGGCGTCAGGAAGAACTTCAGCTTCTGCCCCAGCGAGAAGTACACGCGCCCGGAGATGCCGCGCGGAACCTGGACCGTCGTGCTGCCGCCGTTGCCCGGTCCGGCGATGGCGACGTCGGGCGCGGCCGACGGCGGGTTGGAGCCCGCGGGCCACGCGGTGAACGTGCCGGCCGCGTTGACGTAGCCGAGCCGGCCCGTGCTCAGGTTGGTGCCGAGCACGTAGACGTAGACCGCCTCACCGCGGCCGCTGGAGTTCGTGATGGTCAGCGGCAGGCGGTCGGGCCCGACAGCCTGCGCTCCCGCGGCCGCGGCCACCATCGTCGTCACTGCGACCGCGAGCGCGCTGAGCGCCCCGATCACGCGTCTGCTGGTCCTCATTGACCCGCTCCTCATCGCATCGCCGGCATCCCCACCCGCGTTGACACGTATCAACGCCAGTCGCAGGACCCTATGACTCCGTGGGACGTCTCCGCAACTGTCGTCGCCGGAGGCACCGACGCGGCGCCGCGCCGGTGCCTCGGGCGGTCCCGTGAGGCAAGATCGAGAGGTGTTCACCACCCGCCCCGAGCTCGTCGGGACCTTCGGCATGGTCGCCTCGACACACTGGCTCGCGTCGTCGGTCGGCATGCGCACGCTCGAGGCCGGCGGCAACGCGTTCGACGCCGCGGTCGCCGCGGGGCTCACGCTGAGCGTCGTCGAGCCGCACCTGAACGGCCCGGGCGGCGACGCCCCGATCATCGGCCACCGCGCGAGCGACGGGCACACGTTCGTGATCTGCGGGCAGGGCACGGCGCCCGCCGCGGCGACCATCGACGCCTACCGGGACCTCGGCCTGGACCTCGTCCCGGGCACCGGGCACCTGGCCGCCGTGGTCCCCGGGGCGTTCGGCGCCTGGCTGGACCTGCTCGCGCGGTACGGCACGCTCCCCCTCGCCGACGTGCTCGGACCGGCCATCGGCTACGCGCGCGACGGCTACCCGCTGGTCCGGGCCGCGTCCCGCACCATCGAGACCGTCGCGCCCCTCTTCACCGAGCACTGGCCCACGTCCGCCGCGGTCTACCTTCCCCACGGACAGGTCCCGGCGCCGGGCGGCCGGTTCGCCAACCCCGCGCTGGCGGACACGTTCGAGCGCCTGCTGGCGGGCAGCGGCTCCCGCGAGGCGCAGATCGAGGCCGCGCGCCGCGCGTTCTACGACGGCTTCGTCGCCGAGGCCGTCGACGCGTTCCAGTCGGGCACCGCCGTGCAGGACTCGTCCGGCCGGCCGCACACCGGGCTGCTGCGCGCCTCCGACCTCGCCGGCTGGCGCGCGACCGAGGAGCCCACCACGTCCCTGCGGTTCGCCGGCCGGACCGTGCACAAGACCGGCGCCTGGGGGCAGGGCCCGGTGCTCCTGCAGCAGCTCGCGATGCTCGACGCGCTCGGGGTCGGGGACCTCGTGCGCACCAACGACACCGTCGAGCTCGTGCACGTCGTCACCGAGGTGGCCAAGCTCGCGTTCGCCGACCGGGAGGCCTGGTACGGCGACGTGGACGACGTCCCGCTCGCCGCGCTCCTGTCGCCGGAGTACGCCGCGGCACGCGCCGCGCTCGTCGGACGGACCGCCGCCGACGGCCTGGCGCCCGGCTCACCGGACGGCCGCGCGCCTCGGGTCGCCACCGCCCTGTCCGGAGCCCGGTCGGGATCGGCCCCCGGCGTCGGCGAGCCCACCGTGTCACCCCAGGGGCTGAGCCCCGGCGACACCTGCCACGTCGACGTCGTCGACCGCTGGGGAAACCGCGTCTCGGCGACCCCGTCGGGCGGCTGGCTCCAGTCCAGCCCTGTGGTCCCGGGCCTCGGGTTCGCCCTGCCGACCCGCGCCCAGATGTTCTGGCTCGAGCCCGGACTGCCCAACAGCATGGCCCCCGGCAAGCGCCCGCGGACGACGCTGAGCCCGGCGCTGCTGCTCGACGACGACGGCTCCGGCGTCGCGTTCGGCACCCCCGGCGGCGACCAGCAGGACCAGTGGACCGTCCCGTTCCTGCTGCGCCACCTCGTCGGTGGGGCGGGGCTGCAGGCCGCGATCGACGCGCCGATGTGGCACTCGACCCACGTGCCCGGATCGTTCTACCCGCGCACCCACACGCCGCGCGGGCTCGTCGCCGAGTCCCGCCTCGGGGCCGACGTGCTGGACGAGCTCGCGGACCGGGGGCACGACGTGGAGGTGGTCGGGCCGTGGGAGCTCGGTCGGCTCAGCGCGGCCGGGGTGCGGCCGGACGGGCTGCTCGTGGCGGCGGCGAACGCGCGGGGGATGCAGGGCTACGCCGTCGGCCGGTGACGCCAAGTCCTCCGATGACTTCGCGGGTCGATGAGGATTCGATGAGGGATCGACGCTGAGGGTCCCCTACCAGCGCAGAGACATCGGACCACTGCTACGGTCCGTTTCATGCCCAACGTCGTGGATGCCCACCTTCAGGTGTGGAACCCGGACACGGTGCACTACCCCTGGATGACCGCGGAGAACGCGGCTGTGCACCGCACGTACCGGGTCCCGGACATCGAGGACCAGCTGGCCGACGAGGACGTCGCCTGGGTGGTCCTCGTGCAGGCCGCGGACAACCGCGCGGACTCCGAGCTCATGCTGTTCCAGGCGCTGTCGTCCTCCCGGGTCGCCGGCGTCGTGGCGTGGGTCCCCCTCGACGCGCCCGACGACGCCGCCACGCAGCTGGACAAGTGGCGGCGTGAGCCGATCGTCGGGATCGGCCATCGGGGACATGACGGGAGGGATCCCGACTGGCTCCTCGACTCCGCCGTCGACGACAGCCTGACGCTCCTGACCGAGCGGCGGCTGACGCTGGACCTCACCGCGCACACGCCCACGGCCCTGGCGCACGTCGCGACGCTCGCCGAGAACCACCCCAAGCTCACGGTCGTCCTCGACCACCTCGGCGCTCCCCCGCTGGCTGCGCTGCGGGCCGGGGACCGTGACGGCTGGACGCGCTGGTCCGCCCTGCTCGGCGCCGTCGCGCAGCTGCCGAACGTCGTCGCCAAGCTCTCGGGGCTGACCACCGCCGCCGGCGCGGGCTGGACCCCGGACCACCTGCGGCCCGCCGTCGACCGCGCGCTGGAGGTGTTCGGCCCCGACCGGCTCATGCTCGGCAGCGACTGGCCGTACGCGCTGCTCGAGGGCGACTCCTACGCACAGGTGTGGCACGGGCTGCGCTCGACCGTCGACCAGCTGACCGACGACGACCGCGCCGCGGTGCTCGGCGGCACCGCCACCCAGGTGTACGGGCTCCCGTTCGACGCGTTCTGACCGCGCGACCGCGTAGGTTCGCTCCGTGTCACGTTCCGACGACGTCGTCGACGGGGTCAAGCAGATGATCCTCGACGGACGACTCCAGGCAGGGCAGCGGCTGCCCGCCGAGAAAGAGCTGGCCGCCACCCTCGGCGTCTCCCGCGGCTCCCTGCGCGAGGGCGTCCACGCGCTCGGGACCCTCGGCATCCTCGAGTCCCGGCACGGCGACGGCACCTACGTGACGACGCTCGACCCGGCCCTGCTGCTGGCCCCCGTCGGCTTCGTCGCCGAGCTGCAGGACGACGCCGCCGCGTTCCACACCGTCCGGCGCCTGCTGGAGACCGAGGCCGCCGGGCTGGCCGCGCTGCACGCCGACGACGACTGCCTCGCGCGCCTGCGCGCCGTGCTCGACGAGACGGCGCGTGCGCTCGTCGACGTGCCTCTCGACCACGAGCGGCTCGTCGACGTGGACCTCGCCTTCCACGAGGAGGTCGCCCGGGCGTCCGGGAACCCCGTCCTCGCGGCGCTCGTCGTGGGCCTCGCGGGGCGGGCGTCCCGGACCCGGCTGTGGCGCGGGCTCTGCGACGAGGGCGCGGAGGACCGCGCGTTCGTCGAGCACGAGGCGATCCTCGCGGCCGTCGCCGCCCACGACCCCGACCGGGCGCGCCTGCGGATGGCCACCCACCTGCTCGGGCTCGAGGACTCCGCGACGGGCGTCTGGCCGCCCGGGAAGCGTTAGAGGCCGGGCGTCGAGTCGCGCAGGACCACCTGCGTCGGGACGTGCGTGAGGCGCGGCTCGTCGGACGCGTCCGCGAGCGCGAGCTCGGTCGCGGCGATCCCGACGTCCACCAGCGGGATCCGGACCGTCGTCAGCGCCGGGACGACATCACGCAGCGTGGAGATGTCGTCGAAGCCGGCGAGGGCCACGTCCTGCGGTACCCGGATCCCCGCCTCGCGACCGGCCGCGAGCGCGCCGAGCGCCATGACGTCGTTGACGGCGAACACCAGCTCCGGCAGCTCGCCGCGGCGCAGCAAGGCCCGCATGGCGTCCTCGCCGCCCTCGTGCGTGAACGTGCTCGTGATGACCGCGTCGTCCGGCACCGGGCTGCCCAGCTCCGCGAGCGCACCGCGGAACGCGTCCCGGCGCTCGCACGCGGTCAGGTGGTCGGCGGGGCCGGCGAGGATCGCGAACCGGCGGTACCCGCGTCCGTGCAACGCCTTGGCCAGGTCACCGGCGCCCTGGGCGTTGTCGACGACGATGCTGTCGACGCCCAGGATCGGCTGACCGATCAGAGCCACCGACCCCCCGACCGACCGGTAGTCGGCCAGGGCCGCGCGGAGCTCGTCGTTGGTGGCCTCGTCGTCCAGGCGGCCTCCCGCGATGACGATCGCCCGCGCACGCTGCCGCTTCAGCAGGTCGACCAGCCCGCTCTCGCGGCTCGGGTCGTGCTGGGTGCTCGCGAGGGTCACCTGCAGACCCGCACGGTCGGCCGCGCGCGCGACACCCGCGGCGATCGAGGAGAAGTACGGGTCGGCGATGTCGTGCACGACGAGACCGAGCGACGTCGTGCGGCCGCGAGCCATCGCCTGCGCGTTGGCGTCCGGGGTGTACCGGAGCTGGGCCGCCGCCGCCAGCACGCGGTCCCGCAGGTCGGCGCGCACGGTGCGGTTGGCGCTGCCGTTGATCGCGCGGGAGGCGGTGGCCAGCGAGACCCCGGCCTCGCGGGCGACGTCACTGAGCGTCACGGAAGCAGCCATGGTGAGGAGGGTAGGCGCTTGCCCGTCATTGCAGGCCAGATCGGGGTGGGCACGCCGGTGCAGAAGCCGGGAAAGCGGTATCCTGCGGGGGTGACGACGACGCTCAGCCTGGCCGACTGCGTTCTCGTGCTGCGCCCCGACGACGACGTCGGCGTGGCGACGCGCGACCTGCAGTCCGGGACCCAGCTCGACACCCTCGTCGTCACCCAGAGCGTCCCCCGCGGCCACAAGCTCGCCGTACGCGCCGTCCCCGCCGGGTCCCCCGTGCACAAGTACGGGCAGTCGATCGGCCGCGCCACCCGGGACATCGCCGTCGGCGACCACGTGCACTCCCACAACCTCGGCATGGACGACGACGAGCGCGCCTACGAGTTCGGCACCGCCCGCGTCACCCTGCCGACGCCTCCGGGTCCCGTCCGCACCTTCGACGGGTACGCGCGCAGCGACGGCCGCTGGGGCACCCGCAACTACGTCGGCATCGTCACCTCCGTGAACTGCTCCGCGTCCACCGCCCGGCTCATCGCCGACCAGTTCCGCGGCCGCGTCCTCGACGCCTACCCGCACGTCGACGGCGTCGTCGCCCTCACGCACGACACCGGCTGCGGCCTCGTGCCCACCAGCGAGGGCGCCCAGATCACCCGGCGCACCCTGCGCGGCTACGCCGACCACCCCAACATCGCCGGGCTGCTCGTCCTCGGCCTCGGCTGCGAGATGATCCCCGCCGAGTCGCTCCTCGACGGCCTCGACCTGCCCACCGACAAGCCCGTCACCACGCTCGTCATCCAGGAGACCGGCGGGATCCGCCGCACCGTGCGCGCCGGCGTCGAGGCCATCGAGCAGATGCTCCCGGCGATCGACGCCCAGCGGCGCACCCCCGCACCCGTCTCCGAGCTGATGCTCGGCCTGAACTGCGGCGGCTCCGACGGCTACTCCGGCATCACCGCCAACCCCGCGCTCGGCCACGCGTCCGACCAGCTCGTCGCCCGCGGCGGCACCTCGATCCTCGCCGAGACCCCCGAGGTGTTCGGCGCCGAGCACCTCCTGCTGCGCCGAGCCGTCTCCCGTGACGTCGGGCAGAAGCTCCTCGACCGGCTCGACTGGTGGAAGGGCTACACCGCGGCCGGCGGCGGCACCATGGACAACAACCCCTCGCCGGGCAACAAGGCCGGCGGCCTGACCACCATCCTCGAGAAGTCGCTCGGCGCCGTCGCCAAGGGCGGCACCGCGGAGCTCGTCGAGGTCTACGAGTACGCCGAGCCCGTCACCGCACGCGGCTTCACCTTCATGGACACCCCCGGGTACGACCCCGTCTCCGTCACCGGGCTCGTCGCCGGCGGCGCCACCGTCGTCGTGTTCACCACCGGTCGCGGTTCCGTCCTCGGCTGCAAGCCCACCCCGTCCATCAAGGTCGCGACGAACACCGCCACCTACCTGCGGATGACCGAGGACATGGACCTCAACGCCGGACGCATCGTCGACGGCACCGCGACCGTCGCCTCCGTCGGTGACGAGCTGTTCGAGCTCATCATCGCCGTCGCGTCCGGCCGGCAGACCGTCTCCGAGGAGCTCGACCTCGGGTCCGACGAGTTCGTCCCCTGGCAGCTCGGCGCCGTCACCTGACCTCGTCGCACGTCCCTACCGCCGGACGGTGGTTGCAGTCCCTGACGGCCCGGTCCGTCGAACGCCGAGCCGGGACCGAGCCTCCCGACGCCCGGACGCACCGCCTTCTCCCAGACGCGGACACCTGCGGCCCCGGTGCGGACGTACGGTCGGAGACCCATCCCTCAGGAGGTCCCGCCATGAAGTTCGTGCTCGAGGTCGACCTGTCCGCCGGCGCCGTCGCTGACGCGCCCCTCGACGAGCTCGGCCGGATCCTGCGCTACTGGGCGGGCAACGTGAAGCACTACCCGCTGGAGCCCGGGTCCGGCGAGACGATCTCCGACTCGACCTATGCACCCGTCGGCTCGTGGACGATCACGGCCACCGAGTCACCGGCGCCCTGACCGGCCGAGCCGTCGCCCGCGCCGCGACCCGGCCGCGGAGCCGTCGGTCTGGGACGCTACGCACTCAGTCGTCGAGCCAGCCTCCGTCGTCGAGCCAGCTCAGTCGTCGAGCCAGCGGAGGACCGTGCGTCCGAAGGCACCGACCAGTGCCAGCCGTGACGTGACGCCGCACGTCCGGCACACGAGGACGTGGTTCACCCACGGCATGCCACCCACCTGGTCGATCCCCGAGACGTCGAGGGTCGTCGCCCGGCACCTCGGGCACAGCAGCTGCCCCTCGGGGTCCAGCTCCAGCGATGCACCGGGCATCGCGGACGGCAGCGTCGAGTGGCTCATGGGGTACCTCCGGGGGTCGTGCTGAGAGTGCGGTTGCTGGCCCAAGTGCACCACGAGTGCATGGGCACGCGCCCGTCGGTCCACCTCGGCGTGGCGACCTACGCCGAGGGGTCGCGCACGTCGAGGCCGTGGTCAGCGGTCGACGCGGGCTCCGCCGCCGCCGGCCAGCTTGAGCACCTCGGCCTTGCTGACCATGGTGGTGTCGCCGGGGGTCGTCATCGCGAGGGCGCCATGGGCGGCGCCGTACTCGACTGCGGTCTGCAGGTCCTCGCCCGCGAGCAGGCCGTACGCGAGGCCCGAGGCGAACGAGTCCCCGCCGCCGACGCGGTCGAGGATCTCGAGCCGCTCCCGGTGCGTGGCGCTGACCAGGCCGGTGCCCTTCGACCAGGCGATCGCGCCCCAGTCGTTGACGGTCGCCGAGTGCACCGTGCGCAACGTCGTCGCGATGACCTGGAAGTTGGGGTACGTCTCGGCCACGCGGTCGATCATCGCGGCGAACGACGAGAGCTCCAGGGCCGACAGGTTCTCGTCGACGCCCTCGACCTCGAAGCCGAGCGAGGCGGTGAAGTCCTCCTCGTTGCCGATCATCACGTCGATGTGCGGCGCGATGGCCCGGTTGACCTCCTGCGCACGGGCCTGGCCACCGACGGCCTTCCAGAGGCTCGGCCGGTAGTTGAGGTCGTAGCTGACGATCGTGCCGTGCTTGCGCGCGACCGTGACCGCCTCGATCACCGTCTCCGCCGCGCTGTCGGACAGGGCCGCGAAGATGCCGCCCGTGTGGAACCAGCGCACCCCGAGCTCGCCGAAGAGGTGCTCCCAGTCGACGTCCCCGGGGGCCAGCTGCGCCGCCGCGGTGTGCCCGCGGTCGCTCACGCCGACGGCTCCGCGGACCCCGAAGCCGCGCTCGGTGAAGTTGAGCCCGTTGCGGACCTGCCGCCCGATGCCGTCGTAGGGCACCCACTGGATGAACTGGGTGTCGAGCCCGCCGGTGAGGATGAGGTCCTCGACCAGCCGCCCCACCTCGTTGTCCGCGAGCGCGGTCACGATCGCGGTGCGCAGCCCGAACGCGCGTCGCAGGCCGCGGGAGACGTTGTACTCGCCACCGCCCTCCCAGGCGCGGAACGACCGGGCGGTGCGGATGCGGCCCTCGCCGGGGTCGAGGCGGAGCATGACCTCGCCGAGGGAGACGGCGTCGTAGCGTGTCTCGCCCGCGGGGCGGATGACCAGGTCGGACATGAGCGATGTTCCTTCGCGATCGAGGTCAGGGGTGGGCGACGAGGCTCACGGCCTCGGCCGTGAGGTCGCGGACGGCGTCGAGGTCGCCGCCGCGGATGAGGTCGCGCGGAACCATCCAGGAGCCGCCGACGGCCCGGACGGCGGGCAGCGCCAGGTACTCGGCCAGGTTGCTGGGTCCGATGCCACCGGTGGGCACGAACCCGACGTCCCCGAACGGAGCCGCGAGCGCGGCGACCGCCTTGGCACCGCCGGAGGTGCCGGCCGGGAAGAACTTCACGGTGGTCAGACCCAGCTCGAGGGCGGCCTGCACCTCGGTGGCCGTGACCGCGCCGGGCAGCGCCAGGATGCCGTGCTCCTGGCAGCGCTCGACGACCGCCCGGCTGGTGCCGGGCGACACGACGTAGGACGCGCCCGCGGCGACCGCAGCGTCGACCTGGGCCGGGGTGAGCACCGTGCCGGCACCCACGAGGACGTCGCCCCGCGCGGCGATGGCGCGGATCGCGTCGGCCGCGGCGGACGTCCGGAAGGTGACCTCGGCCACCGGGAGCCCGCCGTCGACGAGAGCCTGCGCCAGCGCGTCGGCGTGCGAGGCGTCGTCGATGACGACGACGGGGACCAGGCGGTGCGCCGCAAGGCGCTCCAGGATGTCGCTCACTTGTGCTCCTTCGCACCGTGCTCGGACCCGCTCAGATGCGGGAAAGCGTTTGCCGTCTTCGGGGGAGCATACGCCTCGCGCGGGATGCGGTAGGCGAGGCCGACGGCCGTCTCGACCGCCTCGTCCAGGTCGAGCCGGTGCTCCGCGACGAGCCGCGCGAGGAACCCCGCGTCGATCCGCCGGGCCAGGTCGTGCCGCGCGGGGATCGAGCAGAAGGCGCGCGTGTCGTCGACGAACCCGGTCGTGTTGGCGAACCCGGCGGTGTCGGTGACCGCCTCCCGGAACCGCCGCATGCCGTCCGGGGTGTCGAGGAACCACCACGGCGCACCGAGCCGCACGGCCGGGTAGACGCCCGCGATCGGGGCCAGCTCGCGGCTGAACGTGTCCTCGTCCACCGTGAACAGGACCAGCCGGAGGCCGGGGTGGTGGCCGAACGCCTCGAGGACAGGGCGCAGGGCGCGCACGTACTCGGTGGTCACCGGGATGTCGTAGCCGACGTCCGGACCGCGCAGCTCGGCGACCGCGGGGTCGTGGTCGCGAAGGACCCCCGGGTGGAGCTGCATCACGAGGCCGTCCTCGGCAGACATCCGGGCCATCTCGAACAGCATGTGACCGGAGAACGTCTGCGCGTCCGCGGCGCTGACGTCACCGCGCAGGGCCGCCGACACGATCCGCTCGGCCTCCGCATCGCTCAGCGGGGTGGTGTCCGCGGACAGGTGCCCGTGGTCCGTGGCGCGGGCGCCGGCCGCGATGAACACGCGCCGACGCTCCTCGAGCGCGCGCAGCAGGTCGCGGTACCCGCTGATCGAGACGCCGGACCGCTCCTCCAGCAGGGCGACGTCCGCCTGCCAGCCGGGACGGTCGACGTGCAGCAGCGCGTCGGGCCGGAACGTCGGCACGATTCGGTCACCCCAGCCGCGCTCCGCCAGGTCGGCGTGGTCCGCGAGCGTGGCGGTCGCCGCGTCGGTGGTGGCCAGGATCTCGATGCCGAACTCGTCGAAGAGGGCGAGCGGCCGGGAGGCCGGCTTCTCCAGACGCTCGGACAGGAGGTCGAACAGCCGGTCGGCAGAGTCGGCCGACGGTCGCTCGTCGAGCCCGAACACCTCGACGAGCACGTGCTCGAGCCAGTAGCGCGTCGGCGTCCCGCGGAACAGCGGCCAGTGCGTCGCGAACGTCCGCCAGACCTCGCGCGGGTCCGCGACGACCCCCGGCCGGTCCCGCCGGGGCACGCCCAGCGCGTCATGGGACACGCCCTGGGACACCAGCATGCGCACCAGGTAGTGGTCCGGCGTGACCAGCAGGGACGCCGGGTCCGCGAAGGGCTCGTCGCGCGCCAGCAGGCCGGCGTCGACGTGGCCGTGCATGGAGACGATCGGCAGCGTCGCCGTCGCCGCGAGGATCTCGCGGGCGATCGGCCGCACGACGGGGTCGCTGGGCAACGCCCGGTCGGGGTGCAACGACCACCCGGTCTCGCTCGCCATCGATCCTCCTCGGAAGCAGCCGTCACGCCCGCCGAAGGGTTCTTCGATGACGCGTCGTGCAAACGTATTCATCGAAGCCAAGCAGGTGGACGCGCTGACCACAAGCCCACGATGGCGCACATCCCGCATGTCGGGACGCCACTTGCGAGGCACGAACGCCGCGTGCTGAAATCGCATTCATTCATCCGGGGGTCGAGACGAGGAGGGACTGTGGTGGTCACGTTGCGCGATGTCGCACGGGCTGCGGGCGTCTCACCGGCGACGGCCTCCCGGGCGCTCAGCGCGCCCGACCTGGTCGCCCCCGCCCGCCGCGAGCACGTCCAACAGGTCGCCCGCGAGCTCGGCTACCGGCCGAACCGGGCGGCCCGGGAGCTGATCACCGGTCGCACCGGGAACCTGTGCCTGGTGGTGCCGGACCTGGAGAACCCGTTCTTCGCCGCCGTCGCCAAGGGCGTGCAGGCGCGCGCACGCGCCCTCGGCTTCGCGCTGCTCGTCGCAGACGCGGAGGAGGACCCCCGCCTCGAGAGCGAGCTCGTCGGGCACCTCGGTGCGCAGGTGGACGGCGTCATCCTGTGCTCACCGCGGATGACCGACGCGGAGCTCGACCGGCTGGGCCGGGACGTGCTGGACGACGACGTCCCCCTGCTGCTCGTCAACCGGCTGCACGGCGGGCTGCCGTCCGTCGTCATCGACAACACCGACGGCATCCGCCAGGCGGTCACGCACCTGTACGCGCTCGGGCACCGTCGCATCGGCTACGCCGGCGGCCCCGTCGGCTCGTGGTCCGACGCGCAGCGGAGGCGCGGGCTCGAGCACGCATCGCACGGACTGCGCAGCATCGACGTCGTCGACCTCGGACACTTCCCTCCGCTGTTCGGCGGCGGCGTCGCAGCAGGAGACCTCGTCGCTGCGAGCGGCGTCACCGCGGTCCTCGCCCACAACGACCTCCTCGCGCTCGGCATCCTGAGCAGGCTGCGCGCCCGTGGCGTGCGCGTCCCCGAGGACGTCTCGGTCGTCGGGTACGACGACATCCCGGCGGCGACCCTCGTCTCGCCGACGCTCACCACCGTCACCGTCCCGCTTGCCCGCCTCGGTCGGGCGGCGGTCGACCTGCTGATCGAGGCGGGCTCCGTCCCGACGGCGGCCGAGTCGGCGATCGCGGCCGGCCTCGCCGCAGCCGAGCGGGCGCAGCACGGGACTCCGGCGATCACGGTGGGGTCCATCGGTGCGACACCTCCCCCCGCGTCGGTCCTCATCGGGGTCGAGCTGGTGGTCCGCGCGTCCACGGGCGTGGCGCCCGCGCAGTCGTCGGTGGCCGGCGGATGACGCCCTCCGCCGGCGCGCCCAGGCTCTCCCGCGCGACCCTGCACGGCACCCCGCTGCCGTCCGGCGTGCGGGCGCCCGCAGTCGACCCCGCGGACGTCAGCGTCGGGCTGGTGCACCTCGGGCTCGGCGCGTTCCACCGGGCGCACCAGGCGGTGTTCACGGAGGATGCCGCGGCGGCGACGGGCGAGAACCGCTGGGGCATCCTCGGCGTCACCCAGCGCAGCGCCCGCGTCGTGGACCAGCTCGCGCCGCAGGACGGCCTCTACGGCGTCCTGACCAAGGGCAGCACCGAGACGTCGCTGCGGCTGGTCGGGTCGTTGCGCGACGTGGCGTTCCCCGGCACGGACACCTCCCGGGTGCTCTCGACCATCGCCGCGCCGACCACGCACGTCGTGACCCTGACCGTGACGGAGAAGGGATACCGCCGGGCAGCCGACGGCGGCCCGGACCTGGCCGACCCCGACCTGGCGGCCGACCTCGAGGCCCTGGCCACCGAGCTGCGCGGCGGCGGCACCGACATCCCGGCCCGTTCCCCGCTCGGCCTGCTCCTGCGCGGACTCGCGTTGCGTGAGCGGCAGGACGCGGGCAACCTCACGGTGGTCTGCTGCGACAACCTCGCCGACAACGGAGCCGTCCTCGCCGCGCTCGTCGCCGCCACCCTCGATGCCGTCCCACACGGTGACCGGCTCCGCGGGTGGGTCGAGACCTCTGTCCGCTTCCCGGGGACGATGGTCGACAGGATCGTGCCCGCCACCACCGACGCGCACCGCGCGGAGGCTCAGTCGCTCCTCGGACTGAGCGACGCGGGCCTGGTGATCGGCGAGCCGTTCACGCAGTGGGTCATCCAGGACACGTTCGCCGGGCCGCGTCCGGCGTGGGAGCGCGTCGGGGCCATCCTGACCGCCGACGTCGCACCCTACGAGCGCGCCAAGCTGCGCGTGCTCAACGCCAGCCACTCGACCCTCGCCTACCTCGGCGCGCTGCGCGGCCACGCGACGATCGCACAGGCCGTCGCCGACCCCACCCTGGAGGCGACCGTCCGGGCACTCGTCGACGAGGACGTCCTGCCCACGCTCGTCGCCCCCGACGGCATGGACCTGGAGCAGTACCGGGACGACGTCCTGACCCGGTTCGCCAACCCGAACACCGGGCACACCACCGTGCAGGTCGCCATGGACGGGTCGCAGAAGCTGCCGCAGCGGCTCCTCGGCACCGTCCGGGACCGGCTCGCCGGCGGGTCGGTCCCCACTGCCGCCGCCACGACCGTCGCCGCCTGGATCGCCTACGTCCGGGCCGCCTCGCAGGGCGAGCTCGAGGTCGACGGCCGGCCGGTGACGCTCGACGACCCGCTGGCGCCCGCCCTTGCGGCTGCTGCCGCCGGTCCTCTCGACTCGCTGGCCGACCGGATGCTCGACGTCCGGGCAGTCTTCGGTGACGACCTGGCCGGGTCGGACGCGTTCCGGTCGGCGGTGCGCAGGGCTGTCGCCGAGCTGGTGACGATCCGGGCGTAGGGCTCGATCGCAGGCCCGACGGCCGAGCCACGAGGGCGGACGCCCCGTCAGATCCGGCCCGCGGCGGGTTCGCGCGGCGGATGCGGGGTCTCGGCGCAACCTGCCGCGAGCACCATTCGACACCGACCTCTTGACGCGTCAGCACCTCGGTGCGCTACGCTGGAAAGCGCATTCCCTCCTCCGACCGACACCGCGGTCCAGAACACTCGGAGCACTCATGACGACCCGCACCCTGCGCATCGGGATGAACGGCATCACCGGCCGGATGGGCTACCGCCAGCACCTCGTCCGCTCGATCCTGTCGATCCGCGACCAGGGCGGCGTGACGCTCGAGGACGGCACGCGCGTCCAGGTGGAGCCGATCCTCGTGGGCCGCAACGCCGACAAGGTGCGCGAGCTGGCCGAGCTGCACGGCGTGGAGCACTGGACGACGGACGCGGACGCGGTCATCAACGACCCCACGGTCGACATCTACTTCGACGCCCAGGTGACCAGCCGCCGGTACTCGGCGCTCACGGCCGCCATGAAGGCCGGCAAGCACATCTTCACCGAGAAGCCGACGGCCGAGACGCTGGCCGAGGCGATCGACCTGGCACGCCTGCGCGAGAGCACCGGTGTCACGGCGGGCGTGGTGCACGACAAGCTGTACCTGCCGGGGCTGGTCAAGCTGCGCCGGCTGGTGGACGAGGGCTTCTTCGGCCGGATCCTGTCGCTGCGCGGGGAGTTCGGCTACTGGGTGTTCGAGGGTGACGGCCAGGAGGCCCAGCGCCCCAGCTGGAACTACCGCAAGGAGGACGGCGGCGGCATCGTCGTCGACATGTTCTGCCACTGGAACTACGTGCTCGAGGGCATCCTCGGCACGGTCCGGACGGTGAACGCGCAGACCGCGACGCACATCCCGACGCGCTGGGACGAGCAGGGCAAGGCGTACGACGCCACCGCCGACGACGCCGCGTACGGCATCTTCGAGATCGAGACGCCCGGCGGCGACCCGGTGGTCGCGCAGATCAACTCGTCCTGGGCGGTGCGCGTGTACCGCGACGAGCTGGTGGAGTTCCAGATCGACGGCACGCACGGCTCGGCGGTCGCCGGGCTGAACAAGTGCGTCGCCCAGCAGCGTGTGCACACCCCGAAGCCCGTGTGGAACCCGGACCTGCCCGTCACGGAGTCGTTCCGCGACCAGTGGCTGGAGGTGCCGGCCAACGGCGACCTGGACAACGGCTTCAAGCTGCAGTGGGAGGAGTTCCTGCGCGACGTCGTCGCCGGGCGCACCCACCGGTTCGACCTGCTGTCGGCCGCGCGCGGCGTGCAGCTGGCCGAGCTGGGCCTGCAGTCGTCGGCGGAGGGCCGGCGTCTCGACGTCCCGACGATCACGCTGTGACGGCGCCGACGGCGGCGGAGCCAGCTGTGACCTCGACGCACGCGGACCTGGCTCGGCTCTCGCTGAACACGGCGACGACCAAGCAGTGGACGCTGCGCGAGGCCGTGGACGGCGCCGTGCGCGCGGGGCTGCCGGCCATCGGCGTGTGGCGTGACCGCGTCCAGGAGACCGGTGTCGCCGAGTCCGCCCGGATCATCGCGGACGCCGGGCTGCGGGTGTCGTCGCTGTGCCGCGGCGGGTTCCTGACCGCGGACGACGACGCCGCCGCGACGGCCGCGCTCGACGACAACCGCCGCGCGATCGTGGAGGCGGCGACGCTCGGCACGCGCGAGCTCATCATGGTCGTCGGCGGGCTGCCCGCCGCCAGCGCGCCCGGCGGACCGGCGCTGCCGGGGACGGCCGGCCGCGACGTCGTCGGGGCACGTCGCCGGGTGGCGGACCGGATCGGGGAGCTCGCGCCGTTCGCGGCCGGGCACGGCGTCCGGCTGGTGCTGGAGCCGCTGCACCCGATCTTCGCCGCGGACCGCGCGGTCATCTCGACGCTCGGTCAGGCCCTCGACATCGCCGAGCCGTACCCGGCGGACGTCGTCGGCGTCGTGGTCGACACGTACCACGTGTGGTGGGACCCGGACCTGCAGCGGCAGATCGCCCGCGCCGGCGCTGCCGGACGGATCGCGAGCTATCAGGTGTGCGACTGGACGCTGCCCCTGGCCTCCGACGCCCTGCTCTCCCGCGGTCACGTGGGCGACGGGTACATCGACTTCGCCACGATCACGCGGTGGGTCGCCGAGACGGGCTACACCGGTGACGTCGAGGTGGAGATCTTCAACCAGTCGATCTGGGACACCCCGGGCGACGAGACGGTCGCGACGCTCGCGGACCGCTACGTGCGGCTGGTGCTCCCTCACCTCTGAGGGTCTGGTCCGGGCACCGTCTCCGGCGCTACGGTCGGCTCACGTCGACAGGAGGTCCCCCCGTGTTCGGAGGCTCGCTGCTGGTGGAGGTCACGCTGATGGGGATCATGGCCGCCGCTCTGGTCGCCGTCGTGCTGGCGGCCGTGGTCGCACGCCGGCTCGCTCCCGAGCCCGGCCACGCCGCGGGGCGGTCACCGAGCGCGGGCCGGACGGTCGAGTCACGGTTGGCCGAGACAGACGACCTGCACGACCGTGGGCTGATCAGCGCCGACGAGCTCACGGCGGCGCGTCGACGCATCTTCGACCAGGTCTGACCTACGCGAGCACGCTCCGCAGCACGGCGGCGAACCGCTTCCCGACGAGCCGGTGCGCCTCTGCGTCGGGGTGCATGAGGTCGCGCATGGGGAGGTCGTCCCAGTCGGGCCAGCCGTACAGGGACGTGCCGTCGACGTAGGTGAGCGCGTCGTCGGCGCGGGCCTCGACCACGGAGCGCAGCAGGGACCGGATCACCGTGAGGGTGAGCTTGCCGTCGGCCACCTCGAACGCGTGGCCGGTGGTGCGGAACACCGACGGGTCGGCCGGGTCGAGCGACGTCGGGCCCGGAATGGTCTCCACCAGCGGGCACAGGAGGGGTGACACGACCACCAGCGGAGTGGTCGGGTGACCGTCCCGGATGGTGTCGAGGAAGCCGTGCACCGCGGGCGCGAAGGCCCGCAGGTGGATCGCGTCGTGGTTCACCACGTTGATGCCGAGCTTGAGGGTGACGAGGTCGGCCGGCTGCTCACGGATCGCGCGCGCGACGAACGGGTCCAGCACCGCGTTGCCCGAGAAGCCGAGGTTGACCAGATCCAGCCCGGCGGCGCGGGCGGCGACCACGGGCCACGCACCGAGGGCCGACGACGCGCCGGCGCCGTGGCTGATCGACGAGCCGTGGTGGACCCACCGCGGCGCCGTGACCGGTCGCGGCGCGGACACGGGCGCGTCGGCGGTCAGCGCGACGAGCCGCGTGGTCTCCCCCGGCGGCAGCCAGATCTCGACGTCGCGCTCCACGCTGCCGTCACCGCCGAGCACCAGGTCGACGACGCCCGGCGGTCCGGGCCGCTCGGTGGTCGTCCGCGCGAGCGGCTCGAGCGCGATGACCCCAGCGTGCGACGCGGAGGCCGAGGGCTGCGGGACGACCGCCCCGTCGACGACCACGTCGTAGGGCTGCGGGTCACCGGGCGGCGCGGGGTCGACGGCCACGCGCAGGACGACGACCTCCAGCAGCACCGTCCGTGCGGCGGTCCGCAGGCGCAGCCGGACGCCGGACGGCTGCGCCTCGACCATCGCCATGAAGTCGTCGGAGAACTGCGCCCGGGCCCAGGCGGGCAGCCGGTGCGGTAGTCCGTCCTGCACCCACGCCGCCCCGCGGATCTCGACCCGAGGGTCCGGCAGGGCGACGCGCATCAGTGGATGTTCCCGTGCTCGCGGAACTCCCGCCAGACGTTCTCGAAGAAGTCGTCGTCCTCGGGGATCGGCCGGCGCGGACGCCAGCGGAACACCGGCTCGCCGGCGGGGTCGTCCGCGGCACGCGGCACCACAGGGGCGAACCCGTCGGCGGGCACCCACGACGTCTCCTGGACCTCGTCGTCGAGCGCACCGCCGTCGAGCGTGAACCTGAAGACGTCGGGGAGCTCGGTCAGGCCGTGCGGGATGCTCCCCGACGGGTCCGTGTAGAGCACCGAGCCGCGCGACCGGCCGCCGTGCGCGACGTAGTCGGCCATGGCCGAGAGGTACACGTACGCGCTGGTCAGGATGTCGCGGACCAGGAAGGTGCGGTTGATGGAGCGGCGCGACGAGGCGTCCGCAGAGACCGTCGACTCGTAGGTGGAGAGCCACTCGTGCACCTGCACGAGCGCCTCGTCGATGGACTGGGCGGACCGGACCGGCCCGGCCTTCGCGCTCATGAGCACCTGCACCTCGCGCAGCAGGTCGCCGGTGTTGTCGGGGATCCCGGACGCGGCCCGCGACGACGCGGCATCGACGAGCGAGACCGCGGCCTGGAGCACCGGAGCCGCCACGTCGTCGAACGGCACAGGCTCGGAGGTGCGCCGGGCCGCGATGAACTGTGCCGCACGGGTCGCGCCGACCTGGCCGCTGTTCAGCGCCGCGCCGCCGGGCCGGTAGACGCCGTGCGCGCCGCCGGCCTCGCCGACGGGGAAGAAGCCCTCGATGTTCGACTGCCACCAGGCGTCGACCACCAGCCCGCCGTTGTTGTGCTGCGCGCAGACGTCCACCTCGAGCATCGTCGTCTCGAGGTCCACGTAGGGGTTCTTGCCCAGGTAGAACTGGTACGCGGGCTCGTTCATCCGCCGCAGCCGCTCGATGGGCGTGCCGAACAGGACGCCGGCGCGGTCGAGGTACTCGTACGCCTCGGGGCTCAGCGCCGACGGGTCGAACTCCTGGTGGACGGGGTTCCGGCGGAAGTCGAGGAACACGCGTCGTCCGCGCAGGACGGTCTCGCGGTAGACGAGCAGGTCGATCAGCGAGGACCCGTCGAGGGCCTTCCGGATGTCGAACGGCCACTGGTACCCCTTGAGGAACACCAGCGACATGAGCTGCCCGTAGTCGGGGATCGCCTCGGTGAGGAACTCGCGCGGGTCCTCTCCCGAAGCGTCCGTCGAGATGAACGCCGGGATGACCTGCATGTACGTACCGGACACGTTCCAGCGCGGGTGCGTCGAGGCCAGCCCGAACTGCCACTCCGTGAGGTTCTTGCCGTGCACCCCCGCGCGGTACGCCGCCCCCGACGCACCCCACTGACCGTTGGGGAAGACGCGGGTCGCGTACATCCCGGCCGGTCCGCCGGTCGCGTAGACGATGTTCGTGCAGCGGAACAGCAGGAACGGGCTCTCGACCCCGTCGTGCGGCACATCGGTCCGGAGCACCAGCAGCCCGGCCACCTTGCCGTCATCGACGATCACGTCGACCACGCGGCACTCGTCGTAGATCGTGGTGCCGTTGCGGTGGACCTTCTTCTCGAGCTGCTCGACCATCGACCGGCTGGTGTACGGGCCGACGGACGTGGCGCGACGGCGCGGGTCGTGGTCGGTCTTGTAGCCGATGAACTCGCCGTACCGGTTCTGCGGGAACGGCACGCCCAGGTCGCACAGGCGCAGGAAGCCTCGCGCGGACAGGGCCGCCTCGGCGAGCGCGTTGTCGCCGTCCATGGCTCCGCCGGAGTACAGCGTCTCGGCCATCTCCCGCACGGAGTCGCCGTCGCCGCCCGAGAGCGTGAGCTTGTAGTAGGTCTGCTTGTCCGAGCCGGCATTGCGTGACGAGCCCGCGTTCACCTTGTCGGCGACCATGACGACGTCGGTCTGGCCGAGCTCCCACAGGCGGTCGGCTGCGCAGAAGCCGGCCGAGCCGGTGCCGACGACGACGGTGTTGACGGTGACGACGGGCACGCCCTGGAGAGTCGTCATCACAGCACCGGGATGTGCATGCCGCCGTCGACGTGGAACACCTCGCCGGTGGAGTACGGGGTCTGGCCCGAGGCCAGGATCGACACGGCGCCGGCGACGTCGGCCGGCCGGCCCCAGCGGTTGATGGGCGCCAGGCCGTCGGCGATCAGGGCGTCGTACTTCTCGGTGACGCCGGCGGTCATGTCGGTGGCGATCACGCCGGGCCGGACCTCGTAGACGACGATCCCCTCGGGCGCGAGGCGCACAGCGAACAGCTGCGTGGCCATGGCGACGCCGGCCTTGGAGACGCAGTAGTCGCCGCGGTTGGTGGAGACGGTGGTGGCGGAGATAGAGGAGACGTTCACGACGGTCGCCCGCGGTCGGTCCTCGAACGACGCGCCGAGCGCGATGACCCGGTTGGCGAACGTCTGGGTCAGGAAGTACGGACCGCGCAGGTTGATGCCGAGCACCCGGTCGAAGCTCTCGGCGCCGGCCTCGAGGAGGTCCGCCCGCACGCTGGGAGCGACCCCGGCGTTGTTCACGAGCACGTCGAGGCGACCCCAGGCCTCGACCGCGTCGTCGACGAACCGGGCGTGGTCCTCGAGGTCGGCGACCGAACCGCGCACGTAGCGGACCCTGCCGGGTGCGTCGAGCGACTCGAGCAGCTCGGTCGGCTCCTCGCGCGTGGCGAGGATCGAGACTGCGAAGCCGTCGGCGAGCAGCCGCTGCGTGATTCCGAGGCCGATCCCCCGATTGCCCCCGGTGACCAGTGCGACTGCCGGCATCGTTGCCCTACCTCCGTGTGCGGGACGCGCGTCTGACCTGCGCGTCGCAGACGATCGTGCCACGGTGCACCGGCTGCAGGCAAGCGCTTTCCGGCGACAGGCGCCGCCTACGCTCGAACGATGCCTCGCACGACGCCTCGACCCGTCCGCCGACGGCTCTGGTCCCTGGCGACGGGTGAGCTGGTCAGCATCGTCGTCCTGCCCTGGGTGGCGTACGGACTGATCGGGCTGCCGCTGTCGCCGGCCAACGTGCTCGGCACCGCGCTCGCGCTGTTCGTGCTGCTCCAGGGGTCCGTGTACTGGTTGCTGAAGCTGCGCCGGCCGGCAGCGCCGCGCGGGATGCAGGTCTACGCCGTCCTGCGGTGGCTCAACCCCGTGCTGCTCGCCGTCGCGCTGCCGCCCCTGGTCGTCGCCGTGGTGAACGGTCCCGCCGACGAGGCGATCGCCGGGCTCGTCTTCTGGGTGCTCGCCGTGCTCGAGCACGTCAACTACTTCCACACCCAGCTCATGTACGACAACGCGACGGACCTGCGCCGGCTGCGCACGTCCGGCCTGCAGCGGGCTCACCTCGGGCTCGACATCGCCCGTCGCTGAGCCTGGAAGGATCGGCTGCGTGATCCCGCGACGCCGACCGGTGGCCTGATGGGCGCCGTCGTCACCGCGCTCGGGACCATGGGCGCCGTCGTCGCGCTCGGCTGGCTGCTCGCCCGCCGCGGCGTTCTCGGCGAGCGGGCCGCACCCGTGCTCGCCCGGGTCGTGTTCGCCGTCGCCACCCCGGCACTGCTGCTCACGACCGTCGCGCACGCCGACCTGCACCTGCTGCTGTCCCGCCAGGCCGTCGTCACCTGGACCTCCACGGTGCTCGTCGCGCTCGTCGCGGTGCTCGTCCTGCGGCTGGCGCTGCGCCGGTCGTCCGCCGACGTGACCGTCGGGACGCTCGCCTCGTCGTACGTCAACGCCGGCAACGTCGGCCTGCCGCTGGCCGTCTACCTGCTCGACGACGCGGTCGCCGTGGTGCCGACGCTGCTGTTCCAGCTCCTGGTGCTGGCGCCCGTCGCGTTCGCGGTGCTGGACCGGGGATCGCGCGGCGGGTCCGTGCTGCGCCGCACCGTCAGCAACCCGATCATCGTCGGCACGCTCCTCGGCCTGGTCCTCGCCGCCCTGCCCTGGTCCCTGCCCGAGGTCGTGTACGAGCCGTTCCGGCTGGTCGGTGCCGCCGCCGCGCCGCTCGCGCTGCTGACGTTCGGGATGTCTCTCGCCATCCCCCGGACCGTCGACAGCGCGGCACCGCGCGCCGACCTGGCCCTCGCGGTCGGCCTGCGCACCGTCCTGCACCCGCTGATCGCCTGGGGGCTGGGCACGGCCCTGGGCCTGCCGCCGCACGCGCTCCTGGCGGTCGTCGCGATGGCGGCGCTACCCACCGCGCAGAACGTCCTCGTCTACGCGATGCAGTACCGGCACGGTGAGGCCCTCGCGCGCGACGCGGGCCTGGCGACGACGGTCCTGTGCGTCCCGGTGCTGCTCGTCGTCGCCGCGACGCTCGGCTGAGGGCACCGTCCCGTGACCGGGCCGCCGGTGGCCCGGGCGATCGGCTCGGTTCCGGGCCGAGCGCACGGTCCCGTCGTCAGCGGTCGTCGCGGGCGATCCGGGACGCTGCCGCGGCCCACTGCCGGTCCGACGGCCCGCCCGTCGCGCCCGGCTCGTACCGGCGCAGCTCCAGACCCCGCGCTCCGACGGCCCGCAGCTCCCGCAGACCCCCGGACAGCACGCCGGCCGCCCGCGCCTGGACGAGCACGTTGCCCAGCGCCGCACCCTCGACCGGCCCGGCGACCACCGGCAGGCCCGTCGCGTCCGACGTCAGCTGGCAGAGCAGCTCGTTGCGCACTCCCCCGCCGACCACGTGCACCACCGAGACGTCCCGGTGCGCGAGCGCGGCGGCCTGCCGGACCGCCCGCCGGTACGCCAGCGCGAGCGAGTCGAGGATGCACCGGACCGTCTCGGCCTGGGACTGCGGCGGCGTCTGCCCGGTCCGCGCGGCCTCGTCGGCGATCCGGGCCGGCATGTCCCCCGGAGGCAGGAACGTCGGGCTGTCGAGGTCGACCACCGTGGTGAGCGCCGGGACGCGCGCCGCCGCCGCGAGCAGGTCGGGCAGGTCCGCGGGGAGGCCGGCCTCGTTCCAGGTGCGGATGGACTCCTGGAGCACCCACAGCCCCATGACGTTGCGCAGGTACCGCACGGTGCCGTCGACCCCGGCCTCGTTGGTGAAGTTGGCGGCGCGGCTCTCCTCGGTGAGCACCGGGCTCTCCAGCTCCAGCCCCACCAGGGACCAGGTGCCGCAGGAGATGTACGCGAAGTCGTCACCGACGGCGGGCACCGCGACGACGGCCGACGCGGTGTCGTGCGACCCCACCGTCCACACCGGCACCGCCCCGTGCAGCCCGACGTCCGCGCGCACGTGACCCAGCAGGGCGCCGGGGTCGAGCAGCGGCGGGAGGATGCTGCTGTCGACGGCGAGCCGTTCCGCCAGGTCCGTCGCCCACGTCCGCGTGGTCGCGTCGAGCAGGCCGGTGGTCGACGCGTTGGTGACCTCGGCGACGCGCGCCCCGGTCAGCCAGTAGCCCAGGAGGTCCGGGACCAGCAGCGCGGTCCGGGCCGCCGCCAGCGCGGCGGTGCCCTGGGCGGCGACCAGCTGGAAGACCGTGTTGAACGGCTGGACCTGCAGACCCGTACGGGCGTAGAGCTCGGTCGCGGGGATCGCCGTGAAGACCTTGTCGGGCACGCCGTCCGTGCGGGCGTCCCGGTAGTGGAACGGGTTGCCCAGCAGCGCGCCGTCGTCGTCCAGCAGCCCGTAGTCGACAGCCCACGAGTCGATGCCGACGCCGCTGAGCGCCCCGGCCTCGCGGCCCGCCGCCCGGAGCCCGTCGAGCACGCCGCGGTACAGCCCGAGCACGTCCCAGTGCAGGGAGCCCGCCACGGGCACGGGACCGTTGGGGAACCGGTTGACCTCGTGCAGGCTCACCCGCCCGTCGTCGACGGTCCCGACGATGACGCGTCCCGACGAGGCGCCGAGGTCGACCGCTGCGAAGGCGCTCACCAGGCCACCCTGGCGACTGCGACGGCGATCATCCCCTGACCTTCCCAGCCGCGACGGTCCGCGACGAGCGCGGCAGTCGGAGCTGCCGCGCTCGTCGGGACGTGCCGTTCTCGAGCACCGACCGGCTCACCGCAGGAAGGCTGCCGCGACGCCGGAGTCGACCGGGACGTGCAGGCCGGTGGTCTGGACGAGGTCGGGTCCGGTCAACGCGAACACGGCCGCGGCGACGTGCTCGGGCAGGACCTCCTTCTTCAGCAGGGTGCGCTGCGCGTAGTAGGCACCCAGCTCCTCCTCCGGCACGCCGTAGGTCGCGGCGCGCTGGGCGCCCCAGCCGCCGGCGAAGATCCCCGACCCGCGCACCACCCCGTCGGGGTTGACCCCGTTGACCCGGATCCCGTGCGCGCCGAGCTCGGCGGCCAGGAGGCGGACCTGGTGAGCCTGGTCGGCCTTGGTCGCGGAGTAGGCGATGTTGTTCGGGCCCGCGAACAGGGAGTTCTTCGAGGCGATGTAGACGATGTCGCCGCCCATGTCCTGGGCGATCATCGCCCGGGCCGCCTCACGGGCGACCAAGAACGAGCCGCGGGCCATCACGTCGTGCTGCAGGTCCCAGTCCTTGACCGTGGTGTCCAGCAGCGGCTTGGAGATCGACAAACCCGCGTTGTTCACCACCAGGTCCACGCCACCGAACGCGAGGGACGTCTCGGCGATCAGGCGGGCGATGTCGTCCTCGGAGGTCACGTCGGCCTGCACGGCGATCGCCACGTCCGGACCACCCAACGAGGCGGCAACCTCGGACGCGCCCTCCAGGTTCAGGTCCGCGATGACCACGCAGGCACCCTCGGCGGCGAGCCGCTCGGCGATGGCCCGCCCGATGCCCGACCCGGCCCCGGTGACCAGCGCGACCCGGGTGGCCAACGGCTTGGGCTTCGGCATCCGGGCCAGCTTGGCCTCTTCGAGGGCCCAGTACTCGATGCGGAACTTCTCGGCCTCGTCGATCGGCACATAGGTGCTGATGGCCTCGGCGCCGCGCATCACGTTGATCGCGTTGACGTAGAACTCCCCGGCCACGCGGGCGGTCTGCTTGTCCTTGCCGAAGGAGAACATCCCCACCCCCGGGACCAGGACGATCGCCGGATCCGCACCGCGGATCGCCGGGCTGTCCTCGGTGGCGTTGCGGTCGTAGTAGCCCTGGTAGTCCGCCCGGTACAGGGCATGCAGCTCCTTGAGGCGACCCACGACCTCCTCGATCGGGGCGTCGCCGGGCAGGTCGACGACCAGCGGCTTGACCTTGGTGCGCAGGAAGTGGTCCGGGCACGACGTGCCCAGCTCGGCCAGCCGGCCCAGCGCCTCGCGCGACACGAAGTCCAGCACCACCGACGAGTCGGTGTAGTGGCCGACCTGCGGCTTGTCCGTCGACGCCAGCCCGCGGATCACCGGCGCCAGCGCGGCGGCACGAGCCCGACGCTGCTCGTCGCCCAGCGGAGCGTTCACCACCTCACCGAACGGGTGCGGGCCCTCCGAGAGCTTCGACGCGATGTACTCCTCGGCGGTCCGCACGATGTGCAGCGACCGCTCCTCCGCCTCGGCCGACGTCGAACCCCACGCGGTGATGCCGTGCCCGCCCAGGATGCAGCCGATCGCCTGCGGGTTCGCCGCCTTGATCGCCGCGATGTCCAGCCCCAGCTGGAACCCCGGCCGACGCCACGGCACCCACACCACCGTGTCCCCGAACACCTCCTGCGTGAGCTTCTCGCCGTCGGCCGCCGTCGCGAACGCGATCCCCGAGTCCGGGTGCAGGTGATCCACGTGCGCCGCATCGACCAGAGCGTGCATCGCCGTGTCGATCGACGGCGCCGCACCCCCCTTGCCGTGCAGGCAGTAGTCGAACGCCGCGACCATCTCGTCCTCGCGGTCCACGCCCGGGTAGACGTCGACCAGCGCACGCAGGCGATCCAGGCGCAGCACCGCCAGGTTCTTCTCGGTCAGCGTGCCCAGGTCACCCCCGGACCCCTTCACCCAGAGCAGCTCGACGTCCGAACCCGTCACCGGGTCCGTGGCGCTGCCCTTGGCCGACGTGTTGCCACCCGCGTAGTTGGTCGTCCGTGGGTCCGCACCCAACCGGTTCGACCGTGCGACCAGTTCCTCAGCGACGCTCATGCTCCCCATCCCGCCTGTGTGCCGCCGACGCGCTCGGCGACGATCTTCTCCGCGTACCCCGACGCCTTGTACGCCCCGATCGGGTCGCGGTCGAGCCCTTGCGACTCCCGCAGCTCCGCGAGCAGCGGCCGCACGTCCGTGTTGTACGCGTCCATCACCAGCCCGTTGGCACCCAGCACGTCACCGGACGTCTGCGCCTCGAGCAGCGCGTCGGCGTCGACCAGCAGCGCCTTCGCGGTGGCCTCCTGGACGTTCATGACCGAGCGGATCTGCCCGGGGATCTTCGGCTCGATGTTGTGGCACTGGTCGAGCATGAAGTTGACCCCCGAGTCCGGTGCCAGGGCTCCCGACTGCACGATCTCGTGCATGATCCGGAACAGCTGGAACGGGTCCGCCGAGCCGACCATGAGGTCGTCGTCGGCGTAGAAGCGCGAGTTGAAGTCGAACGCGCCGAGCCGGCCGGCCCGCAGCAGCTGGGCGACGATGAACTCGATGTTGGTCCCCGGCGCGTGGTGCCCGGTGTCGAGGACGACCATCGCGCGGTCCCCGAGCGCCAGGCAGTGCAGCAGCGACGTGCCCCAGTCGGGGATGTCCATGGCGTAGAACGCGGGCTCGAAGAACTTGTACTCGAGGATCAGCCGGTGGTTCGGGTCGAGCGCCGCGTAGATCTCGGCGAGGGAGTCCGCGAGCCGGTCCTGCCGGGCGCGCAGCGAGTCCTGACCGGGGTAGTTCAGCCCGTCGGGCAGCCAGAGCTTGAGGTCGGTGGACCCCGTGGCGCGCATGACGTCGATGCACTGCAGGTGGTGCGCGACGGCCTTCTTCCGCACGGTCGCCGACGGGTGCGTCAGCGAGCCGAGCATGTAGTCGTCGTCCTGGAACAGGTTCGAGTTGATCGCCCCGATGGTGACGCCTTGCTCCTTGGCGTGGCGCGCGAGGTCGTCGTAGTCGTCGACCAGGTCCCACGGGATGTGCAGGCTCACCCGCGGCGCGACGCCCGTGTACCGGTGCACCTGCGCGGCGTCGGCGATCTTCTCGTACGGGTCGCGCGGCACGCCCTGCTGCGCGAACACCTTGAACCGGGTGCCGGAGTTGCCGAACGCCCAGGAGGGGAGCTCGATCGTCTGCTGCCTCAAAACATCGTGGATGGTCATGCGGGAAGCTCCTGGGGGTGGGTGGCGAGGCCGGCCGCGCGCAGCTGGTCCTCCAGGTGGAACACCTCGTCGAGGACCTGGAAGCCCTCGTCCGGGTTGCCGTCGTCGACGAAGAACTCGCTCATCTCAGCCTGCCAGCGCGGGTTGACCGCGGTGCGGGTCATGGCCTCCTGAGCGGCGGCGTAGTCGTCGGTCTCGAGGTAGCCGACGAGCAGGCCGTCACCGGACAGGAACAGCGAGTAGTCCCGCCAGCCGGTGTCCCGCAGCGCCTCGAGCATCTCGGGCCACACGGCGGCATGCCGGGTCCGGTACTCGTCCAGCCGGTCGGGCCGGACGCGGGACACGAAGCACACGCGGGTCATGCGGCACCTTCCTCGATTCGACGTTGAAACGATTCACGCACTCTAAGTAAGCGTTTACCGCACTGTCAAGAGTAGAGCCGCGGACGCCGTCGCGTCAGCCCGGCCTTGAGAATCGTGAATCGATTCATTACCCTGCACCGTACGCGTAGGCCCGGCCCGCCACAAGAGTCACGGTGCAGCGAGGCACCCACGACGGTCGTCGCCGGGCAACTACCATCGGGCGCACGCTCGATGGGTTCGACGGAGAGGACGACGGTCGATGTCGACGACGACACGGGGACGCGCGGACCGCCGGCCCTCCATCACGGACGTCGCCAAGCGGGCCGGGGTGTCGGTGGGCACCGTCTCCAACGTCCTCAACCGTCCCGACCAGGTCAGCGACAGCACGCGCGACCGCGTCCTCGTCGCCATCGAGGAGCTCCAGTTCGTGCGCAACGCCTCCGCGCGGCAGCTGCGCGCGGGCACCATCCAGACCGTCGGCGCCATCGTGCTCGACATCGCCAACCCGTTCTTCACCGAGGTCGCCCGGGGCGTCGAGGACCGGCTGGCCGCCGACGAGTACACGCTCATGCTCAGTTCCTCCGACGAGGACCCGGAGCGCGAGGCCCGGTACCTGCGGCTGTTCGAGGAGCACGGCGTGCAGGGCGTCATGGTCACGCCGTCCGCCGGCTCGCTCGACGGCCTGCTGGCGCTGCGCGACCGCGGCATCGACGTCGTCCTGCTCGACACCACGTCGCCCGTCGACGACATCTCGTCGGTCGCGGTCGACGACGTGCGCGGCGGCGCCCTGGCGATCGAGCACCTGGTCAGCCTGGGCCACACCCGCATCGCGTTCCTCAACGGGCCGCTCACCATCAAGCAGTGCGTGGACCGCCGCGAGGGCGTCCTCGCCGCGCTGGCCGACGCCGGGCTGGACCCGGCGGCGTCGCTCGTCGAGATCACCATCGGGTCGCTGAACGCCGAGGGCGGTGAAGACGGGGTCAACCGGCTCCTCGATGCCGACGGCGACCGGCCCACCGCGATGTTCTGCGTCAACGACCTCACCGCGCTGGGCGCCCTGCGCGCGCTGCGCGCTCACGGTGTGGCGATCCCCGCCGAGATGGCCGTCGTCGGGTACGACGACGTCGTCTTCGCGTCGATGCTCACCGTGCCGCTGACGTCCGTCCGCCAGCCGACCCACCAGCTCGGCTGGACCGCCGCCGACCTGCTGCTGCGCCAGCGGTCCGAGGGCGCGGCGTTCCAGCACCAGCGCGTCCAGTTCCAGCCCGAGCTGGTGGTCCGCGGCTCGTCGGACCCGTCGGCCTGAGCACGCCACACCGTTCGCCGCCGGCGAGTCCGCCACCCTCCGCCGAGCTCGTACCGCCCGCCCGAACTCGTCGGTTGCCACGGACGAGTTCGGCCCGGAGGAACGAGGCCGGGCAGGCTGGTCGGTGCTGGGCGCGATGGACGGATCACGAAGCAAGCGCTTACCGTGGCATTGGATCGATTCATGAAGGCAAGGGAGCCGGACGTGACGGAGCAGGGCATGCTGAGGGTCGCCATCGTGGGGACGGGGGCGATCGCCCACGCCCACGCGGGGGTCCTGGCAGCCGACCCGCTGGCCGACGTCGTCGCCGTCGCCGACCCCAACCCGGCGGTGCGGGACGCGTTCGCCGACGAGTTCGACGTGGCCGGCCGGTACGACAGCCTCGACGACCTGCTCGCGGCCGGGCTCGTCGACGTCGTGCACCTGTGCACCCCGCCCGGCCTGCACAAGGACCAGGCGATCACCGCCCTGCGCGGCGGAGCGCACGTGGTCTGCGAGAAGCCGCCCGTCCTGTCGCTGGCCGACCTGGACGCGGTGCTCGAGGTCGCCCGCGAGGTCGGCCGCGAGTACGCGGTGGTGTTCCAGCAGCGCACCGGGACGGCCGTCGGGCACGTGCAGAGGCTGCTGGCGGACGGCACGCTCGGACGTCCGCTCGTCGGGGTCTGCCACACGCTCTGGTACCGCAAGCAGGAGGACTACTACGCGGTGCCGTGGCGCGGGAAGTGGGCGACCGAGGGCGGCGGGCCGCTGCTCGGGCTGGGCATCCACCAGCTCGACCTGCTCGCGTTCCTGCTGGGCGAGTGGGCCGAGGTCGACGCGCGCGCATTCCGGCTGGACCGCGACCTGGAGACGGAGGACACGTCGACGGCGGTCATCCGGTTCGCCAACGACGCGATCGTGTCCGTGCTGACCACCGCCCTGTCGCCGCGCCAGGTCAGCTACGTACGGGTCGACACCTCGCTCGGCACGGTCGAGGTCGAGCACCTCTACGGCCACGACGCCCGCGCGTGGACGCTGACCCCCGCGCCGGCCCGCACCGGCGGCGAGCCGGACGCGGCGCCGTCGTCGTGGGCGCTGCCGGCCGACGACGAGCCCTCCGGCCACACCCCGCTGCTGCGGGCGGTCTACGCGGCGCTGCGCTCGGGCGAACCGTTGCCCGCGGTCGCCGCGGACCCGCACCGGTCGCTGGAGCTGGTCACCGCCATCTACGCGTCCGCGTCCCTCGGGCGCCCGGTCACCAAGGCCGACCTGGCCCCGGGCAGCACCCTGCGCGACGGTTTCCTGCACGGCATCGAGGACCTCCGCCCGGCATGACCGCCCCCATGCGTCCAACGTCCGCACTCGACGGGGCTGGAACACGCACGAGTGCGGACGTCGTCGAAGGCGGCGACGGGACGTCCGCACGATCGAGCGTCCCGACGACCGGATCTGCGGACGTCGGCACTCCATCCACCGGGACGTCCGCACGATGGAGGGTCCCGACGACCGGATCTGCGGACGTCCGGTGCGGCCCAGATGAACGTGTTGATCCCGACCTAGACCTACGACGAGCGGCGAGGACCCGATGATCCAGTACGGCGGCGACTACAACCCCGAGCAGTGGCCCCTGGCCACCCGCATCGAGGACGTGGAGCTCATGCAGCAGGCCGGCGTCACGCTGGTCAGCGTCGGCATCTTCAGCTGGGCGCAGCTCGAGCCCCGCGAGGGCGAGTTCGAGTTCGAGTGGCTGGACGACGTCCTCGACCGGCTGCACGGGGCGGGCATCAAGGTCGCGCTGGCCACCGCGACGGCGAGCCCGCCGCCGTGGCTCACGCGCAAGCACCCGGAGTTCCTGCCGGAGCTGGCGGACGGCACGGTGCTGCACCCGGGCGGTCGGCAGGCGTACCGGGTGTCGTCGCCCGCGTACCGCGAGTACGTGCTGCGGATGACGCGGACGATGGCGGAGCGGTACGGGACGCACCCCGCCCTGGCGCTGTGGCACGTGGACAACGAGCTGGGCTGCCACGTCCCGCACGACTTCTCCGACGATGCCGCGGTCGCGTTCCGGCGCTGGCTGGCGGACCGCTACGGCACCGTCGAGGCGCTCAACGCCGCCTGGGGGACCGCGTTCTGGTCGCAGCGGTACGACGACTTCGACGAGGTGCTGCCGCCGCGCAGCGCACCGACGTACCCGAACCCGACGCAGCAGCTGGACTTCGCGCGGTTCTCCTCCGACGAGCTCCTGGTGCACTACCGCGCGCTGCGGGACGTGCTGCGCGAGGTCACCCCGGACGTGCCGACGACGACCAACCTCATGCTGTCGACGGGCACGAAGTGGATGGACTACTTCTCCTGGGCCGACGACCTCGACGTCATCGCCAACGACCACTACACGCGCGCCCACGACCCGGAGGCGCACGTCGAGCTGGCGTTCAGCGCCGACCTGTCGCGCGGGGTGGCCGGTGGCGAGCCGTGGATGCTGATGGAGCACTCGACGAGCGCGGTCAACTGGCAGCCGCGCAACCGCACCAAGCGCCCGGGCGAGATGATCCGGCACTCGCTGGCGCACGTGGCCCGCGGCGCCGACGCGGTGATGTTCTTCCAGTGGCGGCAGTCCGCCGCGGGGGCGGAGAAGTTCCACTCGGCGATGCTGCCGCACGCGGGGACCGACACCGACGTGTGGCGCAACACGGTCGCGCTCGGGTCCGCTCTGACGGCGCTCAGCGAGGTCGAGGGCAGCCGGGTCCGCGCGCGGGCGGCGATCGTCTTCGACTACCCCGCCTGGTGGGGCACCGAGCTCGACAGCCACCCCTCGGCCGCGGTCACCTACCCGGACCGGGTGCTCGCCCACTACCGCGCGCTGTGGCAGCGGAACGTCACGGTGGACGTCGTGCGGCCGTCGGCGGACCTCTCGGGGTACGACCTGGTCGTCGTGCCGGGGCTGTACCTGGTGGCGGACGCCGACGCGGCGAACATCGCCCGCGCGGCCGAGCGTGGTGCGTCCGTGCTGGTCACGTACTTCTCGGGCATCGCCGACGAGCACGACCACATCCGCCTCGGCGGGTACCCCGGGGCCTTCCGGGAGCTGCTCGGCGTGCGCACCGAGGAGTTCTGGGCGCTGCAGGACGGCGAGACGCTGACCCTCGACGACGGCACGGCCGCCGACGTGTGGTCCGAGCAGACGCACCTGTCCCCCGGCACCGAGGCCGTCCGCACGTTCGCCGACGGCGACCTGGCGGGCTGGCCCGCGCTCACCCGGCGAGCCGTCGGCTCGGGAGCCGCCTGGTACCTGGGCACGCGCCTGGACGCCGACGGGCTGCAGGGCGTGACGGACGCGCTGATCGCGGAGGCCGGGCTCACGCCGGGTCCCGAGGGCGTCGAGGTGGTGCGGCGGGTCGCCGACGACGGGCGCTCCTGGCTGTTCCTCCTCAACCACTCCGCCGACGAGGTCACGGTGCCGGCATCGGGGCACGAGCTGCTCCGCGACGAGCTGGTGCGCGACACCGTCGCCATCCCGGCAGGCGGGGTCGCCGTGGTTCGCGAGGTCTGACCGCGAGGCGTCCATCGGCCGCCGGGCCGTCATCCGCGGTCACGCCCGAGGGCTGACGGGGGGCGACGCACCCGTCGGCCCGGTCCGCCGTTCCCCCGGGCCGACGGGGACGGAGGGCCGGCTCGCCGGTCAGCGCGACCGGCCGGCGGACCCTCCGCCGCTCGGCCGCACGAGGTCGAGCTCCAGCCACTGCGCGAGGTCCTCGATCTCCGCGTCGACCGCGGCGCGCGCGTCGGCGCTCCACGGCTGGTCCTCGTGCACGGCGTGCACGCGCAGCACCCCGGCCTTGACGTCGGCGGTCGCGTCGACCTTGCCCACCAGCTGGTCGCCGACGAGCACCGGCAGCGCGAAGTAGCCCCAGCGGCGTGCGGCGACCGGCTTGAACATCTCGAGGATGTACTCGAACTCGAAGATGTCCGTCATGCGCCTGCGGTCGTGCAGCAGCAGGTCGAACGGCGAGAGGAGCGCCGCACGCCCCTCGAACGGGGCGTCGAGCTGTGCCGGGTCCACCCGCCAGGCGCCCCGGACGCCCTCGATCACCGCCGGCTCACCGACCTCGCCGACGTCGACCGGCTCGACCGGCTGCTCGGGTCCGCGCGTCCGGGCGATGCCGAGCGCCACCAGCCGCCGCTCGTCGCGGATGCGGAAGGCCTCCTCCAGCGGGACGGGCGGGTCCTGCGGGTAGACGCGCTCGGCGAGGTCCCAGAGCCGGTCCCGTCCGGTGCCTCCGGCGGGGGCGACGTCCCCCATCTGCACCATGATGCCCAGCAGCATCTGCACGTTGCGGTTGTTGTTCCAGCCGGTCGACTTCCACGGCCGGACGCACGTGTCGGGCAGCGCGCTGATCGGCAGCGGCCCGTCGGCGCGCAGGATCTCGAGGATGTCCTGCCGGCAGCCCTCGTTGTCCGCGACCCACTGCCGGTTGGACCGCTGCCAGTCCTTGACGCGGTCCCCCGTGCCGGGGAAGGCCGCCATCTCCGCGCGGTACAGCGCCAGGTCGTCGGCGACGCGGAGCGTGCCGCGGTACTCGAGGATCGACTGCTGGTCGAGCGCGTCCTCGAGCTCGCGCGGGTCGTACGCCGACCCGATCCGGCTCCACAGGACCAGGTCCGCGCTCGGCGCGATCGCGGCGGTGGGGTTGAGGATCAGGAGCCCCAGGTCGCGCACGGTGTCGTGCACGTCCGTCGGGCGGTCCGCCGTCAGCCGCTGCGCACGCACGGCGATGCGGCGGGCGCCGGCACGAGTGAGGTGGTGCACGCTCCGCAGACTAGGTCTGGCCACCGACAGATGCTTCGATGGGCGCCATGGGTGCACTGACGATGGAGTCCCTCCACAAGACGTATGGCGAGGTCCGCGCGTTGCGCGACCTGTCGATGGAGGTGCAGGCCGGGGAGATCGTCGGCTTCGTCGGCTCCAACGGCGCCGGCAAGTCGACGACGATGCGGATCGTGCTCGGCGTGCTGGAGGCCGACTCCGGCGAGGTCCGCTGGGACGGCCGGCCGATCGACCTGGCCGTGCGGCAGCGCATCGGATACATGCCCGAGGAGCGTGGCCTGTACCCGCGGATGAAGGTCAGCGACCAGCTGGTCTACCTCGCACGGCTGCACGGGCTGGACGCGTCGTCGGCCAAAGCCGCGATGGAGCACTGGACCGAGGTGCTGGGCATCGCGGAGCGACGCGGTGACGAGATCCTGAAGCTGTCGCTGGGCAACCAGCAGCGCGTCCAGCTGGCTGCGGCGCTCGTGCACTCCCCCGACATCCTGGTCCTCGACGAGCCGTTCTCCGGCCTGGACCCCGTCGCGGTCGACGTGATGAGCGGCGTGCTGCGCGACCAGGCCGCCGCGGGCGTGCCGGTGCTGTTCTCGTCGCACCAGCTCGAGCTCGTCGAGTCGCTGTGCGACCGGGTCGGGATCATCAAGAGCGGGTCGATGGTGAAGTTCGGCGGCATCGAGGAGCTGCGCCGGACCGACGACCGGCGCTGGGTGGTCGAGGGACCGCCGCCGTCGTCGTGGATCACCGCGGTGCCGTCGGCGCACGTCGTCTCGACGGAGGGCCGGCGGTCGGTGGTCGAGGTGCGCGGGCAGTCCGCGGACGCCGTCGACCAGGAGATCCTGCGCGCGGCCATGGCGGCCGGCCCGGTGCACGAGTTCAGCCTCCTGCGCCCGTCCCTGACCGAGCTGTACCGGCACGTCGTGACCACCGACGCCGACGCTGCCGCGACCGAGCGAGAGACGGTGTCCGCATGAACCCCCGTCCGACCGTCGTCGAGATCTCGAACGGCGCCGCCATCCGGCTCATCGCGGGGCGCGAGATCACCACCCGGATCCGCTCCAAGGCTTTCGTCTGGACCACGATCGCGCTCGTCGCCGCGGTGGTGCTCGGCGGGGTCCTGCTCAACATCGTCGGTTCGCAGTCGGACTCCGCCCAGCAGGTCGGCGTGACGCCCGAGGCCGCCGGCATCGCGGAGCAGGTCGTCGCGATCGGAGCCGTGACGGGCACGACCATCGAGACGCAGGAGGTCGACTCCGCCGAGGACGCCGAGGCGCTCCTCGAGGACGGCACGCTCAGCGCCGTCGTCACGGGCACGGACCCGCTGACCGTCACCGTGCACACGTCCCTGTCCGACTCCCTGACACCCGTGTTCGCCTCGCTGGCGCAGCAGGAGGCCCTGTCGTCCGCCGTCACCGACCTCGGCGGCGACCCCGGCGAGGTCGGTCGCGCGATCGCGCAGGCGGAGGCCGACGTCACGGCGCTGGAGCCCGAGCCGGAGCAGGACAGCGCCCAGGTCGTGGCGGGGTTCGTCGCGGGCATCCTGCTGTTCATCTCGCTGATGACCGCCGGGCAGCTGGTGGCGCAGGGCGTGGTCGAGGAGAAGTCGTCGCGCGTCGTGGAGCTGCTCCTGGCCACCGTGCGGCCGTGGCAGCTCATGGCCGGCAAGGTGCTCGGCATCGGGGTGATCGGCCTGACGCAGGTGGTGCTCGTCGTGGCGGCGGGCACGGGCACGGCGGCTGCCCTCGGGCTCGTCGACACCAGCTCGATCAACCTCGGCGCCACCGCGCTGTGGGTGATCATCTGGTTCGTCGTCGGGTTCACGATGTACGCGCTCGCGCTCGCCGCGCTGGCCGCGCTGGTGTCCCGGCAGGAGGACGTCGGCTCGGTGACCGCGCCGATCATGACCCTGATGATGATCCCGTACCTGGTCGGCGTCAGCATCGCGCCCTGGGACCCCACCAACCCGCTCGTGGTGTGGCTCAGCTTCGTGCCGTTCTGCGCACCGATGCTCATGCCCATGCGGATCGCGCTCGGCGAGGTCGCGCCGTGGGAGGTCGCCGTGTCGCTCGGGATCTCGCTGGCGCTCATCCCGGTGCTCGTCTGGCTCGCCGGCCGCATCTACTCCAACGCCGTCCTGCGCAGCGGTGGGCGGGTGAAACTCAAGGACGCACTGACCGCCTCGTAAGCGTTCTCGCAGGTCAGACGGCCCATGACCGGTGTCAGTCAGGGGTTGCATCTGGACGCATGTCCCATAGAGGATGCGCGACATGTCCGCTTCCCCGCCCCCCGACGTCGTCGAGCCGCTGCACCCGTCCGGCATCGCGGAAGCAGCGACGGTGCTGGCAGCGGCGCTCGCCGACGACCCCGGATTCGTCCACCTGTTCCCCGTCCGCGCCCGTCGGGAACGCGAGCTGCGCGCCCTGTACCGCATGACCCTGGCCGACTCGGTGCAGCACGGCCACGCCTTCGTGACCCGTCTCGACGGCGCGGTGACCGGCGCGATCGCGCTCTACCCGCCGGGCGCCTACCCCATGACCCCCGCCCGCTGGTGGCGCCAGGCGTTCCGCATCGTGCGCATAGCCGCCAACACCCGCGAGCACAGCCTCGGCATCATCAAGTTCGGCGACGTCACCTCCGCCGGGGTGCCGTGCGACGCCTGGTACGTCGAGGCGCTCGGTGTGCGGCCCGACCTGCAGCGGGCAGGCCGCGGGAAGAAGCTCATGGCAGCCGTCTTCGGGCTCGTCGACGGCCACGGCGGACCGTCCTACCTGGAGACCACCAAGCCCGACAACGTCGCCTACTACTCCGCCCTCGGCTACAACCCCGTGAAGTCGCGCGTGCCCCTCGGGCCTCCCGACGCCGGGCCGTGGATCTTCCCGATGCACCGCGTGCCTGTGGGTGCCGACGTCTAGCGTCTCCTCGCATGGAGAGCGTCGACTACACGTCCACCTTCATCACCGTCGCACCCGACACCCGCGCCGTCGCCGGCGTGGAACCCACCGGCACGACCATCGCCGCCGCGACCTACTCCCTCATCGCGTCCGACCCCTACGCCCTGCGGTCCTCGGACGTCATCTTCCAGGTGTGGGCATCCCGCCACGACGTCGACGCGTCCTCGGCCGACGAGTGGGCGACGTTCTACGCGAAGTCCCACGCCTGCCTGCGCTCCAGCGACCTCGGCAAGCGGTACGGCTGGGGCATCCACGCCGACGCCGACGGCCGGTTGGCGGTGTACGCGGTGGGGTCCGACGAGTACTCGTCGTTGGCGGCAGGGACGGCGCCGGACGGGTCGGCCGTGACGGTGAGGGCAGCGATGCGGAGCTCGCGGCGCTGAGCGACCGGGCTGCGCCCGTGCCGAGTCGAGGGGCGTGACGCAGGTGGGTGTCTCCACCGCCCGGAGTGTCGGAACCTCCAGCCACAATGAGCCGTGTCCTTGCTGCTGCTCCTCGACGACCCGGCGCGCCCCGGCGTCCTGGAGCTGCAGTCGCTGACGGACCAGGGCGAACCGCTCGGGTCGGAGATCGTCGCCGCCGAGGACCTCCCTGAGCTCGTTCGTGAGCGCGAGCTGGGTCGGCCGCGATGGGTCTGGGACGACACGTCGCGCCGCTACCCGCCGCTGCTGGCTGCAGGTGTGCGGGTCGAGCGGTGCCATGATCTGCGGCTCTGTCACGCGATCCTGCGGCGGAGCGTCTACTCGCAGGGGTCGACGCTAGCGGCGGCTCCGGCCGGGCCGTGGGACGGGCCTCGGGTTCCGCCGCCAGTCGAGGGCAGCCTCTTCGACGACGCCGAGGTAGCGGCCCCTGCTGATCCGCTGGACGAGCTGCGCAGCCAGCTCGCGGCCGTCGCGGGTGCGGACGAGCCGGGTCGGCTGCGGCTGCTGCTGGCCGCGGAGTCCACGGGGGCGCTGATCGCGGCGGAGATGCAGCACGACGGCATGCCGTGGAGCGTCGAGGCGCACGACGCGCTGCTGACGGAGATGCTCGGGGCGCGGCCCCGGTCAGGGCGACCGCCGAAGCTGGAGGCTCTGGCCGACGAGGTCAGGGCGGCGCTGGGTCAGCCGTCGCTGAACCTCGACTCGCAGCCGGACCTGCTGCGAGGGCTGCGGTCGGCGGGGTGCGACGTGGAGTCGACGCGCACCTGGGAGATCAAGGCGCTGGAGCACCCGGTGCGGGAGCCGCTGCTCGCGTACAAGAAGCTGGCCCGCCTGCTCAGCGCGAACGGCTGGGCCTGGATGGAGGCGTGGGTGCACGACGGCCGGTTCCGGCCGGACTACGTGCCCGGGGGTGTGGTGACCGGGCGCTGGGCGACCAGCGGCGGTGGCGCGCTGCAGCTGCCCGCGAGCATCCGTGGCGCGGTGCGGGCCGACCCGGGGTGGAAGCTCGTCGTCGCCGACGCCGCGCAGCTGGAGCCCCGGGTGCTCGCCGCGATGTCGGGAGACGGCGCCATGGCGGCGGCGGGGCGGCACGCGGACCTGTACCAGGGGGTGGTGGACGCGGGCATCGTCGAGACCCGGTCCGAGGCCAAGTACGCGATGCTCGGCGCGATCTACGGCGCCACCACCGGCCCGTCGGCCGTGCTCATGCCGCGCCTGACCCGTGCGTACCCGCGGGCGGTCGCCCTGGTCGAGGCGGGGGCCCGTGCTGGTGAGCGGGGTGACGTCGTCTCGACGTGGCTGGGCCGCACGTCACCGCGGCCCGACGCCGCGTGGCAGGCTGAGCTCGCCGCGGCGTCGGCGGAGGGTGCGGGGGCCGACGACGTCCGGGCCGCACGGCGACGCGGACGGGACTGGGGGCGGTTCACGCGGAACTTCATCGTCCAGGGCACGGCTGCGGAGTGGGCGCTGTGCTGGATGGCGTCGCTGCGGCGCCGGCTGCTGGCCGTCGACGGTCGGCCGCACCTGGTGTTCTTCCTGCACGACGAGGTGATGGTGCACGCGCCTGCCGAGGTCGCCGACCAGGTGGCGGTCGCCGTGCGCGAGTCCGCCGTCGAGGCGGGGCGGCTGCTGTTCGGCGACACGCCCGTGGACTTCGCGCTGAACGTGGCGGTGGTGGACAGCTATGACCAAGCGAAGTAGCCGCTCAGTGGTTGAGCATGTACTTCAGCACGATCACCAGCAGCCCGAACGCCCCGGCCAGCAGGCTCTCGCCGACGAGCGCTGCGCCGCGGACGCCCGCGCGGTGGGCGGCGAGAGCGGCAACGGAGGTGAGCATCGCCACCGTGAACCAGAGGGACAGGAACGCGGCGTCGACGACTCCCATGCCGAACAGCCGACCGACCCCGAACACGACGAGCACCGGGAGGCTGCCCAGCAGCACGCCGGTGTTGTTCCGCAGCGCGTGCTTGAGGCGATGACCGGAGGTGTGGTCGACGTCGTCGAACCGGCCGCCGATGGCGTCGGCGTAGACGTGCGCGAGCCAGTACGTCACGGAGATGAGTGCGGTGGCCAGGATGACGATCTCGCCGGACTCAGCACCCGCGCTGGTCGCGGCGAGGACGACGCTCGAGACGAGCGCTCCGTAGAGGAGCTCCGCGGGGCCCTTGTGCCGCATGAACGTGTCGACGCGACTGAAGCGGTGCTGCGTGTTCATCAACTCTCCGCGGTCGGTGGTCGGGTCCCTATCGTGACGCACGGACGGCCAGGTCTGCGCCGCCCGTCCGACGCCTCGCCGAGCTCGTCACGCGCGGCCGAGCTCGTCTGCTGCGACGGACGAGCTCGCCGCCAGGTGACGAGCTCGGCGCCCGGCAGGGTCGGTCACACCGGTGTGGGCCACGTCTGCAGGCGGCCGCACATGCCGTAGCGGCGCGGGGCCGGGTTGGCGTCGACCCCGGAGACCGAGCCGCGCGCCAGGTGCGGGGCGACTCCGCGGAACAGACCCTCGAGGGCGGCCGCGGTGTCCTCGTTCTGCGGGTAGACGTTGCGCGTCCACGTCTCCTGCCAGCGCGGCGCGAACGGCCGGACCAGCCGGGTGGCCGCGTCGTGCAGCGGCTTGAGGGCGGCGGGACCGAGGCGGTCGACGGCGGCACCGAGCTCGGCGTACCCCTCGAGCGCGAGGTCACGGCGGCGGCGCGCGGCGGCGGCGAGCTCGTCGTCGGACGCGCCGGGCCCAGGCAGCGTCGCGGCCTCGCGGTAGGCGGCCGGGTCGGCAAGGACAGCGGCCGGGAAGGTCAGGACGGCGTCGCCGGCCTCCGGCAGGCCCGCGTTGGACATCAGGACGAGCACCTCGAGGTCGCCGTCGTTCACGGCGCGGTGCACCACCCCGGGGCCGAACGACACGATCGACCCGGGGCGCAGCGGGTGCACCGTGAAGCCCGACTGGCTCAGCGTGTGGACGGAGCCGGTCCCGGCGAGGACGACGTACGCCTCCGACGAGACGACGTGCAGGTGCGGCGAGCCGCTGCCGGCCACACCCACGCCGTCGGCGGCGGGCCAGTCGTAGACGCGCAGGTGGCTGACCGAGACACCGCCGGGAAGTCCGTTCATCCGGTCAGTATCCCGCTCACACGGAGCTGCCCAGAGCCGCGAGGGCGGCGGCGGACGTCGGATCGGCTGCTCCGTCGGCGATGACCACCGCGTACCGGAACCGCAGGGTGTCCCCGGGAGCGAACGGGACCTCGGTCGAGAAGAACGGCGCGGGGTTGAGGCAGCCGAACTGCTCGGTGCGGGCGAACCACTGCGGCGGGTGCGACGGGTTGTCCGTGCCGTCGACGATGACGACGGTCGAGGCGCCGCCGGTGTCGTCGTGCTTGCCGACGAAGCCCATCCACGGTCCGCGGCTGCCCCGGGCCTCCTCCCCTCCGGAGAAGTCGGGGGCGAGCAGGGTCCCGCCCGTGAACGACCGCGGCCCGCGCCAGAACAGCCCGCCGTAGCCGGCGTTCTCGCGGCCGCGCGTCGTGGGCGAGCCGATCGTCAGGTCGTCGGAGGACACGTTGGTCATCGTCGTCTCGAACGTCAGCACCCAGGCGTCGTCGCGACCAGCGGGCACCACGAACCCGAGGGTGCGCTGCTCGTCGATCACGTGCGCACCCTGCTGCGTGTGCCAGGCGAGGGTGTGGGTGAGGTCGACCCGGTCCGCGGAGACCCGCAGGTCGGTCAGCGCGACGTGGTCCATCGACCCGTCGTTCTCCAGCTGCACGTAGCCCTGGCCGTGCACGTAGGTGGGCCCGCCCCAGAAGTTGTGCTCGCCGACCACCGGCAGCGACCACGCGATGCCCTTGTGCCAGACATGGTCGTGCGGGCGGAAGGCGGTGACCAGGTCCCCGCCGCGCGTGCGGACCGGGTGCACATAGGGCCGCGGGCTCTCCAGCTGCACGTCGGTGGGGACGTAGACGTACTGCGCCAGGGTGGTGCCGTCGGCGACGACGTCGACGGCGCGGCCGACGTCGTGCAGGGCGGAGACCGTCACAGGTCCGCCTCGAGCGAGGCGCCCAGGTCCAGGTCCGCGATCATCACCGGCAGGCCCGTGACCAGCGACTGGTTGGCCGCGATGCCGACGGAGACCGCCCGCAGCCCGTCGAGGTACCCCGCCGGGCGGCCGAGCGCGTCCTCGGAGACGCGCAGGTGTCGTCGGAACACGTCCTTGAGCAGGATCGCGTCACCGCCGCCGTGCCCGCCGATGCCGTCGGGGATGGGGTACTCGGCGGCCCGCTCCCAGTGCTTCTGCACCAGCAGCCGCTCCCCCTCGGGACGCAGCGCGTCGCCGAGCGAGGTGGGCGTGGCCGACGGGTCCAGCAGCGCGTTGCCCTCGTCGTCCAGCGCGATCGCGCCGCGCTCGACGACCTCGAGCTCCGCGCGTCCGGCGGTGCCGTTGACGCTGACGCGGTACCCCTCCCAGGGGCTGTGCGCGTTCAGCGAGTAGGTCAGCGTGGCGCCGCGGCGGTAGTCCACCAGCAGCGACAGGTTGTCCTCGATGGTGATGCCGGGGCCGAACACGTCCTGGTCGCGCAGGTAGCCGTCGTGCTCCTCCGCGTCCAGGTAGAGGGACTTGAGCCGGGGGTCGTTGGTCAGGTCCAGCGTGAACGGGTCGCCGACGACGCCGGTCCCGCGGGCCGGCCGGGCGCCCAGGCCGCGGTCGGCGGCGTTGCGGTCGCCGTAGAACTTCAGGCCGCCGCGGGCGTAGACGCGCGACGGCACGTCGCCCAGCCACCAGTTGACCAGGTCGAAGTGGTGGCTCGACTTGTGCACCAGCAGCCCGCCGGAGTTCTTCTTGTCGCGGTGCCAGCGGCGGAAGTAGTCGGCGCCGTGCACGGTGTCGAGCACCCACTCGAAGTGCACGGAGGTCACCTGGCCGATCTCGCCGGACGCGATGACCTGGCGCAGCGACGAGTTCCGCGGTGCGTACCGGTAGTTGAAGGTCATGACGACGTCGCGGCCCGTCTCGGCCACCGCGCCCGTGATCCGCCGGCAGCCGGGCCGGTCGATGGTCAGCGGCTTCTCGACGACGACGTCGGCCCCCGCGGCCAGGACGCGCGCCACCAGCTCCGCGTGCGCGTGGTCGGGCGCGGTCACGACGACCACGTCGACGGACTGCTCCGCGATCATCTTCTCGAGGCCGTCGGGCGCGTACTGCGGCAGGTCCGCCGCGTGACCGAGCGCCTCGGAGGCGACCGCCTCGTAGTGCGCCATGCGGCCCGGGTTGGTGTCGAGCAGCGCGACGAGCGTCGCCACGTCGGCGTGCTCCCCGAGGATCGCGTCGACGTACATGCCCGCCCGGTGGCCGGTGCCGGCCACGGCGTAGCGGCGGTGCTGGCCCTCCGGCGCCGGGGCGAACTCGGGGATGACGCCCTCGCCCGCGACGGTGCTGCTGCTCGATGCGGGACGCGGTGCGGTGGGGTTCTGGTCGCTCACAGGTGTCCTCGGTGTCTGTCGTCGCCTCGTTGCGACGGACGTCGGGAAAGCGTTGTCCGTCAGGAGACAGCCTAAGCGGTGGACCAGAAGTTGCACAGAGGAGATCCACTGACGGCCCGTCGGGGCGCGGTCGTGACCGTCACGCCGGGGACGCCGACCCGCGCCTGAGCCGATCCCGCCGGACGTGGTGCGACCATCGACGGATGAGACGCCTCGGGCTCGCGGCCGGCTGGCTGATCGGGCTCCTCGCGGCGGGTCTGGTCGGCTTCGGGATCGCCGCGCGCCTGAGCCCGAAGCCGGCATCGGTCGTGTTCCGCCGCCGGTTCGACCGCAACGGCGCCGAGCGGCTGACCGCGACCGCGCCGTTCGTGCCGGGGCACGTCGTCTCCACCCTGGACATCCCCTACCGCGCCGGCGATCCGGACGCCCGCCTCGACGTGCACCGGTCGACCTCCCCGGGCACGGGCCTGCCGACCATCGTCTGGGTGCACGGCGGCGCGTGGCTGTCGGGCAGCAAGGACCTTATCGCCAACTACCTGCGCGTCATCGCCGGCGGGGGCTGCACCGTGGTCGGCGTGGGCTACTCCATCTCACCGCGGGCCACCTACCCGACCGCGGCGTTCCAGCTGCTCGACGCGCTCGCCTACCTGACGGAGCACGCCGACGAGCTCGGCGTCGACGCGCAGCGCCTCGTCCTGGCCGGCGACTCGGCGGGCGCGCAGATCAGCGCCCAGGTGGCCGGCATGGTGACCAGCCCCGCGTATGCCGCGTCGATCGACGCCCACCCGCGCATCACGCCCGACCAGGTCGTCGGGACCGTGCTCTTCTGCGGCGTGTTCGACATGTCGCTCGCGCGCGGGCTGCGCGGCCGCAACCGCTGGTTCGTCGACTCGGTGATGCGGTCGTTCACCGGCACGCTCGACTACCTCGACGACCCGCGCTTCTCCGGCATCTCCGTCGTCGAGCACCTCACCGCCGACTTCCCGCCGACGCTCGTCTCGTGCGGCAACGCCGACCCCGCCCTGGGTCACACGCTCTCGCTGATCGCCACCCTGGAGCGGCTGGGCATCCCGCACGAGACGCTGCTGTTCGACGCCGACCACGAACCCGTCGGCCACCAGTTCCAGTTCCACCTCGGCACGGCCGCGGCCCAGGACGCCCTGGCCGCGATCCAGGGGTTCGTCACGAGGTTGCCCTGAGCGCTCAGCCCTGGCGGACCGACGCCCGGTGCTCGATGGCCACGACGGCGAGCGACAGCAGGCCGGGGACGATCACGGCGAGCGGCGCGAGCATCCAGACCATGACGGCGCACAGGCCGAGGGCGACGATGAGCAGGAACGTGCCGGTGAGGTCGTCGCCGGCGCGCTTGGCGGCGGTCTGCACGACGGTTCCCCACCGGGCACCGGGCGACCACCCGGCCGCGGACCGGAGCACGATGACGAGCAGCACGGCGACGAGGAAGACGGTCGCGATCCGCACGCCGGCCCCGCCGGGCATCCCGCCGGCGCCGATGAGCTGGAGGTTGAACAGCAGGACGAACAGGAGGACGGGCATGCCGATCGACACCAGCCAGACGCCCCGGCAGGCAGCCCGGAAGTCCTCCCAGAGGACCGCGATGGTGTCGGGCCGGCCGTCGAGGTGCCGGCGCACGTGGGACACGCCGGCGGCGAGGGCGGGGACGGCGGTGATGATCGGGAGGCTGAGCACCGAGACGCCGAGGCCGACCAGGAGCGCCTCGCTGAACAGCCCGAACCGTCCGCCGCCGAGCAGCGGCTTCTCGTCGGGACCGGGCGTGGCGTCGTCGTCGGGACCCGGGGACGGGTCCGCAGGGCGACGGGAGTCGTCGTCGGGAAGCGGGGTGCTCATGCCTCCCAGGCTGACATGCTCCTGGCGCCCTGCGGAAACGCCGCCCATCAGCCCTTGAGCCCCTGCGTCGCCACGCCTTCGACGAGGTAGCGCTGGAACACGAGGAAGAAGAGCATGACCGGGACCAGGGCGAGGACGGCCATGGCCATCTGCGCGCCGTAGTCGGAGGTCGTCGTCTGGTCGACGAAGAGCCGCAGCGCGATGGGCAGCGAGTAGAGGTCGGGCTTCTTCAGGTAGAGCAGGGGTCCGAAGAAGTCGTTCCAGGACCAGATGAACGCGAAGATCGAGCTGGTGACCAGGGCGGGCTTCATCAGCGGGAGCATGATCGACCGGAAGATCCGCACGTGCCCGGCGCCGTCGATGCGGGCGGCCTCGTCGAGCTCACGCGGCAGGTTGCGCATGAACTGGACCATGAGGAACACGAAGAACGCCTCGGCCGCCAGGAACTTGCCGATCAGCAGCGGGATGAACGTGTCCACCAGGCCGAGCCGGTTGAAGACGATGTACTGCGGGATGATCACCACGTGGAACGGCAGCAGGAGCGTGCCGATCATGAGGGCGAAGAACACGTTCCGGCCGGGGAAGTCGATCCGGGCGAACGCGTAGGCGCTGATCGAGCAGGACAGCGTGATCCCGATGACGGAGCCGACGGCCAGGATCACGGAGTTGGTGAAGAACGTCCAGAACGAGACGCCGCCGATCCCCTCGATGGCCTTCTGGAAGTTCGCGACCGTGAAGTCGGTGGGGATGAGGCTGACGTTGCCGACGATCTCGCTGGACGGCTTGAACGAGGACATCAGCATCCACACCGCGGGGTAGAGCACGATCGCGACCAGCACGAGCGAGCTCACGTGGAAGACCAGTGCCCGGCCACGCTTGCGGTTCTTGGTCGACCTGCGCAGCTGGGCACTGTCGTGCGAGCTGACGATGTGGTCGGAAGTCGAGGTGACGGTACTCATGGTGCTCATCACTTTCCTTCCCCGGAGTAGTGGACCCAGCGCTTCGAGCTCCAGAAGAAGACCGCCGCGAGTGCGCCGACGACGATCACGAGGATCCAGGCCATCGCCGAGGCGTAGCCCATCTGGAAGTCCTGGAAGCCGCGGAAGTAGAGGTAGAGCGTGTAGAAGAGGGTCGACCGCGCGGGGCCGCCGGTGCCGTTGGAGATGATGAACGCCGACGCGAAGATCTGGAACGCGTGGATCATCTCGAGCAGCAGGTTGAAGAAGATGACCGGCGACAGCATCGGCAGCGTGATCTTGAGGAACTTGCGCGAGGCTCCGGCGCCGTCGACCGACGCGGCCTCGTAGAGCTCGCTCGGGATCTGCTTGAGCCCGGCCAGGAAGATGACCATGGGCGCCCCGAACTGCCAGACGGTCAGCAGGATGAGCATCGGCATGGTGCGCGACGGGTCACCGACCCAGCCGCCGGCCTGGAAGCCGAAGAACTGCTGGACCTGGTCGACGATGCCGTTGTCGATGAACATCGCCTTCCACACGATCGCGATGGAGACCGAGGCCCCGATCAGCGAGGGTGCGTAGAACGAGGACCGGTAGAACCCCTTGCCGCTGAACGCGTTGTTCAGCAGCATCGCCACCGCCAGTGCTGCGAGCAGCTTGATCGGCGTCCCCAGCACGACGTACGTGAGCGTGACCTTCCACGCCTGCTGGTAGTTCGGGTCGCTGAAGAGTCGTGTGAAGTTCTCCAGCCCGATCCACTCCGGCGGCGCGAAGAGGTTGTAGTTCGTGAACGCCAGGTACAGCGAGGCGATCATGGGACCCGCGGTGAGCAGGACGAACCCGAGCAGCCAGGGGCTCAGGAAGGCGTAGCCGGCCAGGGACTCGGACCGCTTCCGGCGCTTGCGAGCGGCGGTGTGGGCGGCGGTCGAGGTGCCCGTCGTCGGAGCCTCGGCAGTGAGGGTCACGAGCGTGATCCGTTCGTCGGTTGCGATGTACGAGCGGTCTCAGGGACCGCGTGCGGGGGGTGGGCCGCCCGCGAGCAGGCGGCCCACCACCGCGTCACTGGGTGGAGAGCTCCGCCTCGGCGAACCACTGCTCCGCGAAGTCCTCGGGCGTGATGGTGCCGTAGCCGAGCTCCTCGGCCAGGGTCCGCCACTTGGACTCGATCGTCCCGAAGCCCTTGACGGGGATCGGGGTGGACTCGGTCACCTGCTCGGCGACCTTCTCCTCGTACGCGATCACCTGGGCGTCGACGCTGCCCTCGGTGGTGTCGACGGCGGCGCGCTGCTCGTCGTCGGCGGGGACGCCCTTCGAGGTGCCGAAGATCCGGCCGACCTCGGGGTCGGTGAGCAGGAAGTTGATCAGGGTCGCGGCCTGCTCGGGGTACTTGGTGTTGGCGCCCGACGACAGCAGCATCGACGGCTTGAAGAACAGGGCCTTCTCGCCCGGCTCGATCGACGGGATCTGCGCCATGGCGAGGTTGTCCGTGCCGGAGTCGGCGACGTAGCCGGCCAGGAAGTTGTCCCAGCTCATCTCGCTCGCGGTCTCGTTGACCGTGAAGCCGCCCTTGGGTGCGAGGGAGACGTTGCGGTCGACGGGGTAGACCAGCTTGTCGGCCCGCAGGTCGGCGGTCAGGTCGAGGAACTCGACGATCTCGGCCTCGTCGAAGCCGAACGTGCCGTCGTCCTCGAAGGGCGTGATGCCCTTCTGCAGCAGCCACTGGATGAAGAACCAGAAGGTGCCGGTGTAGTCGACGGCGCCGTACAGGCCGTAGCCGTCGGCCGTCTTCTCGCCGGCCTCGGAGACCTCGGCGATGAACTCGTTGTAGTCCTCCCACGTGTACTCGGCCTCGTCGGGGAACGTCGCCCCGGTCTGCTCGATCACGTTGGGGTTCTGGAACATGGCGAACGTGTTGGTCGACGTCGGGATGCCGATCATCTTGTCCTCGAGGACGCCCGCCGTGGTGAGCGTCTCGTCGAAGCCGCCGAGGTCGATCGTGCCGTTGTCCACCCACTCCTGCAGGTCGAGCAGCTGGCCGTTCTGGTTGAACTCACGCAGGTACGACAGGTCGAACTGCATGACGTCCGGCAGTGCGCGGCCGGCGGCCTCGGTGGAGCGTGCCGTCCAGTAGTCCGGGAACGCAGCGAAGCTGGTCTGGACCGTGATGTACGGGTACTTCTCCTTGAAGAGCTCGAGGGCCTCGTTGTACCGGGCGGCCCGGTCGTCGTTGCCCCACCACGTGAAGTTCAGGGTGACGGGGGACGTGTCGGGGCCGGTGGAGCTGGACGTCGGCTCGCTCTCGCCGGAGTCGCCGGAGGAGCAGGCGGTCAGGGCGAGGGCGGCGACGGCCGCGACTGCGGCTGTCTTCCAGAGTGTTCGCTTCATCGTCGTTGAGCCTCCTTGCTCGGGGTGTGAAAGCGCATTCCGGACGTTAGGCGAGCGTTCGAGCGACTGTCAACGGATCGCGCTGAATCGTTACAAACGCGTTGCCGTCGCGGCTGCGGTGCCACACTCGATCCAGGTTGCACCCCGCTGGGAGCGGGGGCCAGCCAGAAAGTGTATCGTTTCAATCTCCGTGCTGCCCGACGACGAGCCACACATCCAGGAGCCCCCGGTGACCGACCGTCAGATCCCTTCGTGGTCCGAGCTCAAGCCGCTGATGCGTCCCAAGCCCCTGGTGCTGAACGGCACCGAGCGGCGCCTGGCGGACGCGTTGACGATCGCGGACCTGCGCACGGTCGCCCGCAAGCGGACCCCGCGGTCGGTGTTCGACTACACCGACGGTGCCGCCGAAGCGGAGATCAGCCTGCGCCGCGCGCGGCACCTGTTCCGGGAGCTGGAGTTCCAGCCCTCGATCCTGCACGACGTGTCCCACGTCGACCCGACCACCGACATGATCGGCACCCCGTCGGCCCTGCCGTTCGCGTTCGCGCCGACCGGGTTCACGCGGATGATGAACCACGAGGGCGAGCGAGCCGTCGTGCGGGTCGCGCAGCGTCGCGGCATCCCGTACGCGCTGTCCACCATGGGCACCACCTCCATCGAGGACGTCGCGGCAGCAGGGCCCGACGCACGCAAGTGGTTCCAGCTGTACGTGTGGAAGGACCGCTCCGCCGGCGAGGACCTCATGGCCCGCGCCAAGGCCGCCGGGTACGAGGCGCTCATGCTGACCGTCGACGTCCCGGTGGCCGGGGCCCGGCTGCGCGACGCCCGCAACGGCTTCTCCATCCCCCCGGCCCTGACGGTCAAGACGGTCGTGGACGCCGCGACCCACCCCGCGTGGTGGATGAACCTGCTCACCACCGAACCGCTCACCTTCGCGTCGTTGAGCAGCTGGTCGGGGACCGTGGCGGACCTGCTGGACAAGCTGTTCGACCCCACCATGACCATCGCGGACCTGGAGTGGATCCGCGCCTCCTGGGACGGCCCGCTGATCATCAAGGGCATCCAGACCGTCGAGGACGCCCGCCGGGTCACCGACGCCGGCGCGGACGCGGTCGTGCTGTCCAACCACGGCGGCCGCCAGCTGGACCGCGCCCCCGTCCCGCTGCGCCTGCTGCCCGACGTCGCCGAGGCCGTCGGGGACCGCACCCAGGTCTGGGTCGACACCGGCATCCTGTCCGGCGCCGACATCATCGCCGCCCTCGCCCTGGGCGCCGACGCCACCCTGATCGGCCGCGCCTACCTCTACGGACTCATGGCCGGCGGCGAACGCGGCGTCGACCGCGCCGTGGCCATTCTCGACCGCGAGATCCGCCGCACCATGGCCCTGCTCGGCGTCTCCACGGTGAAGGAGCTCGGCCCGCAGCACGTCCGGCTCCCCTGAGCGGACGGCCAGGGCAGCCGACGGACCGGTCAGCCCCCGGAGGTACCAGCACTCACGGGCAGATCTCCTCCACCTTCACGGCGGCGAGGGTCACCCTCGTCTCGACCGGGACGAGGACGCCCGCGGCGGGGTCCTGCGTGCAGATCCGCCAGTTGGAGTCGTTGACCTGGTCGCGCTCGAGCCCGGACGCGTCCGTGTGGTCCAGCAGGGAGGCGCCGGCCTCCCGGAGGATGTCCTGGCCCCGCTGCAGGTTGACGCCCACGAGCTCGGGCATCGTGAAGGTCTCGACGGAGCCGGGCGTCGCGGATGCCTCGCCCGGCTCGACCGGTGCGGTCGTCCGGCTCGGCGACGGCTCGACGGGTGCGCCCACGGTGACGGCCGCGGCGGGCGCCGACGCGGGCGACCCGGCCGAGCATGCCGCCAGCGACAGGGCGACGAGCCCGAGGACGAGGGTGGTCGCGAGGGACAGGCGTCGGGTGCTTCGGGTGCTCATACCCCCCGATCGACCCGTCCCCGACCCTCCTTGAGCACCGGCGGGAGCGACCCCCGTCACATGCGCCGACCGGACGTCCGCGCAGGTAGAGGTCGTGAGCCGTAGGTGCGCGGACCTTGCCGGGCAGACGACGACGGCGGTCCTCGTGAGGAGGGCCGCCGTCGTGTCGTGCAGGTCAGCGCGTGACCTTGACCTTCACCTCCGGGCTGGTGCTCGAGCCCTGCGGGTTGGACAGCTCGGCGCGGTACACGTGCGTCCCGGCCGACCGCCCGGTCACCGTGGTCACGGCCTGCTGGGCGTTGAACCCGTTCGCGACCAGCGACTGCGTGTCGATGAGCACGCCGTCCTCGTACAGCCGGTACTCGGTGGCGTTGGTCCCCCACCAGAGGTTGGTGGTCAGCGTGTAGGTGCCGTCACCGTCCCAGTTGTCGTGGCTCAGCACCGGGGTGGCGGGGTTGGCCCTGTCCACCGTCACGGTGAGCGCCGAGGTCGTCGTGCTCCCGTGCTGGTTGGTGAGCACGGCGGTGTAGACGTACGTGCCGTTCGTCCGCCCGGCCACCTGGAGGGTGGCGGACTGCGCGCCCGGGGTCGCGTCGAGCAGGTCCTGCGTGCCCAGCGCGACGCCGTTCTCGTAGAACGTCACCGACTGCGCGTTCTGCCCCCACCACTGGTTCATCGTCACCTTGAAGGTGCCGTCGCCGTCCCAGTTGTCGCTGGAGAGCACGCCGGCGGCGGGCTTGCCCGTGGCCGGTCCGGGCACGCGGTCGCCCACGGGGAGCGGCTGCGTGTAGGCGATGCTCGGCGCCGGGGGCGTCGCCATCCCCTCACCCAGGAAGTACGACGTGTGCGGCGGCTGGTTGTACGCGGTGTTCTGCCAGGCCACACCGAGGCGGTACACCGGGTCGGACTGCAGGGTGCGCAGCCGGTGGTCGGTGAGGTCCACCGTCGTCGCGATCCGCAGGGCCGACGAGTCGTCGAGACGCGTGACGATCTCCTCGCGCCAGTCGCCGAACAGGTCCGCCTGCAGGGCGACGTTGCCCTTGGTCGAGTTGCTGGTCAGCGTCCCGGTCGCCCGGTAGACCTCCTCCGGCTGCGACGTCTCCCAGTTCCACTTGTCGATCGTCGGCACGCCCGCGCCGGTCGCCTCGCTGTAGTCGTGGTCGCCGATCTCCCGCAGCAGGTCACCGTCCCACCAGGTGAGGAAGTTCGCCGCCGGGATGGACGTCGACAGCAGCTCGCCCTTCGCCGTCCGCAGCTCGCCCACGGGCGAGTTCCACGCGGCGTCGCCGCCGACCGCCCAGCCCTCCGCGCCGGGGTGCCGGGGGTCGATGTCCCCCGCCGCCGCACGACCGGTGTCCCGGGTGGCCGGGATCGACCACAGGACGGTGCCCGTAGCGGCGTCCCGGAACGTGGCACCGCGGTTGCGCGAGGACGCCATGTCCTCGTGCGCGGCGAACACCTCGAGGCCGGGGTGCGACGGGTCCAGGTCCGACACGTGCAGCGCGTCCCCGTGCCCGAGGCCGGTCGTGTAGAGCGCGGTGCCGTCGTCGTCGATCGTCATGGACCCGAAGACGATCTCGTCCTTCTGGTCCCCGTCGACGTCCGCCACGGACAGGTTGTGGTTGCCCTGGCCGCGGTACTGGCTGCCCTCGACGTCGGAGTCGAACGTCCAGCGCGGCGTCAGCGAGGTGCCGTCGAAGTCGTACGTCGCGACGACGGCGCGTGTGTAGTAGCCCCGGCTCACGACGAGGCTCGGGTGCTGGCCGTCGAGGTACGCGACCCCGGCCAGGAACCGGTCGACCCGGTTGCCGTAGGTGTCGCCCCACGCGCCGACGTTGCCGCGCGGCGGGGTGTAGTCGATCGTGTCGACCGCCGCCCCGGTGGCCCCGTCGAAGACCGTGAGGAACTCTGGGCCCGCCAGGACGTACCCGGAGGAGTTGCGGTGGTCGGCCGCCGCGTCACCGATGACCGTGCCGGCACCGTCGACGGTGGCGTCCGCCGTCTTCATGGCGACCTCCGCCGTGCCGTCACCGTCCAGGTCGAACACCTGCAGCTGCGTGTAGTGCGCGCCGGCGCGGATGTTGCGCCCGAGGTCGACCCGCCACAGCTGCGTGCCGTCCAGCTCCTACGCGTCGACGTACACGTTCCCGGTGTAGCCGGCCTGCGAGTTGTCCTTCGAGTTGGTGGGGTCCCACTTCAGGACGATCTCGTACTGGCCGTCCCCGTCGAGGTCCCCGATCGAGGCGTCGTTGGCCCGGTAGGAGTACGCGTCACCTGCGGGGGTGGTGCCGTCGGCGGGCTTGCTGATCGGCACGTCGAGCGTCTGCTGGTCCCACACCTCGAACTCGGTCGTGGCCCAGCGCTCGATCGGGGCGAACACCGTGCTGACCCGGTAGGTCGACGTCGCCGTGCCCGCAGGGTCGAGCACGTTGGTGCTGCCGGTGACGGGCTCCGTCGTGACGCGCTTCCCGTCGCGGTACACGTGGAACGCGAGGTCCTGCTCGTCCAGACCGAGCAGGCGCCAGCCGACGTAGACGCCGCCGTCCGTGGCCACCGCGACGGGCGAGCGGTCCAGCCGCTCGGCCTCGCGCACGAACTGCACGGACCGGGGAACGGCGATGGTCGAGGAAGCCGCGGAACGACCGCCCGGTCCGACCGCCGCGACCCGATAGTCGTAGTCGACGGTCGCCTGGGCGGTGGTGTCCGTCCAGCTGTCTTCGCTGGTGCGGGCGACGACGACCGGGTCGAAGCCGGAGCGTGCGCGGTAGACGTCGTACGCGACCGCGCCGGGCCCGGCGGACCACGTGAGGGCGACGCCGTCGTCGGCCCACGCGCCGGTCAACCCGGTGGGGGCGGCCGGGGGTGCGACGGCGGGGTCGACGACCGTCGCCGTCACCTCCGCGGACCGAGCGCTCTCGCGCCCCGTCGCGCCGACGGTGCTCACCGCGTAGGTGTACTCCTCCGCCAGCTGGACGTCGGTGTCGGTCCAGGTGGGGCTCGCCGGGTCGACCGTGCCGACGGCGACGGCGGTGCCGCCCGCCTCGGAGCGGTAGACGCGGTAGCCCGCCGCGCCGTCGACGACCGCCCAGGTCAGGCCGACGGAGGCCTCCGACGCGGTCGCGGTCACGGCCGCCGCCAGCCCGGTCGGCGACGCGACGGGCTGCAGGATCTGGATCGAGTTGAGGCGGGCCGACGAGCCGCTGACGGTGATCGAGAGCTGCCCGCCCGTGACCTGCACGCCGTCGACCACGCGCTCGTCGACCACCCCGGAGTCCGCACGCCGGGCCGGCACCGCGACGCTGCCGACCGTCGCGCCGGTGTTGCTCGTCGCGATCCCGTCGCCCGTGCGCAGGATCACCGTGTAGGTGCCGTCGGGGACGTCGGCGACGAAGGTCGAGCCCGTCGTCGGCGGCAGGACGAAGTCGCGCAGGGCGAGGTCGTCACCGCCCCGGTCGCGGCACGCGTTGGCGGCGAGCGGCACGGTGAAGCCGAAGCCGGTGGACGCGCTGTAGGCGGTGTTGGCGTAGACCGGCGTGTAGCCGGGCGCGGTGGGGTTGCCCGCGCACTCGAAGTCGAACAGGTAGTCCTGCCCGGCCGCGGACGCGGGTGCTGCTGCGAACGGCAACGCCGCCACGGCGAGGGCCGCGGCCGCGAGGAAGGCAGGGGTTCGGTACAGACGCATGGTGGCCTTTCTCATCGTTGAGAGCCGTGCCGACCGGGCTGTGCAAGGGGCTTGTAACGATTCATCCGGCCGCGCAGGGTCATTCCTACAGACCCGCGACGGGGTTGCGCAAGAGATTCCGGCAAACTGGGGAAAGCGCTCGCCGTCGTGCTTTCCGAGATCGTCCGGCGGTCATCCGGACGACGGGCTCCCGCAGGCCGTGCGGATGAACTCGAACAGCGCCGACCGCAACGCCTCGCTGGACGCCAGGTAGAACACCGGCTGCTCCACCCCGTCCACGCGCGTGTGCACCCCGAAGAACGTGCCTCGCTTGTCGTCGGCGACGGCGTGCAGGTCGCAGCGACCCGCGACCGCCGGCAGCACGACCTGGCCCTCGCCGCTCGCCGTGTCCAGCGTGACCGGCCAGCTCACCGCTCCCCCGGGCGGCGCGAACAGCACCGTCCGGTCCACCTGCGTGACCTCGACCCTCGGCCCGCCGGCCACCGGCTCGACCCCGAGCACGACGTTCGCCGCGAGCGTCCCACCGACGTCGGTCGTGGTGATCGCGTCCGCCAGCGTCAGCGTCGCGCCCTCGGCCACCGCGACCCCGGCGCAGTCCTCGCCGTGGATCCGCGCCAGGTGCCCCTGCGGGTCCGTCGGCTCCACGACGATCGTCGACCGGCCGCCCGCGTCGTCCGTCAGGTCGACCTCGGCGCGCGCCGCACCCCCGGCCGCGCCGTCGCAGACCGGGTCCCCCAGCGCCACCGAGAAGTCGCGATCCACGCCGGCCCGCAGGATCCGGCCCTTGTCGGTGCCCGCGACCCCGTCCACGGTGGGCGTCGTCAGCCGCACGCCCGTGACGGAGAGGTCACCCGGCCCGCCGTTGGTCACCCGCACCTGCACCACGCGCTGCGCCCACGTGCTCCTGCCCTGCCGGACCTCGACGCCGACCCCGGCCAGCAGGTCCGACGGGACGGGCGTCGGCGTGCTGGACCGCTCCGGCGCCGGCCCGCCGGCGCTGCAGCCCGCGAGCGCGAGAGCCACCACGAGCACCGCGCCCTGCCGCCACCGTCCGGACATGCTCCGATGGTGCCGCAGGTCGGGCCGGTGGCGTAGACGTCTCAGGCGACCAGTGCCCGGCGCATCACGAAGTTCGTGAGCTCGACGCCGCGCAGCACCGGCCGCTGCTCGACCACGACGACGAACCCGTGCGCCTCGAAGAACGGGCGTGCGGTCAGGCTCGCGTGCGTGCTCAGCTCGACCGCGCCCAGCTCCGTCGCGGTCGTCGTCGCCCACGCCAGCAGCGCCGACGCCACCCCACGACGGGCGAACGCCGGGTCGACGAACATCATGTCGACGTAGCCGCGCTCGTCGACGTCCGTGAAGCCGGCCACGCGGCCGTCGACCTCCGCCACCCGGGTGCGCGCGCCGGCTCGCCGGTCCGACCACGCGGCGGGGTCGATCTCGTCGCTCGCCCACGCGGCGACCTGCTCGGGCGTGTAGTCGCGCGCGGCGGTCAGCCGGACGGCGCGCAGGAAGACGTCGAGCGTCGCGGGCCCGTCGGACTCGCGGTAGTCACGGAGGATCACGACGACCGAGCCTACGACGCGTGCCCTCCGGCGAACGGGGCCCCGAGCTCGGTGAACGTCGCCCCCTCGTCGGCGACGCGTGCGCACCACGCCTCGACGTCGGCGATCACGGGGTGCGCGTCCCCGGCCTCACCCACCCACGTGACGAACGCGTCGGGCACGGGCGCCGGGTCGGGCCCGGTCCGCACCGCCTCGAGCACCCGCAGGAACGCCCCGGTGTCGGCCACCGAGCAGCGCAGGGTGACGGGCGGGTGCGCGCGGGCGGTCAGCAGCTGGGCCAGCAGGTCCACCCGGCCGCACCGGATCCGCCGCGTGCCGCGCGGGGACGACACCTCGAGCTCGTCGGTCTCGTAGAAGAGCGTCGCGGTGCCCAGCGTCCCGCGCACGGTGATGCGCGCCGGTGACCGCTCGGGTGCGCAGAGCGTCAGTCCCGCGGCGACGCGGATGCCCGCCGTCGTCTCGACCACCACGGCGGAGGTGTCGTCGGCCTCGATCGGGTGCGCCCGGTGCAGGTCGAGCCGCACGTCGGTGACGTCCTGCGTGGTCCGCGCTCCCGCCAGCAGCAGCGCCGTGGCGATCGCGTGCGCGAGCGGGTTGGTGACGACCCCGTCGACCACCTCGACCCCGTCGAGCGTGCGCCGGCCGGCCCACCGGGCACGCTGGTAGTAGGCGGCGGTGCGCACCCACGTGCCGACGGCGCCGACCCCGGTGATCTCCCCCAGCTCCCCGGTGGCCACGATGCGTGCGACCTCGTCGACCGCGCCCGACCCGAAGGTCTGGAACCCGACCTGGCACAGCCGCCCGGTCTCCTCGACGACGGCGAGCAGCTCGGCGTGCTCGGCCAGCGACGCGGTGGTCGGCTTCTCCAGGAGCACGTCGCAGCCGGCCCGCAGGGCAGCGGAGGCGAGCGCGAGGTGGGTGTGGATCGGCGTCGCGATGACGACGACGTCCGGGCGCGCCTCGGCCAGGAGCGTGTCGAGGTCCGGGTACCACGGCACGTCGCCGTCGGCGGGGCGCGGGTCGACCAGGGCGGCCAGGGTCGCGAGGCCGCGCTCCTGGAGGTCCTGGACCTTGCGGACGTGCGAGGCGCCGTGGCCGTGGATGCCCACCACCGCGATGGTCGGCGGGGCGGCGGTCGTCGCGGTCTCCGGCGCGTGACGGGCCGTGCGCACGGTCATCCCCACGCCTGCGCCGCGAGCCGTCCCGCCTCGTCGGCGCCGAGCGCACGGTCGACCACGACCGCGGCGAGCCCGACCTCGAGCCGGTCACCCTCGGTCACGTCGACCACCGTGTCCCAGGCGAGCGCGGGGCCTGCCCCGACGTACTCGGCCACGCGGGCGAACCACGGCCGCAGGCGGGCGGGGTCCTGGACGAGCAGGACCGTCGTGGTCGCTCCCTCGCGCCGCTGGACGAACGCGAGCCACGGCGACAGGCTGCCGTGCACGGCCTCCTCGCCGACGAGGCCGGCACCGAGCACGGTGGTGACGTCCGCCGACGGGAGCCGCCAGAAGATGCCGCCGTACCCGGCGCTCGGCCGCCCGTTGGTGCCGGGGCTCTCGATGCGCAGCGGACCGTGCGCGGCGTGCAGCACACTGGACCAGCGCAGCACGTACCCGCGACCGTCCGCCAGGGGCGCCGCGGACAGCCGCCGGTCCTCGGTGAGCAGCGGCCGGTCGCGCTCGTCGCACCACTCGACCGCGTCGACGAGGGTGGCGCCGTCGTCGTCCACGCGCGTGCCGGAGCTGACCTGGCGACCGTGGTTGGGCAGCAGGGTGGGGCCCTCGTCACGCACGAACGTGCGACCGCCCCAGTAGTTGGTGCCGTTCACCACGGGCACCGCCATGGACACGCCGTAGTGGTGGCGGTGGTCCACCGGGCTCGTCTCGGTGAGGGCGGTGCCCGCCGCCGAGTGGACGGGGTGCAGGTACGGGCGGGGGGCGTGCACACGTGGGAGCCGCTCACCCGACACGTACCGCACGAGAGGGACGGCCGCACCGTCCCGGGCGGCCCCGCTGAGCAGGTAGGCGCCCTTCTCCGAGGTCCAGGCCGCCGCGGTCAGGTGCGGCACCTCCGGCTCGACCGGGTCCGACGCCGCGCGGCGTCCGAGCCGGGCGGCGGGCGGGACAGGGCCGGTGCTGGCTCGGACGGCGAGGACGGGCTCGATGAGGGGCGGGGTCGGGTCGAGCGTCTCGCTGCCGACCAGGGAGCGCAGGTGCGCCCAGGCCTGGCGGCCCAGCTCGGCCTGCGGGACGGTCGCGGTGGTCAGCGACGGCGTCGCGAACCGGGCGAGCTCGATGTCGTCGAAACCCGTGATGGACACGTCGCCCGGCACGGCCACCCCCAGCTCGTTGAGGCGCGCGAGCAGGCCGAACGCGACGAGGTCGTTGTAGGCGACGATCGCCGTGGCGCGCGACGCCAGGACGTCCTGCGCCGCGGCGTACCCGGCCTCGACCGACGACCCGGTGGGCCGCTCGGAGAGCCGCACGTCCTCACGCCGGGCCGCCGCGACGCGCAGCGCGTCGAGCCGTGCACCGTGCGACGCGCTGTCGGTGGGCCCGGCCAGGTACAGCAGGTGCCGGTGGCCGAGGCCGGTGAGGTGCTCGACGATCTGGTCGATGCCGGCGGCGTAGTCGATGGCGAGCGTCGGCGTGGTGCCGTCGGCGGCCCGGTTGACGACGACCACCGGGCGGATCTCGGGCAGCAGCGCGCGCAGCGTCTGCTCGGGCATGCGCGGGGAGACCAGGACGAGCGCGTCGCAGCGCAGCCGGGCGTCGAGAGCGATGCGCTCCTCGTCAGCAGCGTGCTCGGCGGTGTCCGCCACGAGGACCCGGTAACCTTCCTCGGCCGCAGCGGAGGCGACCCCGCGCAGGACCTGCTGGAACATCGGGTTGGCCAGGTCGGGGACCACCACGGCGACCGTGTTGGTCCGTCCGAGGGAGAGGCTGCGTGCCGTGTTGCTGGGCCGGTAGTGGAGCTGCTCGGCCACCTCACGGACGCGCGCGGCCAGCTCGGGGTCCACCGTGGCTCGCCCGTTCATGACCCGGGAGACCGTCGCCCGCGACACGCCCGCGGCGTGCGCGACCTCGGCGATGGTCGACGCTGTACGCGTCCACCCGTTCTGCGTCACTGCAGCCTCCCGCGGTCACCCTCGAGCCACCAGAGAAGGGGCGGCTCCGCGCCGAACATACACCACGGGAAACCGGTTCCCAACCCTCATCACGAGTGCTACGGTACCGACCGAGGAACCGGTTTCTCACCGATTCCTTATCGCGAACACAGTGAGGTGATCGACGACATGTCCGTAGTGACAGAGCTGCGCAGGACTGCCAAGGGCGCGAAGACCGCGCCCTCGCGGCGGGGCCTGCGCAACGGGGACGGGAAGGCCGCAGCGGTCTTCCTAGCGCCCTGGTTCCTGGGCCTGGGGCTCATCACGATCGGCCCGATGATCGCATCGGGCTACCTGTCCTTCACGGACTACAACCTGCTCCAGCCTCCGCAGTGGACCGGCCTGGAGAACTACACGCGGCTGTTCGAGGACCCCCGGCTGCTCAACTCGCTGCGCGTGACGTTCACGTACGTGTTCACCGCGGTGCCGCTGCAGCTCCTCGCCGCCCTGGCGCTCGCGCTGATCCTGGACCGCGGCATGAAGGGCCTGCCGTTCTACCGCTCGGTCCTCTACCTGCCCTCGCTGCTCGGCGGCTCGGTCGCCGTCGCCATCCTGTGGCGCCAGGTGTTCGGCATCGACGGTCTGGTGAACGAGTTCCTCGCCCTCTTCGGCATCCAGGGCAAGGGCTGGGTGTCCGACCCGGACACCGCGCTGTACACCCTCGTCCTGCTGCACATCTGGACGTTCGGCGCACCGATGATCATCTTCCTGGCCGGCCTGCGGCAGATCCCGGAGATGTACTACGAGGCCGCGGCGATCGACGGTGCCGGCGTGGTGCGCAAGTTCCGCTCCATCACGCTGCCGCTGCTCACGCCGATCATCTTCTTCAACCTGGTGCTCCAGGTGATCGGGGCCTTCCAGAGCTTCACGCAGGCGTTCGTCGTCTCCGGCGGAACCGGTGGGCCGGCCGACTCGACGATGTTCTACACGCTCTACCTGTACCAGAAGGGCTTCACGGCCTTCGACATGGGGTACGCCTCCGCCATGGCGTGGCTGCTGGTGCTCATCGTCGCCGTGATGACCCTGATCAACTTCTTCGCCTCCAAGTTCTGGGTCTTCTACGATGACTGAGGTCCACGTGCGCACCACGACGCCCACCGACGCCCCCTCACCCGCCCAGCGGATCACCGCGCTGGCCGACGAGGCACCGCCCCTGCGTCACCGGTCCCCCTGGCCGGACCGCAGGCGCTCCGCGCTCAAGCACCTGGGTCTCATCGCGCTGTGCGCGCTGATGCTCTACCCGCTGATCTGGCTGCTGGTCAGCTCCTTCAAGCCCACGGACCTGATCTTCCGGGACGTGTCCCTCATCCCCTCCGAGGTCGACTGGACCAACTACTCCGAGGGCTGGAACGCGCTGCAGTACCCGTTCAGCCGCTACCTGCTGAACTCCGCGGCCATCGTCCTCGGGTCCCTGCTGGGCAACCTGGTCGCGTGCTCGATGGCGGCCTACGCGTTCGCGCGGCTGGAGTTCCGGGGCCGCAAGCTGTGGTTCGCGGTCATGCTCATGTCGATCATGCTGCCGATCCACGTGATCATCGTGCCGCAGTACATCCTGTTCGCGCGGCTGGACTGGATCAACACGTTCCTGCCGCTGATCGTCCCGAAGCTGCTGGCCACGGACGCGTTCTTCATCTTCCTCATGGTCCAGTTCTTCCGCGGCATCCCCCGGGAGCTGGACGAGGCAGCGCGCCTGGACGGCTGCGGGCACGGCCGCATCTACCTGCGGATCATGCTCCCGCTCTCCCTGCCGGCCCTGGCCACCACGGCGATCTTCACGTTCATCTGGACGTGGAACGACTTCTTCAGCCAACTGATCTTCCTCGTCAGACCGGACATGTACACCGCTCCGGTTGCACTGCGCACCTTCCTGGACTCCACAGGCGCCAGCTCGTGGGGCCCGATGTTCGCCATGTCGATCGTCTCCCTCATCCCCGTCTTCCTCGCGTTCCTGTTCGGCCAGAAGTACCTGGTCAAGGGGATCGCGACGACGGGCATCAAGTAGTCCGACCCTGCACCGTTCCTCATCAGGCCTTGACAGCACACCGTCGTCCTCGTCAACCAAGGAGAACCATGCGCCGCCCCCGTCCGTCCCTCCGCGTCGGTGCCCTGCTGGCCGTCGCGGCCCTGGCCCTCACCGCCTGCGCCGGCTCGACCGATGACCCGGCCGCCGACCCGACGTCGTCGGGTCCGCCCGAGCCCGTCGAGATCCGCTTCTCCTGGTGGGGCTCCGACACCCGCCACGAGCTGACCCAGCAGGTCCTGGACAAGTTCACGGAGAAGTACCCCCACATCACCGTGGTCCCGGACTACACCGACTGGAACAGCTACTTCGACAAGCTGGGCACCGCCGTCGCCGGTGGGGACGCACCCGACGTCATCACGCAGGAGGAGCGGTTCCTCAACGACTACGCCTCGCGCGGGGTCCTTGCCGACATCAACGAGCTCGGCGTGGACACGTCCAAGATCGACGAGAACGTGCTGCAGTCCGGCACCATCGACGACGCGCTGTACGGCGTGGCCACCGGTGTCAACGCGTACTCGATCATCGCCGACCCCGCCGCCTTCGCGGCCGCGGGCATCGAGATGCCCGACGACACCACGTGGACGTGGGAGGAGTACGTCGAGATCGCCAACGAGATCACCGCCAAGACCGGCGGCACGATCTACGGCGCGCAGGACTACGGCTTCAACGAGCCCGGCTTCTCGATCTTCGCCCGCCAGCGCGGTGAGTCCCTGTACACGGACGACCAGAAGCTCGGGTACGACGAGAAGACGCTCGCCGAGTGGTGGCAGTACTCGCTCGACCTGCAGGCCGGTGGCGGTCAGCCCGACGCCGCCAAGACCATCGAGGTCGACGCGGGCGGTCCGGAGCAGTCCCTCGTCGGTACCGGCACCGGTGCCATGGCGTGGTTCTGGACCAACCAGCTGACCGCCATCACCAACGCGTCGGGCAAGGAGCTCAAGCTGCTCCGCGTCCCCGGCGAGTCGGAGGAGGAGCGGACCGGCATGTACTTCAAGCCGGCCATGTACTACTCGATCTCGGCGAAGTCCGAGCACCCGGAGGAGTCCGCGCTCCTGGTCGACTTCCTGCTCAACGACCCTGCCGCCGGCGAGATCCTGCTCTCCGACCGTGGCCTGCCGGCCAACACCGACGTCCGCGCCGCGGTGCAGGACAAGTTCTCGCCCACCGACAAGCAGGCCGCCGAGTTCCTGGCCGACCTCGAGGACGAGATCGTCGACGGCCCGCCCGTCCCGCCCGTCGGCGCCGGTGAGGTCGCGGAGATCACGCGCCGCATCAACCAGGAGGTCCTCTTCGGCCGCCTGAGCCCGGCCGACGCGGCCAAGCAGTACACGATGGAGGTCGAGGCTGCCATCGGCGGCTGATCCCTTCCCCACCGCGACGCCCGCGCACCGAGCCCCCCTCCGCTCGGCCGCGCGGGCGTCGCGCTGTCTTCGCTCACCTTGGGCGGTGCACCGCAACGTCCGCACATCCGGTCGTCCTGACGCTCGAACCTGCGGACGCTGCCACCCCGACGAGCGAACGTCCGCGGATTCAGCTGTCCTGAGGCTCCCATCTGCGGACGTCCGAGGACGTGAGCGCTCCGGCAGCCACGTCTCGGACGTCCGGGCTCGCGGGTGGGTGTCAGGCGCTGTCGCGGATGCGGAGGGTCGGCTCGAAGATCGTCGACGTCACGCGGCGGCCCGGGTCGGCGATGGTGTCCAGCAGGATGCGGGCCATCTCCGCGGCCATCTCCTCGATGGGCTGGCGCACGGACGTGAGGGCGGGGCGCGAGAGGGCGCCCAGCGAGCTGTCGTCGAACCCGACCACCCGCACGTCGTCGGGCACCCGCCGCCGCGCAGCCTGGAGCGCCTCGATGGCGCCCAGGGCCATGAGGTCGTTGGACGCGAAGACCCCGTCCAGGTCCTGGTACCCGTCGAGCAGGGACGTCATCGCGGCGACCCCGCTCTCGTACGTGAAGTTGCCCCCGACGGTCGGGACGAAGGCCTGCCCGTGCCGGGCCATGGCGTCCTGGAACCCCGACAGCCGGTCCTGCGCGGACGGCACGTCGAGCGGACCGGAGATCGCGGCGACGTGCCGGCACCCGCGGGCGACGAGGTGCTCGGCGGCGAGCCGCGCGCCGTCGCGGTTGGCGACGTCGACGAAGCTGAGCGGGATGGGCCGGCCGGGGCGCGCGAACACGACGGCGGGCAGCCCGGCCTCGACGAGCAGGCGGGGCATCGGGTCGTCGCCGCGGGTGGAGACCACCAGGGCGCCGTCCGCGTTCCCGTTGCGCAGCGACGACAGCACGCGGGCGCGGTCGGAGTCCGTCTCGGCGAGCATGAGGATCGGGTCGACGTCCCGAGGCCGCAGCGCCCGCAGCATGCCACCGACGACGCGTCCGAAGAACGGGTCCGCGAAGTCGATGGTCGACGGTGAGCCCTGCTCCTCGACGCCGGAGACGACGACGATCACGGCGCCGGTCCGCCGGGTGACCAGCGACCGCGCGGCCAGGTTGGGCACGTAGCCGGTGGTCGCGATGGCCTCGCGGACGACGGCCTGGATCTCGGCGGCGACCCGGCGCTGCCCGTTGACGACGCGCGACACCGTCGCTCGCGAGACGCCGGCCACGCGGGCGACGTCCTCCAGGGTCGGTGCCCCGGAACCGGCGGCGCGGGCGCGCTCGGGCGGTCCTGTCGGCCCCCCGTCGTGCGCGGTCGCGACGACGCCCAGACCCGTCGGCGGTGTGGCCTCCATGGTCGCTGCTCGCCCGGGCGCGGCAGCGTCTGGCCTCGCCGGATCGGGCTCGTCTGCCATGCGTGCCAGGCTACCAGGACGGGAGAGCGCTCTCGCGCAATCTGTGTGCCGCTCGGCGTCACGGCGGCCGCTTCTCCCGTCATCGGCACTAGGCGAGCGGGTGAGATCGGGTATACGGTCCGTCCCGGGAGCCAACGAGGGCACCATCCCCAGCCCACAGCACGACGTCGCCGTCCCGAACGCGGTTCTGGCGGTAGAGCGCTCTCCCAGATTTACCGGCCCAGCTCGACGACGAACTGCACGCCCGGCGCACCGGATCGACGACGAGGTCGACTGCGGACCGACCTCCCGTCCCCTGCCACGGGCCCAGCCCCGGAGGAGACCCCTGTGTTCGACACCACCACCCATCCCCCCGCCAGGACCGCCCCACCCCCCGGCCGCAGCCGGCGCCTGCTGGGCGTCCTGCTCGCCGCCGCCCTGGTCGCCGCGGGCATCGGCATCCCCGCCGCCGCCGCGCAGGCCGAGCCCGTCCTGCTGTCGCAGGGCAGGACCGTCACGGCGTCCTCCACCGAGAACGCCGACTACACCCCCGCGTCCGCCGCGGTGGACGGCAACGCCGGCACCCGCTGGGCGAGCACGCCGTCGGACGCGCAGTGGCTGACCATCGACCTGGGGGCGACCGCGCAGGTCGACCAGGTGGTGCTGAGCTGGGAGGCGGCGTACGGGTCGGGGTACCAGATCCGCACGTCGGCGAACGGCACGTCGTGGACCAGCATCTACACGACGACCACCGGCAAGGGTGGCAAGGAGACGCTGGACGTGACCGGCAGCGGCCGGTACGTGCAGGTGCTCGGCACCAAGCGCGCCACCGGCTACGGCTACTCGCTGTGGGAGGTGCAGGTCTACGGCACCACCGGCGGGACGCAGCCGACGACGGGCACGTGCGGGACGACGAACGTCGCGCAGGGCAAGACGGCCACGGCCTCGTCGTCCGAGCAGGGCGCGGGCACGGCGGCCGGCCTCGCGGTCGACGGCAACGCCGGCACGCGCTGGGCCAGCACGTTCGCGGACAACCAGTGGTGGCAGGTGGACCTCGGCTCGAGCCAGGCGGTCTGCAACGTCACGCTGAGCTGGGAGGGCGCGTACGGCAAGGCGTTCCGCGTCCAGGGCTCCACCAACGGCACGACGTGGACGACGCTGTCGACGGTCTCCACCGGCACGGGCGGCACGCAGTCGATCACGCTGACCGGCACCGCGCGCTACCTGCGGCTGGACCTGCAGACCCGAGGCACGGGCTACGGGTTCTCGCTCTGGGAGGTCGCCGTCCGCACGACCGGCACGACCACCCCCGATCCCACGGACCCGACGGGACCCGCGGACGGCAAGGTTCGCATCGCAGGCAGCCAGGGCAGCTGGTCGCTGCTGGTGAACGGGCAGAACTGGGTGACCAAGGGCATGACGTGGGGCCCGGCCCCGGCCGAGTTCCCGCAGCACGCCGCCAACCTCAAGGCGATGGGCGTCAACACCATCCGCACCTGGGGCACGGACGCGGGCTCCAAGGTCCTGCTCGACGCGGCGGCCGCCGCGGGCATGCGCACGGTCGCGGGCTTCTGGCTCGCCCCCGGCGGCGGTCCCGGCTCGGGCGGCTGCCCGAACTACGTCACGGACGCGACGTACAAGGCGAGCTCGATGAACGACATCGTCACCTGGGTCACCGCGTACAAGGACCACCCGGGCGTGCTCATGTGGAACGTCGGCAACGAGTCCCTCCTCGGTCTGGGGAGCTGCTTCTCGGGCGCCGAGCTCGAGGCGCAGCGCGCCGCCTACGCGACGTTCGTCAACGACGCCGCCAAGCGGATCCACCAGATCGACCCCAACCACCCGGTGACGTCGACCGACGCCTGGACCGGCGCGTGGCCGTACTACAAGGCGAACGCTCCGGACCTCGACCTGTACGGGCTCAACGCCTACAACGCCGTGTGCGACGCCAAGGCGACGTGGATCGCCGGCGGCTACACCAAGCCGTACCTCATCACCGAGGGTGGCCCGGCCGGCGAGTGGGAGGTTCCCGACGACGCCAACGGCGTGCCCGACCAGGGCACGGACCAGCAGAACGCGGCGGGCTACACGCGGGCGTGGGACTGCATCAAGGCGCACCCGGGCGTCGCGCTCGGCGCCACGCTGTTCCACTACGGCAACGAGGGCGACTTCGGCGGCATCTGGTTCAACGTGAAGCCGGGCAACAACAAGCGCCTGTCGTACTACGCGATCGCCAAGGCGTACGGCGGCTCGGCCGGGGCGGCGGGGGTCAACACTCCCCCGACGTTCAGCTCGATGACCGTGCCGAACAGCGGCAGCGTCGTGGCCGGCTCGACGTTCACCGTCAACGCGGCGGCGAGCGACCCGAACGGTGACCCGATCACCTACAACGTCCTGCTGAACAGCAAGTACGTGAACGACTCGGGTGGCCTGGCCCCCGCGACGTTCACGCGCAGCGGCAGCACGTTCTCGGTGACGGCCCCGCAGACGCTCGGCGTCTGGAAGGTCTACGTGTTCGCCGAGGACGGCAAGGGCAACGTCGGCGTCGAGACGCGGTCGTTCCGCGTGGTCCCGCCGGCCGTCAACGGGACGAACATCGCCCAGGGCCGACCGGCCACGGCGTCGTCGTTCGACCCGTACAACGGGAACTTCACGGCGGGCCAGGCCACCGACGGCGACTACGCGACGCGCTGGGCGAGCAGCTGGTCCGACGACGAGTGGCTCCAGGTCGACCTGGGCTCCGTGCGGTCGTTCTCGTCGGTCCAGCTCGTGTGGGAGTCGGCGTTCGGCAAGGGCTACCGCATCGAGACGTCGAACGACGGGACCACGTGGGCGACGCTGACCACCGTGACCGCCGGCGACGGGAACGTCGACACCCTGAACACCGCCGGCTCGGCCCGCTACGTGCGGGTGCACGGGACAGCCCGCGGCACGGCGTACGGCTACTCGCTGTACGAGCTCGGGATCTACTCCTGAGCATGTGACGTGCCCGGGGCGGGCGGCCACCCGCCCCGGGCACCACCCTCGGCCAACCCCTCACAGAGCCGATGACGCCAGAGGGTCGTGCGCATCGTCGCACCTCCTCTGGGCACCTCGCGGGGCATCCGTGCCCCCTCCACGCCGTCGTCCGCACAGTCGTGCGTCCGGCGGGACACGCCCACGAAGGAGTGTCATCCCCATGCCCACCCATCTCCCTGCACCACGCTCGCGGAAGGCCCGGGCCTGGCTTGCCGCGGCCCTGTCCGCGGTGCTGGTCGCCACCGGTCTCGGAGTGGCGGTCGCATCGTCCGCGAGCGCCGCACCCGTCAACATCTCCCAGGGAAAGCTGGCCACGTCCTCGTCGGCGGAGGGCCCGGACTTCACCGCGTCCAAGGCCGTCGACGGCAACGGCAGCACCCGCTGGGCCAGCCAGTTCTCCGACGCGCAGTGGATCCAGGTCGACCTGGGCGGCACCGCCACGGTGGACCGCGTCGAGCTGCGCTGGGAGGCGGCCTACGCCAAGGCCTTCCAGGTGCAGCTCTCCCCCAACGGCACCACCTGGACCACCGTCGCGACCGTCACCAACGGCACCGGCGGCAACCAGACGGTCGCCGCGCCGGGCACGGGCCGGTACCTGCGGCTCAACCTCACGGCGCGCGGCACGGGCTACGGCTACTCGCTGTGGGACCTCGCGGTGCTCGGCACGGGTGGCGGCACGACGCCGCCGCACACGCCGAAGCCGCTGCCGCCGGCCCCGCCCGGCGCCGACACGTCGGTCACGCACCACGAGTTCCAGGCGAACTGCACCCCGACGCACACGCTGAACGACGACCCGATCGTCTACCCGGGCCAGGCGGGCGCGTCGCACAGCCACACGTTCATGGGCAACCGCTCGACCAACGCGAACACCACCACGGCGTCGCTGCTGGCCGCGAACAGCACCAGCTGCACGGTCCCGCAGGACGAGTCGGCGTACTGGTTCCCGACCCTCCTGCGCGGCGACAACAAGGTGGTCGCCGGCACCGAGCAGACCATCTACTACAAGGCCGGGATCATCGACTACAAGAAGGTCGTCCCGTTCCCGCAGGGTCTGCGCTACCTCGTCGGCAGCATGACGGCGACCAAGGAGGAGTTCCGGACGGCCCCCGGTGCGGTCGAGGGCTTCGAGTGCGGCAACAGCTCGTTCAACTGGGACATCCCGGCCAGCTGCCCCATCGGGTCGCAGCTGAACGTCCGCTACCAGGCACCCAGCTGCTGGGACGGCGTCAACCTCGACTCGGCCAACCACAAGAGCCACATGGCCTACCCCGTCAACGGTGAGTGCACCGCGAGCCACCCGGTCGCGGTGCCGATGATCGAGTTCAAGCTGTCGTGGCCGGCCGACGGGAACATGTCGGACGTCCGGTTCTCCAGCGGTCGCGGCTTCTCGTTCCACTACGACTTCTTCAACGCGTGGGACCCGGCCGTGCTCCAGGCGCTGACCGAGCACTGCATCAACGGCGGTCTGCAGTGCAACCCCCGCGGCTACGACCTGTACAAGCCGTGGGCCGGCGCCGTGCTGGACGCGAGCTACACCCTCATCCCGTAGTTCCCCTCGCGCGTCCCGGTCCGCACGGGCCGGGACGCGCCCCCACTCGTCTCGACGGGGATCCCGTCCGACGGCTACGGAGGCTGACCACCACAGCTGCACCGACGGCCCCGGTCCGACGGCCCGGGCCGTCGGCGGCCGCCGTGACCGAGCCGACTGCGACGGCGAGGCCGAGACGCTGCATGGCAGCACCTCGGTTCGGCACCGGCCGGCTAGAGACCCGTCTGGCTCACGCCGTACTCGGCCTGCTCGGGTGTGAACTGCGCGCCGTACTCGCTCGTGAGCTGGTCGAGCAGCCCTTGCCGCGAGAAGGACGTGAACTCGAGATAGGACTTCGCCGCCTCGACCGCCTCGGCGTTCCAGTCCACTCCTCCCTCGGCCTCCAGGCGGGCGACGGCGAACTCGGCGTCAGCAGCGGGGAAGCCTGCGCCGTACTCGCTCGTGAGCTGGCCGAGGAGGCCGGCGCGAGAGAAGGCGGTGAAGCTCAGGTAGGACTCGGCCGACCTATACGCGTTCTGCTGGGAAACGGTGCCCTTGGCGGCTTCGGCTGCTGCAGCGGCAGCCGCCTCCTGCTCGGCGGCAACCCGGTCGGCCTCGGCCTCCGCTGCGTCCTCCGCAGCCTTCTGCTCGGCGGCGACTCGATCCGCCTCCTCTTCGGCCGCGAGCTCCTCGGCAGACGGCCCTTCGGGTGCCGTCTGCTCCACTGCGCCGGCGGCGACCGGACCAGTTGACTCGCTGGCCGGCTCGTCGCCGCCATTGAGCGATCCGATGACGATGCTCAGCACCACGAGGCCGATCGGAATGATGAAGCGCTTCTTCTTGAACCAAGGCCGCTGCAACCCGCTCGCGGCGACCACCGAGGGAGCTGCGCCGTGCGACAGGCCGACCGGCTCGGTCGGAGCTGCGGTCGCATCGTCGATCCACAGCTGCCACCCGTGCGGTGCGGCCGGCCAGCTAGGGTCCGGCCTCCAGCCGGGCTCGGGGGTCCACCCGTCGGGAGCCGCCGGCCAGCCGGGAGCAGGGTTGAAGCGTGCAGGCATGTGCGTGCGTCCTTACGTCGATGAGAAGTGCGAAGTGACATAATCATCGATCGTGGGATCCCTGCGACGTAGGGACCTAGGTCCCCCGAGTGCACCAGCCTGTGAGTCACCCTGTGTATCTCACCCAGCCCCGTCCACTCCTTCATGTCACCCTCGACACGAGGGTGCCGCACGCGGACGTGCGGTTGGCAGGGACGAGAGGGATGGCGATGCCGGAGCAGGTCCTCACGGGTCGGGCGGTCGGGTTCGACCCCGCCACCCACGGCTTCGCGTTCTCCAACGCGTTCGTCAACGAGGTGCTCACGCTGCCCAACGGCGCGAAGATCACCACGGCCGGCCGGTGCGGCGGGATGGCGTACGCGGCCCTCGACTACTTCCTCGCCGGTCAGCCCGTCCCCACGTGGCGCTCCGACCTCTGGGCTCCCAGCCGCGTCCCGCCGGACGGCCACTGGCTGGCGCAGCTGTTCACCCAGCGCCTGCGGGACTCGTTCTTCACCGGCTCCGCGGCCAAGTTCGTCACGTGGTCCATGCACTCCGACGACGAGACGTGGGTGTTCAAGGGCGTGACGCGCTGGACCAAGGAGGAGGAGCTGCCCCGCCTCATCGCCTCGATCGACGCCGGCCGGCCCGTCGTCCTCGGCCTGGTCGTCGCCCGCAACCTCGCCGCGATCGGCGACAACCACCAGGTCGTCGCGTACGGCTACGAGCAGGACCGCGCCACCGGCCGCACCACGGTGCTCATCCACGACAGCAACTCGCCCCGCAAGGCGGTGACGCTCACGTCCGAGGCCGACCAGCACGACTGGACCGCATCCAACGGCCCGACCTGGCGGGGGTTCTTCCTGCAGGACTACACCCCGCGCCGGCCTCGCGTCCTGACCAAGAAGGCGCCCGACGGCAAGGCCCCCGTGTCCACCGGTGACACCGTCAAGCTCTCCCACGTCTGGACCGGGCTGACCCTGCACTCCCACGACCTGCCCTACACCCACCCCGGATCCGACGGCCTCCAGCAGGTCACCTGCTTCGCCGGGTCCGACGACAACGACCGGTGGCTGCTGGTCGGGACCGCCGGCACACCCGCCGGCACCGACCTGCACGACGGGTCGGTCGTCCGCCTGCGGCACGTCTCCACCGGCCGGTGGCTCCGCAGCACCGCCGGGGTGCGGTCACCGCTCTCGCAGCAGCAGCAGGTCAGCGCCTCGGACACGGCCGACGCCTCCGCGGACTGGCGGGTCGAGGTCGTCGACGCCCGGCCGTGGACCGCCGGCGCCCGGGTCCGCCTGGTGCACGTCGCGACGGACACGGCTCTGCACTCCCACCGGGCGTCCGACCCGCGGCTCACCGCCGGTCAGCAGGAGGTCACCGGCTTCCGCAAGCGCGACGTCAACGACTGGTGGACGGTCCTCGAGCTGAGCTAGCCCACCCAGACCTCCTCGGCCGGCACGACGCTGCCGACCAGCGTCGGGAAGGCCGTCGGCCCGAACGCCACGTTGAACCCGCCGTCGACCACGACGTCGTCGTCGGTGACCGTCGCCGTGAGCGTCACGACGAACGGCGACTCGACGAACCGGGCGGTCAGCACGTAGGTGTCGGGCGTCGTCCACGCGCCGCTGACCAGCACGTCCTCCGGGATGCGGCGGCGCGCGGTCGTCCGGGTCAGCACCGGTTCGGCGTGCCCGACCGAGACGATCACGGTCTCCTCCTCGTGGTCGACCGTCAGTCGGTCGTGCCCGTCGGCCGTCTCGAGGACGGCGTTGCGGATGCCGAGGGTGTTCGGCTCGAACGTGATGGTCCGGCCGTGCAGACGACTGCCCGTGGGAGAGGTCGGAGCGCCGTGCGGGGGGTCGAGACGCAGCGTCCCCAGCCGGTCCGCCAGCAGGCGCCGACCGTCGGGGTCCTCCGGGAGCGGAGCCTCGGACAAGCCGGGCAGCAGGTGCTCCCAGACGAGCGCGAGCTGGCCGTGCATGTCGCCGACCCCCGACGTCGTCACGACCACGACGTCCTGCTCGGGCAGCACCACGCAGAACTGGCCGAAGGCGCCGTCGCCCCGGTAGCTGCCGTGCCGCCCGCGCCAGAACTGGTAGCCGTAGCCCTGCGCCCAGTCGATGTCCGGGTTGGTGTCGTTGGGCACCTGAGCGCGCGTCGCCTCGCCCACCCAGCCCTCGGGGAGCACCCGGCTCCCGTCCCAGATCCCGTCCTGCAGGTACAGCTGGCCGAACACCGCGATGTCCTCGGTGGTCGCCGACATCCCGGTGCCCCCGGCGTCGACCCCCGTCGGCGACTGCAGCCACGTCGCCCCCTCGATGCCGAGCGGCTCGAGCAGCCGCGGGCCGAGGTAGTCGAGCAGACGCTGGCCGGTCACCTTCTGCACCAGGGCCGCGAGCATGTGCGTGCCCGCCGTGTTGTAGACGAAGAACGTGCCGGGCTCGTGCTCCACGGGCTCCGCCAGGAACGCCCGCACCCAGTCGCCCGTCGCGTTCACCCGCTGGGTGGGGTCGTCCGCGTGCCCCGTGGTCATCGTCAGCAGGTCCCTGACCCGCATCCGCCGCAGGTTCTCGTCCGGGTCAGCCGGTGCCTCGTCGGCGAAGTGGTCGAGGACGAGGTCGTCCACGCCGACCAGGCCCTCGGTGACCGCGAACCCGACTGCCGTGGACGTGAAGCTCTTGCTCAGGGAGTACAGCTCGTGCAGCCGCTCGGGCCCGAACGGCGCCGACCACCCCTCCGCGACGACCGACCCGCGCCGCACCACCATCACCGAGTGCAGCTCCGGCCAGCCGTCGAGGGCCTCGACCAGCCGCAGGAGCGCCCGCGGGTCGACCCCCTGCTCCTCCGGGGTGGACCGTGGCAGGCGTCGTCGTCCAGGCATGCACCCACCCTGCCATCCGCCTCCCACCCCCGCCCCACCAGCCCCGCGCCGCGCGCCACCGCCGCGAGCTCGTCACTCGGCGCCGAGCTCGTCAGCTGCAACGGACGAGTTCGGCTGCAATGGACGAGTTCGGCTGCACATGACGAGCTCGGCTGCGAGCGGCGCGCCAGGCTGCCGGCAACCAGTACGGCGGCAATCGACGCGTTCGGCAGTGACGAGCTCGACGCACCACGCGCTCGTCCCGGGCGCAGGTCTCCGCGCGCCCGGACGCGACGAACGCCCCGGTCCACTGGGCCGGGGCGTTCGTCGCGTGCTGTGCGGGTCAGCCCACCTGGGGCAGGGTGCCCGTGCCGCCGTCGCTGATGGTCGGGCCCGCCGCGGGCAGGTCGGTGCCCGAGCTCGGCGTGCCGTACGACGACGCCGCGCCGACCGCGACCGGCTCCGCGGGGTGCGCCCCACGGGGGACGCCCCGGAAGATGAACTCCCCGAGCAGACCCTCGCCCTCGGCGTCCACGATCACCTTCTGGCCGGCCTTGAGCTCGCCGAACAGGATCTTCTCGGACAGTGCGTCCTCGATGTCCCGCTGGATGGCCCGGCGCAGCGGCCGAGCACCCAGGACCGGGTCGTAACCCTTCTCCGACAGCAGCTTCTTGGCCGCGGACGTGATCTCGATGTCCATGTCCTTGTCCCGCAGACGCTTGGCCAGCTTGGCGACCATGAGGTCGACGATCTGGAAGATCTCCGGCTGGGACAGCTGCGGGAACACGACCACGTCGTCCACGCGGTTGAGGAACTCAGGCCGGAAGTGCTGCTTGAGCTCGTCGTTGACCTTGGACTTCATGCGCTCGTACGACGTCGACAGGTCCCCGCCGGCCTGGAAGCCGGTCATGAGGCCCTTGGCGATGTCCCGGGTGCCGAGGTTCGTGGTCATGATGATGACGGTGTTCTTGAAGTCGACCACCCGGCCCTGCGAGTCGGTCAGGCGACCGTCCTCGAGGATCTGCAGCAGCGAGTTGAAAATGTCCGCGTGCGCCTTCTCGACCTCGTCGAAGAGGACCACCGAGAACGGCTTGCGACGGACCTTCTCCGTGAGCTGACCGCCCTCGTCGTACCCGACGTAGCCGGGGGGCGAGCCGAACAGCCGCGAGACCGTGTGCTTCTCCGAGAACTCGGACATGTCGAGCTGGATCAGCGCGTCCTCGTCGCCGAAGAGGAACTCCGCGAGCGCCTTGGCCAGCTCGGTCTTCCCGACGCCCGTGGGGCCGGCGAAGATGAACGACCCACCGGGACGCTTCGGGTCCTTGAGGCCCGCACGCGTACGACGGATGGCCTGCGAGAGCGCCTTGATGGCGGCGTCCTGGCCGACGACCCGCTTGTGCAGGTTCTCCTCCATGTGGAGCAGGCGGCTGGACTCCTCCTCGGTGAGCTTGAACACCGGGATGCCCGTGGCGATGGCCAGCACCTCGGCGATGAGCTCCTCGTCGACCTCCGCGACCGCGTCGAGGTCGCCGGACTTCCAGGCCTTCTCCTTCTCCACGCGCTTGAGACCGAGCTGCTTCTCGGCGTCGCGGAGACGGGCTGCCTTCTCGAAGTCCTGCTCGTCGATCGCCGACTCCTTGTCGCGGCGCGTCTCGGCGATCTGCTCGTCGAGCTCGCGCAGCTCCGGGGGAGCCGTCATGCGGCGGATGCGCAGGCGGGCGCCGGCCTCGTCGACCAGGTCGATCGCCTTGTCCGGCAGGTACCGGTCGTTGACGTACCGGTCCGCCAGGGTGGCGGCGGCGACCAGCGCGGCGTCCGTGATGGACACGCGGTGGTGCGCCTCGTACCGGTCGCGCAGACCCTTGAGGATCTCGATCGCGTGCTGCAGGTTGGGCTCGGCCACCTGGATCGGCTGGAAGCGACGCTCCAGGGCCGGGTCCTTCTCGACGTACTTGCGGTACTCGTCGAGCGTGGTGGCACCGATGGTCTGCAGCTCGCCGCGCGCCAGCATCGGCTTGAGGATGCTCGCGGCGTCGATGGCGCCCTCGGCGGCACCTGCCCCGACGAGGGTGTGGATCTCGTCGATGAACAGGATGATGTCGCCGCGGGTGCGGATCTCCTTGAGCACCTTCTTCAGGCGCTCCTCGAAGTCACCGCGGTAGCGGGAACCCGCCACGAGCGCGCCCAGGTCCAGCGTGTAGAGCTGCTTGTCCTTGAGCGTCTCGGGCACGTCGCCGCGCACGATGTCCTGCGCGAGGCCCTCGACGACGGCGGTCTTGCCGACGCCGGGCTCCCCGATGAGGACGGGGTTGTTCTTGGTGCGGCGGGACAGCACCTGCATGACCCGCTCGATCTCCTTCTCGCGCCCGATGACCGGGTCGAGCTTGCCGTCGCGCGCAGCCTGCGTGAGGTTGCGGCCGAACTGGTCGAGGACGGCGCTGCCCGAGGGCTGCCCCTCCTGCGGACCGCCGGCGGCGACGGGCTCCTTGCCCTGGTAGCCGGAGACGAGCTGGATGACCTGCTGGCGCACGCGGTTCAGGTCCGCGCCCAGCTTGTTGAGGACCTGGGCGGCGACGCCCTCGCCCTCACGGATGAGGCCCAGCAGGATGTGCTCGGTCCCGATGTAGTTGTGTCCCAGCTGGAGCGCCTCGCGCAGCGACAGCTCGAGGACCTTCTTGGCGCGCGGGGTGAAGGGGATGTGGCCCGACGGAGCCTGCTGGCCCTCGCCGATGATCTCCTGCACCTGGGCGCGGACGGCCTCGAGCGAGATGCCGAGCGACTCCAGAGCCTTGGCGGCGACACCCTCACCCTCGTGGATCAGGCCCAGGAGGATGTGCTCCGTCCCGATGTAGTTGTGGTTGAGCATCCGTGCCTCTTCTTGGGCAAGGACGACCACGCGACGGGCTCGGTCCGTGAATCTCTCGAACATGTGCACTCCTCACGAGCTGCGTGCCGGCTCCCCTGGCTGGCGCACCGGGGGTCGACGGGGCGGCGTTGTTCGATGCTAACTGCGGGGTGGTGCCTGGACTGCCCGTGTTCGCCGCAGGCGTGACGACCGCCCCGGTTGCCCGGGGTCATGGATCGCCCGGGCACCCGGGTCTAGCGTCGATGAGCACCGAGAGGGCATCCGGGCGCGCAGGGGCGACCATGCCGCTGCCCCGAGCAGACCCGACACGCACGAGTCCCGAGAAAGTTGTCGAGGGGAGGGGTCCCATGGGTCCCCGACGAGCTCTTGTCCTGCTGTCCACCGTCCTGCTGCTGGTGCTGACACCGTCCGCGGCGTCTGCGCACCGACCCCCACCGACGCCGGAGGTGAGGCTGCTGACCAGCGACCTGTCCGGCGCCTGGGGAAGCGCGGTCGGGCCGGACGGCGCGCTGTACGTCACCGAGCCGGTGGTCGGTGAGGTCTCGCGGATCGACCCGCGCACCGGTGAGGTGACCGTCGTCGCGTCCGGTCTGCCCACGACGCCGCTGGGGGGAGGCGCCTACGACGTGGCCTTCGTGCGCGGCACGGCGTACGTGCTGGTCGGCTTCGCCACCGAGGACGTCCAGGGCGCCCCCGGGACGGTCAACGGCATCTACCGGGTCGACGGCCCGAGCAGCTTCACAGTGATCGCCGACCTCAGTGCCTTCGTCGTGGCGAACCCGCCGACCACGGACTTCTTCGTCGCGACCGGGGTGCAGTTCGCGTTCGAGCCGTACAAGGGTGGGTTCCTCGTCACCGACGGCCACCACAACCGGGTCTACCGGGTGGGTCTCGACGGGTCGGTCGCGGTGCAGATCGCGTTCGGGAACATCGTGCCGACGGGGATGGCCGTCCACGGCCGGACGGTGTTCATGGCTCAGGCCGGGCCGGTCCCGCACCTTCCCGCGGACGGCAAGGTCGTCGCGTTCGGGCCGTGGTCCACGACGGCGACGACCGTCGCGTCGGGGGCACCGCTGATGGTCGACGTCAAGCTCGGTCGCGGGCACCAGCTGTACGCGCTGGCCCAGGGTGTCTGGCCGCTGGGTGGCCCTGAGGGGTCCCCCGCCGCACCCGACACCGGACAGCTCCTCGCGGTCGGCCGGCACGGTTCGCTCGAGGTCGTCGCCGACGGGTTGGACCAGCCGGTGTCGTTCCAGGTGATTCGCGGCAAGGCGTACGTGGTCACGCTCGGCGGGGAGGTGTGGACGGTCGACCTCGAACGGAAGCACGGTCACCGCTGACACACGGACGGGAGGTCGGGCGGAGCGGCCCGGCCTCCCGTTCCGCCGACCTGCTGATCCGTGCGACGCAGGTGTGCCCGTGGCCGTGCCCGCAGCCGTGGCCGGTGAGGTCACGGCGCCATGGCGATGACTGCGGTCACGGGCGTCGGCATGCTGTTCCTACGCAGCCCGGACGGCACCTCGCCCGCCGCGGCCGGCTGAGAAGATCGTTCTTGTGGAACCTCCCCTCTTCGACACCGTCCCCGACATCCGGCTGATCGCGGTGGACATGGACGGCTCGCTGCTGGACGACGAGAAGCGGATCCACGACGACTTCTGGCCGCTGCTGGACGAGCTGGCCGGCCGCGGCATCCTGCTCTGCCCGGCGAGCGGCCGGCAGTACGCGACGCTGCACCGCCAGCTGGGCCGGGACGAGCTGGTCTACATCGCGGAGAACGGCTCGTACGTGGTGCAGCACGGCGACGAGCTCAGCGTCGACGCGCTGGACCTGGGCACCGCGCGCGACGTCGTGGCCACGGTCCGCTCGGCGACCCACCTCGACCTGGGCACGGTGCTGTGCGGCAAGCGGTCGGCGTACGTGGAGCGGACGGACGACGCCTTCCTCGACCAGGCGCGCCCGTACTACGCGAGGCTCGCGGTGGTCGACGACCTGACCACGGTCGAGGACGAGGTGCTCAAGGTCGCGGTCTACGACTTCGGCGCGGCCGCGACGGGAGCCGGTCCGCTGCTGCAGCGGTTCGACGCCCTGGTGTCGGGCGAGCACTGGGTCGACGTCATGAGCCCGACGGCCGACAAGGGGCACGCCCTGCGCGCGGTCCAGGAGGCGCTCGGGATCACCGCCGACCAGACGATGGCGTTCGGCGACTACTTCAACGACGTCGGCATGCTGGACGCGGCGTCGTTCTCGTTCGCGATGGACAACGCGCACCCCGAGGTCCGGGCGCACGCACGGTTCGTCGCACCCTCGAACAACGCCAACGGCGTGGTCCGCACCATCCGCTCGGTCCTCGGTCTCGCCTGATGGTCGCCGGCCTGCTGCTGACCCCCGGCTTCGGCGGGAGCCGCGACGGCGCGCCGCTCGTCGCCGTCGAGAAGGCCGTGGCGCCGCTGCCGGTGCTCCGGCTCGACCTGCCGAAGACCGCGGCCCCGGCGATCGCGGAGGTCCGGGCGCAGGCCGAGGCGTTCGCGGAGTCGCTGGGGGTCGGCACGGACGCCCTGGTGCTCGGCGGCCGCTCGTTCGGCGGACGGATGTGCTCGATGGCCGTCGCCGCGGGCCTGCCGGCTGCCGGTCTGGTCCTGCTCTCCTACCCGCTGCACCCGCCGGGTCGCCCCGACACCCTCCGCATCGCGCACCTGCCGGACATCCGGGTGCCGCTCCTGGCCGTCTCCGGCTCGACCGACCCGTTCGGCTCCCCGGACGAGCTGACCGCCCACCTCGCCGCGGTCCCCGGCCCGGTCACGACCGTCTTCCTGCCCGGCCCGCACCTGCCGACGAGCGCCGCCGCGGTCGCCGACGCGGTCCGCGACTGGATCACCACGCTCGGCTGACGCCGGGTCACGGACGGGTGCGAGACGATCGACCCCATGGACCCGCTCGACACGCTGCGCGCCGCCTTCTCCCCCGTGCCCGGCTACCTCGACGCCGCCACGTGCGGGCTGCCGGCCCGAGCGACCGCGGAGGCGATGCACGCGGCGCTCGACACGTGGCAGGCGGGCCGGGCGGACCTCGCGGTGTATGACGAGGCCGTCACGGCGTCGCGCGCGGCGTACGCGCGGCTGGTCGGGGTGGACCCGACGTGGGTGGCGGTCGGCTCGCAGGCGTCGGTGCTGGTAGGGGTGGTCGCGGCGAGCGTGCCGGACAGTGCCGAGGTCCTGACGGTCGACGGCGACTTCGCGTCGGTCGTGTTCCCGTTCCTGGCGCACGCGGACCGCGGGGTGACGGTCCGGACCGTGCCGCTGGAGTCCCTGGCCGACGAGATCCGGCCGTCGACCGACGTCGTCGCGTTCTCGCTGGTGCAGTCGGTGGACGGACGCGTGGCCGACGTCGAGGCTGTCCGCGCGGCGGCCACCGCGGCCGGGTGCCTGACGGTCTGCGACGTCACGCAGGCGGCGGGCTGGTTCCCGGTGGACGCGGCCCTGTTCGACGTGACGGTGTGCTCGTCGTACAAGTGGCTGTCCGCCCCGCGCGGCACCGCCTTCCAGACCGTCCGGCCCGAGGTGCTGGACCGGCTGCGTCCGACGAGCGCAGGCTGGTACGCGGGCCACGAGATCTGGTCGTCGGTGTACGGCCCGCGGATGGCACTGGCGACGGACGCGAGGCGCCTCGACGTCTCCCCCGCGTGGCTGTGCTGGGTGGGGACGGTGCCCGCGCTCGAGCTGTTCGCGGCTGCGCCGGTCCACGACGTCCACCGGTACACGGTCGGGCTCGCCGACGCGTTCCGGGCGGGCGTCGGCCTGCCACCGGGCGGCAGCGCGATCGTCCGGCTGCCCGACGACCCGGCGGGCTCCCGGCGCGCGCTGCTCGCGGCGCAGGGCACCCGTGCGGCCGGTCGAGGAGGCGGCGTCCGCCTGGCGTTCCACGTCTGGAACGACGCCGCCGACGTCGACCGTGCGGTGGCCACCCTGAGTGCTACCTGAGGGCAGCCTGAGGGACGACTCGGGGGTCTCCCCTATATCCCTGTGCCTGACGACGGCGGAATCCTAGGGTCGTTCACATATCGGACACGGCTCCCGACGATGTATCTCCCGTCGCGACCGCCGCACCTTCCTGTCGTCGTCGACACCCCTACATGAGGACACACCCATGTCTCAGGTCGCCGGATGGATCACCCACCGCTACCTCAAGTTCGCCGTCATCGTCTTCTGGCTCGTCGTCGTCGCACTCCTGGGCCCGCTCGCGGGCAAGCTGACGGGTGCGCAGGACAACGACGCGAAGTCCTGGCTCCCCGCCAACGCCGAGTCCACGGAGGTGCTCGACGTCGCGACGGGCTTCGTGTCCTCCAACACCATCCCCGCGGTCATCGTCTACGAGCGCCCGGCCGGCCTCACGCCCGAGGACCTGGCGGCCGTGGCGGCGGACGCCGCGGAGTTCGGCTCGCTCGACACCCTCGACGGTGACGTCATCGGCCCGATCCCGTCGGAGGACGGCGAGGCGGTGCAGATCATCGTCCCGCTGGACCTCGGATCGGACGGCTGGAACCTCGCCGCCGACGCGGTCGACGACCTGCGCGCCACCGCGGAGGACGGCCCGGACGGGCTCGACGTCTACGTCACGGGACCGGCCGGCAGCGCCGCCGACTCCTCCGCCGCGTTCGAGGGCATCGACGGCACCCTGCTGTACGCGGCCGTGGCCGTCGTGATCGTCATCCTGCTCATCACGTACCGCAGCCCGATCCTCTGGCTCCTGCCGGTCCTCTCGGCGGGCGTCGCGCTCACCGTCTCGCAGGCACTGATCTACCTGCTCGCGGACAACTACGACCTCACCGTCAACGCGCAGAGCGCCGGCATCCTGACCGTGCTCGTGTTCGGCGCGGGGACGGACTACGCCCTGCTGCTCGTCGCGCGCTACCGGGAGGAGCTGCGCAAGCACGGCGACCGGCACGAGGCCATGGCCCTGGCCCTGCACCGCGCCAGCCCCGCGATCATCGCGTCCGGCGCCACGGTCGCCATCGGCATGCTGTGCCTGCTGTTCGCGACCATGAACTCGACCGCGGGCCTCGGTCCGGTCGCGGCCATCGGCGTCGGCGTCGCGGTGCTCGTCATGCTGACCCTGCTGCCGGCGCTGCTGGTCACGTGCGGCCGGTGGATCTTCTGGCCGCGCACCCCGAAGCTCGGCGACGACGAGCCGTCCGAGCACGGCTTCTGGGCCCGGGTCGGCGGTCGCATCGAGCGTCGCCCCCGCGCGACCTGGATCGGGACGTCGGCCATCCTCGCCGTGGCGTGCCTGGGGATCGTCGCGCTCAACGCGACCGGCCTGACCACCGAGGAGTCGTTCCGCGGGACGCAGCCGTCGATCGAGGGCGAGAAGGTGCTCTCGGCGCACTTCCCCGGCGGCGCGGGCTCGCCCGTGGCGGTCATCGCGAACGAGGACCAGGCCACCGAGGTGGCGTCGGTCTTCGCCGAGGTCGAGGGCATCGACCCGACGAGCATCACGGAGCCCGTCGTGAAGGACGGCCTCGCCTACATCGAGGGCACCCTGACGTCGGCGCCGGACAGCGACGACGCGTACGACACGGTCGACCGCGTGCGGGACGCCGTGCACCCGGTGCCCGGGGCGGACGCGCTGGTCGGCGGCACCACGGCGGTCAACCTCGACGTGCAGCGCGCGTCGGCGGACGACAACCGGCTGATCATCCCGATCATCCTGCTGGTCGTGTTCCTCATCCTCGTGGTCCTGCTGCGGTCGATCCTGGCCCCGTTGGTCCTCATGGGGACGGTCGTGCTCTCGTTCGGCGCGGCGATCGGCGTCAGCGCCCTGGTGTTCAAGTACGTCTTCGGCTACGCCGGTGCCGACACGTCCTTCCCGCTGTTCGTCTTCGTGTTCCTCGTCGCGCTGGGGATCGACTACAACATCTTCCTCATGACCCGCGTGCGGGAGGAGGCGATCCGGCTCGGGCACCACCGCGGCTCGCTGGTCGGCCTCGCGGCCACCGGCGGGGTGATCACGTCGGCCGGCCTGGTCCTCGCGGGCACGTTCGCGGTGCTCGGCACGCTGCCCCTGGTGGCGTTCGCGGAGATCGGGTTCGCGGTCGCGTTCGGGGTGCTGCTGGACACCCTGGTGGTCAGGTCCGTGCTGGTCACGGCCCTGAACCTCGACATCGGCAAGGCGATGTGGTGGCCCAGCGCGCTGAGCAGGCAGCCGGAGCCGACGCCCGTGGAGGAGAAGGTCCCGGTCCCCGCGGCCTGACGTCAGAAACGAGATGCCCGGATCGTCCTCGATCCGGGCATCTCGCGCTAGCGTCGGACCAAGGGCCCCTGGTGGGCACCCGAACGCGGCTCAGGAGCACCCGTGACCCAGATCGCTGCACCCCCGTCCACCACCGCACCGGTCACGCGCTGGTGGGCGCTCGACCCTGAGGCGGCCACCGCACAGCTCGGCACCGACCCGACCACGGGCCTGTCGACGGCCGAGGTCTCGGCCCGACGGGAGCGGTACGGCTCGAACACGCTCACCGCGCAGGCGCCGCCGTCCGTGTGGTCCGTGGTCCTCGAGCAGCTGCGCGACCCGATGAACATCATGCTGATCGCCGTCGCGGCGGTGAGCGCGGCCATCGGCCAGGGGTCGACGGCGCTGATCGTCGGGTTCCTCGTGGTGGTGAACGTCGTCATCGGGGCCCGCCAGGAGATGCTCGCGCGCAAGAGCGTCGACGCGCTGGCGACGATGCAGGAACCGCAGTCCCGCGTGCGACGCGACGGCGCCCTGGTGCAGATCCCCGCCCACGACCTGGTGCCCGGCGACATCGTCGAGCTCGAGGCCGGCGACATCGTGCCCGCCGACGGTCGGCTGCTGCGCACCGCCACGATGGAGACGCAGGAGGCGGCGCTGACGGGCGAGAGCACCCCGATCGGCAAGGACGTGCACACGCTGGCCGACGACGACGTGCCGCTCGGCGACCGGGCCAACATGGCGTTCCAGAACACGTCGGTGACGCGCGGCACGGGCACGATGCTCGTGACAGCGACGGGCATGACGACGCAGATCGGCAACATCGCCACGCTGCTCTCGTCGGTGGAGAAGACGAAGTCCCCGCTGCAGCGCGAGCTCGACAAGCTGACCAAGGTGCTCGGCATCATCGCGTGGAGCGCGGTCGCCGTCATCGTCGTCATCGGCATCGCGCGCGGCCAGTCCCCGAGCGACCTGCTGTTCCTGGCCACCGCGGTCGCCATCTCCGCCATCCCGACCGGCCTGCCGACGTTCGTGCAGGCGATGCTCGCGTACGGGGCACGGCAGCTCGCCGACGCGAAGGCCGTCGTCGCCAACCTCAACGACGTCGAGACGCTCGGGGCGACCAGCTCGATCAACTCCGACAAGACCGGCACGCTGACCCTGAACGAGATGACGGTCACCGCGCTGTACACGGTGGGGCAGCACTTCACCGTCGAGGGCAGCGGGTACGCGAAGACCGGCCAGATCCTCCAGGCCGCCGGCACCGAGGTCCCGGACCTGACTCCCCTGGCGTACGGCCTGTGCCTGGCCAGCGACGCGACCGTGTCCGACGACGGCGCCGTCATCGGCGACCCGACGGAGGCCGCGCTGGTGGTGCTCGCCGCGAAGCTGGGCATCGACGCGGAGGAGAGCCGCCGCACCTACCCGCGCGTGGCGGAGGTCCCGTTCGACTCGGCGTACAAGTTCATGGCGACCGCGCACTGGCTCCCCTGGCGTGGCGACCGGTCGCTGGTCGAGGTGGTCAAGGGCGGCCCGGACGTGGTGCTGCAGCGCTGCACGCACGCCCTCGCCGGTCCCGGCCAGACCGTCCCGCTGGAGGACATGCGCGCCGACATCGAGGCCGAGATGGAGCGGCTCGCCGACCAGGGCCTGCGCACGCTCGCGTTCGCGACGAGGTTCCTCGAGCCGGCCGACGAGTCGGCGCTGGTGGCGGACCCGATGTCCTACGTCGAGAAGCTCGTGTTCGTCGGCCTGGTCGGCATCGTCGACCCCCTGCGCCCGACCGCCAAGGTGGCCGTGGAGATCGCGCTGAAGGCGGGCATCGAGGTCCGCATGATCACCGGCGACCACGCGGTGACGGCGAGCGCGATCGGCCGGCAGCTGGGCCTGGGCCCGGGGGCGATCAGCGGACCCGAGCTGGCGGCCCTCACGGACGAGGAGCTGCTCGAGCGGCTGCCGAACCTGCACGTGTTCGGCCGCGTGACGCCCGAGGACAAGCTCCGGCTGGTCCAGCTCATGCAGCAGCAGGGACTCGTGGTCGCCATGACCGGCGACGCCGTCAACGACGCCGCCGCGATCAAGCAGGCCGACATCGGCGTCGCCATGGGCTCCGGGAGCGAGGTCACCAAGCAGGCGGCCCGGCTGGTGCTGACCGACGACAACTTCAGCACCCTGGTGCACGCCGTGGAGCTGGGCCGCAGCATCTACCAGAAGATCACCGCGTACATCCGCTTCCAGATGAGCCAGCTCATCGGCCTGGTCGTGCTGTTCCTGGCGGCCAGCGTGTTCGACATCGCCGACGGCGTCGCGATGACGCCGATGATGGTGCTGTTCCTCAACTTCTTCGTCTGCGTGTTCCCGGTGATCGCGATCATGCTCGACCCGGTGGGCCCGGGGATCATGGACCGGGCACCGCGCGACCCGAAGCTGGGCATCAGCAACCCGCACGCGGTGCGCCGCTGGATCGCCTACGGCCTGGTCCTGTGCGTCGCGTCGGCGATCCCGCTGGTGCTCGGCCCGGACACGCCCGCCGCGGACCGCCCGACCGCGTCGATGACGATGGCGTTCGTCGTCATGGGGCTCGGCTCGGTCCTGTCGGGGCTCGTGCTGCGGCGCGAGCCGGAGTCCGGCCTCGCCGCTCCCCTGCTGACCGCCGTGAAGGTGCTCTCGGTCCCGGTGATCCTCCTGGTGCTGGCCACCGAGCTGGGCTTCCTGCAGGGCTGGCTCACCACGCAGCCGCTGTCCGGCCCGCAGTGGCTGGCGTGCATCGGCCTGGCGCTCCTGCTGCCGCTCGTCGCGGAGCTGGACAAGGTGGTCATGCGGCGCCGCGCGACCACGGAGGTCACCCTCGACCCGCAGCAGGCGGTGAGCCCGGCGCGCGCCCGCGCGTAGGTCAGTCGAACAGCGGCGGCGGGGCCTGGAGGTCGTACGCGCGGAACAGGACCGCGTGCTCGACCCCCATGGCACGTCCCTGCAGGCCGGCGATCATCGGGAGCATGTCCTTCGGCGCCGGGTGCCCGGGCAGTCCCGCGAGGTACTCCTCGTGCGCCTCCAGCGACGCGACGCCGGCCTGCAGGGCCTCGTCGGTGACCTCCACCCCGTGCGTCGCCCGGGGGTCGCCGCTGACGAGGAACCAGCGGACCTGCCACGGTTCGAGGCCGTCGTCGTCGAGGAGCTCGGTGAACACCCACCGGTTGCCGGCGTCGCGCACCGCGTCGAGCGTCGCCAGCCCGGCCACCCGGTGGTCGGCCATGTTCAGCCCGGCGACGAACTCGATCTCCCACGACCCGGTGAGCACCACGTCGGGCCGGTACTCGCGGATCCGCCGGGCGATGTCCCGTCGCAGCGGCAGGCCGTACTCGAGCACGCCGTCGGGGTGCTCCAGGAACCGCACGTCGGTGACCCCGACGGCGGCCGACCCCGTGATCTGCTCGCGCGTGCGGATCTCGCGCGTGCGGTCCGGCGGGGACGCGTCCATGCCGGCCTCCCCACGGGTGAGCACCAGGTAGGCGACCTCGACGCCGCGCGCGGTCCACACGGCGACGGCGGACGACGTGCCGTACTCCACGTCGTCGGGGTGGGCGACGACGCACAGCACACGACGGAACTCGGAGTCCGGCAGCGCCGGCAGCAGATCGGGCATGCCGGTGACGCTACGCGCGGTCCAGCTCCGTCCGGAAGGCGTCGAGCGAATCCGGCGAGAACAGGACGAACCGGACCCGCTCGATCCCGGTCACCCCGCCGCGGACGGCCTCGACCGCGATGCGCGCCACCTCGTCCATCGCCCAGCCGTAGACGCCGCCGCTGACCGCGGGGAACGCGACGCTCGACGCGCCGAGCCCGTCGGCCACGTCGAGCGACCGCGTGAAGCACGAGGACAGGAGCGCGGGATCGGTCTGCCCGCGGTGCCGGTTGGGGCCGACCGTGTGGATCACCCAGCGCGCGGGCAGTCGGAAGCCGGGCGTCGCGACGGCCTCCCCGACGGGCAGCCCGTCCGGCAGCGCGGTCCGGCGCAGCTCGCGGCACGCCGCCAGCAGCTCCGGCCCCGCGGCCGCGTGGATCGCACCGTCGACCCCTCCGCCGCCGAGCAGGGACGAGTTCGCCGCGTTGACGACGGCGTCGACGTCCTGCGTGGTGATGTCACCGAGGACGGCCTCGAGCTTCATCGAGCCATCGTGACCCACGGACATGGGTAAGGCCCCTCGGACGCTTACTCCGAGGGGCCTTCACCGGTTCCCAGGGTACAAGGGCGCCGCAGCCGGACGGGTGAACGACGCGCGCGCCGTCCACATCTTTCGTCCACACCCCTGTGTTCACCGGACGTTTGCGCAGGTGAACCTGTGGATGACGCTGTGGACAACGCGGTGGACAAAGAAAGCTCCGGTAAGCCCTTGTGGCCCCCTACCGACAAGGGTTAGAAATCTCACATCGAGATCGACAGATCGAGAACCGCAGGCGAAGGATCCCTCCCAGGGAGACCGAAACCGCAGGTCAGGTGGCCTCTTCGGAGATCGCGTGGACCGGGTGGAGGCGACTTGGACAGGGCCGGAGCCTCGACGCACGAGGCCCTCCGGGGCGGCGAGCAGGCGGCGCAGAAGCACCCTCCGGGGCGTGGCGCCGGTGGGGACAGAGCTGTGGATGTCGGACCGAACGGAGAGCTGACGACCATCTCGTCGTGGCAACACGACGACCCGCGGATGACGACGCGGGGGACGTCAGGGAACCGGTCGGGAGCTCGCAGTCGTCCCGCTCGCGGCGGGTCGTCGGTGCCGGAACCCCTCGGGGTGACCGTGTCGGCGGCGAACCGGGTGCCGGGACGTAGCCGCACCGTCAGCGCGGCGTCGGTCACCGGTCCGCCGGTGACGGAAGACCTGCGACGCACGAGAGGGCCCCTCGGACGCTTACTCCGAGGGGCCCTCTCCGTGTCGCCCTCTCCGCGTCGGTTCAGCCGTCGCAGACGGACGTGGTCATGCTCAGCAGCGCCGTCCCCGACGGGACCTCCGGTGCTCGGTCGACGTCCGGCCCGTCATCCGGCGTGACATTCACCCCGAGCCCGTCCCGGCAGAACCGACCGGGCTCACCGGGCGCCCACCCCTCGGCGACGAGCGCCTGCGCGACCTCGACGTTCGCCGCGTCGAAGTCCGGCACCGCGTACACGTACGTGACCCTCGAGCACTCCCCCGCACACCACGTCCGCTCCGAGCTCGACGTCGTCAGCAGCTGAGCGCCGGCAGCCATCGGCAGCGACGACCCGACGCTCGACATCCGCGCCAGGCTCGGTCCGGCCAACCGCCCCAGGCCCAGACCGGCCGCGACGAGCACGATCACGGCGACCAGCATCAGCCACCACCGCACCCGTGCACGCCGCACCAGGAACCACGTCGGGACCAGAGCGACCAGGACGGCGAGCGCGCTGACCCAGCGGCCCGAGGCGGATCCGGCCGTCCCGGTCGACTGCACGACGGTCGCGACCACGAACACGCACACCGCCCAGCTGAGAACCACGAGCACCCCGCGGAGCACCCAGCCACCCGCTCGTACCTGCGAAGCCGACGCCGTTGTCGTTGTCATCACTTCTCCCTCTCGGACGTGAGCACCGGCGTCAGGTCGTGACGGGCGCGTGCACACCGAAGCAGCAGCCACCCCCCGATGGCCGGACATCGCCCCCGTACCACTCGAACGGCGGGCGGCGGCGGCCTCGGCTTCACCCCGACGCCACACACGGGCGCCCGGATGCGGAGGCAGCAGGATCCGCGCCCTGCTGAATCATTTCGGGTGGTTTGCTGCGGAGTCGCACCCGGCACGGCGTTCGTCCTGGTTCGGTATGTTCCGTCGGGCCCGCGGAGCACCGATCGCGCGGGCGGGCATCAGTGCTGCCGCGCGGTCGCGGCCGGGGAGGGAGTGCCGTGGTGGCGACGATGGTGACGCCGCCCGCCGGCGACGAGCGGCGGGCGACGGCCGGCAGGTGGGTGCTCCGCGGAGTCGGCGTGCTCGCCGTCTGGACCGTGTGGACGGTGCTGGTGGGCGCTCCGCTGCTCGTCACCGGGGAGACCGGGACCGCCGCGAGCACCGCGATCGCGATCGCGGCGATGCTGGTCGCCCTGCTCCCCACCTGGTTCCTGGTCCGCCGCGCCCCCGGCCGCCGGTGGATCATGGCCGGCGCGACGGTGGTCCTGGTCGTCGTCGGGTTCGTCCTGGGCGGGCTGGGCGGACCGAGCCTGGCTCGCATGACCAGCGTCGGTGCGTCCTTGCCCGTGGCGACCGGCGGCCAGCTGCTGACCGTGTCCAGCGTCGAGAACACCCTGTGCCTGCAGGAGTGCTCCCAGGTGACGTACCTCTACGCGGTGCTCGACTCCGCCACCGCGAGCGACCAGGTGGGCACCGAGCTCGTCGTCCGCGGGTGGGAGTCGCTCGGCGCGGGCACGTACTGCCGGGACGACTTCGGTGTCCGACTGACCGACGTCGCCGACCCGATCATCGCGGACCCGCCGACGCCACCGCCCGGCATGGAGGTGCTGAGCGTCTCGACCAGCCGCTGCGAGCGCGCCTAGGCGTCGGGCGCCAACTCCAGCAGGATCGTCACGGGTCCGTCGTTGACCAGCTCCACCGCCATGTCGGCACCGAACACGCCGGTGGCCACCTCGAGACCGCGGGCGCGCAGCGCGTCGACCACGGCCTCGACCAGCGGCTGCGCGACGGGTCCGGGGGCCGCGGCGTTCCACGTCGGCCGACGGCCCTTGCGGGTGTCGGCGTAGAGCGTGAACTGGCTGACGACGAGCACCGGGGCGCCCACGTCCACCGCGCACTGCTCGTCGCGCAGGATGCGCAGCTCGGCGATCTTGCGGGCCACCAGCTCGACCTGCGCGGCCCCGTCGCCCGGGGTGACACCGACCAGCGCCACCAGCCCCGGCCGGTCGATCGCGCCGACGACGACGCCGTCGACCGTCACGGACGCGCGCGTGACGCGCTGGACGACGGCCCTCATGCGCCGAAGGTCGCGACGACCTCGCCGACGGCTCGACCGTGGCCGAGGACCGGGGTCAGGGCGACGGCCTCGACGAGAGCCGGGTCGACGCCCGCCACGGTGAGCGCCGCCGCGAGGACCGCGGGCCGCGGCCGGGACGACCCGTCGGCGATCTTCAGCGCGACCGCTCCCCCGTCCGGCAGCCCGGCGGCGTACACGCCGTCGGCACCGTCCTTGGCGACGAGACCCGGGACCGCCTCCATGAACCGCGTGGCGTCCCGTCCGGTGCCCGCGACGTGCCACGGGTGCGCCGCCATCGCCTGCCCCGCGCGACGTGACGGCCCGGTGCCGGACGCGAGGCCCGCGAACGACCGGGCGAGCCCGCGCAGCGTGGTCGAGAACAGCGGAGCACCGCAGCCGTCGACGGTCGCCAGCTCCACGGGTACCCCGGTGAGCTCGGCGACGACCTCCCGGGTCGCGCACTGCAGCGGGTGCGCCGGGTCGAGGTAGTCGCGCGTCGACCAGCCCGCGGCGACGCAGGTCGCGAGCATCCCCGCGTGCTTGCCGGAGCAGTTCTGGGTGAGCGGCTCGGTGCCGTGCCCGTCCGCACGCCAGCGCCACGACGCGTCGGGGTCCAGGGGCCAGTCGGGGGTGTTCCGCAGGTCGTCGGGACCCAGGCCCGCGGTCGCGAGGATCCCGCGGACCACGTCGAGGTGCGCGGGCTCGGCGTTGTGGCTGGCGCACACGAGGGCGAGCTCGGCGCCGTCGACGTCCAGCCCGGCGCGCAGCATCGCGACCGCCTGCAGCGGCTTGAGCGACGACCGCGCCCAGATCGTGGCGTCGGGGTCCCCGAGAGCGAGCCGCTCCGACCCGTCCGGTGCGAGCACCACGACGTGGCCGAGGTGCACGGACTCCACCAGGCCGCCGCGCTGAACCCGCGCCAGCGGGACGGCGGCGGTGCCGATGTCCGCCACGGTCACCAGCCGCCGGAGGGGCCGCTCGGTCCGCGGGGTCCGCGGCGGCGGCCGGAGTACGGCGTCACGGCCGGCTTGACGTCCACGAGGTACACGATGGCGCCGACCGCGGCGAGCAGCGCGAGGAACGACGGGAGGTGCGGGACGCCGGGGATCGGGATGACGCTGAACGACACCGCCGTGGCGACGCCGACGATGGCACCCCAGAACCCCTTGGTCCGCTTCCCCGCCTGCGGGAACGCGTTCGCCGGCCGCCGGAGCAGGTCGATCAGAGCCCACAGGCTCAGCCCGAAGATGGCGATGTAGAAGACGAAGAAGATGACGACCTGCGCGCTCGCGATCACGGGGTGAGCCTACGAGACATCACGGGACCACGAGCAGGCCCTCGGCCCGTGCCGCGGCGGCGAGGTGCTCGTCCCAGGCGGCGACGACGAGGTCGGGCGACCGCAGCTGCAGGGCGGACGCGAGGTGCAGGGCGTCGGCGGCGCGCAGCGGGTGCCGGCCGACGAGCGCCGCGGCCGACGCCGTCACGACGTCCCGCAGCTCGAGCAGGTGCAGCCCGGGCCACAGCCGCTCCCACGCGGCGAGCGCGTCCGCGGCGGCGTCCTCGTCGAGCCGTCCCGCGCGCCTGCCCCCGGCGAGCACCGCGCGCACCTCCGCGTCCGCCAGCCGGGACGTGACCACGAGGTCGGCGCCGTCCCACAGGGCCGCCACCAGCACGGACCCGGGCTCGGCGACGCACAGCTTCACCAGCGCGCTGGTGTCGAGGTAGACGACCGCCATCTCAGCGCCGCAGCCGGCGGACCAGGTCGGAGACCCCGCCCTTGGCCGCCGCCGGGCCGCGCTCCGTGGACCGTGCGGCCGGCCGTGCCGTGGTGGCCGGCGTGAGCAGCCCGTCCCGCTCCAGGCGCGTCAGCAGGTCCGCGGCCTCGATGCCGCTCAGCCGGGCCACGGGGATCCCGCGCTCGGTAATCACCACGTCCTCGCCGGCGCGTGCGGCCTCGATCCACTGCCTGAGCTCCGCGCGCAAGGCGCTGACCGGGACGTCCACGCAGCGACCGTACCGAACCGGGCGGCTCCGCAGGTCAGATCTCCGGCAGGGACTCCCGGGCGTCCTGCGGGTCGACGCCGGCCGCCTCGAGCAGGTCGACGACGAGCGAGCGCTGCAGCAGCACCAGGCTCTGCACCTGCCAGTCGCGCGCGGCCAGCCGGAAGGGGTCCAGGGCGCCGGAGACCGCCAGGAGCAGCGTCCGGGCACGCTCCGGGTCCCGGCCCGCGCCGAGGGCCGCGGCGAGCTCGTCGACCGCCCGCGCGGTGGCCTCCACCTGCTCGGCGACCGTCGTCATGTCGTGCGTCTGCGCCTCGACGGCCGCGAGACACCGCCGTGCCAGCACGCGGGCGTTGCGCATCGCCCGATCGACCAGGACCGCGGTCGCGGCGTGCCGCGCCAGCTCCTCGCGGTGCTTGCGGATGGTCGGCGAGACGCGAGCCAGCTCGCCGGCGCTCGTCGCCGTCTCGGACCACTCGTCGAGCGCGGGCTGCGACGCCCGCCCGCGCACCAGCGCGTCCTCGACGTCGGCCGTCGACCCGGTCCGCAGACCGCGCGCCAGGATGCGGAGCACCCCCGCGAGGTCCTCCACCGCGGCCTGGGCCAGCATCCGGGTGTGCCGGCGCGGGTCGCGCGGGGTCAGCAGCGCGACCGCGAGCGCGACCGCCCCGCCGACGGCCGCGTCGATCCACCGGCCGACGGGTCCACCGGTCGCCGAGATCGCCGGCAGTCCCACGATGACCAGCGCCTGCACGCCCGCCTGCGTGGTGAGCATCTGCCCGCGGTCGATGAACCGCGCGATGATCGCCGCCAGGAACAGGACCACGGCCACCTGCCAGGCGCCGTTGCCGATGAGGTGGACCAGCAGGTCGCCCAGCGCCACCCCGATCGCCACGCCGACGGCCAGCTCCGCGACCCGCCGCACCGACCGGTCTGTGGTGAACCCCAGCGCGACCCAGGCGCTGACGGGCGCGAAGAACGGGTACGGGTGCCCGAACGCGTACCTGGCGATCGCGAACGCGATCGCCGCTGCGATCGACGCCTGCAGGATCGGGAACCACGCCGCCCGGACCCGTGCCAGCCCCTGCCGGACCCGCACCTCGACCACCACGCGAGGGCGGGAGTCGGGGCTGCTCACAGGCTCGGGTGCTGCCCCAGGCCGCGGGTCAGGGGTCCACGGGCGGCGGGCCGGTCGACGGACACCCCGTCACCCGGCACGATCTGCTCCTGCCCGGCCGCGACGGAACCGGCCTCGGACTCGACCACCAGCTCACCGTCGGCGGGCACCGAGCGCTTCACCACCGCCAGGGCGACCGGCCCCAGCTCGTGGTGGCGCGCGACCGTGGTGACGTGCCCGACCACCCGGCCCGGCTCCTGCGAGTCGGCGCCGCGGACCACGTCGTGCACCGCGGAACCGGGCTCGGGCAGCAGGTGCCCGGACCCGTCGAGGTGCAGCATCACGAGGCGGCGCGGCGGCCGGCCCAGGTTGTGCACGCGCGCCACGGACTCCTGCCCGCGGTAGCAGCCCTTGGTCAGGTGCACCGCGGTCCGCAGCCAGTCGAGCTCGTGCGGGATGGTCCGGTGGTCGGCCTCGTGGGACGCGCGCGGGCGCCACGCCTCGACGCGGGCGGCCTCGCTGGCCCAGGTCCCGACGAGCGGCCAGCCGGCGGCCTCCCGCGCGCGCACCTCGTCGACCAGCCGGTCGCGCGGGACCAGGACGAGCCGCCAGTCGCGGTCGGCGCCCGGGTGCTCGTCGTCGGCCGGCCCGTACCGGGTGCCGCCCGGCGCGGTGGTCGGCCACGGGTCCCGCCAGGTGATCGGCTCGTCGGGCGCGCCCTCCGCGTCGACCGGCTCGCCGATCGCGGCCCAGTCGTCCGTCGCGTCGACGATCTCGACGCGGAGCATGAACTTCATCCGGTTCAGCCACGCGGCCAGCCCGACCGGCGTCTCGGTGATCAGCCAGGTGGTCTCGCCGTCGTCGACGACCCCGGCCGCGTGCTCGACGTGACCCTGAGGGCTGAGCACCAGGAGCTCGGTCGAGGTCCGCGGCGGCAGCGCGGTCAGCTCCTGCGTGGTGATCGAGTGCAGCCACGTGAGGCGGTCGGGACCGGTGACGGTCACGACGCCCAGGTGGGACTGGTCCACCACGGCACCGCCGCGGGACAGCGCGCGCTGCTCCGCCGTCGGGTCGCCGTAGTGCCAGGCGACGCCGTCGTCGGGCCCCGCACCCCGGACCGCGCCGCGGCGGGCCAGCAGGGGACTCACGTGCCGCGGGGGCTCGCCGTGGGCAGCCGGCACCTCGACAGGGACGTCGGTGGTCATCAGGCCTCGTCGTCGGTGAGGGCCTCGACGCGCGCGAGGCGGCCGGAGGCGTAGGACTGCATGGGGTGACCGAACGCGGCGATGTCGTGCGCCCACATCAGCTCGCCGTTGACCAGGCCGTAGAGGCGCTTGCCGGCGCTGACGTCGGCCCCGGAGGCGGTGCGCACGATGGCGTCGCTGACCAGGTCGATGCGGCCCTTGCCCACCGCGCCGATGTAGACGGCGACGTGCCCGGACGGGTCGGCGACCAGGAGCTCGACGGCGTGCTGGTCCTCGGTCAGGCCCCAGTCGGCGGGCCGCTCGGGCGGGATGCGCCAGTAGCCGGACTCGGTCTGCCAGACCGGCGCCTCGGGCTCGTCCTCGAGCGCCGCCGTGCTGGTCGGCGCCACGACGAGCCGGACGGTCGAGGTGTAGGACAGGTACGGTCCGCCGTCGCTGGCGATCACGATCTCCTGCGTGAACGTCGCCTCGTCGATGCCGGGGTAGTCGACGACACCCTCACCGCGCCACGTACCCACCAGCCAGGCCAGCGGGTACACCTCAGGAGCGAGACCGTCGGGGTCGAGCACGAACGGCATGGAGCCTCCCAGCTTCAGTGCAAGACGTCAGCGCTGGCCCTTGTAGAGCCGGTACACGACGAAGACGGAGAACCAGCCGATCACCAGAGTCGCCGCGACCAGCAGGCCGATGAAGAAGATCTCGAGCCCAGTCATGCCGACGATCCTAACGAGCGGAGGCCCCTAACCTGTTCCGATGAGTCCCACGCCACGTCCCCTGGTGATCAAGACCACGTCCGGCACCGAGCGTCCGGAGGCCACCAACCAGGCGTTCACCGTGGCGGCGGCGGCTGTCGCGGCCGGTGCGGACGTCAGCCTGTGGCTCACGGGCGAGTCCGCGTGGTTCGCCCTGCCGGGGCGCGCGGCGGACCTGGTCCTCGAGCACGCCACCCCGCTGGGCGAGCTGCTGGAGGTGGTGCTCGAGGGTGGCCGCGTGACGGTGTGCACGCAGTGCGCCGCGCGCCGGGGAATCGGTCCGGAGCACGTGCTGCCGGGCGTGCGGATCGCCGGTGCGGCCGTGTTCGTGGAGGAGTCCCTGGCCGAACGGGCCCAGGCGCTCGTCTACTAGTCCGCTGCCCGGTCCGCGCCTCAGCCCACCAGCACCCGGCCGACGACGTACACGAGGATGCCCGTGACCGTGACGGGCAGCGTCACGGCCGCGAGCGACGGCCAGCGACGCTCGAGCGCGGGCAGCTGGTCGAAGAGCGCGTGCAGCGTGGCGACGAGCACCCCCACCGCGAGCCCGAGCAGGGCTCCCGCGAGCGGGTCGATCGCCGGGAGCAGCACCCCGCCGAGCGCACCGGCGCCGGCCGCTGCTCCCGCGGTGGCGAGCGCACCGACCCACGGCCGCAGGTGGAGCACGACCACGACGGAGCCGACGGCGAGCGCGAGGGCGCCGACGACGACGATCGGCTCACCACCGGGCGTCCGGCCGATGGCGACCCAGCCCGCCACGGCGACCGCGACGAGCGTGCCCGCGACCGTCCCGGACACCGACTCGACGAGCCGGGTGCGGCCGTCGCGGCGCAGGAGCTCGTTGACGAACGCCAGCAGGATCGCGGCCGCGAAGACGACCGGCAGGTACCGCAGGTAGGGCGGCGTCTCGGTGAGGTGGACGACGGCGACGGCCCCGACGCCGCCCAGCGCCACGACCGTGGCGGAGCCGGGCTTGAACGGGAGGCCCGCGAGCGCCGGCCAGCCGAGGGCCAGCAGCAGCGCGAGCACGGCCGCGGTGGCGCTCAGCGGCAGGCCGCCGAGGTACCCGGCGACGGCCACGGCGGCGGCGAGGACGGCCGTGACGACCGCCCTGGTGGCGAGCTGCATGGGTCCTCCTACCGTCCCGCGTCCGGGGTCACCGGGCACATGCGCACGCGAGCGGTCGGCAGGGAGGGGAGGAGCACGCCGCCGATTGTCGCATCCCGACGCGATCCGACCGGCGCAAACCCGTCCCCCGCCGTGGTCGCCCGTGCCATCACCCGACCCGTGGGCGCAGCCTGCTCGGGTCGCGCGGTACCGTTGCCCCCACTCGCACGCGGGGAGGTCCCAGGTGGCAGATCTGCTGCTGCTCACTCCAGCGTCCGGGGGCTCCGCCCAGGTGCTCCCGGCCCTCGGTCTGTTGTCCCACCGCGTCCGTGTGCTTCCCGTGGAACCGTCGGCTCTCGTGGACGCACCGGACGCGGACATCGTCGTGCTCGACGCCCGGCGTGACCTGGTCACCGCCCGGACCACCTGTCGGCTGCTGCGCGCCACCGGCCTGACCGTCCCGCTCATCCTGGTGCTCACCGAGGGCGGCCTCACGGTCGTCACGGCCGAGTGGGGCGCGGACGACATCATCCTGGAGACGGCCAACCCGGCCGAGGTGGAGACGCGGTTCCGGCTGGTCATGGAGCGCGCGGCCACCGCCGGGTACGACGACGCGCCGCAGGAGATCTCCTCCGGCGAGCTGACCATCGACGCCGGCGGCTACACGGCCCGGCTGCGCGGTCGGCCGCTCGACCTGACCTACAAGGAGTTCGAGCTCCTCAAGTACCTGGTTCAGCACCCGGGGCGCGTGTTCACGCGCGCCCAGCTGCTGCAGGAGGTCTGGGGCTACGACTACTACGGGGGCACCCGGACGGTCGACGTGCACGTGCGCCGCCTGCGCGCCAAGCTCGGGCCCGAGCACGAGCAGCTCATCGGCACGGTGCGCAACGTCGGCTACCGGTTCGACCCGCCGAAGGACCGCCGCGGCGCGGTGGACGGACGCAACGAGGTCCCGGAGCCCGCGGACGCGTAGCGTGTCCTCCGGTGAGCCGGGAAGCCTGGTCGGCAGTCCCGTCAGCCTGCCCGGAAGGTCACCATGTCGACGCCCACCAGCCGCCTGTTCTCGGCCCTGTCCCCCGGCTCCGAGCGCAACCTGCTCGACACCCTGCGCGGCGAGCGCGTCGGGGGCGCCCTGCTGCTCGCGGGCACGGTCGTCGCCCTCCTCTGGGCGAACGTCGCCCCGGCGTCGTACACCGCGGTCTCGGACACGGTCATCGGGCCCGCCGCCCTGCACCTCGACCTCACCGTGGCCGCGTGGGCGACCGACGGGCTGCTGGCGATCTTCTTCTTCGTCGTCGGGCTCGAGCTCAAGCGCGAGATCGTCGCCGGTGAGCTGCGCAACCTCAGCACGGCCGTGGTGCCGATCGTCGCGGCCGTCGGCGGCATGCTCGTCCCGGCCGCCTTCTACCTCGCCGTCAACCTGACCGCTCCCGACGGGAACGCGCGCGGGTGGGCGGTCCCGACCGCGACCGACATCGCGTTCGCGGTGGCCGTGCTCGCGATCGTCGGGCGGAGCCTGCCCAACGCGCTGCGCGCGTTCCTGCTGACCCTGGCAGTGGTCGACGACCTGCTCGCGATCATCGTCATCGGCGCCGTCTACACCGAGTCGGTCTCGTTGCCGTGGCTCGGTGTCGGCGCCGCGACGGTCGTGGTGTTCGCGCTCCTGATCCGGCGGGGATGGGCCAGCGGGTGGCTCCTGGTGCCGCTCGGCGTGATCGCGTGGGCGGCCGTGCACGCGTCCGGCGTCCACGCGACCATCGCCGGCGTCGCGCTCGGCCTCGTCGTCCCCGCCACGCCGGAAGCCACCCGGCGGGCCCTCCGGCTCGACGCGCTGCCGGAGGAGTCGCTCGCCGAGCGGTGGGAGCACGTGTGGCGGCCGCTCTCCGCCGGCTTCGCGGTGCCCGTCTTCGCGCTGTTCGCCGCGGGCGTGACCCTCAGCCTCGGCACCGTGCAGACCACGTTCGCGGACCCGGTGGCGCAGGGCGTCGCCCTCGGCCTGGTGGTGGGCAAGCCCCTCGGCATCCTCGGCGCCACGTGGCTGGTCGCCCGGTTCACGCGCGCCTCGCTCGCGCCCGGTCTCGGCTGGGCGGACGTCGGAGCCGTCGGTCTGCTCGGCGGGATCGGGTTCACCGTGTCCCTGCTGGTGGGCGAGCTGGCGTTCGGCGCAGGCAGCGTGCACGACGAGCACGTCGTGGTCTCGGTGCTCGCCGCGTCCCTCGTCGCGGCCGTCCTCGGCGGCGTCGCCCTGAACCAGCGCGACCGACATCACGCCCGCGTGGCGGGCGAGGCCTCACGCGAGGCGGACCAGACCGGGTAGGTTCGGCTCCGATGAGCACCGTCGACTCCGCCTCGCTCCTCATCGACGGCCCCTGGGAGCACCGGTACGTGGCCGCGAACGGCGCCCGGTTCCACGTGGCCGTCGCGGGCCCGGACGACCGCGACGCCCCCTTGGTCGTCCTCCTGCACGGCATCCCGCAGTTCTGGTGGGCGTGGCGCCACCAGCTGCCCGCGCTCGCCGAGGCGGGCTACCGCGTGGCCGCCATGGACGTGCGTGGCACCGGCGGCTCCGACAAGCCTCCGGTCGGGTACGACGTGCCGACGCTGGCAGCGGACGTCGCCGGCGTCATCCAGTCCCTCGGCGCCGCGGACGCGGTGATCGTCGGCAGCGGGACCGGCGGCGAGATCGCGTGGGCCATGGCCGGCCTGCAGCCCGACCGGGTCCGTGCGGTCGCCGCCCTGGCCGCGCCGCACCCGCTGGACACCCGCGGGCACCCCCGCGCGGCCGTCCGCCCGTCGGCGCTGCGGCGGCTGGCGTTCGTGCAGCTGCCGTCCTTCCCGGAGCAGGCGCTGATGGAGGGCGACCTGGTGGCCCGGATCTTGCGCGAGTGGGGCGGCGCACCGGGCTGGCTCGACGCCCGTGCCGAGGCGACCTACAGCTCCGCGGCGCGCGTGCCCTTCGCCGCCCACAGCCAGATGGAGCAGCTGCGCTGGATGGTCCGGTCCATGCCCCGTCCGGACGGCCGCCGGTACCACGCGGCTCTCCAGGAGCGCACCCGGCCGGTCCCCGTGCTGCAGGTGCACGGCGGCCGGGACGGGCTGCGTCCCGCGTCGCGGGCGGCACTGTCCAAGGACACGACTGCGCTGGTGGCCTCGCGCTACCAGTTCGAGCTGCTGCCGCAGGCCGGGCACTACCCCGCCGAGGAGGCCCCGGAGCGCGTGACCGACCTGCTGCTGACGTGGCTGGGCGAGATCGAGCCGCTCTGAGCCCTCAGGGCTTCACCATGGCCGCGGCCTTCACCGGGTCGATCTCCCCGATGCCCGCCGACGGGCACAGCGACGCGACCGGGCACGCCCCGCAGGCCGGCTTGCGCGCGAAGCACGTCCGGCGCCCGTGGAAGATCAGCCGGTGCGAGGCCATGGTCCAGTCCCGGCGCGGCAGCAGCGCGCCGAGCTCCTGCTCGACCACCAGCGGGTCGTCGCTCGTGGTGTAGCCGAGCCGCTTGGAGAGCCGCATGACGTGCGTGTCGGTGGTGATGCCGGGGATGCCGAACGCGTTGCCGAGCACCACGTTGGCCGTCTTGCGGCCCACGCCCGGGAGGGTCACCAGGTCCTTCAGCCGCCCCGGGACCTCGCCACCGAAGCGCTCGACGAGGGCCTGCGACAGCCCCATGACCGACCTGGTCTTCGCCCGGAAGAACCCGGTGGGCTTCAGGATCTCCTCGACCTCCTCGGGGTTCGCGGCCGCGAGCGCCGCGGCGTCCGGGTAGCGCGCGAAGAGGATCGGCGTCGTCAGGTTCACGCGGACGTCCGTGGTCTGGGCCGACAGCACGGTGGCGACCAGCAGCTCGAACGGGGACGTGAAGTCCAGCTCGCAGTGCGCGTCGGGGTAGCGCACCGCCAGGGCGCGGTCGACCCGGCGGGCGCGTCGCGTGCGCGCGAGCGGCGACTCGTCGCCCGGCACGCTGTCCGGAACGCTGTCTGCTGGGGTCACGGGTGGCAGCCTACGACGCGTCGCCCACACCCGTACGGGGTGCCTCTGACCTGCGGCGTTGCTCCCTTGGGGTGATCTGCGGGGCCAGCCGGGCCGGTCCGCTCAAGGTCGACCCGTACCGGGCCGAATCCACCCACGGCACCCGTTCGAGGTGCCCGTCCGAGGAGGACCTGCCCCATGACGTCACCCGTCGAGCAACGGGTCAACGATCTCCGCCTCGACCGGCGTGCGCTGCGCGCCGAGCGTGCTCGGGTCGCCTGGTGGCGCCGGCTCGTGCGCGCCCGCCTCGACCTGGCCGTCGCGCAGGCGGCCCGCCCGCAGACGCTGGGCGAGGAGATGGCCTTCCAGCTCCCGCTCGACGTGGGTCTCGACGTCCCGCGCCCCGCTGCCCTCGCCGCGGTGCTCGACGCGGGGACGGACGCGGTGGGGAGCCTGGGCGAGCTGAGGGCCCTCGACGAGCAGCTGTCGACCTACGCGGCCGGCGTGGACGACGCCCTCACGCGGGCCACCGACCGGCTCATCGCCCGCCTCGCGGCGGACCCCGGCGTCGTCGTCACCGGTCTGCGGGAGTCGCTGGGCCGCGGATGACACCCGCCATGGGGCAGACTGGGTGCGGATCACGTCGCTGACCAGCGTCCGGTCCGACCGACTCCGTCGTGAACGTTGCCGCCACCGGGCTGAACCGGGTGCGGCCAGAGAGGTGAGGTGTCCCCGTGGAGGACGACATCGTGCTGTCGGCGCCGCTGTTCGCCGGGCTCGACCCGGAGGCGTCCGAGACGCTCGTCGCGACGATGAAGCCGATCGAGATCGCGCGCGGCGACGCCCTGTTCCAGGAGGGTGAGCCGGGCGACCGGCTGTACGTGGTCCGCGAGGGCAAGATCAAGCTCGGCCGCCGCTCGAACGACGGCCGCGAGAACCTGCTGGCCGTCCTCGGGCCGGGCGAGATGTTCGGCGAGCTGAGCCTCTTCGACCCGGGCCCCCGCACGGCGACCGCGACCGTCGTCGCCGACGCCGTGGTGCTCGAGCTCGGGCACGGCGACCTGATCCGCTGGCTCCAGGACAAGCCGACCGTCGCGCAGCACCTGCTCCAGGCGCTGGCCCGTCGGCTGCGCCGCACCAACGAGGCGCTCGCGGACCTGGTGTTCTCGGACGTGCCCGGCCGCGTCGCCAAGGCGCTGCTGGACCTGTCGACCCGCTTCGGCGAGAAGGTCGACGAGGGGATCCGGGTCGCGCACGACCTCACGCAGGAGGAGCTCGCGCAGCTGGTCGGCGCGTCCCGGGAGACCGTGAACAAGGCCCTCGCCGACTTCGCCGCCCGCGGCTGGGTGCGCCGCGAGGGCCGCGCGGTCGTGCTCCTGGACGTCGAGCGCCTGGAGCGCAGGGCCCGCTAGGCGGTCTCGACGACGATCTCGACCTCGACCGGTGCGTCCATCGGCAGCACGGCCACGCCCACGGCCGAGCGCGCGTGCACGCCCGCGTCACCCAGGACGGCGTGCAGCAGCAGGCTGGCGCCGTTGACCACCGCGGGCTGACCGGTGAACGCCGGGTCGCTGGCCACGAAGCCGACGACCTTGGTGACGTGCACGATCCGGTCGAGCGCGTCGGCGCCCTGCGGTCCGCCCTCGGCGGCGACCACCGCGGCGACCGCGGCCAGCGCGTTCAGCGCGCAGGTCCGCGCGTACCCGGCCGCGTCGTCCGGCGTGACCAGCCCGTCGCCGACGCCCACCTTCCCGGTGGCCTGGAGCACACCCCCGACCAGCGGCAGCTGCCCGGACGTGTAGACGTAGGCGCCGGACCGGACTGCCGGCACGTACGCCGCCAGCGGAAGAGCCACCTCGGGCAGCTCGAGCCCCAGCTCGGCGAGCCGCGCTGCGGCACCCATCAGGACTCCTTGGGCCGCTTGAGGTAGGCCACGAGGCCGGCGTCGGGTCCCTGGATCACCTGGACGAGCTCCCAGCCGTCAGCGCCCCACTGGTCGAGGATCGCCTTCGTGGCGTGAATGATGAGCGGAATCGTCGCGTACTCCCACTGTGTGGCCATGGGGGTCACCTTAAAGCCCCGCGCCGCGTCGGAGCGCTCTCACAGAACCTCGACGACGTCCGTCCCCACGAGCTCGTTGCGCCAGGAGCGCACCTCGGGGCGCCGGCGGAGCAGGGCCCGGCGCTCACGCTCGGTCATCCCGCCCCAGACGCCGAAGTCCATCCGGTTGTCGAGCGCGTCGGCGAGGCAGGAGAGCCGCACGGGACAGCCGGTGCACACCGTGCGCGCCTCACGCTGGGCAGCGCCCTCGACGAAGAGCGCGTCGGGCGCGACCTTGCCCGTCCCGCACGCTGCGAGCGCTGTCCAGTGCGTGTCCTGCGCGACCGTGGTCACTCATGTCCTCCCGAGCACGCCGAGGGGGGCGTGCCGTGGCATCCGCACCCGAGTCCTGCCGGGAAACTACTGGTAGGAGCACCTTCCTGGCGAGACTCCGTTCGGGTCATTCCGTCAGATGGACGGATGACCGGGTCAGCGCCCGCCCAGCCCGATGTGCAGGTCCGGTGCAGGTCGGGGCGCCGCGAGCCCTTCCCGCGGGGTGCTGACAGGGCGTCCGACTACCCTGACGGCATGCCGAACCCTGCGCGCCAGCGCGGCCGACAGGTCAACGTCTTCCAGGCGATCGCCCTCCTGCTCACGTTCGCGCTCGTCGCGGGCGTGTCCGGGGTGCTCGCCGCCGGTCTCGTCCTGCCCGGGGTCGCTGTTGCCAACGGCGTGACGGACATGACCGTCACCGCCTTCGACGACCTGCCGACCGAGCTCGCGGAGACCGAGAAGGCGCTGCCCGAGAAGTCGGTCATCAAGGCGGCGGACGGCCGCCTGCTGGCGACGTTCTGGACGCAGAACCGGGTCGTGGTCCCGCTCGCGTCGATCTCGCCCCTGCTGCAGCAGGCCGTCATCGCGACGGAGGACAAGCGCTTCTACCAGCACGTGGGCGTCGACCCCACCGGCATGCTCCGCGCGTTCGTCAAGAACCAGACGGACGAGGACGGCGGCCAGGAGGGCGCCTCGACGCTCACGCAGCAGTACATCAAGAACGTCCTCATCGAGGAGGCGCTCAGCAAGGAGACCGAGGCCGAGAAGCTCGAGGCCCTCCAGGCGGCCCGCGGGGCGACCGGCACCGAGGGGTACGCGCGCAAGCTGCGCGAGGCCAAGCTCGCCATCGCCCTCGAGAAGCGGATGAGCAAGGAAGAGATCCTCGAGAAGTACCTGAACATCGCGCCGTTCGGGGCGTCGGTGTACGGGGCCGAGTCCGCTGCGCAGTACTACTTCAGCAAGCCCGCGCTCGACCTGAACTACATCGAGGCCGCGACCATCGCCGGGGTGACCCAGAGCCCCACCAAGTGGGACCCGGTGCTCAACCCCGAGGCCTCGCAGACGCGTCGGGACCGCGTGCTGAAGCTCATGAACGAGCAGGGCTTCATCACCGACGAGGAGTACGCCGCCGGCATCGCGACCCCCCTGCCGGACACCATGCGCATCACGCCGCTGAAGCAGGGCTGCGTCGCGGCCGGTGACGTCATCGCCGGCTCCGGCTACTTCTGCGACTTCGTCACCAAGGTCATCGCCAACGACGAGGCCTTCGGCGCCACGCGGGACGAGCGGGTCGGGCTCCTGTACAAGGGCGGTCTGACCATCACCACGACGCTGGACCCGAACCTGCAGACGCTGGCCGACACCGAGGTGAAGAACGGCATCCCGGTCGACGACCCGTCGGGTGTCGCCAGCGCGATCGTCACCGTGCAGCCGGGCACCGGCAAGATCCTGGCGATGGCGCAGAACCGGATCTACGCCGCGGCGGCGACGCCGGGGTCGCGTGAGGAGTCCGTCAACTTCAACACCGACGGCGCGTACGGCGGCTCGGGCGGGTTCGCCCCCGGCTCGACGTTCAAGCCGTTCACCCTGCTCGAGTGGCTCAAGCAGGGCCACAGCCTCAACGACCAGGTCAACGGCACCGAGCGCACGCTGAACGAGAACCAGTTCGTCACGTGCGGCCAGAAGGGCCCGAACGTGCCGTGGAAGGTCGGGAACTCCGAGCCCGGCTCCGGGATGATGTCGGTGGCCAACGCCACGCAGAACTCCGTGAACCTCGCCTACCTGACCATGGCCACGCAGCTCGACATGTGCAACATCATGAAGGGCGCCGAGGCGCTGGGCATGCACACGGCCAAGCCGAAGGCGGACGGCACGAGCTCGCCGTCGGTCAACCCCTCGAACGTCATCGGCACCGACTCCGTGGCGCCCCTCTCGATGGCCGCGGCCTTCGCGTCCTTCGCGTCGGGCGGCGTCTACTGCAAGCCGATCGCGATCACCAGCGTGCAGAACGCCGACGGCGCCGAGCTGCCGATCCCGCAGGCCAACTGCGCCCAGGCGATCGAGCCGAAGTACGCCAATACCATGAACTTCGCCCTGGGCAACGTGTGGAAGGGCACCGCCAAGTCGGTCGGCGCGCCGTCCTACCCGTCCGCCGGCAAGACGGGCACGACGACCCGCAACGAGGACACCTGGTTCGTCGGGTACACGCCGCTGCTGGCGACCGCGGTGTGGGTGGGCTTCTCGCAGGCGCCCACCCCGGTGCAGAACATGACCATCAACGGGAAGTTCGTCCGGTACACCTTCGGGTCCACCATCGCGGCACCGACCTGGAAGCGGTTCACCGACCAGGCCCTCGCCGGCGTCGAGAACCCCGGCTTCGGGGCTCCGGACGACAAGCTCGTCTTCGGCGAGCGGGTGCCCGTGCCGTCCGTCGTCGGCAGGTCGGAGGGTGACGCACGCGCGATCCTCCAGCAGGCCGGCTTCAGCTCCAGCATCGACCCGACCCAGGTGGGCTCGAACCTCCCCGCGGGGAACGTGGTGTCGCAGAGCTCGTCGGGCACCGCGACGCGCGGCACGACCATCGTCCTCACGCTGTCCAACGGTCAGGCGCCCGCCGGTCCGGCCCCCGGCCAGGGTCAGCCCGCTCCGGGCGGGCCGGGTGGCGGCGGCGGCGGCGGTGGCGACGGCGGTGGCCGCGGTAACGGCAACGGCAACAACGGCAACGGTTAGTGGGCATCTCGACGTCCGACGTCGCCCGCACGGCGGGAGCGGTCGCGCTCGCCGGCGCGGGCGCGCTCGCGTACGCCTCGCTGGTGGAGGTGCGCTGGTACACGCTGCGGCAGGTCACCGTGCCGGTGCTCCCGGCCGGCCAGGACCCGCTGCGCATCCTGCACCTGTCGGACCTGCACCTGACGCCCGGTCAGCGCCGGAAGGTCGACTGGGTCAAGGACCTGGCCTCGCTGGACCCGCACATGGTCGTCGACACGGGCGACAACTGGGCGCACCTCGAGGCGATGCCGGCGCTGCTGGAGGCCCTGGAGCCGCACCTCGCGGTGCCCGGGGCGTTCGTGCTCGGCTCCAACGACTACATCGCCCCGGCACCCAAGAACCCGGCCCGGTACCTCCTGCCGGACGCCCGGCGACGTCCTGCGCAGACCCCTCCGGAGCTGCCGTGGCGCGAGCTGACGTCCCGCTTCCGGTCGGCGGGCTGGATCGACCTGACCAACCGCCGGGACGTGCTCAAGGTCGACGGCCGGGTGCTGTCCCTGGTGGGCACGGACGACGCGCACCTGGACCGCGACCGGTTCCCCGACGCCGGTGACGCCGACGACGCGCGGACCGGCCCGACCCCCGTCGACCTGCACCTGGGCATCACGCATGCGCCCTACCGGCGGGTCCTCGACGCGATGCACGAGGACGACGTCGACCTGGCGATCGCCGGGCACACGCACGGCGGCCAGCTGGCCCTGCCGTTCTGGGGCGCCCTGGTGACCAACTGCGACCTCGACACCCGCCGGGCCAAGGGTCTGCACGGGTGGCCCGGCCCGCGCCCGGACCAGCCCGGGGGCGCCGGCTCGACCTGGATGCACGTGTCCGCAGGGCTCGGGACGTCGCCGTACGCCCCCGTGCGGTTCGCGTGCCGCCCCGAGGCGACGCTGCTCACACTCGTCGCGCCCTGATCCAGTTTCGTCCCACGCCCCGTCGTCGGCTATCCTTGCCAGGCTCCACGGGGTGTGGCGCAGCTTGGTAGCGCGCTTCGTTCGGGACGAAGAGGTCGTGGGTTCGAATCCCGCCACCCCGACAGACGAGAAAGGCCCCTGATCAGCAGATCTGCTGATCAGGGGCCTTTCTCGTGCGGTCAGCCGCGCGGGCCCAGGTACTCCACGTACCCGTCGACCGTGTCGATCCGGACGTGGATCGGCGAGGTGGGATCGACGGCCCCCTCGACCGTCTGCCGGCCGTCCGCGGTGGTGATGTCGAGCGCGACCGGCCTCCCCGTGCCATGCACGGTGACGCCCCCGTCGCTCGAGCGGACGTCGATGTTCGCCCGCGCGTCCCAGATCTCGGTCCGGCCGTCGCTGGACTGCGCGGTGACGTCCCCGGACACGTCGGAGATCTCGATGGGGCCGTCGGCCGAGCTCACGTCCACCGTCCCGCGGACGTCCCTGACCGACGTGCGGGCGTCGGCCGACCGGACCGTGACGTCGCCGTCGATCTCGGAGACGTCCACCGAGCCGTCACTGACGTGCACGTCCAGGGGTCCGCGCAGCGACGTGGCGGTCACGGTGCCGTCGAGGGCACGCACGATCACCGAGGTGCCGTCCGGGACGGTCACGTCGAGCGACGCCGAGCAGAAGCCGGGCCGCCACCACTCGCACCGGTAGCTCACGCGCAGGCGGTCGGAGGACTCGTCGACCCGGTAGGTCGCCGTGGACAGGACCGTCCGCGACGTCCGGTCGACCTCCACGCGGTCGCCGCCGGTGGTCACCGTGACGTGCCCGTCGGCGACGAGCTCGACCACGGGCGCACCGTCGTAGGTGGCCGACTCGGCCACGGTCGTGGCCCCCTCGGACCCCATCGCGAGCAGGTCCACGGCGCTGTAGGCACCCGACAGGAGCAGGACGCCACCCACGATGCCGCCCACCCAGGTCAGGGCGCGTGCGCCGGGGCCGCGCGGGGTCGGGCTCGGCGCAGGGTTCGGGGGGCCGACCGGCCGTTCCAGGGTGTCGGTCATGGTCGTTCTCCGTTCGTGGGTTCGTGCTCGAGCCAGCGCAGGACGGCGAGCACGCGGCGGTGGTCGTCGGCGGCCTGCGGGAGGTCGAGCTTGGTGAAGATCGAGGTCACGTGCTTCTCGACGGCGGGGAGCCCGACGACGAGGCGGTCGGCGATCGCCGCGTTGGAGCGGCCCTCCGCCATGAGGCCGAGCACGTCCCGCTCGCGCGGGGTGAGGGTCTCGAGGCCCGACCGTCGGGCCCGGGCGAGGATCTGGGCGACGACCTCGGGGTCGATCACGGTGCCGCCGCCCGCCACCCGGCCGAGGGCGTCGAGGAACTCGTCCACGTCCGCCACGCGGTCCTTGAGCACGTAGCCGAGGCCGCGCACGTCGCTGGCGAACAGCTCGCGGGCGTACCGCTGCTCCACGTACTGCGACAGGACCAGCACGGGCAGCCGGGGGTGCAGGCTGCGCAGGTGCACCGCGGCGCGCAGGCCCTCGTCGGTGTGCGACGGGGGCATCCGGACGTCGGTGACCAGGATGTCGGGGACGGCGGCGGACGGGCCGAGTGCGGCGACGACCTCGTCGGCGGTGGTGTAGCCGGTGACGTCGTGCCCCTCGGCGGCGAGCAGCCGGGTGAGGCCGTCCAGCAGGAGGACCGAGTCCTCCGCGATCACGATGCGCACGGCACCTCCACGGTCAGTCGTGTGCCGGCTCCGGCCGGGCTGTCCAGGTCGAACGTGCCGTCCAGGGCGGCGACACGGCTGCGCAGTCCGTCGAGCCCGCTGCCGGGCGTCGCACGAGCTCCCCCGCGGCCGTCGTCGGCGACGACGAGGCGCAGGTTCTCTCCGGCGACCGTCGCCGTGACCGTCACCGCCTGGGCCTGCGCATGCTTGGCGGCGTTGGTGAGGGCCTCGGCGGCGACGAAGTACGCGGCAGCCTGCGCGGCCGTGCTGGCCCGGCTCAACGACGGCGGCTCAGGGACGTCGACGCGGACCGGGACGGGGCTGCGGGCGGCCAGCGCGGACAGTGCGGCGTCGAGACCGCGGTCGGTGAGGACCGCCGGGTGGATGCCGCGGACCAGGTCGCGCAGCTCGGCGAGCGTCTCCTTGACCTCGCGGTGCGCGTGCTCCAGGGCGGCTGCCGCCTCGGGGTCGCTCGACGCCTTCCGCCGGGCGGAGCCCAGCTCCACGCCGAGCGCGACGAGCCGCTGCTGCGCACCGTCGTGCAGGTCCCGCTCGATGCGGCGGCGCTCCTCGTCGGCGGCACCCACGGCGGCCGTACGGGTCTCGGTCAGCTGGACCGCCCGCCCCTCGGCCTGCGCGGCGCGCGCCTGCGCCTGCCGCGCCAGCTCGACCGCCTCGGCGCGGGGCGACGACCCGAGCAGCGACCGCCCGAGGCGGACGATCGCGAGCGACCCCGCCTGGACCGTGATGGCCGCGACCCACGCGCACAGGAGCGCGGCGGGGACCATGAGCACCAGCGGGATCGGCGGCCCGGTCAGCCCCGCGGCCAGAGCGACGACGGGGTACACGAGCCCGCCGAGCGCGAAGCCGGCGGCGAACGTCACGGCGATGCCCTGGGCCGTCAGCAGCAGCCCGGCGACCACCAGGTAGGCCACGTGCGCCCACGTGCGGCCGTCGGACAGCACGGCCCACCACGAGGCCCACACACCGTCGCGGCGCGGGTACGTCGGCGCCGGGATGGTGACGTCGAGCTGGGCGTGCAGACGGGCCCGCTCGACGGCGGCGAACGGCCGGCACGCCCACAGCGTCGCGACGAGCATCGGGATGCCCACGAACAGCACGAGCAGCGACAGGGACAGCGAGAGCGCGACGGTGAAGGCGATCGCCGCGACGAGGAGGACGAACGAGCCGACGACGATCTGCGAGATGCCCCGCCACGTCGCCACGGACACGGGTGCGGCGGCGAGCGCACGCAGGTCGGCGAACGCGGGAGCGACGACGCGGATGTCGTCGGACGCGCTGCTCGGAGGTGTCGGTGAGGTCATGACAGTGACGCTAGGGCTCGGGGCCGATCCGCAGACAGCCTGACCACCCACGAGGGCAGGGTGGGGTCTGCCCTACCCCGGACAGCGGAACGGGCCGGCCCTCCGGAGAGGACCGGCCCGTTCGTCAGGCGACTAGCCGATGGCGCAGGTCGCGCCGTTCAGCGTGAAGGCCGTCGGGTTGGTGTTGGTCCCCGAGTGGGAGCCGTTGAACCCGATGTCCGTCGACTGGCCGGCACCGAGAGTGCCGTTCCAGGCGGCGTTCTTGGCCGTGACCGCCGTGCCGGACTGCGACCAGTCGGCGCTCCAGCCCTGCGTGACCTTCTGGCCGTTGGCGAACGAGAAGCCGAGGCTCCAGCCGTTCAGCGCCGTCGTGCCGGTGTTGGTCACCTTGACGGAGGCCGTGAAGCCCGTGTTCCAGCTGCTCGCGGTGTAGGTCACCTTGCAGGAGCTGGTCGACGTGGTGGGCTTCGTCGTCACCGACAGGGCCGACGACGCGGCGGACACGTTGCCCGCGACGTCCCGTGCCCGGACGGTGTACTGGTACGCCGTCGCCGCCGTGAGGCCGCTGTCCGTGTAGGAGGCCGCGGTCGGCGTGCCGACCTTGGTGGTCCCCCGGTAGACGTCGTAGCCGGCCAGGCCGGAGCCGCCCGTGTCCGTGGACGCGGTCCACGTGAGGGCGACGCTGAAGTCGGTCACGGTCGTCGCGACGAGGCCCGCAGGCACCGACGGGGCGATCGTGTCCTGCGTGGTGCCCGGCAGCGTGGTCACCGACAGGGCGGTCGACGCGGCGGAGACGTTGCCCGCCACGTCCTTCGCCCGGACGGTGTACGAGTACGCCGTCGCAGCCGTGAGACCGGTGTCGGAGTACGACGTCGTCGTGGTGGAGCCGACGCGCGTGGTGCCCCGGTACACGTCGTACCCGGCCAGGCCGGACCCGCCCGCGTTGTCGGTCGACGCCGTCCAGGACAGCGTGAGGCTGTTCTGCGTGACCGCGCTCGCGACGAGGCCCGTGGGGACGCTCGGCGCGGTCGTGTCGGACGGCGTGGCCTTGGTGGTGACCGAGACGGCCGACGACGCGGCGGACACGTTGCCCGCGACGTCCTTGGCCCGCACGGTGTACGCGTACGCCGTGGACGGGGTCAGACCGGTCTCCGTGAACGACGTGGTGGTCGAGCTGCCGACCTTCGTCGTGCCGCGGTAGACGTCGTACCCGGCCACACCCGAGCCACCGGTGTTGTCCGTCGAGGCCGTCCACGAGATCGTGGCCGTCGTCGCGGTCGTGGTGCCACCGAGCAGACCCGTCGGGACGGACGGCGCCACGGTGTCGACCGGCGGGGGCGTCGTGCCCTCGAACAGCCGCGCGTAGTCGGCGAGAGCGCCGGCGACGGCCGTCTGCGACCAGAAGCGGTGGAAGCGGAACTGCGGGTCCGCACCACCGTCGAGAGCGGTCTGGACCTTGGACCAGTTCGGGTCGTTCTTGTAGAAGCTGCGGATGTCCAGGAAGGACACGCCGGGCTTGATGACGTCGCCGTTGGGCATCGTGCCGGTCCAGCCGGAGGGGATGTAGATGCCGTCACCGTTCGGGACGTACTTGTCGTCGAACCGCTTGAAGTCGCCACGGGTCTCGATGGTCGAGACACCCAGGGGGTCCTGGTTGTTGTCCCAGATCGCGTCGAGGAGGTTCTTGGCGGTGTCGCGGGCGGCGACGTTGCCGGACTTGGCGGCGTAGAAGATCAGCGCACGGGCGGTGTCGCCGGCAACGCCGACGTCCTGGCCCGAGTTCTGCACCGTGACCGTCAGGCCGGGGTTGCCTGTGGGGGAGGCTGCGTTCCACGTGTCCGGCTTGCCGGTCCACTTGAGCTCGTTCGGGACGCTCCAGTTCGCGCCGTCAGTCTTGACGTTCGCGATGACCCAGGGGACCCACTTGTCGAGGATCGCCTTGGCCTTCGGGTCGCCCGAGGCGTAGTACAGCTCGGCGACGCGCTGGACGCCCCACGCCTGCATGCCGAACCAGCGGTTCGACGGCGGGTCGACGTAGACGGGCGCCTCGGTGTAGCCCATGCCGTAGAACGTGGGCGTGCCGGCCGGAGGCGTCGCGTACGCGCCGTCCCAGCTGTTGGTCGCGCCACCGGCGATGCCACCGTTGGACGCCTGCAGCCACGTGTAGAACTCGAGCTGGCGCTGCAGCGAGGCGGCCCAGTCCGCCTTGGCGGAGGGCGACTTCGGCGTCAGGGCCGGGTCGGTCGACAGCGCGTACGCAGCGAGCGGGTTCTGGTAGCCGAAGTGCGCGTGCGAGGAGCCGATGCGCCACGCCCAGCCGGCGCTCGAGTCGGTCGCGCCGCCCCAGGCCATGTACCAGGAGAGCAGGTAGTGCGCGGCCTCACGCCCGGAGCCCGCAGGGCACGACGGCGACGTGCAGCCGACCTTCTTGAAGTACTTGTCGAAGAGCGTGTACCGCAGGTAGTCGCCCATCTTGGCGGCCTTGGCGACCGTCGCGGCGACGTCCGCCTGCTTGCCCTGCTCGGTGGCCCACTTGTTGGCCCAGTAGATGGCCTCGACGGCGCGGGCGTCGGCGTCGGACGCCGAGGTGTACTTCCACTGCTTCGCGTACGAGGCGTCCTTGGTGAACAGGTCCAGGAAGCCGTTGGGGCCGCCGTACTTGAACTCCTCGCACGAGGGCTGCGGGACGGTCTCCCAGACCGACTCCTGCGGACCACGCTGGAACGTGTTGATGAACGACGAGCCGGTCGCGGTCGGGCCGAGCGTGCAGCCAGGGCCAGGTGTGGCGCCGAAGCCATAGACGTTGTCGACGTCCGCGAGCCAGTGCATCTGGTAGACGTCCGAGTTGCCGTACGTCGACTTGAGCTCGGCGCCGATCGGGTCGGTGCCTCCCGTGATGCCGCTGTTGAGCTGCGACGGGTAGCCGCTCGGGTGGTTGAACTCGGGCGCGTAGGTGGCCGGCGAGTTCGGGTTGTAGAAGGAGCTGGTCGGCTGGTCGACCGAGCCCGGGATCATGTACTTCTCCATGGTGTCCCAGGCGTGGTTCAGAGGTGCCCAGTCCTGCGTCATCTGCCCGTAGAGCGCCTCGAGCCACAGCCAGTAGCTGTACGCCTCGGAGGTCGTCTCGTGCCCGTAGTCGGGGGCCTCGACGAGCAGGGTCTCGACGGAGTGGTACGGGATGCCCTGCGCGCTGAAGTAGCCGTTGGCGGGGTCCTTGATCTTGTCGTACTGGGCGAGGAAGCGCTCGGCGTACTCCCCGTCCGGCACGGCGGCCTTCACGGGAGCAGCAGCGGGCACCGTCACGGTGGCCGGTGCGGGGGCGGCCATCGCGGGAGAGACCCCGCAGATGGCCAGCAGCGAGGCTGCGCTCAGGGTGGCCGTGGCCACCCAGGCAGTTCGCCGTCGGGTCGATGAGGACATCTACTCGTACCTTTCTGGCTGTCGGGAACGCACCCGCGACGTCGCGGGTGCGTCCCGGCGCCCCGCACGCAGGCGTGCGGGAGCGGTGACGGAGGTGCGCGAAGGAACTGGCCGACGGTGCCGGTTCGGTCCGCAGCGGCGCGGACCTCCGGGCAGATGACGGCCGGGTCGGCGCCCACTTTCCGGCGGTGCACAGCCAGCGTCCAGGGTCCTAAACGATTCTGGTGGGAGCGCGACCACATGGTCGTCAGGACCACCGGAAGAAGCGGGCCGACACCGGCAGTGCCACGAGCGTCCAGGCGGCCATGACCAGGAACGGCGCGACGTCGAACGGCTGCCCGTACCAGGCGGCGGCCATGGCCTCGCTGGCCGCGCCCAGCGGCGTGTACCCGGCGATCGTCTGGATGACGTCGGGCATCAGCGGCAGGGGCAGCCAGACGCCCGCGAAGAACAGCGAGACGAAGTACACCGACATCCCCCACGCCGTCGCCGCGGGGGCGTTCGGGGCCAGGGCCGCGATCACCGAGCCGACCGCGAACGCCGAGAGCACGCTGAGCAGGAACGCGCCGAGCAGGACCAGGGGCTCCGCCGGTGCGGCGACCCCGACCACCAGGGCGCCGGCCGCGAACATCAGCACGGCCGCCACCAGCAGAGCCACCAGGTTGACCGCCAGCTGGGCGACCAGGATGCGCGACGGCGGCACCGGGGTGGTGGACATCCGCTTGAGGACCCCGCGGCCGCGGTACCCGGCGATGGTCTGCGGGTAGGCGGACAGGCCCACCGTCGCCACCGCGAGCGCCAGGACCGTCGGTGCGTACCCGGTGATGCCGTTGATCTGCTTGAGGATCGGGTCCTGGTCGTTGAACGGCAGGTCGGCCCACGGCATCACGAGGCCGAGCACCGTGAGCAGGACGGCCGGGAAGAGGACCGCGAAGAACGCGCCGGACGGCTCGCGGAGGAACAGCCGGGCCTCGACGGCGGTGAGCCGGGACAGGGCACCGGACCCGGAGGTCCGCGTGAGGGTCGTGGTGGACATGGTCAGACCTCCAGGGGGGTGGTGAGTGCGACGAACGCGTCCTCGAGGGAGCTCTGCTCGAGGCGCAGGTTCTCGGGGCGGATGCCCTGCTGGGCCAGCGCGACGAGGACGTCCTGGACGACGTTCTCGTGACCGCGGGCCTCGATGGTGCCGTCGTCGGCGTGCGTGATGCTGGCCACCTGCTCCAGCAGACCGACGGGCACGGGAGCCGACGGACGGAACCGCAGCACCTGGTCGGAGGCCGCGCGTGCGACCAGCTCCGCCGGGGTGCCCGTCGCCACCACGCGACCCGCGTTGATGAGCGCGATGCGGTCGCAGAGCCGCTCGGCCTCCTCCATCAGGTGCGTGACCAGCACGATCGTCACGCCGCGGTCGCGGATGCGCTCCACGACCTCCCACGTGTCCCGGCGGGCGTGCGGGTCGAGGCCCGTGGTGAGCTCGTCGAGGATGGCGACCTGCGGGTTGCCGACGAGGGCGAGCGCGACCGAGAGCCGCTGCTTCTGGCCGCCGGACAGCTGCTCGAAGCGTGCGTCCGCCCGCTCCGTCAGCCCCAGCTCGTCGAGCAGCTGCGCCGGGTCGGCCGGGTCGGGGTAGAACGACGCGTACAGGTCGAGGGCCTCGCGGACGCCCAGCTTGGGCTGCACCTGGCTCTCCTGGAGCTGCAGCCCCACCACCTGGCGCAACCGGGTGCGGTCGCGCGCCGGGTCGAGGCCGAGCACGCGGACGGTGCCGCCGTCGGCGTCGCGCAGACCCCCGATGATCTCGACGGTGGTGGTCTTGCCGGCCCCGTTGCGGCCGAGGATGCCGAAGATCTCGCCGCGGTGGACCTCGAGGCTGACGTCGTCGACGGCGACCTTGCTGCCGTAGCGCTTGTGCAGGTTCTGGACCTGGATGACGGACATGGGTCGTTCCTTCCCGAGGGTGTGCGGTGCCACGGGAGCGGCACGGAGCCGGTCCCGGAGCGGGGATGGGGTGTCAGGCGGTGCGGTTGGGGACGGATGCGCCGCGTGTCAGGCGGTCGAAGGCGAACGCCATGGCTCCCGCGATCAGCAGGGCCGCGAAGGAGGCGACGAGGAGCGGCTGGTCGCCGCCGAACCACTCGGAGGTCGAGAACGGTCCCGCGTCCTGCGCGAACAGGGCGAAGACCAGGAGGATCGGCCCGGCGGTCAGCGGCAGGGACACCGTCCCCCACCAACCGCCGGCACGCTGGTACGTGATCCCGACCAGCAGGCCGGACACGTAGGCGACCACGAACAGGAGCGTGGTGCCCACGAGCATCGTCAGAGGCTCGGTCTCGGCAGGGGTGAGGTCCTCGAGGATCCGCCACTGCCACCCGAGCGCATCGAAGACCGCGCGCTCGACGAGCAGCAGACCGGTGAAGACCAGCCCGTACGCGAGGGCCGTGCCCGTCGCGGCGACCAACGACCCCAGCGCCAGGCTGCGCCGGGTGAGACCGGCTGCGATGTGCACCGGCAGGTACGCCGCCGTGGTGGCGATCAGCACGGAGAACGGGAACCAGACGGCACCCTGCCGGGCGAACGCCAGGACGCTGTTGTTGACCTCGCCCACCTGGTTGATGACCACGAGGCCGACGGTCACCGCGACGATCGCGAGGATCCAGAACCACGCCGCCAGGTAGAGGTTCATCCAGAGCAGCCAGGACGCGGTGGCGCGCACGGAGCTGGTGGTGGGACGGCGTGCCGTGTCGATGCTCATCGCGACTCCTCCGGGATGGCCGGGACGGGGCGGTCGGTCAGGTGGACGAACAGGTCCTGCAGCGCGACGGGGCCCAGCTCGAGCCCGTGCTGCCGGGCGCGGCTCGCGTCGTCGTCCCGGGCGCCGACGAGGGTGGCCTGGGCGGTCCGGCCCAGCTGCTGGCGCGCGACGACCTGGCGGCCGACGACGAAGGCCTCGACCGCTTCCGCCGGCCCCGTGACCGTGACACCGCCCGAGCGCAGCGTCTCCGCGTCCGACGCGGTCAGCACCGTGCCACGGTCGAGGACCACCACGTCCTCGAGCAGCCGCTCGACCTCGCCGATCAGGTGGCTGGACAGGACGATCGTTCGGGGGTGCTCCAGCCAGTCGGTCAGCAGGGCGTCGTAGAACGCGTACCGCGACGGGGCGTCCATGCCGAGGTGCACCTCGTCGAGCAGCGTCAGCGGCGTGCGGCTGGCGAGCCCCACGACGACCCCGAACGCCGACCGCTTGCCGCGGGACAGCTTGTTGGGCTTGGTGAGCGGGTCGAGCTCGAAGCGGTCCATCAGCGTGTCCGCCAGCTCGCGGGAGAACAGCGGCCGACGGTCGCCGAGGAAGTCGAGGGTCTCCTTGAGCTTCTGGTCGAGTGCGACGTCGCCGCTCTCGCGCACCAGGCACGTGCCCGACAGCACCCGCTCGTTCTCCCACGGGTCCTCGCCGTCGACCAGCACCGTGCCGGAGGTCGCGCGCCGGAACGCGGCGAGCACCGACAGCGCGGTCGTCTTGCCCGAGCCGTTGCGCCCGAGCAGGCCGGTGATGACGCCGGGACGGATCGTGAACGACACCGCGTCGAGCGCGACCGTCGTGTCGTACCGGGCGGTGAGGTCGCGGACCTCGACGCCGAAGCCGCTCATCGCGGTCCCTCCTTCTCACGAAGCTTGTCGACGATCTCGTCGACACCGATGTCCAGCACGCGCGCCTGCTCGAGCATGGGCTCGACCACCTCGGCGAAGAACGAGGCCCGGCGCTGCGCGAGCAGCTGCTCGCGGGCGCCCTCCGCGACGAACATGCCGATGCCGCGGCGCTTGTAGAGGACGCCCTCGTCGACCAGCTCGGTGAACGCCTTCGCGGCGGTCGCCGGGTTGATGCGGAACGTCGTCGCGTACTGCGTGGTCGACATGACCTGTTCCTCCGCTCGCAGGGCTCCGGTCAGCACGTCCGACCGGATCTGGTCGGCGATCTGCACGTACAGGGGGTCACGCCCGTCGAACATCGCGCGCCTCCGTTCTTGGGTTCGTTACTTGACCAACTAACCATAGGACCGCGTCCGCCCGCAAGGGGTATCACGGTCCTCGTTCGCCGCTCTTCCCGAACGACCACCAGTGACGCCTGAGGGGGAGCCATGCCGCACGGAGATGCCGACCAGGGCATTCGGACACCGAAGTCCACGTTCTACGACCAGGGCCGCTTCGGCCGCCTGTTCCCGGCGCTCCCGGGATTCGCCGCCGACACCGCGACCGTCCGGGCCGCGCTCGTCGAGCTGGGCAGGCCCGGCGGGATCATGGACACCAACGAGAGCCCGACCGCCGACCCGTTCGCGCTGATCGTCGACCCGACGCTCAGCGTCGACAACCCGGACAACCCGCGCCTCACGGCCGGCATGACGTTCCTCGGGCAGTTCCTCGACCACGACATGACGTTCGACCCGACGTCGAGCCTGGCTCGCACCCAGGACCCCGAGTCGCTCCGCAACTTCCGCATCCCGGCGCTCGACCTGGACAGCGTCTACGGCGGCGGCCCCGGCGTGTCACCGCACCTCTACGACCAGAGCGTCGACCACGGGCGCACCACGATGCTGGTCGAGCCCAACGTCGGCTCCGAGGCCGTCTGCATCGACGGCGTCCAGCGCTTCGACGTGCCGCGCAACACCCAGGGCACCGCGCTCATCGGCGACCCGCGCAACGACGAGAACCTCATCGTCGACCAGCTGCACCTGGCGTTCCTGCGCTTCCACAACCGGGTGGTCTCTGACGTCCGCGGCGACCTCGGCCCGCTGGCCACTCCCGGCGAGCTGTTCGCCGAGGCGCAGCGCATCGTCCGGTGGCACTACCAGTGGATGATCCTGCACGAGTTCCTGCCGCTGACCTGTGGCGACGCGCTCGTCGCCGACATCGTGGCGAACGGCCGCAGGTTCTACGACTGGCGCAACTCCCCCTACATCCCGGTGGAGTTCTCCGTCGCGGCCTACCGGTTCGGGCACTCGCAGGTGCGACCCAGCTACCGCGCGAACTTCGGCACCTCGGCCACCGACCGCACCCTCCAGTTCTTCGCGGTCATCTTCGACCACACCGCCACCGGCACCGACCCCGCCGACCTGCGCGGCGGCTGCCGGGCACCGCGACGGTTCATCGACTGGCAGACGTTCTTCGACTTCGGCGGCGGCCAGGTGCGCAAGAACAAGCGGATCGACACCAAGCTCTCGACGGCCCTCTTCCACCTACTGGGCCAGCCGTCCGACGAGCCCGACTCGCTCGCCATCCGCAACCTGATCCGCGGCCTGACGATGGAGGTCCCCTCCGGGCAGCGCGTCGCCGCCGCCATGCAGGAGACCCCGCTGCACGAGAGCGAGCTGGCCGACCTCGAGCCGTTCGGCCTGCACAAGCGGACGCCGCTGTGGTTCTACGTGCTCCGGGAGGCCGACGTCCGCGCCGACGGTCAGCACCTCGGCCCGGTCGGGGGGCGGATCGTCGCCGAGGTCTTCCACGGCCTCATCGACGGCGACCCGTCGTCGTACCTGTCGCAGGACCCGGACTGGACCCCGACCTACGGCACCGACGACGACTTCGGCATCACGGACCTGCTCACCGCGGCGGGCGTGGTCGGCGCCCTGGCCTGACCCAGTGCGGCTGCGTCCGCACATCCGGTCGCCGGGACGCTCGAACCTGCGGACGTCCCGGGTCGCCACCGCCTGCGTCCGCAGATCCGGTCGCCGGAGCGCGCGATGCTGCGGACGTAGCGTCCGCACTCGTGAGCCCTGGAACCCGCTCGAGTGCGGACGCAGCACCGCCAATGACAGCAACGTCCGCACTCCGGAGGGTTGGAGCCCCCCGGAGTGCGGACGTTGCGGTGCGTCAGACGGCGGTGAGGCGCTGGGCGGCGACCAGCTCGGCGATCTGGACCGCGTTCAGCGCGGCGCCCTTGCGGAGGTTGTCGTTGCTGATGAACAGCGCGAGTCCGCGACCGCCCTCGACACCCTCGTCCTGGCGCAGGCGGCCGACGAACGACGGGTCCTGCCCGGCGGCCTGCAGCGGCGTCGGGACGTCGGTCAGCTGGACCCCGGGGGCGTCGGCGAGCAGCTCGGCCGCGCGCTCGGGGCTGAGCGGACGGGCGAACTCGGCGTTGATCGACAGCGAGTGACCGGTGAACACCGGCACGCGGACGCAGGTGCCGGACACCAGCAGACCGGGGATGTCGAGGATCTTGCGCGACTCGTGCCGCAGCTTCTGCTCCTCGTCGGTCTCGTTCAGGCCGTCGTCGACGATCGAGCCGGCCAGCGGGATGACGTCGAACGCGATCGGCGCGACGTACTTCACCGGCGCGGGCAGCGTCACGGCGGACCCGTCGTGCACCAGCGCGAGCGTGTCCTGCTCGACGGCGGCGCGGATCTGGCTGTCGAGCTCGTCGGCACCTGCCAGGCCCGACCCGGAGACGGCCTGGTACGTCGAGACGACGAGGCGGGTCAGCTGGGCCTCGTCGTGCAGGACCTTGAGCACCGGCATCGCGGCCATGGTGGTGCAGTTCGGGTTGGCGATGATGCCCTTGACGGCGCCGGACAGTGCGCCCGGGTTGACCTCGGACACGATGAGCGGGACCTCGGGGTCACGACGCCAGGCCGACGAGTTGTCGATGACCAGCGCACCCGCGGCGGCGAACCGGGGCGCGTGCACCTTGGAGGCTGCGCCGCCCGCGGAGAACAGGGCGACGTCAATGCCGGAGAGGTGGTCGGTCTCGACGTCCTCGACGACGACGTCGGCGCCCTTCCAGGGCAGCGTCGTGCCGGCGGAGCGCGCGGACGCGAAGTAGCGGATCGAGGCGACCGGGAAGTCGCGCTCCTCCAGCAGCCGGCGCATCACGCTGCCGACCTGGCCGGTGGCACCGACCACGGCGATGTTCAGTCCCATGTCCCTACCGTCCCGTCCCGCCGTACACGACGGCCTCGTCTTCCGTGGAGTCCAGGTCGAACGCCGTGTGCACCGCGCGGACCGCCTCGTCGAGCGAGTCGGCGCGCGTGACCACGGAGATCCGGATCTCCGACGTCGAGATCATCTCGATGTTGATGCCCGCGTCCGACAGCGCGGCGAACAGCCGTGCCGAGACCCCGGGGTGCGACTTCATGCCCGCGCCGATGAGCGAGAGCTTGCCGATCGTGTCGTCGTACTGCAGCGACTGGAAGCCGATGTCCGGCTGGTGCTCGCTGAGCGCCGCGGTGCCGGCCGCGCCGTCCGTGGCGGGCAGCGTGAAGGAGATGTCCGTCAGGCCCGTCGCCGCGACCGAGACGTTCTGCACGATCATGTCGATGTTCACGCCGGCGCTGGCGACGACCTCGAAGATGCGTGCGGCCTTGCCCGGCACGTCGGGCACGCCGACGACCGTGATCTTGGCCTCGCTCCGGTCGTGCGCGACGCCGGCGATGATCGGCTGTTCCACAATCTCTCCTTCGGCGGCGGGCTTGTCGGTCACGAACGTGCCCGTATGAGTGGTGAACGACGAGCGCACGTGGATCGGTACCCCGTACCGCCGCGCGTACTCCACGCAGCGCAGCACCAGCACCTTGGCGCCGCTGGCCGCGAGCTCGAGCATCTCGTCGTAGCTGACCCGGTCCAGCTTGCGCGCGCTCGGGACGATCCGGGGGTCCGCGGTGAACACGCCGTCGACGTCGGTGTAGATCTCGCAGACGTCGGCCTTGAGCGACGCGGCGAGCGCGACGGCCGTGGTGTCCGACCCGCCGCGCCCGAGCGTGGTCACGTCGTTGGTCGACGGGTTGACACCCTGGAAGCCGGCGACGATGGCTACCGAGCCGCGCGCGACCGTGTCCCGGATGCGGCTCGGCGTGACGTCGATGATCCGCGCCTTGCCGTACGCCTCGTCCGTGATCACCCCGGCCTGCTGACCCGTGAACGACTTCGCGTCGACGCCGAGGTTGTGGATCGCCATCGCCAGCAGCGACATCGAGATGCGCTCGCCGGCCGTCAGCAGGATGTCCATCTCACGCTGCGGCGGCAGCGGCGTGACCTGCTGGGCCAGGTCGATGAGCTCGTCCGTCGTGTCGCCCATCGCGCTGACCACGACGACGACGTCGTGACCGGCGCGCTTGGCCTCGGCCACGCGCTTGGCGACGCGCTTGATGCTGCTGGCGTCGGCGACGGAGGAACCGCCGTACTTCTGCACGATCAGGGCCACGGGAGAGCTCTTTCGCGGGCTCGGGACAGGTCCGGGCGAGTGTACGTGCGTGCCCACCAGGTGGTCACCGAGTTTCAGATGCCGGATCGCCGTCGCCCATCTGAAGCGTTTGGGAATCTCCCGCCGAGCGGCACAGGCCGCCACGCTGCCAGAGCGACACCCGTCCGCAGGGGGCCGGGTGCGCGACCGAGAGGACCCACCATGCGCGTCCGCGCTGCACTCACCGCCCTCGTCGTCGCCGTGCTGGCCTCGGTCGGCACCCTCGTCGGGCTGACCGCCCAGGCCGCCGCGGGCTGTCAGGTCACGTGGACGGCGAACTCCTGGCCAGGGGGGTTCACGGCCGACGTGCGCGTCAGCCCCGGTGAGGCCGCACGCGGCTGGACGCTCACCTGGGCGTTCCCGTCCGGGCAGCGCGTGACGCAGGGCTGGAACGCCAACGTGGTGCAGACCGGGTCCAGCGTGACCGCGACGAACGCGGCGTGGAACGGCGAGATCCCGGCCGGCGGCAGCACGTCGTTCGGGTTCCAGGGCACCTTCAGCGGCACGAACACGGCGCCGACGGACTTCGTGCTCAACGGTGTCGCGTGCAACGGCGGGACCCCGACGGCCTCCCCCACACCACCGCCCACGTCGACGCCGACACCCACGCCGACCGTCACCCCGACCCCGACGCCGACTCCGACTCCGACGGTCACGCCGACGCCCACCCCGACACCGACCGTCCCGCCCAACCCCGACTGCGGCACCGCGCTCTTCTGCGACGGCCTCGAGTCGCAGACCGGTACCGCGCTGAGCAGCCCGTGGACCGTCACGCACCCCGACTGCTCGGGCACCGGAACCGCGTCGGTCGACAGCACCGTCGCGCACTCGGGCACCCGCTCGCTCAAGGTCGTCGGCACGGCCGGCTACTGCAACCACGTGTTCGCCCAGGCCGCCGCGGACCTGTCGACGCTCCCGCAGTCCTACTACGTGCGCTTCTACGTCCGGCACACCACCGCCCAGCCGACCTCGCACACCACGTTCCTCGCCATGAAGGACTCCGCCGACGGGGGTCGCGACCTGCGGATGGGCGGCCAGAACGGCGCGCTCCAGTGGAACCGGTCGTCGGACGACGCCACCCTGCCCGAGCAGAGCCCGGTCGGCGTCTCCCTGAGCACCGCGCTCCCCACAGGCTCGTGGCACTGCGTCGAGCTGCTCGTCGAGGGCTCCGGGCGTCTGACCACCTGGGTCGACGGGTCCACCGTCGCCGGGCTCGTCGCCGACGGCACCGCGACGCACGACGTCGACCGCCAGTGGTACGCCCGGTCGTGGGCGCCGCGCCTCACCGACCTGCGGCTCGGCTGGGAGAGCTACGGCGAGGGCGCCGACACGCTCTGGTACGACGACGTCGCCGTCGCAGCCGCCCGCCTCGGCTGCTGAGCCTGCAGCACGGGCTGGGGCTCAAGGCTGGAGGGCGTCGTACTCCGCCTCGGCAGCGACGTCGTCCTCCACGTCCAGTCGCAGGTGCGCCAGCATCGTCTGCAGGGTGCGCAGGACGCTGGACGCGCGCTCGCCCCAGTCGGACAGGTAGGAGAACTGCCACCACCACAACGCCTCGAGCACCCCGCCGGACTCGTAGTGCCGCAGTCCCTGGGCCAGCGCCCCGGCGATCGCGACGAGGTCCCCCGACACGGAGGCGGGCTGGACGTCGACGCCCAGCAGCGGGTCGACGACCTCGGCGTACTCGTCGATGCCCTCGAACACGTTGGCCAGGTTGGCACGCAGCGGCTCGACGTCCGGGTCGGGGCCGACGTCCGGCTCGAACCGCTCGGACGGCACCACGTCGGTGGTGGCACCGAGCCGCGCACCGGCCGCGAGCATGTCGCTCACGGCGAGCAGCAGCAGCGGCAGGGACGCGTCCGGGTTGGCCCCCGACGCGACCTCCGTGACGGTCGTCAGGTAGCTGCGTGCCTCCGACGCGACCGCGTCGGCGATGTCCCGCAGGTCCGCGTCAGCCGTGGTGCTCATCGGTCTCCCCTTACGCGCTGATCCGTCGACGGCCCTCGAAGGCCCGCCCGAGGGTGACCTCGTCGGCGTACTCGAGGTCCCCGCCCACCGGCAGGCCCGATGCCAGCCGGCTGACCGTGAGTCCCATCGGGACGAGCAGCCGGGCAAGGTACGTGGCGGTCGCCTCGCCCTCGACGTTCGGGTCCGTGGCCAGGATGACCTCGGTGACCGTGCCGTCCGCGAGGCGCGTCATCAGACCGGCGATGCGCAGGTCGTCCGGTCCGACGCCCGCGATCGGGTTGATGGCGCCGCCGAGCACGTGGTACTTGCCGCGGAACTCGCGGGTGCGCTCGATGGCGACGACGTCCTTCGACTCCTCGACCACGCAGATCGACGTCGGGGAGCGGCGCGGGTCCCGGCAGATGCGGCACTGCGGCTCCTGCGCGACGTTGCCGCAGATCTCGCAGAACCGGACGCGGAGCTTGACCTCGGTCAGCGCGTCGGACAGGCGGCGGACGTCCGCCGGGTCCGCCGAGAGGATGTGGAACGCGATGCGCTGGGCGCTCTTGGGACCGACCCCGGGCAGTCGCCCGAGCTCGTCGATCAGGTCCTGGACCGCGCCTTCGTACACCCCGTCAGCCTACGGGGTCACCGGTCCGCTGCCGCGGGACGCCACCCCCGGCCGACCGCCCGATGTCAGGAGGTGCCGTCGTCCAGCTGCTCGTCGATGACCGTGCCGCCGAGCATCTGCGCGACCAGCGGCGCGCCGATCAGGCTCGACGTCGTGATGTCCGGGTCGTCCGGCGACGGGTCGTCGGGGACGTTCGGGTTCGACCGCGACGCCGACTCCCGCGCCGCAGCCATCCCGCGCTCGCGAGCGGTCCCCGGTGCCGGCGGGGCGATGTCCTGCGGAGGCGCGTCCGGCACCGCGGGCTCCCCGGGCTCGTCGTCGGGCGGCTCGGGCATCGGGGGCTCGTCGTCCCACGACGCCGCAGCCTCCGCCGGGGTCACCGCGCGGGGGTTGCTGCGCTCGTCGGCGGCCGGTCGGGGCGCAGCCGCAGCGGGCGCCGGGGCGGACGTCGCCTGCTCCGCGAGGATGCCCTCGACCCGCACGTCGAAGCCGAGCGTCTCCCGCACGGCCCGTGCGACGACGTCCGCGTGGGCGCCGTTGCGGAACGTGGTGGCGAGCGCCGGGTTGTCGAACGCGATCCTCAGCGTCGTGGCGTCCAGCTCCGCCACCTGGGCGTTGCGGGGGTCGATGAGCGCCCACGTGACGCGCCGCAGACCCTTGACGGTCTCGAGCACCTCGGGCCACCGGCGACGCAGCACCTCGGTGTCGGGACCGCCGCTCGCGCGGCCGGAGGCGGCTGCGGGCGCAGGGGCGGCTGCGGGCGCAGGGGCGGCTGCTGGCGCAGGAGCGGGGGCGGCGGTGGGTGACGGCGCAGACGTCCGGGCCGAGGGCGCCGACGCGGCGACCGCCGGCTCCTGCGCGGCCGGCGCAGGACGCTCGCCCGCTGCAGCCGGCGGCGCGACGACGTCCCACGGTGGGCTGTCGTCGTCGACGGTGCCCGGCGCCGCGGCTGTCAGGGGCGCGTCGGTCTCGGTGCCCGCCGTGCTCGTCGGACGCGAGGGGGCCTCACCCTGGTCGGCCTGCTGAGGACGCGACGGCGGGTCGGCGACCGGCGAGGGCACCGGTCGGGCCGCCTGGGGCGGCGGAGCGTCCTGCGGCGCAGCGGGCGCGGCCGCGGCCGGAGGGGCGGCGACCGGAGGTGCGCCGACGGGAGCGGGCGCGGGGGCAGCGACCGGCGCAGCGGGCGGACCGGCGACGGGGACCCGGACGGCGGCAGCACCGTCGGCAGGCAGACCGCGCTCCAGCCGGTCGAGGCGGGCGCCGAAGCCGGACCGGCTGTCCTCGACCGCGGGCAGCAGGAGCCGCGCCATGAGCAGCTCGAGGTGCAGTCGGGGGGACGTCGCGCCGGTCATCTCGGTGAGCGCGGCGTTGCACAGGTCGGCCGACCGCGACAGCTCGGAGGCGCCGAGGTGCCGGGCCTGCAGGCGCATGCGGTCGAGCTGGTCGCTGGGGACGTCGCGCAGGGCGGCGTCGGCAGCGTCGCCGGAGGCCGCGATGACGATGAGGTCGCGCAGGCGCTCGAGCAGGTCCTCGACGAAGCGCCGGGGCTCGTGGCCGGTGGAGATCACGCGCTCGACCACCCGGAACGCGGAGGCCCCGTCGCGGGCGGCGATGGCCTCGGTGAGGTCGTCCAGGAGCGAGGCCTGCGTGTACCCGAGGAGCGCGGCGGCGCCCTCGTACCCGAGCTCGCCGCCACCGGAGCCGGCGATCAGCTGGTCGAGCACGGAGAGGGTGTCCCGGACGGATCCCCCGCCCGCCCGCACCACGAGCGGCAGCACGCCGGGCGCGACGGGCACGCCCTCGGCGTCGCACAGCTGCTGCAGGTACGGCACCAGCACGTCGGGCGGGACCAGCCGGAACGGGTAGTGGTGGGTGCGCGAGCGGATGGTGCCGATGACCTTGTCCGGCTCCGTCGTCGCGAAGATGAACTTGATGTGCGGCGGGGGCTCCTCGACGATCTTCAGGAGCGCGTTGAAGCCCTGGTTCGAGACCATGTGGGCCTCGTCGAGGATGAAGACCTTGTAGCGGTCCCGCGCGGGCGCGAACGTGGCGCGTTCCCGCAGCTCACGGGCGTCGTCCACACCACCGTGGCTGGCCGCGTCGATCTCGACGACGTCGAGGCTGCCCGGTCCCCCGCGGGCGAGCTCCACGCACGACTCGCACACGTCGCACGGGGTGTCGGTCGGGTTCTCCTCGGTGTTCTGCGCGCAGTTGAGGATGCGGGCCAGGATGCGCGCGGACGTCGTCTTGCCGCAGCCGCGCGGCCCGGAGAACAGGTACGCGTGGTTGACCTGACCGCTGCGCAGCGCCTGCCGCAGGGGTGCAGTGACATGGTCCTGACCGATCACCTCGGCGAAGTTCTCGGGCCGGTAGCGGCGGTACAGGGCTGTCGTCACGCCACGAACCCTAGACGCCCGCGCCGACAGACGGCGCCTCTCTCAGGGCGACATCGCAGCGATCGCCGTGAGCACCCCGTCCGGGTCGTAGCGCCGCTTCGCGGCCAGCAGGCGGTCGGCGTTCGCACCGAAGCCGAGCCGCACCCGGTCCGCGTCCGCCGGTCCGAGGATGTTCGGGTACCCACCGGGCAGCGCGCCGGGCTCGAGAGCCTCCGCGACCCCCTCGACCCAGGCATGGTGCGGGGCGGGACCACTCCCGGCCGGGTCGGGTCGCCACGCGGCGATCACCTCGGCGAGGACGTGCTCCTGGCGCAGCGCGAAGGCGGTGGCGTCCGGGGCGACCCGGGTGGCGGCGCCGTGGAAGTGGTGCAGCGCCAGCAGCGAGGACGGCGACAGCCAGCTCGCTGCCCCCTCGGCGAGCGCCTCGATGGCGTCGTCGGTGAGAGTCGGCAGCCACCGGGTCCCCAGCGCGTAGTGCTGACCGGGCTGCGCCCCCGCCTCGAACATCCGGATGAGCTCGGGGTAGGGCATCGGGCCGACTCCCCCGGCGACGGGCGTGCCGAGCCGGAGCAGCGGGGCGACCGCCGCCTCGCCCGCGGCGAGGTCCCCGCTCCAGGTCGGCGCGACGTACACGGCGGCCCCGCCGTCCGGTCCGCCGACGAAGCCGGCCATCACGGTGAGCTCGTCGGGAGCCGTGGCGAGCACCTCGCGGTAGCCGCGCAGGACACCCACGGCCTGCTCCTTCGGGTACAGGACCATGCCGCCGAGCACCGGGCCCAGCGGGTGCAGCCGGTAGCGGGCCGCGGTCACGATGCCGACGTTCCCGCCGCCGCCCCGCAGAGCCCAGAGCAGCTCGGGGTCCCCGGTGGGCCCGGCGACGACCTGGGTCCCGTCCGCGAGGAGCACGTCGGCCGACAGCAGGTTGTCGAGCGCGAGCCCGAACCGCCCGACCAGGCCGCCGTAGCCTCCGGCGAGGGTCATCCCGGCCATCCCGACCGTCCGCACGACCGCCGTCGCGGTGCCCAGGCCGACCGCGTCCGCCGGGTCCACGACGTCCGCGACGAGCGCGCCCCCCTGCGCGGCTGCCACGCCGGCGCCCGCGTCGATCTCGACGTCACGCAGCGCGGACAGGTCGAGCACCACACCGCCGTCGGTCAGCGCCCGCCCGGCCCAGTCGTGCCCGCCGCCGCGCACCGACAGCGGGACGCCGTGGTCGCGCGCGACGAGCAGTGCCGTCCGCACGTCGGCGGCGTCGACGCACCGCACGACCACCGCGGGACGCCGGTCGACCGCACCGTTCCACACGCGCCGGGCGTCGTCGTACCCGTCGTCGTGCTCCTGCCACACCGGACCGCGCACCTGCGCACGCAGCCGCGCGCCGATCCCCGAGCTCGTCGTCTGCGTCATGTCGAGAGGCCCCCTGCCGTGCGACCAGACCGCGACCTCGTTCAGTGCATCGCCGGGCCGACGCGTCGTCAAGGAACCGACGGGCACCCTGCCCCGACGGGCACCGGACCGCCGCTCAGTCGGCGCGCACCACGGTCTCCGCCAGCACCGAGCGCAGCAGCGGCCGGGAGGTCTCCGTCGCGGCGAAGACCAGCGCGCAGCCGCCCGTCAGGAACGCGGCGAGCATGAGCGGACCCTGCGGCGAGGAGACGGCTGCCAGCCCCAGCAGCGGGTAGAACATGACCAGGGCGGTCAGCGCCGACCCGACGGCGACGAACAGCAGCGGCACCAGCACGGTCCGCCGACGGACGGCGTCGTGCAGCTCGACGGGCGTGCCCGCCAGGTTCTGCAGGGCGATCTCCCGGCGCCGGTCCAGCACGGACGCGGCCTGCGCGATCCCCGCGGACACGGCGGCGAGCAGGAAGGCCACGACGAGCGTGACCATCGCGCCGGTCACCAGGTCGTCCATGAGCATCGCGCCCTTCGGGTCGTCGGACATGTCGACGGCGACGATCGACGGCAGCACCGCGAGCGCCCCGGCCACGAACCCCGCGAGCCCCAGCCCGCCGACCACCCGCCACGCGGCCTTCGGGTCGTCCAGGAGCCGGCGCGCGGCCAGCAGCCTGGCGGGGGTCCGCGCGCGGCGCAGCTGCACCTTGCCGACGAGCCCGAGGACCCACGGCCCGACGGCGTTGAGGGTCGCGAAGCCGACGGCCATCGCCCCGATGAGCGCGGCTGCTGAGGCGGCGCCGAGGGAGCCCGCGGCAGCGCTGATCACCATGAAGATGCCGATCCCGACGACGGCGACGACCAGGCGCAGCCACGTCATGCCCTTCGGCGTCTCCCGTCGCGCGACCCCGAGCGGGGAGACCGTCACGCGCCGCAGCGACACCGCACCGGACACGGCGGCCAGCAGCGGCACGCCCACGACGGCGATCGCGAGCCCCTGCCAGCCGACCCACAGCTCGCCGACGGTGAAGGTGGTGCCCTGGAAGGGCAGCAGCGCGCACAGCGGCAGCAGGGCGGCGTACAGCAGGATGCCCAGGACCGCGCCGACGAGGCCCTGCCACGCGGTCTCGGCGACGGTCAGGCCGACCACCTCGCGCGGCGTCGCGCCGAGGAGCCGCAGGGTGGCCAGGCGCGCGTCCCGACGGGCGACGCCGAGGCGGGCGGCGGCACCGGCCAGCGTGATGAGGGGGACGACGAGGAGGACCACGGCGATCCACGCCAGGATCACGTAGACGCCGGCGTCGTCGCCCTGGCCCTCCGGGACGGGTACCTCCGCGCGCTCGGTGAACCCCATGAGGCCGCCGACCACGCTGAGCGTGAGGCCGGTCGTCACGGCGAACGCGGTGATCGCGAGGCTCGTCGTGACCCGCGCGTCGCGGCCGCCCGCGCGCCGGAGCCGGGGCGCCAGGGCGAGGACCGCGTTCATCGGGCGGCCTCCGTGTGGCGCACCAGGCCGTCGCGGACCTCGATGCGGCGGTCGCACCAGTCCGCGACCTGTGCGTCGTGGGTCACGACGACGAGCGACGCCCCCGCGGCCTTGGTGGTCTCGGTGAGGATGCGCATGACGTCGTGGCCCGTGCTCTGGTCGAGGGCGCCCGTCGGCTCGTCGGCGAAGACCACCGCGGGCCGCGTGATCAGCGCCCGCGCGACGGCGACGCGCTGGGCCTGTCCACCGGACAGCTCACCGGGCCGTCGGCCCTCCATGCCCGCGAGCCCGAGCGACCCCAGCCACCGTCCCGCCAGATCGGTGGCCTCCCTCCGCGGGGTGCCCAGGAGCATCGCCGGCAGCGCCACGTTCTCGATCGCGGGCAGCTCGGAGAGCAGCTGCCCGAACTGGAACACGAAGCCGTAGTGCTGACGTCGCAGGAGAGAGCGGTCCCGGTCGGACAGGCCGCCCACCTCCCGGCCGTCGAGGGCGACCGTGCCGGAGTCGGGCAGCAGGATGCCCGCGAGGCAGTGCAGCAGCGTGGACTTGCCGGAGCCGGACGGTCCCATGACGGCGAGCGACTCACCGTCGGCGAGGTCGACGTCGACCCCGGCGAGCGCGGTGGTCGGGCCGAAGCGCTTGACCAGGCCGCGGGCGGACAGGCGTGGGGTGGCGGTGTTCATGGGCCCAGGCTGCCCGGCGCGGCGGGGGTCCGGCATCGGCCCCCGGGCTCTGCCGGTCGGTCGCCGTGTGCCCCCTGAGGCGGACGTCCCACGGGCCGTCTACGCCGGACGGGTGACGGGGTGGGCGAAGTCATCGTGCGAACCATCCCGAAGACCGCATCTCGAATGAGTGAAGGTTCAACCAGATCGTACGGTCGTGGCAAGCCGATCGACGGAGCCCGGCGCAGCGACCACGCCCCGACCGACCGGAAGCAGGCCCACCCATGAGCACGACCCTCGACCAGACCCTCGCCACCGCGCTCGAGATCGACGGCGCGACCGCCGTCGCCCTCGTCGACTACGAGAGCGGCATGTCCCTCGGGCACCTGGGCACCGGTGTCGACCTCGACGTCGCCGCAGCCGGCAACACCGAGGTCATCCGCGCCAAGCTGCGCACGATGGCCGCGCTCGGCCTGGACGACCGCATCGAGGACATCCTCATCACGCTCGGGCAGCAGTACCACCTGATCCGCCTGCTCCAGGGCGCGGACGGCAACGGGCTGTTCCTCTACCTGGTGCTGGACAAGGGCCGCGCCAACCTCGCCCTGGCCCGCCGCCAGCTGTCGAACCTCGAGCGCACGCTCACCATCTGATCCGCGTCTGCCCGCGCCGACCGCGCGGGCACCGCGGGACATCTCGTCCCCGAGCGTCGAAGAGGCACCCCGTGATCGTCCGGCAGCACGCCCTGCAGATCGCCGCGAGCGTCCGTCGGGACATGGACGGCATCCGTCGCGTGAGCGTCGTCCGCACCGACGGCCGTCCGTTCTTCGACGACCCCGGCGACGACCCGGCCGGCGAGGGCCCCGACGCCGTGGCGGCCGCCGTCGCGGGGACGGTGTCCTACGCCCGCCGGACAGGCACGGCGCTGGCGACGGGGGCGATCGATGCCATCACCGTGCGCGGCCGGGAGGCGACCGTCGTCGCGCAGCCTCTCGACGACCTGCACGTGCTGGTGGTGACCTGCGCGCCGGACGTCAACCTCGTCCTGCTCGGCCGCGTGCTGGCGCGGGTCACCGCCACGGTGGGCGCGTCGGCCTGATCAGACCAGCATCGCGACGCCGGCCAGGACGACCGCGCCCGCCCCCACCACCGAGGCGACCACGCGCGCCCGGGGTGGGAGGCGGTGGCCGACGACGCTGCTGCCGACCGCGAGCAGCAGCTGCCACGCGAGCGACGCGGCCCCCGCACCCACGACGAACGCGGCGACCGACGCCGTCCCTGTGACCCCCAGGGCCAGCCCGATCGCCACGGTCGTGAACGTGACCGCGGTCGTCGGGTTGACCGCGGTGAGCCCGACGAACCGCGCGTAGGCACCGAGGGGTGACCAGCCGCCGCCTGCCGGGAGGTCCGACGGCGGGAGACGGGCGGCCCGGAGCGAGGCGACGAGCCCGACACCGCCGACGACGACCAGCACGACCGCGCCGACGCCGCGCACGAGCCCGGCGTGCCCGGCCAGCGCGCGACTGACCGGCGTGCCGACGGTGACCGCCACGACGGCGTACGCGAGGTCGACCGTGGCCACGCCGAACGCCGCGCCGACCGCCACCCGCAGGCCGTCGACCACGCCGGTGCGCAGCAGCAGGACGCCGACCGGTCCCACCGGCACGGCCACCGCGAGGCCGGCCAGCACGCCGAGCAGGAGAGGTGACGACACCGGCCCAGCGTCGGGGGTGGGCACGACCGGGTCACGCCGGTCCTGCGGATGTCGCCGTCCGGCTGCGATGATCGCCGTGTGGACGCCATCGACGATGCCATCCTTCGCGAGCTCACCGCAGATGCGCGGTTGCCCTACCGCGAGCTCGGCGCCCGCGTCGGGCTGAGCGCCAACGCCGCGGCGCAGCGCGTCCGCCGGCTGGTCGAGACCGGGACCATCCGCGGGTTCACCGTCGTCACGGCCGCGACGGCGTCGGGTGGGCCGCCCTCAGGCCTGGAGGTGTTCATCGAGGTGCGCCTCGCCGACGGCACCACCAACGAGAGCTTCACGGCCGCGCTCACCCGCGGGTTCGGGCAGGTGCTCGACGCCGTGCACGTCACCGGGTCCTACGACTACCTGCTGCACGCCGTCGTCGCGGACCCCGCAGCGCTGGACCAGCTGGTGCGCCGCCTCAAGCGCGAGGCCGGCGCGGCCCAGACCTTCACGCGCCTCGCCCTGCGGGCATAGAAGGACCCCCCGCACACCCGCCAGAGCTCACCTGCCCTTGCTGCCTTCCGGCCCTGGGGGAGTTCAGCGAGATGACGCCGCACGAGGGGTCGGGGAAAAGCCTAACCCAGCCTCGCTCGTGCCCGGAACCGGGTCGGGTCGGCTGACGTTGGGGAAGTCATGGCCCCCACCCCGAGGACCCCGATGACCACGCCAGCCGGCACCCCGCCCCGTCCGCCCCGTCACCAGGTCGACCCGCGCGCGGTCCGCTACTGGCTCACGTCGGGCCTGATCTCCCTGGTCACCGTCGTGGTGGTCGCGGTCGTCCCGGCGCTCCTCTGGGAGCCGGTGCGCCCCTGGTTCCTCGGCATCGGCGCCCTGGTCGCGCTGCTCGTCCTGCCCCGCGTCGTCGTCGCGCCGTGGCTGCGCTACCGCACCCACCGCTGGGAGGCGACCGACACGGCCGTCTACTCGCGGACCGGGTGGTGGGGTCGCGAGTGGCGGATCGCTCCCCTGTCCCGGGTGCAGACCGTCGAGGCCAAGCGCAACGTGCTGCACCAGGCGTTCGGGCTCGCCGCGGTCTCGGTGACCACCGCGTCGGCCCAGGGCGCGATCGTCATCGACGGCCTCGACGCCACCGTGGCCGACGACCTCGTCGCGGCCCTCACCACGGCCACCGAGCAGACGCAGGGCGACGCGACGTGACCGAGCAGTCCGAGGTCCCGTGGGAGCGACTCGACCCGCGGATCGTCCTCGCCGCGTTCCTGGGCGCGCTCGTCCGGCTGGTCCCCGCGGCCGTCGCGTGGTGGCTGTTCGACCAGACCGACACGGCCGCGCGCGTGACCGTGGCCCTGTTCGCCGCGATCGCGCTGGTCCACCCCGCCAACGAGGCGCTGAAGTACTGGAAGGTCCGCTACCGGATCACCCCGACCGAGCTGCAGGTGCGCAAGGGCCTCGCCGTCCGCTCCGCCCACGCCGTGCCCCTGCACCGGATCCGCACCGTCGACATCACCGCCCCGCTCATCCACCGCCTGCTCGGGCTGGCCGTGCTGACCGTCGGGACGGGCAGCAACCTGATGGCTGACCCGACCTCCGGCGTCGCGCTGGCCGGCCTGCGCGCACCCGTCGCGGCGTCGCTGCGGTCGCGGCTGGTGCGCGAGGCGGAAATCGCCGACGAGGTCGAGCGCGCGCCCAGCACGGCGACCGCGCCGGTGCAGGACGACGGCACGATCGTCGAGCTGCGCTGGGGCTGGGTCGTCTACGCGATGTCGGGGGTCTGGCTCCTCGTCGGCGCCGTGTCCGTGGGTGGGACGCTGTTCGGGATGGCGTCGGCGATCGGTCGCGGGGACTGGCTCACCAACGGCGTCGCCGTCGCCGCCGCGGCCCTCGGGGTGTTCGCCGCCGTCGTCGGGCTGGTGGCGTTCCTCGTCGTCGGCGCGATCGCCGGGGCGACGACCTTCGTGACCGGGTGGTGGGGGTACCGGCTCGCGCGCGAGCCCGGCGGCACCTTCGTCGCGACCCGCGGCCTGTTCACCACGCGGTCCTTCACCGCCGACCGCGCCCGGATGCGTGGCATCACCCTGTCGGCGTCGCCGCTCGTCCGCCTGCTCGGCGGCGCGCTCGCCCGCCCGGTCATGACGGGCATCAGCCTGCGGCAGACGATGAACGAGTCGGCGGCGATGCTGCCGACGACGTCGCGCGACGAGGCGGTCCGCCTCGGGGACACCCTGCTGGGCACCCCGGTCCTGGCGGCGCTCGACGACGGCACCGTCCGGCTCGTGACGCACCCGCCCGCCGCCCGACGGCGGGCGGTGGCCCGCTGGGTCATCGCCGACGCGGTCGTCGCCGGGATCCTCGGGATCGGGGCCGTCCTCTGGTCCTGGCCGGTGTGGCTGCTCGCGGTGCCCGTCGCGCTCCTTCCCGGGTGCGTGCTCGCGGGCCGGGCGGCGTACCGCGCGCTCGGGCACGCCCTGGTCGACGACCACCTCTACCTGCGACGCGGCGCGGTGGTCCGACGCACCGACGTGCTGGAGGTCCGCGGCATCTCCGGCGCGACCGTCACCCAGAGCCCGGTGCAGCGCTGGCTCGGGCTCGCCCACCTCGTCGCGACGACCGCCGCCGGGGAGCAGGCCTACCGCGCCGTCGACGTGGCCGTCAGGGACGCCACCGCGCTCGCCGCCGAGCTGACCGCGGAGCCGAGCGTGGCGGCACCGGAGGCGCCTGCGGACACCCGCACGCTCAGCGTCTGACGGGCGCCGCCTGTTCACCTGCTCGTGATGCCCCCGACCCGTGCGATGGGCAGACTGCCTCCATGGCGACTGACGGCGTCCCCGGTGAGAACCCGACCCCGCCCGAGGGGGCGACCGACGCGCGCTACGACTACGACCTCGTGGTCGTCGGCACCGGGCCGGGCGGGCAGAAGGCCGCGATCGCCGCCGCCAAGCTGGGCCACAAGGTCGCCATCATCGAGCGCCGGCACATGATGGGCGGCGTCTCGACGAACACCGGGACGATCCCCAGCAAGACGCTGCGCGAAGCGGTGATGTACCTGACCGGCATGGCGCAGCGCGAGGTCTACGGCGCCAGCTACCGCGTGAAGTCCGACATCACGATGGAGGACCTGTTCGCGCGCACCCAGCACGTCATCGGGCGCGAGCACGAGGTCATCCGCGCCCAGCTGCTGCGCAACCACGTCGACATCCTCAGCGGCACCGGCTCGTTCCTCGACCCGCACACGCTCGGCGTCCTCGACGACGACGGCATCCGGCGCACCCAGGTCACGGCACGATTCGTCGTCGTCGCCACGGGGTCCAAGCCGCACCGGCCGACGACGGTCCAGTTCGACGAGCGCACCGTCCTCGACTCCGACGGCGTGCTCGCCCTGGAGAGGGTGCCGAACTCGATGGTGGTCGTCGGCGCGGGGATCATCGGCATCGAGTACGCGTCGATGTTCGCCGCGCTGGGCACACGGGTCACGGTCATCGACAAGCGCCCCTCCATGCTCGAGATGTGCGACCCCGAGGTCGCCGAGTCGCTGAAGTTCCACCTGCGGGACCTGTCGGTGTCGTTCCGGTTCGGCGAGGAGGTCTCCGGCGTCGACAGCAACACGCACGGGACCGTGACCCGGCTGGCGTCCGGCAAGCGGATCGCCGCCGACGCCGTCATGTACTCCGCGGGCCGGCAGGGCCAGACGGACGCGCTGAACCTGTCCGCGGCGGGCCTGTCGGCCGACTCGCGCGGACGCATCTCCGTCGACGAGCAGTACCGCACGGACGTGCCGCACATCTTCGCGGTGGGCGACGTCATCGGGTTCCCCGCGCTCGCGGCGACGAGCATGGACCAGGGGCGGCTGGCGGCGTACCACGCGTTCGACGAGCCGGCCCGCGAGCTCCAGTCGGTCCAGCCCATCGGCATCTACACGATCCCGGAGATCTCCTACTGCGGCCGCACCGAGGCCGAGCTCACCACGGAGGCGGTCCCCTACGAGGTCGGCGTCGCGCGGTACCGGGAGCTCGCCCGCGGGCAGATCGTCGGCGACTCCTACGGGATGCTCAAGCTGCTCGTCCACACCGAGACCCGTGAGCTGCTCGGCGTCCACATCTTCGGGACCTCCGCCACCGACCTCGTGCACATCGGCCAGGCGATCATGGCGTGCGGCGGAACCGTCGACTACCTCGTCGACACCGTCCTGAACTACCCGACCCTGTCCGAGGCCTACAAGGTCGCGGCGCTGGACGCCACGAACAAGATCCGCCAGGTCGCGCGGTTCAGCCTGTGACCGCCGCCGAGCTCCGCCCGGTGGGCTGGGTCCGCAGCCCGGTCGCCGACCCGTCCGACGCCGTCCGGCAGGGCGACGAGGGCGCACCCGACGTCGTCGTCGAGCTCGACCCGTCCGTCGCCGCAGCAGCCGCCGACCTGCACCCGGGCGACGAGCTGCTGCTGCTCACCTGGTTCCACCTCGCCGACCGCACGACGCTCGCCGTCCACCCCCGCAGCGACACCACGCGACCCCAGACCGGAGTGTTCGCGACCCGCTCCCCCGACCGGCCCAACCCGATCGGCCTGCACCGGGTCCGGCTCCTGCGCGTCGACGGGCTGCTCCTGCACGTGTCCGGCTGCGAGGCGGTCGACGGGACGCCCGTCGTCGACATCAAGCCGGTGCTCGGGGCCGTCGACGAACGGTGAGCAGCCTCAGCCCGTCGCCCGGGCAGCGGCCACCTTCGCCGACGTGTCCTCGGTGATGACGACCTCGCCGCAGCCCTCCATCGTCACGGCGTACTCCACGGTCGCGGCGCCCTCCAGGCCCGGCGCGTCCAGGTACGACACCCGGACGCCGTTCGCGAAGGACTCCGCCTGGCCGATCTCGCCCCAGGGGTCGCGGTCGGTCGCCCGCCGGTACACCGAGTAGCTGGACCCCTCCGCCGGACGACCGGCCGTGTCCAGGGGGTCCGTCCACGAGACCTCGACACCCCCGTCGACCTCCTCCGCCGCCACATCGGCGACGAGCGCCAGAGCGAGGTCCTTGCAGTAGTCGTCGAACGTCATCTCCGGCAGGTCCGAGCACCCGCCGAGCACCGCCGAGGCGGCGACGAGCAGCGCGGGAAGGGGGTGTCGCATGCGCTGACGGTAGTGATCCGGCCCACCGTGACCGGGAGCGAGGACCTTATGTCACCCGACTGGCCGCGAGCCGGTACCGCGCACGACCGACGATTCGGGCCTGGCCCGAACCTCCGGTATCCTCTGTCGGCCGGGAGGATTCGCCTAGTGGCCTATGGCGCACGCTTGGAAAGCGTGTTGGGTGAAAGCCCTCGGGGGTTCGAATCCCCCATCCTCCGCGCAGCCGACGGGCCCGTGACCGCAGCGATGTGGTCACGGGCCCGTCGTCGTAGCCTCAGGTCCGGAGAAGGTCAGACGACTCCTGCTGTGCGCTGGATCTCCGTCGCCGCTCCCGTCGTGACCACCTCGATGCCCAGCTGCCGGGCGGCCTGCTCCAGCGGGGCGAGCGAGAGCTTCTCGATGTAGCCGTCCTGGGTGAAGGCGAACGACCCCCCGGGCGCCGACACAACGATGCGGTACGACCGTTCCAGACCGCCCCGACGGCTCGAGAGCAGGGTCGCGTCGAGCACGAGGTGCTGGCCCCGTTCGACGAGCAGCTCCTGGCGTCGGAGCAGGCGCCGGTGGTGGACGAGCCGGAGCCCGGTCGGCTCGAGGACGTAGTCCAGCACGCCGTGCGCAGGACCGGCCGCCCGCCACGTGGCGAAGGAGTCCCACGCCACCGCGACCCCGACGACGACACCGCCGGCGAAGCCCAGCCACGAAGGGAACCGGAACCCCCAGTACTCGGAGACACCCGTGCGGCCACCGAGGAGCTCCTGCACCAGGAACACCGCCGAGCCGACCGTCAGGAGCAGCCCGAAGACCCCGAGGAGGAACAGGGTGACGCGCACCCTGCCGCGGCTGACGCCGATCACCAGCGCGGGGTGGGTCTCGTACATGCGTGTCCGTCCACTGGTTCCGGGGTGGGCTCCGGGGCGGAGGCTCCCACCGGCGCCCCACCCTCCGCAAGGCCTGCCAGGCCCACGTCATCGGGCTGCGCGACCCAGCCGTCACGGGCACAGCGCCTCGCCGTAGGCTCGTCGCGTGGCCACCTTCTCCTCCGTGTCGAGACAGAACGTCCTCCAGGCGATCGCCGAGTACGACTCGCGGGGCAGCACGGGCTTCCTCGACGTCTACGGCTTCGAGCCGTTCCCCGGCTACGCGGTCGTGCACGAGGGCCGCAGCTACGACCTGCGGGCTGTCGTCGGTGTCGCGCACCGGTTCGCGACAGGCCGCCTGGCCACGTCCGAGGAGTTCGCCAGCAGCACGGCCAGTGCCGTCGCGATCCTGCGCAAGCGGGGTTTCGACGTGACCGAGCCCGCGGTCGCGGTCCGGCCCGCGCCGGTGCGCGCCGCGCGAGCGCCGCGGGCTCCGCGGACGCCCGTCGCTCGTGCGACCGCCGTGCGGGAGGCACCGTCGGCGACCTGCCCCACGTGCTTCATGACGCTGCCCGCGACGGGCGTCTGCGACGAGTGCGGCTGAGCTCAGCGCTCCAGCCACGCCAGCGCACCCTGCGCGGCGACGACCCCGGTGCTGAACGACGCCTGCAGCAGGTAGCCGCCCGTCGGCGCCTCCCAGTCGAGCATCTCCCCCGCGACGAACGTGCCGGGCAGCCGACGGAGCATCAGCGTGTCGTCGACCTCCGACCACGCGATGCCCCCGGCGGACGAGATCGCCTTCTCGATCGGCATCGTGCCGGTCACCACCACCGGCACGGACTTCACGCGGGTGGCCATCGTCGCCGGGTGGGCCGGGAGCGCGGCGTCGTGCGACTCCCGCAGGAGGGCGACGCCGACCGGGTCCAGACCGATCGTCCGACGCAGCCAGCTCGACACCGAGTCCTTCGGCCGGCGACGCTCCAACCGTTCCGTGAGCTGGCCGACCGTCAGCGCCGGACGCAGGTCGACCTCGAGGACGCACTCCCCCGCGTGGTCGAGGGCGCCACGGATCGCGGCACCGATCGCGTAGACCGGACCCCCCTCGATGCCCGCGCGCGTGACCATCGCGTCGCCGGGCACCGCGGGGCCTCCGTCGCCTCGGACCGACAGCGCGACGTGCTTGAGCGGCGTCCCCTCGAACCGGTCCGCGAACCGGGCCGACCAGCCGACGCGCATCCCCACGTTCGCGGGTCGCAGGGGTGCCACGGTGACGCCCCGGTCGGAGAACGTCCCGACCCAGCCGCCGTCCGAGCCGAGCCTCGGCCACGACGCACCGCCGAGCGCGAAGACCGTCACGTCGCTGGAGACGTCGTCCTGCCGTCCGTCGACGTCCGTCAGGCTCAGGTTCTCGTCGGTCCAGCCCGTCCAGCGGCTCCGGCGCTCGATCCGCACACCGAGGTCCGCCAGACGTGACAGCCACGCCCGGACCAGCGGGGTGGCACGGAACGACCGCGGGAAGACCCGCCCGCTCGACCCGACGAAGGTCGGCTCACCCAGACCGGCGCACCAGTCCCGCAGGTCGTCGGGGCCGAACACCTCGAGCATCGGCGCCAGCCGCTCGGCCGAGGTGCCGTACCGGGGCAGGAAGGCGTCGCGATCCTCGCTGTGCGTGAGGTTCAGGCCACCGTGCCCGGCGAGCAGGAGCTTGCGGGCCGGCGACGGCATGCGGTCGTGCACGGTGACCGCGACGCCCGCGCGCGCCAGCACCTCGGCGGCCATCAACCCGGCGGGGCCACCCCCGACGACGGTCGCCGCGCTCATCGGAGACGCTCGGCGGTGGTCGGCACCGGCCGAACGTAACTGCTTCCGGGCCGCGATGCCGAGCCCTAGCGTGGTGACCACCTGCGCAAGGAGACCCCCATGTCCTCGCCCGACCCTCGGTCCACCTTCTCGCCGGCGGTCCGCGCCCAGATCCTCGCCACCGAGCACTGGAGCCTGCTGGGCACCCGCAGCACCATGTGGTCCGAGGTCATGAGCAGGATCACGATCCACCTGACCGTCATCTCGGCGTCGCTCGTGGTGCTGGCGCTCGTCGCGCAAGCCTCCGGGTTCGGCACGCGGTTCACCGTGCTGTCCATCGGGCTGGCGTCCGCGGCGCTGATCCTCGGCACGCTCACCGGCGTCCGCGTCATGAACGCCAGCCACGACGACAGCGCCCTCATCCTCGGCATGAACCGCGTCCGAGCGGCGTACGTCGCGATCGACCCCGGCGTGGCCGACTACCTGGTGACGTCCTTCGAGGGTGGCCGGGCCGGTCTCATGGGCACCTACACGATGGGTCTGCAGCGGTCCACGCTCAGCCACGTCCTGGGCAGCACGTCGATGTTCGTCAACGTGGTGAACGCCCTGGTGGCGGGCACCCTGGGCGCCCTCGTCGTCGACGCCGCGGACGGCAGCGCCGCCCTCGTCGCCGTCGTCGGCGTGCTGTGCGGTCTGGCCTACCTCGGTGTGTGGCTCGAGTACGGCCGACGCACGTTCAGGATCCGGCCGGACGACGACTGATCGCCACGATGTGCCGCCGCTCGAACGACACGGTGTCCCCCGCGTGCAGCCCGCGCAGCTCCGCCGGGTCGGACGCCAGGACTCCCTCCAGCGACTCCTCGTCCACCGCCGTCACGGTGACCCACATGCGCTCGGCCAGGCCCGTCTCCGGCTCGACGACGAGCTTGACCCGGTCGCCCACCTGGACGGCCGCGGTCGCGTCGTCGCTCGGGACCCGGAAGGTGTCCGGCGCAGCCGCATGCCTCGCGGCGGCATCGGCGAGCGTCCACGCGACCCGCCGCCGGAACAGGCTCACGACCGTCCCGCCATCATCCCGACCCGTCCGCCGTCCGACACCTGCAGCTCCCCGCTGTGCATGGTCAGCATCATCCCGTCGGTCGGTCCCCTCCGCGCGCCCTCGCCCCGGCAGCTCCGAGCGCCTACGTCCACGACGAGGCGGGACGCCCCTGGGATGCTGACGGCATGGTGAGCGACGGTGAGATGTTCCGGACCCTGCCGTTCCCGTTCGACGGTCACCGGTTCCCGGACGCCCTCGGCGCCGTCGTGCAGCGCACGGTGCTCGACGGCACGGAACCCGCTCGTGAGGTGGTCCACTTCTCCGACGGGTCGTGGGCGATCGGGGACGGCGTCTCCGATCCCAACCTGCCGGGCGCCGCGGTGGCCACCCACATCTGGCACGCCATCGCGCAGAACAGCTCGATCGCTGGGCTGGCTCAGATGCCGCCGGGGAGCCTCGCACGCCGACCCGGACCCGGCGAACCCTGGCAGGTCACCGCGCTGGCGGAGGACGACGACTGACCGGATCGTCGGGACGCACGTCCCCCCGGCCCCGCCGACCACTGACGACGCGTCAGACGGCACGCACTAGCCACCGGCCAGCGAACGGACCGTCTCGATGGTGTCGGCCTCGGCGGCGGTCTTGTCGTCGCGGTAGCGCAGCACGCGCGCGAACCGGAGCGCGAGCCCGCCGGGGTACCGCGTCGACCGCTGCAGCCCGTCGAACGCGATCTCGACCACCTGCTCGGGCCGGACGGTGACCACCCAGCCGTCGTCCTCGGTCATCAGCTCGGTGAACCGCTCGGTCTGCCACGCGAGCATCGCGTCGGTCATGCCCTTGAACGTCTTGCCGAGCATGACGAAGCCGTCCCCGTCCCGGGCTCCCAGGTGGATGTTCGAGAGGAACCCCTGCCGCCGGCCGGAGCCTCGCTCGACCGCGAGGACGACCAGGTCGAGGGTGTTGCGCGGCTTGACCTTGATCCACGCGGCCCCGCGTCGACCGGCCTCGTACGGGGCGTCGGCCGCTTTGATGACGACCCCTTCCTGGCCGGCGCGCACCACGTCGGCGAAGTAGCCGCGGGCAGCGTCGACGTCGGAGGTGACCAGCCGGTGCACCACCGACGGCCCCGCGACGGCGTCGAGCGCGTCGAGACGGCGCAGGAGCGGGGCGTCGAGCAGGTCGACGCCGTCGACGTGCAGTGCGTCGAAGAAGAACGGGGTCAGCGTGGTCACGGCGGCGACCTCGGCGTCCTTGGTGGCGGAGCGTGCCGCGGTCTCCTGGAAGGGCCGCGGCCGTCCGTCCGGGCCGACGGCGAGGGCCTCGCCGTCGAGCACCAGCTGGGACGCCGGCATCTGGAGGACGGCCGCGACGATCTCCGGCACCCGGGAGGTGATGTCGTCGAGGCTCCGGGTGTACACCCGCACGTCGGAGCCCTGCCGGTGGACCTGGATCCGGATGCCGTCGAGCTTGGAGTCGACGACCACCGGACCCGGTCCGAGGCTCGCCCACGCGCCGTCGACGTCCGGCGCCGACTGCGCCAGCATCGGCCGCACGGGACGTCCGACGACCAGGGTGAAGTCTGCGAGCGCGGCGACCGGGTCGGGTGACGTGAGCGCGGCGACCGCGACCGGCTCGGTGTCCCCGGCGAGCATCGCCGCGCGACGCACGGTCTCCGGCGGGATCCCCGCAGCCTCGGCGACGGCATCCAGGAGGAGCGCATCCAGCGACCCCTGCCGCAGCTCGCCCGTCACCAGCCCGCCCAGCAGCCGCTGCTCGTCGGAGGTGGCCGCACCGAACAGCTCGGCGGCGAGCGCGTTGCGGGCGAGGACCGACCCAGGACCCTCCAGCTGCGACATCCGCTCGAACACCGCGTCGACGCCCACGACGGTCAGGGACGGTTCGGGCGCCGGGGTGGGCAGCGAGCCGAGGGAGCGCCACCCGAGCCCGGTCCGCCGCTGGCGGAGCTGGCCTCCGAGGTACCGCGAGACGATCCCGACGTCCTCGGGCGGCGTCCGGCGCAGCAGGTCGACCAGGAGGGCGCGCTTGGCCAGCCGCGACCTGGTCGTCGCGAGGGCGGACGACGTCGTCGCCAGGTCGGCCAGCAGCATCCCTGCATCCTGCCGCCCGGCACCGACATCCCGCTCGCCGGGCTACGCCCCGATGCCGCCGTCCACGTACAGCCAGCGACCGTCCTCGCGCACGAAGTGGCTGGTCTCGTGCAGCCGGCCGCGCTGCCCGATCGCCGTCCCGTCGTCCAGCCGGTAGTGCGCGACGAACTCGACCGTGCCGGCGTCGTCCCACGGCCCGCCGGCGTCGGCGCGCACCACGTCGAGCCGGTGCCACGCCATCTCGTCGTCGAGCTCCAGCAGGTCGGGCCGGGTGCTCGGGTGCCACGTGACCAGCAGGTAGTGGGCGGCCCCGGTCGCGAACGCGGTGTACCGCGAGCGCATCAGGGCCTCGGCGGTCGGGGCTCGGCGGCCGTCGGCCAGGTAGCGGCCGCAGCACTCGCCGTACGTCTCTCCCGTGCCGCAGGGGCAGCGGTCGTCATGCTCGGTCATCGACCCTCCGGGCGCCGTCGTCGGGGCGAACGTAGCAAGAACTCTGGGCGGCGTCGGCACGCCGAATCCGTCACTCCCGTTCCCGTCGGGCCAGTCGTGCCGTACGGTTGTCCCTGTAGTCGCAGTGAATCGCTTGTCATGACGGCCAGGGGAGACCCGGCAGGACGTTCTCGAGGACCACCTCGGAGACGGACGACGAACACCGTGAATACCGGTCCCGGTCATCCGGGAGTTGTCCATACCGCACGTGAGAGAAGAGAGCATCATGCCTGTTGGCACCGTGAAGTGGTTCAACGCCGAGAAGGGCTTCGGCTTCATCGCCCCCGAGGACGGCGGACCCGACGTCTTCGCGCACTACAGCGCCATCACGACGAGCGGCTACCGCACGCTCGAGGAGAACCAGAAGGTCCAGTTCGAGGTCACGCAGGGCCCCAAGGGCCCGCAGGCGTCGAACATCACGCCTCTCTGAGCTGATCTGAGCTCATAGCTCCATCGCGCGAGACCCCGGCCTCACGGCCGGGGTCTCGTCGCATCACCACCGAGGCGCCTCCGATCTGCTCATCGACCGACCGAACTCGCGCCGCGCTCTGCACGACCCGACAGGACGGATGTCCATGAGCTCTTCGACGCTCACGCCCACCCCCACCCGACCGCGCGACCGCGCGGTCAGCGACTTCACCGAGCTGACGCGCACCATCCAGGCCGCCGGACTGATGAAGCGCCGCCCCGCGCACTACGCCGTGCGGCTCTCCGCCGCCGTCGTGGCCGTCCTCGGGCTGATCGCCACGATCATCCTGGTCGGCGACTCCTGGTGGCAGATCGCCGTCGCGTTCGTCGCCGCCGTGATCCTCACCCAGATCGCGTTCCTCGGCCACGACGCCGCGCACCGCCAGATCTTCGCCGACGGACGCGCCAACAACTGGACGTCCCTCGTGCTGGCCGACCTGTTCGTCGGCCTGAGCCACGGCTGGTGGCAGCGCAAGCACACGCGCCACCACGCCAACCCGAACAAGATCGACACCGACCCCGACATCGAGATCGAGGCGCTGGCGTTCACGCCGGACCAGGCCGCGAAGCGGACGTCGAAGCTGTCGGTCTGGTACCTGAACCACCAGGGCTGGTTCTTCTTCCCGCTGCTGTTCCTCGAGGGTGTCGCGCTGCACGTCGCCGCGATCAAGCGCCTCTCGTCGCGGGACAAGCTGGAGCACCGCGCAGCCGAGATCGTCATGATGACCATCCGGCTCGTCGGCGGCACCGCCCTCGTCTTCCTGACCATGTCCTGGCCGATCGCGCTGGTCTTCCTGGCTGTGCAGATGGGCGTCTTCGGGTTCTACATGGGTGCCTCGTTCGCCCCGAACCACAAGGGCATGCCGCTCATCCCGAAGGACTCGCGTCTCGACTTCCTGCGCCGTCAGGTGCTGACCAGCCGGAACATCGGCGGCGGCAAGTGGGTCGACGTGCTCATGGGCGGGCTCAACCACCAGGTCGAGCACCACCTGTTCCCGTCGATGCCGCGCCCGTCGCTGCGCCGCGCGAAGCCGATCGTCGAGGCGTACTGCCGCGAGCACAACATCCCCTACGTCCAGGTCTCGCTGCCGCGCTCGTACGCGATCATCGTCAAGTACCTGAACACCGTCGGGAAGTCGGACCGCGACCCGTTCAACTGCCCGATGACGGCGCTCTACCGCGTCTGACCCTCGGCTCCTCGAAGCCCCCGTCGCCCCTGTGAGGGCGGCGGGGGCTTCGTCGTCGGCGGTCCGGGTCAGACGGTCCATCCCGCCGACGAGCACGCCATGACCGCCACCACGGCGCGCTGTCGCGTCAGGCACGGCGTGTTCGCGCCAGAGGACAGACTCCGCCGCACCGGGCGGCCGGTCGCCCTGGCGACACGCAGAAGGGCGCCGGTCGGTAGTGACCCCGACCGGCGCCCCGGGGGTCGCGCTTGCCCTCGCGACCCCTCGATGCTCGACGTGTCAGTCGAGCATCGCGATCACCTGCTTGGCCTGGTACCCGAGGATCGCCCGGGCGGCCGGGGTGACGGTGGACAGGCGTGTCCGTGGCGTGAGGAGCTCCACGTACGCCTTCAACGACTTCACGGCGACCTTCTCGTTGCCGGCGTCGGCGGCCTTGTCTGCCACCTCGACCGCGGCGAGCAGCCCGGCGGCTGCCAGACCCTTGACCGCACCGCCGGCGATCTGGGCCTTGGTGGCGTCCCGGAGGGCGTCGATGCTGCCCGGCGCGTAGAACGACGGCACGGGCACCTGCGTGTAGTCGGTGTCCGAGGCGAGGTAGAAGCCGACGTACGACGGCTGGTTGTACGTCGTCTGCTGACGGGCGACCTCGACCCGGTACTGCGGGTCGTGCATGAGGGTGTACATCTTCGTGTGGCTCAGGCCGGTGCTGGTGAACAGCCGGATCGCCGACGAGTCCTCGGTGCGGACCAGCAGCTCCTCGCGGGAGTCGCCCAGGACGTCCGCGACCAGGGACGGGTTGCCCTTGGTGCCGTTGTTCGAGCGCGTCCCCGTGGCGGTGAGCTGGTTCCCGCGGGTCCAGTCGTCGATGGTGACGTCCTGGGCGGCAGAGCCGTTGACGATCTGCGTGGTGCCGTCCGGCAGCCACCGGATGCTCATGTTGGTGCCCGGGATGGGCCCCGGGGTGACGACGCCCGCCGCGGAGTACAGCCCGAGCGAGTCGGTGCCGCCGGGCAGGCTCGCCCAGGCCTCCTGGCCGCGCACCGACGGCAGCACGTCGCCGATCATCGCCCGGCCGGTGTCCCTGCCGGAGTACACGCCGAACAGGACCTCGCCGGTCCCGGCGTCGCGCATCGCCATGCCGTAGGGCGCGAAGGTCCCACCCTCGTGCGCGGTGAAGATCTCCAGGCCGGGGCGGTCCGGGTCGATGTCGGTGACGTGCATGGCGTCGCCGTGACCGAGGCGGACGACCTCGCCCGGTGCGGCGCTGCCGGCCGGGAGCGTGTCGAATGACGAGTACAGCACGGAGCCGTCGTCGTCGATCGTCGCGGCGCCGTAGACGATCTCGTGCTTGCCGTCACCGTCGACGTCGGACGCGGAGAGCGAGTGGAAGCCCTGCGTCGTGAGCTTCCCGTACACCGGGTCGGTGCCGTCGCGGCCGTGCGGGCCGTCGTTGAACGGGTTGGTCAGCGGGACGTGACCCGAGTCGACGTACCAGCGCTCCTTGAGCTTCTTGCCGTCCCAGTCGTACGCGACGAGCGTGGTGCGCGTGTAGTAGCCGCGGGCGAAGATCGCCGACGGCGTCTGCCCGTCGAGGTACGCGACACCGGCGAGGAAGCGGTCGACGCGGTTGCCCGGCTCGATGCGGGACATGGCGTAGTCGCCCCACAGCAGCCCGTCGTCGCCGCGACCCGGCTTGTAGTCGATGGTCTGGAGCTCCTTGCCGGTGGCCCCGGCGAACACCGTCAGGTACTCCGGTCCGTCGAGGATGAAGCCCTCGAAGTTGCGCAGCACGTTGCGGGCGCTGCGGCTGGGCGCGTAGACGTCGATGAAGGAGTTGGCGAGCGCCGTCGCGTCCTCGGACGAGAGCGGGTACGCGTACTGCGGCGCGATGCCGAGTGCCGCCTCGACCGTGGACGGCCAGCGGCCCGCCACGACCTCCGGGTGGCTGCTCCAGCCCTGGAGCAGCGTGACCAGGTGGTCGAAGTAGCCCTGCTTGCTCAGCCGGTAGTCGGTCGTGTCCGTGACGCCCGCGGCGCGGTCGCGCCTGGGCAGCCCGATGTACTTCTCGCTGACCACGGATCCGTCCGGCGCGTACTGGGTGATCCTGCTGCCGGGGGCCGTCTTCATCATGAGCTCGGCCTTGCCGTCGCCGTCGTAGTCGTAGACGGGGAACTGCGTGTAGTGGGCGCCTGCGCGGATGTTCACGCCCAGGTCGATCCGCCACAGCTGCGTGCCGTCCTGCTCGTACGCGTCGACGAACACGTTGCCGGTGTAGCCGACCTGGCTGACGTCCTTCGAGTTGGACGGGTCCCACTTGACGATGTACTCGTACTGGCCGTCACCGTCGACGTCGGCCACCGACATGTCGTTGGCCGCGTACGTGTACGCCTCGCCCACGGGGGTGACGCCGTCGGCCGGCTTGTGCAGCGGGATGTCGAGGCTCGCCTGCGCCCAGGGCGTCGCCTCGGCACCGTCGACCTCGGCGCCGTCCACCACGGCGGCGACCCGGTAGCGGGAGGCCGTGGTCCCGGCGGGGTCGACGAAGTTGGTGGAGTCGGTGACCGTGCCGAGCAGGGTGCCGTCGCGGTAGACCGCGAAGTCGGGGCCGGTCAGCCCGGTCGCGGTGGCGCCCGTGACCTCGCCGGCCAGCAGCCGCCAGGACAGGAACACACCCTCCGACGTGGCGGCGGCCACGAGCCCCCGGTCCAGGCGCTCGAGGGTCAGTCCGTCGGGACCCTTGCTGGGTCCGTGCCCGCTCAGCGTGGCGGGGGCGGTCCCGGTCGCGGCGGTGGCGGGGGTCGCCGCCAGCGTGCCGACGAGCAGCACGGACCCGGCGATCGCGGTGATCGTCCGTCCTCGGCGTTGCGTCAGACTCATCCTTGAATCCTTTCAATCGGCTAGGCGTCCCCACGGGGTGAAGGGGTGGCTCCCGATGAGGAAAGCCGGGGGCGCCTTTGACCCCGACCGCCCACGACCGTATCGCCTGAATCACCCGAGTCAACCCTTGCTGCGACATTCGCCGGATACCGTCGTCGGGAGCGCTCCCGCCGACGGAAACCGCTATCCAGACTCCCCCGACTCGGATGCCCGTCGGCCGCCGATCCCGTCCTCGAGGTGAGCTCGGGCGCGGCGCCAGGTGCCGCGAGATCGTGGGTCCGGCACGAGATCGACGGTGCGTATCCCCGATCTCGGGGCGATGCGACGATCTCGGGGAGGGTCGGCGGAGCAGGCCATCCTCGGAGCGGCGCCGCCCGGCTCCGCACGACGTCGCCACCTCACCCGCGTCGGCGGCACGGCGGGGCGGGACCGTCACCTAGACTCCCTCCGTGATCTTCAAGGCGGTGGGCGAGGGCAGGCCCTACCCTGAGCACGGGCTGGAGACGGCCAAGCAGTGGGCCGAGGTGCCGCCGCGCCAGGTGCGGCTGGACGAGCTGGTGACGACGAAGCGCACGCTCGACCTCGACGCGCTGCTCGCGGAGGACTCCACGTTCTACGGCGACCTCTTCGCGCACGTCGTGCAGTACCGCGGCGTGATGTACCTGGAGGACGGTCTGCACCGGGCCGTCCGGGCTGCGCTGCACCAGCGCGCGCTGCTGCACGCCCGGGTGCTGGTGATCAAGTGACCGAGCAGGACCGCGCCCGGCAGCTGCGCCGACGGCACATGCACGAGCGCCAGGCCGTGATCTTCGGGGTGCTCCTCGCGGTCCTCGCGCTCGCCGGCCTCGGTGCCGCGGCGATGTTCACGGGCAGCCTGAACCTGCCGGTGTTCGCGCGCGACTTCAAGGCCGTGCCCTCGCCGACCGCGTCGCAGGACCCGTTCCCGTGCCCCCCGGCCGGGGCGCTGCCCATCGCCGCCAACCAGATCAGTGTGAAGGTCTTCAACGCCACCACGCGCGTCGGCCTCGCCGGTGCGACGGCGGCGTCCCTGGTCGAGCGCGGCTTCGCCGTCCCGTCCGCGGAGAACGCCGCGGCCACCTACGACGGCACGGCACGCATCATCTTCGGCGTCCCCGGCGCAGTCCAGGCGTACACCCTCGCGGCGCACATCGACGGAGCGGTCTTCGTGCTGGACCCGCGGGCGGACGCGAGCGTCGACCTGGCGCTGGGTGCCGAGTTCGCCGAGCTCAAGCCGCTCGACACGGTCGCGCTCGACCCCGCGGTCCCCCTCGCGGCGCCCCCGGGCTGCACCCCGTTCGACGAGGTCGTCGCTCCCGTGACGGAGACCCCCGCCGCCGGCTGATGCTCGCCGTGCGCGGCGATGGCGGCCGTGCGACCGTGGATCTCCGCCGTGGTCACCGACCACGGAACGACGAGGGAGGTCGACGATGACCGAGTCAGACACCACGCCCGACCCCGTGAGCAAGACGGCCCCGGAGGCTCCGCCGGCACCCGACGACCCGCCCGCCGGTGACGAGTACGTCGACGGTGAGAACCGCGGTGCGGTGCTCCCGGCGACGGGCAACGGCGGCGCAGCCCCCGTGCCGCTGCCGCCCACACCGGGCCGCGCCGGCTGATTCTCACAGCCAGGAGCACCACGACGAGGCCGACGAGCGGGCTAGCCTGATCTCCTGCCCGCTCGTCGGCCGCGTCCGGCCACTGCCTCGGAGGTCGCGCTGCTCCGCCGCCTGCTGCACTCCACCACGGCCGTCTGGGTCGCCTTCGTCCTCGTGCACGGCTGGCTCGCGCTCGTCGGCCTGGTCCTGATCCCCCAGGAGGCGTTCTGGGACCTCGACCTGTACCGCTACTGGATGTGGCTCGGCATCAACCGGGGCGAGTGGCCCGTGCTCTCCGGCTCGTGGGTGTACCCGGCCGGGGCCATCATCCCGATGCTGGCCGCCGCGGTCGGCGGGTCCGGCGGCGGCTCCGCGTACCCGGCGGTGTGGGCGCTGATGATCACCGTGCTCGACGCGGTCGCGGTCGCGTTCCTGCTGCACACGCGCCGGCCCGACCGGCCGCAGGAGCCCCCGACAGCCCTCGGCGCCTGGTGGTGGCTCGCCTTCCTCGTCCTCCTCGGACCGGTCGCGATGGGTCGTCTCGACGCCGTCATCGCGCCCGTGGTGGTCGTCGCCCTGTCGATCGCGCTGAACCACCCGCGGATCACCTCCGCCCTCCTCACGGCAGCCGCGTGGGTCAAGGTGGCGCCCGGCGCGCTGCTGATCGCCCTCTTCGTCGCGGTGCGCCGACCGTGGCGCAGCGTGGTGGTGCCCGCGGCGATCGTTAGCGTCGTGGTCGTCGGCACGGTGGCAGCGCTGGGCGGTCTGCCGCACGTCTCGTCGTTCCTCACCGAGCAGGAGGACCGCGGGCTGCAGATCGAGTCACCGGGGGCCACGCCGTGGCTGGTCGCCGGGCTGTTCTCGGAGTCGATCACGCGGTACCTGAACCAGCCGATCGTCACGTGGGAGATCACGGGCCCGGGCACCCAGGGCGCGGCGGACGTGCTCGGTGCACTCTTCTTCCTCGCGCTCGGCGCGGCGGCCCTGCTGCTGTGGTGGCGCCGTGAGCAGCTCGGTGCGCGGATGTGGTCCGGCGGGATCGCGCGCACGGAGCTGCTGGTCCGCGGGGCTCTGCTGCTGACGCTGGCCATGCTGGTGTTCAACAAGGTGGGGTCGCCGCAGTACATCGGCTGGCTCGCACCGCCCGTGGCGGTGGCCCTGGCGCTGCGGCTGCCGGGCTGGCGCACGACGGCGTGGCTGGTGCTGGGCACCGCGGCGGCGACCCAGGTGGTGTTCCCCTGGTTCTACCCCGAGGTGATCTCCGGCGGACCGGCCGTCACGCTGACGCTGGCCGCCCGCAACATCGCGCTCGTGGTGCTGCTGGTGCACACCGTGGTGGCGCTGGTCAGGCCGCTGCCGGCCGACGGCGGTCCCGACGGCCGGCCGGACGATCAGCCCGATGCCCTGCGCCGCCAGGAGCGGATCACGAGCGCCAGCCCGGCCGCGTAGGTCACGCCGAGCACCCCGAGGTACGGCACGTAGAACCGTCGCAGGACGGGGTGCCCGACCACGGCGGCGCCCCCGATCGCGGCGCCCATCGCCACCGCACGCGCACCGCGGGCACCGGCCGTGTGCACCGCGAGCGGGATCCGCGGGATGCCGGCGTCCCCGGCTGCGGCGGCGTAGAGCTTGACGGGGACACCGTTCGCCGCCTGCTTCCAGACGCCGCGGGCGCCGGCAGCCATGTGCTGGGCCGCCGCGTCGCGCATCGTGCTCGTGGTCAGCGGTGCGGGCGGTCGCAGGCCGCGCCGGGTCAGCTCGGACGTGACCAGGACGCCGGCGACCGACCCTGCGGTCAGCCAGGCGGCCGCGGGCAGGATCCGGCGCGGGTTGGCGACGGCGACGACAGCCAGGTACATCTCCATCGTCACCGGCCAGCTGACGGCCTCGGCGAACCCCCAGGCGGCGGCGCCGGCCATCCCGGCCTTCCCGTCCATCGCCCGGTACAGGACGCGCCAGGTGCGGGACACCGACGCGGTCGCGGGGCCCTCGGCGAGCAGGGCCTCCAGCTGGTGGACCACCGGCGACATGTCGTCGTCGACGAGGTCCTCGGGCTGGATGGGGTGGCCGAGGCGGACCTCGACAGGACCGGGGTGCAGGCCGCCGCCCTTGGGCAGCAGGTCGTGGGTGCCGACGATGGCGACCGGCAGCACCGGGACGTCGAACTCGCGGGCGATCCGCAGGGCGCCGCTGCGCAGCTCCCCCAGCCGGCCGTCGGGGCTGCGGGTGCCCTCGGGGAACACGAGCAGGCTAGACCCGGCACCCAGCACCGTCTGCGCGCCGTCCACGAGCCCCGAGTAGCCCCCGCCCTTGCGGTGCACCGGGACCGCGCCGATGGCGAGCTTGAGGCCCACCCGCATCCACGTCTTCTCGAACCAGTAGTCCTCGGCCGCGACGACCACCGGCTTGTACGGCGCGGGGAACGCGGCGATCAGCGCCGGGGTGTCGGCGTGCGAGCTGTGGTTGGCGACGATGACCATCGCCTCGTACGGCGCCGAGCCGCGGACCTTGTACCCGCCGACGAGGTGGAAGACGTTGCGCCAGAGGGTGTGCCGAGCGGCGCCGGCCAGGTTGAACCCGGGCGGCAGACCGACCCGTCGTCGGGACGTCATGCCAGCACCGCCGCGAGCGGGAGCACCAGCAGCAGGGAGTCCACGCGGTCCAGCAGGCCACCGAAGCCGGGCAGCCACGCCCCGGCGTCCTTGACCCCGGCGCGACGCTTCACCATCGACTCCAACAGGTCTCCTCCGACGCTCCCGAGCAGCACGGCGACGTACAGCCCCGGCGAGGCGGCGTCCAGCACGACGAGCACGACGGCAGCCCCGACGGCGGCTCCGACCATACCGCCGACGGTCTTGTTCGGACTGAGCCGGGAGAGTGGTCGTCGCGCCCACGCGAACCGGCGCAGGCCGGTCCCGCCGCACCAGGCGGCGATGTCCGTCGCGGCCGCCGCGAAGCACAGCAGGTACGCGTCGCTGCCGACGAGCACCAGGTTGGCCAGCGACCAGCACAACCAGATGGAGCCGAACCCCGTCAGCGTCGCCCGCTCGAGACCACGCTCGGAGTCACCCGCGAGCAGGGCGGGGACGGCGCAGAGCAGCGCGACGAGCGGCACCAGGGCGAGCAGGTCCGGTGCCAGCCACGCGGCGAGCGGGTAGGCGACCGCGAGCACCAGCAGGAGCGTCGTCTCGGCACGCGGCAGGCGCATCATCGCGGCGAACTCCCGCACCGCCTGCAGCGCGAGCAGGGCCGCGAGCGCCGCCGTGGGCCCGGGACCGAGCCACATGGGGATGCCGATGACGGGCAGGATCAGCGCCCACGTGGTCCAGCGGCGACGGAGCTCGGGGTTGCCGGAGAGGAACACCGGGACGGCCGCGACCGCCAGGATGGTCACGCTGACGGCCAGCAGCCAGACGGCCCGGCCCTCGAGGTCGAGGTGCCACCCGGCGAGCGTGGCGTGGATCTCGAGATCGGGGACGAGGTTCACGCGAGGAGCCGGCGCAGCTCGCGCAGCCGCGTGGTCGCGGTGACCAGGGACAGCCCGATGACGACGGGCAGCAGGATCGGGGTCAGGCTCGGTGCCGCGACCAGGAGGACCACCGCGAGGCAGCGTTCGGTCTTGCCGAACGGGCCGCCGTTGAGCCGCGGCGCCCCTGCCCCGGCGCCCGCCAGCGACGCGACCGTGGGCAGCGTCGCGGCGACGGCGGCGACCAGCACGAGCACGAGCCCCGCCGTGCCCTGCTCACGGCTCAGGAGCACGGCGAGGCCGGCGAACATCAGCAGGTCGCTGGCCCGGTCCCCGACCTCGTTGAGGACGAAGCCCCACGGCCGTTCCACGGCGCGCGCCCGGGCGACGGCCCCGTCGAGGTTGGCCCCCGCCAGGCGGGCTGCCAGAAGCACGAGCACGGCCGGCCACCAGCCGAGCGCGATCGCGACGCCGGCCGCGGCGGCGGCGGCCACCCCGGACCACGTGAAGACGTCCGGCGACACGTCCCGGCGCACGGCCCACCGGACGACGCCGTCGAGCTGTCGCGTGTACCAGGGTTTCAGTGCATACAGGCCGCGCATGCCGGGACCCTAGCGAGTTCCCGTGCGCGCTCGTGCCAGGCGCCCCCAGGTCAGCCCAGCTGCGTCGCGACCTCCGACGCGACGAGCTCCAGGTGGTCCAGGTCGTGCAGGTCGAGCACCTGGAGGTACACCCGCGTGATGCCGAGCTCGCGGTAGGAGCCGATCCGGTCGACGACGGCCGTCGGCGTCCCGGCGAACCCGACGGCGCGGACCTCGCTCACGTCGCGGCCGATCGCGGCGGCGCGGCGGGCCACCTCGGCGTCGTCGCGACCTGCGCACAGCACCTGCGCCACGGAGAACGTGAGGGTCGACGGGTCCCGGCCGACCTCCTCGCACGCCGCCCGCACCGTGGCCACGCGGCCCTCGACGTCGACCGGCGCGGGGAACGACTGGTTGAACTCGGCGGCGTACCTCGCGGCCAGCGCGGGCGTGCGCCGCGGTCCGCTGCCGCCCACGATGATCGGCACCTGGGCCTGCACCGGCTTGGGCAGCGCCGGCGAGTGCTTGAGCTGGTAGTGCTCACCGGCGAAGTCGTAGCGCTCCCCCACCGGCGTCCCCCACAGGCCGGTGATCAGCTCGAGCTGCTCCGTGAGCAGGCCGAACCGCTTCTCGGGGAACGGGATGCCGTACGCCGCGTGCTCCTGCGCGAACCACCCGGCCCCGAGGCCCAGCTCGACACGCCCGCCCGACATCTGGTCCACCTGCGCCACCTGGATCGCCAGCACCCCCGGGTGCCGGAACGTGGCCGACGAGACCAGGGTGCCCAGCCGTATCCGGCTGGTCTCGCGCGCGAGGCCGGCCAGGGTGGTCCAGGCGTCGGTCGGCCCCGGCAGACCGTCGCCGTCCCCCATCCTCAGGTAGTGGTCGGAGCGGAAGAAGGCGTCGAAGCCGAGGTCCTCCGTGGCCTTGGCGACGGCGAGCAGGTCGTCGTACGTGGCCCCCTGCTGGGGCTCTGTGAAGATGCGCAGATCCATGCCGACCACCCTCACACAGGTCGACCCCGGGCAGCGCGCCGTGCGACGGTGGGGCCGTGATCCCCGCCATCGTGACCGGACGCCATCCCGCTGACGAGCCGCTCGTGGTCGCGGACTGGCGGCGTCGCGTCGCCGAGCTGTACGCGGACGTCCGCCGGATCGCCGTGGACGACCCGTCCACCGCGCACGCGGTCTGGGTCCAGCGCCGCGACGAGCTGCTGGCCGACCACCCCGCGTCGCCCCTCGACGCCGCGGCCAAGGCGTCGTTCGAGGGCCTCGACATCCCGCACCACGACCCGGCCTACCGGTTCGAGTGCGAGCTGCGCCCGTCGTCGGCCCAGCGGCTCGACGTCGGCACCGGCGCCGACGGCGTCGTGCCGTTCGAGCGCATCGGGACGGTCGAGCTGGGAGACCTGGGCACGCTCGCCGTGTGGGTCATCCGCGCCTACGGGGGCGGCCTCTTCGTCCCGCTGAAGGACGCGCTGGCGGGGACACCCGGCGGCACGTACGGCGGCGGGCGCTACCTGCTGGACACCATCAAGGGGGCGGATCTCGGCATGGCACAGGACAGGCTCGTCATCGACCTGAACTTCGCGTACAACCCGTCGTGCGCGTACGACCCGGCATGGACGTGCCCGTTGGCCACCCGCGCCAACACGCTCTCCGTGGAGGTCCCCGTGGGCGAACGGATGCGGCCGTGAGCGCCCTGACCTCGATGTGGGCGTGGGACAACCCCGTCGCCAGGACGCTCGACGCCCGCGGCCGGGACTACGCGCCCGCGGAGCCTGCGGCGCTCGTCGCGTTCTGCCAGGACCGGGCGCTGCAGCGGGTGTTCCTGTCGGCGCCGTGGGCCGCCGACGAGGGACCGGTCGGCGACTGGTTCGGCGCCGCGACCACCGCGCTGCAGACCGCCGGGATCGCGGTCGGACCGCTGGGCGGTGACCCGGGATGGCTGGGCGAGCCGTCGCTCGCGGTCACCTGGGCCCTGACCGCGCTGCGCTCGGGCCCGAGCGACAGCATCCAGCTCGACGTCGAGCCATGGGCGACCGGGGGCTGGCCGACGAACCGGGACCAGCTCTGCGCCCAGTGGCTGACGCTCCTCGACGGCGTGCTGGCCGCGCTGCCGGCCGGGGTCTCGCTCGGGGTCGACACTCCCTGGTGGCTCGCGCACGAGCCCTGGGAGAGCGGCAGCCTGCTCGACGCGATCCTCGCGCGCGTCGGCCGGGTGGGGGTCGTCGCGTTCAGCGACCACGCGCAGGGTCCCGACGGGATCGTCGCGCTGGCCGGTCCGGCCGTCGTGGCGGCGTCGGCGGCGGGGCTGCCGTTCACCGTGGGCGTCGAGACGGACACCGCCGAGGTCGCGGGCGGTGCCCAGTTCACGTTCATCGACGAGGGCCCGGTGGTGCTGGAGCAGGAGACCGCACTGGTCGCGGACGCGTTCGGCGCCCTCCCCGGCTACGAGGGCGTCACCGTCGAGCACCACCGCACGTGGCGGGCGCTCTTGGGCCTCGACTGACGGCCGCGAGCGCGGCAGTGTGCGACGAGAGCGGCAGTCTCGACTGCCGCGCTCGTCGGGAAGTGCCGCGCTCGCGGCCGGTCAGACCTGGCAGGTGGGGCACCAGTAGAGCTTGCGGGTGGCCATGAGCTCCACCACGACCGGGGTACCGCTGACCAGGCACGGCTCGCCCTGGCGGTGGTAGACCCAGTGGCGCAGGCTCGGGTCGGTCTGCGCCTGCTCGCGCTGGGCGTCCGTCAGGTCCTCGCGCGTGATCATGACCCCGCGCTCGATGCCGTCGGCGAGCAGGACAGCCCAGTCGTCCCAGAGCGCACGGGCGACGTCGGTCGGGACGCGGCGCCCGGGGGTGTGCGGGTCCAGGCGCGCGCGGAACAGCAGCTCGGCGCGGTAGATGTTGCCGATCCCCGCGACGACGGTCTGGTCCATGAGGAGCTGCCCGACGGCGACGTTCCGGGAGGTCAGGCGCTGCACCATCACGTCCCCGGCCGCGGCCAGGTCGTCGGTCGACGCCGGGTCCGGGCCCAGCCGCGCGATCGCCGCAGCCGCCCCCGCCGGGTCGAGGACCTCGCACGCCGTCGGGCCACGCAGGTCGGCGACGGTCGCGTCCGAGGCGAGCCGCACCCGCACCTGACCGACGGGCTCGGGCGGGAACGCCTCGCCGCTCGCGACCTCCCGCTCGCCCTCGCCCATCCGCACGGCCCGGCGCAGGCGCGGCGCTCCCATGCTGCCGGCGGCGAACCCGCCGGGCACCAGCGGCGTCAGCGACCCGAAGAAGTCCCACGCGCCGTACAGCCCCAGGTGCACGCGCAGCACGTCACCGGACTCGAACGTGCAGAACAGCTGCTTGCCCACGGCGTCGGCCGAGACGAGGACCTGGCCGTCGACCCGCGCGGCGCCGGCGGCGAACCTGCCCTGCGGCGAGCTGACGGCCAGACGTCGGCCGACGAGGTCCTGGGTGAGCTGGCGGGCGATGCGGTGGACGGTATGACCCTCGGGCACGTCCCGAAGGCTAGGCCACGCGGAGCCGCTCCGCCGCCGCACCCAGAGCGGCAGCAGCCCCGGCAGCCGTCGCCGCGGTCCGGTCGCTCTCCTCCTGCGCCACCAGCTGCTCCTGCGCCAGGGTCGCCGCCTCGAGGACCTCGGTGATCTCGGGGCCGATGAGCTCGTGCCGCTCCAGCAGCGCGTCGCGCAGGGCCTCGACCAGGTGGCGGTGCCGGGACAGCAGCCGCCGGACCGTGGTCCGGGCGTCGTCGAGGACCGCCTCCAGCTGGGCGCGGGCCTGGGCGTCGCTGAGCACCGCGGACACCAGGTCGTGCGGCGTGGCGGCGAACGAGATGAGCGAGCCGGTCATCCCGGCCGCGCCGACCATCTGCGCCGCGGTCCGTGTCGCCGACGCCAGGTCACCGGCAGGGCCGGTGCTGGTCTGCCCGAAGAACAGCTCCTCGGCCACCCAGCCGCCCATCGCGATCTGCACCAGGGCCCGCAGGTCGTAGTGCGAGTGGGTCCAGACCTCCTCGCAGTCCCCGTGCGCGAGCAGCCCGAGGGCGTCCCCGCGCCGGATGATCGTGAGCACCTCGAGGGTCCGGTTCGGCGCGGCGAGCCAGGCGGTGACCGCGTGGCCGGCCTCGTGGGTCGCGATGAGGCGCTGCTCGCCCTCGGTGTAGCGGACCGGGTGGCCGATGCCGACCATCTCGGTGATCCGGGCGTGCTCGACGTCCGCGTAGGTCATGGCCAGCGAGCCGCGGCGCAGGGCGTTGACCAGCGCCTCGTCCAGCAGGTGCTCGATCATCACCGGCGTCCAGCCGTTGGTCGCCGCGGCCAGACGGTCGCGCAGGGCCGGGTCGTCCAGCTCGGAGTCGGTGGAGCGCCGAGCAAGGAAGTGGTCGACGAGCGCGCGCCGGCCCACCGCGTCCGGGGTCGCGAACGTCAGTCGGCGGTCGAAGCGGCCGGGACGCAGCAGGGCCGGGTCCAGGGAGTCGGCGCGGTTGGTGGCGGCGATCAGCAGGATCGGCGCCTTGACGGGCTTGCGCTGCTGGAGCTGCCGGGACGCGGGCAGCAGCAGGTTGATGCGCGCGATGAACCAGTTGACCAGCCGGTCCGACGAGGTCGGCTGGTCGAACGACTGCATCTGCACCAGCAGCTCGTTCACCACACCGCCGGTCCCCTCGCTGACCACCGCGTTGGTGACGGTCGCCGGGAGGCGGAACGCGTCGAACGGGCTCGACGCCACCGTCGCGGACGCCATGCCGCCGCGGCGCATCGCGATCGCGTCGATCTCCTCGATGAACCCGATCGCACCGCCCTCGGTGCGGGCCGCCTTGCGCAGGGCCTTGAAGTACGAGCGGATCTTCTTGGCGGTCGCGCCGTAGTACATCGACTGGAACGACGTCGCCGAGACGAACAGGAACGGCACCCCCGCCTCCGCCGCCATCGCCTTGGCCGTCATCGTCTTGCCGGTGCCGGGCAGGCCCTCGAACAGCAGCCCGCGGCGCGGGGTGCCACCCATCTGCTCGGCGAACTGCTTGTGGGTCTGGAACAGGTCGATCGAGCGGCGCACGTCCTCCTTGACGGGGTCGATGCCGATGACGTCGTCCAGCCGGACGTCCACCTGCTCGGGCCGCACCACGACGTGCGGCGAGCGCGCCGACCCCAGCTGCGTGCCGGCCAGCAGGACCAGCAGCGCACCGAAGAAGAGCACCGGGACGAGGACGAGCGGGTCGATCGCCGGCAGCTCCGGCACGATCGGACGGCCGAGCAGCGCGTTGACGATGACCCAGGTCTCGACCGCGATCACGAACGCCGCGGTGCGGTACACCCGCCTGCGCCGGACCCTGTCGCGCTCGACGGCGATGTCGTGCGCGCCCCGTCGGATGGGGGACGTGATCTCGTCGGCCACAGGCATGCCTTTCCCTCGGCGCCTGGGTTCAGACGACGCTGCGTCGCGGGAGGTGCGATCAGCCCATCGTGGGTGCGGCCGGGTGCGTCGGCAAGATCGGACATATCGGACCACTCGAACGGTCCAACGCTCACCCGTCGGTGCGCAGCGTCCTGCGGAGCGCCTCGACCTCGATCTCGCTCAGCCCGAGACCGTCCCGCAGGTAGGCGTCGAACGTCCCGAACCGCTCCCGCAGGGCGTCCAGCGCCGCCTCCAGGTACTCGGCGCGGACCTCGAGCAGCGGTCGCAGGAGCTCCGGGTCGCCGCCGACCGCCGCGAGCTGCTGCAGGAGCGGCGCGAACGTCTCCCGGACCGCGGGGTTGACCGCCAGGAACTCGTCCAGCGCACCCGCCTCGTCCACCCCGGCGGCCAGGAGCAGGATCGTGGCGGCCCAGCCGGTGCGGTCCTTGCCGGCCGTGCAGTGGAACAGCACCGGTCGGCGCTCGGGGTCCAGGACGGTCCGCACGAACGCCGCGTACGCGGTCCGCGCCGCGTCCCCGACGACGAGCCGCCGGTAGACGGTGATCATCTGCCCGGCCAGGTCGAGGGTCGCCAGGACGTCGGTGCCGCCGCCCGAGAGCAGCGCCGGCAGCTGTGCGGCCGCGCCCTCCGGCATGTCGGCGAGCGCGTCGAGCACCAGGAGCTGCGCCCCCGCGGGCAGCTGATCGGGGCGCGGGGTCCGCTCGGCGTCCGTGCGCAGGTCGACGACGGTCCGGATGCCGAGGTCCGCGAGCGCGGCGTCGGTGACGACGGAGGCGTCCGCCAGCTCGGCCGACCGGTACGCGACACCGGTCGCCAGGGTGCCGCCGTCGGCGGTGGCCCGGCCCCCGATGTCCCGGAGGTTGGTGACGGCGGGAGACAGGAGGATGTGCGCGTCGACGGTCACGTCGCTCAGGGTGGCAGGACGCGCCGCAGCCGCGCCACCTGCACCCGCAGGTAGTCACGCTCGGCGAGGCTGGTGGTCCCCTGCGACGCCAGCAGCAGCTGGTCGGCCGCCTCCTGCGGTCGGCCGGCACGCTCCAGCAGGTGCCCGCGCACCGCGGCGAGACGGTGGTGGCCGGGCAGCCGGTCGTCGAGCGTGGCCAGCAGTGCCAGGCCGGCGTCGGGTCCGTCGACCATGGCGAGCGCCACCGCGCGGTTGAGCGTGACCATCGGGTTGGCGGTCATCCGCTCGAGCAGCCCGTAGAGGGCGAGCAGCTGCGGCCAGTCCGTGGCGTCGGTGCCGGGAGCCTCGTCGTGCACCGCGGCGATGGCGGCCTGCAGCTGGTACTCCCCCACGGCACCGCGCACCAGGGCGTCCTCGACGAGCGCGATGCCCTCGTCGACCATCGCGCGGTCCCAGAGCCCCCGGTCCTGGTCGGCGAGCGAGACCAGCTCGCCACGCGGACCGGTGCGGGCAGGCCGGCGGGCGTCGGTCAGCAGGATCAGGGCGAGCAGCCCGGTGACCTCGGGGTCGTCGGGCAGGCTCGTGTGCAGGGTGCGCGTCAGGCGCAGCGCCTCGGCGGCCAGGTCGGCGCGGGCGACGGACGATCCCGTGGTGCTGGCGTAACCCTCGTTGAACATCAGGTAGAGCACCCGCAGGGCGGCGCGCAGCCGTTCGGCGTACTCGTCCGGCGACGGCATCCGGAACGGGCCGTCCAGGTCGCGCAGCGTCCGGCGCGCGCGGCTGAGCCGCTGCGCCATCGTCGGCTCCGGCACGAGGAACGCGCGGGCGATCTCGGCCGTGGTCAGCCCGCCGACCGAGCGCAGCGTGAGGGCGATCGCGGACGCCGGGCTGAGCGCCGGGTGGCAGCAGCCGAACAGCAGCAGCAGCGAGTCGTCGGCGTGCGGGGTGTCCGCCGGCCCGACCGCCTCCATGGTGCCGACGAGCTCCTCGCGGCGTCGTCGCGCGTCCTCGCTGCGGTAGCGGTCCACCAGCTTGTGCTGGCCGACGACCACCAGCCAGCCGCGCGGGTTGTCCGGCAGCCCGTCCGTGGGCCACTGGGTGGCCGCTGCGAGCAGCGCGTCCTGGAGGGCGTCCTGCGCGTCGGCGAGGTCGCCGCAGCGGCGGACCAGCACGCCGAGGACCTGCGGCGCCAGCTCGCGCAGCAGGTCCTCGGGGAGCGGGTCACTCGACAGGAGCGGGCGCCTCCATCAGTGCGCGGACCTCGAAGACCTGGCGCATCGGCGCACCGTCGGGGCCGGGTGCCGCGGACGCCCGGGCGGCGATCTCGATCGCCCGCGCCTCGTCGTCGACGTCGACCATCCAGTAGCCCGCGAGGAACTCCTTCGACTCCGCGAACGGTCCGTCGGTGACGACGGGCGCGGACACCCCGTCGCTCGTCACGAACTTGGCGGTGGAGGGCCACGCGAGACCCTGCCCGTCGACCAGCTCGCCGTTCGCCATGAGCTCCGCGCCCAGCTCCTGCTGGAAGCGGATGTGGCGCTGGACGTCCTCGGGCGCCCACTCGTCGATCGGGGGGACGCCCTCGACGTAGTAGTTCATCATCAGCATGTACTTCACGGTGCAGTCCGCCTCTCCGGGCCTCCGTCGGCCCGCTCGTCCGGTGGTCGGAGCCGCGCGCAGGATCTCGACACGCATCCTGTCGGCAATCCGCCGGCGACGACAGCCGCGTTTGGCCGGTGTCCGCGTCGGGGCGCACCATGGCAGGGATGAACCGGAGATCCCTGACGCGCGCGACGGTCGCGGCCGCACTGGTGGCGACCCTGGCGGGCGCGTGCGCGCAGGAGGCCGCACCCTCGGCGGAGCCGGTCGTCGTCGCCGCGCCGGTCGCCGTCGTGAAGGCTGCCGCACCGGCCGTGCCCGTCCCTCCCGCCGCGGACCTGGGCGCGCTGCCGGTCATCGACCTCCTGCACGTCGTCCCGGGCCTGCCGGGCATCGACGGCCTGACGCAGCGCGAGAACGCCGACCCGGCGCTCGGCCGCTGGCAGACCGTCGTGGTCGTGCGTGACACCGCGGGCCGCGTCGCGCCGGCCGGTGCAGCGGTCGGTGTGGTCCCCGCCCTGACGCTCGAGGTGCGCACGACGCTGCCGGTCATCGACCAGCGCGGCCGGTGGCTGCGCGTGATGGTGGCGACGCGCGGTGCCCTGCCGAGCCAGGACGTCGCGCAGACCAACGGCCGCAGCGTCTGGATCGACGCCGCCGACACCGAGGCCGCCGGCACCGACTGGTCGATCCAGGTGGACACCGCCGCGCAGACGATCACGGTCGACGACGGCACGACGACGCACGTCCTGCCCGTGAAGGCGACCGGCGCCCCCGGCACGCCCACCCCGCACGTCCCCGCCTTCCTGCTGGGCACCCGCTGGCTGGAGCCCGGCACCACCACCCCGCGGGTGCTGCTCCTCTCGACGCAGAGCGAGACGATCGACCACTACGACAAGCCGACCGGCACGGCGGTGACCGCCATCCACACGACGACCCTGCGCGGCACGGGCGCGGTCTCGAACGGCTGCGTCCGGGTGGGCGACGACGTGCTCGACCTCGTGTGGCAGGCGCCTGCCGGGACGGTCGTCACCACCGTCGGTTGAACTACCGCCAGAGAGCGCTCCCTGCGCTTGTGTGCGCGCTCTTGACAGATGTCATGGGCGGTATCAGGGTGTGCAGCAGAGAGCGCTCTCTGGCCCAGCCCCACCACCCATCCCGTCAATGACGACCCTTGGGGGAAGCATGGCTCCCGTCCTCCCGCGCGCCCGTACGCCGCGGATCCTCGCTGCCGCAGCCGCGGCGCTCGCTCTCGCCGTCACGCTCGTCACCGTCCCCGTCGGGGCGCAGGCCGCCGACGTGCTGCTCTCGAAGGGCAGGCCGACCACCGCCTCGTCGGCCGAGAACGTCGCGTTCCCGGCCACGGCCGCGACCGACGGCAACGCCGGGACGCGCTGGTCCAGCGCGTTCTCCGACCCGCAGTGGGTCAGCGTCGACCTCGGCTCGGCGCAGCGCATCAGCCGCGTCGACCTCACCTGGGAGAACGCGTACGCCTCCCGCTACCAGCTGCAGGGCTCCACCGACGGCTCCACCTGGACGACCCTGCGCACCGAGGCCCCGACGTCCGCGGCCAAGCAGTCCCTCGCCGTCGACGCGACCGTCCGCCACGTGCGCGTCCTGGCGACCGCACGGGCCACCCAGTGGGGCGTGTCGCTGTGGGAGCTCGAGGTCTTCGGCGGCAGCACGACGCCGCCGACGTCGGGTCTGCTGTCCTACGCCAAGCCCGCGACCGCCTCCTCGTCGCAGGACGACGGCAGCTGCTGGCAGTGCGGCCCGGACAAGGCGTTCGACGCCGACCCGGCCTCGCGCTGGGCCAGCAGCAACCTGACCGGCTGGACCGACGCCGGCTGGATCCAGGTCGACCTCGGCGCCACCGCGACCATCAGCAAGGTCGTCCTGCAGTGGGACCCCGCCTACGCCACCGGGTACCAGATCCAGGTGTCCCCCAACGGCTCCACGTGGACCACGGTCTACTCGACGACCACGGGCAAGGGTTTCCACGAGGAGCTCGCGGTCAGCGGCACCGGCCGGTACGTGCGACTGGCGGTGAACAAGCGCAGCAGCGCGTACGGCTACTCGCTGTACGACTTCGACGTCTACGGCACCGGCGGCAACCCCGTGCAACCGCCCGCGCACGCACCGGCACCCACCTTCTCGCGGCTCGCGTGGAGCGACGAGTTCAACACCGCGGCCGGCACCCTGCCCGACCCGGCCAAGTGGACGATCGACCCCGGCACCGGCCAGAACAACGAGATCCAGTACTACACGAACAACCAGAACGCCCGGATGGACGGCGCCGGCAACCTGGTGATCGAGGCCCGCCGGGAGACCGCCGGCGGACGCGACTACACCTCGCACCGCATGAACACCGGCGGGAAGTTCGAGTTCGAGTACGGCCGGGTCGAGGCGCGGGTCAAGGTGCCCGAGGGGAACGGCCTGTGGCCGGCGTTCTGGATGATGGGCGCCGACTTCCTCACCGGCCGCCCGTGGCCGTACAACGGCGAGATCGACATCATGGAGGTCCTCGGTCGCAACACCCGCGAGGGCTACTCCACCCTGCACGCCCCGCAGTACAACGGCGGCGGCGGGTACGGGCAGATGTACACGGCTCCCGGCGGCGCCAAGCTCTCGGACGCGTTCCACGTGTGGGCCGCAGAGTGGGATGCGACCGGCATCCGGTTCTCCCTCGACGGTGTCGTCGTGTTCACCGCCAGCAAGGCGACCGTCCAGGCGACCAAGGGTCCGTGGGTGTTCGACCACCCGTTCTACGTGATCCTCAACCTGGCCGTCGGCGGCGACTGGCCCGGACCGGTCGACGCGACGACGCCGTTCCCGTCGCGGATGCTCGTCGACTACGTCCGCGTCTACCGCTGACGTGCGCACCGGGGGGCCGACGCCCGTCGTCGGCCCCCCGGTGCTACAACAGGGCCATGACCGCGCCACACGCCTCCACGCTCGAGGAGGTCGCGCTCCGCGCCGGCGTCTCCCGGTCCACCGTGTCGCGGGTCCTCAACGGCATCGCCGTGGACCCGGTGATGCGCCGCAAGGTGGACGAGGCCGTCCGGGAGACCGGGTACGTGCCCAACTACGCGGCCCGCTCGCTGGTCACCCGCCGGACCAACTCGGTCGCCCTCGTCATCGCGGAGCCGGCCTCCGGCTCGTCGGGCGCCGCGTTCCTGGAGCGGATCTTCTCCGACCCGTACTTCGGCCGGGTGACCGCCGGCGCGCAGGGCGTGCTGCGGGCGTCCGGCATCCACCTCGTCGTGCTCCCCGCGGACCGCGAGGACCACGACTTCGTCCTGGCGTACCTGAAGCAGGGTCACGTCGACGGCGTGCTCGTCATCTCCAGCGCCGACGACACCGACCTCCCGCTCGCCCTGCACCAGCTGCACGTCCCGTCGGTGCTCTCCCACCGGCCGACGTCCGGCGTGCCGCTCAGCTGGGTCGACGCCGACCAGGCGGCGGGAGGCCGGCTCGCCGCCGAGCACCTGGTCTCGCTCGGCGTGCGGTCCTGCGTGGCCGTCGCCGGTCCGGAGGACCTGGCCGCCGCCCGGGAGCGCCTCGACGGCTTCCTCGCGACCGCCGCAGCGCAGGGCATTTCCGTCCAGGTGCTGCCCGGCGACTTCACCGCCCGCAGCGGCGTGGTGGCGGCCCGCACGATCGTCGACGAGCTGCCCGGCACCGACGGCGTCTTCGCCGCCAACGACCTCATGGCCGAGTCGGTGGTGCGGCACCTGCAGGACGCCGGGCGCCGGGTCCCGCAGGACGTCGTGGTCGTCGGCTTCGACGACACCAGCACCGCGCTGGGCACCACCCCGCCCCTGACGACCGTGCGGCAGCCCGTCGAGGACATGGCCGCGGAGATGGCCCGGCTCCTCCTCGACCGGATCGCCAGCCCGCAGCAGCCGCCCCGTGGGGTGCTGTTCCAGCCGTCGCTCGTCGTGCGGGGGACCGCGTAGCGCCCTAGCCTCCGGGGATGCGCCCGCTCCCGCTCCGCCGCCGTGCGCTCCTGCGCGCCGCCGCGTTCGGGATCGCGTTCACCATCCCGGTCGCCGTCCTCGCGTACCTGGTGCGTGCCGAGGTGGATGCCGTCGTCACCTTCGACCAGCGCACCATCCAGGCCGCCACCGAGTTCACGCGCGACCACCCGGGCGTCCGCCAGGCGCTCCTCGTGTGGCAGGAGCTGTTCCAGGCGAAGTGGGTCAACCTCGCCGCGACGCTCGTCTGCGTCTGGGTCTGGCGCCGGCACGGGCTGACCACCCGGGCGCTGTGGGCGTTCCTCACGATCATGGCCGCCTGGGTCATCCAGCTGGGCGCCAAGGGTCTGGTCCAGCGGGCCCGTCCGGTGGTCGAGGACGCCGTCGCGCACGCCCCCGGGTCCAGCTTCCCGTCCGGGCACGCGACGAACACCGCCGCCGTCGCCGTGACCCTGACCCTGCTGGTCTGGCCGCTGCTCGGACCCCGCGGCCGGGTGGTCGTCCCGCTCGTCGCCGCCACCTGCACCCTCCTCACGGCCGTCGACCGCGTCATGCTCGGCGTGCACTACCCCTCCGACGTCGTCGCAGGGATCGCTCTGGGGACGGCCCTCGCGGGCGCGTCCTACCTGGGCTACAGCGGCTGGTCCGCGACGCCCCCCGACCAGGAGAAGTGATGCACACCTTCCTGCACCGCTACGAGCTGGACTCGTCCGCCCCCACCCGCAAGGAGGCGTGGCGCGACTTCGCCGTCCGCGTGCTGCTCCCCGCGGTCGGCCTGTGGGTGGTGATCGTCGGCATCGGGCTCCTCATCACCGGCCCGCTGGACAACCTGCCCGGCGAGGCCGCCGTCAACGAGTGGTTCGTCGAGCAGCGCACCGAGACGCTCGACGCCGTGACGACGGTCCTGTCCGCCATCGGCACCACCGAGTTCATCATCGGCGCGTGCGTGCTCTTCGTCGCGCTCTTCTGGTGGCGCACCAAGCAGTGGTGGCTCGCGATCGTGCCGCCGCAGGCCATCGCCGTGCAGGCCATCGTGTTCATGACCTCCGCCCTCGTCGTCGGCCGCGAGCGCCCCGACGTCGAGAAGCTCGACGACTCCCCGCCCACCTCCAGCTTCCCCAGCGGCCACACCGGCGCGTCGACCGCGTTCTACGTCGTCCTGGCCATGCTCGCCCAGCGGATCGGCAACCGTGCGCTGCGCATCGCCGTCACGGTCGTCTGCCTGCTGGTGCCCCTCGCCGTCGGCACCGCCCGCCTCTACCGCGGCATGCACAGCCTCTCCGACGTCATGGTCGGGCTGCTCAACGGGCTCGTATGCGCGTTCCTGGCGTGGAACTACCTGCGCCGGGACACGACGTCCGTGACGGCGCGCACCCGCTCCACGGCGCGGAGCCTGACCCGCTGATGGCCGGACGGCGCGCCGTCATCGTCGGAGCGGTGGCGTGGATCGTCCAACCCCTGTACCTGGTCGCCGAGCTGGTGGCCGCCCGGGGCTCCACCGCGCCCTACAGCCTGCTCGACCAGACCATCAGCGACCTCGGCGCGACGCAGTGCACGACCATCGCCTACCCCTACGGCGACGTCGCTGTCTGCTCGCCGTGGCACCCGCTGGTCAACGCGAGCTTCGTGGTCTTCGGGGTGCTGCTCGCCCTCGGAGCCGTCCTGCTGCGGGGGTCGCTGCCACGGCCTCGCCTCGCCACGGCCTCGACGGTCGCGTGGGTGGTCGCGGGCCTGAGCAGCGTCGCCACCGGGCTGGTCCCCGTCGACCAGGACCTGGAGCTGCACGCGCTCGTCGCACTGCCCTCGCTCGTCGCCCTGCCGCTGGCCCTGCTGCTGCTGGCAGCCAGCCTGCACCCGGCGGTCCCGCGACTGGGCGCCGCGACCGCCGTCGTCGGCCTCGCCTCGCTCGCCGGGTCGGTCGCCTTCCTCCTCACCGCGACGAGCCCGGACCTGGGCGGGCTGTGGGAGCGACTGGCGTTCTGGCCCAGCTACCTGTGGGTGCCCGTGGTCGCGGTGGCCCTCCTGCGACGGCGAGGTCCCGCCTGAGTCGCCGGTGACCGCGCGCTCCCCCGGGGGTTGCTGCGCCGGCCGCCGTCAGGTCGAGGGCGCACGCAGGCCGAGCGCGTGGAGCTCGAGCGCCGCCAGCGCGCGGACGACCTCGGGGTCGCGACGACGCCATGCGTCCGCCGGGTCGTCGCTCACGCGCGCGAGCGCACGGACCGGCTGTGACGCGAGCGCGCGCAGGGCGAACAGGTCCAGGTCCGCCGCGGAGTCGAGGATGCGCGTGGCGGCGCGCGCACGGCTGACGAACCGGGCCCGGGTGATCAGCCAGACCGCGACGACGAGCAGGATGGGGATCGCGGAGATCGTGAGGCCCAGCAGCAGCGCGATCTGGTGCGCACCCTCCTGCACCTCGACGCCCGCGTCGGCGATCGAGTCGGCCGCGCCGCCGGCCGCGGTGAACGGTGCGCGCACGTCGTCGCCGACGAGCGGCACACGCGCGACGGTGTCCCCCGCGGAGTCCAGGCTGTCCGACAGCGACGACCCGGCGGCCTCGAGCGTGCGCCCTGGAGCAGCGAGCCGTCCGACGACCTCGTGCACCCACTGGCCGGCGCGCACCCAGAGAACCACCCAGCCGATGACGAGAAGGTCGGCGACCACCTGGACGGTCCGGCGCCACGGGGTCTGTGCGTAGAGGATCACGCGGACATCTTGGCGTGCCGGTGCGCGGCGCGCGGCTCGGCGATGATGGCGCGATGACGACGCGGCCGACCCTGTACCTGACCGTCGGTCTGCCCGGCACGGGGAAGACCACGGAGGCACGGCGCCTCGAGGTCGAGGAGGACGCCCTCCGCCTCACCAAGGACGAGTGGGTCAAGGCGCTCTACGGCCTCGCGAACCCGCCGTCGGCCACGGACGTGATCGAAGGTCGGCTGATCGAGATCGGTCTGCGGGCCCTCCGGCTGGGCATCAGCGTCGTCCTCGACTTCGGGCTCTGGTCCCGCGACGAGCGGTCCGCACTGCGGCAGGCGGCTGCCGACCTCGGTGTGCCCGTCGAGCTGCGCTATCTCGCGCTCACCCCGGCCGAGCAGCGGCGACGACTGGACCGCCGCCACGCCGACGAGCCGCACACCACGTGGCCCATGACCGACGAGGAGCTCGCCGGGTGGGCGGCGACCTTCGCCGTCCCGACGCCCGGCGAGCTCGACGGCAGCGAGCCCGTCGACAGCCCGCCGGCGGGCTGCGCGACGTGGGACGACTGGCGCCGCCACCGCTGGCCGGCGTCGGTCCCCGACTAGCGGGCGTCCCGCTGGGCCAACCACCCGAGGATCGCCTGGTTCGTCTCCTCCGGCAGCTCCTCCTGGATCCAGTGGCCGCAGTCCAGCGTGACCACGTCGACGTTCGGCACGAAGTCCGCGAGGTTCTCCGACCGCATCACCGGGTCCCGGTCGCCGTAGATCATCAGGGCGGGCTGCCGGATGATCGGGTCGACGTCGGCCAGCAGGTGCCAGTTGCGGTCCAGGTTCCGGTACCAGTTGATGCCGCCGGTGAATCCCGAGGACTCGAACGCGGAGACGAGCACGGCCAGCTCGTCGTCGCTCATGACGGGCTCCCCCCGCGGCGTCTCCGCCCGGGCGAGGTTGATCAGCGCCATGCCCGGCGCGGGCTCGGCGGGCGGCTCGTTCTTCCGGAACAGGTTGCGTAGGAACCGGGCAGGGTTCTCGTCGAACACGGCGTCCGCGACGCCGGGCTGCTGCGTGAAGTGGACGAAGTAGAAGTCGCCGCCGAGCACCAGCTCCATGAGCTGGACCCAGGGCATCTCGCCGCGCTCCTGGTAGGGCAAACTCAGGTTGACCAGCTGGTGCACGCGGTCCGGGTGCAAGAGCGTCAGCCCCCAGACGACCATGGCCCCCCAGTCGTGCCCGACGAACGTGGCGTCGTCGTACCCGTAGTGGTCGAGGAGCGCGACGAGGTCGCCTGACAGGTGCGCGATGTCGTAGTCCGTCACCTCGGTCGGCCGGGACGACCTGCCGTACCCCCGCTGGTTCGGGACGATGACGTGGTAGCCGGCCGCGACGAGGGCGGGCACCTGGTGGCGCCAGGAGAAGGCGTGCTCCGGCCAGCCGTGGCAGAGCACGATGGGCCTTCCTGCGTTGTGCCGGCCCGCCTCGAACACCTCGAGCTCGATCCCGTTGACGGGGATGAGCGTGGGCTCGGGGAAGGGTGTGGCCGTGAGGGGACTCGTCTGTGAGGTCATGCCGCCATCGTGCGGACCCAAACCGGTCACCTCATGACCGGTTTCCGTGACAGGTTGACGAGATGCGAGCCGACCGGCTGATGGCCGTCCTCTTCCTGCTGCAGCAGCGCGAGCAGGTGACCGCGGCCGAGGTCGCCCGCGAGCTGGAGGTCTCCGAGCGCACCGCCCGCCGCGACCTGGATGCCCTGGCCATGTCCGGAGTCCCCCTGTACTCCACCCAGGGCCGAGGCGGCGGCTGGCGTCTCCTCGGCGGCGCCCGGACCGACCTGTCCGGGCTCACCGCCGGCGAGGCTCGCGCCCTGTTCCTCGTCGCCGGCCCCGCCTCGGCCGCGACGCCCGCCGTGAAGGCAGCGCTGCGCAAGCTGGTCCGTGCCCTGCCGGAGCCCTTCCGGGTGGACGCCGAGGCAGCCGCGTCGACGATGGTGACCGACCCCCGACGATGGGGGTCTTCCCGCATCGAGCCCCGACGCCCTCCCCTTCTCGACGAGCTCCAGGACGCGGTGATCCGCGGCGTCCAGGTGCGCCTCGGCTACGTCGACCCCCACGGCGCCGAGACCCAGCGAACCGTCCACCCGCTCGGCATCGTCGCCAAGGGCCCGTCCTGGTACCTCGTCGCCCACACCGACGCCGGCCGGAGGACCTTCCGCATCGACCGCGTGACCTCCGTCGACCCCACCGACGACCCCGTGCACCGACCCGACGACTTCGACCTCGCGACGAGCTGGCGCGAGATCGCCGACGAGGTCGACCGCAGGCGAACACCCCTCGAGGCCCAGGCCCTCTGCACACCCGACGGGATCGTCATGCTCCGGATCGGGCTCGGCAGTCGGCTCGAAGTCGGCGGCCCCACCGCCGACGGCCGCATCGAGGTCGTCATCCGCGGTCGCGACGAGCACACCCTCGCCGGCGAGCTCGCCGGGCTGGTCGAGTGGGTGGAGGTGGCCGGCCCTCCCGGCGTCCGCGACCACCTGACCGCGATCGGCAACGCTCTCGTCGAGCGGTACAGCTGAGCGCCGGCCGGGTTCGACGTCTGGGCTGAACGAGTGAACAACCGTCCGCAGCGCTCCGCGACGTCCATGCAACCTTGTCGGGCCCAGGGCGCACCCCTACGTTGCGCATGCGAGGTCTGCCTGGACCCCACCCGAGCTCGTCACCGGAGCGACATGTCACGCCGCGCGTCAGCAACCGCCCTCGCCCTCGGCGCCGTCGCTCTGGGTTCGCTCGTCCTGGGCGGCGCCACCGCCGCCTCCTCTGCGCCGGTCGTCGTCACCACCGTGTCCGGCGTCGCACTCGTGGCCGGGACCGACCAGCCAGCGGCGGGTGCCACGGTCATGGTCTACACGACCGGCGACTCACGGGTACGCGACGACGATGAGCAGAGGGTGATCGTCGGCGCCGACGGCACCTTCTCCTTCAACCTCGCTCAGGCCACGAGGTACTGGATCGACGTCGAGCCCGATGCTGGATGGTGGCCCGACCGGGACGCCACCCAGGCGTTCCCCACGCCCTACGCCATGGGCTGGACCGCGTTCGGCGCCGCTCCGGGAAACCCCGTGACGTGCTCGGTGCAGGCCGTGCCGACATCGTCCTGGGTCAGGGCCCCCGACGCGTTCGGCAACTGGGCCGGCGACCACTCGACGGTGGTGTGCGACAACCGGGACGTGGAGTACCCGGTCGTCGCCAGGTACTTCAGCCCGAGGTTCGGCAACGCTCACCTCTACACGACCGACCCGGTCGAGCAGGAGAGGCTCGGACAGAGTCCCGACTGGGAGATCGAGGGAGAGGCGTTCCGTGCAGTTCGGGTGAACGGCAGAGGCGAGTGCCCCGCGGGCTCCCCGGTGTTCCGGTTCCACTCCTCGCAGGTCGAGGAGCACTTCTACACCAACAGTGCAGCGGAGAAGGATCACCTCATCGCCACCGATCCCAGCTGGGCGTACGAGGGCGTGTCGTACTGCGCGTTCCCGAAGGCGGAGCCCGGCACGAGGCCCCTCTACCGGTTCTGGTCGTCGCAGTTCGGCAAGCACTTCTACACGGCCAGCGCCGCCGAGAAGGACCACCTCATCGCCACCGACCCCCGATACGCCTACGAGGGGATCGCGTACTACGTCACGCGGTAAGGCTGGCCGGGCAGCCCGTCCCCAGCTCTCATGTCTCTCTTCGCTGGCTACGAGCAGATCTGCAGGAAGTCGGTCGCGCCCTCGCGTAGCCGGAACTCCTCGCGGTGGCTGAGGTCATCCGTGAACACGGCAAGCTCCTCCGTGACCACGAGTTGTCCGCTCTGGATCGGGTTCCCCCACCCGTGCGGCGGATTCCCGCTGCCATCCGTCAACGGACCGCCGACACGCTCGAAGAAGTGCCCGTCGTCCGTCCTGAGCTCATGCAGACCGCAGTGGGTGGAGAGCTCGAAGGGAACCGCTGGGGACTCTGCAGCCGCAGGCGCCGCTGAGTCGTTCACGCCACTGCAGCCTGCGAGAAGTCCGACGAGCGCGCACCACAGGACGATCGCCTGACGTCGCACGTCGCCTCCTTGCCGAACCGTGAGCGCTCAGCCACTTTCCTGGCGCGCGGACCACTCGGTATCTGTCGCCGTCGTCGCCAATCTTGCGCGGCGGAGTGTCGGACGTGGCGGAACGTGGTGGAAACGACGAAGGGCCCCACGTAAGCAGCACGCTGCGGGTGGGGCCCTTCGACTGGCGGTAGCGGTGGGATTTGAACCCACGGTGGACTTTCACCCACACACGCTTTCGAGGCGTGCTCCTTAGGCCGCTCGGACACGCTACCTCGGCGAGAAGGGTACCTGGTCGGGACCCCGTCCTACGAATCGACCATTGCATGTGCGCCACATGCACCCTACGGTGATCGCATGGTCATGGTGCAGATCCGACATGTACCCGACGAGCTCCACCGCGAGCTGCGGGCGCGGGCGGCTCGTGAGGGGCGGTCGCTGTCGGAGTTCCTCCTGGCCGAGCTGGTGCGGATCGGGTCCCGACCGACGCTGGACCAGCTCGCGGACCGCATCCGCGCGCGTGACGTGGCGCCCCCTCGGGCGGACCAGCCGGTGGTCGAGCTGATCGAGGCGGAACGTGACGCTCGGGACGCGCACCTGACCGCGGACCGCTGACGTGCTCGTGGTCGACGCGTCGGTCGTGGTCGACTTTCTCCTCGATCCTGATGGTCTGCGCGAGCGCTTCCGTGCGGGCGGGGACGATCTGCATGCTCCGGCGCACCTCGACGTCGAGGTGCTGAGCGCGCTGCGGCGCCTGGCGCAGCGCGGGTTCCTGACGCAGGGGCGAGCCCGTGGCGCCGTCGACGACCTCGCGGACCTGCCCCTGTCCCGGTACGAGGTGACGCCGCTCCTGCGCCGGTCGTGGGAGCTGCAGGAGCAGGTCAGTGCGTACGACGCTCCGTACGTCGCTCTGGCCGAGGCGCTCGACGCCACCCTTCTCACGCGCGACCACCGCCTTGCGCGGACGTCCGGGCACTCCGCACGGGTCGAGGCCGTCTGACCGTCGTACCGTGGACCGATGGACTCCCGCCCGATGACCGCCGGATCGCTGGCGGACGTGGTCGAGCTCCTTGCCGGCCACCGGCTCGCGGTGCTCACGGGCGCGGGGGTGTCGACGGACTCGGGCATCCCCGACTACCGCGGTCCGGACTCGCCGCCGCGCACGCCGATGACGTTCCAGCAGTTCACGGGCGACGAGGGGTTTCGCCGGCACTACTGGGCCCGGAACCACGTGGGCTGGCGGCACGTGCACCGGACGATGCCGAACGCCGGCCACCGGGCACTGGCTGCGCTCGAGCAGCGCGGGGTGGTGACCGGGCTGATCACCCAGAACGTCGACCTGCTGCACGAGGCGGCGGGCTCGCGGAACGTCATCGACCTGCACGGCCGCTACGACCGGGTGCGGTGCCTGTCGTGCGGGACGGTCATCTCACGGGCGGAGCTGGCCGACCGGCTCGACGCGCTCAATCCCGGGTTCACGGCGGCGGTCGCGGACATCGAGATCGCCCCGGACGCGGACGCCGTCATCGAGCAGACCAGCCACTTCGTCGTCGCGGACTGCGCCGTCTGCGGCGGGATGCTGAAGCCGGACATCGTCTACTTCGGCGAGAACGTGCCGCGCGAGCGGGTGGAGCGGGCGTACGCGATGGTCGACGACGCGGACGCGCTGCTGGTCGCCGGCTCGTCGCTGACCGTGCAGTCCGGGCTGCGGTTCGTGCGGCACGCCGCGCTGAACGGCAAGCCGGTGGTCGTCGTGAACCGGGGTGCCACGCGCGGGGACAAGTACGCGGCCATGACGCTGGACGCGGGGACGTCGGAGACCCTGACGGACCTGGCCGAGACCCTGCCGACCCCGCGTCAGTCGCGCTGAGCCTCGAAGAACCGCTGCAGCAGCAGGCCGCACTCGTCGGCCCGCACTCCCCCGACGACCTCGACGCGATGGTTCAGGCGCCGGTCCCGCACGACGTCCCACTGCGACCCGCACGCCCCCGCCTTCGGGTCCCACGCGCCGAGCACGAGGCGCGGGATGCGGGCCAGGACCGTCGCGCCGGCGCACATGAGGCACGGCTCGAGGGTCACGACGAGGGTGCAGTCGTCCAGCCGCCACCGCCCGAGCCGGTCGGCGGCCGACCGCAGCGCGAGGATCTCTGCGTGGCCGGTCGGGTCGTCGTCGGCCTCCCGGCGGTTCCGCCCCCGACCCACGACGTCACCGGCCGGGCCGACGACGACGGCGCCCACCGGGACGTCGGCGGTCTGCACGGCGCGACGGGCCTCGTCGAGGGCGAGCCCCATCGCCCAGGCGTCGGCCGCCTGGACGGGACGGAGAGTCATGGGGGCATCATGGCGCAGGCGGCGTCCCCGAGGTGACTGCCCGGTAGGTTGAGCCCATGCGCCTGCACGTCGCGGACCACCCCCTGGTCGCCCACAAGCTCACCGTCCTGCGCGACCAGAACACTGCGTCGCCCACCTTCCGGCTCCTCGTCGACGAGCTGGTCACCCTGCTCGCCTACGAGGCGACCCGGCAGGTCCACGTCGAGACCGTCGACATCGTCACCCCGGTCACCGAGACGACGGGCGTCAAGCTGGCCGACCCGCGCCCGCTCGTCGTGCCCATCCTGCGCGCGGGGCTCGGCATGCTCGACGGGATGACGCGCCTGCTGCCCACGGCCGAGGTCGGCTTCCTCGGGATGCAGCGCGACGAGGAGACGCTCGAGGCGATCACGTACGCCAACCGCCTCCCGGACGACCTGTCGGGCCGGCAGTGCTTCCTGCTCGACCCCATGCTGGCGACGGGTGGCACGCTGGTCGCCGCGATCGACTTCCTGCTCGCGCGCGGCGCCCGCGACGTCACCGCCGTCTGCCTCCTGGCCGCACCCGAGGGCCTCGCGGTCGTCGAGCAGGCGGTGGGCGACCGGGCCGACGTGTCCGTCGTCGTCGCCGCCGTGGACGAGCGCCTCAACGACAAGGCGTACATCGTGCCCGGGCTCGGGGACGCGGGCGACCGCCTGTACGGCGTCGTCTGACCCGTCCCACGGCGTGGGACGCCGACGTATCTCTCTTGGTGCCCAGCGCGGCGCGTGCGACAGTCGCCCCATGTCCACGTCTGCGCTGCGCCTCGTCGCCGCGTATCCGTGCGCGTGTCATTGGTCCTGATCCACCCAGGCCCCTGACCACCCCGCCGCCCGCACCGGGCCGCGGACCGCGCACCCGGAGACGACGTCATGGCCCTTCCCGCCCCGCTTCCCGCCCCCGCCTCGCAGCCGGGGTTGCTCCTGTACGTGAGCCTGCCCGAGGGCACCGCCCGGGCACCGGCCGACCTGGCCGAGGTCGCCGAGGTGCTGCGTGAGTTCGCCACGGAGATGCTGCCCGGCGCCGAGACGTACACGGCGCTGTCGCTCGCTCCGGCGGGCTCGGACGACGTGCACCGCCTCGGCGACCGGATGAGCCACCTGCGCCTCCTCGGCGACCCCACCGACGCGGGCTGACCTCCCCGCTCGCAGGGACCCGGCGCCGTGCTTACCGTGGGTGCCATGCGCATCGCGATCGCCGGGGGCCACGGTCAGGTTGCGCGACACCTCTCCCGCGCCCTGTCGGCGCGCGGTGACGTCCCGGTCGCGCTGGTTCGTCAGCTGGGGCACGTCGACGACGTCGTCGCGGACGGCGCCGAGGCGGTGGTCCTCGACCTGGAGCGCGCGAACGCGCGGGACGTGGCCGAGGCGATCGCCGGTGCCGACGCGGTCGTGTTCGCAGCGGGAGCCGGGCCCGGCAGCGGCATCGAGCGCAAGGACTCGGTCGACCGCGCCGCGGCCGGTCTGCTGGCGGACGGCGCGGAGCAGGCGGGCGTGCGGCGGTACGTGCTGGTCTCGTCGATGGGCGCGGGCGCTCCCCCGCCGCCCGGGACCGACGAGGTGTTCGCCGCCTACCTCGTCGCCAAGCGTGCCGCGGAGCTGGACCTGCGGAGCCGTGACCTCGACTGGACCATCCTGCGACCCGGCGGCCTCACCGACGACGAGGCGACGGGCTCGGTCCGGCTCGACGACTCCGTGCCGCGCGGTTCGGTGCCCCGCGCGGACGTCGCGGCGGTCCTGGTAGCGCTGCTGCACGAGCCGCGCACGGCAGGGCTGGCCCTCGAGCTGATCGGTGGGGTCGTGCCCACGGAGTCGGCCGTCGCCGCCGTCCTCGAGCGCGCCGACTGAGAGCGGCTCGCGCTCAGCCCTGCGGCTCCGACGGGATCTCGGGGACCGGCTCGGACCGGAGCGTGATGGCGCCGATGAGGAACTGGTCCCCGGCGGTCACCGCGGTCAGCGAGCTCACGTCGCACGCGAGCCGGACCGGGCGGAAGGCCTTCGCGTCCGTGCCGAGCGAGTTGGTGGCCCGCCAGCCCGTCGCGGTGGAGTCGAAGGCGTTCGACGCGGAGCCGTCGTACCCCCCTCGTCGCGTGGGCACCAGGGCGCGCTGGACCGGGGCGTCAGGGGTGCCGAGGCAGGTGTCACCGAGGAACAGGCTGTCACCGGTGCCCGTCCGGTCGCCCTCCCACGCCACCACGCCGATCCGCGCCGTCGTTCCCGCGTCCGCGGCGAACTCGAACGCGACCGGGAGGGCCGCACTGCCGATCCACTGGCCGCCGTCGTACACCGTCACCGACGCGTCCGACGCCGGGTCGGAGAAGACGACGACGAGCGACCAGCCGGCGTAGTAGGTGCGCTCGGCGTCCGTGGCCGTGGCGCTCACCGCGATGTCGGCGACCGACCAGCCCCCCGAGCCGCCGTCGGACACGAGGTCCGTCACGTCCGCGAACGACTGGTAGTACCGCCGGTTGGCGTTGTCGGTCGGTTCCGAGACCACGTCGCCGGTGACCTCGGTGAAGGAGCCGCCGGGGCCGCGCAGGCGCGCCGACGTGAGGGGTCCGCTCCAGGTGTCCCGGGGGCCGGCGTTGGCCGACCAGTACAGCCCGGCGAACAGGATCTCGCGGCCGTCGGGCACGACGAGGTTCGCGGTGGACGACACCGGGACCGAGCTGCGCGGGCCCGTCGGCGCCGGGGACGCCTCGTCGAGCGGCACCATGGCGAACGAGTTGTTGTCCCGGTCGCCCTTCTCGATCGCCGAGGCGCACGTGGTCACGGTTCGGGGACACGTCAGGAGCGGTGCGCCGATCTCGGTCACGTCCGCGCCCGTGAAGCTGTCCCGCACGTCGAGACCACCGGAGGACGTCTGCGCCGAGCTGGAGCTCTGTGTGGAGGCGCCCACCGCCTCGACCGCGACGGTCACCGTGCCCCGTGCGCTGCCCGCCGACCGGACGCCGACCAGGACCTGCACCGTCTCGCCCGCGGGAACGGTCCCCAGGTCGCACGACACGGTGCGCGGGTCCGGCGCGACGCACGCGTTGGACGGCGACGCGGTGGTGGCGAGGTCGGCCCGGAGGTTGAGGGGCAGACGCAGCGTCGCCCGCGTGCTCTCGGCGTCGGCTGCGCTCGCACCGACCGTGAACCGCGCGGTCCCTGTGCCGCCCTGGCCGAGCCAGACCTGCGGGTCGTCCTCGTCCAGGGTCAGCACCGGGGTCAGCGCGTCGACGGCGATGCCGAACGCGGGAGCCGCGTCAGCGTCCGGCGCCTGCGCGGACGCGGTCACGGTGCCGATGGCACCGAACTGCCCGGTGACGGCATCGAGGCCGACGGGCAGGTCGAGCGCGGCGCCCGGGTCGATGGCGTCGGTGGTGCACTGCACGGTGGTCGCCGAGCCGTCCGAGCAGGTCCAGGCGCCGGGGACGACCGCCGGCGAGCCGAAGGCGACGCCCTCGGGCCTGCTGAGCGTGACGGTGACGCCCTGGGCGGGCAGGTCGCCGGTGTTCGAGACGCTCAGCGGCACGCTCGCGGGCGACCCGACGGCGACGGTCGCGGTCCCCGGGCCGGAGATCCCCAGGGCAGCCGGACGCTGGACGGTGAACGGCACGGTGACGGTGTGGGACGCCAGCCGCCCGTACGGCGCCAGCTCGACGGCCAGCAGGCCGCTCGCCGGGACGCCTGCCGTCGCGGACGACAGGAGCAGCGAGAGCGGCGCGTCGGTGCGCGCACCCACCGCGCTCGAGCTGCAGGTCAGCGTCCCGGCGCCCGTGCAGGCCCAGGCCGAGCCCGGCGCAGCGGTCCCGGTGACACCCGTCGGCAGGTGCGCGGTCACGGTTGCCGCACCGGCGGCGATCGCCGTCCCGCCCATGTTCGCCACCGGCAGGTCCAGCTGCCGCGTCCGGCCGTTGACCAGCGGGAGGGTGGCGGGGACGCTGCGCAGCGCGAGGCGCGCGGGCGACGGTGCGATGGCGAGGGGGATCGGCGGCGCCACGTAGTCGATCCCGGCACCGTGGACGTGCAGACCGATCTCGCCGTCGGCCCGGTCGAACGCCTCGTCGATCGAGACGCGCAGCACGAGGGTCGACGTCGACAGGGCCGGCAGGGTGTCCAGCGTGCACGACGCGATGTTGGCGCCGTCGCCGACGACGCACAGCCAGCCCGCCGCGGTGGACACCGCGAAGCCGCCACCGCCGATGCCCTCCAGCGCAGCCGCTGCGATGCCGTCGAGCGTCACGCCGTCGGGCAGCGTCACGTCGGCGGACAGGTCCGTCGCCGCCGTCCCGCCGCTGTTGAGCAGGCCGACGACGAGCTCCTGGCCGCCGAGCCCTGCCTCGAGGGTGAGCCCCGCGGACGGCACGTCGATCGACACCGACGCGGGTGCGGGCGGGGGGGGCGGCGGCGGGGGTGGGTCCTCCGGGACGATGGGGGGTGTCGGGACCACGGGCGTCGGTACGACGGGAGCCGGCGGGGCGGTCTCCTCGTCCTGCGGACCGTCGGCCGTCGCGTCGCCGCGGTCGGACGGCTGGAGCACGTCGTCGTCGTCGTCCTGGACGACGTCGTCGTCGGCCAGCAGGTCGGTGGGCTCGGGCGTCGGGAGGTCCGTCGGCTGCGGCGTCGCGACCGCGGAGGCGCTCGACGTGGGCTGCGGCGAGCTGCTCGTGGACTCGCTGGACGTGGGCGCGGGTGCCGCGGCCGTCGGGTCTTCCGACGGGTTCACGAGGTTGGCGATGGCGATCGCGGCCACCGCGGCGATCGCCACGGCGCCCACGACGGCGGCGGCGACCCCCAGGGGGATCGCCGCGAGGAAGGCCGCCACCCCACCGGTCGCCGCTGCGCCGCTCGCGGCCCCGGCACCGACAGCGGTGACGGTCCCGGTCGCCGTGGTGGCGCCCGCCGCCGTCGAGCCGCCCGCCGCGACACCGCCCGCTCCGGCACCACCCGCTCCGGCACCACCGGCGCCCGCGCCGGCCGCGGCGGCTGCTGCGGCACCGGCCGCCAGGCCACCGCCCACCGGCAGGGCGACGCCGAGCGCACCGAGTCCGACCAGGCCGAGCACGAGGGGCGCGATGACGGCGCGCATGCCGTGGTTCACGTCGCCCAGCTCGAGCAGCAGGCCGCGACACGTCCCGCAGTCCTCGAGGTGCGCCTCGACCTGCCCGGTCTCCCGGGAGCCCAGACCGCCGCGGACGTAGGCGCCGAGCTTGCCGGCGACCGTGCGGCAGCCGTCGTCGAGGGGGTCCTGCAGGTGCTGCTGGAGGTACGCCTGCCGCAGACCCTCGCGTGCCCGGTACGCCAGAGCGGCCGTGCCGTTGGCCGTGAGCCCGAGGATGGGGGCGATCTCCGCCGGGGTCAGACCCTCGACCTCGGTGTGCCACAGCACGGCCTGCCACCGCTCGGGCAGCGAGTGGAACGCGCGCGCGACGACCCCGCGCTCGAAGCCGGCGAGCGCGGGCTCCTCGGCGGTCCCGGCCAGGGCGGTGCCAGCCTCGAGGACAGCGATGTCGTCGGTCGGCTGGACGCGTCGGTTCTTCTCGCGCCGCAGCCCCGCCACCCGCCGCACGACGGTGAAGAGGTACGCGCGGAACGCCGCCTCGGGCCCGTTGCCCCGCTCGATGGCACCGAAGACGGCGGTGAACGAGTCGGCGACGACGTCGTCGGCATCCTCCGGGGAGTCCGAGTACTGCCGGGCGACCACCCACGCGGCGCCCGCGTGCCGCTCGTAGAGCGCGCCGATGGCAGCAGCGTCACCGGAGCGCGCGGAGGCGATCAGCTCCGCGTCTCCTACGACGCCGCTGTCCAGCTGCGTGCTTGCTGACACGAACGGCTCCCGTCGGCATTGCGTCGTTCGACGGCACAGCCTGCCATATGCGGCGTTTCCACATAAGCAGGGTGAAGTTCGCCGGGTGAAAAGGTGCCGGAGTGGCGTCACACCCGACAGGTGTTGGCCTCTCATCCAGCGTGACGATCAATTCAGGGTCCAACAACGCTGCCTCCCCGACGGACGCGCTGCCTGCTGCGCTCCGGGAACGCTGGCGCGACGAGAGCGTCAGCTCGGTCTGGCTGCGCCCGTCCGACTGGTACCACCCGGCGGTCGACGCGCTGGCGACCGCGGTGCTGACCGCAGGGGACGCCGCGCTCGCGGCCACGGAGCTGGGCCACGCCCGCGGGTACGACGGTGTCGGGATCGGCGAGACGCTGGACGACCTCGCCTGCCTGTACCGGACCCTCGGCGCCACGGAGCCCCCCATGCCCGTGCTGCGCGCCCTGTGCGAGGGCTGGGCCGACGCCCAGGCCGGTGCCGTCGTCGTCGGCGCGGCGATGGACCCCGAGTCGGGGCTGCCGAGCCGTCAGTACCTGGCGCTCCGGCTCGCCGAGACGTACCGCGACGCGACGCTGCCCACCCAGCGCGCCCGCACCGCGGCCACGCTCGGGCACCACCTCGTGGTCGTCGACGTGGCCACGGGCGACGTGGACCCGTTCACGCGGGCTGCCCGCTCTGCCGCGGTCGGCGCCGCGATGATCCAGACCTACGGCGACGGCCACCCGATGGCGACCCTGGGCGGCGGCGTCTTCGCAGTCCTCGCGCGCGCCGACGAGGACCCGCACCCGCCGCTCGAGGCCCTGCACCGTGAGATCGCGCGCCGGTGCGAGCTGCTCAACGTCCGGGCGTCCGTCCGGCAGCCCGTCCGCGTCTGGGTCGAGCCGCTGCCGAGCACGCACGAGCAGGCGCTGCGGATGCTCGACCGGGTCGCCAGGCCCTGACCCAGCGGTTCCCGACAGGTGTCCGGCAGGTAAAGCGCAGGTCAGGGACTTGTCGGTAGCCGGCGGGGGACAACGGGGGCGAATGCGTCTACCGTCGATCCATGAACAGCGCTGGACTAGCTCCGAGCGACCCCGCGACACCCTCAGAACGAAGGGTTGCCGAGGTAGCTGAGACGTACCCGCCCGACCTCCCCACGCAGCCCGACCGTCGGTCGACGGTGCCCGTCGACCAGCCCCTCCCGCCCGTCGACGAGGCGCTCGCCGCCTCCCCCGAGCCCGGCCCGGTCCTCGCCTCCGGCGCGACCGCGGACGTGTTCGCCCTCGACGACGCGCACGTCCTGCGCCGGTACCGTTCCGGCGCAGACGCGTCCTCCGAGGTCCACCTGCTGCGGCACGTCGTCGCGCACGGGTTCCCCGCCCCGGCCGTGCTCGAGGCCAGCGGACCGGATCTCGTGATGGAGCGCATGCACGGACCGACCCTCCTGCAGGCGCTCGCGGCGGGCGAGGTCTCGCTGCCGGACGCGGCCGGCATCCTGCAGGACCTGCACACCCGTCTGCACGCGATCCCGGCGCCCGAGGGCTGGGGACCCGACCAGCCCGAGTCCTGGCCCCTGGTCACGGGGGGCCCGACGGTGGTCCACCTCGACCTGCACCCCGGCAACGTCATCCTGACGGAGAGCCACGGTCCCGCCCTGGTGGACTGGGCCAACGCCCGTACCGGCACGGCCGAGCTCGACGTCTCGCTGACCGCCCTGATCATCGCCGAGGTGGCCGTCGACGCCGGCGGCGTGTACTCGCAGGCCGCCCGCGCGCTCCTGGCGGCGTTCCTGGCCGCGACGGACGTCGACCCGCTCACCGAGCTGGACGCCGCAGCCTCGCTGCGCGCCCAGGATCCCTCGCTGGTGCCCGGCGAGCGCGAGCTGGTCCCTGCGGCCGCCGTGCTGGTCCGGGACCTCGTCCAGGTCGCCGCGCACCCCTGACGCGCGCCGGCACGACGACGGCCGCCCCGGTCAGCGGGGCGGCCGTCGGCGTGCGTGGGGTCAGCGGGGGCTGAACGTGAGGCAGTCCGCCTCTTCGTGGCCGGCGCCGACGCGGATGGACGGCGCGCTGCACTCCAGCGACGCGTTGTGCACGCACTCGGCGCGCTGGCAGGCACCGACGTGCGTGATGACCTTGTCGAGGCCGCCCTTGGTGCCGAGCGGGAAGAACGTGGTGCACTGCGCGTCGCCCGTGGTGCCACCGATGTTCACCGCGGCGGCGTGGCAGTGCGAGTGGTCGTTGTAGGAGCAGCCGGCGACCGAACACTCGGCGACTGCGGGCATGTCCATCAGGGTGCTCATGTCGACCTCCGTGGGGCGGGACGTGCGTGGTTCCCTCGACGGTAGACCCGGTCCGCGCACCCTGCCTAGAAAGGAAGGCCTGGCTTACCCGCAGGTCAGAGGCACAATGCAGGTGAGGCTGCCCTCACACGGGACCCGGTTCGCGCCGACGGGTGACCTCCCTGACGGTGAGCCACACCATCAGCGCACCCTGGACGAGGAGCGCCACCGCGAACGGCAGCGCCGGCGGGAGCGTGATCGCCAGGACGAGGCCACCGACGACGAAGAGCACGCTGAGGCCGGCCGTGACCACCAGCCGCCAGAGGGCCAGCGCGCCGAGGGCGCCTCGCGTCGCCCCACCGACGGCCCGGTAGCCCGCCCGACCGGCCGGCGAGCTCATGCCCGGCACCGTGGACGTCGCACCCGGTCCGGCCATCCAACCCGGGGCAGCGGCCTCCGTCGACGGCCCCGCCGCGATCGCCTGTGCCACCAGCTGCTCACCGACCCCCGCGACCGCGCCCAGCACGCCACCTCGAGCACGCAGCTGGTACACCGCCTCGACCGCCGCGTGGTGCTCGACCGGGATCTGCACGTCACCGCTGCCGCGGTCCGCGCGCACGTGCTGAGCCAGCGCGTCCGCCAGCGGGGAGCCGGCGTACCGCTCGTCGGTGATCGGGGCGAACGCGTGCGTGATCGGCTCGTCGGGCCCGTAGAAGGTCACAGGTCCCACGCCCGGCGTGACCTCCTGGCCGAGGACCGGCCTGCCGGCCGACCGCGACGGCTGCACGTGCTTGGTCCAGCGTGAGCCGTCCCACCAGCGGAGCATGCCGTCCCGCTGCGGGTCCGGGTACCAGCTCGGTGCGACGGCGTCCACGACGGCTCCAGGGCTCGGGGGCTCCGACGACGAACGGCCGGTTCCGCAGGGGAATCGGCCGTTCGTCGAGCAGGGTTGAGCGTCGGGTCAGAAGTCCCAGTCGTCGTCCTCGGTGTTCACGGCCTTGCCGATCACGTACGAGGAGCCCGAGCCGGAGAAGAAGTCGTGGTTCTCGTCGGCGTTCGGGGACAGGGCCGACAGGATCGCCGGGTTGACGTCGGTCTCGTCGCGCGGGAAGAGCGACTCGTAGCCGAGGTTCATCAGGGCCTTGTTGGCGTTGTAGCGCAGGAACTTCTTGACGTCCTCGGTCAGGCCGACGCCGTCGTAGAGGTCCTGCGTGTACTCGACCTCGTTGTCGTACAGCTCGAAGAGGAGCTCGAACGTGTAGTCCTTGAGCTCCGCCTTCTCCGCCGCCGACAGCTTCTCCAGGCCTTTCTGGTACTTGTAGCCGATGTAGTACCCGTGCACGGCCTCGTCGCGGATGATCAGGCGGATGAGGTCGGCCGTGTTGGTGAGCTTGGCGCGGCTGGACCAGTACATCGGCAGGTAGAAGCCCGAGTAGAAGAGGAACGACTCCAGCAGGGTGCTGGCGACCTTCCGCTTCAGGGGCGAGTCGCCGCGGTAGTAGTCCATGACGATCTCGGCCTTGCGCTGCAGGTTCGGGTTCTCCTCCGACCAGCGGAACGCCTCGTCGATCTCCTTGGTGGAGCACAGCGTCGAGAAGATCGAGCTGTACGACTTGGCGTGCACCGACTCCATGAACGCGATGTTCGTGTAGACGGCCTCCTCGTGCGGCGTGATCGCGTCGGGGATGAGCGAGACGGCGCCGACCGTGCCCTGGATGGTGTCCAGCAGCGTCAGGCCGGTGAAGACGCGCATCGTGAGCGTCTTCTCCTGCTCCGTCAGCGTGGCCCACGACTGCACGTCGTTGGAGACCGGCACCTTCTCGGGCAGCCAGAAGTTGCCGACGAGGCGGTCCCAGACGTCCGCGTCCTTGTCGTCGTCGAGCCGGTTCCAGTTGATCGCCGAGACGCGGCTGACGAGCTTGAGCTTCTCGCTCATCGGAGTGCTTCCTTCGTGTCGTTCAGAGAATCGAGAGAACCCGTCAGAGCATGCACGAGACGCAACCTTCAACTTCCGTGCCCTCGAGTGCCAGCTGGCGCAGGCGGATGTAGTAGATCGTCTTGATGCCCTTGCGCCAGGCGTAGATCTGCGCCTTGTTCAGGTCACGGGTGGTGGCCGTGTCCTTGAAGAACAGGGTCAGCGACAGGCCCTGGTCGACGTGCTGCGTCGCCTCGGCGTAGGTGTCGATGACCTTCTCGTAGCCGATCTCGTACGCGTCCTGGTAGTACTCCAGGTTGTCGTTGGTCATGAAGGGCGCCGGGTAGTAGACGCGCCCGATCTTGCCCTCCTTGCGGATCTCGATCTTCGACGCGATCGGGTGGATCGAGCTCGTCGAGTGGTTGATGTAGCTGATCGAGCCCGTCGGCGGCACGGCCTGCAGGTTCTGGTTGTAGATGCCGTGCTCCTTGACCAGCTCAGCCAACGCCGCCCAGTCCTCCTGCGTCGGGATGTGCACCCCGGCCTCGGCGAACAGCGCCTCGATGCGGGCGGTCCTCGGCTTCCACTCCTTGGCGATGTACTTCTCGAAGTACTCGCCCGTCGCGTACTTGGAGTCCTCGAAACCGAAGAACTTCTGCTTGCGCTCCTGCGCGAGCAGGTTCGACGCACGGATCGCGTGGTACGCCACCGTGTAGAAGTAGATGTTGGTGAAGTCGAGGCCCTCGTCGGACCCGTAGAAGATGCGCTCGCGGGCCAGGTAACCGTGCAGGTTCATCTGGCCGAGGCCGATGGCGTGACCACCGGCGTTCGCCTTCTTGATCGACGGGACCGACTCGATGTCGGTCTGGTCGGAGACGCCGGTGAGCGCACGGATCGCCGTCTCGACGGACTTGCCGAAGTCGGGCGAGTCCATGGCCAGCGCGATGTTCATCGAGCCGAGGTTGCAGGAGATGTCGCGGCCGACCTCCTGGTAGGAGAGGTCCTCGTTGTACGTCGACGGCGTCGAGACCTGCAGGATCTCCGAGCACAGGTTTGAGTGCGTGATCTTGCCGGCGATCGGGTTGGCCCGGTTCACCGTGTCCTCGAACATGACGTACGGGTAGCCGGACTCGAACTGCAGCTCCGCGAGCGTCTGGAAGAACTCGCGCGCGCTGATCTTGGTCTTCTTGATCCGGGCGTCGTCGACCATCTCGTAGTACTTCTCGGTGACGTTGATGTCCGCGAACGGCATCCCGTACACACGCTCGACGTCGTACGGCGAGAACAGGTACATGGGCTCGTTCTTCTTGGCCAGCTCGAACGTGATGTCCGGGATGACGACGCCCAGCGAGAGGGTCTTGATGCGGATCTTCTCGTCGGCGTTCTCGCGCTTGGTGTCGAGGAACCGGTAGATGTCCGGGTGGTGCGCGTGCAGGTACACCGCGCCGGCGCCCTGGCGGGCACCCAGCTGGTTGGCGTAGGAGAACGAGTCCTCGAGCAGCTTCATCACGGGAATGACGCCGGAGCTCTGGTTCTCGATGTGCTTGATGGGAGCGCCGTGCTCGCGGATGTTGCTGAGCAGCAGGGCCACGCCGCCGCCGCGCTTGGACAGCTGCAGGGCGGAGTTGATGCCGCGCGCGATCGACTCCATGTTGTCCTCGATGCGCAGCAGGAAGCAGGAGACGGGCTCACCGCGCTGCGCCTTGCCGAGGTTGAGGAACGTGGGGGTGGCCGGCTGGAAGCGGCCGGAGACGATCTCGTCGACCAGGGAGATCGCGAAGTCCTGGTTCCCCTCCGCCAGGGCGAGGGCGACCATGCAGACGCGGTCCTCGAAGCGCTCCAGGTACCGCTTCCCGTCGAACGTCTTCAGCGTGTACGACGTGTAGTACTTGAACGCGCCGAGGAACGTCTGGAAGCGGAACTTCTTGGAGTACGCGTACTCGAAGAGCGTCTTGATGAACGCGCGGTCGTACTGCCCCAGCACCTCGGGGTCGTAGTACTTGTTCTCGACGAGGTAGTCGAGCTTCTCGTTGAGGTCGTGGAAGAAGACCGTGTTCTGGTTGACGTGCTGCAGGAAGTACGCGCGCGCCGCCTCACGGTCCTTGTCGAACTGGATCTCGCCGTCCGGGCCATACAGGTTCAGCATGGCGTTGAGGGCGTGGTAATCCAGTCCCGACGTCTCTACGCGGGTATCTGCGACTGTCGTTGCCAAAATCTTCCCAATCCCTCACGGACGTTGTGGACGTCCTCGGTCGTACCCATGAGCTCGAAGCCGTACAGGTAGGGGACGTGGCACTTGGCCGCGATGATGTCCCCCGCGATGCAGTACTTCTCGCCGAAGTTCGTGTTGCCGGCCGCGATGACGCCGCGGATCAGAGCACGGTTGTCCTCGTCGTTGAGGAACTTGATGACCTGCTTCGGTACTGCCCCACCCTCGTTGCCCCCGCCGTACGTCGGCAGGATCAGCACGTACGGCTCGGAGGCGTGCAGGAACGGGTCGGACGGCAGCAGCGGGATGCGCTCTGCCGGCAGACCAAGCTTCTGCACGAAACGGTGGGTGTTGTCCGAGGAGGAGGAGAAGTAGACCAGGGAGCTCATCGGCCGGATCCCCTCACCTCGGGTCGTGCTCACATCAGACGCCCTACGGGCGCGGAAAGGCCCGCCGAATCGGCGCGGTGTCGAGACCAGCGCCGATCCGGGGAGTCTCGGTCAGGCGACTGCCGTGGCCAGACGGTCGGCGAGTGCCTTGATGCGGTCGGGGCGGTAGCCCGACCAGTGCTCGCCGTCGACGATCACGACGGGGGCCTGCAGGTGGCCGAGCGACATGACGTAGTCACGCGCGTCGGCGTCCTCGCTGATGTCCACCACCGTGTAGTCGGCGTCGAGCTTGTCGAGCGCGCGGTAGGTCGCTGTGCACTGCACGCACGCCGGCTTGCTGTAGACCGTGATCGTCATGGTGGCTCCCCGTTGTCCTGTCTGCGGCACGCTCCCCCCGGAGCGTTCGCGAAGCTGTTCTCTGAAGCTGAAGGGCCCGCCTTCCGGGCCTGGCGTGGTGCGAAGAGCCGCTCTGGCACTGCCAGACGCTCTCTGCACTGCGTCGTGACTAGACACTACACCTAGGGGTCCCACTCGCAATGGACCACTAGGGGTTGTAGTGACAAGCGTGTCATTCTTCACCCTGTGGAGAAGTTCCAGGTTACCGGCGACCACTGACACGGCCGCCACCAGCAGCGATGCGCGGCCGTGCACAGGCGTCCACAGGGTCCCGCTCCGGACCCACAACCTGCTCCACACGGCAGTCCACACCCGGCCCGTCCGAATAGCCCGGAACGCCCGGCACGACACGCCAGGAGCAGTTCTGCGACATGCCCGCAGACACGCCGACGAGCGCACGAACGGCCGCCGCACTCACGTCGGCGCGGTGCGCGATGCTGTCCCCTGTGCACATCACGACGCTCGGGGCGCTCGCCGTCGACGGTCGCCCCGTCCGTGGCGACCGTCTGGTGGCACTCGTCGGCGCGCTCCTGGACGCCCGCGGCCGCACCGTCTCGTCGGCCGGGCTCGTCGAGGACGTCTGGGAGGGCTCACCGCCCGACGACGCGCCCGGCGCCGTGCAGGCCCTGGTCTCGCGGGCGCGCCGCCTGGGGTTCGCCATCGAGGCCGCCCCCGGCGGGTACCGGCTGCCCACGGACGGGCTGCGGATCGACGTCGTCGACGCCGAGGCGCTGCTCACCGAGGGCCGCAGAGCCCTGCGCTCGGGTGACGCGGCCCGCGCCCGGGATCTCGCCCGTGACGCGCGCGGCCTCGTCCCCGCCGTGCCCGACCTGGACGACCCGACCACCGCGCACCTGCTCACCGGGGTCGTGACGCTGCAGGCCGAGGCCGGGCTCGCCCTCGGCCACGTCGAGGACCTGGCCGACGACCTGCGCCGCTGCGCGCTGCGCACCCCGCCCGACGAGCCGCTCGTCGCGCTCCTCGTGCGCGTGCTCGCCGCGCAGGGCCGGGACGCCGAGGCGATCGAGGTGGTCGAGCACCTGCGCAGCGAGCTGGCCGACCGGTACGGCACCGACCCGTCGCCGGTCGTGTCGCAGGTGCACGTGGCGCTGCTGCGCGGCGAGCTCGCCCCGGTGGCTGCACCGCCACCGGTCGCCGCGCGTCGCGCCACGCAGACGCTGCCTGCCGCGTGGCGCCGGCCGGCCACCGCGCTCGTCGGCCGGGACGACGACGTGCGGCAGGTCGAGGCGGCGCTCGGCACGTCCGGCCTGGTCACGGTCGTCGCGACGGGCGGCGCCGGCAAGACCCGGCTGGCCGGTGAGGTCGCACGGCGCGCGGCCGCCGGTGGCCGGTCGGTGCGGGTGGTCGAGCTGGCCGGCCTGCGCACCCCCGCGGAGGTGCTGCCCGCCGTGCTCGCCGCGATCGGCGGGGCCGACGTGACCGCAGCGCGGGCGGGCCTGGCGGCCGACCGTCGGCTGCTGACCCCCGAGGACCGCCTGCGGCTCGCGGCGCAGGACCTCGACGGCATCGTGGTGCTCGACAACTGCGAGCACGTGCTCGACGCCGCGGCGGTCGTCGTCGGCGACCTGCTGGCCGTCGCCTCGTCCGACGTGGTCGTCCTCGCGACGAGCCGGGCACCCCTCGGGCTGGTCGGCGAGTCCGTGCACCGCCTGCGGGCCCTGCCCGACGCCGACGCCCTGGAGCTGCTGGAGTCGCGCGCACGTGCCGGCCGGGCCGGCCTCGCGTGGGACCCGGTCCGCGCCCTCGAGCTGTGCCACCGGCTGGACAACCTCCCGCTCGCCCTGGAGCTCGCTGCGGCACGCCTGCGGTCCATGACGGTCGACGACGTGCTCGACGGCCTGAGCGACCGGTTCGCGCTGCTCGACGACGCCCTGCGCGGGTTGCCGGAGCGGCACGCGAGCCTGTGGGCGATGGTGGACTGGAGCCGCGAGCTCCTGGGACCGACCGACCGGGCGCTGGTCCAGCGGCTGGCGGTGGTCCCGGCGCCGTTCACGGCCGAGACGGCGGTCGCGGTGTCGGGCGAGCAGCCGGCCACCGTGCGGCGAGGGCTGGCGACGCTCGTCGAGCAGTCGCTGCTCACCCTCGACGAGGAGGACGCCGGGCCGGCGCGCTACCGGATGCTCGAGACGGTCCGGGAGTACGGCGAGGTGCGTCTCGACGGCGACGAGGAGCGGGCCGCGGCCATGGACGGCCTGGTCCGGTGGGCGGCGGCGACGGCGGTCGCGGTCGGCGCGGACTTCGTCGGCGCACGGCAGCTGGCCGCCTTCGACCGCTGCGCCGCCGAGCAGGACACCCTCGTCGCCGCCCTGCGGTGGGCCGTCGACCACGACGACGAGGCGGGTGCGGTCGACATCGCCAGCGCCCTGTTCCACCTGTGGAGCATCCGCGGGATGCACGTCGAGTGCGTCCAGTGGGCGCTGCGCCTCCTGTGCGCCGACGACCCGGCCCGGCGGCGCCGGTCCACCCTGTTCCAGGGCACCGCGGCCGGGCGTCCGCTCCCCGACGCCGACCGGCTGGCCACCGCCGGCGTCTTCGCGGCCGTCAACGCCGGCGTCGCCACCTCGCAGCGGCCCGTCGCGCTCGCGTGGCGCGCCATCCGGCTCGTGCTCAGCGACCGCCCGACGGAGATCTCGCCACGGATGCGGGCGCTCGCCGCGACGCTGCCCGCACTCGGCTCCCCCGACGTCGACCAGAGCCTGAGCGCCGCGGAGCGGATGATCGAGGCCGACGACGAGTTCCTCCAGGGCCTCGGGCTGTTCATGCGGGCCGCCGTCCGGGAGAACGCCGGTGACCCGTCCACGTCGAGCGCGGACGCCCGCGAGGCGTACCGCCGGTTCCGGGCCATCGGCGACCACTGGGGCATGGGGATGGCCGCGCAGGGCATCGGGCAGTGGGAGGGCGCGCGCGGCGGGGCGGACGCCGAGCGGTGGCTGCTCGAGAGCCTGGACCACCTGGAGCTCGTCGGCGCGATGCAGGACGTGCGCAGCCTCCGGGTCCAGCTCGACCTCCAGCGGGCTCTCGCCGGTGACGCCGCCGCCGCCTCGCAGCTGCGCGAGGTCACGACGTCCCCCCAGGTGGACGACGTCGACGTGGCCCAGGCCCATCTCGGGCTGGCGCAGGTGGCGTCGCAGGAGGGCCGCAGCCAGGACGCGATCGACCACGCGGAGTCCGCCGCGGCTCTGGTCACCCCCGCGCGGATCCCGATGCCGCAGCCGCGCGTGGTCTTCCTCGTCGCCGTCGCGGTGATCCACCTCCGCGTCGCCGCGCTGCCCGGCGGGCGCACGACCGCCTCCGAGGCGCGCGCGGTCGAGCTGCTCGCGGCGGCCGGCGCCGACGCCGTCGGCTCCACGGACATCCCGGTGCTGGGCACGTTCGCCCTCGGGTTCGCCGAGCTCGCGGCCTTCCGGGGCGATGCCGACCGCGCACGGGAGCTGTGGGCGCTGGGGACGCGGCTCGGGGCGAACCTCGTGATGTTCTTCCAGCTGGGGCTCGGCACCCTGAGCGAGGAGGTCCTCGGCGACGAGGCCTCCCGCGAGGCGCTGCTCGACCCGTGGCACGCGGTGCCGCCTGCCCAGGCCGCCGCCCGGGTCCGTGAGCTCACGGCCGACGCCGGCTGAGCACACCCAGCCGGCGTCGGGAGCCCGTCAGACCTTGCGGCGGTACGCACGCATGGCCAGCGGCAGGAACACCGCGACCAGCCCGACGCACCACGCCAGCGTCCAGTAGACGCTGTCCCCCATCGGCGTGCCCAGGAACAGGCCGCGCATCGCGGCGACCAGGTGCGTGAGGGGGTTCCACTCGACGAAGCTCTGCATCCAGCTGGGCAGCGTCGCCGCGGGCACGAACACGTTCGACGCGAAGCTCAGCGGCATGATGATCAGGAACATGATCCCCTGCACCGCGCCCGAGGTCCGGACCTTCATGCCGACGAAGACCGACACCCAGCTCAGGCAGAGTGCGAACAGGACGGCCAGCAGGCAGCCCGCCACCGCGCTCAGCGGGTCGGTGAGGATGCGGAAGCCCATCAGGTAGCCGACGACGAACGTCGACAGGATCACGATCACGTAGCGGACCACGTCACCGAGCACCGCGCCCACCAGGGGTGCGGCCCGCGGGATCGGCAACGACTTGAAGCGGTCGAAGATGCCCTTGCCCAGGTCGGTGTTGAGGTTCACCCCGATGGCGATCGCACCCTGCGCGATGGTCTGCGCCAGGATGCCGGGCAGCAGGAACTGCAGGTAGTCGTGGGTGCTGCCCGCGACGGCCCCGCCGAAGATGTAGACGAAGATCACCAGGAAGATCGCGGGCTGCAGCGTGACGTCGATGAGCGCCTCGGGAGTCCGCCACGTCTTGATCAGGCTCCGCTTCGCCAGCGACAGCGAGTGCCGCACGAGCGGGAACGGCTTGCGTGCGACGGTGGCGGCCGACGCGGGCACGGCGCGGGGCGAACGGTGCTCGGTGAGCGTGGCCATCAGGCCACCTCCTTGTTCTCGGTCGTGCCGGCCGTGTCGTCGTCGGACGCGGTCCTGCCGGTCAGCGTGAAGAACACCTCGTCCAGGCTGGGCAGGTGCAGGGACAGCTCGGTGACGCCGATGCCGGCGCTCGCCAGGCGGGACACCGTGGCGGTGAGCGCCGAGTCGTCCTGCACCGGGACCGCCAGGACGCCCTTGCGGATCTCCTCGGCAGCCGTGCCGGAGGACACCTGACCGAGCAGGGTCGCCGTCTCCGCCATGCGGGACAGGTCCGCCGGACGCACCTCCAGCGTCTGGCCGCCGACCACGCGCTTGAGGCCCTCCGGGGTGTCGTGCGCGATGACGCGACCGTGGTCGATCACCGTGATCTCGTCGGCGAGCGCGTCCGCCTCCTCCAGGTACTGCGTCGTCAGCAGGACGGTCGAGCCGTCCGTCACCAGCGACCGGACGACGTCCCACATGTCCTCGCGCTTGGCGGGGTCCAGGCCTGTGGTCGGCTCGTCGAGGAAGATCACGTCGGGCCGGCCGACGAGGCTCGCGGCCAGGTCGAGCCGGCGGCGCATGCCACCCGAGTACGTCTTGGCGGGGCGGTCGGCCGCCGCGGTCAGGTCGAACCACTCGAGCAGCTCGGCGGCACGGGCGCGGGCACCCGCGCGTCCCAGGTCCAGCAGCGTGCCGAACAGCACCAGGTTCTGCCGGCCGGAGAGGTCCTCGTCGACCGACGCGTACTGGCCCGTCAGGCCGATCGACTGGCGGACGCGCTCGGCGTCCTTCACCACGTCGAACCCGCTGATGCGGGCGTGGCCGGCGTCGGGGACGAGGAGGGTGGACAGGATGCGGACGGCCGTCGTCTTGCCGGCCCCGTTGGGGCCGAGCACGCCGAGGACGGTGCCGCGGGCGACGGCGAGGTCGACGCCCTGCAGGGCCTTCGTCTCGCCGAAGTGCTTGACGAGGCCGTGGGCCTCGATCACCAGGTCGTGTGTCATGGCTCCAGCGTGGGCGGGCACGCCGACAGGCCACCGACACGGCACCGACACGGTGCTGTCAGCGGCGTCCCGGTGGCACGCTGCGAGGATGGCCTTCACCGACGAGGAGCTCGCGTACCTGTCGTCCCAGCCGCTCGCACGGCTGGCCACCGTCGGTGAGGACGGTGCGCCGGACGTCGTCCCGGTGGCGTTCGAGGTCGACGGCACGGTCCTGTGGGTGGGCGGCGCCGAGTCGTTCCTCCGGACACGCAAGGTCCGCAACATCGAGGCGGGACACCGCCAGGTCGCCCTCGTCGTCGACGACCTGGTCTCGCTCGACCCGTTCGCCGCCCGCGGCATCCGCGTCTACGGCACCGCCGAGGACCCCGTCGAGCGCACCGGGATGATCGGACCGGGCTGGTACCTGCGCATCACGCCGACCGTGTCGTGGAGCTGGAACCTGGCCGGCGAGCCCGCCGGCGACACCTGGTACCCGATGCCCCGGACCGTGCACTGACCCGGCTAGCGGAGCGCCGCCAGCAACCGGTCCAGCTCGTCGTCGGACGTGTAGTAGTGCGGGCTCGCCCGGACGACCTCCGTGAGGCCGCGGGCACCGAAGTCCAGCTGTGCCGACGAGATGCGCGTGACGCTCACGTTGACGCCCGCAGCGGCCACCCGGGCACGGACCTCGTCGGCACGCATCCCGTCGACCGTGAAGGTGACGATGCCCGACCGGCGCACACCCTTGTCGCGGACCGTGACGCCGAGCGTCTGGGAGAGGTCCTCGCGCAGACGCGCGGCGAGCCCGGTGACGCGCTCCTCGATCGCCGGCAGCCCGAACGACAGCGCGTAGTCGACGGCCGCGCCGAGGCCGAGGTTGTCGGCGACCGACCGCTCCCACGTCTCGAACCGCAGGGCACCGGGGACCACCTCGTACGTGGTCGGCGACGTCCAGGTCGCCGCACCCAGGCCCAGGACCGGCGGGACCAGGCTCTCGGTGATCGCGCGGCTCGCGTAGAGGAAGCCGGTGCCGCGGGGGCCGCGCAGGAACTTGCGGCCCGTGGCGGCGAGCAGGTCGCAGCCGAGCGCGTCGACGTCCACGTCGAGCTGGCCCACCGACTGGCACGCGTCCAGCAGGAACGGGACGCCGGCCTTCCTGGTCAGGGCGCCGACGGACTCCGCCGGGTTGACCACTCCCCCGCCCGTCGGGACGTGCGTCAGCGCGACGAGCGCGACGTCGGAGTCCAGCCGGCGCTCCAGCTGGTCCAGGTCGACCTGGCCGTGCTCGTCGTCCTCGATCACCTCGAGCGTGGCGCCGGTGCGTTCGCACGCCTGCAGGAGGGCGATCGCGTTGCTGATGTACTCGGTGCGCGCGGTGAGAACCCGCTGGCCGGCCTGCAGCGGGATCGACGAGAACGCCACGTTCCACGCGGCGGTCGCGCTCTGCACCAGCGCGATCTCGTCGGGCTGGGCGCCGATCAGCCGGGCGACCGAGTCGTACACCCCCGACACCCGAGCGTGCGACTCGGCCTCCGCCTCGTACGGCCCGATCTCCGCCTCACGACGCAGGTGCGCAACCACCGTGTCGGTCACCACGCTCGGCCGCAGCGCGCCACCCGCGTTGTTCAGGTGGGCCACGTGCTCGATGCCGGGCGTGTCACGGCGGGCGCGGTCGATATCGATCGTCACGCTCAGGGAGTTTAGGCAGCGCGCCGCCGGCGGACGTCCGCAGATCAGAGCGTCAGGACGACCGGATGTGCGGACGCAACCGCACCCATCGCGGGACGTCCGCGGATCCGAGCCTCAGGACGACCGGATGCTCGGACGTCCCGGGGGTGCGGATGGGAGCGTCCGAGCACGCGGTCGCCAGCCACACCCTCGGACGTCCGCACTCCTGCGGGGTCGAGCCCCATCGAGTGCGGACGTCAGCAGGGACCGCACGGGACGTCCGCACTCGTGCGGGGTCGAGCCCGCACGAGTGCGGACGTCGCGGGGGGTCAGCGGCTGCTGGGGCGCCAGAGGACGACGGCTGCGCGGTCCGCGGTCGTCGTCGGGCGGCGGCTGCGGCTGGCCGTGCGGTTGACCGCGACGACGTCGCCGCGCGGGTCGGCCGTGAAGATGCGGCGGCCGGGGTCGACGAACGCGCGCAGGTACTCGACCTGCCGCTTCAGCTGCTCCAGCTCCCCCTCGAGCTCGAGGATCCGCTTGATGCCGGCCAGGTTCACGCCCTCGTCCTGCGAGAGCCGCTGCACCTCGCGCAGGGTCGCGATGTCCCGCAGCGAGTACCGCCGGCCGCGGCCGCTGGCCCGGCTCGGCGTGACCAGGCCGAGGCGGTCGTACTGCCGCAGGGTCTGCGGGTGCATGCCGGCGAGCTCGGCGGCCACCGAGATGACGTAGACCTTGGCGTCCTCGCCGGGCATGGCTACTTCTTCGCCGCGTCGAGCAGGTCTGCGCGCACGTCCTCACCGGACGTCGCGATGCCGAACGCCTGAACCGCCTCACGGGCGGCGGCGCTCAGGCGCTGCGGGACGACGACCTGCACCGTGATCAGCAGGTCGCCCTTGCTGCCCGGGACACCTTTGCCCTTGACGCGCAGGACGCGACCCGACGGGGTGCCCTCCGGCACGCGGACGCGCACGGTGGACCCGTCGAGGGTCGGCACCTCGATCGTGGCGCCCAGCGCGGCCTCGTCGAACGCGACCGGGACGGTGATCCGCAGGTTGTCGCCGTCGACGGAGAAGACGGGGTGCGGGGTGACGCGGACGGTGATGACGAGGTCGCCCGCGGGTCCGCCGCCGGCACCGGGCCGGCCCTTGCCGCGCAGCCGGATCTTCTGGCCGTCGCGGACCCCCGCGGGGATGCGCGCGTTGACGGTGCGGCCCTCCACGGTGAGCGACACCGTCGACCCCTCGACCGCCTGCCGGAACGGCAGGGTCGCGCTGGTGGCCAGGTCGGCACCCTGCTGCGGACCGAAGCCGCCGGCGCCGCCGTTGCCGAACAGCCCGCCGAGCAGGTCCTCGAACCCGGCCGCTCCGCCGGGGGCGTTGGTGTAGCGGACGCGACCGCCGCCGGGCTGCGCGCCGCCGAACATGCCGCCGAAGACGTCCTCGAACCCGGCGCCGCCACGACCGCCGGCCGTGAACCGCGGGCCGCCCGCCATGGCGCGCAGCTGGTCGTACTGGCCGCGCTGCTCAGGGTCGGACAGGACCGCGTAGGCCTCGCCGACGTCCTTGAACCGCGCCTCCGCCTTGGCGTCCCCCGGGTTGTGGTCCGGGTGCTCCTGGCGCGCGAGCTTGCGGTACGCCTTCTTGATGGTGGCGGCGTCGGCGTCCTTGGGGACGCCGAGGACCGAGTAGAAGTCCTTCTCGAGCCAGTCCTGACCGGTCACGCCGCTCCTTCCTTGATGTTCGGGTGCGTCCGAGGTCCCACGGCGGGCCGTGGGACCTCGGACGCTACTGCGGTTTCTACGCCTCGGGGTCGACGACGGCGACGCGCGCCGCCCGGATGACCCGGTCCGGCGTCCGGTACCCCGGCTGGAGCACCATCTGCACGGTCGACTCGGTGACGTCCGCGGAGTGCGAGTGCATGAGCGCCTCGTGCACCGCGGGGTCGAACGCCTCGCCGGCCTCGCCGTAGCGGACCACGCCGAACCGGCCGAGGGTGCCCTCGAGCTTCTCCGCGATCGAGACGAACGGTCCGGTGAGGTCACCGTGCTGGCGGGCCAGCTCGATGTCGTCCAGCACTGGGATGAGCGCCTCGACGATCGTGTGCACGCCACGCTCGTGAGCGGCGAGGGACTCGGCCTTCGACCGCTTCACGAACCCGGAGTACTGCTGCTCGAGGTTGTAGTAGGCCGCCTGCGACCGCTGCAGCTCCTCGAGCCGCTCGGCCGCCAGCTTCTCGACCGCGACGAGTCCCTCGAGCACGACCTCCTCCTCAGCCGAGGCCGCGATGGACTCGGCATCGGCAAGGATCTGCTCCTCGGGGCTCAGCTCCTCGTTGCGGGGGTCCTGGTCGTCGGGCTCCGTGGTCACTTCGCCTTCTCCTCCTCGTCGTCGACGATCTCGGCGTCCACGACGTCCTCGTCGGCCGTCGTGTCAGCCGCCGGCTGCTCGTCGGCCGGCGCGTTCTGCGCCATGTTGTCCGCCGAGTAGATCGCCTCGCCGATCTTCTGGCTCACTGCGAGCAGGGCCGAGTGCTTGGCCTTGACCTCGTCGAGGTCGGTGCCCGCGAGCGCCGTCTTCAGCTCGGTGACGGCCGTCTTGACCTCGGTCGTGACGTCCTCCGGCAGCTTGTCCGCGTTGTCGGCCAGCAGCTTGTCCGTCGAGTAGGCCAGCTGCTCGGCGGAGTTGCGGGTCTCGGCCTCCTCGCGACGCGCCTTGTCCTCGGCGGCGTGCTCCTCGGCCTCGCGCACCATGCGCTCGATGTCCTCCTTGGGGAGGGCCGAGCCACCGGTGATCGTCATCGACTGCTCCTTGTTGGTGCCGCGGTCCTTGGCGGACACGTGCACGATGCCGTTCGCGTCGATGTCGAACGTGACCTCGATCTGCGGCACGCCACGCGGCGCCGGCGCGATGCCGGTCAGCTCGAACGTGCCGAGCGGCTTGTTGTCCCGCGCGAACTCACGCTCGCCCTGGAACACCTGGATCAGCACCGACGGCTGGTTGTCCTCGGCCGTCGAGAAGATCTCCGACCGCTTGGTGGGGATGGCGGTGTTGCGCTCGATGAGCTTGGTCATCACGCCGCCCTTGGTCTCGATGCCGAGGCTCAGCGGGGTGACGTCGATGAGCAGGACGTCCTTGCGGTCGCCCTTCATGACACCGGCCTGCAGCGCGGCACCGACGGCGACGACCTCGTCCGGGTTGACGCCCTTGTTGGGCTCCTTGCCGCCCGTGAGCTCCTTGACGACCTCGGTGACCGCAGGCATGCGGGTCGAGCCGCCGACGAGCACGATGTGGTCGATCTCCGACAGCTTGATGCCCGCGTCGCGGATGACCGACTGGAACGGCGCCTTGGTGCGGTCGAGCAGGTCCTGCGTCATCTGCTGGAACTGCGCGCGCGAGAGCTTGGTGTCCAGGTGGACCGGGCCGTTCTCGCTCATCGACAGGTACTGCAGCGAGATGTTGGTGCTCGTCGCGGACGACAGCTCCTTCTTGGCCTGCTCCGCCGCCTCACGCAGACGCTGCACGGCGATCTTGTCCTTGGCCAGGTCCACGCCGGTCGAGTTCTTCACCTCGGAGACGAGGAAGTCGACGATCCGGTTGTCCCAGTCGTCGCCGCCGAGCCGGTTGTCACCGGACGTCGCGCGCACCTCGATCGTCGAGAAGCCGTCGTCGTCCTTGCCCACCTCGAGGAGGGACACGTCGAACGTGCCGCCGCCGAGGTCGAAGACGAGGATGAGCTCGTCCTCCTTGCCGCGCTCCAGTCCGTAGGCCAGGGCGGCCGCGGTGGGCTCGTTGATGATGCGCAGGACGTTCAGGCCCGCGATGGCGCCCGCGTCCTTGGTGGCCTGGCGCTCGGCGTCGTTGAAGTACGCCGGGACGGTGATGACGGCCTCGGTGACGGGCTCGCCCAGGTAGGCCTCCGCGTCGCGCTTCAGCTTGGAGAGCACCCGCGCGCTGATCTCCTGCGCGGTGTACTTCTTGTCGTCGATCGTCTGCGACCAGTCCGTGCCCATGTGGCGCTTGACGGACGTGATCGTGCGGTCGACGTTGGTGACGGCCTGGCGCTTGGCGATCTCGCCGACCAGCACCTCACCCGTCTTGGAGAACGCGACCACCGACGGCGTCGTGCGCGACCCCTCGGCGTTGGCGATGACCGTGGGCTCGCCGCCCTCGAGGACAGCGACCACCGAGTTGGTGGTACCGAGGTCGATGCCGACTGCTCGTGCCATGTGTGTGCCTTCTTTCGTGTCGTACTGGGTTCAGGGTGGCCCGCTCTTGAGTCCGGCTGGCTCAAGTCTGCGCCGGCTGGTGGCTCTGCGCAAACTCGAGGTGGTCGAACTTGAGTCTGCATGGCTCAACCTTGGAGCCCGGGGATGCATTCCCGCCTCCGAGTCGTCGTACTCGCCTGCCGGGTTGTCGGTTCGCACCCCAAGTGGCGAGTTTCGCGTTCGACTGTCGGAGGACTGGCGACTTTCGCGTTCCGCTGTCGGAGCTGGACGGTTGAGGCGCCAGCGGTCTGCGAGTGCCGAGGCCGCTCGAAGCCGGCGTGTGGACCTGGCCGCGGTCGCACCAGCCCCTACGCTGCTGGCCGTGGATGCGGCCTTCTTGAGCGTTGCAGGTGCAGTGGGCCTCTTCGTCGCGGGCGCGGTAACTCCGGTCCTCTTGGACGGGCTCAAGGACGTGCTGGCGGAGCGGCGAGCCGCGCGGCGCGGGCGCAGCGCAGAAGTTGCGACGGCAAACGAGCAGTGCCGTGTCCAGCTCGACGCGTTGCGAGCTGCGTACAACGCCCCTCGCGATGCGGACGCGCGGGCCAGGATCGATGCGGCCGAGGTCGCCCTGGAATCCGCGATGGTCCTACTCGCCGAACCAGAACGCGTGCGCATTCGAGAACTTTCCAAGATCATGCAGGTCGCCGACTGGATGTCTGAGCAGTCCACGTCGGCGGTGCAAGGCGGTACCCACCCAGACGGTGCGGGCACGATCCGGTTCCGGTGCGTGCGCGAGGCGCGTGCGGTGCTGGAAGCAGCCCGGCGCGGAGAGGCGTTGCCGGACCGCACTGATCCGATCGTGGAGTACGTCCTGGCCGAAAAGGCGACGCGCGACGCTCTCGATGAGGAGTACGCCGACGGGCCCCAGCATGACGAGGCGATCGCTGCCTGGCGGACACGACACGGGTTGAGTGCGCAGCGCGCGACCACCTAGGCGAGAGAGGTCGGCAGGGTCAAGTCGTCGGCTCCACCTGCGGCATGAGACCGGGCGTAGTCCCTTGTTCGTAACCTGCGCTACGCCTAGCTCAGCTGCGTCGACTCGACCTCCACCATCCACCTGGCGCGTCGATGGGACGATGGCGACATGAGCGATCACCGCGAGCCGCCGATGACGAAGGAAGACTTTGTCCGCGCTCTCGCGGACGTTCCTGGGGCCGGCCCGGTCATTGACGAGCACTACAAGGACATGGAAGGTGAGCTTCTCGGCCACCTGCTCATGGCCGACATGCAGCGCTTCGCCGAAGATCTGCACCGCCGCGGCGACACCGACACCTTGCACCTGCTGCTCGCGGTCGTGGACGCGGGCCTCCGCACCGGCGACGAGTACCTCGTCAATGCCGTCGAGGTCTCGTTCGTGGAGAACACGCTGGTGTGGGACCCCGCCTTCGCCGGCTTCATCTCCGCATGGCCAGCCGCCCTTCAGGCAGTGGCGGACAGCCAGGGCCGATGGAAGCCGCCCACCTCCTGATTCCGCTCGCTACCGAAGCCTTGGTCTGAACTCACGAGCAGCGTTGCCCCGCCCTGTGGGAGCAGAGCAGGGCAACGTGAAGGGTGACGGATCGTCAGCCCTTGCCGAGAGTGGAGCCGGCCTTGCTCTTGGCCGCCTTGCTCGTCGAGTCGGACGCGAGAGTGCTGCCCGCCTTCGACAGTGCTGCCTTCGAGGGCTTGCCCATGGTGATCACCTCCTGCCGTGGGCGTCGCTCACAGAGTGACACCCGGGTCCGACAGACACACCCGCCAAGGGCAACCCGCCGTGCAACAGACCCGGCATCGACGTCGCGAGTCGTTGCTCAGGTGTGGTCGTAGTCACGTGCGGCCGCCACCGCCGCCGCTACGTTCGACACATGGCTCCTCGGCCGCGGTGGTGGCACATCCTCCAGACCTCGAAGAATGAGGTCCGGCTGGCTGTTGACCTCTACAACCGCTCGGGCAACGAGCGACAGCTCGAAGCGTTCATCGTGCACATGACACTCGGCTGGCTGAAGCTGCTCCAGGCCCGCATCGACGAGCAGGGTGGCGACCTCATCCAGCGCGACGCCCGGAACTGGCGGCGGAAGCATCCCGAGGGCGGCTGGCTCTACAAGCCGCTGCGTACCCTGCTGCGCGACGTGCTGGACGAGACTGATCCCCGAGTCGCCAACATCAACTTCTTTGTCGGCCTGAGGAACCAGATCGAGCACCGGCACGAGGCGAAGATCGCGTCGGTCGTCGCCGGCCGGACACAGGCGCTCCTTCTGAACTACGAGACGACGCTCGTCGAGTTCTTCGGCGCGGACGAGGCTCTAGGCACCGAGCTGCGCTTCTCGCTGTTCGTCTCCTCGATCACGCAAGATGCGACAGCGGCCCTCAGGACCGTGCGAGCTCAGGTGCCCCGCGGGGTGCTGGACTGGATCCAGGACTTCGACGCCGCTCTTGAGCCCGGGATCACGGCGGAGCAGAAGTTCGACTTTCGGATCTACCTCATCCCCCACACCGGGCCCAAGACCGATGCGGACGCCGCGATGACGTTCGTCCACGCCGATCAGCTCACACCCGAGCAGAACGCAATCGTTGAGCAAGTGCAGACAATCATCCGTGAGAAGAAGGTGCCGGTAGAGGACCTCAACGGCCTCCTGCCGAAGGCCGTCGTGGATGCGGTCGACACCGCGATCGAACGCCCTTTTACCCTCCACATGCACACGCAGGCATGGCGGTACTTCCAGGTGCGTCCGGCGGCGGACGCACTTAATGCGGCCGCGACAAAATCGGACTTTTGCCGGTATAACCCGGCCTTCAGACAGTACGTCTATACACCGCAGTGGGTCACCTACCTGATCCGACACTTGTCCGACCCCGCCACCTACGACGCGATCAGGAAAGGTTCGAAGCGAACCGCAGCCGAGACGTGACGCGGCTGCGACTGGGTACAGCTACGCGAGGAACCCAGGCAGCGACACCTCATCCGATGCACCTCGGGACGGAACCCTGTGCTGTCCCGTATTGGTGACCTGCGTCTTCCGCGCCCACACCGATGCCCCTTCCCTGGCCTGGTAGCGGCACGCTGCGTCGTGAAGCGGAGACCTCAGCGCGCCGGGTACGGCGAGATGTCGGCCCGCCACTGTTCTGCCGCCCCCAGAAGCTCAGTCCCAGCCACCTTGAGCGGCACTTCGCACTCGTAGAGGTCCCAGGTCTGGTCAGGGCCGCTCGGAGCGGACTCGAGCGAGAGATGAACGCGGATCACCAGGTCGCCCGCGCTAATCTCCGCAACGCTGAACGCAAGGTTGGGCTCGGTGAACGCCAGAAGCCCTTCGCCCTCCGCCGGTGCCTCGGAGGGCAAGATGTCTCCTCGGCTCGCGGCGGTCAGCCAGTCGAGGAGCTCGACGCACTCCCACGTCGTCAGGCACGGATCGTGGAACGACCAGGACCTACCCGTGGGGGTGCGGACCTGACCGCGGACCAGGAGCCAGTTCGCGTCCCAATCGCCTCGGGACGCACTGCCCTGACTGAACTGGTAGCCGGTCGGACGTAGCGCCACGCGGGCACCGTCCCGCGATATCAGTTCCACGCACACAGCATGCCTGACCAGCCACGCCGGCTCAGGCGACGACGAGCCGATCGGGAGGGTGCCTGGAGTGCGACGGCAGAGCCGGGTCGCCCGCACGACCCGCAGGTGGCTGATGGAGAACGACCGCAGCGACACGTAGGACGTGTCTTCCTAGTCGGGTGGGATGTTGCGGCGACTAGGTTCGGCCCATGGTGAGTGAGAGCGTCCAGGACTTCTGCGACTGGTGTTTCAGCGCCTTGGTAGATCAGTCACGGGCACGGTCTCGTTGGCTCGGCTCGCAGCCGAAGATGCCTCGCGACCAGGGCCCGATGCAGTCTGCGGGTGACCCGGCTGAACGGGCTCTCACGGCCGGAGGACAGGGGTGAGAGGTCAAGAGGGGGAGCGTGGGCGCCGATACAGGCGGCATGGCGAGTGACTGGCGGCGCCCGGAACGCTCCATCGAGAGCCTCCTGGGCGGTGTCGACGGCGCCCGCCGGCGGGGACGAGCGCGATCGAGCGTCCGAAGCAGTCGAGTCGCAGGAGCAGGGGCCCAGCAGCGGCGCGGACACAGGGTGGCCGGGACGAGGCGCCGACAGCCTGTACCTCCGTCGATCGCCCCCACGAAGGGTGGCCGCTCCGCCCGCTGGGCGTACGTCACGCTCGGCGTTCTGGCGGCCGGGTACGCACTGGTCCGCGCCGCGGCGCTCTGGGGCTGACCGATCCGACCAGGGCGGCTGCCAGGTCCGACTAGGTTCGAGCGGTGCCGATCTTTGATCTCGACGCCAACGTCACCCACCCGGCGGACTTCAACCTCGTGCGTGGTGGCGGCGTCGCGCTCTACCTCGACCCTGCCGTGCTCAGGGAAGCCGAGGAAGGACTGGACATGCTGGCGTACGACCGCACCCGCATCGACGCGGCGAGCTGGGACGAGCTGACCGTGCATGACGCTGTCGCGGCCGCACTCAACTTTCCCAGCTACTACGGCCGCAATCTCGACGCGATGGCCGACTGCCTGAGCGACGTGGCCCACGGCGACTACGGCTGGAACGTCGAGCGAACTGGCCTCGCCGTCACCGTCGCCAACTTTGGGGCGTTCGCCCGCCGACAGCCGACTCTGGCGACCGTGATCGCGGACCTCTTCGCAGGCACGAGCGGATACGGACTGCTCTTCGGCCACCGCCTCCTCTGGCTGCTTCACGTCGATCAGCCCCACTTCCAGCTCGGACCAATCGGTGGGTGCAACGTCCCTTGGAACGGCCGGGAGTGGAGCGACTCAGCGCGCGGGTGAGGGTCAGTCTCTTGACGTGCTGGGGCACGTCTATGGGTCAGACCAGCAGTCGGTTCCGAGGACCTCGCCTTGACGCTCGACGACGGGCGGCCGGACTCGGCGTCTCCCCCTGTGTGCTGCGGTGCGCATCTCGCAGACGTGTGGCGCTGAGGATTCGGACAACTAGGTGAGACGACGGGTGCTTCCCCTAGTTGTCCCACCTCAGGTCACAGCGTCGGGAGCCGGACAACTGGCATGAGTTCCTACAGGAGGAGAGGTGTCCGGCTGCCGCCGGAGGGCATCAACGCCGAACCCAGCACAACTTGGGAGACACGCTAGGCGCCGAAGTGCGCGGGTCCGTACCTACACGATCACGACCGCCTTCGCCTTGGCGGCGGCTGCTGCTGCCTTTGCGGCGGCCGACTTGGCCGCCCGGTCTGCTTGCAGCGCAGCGGTCGCGGCGGCGAGGACGTCGGCATACATGGCGACGGCCGGATACCGCGCCCGGATCCGGTCCAGGAGCCAACCGTTCGCGGTGAGGAACAGGACCGAGGCGGTTGCTCGGTTGATCGCCGTCTGCGTCACGTCATCCGCGGCGGGGTTGTAGACGTACGCGCACAGTCGCGTCAGGTTCTTGAAGTGCGCGTAGTCGTTCGGCCCGTACGTCCGGGTGATGCCCCCCGCACGGCTCGTCGGGAAGCAGTGGATCTGTCCGAAGACGTTCGCATCCGAGTGGAACGCGATACCCGACGGTGTGACGAGCTCGAACTCCGGGTTCGACGGAGTCAGAGGGAGGCCCTGGTTCGTCAGCGCCTGGACCATCAGCTGCGCGTACTGTCCGAAGGCGAGGGCGAACGTCGCCCGGTCGGAGTCGACCAACGTCGTGAGCTCGGGCTGGTAGACGCTGTCGGCCGCATCGAAATACTCGCTGACCAGGTGCCTGCCGTGGCTCACATGGAACGTGGCCGGCCGGACGATTCCCCCCGGGAGGGTGTACGTGACCGCGACCTCGAGGCGGTTGTTGACGTAGGCAGGCGCCCCCACGGTGACCCCTGCCGGATCGATCTGGGTGTGCGGGTCGGCGACGACGCTGACGGGCTTGGTCAGCGTGCGCGCGCCGGCCGCGTTCCACGCCTCCGCCTGGATCGTGTGCGGGCCGAGCCCGAACCCCGACCAGTCGAACCACCAGCTCCCGTCGGCCTGGCGCGCCTGCTCGAACTGCGGGCCGAGCGTGTTCACGTTCACGCGCACGTTGTTCGTGTCGGGGTCGGGTCTCGTCCGCACGGTGTAGTCGGGAGGCTGAATCCGCTGGCCGCTCTTGGGGAAGAGGATCTCCGGCGTCCGGCGGATCACGCGGGCGAACCCCGCGGGCGCGCAGGCCGACGTCACCGGTAGCCCCACCGCCGGCCGATCCACCGCCGCCGGCGACCGGCGAAGACGCGCGAGCGGAGGTCCGACGATCGACTCGGCGACCCCAGCGGCGCCCCGCGCCGCCCGTTGGCCCGCGGCGCGTTGGAGCCGCGCGAGCGCGGTCTCGGCACGACGGTCCGCGCGGGCCTCTGTGGGGTCGCTCGCACTGCCGACGGTCAGACCGGCAACGGGCGTCGGGCGGAACGGGGTCGGACGGGACGGGGTCCCTGCAACCCCTAGGTCGACGAAACCCACAGCCGGGGCGTCTACAGACGGCGCCCGGCGAGATCGCCCAGGTTGGACGCGTTCCGCCGCACCCGTCATCCCGTGCACGCCTGCGCCCCCCGTCACCTGCGGACCTCCCCGCACCGGTACAAACCACGCGAGAGGAAGTCCAAGATGTCCGATGCTCCTCGGCTTTCGCGTCACGACCATCGGCAATCGCTACCCAAGTACGACTCGCGAGAAGATGCGCGATGTCTTCGCGGCCATGCCAGCGCGCCAAGTGGGCGAAGTTCATCCCGGCTGAGGATTCGGACAACTAAGTGAGACCGCGGTCGTCGCACGTACTTGTCCGTTCGCAGGTCAGGGCCAGACCGCTCGGACAACTCCGAGGAGTTCCTACACGGGTGGTGTCTGCCTGTGCGCGACGGGAAGTCCTACTGGTCCTAGTCGGCGGGCAGGATGGGCGCGGGAGGTGCAGATGAGCGACATTGCGGACGTTCCACCCGCCGTTGTGGGCCGGCTCCGGGTGATCTGCGGGGAACTGCCCGAGGCGTACGAGGAGCCGGCGTGGATCGGCCTGCGGTGGCGGATTCGCCGGCGTACGTTCCTGCACGTCTACACCACCGACGAGAGGCGGTCGGCGTACATCGATCTGGACCATCCGGCCATCCTGATGACCTTCCGGGCGCCGCCCGGAGAGTTGGCCGCGCTGGCGCATGCCGGCCCTCCGTTCTTCCGGGCCGACTGGGGTGTGAATGTCGTGGGAATGGTGCTGGACGACGAGACGGACTGGGTCGAAGTTGCCGAGCTGGTGACGGACAGCTATCGCGTGCAGGCGCCCCGCCGCCTCGCGTTCCGGCTGAAGGGAGGTGGATGAACCGCCGGCCCCGTCCCAGTGGGAACTCACCGGGTTGGCCGGCTGCCCGCCGACGGGGTCCTCACCGGCAGCGGTGCGCAGGGGCAGCCGACGCTCCCTGCCCGGAATGTCAGGCGACAAGAAGTGTGCGAGGCTCGGCGAGCAGGGCCAGCAGCTCGTCAGAAGCACCAGCTTCAATCTGACTTGGAGCTCCGATGGAAGACTTCACCCAGACGCTGGGCGCCGGTCCGCTGCTCGGCATCGCCGCCGCCGCGATCGCCCTGATCCTCGTGCTGGTCATCAGGTTCAAGCTGCACGCGTTCCTGACCCTGATCATCGTGTCGCTGCTCACGGCGCTCGCGACAGGGATACCGCTGGACCAGATCGTGCCGACGCTGGTCACGAGCTTCGGCAACACGCTCGGACCGGTTGCGCTGCTCATCGGGCTGGGCGCGATGCTCGGCAAGCTGATCGAGCACAGCGGCGGCGCGCGGGTGCTCGCTGAGAAGCTCGTCTCCGTCTTCGGTGAGGATCGGGCTGCGTTCGCGCTCGGCGTGGCATCCCTGATGCTCGGGTTCCCGATCTTCTTCGACGCCGGGCTCGTCGTGATGCTGCCGATCATCTTCGCGGTGGCTCGGCGGCTGGGCGGGAACAACGTGCTGCTGTACGGCATCCCGGCCGCGGCCGCGTTCTCCGTCATGCACGTGTTCCTGCCGCCGCACCCCGGCCCCGTCGCAGCGACGGAGCTGTACGACGCCAACCTCGGTCTGGTGCTCCTCATCGGCCTCGCCATCGCGCTGCCGGTCTGGTACCTGTCCGGCTACCTGTGGGGGAAGCGGGTGGGGAAGAAGTACCCGCTCCCGGTCCCTGCGTTGTTCGGCGAGGTCGACCAGGACCAGCCGAGCAATCCTCCGTCGGTCCGCACGGTGATCCTGGTCCTCCTGCTCCCGCTGGTCCTCATCTTCATGAACACCGGCCTCGACGCGGCGGAGGCGGCGGGAGCCGTCGACGGTTCCGCGCTCTGGGTGCAGGGGCTCACTCTCGTCGGCACGTCCGGCATCGCGCTGCTGATCTCGGTGCTGGTCGCCGCGGTCGTGCTCGGCACGCGGCGCGGCGAGACCGGCACTGCGCTCGAGAAGGTCCTCGACTCCTCGCTCGGCCCGGTGGCCTCGGTGATCCTCATCACGGGCGCCGGCGGCATGTTCGGCGGCGTCCTGCGGGCATCGGGCATCGGCGACGCCCTCGCCACGTCGCTGGAGGACATCGGGCTGCCCGTCATCGCGGCGGCGTACCTCATCGCAGTGGTGCTGCGCCTGGCACAGGGCTCGGCCACCGTCGCCCTCGTCACGGCCGCCGGCCTGATGGCACCCGCCGTCGCCGCCGGGGACTTCAGCGCGTTGCAGATCGCCTGCATCGTCCTCGCTACGGCGGCCGGCTCGGTGTTCGCGGGCCACGTCAACGACTCCGGCTTCTGGCTCGTCGGCCGACTGATGGGGATGGACGTGAAGACGACCCTGAAGACCTGGACGGTCCAGCAGGCCCTGGAGAGCGTGCTCGCCTTCGTGCTCATCTCGGTCATCTTCGTGATCGTCTAGACCGTGCGCGATCCCTTCGACGTCAGCGGTCGGCTGGCCCTGGTGACCGGGTCCTCACGCGGCCTGGGCCAATCCTTGGCGACCGGCCTCGCCGATGCCGGAGCACGCGTCGTCCTGCACGGACGGGACCCGGACGCGCTCGCCGCGGCGCAGGCCGAGCTCGCTGCCAGCACCGGCACGGCCCCGGCGACCGTCGCCTTCGACGTGACCGACCCCGCCGCGGTGGACGCCGCGCTGTCCGAGCTGGTCGCGGAGCACGGGGTGCCGGACATCCTGGTCAACAACGCCGGCATCCAGCGCCGGGCGACGTTCGTCGACTTCACCGTGCGCGACTGGGACGACGTCGTCGCGGGCAACCTGTCGAGCGCGTTCTACGTCTCACGCACCATCGCCCGCGGCATGGCCGAGCGCGGCTCGGGGAAGATCGTCAACATCGCGTCGGTGCAGTCCCAGCTCGCCCGGCAGACCATCGCCCCCTATGCCGCCAGCAAGGGCGGGCTGGTCATGCTGACCAAGGGCATGGCCGCAGACCTCGCGTCCTCGGGGGTGCAGGTCAACGCCATCTCACCGGGCTACTTCGCCACCGAGATGAACCGGGCGCTCGTCGAGGACGAGGCGTTCGACGCGTGGGTCGTGCAGCGCACCCCGGCGCGCCGCTGGGGCCGGGCCGAGGAGCTGGTCGGGACCCTGCTCTACCTGTGCTCCGACGCGTCGAGCTTCGTCTCGGGGCAGAACATCTTCGTCGACGGCGGCATGACGGCTGTCGTCTGACCAGGAGGTCGACATGAGGGCACTGGTCATCAGGGGGACGCTCGACCTCGTCGACGCCGAGCTGCCGACGCCCGAGCCCGGTCCCGGTGAGGTCCGCCTGCGGATGGCCTACGGCGGCATCTGCGGATCGGACCTGCACTACTGGGCGCACGGCGCGAACGCGGAGTACGTGCTGCGGGAACCCCTGGTGCCCGGCCACGAGGTCTCCGGCACGGTCGACCTCGACCCGCGCGGTGACCTTGCGGTCGGTACCCCGGTGGTGGTGCACCCGGCGCGGTTCGGGCTCCCTCAGGCCGGCCTGGAAGCCTCTCCGCACCTGTGGCCCGGCGGCTCCTACCTGGGCAGCGCGGCGACCTGGCCACACACCCAGGGCGGGATGAGCGAGTACCTCGTCGTGCGGCAGGACATGGTGCGTCCGCTCCCCGCGGACCTGCCGCTGCGGCGGGCCGCCCTGGCGGAGCCTCTCGCCGTCGCGCTGCACGCCATGACGGTCGCGGGCGACGTCGCCGGCGCTCGGGTGCTCGTGTCGGGGTGCGGACCGATCGGCCTGCTCGCGGTCGCGGCCGCCCGGCGGCGCGGGGCCGCCGAGATCGTGGCGGCCGACGTGCTCGCCGGCCCGCTGTCCCGGGCGGTGGGAGTCGGTGCGGACGCCACCGTCCAGGTGGGCGCCGAGGCCCTTCCGGACGGGGTGTTCGACGTCGTGCTGGAGTGCTCCGGGGTCCCGGCCGCGATCGGGCCGGCGCTGCGCGGTGCACGACGGCGCGGCGTGGTCGTCCAGGTGGGCATGGTGCCGGACGAGCCGCGACCGGTGAACCTCGCCGCGCTCGTCTCGCGCGAGCTCCAGCTGCGCGGGACGTTCCGGTTCCACGACGAGATCGACGAGGCGATCCGGATGCTGACGGATGATGTGGGTCTGGAGGCGGTCATCACCCACGAGCTGCCGGCGGACCAGGCCGAGCAGGCGTTCCGCACCGCGCAGGACTCCGAGGCGTCCGGCAAGGTCCTGGTCCGGCTCTGGCACGACGGCGAGCTCGTGGGCGACCACCGGGGTGACCAGGGGTCCGCGCCCGTCGCGGAGCAGCGACGGACGGAGGGCACGGCATGAGCGGAACGATCGAGGACGGCCAGCGCCAGGTCGGCAGGAGCGCGGACCAGCACGCGGCTGCGGCGCCCGGGATGGTCGTCATCGGCGTCGACCTGGGCACCACGAGCACCAAGGCCGTCGCCTTCGCCACCGACGGGACGCCGGTCGCCTCACACTCCGCCGGCTACCCGCTCGAGGAGCCCCACCCCGGCCACGCCGTCCAGGACTCCTTGCGCATCCTGGACGCGGTGCTGGAGGCGGTGCGCACCGTGGTCGCGGAGGTCGGCGCCGCACGGGTCGCAGGCCTGTCGTTCAGCGCGGCGATGCACAGCGTCATCGGGCTGTCCCCCACCGGCGACCCGCTCACCGAGGTCGTCACGTGGGCCGACACCCGGTCCCGTGCGCAGGCAGAACGGCTCCGCGCCTCTCCGGGAGGCCTCGCCTTGCACCGCCGCACCGGGACCCCGCTCCACCCCATGTCGCCGCTGCCCAAGCTCATCTGGTTCCGGGAGCAGGAGCCGAAGCTGTGCGAGGGCGTCGGCTTCTGGGTCGGCATCAAGGAGTTCGTGCTCCTGCGCATGTGCGGTGCCCTGGTGACCGACCACTCGATCGCCTCCGCGACCGGCCTGATGACCATGGCGACGCTCGCCTGGGACGACGAGGCGCTCACCCTCGCCGGCATCACCGCCGACCAGCTGCCCGAGATCGTCTCCACCACCACGGTCCTGCCCGGGCTGACAGCCGACGCAGCCGCTGCGATCGGCCTGCCGGAGAGCACGCCGGTCGTCGTCGGGGGCGCGGACGGACCGCTGGCCAATCTCGGGGTCGGCGCCGTCCGGCCCGGCGTGGCAGCGTGCTCCATCGGCACCAGCGGAGCGCTCCGGGTCGCCGTCGAGCGGCCGGCGGTCGACCCCCTCGGCGGCGTTTTCTGCTACGCCCTGACAGCCACCCGGTGGGTCGTCGGAGGCGCCATCAACAACGGCGGGCTGGTCCTGGGATGGGCGCACGACGCCCTCGCGCCCGAGCTCACCGACCCGCCCGAGCCCGAGCTGCTGGCGCTCGCCGCACGCGCGGCGCCGGGGTCCGGCGGGCTGCTCATGCTCCCTTACCTGCTCAGCGAGCGGGCGCCGCACTGGAGCTCACTCCCCCGCGGCGCGTACGTCGGGCTGACGCGCGCGCACCGGCGCGAGCACCTCGTCCGGGCGGCGATCGAGGGCGTCTGCCTGCAGCTGGCGCTGGTGCTCGGCTCGATGCGCGCCGCGGGCCTGGAGGTCACCGAGATCCGTGCGACGGGCGGCGTCATGCGCAGTCCGTTCTGGCGCCAGATGCTCGCCGACACCCTCGACATGGACGTCGCCTTCGCCGAGGGGCACGAGGGGTCCAGCTTCGGCGCAGCCCTGCTCGGGATGGAGGCGCTCGGTCTCATCCCGTCCATCGACGTCGTCGCGGACATGATCGAGATCGAGGAGGTCGTGCGGCCCCGCCCCGCGGCCGCTGCGGTCTACACCACGCTGCTGCCGGTCTTCACCGAGCTCTACGACGCCCTCGTGCCAGCCTTCACCTCGCTGCGCCGGCTGGCGCCGTCGCTGCCCGCCGACCTCGACGACCCACCCGCCTGAACCTGAGTGCCCCACGCCGGGACGCCACGACCTGTTCGACGAGCTCGAGCCGGGCGCCGGGCGCAACCTCGCCGTCGCGCAACGACCGCTGCTGTCACCCCTCCGGAGGGGGCGGCTCTTTGATGGGCGAGGTCGCGGCGCGATCGCGCTGCTGGTGGCAGAGAAAGCGCGGCGTCGCTGCTCCTGTCCGTCCGAATCTCTGCGGGGCCGCTGTCGATCGGGCCGTCAGCCGTTCGTACAGAGGGTGAAAGAGGCCATCACACCGGAAGGCGAACACCATGCGCACGCTGAAGCTCATCGAGTTCCTTACCCTCGACGGGGTCATGCAGGGTCTGGGATCCCCCGACGAGGACCGCGACGGCGGGTTCGAGCACGGCGGGTGGGCCGGACCCTACGGCGACCAGGTCCTGATGCAGGCCGCCGTCGAGGGTCTCGCCTCGACCGACGCCTACCTGTTCGGGCGTCGGACCTACGAGAAGATGGCCGCGTTCTGGCCCTTCCAGCCGGACGAGAACCCGATGGCGGCTCACCTGAACGCGACGCCGAAGTTCGTCGCGACCCAGACCGCGAGAGACCTCACGTGGGCCGGAGCCCAGGTACTCGACGGTCCGCTCGGGCCGGCCGTCCAGTCGCTGAAGGAGCAGGGCGACGGCACGATCGCCGTGCTCGGCAGCGGCGTCCTCGCGCAGGACCTCATGGCACTCGACCTGGTCGACGGGTTCAGCCTCTTCCTGCACCCGCTCCTGCTCGGCACCGGAAAGCGCCTGTTCCGCGAGCTCGACGCCCCGAGAGCATTGCGCCTCGTCGACTGCACCCCGACGACGACCGGCGTGCTGCTCCTCGAGTACGAGCCGGCGAGAGTCTCGACGACCGAGTGAGACGACGAGCAACCTGTCCGTGTCCGGCCGAAGCGCCCCGCGCCGGGCATCTCGATGAGGGGGGCGGTCGATCAGTCGCTCGCCGAGTACCGGGCAGCGATCGTCCTGGCCGCCTCATCGATCGCCCGTAGCCGTTCCTCCTCGGTGATGGACCAGGAGCCGTGCACGAGCCCGGGCCAGAACACGGCGGAGGCGATCAGTCCGAGGAACTGTGTCGCCGCCACCTCGAGATCGTCGATGTCGGCGACGCCCGCCGCGTCCGCCTCGAGCAGGTAGCACCGCAGCGCCCTCAGCACGGACAGCGTGCCGAAGTCGAACGTGCGCTCCTGCAGCTCAGGAAAGCGAGGGAGCTCCGCGATGATCGTCCGCATCAGCCCCGCGACTCGGGGGCGAGCGAGCAGGTCGGCGTAGGCGCGCCCGAGGTGGACCAGCCCCGCTCGGAAGTCCTCGGAGGGCAGCTCGCCGAGCTCGGCGTCGGGGATCCCGGCGGCTTCGAGCACCGTCGCCTCGAAGAGCTGCGACTTCGTCGGGAACTGCTTGAACAGCGTCGCCTTGGAGACGCCGGCGCTCTCGGCGACTCGCGCCAACGAGGTCCCGTCGAACCCTGCCTCGAGGAAGAGGTCGGCGGCGGCGTCCAGGATCGCCTCCCGGTTCCGCGCCCGTACCTGACGGTGGTAGTCGGAGAGCCCGGAGGTCATTGCTGCAGTCTGCCACGAAGGTGAGTCCCTTGACTCACCTCAGGGGTGATGTCACTCTGGGGAAGAGGTGAGCCAACCGACTCACCATTCGACAATGGCAGGAGCGACGAGATGGCGACCGTGTTCATTCACGCGACGGTGACCCTGGACGGGTACATGGCCGACGTCGGCGGAGGCGTCGACTGGATGTCCGACGTTCCCACGGTCGCTGAGGACGAAGCCGTCGTGACGACGGTGATGGATCGCATCGGCGCCGTCGTCGGCGGTGCCAACAAGAGCCAGACCATCGACGACGGCGAAGAGCCCTACGGGGGGACGCTGGGGGTCCCGGTGTATCTCATGACACGCTCGGAGAACGAGCCGATCGTCAAGAACGGGACGACCTACACCTTCGTTGTCGACGACATCGCGCTCGCCGTCGCGGCCGCGAAGAAGGCGGCGGGCGACAAATGGGTCAGCCTCCTAGGTGGCAGCATCTCCCGGCAGTGCCTGCGACTCGGGCTCGTTGACGAGATCCACCTCCATGTCGTGCCGCTGCTTCTCGGCGACGGCATCCCCTTGTTCGCCGGCCTAGGGCAGCGCGTCGACCTCGAACGCGTCGAGACGTCGGGGTTCTCGGGTGAAGCCCATCTTCGCTATCGAGTCCTCCGCTGACCGCACGGCTCACGCGTGGTGCGCCGGTGCGTCAGGCGGTGACGACGACCGTCACCGTGGACTCCGGCGGCTGAGCGGACCCGTCCTCCAGGCGCAGCACCACGCCGGCCCACGCAACGACCGGTCTCGCCAGACGAGCTCGCGACCGTGCCGTCGGCTCAGCCCTCCAGCAGCGTCGCGATGCGGCGCGCGGCCGCTCGGTCGCGCAAGAGGACCTCGAACAGGGCGCGCAGCGCGTCGCCGGTCTCGTCGGCTGCCTCGAGCGCGTGCTGGACGCGGGTGACGGCGATGGCGCGCCTGGCAGCCGGGTGCCGCTCGGCCTCGTAGCCGTCGAGCGGGTCGAGGTCGGCAGATGAGCCGAGCGCGAGGGCGAGTCGCTCGGCGAGCGCGATCGCGTCCGCCAGGCCGACGTTGAGAGCGGAACCACCGGCGTTGAAGACGTGTGCGGCGTCCCCGGCGAGAAGGACGCGGCCGGACCGGTAGCGCTCGGCCTGACGGCTGTGGGCGACGGTGCTGCGCGCGGCGTGCGCGGCCGTGAACGGCAGGTCGGCGCCGAGGACCCGGCGGAGGCTGGCCCGGAGCTCGTCGCTGCTGAGCTCGTCGGTGGGCGCCGCTCCGGCTCGCGGTTCGTGCGTGCTGACGTGGAAGAGGTCCACCGGGGCGGAGCGGTCGAGGGCGCGCGCGGGCGTGATCGTGATCGAGCCGCGCGCGGTGACGTTCGGCCGGAACAGCGCGAGCCGTCCGATGCCACGGATGTCGATGCCGTGACGGTCGTGGACGGCTACGTCGGGCGCGATGGTGAGCTGGGCCAGCCGGGAGATCGACGCGTCCGTCAGCCCCGGGAAGGCGATACCGAGCATCGTGCGGACAGAGCTGCGAGCTCCGTCGCACCCGACGAGGTAGCGCGCACGCAGCTCGACCTCGGACCCTGCGGTCGACGCGCGCGCCGTGACGTGCGAGTCGTCCTGCTCGATCTCGGTGAGCTCATGTCCGCGAAGGATGGTGGCGCCGCGGGCGACGGCGCGGCGTTCGAGCAGCTCTTCGAGCCGGCGCTGCGGAACGGGCAGCACGTGCACGGGGCTGCGCAGGAGACCGAGGTCGAGAGTGAACGGGCCGTAGCCGTACCGCGGCGGCCGGACCACGCGCAGCCTGGTTCCTCGAAGCAGGCCACGGCGGCGCAGCTCCACCGCCGCGCGGCCGACGACGCCGTTCGCCTTGGGCGTCTCGGTCGGGCGGGTCGAGCGCTCCAGGACGACAGGGCGTGCTCCCGTCGCTGCGAGCTCCGCGGCGAGCAGCAGGCCGACCGGTCCTGCGCCCACCACGATCACCTCGTGGACGGCCTCGCGGGGTAGCAGTGTCATGCGTGTCAACCTGGGTTGACACCCAGCCGGTTGTCAAGTCGGGTTGACGTCGGATGCGCCCGCGGCGACACTCTCGGCCGATCAGAAGATGACGGCACAGGACACCTGCGAGCGGGGCGGCTGAGGCCGGCGGACACCCCTCAGATCGACCACCCGGCCGCGGACGCCTACCTGACGACCCGGACCTCCTGGGGCCAGCCGCACCCCTCGGCGACCCTGCCCGCCCACATCTCGGCCGTCTCCCGGTCGGGCACGTCGATGATGGTGATCCCGCCCAGGTACTCGGCGGTCTCCGTGTAGGGCCCGTCGGTGATCGAGATGGTCCCGCTCGTCGCGTCGGCGCTGAACGCGTCGGCCATGTCCTCCTCGAGCCCGCCGGCGAACACCAGGACCCCGGCTTCCTCCATGTCGCGGACGACTGCCGTGCTGGGCGCCACGCGGGTCTGGAACCACTCGGCCGGGTGGTCCCCGACCCACTGCTGGTGGAAGTAGATGGCGTACTGCGTCATGTCGCTCCTCCTGTTGTGCGGGCCGCACCGTGTGGCCCTGTCACGACTGTGACGGACGAGCCTCGCCGGAATCGACAGGTGCGCGCTGCGCGTGCAAGGCACGTGGCTGCCGAGGAGCACGACCTCGAGGGCCCGCGGTCAGGGCGTGGCCGATGTTCCGAGCAGCGCCGCGACCCTGTCTGCGTCGGCTGCCGACCCGAAGCCGAAGGTGATCGGGCTCGTGGTGATGGCAGCGTGGACGGTGGGGGCAGACAGGACCTTGCCATCGAGGAGGAGCGCCAACTGACCGCCGATCGCCTGGCCACTCACGTCCTCGAGCGTCTTCGTGTCCGCCTCGTCGAACTCGACGGCGACGGCCTCCCCAGCCTGGCCCTCACGCGTGACCGAGGTCGGAGTCACCACACCAAGCGTCTCACCCAGCTCGTAGGTCGTCGCGCCCCCGATGTCGCAGGCCGACCCGGGGCCGTCTGTCGTGAGAGGTGGAGCGCTGCAGGGCCCGGTGTCGGAGGAGGTCACGAGACGCAGCTCCAGCGGCGGTGCCGTCGCGCCGCCCGGTCCCTCGCCAGCGTCGTCTGCCGCGCAGCCGGCGGCAACGGCCGCGACGGACACCAGGACAGCGAGGTGGGCGAACGAACGGGCGGCGTGCATCCGGTCACAGTAGGTCGACGAGTTCCCCCAAGGAGCCGGAAAGAGCCCGGCTAGAGTCGCGACATGGCTGCCGACGACGCCGTCTCCCGCTCCGTCCCCGCACCGGCGTCATCGCCGACGATCGCCTCGCCGCAGGTCGGCGGCCTCGAGGTCCGGTCCGTGACCAAGTCGTACGGGCGCCGCCGCGTCCTGACGGATGTCTCGTTCCACGTCCCTGCAGGGCGGTCCCTGGCCGTCGTGGGAGCGAACGGCTGCGGCAAGTCGACCCTCCTGAAGATCTGCGCCGGTCTCGTCTCGCCCGACCGCGGCACGGTCCGCGTGCACGGACGCCTCGGGTACTGCCCGCAGGAGATGGGGCTCGACGGGTTCCTCACCTCCGAGGACCACCTCGCCTGGTTCGGCCGCGGACGAGGGCTGTCCCGCCGGGCCGCGGTGGCCGAGGGCAGCCGGGTCGCCGCGGCCCTCGACTGGTCGATCCCCCGCCGGCAGCAGGTCCGCCATCTCTCCGGCGGCACGCGACAGAAGCTCAACGTGACGACGACGATGCTCTCCGACCCGGGCGTCGTGCTGCTCGACGAGCCCTACCAGGGCTTCGACCACGGCAGCTACCTGGACTTCTGGGGTCTCGTCGACCAGTGGTGCGACGAGGGCCGCGCGGTCGTCGTCGTCACCCACCTGCTGCACGAGCTGAACCGGGTCCACGACGTGCTCGACCTGTCGAGGACGGAGGTCGACTGATGCGGGGCCTCGCCGTCACCGCCGAGATGACCATCCGCGACCTGCTCGGCCGTCGCACCGTCGTCCTGCTGCTCGTCCTCGTCCCGCTCGTCTTCTACGCCGCCCGCCGCGACGACTTCCAGGGGCAGGCCGTCCGGTTCGCGAGCCTCGGCCTCGCCTGGGCGGTCAGCACCGTGGCGCTGTTCGCCACGAACAGCGTCCGCCCGCTCGAGCCACGGCTGCGGCTCGCCGGGCACGGCAGCGTCGGGCTCTACCTGGGCAGGCTGACGTCCACCGTGGGGCTGGGCGCCGTCGTCGCCGGCCTGTACGCCGTGCTCGTCGCGCTCGACCAGGAGACCGTGAACCCCTGGTCCGCCGTCCTCGCCCTCGTCGCGTCCGGGACGATCGCCGCGTCCCTGGGGCTGCTCGTCGGCGCGATCGTCCCGCGCGAGCTCGAGGGCATGCTCGTCCTCATCACGATCGTCGGCCTGCAGATGATCATCGACCCCACCAAGGCCGTCGCCGAGGCGCTCCCCCTGTGGTCCACCCGGGAGTTGGTCGGCCACGCCGTCGACGGCGTCGGGGACGTCGACGCCGCGATCGCGCACTGGGCGCTCTACGGCGTCGGCATGGCCGTCGTCGCCCTCGCGATCACCGCGTTCCGGCTGCGCCGCCGCCGGCACGTCGTGTACGTCGACGCGACGGTCGAACCCGTCGTCGCCGCGGGACGCGGGGTCACCCGACCAGTGAGCGGGGATCGCGGCTGAGCCAACGGCTCGTCTCCGGGACCGGCCGGTCGTCGGGCAGCACGGACGTCCCGGATCGGCAGCTCGGCGTCCCTTGACGGCCATCGGGCACGCGCGGACCGTCGGACGTGGGCCGTGTCCCGCGGCTCGTTCGTCGCAAGTCAGGAGTCGTCATGCGCAAGCCACTCGTCGCCGCCGCCGTCGCCACTCTCGGGATCCTCACCCTCTCCGCTGCGTCCCCTGCCGGTGATGCGGTCGACAGGTCGCACGGGCGGACCCGTGTCCTGACGTTCGACGTGCAGTTCACCGGGTTCTTCCTGCTCGACTTCGGGCCGGAGGGCGTCCGGGAGGTCACGTCGATCACCGATCCTCAGCTCTCCCCGAGCCGCGGCGACCAGATCGTGTTCGAGGACACCCTGCTCCGCGACGGCGTGCAGGTGGGCGCGGGAGGCGGGGCCTGCACGGTCACGGCGGTCGTCCCCGCCGACCCGCCCATCGCGCTCAGCTGCCAGGTGTCCTACCAGCTGGCCGGCGGGCAGATCGTGGCCCAGGGGCGCGCCTCGAACGCGGCGGTGAAGACGCTGGCGGTCGTCGGCGGCACGGGCGCGTACGTGGGGGCGAACGGCGAGCTGGTGCTCACCGAGCTCGGCAACGCGGAGAACACCGGGACGCTGCGGATCGCGCTGGAGCGTCGCTAGGAGGCGGTCCGGCGCCGGTCAGTGGCCGCACGCACCCGACCGGGCGCCGGAACACCGGCACCCGGTCGGGGTGTGCTCGGCGCGGAGTGCACCGCGTGCCGTGGCCGAGCCGTCAGATGCGCGGGCCGCCGTCGCGGTCGTCGCGGTCGTCCGTCACGACGAGCGGGTCGCCCTCGAGGCCGCTGGTCGTGGGCGCCGCGGTGTCGCCCAGATAGTCGGCGGACGCGACGGGCGGCGTCGGAGACACGAGGTCGACGTCCGAGACCTCGGTCTCCTCCGAGCCGCTCTTCTTGCCGGCCACCACGGCGGCTGCCGCAGCCGCCGCGACGCCGAGCCCCGTGGCCGCTGCCTTGCCGGACACGCCGGCGTGGCCGCTGTCGCCGCGCGACGCCGCCGCGTCCTCGACCCCGGGCGTCCCCGTCGTCCCGGTCTCGATCGACCCGCGCCACGCGCCCGTCGCGTAGCCCTCGTCCTCGATGAACGCCTTGAACCGGTCGAGGTCGCCCTTGGCCTGGTTCTCGACGATGTTCAGCTTGTCGCCGACCTTCTCGACGAGGCCCTCGGGCTCGTACTCGAGCGACAGGTGCACCGACGTCTGACCGCCGCCGACGTCCTCGAACGTCACCGCGCCCGCGTTCGTCGCGCCCGACGTCGCCGCCCACGACACCTTCTGGTCCGGGACCTGCTCGAGGATCTTCGCCTCCCACTCGCGGCGTACGCCCGCGATCTCCGCGACCCACTGCAGGCGGTCCTCGCTCAGCTGGGTGATCTTCTTGACGCCACCCATGAAGTGGGGGAACTCCTCGAACTGCGTCCACTGGTTGTAGGCGACGCTGATCGGCACGTTCACCAGGATCGACTTCTCAACCTTCGTCGTCATGACCTCTCCTCCGGTTGACCGGTATCACCGCTCCTTGGATCGACCGGTGGCGCCGTGGGGGTCCGCGGCGCCGCTGTTTCAGCATCACCCCGGCGCGGTGATCGTGCCCGGCGAACGTCCGAGGGCTGCACGACGGCCGCGGACCCGGCACCGGTCCGGCCGAGCCACGCTGCGGTGGCCGGAGCGGCGCCCTGTCAGGGCGCCGTCCACGGGACGTGCGAGCACGGTGATCGACCCGCTCAGCTCGTTGCAGCCGCGACCCGCCGCCGACAGGGTGCGGCCCTCCAGCTGTGGGATGCGCCCCGGGTGGGCGGGCCGTCGCGGGACGCGCGCGGCGGTGCCGCGTCCGCCTCAGCGGGCTTGCGCGATGACGACCCGGCACCGCAGCCGTGATGCCGTGTCGCCATCCCTTGTGGCCCAGAGCGGATTGCCGGACGATGCCGACGTGGCGAGCAGCGCGGAGGAGGTCGTCAGGGTGCTCCGCGGAACAGCTCTGGAAGGCATGCCGGTCAGGCCGCCGCGGAACCCACACCCCGCGGGCTCCCCCTTCACGCCGCCCGACAGCGACGTGCTCGTGATCGAACATGTGGACCCGGCCCGCGTCCTGGAGCTCTGGCGCGCCGCACGAGACGTGCTGCCCAGCACGTCTCGGTGGCCGATAGCGGTCGCGCCGGAGTGGAACGCCTGGTTCCGGCAGGTGCCCGACGACGAGCTCACTGCGCTCCAGAGCTCCATCGCCGGTATAGACGACGCGCGGATGTTCCCCCGCTTCGTGTTCGACGTGCCGCGCGCGCAGGAGGACTGGCACGGAGGGTGGGAGAACGTCTTCCGCGGCGCTGGCCTGTCGGCCAGGATGGCGGCCGAGCTGTCGGACCCGGTCCTCGATCACGAGGTCGACCGGTGGATTCACGACCGTTTGATGGCAGACCCGTCACTGGTGGCGATGGTCGAGGGGCGACTGCAACCCCATGTCGGGACGCGGGCGTGGTTCCAGCCGGACTCGGTCGAGCTGGCGTTGCTGCCGACCACCTCACCCTGGCTGGCGTTCGAGTGGGTGAGCTATTTCGGTGTCGACTCCGACGCGCCGGCGTTCGTCGCGGCGCTCGAGCGGTGGCACAGGACCTGGGGTGCGGAGCTCGTCGCCTCCTGGGGGACGATGCTGCAGCTCACCGTCACCCGCCGCCCGCAGCAAGGCGAGGAGGCGTGGGATCTCGCCGGCCAGCTCCTGGCCTGGGCCGGCAGCCTTCAGCTGTCCCAGTGGGAGCTCGCGCTGATCGTCGCCCGCAGCGACACCTGGTTCCTCCACGACCGACCGTAGGTCAGGTCGTGCCGCTCACGGGGTCCACGCGTCCTCCGCCGACCAGCTCGCGCTCGTGGCGAGCTTCGTCTGAGCCTTACCCCTCAGGCGACGCCGGTAGTCGCGTCGAGGTGATGTGAGTACGGTGCGAAGATGAAGCGCACCATGCGGACAACGCGGTCCGCCGTCCTGGCCGTCACAGCCGCGCTCGTGCTCGTCGGGTCCCTCGGCTCGGCCGCGAGCGCAGGGCCCAGAGGTGACTCCCGCGTCGTCTACGACGCGCTCGGCGACTCCTACGCCTCCGGGTACGGCGTCCCGCCCTACGCCGAGTGCGGCCGCTCGCAGAGCGCCTACGCCGTGCAGCTCGACGGGCGCCACCGTCTTCGGCTCGACGACTTCGTCGCCTGCGCGGGGGCCACCACGACGTCGCTCGTCGCCGGTGGACAGCTCGCCGCGCTGGACGCCGACACGGACCTGGTGACGTTGACCATCGGGGGGAACGACATCGGCTGGTCGAGTGCGGTCGTCGCCTGTCTCGGCGGCACCGACGCCCAGTGCACGGGCACGGTCGCCGTCGTCGACGCCCGCATCACGACCCAGCTGCCGGCCCTTCTCGACGCGGTGTACGCGCAGGTCAGGACGGCCGCCCCGGACGCCGAGGTCGTGGTGGCCGGCTACCCGCGGCTGTTCTCGCCGGAGTACGGCGACTACCTCGCCGCCTCGGCGGCTGAGCAGACTGCCCTCAACGCCGCTGCCGACACCCTCGACGCGGTGATCGCTGCCGCGGCCGACCGCGCCGGCTTCCAGTTCGTCGACGTCCGCACGCGGTTCGACGGCCACGGGGTGAACTCGCCGGACCCGTGGATCCTGGGGCCGTCGGATCCCGGAGCGTTCCACCCGACCGTCCAGGGGTACAAGGCCTACACGGCCGCCGTGAACTCGGCGCTCGGTCCACTCAAGCACCGCTGCGACAGGCACTGACCGCGCGGCGACCGACCGAGTGAGCCGGTCACTCCTGCGGTCTGGCAGGGAACGACACCGGAGGAGACGCCGTCATGACGACCATCGCCGACCACGACGCCTACATCGCCGCGGCGCCCGAGGCGTTCCAGCCCACGCTGGCACGGTTGCGCGCGATCCTGGGCCGCGCCCTGCCCGAGGCGGACGAGATGGTGGCCTACAACATGCCAGGGTTCCGGATCGGCGACTCCGTCGTCGCCAGCTATGCGGCGTTCAGCAAGCAGTGCGGGCTGTACGTGCTGCCCAGCGCCATCACCGAGCACGCCGACGAGATCGCGGCCGCCGGCCTGAAGACGACCAAGACCGGCATCACCTTCTCGCTGCGTCGCCCCATCCCGGACGACCTCGTCGAACGGCTGGCTCGGGCGTCGGCCACGGGATGACTGGGCGCCGTCCGGGGCGAGGCGCTCAGCCGCGCGTCGCGCGGTCGCCGGGCAACCCGCACTCGTAGGCGATGATCACCGCCTGGACGCGGTCCCGGGCCCCGAGCTTGGCGAAGACGTTGCCGACGTGCGTCTTGACGGTCGCTTCGGAGACCACCAGCTCGGCCGCGATCTCGACGTTCGACGCGCCCTCGGCGATGAGGCGCAGGACGTCCAGCTCACGGGGCGTCAGCACGCCCAGCCGAGGGTCGAGGTCTCCGGCGGGCGGGTCCTCGCCGGCAGCCGGGAGGTGAGGCGCGAAGAGGTCCAGCATCCGGCGCAGCACGCGCGGTGCCACGACGGAGGTTCCCGCGGCGACGGTGCGGATCGCGTCGACGAGCTCGTCGGGACGGGCCGACTTCAGCAGGAAGCCGCTCGCGCCGGCGCGCAGTGCCGCGAACGCGAGGTCGTCCACGTCGAAGGTCGTGAGCACCAGCACGCGCGACCCGGGGTGCTGCGCGACGATGTGCCGGGTCGCCTCGATGCCGTCCATGCCGGGCATGCGGATGTCCATGAGGACGACGTCGGGCGCGAGCGCGGCCACCTGGTCCAGCGCGACCCGGCCGTCGGCCGCCTCGCCGACCACCTCGAGGTCCGGCTCGGACTCGATGACGAGCCGGAAGCCGCTCCGCAGCAGCGCCTGGTCGTCGACGAGCAGCACCGTCGTCATCGTGCGCCTCCCTCGTCGTCGGACCACGGGAGGACTGCGTGCACGCGCCAGCCGCCGTCCGGCAGCGGCCCGGCGTCGACGTGGCCGCCGAGGAGTGCCGCGCGCTCCCGCATCCCGACGATGCCACGTCCGGTGCCGCCGCCGCTGCCGGGGCGGCTGCCCCCTGCGTCCACGACGTCGACCTCGACCGTCGTCAGGGTCCGCCGCACGGTGACCTCGACGGCCGGTGCGTCGGGGGCGTGCCGCAGGACGTTGGTCAGCGCCTCGCCCAGGATGCGGAGCACCGCCAGACGCACCGCGGTGTCGTCGGGGAGCGCAGTGTCCAGGCCGGTCGCGCTGACGGGGATGCCGGTGACGGCGAACCGCTCGACGACGGTCGGCAGGTCGGCCTCGGTGGGCTCCGTGCCGTCGCCCCCGGCCGGACCGAGGGCACCGAGGACGCGTTGCATGTCGGCCAGCGCGGACCGCCCGGTGCGCGCGACCTGACGGACTGCGTCCCGGGAGCGGTCGGGCGCGCGCTCGAAGGCGGCGTCGGCGCCGTCCGCCAGGGCGACCATCACGGTCAGGTTGTGGGCGACGACGTCGTGCATCTCCCGGGCGATGTGCGCGCGCTCGGCGGCCCGCGCGAGCGCGGCGCTGTGGTCCCGCTCCCGAGCCAGCGCGCGGTACCGCTCGACGAGGTCGGCCGCGTGCAGGCGCCGAGCCCGTGCCGCCGACCCGAAGGCGACGCCCAGCAGCAGCAGGGCCAGCAGCAGGAGCACGGACCCCAGGCGTCGCCCGGGCGAGAACAACGGCTCCTCCAGGTACGTGGCGAAGTCGGACGGGGGCAGGATCGACGCACCCGACCACGCGATGACCTCGATGATCCCGAGGTCCTGCAACCGCCACAGCGCGACCGTCACCACGGTCAGGACGCCGCCGAACGTGATCCAGGCGGTCGTGGCGCCACGCTCCGCCGCCACGGCGTAGAGGGCGCACGCCAGGCAGGCGCCGAGGACGCCGAGCACGCCGGCGGCCAGCAGCGACGCGAGGGCCGCGGCGGTCAGCAGCACGGTGACGGTGATCGGCCAGGTGCGCCGCAGGAGCAGCAGCGCGGCCCCCACCGCGGTCCCGACGAGCCACGTGGTGGTGACCGAGCGCGCGACGTCCGAGTCCCGCGGGTACAGCCCGAGCGCCACGGCGCCCGCGGCCGTCTCCTCGATGAAGATCGCGCCGACGAGGCCGACCACGACGATCGCGACGGCGACGGCGACGTCCATGACCCAGGGGCGGGCGGTGACGAGCCGGGCGACCGGGCTGGCGCCGCGCACCTGCTCCTCGGTGAGCGGCTCGACCGCGCGTCGGATCACCACGCGCCCACTCTCCCATCCGGACGTGCCCGCGCGGCCGAGCTCCCCGCCGGCGGACGGCGCCGTCGGCCGGGAGCGGAGCCGGTCAGCGGACGTCATGCCGCACCAGCCGGTACGCCGCGGCGGCGAGCACGACGAGCACCCACGCGGCGACGACGACTCCGCCGCCCCACGTCCCGAGCCGTGGTCCGAGCGTCGCGGCGTCGAGCGCCGCGAGCGCGGCGTCGTCCTGCACGAGCCGGGCGCCCGAGGACGGCAGGAAGGCCCGGAGGGTGTCGGTGACCCGGCCCGGGTTCATCGCGAGGACGTGCTCGCCGACGACCAGGAGAAGCACCCCGCTGACGAGTGCCTCGGCGGGGCGGCGCAGCAGCGCGCCGAGGCCCGTCCCGAGCACCGCGACGGCGACCGACGCCAGGGCGAACCCCAGCAGCGCACGGGCCGCGCCAGGCACGGACAGGTCGAGAGCAGGGGCGTCGCCCGCGCGAGCCGGTGCCGTCGCGAGGACGGAGACACCGAGGGCGGCAAGGGCCGTCAGGAGCGCGGCGACCGCCGTGACCACGACCTGGGCGCCGAGGACGGGGAGCCGACGGGGCACGGTGGCGAACGTCGTCCGTGCCGTCCCCGTCGTGTGCTCCCCCGCCCCCACGAGCACACCGAGGACGAGGAACCCCACCTGGGCCAGCACGAAGCCGGACGTCACCACCCACGACCCCGACCGGCCGTCGCCGGGCTGGACGAACAGGCCCAGCCCGTACGCGGTGCCGGCAGCCGCCACGACCGTGCCGAGCGCGAGCCAGGCGTTCGACGGCAGGCTCGTGAGCTTGGTCCACTCGGCACGGAGCACCCGGGCCGCGGAGACTCCCGTGCGGGCCGGAGCTGCCCGGACGGTGGTCATCGCACGTCCCGGGTCCGCAGCCGCACCGCCGCCGCGACGAGGAGGACGAGGATCCAGGCCGCGAGGACCAGGCCGCCGCCCACCGGGCCCAGGTCGGGCGCGCCGTCCATGCCGCCGGAGGACGGGGAGGTCGTCATCAGGGTCCCGGCGGTGCCGGGCGTCAGCACCGTGAGCGTGCCCACAACGGTCGTCCGCGGGACGGCCTCCGAGGCCACCATCGACGCGGGGTCGCCGCCGCCCACGAGCGGGTCGGTCGCGATCATGAGCACGACGGGCAGGATCAGGACCAGGAACAGCGCGGTCACCAGGGCCGGGACCGTCCGCCGGAGCAGCGCCCCCAGGGCCAGCCCGAGCAGCGCCATCCCGACGAAGAACAGCACCATGCCGAGCACGAGCGCGGGGCCGTCGCCGGCGGTCAGGTCGACCGCGATGCCGCGGGACGTCGCCGCGGGCAGGATGCCCAGGGCGCTGGCTGTGGTCGTCAGCACCCCGACCCCCAGCGCGAACGCCGCGACGACGAGCGTCTGCGCGACCAGGACCGGCGCCCGTCGCGGCACCGTCGTGAAGGTGGTGCGGAAGGCGCCGGTGCGGAACTCTCCGGCGCCGACGAGGACGCCCAGGACGAGCAGGCCCACCGGGGCCAGCACCAGCCCCGTCGACAGGGAGTCGACCGGCTGGAAACCGGGGTCGACCGACGACGCCTGCGCGCTCAGGTAGGTGATCGCGCCGCCGACGGCCGCCGTCACGGCGGCGATCCACCACGACGAGCGCAGGGAGGTCAGCTTGGTCCACTCGGCGGCGACCACGCGCGCGGCCGTGGGTCCGGAGACCGGCGTCGGGGTCGACGTGCTCATCGCGCACCGCCCTGCACGTCGGCGGCGCGGTACTCGAGGGCCTCGCCCGTCAGCTCCAGGTACGCCTCCTCCAGGGACCCCGACTCGCTGCCGAGCTCGAGGACGGTCACCCCGCACCGGCGGGCGGCGGTGCCGACCTCCTCGACGGACGCCGCGCGCACGCGCAGCACCCCGCCCTCCTGCCGCACGACCTGCGCTCCGGCGGCGAGGAGCTCCCGCGCCAGCGGCTCGGGGTCGGTCGTGCGCACGCGCACGGTGCCCGCACCCTGCGAGCGGTCGACGATCTCCTGGACCGACGCGTCCGCGAGCAGCCGGCCGCGGCCGATGATGACGACCCTGTCGGCGCACAGCGCCAGCTCGTGCATGAGGTGGGACGAGAGGAGCACCGTGCGCCCCTCGGCCGCGAGCTCGCGGACCAGTCGCCGCACCCACAGGACGCCGTCGGGGTCCAGGCCGTTGACCGGCTCGTCGAGGATCAGCGTGGCGGGGTCGCCCAGCAGCGCACCCGCGATGCCGAGCCGCTGGCCCATGCCGAGGGAGAAGGTGCCCGCACGGCGGTGCGCCGCCGGCTCCAGGCCGGTCTGCGCGATGACCTCACGCACGCGGGCCTTGCCGATGCCGTGCGTCTGCGCCATCGACACCAGGTGCTTGTACGCGGTGCGGCCGGGGTGCACCGAGCGGGCGTCGAGCATGACGCCCACCTCGTGCAGCGGCGCATGCAGGTCGGCGTACCGGCGGCCGGCGACCGTCGCCGTGCCGGCCGTCGGGCGCTCGAGCCCGACGACGACGCGCATGGTCGTCGACTTCCCCGCGCCGTTGGGTCCTAGGAACCCCGTGACCGTCCCGGGCCGGGCGGTGAACGTCAGCCCGTCCACCGCCGTCGTGCTGCCGTAGCGCTTGGTCAGCGCCTCCACCGTGATCATCACGTCTCCTTCTCGTCGGGTCGGCGCCCGAGTGGCGTCCGTCGGCGACGCTACGAATCCCGCGGGGGCGCTCGGCACCTCCCGGCGGAGGAACACGCCCCGTCGGCCTCCTCCCCCCACGGGAGGAGGACTGCCCCCGCAGGGCGACGCCGCTGAGTGCCGGCGCGAATCGCTTCACCCGCTGCGCGGGCGTCGTTCGTCTGGTGGTGTTGCCACTCGTTGCCAGGGTCGCCCGTGTCCCTCGGCGCTCCCGTTCCTGAGAGGGATCCCCGCGTGCGCTCACTTCGCAAGGTGCTGACCCTGGCCACGGCGGCCGTCGTCGCCGTCACCGGATCGATCGCCGTCACCAGCCAGGCGACCGCCGCCGCCGGCTGCCGTGTCGACTACACGGTGACCAACCAGTGGCAGGGCGGCTTCGGCGCCGACGTGCGGGTGACCAACCTGGGTGACCCGATCACGGCGTGGGACGTCCGCTTCTCGTTCGGTGCGGGCCAGCGGGTCTCGCAGCTGTGGAACGGGTCGGTCACCCAGTCCGGCGCGGACGTGTCGGTGCGCAACGCCGGGTGGAACGGGGCGATCGGCACCAACGGCAGCGCGTCGTTCGGCTTCAACGGCGCGTTCACCGGGACCAACCCGGTGCCGACCGCGTTCACGCTCAACGGCGTCGCGTGCACGGGAGGCGTCGCCACCCCGACCAGCTCCCCGACGACGTCACCGACGACCACGCCGACCCCCACACCGACGTCGACCGCGGGACCGGTCACGGGCAGCGCCGCCCAGCTCGTCGCCGGCCTGGGCAAGGGCTGGAACCTCGGCAACCAGCTGGAGGCGAACATCAACGGGGTGCCCAACGAGACGGCGTGGGGCAACCCCGTCGTGACGGGCGCCCTGATCGACCGGGTCAAGGCCTCGGGCTTCACGACGATCCGCATCCCGGTCTCCTACCTCGGCAAGATCGGGTCCGCGCCCGGCTACACCGTGGACGCCGCGTGGCTCGCCCGGATCAAGCAGGTCGTGGACCTGGCGTACGACCGCGGGCTGTACGTCGTCATCAACATGCACGGCGACGGCTACAAGAGCGTCGGCGGCTCCTGGCTCATCTGCGACGCGTCCGGGCAGGACGCGATCAAGGCCAAGTACCAGAAGGTCTGGCAGCAGGTGGCGTCGATGTTCCAGGGCTACGGCGGGCGACTGATCCTCGAGTCGATGAACGAGAACTTCGACGGGCAGTACGGCGCCCCGACGCAGCCGTGCTACTCCAACATCAACGCGTACAACCAGGTCTTCGTCGACACGGTGCGCCGGACCGGCGGCAACAACGCCTCCCGGTGGCTCCTGGTGCCCGGCTGGAACACCAACATCGACTACACCGCCGGCAGCTACGGCTTCGTCGTGCCCACCGACCAGTACCGCTCGTCGGCCATTCCCAGCAACGAGAAGCGCCTCATGATCTCCGCGCACTACTACGACCCGTGGGACTTCACCGGCACCGAGGACGGCACCATCACCCAGTGGGGGCCGAACGCGACCAACGCCTCGAAGAAGTCGGTCTGGGGTCAGCAGGACTTCATGGACGCGCAGCTGAAGAAGATGCACGACACGTTCGTGGTGAACGGGTACCCGGTGTTCATCGGCGAGTACGGCTCGATCGACAAGACGGCCTTCGACGCGACGAACAACCGCTACCGCGCCGACTACGCCCGAGCCCTCGTCGCCACCGCGAAGAAGTACGGTGCGGCCACCGCCTACTGGGACAACGGGCACAACGGCCAGTACGGGTTCGCGCTGTTCGACCGGGCCTCGGCGACGGTGACCCAGCAGGGCATCATCACCGCGATCACGGGCTCCTGACCACGCCGGCCTGACGGCGATGTCGCCCGAACCCGCCGGACCGGTCCGGCGGGTTCGGGCGCTGCGTCACAGCAGCTCGACGCCGTCGGCCTGCGGTCCCCGGTCGCTCTGGCGCACCTTGTACCGGACCCGGTCACCCTCCTCGAGCGCCTCGGCGCCACGCACCACCGACACGTGCACGAACAGGTCGTCGCCGCCCGCGTCCGGGGTGATGAAGCCGAACCCCCGCTCGGCGTCGTACCGCGCGACCACGCCCTCGCCCCCGCGCACGGCGCCGCCGGACTCCCTCGACGGGCCCGATCGGCTGCCGGACGGAGCACCTCGGTGTGCCGAACCACCCACGAGCCGGATGTTGCGGGCCTGGAGCCCCTTCTCGCTCGTGCCGACGTCGTAGGTCACGCGGTCGCCCTCGGAGAGCTCGGTCACGCCGCCGGGCAGCGCCCGGACGTGGACGAAGAGGTCCTCGGCGCCGGAGTCCGGGGTCACGAACCCGAAGCCCTTCTCCGCGTCGTACCAGGAGACGGTGCCGTCCGCGCCGTCGGAGGCCCGAGGTCGTCCCATGGCCTGCGCACCGAGCGGCAGCAGGTGGTCCGCCTGCGGGCCCTTCTCGCCGTCGACGACGAGGAACGCGACCCGCTGCCCGTCCGAGATCACGCCGCCGCCCACGATGGCCGAGCTGTGCACGAAGATCTCCGCACCGCCGCCGTCGGGGGTGATGAAGCCGTACCCCTTGCCCGGCTCGTACCAGGAGACCGTGCCGAGCACACCCAGGAGGGCGTCCGGCGCGAGCTCGCCCGTGACCCGGACGCGACGGGCCTGCGGTCCCCTGTCGCCCTCGCCCATCTCGAACTCGACGACCTGCCCCTCCCGGAGCACCCTCGTCTCCTCGCCGACGATCTCGGACGCGTGCACGAACAGGTCCTCGGCATCCTCCCCGAGGAAGAGGAAGCCGAACCCCCGCTCGGCGTCGAACCATCGGACAGTTCCCTGGGGCACGGTGAGCTCCTCGCTGACAAGACGGGTGGTTGCTACCCCCTAGTGTCCCCCGCCACCATGGACCGGAGGCGATGCACCATGACCACCCTGCGCCACGGGAAGATCTGCCACGTCGAGCTGCCCGCGGACGACCCGCAGACCTCGGCGGAGTTCTACGCCCGCGTCTTCGGCTGGGCGGTGCGCTCCGCGCACGGCACCTGGTTCTTCGAGGACTCGGTCGAGGAGGTCAGCGGGCACTGGGTCCCGCACCGGGAGACGACCCCGCCGGGCGTGCTCGTCTACCTGTGGGTGGACGACCTCGCCGTAGCCGTCGAGCGCGTGGTCGCCGAGGGCTGCGAGCTGGTCCAGCCGGTCGGCCAGGACGCCGGCGAGCTGACTGCCCGCTTCCGCGACCCCGGCGGGAGCGTCATGGGCCTGTACCAGGAGCCCGTGGCGTGAGCGTCAGTCCGTCGACACGAGGGCGGCTCTGACTGCTCGTGCGTGGCCGTCGAGGAGCGGCCTGGCGCGCGCCGGCGGTTCCTCGCCGAGGAGGGTCCACCCGTCTGCGGCGTAGCGCGGGACCACGTGCAGGTGGAGGTGGAAGACGGTCTGGAAGGCGGCCTCGCCGTCGCAGACGAGCAGGTTGATGCCCTCGCACCGCAGGCTGGACCGCCGAAGGGCCCGTGCCAGGTCCTGACCGACCGACCAGACGTGGGCGCTCGTGGCCCGGTCGACGTCGTCGAGGCCGATCGCGTGCTCGCGCGGCACGACGAGCAGGTGACCGGGCGTGACGGGGTTCAGGTCCATGAAGGCCACGACGGTGTCGTCCTCGTACACCCGGCTGGCCTCGCCGTGCCCCGCAGCGATGTCGCAGAAGACGCAGTCCTGCGCCGTGTCCTCGGTCATGCGCGCAACAGTCGCAGCGCACCCGCCCGGGTGCCAGCCCGCACGGGCCGGAGGGTGTCCGGGGTGAGGTCTACCGTGCGGTACATGGCAGAGATCGGGACGGACTGGCGGATGCTGGACGGCGTCGCGACCGCGTGGTTCGACGCGCCCTCGCTGATCGAGGCGGCCGAGCTGGCCGGACGGATCCTGGAGGTGTCCGCCGACGTCGCGGTCGACGTGCGCGCCACCGGCGTCCGAGCACGCGTCGGCTCCGACGACGTCGCCGAGGCGGTGTCGACGGCCGCACAAGAGCTCGGGCTCGTCGCGAACCCGGCCGGGCTGCAGCAGCTGAGCGTCGTGCTCGAGTCCCCGGACCCCGACGCGGTGAGACCGTTCTGGCAGCAGGCGCTCGACTACGCCCTCGACGAGGAGGGCAGCCTCGCGGACCCGCTGCGGCGCGACCCCGCGCTCCGGATCCGGCCGACGACCGAGCGACGACCACTGCGCAACCGCATCCACCTCGACGTCGTCCGGCCGACCGCGGGCGTCGAGCAGGTGGAGCTCGGTGAGCCGACGGGACCGTACGGGGTGTGCCGCACCGACCCCGACGGCAACGAGGTCGACCTGGTGCCCGGCGACGCGCTCGGCGAGAGCCCCGGGACCGCCGACTGGCAGTCGGTGTTCAGCGCGATCGCGTGCTACCGGACCACCTCGCCGGCGCAGCAGCGTGACCTCGCAGCGGCGGCAGCCGCGCTGGCGCACGACGTGGGCTTCCCGCTGCTGGTCGACCTGCGGCCCGGGCTCGTGGTCCTCGACAGCGGCAAGGACCGGTGGGAGAAGGACGCCCACGGGCTCGCGCTCGAGTTCACCGACCTGGCGGCGCGCCTCCAGGCCGCCGCCCGGGACCTCGGGGCCACGGCGGACCCCGCGCTGCCGCGGTTCGTCCAGCTCTTCCTCGACGCCGCCGACGTGCCGGCGGTCCGCGCGTTCTGGCTCGCCGCGCTCGGGTACACGCCGGACCGGCGGGACTGGAACAGCGACATCAACGACCCGCGGCGGCTGAACGTCGACCTGGTGTTCCAGGAGATCGACCTGTCGGAGACGGAGCGGCGCCGGCAGCGCAACCGCATCCACGTCGAGCTGGCCGTGCCGTCGGACCTCGCGCAGGCGCGTGTCGCCGCGGCCGTCGCGGCCGGTGGCCGGCTCCTGGGCGAGTCGACGGGTCGCTGGCTGGTCGCCGATCCCGAGGGCAACGAGCTGGTCGTCACTGCCCACGGACGGAGCGCATGAGCGTCCTCGTCTGGGTCGACGCGTGGCAGCTGCAGTGCTGCGGCACGCCGTTCGGTGTCGGCGACGCGGTCGCCTGGCGGTGCGGCGACCCGGACCCCGACTGGCTGGAGTCCGTGCTGGGTCCCGACGTCGCCTCCCGCATCTCGTCCGCGGAGGAGCACCACGACGCCCTGCCCGACGACCACCCGGTGACGAGCGGCACGGTGGTCGAGATCCACGCCGCCTTCTGCGGGTACGCGCCGCGCGGCACGGACGACCGGACGCTGTACCCCGTGCCGGGCTCGGCCGTCCTCCAGGAGGTGCCGCACGCCGACGGGAGCGACCGCGACCGGTCGGACGCCCGCTTCACCGGCTACGTCGTCGAGGTCGAGCTGTCGCCGGAGACCGGCTGAGCACAGGACGTCCGACCGGGCGAGGGAGGCGCCCCGGGTCGCGGCCGCGTGCCTAATCGATTCCGCGCCGCCGCACCCGCCGGACGGAGACGTGCCCGGCCCTAGCGTGGCCCGAGCGCACCCCTGCCGGCGGGGTCCCAGCGTCGGGGCACGGCCGAGCGTGGTGCTCGCCGTCCGCCACGTCGACCGCCCAGCAGAGGACTGCCATGTCACCGACCACCCACCGTCGCGGCGGGCTGCCCCGCCGCCGCGCCGCCGGTCTGGCGGTCGCCGCCACGCTGGCCCTCGCTGGTCTCGTCGCCGCCCCGCAGGTCGCCGCCGCGGCCCCCGACCCGGGCTCCCCCGTCAAGGTCAACCAGGTCGCCTACGTCCCCGGCGTCGCCAAGCTGGCGACGCTGGTGAGCACGTCCACCGCGCCGGTGGCCTGGACGCTGCGGAACGCGGGCGGTGCGGTCGTCGCGTCGGGGCAGTCGACAGTCAAGGGCGCCGACGCGCTGTCCGGCGACTCGACGCACCTCATCGACTTCTCGACGTTCGACACCCCCGGCTCCGGCTACGTGCTGTCTGCCGCGAGCTCGAGCAGCTACCCCTTCGACATCTCCGCCGACCCGGTGAAGAAGCTGCGGTACGACTCGCTCGCGTTCTTCTACCACCAGCGCACGGGCATCGCGATCGAGGCGCAGTACGTCGGCAGCACCTACGCGCGGGCAGCCGGTCACCTGGGCGTCGCGCCGAACCAGGGCGACACGAGTGTCCCGTGCCGACAGTCGTGCGGGTACAACCTGGACGTGCGCGGCGGCTGGTACGACGCGGGCGACCACGGCAAGTACGTCGTCAACGGTGGCATCGCGACGTGGCAGCTGCAGAACGCCTACGAGCGGACGCTGCACGTGGCAGGTGCCGACAGCACGGCGCTGGCCGACGGCACGATGGCGATCCCGGAGCGCTCCAACGGTGCGCCGGACATCCTCGACGAGGCGCGGTGGGAGGTCGAGTTCCTGCTCCGGATGCAGGTCCCGGCCGGCCGCACGGACGCCGGGATGGTGCACCACAAGATCCACGACGAGAACTGGACCGGGATCCCGACGATCCCCGCGCAGGACAGCCAGCGCCGGCTCCTGTCGCCGGTGAGCACCGCGGCGACGCTCAACATGGCGGCCGTCGCCGCGCAGACGTCGCGCCTGTGGAAGACGCTCGACCCGACGTTCTCCGCCAAGGCCCTCGCCGCTGCGCAGACCGCGTACGCCGCCGCCAAGGCGAACCCGAACCGGATCGCGTCCGCGAGCGACGGCACCGGCGGCGGCGCCTACGGCGACACGTCGGTGACGGACGAGTTCTACTGGGCGGCCTCCGAGCTCTACGCGACGACCGGCTCCGACACGTACCGCGCGGACGTCACCGGGTCGTCGCTGTACAAGGGCCGCAGCTTCGCGCAGCGCGGCTACGACTGGGGCTGGACCGGTGGCCTCGGCGACACGACGCTCGCGCTGGTCCCGACCGGGCTCCCGACCGCTGACGTCGCCGCCACCCGCGCGGCCATCGTGACGTTCGCCGACGCGGCGCTGACCCGCGCGACCAGCCAGGCGTACCCGGCACCCAACAACGCCGGGACCGTCTACTACTGGGGGTCGAACGGCCAGGTCGCCAACAACGCGAACGCCCTCGCGCTCGCGTACGACTTCACCGGCCAGGCGAGGTACCGCACGGGCGTGTACGCGGCGCTCGACTACTTCCAGGGCCGCAACCCGCTCAACCAGTCCTACATCGCGGGCTACGGCGAGAAGGCGGTCCAGAACGTGCACCACCGGTTCTGGGCGCACCAGGCGAACCCGTCGCTGCCCATCGCCCCGCCCGGCTCGTTCTCCGGCGGCCCGAACAGCGAGCTGCAGGACCCGATCGCCGCGGCACAGCTGGCCGGCTGCGCACCCCAGAAGTGCTTCGTCGACCACATCGAGGCGTACTCGGTCAACGAGGTCGCCATCAACTGGAACTCGGCGCTGGCCTGGCTCGCCAGCTGGGCGGCCGAGCACGCGGGCGGCACGCCTCCCGTCGACACCACGGGACCGAGCGTTCCGGGCACGCCGACCGCGAGCGCGGTGGGCGACACGTCGGTGAGCCTCACCTGGTCGCCGTCCACCGACGCGGAGAGCGGGATCGCCGGGTACGACGTCGTGCGCGTCGCCGTGGACTCGCTCCAGGTCGTGGCGACGACGACCACGACGTCCGCGACCGTCACGGGCCTGCGTCCCGGCGCCGCGCACACGTTCGTCGTCATGGCCCGCAACGGTGCCCAGCTGTCCTCGACGTCACCGTCGATCACCGTGACGACCACCGGCGGGGACCCGGTCGACCAGCCGCCCACCGCCCCCGGCACGCCCGTCGTCTCCGGCATCACCCAGACGGGCGCGACGCTCACGTGGACGCCCTCGACGGACGACACCGGCGTCGCGGGGTACGACGTCCTCCGTGTGCAGAACGGCACGTCGACGGTGGTGACGACGTCGACCACGACCTCGGCCACGCTCACCGGGCTGATCTCCGACACCGACTACGTGCTCACCGTCCGGGCGAAGGACACCGCGGGTCAGCTCTCCGCGGTCGCGGCGACGGTCGCCTTCCGGACCCTGCCGAACGTCACCGTGCCTCCCGCCGGGTGCAAGGTGACCTACTCGGCGAGCTCGTGGGGCACCGGGTTCACCGCGAACGTCACCCTCACCAACACGGGGGCCACGGCGTGGACGACGTGGAGGCTGGCGTTCACCTTCCCGGGCGACCAGAAGGTGACGCAGGGCTGGAGCGCCACGTACAGCCAGACGGGCTCGGCCGTGACCGTGACGAACGCGGCGTGGAACGGGAACGTGCCGGCCGGCGGCTCGACGAGCATCGGCTTCAACGGCTCGTACAGCGGCAGCAACACCGCTCCGTCGGGGTTCACCGTGAACGGCGCGCCCTGCGCCTGAGCGACCCGCTGAAGCACGACCCGATCAGGACGACGAGGGCCGCCGGTCACGTGACCGGCGGCCCTCGCCCTGTCCGCCGGTCCGTTCCCCCGTGGCCCGACCGCCGCAGACGATGTCCGGGTCGGCGGGCACCCGCGCGACGAGCTGGTGCCATGCTGTCCCGTGCCTCTCCAGCCCCGTGACGTCCCGGCCGCGGACGGCCACGGCTTGCGAGCCGCGGCTCCGTCGTCGGACGACGACGTGCGGACGGCCTACGCGGCCCGGGCCGCCGAGTACACGGAGCTGCTCGGCTCCGTGAGCGCGATGGATCCCCTCGACCGGCAGCTCATCGCGGAGTGGGGCGCGCGCTGCCGTGGCCTCGTCGTCGACGCCGGCTGCGGGCCCGGGCACTGGACGCACCTGCTGTCGGAGCTCGGAGCCGAGGTCGAGGGTGTCGACCTGGTCCCCGCGTTCGTCGAGCAGGCCCAGGCGCGCTTCCCGGCGGTGTCCTACCGGGTGGCGCGGCTCGACGACCTCGGCCTGCCCGACGGATCAGCGGGCGGCGTGCTGGCCTGGTACTCGCTGATCCACGTCGAGCCCGTCAGGGTGCCCACCGTCCTGCGCGAGATCCGGCGCTGCCTCCGGGCCGACGGCACGCTGCTCGTCGGGTTCTTCGCCGGTGACCGGCTCGAACCGTTCCCGCACGCGGTCGTCACCGCCTACTCCTGGCCGGTCGACGACCTGGCCCGGCTGGTCGAGGACGCGGGGTTCATGGTCGAGCCCGCCCAGGTCCGCGCGAACCCTGACCGGCCCGGCCGCCACCACGTCGCCATGCTCGCGCGACGGGCGTGACCGGGCGCATACCGGCCCGCCCGAACCGTTTCGGACCCCTCCGGCGCCGCGGATTGTGTCGTTAAAATCGCCAGGCACCGTCTTCCCGGCAGCGACGCCGGGACGCCTTCTGGAAGGAACGACGCATGCGCATCCGCACCCTGGTCCGGGGGCCCCGGGCCCTGCTGGCGGCCGCAGCCGCCCTGCTCGTCGTCGGAGGGCTGACCGCTCCCGCCTCGGCCCTGCCTGGGGTCGCCGTCCCGGCCGCCGCGACGGCCGGCTGCGGCAGGTCCGCCGGCCTGGCCACCGGCAGCCACACGATCACCAGCGGCGGGCTGTCCCGCACGTACCGCCTCGACGTGCCGGCCGGTTACGACCCGAACCGCCAGTACCGCCTCGTCGTGGGGCTGCACTGGTGGCACGGCACGGCGGCGGACGTGGTCAACCAGAGCTTCTACGGTCTGAAGCCCCTCGCGGGCGGCAGCACGGTGTTCGTGGCGCCGCAGGGCATCGACAACGCGTGGCCCAACACCAACGGCCGGGACGTCACCTTCGTGGACGACGTGCTGCGGGCGGTCGAGTCCGCGCTCTGCATCGACACGACGCAGCGCTTCGCGACGGGCTTCAGCTACGGCGGCGGCATGAGCAACGCGCTGGCCTGCGCTCGGGCCGACGTGTTCCGCGCGGTCGCGGTGCTCAACGGTGCTCAGCTGTCCGGGTGCGCGGGCGGCACGCAGCCCATCGCGTACCTCGGCTCGCACGGTGTCGTGGACGACGTCCTGAACATCTCGCAGGGGCGCGCCCTGCGGGACCGCGCCCTGCGGAACAACGGGTGCCAGGCGCAGCAGGCGCCCGAACCGGCCGCCGGCAGCGGGACCCACGTGCGGACCGCCTACACGTGCCGCGACGGCTACCCGGTCGTGTGGCTCGCGTCCGACAGCGGCCACCAGTGGGACGCGCGGGACCGTGGGCAGCAGCAGTCGTGGGTGCCCGGGGAGATCTGGCGCTTCTTCAGCTCGCTGACCTCGACGACCCCCACCCCGACGCCGACACCCACTCCGACTCCGACTCCGACTCCGACTCCGACTCCGACCGTCAGCCCGACGCCCACGCCGACCGTCGACCCCACCACTCCGCCGCCCGCCGGCGCCTGCACGGCGACGTACCGGACCGCGAACACCTGGCCCGGCGGGTTCCAGGGCGAGGTGACCGTCCGCGCAGGCTCCGCATCGACGTCGTGGACCGTCAGCTGGCGCCCGTCCGGCGAGCGCGTGGAGCAGGTGTGGAACGGCACGGTGTCGACGCAGGGCGACCTCGTGGTCGTCCGGAACGCCTCCTGGAACGGCCGGCTGCCCGCCGGCGGGACCACGACGTTCGGCCTCCTGGGCAGCGGCACCGCACCGACGCCGACCCTGACGTGCACGAGCTCCTGACGGCCTGAGCACGGCCGCGCCGGAGGCGTCCTAGGCTCGCCCGATGAGCCCTCTGCCCGTGCGCGCCGTCCGGGTGCAGGACCAGGAGCCCGTACCGACGGACGCGTGGTTCACGCAGTTGCCCGCGGTCGCGCAGGTGCTGCGCGAGGGCTGGCCGCTCGACCAGGTGACGGTCCTGGTCGGGGACAACGGCGCCGGGAAGTCCACGCTCGTCGAGGCGGTCGCCATGATGTTCGGCATGGGGGCCGAGGGCGGCTCGACCGGTTCCCTGCACGCCACCCGGCGGACCGAGTCCGAGCTGTGGCGGTACCTGCGCCTGGAGCGCGAGATCGGCGCGCCGCGGAACGGCTTCTTCCTGCGCGCCGAGACGATGCACTCGTTCTACTCCTACCTCGAGGACAACCCCGGCCGTGGGCCTGAGCCGGTGTTCCACGAGATGTCGCACGGCGAGTCGTTCCTCGCGCTGGCGACCGAGCGGATGAAGCCGCGGTACCCCGGGCTGTTCCTGCTCGACGAGCCCGAGTCCGCCCTGTCGTTCACCGGCTGCCTCGCTCTCGTCGCCCACCTGACGTCCCTGGTCCGCACGACGCCGTCGCAGGTCCTGCTGTCCACGCACTCGCCGGTGCTCGCCGCGCTCCCGGGCGCGACGATCTACGAGGTCGGCGAGTGGGGCCTGCGCCGGTGCGCGTGGGACGAGCTGGAGCTGGTGCAGAGCTACCGGGGGTTCCTGGACGACCCTCGGCGGTTCCTGCGGCACGTGCTCGACGACCCTGACTGGCTGGCCTGAGCCTTCACGAGACCTTGACACCGACGGCCGCCGGACGTCGTCGCGCGATGGGTACCGTCGCCGGGCAGCCGAGGACGGGAGATGCGGATGACCGGGGCGACGCGCGCGGAGGTCGTGCAGCGGGTCGGTGCGGGCGTCGTCGCCCTCGTCGGCGCCTGGACCGCCGCGACCCTGCTCGGCGGCGGGACGTGGGCGCTCCTGGGTGACGGCGTGCGGGCGATGCTCGGGGAGGGAGATCTGTCGACGGCCGGTGACGCGCTGCGCGTGCTGCGGTCCGACGGGTTGCCGGCGCTCGCTCTCGCGCTCGGGCTGGTCCCCGCGGCGGCGCTCGCGCTCGTCGCCGCCTCCGCGTCTGTCCGCCGGGCGACGCGTCGCCTCACCGGGATCGTCGTCGCGGGGAGCGTGCTGGTCGTCGTCGGGGTGGTGGACGTGCTGTCCGACCCGGCCGCGCTGCACCTGGCCACGCGGTCGTGGTACTTCACGGTCGGGTCGCCGCGCATGCTCGCCGGGGTCTGGCTGGTGGTCGTGGGTGCGGGGCTGACCACCGCCGGCGCCGGCGTGCTGGCGCGGCGTCGGCGCGCGGTGGTCGCGGGCGCGGCGCTCGTGGCCGTCGGCGCCTTGGCCACCGCCCTGGCCACGGCGGCGTCGGCGCTGCTGACGGTGGGGACGCTCGGCCGCTACCGCGGTGGCCCGATGTCGCCGGCCGTGCTCCTGCTCGACGGGTCGCTCGCGCTCGGGCTCGTCGCGACCACCGCGGCGGTCGTCGCCGGGACGTGCACCGTCGAAGCATGGCGCCGCCTCGCTCGCTGGGATCCCCCGGCTGCCGAGCCGGCGGCGCGCACGCTCCACCGGCGGCTGATCGCCGCTGCGTCGGTGGGCGCCGTCGTGCTCGCAGCCGGCATCGTCGCCGGCTCCCGCGTCGCCGAGCGGCAGCTGGTGCCGGACGTTGTGGCCGACCCGGTGCTCGCGGCCTGCGTCGAGCGCGCGCTCGGGGTCGACGAGGGTCGCGCGCTCGCCCCCGACCGGTTCGACGACGTGTACGCGATCGACTGCGCGTGGGGCGGCACCGGCGAGCGGGTCACGTCCCTCGCGGGGATCGAGCGGCTCACGTCCGTGCGCGAGATCGACCTGAGCGGCCAGGAGGTCACCGACCTCGGTCCGCTCGCGGCGCTCACCGGGCTGACGTCGCTGCGGCTGACCGGCAACGCCGCCGTGTCGGACCTGTCCGCCCTGGCCGGGCTGCCGCTGACGAACCTCGGCCTGTCGGACACGGGCGTCACCGACCTGCAACCCCTGAGCCGGACGACGTCGTTGGTCTGGGTCGGGCTGGCCCGGACGGGGGTGTCCGACCTCGAGCCGCTCGCGGGATCGGCCGGCCTCCTCGAGCTCGACGTCGCGCAGGCGGCCGTCGCCGACCTCTCCCCGCTGGCCGGCGCCGCGTCGCTCAGCATGCTCGACGTGCGGGACAACCAGGTGTCGGACGTGACCCCGCTCGCCTCGATGCCCGCGCTCGACGAGCTCTGGGTCGGTGGCAACCCGGTGACCGACCTGCGCCCGCTGCTCGCGGCACCGGCACTCCTCGGGGTGGACGTCGAGGGGCTGGACCCGGCGACGCCCGGGATCGAGGAGCTGCGCGCGCAGGGTGTGTACGTCGGCGGCACGACCTGAGCCGCAGTACCAAAACGTTTACATCGCCACACCGTTGCCCGAGTTCTCTAGCGGTAAAGACGCCACGTGTCGCACCCTCGACTTCTGCCGACGAGCACGCAGGCGTCGGTGCCCACTCGATGACGAGGAGTCCCATGACACAGCGCACCAGGGTGACCGCCTGGCTGTCCGCGGCCCTGCTGGCGATGACGGGGGTCGGCGCGATCGTCGCCTCCTCCGCGCAGGCGGCCGCGGGCTGCAAGGTCGACTACGCGGTCACCAACCAGTGGGGCGAGGGGTTCGGCGCCAACGTCACGCTCACCAACCTCGGGGACCCCCTCGACGGCTGGACGGTCGGCTGGACGTTCCCGTCGGGCCAGCGGATCACGCAGGCCTGGAACGGGACGGCCACCCAGTCGGGCAGCACGGTCTCCGTGAAGAGCCTGGGCTACAACGGCTCCGTCCGCTCCGGCGGGACCGCGAGCTTCGGCTTCAACGGCTCGTGGAGCGGGAGCAACGCCGTCCCCACGCAGTTCACGGTCAACGGTGTCGCGTGCACCGGCTCGGTCACCTCCTCGCCCACCCCGACCCGGACCACGACCCCGACGCCGACGTCCACGACGACTCCCCCGCCGCCCACCGGCACCACGCCGCTCGCCGTCAACGGCCAGCTGCGCGTGTGCGGCGTGAACCTCTGCAACCAGTACGGCAAGCCGATCCAGCTGCGCGGCGCCAGCACCCACGGTCTGCAGTGGTTCCCGTCCTGCTACAACTCCGCCTCGCTGGACACGCTGGCCAACGACTGGAAGGCCGACGTCCTGCGCATCGCGATGTACGTCAACGAGGACGGCTACACCACCAACCCGTCCGGCTTCACCGCCAAGGTGAACGACCTGGTCGACCAGGCCGAGTCGCGCGGGATGTACTCGATCATCGACTTCCACACGCTCACGCCCGGTGACCCCAACGTCAACCTGGAGAACGCCAAGACGTTCTTCCGGAACGTCGCCGCACGGAACGCGGCGAAGAAGAACGTGATCTACGAGATCGCGAACGAGCCGAACGGCGTCTCGTGGGAGCAGATCCGCACGTACGCCAACCAGGTCATCCCGATCATCCGGGGCCTCGACCCCGACGCGGTCATCCTCGTCGGGACGCGCGGCTGGTCGTCGCTGGGCGTCTCCAACGGCTCGAGCTCCGCGGAGATCGTGGCCAACCCGCTCGCGTTCTCGAACATCATGTACACGTTCCACTTCTACGCGGCGTCGCACCTGGACAACTACCGCTCCGAGGTGCGCAACGCGGCGAGCAGGCTGCCGATCTTCGTCTCCGAGTGGGGCACGACGAGCGCGACCGGCGGCGGCACCGTCGACATCGGCAGCTCGACCGCGTGGCTCGACCTGCTCGACTCGCTGAAGATCAGCCACGTCAACTGGACGTACTCGGACGCGAACGAGAGCAGCGCCGCCTTCCGGTCCGGGACCTGCGGGGGCTCGAGCTACGGCACCTCGCAGCTCTCGCAGTCCGGCCAGTTCGTGCGCAGCCGGATCATGACGGCGGACAGCTTCCCGACGAGCTGACGTCTGCGCACCTCCCGCCGCCGCCCCGGAACCCCCTCCTCCGGGGCGGCGCGCGTGGGTCCGCGACCGTCTACCTAGCGCGACGGGAAGCGGAACGGGATCGGGATGCCCCCGCAGCAGCACACGCCCTGCACGTCCGTCTGGGCCAGCAGGGCCGCCGCCTGGTAGCACGCGACGAACCGCGCGGCGGTCGGCAGGACGGCGCGCACGACGCCACGTCGCACGACCAGCTCACGCACCGCCGCCGAGCAGGACGACCCGCCGTGCGCGACGCGGTGCGCGCAGCTCCACCCTTTTCGGGGTGAGAGCCCGGTCTGGTAGCGGGCGATGAGGCGGTCGACGGCGGCTGCGGCACGGGTCATCGACTCACGGTAAGAGCCCTCGGGCTCCGGCGCCTCCGCGACGGCCGCGGTCTCAGCCGGCCTCCACCGGGAGCCAGAGCTCGACGGTGGCGGTGCTGAAGTCGTCGGCGCGGTCGAGCACCGCCACCACCTCGGGGCCGGGGCGCAGCCGCCACGGGTTCGACGGGAACCACTCGGTCGCGGTGGCCGCCCACACCGTCTGGAGGGTCTGCGGGTACGGGCCCTCCGCCCGGAAGACGGCCCAGGAGCCCGCCGTCACCGGGAGGACGTCGAGGTCGTCGGGGACCTCCACCTCGTCCGTGACGGCCACGCCGTGCAGGTACGTCAGCTCGGTGCCCTCGCGGCGGTCCGGGTCGATGTCGTCGCTGACGGCGAGCAGGCCGCGCGGCTCCGCGTCGCCCAACGCCTTGAGCCGCTGGTGCTCCTGCGGGGGCAGGGACGTGACGTGCTGCTGGATGGCGGGGTTGATCCCCTCGTGCACGAGCGGGACGCGCGTGGCGTGCCCCGCGAGGCGGAAGTCGGGCCGGGTGACGATGCGGACGTCCATGGGTCGTGCTCCTTCGACGGTCAGGCGGAACGTGAGGCGCGGCTGCGCGCGGAAGGGGCCACCGTCGCGCCGGGCTCGTCCCGGGCTGATGCCGTGCACCGACTGGAACGCCCGGCCGAACGCCTCCGCCGAGCCGTACCCGTAGCGCACCGCGATGCCGAGGAGGTCACCGGAACCGGTGACGACCTCCGTCGCGGCGACGGTCATCCGTCGGCGGCGCACGTACTCCGACAGCGGCATCCCGGCGAGCGACGAGAACATGCGGCGCAGGTGGTACTCGGTGGTGCCGAGCGTCGCAGCGAGGCGGACGACGTCGAGCTCCTCGGTGAGGTTGTCCTCGACGAGGTCGACGAGCCGGTTGAGCCAGGCGATCACGGTGCCCCCTTCCGCTGACCACTCTGGCGCGGCCGCGGGTGGCCGGACCCGATCATCGCGGTCCGGTGCGATCAGGCGCGTCCGTCAGCGCGCGCCCGCAACGACCCCGACGCTCTCGCGGCTCGACCGGAAGTCCCAGCCGCCGCCGCGCAGGTCGGCGATGACGCTGAGCTCCGAGGGCAGCGCGCCGATGTTGCCGCGGGCCGTGAAGACGTGCGCCCACACGAGCAGACCGCCGCCGACCTGGTCGTGGATGCTCACCAGCTCCTCGATCCCGTCGCCGCTGACGTCCGCCGCGACCTGACGTGACCCCGCGAAGCTCCAGCCGCCCGTGCGCAGGTCCTTGCGCAGGTCCCAGGTGTTCAGCGTCAGACCCCAGCGCTCCCAGATCAGGATGCCGCCGCCCGGCTGCTGGTGGATCGTGAAGAGCGAGTCCGAGCCGTCCCCGTCGGTGTCGGCGGACAGGTCGCGGCTCTCGTCGAACGACCACCCGTGGTGCTTGAACACGGACATGCTCACGGAGGGGGTCCTGAATCCGGTCCCCGTGTTGATCCAGGCCACGTAGTACATCGCTTCGGACGCGAACAGGCCCGTGCCGCCGCGATGGGTCGACGCGAGGTCCGCGAAGCCGTCGCCGTTCAGGTCGGCGACGGTGTAGCGGACGTCGACGAACGGCTCCCCAGGCAGGTTGTCACTGGCCATGAACTCGTCGACCGCGCGCGGGATCGTCGCCCACAGGGCCGGGTCCTGGAAGCCCGCACCCGTGCCCCGGTGCACCCAGACGTTGGCGGCGGGACCGCCGGCGGTGTCGGTGCGGTGGATCGAGATGACGTCGTCGTACCCGTCGCCGTCCGCGTCGCCCACGAGCTGGCGCGAGTTCTCCCACGACCAGCCGCCGCCGCGCAGGTCCGCCCACAGCCGCGGCGTCGAGTCGGGTCCGCCGCCGACGACCCAGAGCAGCACGCCGCCGTTCGGCTGGCCGTGCGAGACGAGCCAGTCGGGGCTGCCGTCGTCGACCCCGGTCACGTTGCCGAAGTCGCCGCTCGCGGTGCGCGACCGGCCGTACTCGAAGCCGCCCGCCTCGAGGCTCGCCTTCAGCATCGGCTGGCCCAGCGTCGGGTTCTCCGCGGCGAGCGGGAGCCGCCACAGGTTGAGCCCGCCGGTCGGCCGCGAGTGCGCGATGTCGAGCTCCGGCTCGCCGGGCCCGGCCGAGGCCGACGCGGCGGTCGGCAGGGCCGCCAGGACGGTGGCGACGAGCGCTCCCGCGGCGAGGGAGGACACGAGGGACCGGCGCATGAGGACCTCTCTGGCAAGGGCGGGCGTCGGTCAGAGAGTAGGGCACCGACGTCCCGGGCCGGGGTTGTTCCGGGCACCTGTCGCCCGGGTGCCGGACGCGCCGCGCGCGACGGTGCGACGTAGGTCCGTTCGGGCGAAAAGGTGCGAATCGGACACCGACCGAGCCGTGCACGGCGCACACTCGACCCCGGCGCGGACCGCGTCGTCATCGAGCCTGGAGGATCGACACGTGTTCGGCAGCCGCACCGCCCTCGCTGACCCGCTCCCCGAGCACGACGACGACTGGTCCGCCGACGAGCTCGCCGCGGTCCAGCGACGGCTGACGGTCGCCATGACGGTGGACCCGGCCCCGGGCCGGGTCGAGGCGTTGCTGGACGGCGTTCCCGAGACTCCCCGCAACCTCGCGTCGCTGATCGAGCACCTCGTCGGCGAGCACGCACGCCGGGTACGCGGCGAGGGCCGAGGTCGCGCGATCGCCGCGGCCCCGGTCCCCGACGAGCCGGTCGCCGCGGTGAGCCACCTCCTCGTCGTGCGATGGCTGACCCGGCGCCAGGCGGCGGGCCGCCGGGTGATCCGGCGGCTGGCCTACGCCCCGGCGACCACCGCGCCCTCGGAGCGGACGGGCCGGCTGGTGCTCCGCCACCTGGCCGACCAGCTCGCGGCGCCCGTCCCGGCCTGATCGACCCCCTCAGCGCTGCGGCGCCCACCGGAGACGGACCAGGACGAACACCAGCCCGCTGACGGCGAGGTGCACGAGCACCAGCAGGATCACGTCAGGATGCGCGAGCGTCACGTCGACGCCCGTCGGCAGCCAGCCCGTGCCGCCGAGCACGAACCGGTTCACCGTGAGCTGTCCGACGTGGAAGGCGACCGCGACGAGCAGGGCGCCGCGCAGCGGGACCCGGCGCGCGGCGACGAGCACCAGGCCGAAGACCACGAGCTGCACGACGTACGCGACCGGATCACTGCCCGCCGGGAACACGGTCGGTGCGTCGGGTGCCGACCCGAGCAGCGTCGCCGTCGCCCAGTGCGCCGAGCTGATGACCAGGCTGGTGAACGGGAACAGCGCCGTGGTGATCACCGTCGCGGCAGCGGTACGCCAGCCGTCCCTGATCGTCGTCCAGGTGTAGCCGCGCAGCGCCAGCTCCTCGGGCAGCGCCTCGAACAGCAGCAGCACGACGGTGTTCACGACGAAGAACCAGAGGAGTGCCCGAGGGTCCGGTGTGCCGACCTCGACCCATCCGAGCAGCCACGCGGGGACCCAGACGAGCGCGCCCACGCCGAGCGCCACGCCGAGGCCGAGCGCGACCGGCTGCGCCACCGGCCGGTCCAGGCCGAGGCCCGCGAGCGAGCGGCGGTCGGCGCGGGTGCGCAGCAGGACGACGGCCGGGACGACGAGCGCGGACGCGAGCACCGCCTGCAGGACCATCTCGCCCGTCGCCCCCAGCGACAGCCACCGCCCCGCCGCCTCGGCCACCCCGATGGCGACGCCGACGCCCACGCCGAGCACGAGCCAGCCCAGCACGCCCCTCGCCACGGTCCGCCCACGGCCGTCGTCCATGTCCGCACCCCCTCGCCAGGCCTGCGTCCATGGTTCGGGTCGGCCGACGCGGACCGCGTCGATCGAAAGGTTGACCCCGTCCCCGCCGGCACGTCAGGCGACGGCGGTGCCCTCGAGCTCGACCAGCTGACCCGGGATCGCCAGCCGGCTCACCCCGAGCATCGTCATCGTCGGGACCGCGCCGGCCGCACCCAGCCGCGACGCCAGCACGCCGTAGTGCGCCAGCAGCAGGTCGACGTCGGTGGCGTAGACGGCGAGCCGGACGAGGTCCGCCAGCGACATGCCGGCTGCGCCGAGCACGCCCTCCAGGTTGTCGATGCTGAGCGCGAGCTGCGCTGCCATGTCCCCCTCGTGCCGCGGTGCGCCGTCGGGTCCGACCGCGCTCTGGCCGGAGCAGTACAGCGTCCGCGCGCTCCCGACGACCACCTCCCCCTGGGCGAACCCCAGGCCCAGCGACCACTCCACCGGGTTGACCGTCGTGCGTTCGATCGTCACATCAGCTCCATCCGTCGTCGGACCTCGTGCTGGTCAGCCTCCCGGCAATACACGTCACCCTGTGTCGTGTATACGGTGAGGAGGTGCGCGCCGACAGGCTGGTCTCCCTGGTGCTGCTGCTGCGTCAGCACGGCCGGCTCTCCGCGACGGCGCTGGCCGCCGAGCTGGAGGTGTCCACCCGGACCGTGCTGCGCGACATCGAGGCCCTGTCGTCGGCCGGCGTCCCGGTGTACGCCGAGCGTGGCCGGCACGGCGGGTTCGCGTTGCTGCCGGGCTTCCGGACGGAGCTCACCGGGCTCAGCCAGGACGAGGCCCTCGCCCTGCTGATCGCCGGGTCCCGGCGCGGCGGGCAGTCCTTCGGCCTCGGCTCCGCGCTCGCGTCGGCCATGCTCAAGGTGGTCGACGCCCTGCCCGAGAGCCACCGGGCGACCGCGGCCGGCGCGAGCCGGCGCCTGCTCGTCGACCCGGAGACCGATCTCCTGGCCCGCCGGGTCGACGCCGACGAGGTGCCCGACGCCGTCATGTCCGTTGTCCGGCGCGCGGTGCTCGCTGGGCACCGGCTGCGGATCCGGTACGCCGCCGTGGACCAGGACCCGCGATGGCGGACCGTGGACCCCATCGGCCTCGTCACCGTGCGTGACCAGGGCTACCTGCTGGCGACGAGGTCGGGCGAGGACCGCACGTACCGGCTCTCCCGCGTCCTCGCCGCCGAGGAGCTCGCCGAGCCCGCGCAGCGGCCGGACGGGGTGGACCTCGACCGCGCCTGGCAGGAGCGCAGCGCCCGGTTCCGGGCCGGCGGCGCACTGGTCACGGCGCGGGTCCGGGTGGACGGCGCGCGGCGCGACGACCTCGTGCGCACCGCGGTGACTGTCCTCTCCGAGGAGACCGACGCCGACGGCCTGGTGCGGCTCGAGGTCACGTTCCAGGACGCACGGCACGCCCGGTGGGCGCTGTGGCAGCTGGGCGCGCACGCCGAGGCGCTGGAACCGTCGTGGCTGCGCACCGCTCTGCAGGACGATGCGGCCGCGGTGCTCGCACGGTACGAGCGTCGATGAGCGAGCTCTGAAACACCGACCTTCAACGATTCACCCTCTGTCGCGGGATGCCCGGCGGTGGAACCTTCGCGTGGAAAGCGCTTTACCACACGAGAGGAATCCCATGTCCGGAACAACGCTCCACAGGCGACGACGCCCGTTGCGCGTCGCGATCGCCGGTGCGCTCGCGCTCGTCCTCGCCGGCCTGCTCGGCGTCTCGACGGCGCTGACCGCCAACGCAGCCAGCGTCGACACGAGCGCCTGGTACCTCCTGGTCAACCGGCAGTCCGGCAAGGTCCTGGACGTCGCCGGCACGTCGACCGCCGACGGGACGGTCATCCAGCAGTGGTCCCGCAACGACGGCCCCTGGCAGCAGTGGCAGTTCGTCAGTGCCGGCGACGGCTACTACAAGCTCAAGGCGAAGCACTCGGGCAAGGTCATCGACCTCTGGGCATGGAGCACCGCCGACGGCGGCGAGTTCCGCCAGTACCAGGACCTGGGCGGCTGGAACCAGCAGTTCAAGCTCGCCGACTCGGAGGGCAGCCGCATCCGTCTCGTCAACCGGCACAGCGGCAAGGTCCTGGGCATCAAGGACCGGTCGACGTCCGACGGCGCGTGGGCGGTGCAGACGGCCGACAACAACCAGTACAACCAGCAGTGGGAGCTCATCAAGGTCGGCTCGGGCGGCGGCACCACCACACCCCCGCCGTCGGG
>NZ_BJUB01000003.1 GCF_007989805.1 Cellulomonas xylanilytica
TCCTCAAGATCTTTCGATCTCGTCCGAGAGGCTTTGTCGTTCTGAATCTTACCTGGCTTTCCGGCCGCTTCCCGCCACCTGTTCGGGCAGCATCTGCGGGCCGGGAGCCCGTCCCCGTCCTGCTTCAGGGCGCACGAAGCGCCTGTCAGCACGAGCGGGGGTGGCCACCCTAGGGACCAGCCACCGTGGTTCGATCCGCGGTGTCCGTTCCTCCCTCTCGGGCGACATCGAGAACATTACGCGCGTGTTGCGGCAGGTGGCAAATCCCGTCCCGGTGACGCCGGTCACCAGACCTCCGCTCGGCACCAGATGCGCAGGTCAGTGGGCCGAAACGGCGACGACGGGCCCTCGTCGCCCCGGCGGGGACGAGAGGCCCGTCGTCGATCACGGCTCGCTCAGGCCTGCGCGTCGACCACCGCGAGAGTGCGCTTGCCGCGGCGCAGGACCGCCCAGCGACCGTGCAGGAGGTCGTCGGCTGTGAGCACCGCGTCCTCGGCGGCCACCCGGACGTTGTTCACCGACGCCCCGCCCTCGGCGATCGCTCGTCGCGCCGCACCCTTGCTCGCCACCACGCCCGTCGCCGCCAGGAGGTCGGCGATGCCGTCGCCCGCAGCGCCCGGCGCGGACGGCAGCTCGGCGACCGCGGCGGCGAGCGTCGTGGCGTCGAGCTCCGCCAACGAGCCGCGGCCGAACAGGGCCTGGCTCGCCGCGACGACCTGGTCGGCGGCCGCGGTGCCGTGCACGAGGGACGTCACCTCGTACGCGAGCGCGCGTTGGGCCTCACGGGCCGCCGGCCGGTCGGCGACGGCCGACTCCAGCTCCTCGATCTGCTCGCGCGAGCGGAAGCTGAACACCTTGAGGTAGCGCACCACGTCGGCGTCGTCCGCGTTGAGCCAGAACTGGAAGAACGCGTACGGCGTGGTCAGCTCGGGGTCGAGCCAGACGGTGCCGGACTCCGTCTTGCCGAACTTGGTGCCGTCGGCCTTGGTGATCAGCGGGGTCGTCAGAGCGTGCACGGCGACACCCTCGGCCTTGCGGATCAGCTCGACGCCCGAAAGGAGGTTGCCCCACTGGTCGCTGCCGCCGGTCTGCAGGGTGATCCCGTGGCGGCGGTGCAGCTCGAGGTAGTCCATGCCCTGCAGGATCTGGTAGCTGAACTCGGTGAAGCTGATGCCCGCGTCGCTGTTGAGGCGCCGGGCCACGGTGTCCTTGGCCAGCATGGTGCCCAGCCGGTAGTGCTTGCCGATGTCGCGCAAGAAGTCGATGGCCGACAGCGGGGCCGTCCAGTCCAGGTTGTTCACCATGGTCGCGGCGTGCGGGCCGTCGAACCGGAGCAGGGGCTCGATCTGCTTGCGGATGCGCTCCACCCACACGGCGACGACGTCGCGCTCGTTCAGGGTGCGCTCCCCCGCCATCTTCGGGTCGCCGATCAGGCCGGTGGCACCGCCGACGAGGCCGTACGGCGTGTGGCCGGCGTCCTGGAGGCGGCGGACGGTCAGGATCTGGACGAGGTTGCCGATGTGCAGGCTCGGTGCCGTCGGGTCGAACCCGCAGTACAGCGAGACGGGCCCGGCGGAGAGCGCGTCGCGGAGGGCGTCGAGGTCGGTGGTCTGGGCGATCAGCCCGCGCCACTCGAGCTCGTCGAGGATGTGGTTCACCAGGTCTCCAGGCAGTAGGCCGGCTCGGCGCCGGCGACGAGGGTGGGCAGGTGCGTACGGCCGGCGTCGTCGTCCCTCACGGGACGTCTACCGACGCCGGCGCGCGATACGCCGGGCGGTACGCCGAGACCGTGCGCTCGTCCGTCAGCCAGTAGCGCCAGGGGAACCTGCCGCCCTCGCCCCCGGCGCCGGAGACGCCGACCCGGGGACCGGTCTTGTGCGTGGGCTGGGCCACGACCTGGTGGCGGTGCAGCACGATGTCGCCGCCCGCCTCCGTGATGTCGGCGCCGTTGGCGCGCAGGTCGATCCCCAGTGCCACGGCGAGCCGCCCGGGGCCCCGGGCGAGCTGGCGCTCCGAGTCGACGACGCCGACGGACTCGCGCCGTCGCCAGGCCAGGTCGGTGCCCTCGACGATCTCCCCCGCACGCAGCAGCACGGCGGACGGGCTGCCGGTGGGCTGGGTGACGATGTTGAGGCAGTGGTGCAGGCCCAGGTGGCGGTAGACGTACAGGCGGCCGGGCTCGGCGAACATCACCGCGTTGCGGGCGGTCCGGCCGCGGAAGGCGTGGGAACCCGGGTCGTCGGCACCGCCGTAGGCCTCGACCTCGGTGATCCGCAGCGTGACGTCGCCCTCCGGCGAGCGGGCGGTGAGGTAGGCGCCCAGCAGGTCGCGCGCGACGGCGTGCACCGGCCGGCTGAACCAGACCCGCGCCGGGACGACCACGGGCGCGCGCCGACCGGCGGCATCCGGGCTCTCGAGCGGTTCCGACGGGCTCACCCGCTCATCTTGCCGCACGCCCCGGCTCATCTGCCGCCGGAATCCGTCGATGCCCCGGGTACGGACCCGTCCGTCAGGACGTCACCGAACGCGTCGAGGCGGACGTCCGCGCGCTCCCGCGTGCGTTCGCGGGCGAAGTGGGCGGCCTCGTCGGCCATCCACCTGACCCAGTGCGCACGCATCTCGGCGCCGTCGCGGGCGAGGCCGCGCGCGAGCCGCAGGTCCGCCGGTGCCTCGACCCAGACGCGGAGCACGGCGACCGGGTCGACCTGCCGGCGCGCCGAGCCGCAGCCCTCCAGCACGAGGACGTCGGGGACCGGGACGTCCACCCACTCGGCGAACGCCTCTAGGGACCAGTCGTAGCGCTGGTACCGGCCCGGGACGCCACGGCGCAGCGGCTCCAGGACCTGGACGGAGAGGCGCGGCCACAGCGAGCCCTCGAGGCCCGACCAGCCCTCGTAGAGGTCGTCGAGGTGCAGCACGGTCGCGCCCGCCGACGCCAGGGAATCCGCAAGGGTCGTCTTGCCGGAGCCCGCCGGACCGTCGACGGCCACGACCTGCACCCGGCCCAGCCGCGGACGGGCCGAGCGTGCTCGAGCGAGGAGCTCGTCGGCGATCACGACGCCCAGGTGCGCAGCTCCGCCGCGCGTGCGCGGGCACGTCCCAGCTGCTCCGCGACCCGGACCGGGGCCGTACCGCCGTACGCGGAGCGCGACGCGAGCGACCCCTCGACGGTCAGCACGGCGCGGACCTCGGGGGTCAGGTGCGGTGAGATCGCGGCGAGCTCGTCGTCGGTGAGGTTCCACAGCTCGATGGCCGGCTCGTGCTCCTCGCACGCGCGGACGCAGGCACCCGCGACCTCGTGCGCCACCCGGAACGGCACGCCGCTGCGGACCAGCCACTCGGCGATGTCGGTCGCGAGCGAGAAGCCCTGCGGTGCGAGCGCCGCGAGCCGGTCCGTGTCGAACTCGAGCGTCTCGATCATCCCGGCGAACGCCGGCAGGAGGACGGAGAGCTGGTCCACCTGGTCGAACACCGGCTCCTTGTCCTCCTGCAGGTCGCGGTTGTACGCGAGCGGGAGGCCCTTGAGCGTGGTCAGCAGGCCCGTCAGGTCACCGACGAGGCGGCCCGCCTTGCCGCGCGCGAGCTCCGCGACGTCGGGGTTCTTCTTCTGCGGCATGATGCTCGACCCCGTGGAGTAGGCGTCGTGCAGCCGGACGAAGCCGAACTCCTTGGTCGCCCACAGGATGACCTCCTCGGCGAGCCGGGAGACGTCCACGGCGAGCATCGCCGCGACGAACGCGAACTCGGCCACCACGTCGCGCGACGCGGTGCCGTCGATCGAGTTCTCGACCGGACCGTCGAAGCCGAGCTCCGCGGCGACCGCGGCGGGGTCCAGACCGAGCGACGAGCCCGCCAGCGCACCCGACCCGTACGGCGAGCGGGCCGCCCGCGCGTCCCAGTCGACCCAGCGCTCGACGTCGCGCAGCAACGGCCACGCGTGCGCCAGCAGGTGGTGCGCGAGCAGGACCGGCTGGGCGTGCTGCAGGTGGGTGCGGCCCGGCATCGGCGCCTCGCCCGCCCGGTCGGCCTGCGCGACCAGCGCGTCGACCACGTCGAGCACCAGGCGCGCCAGACCACGCGCCTCCTCGCGCAGGTACATGCGCACGAGCGTCGCGATCTGGTCGTTGCGCGAGCGGCCCGCGCGGAGCTTGCCGCCGAGCTCCGTCCCCGCACGGTCGATCAGCCCGCGCTCGAGGGCCGTGTGCACGTCCTCGTCCTCGAGCACCGGCAGGAAGGCGCCGCTCGCCACGTCGGCGCGCAGCCGCTCCAGCGCGTCGACCATCCCGGTCAGCTCGTCGTCCGTGAGCAGCCCGGCACCGTGCAGGACCCGGGCGTGCGCGACGGAGCCGGAGATGTCGTGCCCGGCGAGCCGCCAGTCGAAGTGGGTCGACTGCGACAGCGCCTGCAGCGCCTCCGACGGGCCGCCCGCGAACCGGCCGCCCCAGAGCGAGACGCCGGGGGTCGTCGTGACGTCGTCAGCCACTGATCCCGCCCTGGGTGCCGAGGTCCACCCCGTTGCCGAAGCGCACGTCGCGCGCCGCGGCCAGCTTGGAGGACAGGCCGTAGATCTCGATGAAGCCCTTGGCGGCCGACTGGTCGAACGAGTCGCCCGTGTCGTACGTCGCGAGGTTGAAGTCGTACAGGCTCGCGTCCGACCGGCGGCCCGTGACCGTCGCGCGACCGCCGTGCAGCACGACGCGGACGTCGCCGGAGACGTAGCGCTGGGTGTCGTCGACGAACACCTCGAGCGACTTCTTCAGCGGCGAGAACCACTGGCCGTCGTAGACCAGCTCGGTCCAGCGCTGCTCGACGCCCCGCTTGAACCGCGCCTGCTCGCGCTCGACCGTGACGTTCTCCAGCTCCTGGTGCGCGGCGATGAGCGCGATCGCGCCCGGCGCCTCGTAGACCTCGCGGGACTTGATGCCGACCAGGCGGTCCTCGACGATGTCGATCCGGCCGATGCCCTGGGCACCCGCGCGGCGGTTCATCTCCTGGATGGCCTGCAGCGGCGTGACCGGGATGCCGTCCAGCGCGACCGGCACGCCGGCCTCGAACGTGATGACGACCTCGTCGGCGACGGGCGGGAACGTCGGGTCGTCCGTGTAGGTGTAGACGTCCTTGGTCGGGCCGTTCCAGATGTCCTCGAGGAAGCCGGTCTCGACGGCGCGGCCCCACACGTTCTGGTCGATGGAGAACGGGTTGTGCTTGGTGGTCTCGATGGGCAGCGCGTTGCGCGTCGCGAACTCGATCGCCTTGTCGCGGGTCAGCGCGAGGTCCCGGACGGGAGCCAGGCACGTCAGGTCGGGCGCGAGCGAGGTGATGCCGACCTCGAAGCGGACCTGGTCGTTGCCCTTGCCGGTGCAGCCGTGCGCGACGGTCGTCGCACCGAACTGGCGGGCCGCGCGGACGAGGTGCTTGACGATGACGGGTCGGGACAGCGCCGAGACCAGCGGGTAGCGGTCGAGGTAGAGGGCGTTGGCCTTGAGTGCCGGCATGCAGTACTCGGTGGCGAACTCGTCGCGCGCGTCGGCGACGTACGCCTCGACCGCGCCGCAGTCGAGCGCACGCTGGCGGATCACCTCGAGGTCCTCGCCGCCCTGGCCGACGTCGACCGCCACGGCGATCACCTCGGCGCCGGTGGCCTCGGCGATCCAGCCGATGCCCACGGAGGTGTCCAGGCCGCCGGAGTAGGCGAGGACGACGCGCTCAGTCATTGTTCTTCTCTCTTCGGGGGTGCGTACGAGGGTGCGGAGGAGTGCGGGGTCAGTCTGACGGACGGGTGCGCGACGGCGTGTCGGTGGCCAGCGCGAGGAAGCGGGCGGCCAGCGCGGCGCCGGTCTCCCCCTCGCGCGCGATGACCAGGACCGTGTCGTCGCCGGCGATCGTGCCGAGCACGGCGGGCAGGACGGAGTGGTCGATGGCCGACGCGAGGAACTGCGCGGCGCCGGGTGGCGTCCGCAGCACGACGAGGTTGCCCGACGCCTCGGCCGTCACGAGGAGCTCGGCGCACAGCCGGGCGAGGCGGGCGGCGAGCATCTCCTCGTCGGGCCCGGCAGCGGCCGGGCGCAGGCCGCCCTCGGCGGGGACGGCGTAGGCGAGGGCCCCGGACGGGGTCCGGATCTTGACGGCGCGCAGCTCGACGAGGTCACGCGACAGGGTGGCCTGGGTGACCGTCACGCCCTCCGCGGTGAGCAGCTCGGCGAGCTGCTGCTGGGAGTGGACCGTGCCGCGCGTGAGCAGCGACGTGACGAGCGCGTGGCGCGCCGCCTTGGTGTGCGGGACCGTGACGCTCATCGGCCCTCCACCAGCCACGACAGGAGGGCCTTCTGCGCGTGCAGCCGGTTCTCGGCCTCGTCCCACACGACCGACTGCGGTCCGTCGAGCACCTCGGCGGTGATCTCCTTGCCGCGGTAGGCGGGCAGGCAGTGCAGGACGAGGGCGTCCGGCTCTGCGAGGGCCATTGCGGCGGAGTCGACGCGGAACGGCACGAACGGCGTCTCGCGGTCGGCCGCCTCCGACTCCTGACCCATCGACACCCAGGTGTCCGTCGCGACGACGTCCGCTCCGGTGACCGCCTCCGCCATCGTGTGCACGACCGAGACCGAGCCGCCGGTGTCGGCGGCGATCGCGGCGGCGTCCGCGAGGATCGCCGCGTCGGGCAGGTAGCCGTCGGGCGTGCCGATGCGCACGTGCATGCCCGCCGTCGCGCCGCCGAGCAGGTACGAGTGCGCCATGTTGTTGGCACCGTCGCCGACGTAGGCGAGCGTCAGCCCGGCCAGGTTCCCGACTCCCCCGCGGTGCTGGGCGACCGTGGCGAGGTCGGCGAGGATCTGGCACGGGTGGAAGCTGTCCGTGAGCGCGTTCACGACCGGCACGCCCGCGTTCGCGGCCATCTGCTCGAGCCGCTGCTGGGAGAACGTCCGCCACACGATCGCGGCGACCTGCCGGCCGAGGACGCGCGCGGTGTCCTCGATCGACTCCCGCTCACCGATGCGCGCGAGCTTGCCGTCCACGCTCAGCGGGAACCCGCCGAGCTCCGCGATGCCGGCCGTGAACGAGACCTGGGTGCGCAGGGTCGGCTTGTCGAAGATGACGGCCACCGCCCGCGGTCCCGTCAGCGGCGTGCGGATGAACCTGTCGTCGCGGAACGCGAGGGCGAGCTCGAGGACGTCCCGCTGGTCGCGGGGGCTCAGGTCGTCGTCCCGCAGGAAGTGCCGGGTCATGACAGGTCCTCGGGGACGGCCGCGAGGAAGGCGACGAACTGCGCCGCCTGGTCCGCGGTGAGCAGGAACGGAGGCGCGAGGCGGAGGGTGCTGGGCGTGCAGGGGTTGACGATGAACCCCGCCTCGAGCGCGCGGGCGGCGACCGCAGCGGCCACCGGCGCGGTCAGCTCGATGCCGATGAGGAAGCCCTCGCCGCGCACCTCGCCGACGAGCGGGTTGCCGGTGCCGGCGAGCCGCTCGCGCAGCGTCGCGCCGAGCGCGCTGACGTGGTCGAGGAGCCCGTCGCGCTCGATGACGGCGATGGTCGCGAGCCCGGCGGCCGACGCGACAGGATTGCCGCCGAACGTGGTGCCGTGCTGGCCGCGGCCCAGCAGGGTCGCCGTCTGCTCGCCGTAGGCGATGAGCGCGCCGACGGGGAACCCGCCACCGAGCCCCTTGGCCACCGTCACGGCGTCGGGCACGATCCCACCGCCGACGTGCGGGAGCTGGTGGGCGAACCAGGTGCCGGTCCGGCCCATGCCGGTCTGCACCTCGTCGAGGACCAGCAGGGCGCCGTGCTCGGCCGTGAGCCTGCGGGCCAGGGCGAGGTAGCCGGGCGGCAGCGGCCGAACCCCGGCCTCGCCCTGGATCGGCTCGACGAACAGCGCCGCGACCCGGTCGCCGTCCACCGCGAACGCCGCCTCGAGCGCCTCGGTGTCGCCGAACGGCACGAACTCCACCCCCGCGGGCAGGGGCTCGAACGGCTCGCGGTACGCGGCCTTGTGCGTGAGCGCGAGGGCGCCCATCGACCGGCCGTGGAACGAGCCCTCCAGCGCGAGGATCCGCGGCCGGTCCGGGCCGCCGTTGCGGCGGGCCAGCTTGAACGCCGCCTCGTTGGCCTCGGTCCCGGAGTTGGTCAGGAAGACCCTCGACCCCTGGGGGGCGCCGGCGAGCGCGAGCAGCCGCTCGGCGAACGCGATCTGCGTCGGGCTGCCGAAGAAGTTGGAGACGTGCCCCAGCGTGCCGAGCTGCGCGCTGATCGCGGCGGTCAGGGTCGGGTGGGCGTGACCGAGCGAGTTGACCGCGATCCCGCCGAGCAGGTCGAGGTACCGCGTGCCGTCGGCGTCCCACACGTACGGGCCCTCACCGCGGACGAGCACGCGCTGCGGGGCGCCGAACGTGTCCATGACGGCGTGGCTGTAGCGGTCGGTCCACTGCGCGACGGAGCCGTCCGCGGCCAGGACCGGCAGCGACGCGTCGGCGCTCTCGGCGGACCGGTGCCGGGCCCGGGCAGTATCGAGGGTGCCCCTTTCCATGGTCATGCGGTCACCTCGGGGTCGGCGTGCGGCACCACAGGGATCGGTGCGGTGAAGGGGGCGTCGGCAGGCTCCTCGTCGGGCAGGACCATGGTGCCGATGCCGTCGGACGTGAAGACCTCGACCAGGATCGAGTGCGGTGCTCGGCCGTCGATGACGTGCGCGCGGCCGACTCCGCCCTCGACCGCCCGCCAGCAGGCCTCCATCTTCGGGCGCATGCCGGCGTCGAGGCCGGGCAGGAGCTCCGCCAGGGCGCTCGCGCCGATCCGGCGCACGAGAGAGCCCGTGTCCGGCCAGCTGGTGTAGAGACCCTCGACGTCGGTGAGCACGATGAGCTTGCGCGCTCCCAGCGCGACCGCGAGCGCGGCGGCCGCGGTGTCCGCGTTCACGTTCAGCACCGTGGTCGGGTCGTCCAGGTCGGGGGCGACCGTCGAGACCACCGGGATGCGACCGGCGTCGAGCAGGTCCAGCACGGCGCCGGGGTTGACCTTGACGACGTCGCCGACGAGGCCGATGTCGACGTTCTGGCCGTCCACGAGCGCGGTGCGCCGGCGGGCCTGGAACAGCCCGCCGTCCTCGCCCGACAGGCCGACGGCGTGGGGTCCGTGCGCGTTGAGCAGACCGACGAGCTCCCGGGACACCTGCCCCGTGAGCACCATCCGCACGACCTCCATCGCCTCCGGGGTGGTGACGCGCAGCCCGCCGCGGAACTCCGACTCGATGCCGAGCCGGTCGAGCATGGCGTTGATCTGGGGTCCGCCGCCGTGCACGACGACCGGCTTGAGCCCGACCTGGCGCAGGAACACCATGTCCTCGGCGAACGCGCGCTTCAGGTCCTCGTCGATCATCGCGTTGCCGCCGTACTTCACGACGACGAGCGCGCCCGAGAACTTCTGCAGCCACGGCAGCGCCTCGACGAGGACCTCGGCCTTCTGGTCCGCGCGCAGGTCGGTGCGGGTGTTGAACGTGAAGTCGCTCATGTGGAGTACGCGCTGTTCTCGTGGACGTAGTCGTGCGTGAGGTCGTTGGTCCACACGGTGGCCACCTCGCCGCCCGCGTGCAGGTCGATGAGCACGTGCACCTCGCGGTTCGCGGCCAGGTCGACCTCGGACCGGGGCCGGAACGCGCCGCCGGCCTTGCACACCTGGACGCCGTTGATGGTGACGTCGAGCTGGTCGGGGTCGAACGCGGCGACGCTCTCCGGCACCGTCCCCACCTGCGCGAGCACGCGGCCCCAGTTGGGGTCGTTGCCGAACATCGCGGCCTTGAAGAGGTTGGAGCGGGTCACCGCACGGGCCACCGCGAGCGCCGCGTCCTGCGTCTCGGCACCCATGACGGTCACGGCGATGTCGTGGGTCGCGCCCTCCGCGTCGGCGACGAGCGCGCGGGCGAGCTCGCCGCACACCTGCGTGAGCGCGGCGGTGAAGCCGGCGGGGTCCGGGACCGCGCGGCTGGCGCCCGAGACCATGAGCGTGACCGTGTCGGAGGTCGACATGCAGCCGTCGGAGTCGACGCGGTCGAACGTCTCCGAGACCGCCGTGCGCAGGGCGGCTGCCGCGGTCTCGGCGTCGATGACCGCGTCGGTGGTGATCACGCAGAGCATGGTGGCCAGCCCGGGGGCGAGCATGCCCGCTCCCTTGGCCATCCCACCGACGGTCCAGGCTCCCCGGTCGCCGTCGACGTGCAGGTGCGCGGTCTTGGCGACGGTGTCCGTGGTCATGATCGCGACGGCTGCGTCCGGACCGCCCTCGGAAGAGAGCGCCTCCACGGCGACGCCGATCCCGTCGAGGATCTTGTCGATGGGCAGCCGCTCCCCGATCAGGCCGGTGGAGCAGACCACGACGTCGCCCGCGGAGACCTCCAGGGCCGCACCGACCGTCTCGGCGGTCAGGTGCACGTCGAGGAAGCCCTCGGGTCCGGTGCACACGTTGGCGCCGCCCGAGTTGAGCACCACGGCGCTGACCACACCGTCGGACACCGCCTGGCGCGACCAGACGACCGGCGCGCCCACGACCCGGTTGGTGGTGAACACGGCCGCGGCAGCCTGCGAAGGACCGTCGTTGACGACCAGCGCGAGGTCCGGTCGGCCGGAGGCCTTGAGGCCCGCCGTGATCCCGGAGGCGCGGAAGCCGGCCGCCGCGGTGACGCCGGGTGAGGGCAGGTCCGTGGTCTCGATGGTCACGGTGCGACTCCGTCCAGGGGAAGGCCGAGCGTCTCGGGGAGCCCGAGCGCGAGGTTGAGGGACTGCAGCGCGCCACCGGCGGTGCCCTTGACCAGGTTGTCGATCGCCGTGACGGTCACGACGCGCCCGGCGCGCTCGTCGACCGCGACCTGCACGAGGGCGGTGTTGGCGCCGAGCGTCGCCGCGGTGGTCGGCCAGTGGCCCTCGAGTAGCAGGTGCACGAACGGCTCGTCGGCGTACGTCTGCTCCCACGCGGCCCGGACGGTTGCCGGGTCGACGTCGGGTGCGAGGCGGGCCGTGGCGGTCGCGAGGATGCCGCGCGCCATGGGCACGAGCGTGGGCGTGAAGGAGATGGTCACGTCGGCCGCCCCCGCGGACCGCAGGTTCTGCGCGATCTCGGGGATGTGCCGGTGCGTGCCGCCGACCGCGTACGGCTGCGCGGCGCCGAGCCCCTCGCTGGCGAGCAGGTGCGTCTTGAGGGACTTCCCCGCGCCGGAGTAGCCGTTGGCGAGCACGGCCACGAGGTCGGTGGGCTCGATCAGCCCGGCCGCGATGCCCGGCTGGAGACCGAGCGAGACGGCGGTGACGTTGCAGCCCGGGACGGCGATGCGCCGCGCACCGGCGAGCGCGGCCCGCTGCCCGCTCGCGGTCCGCTCCCCCGGGTGCAGCAGCTCCGGCAGGCCGTACGGCCACGTGCCGGCGTGCGCGCTGCCGTAGAACTGCTCCCAGTCGGCGGCGTCGACGAGCCGGTGGTCCGCGCCGAGGTCGACGACGACCGCGCCGTCGCCCCGTGCCTCGAGCTCCGCGGCGATCGCCCCGCTGGCGCCGTGCGGCAGGGCGAGCACGACGACGTCGTGACCGGCCAGCTCGTCGACCCCCGTGGGCGCGAGCACCCGGTCGGCGAGCGAGCGCAGGTGCGGCTGGTGCGCCCCGAGGAGCGTCCCGGCGTTGGAGTGCGCGGTGAGGGTGCCGATCCGTGCCTCGGGGTGCGCGAGCAGCACGCGGAGCATCTCCCCGCCGGCGTACCCGCTGGCACCCGCGACCGCGACCGTGAACGTCATATGCATGAACATACACAAGGCTGCACGAAGATACGAACGGCATCCCGGGGAAGATCGCCGCGCGCGTTCGCGTTCCTCCCGACGTGCGCGCCATCCGAGCCACCGCCGCGGGCGGTCCCGACGTCCTCGAGCTGACCGAGCTCCCCGACCCCGAGCCCGCGGCCGACGAGGTCCTCGTCCGCGTCGCCGCGGCGGGCGTCAACTTCATCGACACCTACCGACGGTCCGGCGTCTACCCGATGCCGTTCCCGCACGTCGTGGGCTCCGAGGGCGCCGGGACGGTCGTCGCCGTGGGTGCCGACGTGAGCGAGATCGCCGTCGGGGACCGTGTCGCGTGGTCGTCGGCACCCGGCTCCTACGCCGAGGTGGTCAACGTCAAGGCGTCGAAGGCCCTGCTGGTGCCCGACGGTGTCTCCGACCAGGTCGCCGCCGCCCTCCCCCTCCAGGGTCTGACGGCGCACTACCTCGTCACCTCGACGTTCCCCGTCCAGGCCGGTCACGACGTGCTCGTGCACGCGGCGGCAGGCGGTGTCGGCCTGCTGCTCACGCAGCTGGCGGCGCAGCGCGGTGCCCGCGTCATCGCGACCGTGGGCAGCGCCGAGAAGGAGCGCCTGGCCCGCGAGGCCGGTGCCACCGACGTGATCCGGTACCGCGAGCTCGACGACCTGACCCGCGACCTCCCGGCCGAGGTGCGCTCGCTCACCGACGGCCGCGGCGTCCACGCCGTCTTCGACTCCGTCGGCAAGGACACGTTCGACGCATCGCTGGGCTCCCTGCAGCGACGCGGGATGCTCGTCCTGTTCGGCGGCTCGTCCGGCCCCGTCCCGCCGGTCGACCCGCAGCGCCTCAACGCGGGCGGTTCGCTGTTCCTGACCCGCCCCACGCTCGACGACCACGTCGCCACGCGGGACGAGCTGACCTGGCGGGCCCGTGAGCTCTTCGACGCCGTCCGTGCCGGCGAGCTCGACGTGCGCGTGGGCGCCACGTTCCCGCTGGCCGACGCGGCCGACGCCCACCGCGCGCTCGAGTCGCGCTCCACCACCGGAAAGGTCCTGCTGCTCCCGTGACGACCGACGTCCTCCGTCCTGTCCGTACGCTGAACGTCGAGATCTGGTCGGACATCGCGTGCCCGTGGTGCTACATCGGGAAGCGACGCTTCGCGACGGCGCTGGCCGACTTCCCGCACCGCGAGCACGTCGAGGTGACGTGGCGCGCCTACGAGCTGTCGCCCGGCACGCCCGCGGGCCCGGGCATACCCGAGATCGAGGCGCTCGCCCGCCACAAGGGCATCCCACGCGACCAGGTCACGAGGATGTTCGCGCAGGTGACGGGCGTGGCCGCGGGCGACGGCCTGGCCTACGACTTCGACCGGGCGATCGCGGCCAACACGTTCGCGGCGCACCGTCTGGTGCACCTGGCGCGCACGACCGGCGGCGCAGAGCTGGCGGAGCGGACGCTCGAGGCCCTGTTCTCGGCGCACTTCGAGCACGGCGCCGACCTCGGCGACGACGAGACCCTCGTGCGGATCGTCGGCGACGCCGGTGTCGACGCCGACGCGGCACGTGGCGTGCTGGCCGGTGACGCGGGAGCCGACGCGGTCCGCGCCGACGAGGACGAGGCACGTGCCCTGGGCGTCACCGGCGTCCCGTTCTTCGTCGTCGACCGCCGGATCGCGGTGTCCGGCGCCCAGCCGGCCGGCGTGTTCACGCAGCTGCTGGAGACGGCGTGGCGCGACGCCCACCCGATCCAGACGCTGGCCACCGCCGACGGCGCCGACGGGGCGGCCTGCGTCGACGACTCCTGCGCCGTCTGACCCCTCGACAGCCGGGACGAACCGGGCGATACGGTGACGCTGCGCACAGACGCGCGCCGCCCACCCGGAGGCTCTGATGACGACGTCGCTCCTCGACACGCTCGGCGTGACCGTCCCCTCGACTGTCCCCACGCACTGGTACAACCTGGCGGCGGACCTGCCGTCACCGTGCCCACCGGCGCTGCACCCGGGCACGCGTGAGCCGCTGGACGCCAGACGACCTGGCGCCGCTGTTCCCGATGGCGCTGATCATGCAGGAGGTCAGCACCGAGCGGTGGATCGAGATCCCGGAGCCGGTGCGGGAGATCTACGCCCTGTGGCGGCCCTCCCCGCTGATCCGGGCGCGTCGCCTCGAGCGGGCGCTCGGCACCCCGGCGCACATCTACTACAAGTACGAGGGCGTCAGCCCGGTCGGGTCGCACAAGCCGAACACCGCCGTCGCGCAGGCGTACTACAACGCGGCCGAGGGCATCACGAAGCTGACCACCGAGACCGGCGCCGGGCAGTGGGGCGCGTCGCTGGCCATGGCGTGCGCGCTGCTCGGGCTGACGTGCGAGGTGTGGCAGGTCCGCGCCTCGTTCGACGCCAAGCCGTACCGGCGCATGCAGATGGAGACCTACGGCAGCATCTGCCACCCGTCACCGTCGGACCTCACGAACGCCGGCCGAGCCATGCTCGCGGCCGATCCCGGGACCACGGGCTCCCTGGGCATGGCGATCAGCGAGGCGGTCGAGGCGGCGGCGACCGACCCCGACGCGCACTACTCGCTGGGCAGCGTGCTCAACCACGTGCTGCTGCACCAGAGCGTCATCGGCCAGGAGGCCCTGGCCCAGCTCGACACGATCGAGGAGACCGCCGACGTGGTCTTCGCGTGCGCCGGGGGCGGTTCGAACCTCGGCGGGATCGCCTTCCCGTTCCTGGGCCGCAACCTCCGGGACGGCACCTCCACCCGCGTCGTCGCCTGCGAGCCGGCGGCGTGCCCGTCGCTGACGCAGGGCGAGTACCGGTACGACTTCGGCGACGTGGCCGGTCTGACGCCCCTGCTGAAGATGCACACGCTGGGCAAGGACTTCGTGCCGCCGCCCATCCACGCGGGTGAGCTGCGCTACCACGGGATGGCACCGATGGTGTCGCACGCCGTCGAGCTCGGCCTGATCGAGGCGATCGCCGTCGACCAGCAGACCGCGTTCGCCGCGGGGATCGAGTTCGCCCGGGCCGAGGGCATCATCCCGGCGCCGGAGTCGACGCACGCCGTCGCGGGAGCCATCGCGCACGCCCGCGCGGCCACCGACGCCGAGACCATCGTCATCGGCCTGTCCGGCAACGGTGTCCTGGACCTGCCCGCCTACCACGACTACGTGTGACGACGACGAAGGCCCGCGCCCCGTCAGGGACGCGGGCCTTGGTCGTGCGGTCAGCGGGTGCTGACCGGCGCGCTCGTGCTCGGGCTCACGTTCGCGGCGTCGCTCGGGACGAACGTCGCCGTGTACGTGTGCCGGCCCGACGGGACGGTCCCGATCGCGATGCCGAGCACCACGTTCAGGCGCTTGACCACCGTCGTGCCCTCCCGGATCTCGACCGTGCCCGACGGCACCCGCCCGTTGTCGGTCGCGACCGTCACGAACGCGACCGACGGGATGAACAGGAACCCGCGGGTGACCGACAGCCCGGTCGTCGTGGTGACCTTCTCGACGACCACCGTCACCGCGTCCGACTCGGACCCGGACACGGTGTCGTCCCCGGCGAACCGGGCGACCACGTCGTAGCTGCCGGCCGGCGTGGACGACGGGAGCCGCAGGGTCGCCGTGCCGCCCCGGAGCGACGCCGTGCCGAGCACGGTGTCTCCGGCGACGAACTCGACGGTCCCTGCCACGGCCACGTCGGCCGTCACCGTGGCGGTCAGGGTGACCCGCGACGACGAGCCGAACACCTGGCTCGACGGCGCTGCCGTCAGCGTGGTGGTCGACGACGGGGTGCCCGCCTCGACGGTGAGCGGGAGCGTCACCGTGGTGTTGCTCGGGCTCGCCACGAGCGTGAGCGTGTGAGCCCCTGCGCTCGTGCCCGCCGGGATCGTCACCGAGACGTCGGCGTTGCCGCCGCTGACCGGTGCGGTGCCGATGGACGTCCCGTCGAGCCGGACGTCGAGGCTGGCGTTCTGCGGCGAGCCGATGCTCGTCAGGTCCAGCTTGGTGACCGGGAACGCCAGCGTGTCACCCGCGGTGACCGTCGACGGGACCGTCGGCACCCCGACCGCCTGGCGGGCGTAGTCCGGGGCCAGCCCGGGGTGCGTCTGCAGGTAGGCGATCCAGCCGTCGCGGTCGACGAGCCCCGAGTCCTGCTGGTCCGTGCTCTGCGTGAACACCCGGAAGTTGTCCCCACCGGTGAGCAGGAACGAGAAGGTGCCCACCCGGTAGCTCGCGGCCGGGTCGATCGGTGCACCGTCCACGGTGATCGACGTGATGTGCGACCCCAGAGGTGCGGCGGCGTCGTACGTGTACGTCACGTTGTCCGACAGCCCGAGCTGCAGGTACGACCGGCTCGGGACCGTCCCGTCGGGGAGCGTCTGCCACTGCTGCTCGAGCATCGTCTTGAACTGCGCGCCCGTCAGTGACGTGGTCCACAGGTTGTTGGCGAACGGCAGGACGCCGTTGGCCTCGGCCGTCGTCACGACGCCGTCCGGCGCGTAGTACAGCTCGTCGCGCAGGCCGCCGGGGTTGACCACCCCGATCTCGGCACCGCCGAGCTGCTCCGGGGCCAGCGTGTCCCGCAGGGCGTTCGCCACGAGGTCACCCAGGGTGGACTCGCTCGCCCGGTCGTCGCGGGCGGTGGCGGGCGCCGTGTAGCCGGTGGGCCCGTAGGTGCCGCCGGTGAACGCGGTCGTGATGTCGCCCACGACGGAGCCGACCGGGACCGCGCCGACCTCCTTCGCGTACGCCAGGGCCGCCTGGACGATGGTGTTCACCTCGGCCACGCGCGGGTACGTCGCGACCAGCTGAGCCGCGAACGCCGCCTCGTTCTGCGCCGGGGTGTTGCCGGCGACGACCGGTGCGACCAGGCGCGGGACGTTCTGCTGGGTGTGTGCGACGACCTCACCGCTGGCCGGGTCGAACGTCAGGACGACCTTGCCGATGAACTCGCCGTAGCTTCCCGTCTGCACGACCGGGCGCGTCGCGCCGGCCTCGCCGGGGACCGGCGCCTCCCACGCGTACTGCTGGTGCGTGTGGCCGGTGAAGATCGCGTCGACGGCCGCTGCGGTCTCCTCGACGATCTTGGTGAACGCGCCACCCTCGGCGAGCTCCTCCTCGAGCGTGCCGCCCGGCAGACCCTCGCCTGCGCCCTCGTGGTAGCTGGCGACGAGCACGTCGGCCTCGCCGTTGGACTCGTCCCCGTCGCTCAGCTGCGCGGCGACGCGGTTCACGGCGTCGACCGGGTCGCCGAACTCGATCTGGGTGATGCCGCCGGGCGTGACCAGCGAGGGGGTCTCCTCGGTGACCGCGCCGATGACACCGACGGAGACGCCGGCCATGTCGAGGATCGCGTACTCCGGCAGCGCCGGCGTCGTCGTCCCCGTGAGGTAGACGTTCGCGCCCAGGTAGTCCCACTCGGCGTTGGTGCCGCCGGCGATGACCCGGTCGGTGAGGTCCTGGAACCCCTTGTCGAACTCGTGGTTGCCCACGGCCGACGCGTTGAGCTCCAGGGCGTTCAGCACGTCGATCGTCGGCTGGTCGTCCTGGACGGCCGAGGCGAACAGCGAGGCGCTGATGTTGTCACCGGCCGAGATGAACGCGACCGGGCCGCCGGCCGCGATGGCGGCCGCCTTCTCCTTCTCGACGGTGCCCGCGAACTTCACGGTGTTGGCGTCGATGCGGCCGTGGAAGTCGTTGATGTCGAGCAACGTCAGGTCGACCGGCACGGCCGCACCCTCGACCAGCCCGACGACCACCGGGTCGTGGTCGGAGGAGCGGTACACGTCCGGCGCGTAGAAGAGCGTGCCGTGGTAGTTGTACCGGTCGTACTCCAGGGCGATGGCCTCTTCGGCGTTGATCTCCCAGATGTCGGCGCCGGTGGCGCGCTGCATGGCTGCCTCGTTGAGCAGCACGTGGTCCAGCGAGCCCGACAGGCCGCTGAACGAGTACGAGAACTGGCCGTCGGCGAGCGCCGTGGCGGCGTCGGTGTACCCGGCGTCATACAGCGTCTGCAGGGGGTCCTCGAGCGTGTACGCGTTGAAGTCACCGACCAGCGCGACCGCCTCGGCGTCGCCCTGGACCGTCGGGACCCAGTCGCGCAGCGCGGTGGCCTGCCGGACCCGGGACTCGTTCGAGGCGCCCTGGCCGTCGCCCGCGTCGGCGTCGCCGGGCCACGGGCCCGCCGATCCCTTGGACTTGAAGTGGTTCACCGCGACGAAGAACGGCTCGCCGCCACCGACCGGCGTGAACACCTGGCCGATGGGCTCGCGGGCGTTGCCGAACGCCTGGTCGTCGCCGCTCTGGTCGCCCAGCGCACGCGACTGGCCCGTCCGCTCGACGGCGGCGGGCTTGTAGATCAGCGCGTTGGTGATGACGTCCTGCCCGGCGGCCGGCGGCAGCTCCGCCGACGACGGGACGAACGCCCAGACGTCGGAGCCTGCCGCGGCGTTGAGCGCGTCGACCAGCGTGCCGAGCGCCTCGTCGGCGACCCCGTCCACGCGCGCCGAGTTCTCGATCTCGAGCAGCCCGACGACGTCCGCGTCGAGCGCGTTGATCGCGGCCACGATCTTGTCCTGCTGGCGCTGCAGGTCGTCCGGGTCCCAGGCGCCACGCGGGTCGCAGCCGCCGTTGACCGTGACGGGGTCACCGGTGCGGTCCTTGAAGGACGTGCAGCCGGCGGTCGTCGCGCCGAGGGTGGTGAAGTAGTTGAGGACGTTGAACGACGCGACCTCGAGGTCGCCGCCGACGGCCGACGGGGCTGCCGTGCGGTCGTTCTCGAACGTCACCGACGCCGGCCCGGGGGCCGTGGGGTTCAGCTTCCACACGTTGTTGCGGAAGTCGACGACCACGGGCGCGGTGATGGTCGCGGCCGCACCCACCCGGACGGGGTTGGCGAGGGACACGTAGGGCGGGGTGAGGCCGGAGTTCGCCGCCGTGAGGAAGTTGGTGGACGACCCGTCGTCCAGGACCACTCCGCGCGCCGCGTTGTCCGCCGCGGCGGCAGCCGCCTCCGCGGAGCCGGGGCGCCCGACCTCGGTGGGCTGCAGGAGCGGCAGCGTGCCGGCCGCGAGGCCGACCTCGCCGTACTGGTTGGTGGAGAACGTGTTCGTGATCGTGAGGTCGCCGGTCGGCTGGAACAGCATCGACTCCAGCGCCTCGCGCGCGGCGTCCGTCGTGGGCCACGACGCGGACACCGGGGTCACCGGGTCGGCCGCGGGCAGGTCGACCAGGTCGGCCGTCGACGCCACCGTGATCTCGGTGAGGCCGTTGAACTCGGAGACCGCGCCGGTCACGCGCACGTGGTCACCGACGGCCACGGCACCGGCCGTCGCCGACGAGAACACGAAGACCGCGTCGGAGGCGCCCGGCGTCGCGTCGGTCGCGCCGCCCGTCCCGGGCGTCTGGATGACGTACCCGTTGAGGCCGCCCGTCGGGTACGCCGCCGTGACGACGCCCTCGGTGGTGACGGTCTGCCCGGCCAGCGGAGACGTCGCGCCCGCGCCCTGGACCTCGGCGATCGTGGCGGCGACGGGGGTCGGGTCCACGGGTCCGCTGCCGGCGACGCCCGGGGTCGGGGTCGCGCCGGCGAAGTCGGCCGCGTTGCTCGCGGTGTTGGTCAGCGTGGCGTTGCGCGTCACGGCCTGGGTGTTCGAGGCGCCGAGGGCGGGCCCGCTGCCCGCGTACCCGGATGCGGTCGCGCCGTACCCGACGAGGTCGACGACGGGGTCGAGAGCCGCGCACTCGACGCCTCCGCACGCGAGGGCGGTGGTCGAGGAGACGAGGGCGACCTTGCCGGCCGTCCCGCTCATCGGGATCGTGCCGGTGACGTTCCCGGTCACGGGCGTCGTCCCGCCGGCACCCGCCGCCTCCACGACGACGTAGGCGGCGCCGGGCGCGATCACGCCCGTCAGCGGCGTCGTCTGCCAGGTCGCGCCCGCGGCGGACGCGTACTGCACGGACCACCCGGTGACGTCCACGGGGGCCGGGCTCGCGTTCACCAGCTCGACGAAGTCGTTGGTGTAGGTGGCGCCGCTGTTGCCGCCGCCGCCGTACACCTCGTTGATCAGGACGCGTGGCGTGGTGCCGACCGCGGCCTGCGCAGCGCCCGCCGTGATCACACCGCCCGTCAGGGCGAGAGCGAGGGCTGCGACGCCCCCGCTGATCGACTTCATCGCAGGACGCACGTCGAGCTCTCCTTCGTCGGAAACGCAAAGTGGCCGCTCGTGACGGCCTGGACAACTGTCGCGGTTCGTCCGGATAGAGGCAACTACTACCTGGTAACTATTGAGTGAACACATCCGATGATTTGTCCGGGTACGACGCAGCCCTCGCCGACCACGGGTCGACGAGGGCTGCGGACCGGCCTCAGGCGCGCAACGACGCCCCGAACCGGCGATGGGCCTCCGCCACGATCGACTCCCGCACGGCCGCCGCCTCCTGCGCGGTCAGGGTCCGGTCGGCGGCGCGCAGCCGCAGCGCGAACGCCAGCGACTTGTGGTCCTCGCCGACCTGCGGGCCCGTGTACACGTCGAACAGCCGGACCTCCTCGACGACGTCGCCGACCGGGCTGCCGGCAGCACCGACCCGGACCGCGTCGAGCACGTCGGCCGCCGGGACCTCGGACGGGACGACGAGGGCGACGTCCTCCTTGTTCACGGGGAACGTCGAGACCGGCACCGCCTGCACGGGCTCGGGTGACGCCGCGGCGAGCACCACGTCGAGGTCCAGCTCGAACGCGGCGGCACGTGCCGGCAGGCCGAGCGCCGTCACGACGTTCGGGTGCAGCTCGCCCGCGTGGCCCGCGAGGGTGCCGTCCGCCGTGCTCAGACGCGCGCACCGGCCCGGGTGCCAGGGCGCGTGGTCGGCGTCCGCGGACACGACGAGCTCCACCCCGACGACCTCCGCGACGAGCAGCGCGGCCGCGATCGCGTCGGAGTGGTCGACCCGGCGCCCCGGTCCCCACCAGCCTGCGGGCTCGCGCAGGCCGGCGAGGACCCCCGCGACCCGCCGCGGCTGCGGCGGCACGGCGGCGTCGATCGCCGCGAGCTCCTCGTCGGACGGGCGGACCCCTCCGGGCAGGCGCGGGGCCACGGGTGCACCCGGTTCCGGTCGCGTGACCAGGCCCAGCTCGAAGATCGCCACGTCGCTCTCGCCCCGGCTCACGTTGCGCCGGGCCGTGTCGAGCAGCGTGACCAGCAGGTTGGTCCGCAGGTACGGCTGCTCGTCGGAGAGCGGGTTGACCAGCCGCACGGCACGACGGCGGGCGTCGTCCGCGGGCAGGTGCAGCGCGTCGAGCTGGTCCGTCCCGACGAACGGGTAGCTGAGCACCTCGACGAGACCCGCCTCGGCCAGGGCCCGGGCGATCGAGCGCCGGGCACGCTGGCCGTCGGTGAGGCCCGTCCCGGCGGGCGCGACGGGCAGCGTCGACGGGATCGCGTCGTACCCGCGCAGGCGGGCCACCTCCTCGACCAGGTCCACCCCGGCGACGAGGTCGGGTCGCCACGACGGCGGCGTCACCGTGATCGCGTCGGCGCCGGCGTCGGCGACCTCGCAGCCGATCGACCGCAGCGTCGCGCGCACCTCGTCGGCCGAGAACGGCAGGCCGACGAGCCGGGTCGGCAGGTCGAGAGCCAGCTCGAACGACGCGACGGGAACGCGGCGGTCGACGTCGGTCAGCGGCCCGGCGACGCCACCGCCGTGCTCGACCAGGAGCGCGACCGCGCGTGCGACCGCCACCGGCGGCAGCTGGGGGTCGGCGCCACGCTCGAACCGCTTCGCCGCCTCGCTGGGCAGCTTGTGCCGACGTGCCGTGCGCGCGACCGTGATCGGGTCGAAGTGAGCGGCCTCGACGAGCAGGTCGGTCGTCGTCGCGCTCACCTCGGTGTCCCCCCCACCCATCACGGCCGCGAGCCCGATGGGCCGCGCACCGCGCACCCCGTCCGGGCTGTCGGTGATGAGCAGGTCCTCCGGGTCCAGCGCACGGTCGACGTCGTCGAGGGTCCGGATCCGCTCGCCGGGGTTGGCCCGTCGCACGACGATCGGCTCGGCCAGGTGCGCCAGGTCGTACGCGTGCAGCGGCTGGCCCAGGTCGAGCATGACGTAGTTCGTGACGTCGACGGCGAGGCTGATGGGCCGCATGCCCGCCTGCTGCAGCCGACGCTGCATCCACGCGGGCGACGGGTCGTTCGCCCGCACCCCGCGGACGACCTGCGCGACGAAGCGGTCCGCCCCGGGCACCCCGTGGATGGGCGCCGCGTCGTCGATCTCGACCGCGAAGCCGCCGCCGGCGGGACGCTCGTCGCCCGAGGGCAGGCCGTGGTCGGTGAACGCGGCGCCGGTCGACAGCCCGTACTCGCGGGCGACACCGCGCATCGAGAAGCAGTACCCACGGTCGGGGGTCACGTTGATCTCGAGGACCTCCTCGCCGAGACCGAGGAGGTCGCGCGCGTCCGTGCCGACCGGAGCGTCCAGCCCGAGCTCGGACAGCACGATGATCCCCGCGTGGTCCTCGCCCAGGCCGAGCTCGCGCGCCGAGCAGATCATGCCGTCGGACACGTGCCCGTACGTCTTGCGCGACGCGATGGGGAACGGCCCGGGCAGCACCGCACCCGGCAGCGCGACGACGACGCGGTCGCCGACGACGAAGTTGTGCGCGCCGCAGACGATGCCTCGTGGTTGGCTGCGGCCCTCCACAGCGGGCTCGTTGTGCTCCGGACCCACGTCGACCCGGCACCAGTTGATCGTCTTGCCGTTCTTCTGCGGCTCCGGCGACAGCTCCACCACCTCGCCGACGACCAGCGGACCGGTCACGGCGGCGGCGTGGATCGCCTCCTCCTCGAGGCCGACGCGGACGAGGTCCACCGCCAGCTGCTCGGCGGTGAGTCCCGCAGGGAGCTCGACGTGCTCGGCGAGCCACGTCAGGGGGATGCGCGGCATCAGATCTCCGTCCCGAACTGCGTGGAGAAGCGGACGTCGCCCTCCACCATGTCGTGCATGTCGGCGATGCCGTGGCGCAGCATCAGGGTGCGCTCGATGCCCATGCCGAACGCGAAGCCGGAGTAGACCTCGGGGTCCACGCCGACGGCGCGCAGCACGTGCGGGTTGACCATGCCGCAGCCACCCCACTCGATCCAGCCTGGCCCGCCCTTCTTCTGCGGGAACCAGAGGTCCATCTCCGCGCTGGGCTCGGTGAACGGGAAGAACGACGGACGCAGGCGCGTGCGGGCCTCGGGGCCGAAGATCGCCTGCGCGAAGTGGTCGAGCGTCCCCTTGAGGTGCGCCATCGTCAGGCCCTTGTCGATCGCGAGGCCCTCGACCTGGTGGAACACCGGGGTGTGCGTGGCGTCGAGCTCGTCGGTGCGGAACACCTTGCCGGGGCACGCGATGTACACCGGGAGCTCGCGCTCCAGCAGCGTCCGGGCCTGCACGGGCGACGTGTGCGTCCGCAGCACCAACCCCGAGGGCGACCCGTCCTGCCCCTCGACGAAGAACGTGTCCTGCATCTGCCGCGCCGGGTGGTCCACGCCGAAGTTCAGCGCGTCGAAGTTGAACCACTCGGCCTCGAGCTCCGGCCCCTCGGCGATCTCCCAGCCCATCGCGACGAAGATGTCGGCGATGCGCTCGGACAGCGTCTCCAACGGGTGCCGGGCGCCGCGGAGGCGACGGTCGGTGGGCAGCGTGACGTCGACGGACTCCTCGACGAGCACGCGCTGGTCACGCTCGGCCTCGAGCTCGGCCTGCCGCTCCGCGAGCGCGCGGGCGAGCCGGCCCTTGGCCTGACCGAGGAGCTTGCCGGCGACGGCCTTGTCGGCGGGCGCGAGGCCGCCGATGGCCCGGTTGGCGAGCGCCACGGGGCTGCGCTCCCCCACGTGCTCGAGGCGGGCGGACTTCAGGGCGTCGAGGTCGGTGGCGGCCGCGAGGGCCTTCAGCGCGTCCTCGACGGCGGACTCGATGCCGTCGGCGTCGAGCGGGGACAGGGCGGTGTCGTCGGACATCCTGACCTTCCAGTGCGTTCTGGGCGGCCTGCACGCGAGGGCGCACGGCCATGGCGCGCGCACGACGGCGCGGCCAGCGGACAAGTCTAGAGGCGCCCGATCCGGGTCGTGGCGGCCGGTCCGTCGGCGGACGGCCTGCTCACGTGCGCGTCAGTGGCGCGGCCCGGGAACGGGCCCGGGAAATCGGCGACCGCCGGCCGCCTGCGCACGCGCTGTCATGGTCGCCATGATGCCACGGCCCGCGCTATCGCCCGAGCGCAAAGCGCTGCACCCGCTCGTACAGCGGTCCCCCGCCGCGACCCGCACCCGGCTGCGACGAGACGAGGGTCAGCTCGTCGACGAGCCAGCGCGGACCCTCGTAGACAGCCAGGGCGCGCACGAGGCTCGCCGCGACGTCCTCGTCCTCCGGGCCCGACCCGTGCAGGTCCGGCCGCTGCCCCGGCCGGTCCGGTCGCGACGAGCGCCGTCGCGGTGGCCGGCTCCCCGGACGCACCCGCCCGACGGTGAGGTGCGGACGGTCGCGCGGCCGGTTGTCGGTCACGCCGACCGCCGCCTCCCCCGCCTCGACGCACCCGCGCGTCACCGCACGCTGCGTCTCCACGTCGCCACCGACACCCACCCACAGCGTCCGGTGCGAGAACACACCTGCGCCGCGCAGGGCCAGCTCGTACGGCTCGACCCCGACGGCGAGCTCCGCCAGGTCGGCCGCCAGGGCCGGGACCGCGCCGTCCGGGACGTCGCCGTAGAACGCCACGGTGAGGTGCCACGTCTCCCGGGCGGACCAGCGCACCGCCGACGAGGAACCGGCCGGCGCACCGCGCACGGAGGCGAGCGCAAGGTCGAGGTGGTCGAGGACGTCCTCGGTCGGCCACACCGCCGTGAACAGCCTCATCGCTGGCCCGTCATCGCTGGGCCCGCGAGCTGGCGTACAGACAGACCGTCGCCGCCGTCGCGAGGTTGAGCGACTCCGCCCGCCCGCGGATGGGTACCCGCACGACGGCGTCCGCCAGCGCGCGGTCCTCGTCGCGCAGACCCCACGCCTCGTTCCCGAACAGCCAGGCCGTCGGCCGCGCGAGGTCGGGCACACCGTCCGGGGCCCGACCGGCGACGTCGAGCAGGTCGTCGAGGTCGTGCTCACCCGCGCCGTCGGCCGCGAGCACCGCCAGCCCCGCGGACCGCAGTGCGGTGACCGCCGCCGCCAGGTCGGCGCCGGTGACGACCGGCAGGTGGAAGAGGGAACCGGCCGTGGACCGGACGACCTTCGGGTTGTGCACGTCGACGCTCTCCGCGGTGAGCAGCGCGGCATCGGCACCCGCGGCGTCGGCGGCCCGGATGACCGTCCCGGCGTTGCCGGGGTCCCGCACGTTCGCCAGCACGGCGACCAGCCGGGGGCCGACCAGCTCGGACAGCGTGTGAGACATCAGCGACGCCACCGCCACGACCTGCTGCGCGTCCGGGCTCATGGCGTCGAGCACCTCGACCGTCCCGACCGACACGCGGATGCCCCGCTGGTGAGCACGGTCCACGATCTCCGCGTAGCGCTCCGCCGCCTCGACGGTCACGTACACGTCGTGCACCTCGGCGGCGAGCACCGCCTCACGGACCGACTGCGGCCCCTCCACCAGGAACCGACCCGCCCGCCTCCGGGCAGAGCCGCTGGTGAGGGACCGGACCGCCTTCACCCGCTCGGCCCGCGGGTTGGTCAGGGTGGGTTCGCTCACCGGGACATCATCGCGTGCCCGCGGACGCGACCGCGTCCATCAACGTGCGCCGGGACGGGTCGAGCAGCGCCCGGAGCACAGCGAGCACGTCGAAGCCCCCGCGAGCCAGTGGCTCCGGGGGCTCCGGGTTCACCGAGCCACCGCCCGGCCCCGCGGCGAGGCGGGTCGGGCGGTCGGGCTCAGCAGCGAACGAGGGTCACGCAGCCTTCGGCGCGTTGACGTCCTCGGGCAGCGCGGCCTTGGCGGCCTGGACGAGCGTCGCGAACGTCGCGGCGTCGTTCACGGCCAGGTCGGCCAGCACGCGGCGGTCCACCTCGATGCCGGCGAGCTTGAGGCCCTGGATCAGGCGGTTGTAGGTCAGACCCTGCTCGCGGGACGCAGCGTTGATGCGCTGGATCCACAGCTTGCGGAAGTCCTGCTTGCGCACCTTGCGGTCGCGGTACGCGTAGACGAGGGAGTGGGTGACCTGCTCCTTCGCCTTCCGGTACAGGCGCGACCGCTGACCGCGGTAGCCCGCAGCGCGCTCGAGGGTTGTACGGCGCTTCTTCTGGGCGTTGACCGCCCGCTTCACGCGTGCCACGTGATGCTCCTTGCTTGTCTCAGGCTCGGGCCGGGTGACCGGGGCGCAGCAGCGCCCCCGGGGTCACTTGCCGAGCAGCTTCTTGATACGGGGGGCGTCGGCAGGGGAGACGACGAGGTCGCCGGCGATGCGGCGGGTGCGGCGGCTCGACTTGTGCTCGAGCAGGTGGCGACCGCCGGCCTGCTCGCGCATGACCTTGCCGGTCCCGGTGACCCGGAAGCGCTTCTTGGCACCGGAGTGCGTCTTGTTCTTCGGCATGGCTGCCGTGTCTCCTTGTCCTTCACATCGCACGGGTTCGTACGACTCGTCTGGTGCGGTCCGACCGGAGGCCGGTCCGTCCGTTCGTGCGGGCTAGCTCGCCTCTTCCGAGGCGGTCGTGCTGGTCTGTGCCTTCGCCGGAGCGGCCGGACCAGGTCGCGGCGCGGGCCGCGGCGTGGCGGTCGGCCGGGGTGTGGCCGGCTTCGGTGTCGCCGGCTTCGGGGCCGACGACGCCGCGGGCTGCGGAGTCGCCGCCGGGGCGGGCGTGGGTGCGGCTGCCGGTCGCGCGGCGGCGGGACGCGGTGCTGCGGCGGCCGGACGTGCAGCCGCCGCGGGACGCGGCGCTGCCGCGGGTCGTGCAGCAGCGGCCGGACGGGGTGCGGCGGGACGAGAGGCAGCCGGACGCGGTGCGGCGGCGGGCTTCTCGGCCGGAGCCGCGGCGTCGGCCGGGGTCTCGACCGGAGCCGACGTCTCGACCGGAGCCGACGTCTCAGCCTGCTCCGGGGCGACCTCGGCCGGTGCCTCGACCGCAGCAGCGGGCTCGACCACCGGGGCTGCCTCGGCGGCAGCCGGCGCGACGGGCTCGACCTGCTCGACCGGGTTCGCTGCCGCGGCGGCAGCAGCGGCAGCGGCCGCCGCGTTCTGCTCACGGGCGGCAGCAGCCTGCGCCGCGCGGCGCTGCTCCTGCTTCTGGTCGGCCTTCTTCTTGTTCGGGCCGAGCACCATGATCATGTTGCGCCCGTCCTGCTTGGGCATGCTCTCGATGAAGCCGAGCTCGGACACGTCGTCCGCCAGCCGCTGCAGCAGGCGCACGCCCATCTCCGGGCGCGACTGCTCGCGGCCACGGAACATAATCATGACCTTGACCTTGTCGCCGGCGGTGAGGAACCGCTCGACGTGGCCCTTCTTGGTGCCGTAGTCGTGCGGGTCGATCTTCAGCCGGAAACGGATCTCCTTGAGGACCGTGTTCGTCTGGTTCCGCCGGGCCTCACGGGCCTTCATGTCTGCTTCGTACTTGAACTTGCCGTAGTCCATGATCTTGCAGACGGGCGGACGAGCGTCAGGCGCCACCTCGACGAGGTCGAGGTCGGCGTCCTGGGCCAGGCGCAAGGCGTCCTCCACGCGGACGATGCCGACCTGCTCGCCGTTGGGGCCGACCAGGCGGACCTCGGCGACGCGGATCCGATCGTTGATGCGGGGCTCGCTGATGTGGTGCTCCTCAGGTTCGTCGTCGGTGACCGCCGGGAACGAGGAAGGCCCCCGTCCTGGTCACAGGAGGAGGCCTCGAGGTCCGCGCGGTCGCATGGCCGGGGGCCATGCTCACGCCACCGGGGGCGGCTTGCGCCGTCCGGTGCGGACTGTGACCCGGTCTCTGTCGACGATGCACGTCCAGCGCATCGCACGGTCGAGGCCCAGGTGGGAGGGACTCCACTTGTGAGCCTGGGCCGCGTGCGTCGAGTCTCTCGCGAGATCGGCTCAGCACCACCCAGGTCAGTCGACTGCCAAGGTTACCAGAGGACGACCGAACACCCGAATCCACGTCGGGTGCGCGGCGACGGCCGCCGGTGGATGCCGGCGCCGGTGAGAGGATCACCGCATGAGCGAGACCAGCCCGGGCACCGACCCCACCACGACCGCCACCCGCGACATCGCGGACGTCGCCGCCGTCGAGGTCATCACGACCGCCGCCGTCCACCTCATGAGCGCGGCGGCGGTGAAGTGCGGGCTCGCGGAGGACGGCCCGACGGGTGCCGGCGCCGACTTCCTCGACCTCGACGAGGCCCGCAAGCTCATCACGGCCCTCGCCGCGCTGGTCACGGCCTCGGCGCCCGACATCGGCAACCAGCACGCACGGTCGCTGCGCGACGGGTTGCGTTCGCTCCAGCTGGCGTTCCGCGAGGCCTCGCCTTTCCCCGACGCGCCCGGCGACGGGCCGGGCGAGAAGTTCACCGGCCCGGTCGTCTGACCCCGACGCGTCGCGTCGACGCGGTCCCGCGTCGACGGACGGCACGCACCGTCGGCACGTGCCGCGGTGCGGGACGGTCCACGACCTCGGCGACGGCCCGGCCGCGCCGCCCACGGCTCAGCGCGAGCACGACCAGGCCGCCGACCGCGAGCCCACCTCCGACCACGGCGGCGGTGAGGAAGCCCGCACCAGGGCTCACGCGGTCGATCACGGCACCGCACAACGGGGCGCCGAGCGCGTTGCCGACCGTCGACATCGTGCCGCTCCACCCCATGACCTCGCCCCGCCGGTGCTCGGACACCAGCCGCACGAGGCTCGCGTTGATCGAGGAGAGCGCCGGCGCGCACGGCAGCCCGGCGACGACGACCGCGACCGCCAGCCACACCGGACCCGTGGCGAACGCGGCGGGGACGGTGGCCAGCGCCAGGAGGGCGACGAGCAGCAGCGGCGACGGGTTGCGGTGGCCGGCGCCGTGGACCAGCCCGCCGACGACCGAGCCGCCCGCCCACAGCGCGATCATCCAGCCGACGTCGGCCGACCGGCCGGAGTCGTTCAGCGTCGCGACCAGGGCCACGTCGGTCCCGACCAGCACGAACGACGCCGCCACCCCCGCCAGGAGCAGGACGACGAGGGCGGGACTGACCAGCCGCTGCTTCGGGAGCGTCGCGACGGGCTCGGACGGACGCGCGCTGCGGGTCGGCGGGTTCGCCCACATGAGCAGCACCCCGCCGCCGACCGTCAGTGCCCCGACGACCGTGAGCGCGACCGAGGTGGATGCCTGCGTGGCCAGCAGCACGCCGACCACCGGCGAGAGCATGAACGTCAGCTCGACGGCCACCGAGTCCAGCGAGAACGCCGCCTTCTGGTGCGCGATCGGGACCAGGACGGACAGCGACTGCCGGCTGACGGAGAAGACCGGGACGAGGAACAGCCCGGCGACCGCGGCAGCCACGATGAGCAGCTCGTACGACAGGTGCGGCGCGAGCAGCCACACGGCCGACTCCACGACGACCGACGGCGCGAGCGCACGCCGCAGGCCGAGCCTGTCGACCAGCCGACCTCGCCAGGGTGCGCCGATCGCCATGCCGACGGTCGCGGCCCCGACCACGAGACCCGCCTGGCCGTAGCCGCGGTCGAGCGTCGAGACCACGTGCAGGGTCAGGACGACGCCCACCATCGCCGCGGGGATGCGGGCGAGGAAGGAGACGACGAAGAGCCGCGCGACGCCGGGCAGGCGCAGCACGGCTCCGTAGGTCGTCGAGAGCATCCGACGATTGTCCGTGCTGGGGCCTGGCGTCCTCGCCCTGATATCTGCCCCGCAGTCGGGCTCGGCCGACGAGGCACGCCCGAGGAGGTGCGCGGACGTGCCTCGTATCCTGGGCAGATGCAGCCCGACGAGCCGCAGCCTCGTGACCCGATGCCTCCCCGCGCGGACCCCCCGGTGACGGAGATCACCCGCGTGAGCCCGGCCACACCGTCCGGTTCGTCGTGGTATCCGGGGGCGTCCGTCCCACCGGTGTCGGTCCCGGCGGAGCCGCCGGGCGTCACCCGACGGCGCCGTCCCGGCGCGGCGACCGTCGTGCTCGCCTCCCTTCTCGTCGTCACCCTCGTCGGCGCGGGCCTCGTCCTCGCCCGCATGCTCACGACGAACGAGGCCTGGCAGGACTCCGCCCAGCAGTGGGAGAGCCTCGCCCGCTCGACGGGAGACCAGCTCGCGACCGCGCAGGCCGACCTCGCCGCGACGCAGGCCGAGCTCGACGCCACGACGACGCAGCTCGCCACGGCCCAGGAACGGATCACGCAGCTGGCGGACGAGAAGGCCCAGCTCGGGGACACCAGCGCGTCCCAGCAGCAGCTGGCCGACTACCAGTCACGCGTGTCCCAGGCCGCCGGCCAGGTGGCGACGGCGCTGGCCAGCTGCGTGGACGGTCAGCAGCGGCTCATCGGCTACCTGCAGAACTCCGACCAGTACGACGCGGCCGACCTCGAGCGGTTCACGACCGACGTGCAGACGGTGTGCGCCCGGGCGACCGACGCCAACGCCGCCCTGCAGAGCGAGCTCGAGCGATGAGGACCCGCACCGGGCGGGCGGTCCTCGTCGCCACGCTCCTGCTCCTCACCGGCGGCTGCAGCATGCTCCCCGGGATGCCGGCACCGGTGCCGACCGACGTCGTGCCCACCGACCTGCCGCAGCAGACCCCCACCTCGAGCGGCAACCTCTCCCCCGACGGCTTCGACGCGGCCCAGCGGATGGCGGTGCGGATCCGGAACATCGGCTGCGGCACGCTGTCGACCGGCTCCGGGTTCGCGCTCGACGACCACACCCTGGTGACCAACCGGCACGTCGTCAGCGACTCCTCGACGCTCCAGCTGAGCACCTACGACGGTCGCGACATCACGGCGGCAGCCGCGAGCACGGCGGCCCTGGCGGACCTCGCTGTCGTCCGCACCGACGACGCGCTGCCGGCCGCGCCCGAGCTCGCCGAGGCCGACCCGGCCCTCGGCGACCTGGTCACCGTCGTCGGGTACCCGCTCGGGCGCGCGCTCACCGTGACCACCGGGCACGTCCTGGCGAGCCAGACCGACCCGCTCAACGCGAACCTGGGTGCCGTGCTCGTCACCGACGCACCCGTCGAGCACGGCAGCTCCGGGTCGGCGGTGCTCGACAGCGAGGGGCGCGTGGTCGGCGTCGTGTACGCGAAGGACCTGAACGGGCACAGCTTTGTGGTGCCCGTGAGCACGCTGCGGTCCATGCTGGACGACGAGGCGTCGTTCACGCCCACCGCGCCGTGCTCCGGCTGACCGATCCCGGGAGGATCCCATGGCTGTTCCGCACTTCGACCCCGCCACCCTGACGCACGCCGCGAACGACACGTTCACCGTGCGCCGGGTCTTCGGGGAGGCGTACGAGCGCGACGGGACCCTGGTCATCCCGGTCGCACGGCTGTGGGGCGGGACCGGCTCCGGGTCGGGCGGCGGCGAGGCCGGGGCGCCGTCCGGTGGCGAGGGCGGCGACGCCGACCGGACCGGCGCGACGGAGGGCCACGGCGGCGGCGGTGGCTACGGCGTGCACGTCAAGGCGGTCGGCGTGTTCGTCGTCGACGAGACCGGTGCGCACTGGCAGCCGGCGCTGGACCTCAACCGGGTCATCCTCGGCGGTCAGCTGGTGCTGGCCGCGGTCCTCAGCACGTTCGCGCTCGCGTGGGCGGTCAAGAGGCGCGGCTAGCGGGCGGGGTCCGACGGACGCAGCCGGAGCTCGAGGGAGTCGACGCGCACCGCGACGAGCTCCGAGTCGGCCAGCGCAGCGTTGACCTGGGCGAGCACCGCGTCCAGCGCGGTCCGGTCCAGGCCGGCGACCAGCCCGACGACGACCGCCACCTCCGCGCGCGTCCCCGGCACGGCGGCGGCCGTCACCACGCCCGCCACCGGGGTCACGGCCGCGACGATCGCGTCGCGCACCTCGGGGTCGACGCCCTGGGCGGTGACCGCGGCACGCCACGGCACCTGCTGCGCGAGCGCCCACACGGCCGGTCGCGGGACGAGCACGGTGGTGGGGCCGCCGGGGTCGACGACGAGCACCGCCCAGCCCTCGGTCACCGCGGACAGCGCGGCGCGCGCGACGTCCGACGGCACCGGCCGGGCGTCCGTCCGCCACGCGGCCATCGTCGCGACCGACGTGAACACCGGCAGCGCGGTCCTGCCGTCGGGTGCGCGCAGTGCGACGATGCCTGCGGACGCCTCCTTGTCCACGGTGTGCTCGTGGCCGCCGTGCACCACGACGTCCTCGACCTCGAGCTCCGCGAGGACCGGGACGAGCACCCGGGTGCCGGCCAGGGCGTCGACCAGCCCGCGCACGGTTCCCGAGCCGTCCTCGATCGCGGCGAGCGCGGCAGCGACCGCCGGGGCCGCGGTGCCGTCGTCGCCCGCGAACGGGGACGACGGCGGGAGCTCACGTCCCGTCACGGGCGTCCGGCGACGTCCAGCGCCTCGGGCAGGGTGAACGCGCCCGCGTAGAGCGCCTTGCCGACGATCGCGCCCTCGACGCCGAGCGGCACGAGGGTCCGCAGCACGCGCAGGTCCTCCAGGCTGGACACGCCGCCGGACGCGATGACCGGGGCGTCCGTGCGCGCGCACATCTGCTGGAGCAGCTCGACGTTCGGGCCGTTGAGCATCCCGTCCTTGTTGACGTCGGTGACCACGTAGCGGGAGCACCCGGCGTCCTCCAGGCGCGCGAGCACCTCCCAGAGGTCACCGCCGTCCTTCGTCCAGCCCCGGGCGGCGAGCGTCGTGCCCCGCACGTCCAGACCCACCGCGATCTGCTGACCGAACGACCCGATCACGCGCGCCGTCCACTCCGGGTTCTCCAGCGCGGCCGTGCCGAGGTTGATCCGGGTCGCCCCCGTGCCGAGCGCCCGCTCGACCGACGCGTCGTCGCGGATCCCGCCCGACAGCTCGACCTTCACGCCCTTGCCGACGAGCTCGGCGGTCACCTCGGCGAGCAGGTCGGCGTTGGACCCGCGGCCGAACGCGGCGTCGAGGTCGACGAGGTGGATCCACTCCGCGCCGCCCGTGAACCAGTCGAGCGCGGCCGACAGCGGGTCGCCGTAGCCCGTCTCGGTGCCGGCAGCCCCCTGGGTCAGGCGGACGGCCTGACCGTCGGCGACGTCGACGGCGGGCAGCAGCTCGAGGCGGTCGGTCATGCGGTGGCTCCAGGGGTGTCGGGGGTGTCAGGGGGGCTGTCGTCGGGGGTGGAGAGGGCGACTGCGGGCAGGGACGAGACCCAGCGGGCCAGCAGCTCGGCGCCGGCCGGGCCGGACGACTCGGGACGGACCTGGAGCCCGACCAGCGGGCCGTTCTCGATGGCGGCGACGTAGCGCACGTCACCGGCCGTCCAGGTGACGACCGGGACGACGAGGCGGGTCTCCGCGGGCCAGTCGTCCAGGAGCGGGAAGGTGCGGGCCGCGTGCGCGTGGACGACGTCGAACCGGGAGCCGCCGAGACCGGCGAACAGGGCGGAGCCGTCGTGGACGTCGACGGTCGCCGCACCGGGAGGTGAGCCGAGCGCGTCGACGACGCCCGCCCACTCCCCCAGTCCCTCCGTGACGGTGCCGTCCTGGACGACCTCGGCGAACATCAGGTGCATCCCGACGCCGATCGCGAGCACCGCGCGGCCCCCGGCGAGGCGGCGGTCGACGACCTGGTCGGCGCCGATCGCCCGCAGCGCGGGCATGACGTCCGCCGCCGGGGCGCGGCCGGCGATCACCAGACCGTCGGCGAGGAGGGCGGTCCGCTTGTCGGCGGTGACGACCACCCGCGCGCCGGCGCTCGTGAGCGCCTCCGCCAGCGCGGTGTGGTCGTCGGCGCCGTGGTCGAGCACGACGACGAGAGGCTGAGCAGGCACCGGCCAACGGTACCCGTGGCCGCGGGGCTGACCGGAACGGGCGCCGGTCCGCGAGACGACCGTGGGCTCACAAGAGCTCGCGGGCGGCTACTTGCGCTTGGCCGAGCTCGCGATGGTGCGCATCGCCTGCCAGCGGGACATGCCGACGCTCGTCACGACACCCTCGACGTCGCTCGCCTGCACCGACCCGAGGAGCAGGTCCTCGAGGACGGGCGGTGCGTCGGACAGCACCAGCCCGGCGGGCAGGTCGCCGTCGCGGTCCCCGGCCACCCAGCGCGACGCGGAGATCTGCCCCTCACGCCGCTCCAGGAGGATCACCGGGACGGTGCGCAGCAGCTTCGAGATCGCGGCCGCGCCGTCCGCCGCAGCCCGCGGGTCACGCAGGGCCGCGATCGCACCGATCGGCGTCGGGACGACGTCGACCTCCACCTTCGCGATGGCGCAGGCCGCCGCGAGGGGCGCGGGCGCGGCGACCTGCGTGACCACCAGGACCACCGACGGGTCCTCCGCCGGGCCGTCCAGCAGCGACGACAGGTCGTCGGGGACCTCGAAGTCGTCGGGCAGGTTCTCGTCGGCCATCACAGCGCGCCCTTCGTCGACGGGATGCCCTCCACCCGCGGGTCGAGCGCGACGGCGAACCGCAGCGCCCGGGCGAGGGCCTTGAACTGCGCCTCGACGATGTGGTGCGGGTCCCGGCCGGCGAGCACCCGCACGTGGATGCTGAACGCCGCGTGGTGCGCGATGGACTCGAGCACGTGCCGGGTGAGCGAGCCCGTGAAGTGCCCGCCGATCAGGTGGTACTCCTGCCCGGGAGGCTCTCCGGTGTGCACCAGGTACGGACGGCCGGACACGTCGACGACCGCCTGGGCGAGCGCCTCGTCGAGCGGCACCGTGGCGTCGCCGAACCGCGAGATCCCCCGCTTGTCGCCCAGCGCCTGCCGCAGCGCCTCACCGATCGTGATCGCGACGTCCTCGACGGTGTGGTGCGCGTCGATGTGGGTGTCCCCGGTGGCCTTGACCGTGAGGTCGATCAGCGAGTGCTTGCCCAGGGCCGTGAGCATGTGGTCGTAGAACGGCACCGTCGTCGAGATGTCCGTGCGACCGGTGCCGTCGAGGTCGAGCTCGACCAGCACGCTCGACTCGCTCGTCGCACGCTCGATGCGCGCGGTACGCCCCTTCGCTGCACTCACAGTCCCGCCACCTCGCTCAGGGCGTCCTTGAACGCCGTCATGTCCTGCGGCGTGCCCACCGACACCCGCAGCCACCCGTCCGGTCCGACCTCGCGGATCAGCACGCCACGGTCGAGCAGACCCTGCCAGATCGCGTGGCGGTCGTCGAACAGGCCGAACAGCACGAAGTTCGCGTCGGACTCGGCGACGGTCAGGCCGCGCTCCCGCAGCCAGACCACGAGCGCGTCACGCTCGTCACGCAGCGAGCCGATCTGAGCCATGAGCGCGGGCGCGTGCCGGAGCGCTGCGCGCGCGACCGCCTGCGTGACGCCCGACAGGTGATAGGGCAGCCGGACCACGCGGAGGGCGTCGACCAGCGCGGGCGACGCGGCGAGGAAGCCGACGCGCGCCCCGGCCAGGCCGAAGGCCTTGGACATGGTCCGGCTCACCGCGAGGTGCGGGTGGTCGGCAAGCAGCTCGAGGGCGGACGGGACACCCGTCCGCCGGAACTCGCCGTAGGCCTCGTCGACGACGACCACGCAGCCGCCCGGCACCTGCGCCGCGGCGTCGAGGACCGCGAGCACCGTCGCGGCGGGCAGGGCCGTCCCCGTGGGGTTGTTCGGGCTGGCCAGCAGCACGACCGACGGCGCGTGCTCGGCGATCGACGCGCGGGCGACGTCGGGGTCGAGGGTGAAGTCCGCCTCGCGCCGGCCGGTGACCCACCCCGTGAACGTGTCGCGGGCGTACTCGGGGTACATCGAGTAGGTGGGCGCGAAGGAGAGCACGGTGCGACCCGGGCCACCGAACGCCTGCAGGACGTGCAGCATGATCTCGTTCGAGCCGTTGGCTGCCCACAGCTGCTCGGGAGCCAGCTCGACGCCGGACTCCACCCGCAGGTAGCCGGCCAGGTCGGCGCGGAGGTCCTCGAAGTCGCGGTCGGGGTAGCGGTTCAGGCTCGACGCGGCCGTCGCGACCGCCGCTGCGATGTCGGCGACGACGTCCGGGGCCGGCGCGTACGGGTTCTCGTTGACGTTGAGCAGGTGCGGCACGTCCAGCTGAGGGGCGCCGTAGGGCTCGAGCCCGGCCAGGTCCGGGCGCAGCGGCAGCGCGCCGCGGGCGAGGTCAGAGGTCACCCGGCAGAGTCTAAGGAGCCACGGCGGGAGCCTGTCGCGCCGTCCACCCCGCCAGCCGCTCCAGTCCCTCGTCCAGACCGACCAGGGGCGTCCAGCCGAGCGCGTCGCGCGTCCGACGCTGGTCGAACCAGTGCGCGGTGGAGAGCTGCTCGGCGACGAAGCGGGTCAGCGGCGGCTCGCCGGCCAGGGGGAACGTGCGCCACGCGACGTCGAGGACCGACCCCGCGGCCCGTGCCAGGCCGGCGGGGACGTGCCGCCGCGGGACCGGCACGCCGCTCGCCGCGCAGATGCCCGCGAGGAGCTCGACGACCGGACGGGGCTCCCCGTTGGTGACGACGTACGGCGAGCCGTAGGCGGCCACGTCGGCGTCCAGGGCCGCCACCAGGGCGTCCACCGCGTTGTCGACGTAGGTCGTGTCGATGAGCGCGGCACCGTCGCCGAGCACCGGCAGGCGGCCCGACCGGGCCCGGTCCACGATCCGACCGACCAGCTGGGTGTCGCCCGGCCCCCACACGATGTGCGGTCGGACGGCGATGACACGCAGACCGGCCGGGTCGTCCGCCGCGAGCGCCAGGAGCTCGGCGGTGGCCTTGGTCCGCGCGTAGCTGCCGCGCGCGTGCCCGGGGTCGGCCGGGCCGGCGCCCGCACCCGTCAACGACCGGCCGTGGTGCGCGACCGACGGCGTCGAGACGTGCACGAAGCGCGCCACGCCCGCGGCCCGTGCCTCGTCGAGGAGCAGCCGGGTCCCGCCGACGTTGACCTCCTCGAACTGGGCGAGCGGTCCCGTGATCGTGACCTTGGCCGCCAGGTGCACGACCGCGTCGCGGTCACGCAGCGCGGACCGCACGCACCCGGCGTCGGTGATCGAGCCGCCGATGTCGTGCGCACCGGCGACCCGCGACGCGCTGCGCTGCAGCGTGCGGACGTCGTGGCCGTCCGCGACGAGCCGTGCGGCGACCGCCCGCCCGAGCATGCCGCTCGCCCCCGTGACCAGCAGGCGGCTCACAGCCGCGCCCGCTCCCCCGCCAGGACGCGCTCGGCCCACGCCGCCACCCGGGTGCGGTCGATCTTCGAGCTGTGCCGGACGTCCGTCGGCAGCTGCTCCACGACCAGCACCGCGGCGACGGCGGTGCCGTCGAGCGCCGCGCGGACCGCGGCGGCCAGGACGGGGTCCGCGACGACCGGGCCGTGGGACCAGACCTCCGGCTGGACGACCACGACGACCTGCTGCGCGCCGCGCGGCCCCACCCCGACCACGGCGGCGGACACGACCTGGTCGACCGTCTGCGCCCGCTGCTCCAGCCCGACGGGGGTCCGGACGCCGTCGGCCGTCACCAGCACGTGCGCGAGCCGGCCCTCGATCCAGAGCCGGCCGTCCGGGTCCAGGTGACCCACGTCGCCCGTGCGGTGCCAGCCCGCGTCCCGGGCGGACGCCTGCTGGGTGACCCAGAGGGCGTCGTACCGGTCCTTGACGTGGGCGGCCGCGACGAGCACCTCCCCGGTGACACCGGCCTGGTGGTCGGGCGCGCCTGTCGGCTCGCCGCCCGCGTCGAGCGCGCTGAGCGCGACCCGGACGCCCGCGACCGGTCGCCCGACGCACACGCCGTCCCCGGCGCCGAGGTCGCGCAGCTCGTCGAGCGACATGTCGGCGACGACGAGCGCCTCCGTCATGCCGTACGGCGTGTGCGCGTGCGCCGACGGCATCAGGGTCGCGGCGGCCTCGAGCAGGTCCAGACCGACGGGCGCACCGGCGGACAGGAACAGCCGGACGTCCGCGAGCGCGGCGAGCTCCGACCCGTCGGCGGTGCGGACCACCGAGCGCAGCGCCGCGGGTGACGCGAAGACGACCGCGGCGTCGATCGCGCGGACGGCCTCGGCCAGCGCCCGGGCCGTGAGCGTGCCGGGCGACGTGACGTCCATGTCCGGGCTGGCGCTCGTCGCGCCCAGCGCGGGACCGAGCAGCACGAACGGCGCGAAGGCCGCGACGAGCGGGCTGTCCGGGCCGATGCCGTAGGTACGGGCGACGACGTCGCGCATCGCGGCGAGCCGACGGTGCGTGTAGACGACGCCCTTGGCGGGACCGGTCGACCCCGAGGTGAACAGGACCGCCGCGTCCGCGTCGGGGTTGGGCCACGCGAGCTCTTCGGTGGAGCTTCGGCCGAGGGCGGCGAGGTCGTCCAGGGACGCGCTGACCCCCAGCGACCGGGCCACCCCGGCGCGCAGGGGTCCGGCGCTGACCAGGGTCGGGGCCCAGCGCAACCATCGCGCGGCCACCAGGGCCCTCTCGATGCCGATGACGACGGTCGGGTCCGCGGCGCGGACCGCGCGGGTCAGCCCTTGGACCCCGAGCCCGGCGTCAGCGACGACGACCACCGCCCCGAGCCGCAGGCACGCGTAGAGCACGGCCGTCAGGTCCGCCCCCGGCGGCACGAGGAGGGCGACCCGATCGCCCGGTCGCACGCCGCTCGCCGCGAGCCCGCGGGCCAGCTGCTCCGTCCGGGCCGCGAGCGCCGCCCACGTCACCCGGCGCGACCGGGGGCCGGCCAGCTCGATCAGGGCGGTGCCGTCGTCGCCGGCCCGCTCCTCGAGGGTGGCCCCGAGTGCTCGGTAGGGCTCGTCGGACGCCGTCGGTGCGTCAGGGGCGTCGCGCGTGTCCAGCCAGCGCAGGACCGCGCCGGCGACGTCCGCGTCCTCGACCACCAGGTGGCCGGCGCCCTCGAAGCGGTGCACGTCCGCGTGCGGCAGGCGTTCGCGCAGGTCCCGCAGGTACCGGGCGGAGAACACCGGGTCGCGCGGACCCCACAGCAGGAGGACCGGGACGTCGAGGTCCGGGATGCCCGCGGCGATCCGGTCGAGCTCCGGGCGGCTCGGGTGGTCGGCGGCGGCGGGGATGTCGGCGACGAACCCGCCGATGCCGGAGCGCCGCTCGGCGGTCCGGTAGGGCGCGCGGAAGCCGTCGGCGACCGCGGGCTCCAGCCGCGGGTGGGCGAGCGCGAGCGTGGTCTCCAGGAACGCCGGGGTGGTGACCGTGCCCACCGGCAGGACGCCGCGTGCCGTCGCGACGCGCAGCGGGGCCGGCAGCGTGTCGGCGGGCTCGTGGTGCACGGCCGTGTTGGTGAGCACGACACCGGCCAGCAGGTCGGGGTGGTCGAGCGCCCAGCCGAGGCTGACCAGACCGCCCCAGTCGTGCCCGACCGTCACGACGGGTCCGGCGAGCCCCAGGTGGTCGGTCAGTGCGCCGAGGTCGGCGACCCGGCCGGCCAGGCGGTGCTGCTCGCCGGTCCGCTCCGAGTAGCCCATCTCGAGCTGGTCGACGGCGACGACGCGCCAGGGGCGCTCCGCCCGCGCACCGGCGGCGAGCAGGCGGCGCCACAGGAACGACCACGTCGGGTTGCCGTGCACGCACAGCAGGGTGCCGACGGGTTCGGCGTCCAGCGTCGGGCCGTTGTCGAGCAGGTGCCACGACCGCGGTCCCACCTCGAGGGTCCGGGACCAGCGCGGGTCGATCCCCCCGGCTGCCAGGACGTCCGCGGGTGGTCTCGACGCCCCCGTCACCAGACGATCTCGGCCATCGCGGTGTGCAGGCCGGAGCCGACGCCCATGCACAGCACCCGGTCCCCCGTGCGCAGCGAGTCCGCCTGGGCCGCCAGCGTCATCGGCAGCGCGGCCGGACCGACGTTGCCCCAGCGCGGGAACGTCGTCGGCACCTTGTCGACGTCCAGGCCCAGCGCGTCGACGATCGAGCCGGTGTGCACGGAGGAGACCTGGTGCGTGACGATGCGGTCGACGCCCGCCCAGTCCCACTCCGGCTGCGCCTCGTTCCAGGCGTCCACCACGAGCTCGAGCCCGCCGGCCAGGAGCCCGGCCGGATCCGTCTTCATGCCCTCGACGCCACCGACGCACAGCTCGTGGTGCTGCGTCGCGGAGCGGGCGACGCCGCCGACGAGCCGGTGCGCTCCGGGGTGCAGGTGCGCCGGACCGAGGACGGCTGCTGCGGCGCCCGCGCCGAGCGTGAGCGTCGCGAACTCCTCGAGGAACTGCTCGCGGGTGGTCCCCGGCGCGGTGAGCCGGTCCAGCGTGGCCTCCTGCGTCGGGCGCGGGTCCTCGCCGTTGACGATGACCGCGTACCGGACCTGCCCCGAGTCGATCAGCTGCGCCGCGAGCGTCATGCCGTTGACGAAGCCGAGGCACGCGTTGGTCAGGTCGAAGCCGAGCGCGCTCGACGGCAGGGACAGGCCGGAGTGGATGCGGGAGGCGACCGACGGCTCGAGGAACGTCCGGGTGACGGACGTGTTGATGAGCAGACCGACGTCGCCCGCGTCGATGCCCGCCTCGGCCAGCGCCTTCGCACCGGCCGCGGTGGCGGCGTCGTCGAACGTCATCTCCTCGTCCCACCAGCGACGCTCGTGCACGCCGGCCACGCGGGAGAGCAGGCCGCGCGGGAGGCGGAGCCGCTGCAGGGTCGGTGCGAGGCGCTCGTCGAAGACCGTCGAGGGCACCACGACGGGTGCCTCGATGCCGACGACGGCCAGGAGCGCGACGTCACGATGGCGGAACGTCGCGTTGCCTGTCACAGGCTGTCCTCTCGACGATGGGCGGTGGTCGCGGGTGCGAGGTCGGGGCGTACGGCCACCGGCGCGCGGGTGGAGTACCTCAGAATCTGGCCCGCACCGCCTCGCCGTGCGCGGGGAGTCCTTCGGCGTCGGCGAGCGCGACGATCTTGTCCGCGACGTCCGAGAGCGCGTCGGCGTCGTACTCGATCACCTGGACGGCGCGCAGGAACGAGTGCACCCCGAGACCGCTCGCGAAGTGCGCGCAGCCCCCGGTCGGCAGGACGTGGTTGGACCCGGCCATGTAGTCGCCCAGCGAGACGGGCGAGTAGGCACCGACGAAGATCGCCCCGGCGCTGGTCACGCGCTCGGCGAGCGCCGCCGCTCCGACCGTCTGGATCTCCAGGTGCTCCGCGCCGTAGGCGTTCACCACGTCGAGGCCCTGCTCCAAGTCGTCGACGAGGACGATCGCTGACTGCTCGCCGCGCAACGCCGTCGAGACGCGCTCCCGGTGCATCGTGGCGTCCACGCGGTCGACGAGCTTGGCCTCGACCGCGCCCGCCAGCTCGACGGACGGCGTCACCAGCACGGCGGCGGCCAGCGGGTCGTGCTCGGCCTGGGAGACGAGGTCGGCGGCGACGTGCGTGGCGTCGGCGGTGCCGTCAGCCAGGATCGCGATCTCGGTCGGGCCCGCCTCGGCGTCGATGCCGACGATCCCCCGCACCAGCCGCTTGGCGGCGGCGACGTAGACGTTGCCGGGTCCGGTGACGACGTCGACCGGCTCGCAGAGGGTGTCGCCGTCGACGGCGTCCGAACCGGCGGCGCCGTAGGCGAACATCCCGACCGCCTGGGCCCCGCCGACGGCGTAGACCTCGTCGATCTCGAGCAGCGCGCACGTGGCCAGGACGACCGGGTCCGGCAGACCGCCCTGGTCCTTCTGCGGGGGCGACGCCACGGCCAGCGACCCGACACCGGCTGCCTGGGCGGCGACGACGTTCATCACCACGGACGAGGGGTACACGGCGAGCCCGCCCGGGACGTAGAGGCCGACGCGGCGCACGGGCAGCCAGCGCTGGCGCACCTGCGCACCGGGGGCGAGCTCGACGGTGAAGTCGGCCGGTCGCTGGGCGCCGTGCACCTGCCGGACGCGGCGGATGGTCTCCTCGAGCGCGGACCGGACGTCCGGGTCGAGCGCGCCGACCGCGGCGGTGATCACGTCCGCGGGGACGCGCAGGTGCTCCGGGCGCACGCCGTCGAAGCGCTCCGCGAGGTCGCGCAGCTCCGCTGCCCCGCGGGCACGGACGGCGGCCAGGATGGGTGCGACGATCTCGGCAGCGTGCTCGACGTCGACCTCGGCACGAGGAAGCTCGTCCAGGAGCTCGCGACGCGACAGGGCGCGACCGCGCAGGTCGATGCGGGTGATCACGTTCCCGAGCATAGGACGGACGCCAGCACGTGGCCTGACCACGACCACGGGCCGGGCCGTGCGCTGCGCCACAGTGCTGCGGGGAGGCAGACTGCTCCCATGACTGCTTCCTCGGCCGAGGTCCCCATCTCCGACGACTCGATCCGGCTCGGCCAGTTCCTCAAGCTGGCGGACCTCGCCGACTCCGGCGCGCACGCCCGCGAGCTCCTGGAGGACGGGGCCGTCACGGTGAACGGTGAGGACGAGACCCGGCGCGGCCGTCAGCTGGTCAAGGGCGACGTGGTCGAGGTCGACCTGCCGACGGGCTACAAGGAGGCCACGGTCGGCTGACCTCAGGCCTGCCGGTACCGCGGCAGCGCGGCGGCGAAGAGGTCGTCCCAGTCACGGACCGCCCGGCCGGCGACGTGGTCGTCGAGCTGGTCCAGCGAGGCGTGCCACCCCCCGCCGTAGCCGCGAGCCGCCGCCTCCTCCAGGTCCAGGTGCTCCAGCACGAGGAGCGCTCCGTCGTCGTCGCCGGCGATGTCGACCGTCACCCTGCTCTCGGGCTCGCCGGGGAACTGCCACACCAGCACCATCCGGCGCGGTGCGTCGCACGCGAGGATCTCGCCGGTCGCGTTCTGGTCCGACCCGGCGACGTCCTCGCCCATCCGCAGCTCGTACCGGCCGCCCACGACCAGGTCCCCGTAGACCGGGCCGAGCCAGCGGGCCAGCCGCTCGGGGTCGGTCACGCACGACCAGAGGTCCTCGGGCGTCGTGGCGTACCGCCGCTCGAACCGGACCGTCGTGCCGGTCGGCGTCGGTGTCAGCACCCCCCACAGGTCAGTCGTCATCTCGCATCCTCCGCTTCCGCGCCCCGCGGGCGACCTCGGTCTCCAACGCGTCCAGGTGCCCGTCCCAGAACCGGCGGATGCGCCGCGCCCAGACCTCGACCTCGTCGAGCGCCTCGGGCCGGACCGAGTAGAGCCGGACCGCACCGTGCGGCACCGAGTCCACGACGCCGGCCTCGCGCAGGACGCGCAGGTGGCGCGACGCGGCGGGCTGGCTGATGCCGAACTCCGCCCCGACCGCGCTGGCCAGCTGCCCGGCGCTGCGTCCACCGTCGGCGAGCAGCTCGACGAGCCGCCGCCGGACCGGGTCTCCCAACGCATCCATCACCTGCACACGGCCGATACTTCCACTCTCGGTTATATAACGCAACTGCTATATGAACAGGCCCGTTAGCCTCGGCCCGTGGACCTCAGCCGCCTCCCGGACGACCTGCCCGCCCCCGCCGCAGACGGCGCGGCCGACCACCTGGCCGGAGCACGGCTGCCGGCGCTCGGCCTTCCCGCGACCGACGGGTCGACCGTCACCCTCGACACCCTGGGTCCCGGCCGCACGGTCCTCTACGCCTACCCGCTCACCGGCCGACCGGGCACCGACCTGCCCGACGACTGGGACGCCATCCCCGGTGCGCGCGGCTGCACCGCTGAGGCGTGCGCGTTCCGCGACCACCACGCCGACCTGCTCGCCGCCGGTGCGGCAGCGGTCTACGGGCTGTCGACGCAGGACACGGCGTACCAGCGCGAGGCCGTAGAGCGCCTGCACCTGCCGTTCGCGATGCTGAGCGACGCGGCCCTCGCCGTCACGCGCGCGATGGACCTGCCCACGTTCGACGCCGCCGGCCGGACGCTGCTGCGCCGGCTCACGATGGTGGTGCGCGACGGCGTCGTCGAGAAGGTCTTCTACCCCGTCTTCCCGCCCGACCGGCACGCGGCCGAGGTGCTCGCGTGGCTGGTCAGGACGCCAGGCAGCTAGGCCCGAGCAGCGCCTTCAGATCCCCGAACAGGGACGGCGACCGTTCGACGCGCAGCCCGTGGTCCAGTCGCATGACGGTCGCCCGACCGGGGCTGGTCAGGCGCAGGTGAACCTCCGTCACGCCCGGGTGCGTGGACAGCACCTCCCGCAACCGCTCCACCACCGGCGGCGTGCACCGCGAGACCGCCATCGACACCACGACGGGTGCGTCGGCCGCCTGCGACACGTCCGGCAGCGACACCTCCATGGCCTGCAGCTGCATGGTCTCGTCGCGCCGCCGGACCCGACCGCGGACCACCACGACCGCGTCCTCGGCCAGCGCCGTGGAGTACGCCAGGTAGGTCTCGCCGAAGAACATGATCTCGACCGAGGCCTCCATGTCCTCGATCGTGACCGCGGCCCACGGGTTGCCTTGCTTCGACATCTTGCGCTGCAGCGACGTGATGAGGCCGGCGATGACGACCGTCGAGCCGTCCGGGCGCTGCTCGTCCTGCAGCAGCGTGGCGATCGACACGTCCGCCGCGGCGGCGAGCACGTGCTCGAGCCCCGACAGCGGGTGGTCCGAGACGTACAGGCCGAGCATCTCCCGCTCGAACGCCAGGCGCTGCTTCTTGTCCCAGTCGGGGAGGTCCGGCACGACGACCGCGAAGCCCTGCCCGCCGTCGTCACCGCCCATGAGGTCCGCGAACAGGTCGAACTGGCCCTCCGCCTCCTTGCGCTTCACCCCGATCACCGAGTCGACAGCCTGCTCGTGGACCAGCAGCAGCGCGCGCCGCGCGTGGCCGAGCGAGTCGAACGCCCCGGCCTTGATCAGCGACTCGATGGTCCGCTTGTTGCAGACGACCGCGGGCACCTTGTCCAGGAAGTCGGTGAAGGACGTGAACGCGCCCTTCTCCTCGCGCGCTCGCACGATCGCGTCGACCACGTTGGCGCCGACGTTGCGGATAGCCGTCAGCCCGAAGCGGATGTCCTTGCCGACGGCCGTGAAGTTGGCCGACGACGAGTTCACGTCCGGAGCCAGGACGGTGATGCCCATGTGCCGGCACTCACCCAGGTACAGCGCCGACTTGTCCTTGTCGTCGCGGACGCTGGTGAGCAGTCCCGCCATGTACTCGGTCGGGTAGTTCGCCTTGAGGTAGGCGGTCCAGTAGGAGATGACGCCGTACGCGGCGGAGTGCGCCTTGTTGAAGGCGTACCCGGCGAACGGCACCAGCACGTCCCAGACGGCCTGGATGGACGCGTCCGAGTAGCCGCGCTCGCGCATGCCGGCCTGGAAGGGGACGAACTCCTTGTCCAGGACCTCCTTCTTCTTCTTGCCCATCGCGCGGCGCAGCAGGTCGGCCTGGCCCAGCGTGTAGCCGGCCAGCTTCTGCGCGGCGCGCTGCACCTGCTCCTGGTAGACGATCAGCCCGTGGGTGATGCCCACGACCTCCTCGAGCGGCGCCTCCAGCTCGGGGTGGATGGGCTCCACCTTCTGCAGACCGTTCTTGCGCAGCGCGTAGTTGATGTGGGAGTTCATCCCCATCGGGCCCGGGCGGTACAGCGCGATGACGGCCGAGATGTCCTCGAAGTTGTCGGGACGCATCTGGCGCAGCAGCGACCGCATGGGACCGCCGTCGAGCTGGAACACCCCCAGGGTGTCGCCGCGGCCGAGGAGCTCGTAGGTCGCCGGGTCGTCGAGCGGGACCTCTTCGATCTTGATGGCCGGCTTGCCGTTCATCTCGATGTTCTCGAGCGCGTCGTCGAGGATCGTGAGGTTGCGCAGACCGAGGAAGTCCATCTTGATCAGGCCCAGGGCCTCGGACCCCGGCTGGTCGAACTGCGTGATGATCGCGCCGTCCTGGGGGCGCCGCATGATCGGCACGATGTCCACGAGGGGCTCGCTCGACATGATGACGCCGGCCGCGTGCACGCCCCACTGCCGCTTGAGGTTCTCCAGCCCCTTCGCGGTCTCCAGCACGCGCTGCGCCTCGGGGTCGGCCTGCACCACCTGGCGGAACTCGTCGGCCTCCGCGTAGCGGGCGTCCTGCGGGTTGTAGATGCCCGACAGCGTGATGTCCTTGCCCATCACCGCGGGCGGCATCGCCTTGGTGAGCTTCTCCCCCATCGCGAACGGGAAGCCGAGCACGCGGGATGCGTCCTTGAGCGCCTGCTTGGCCTTGATCGTGCCGTACGTGACGATCTGGGCGACGCGGTCCTCGCCGTACTTGTCCGTCACGTACCGGATGACCTCACCGCGCCGACGCTCGTCGAAGTCGACGTCGACGTCGGGCCAGGACACGCGCTCGGGGTTGAGGAACCGCTCGAAGATCAGGCCGTGCTCGAGCGGGTCCAGCTCGGTGATGCCCATCGCGTACGACGCCATCGAGCCGGCGGCGGACCCACGGCCGGGGCCCACGCGGATGCCCTGGTCCTTGGCCCAGTTGATGAAGTCGGCGACGACGAGGAAGTAGCCGGAGAACCCGAGCTGGGTGATGACGCCCGTCTCGTACTCGGCCTGCGTGCGGACGTCCGACGGGATCGTCCCGTGGTACCGCTTCTGCAGGCCGGTCTCGACCTCCTTGATGAACCAGGAGTCCTCGCTCTCCCCCGCCGGGACGGGGAAGTTCGGCATGAAGTTGGCGTCGGTGTTGAACTCCACCTCGCACTGCTCCGCGATGAGGACCGTGTTGTCGCAGGCCTCCGGGATCTCCGCCCACGTGCGCCGCATCTCCTCGGCGGACTTCAGGTAGAACTGGTCGGTGTCGAACTTGAACCGGTCGGGGTCGGCCAGGGTCGAGCCCGACTGGACGCACAGCAGCACCTCGTGCGCGTGGCTGTCCTCGTGCTTCGTGTAGTGCAGGTCGTTCGTCGCGACGACGGGGGCCCCGATCGACTCGGCGAGCCGCCGCAGGTCCTTGATGACCCGCGTCTCGATCTCGAGCCCGTGGTCCATCAGCTCGACGTAGTAGTTCTCCTTGCCGAACAGGTCCTGCATCTCGCCCGCGGCCCGCACGGCCTCGTCGAACTGGCCCAGCCGGATGCGCGTCTGCACCTCGCCCGACGGGCAGCCGGTGGTCGCGATGAGCCCGTCGCTGTAGGTGCTGAGCAGCTCGCGGTCCATGCGCGGCCACTTGCCCATCTGGCCCTCGAGCGACGCCAGCGACGACATCCGGAAGAGGTTGTGCATCCCCTTCGTGGACTTGGCCAGCAACGTCATGTGCGTGTACGCGCCGCGCGCCGAGACGTCGTCGGCCGCCTGGTGCGACTCGCCCCACCGCACGCGGTTCTGGTCGAACCGGCTGGTGCCCGGCGTGACGTACGCCTCGACGCCGATGATCGGCTTGATGCCGTGGCTGCGGGCCTTCTGCCAGAAGTCGAACGCCCCGAACAGGTACCCGTGGTCGGTGATGGCGACAGCCGTCTGACCGAGCCGGTTGGCCTCGGTGAACAGGTCGTCCAGGCGCGCCGCGCCGTCGAGCATCGAGTACTCGGTGTGCACGTGGAGGTGGACGAAGTCGGAGCCTCCAGCTGATGCCATGCGGGCGATCCTACGTGCCCGCACCGACACCCAGACCGCCGCCGACCGTGTCGCCAGGGTGCACGGCGTGTCGCCCTGAGGCGTGTCGTGACCTACGCCGGAGCCGACACGACCTTCACCGCGTCGCGGTGCCAGATGGCCTCGTCGAGGTACCGCTCCTCACGCGCGACGTAGCCGAGTCTTGCGTAGAAACCGAGCGCCTGCTCCTGCGCGCTGAGCTCGACCGACACCGTGCGGACGCCGTCCACGACGTCCCCGAACCGCTCCAGCGCCGCGGCCTCGAGGGCGGTCATCAGCACCGCACCGACGCCGAGGCCCCGGGCGGTGGCGCTCACGGCGACCCGACCGATGTGGGCAGGCTCACCGGCGTGGTGCGGCGGCAGGAGCCGGGCGGTGCCGAGCGCCGAGCCGTCGTCGCCGAGCGCAAGGACGTGCAGCGTCGCCGGGTCGTCGTCGAGCGCGTCCATCTCGCGCTCGGGAGCCACGTTCTGCTCCTGCACGAACACGGCCATGCGGATCGCGGTCATGGCCGCGCGCTGCTCGGGCGTCTCCACCCGGACGACGCGCACGCTCACGCGTACCCGTCCTGCAGCACCGCCAGCGACCGCGACAGGTCCTCCGGGTACTCGCTGGTCAGCTCCAGCCACTCGCCGGTGGTCGGGTGGTGGAACCCGAGGCGCATGGCGTGCAGCCACTGCCGTCCCAGCCCCACCCGTGCGGCGAGCGCCGGGTCCGCCCCGTACATGAGGTCACCGACGCAGGGGTGCCTCGTCGCAGCGAAGTGCACGCGGATCTGGTGGGTGCGACCCGTCTCCAGGTGGACCTCGACCAGGGAGGCCGCGGGCAGCATCTCGAGCACCTCGTAGTGCGTGACCGACGGCTTGCCGTCCGCGACGACCGCGAACTTCCAGTCCGAGCTGGGGTGTCGGCCGATGGGGGCGTCGATGGTGCCGGTGGTCGGCTCCGGATGGCCCTGCACGAGCGCGTGGTAGACCTTCTCGACCGTGCGCTCCTTGAACGCCCGCTTGAGCACGGTGTACGCGTGCTCGGACTTGGCGACGACCATCAGGCCGGACGTGCCGGCGTCCAGACGGTGCACGATCCCCTGCCGCTCCGCGGCCCCCGACGTCGAGATGCGGTAGCCGACGGCCACGAGCGCACCGACGACGGTCGGGCCCGTCCAGCCCGGCGACGGGTGCGCGGCGACGCCGACGGGCTTGTCGATGACCACCAGGTCGTCGTCGTCGTACACGATCCGCATGCCGGGCACCGGCTCCGCGACGACCTCGATCGTCTGCGCCGGGACGACGTCCGGGATCTCGACCTCGAGCCACCCGCCGGCGGACAGCCGGTCGGACTTGCCCAGCTCCTTGCCGTCGAGCTGCACGCCCCCGGCCTCGGCGATCTCCGCGGCCCGCGTGCGCGACAGGCCGAGCAGCCGGGCCAGCGCCGCGTCGACCCGCTCGCCGACCAGCCCGTCCGGCACGGGCATCGCGCGCGTGTCAGGCATTCTGCTCGGTGCTCGTCGGGGGGGCGACGGCGGTCGCGGCGGTCGGCGCGGCGGCGTCCTGGTCGAGATCGGCCGGGTCGGTCGCGCTCTCGTCGTCAGTCTCCGGCTGCTGCTGACCGTCGCGCGTGCCGTCGATGTGCACCCCCCGCGCGGCGAGGATCACGACGAGGACGGCCGCGGACACGATCGCGATGTCCGCGACGTTCCCGACGAACCAGTCGGCGTACGCGATGAAGTCGACGACGTGCCCCCGGGCGATCCCCGGCTCGCGGACGAGCCTGTCGACCAGGTTCCCGAGCGCGCCTCCGAGCAGCAGGCCCAGCGCGACGGCCCAGGCCCGCGACCCGATACGCCGGCTCGCGCGGACCACCACCACGATGACCGCGGCCGCCACGATGGTGAGCAGCCAGGTCATCCCCGTCGCGATCGACAGCGCCGCGCCGGGGTTGAACACCAGCTGCAGACCCAGCAGGTCGCCCACCAGGTCCCGACGCTCACCCTCGACCAGCGAGCTGATCGCCCACGCCTTCGACACCTGGTCGAGGACCAGCACGACGGCGGAGATCGAGAAGAGCGTGATCAGCAGGGCGCGCCGACGGGTGCTCGCAGGCGCGTCAGGCTGGTCGTCCGTGGTGGTGGGCACCGCAGGAGTCTACGTGCGCGTCAGCGACGCTCTTCGCGCTGCTTGCACTCCACGCAGAGGGTCGCCCGCGGGAATGCCTGGACGCGCGCCTTGCCGACGGCCTTGCCGCACGACTCGCACGTGGCGAACGTGCCGGCGGAGATCCTCGACAGGGCGCGGGTGGTCTGCGCGAGCAGGTCCCGGGTGTTGTTCACCAGCGTGAGCTCCTGCTCACGCTCGAGCGCCGACGAGCCGGAGTCGGCCTGGTCGTCCCCCGCGCCGTCGCCGGAGTTGCGCAGCAGGTCCGACAGCTCCGCGTCGGCGGCGGCGAGCTCGCTCGTCAGCCGGTCGATGTCGCTGGTCAGCTCGTCGGCGATGTCCTTCACCTCGCGGGCGGTCCACGGCTTCTCGCCGTCCCGCACCGGGAACTGCTTGACCAGCTTGGTCAGGTCCTTGATATCCGTGCTGACGTCGACCGCGCTGAGCGCGTCATTCATGGCCACGAGCGGGCCCCCCTGTCCTCGAAGTCACGCGACTGTATGCGGGTGAAGTCAGGGACACAACACGCCACGCCGGGTGAAACCCGGCGTGGCGTGTCGGAATTGTCGGCCTGACCTGTGGTGATGCAGGGCGCATCAGTTCCGGCGGGTGGTCGCCGGGGAAGGCTGTCAGAGGTTCTGGCCGTCTCCGACCGTCTGCGGCTGACCCGAGCGGGGCGGCAACGCGTTGCCCCGGTTGTCCAGGTCGCCCAGCAGGTTCTCCAGGTAGCTCTTGAGGCGGGTCCGGTAGTCGCGCTCGAACACCCGCAGCTCGTCGATCTTGCGCTCGAGCAGCGACCGCTCCTGCTCCAGCTGGCCGAGCGTGCGCTGCGACGTCTCCTCGGCCTCGCGGACGATGCGGTTGGCCTGGCTCTTGGCCTCGCCGACCAGACGGTCGGACTCCTCCTGGCCGCTGCGCACGTAGTCGTCGTGCAGCTTCTGGGCCAGGGCGAGCATCCCGGTGGCGGACTCCGGCTCGCTCGTGCGCTGGCCGCCCTGCACCGGCGCGACGACGGGCGCCTGCTGCGCGACCGGCGCGGCGAGCACCGGGGCGGGAGCGGGGACCGGCTCGGGCGTGGGCTCGGGCTTCGGGGCCGGCGCGGCCTGCTGGGCGCCTGCACGGCTCAGCTCGGCGATGCGGCGCTCGGCCGCGGCGAGCTTCGTCTTCAGGTCGTCGTTCTCACCCTGCAGGTCGCGCAGCGTGTTGACGACCTCGTCCAGGAAGTCGTCGACCTCGTCCTGGTCGTAGCCCTCGCGGAACTTCGTGGCCTGGAACTTCTTGTTCAAGACCTCGTCTGCGGTCAGCAGAGCCATCGTCATCACCTCAGTCGGTAGTGCTGGGTCGGGCCGGCGGCAGTCCACCGACCGCCTCGGGCCACGGTAGCGGAGAATGCGGCGCCCGCACGTCCCCGCGACACGCGCAGAGACGCCGTGGGGGTCGGATCAGATGCTGCTGAGGATGCTCATCAGGATGGAGCAGCCGAGCACCAGCACGAGGAAGGCCAGGTCCAGGCGGATAGACCCGATGGTCAGCGGCGGGAGGATCCGTCGCAACGCCTTCAGCGGCGGATCCGTCACCGTGTAGGTCGCCTCGGCGATCACCAGCGCGACGCCGGAGGGGTGCCAGTCCCGCGCGAAGAACTGCACCCAGTCCAGCACCAGCCGGATGAGCAGCAGGATGAAGAACGCGAGGACGACGTAGAAGAGCAGTGCTGCGACGAGTTGCACGCGTCAGCTCTGGTTGTAGAAGCCTGCGCGCGTCGGCGGCTCGGCGACCGGACCAGCGGCCTCGCCGGCGACCTCGACGTGGGCGGGCGAGAGCAGGAACACCTTGCTCGTCACACGCTCGATCGCGCCGTGCAGCCCGAAGATCAGGCCCGCGGAGAAGTCGACCAGACGCTTGGCGTCCGCGTCGTCCATGTCCGTGAGGTTCATGATCACCGGGGTGCCCTCGCGGAACGCCTCACCGATCTTGCGGGCGTCGTTGTAGGACCGCGGGTGGATCGTGGTGATCCGCCGCAGCTCACCGGCGACCGGAGCGGCCTGCGGCGCGGCCTGCGTGGGCAGGGTCGTGCGCGTCGGCCGGTGCAGCGGCGTGACCTGGGCCTCGTACTCCTGCGGCACCGCGACCTCCTGGTCGTCGAACTCCTCGAGGTACTCCTCGTGCTCCGACCGGTCGTCGGCCAGGCCGAGGTACAGCATCGTCTTGCGCAGCGCTCCGGCCATCGCGTTGGCTCCCTCCCCGGATCCCTCCGGACCATCCCGGAGCCCGTGCCGGTCCAGCCGGCGACGATGGGCTCCCTCTGCCGGTCACGCTAGCAACGCCGCCGTTCCGCCCGCCTCGCGACACGCCCGACGGCCACGCGTTGTTCCGTGTTCACCTCAGGGGTGCTCCACGCGGCGGCCGGACCACACCGGCGAACCGCCCCGTGCGCTGCGAGCGCCGGAACGAGAAGAGGGCCGGGTCCGTCCAGGTGTCCCTCGCCAGGTGGACGACCTGCTCGACACCGGCGGCGCCCAGCACCGCCGAGACGCCGGCGGGCAGGTCCAGCGCGGGGGTCCCCCATGACGTCGTCGCCCTCGTCTCCGGGACCGAGGCCGTGACCTCGTCCTGCAGGTCCGCGGGCACCTCGTAGGACCGTCCAGCGATCGCCGGACCGATCGCGGCACGCACCCGCTCGACCGAGGCGCCGTGCTCGACCATCGTCGCGACGGCCGCCTGCACCACCCCGGCCACGAGCCCCCGGCGGCCGGCGTGCACGGCGGCCACGACGCCCGCCCCGGGATCCGCGAGCAGGACCGGGACGCAGTCGGCCACGAGCACCGCGACCGCGACGTCCGGCGACGTCGACACCAGCGCGTCGGCCTCGCCCACGGACGTGGACCCGGGTGCGGGCGGCCGCGACAGGACCAGGACGTGGCTGCCGTGCACCTGCGTCGCGTACGCCACCGGCGCACGGGCCCACCGCTCGACCCCCGCCCGGTTGCGCTCGACGGCCGACGGGTCGTCGCCGACCGCGTAGCCGAGGTTCAGCGCGTCGTACGGCGGTCGGCTGACGCCGCCGCCCCGCGTGCTGAACCCGGCGCGGACGCCCGCACCGAGGTCGACCTCGACGACGGGCGGGACGTCCGTCCCCGGCGGGCGACCGCTCACTTGAGGAAGTCGGGCACGTCCAGCTCGTCGCGGTCCCGGTCGCGACGGGGGGCGTCCTCGGTGAAGATCCGGGGCACCTCCAGCGCGCCGGTGATGGGCGTCGGCTCGGCCTCGGTGGACAGGAAGGCCGGGACGTCGGGCTGCGTCGGCGCGGCGTGGTTCGGCGTGTACGCGCCGACGGGCACCAGCTGCTCCTCCGGGTCGAGCACCGGGCGCGGCGCCGGGACGCGCGGGGCAACCGACGGCACCTGCCGGGCGGCGGAGGAGTTGCCGCTCACCTGGCCGAGCGCGCGCGCGTCGCGTCGGACCGTCGGTGAGCCCGAGTCGAACCCGGCCGCGATCACCGTGACCCGCACCTCGTCGCCGAGGGCGTCGTCGATGACCGCGCCGAAGATGATGTTGGCCTCGGGGTGCGCGGCCTCCTGCACCAGACGGGCCGCCTCGTTGATCTCGAAGAGGCCGAGGTCGGAGCCGCCCTGGATCGACAGCAGGACGCCGTGGGCGCCGTCGATGCTGGCCTCCAGCAGCGGTGAGGAGATCGCCATCTCGGCCGCCTGCACCGCGCGGTCGTCGCCGCGGGCGAAGCCGATACCCATGAGGGCCGAGCCGGCACCCTGCATGACGGACTTCACGTCGGCGAAGTCGAGGTTGATGAGGCCCGGCGTGGTGATGAGGTCCGTGATGCCCTGGACACCGGAGAGCAGGACCTGGTCCGCCGAGTGGAACGCGTCGAGCACCGAGACGGACCGGTCGGAGATCTGCAGCAGCCGGTCGTTCGGGATGACGATGAGCGTGTCGACCTCGGCACGCAGCGCCTCGATGCCGCTGTCGGCCTGCACGGAGCGGCGGCGGCCCTCGAACGTGAACGGCCGCGTGACCACACCGATGGTGAGGGCGCCCAGCGAGCGAGCGATCCGAGCGACGACCGGCGCGCCACCGGTGCCCGTCCCGCCGCCCTCGCCCGCGGTGACGAAGACCATGTCGGCGCCCCGCAGGACGTCCTCGATCTCGTCCTTGTGGTCCTCGGCGGCCTTCTTGCCGACCTCGGGGTCGGCGCCGGCGCCGAGGCCGCGGGTGAGCTCGCGGCCGACGTCGAGCTTCACGTCGGCGTCCGACATGAGCAGGGCCTGGGCGTCGGTGTTGACGGCGATGAACTCGACACCCTTGAGGCCGACCTCGATCATGCGGTTCACGGCGTTGACGCCGCCGCCGCCGATGCCGACGACCTTGATGACCGCCAGGTAGTTCTGCGGAGCTGCCACGGTGGGTGCCTCTCGTTCTGTGCCGGTCGCGGCCGGGGCCACGGGGTCCGTCCGCGACCCGCGGGGCGGCGGGTCGGCGTCGGGGTGAAACCTTCACCCTCTACTTGAGGGTTATAGTTATGTCAGGTGTGCTGTCAGTGCGTGACGCTAGGTGTCGTCCGCACCGCGATCAACGACCGCGCCGCGCGTGTCGGGACTTGCCGGCGAAACTCGCCCGCGGGCCTACTTCGTGATCGGCAGCCGAGGGGCGGACACGTCGATGACGGTCGCACCCGCGGCCGCCGGCGACGTGCGCAGGGCCGAGAGCACCGCGATCTTCAGCGGCGTCTCGCTCGCGCTCCCCCAGTCGACGCGGACCCCGTCGCGCAGGTTCATCGTCACCGTGTCCTGCGTACGGGCCGACACGTCGCCCACCTGCGCGAGCAGGTCGGCGGGCAGCCGCTGGAGCACGCTCAGCACGGCACGCAGCGTCCGCTTGTCCCCCACCGGCACGTCCACCACCGGCAGCCCCTCGGGAGCCGCGTCCACGCGGCCCACCTGCACGCCGTCCATGTCGAGGAGCGCGAAGCCGGGCTGGGCCGGCACGGCCCCCGGCGTCGCGGGGTCGACCTGCTCCGGCACCGCGGCCACGGGTTCCCGGGCGACGAGCACCACGGCGAGACCGTGCGGCCACTCGCGCGTCACCCGCGCCTCCCGGACCCCGGGCACCTCGAGCACCTCGTCGCGCAGCCCCACCGTGTCCAGCCGCGGCAGGGGTGTCGTCGCGTGCGCACCGACGACGCCGAGCACCTGGTCGACCGCGACCACGGTGCCCGCGCCCTCGACGCGCACCTTCGCCGGGTCGAGGGCGAGCACCGGGGAGAAGAACAGCAGCCACCCGAGCGCGGCGACCACGACCGTCGAGCCCGCGACCAGCAGCACCTGGCGCCGGGCGAGGTTGCGGCGCGCGCGCGAACGCTCGGCGAACCGGGCCGCCGAGCTGGTGGACACCACCGGCGCGGCCACCGGACCGGCGTACCGCCGGGCGCCACCGGCGCTGTACGTCGTGACCGCGCGGCTGAACGGCGCCTGGTCCTCCTCCGGCACGGCGGGGGTCGGAGCAGTCACCGGCTTGCCGCGGGGCGCCGGCGTCGGCTTCGAGGCCGGGGTCGGCCTGGCGACGGGTGTCGGGGCCGACGCCGGTGCGGTCCGACGCGGGGCGGCGGGGCGGCCGGGCGCCGGGCTGCGTGGACCGGCCGGGCGCGACGGGCTCATGCGCTGCGTCCTGCCTCGCCGGCGAGCGCGTCGAGCACCACGGACGCCAGCAGCGTCACGTCGCCGGCCCCCACCGTGAGCACCAGGTCACCGGGGCGTGCCGCCGCCGCGACCGCGCGGGCCGCCTCGAACCGGTCGGGCACGAACGACGCCTTGCCGGGCGTCGGGACGTTGTCCACGATCAGCGCCCCCGTCACGGACGGGTCGGGGTCCTCCCGGGCCCCGTACACGTCCGTGACGACCACCACGTCCGCCAGGTCGAACGCGGCTCCGAACTCGACGGCGAACGTGCGGGTGCGCGAGTACAGGTGCGGCTGGAACAGCGCGACGACGCGGCCGTCACCGACCACCGAGCGCGCGCCGCGCAGCAGCGCCGCGACCTCGGTCGGGTGGTGCGAGTAGTCGTCGACCACGCGGACGCCGTTGACCGTCCCGCGGTCCTCGAAGCGCCGCCCGGTGCCGCGGAACGCCGCGAGACCGTCGGCGGCGTCGGGCACCCCCAGGCGCCGGGCCGTGGCCCACGCCGCCGCCGCGTTCAGGGCGTTGTGCGCGCCCGGGAACGCGAGCCGCACAGTGGTGGTCACGTCGCCCGCGGCGAGGTCGAACGCCCATCGCCCGGCGTCGGCACGCAGCTCGCCCACGACCACGTCGGCGGCCGGCGCCGTGCCGTAGGTGACGACCGAGACGTCCCGGGCAGCGAGCGACTCGCGGACGCGCTCGACCAGCCGCACCGCGCCGGCGTCGTCGGCACAGGCGACGAGCGTGCCACCCGGCCGGATGCGCTCGGCGAACCGCACGAACACCTCCTCGAACGCCTCGGCCGAGCCGTAGTGGTCGAGGTGGTCCGGTTCGACGTTGGTGACGACGGCCACGAGCGGCGCGTACGCGAGGAACGAGCCGTCGGACTCGTCCGCCTCCGCCACGAAGGCCGGGCCGGCGCCGTCGCGCCCCCCGCCGAGCGGTCCGTCGGCGGAGAACACCGTGCCGCCGATCGCGAATGAGGGGTCGGCTCCCGCGTGCAGCAGAGCCGTCGCGATCATGGCGGACGTCGTGGTCTTGCCGTGCGCGCCGGCCACCGCGACCGCGTCCCGGTCCACCATGAGCGAGGCCAGCGCCTCGGAGCGGTGCAGCACCCGCAGGCCCCGCTCGCGGGCCCGGGCCAGCTCGGGGTTGGACTCCCGGACGGCCGACGAGATCACGACGGTGTCGACCTCGTCGACGAGCGACGCCTCGTGGCCCACGTGCACGTCGACGCCCGCCGCGCGCAGTGCCGGCAGCGCGGGGCCGTCGGCGGCGTCGGACCCGCTGACGGCCACGCCCCGGGCGGCGAGCAGCGCGGCGATCGCCGACATGCCGGCACCCCCGACGCCGACCAGGTGCACGCGGCCGAGGTCCGCGGGCCGCAGCCCGCCCGTCACGGCAGCTCCTTCTCGACCAGCCGGGCGACCCGCGCCGCGGCGTCGCGGACGCCGACGCCCGCGGCGGCGCGGCCCATGCGCTCCCGCGTCTCCGCAGCCGCGTCGCCGACCAGCAGGACGGGCAGGTGCGCACGGATCCAGGCGGGGTCCAGGTCGGCGTCGTCGACCAGGAGCCCGCCACCGGCCGCGACGACCGCCGCGGCGTTCAGCCGCTGCTCACCGTTGCCCACGGGCAGCGGGACGTAGACCGCCGGGATGCCGAGCGCCGCCTGCTCGCACACCGTGCCGGCGCCGGACCGGCCGACGACCACGTCCGCGACCGCCAGCGCGAGCTGCATCTCGGTCAGGTACTCCCGTACGTGGTACCGCTCCGCACCCGGCACCCCGACCAGCGCGGCGCGGACCGCGTCGGCCTTGCCGGCACCCGTGAGGTGCAGCACCTGGACGCCGGCCGCCAGCAGGTCGGCAGCGGCCCCGGCGACCGCCGTGTTGACGCTCACCGCACCGAGCGACCCCCCGGACACCAGGAGCGTCGGGAGGGCCGGGTCGAGGCCGAGCTCCGCCGCGGCGGCGGCACGCGTCCCGGCGCGGTCATCGAGGCGCTGCTCCACCAGCCGCGCGATCGGCGCGCGCAGCGGCAGGCCGGTGACCTGCGCGCCGGGCAGCGCCGTGCCGGGGAAGGTCACCGCGACCGCACGGGCCCACCGGGCACCCAGCCGGTTGGCCAGCCCCGCGCGGGCGTTCTGCTCGTGGACGACGACCGGGATCCCCCGGCGGCGCGCCGCGAGGTAGGCCGGGGTCGCGACGTAGCCGCCGAAGCCGACCACCACCTGCGCGCCCGAGTCGTCGATCGCGGTGCCCGCCGCGCGGACCGCGTCGCGCAGGCGCGTCGGCAGGCGGAACCAGTCGAGGGTCGGCCTGCGCGGCAGCGGGACGCGCGGGACGACGGCCAGCGGGAGGCCGTGCTCCGGGACCAGGCGGGACTCCAGGCCCTCGGCGGTGCCGAGGACGGTGAGCCGGATGGTCGGGTGACGCCGGACGAGCTCGTCGGCGACGGCGAGCAGCGGGTTGACGTGTCCCGCGGTGCCGCCGCCGGCGAGGAGCACGGCGGGTCCCGTGGGCACGGCGGGGACGGGGTGGGGCTCAGCCACGGGACCGCCCGATCACGGCCAGCGACCGACGGACCACCCCGGGCCGGGCCGCTAGGGCCTCCGCCGCACCGGGCTCCGAGCGCGCGAACGAGATGAGCACGCCCAGGGCGGCCATCGTCATGATCAACGCCGAGCCGCCCGCCGAGACGAGCGGGAGCGGGACACCGATCACCGGTGCCAGGCCGATGACGACCGCGACGTTCACCAGCGCCTGGCCGATGATCCAGCACAGGATCGCGCCCGTCGTGATCTGGACGAACGGGTCGGGGTGCCGGCGGATCACCCGGATCATGGCGAACGCGAGCAGGCCGAACAGCCCGAGGACGAGGAGGGTGCCGATGAGACCGAGCTCCTCACCGAGGATCGCGAAGATGAAGTCGTTGTGCGCGGCCGGCAGGTAGGACCACTTCTCGCGGCTCTCCCCCAGACCGAGCCCGCCCCAGCCACCGCTGGCCAGTCCCCAGCCGCCGTGCAGCGTCTGGTAGCACGACGACGCGGCGTCGCACTCGTCCGAGAGCCAGGACAGGATGCGCGCCGTGCGGTTCTTGCTGCTGACCGTCAGCAGGAACGTCAGCCCGCCCGCGAGCAGCGCGGCGAGGCCGAACATCCGCATCGGCACGCCGGCGACGAACAGCGCGCCCGCCACCAGCATGATGAGCACGAGCGCGGTGCCCAGGTCGTGCCCGGCGAGCACGACGAGGATCGCCAGACCGGCGACCGGGACTGCCGGGATGAGGGCGTGCTTCCACTCGCGCAGCAGCGACAGCTTGCGGGTCAGGACCGCCCCGAGCCAGATGGCGAGCGCGAGCTTGATCGTCTCGGACGGCTGCGCGGAGAAGCCCGGCAGGCACACCCAGTTGCGGTTGCCGCCCGTGCCGCAGCCGAGACCGGGGACGAACACGAGCAGCTGGAAGACGATGGCGAGGCCGAGCGCGGGCCACGCGACGGCCTGGAAGAACTTCACCGGCGCCCGCGACAGCCCGAACAGCAGGGGCAGGCCGATGAGCGCGTACTTCGCCTGGTCGAGGAACACGGCGTAGGGCGAGTCCCCGTCGTCCAGCGACTCCACGCTCGAGCTGGACAGCACCATGACGAGACCGATGACGAGCAGGAGCGCCGTCGCACCGATGAGCACGTAGTAGCTGGTGACCGCGCTGTTCCACTGCCCGAGCAGCGAGCTGGTCGGGGGTGCGGGCTCCGCCGGTCGGCGCGCGTCGGGGCGCGGGGTGGTCGTCGTCATCGCTCCCCCTCCCGGCGGGTCACTCGTCCCCGCCGAGCGCACGCACGGCAGCGGCGAACGCCTCGCCGCGGGCGGCGTACGACGTGAACTGGTCCATCGACGCGCACGCGGGGGCGAGCAGCACGGTGACCGGCGCGGGCGCGCCCGGCTCGGCGGCGAGCCGCCTGGCCTGGTCCACGGCACGGGTCATCACCGAGCCAGTCTCACCGGCCTCGACCTCGACCACGGGGACCTCGGGTGCGTGTCGGGCGAGAGCGTCGCGCAACGGCGCCCGGTCGGCACCGATCAGCACCACGGCCCGCAGGCGGTCGCGCCGCGCGGCCACGAGCTCGTCGAAGTGCGCGCCCTTGGCCAGGCCGCCCGCCACCCACACGACGCTGCCGGACGGGAAGGCCCCGAGCGCCGCCGCCGCCGCGTGGGCGTTCGTGGCCTTCGAGTCGTCGACGTAGGCCACACCGTCCACCACGGCGACGGCGGCGAGCCGGTGCTCCCCCGGTCCGTAGGCGCGCAGGCCCTCGCGCACCGCGGCCGGCGTGACGCCGTGCGCGAGCGCGAGCGCCGCCGCGGCCAGCGCGTTCGCCACGACGTGCGGCGGCACGGTCCCGTCCGGCCCGGCCAGCTGCGCCAGGTCGTCGAGCGTGCCGAGCTCGGCCGCGTGCGTGTGCCGCAGCCGCGTGAACCCGCGGTCGACGAGCACGTCCTCGACCAGGCCGACCTGCCCGACCAGCGGCGTGCCCGTGGTGAACCCGACGGCGACGCAGCCGTCGACGACGTCCGCCTCCCGGACCAGGTCCTCGGTCGCGCGGTCGGCGAGGTTGTACACGCAGGCGACCTGGGCGCGCTCGAAGATGCGCCCCTTGTCGGCCGCGTAGGCGTCGAGGGAGCCGTGCCAGTCCAGGTGGTCGGCGGCCACGTTGAGCACCGCGGCCGCCTCCGCCGACATCGAGGACGTGTGGTGCAGCTGGAAGCTCGACAGCTCGACCGCCAGGACGTCGAGGGTCGGGTCGGTCGCGGCGAGCACCACCGGGGTGCCGACGTTCCCGACCGCTGCGGCGTTCTGTCCCGCCGCACGCAGGATCGACTCCAGCATGCCCACGGTGGTCGTCTTGCCGTTGGTCCCCGTGACCGCGAGCCACGGCGCCGGTCCGCCGCCGGCCGCACGGTCGACCCGGACGTGCCAGGCGAGCTCGACCTCGCTCCAGACCGGCACGTCGTGCTCGCGGGCCGCCACGAGCAGCGGGTGGTGCGGCGCCAGCCCCGGGGACGCGACGACCAGGTCCGCCCGGTCCAGCACCGAGCCCGCGAGCAGCTCCGCGGTCCCGATGACCTCGTCGGCGTGGTCGTCGACGGGGACCACGCGCGCCCCGCGGGACGCCAGCACCTCGGCCGCGGCGCGACCGGAGATCCCGAGCCCGGCGACGACCACCAGGGCGCCCTCCAGCACGAGCGACGCCACCTACCCGGCCACCCACTCGGCGTAGAAGATCCCGACGCCGAGGGCGACGAAGAGCCCGGCGATGATCCAGAACCTGATGACGATCGTCACCTCGCCCCACCCCGACAGCTCGAAGTGGTGGTGCAGCGGCGCCATCTTGAAGACCCGTCTCCCGGTCATCTTGAAGAAGCCGATCTGGATGACGTCGGAGAGCACGACGAGCACGAACAGGCCGCCGATGATCGCGGCGAGGATCTCGGTCCGGGACAGGATCGACAGGCCGGCGAGGGCTCCGCCCAGCGCGAGCGAGCCGGTGTCCCCCATGAAGATCTTGGCGGGGCTGGCGTTCCACCACAGGAACCCGAAGCACGCGCCGGTGATGGCGGCCGCGACGACCGCGAGGTCGAGCGGGTCCCGCGCCTCGTAGCACCGCGGTCCGGCGCTGGCCAGGAACTGGCAGCTCTGGTTGAACTGCCAGACGCCCACGATGACGTAGGCACCGAAGACGATGAGCGAGACGCCGGTGGCCAGCCCGTCGAGGCCGTCGGTGAGGTTCACCGCGTTGGACCAGGCGGTGATGAGGAAGTTGGCCCAGATGACGAACAGGATGGTGCCGACGGTCACGCCCCAGAACGCGAGGTCCAGGTTGGTGTCGCGGATGAACGAGATCCGCGTCGACGCCGGCGTGCGGAACTTGTCGTTGGGGAACTGCAGCGCCGCCACCGCGAACGTGATGCCCACGATGCCCTGGCCGATGATCTTCCAGCGCGCGTTGAGGCCCAGGCTGCGCTGCCGCGAGATCTTGATGAAGTCGTCGAGGAACCCGACGACGCCCAGGCCGGTCATGAGGAACAGGACGAGGACCGCGGACGCGCTGGGCGGCGTCCCGGTCGCGATCAGGCCACCGACCCAGCCCGCGAGCGTCGCGCCGATGATGACGACGCCACCCATGGTCGGCGTCCCGCGCTTGGTGAAGTGCGCGGTCGGACCGTCCTGGCGGATGAACTGGCCGTACTGCTTGTGGACCAGGAACCGGATGAACAGGGGCGTGCCCAGCAGCGCGATGAGCATCGCGAGGCCGCCGGAGATCAGGACCGCCCTCATCGGGCGCCCCCCTCGACCAGGGCGTCGCCGAGCCTCCAGAGCCCGGCGCCGTACGACGACTTCACCAGGACCACGTCACCGGGGCGCAGCTCGCTCTCGAGGAACGCCGTCGCCGCGGCCAGGTCGTCGGCGAGCACGACCTCGTCGCCCCAGGACCCCTCGTGGTTGGCGCCGTCGCGGATCGCCCGCGCACCCTCGCCGACCACGATCGTCAGCCCGATGTTCAGCCGGACGCAGAGCCGGCCGATGGCGTCGTGCGCCTCCCGCGCGCCGGGCCCCAGCTCGAGCATCTCCCCGAGCACCGCGATCGAGCGCCGGTCCCGCCCGGCCAGGACGGCCAGCGCCTTGAGCGCGGCGCGCATCGAGTCCGGGTTGGCGTTGTAGGAGTCGTCGACGACGGTGACGCCGTCGGGCCGGTCGACCACGTGCATGCGGTGCGGGCTCAGGGCGTCGGCGGCGCTGAGCCCCGCGGCGACCTCGTCCAGGTCGAGCCCGACGGCGAGCGCGGCGGCCGCGGCGCCGAGGGCGTTGTGCACGTGGTGCTCGCCGACGAGGCGCAGCGACACCTCGGCGGTGCGCTCGACCTCACCCCGGCGCACGAGGGTGAACGTCGCCCGACCCGTGCGGTCGAGGCGGACGTCGCGCACCCCGACCGTCGCGTCGGGCGCCGCACCGAACGTCACGACGTCCCCCGGGGCCAGCGCGGCCATCGCGGACACGCGCGGGTCGTCGGCGTTCAGGACGGCGACGCCGTCGGCCACCAGTCCCTGCACGATCTCCGCCTTCGCGACGGCCACGGCCTCGATGCCGCCGAAGCCGCCGAGGTGCGCGTGCCCGACGATCAGGACCACCGCGACGTCCGGCGGCGCGATGTCGGTCAGGTAGGTGAGGTGGCCCGGGCCGCTGGCGCCCATCTCGAGCACCAGGAAACGCGTCGACTCGTCGGCACGCAGCACGGTGAGCGGCAGGCCGATCTCGTTGTTGAACGAGCGCACCGGCGCGATCGTGGGCCCGACGCTGCCGCAGAGCTGGGCCAGCAGGTCCTTGGTCGTCGTCTTGCCCACCGACCCGGTGATCCCCACGACGCGCAGGTCACTGCCGCCCGGCTCGAGCGCCGCCTCACGCAGCCGCTCCAGCACGACGCGCGCGAGGTCGCCGAGAGCCTTCTCGACGTCGTCGACCACGACGCTGGGCAGCACGGCCCCGCCGGCCCCGACGACGTCGCGCGCGGCCAGGACGAGCGCGGCCCCGGCGGCGACCGCCACGGCGGCGTAGTCGTGCCCGTCGACGTGCTCACCGGGCAGGGCGACGAACAGGCCCCCGGAGACGTCGTCGCGCGAGTCGACCACGACCGGTCCGCTGACGACGAGGGCCGGCTCGGTGGCCGCAGCGCCGCGCAGCACACCACCGGTCGCGGCCGCGATCTCGGCCGCCGTGAGGGCGATCACGCGTGCTGCTCCCGCCGGCTGGTGCGCGCTGCGATCAGCACGTCGCGGTCGTTGTACCGGTGGAACACGCCGGCGATCTCCTGTGTGGGCTCGTGCCCCTTGCCCGTGATGATCACGGTGTCCTGCTCGGAGGCGAGGTCCAGGGCGTCGCGGATGGCCTGCGCACGGCTGGTGGCCTCGTGCACGTCGACCAGGTCCGGTCGCACCGACCGGACACCGTCGAGGATGGCGGATCGGATGACCGCCGGCTCCTCGGACCGGGGGTTCTCGTCCGTGACGACGATCACGTCCGCGAGCCGGGCCGCGATCTCGCCCATGATCGGGCGCTTGCCCTGGTCCCGGTCGCCGTCCGAGCCGAAGACGAGCACGAGCCGGCCGGGGGTGATCGGGCGGACGGCGTCGAGCGCGAGGACGAGCGCGTCAGGGGTGTGGGCGTAGTCGACGATGGCGAGCGGGAACCCGTCGCCGCGCTCGATGACCCGCTCCATGCGCCCGGGGATCTCGTGCGCGACCGCGACGGCCGAGATCGCCACGTCGAGGTCCACGCCGGCCGCGTGCGCGAGCACGATGGCCAGCGCCGCGTTCGACACGTTCACCATGCCGGGCAGCGGGCTCGCGGCGGTGTGCAGGGTCCCGTCCGGGCCACGCAGCGTGAACGTGGAGCCGACCCCGTCGAGGCCGATGTCGGCCGCGACCACAGCCCAGTCAGCGTCGACGCCCTCGGGAGCCCCGACGTGCGTCGCGACGGACTCGACGGGGATGGGTGACTCCGCCGCCAGCCGGCGGCCCCACTCGTCGTCCACCACGACCACGCCCCGACGCGCCTGACCGACGGCGAACAGCCGGGACTTGTCCCGGAAGTAGCCCTCCATGTCGCCGTGGAAGTCGAGGTGGTCCCGCTGCAGGTTGGTGAAGCCGACGACGTCGAACGTCAGCCCACCGACCCGGCCCAGCGCGAGCGCGTGCGAGGAGACCTCCATGGCGAGCGCCGTCGCGCCGCGCTCGACGGCCAGCGCGAGGATCGCCTGCAGCGCGGGCGCCTCGACCGTGGTCCGGGGGCTCTCGACCGCGTCCTCGCCGATGCGGAGCTCGACCGTGCCGAGCACGGCGGTCGTCGGGTGCGCGGCACGCAGCGCCGCGTCGAGAAAGTACGCGGTGGTGGTCTTGCCGTTGGTGCCGGTGACGCCCACCGCGACCAGCCGCTCGCCGGGTGCCTCGTGCGCCCAGGCGGCGACCGGTCCGGCGATCGCGCGCGGGTCGTCGGCGACCAGCACCGGGACGCGTCGGGCGACGCCGGACTCCTCGAGCAGCGCGGCGCCCGCCTCGTCCGTGAGGACCGCCACCGCCCCGGCGTCGACCGCCTGCGGGGCGTACGCGGCGCCGTGCACCGTGAACCCGGTGACCGCGATGAACACGTCGCCGGGGACCACGTCGCCGCTGGCCAGGCTCACGCCGGTCAGCACGGCGTCGGCGGGGAGCGCTGCACCGCGCGCGACCAGGCCGAACGTGGAGACGAGGTCGGCGACCAGGTGGGCCGCGGGATGCAGCGGACGCATCCGAGCGGGGGTCGTCATGGGGAGAATCTACCCTGCACGGGGCGCCCCGCCGCTCGTTCGCGGCGGCTCACGGCTCCGTCACCACGTCGTCGGGAAGAGCGTCCCCGTGGTGCCCGACGGCGCGACGCCGAGCTCGCTGAGCGTGTACCCGGCGACGTCGCTGAACACCGGCGCGGCGACCGTCCCGCCGTAGACTGACGTCTTCGGGTTGTGCAGGATCACGGCCACCGCGATGCGGGGGTCGTCGGCCGGTGCCACCCCGATGAACGACGACGTGATGCCCTGCACCCCGCCGACCCAGTTCTGCGCCGTGCCGGTCTTGCCGGCCACCTGGTAGCCGGGGATCGCGGCGTTCGAGCCGGTGCCGTCGTCGACGACGCTCTGCATCATGGTGAGCACCGTCTTGGCGGTCTCCGGCGACACCACCGGGGTGGCCGCCGCGGCGGGAGCCGGCGTGTAGGTGCCGTCCGGGGACGTCCAGCCCTTGACGATGTGCGGCTGCACGCGCACCCCGCCGTTGGCGATCGTGGCGAACACCTGGGTGGCCTGCAGGGCGGTCACGGACACCGCCTGGCCGAACAGGACCGCGAACTTGTCCCGTCGCTGCCAGCTGTCGACCGGGTGCAGGATGCCCTTGGACTCCCCCGACATCTCGATCCCGGTCAGCGCGCCGAAGCCGAACTTGGCCAGGTAGTCGTACCGCGTCTGCACCGGCAGGTGCTGCCCGATCATCACGGTCCCGGTGTTCGAGGACTCCGCGAGCACCCCGGTCGTCGTGAGCCGCTGCACGTCGTGCTCGTGGGAGTCCTTGAACGTCTCCTTCCCGTCGGGCGAGTACGTGTACGGCACCTCCCACTGCGAGAGCGGGTCGGCGATCTTGTTGTCGAGGATGGCCGCCATCGTGATGACCTTGCCCGTCGACCCCGGCTCGAAGACGTCCGAGACGGCGCTGGACAGCGAGCCCGCCGCCTCGCCCGGGTGGTTCGGGTCCACGGACCCCGAGTCGGCCAGCGCGTAGATCTCGCCCGTCCTGGTGTCCATCACGATGAGCGAGCCGGACGACGACCCGGTGGCGGCGACCTGCGCGTCGAGCGCGGACTGGGCCTTCCACTGCACGTCGGACAGCAGCGTGAGCTGCACGGAGTCGCCCTCCGTCGCCGGGGTGTCCTCGGAGTACCCGCCCGGGATGGCCTGCCCCTTGCGCCCACGCTCGTACGTCTCGCTGCCGGCGGTCCCCGTGAGGCGGTCGTCGAGCGACGCCTCGAGGCCGGCGAGGCCGACCCCGTTGGAGTTGACGAAGCCGATGACGTTCCCGGCGAGGTTGGCGTTGGGGTACACCCGCTCCGTGACCCGGTCGACGTTGACGCCGCTGAGGCCGAGCTTGCGGACCTCGCGCGCCACCTCGGGCAGCACGCCCTTGCGGATGTAGACGAACTGCCGGTCGCCGACGAGGGCACCGCCGAGCTCGGCGGCGTTCATGTCGAGCAGGGGCGCCAGGATCGCCGCGACACCGGCGGCCCCCGGCGGGACCGGCGGGTTGTCGGAGCCCTTGAAGCTCGCGACGAGCCGCTGGTTGACGGAGATCTCGTACCGCTCGACCGACGTCGCCAGCGGTGAGCCCTTCGCGTCGGTGATCTCGCCGCGCCCGCCCAGCAGCTCGACGGAGGTGAGGCGGGCGTTCCGGGCCTCCTCGGCGATGGCGGCCCCGCGCAGACCCTGGACATACACCAGACGCCCGCCGAACACGGCGAGCGTCACGATGATCAGGGCGGTGAGGAACGCCATCCGCCCGCGCGACCCCGGCTGGACGGTCCGCGTCGGCGGCCGGCCACCGCCGGTGCGCGACGGCACGACGACCGTCCGCGGGCCCGTCGTGGGCCGCGGACGCGGGACCGTCGTGCCGGTGGTGCCCCCGACGCGGTTGCCCGCCGCCGGACGACGGGTCTGATCGGTGCGCACGCGCGGGCGCGCGACCGGTGTCGTCATCCCCCGGCTCCCGCCGGCTCCGGGACACCCTGCACGCTGCCGTCGGAGAGCCGCAGCCAGCCGGTCCCGTTCGTGGGCACCATGCCGAGCGCGGCGGCGGCCGCCGCGAGCTGGGTGGGCGACGCCTTGGCGTCGAGCTGCGCGGTGAGGTCCTGCTGGTCCTGGTTGAGCTGCCCGAGCTCGTTGGACAGGTCGTACTTGGCGTACGCGCTGGCCGCCATCGAGGTGTTCAGGAGCAGCGCGGACAGGAGCGCGCCGGCGAGGACGGACATGCAGGCAAGGATGAACGGCACCCGCGTCCTGGCGTGCTCCGGCGCGCGGACGACGCGAAGCCGCGGTGCGGGCGCCGGGGTCGCCGTCGTCGGGCGAGGACGGGACGGTGCCGGGTAGGCAGTTGCTCGGGCAGCGGTCTGGGCGCTCATGCTGCCCTCCTTCCGGTCTGGCGTGGCTTGAGGTGGTCGGGAGTGGGACGGACGCGCTCGGCGGCACGGAGCCGGACCGACTGCGAACGGGGGTTGTGCGCGAGCTCGGCCTCGTCGGCCTCCTCGGCGCCGCGGGTCACCAGGCGCAGGAACGGGGCGTGCGTGGCGGGCTCGACGGGCAGGTCCGGCGGGGCGCTGGACGTGGCCCCGACGGCGAGCGCGCGCTTGACCGCGCGGTCCTCCAGCGAGTGGTACGCCTCGACGACGATCCGGCCGCCGACGGCGAGCGCCTCGATCGACTGCGGCAGCGCGCGCTCCAGCACCTCGATCTCGCCGTTCACCTCGATCCGCAGCGCCTGGAACGTGCGCTTGGCCGGGTTGCCGCCGGTCTTGCGCGTCGCCGCAGGGATGTTCGCGCGCACGATGCTGACCAGCTCGCCCGTGCGGGCCAGAGGACGCGTCGCCCTCTGGGCGACGATCGCCCGGGCGATGCGCGGCGCGAACCGCTCCTCGCCGTAGACCCGCAGGATCCGCGCGAGCTCGCGCTCGTCGTACGTGTTGAGCACGTCGGCCGCGGTCTGGCCGGTCGTCGCGTCCATGCGCATGTCGAGCGGCGCGTCGGCCGAGTAGGAGAACCCTCGCTCGCGCTCGTCGAGCTGCAGCGACGAGACGCCGAGGTCCATGAGGACGCCCTGCACACCGGGGATGCCGAGCCGGTCGAGCACGTCGTTGATCTCGTCGTAGACCGCGTGCACGCCGGTGAAGCGCTCCCCGAACGGGGCCAGGCGCCGGCCCGCGAGCTCGAGCGCCTGCGTGTCACGGTCCAGGCCGATGACGCGCACGTGCGGGAAGGCCTGCAGGACGCCCTCGGTGTGGCCGCCCATGCCGAGCGTCGAGTCCACCAGGACCGGGTTCTCGACGTCGAACGCCGGGGCGAGCAGGTCGAGGCAGCGCTGCAGCAGCACGGGGGTGTGCCGGGAGGCGGCGTCGTTCCCGATGTGCTCAGGCGTGCGCTCGTTCAGCTCCTCGGTCATCGCTGCTCCCCTCCCCAGGCGGCACGGATGAGTGTGGTCAGGCGGCCCCTCCGCCGTCCGACCAGATCCCCCACCGACCCTCTGACACCGGGGAAGTGCGTCAGAGATTCGGGAGGAGGTCTGGCCGGGCGGTGCTGCGATCGGGACCTGATCTCTAGAACGGACCGTTCGGGAAGACCTCCTCCGCGGTGTCGGCGTACCCGGCCTCCTGCTCGGCCAGGTACGTCTCCCACGCGGTGAGGTCCCAGATCTCGACCCGGGTACCGGTGCCGATCACGGCGACGTCGCGCTCCAGCCCCGCGTACTTGCGGAGCATCGGCGGGATGGAGATGCGTCCCTGCTTGTCGGGCAGCTCGTCGCTGGCACCGGACAGGAAGACACGGAGGTAGTCGCGGGCCTGCCGGCTGGTCACCGGCGCCTGCCGGAGCTGGTCGTGCATGCGCTGGAACTCCTGCATCGGGAGCAGGAAGAGGCAGCGCTCCTGCCCACGCGTCATGACGAGACCCGGGGCGAGCTGACCGCGGAACTTGGCCGGGAGGATGAGCCGGCCCTTCTCGTCGAGACGGGGTGTGTACGTGCCCAGGAAGGGCGCGAAGGAGCCGAAGACGCCGGCAGACGACTCATGCGACACCTCGCCTCCCTCCGGTCCCTCGGTGCGGCTCCAGCCGCGACTGCTGGTGCGACTTTCCCCGCCTCACCACGTGCCTCCACGCTACTCCACTTCACTCCACCAGCAACCTCAGATAAGCACTATTCACCCGATCGTAGGGCTATAACTGCAGGTCACAGCGGTGGTGCAGAGTGGAGGGAAAGTCGCTCCGCCGGCAGCGCCGGGGCGTGTCGGCAGGCAGACGGGAGCCCCGATCCAGGAGAGACCGGACGATTCGCCCAGGCCCACCGGCCAGCCGCTGCTGCGCCGCGCGGGTGGTGGAGGGAAGTGGGGGCGCCGTGGGCGATGAACTCCTGGCGCCCGACCTTTACGATCGGACCCAGATCCGCCAAAGGAGGCGTCATGCTGCAGGCCGTCCCGTCGTCGAGTGAGCTCGAGGACGTCGTCGACACCACCCACCGGATGCGCACGGCCGTGGAGGGCGTCGTCACCGGTCGTCCCGAGCTCGTCCGGGTCACCGTCGCCGTCCTGCTCGCCGAGGGGCACCTGCTCCTCGAGGACGTGCCCGGGGTCGGCAAGACCACGCTCGCCAAGGCGCTGGCCAAGACGATCGACTGCACGGTGGGCCGGATCCAGTTCACGCCCGACCTGCTGCCCTCCGACCTCACCGGCGTCAACATCTTCCGGTCGCAGACCCACGAGTTCGAGTTCCGGCCCGGGCCCGTGTTCGCGCACGTCGTCATCGGCGACGAGATCAACCGCGCCTCGCCCAAGACGCAGTCCGCGCTGCTGGAGTGCATGCAGGAGGCGCAGGCGACGGTCGACGGCCGCACCTACCCGCTGCCGCGACCGTTCCTGGTCGTCGCCACCCAGAACCCTGTCGAGATGGAGGGCACCTACCCCCTCCCCGAGGCGCAGCGCGACCGGTTCATGGCGCGCCTGACGGTCGGCTACCCGAGCGTGGAGTCCGAGCTCGACATGCTCGACCTGCAGGAGACGTCCGACCCGCTCGACACCCTGCGGCCGGTGACCGACGCCGCGCAGGTCAAGGAGCTCATCGAGACGACGCGCCGGCTGTTCGCGGCACCGGGCATCAAGCGGTACGTGGTCGACCTCGTGACCGCGACCCGTGAGGACTCGGGTCTGCGCCTCGGCGCCTCCCCCCGCGCGGCGATCCAGCTGTTGCGGGCCGCGAAGGCACTGGCCGCGATGGACGGTCGCGACCACGTGCTGCCCGACGACGTCCAGCAGCTCGGGGTGCCGGTCCTGGCGCACCGCCTCCTGCCGAGCACCGAGTCGCGGCTGTCCGGGCGCAGCACGTCCGACATCGTCACTGACATCCTCGACCGGGTCCCGCTCCCCTCCGCGGCGGCCACCACGCGCTCCCGCCGCGCGATCGGCTGATGCGCCTCCGGCCCACCCCCCGCGGGATCGCCCTCGGGATCGCGGGGATCGTGGCTCTGCAGCTGGGCGTCGCGCTCGGCGCCGTCGACCTGGTCCGCATCGGCACCCTCGCGCTGCTGCTCGTCGTCGGTGCCGCCGTGGCGGTCGGTGTGCTCGACCCGGGCCGCGGCAGGCACCGCCTCAGCGTGCAGCGGCACGCGATCCCCAACCCGGTGCACGCCGGCGAGGAGGCCCTGATCGAGGTCGTGATCACCGCGACCGACCCCGCAGCCCGCGTCCGACTGGCGGGACTGAAGTTCGCCGAGCAGGCGGCCACCGAGCTCTCCGGCGGGAGGCCGCTGCGCGCCCGCGTGACCCGGGCACCGCGCCGCGTCACGGTGACCTACTCCGTGCAGGCCGCCCGGCGCGGTCGCTGGCCCCTCGGTCCGCTCGTCGTGACCCGCGGCGACCCGTTCGGCGTCGTGCGGACGTCCGCCACGCTGGGCGAGCAGGCCGAGGTCTCCGTGTGGCCCGCCGTCGTCCCGCTGCCGACGCCGAGCGACGTGCTGGTGGGCGAGCCCGACCGCGTCGCCCTCGGCGCCCGCAGCCCGTCCACCGACGACGCGTCCCTGCGCGACTACCGCGAGGGCGACGACCTGCGGCGCGTGCACTGGAGCAGCAGCGCCCGCAAGGGCGCCCTCATGGTCCGCTCCGACGAGCGCGCCGGGATGCGGCCCGTCTCGGTGCTGCTCGACCTTCCCGTGCGCGCGACCAGCCTCGAGTGGTCCATCTCGCTGGCCGCCTCCATGTCGCTGGCCATGCTCGACGGCGGCCACCCCGTCCGGCTGGTCAGCGGCGGTCGGGACAACGTCGCCGCGTCGCCGCTCGGCTTCGTCCACGACCGTTCCGGCCCCGGCGCCCGCAGCGCCCTCCTCGACCGCACCATCGACCTGGAGGCGCCGCGCTCGGCGGTCCAGGGCGAGGCCGCCCTCGTGTCGGCGGCGCACCTCCTGCACACCACGGAGGCGGGGGGCGAGATCGTGCTCGCGGTGCTGGGGCCCCTCGGCGCCTCCGCGCGCGCGGCCCTCGCCCACGTCGCCGACACCGCGCTCGCCTGGGCGGTCGTCCGCGCCGACACGCCCGCGCAGGAGGCGGAGGCGGAGCACACCGTCAAGGCCCTGCGCCGCGCCGGCTGGCGCGCGTGCCGGGTGACGCCCGGCGAACCGGTCGTCGACTGCTGGCTGCGCCTCCTGGGGTCGGCCCAGTGACCGGCCGCGTGCAACGCATCCCCCGCGGCCCCCGGTCCGCGCTCGGCTCCGCCCTGTGCGCGGCCGCGACCTGCGCGAGCCTCTTCGCGCTCACCGGCCTGATCGTGCGCGGCAGCTGGCTCGTCGCGACGTGGTTGCTCGTCCTCGTCGTCGCCGCGGTCGTGATCGGTGTCCGCGCCGTGACGCGGTCCTGGTGGGCTCCCACGCTCGCCGGCACGCTCGTCGCCGCCGGCATCGTCCTGGTCCGGTACGGGGCACCTCCGGGGCGTCTCCAGGTGCTGCCCGACGCCGACTCGTTCGACCGGACGCTGGCGACCGCACGCGAGGGCGTCGCCGTCATCAACGCGTCGCTGGTGCCGATGCTCGGGGTGCGGCCCACGGAGCTCCTCGTCGCCGTCGGTGCGGTCGCCGTCTTCCTGGTGGCCGACCTCCTCGCGATCGGCCTCGGCGCGCCCGCACTGTCGGGGCTCGCGTTCGCCGCCCTGTGGACGCCCGCGATCATCCTGGGGTTCCCGGCCAGCGGCTGGTCGATCGCGTGGACCAGCCTGTTCTACCTGCTCCTGCTCGCCCTCAGCGCCGCGCCCCCCACCGCGCACAGCGACCGGGGCCGTCGGACGGGCGTGGCGGTGCTGTGCTCGGTCTCCCTCATCGTGGCCACCCTCGTGGCCGGTCCAGCGGTCGCCGCGTTCCCCGGCTGGGCGACCATGCGGATGCCCACCTTCGGCACCGGCCCCGTCGGGCCCATGTCCCTCAGCGACGACCTCGACCTGCGCGAGAGCCTGGGCACCCGGTCGGGGCAGATCGTGCTGCGGTACTCCGTCACCCCCGTGGAGGGCGCACCGCAGGAGGACACGGCGACCGACCCGTCGGCCTCGCCCAGCGCGTCCAGCGCACCCGCCGTGTCCGCCAACGACGTCGGACCGCTGCGTGCCTTCACGCTGACCACGTTCGACGGCGCCACGTGGGACCGGTCCGACTCGCTCGACCTGACCACGTGGGACCCGGCGACCCTCCTGTCGTCCGACCCGGAGATCCGCGGGACCTCACCGGACGCCGACCGCGGGTCGCTCGCGGACGTCCAGGTCGAGGTCGCCAACCTGCGCGAGCGGCGCCTGCCGGTGAGCACCTTCCCGCGCACCGTGGCCGTGACCGGCGGCTGGGAGTACGACCCGGCCCGCGACGAGGTCGTCGGCCGGCGCGGCACGTTCGACGGCATGACGTACGCGATGCAGGTCGAGGTCCCCTCGCTCACCAAGGACGACCTCGCCGACGCCGAGGTGGGCGACCCGGACGACGGCGGTGCGTCGCTCGAGGTGCCGCAGACCTCCCGCACGGACGACGTCGCCGCGCTGGCGCGCGAGATCACCGCCGACGCCACGACCCCCTACGAGCAGGCCATGGCGCTGCAGACGTTCTTCCGCGCCACGACGAACTTCACGTACGACACGCGCGTGGCCCCCTCCCGGTCCGACGACGCCGTCTGGGACTTCATGCAGTCGACCCGCGGGTACTGCGTGCAGTTCGCCACCTCGATGGCGATCATGGCGCGCACCCTCGACATCCCCGCCCGGGTGGGCGTCGGGTTCCTGCCGGGCGAGTCGGACCGCAACGGCAGCTACGTCGTCTCGGGCCAGCGGTCGCACGCCTGGCCGGAGCTGTTCTTCGAGGACTACGGGTGGGTCCGGTTCGAGCCGACGCCCGCCGTGCAGACGAGCGCGCCGCCCACCTGGGCCGACCCGTTCACCGGCGTCTCCGCGCCGGACAGCCGACCGGACGAGATGATCCCGGCGCCCGCACCCGGCGTCACATCGTCGGCCGCGCCGGGTGGGCAGTCGACGTCCACCGGCACGCAGGACGAGGAGCAGGCCTGGCTGCCGGTCGCGATCACCGTCGCGATCGTGCTGGCGGTCGCGTCCCTCGGTCTGGCGCTGGTCCGTCGCCGCTCCCTGCTGCGCGGCGACCTCACCCCGGAGCGTGCGTGGCTGCGTGCCCGCCGCCGGCTGGGTGCGCGCGGGGTCACCTGGACGGACGCCGACTCACCGCGCACGGTCGTCGCGTCCGTGCACGAGCAGCTGCGCCAGGCGGCGGGGGCACCGCTGACGGGCGCGTCGGCCGAGGCTCTGGAGTCGTTGGCCCGGACGGTCGAGCGCGAGCGCTACGCGCGGGTCCAGCCCGAGGTGGACCCGGCCGTCCTGGCTGGGTGGGTCGACGAGGTGATGAGCGGGGTGGAGACCCTGCTCAGCGACCGCTCTCGCCGCGGCGCCGTTCCCAGCGCTCCTCGAGACGGGACATGAAGCCCGGCTTCTGACGTGCCGTCGGCTTGACCTTGCCGTCGCTCTGCACGACGCCGTGCGGACCCGACCGGGGGCCGGACGCGCGGTGCGGTGCGGCGAACGCGAACGCCACGGCGGCGAACATCACCACGAAGCCGATGACCCCGAGCCACGGCAGGCTGTTCGCAGCGCCGAGCACGAGCAGCAGCAGACCGACGGACGCACCGACTCCCGCGATGACGTATCGGCCGAACGGGCGGTGCCCGCGCTGGGTCAGCGTGTTCGCGAGCCGAGGATCGTCAGAGGTCAACTGCCGTTCCATCTGCTCGAGCACGCGCTGCTCGTACTCGGAGAGAGGCATCCTGACCCCCGTTGTCAGCTAGTGGACCTGTCTTCCGGCTCAGGATAGATCCGCCGGAACGAAGGTGGTAGTCGAGCGGGAGGATACTCCACCTGCCTGGGAGGCTCCGGCGCGGACCGGTCGGCTCGAGGGCACCCCGCGCACCCGGTCCACGGGCTGTCCTGCCGTCCTGCGCTCCCCCGCCGGCTCCTCCGCCGCCTCGTCCCACCGGGGCCGCCGGACGGTCGTCGGGACCCGGGAGAGCTCGCCCGCACGCACCCCCACGAGGCGGACGTGCAGCCCGCGCAGGTCGACGCCCGCCATCAGCTCACGGGCGACGAGGAACAGCTCCCTGCCGCCGTCCGTCGGGGTCACCAAGGTCCGGGAGCGCGCCAGCGTCCGGGCGTCGCTGGTGCCGATCTGCACGATGATCGTGCGCGTGACCAGGCCCTTCGCACGCATCCGGGCGGCACACCGGTCCGTGAGCTCCCGCACCTTCTCCTCCACGACGGTGAGGTCGGACACGTCGGTCGGGAAGGTCTCGTCGACGCCGATCGACCGCTCCCGGCAGCCCGGGGTGACCGGGCGCGGGTCCCTCCCCCACGCCAGGTCGACGAGGTGCGCACCCGCCACCGTGCCGACTGCGCGCTGGACGATCGACACCTCGGTGTCCGCCAGCTCCGCGAGCGTCGTGATCCCCCGGCGCGCCAACGCTGCCTCCGTCTTTTCACCCACGCACCAGAGTGCCCCGACGGGCAGCACGCGCAGGAACGCACGCGTCGCCGGTCGAGGGACCACCAGGACGCCGTCCGGCCGAGCGTGCGCCGACGCGAGCCGGGCGACCAGCTTGGTGGAGCCGATCCCGACGGAGCAGGTGATGCCGAGCTGCTGCCGGACCCGGGTCCGGATCAGCTCCGCGATCGCCGTGGGTGGTCCCCACCGGCGGCGGGCTCCCGTCACGTCCAGGAACGCCTCGCCGACACCCACGTGCTCGACCAGCACCGTGATGTCACCGAGCAGCCGCAGGAAGCCCGCGGAGACCTCGGCGTACGCGTGGTGGTCCGGGGTGACGACGACCGCCTGCGGGCACAGCTGCAGGGCCGTCGCCATCGGCATCTCCGGCCGGACGCCGAACGCCCGCGCCTCGTCCGTCGCCGCGACGACGACGCCTCGGGAGGCCTCGCCCACGATCACCGGCCGGCCACGCAGCTGCGGCCGACGAGCGAGCTCGACCGAGGCGACGAACGCATCGAGCTCGACGTGCAGGATGGCGCGACCCGGAGTGCCGCCTGTCCCCTCGCCCTGCTGCCCCGAGGCCTCTGCCCGGGGTCCGCGGCTCATGGCGCGGCGGGAACGTCGGACCCGGCACGGAGACCGCTCCTGGCGCTCACGACGCCCGGGAGACGCGCATGCTCAGCGTGCGGCCTGCGACGGCACCCGCCCCACCGAGCACGAGGTCGCGGACCGCGTCGACGAAGTCCTCGGCCGCGCAGACGGCCTCCTCGGCCCGGGCCGGCCCGACCAGCTCGAAGCGTCCGGCATCGACCGCCGCACGAAGGGCCGCCGCCTCGGCGAAGTACGTCGACCAGGAGCCGAGCTCCGGCGCGACCGCTCCGAGCATGCTCCAGACCGTGCGTGGCGCACGCCGTCCCGACGGCGTCCCGCGGGCGGCGACGACCGCCGCCCCGGCGCGCAGCGCCGCGAGGTGCGCGTGCGAGAGCTGCTCCCACGGTTCGGGCGAGAACTGCGCGGCGACGAGCTCGGCGTCCGCACGGGCGAGGAGCTCGATGACGCGCGCGGGAAGCGGCGCGACGATCGACTCTGCCGAGTCCCGCCGCTCGAGCTGCTGCTGCATCTCGACCTCTCCTCTCGCCGTTGCCGTCGTGTGTCTCACCAGTATCGAACACCTGTTCGATCGCGTCAAGCGCCCGGTCGGGCGCCGTAGCGTGGGGTCATGGCCGCCCGCGACCGCTCCGCCCGACGCACCTCAGCCTCGCACCGGCCACCCACACGCACCGCGGCCAGAGGGCTCTGGCCGACCGGCCCGGTGACCATTCCCACCGGCACCGTCGAGCTGGTCCGCGACCTCGACGACCCGGACGGCGTCACCGTGCTGGTCAACGGGGTGCCCAGCTCCTACCTCGACCTCGTCGACCCCACCCGGCTGGTGTTCGAGTACATGCAGCAGATGGCGGCGGTCATCGACCGGGTCGGCGACGCGGGCGGCGCCCTCGACGTGGTCCACCTCGGCGCGGCAGGCTGCGCACTGGCGCGCGCGGTCGATGCCACACGCCCCGGCTCACGTCAGCTGGCCGTCGAGCTCGACACCGGTCTGCCGGAGCTGGTGCGCGGCTGGTTCGACCTGCCACGCTCCCCCGCGCTGCGGATCCGCGCCGGCGACGCCCGGGCCGAGCTGTCGGGGCTGCCCGACGCGTCCGCGGACGTGGTCGTGCGGGACGTCTTCGCGGGCAGCACGACGCCGGACCACGTCCGCACGCGCGAGATGGTCGCGCAGGTGGCACGGGTGCTGCGCCCCGGTGGGGTCTACCTGGCCAACTGCGCGGACCGGCCGCCGCTGGCGGGCGCCAGGTCCGAGGCCGCGACGCTGCGCGAGGCGTTCGCCGACGTCGCGGTGATCGCCGAGCCGGGGCTCCTGCGCGGTCGTGGCTACGGGAACGTCGTCCTCGCGGCCACCGACGACCTCGACGTCCTGGGCACGGCAGCGCTCGCGCGCGCCGTCCGCAGCCTCCCCGCACCCGCGCGGCTGCTGCACGGCGACGAGGTCATCGCGTTCGTCGGCAGCGCCGTACCGCTGAGCGACCCACCGGCATGACGAAGGGCCGCACCCGGACGGGTGCGGCCCTTCGACACGAGATCAGATCGGGCGGACGCTCTCGGCCTGCGGCCCCTTGGCGCCCTGCGTGATCTCGAACTCGACGCGCTGGCCCTCGTCGAGGCTGCGGTAGCCCGAGGAGTCGATCGCGGAGTAGTGGACGAAGACGTCGGCACCGCCGCCGTCCTGGGCGATGAACCCGAAGCCCTTCTCAGCGTTGAACCACTTGACAGCACCCTGTGCCATGTTCGTTTCCTTCTGTCCCACCGGTGACGGCGCGGACCTTCTGCCTACGCCGTGCCGCAATGCCTCACGTCCTGCACCGGGTGGCCCAGCCGAGGACGACTGGTCGGAACCGACCCCCGGGCGTGGCCCGGATCGCGGCGCCTGTCGAGCGTGCCGGTCAAGCGAGTACGTCACTGCAACGTGTGCATCCTTCCATCGGGGCTGCGGCCTGCGCCACGCTTTCGCCCTGTCGGCTCACACGCTTTGACAACGATCTGGTAAAGGTCCGGCCTCAGGCGGGGCCGCTGTCGTCGCCCTGCTGGGCCAGGAACCGCTCGAACTCGGCCCCCAGCTCGTCGGCGGTCGGCAGCTCGGTCGAGCCCGCGAGCAGGCTGGTGCGGCCGATGTTGCGCGTGAACGAGTCGTACTGCTCCTCCAGCGCGTGCACCACGGCGGCGACGTCCTCCGAGCCGGTGACCTGCCGGTCGATCTCCTGCATCGCCTCGTCGGCGGCCGCGGTCAGCGCGGCGACCTGCAGGTCCAGACCCGTCGCACGCTCGACGTTGGTCAGCGCCGCCTGGCTGGCCTGCGGGAAGGCGGACTGCGCGAGGTAGTGCGGCACGTGCACGGCGAACCCGACGGCGTCGTGCCCGGACTGGCCCAGCCGCAGCTCCAGCAGCGCGCTCGCGCTGGCGGGCACCTGGACCGTGCCGAACCATGACGTGTGGTCGGCGACGAGCTCGGGCCGCGTGGCGTGCGCCGTGACGGAGAGCGGCCGCGTGTGCGGGATGCCCATGGGGATGCCGTGCACGCCGACGGTCAGCGGGACGTCGAACCGCTCGACGATCTGCCGGACGGCGGCCACGTATCGCTCCCACTGCACGTCGGGCTCGACGCCGTGCAGCAGCAGGAACGGGACACCGGCGGCGTCCTGGACCAGGTCGACGACCAGCTCGGGCTCCGCGTACGACGACCAGGTGGTCTGGTCGAACGTCATGACCGGCCGTCGCGACCGGTAGTCCAGGAGCTGGTCGACGTCGAACGTCGCCAGGCGCGTCGTGGGCAGCTCGTCGACCAGGTGCTCGGCGGCCAGCTGGCCGGCGTTCCCTGCGTCCACGAACCCGCGCACGGCGTGCACGAGCACGGGACCGGCGCCGTTGACCGTCCGCGCCTCGACCTGGGCGGCGACCTCGGGGTCGACGTCGTAGATCTCGCTCGGGTTCAGCATGGGTGTGCGCTCACTTCCGTCCGGGTTACCCGGGACAACGCCCACCCGCCACGAGTTCTTCCCGCTCGACCGGTTCCGGTCAGCGACCGGGCAGGCGGACGACCTCGACGAAGAACTCGTCGATCTGCCGGACGACCTCGATGAACCGGTCGAAGTCCACCGGCTTGGTGACGTAGGCGTTGGCGTGCAGCGAGTAGCTGCGCACCACGTCCTCCTCCGACTCCGAGGTGGTCAGCACGACGACCGGGATCGAGCGCAGGTTGGCGTCCGCCTTGAGGGCCTGCAGGACCTCACGGCCGTCCATCTTCGGCAGGTTGAGGTCGAGCAGCACGAGGTCCGGCGTGGGCGCGTCCGCGTGCTCTCCCTCCTTGCGCAGGAACTGCAGGGCGCTGACGCCGTCGGAGACGACGGAGAGGCGGTTGCGCAGCTTGTTGTCCTCGAACGCCTCGCGGGTCATGAGCACGTCGCCCGGGTCGTCCTCGACCAGGAGGACGTCGATGATCTTGGTGCTGTTCGGCACGGGGGTGTCTCCGTTCACGGCTCAGTCGGCAGCCGCGGGGAGGGTCCAGTGGATGCTGGTGCCCTCGCCGTCGGGCTGCTCGATCCAGATGCGACCGCCATGGAACTCGACGATCTTCTTGCACAACGAGAGACCGATGCCGGTGCCCTCGTAGATGTCCTTGGCGTGCAGTCGCTGGAAGATGACGAACACCCGTTCCGCGTACTGCTGGTCGATCCCGATGCCGTTGTCTCGACACTCGAGCTCCCAGGAGTCTGCCACGCGACGCGCGCTGAGGTGCACGGTCGGAGGACGCGAGGGGTCCCGGAACTTGATCGCGTTCCCGACGAGGTTCTGGAACAGCTGCACGAGCAGCGGGTGCTCGCCGCGCACGACGGGCAGCTCGTCGTGCGTCACCACGGCCCCGGACTCCTCGACCGACTCGCTGAGGTTCACGAGCGACTCCGTGAGCGCCGACGCGAGGTCGACGTCGCTGACCTCCCCGCCGACGCGACCCACCCGGGAGAAGCCGAGCAGGTCCTGGATGAGGCGCTGCATGCGCTTGGCGCCGTCGACGGCGAACGCGATGTACTGGTCGGCCCGCTCGTCCATCTGGCCGCCGTAGCGCTTCTGCAGGAGCTGGGTGAAGCTCGCGATCTTGCGCAGCGGCTCCTGCAGGTCGTGGGACGCGACGTAGGCGAACTGCTCCAGGTCGCGGTTGGACCGGCGCAGCTCCTCGGCCTGCTCCGTGAGCAGCTCGTGCGCGAGCGCGATCTCCGCGCGCGACGCCTCGAGCACCTGCACCTGGTCCACGAGCGCGACCCGCATGCGTTCGACGTCGCCGGCCAGCGCGGCGATCTCGCCTGGCCCCACGGTCGCGACGGCGTGCTGCAGGTCGCCCGACGAGACCGCGCGCGCGTCGGCGGCGAGCGAGTCGAGCGGCTCGAGGATCCACCGGCGCAGGGTGACCCACAGCGCGACGCCCAGGGCGATCGCCGCCAGGACGAGCAGCGCGACCGTCCCCGCTGCCACGTACGTCCAGGCCCCGAGCTCGGCGACGGCGTCGTCCCGGCGGTCCCGCAGCAGGTCGATGTAGTCCTGGGCCGCCGCGCGCGCGTCGTCGAAGATGACCCGGCCGTCCTCGATCTCCTCGGTCGTCACCGCGCTCACCCCGCCGGTACGGACCTGGTCGATCACCGGCGTGGCGAACTCCTCGTGCCAGCGCCGGCCGGCGTCCGCCGCGGCCTTCGCGGCGGACGCCAGCTGCTCGTCGTCGCCCTCCGCCTCGCGTTGCGCGAGCGTGCGGAACGAGAGGTCGTCGGCCGCCGCCCGCTCGTACGGCTCGAGCGTGACGGGGTCACCGGTCAGCGCGAACCCGCGCACCGCCGTCTCCGCGTCGATGAGCTGGATGAACGCGCCGTCGGCCTGCGTGATCGCCGTGAAGTACGTCTCGGTGACCGCCTCCTGGCGGTCGACGAGGCGGACCAGCACGAGCACGGTGCCCAGGACCACCACGGCGAGCGCGGCGCCGGACGCGATGATGACGGTGCGCAGGCGTCGGCGCAGCGTCGAGGTGCGCCTCTGCGGCGCGGGGGCAGCAGCGCTCACGCACGCCACCCGAGCACGACGACGGCCGCGTCGTCGACGAGGTCCCCGCCGTGCAGCTCCCGCACGTCGTGCAGGACTCTGTCGACCAGGTCACCGCGGGCCGCGACGGCGCCGTCCACGATGCGCAGCAGGCCGGTCTTGCCCACGCGGTCGGAGCTCTGGCCGATCGTGGCCTCGAGGACCCCGTCGGTGTACAGCAGGATGCGCCACGACGGCGAGAGCTCGAGCCGCACCGGCGCCCAGCCCCCCGGAACCGGGATGCCGAGGGCGCGACCACGGCCGTGGGTCGGCAGCAGCGTGGAGGGTTCGCCGAGCAGCAGCGGCACGGGGTGCCCGGCGAGGTAGAGGTCGACCGAGCTGCGGTCCGCGGTGACGTCCAGCATCGAGACGGTGGTGAACACCTCGGGCCGCGCACGCTCGGAGATCAGAACGCGCTCGAGCAGCCCGAGGATCTCGACCGTCGGCACCTCGGCGAGCACCAGGGTCCGCCACGCCGTGCGGAGCGTCGCACCGAGCGCGGCCTCGTCGGGCCCGTGCCCGCAGACGTCGCCGACCAGCGCCAGGACGGAGCCGTCGGGCCGTTCGACGACGTCGTAGAAGTCCCCACCCAGCACCCCGTCGCGGCCGGCGCGGTAGCCGACGCGCACCTCGAGCCGCTGGTCGACCACCGACGGGGTCGGCAGCAGCGCCCGCTCGAGCCGGTTGACCTCCTCAGCGCGCACCAGGCTCCGGTACAGCGCACGGTCCGTGTCCTCGAGGCGACGGCGCTGGATGGCGTAGCGCACCGAGCGGCCGAGCATCTCACCGTCGACCTCGCCCTTGACGAGGTAGTCCTGCGCGCCGGCGGCGACGGCCTGCAGCCCGATGTCCGTGCCGGCCAGGCCGGTGAGCACGACGACCGCGGGTGCGCCGGCGGCCAGCAGCCTCTCGAGCGCGGCGATGCCCATCGCGTCCGGCAGACCGAGGTCGAGCAGCACGAGGTCGACGCTCAGCCTGTCGATGGCCTCGTCGAGCGTGCGGGCCCACACCAGGTCGACGTCCAGGCCCGCGTCCGCGAGGTGCTCACGGACCAGGACCGCGTCACCCTCGTCGTCCTCGACGAGCAGCAGCCGGATGGGGGTCGGTCTCGTCACCGTGCCGCCGCGGATGTCGTCGGGGGCGGTGCGTGCGTCGCTCAACGGGCCTCTCCTCCCGACGGTCCACCTGCCTCGTCTCGACAGGTCACCCGAAGCGTAGGGGGCTCGAACCCCTCTCGCGCGCCATCTCACCCGCCTGCCTCACGGCCCACCCGGTCGGCTGTGTGCGGCAGGGCCGCGCAGGCCGGATAATGGACGGCCGCTCCGAGCGCCACGTCGTCCCTCGACGTGCGCCGTGGCGGAGGTACGCGCGGCCGGTGTCCCGGCGGAACGGAGATCGCCCAGGTGGCAGGCATGGACAACGAGCTGGCCGTCGAGCAAGGCGTCGTCGACCAGCTGTACGGCCGGCTCGACGACCTGCGCGCGCAGACGCGTGCCCGGCTGGCCGACGTGCGGCGGGAGGGCCCGTCGGGCTCTCCCCAGAACCGCAGCGAGCGGGACGCGTTCGCGACCCTCTACGAGGACCGCATCGCCCAGCTCGAGGCGGTCGAGGAGCGACTCGTCTTCGGGCGTCTCGACCTGGACGACGACAGCCGCCGCTACATCGGCCGCCTCGGTCTCACGGACACCGAGCAGACCCAGCTGCTGACCGACTGGCGCGCACCGGCTGCGCAGGCGTTCTACCGGGCCACCGCTGCGCACCCCGACGGGGTGGTCCGTCGCCGGCACGTCGTCACGCGCGGACGGACGGTGACCAGCGTCGAGGACGAGGTGCTCGACCTCGACCTGCTGACCGGCGACTCCGACGCGCGCCTGAGTGGGCTCTCGGGCGAGGGCGCGCTGCTGGCCGGGCTCGCCGCGGGCCGCACCGGCCGGATGGGCGACATCGTCGCGACGATCCAGGGCGAGCAGGACGCGATCATCCGCTCCGAGCTGGGCGGGGCGCTCGTCGTGCAGGGTGGCCCCGGCACCGGCAAGACGGCCGTGGCCCTGCACCGCGCCGCGTTCCTGCTGTACGCCCACCGGCGCCTCCTCGAGCGCTCGGGCGTCCTGCTCGTCGGCCCGAGCCGCACGTTCCTGCGCTACATCGACCAGGTTCTGCCCTCCCTCGGCGAGACGGGTGTGGTCACGACGACCGTCGCGGAGCTGTACCCGGGCATCCAGGCGACGGCCACGGAGGACGAGGCCGTCGCCGAGCTCAAGGGCAGGGCGCTGTGGGGCAGCGTCATCGCCCGGGCGGTGCGCGACCGCGAGCGCATCCCCGCGCAGCCCGTGCACGTGCGCGTCGACGGGCACGACCTGGTCATCCGGCCGAACGACGTCGCGTCGGCGATGGCGCGGGCTCGTCGCAACCACAAGCCGCACAACCAGGCACGCGTCTCGTTCGTGCGCGACATGCTCGGCCGGCTGGCCGAGCAGTACGTGCAGCAGCTCGGGCAGGAGGTGCCCGCCGACGAGCGCGGCGAGATCGTCGAGGAGCTGCGCACCACCCGGGAGATCCGGATCGCGCTGAACCTGGCGTGGATGCCGATCACGCCGCAGAAGCTCGTCTCCGACCTGTGGTCCAAGCCGCACCGGCTCGCGTCGGCGGCCCCGCAGCTGAGCGCGCAGGAGCGGGCGATGCTGGTGCGGGAGCCCGACGCGCCGTGGACGCCCGCGGACGTGCCGATCCTCGACGAGGCCGCAGAGCTGCTGGGCGAGGACGACCAGGCCGCCCGGGCCGAGGCGCGGGCCGCCACCGAGCGCCGGGCCTCCGAGCTCGCGTACGCCCGCCAGGTGCTCGAGTCGACGGGCAGCGGCGGGATGGTCTCCGCGGAGATGCTCGCGGACCGGTTCGCGACCACGGGCCCGACGCTGACGACGGCCGAGCGCGCCGCCGCCGACCGGTCGTGGACCTACGGTCACGTGGTCGTCGACGAGGCGCAGGAGCTGTCGGCCATGGCGTGGCGGTCGCTGCTGCGACGGGTCCCGACGAGGTCGCTGACCATCGTCGGCGACGTCGCGCAGACCACCGCGACCGCCGGCGCGCGTAGCTGGGCGGCCCAGCTCGACCCCGTGCTGCGCTCGTCGTGGCGCCTCAACGAGCTGACCGTGAACTACCGGACCCCTGCCGAGGTCGCCGACACGGCCCGTCGGGTGGCCGTCGCGGCGCACCTGCCCGTGAGCCCCCTGACGTCCGCGCGGGACGTCGAGGACTCGCTCGTGGTGCAGCGGGTCGGCAGCTTCCCGGAGGCGGTCGCCGAGACGACGGAGAAGCTCGTCGCCGACGTCACGGACGCCTCGGGCGCCGGCCGGATCGCCGTGATCGCCGTGGACGCGCGCCTGGACGTGCTCGCCGGCGCCCTGCGCGAGGCCGGCCTGCGTCCGGCGCTCGGCACCGGGTCGAGCGCCGCGGACCTCGACGCGCCGCTCGTGGTGCTGAGCCCGCGCGAGGCCAAGGGGCTCGAGTTCGACGTGGTCGTCCTCGTCGAGCCCGCCGAGGTGATCGAGGCGAGCGCGGGCGACCTGTACGTCGCGATGACCCGCCCGACGCGTGCGCTGCACGTGCTGCACGACCGCCCGCTGCCCGCCGGCTGGGCCTGAGCCGCACGTCACGCGCGTCTCACGCGTGTCCGAGGGCCGGACCGCAGTAGGCCCGGGGGGCCGTGGGGCGCACCATAGGGGCGTGCTGAAGGCCCTGCTCCTCGAGAACCTCCACCCTCAGGCCCGCTCGATCCTCGAGACGGCCGGCTTCGACGTGACGACCCGCACCGGGGCGCTCGACGAGGCCGAGCTGATCGAGGCCCTCGACGGCGTGCACCTGCTGGGCATCCGCTCCAAGACGCACGTCACCGCGGAGGTGCTCGCGGCTGCCCCCTCGCTGGTGGCCATCGGTGCCTACTGCATCGGCACCAACCAGATCGACCTCGCGGAGGCCGCCGCGCGGGGCGTCGCCGCGTTCAACGCGCCGTTCTCCAACACCCGCTCGGTCGTGGAGATCGCGATCGCGGACATCATCTCGTTGACGCGCCGCCAGACCGAGCTCGACCGGGCCATGCACGACGGCATCTGGAACAAGTCGGCCACGGGCGCGCACGAGATCCGCGGCCGCACGCTCGGCATCATCGGCTACGGCAACATCGGCACCCAGCTGTCGGTGCTGGCGGAGAACCTCGGCATGTCCGTCGTGTTCTACGACACCGCCGAGAAGCTCGCCCTGGGCAACGCCCGGCGCATGAGCACGCTCGACGAGCTGCTCGAGACCGCGGACATCGTCACGCTGCACGTCGACGGCCGCAGCGGGAACGCCGGGCTGTTCGGCGCCAAGCAGTTCGCGCGCATGCGCCCGGGTGCTGTGTTCCTCAACCTGTCGCGCGGGTTCGTCGTCGACTACGCCGCCCTGCGGGACGCCATCGTCGCCGGGCACGTGGCCGGTGCGGCCGTGGACGTGTTCCCGGTCGAGCCCAAGCGCAAGGGCGACCCGTTCGAGTCGGAGCTGCGCGGGCTGCCCAACGTGATCCTCACGCCGCACACCGGCGGGTCCACGGAGGAGGCGCAGGAAGCCATCGGGCAGTTCGTCTCGAACAAGGTGCGCGACTACCTGGCCACCGGCTCCACCACGCTGAGCGTCAACGTGCCGAACCTCGCGCTCGAGCAGCAGCCGGGCGTGCACCGGCTCGCCTACCTGCACCGCAACGTGCCCGGTGTGCTGGCCGCGGTCAACGCGACCCTCGCCGAGCACGGCGTGAACATCGAGGGTCAGCTGCTGGCGACCCGGGGCGAGCTCGGCTACGTGGTCACCGACGCCGGTGCGCGGGTCGACCCCGCCGTCGTCGAGGCGCTCTCCACCCGCCCCGAGTCGGTGCGGCTGCGCCTGCTGTCCTGAGCGGACGACCGAGGGGCCCGACCAGCACCTGGTCGGGCCCCTCGGTCATCGGGCTCAGGCGGAGCCGGACTTGCGCTGGAAGCGGCGCTGCGACGGTCCTGCGGTCTCGGACCCGTGCACCTGTCCCGTGTTGGTCGAGCCGTCCGCGGTGCGGTGCTGGTTCGACTTCTTGCGCTCGAGCGCCTCGCGGAACTTTGCCTTCGTGTCCTCGCTCACCGCCGCCTCCGTGGTCGCCGTGTCGTCGTCCTGGGCCATGGGCGTCTCCTTCGATGCTGTGTGCCGGCGGACGTCTGCGCCCGCGACCTGCTCAGCCTGGCCGACTCGGGGCCGCCGCGCCAACTCTTCTCGCTGCCGGGTAGCGTCGGGACGTGCTCGCCGCCTCCGACCTCCCGCACCGGCGCGCCGGCGGACTCTCGTGGCCGGTCGTGTCGCTGGGGCTGTGGCAGAACTTCGGCGCGACGACGCCGTTCGCGGACCAGCGCGCCCTCGTCCTGCACGCCGTCGACCGCGGGGTGGTGCACCTGGACCTCGCCAACAACTACGGCCCACCCCCGTTCGCCGCCGAGGAGTCCGTGGGCCGGCTGCTCGCCCGTGACCTGCGCGGCCACCGTGACGAGCTGCTCCTCACCACCAAGGCGGGGTACCGCGCATGGCCCGGTCCGTACGGCGAGCACGGGTCGGCGAAGTACCTGCGGGCGTCCCTCGACGAGTCGCTGCGCCGGCTGGACGTCGACAGCGTCGACGTGTTCTACAGCCACCGGTTCGACCCCAGCACTCCCCTGGAGGAGACGCTCGGTGCGCTCGACCGTGCCGTCCGCGCCGGAAAGGCCCGGCATGCGGGCATCTCGTCGTACTCGGCGGACCGGACGGCCGAGGCGCTCGCCGTCGCCCGGTCGCTCGGCCTGCGGCTCGCGGTGCACCAGCCCGCCTACTCGATGCTCAACCGGTGGGTCGAGCAGCCCGGCGCGGACGGGCGGTCGCTGCTCGACGTCGCCACCGACGCCCGGATGGCAGTCGTCGCGTTCTCCCCGCTGGCGCAGGGCATGCTCAGCACGCGGTACCTGCACGGGGTGCCGGCCGACTCCCGGGCGGCCCGCGGAGGTCCGCTGCGCCCGGAGTGGCTCACCGACGAGGCGCTCGGGCACGTGCGGGCGCTCGACGCGATCGCCCGGGCGGGTGGCCGGACCCTGCCCCAGCTGGCGCTCGCGTGGGTGCTCCGGGACCCGCGCGTGGCGTCGGTCCTGGTCGGGTCGCGCACGACCGCGCAGCTCGACGAGAACCTGGCCGCCGTCGCCCTCCCGCCGCTGACGGACGAGGAGCTGGCCGCCATCGAGCCGCACGCCGTCGACGCGGGCATCAACCTGTGGGGCTCGCGCTCGAGCGACCGCTGACACAGCCGGCCACCGGCAGGTGCGTCGACCACCACCGCAGCACGTGCTCGAAGCGCACCGCGCGGTGCTTCGGGTTCCCCGACCGGGTGAGCTCGTGGCCCTCCCCCGGGAACAGCAGCAGCTCCGCGTGGACGCCGCGGCGCTTCAGCTCCACGAACCACCGCTGCCCCTGCTCGACCGGGCACCGCCAGTCCTGCTCCGAGTGGATGACCAGGGTCGGCGTGCGGACCGTGCCGACGTGCGCCATCGGCGACTGGGCGGCCACGGCGGCCGCACCGCCCCCGGGCGTCTCGTCGCCGGCGTCCCCGAGGTACTCCAGCCCGAAGAACCAGCCGATGTCGCTCGACCCCACGAAGCTGACCGGGTCCAGGAAGCCGCGCTCGACGATCGCACCGACGAACCTGTCCGTGCGCGTGGTCAGCCAGGCGGTGAGGTAGCCGCCGTACGAGCCACCCATGACGCCGACCCGCTCCCCGTCGAGCGCGGGATCCTCCAGCGCCGTGTCGAGCAGGGCGAGCACGTCGTCGGTGTCGACGGTGCCGAATGCGCCGCGGATGGCGAGGCCGTGGGCACGCCCGTACCCGGACGACCCGCGGGGGTTGCCGAAGACCACCGCGTACCCGGCCTCGGCCAGGACCTGCACCTCGTCGAAGAGCGCGTGCGTGTACTGCGCGAACGGGCCGCCGTGGATCATGAGGATCGTGGGGTGAGGGCCGGAGCCGTACCGCTGCGGGTCGGGCGTCACCACCCAGCCGTGCACCTGGTAGCCGTCCGGCGACGTGGCGGCGAGCTCGACGGGCACCCGGGTGCGGCCCGTCGCACGCAGCGTGGCCGAGAGGTCGGTCCGGGGCTCGACCGCACCCGACGACACGTCGACCAGGACGACCTCACCGGAGGACGTCGGGGTCGCCACCGTCGCGACGAGCCGACCCGCCGAGGCGGCGACCGCCGCACCGATCGTGACGTGCGTGCCGCCGACGAGCGTGGTCGCCGTGCCGTCGGCCGCGACCCGGACGAGGTGCGCCGCGCCACGTCGCTCGACGACGACCAGCGGGTCGCCGTCGAGCTCGGCCAGCACCGCCGTGACCTGGTCCGCCTCCGGGTCCGTCAGACGCTCGGGCACCGCGTCGTCGCGGTCGAGCGCCAGCCGGTAGAGGCCCGACTGGCTCGCGACGAAGTCACGGCCGCTCGGTCCGAGGTCGCTAGCCAGGAGCCAGAGCGTGCGGGCGTCCGCGGACGGCAGGACCGCGTCGACGCCGAGCGTGCTCCCCCCGTCGGCGTCGGTGAGCGGCACGGGCGCGACGGGCTCGCCGCTCGGCGACGCATCGATCCGCACCGCGTCGCTGCGCAGGTCCGACTCCCGCGCCGCGTGCCGCGACGAGACGGCGACCAGGGCGTCGCCCGACGGCAACCACCGGGGCCCGCTCACCGCGACGTCGCCGGCGGTCAGCGCGACCGGCTCGGGAAGCGTGGACGGACGCTCGGCGTCCTGCGGGACGTCGACGACGAAGACGTGCTGGGGCCGGTCGCGGAAGAAGCCGACGCCGTCCGACCGGTACTTCAGCTCGGTGACGTGGCGGGGGGCCTCGGAGCCGGGCTTGCCGTCGGGGGCGTACCGACCGTCGTCGGGCACGCGTGCCACGTACGCGATCCGGGTGCCGTCCGGGGAGAACCGGGGCTCGGACGCCCCCAGGGGCGCGTCCGTCAGCCGGATCGGCTCACCGCCCGTGGACTCGACGACGTGCACCTGTGGCTTGCCCTCGGGCTCGGCCCGCAGGAACGCCACCCACCGGCCGTCGGGGCTGACCTCGGGCGACGTGTCCCGGTGACCGCGGGTCAGCGGGCGTGGTGCGTCGGCGCCGTCGAGGGCGACCGACCACAGAGGGCCGACGTACTCGTCGGCGGCCAGGTCGGGGTGGAGGACCGACACGACGGCGCGGGTGCCGTCGGGCAGGACGGCGGGCGGACCGGGGACACGGAGGAGCTCGAGGTCGTGAGGCTGCACCCGACGAACCTACGTGGTGCCGCAGGCACGCGCAGTCCGCCCGTCACCCCGTTCAGACGGTGCGTACGTCCTCGCCGGTCGGCGCGCTCTCGTCGTCGCCCCCGTCCAGGTCGGCCTCCGACCCCGGGTCCTGCCCGGAGTCGCGCTCGGCGCGCAGCACCGTGATCGCCGCCTCGAAGTCCTCGAGGGAGTCGAACGCCTGGTACACGCTCGCGAAGCGCAGGTAGGCGACCTCGTCCAGCTCCCGCAGGGGGCCGAGGATGGCCAGACCGATCTCGTACGCGTCGATCTCCGCGGAGCCGGCCCCGCGAAGCGTCTCCTCGACCTTCTGCGCGAGCAGAGCGAGGTCGTCCTCGCTCACCGGCCGACCCTGGCACGCCTTGCGCACGCCGCCGGCGATCTTCTCCCGGCTGAACGGCTCGGTGGCTCCGGAGCGCTTGACCACCGAGAGGCTCGCCGTCTCCACCGTCGTGAACCGGCGGTTGCAGTGCGGGCACTGGCGACGGCGCCGGATGGTGGAACCGTCGTCCGAGGTCCGCGAGTCGACGACCCGCGAGTCCGGGTGGCGGCAGAACGGGCAGTGCACGGTGGGCCCCCTTGGTGCTGGCGCGTCGAGACCGCGACATCTGGCCAGACGTCTGTCGGCGGCGATCGCGTCGTGAACGCCTCCGTGACGCTAGGCCACCGGCCCCGGCGTCGCAAGGCGCCTCGTCGAGCGCCCTGCACCGGATCTGTCGTGACGTCGGCAGCGCGCCGCGCGTCTGATGCGTACTGTCACCGGACCGCCTGCGATGAGGCGGACCGGGACGCACGAGGGCGGCCACCCGAAGATGGCCGCCCTCGCGGGGACGCCCCCGTCCCTGGTCACGGACCGACTCGCCTCGGCCGCGCTGTACAGCGCGTGACCTCACAGATGTGTACCCGTGGATCGCGCACCTCAGGCAAGCCCCCCAGCTCGCCGTGTGAGGTAAGCCTAACCTAGCCGGAGGACGTCGGCGATCGCAACATCGACTCCGACCGTCCCTCAGTCCGCCGGGACGACGATGACCTGACCGGCCATCAGACCGGCGTCCGGGAGCTCGTTCAGGGCGACGAGCTCGACCACCACGTCGCGCACGTCCTGCGACGGCGCCGAGACGGACTCGGCGATCTGCCAGAGCGTCTCCCCCGGCTGCACCACGTGCCGCACGACCTCCTGCGCGGCGACGGGGGCGTCGGCGGAGGCCTGGCTGGCGAACAGCGTGACGGCGGCGACGACGACCGCGGCCAGGATCCACAGCACCGCACGACCGCGCGCCGTCAGGTGCAGGTGCGCGGTGGCCGGCCCGGTCGTCGCGGCCGGTGCAGGGTTGACGGCGCGCGCCGGCACGACGGGGCCGCCACCGGTCCGCCGACCGCTCGACCTTCCGACCGACACCTGGCTCCGCACTGCCGGTCCCACGACCATCGCGCTCATGAGTCTCTCGTTCCTGCTCGGCCCGGTTTCCCGGGGTACCGCCCTGTCGACGCATCGCCGTCGAACGCCTGTTCGTCGAACGTCTGTACGATGTCTACCAGCATCCGGTGACACTGTCGAGACACGATCGAACAGATGTTTGATCTTCAGCCGCGACTTCCCTAGGCTGGCGATGCAGCACAAGCGCACCACGAGGCACTGACACGGCCGCCGGGATCCTCCGTCGTCGCTGGTCAGGACGTCGCGGGCGTGAGCTGGTACAGGCGGAGAAGGCCGGGCGCGCTGCGCGGCGGCCGCCGGACGGAGGAGGAGCGCAGTGACGGACTCAGGGGACGCGTCCCAGCCCGAGAAGGACCTGGCGACGGTCCACACGCTCCCGGACGGAGCGCCGGGCGCCGACGGCCTCACCGCGCGCCAGCGGCTCGTCCTCGACACCATCCGGACGTCCGTCGAGTCCCGCGGCTACCCGCCCAGCATGCGAGAGATCGGCGAGGCGGTCGGCCTCACCAGCCCGTCCAGCGTCAAGCACCAGCTCATGGCGCTCGAGCGCAAGGGCTACCTGCGCCGCGACCCCAACCGGCCCCGGGCCATCGAGGTCGTGCAGGCGGACGACTCCCGCGGCGTCGGCACCTGGACGGCGCCCGACGGCAGCCGGTCCGCGTTCCCGGACCAGGGCGACGGCGAGCGCCTGCCGGCACCGTCCTACGTCCCGGTCGTCGGCCGGATCGCGGCGGGCGGACCGATCCTGGCGGAGCAGGTGGTCGAGGACGTCTTCCCGCTCCCCCGTCAGCTCGTCGGCGACGGCGACCTGTTCCTGCTCAAGGTCAGCGGCGAGTCCATGATCGACGCCGCCATCTGCGACGGCGACTGGGTCGTGGTCCGGCGTCAGCCCGTCGCCGAGAACGGCGAGATCGTCGCGGCGATGATCGACGGCGAGGCCACGGTGAAGACCTTCAAGCGCGTCGACGGGCACGTCTGGCTCATGCCGCACAACCCCGCGTACTCCCCGATCCCGGGCGACGAGTCCACGATCCTGGGACGTGTCGTCAGCGTCCTGCGCAGCCTCTGACCGACCCTCCTCGGGCCGCACCTCGCCGGAGGTGCGGCCCGAGGCGTGTCAGAACCCGAACCGGCGGGCTACCGACCGCACCGCGTCCGCGGAGGCGCGCAGCCCGGCGAGCTCCGTGTCGGACAGCGGGACCGGCAGCCTCTCCCCCACGCCGTGCGTGCCGACGATGGCAGGCACGGACAGGCAGACGTCGCTGATCCCGTAGTAGTCGTCGAGCAGCGACGACACCGGCAGCACGCGCTGCTCGTCCTTGAGCACGGCCTCGATGATCCGCGAGCCGGCCAGGGCCACCGCGTAGTTCGTCGCGCCCTTGCCCTCGATGATGCGGTACGCGGAGTCGACCACCTCGTGCGCGATCCGCTCCCGCACCTCCTCGGTCAGGGGCCCGCTGCCGCCGGTCCCGGTCCACTCCAGCAGCGGGACGGAACCGATGCTCGCCGAGCCCCACAGCGGGAGCTCGGTGTCACCGTGCTCCCCGGCGATGTACGCGTGCACGTTCTGCACCGCGACCCCGGTGTGCTGCGAGATGAGGTAGCGGAGCCGGGACGAGTCCAGCACGGTGCCGGAACCGAACAGCTGCGAGGGCGGCAGCCCGGAGATCTGCAGGGCCGCGTACGTGACCACGTCCACGGGGTTGGTCACCATGACGTAGACGGCGTCCGGCGCGACCTCCACGAGCGCCGGAAGGACCGTGCGGACCAGCCCGATGGTCGCCTCGGCGAGGTCGAGGCGCGACTGGCCGGGCTTCTGCTTCGCGCCGGCCGTGAACATGACGACGTCGGCGTCGGCGCACACCGCGATGTCGTCCGACCCGAGCACCTCGGCCATCGGCATGAACTGGATGCCGTGGCCCAGGTCCAGCGCCTCGGCCCGGACCTTCGCGGCGTCGATGTCGTAGAGCGCCACCGTCCGGGCCGCACCGCGCAGGAGCGCCGCGTAGGCCATCGTCGAACCGACGGCACCCGCTCCCACGATCGCGAGCTTCGAGGTGCGCCGGCTGCTGCGGAACGGGGGCATGCCGACGTCTTCGGAGTCCAGGCTCTCGGTCATCTCCCGAGGCTAACCAGGCGGGCCGGGCTCAGCGAGCCGCTGCAGGGCGGAGATGGCCACAGCACGGTCCGTCGTGCGCCAGAACGCCGGCAGCGAGCGGGTCAGGAAGCTCCCGTAGCCGGCCGTCGCCAGGCGGGGGTCGAGCACGGCGACGACGCCGCGGTCCTCCGCGGTGCGGATCAGGCGGCCGGCACCCTGCGCCAGGAGCAGGGCCGCGTGCGTCGCGGACACCGCCAGGAAGCCGTTGCCACCGGCCTTCTCGATCGCGTCGGACCGTGCGGAGCTCACCGGGTCGTCCGGCCGGGGGAACGGGATGCGGTCGATGATGACGAGCCGGCAGGTGGCGCCGGGTACGTCGACGCCCTGCCACAGCGACAGCGTCCCGAACAGGCACGTGGCCTCGTCGGCGATGAACTGCGAGACGAGGGTGGGCAGCTGGTCGTCGCCCTGCACGAGGATCGGGACGTCGAGGCGCTCCCGCATCGCGGCGGCGGCGGCGTTCGCGGCCCGACGCGACGAGAACAGGCCCAGGGTCCGTCCACCGGCCGCCGTGACGAGGTCGGCGATCTCGTCGAGCTGGGCGTCCGTCGCGGGCTCACGACCGGGCTTCGGCAGGTGCCGCGCGAGGTAGAGGATCCCCTGCCGTGGGTAGTCGAACGGGCTGCCGACGTCGAGCCCGCGCCACGGTGCCCCGGTCGGGGCCGCAGCCGGCTTTCCCGCCAGGGACGTCGGACCGACGGGCTCGGCGTCGGGGCGGACCTCGAGGCCGACCGCCCGGGCGATCGGGTCGAACGAGCCGCCGAGCTCGAGCGTCGCGGAGGTGAGCACGCCCGAGCGCCCGGCCAGCAGGTTGGTGCGGATCAGGCCGTTGACCGCGAGAGGTGCGGCGTACAGACGGGTGAGCACGGAGCCCCGACGATCCTCGCTGCGGCTGCACCACAGCACGGTGTGCCGGTGGTCCTCGGGGTCGGCCGCCATGCGGTCCGCCACCTCGTGCAGCGCGAGCATCGTGGCCTGCGCGACCTTGCGGCCCCCTTCCGCCGGGGTGTTCGGACCGCTCTCGGGCTTGAGCACGGTGAGCAGCGCGCGGGTGGCGTCGCGCACGCTGGCGACGGCGTCCCGCGCCGCCGGGGGCAGGCCGTCGCGGAAGCGGGTCTCCGGCAGCCCGACGAGCACGGACGCGAGGGCCTGGCTGGCCGAGTCGAGGTCGGTGGTGGGCACCCCGCCGTGCCGACGCGCCAGCCGCGCGGCGTGCTCGATGGTGGCGACGGACAGCTCGGAGGTCGCCTGCGCCGTGACACGGTCGGTCAGCTCGTGCGCCTCGTCGACGATGATCACCTGGTGCTCCGGCAGCACCCCCGGGGAGCCGGAGGCGGCGATGCCGAGCATCGCGTGGTTGGTGACGACGACGTCGGCCTCCCGCGACGCCGCCTTGGCCCTCTCCGGGAAGCACTCGGCGAGCATCGGGCACTTGCCGCCCAGGCACTCCAGGGACGTGACGGACACCTGCCGCCACGCGCGGTCGGTGACACCGGGCACCAGGTCGTCACGGTCGCCGGTGTCGGTCTCGTCGGCCCACTCCCGCAGCCGCAGGACCTGCTCGCCGAGGCTCTCGGACAGGGCCGAGGCTCCCGTCCGCGCCGGCGCGGGGTGCTCGGCGGCACCGGCGTGGTCCCCGAGCTCGAACAGCGTGCCGGCGTCGTCCTCGGGGTAGCCCCCGGCGACCTTGTGCACGCACACGTAGTTGTGCCAGCCCTTGAGCAGGGCGATCGCGGGCGTGCGGGGCAGGTGCGGCTCGAGGGCCTTCGCGACGAGCGGCAGGTCGCGCGTGATGATCTGGCGCTGCAGCGCGAGGGTCGCGGTGGAGACGACGACGTGCTCGTTCTCGAGGACGGCGTGCCGCAGGGCGGGCACCAGGTAGCCGAGCGACTTCCCGGTGCCCGTGCCCGCCTGCACGAGCAGGTGCTCGCCCTTGTCGATGGTCTCCGCGACCGCCACGGCCATCTGGTGCTGGCCGTCACGACGGACGCCGCCGAGGGCGCCGACCGCGACGTCGAGGAGGTTCTCGACGGAGGGGTCGGCGTCTGGCACCGCGTCAGCCTAGTGGCGGTCGAGCGGCGTCACGGACGGCTCACCGACGGTGCTGCGCGACCGCTTCCAGCTCCGCGGCGAGCCCGGCGTCGACGCGCGCCCGCAGCGCCGTGCCGTCCGCGGTGTGCTCCTCGGCCTGGATGTCACCGTGCTCGTGCACCCGGCTGACCAGGTCTCCCCGGTCGTACGGGATGACCAGGTCGACGGTCACGCCGGGCCGCGGAAGCTGGTCGGCGACGAGCGCCTGCAGCTCCTCGATCCCCTCGCCGCTGTGCGCCGAGACGACGATGGAGTGCACCTCACGCGAGCGCAGGCGAGCGATCGCCTCGGGCGACGCGAGGTCGGCCTTGTTGAGCACGATGATCTCGGGGACGTCCATGGCGCCGGGGATGTCCGCGAAGACGTGCCGGACGGCCGCGATCTGCCCCTCGGGATCGGGGTGGGAGGCGTCCACGACGTGCAGGATCAGGTCCGCGTCGGCGACCTCCTCCAGCGTGGACCGGAAGGCCTCGACCAGCTGGTGCGGCAGCGCCCGGACGAACCCGACGGTGTCCGCGAGCGTGTAGACGCGCCCGTCGGCGGTCTCCGCCCGGCGGACGGTCGGGTCGAGGGTCGCGAACAGCGCGTTCTCGACGAGCACGCCCGCGTGCGTCAGCCGGTTGAGCAGGGACGACTTGCCGGCGTTGGTGTAGCCGGCGATGGCGACCGACGGGATCGCGTGCTTCTTGCGCGACGCACGCTTGGTCACCCGACCGGGCTCCATCGCCGCGATCTCGCGACGCAGCTTGGCCATGCGGTTGCGGATGCGCCGCCGGTCGAGCTCGATCTTGGTCTCACCGGGACCACGCGACCCCATGCCCGCGGCCGCACCGCCCACCTGGCCACCCGCTTGCCGGGACATCGAGTCGCCCCAGCCGCGCAGGCGCGGGAGCAGGTACTCCAGCTGCGCGAGCTCGACCTGCGCCTTGCCCTCACGGGACTTGGCGTGCTGGGCGAAGATGTCGAGGATCAACGCGGTCCGGTCGATGACCTTGACCCGGACGATGTCCTCGAGCGCGCGGCGCTGCGACGGGGCGAGCTCGCCGTCGACGACGACCGTGTCCGCGCCGACGCTCGCGACGAGGGTGGCCAGCTCGGCGGCCTTGCCCGAGCCCAGGTACGTGCCCGGGTCGGGCTTCTGGCGGCGCTGGAGCAGGCCGTCGAGGACCTGCGAGCCCGCCGTCTCGGCGAGCTGGGCCAGCTCGCGCAGCGAGATCTCCGCGTCGGCGACGGTGCCGGAGCCCCAGACGCCCACGAGGACGACCTTCTCCAGGCGCAGCTGGCGGTACTCGACCTCGGTGACGTCCTCGAGCTCGGTGGACAGGCCCGCGACGCGGCGCAGCGACGTGCGCTCCTCGAGCTCGAGCTGGTCACCGTCGTACGAGGAGTGCACCGTGGCGCCGTCGTGCAGCGTGGCCCCCGCCCGGGCGAGCACACGGGCCACGACGTCGTCGGCCACCTCCTGCGCGGAACGCGCCTGCGGGGTGTCCTCGGTCTGGCTGGTGGTGTGCTGCTGGTCGGTCAAGGTGCTCTCTTCTTCGTCGAGGGTCCGTCGGGTGTTTCCAGGGTCGCACGGGGTACCGACGAGCGCCGAGGTATTTCGCTGCGGGCCGAGACGGTCGGCGTCGGTATCGTCGGCGCCGTGAGCGAGCAGGACCACTACTTCACCGCACAGCCGGCCTCCCCCGACGAGCGCCGGCTGCTGCACGTCCACCTGGCGGGCCGGGAGGTCCAGGTGGAGACAGCGGGAGGGACCTTCTCCCCGGACCACGTCGACCTGGGCACGCGGGTGCTCCTCGACCACGTCCCGGCGCCGCCGGCGTCCGGGGACCTGCTCGACCTGGGCTGCGGGTGGGGTCCGATCGCGCTCACGCTCGCCCTCGAGTCTCCGGGCGCGCAGGTGTGGGCCGTGGACGTCAACGAGCGCGCGCTCGACCTGACCCGACGCAACGCGGAGCGCCTCGGTGCGTCGAACGTGCGCGCGGTCCGTCCGGAGCAGGTCCCGGACGACGTGCTGTTCGCCGCCATCTGGTCGAACCCGCCCATCCGCGTGGGCAAGGTCGCGCTGCACGCGATGCTCACGCGCTGGCTCGGCCGTCGGGCACCGGGCGGCGAGGCGCACCTGGTGGTCGGCAAGAACCTGGGCGCCGACTCGCTGCAGCGGTGGATCGCCGCCGAGCTCGACGTCGCCGTGGACCGGACCGCGAGCGCCAAGGGGTTCCGCGTGCTCGCCGTGCACGACCGATGAGCGACTGGCGGGAGCTGCGCACCACCACCTGGAGCATGGTCGCGCTGATCTTCATGGTCGCGTTCGAGTCGCTGGCCGTGACGACCGTCATGCCCACGGTCTCCGACGCGCTCGACGGCGCCTCCCTGTACGCGTTCGCCTTCGCGGGTCCCCTGGCGACCGGGGTCGTGGGCATGGTGCTGGCGGGCCCGTGGAGCGACCGCAGCGGGCCCCGGACGCCCCTGCTGGTCGCGGTCGGGCTGTTCACGGCGGGCATCCTCGTCGCCGGGGCGGCCCCGTCGATGGAGCTGCTCGTCGCGGGACGGCTGCTCCAGGGGTTCGGAGGCGGGGCGATGACCGTCGCGCTGTACGTCGTCGTCGCGCGGCTCTACCCGCCGATGCTGCACCCCCGCGTCTTCGCGTGGTTCGCGGCGGCGTGGATCATCCCGTCGCTCGTCGGCCCGGCGGGTGCCGGTGCGGTCGCGCAGCACGTCGGGTGGCGCTGGGTGTTCCTCGGCGTCGCGCTGCTCGTGGTCCCGACGACCCTCATGCTCGTCCCGGCGCTGCGCCGGATCGGACCACCGCAGTCGCCCGGTGAGCCCGCTCCGCGCGGTCGGCTCCCCTGGGCCGCGCTCGCCGCGGCCGCGGTGCTCGGGCTGAACCTCGCGGCGCAGGTGCGGCTGCCGTGGTCCGTGCTCGTGGCCGTGGGAACAGGGGTCGTCGCCCTCGTCGCGCTCCGTGCGGTGGTGCCCGCCGGCACCCTGCGCGCGGCGCGCGGGCTGCCGAGCGTCGTCGCGACCCGCGGCCTGGTGTCGGGCGCTTTCCTCGGCGCGGAGGTGTACCTGCCGTACCTGCTCACCGAGCGGTACGCGTTCTCGCCGACGACCGCCGGCATCGCGCTCACGTTCGCCGGTGTCGCGTGGGCGGCCACGTCGTGGCTGCAGGGCCGCCTCGGCGACCGTCTGCCGCACCGGACGGCCGTGGTGGCCGGGTCGCTCCTCGTGGTCGTCGGGGTCGCCGGTGTCCTCGTCACCGCCGCCGGGCATCTCCCGCCGGTGGTCGCGATCTCGTCGTGGGCCGTGGCGGGAGCCGGGATGGGGCTCGTCTACTCCCGCCTGACCGTCCTCGTCCTGGCCTGGTCGCTGCCGGGCACCCAGGGCGTGAACAGCTCGGCGCTCTCCATCGCGGACTCGATCGGCGCGGCCCTCGCGCTGGCGCTGACGGCGCTCGCGTTCGCGGCCGCGGACGCCGGTCCGGACTCGCCGTTCGTCGCGGCCCTGGCGGTGGCGGTGCTCTTCGCGCTCGGCGCGGCTGCGGTCGGACCCCGGGTGGGCGCCGGTCGGCGTCAGGCGGAGGGGTCCACCGACGACGCGGAGTCGAGCGCGCTGCGCAGCTGAGCGAGCGTCGGCACCCCGGTCGCGCGACGGACCACGTCGCCGCGGGCGTCCAGCACGAGGACCGTCGGCGTGACGTCGACCGCCAGCCGCTCCCCGAGCGCGAGGTGGTCCGCGATGTCCAGGTCGGCGTACGCGACCCCGTCCCTGGTCGCGACGGCACGCTCCACGACGTAGCGCGTCGAGCGGCAGGGGGCGCAGAAGGTGCTGGAGAACTGGACCACCGTGGCGCGCTCACCGAGCGGCACGCCGAGGTCCGACGGGGCCAGCCGCACGGCCGTCAGCGTCCGCCGACCAGGACCGCGAGGTCCACGTCGGCAGCGGCGACGAGGACGGCCGGCCCGGCGAGCTCGACGTGCCCGTCCGGCAGGACGCTCACCCGGACCGTCCCGCCCGGCACGTCCACGAGCCAGACGTCGGGGGCACCCACGCCGGCCCACGTGCGGACCGCCAGCGCCGCCGCGCAGGCCCCCGTCCCGCAGGACCGCGTCTCGCCGACGCCACGCTCGTGCACGCGCATCCGGACGCGACCGACCAGCGACCCGTCCGGGGCCTCGTGCTCCCCGAGGGGGACGACCAGCTCGACGTTGGTGCCGTGCGGCGGCTCCGGCGTCACCTGGGGCGCACGGGTCAGGTCGGCCGCGGTCAGCTCGTCCTCGTCCCCGAGCGCGAGGACGACGTGCGGGTTGCCGACGTCCACGCTGAGCCCGGCGCGCGCGACCTCGAGCCCCGCGACGTCCACCTCCGCGTCCGCGCCGGCGCGCACCGCCTCCGGTCCGCCGGGCAGGTGCCAGCGCCCCATGTCGACCGCGTACCAGACGTCGTCGCCGACGCCCGCGGGCACCGGGACCCTGCGGACGCGTCGCACCCCCGCGCGGGTGCCCAGCGCGAGCTCGCCGTCGGCGGCGTCCCACAGGCCGAGGCGCTCCAGGTAGGCCGCGAACACCCGCACCCCGTTGCCGCACATCTCCGCGACCGAGCCGTCGGCGTTGCGGTAGTCCATGAACCAGCGGGCGTCCGGGTCGTCGACGAGCGCCGCGACACCCTCCGGCAGGTGCTCGCTGGCGACCACCCGGATGACCCCGTCGCCACCGACGCCGGCGCGGCGGTCGGCGAGCCCGCGGACCAGCACGGCGGACAGGTCCACGAGGCCGTCGCGGTCGTCGAGCAGCACGAAGTCGTTCTGGGTGCCGTGACCCTTGGTCACGTGCAGGGTCGGGGCGGCCACCACGGTCATGAGCCCAGGCTACGTCGTGGGGCGGGGTCGTCGGTGGCCGGGCCCAGGTCGCCGGCGTCGGCGGCGGCGACGAGCCGGAGCGCCCGGTCGAGGAGGTCGGGGTCCCGGGCGTCCAGCCAGTGCACGCGCGGGTCACGGCCGAACCAGCCCATCTGCTTGCGTGCGAGGCGCCGGGTGCCCGCGGCGACGGCCGCCCGCGCCTCGTCCTCGGAGAGCTCGCCGCGGAGCATCGCGAGCACCTCGGCGTAGCCCACGGCCCGCGACGCCGTCCGCCCCAGCCCGTGCGCCCGCAGGTGCTCGACCTCGTCGACGAGACCGCGCGCCCACATCCGCTCCACGCGCTCCGTGATCCGCGCGTCCAGCACGCCCCGGTCGCAGTCCAGGCCGATCTGGACGGCCGGCACCTCGTAGACGTGCTGCGGGAGGCTCGCGGAGTAGGGGCGGCCGGTGAGCTCGATGACCTCGAGCGCGCGCACGATCCGTCGGGCGTTGCGCGGGCCGATGCCCTCGGCCGCGACCGGGTCCGCGCCCGCCAGCTCGGCGTGCAGCGCCCGGGCACCCTCGGCCTCGACGCGCTCCTCGAGCCGCGCCCGGACCTCGGCGTCCGTCCCGGGGAACTCCATGTGGTCGAGCAGCGCGCGGACGTACAGCCCGGAACCACCGACGGCGACGGCACGGTGGCCCCGACCCTCGATCTCGCCCAGCGCGGAGCGGGCCCGCACCTGGTAGTCCGCCACGGACGCGTCCTCGTGCACGTCCAGGACGTCCAGGAGGTGGTGCGGGACCCCCTCCTGCTCGTCGGGGGTGAGCTTGGCGGTGCCGATGTCCATGCCGCGGTACAGCTGCATCGCGTCGGCGTTCACCACCTCGCCCCCGAGGGCGTGCGCGAGCGCCAGCCCCAGGTCGGACTTGCCGGTCGCCGTCGGGCCGACGACCGCGACGACGAGCGCCACCCGGTCAGTCCAGGGTCGGTCGGGCGGGGTCGTGGTACGCGATCGGCGCGGCGGGCGGGTCGGCGGGCCGCTCGACGGGCACCGTCGGGACCGCCTCGGGGTACCGCTCGTCGAGCTGGGCGAAGAACCGCAGCGCGCTGGCGATCCCGATGGTCAGGTGCAGGTCGAGCTGCTCGTCGGTGACGCCGTGCTCGTAGTCGACCGTGTGCTCCGTGTAGACGGCGACCTGCTCGGCCTCGATCCGCACGAAGACCTTGGGCCACACCATGGTCTCCGACCAGGCGTTCGCCCCGAGGAGCACGTTCCCGAACTCCGTGCCGGGCACCTGGCGCGCCCAGCGGCCGCGGACCTGCAGGTACTCCTTGCTCTGGCCCAGGGTGATGAACCAGAACGGGTGACCGTCCCAGCGGCCCACCAGGTCGCCGTCCTTGTCGGTGCCGTAGACCGACCCGCGGGCGTCGAGCCGCTGGGCGATCCGCGCCGCGGTGAGGGCGGGCAGGGAGGTGGGCTCGTGCTCGGCGGATGACATCGGTACCTCGGCGTGTCGGGGGCGGACCAGCGAGACCCTACCGGGCGTCCCACACGAGCACCGCGTGCTGCGCGCCGAGCTCCGTCGACTGCGCCAGCAGGCGCGCGCGCACGGGACGCTCGCCCGTCGCGCCGAGCAGCACCTGCCATGGCGCCCACCCCCGCACGGCCAGCGCGTCGGCGAGCTCCCCGTCGTCGGCCGCGAGCCTGGCCCGCGCCTCGGTCCCCGCGTCCGCGAGGTCGGCGAGCACGCGCGCGTCGTGGTCGGGCGCCCGTGGGTCGTCGGCGAGCGGGGCGTCGGGGCCGTGCCGGGCGCTGCCGGAGCCGACCACCACCAGCCCGGTCGGGCCGTCGTCGACCAGGGCACGTCCGAGGGCCGCCAGCGTGGCGACACCCTGGTGGCCGGTCACCTCGACCACGCGCAGGCTCCGGCGTCGCCCGGCCTGCAGCAGGAGGTGCAGGCCGACGGCGCTCGGGACGGACGGGACGTCGACACCCTCGCCCGGCAGCGTCACCGCGTCCGCCGCCCACCCGACCAGCCCGTCGGGAACGCCGGCCGCCGCGAGCGACGGTCGCACCGTTCCCCGGAGCTCACGCGGCACCGGCCCGGGCGCGACGACGACGATCGCTTCGACGTCCGCCGCGACCACGTCGGCCACGGCGGCGACGGCGGCATCACGGACGTCGACGAGCACCTCCGCGCCTCCCGCCACGCCAGGAACCAGCAGGGCGGTGTCCGGCACGAGGGCGGCGACGACGAGCATGCCCCGAAACCTACGCCGGAACCCCGCCACCCGATTGACGGCACCCCTGTGTGGCCGACCGCCGGTACTGTCGTGCGCATGGGGTCGCTCGGGGATCGTGCACGGCGCTGGTGGCAGGGGCGTCCACGCCCCGGCGCCGTCCCGGACGCGGGTACCGGCTCCGAGCCCGCCGACGACGAGCTGCACGACCGTGTCGCGGAGCTGCTGGCCCGTGAGCTGGGCGTCGCCGAGCCCGCCGCGGACCTCCCCTCCGACGTGACGCCGGCGCGGATCGCCGCGTGGATGACGAACAACCAGTTCAGCTACTTCGTGGACAACGACGGCGACCTGGGCGGCCTGTGGCGCGGCCGGCTCTTCTACTTCTTCCTGTTCGGTGAGAAGTCGGAGATCCTCCAGGTGCGCGGTCAGTGGCACCGGGAGGTCGCGATCGAGCGGCTCGAGGAGGTGCTCGACGTCTGCAACGAGTGGAACGCCGACCGGATCTGGCCCAAGGCCTACGTGCGCGTCCGGGACAACGGCCGTGTGCACGTGGTCTCCGAGGTGGCGACCGACCTCGAGCACGGCGCGACGGACGCCCAGCTGAGCCAGATGCTCTTCTGCGGACTCTCCACCGGCAGCATGTTCTTCGACGCGCTGGACGAGCGGTACCCCGACCCCGCGGGGGTGGCACCATGAGCGGGCCCGGGTGGCTGCTGCGGGTGCTCGGCGGGCTGCCGAAGCCGACCAAGCGACCGACCCCCGACGACGAGCCGCCCCGTGCGCTGACCCGGGAGCGGATCGCGGACTACCTGGTCGCCCGCGGCTACCGCTTCGTCGTCGACGACGACGGTGACCTGACGGGTACGTGGGACGGCAGCCGGTTCTGGTTCCTGCTCCTCGGCGAGCAGCAGGAGATCCTGCAGGTGCGCGGCCGCTGGCACCGCAGCCTGCAGCTGGACCAGCGCGAGATCGCGTCCCTGGCGGTCAACGACTGGAACCGCGAGCGCATCTGGCCCAAGGCGTACCTGCGCGAGGAGGAAGGCGTGCTGGCGCTGTACAGCGAGGTGTCCGCCGACTTCGAGCCGGGCGTGACCGAGCCGCAGCTGGCTCAGCTGCTGGCCTGCGGGCTGGGCACGGGCGTGCAGATGTTCTCGTCGCTCGAGGCGGTGCTCCCCCGCGACGACGTCGCGCCGCCGGACGTGCCGGACAACTGACGCGTCAGCGGCGCACGAGCGTCGGCAGGCCGAGGACCACCGGACCGGTCGGTCCACCCGTCCCGCAGGCATCGCCCGCACCGCCGTGGCTGTGCTCGTCGGTGCCCGTGCGGCGCCGGTCCCACGCGTCGCCCGACGCGGTGCGGCGGACGAGGAACGTCCCCCCGGTCAGGGCGGAGTCCGCGACCAGGTGGTACGGCGCTGCGTGCGTGACCTCGACCGTCACCAGGTCGCCCGGGCGCGGGGCGTCCGACGCATCGGCCGGCAGGGCGAGGTGCACGAGGCGGTTGTCGGCGGCGCGGCCCGTGACGCGGTGCGTCGAACCGTCCTTGCGCCCCTCGGTCTCCGCGACGAGCACCTGGACGGTGCGGCCGACCTGGGCCCGGTTCTCCTCGTGGGAGATGCGGTCCTGCAGGGCCGTCAGCCGCAGGAACCGCTCCTGCACGACGGCCTTGGGCAGCTGGTCGGGCAGGTCGAACGCGGCCGTCCCCGGGCGCGGCGAGTACTGGAACGTGAACGCCGACGAGAACCGCGACGCCTCGACCACGCGCAACGTCTCCGCGAAGTCCTCCTCGGTCTCCCCCGGGAAGCCGACGATGATGTCGGTCGTGATCGCGGCGTCGGGCATCGCGGCCCGCACCCGGTCGAGGATGCCCAGGAACTTCTCCGAGCGGTACGAGCGGCGCATGGCCCGCAGGATGCGGTCGGAGCCCGACTGCAGCGGCATGTGCAGCTGCGGCATGACGGTCGGCGTCTGGGCCATCGCCTCGATGACGTCGTCGGTGAACGCGGCGGGGTGCGGAGACGTGAAGCGGACCCGCTCGAGACCCGGCACCGCACCTGTGGCGCGCAGCAGCCGGGCGAACGCGCCGCGGTCCCCGAACTCGACCCCGTAGGAGTTGACGTTCTGGCCCAGCAGCGTCACCTCGATCGCGCCCTGGGACACGAGCGCCTCCACCTCCGCGAGGATCTCCCCCGGCCGACGGTCCCGCTCCTTGCCGCGCAGGTGCGGGACGATGCAGAACGTGCACGTGTTGTTGCAGCCGACGCTGATGGAGACCCAGCCGGCGTAGACCGACTCGCGCCGGGTGGGCAGCGTGCTGGGGAAGACCTTGAGCGACTCCTCGATCTCGACCTGCGCCGCGGCGTTGTGGCGTGCGCGCTCCAGGAGGGCCGGCAGGACGTCGAGGTTGTGCGTGCCGAACACGACGTCGACCCACGGCGCGCGCTCGACGATGCCCGAGCGGTCCTTCTGGGCGAGGCAGCCCCCGACCGCGATCTGCATGCCGGGCCGCGCCCGCTTGGCCGCGGCGAGCCTGCCGAGGTTGCCGTAGAGCTTGTCGGCGGCGTTCTCGCGGACCGCGCACGTGTTGATGACGATGACGTCCGCGTCCTCGTCGGCGGCCTGGGCCGGGCTCGCCGCGACGTAGCCCGCCTCCTCGAGCATCCCGGCCATGTGCTCGGAGTCGTGCACGTTCATCTGGCAGCCGAGCGTCTTGACCAGGTAGGTGCGTGCGGCGTCGCCGGAGGGCACCGGGTGCAGGTCCGGCAGGGCGGCGGGCAGGGTCGTGGACATCACCGACAAGGGTACGGCCGCTCGCCGTGAGCCCCTCACCTGGGATCTTGCTTGACGGGTGCGTTGCCGAACCGTGACCCTCGCGGCTCGCCAGATCAGGCGATCCCCCCATAGGTTCATCCAATGGTGGACATCTCAGCCGCACCGCCCGCCCCGACCGGCACGACGACCGACGCCCTCGTCGAGCTCCGCGGGGTCGACAAGCACTTCGGCGCCCTGCACGTGCTCCAGAACATCGACCTGACCGTGCGACGCGGTGAGGTCGTGGTCATCATCGGGCCGTCGGGGAGCGGAAAGTCGACGCTCTGCCGCACGATCAACCGGCTCGAGACCATCGACTCCGGCACCATCGTCCTCGACGGCGTGCCGCTCCCGGCCGAGGGCCGCGCGCTCGCCCGGCTCCGGGCGGACGTCGGGATGGTCTTCCAGTCGTTCAACCTCTTCGCGCACAAGACCGTGCTGGACAACGTCGTGCTGGGCCAGGTCAAGGCCAAGGGCGTGAAGCCGGCCAAGGCCAAGGAGATCGCGCTCGCCCTGCTCGACCGGGTGGGGGTGCGCAACCAGGCCGACAAGCTCCCCGCCCAGCTCTCCGGCGGCCAGCAGCAGCGCGTCGCGATCGCGCGCGCCCTGGCCATGCAGCCGAAGGTCATGCTGTTCGACGAGCCGACGTCGGCGCTGGACCCCGAGATGATCAACGAGGTGCTCGACGTCATGGTCGGCCTCGCCAAGGACGGCATGACGATGATCGTCGTCACCCACGAGATGGGCTTCGCCCGCCGGGCCGCGAACCGCGTCGTCTTCATGGACGGCGGCCAGATCGTCGAGGAGTCCGACCCCGAGACGTTCTTCACCGCCCCGAAGAGCGAGCGCGCGCGTGACTTCCTCTCGAAGATCCTGACCCACTGACCCTCACCCCCACTGAGAACGACCCGACACTGCACACCACACGAAGGGGACACACCATGCGCAGAGGACGACTGGTCCTGGCACTCGCTGCCGCGGCCACGCTCACGCTCGCCGGCTGTTCGAGCGGCGACGGCGGCGACACCGACACCGACGCCGGCGCGACCAGCGAGGAGACGGAGGCGACCGGCGGCGCCGAGGGCACCATCAAGATCGGCATCAAGTTCGACCAGCCCGGCATGGGCTTCCAGGACGGCAGCGAGTACACCGGGTTCGACGTCGACGTCGCGAAGTTCGTGGCGGGCGAGCTGGGGTACGGCGAGGACCAGATCGAGTGGGTCCAGGCACCGTCGGCACAGCGCGAGACGCTGCTGCAGAACGGCCAGGTCGACATGATCTTCGCGACCTACTCGATCACCGACAAGCGCAAGGAGGTCGTCTCCTTCGCCGGTCCGTACTTCGTCGCCGGGCAGGACCTCCTGGTCGCCGCGGACGACGACTCCATCAGCGGCCCCGAGGACCTCGAGGGCAAGAACCTCTGCTCGGTCACCGGCTCCACGTCCGCCCAGCGCATCAAGGACGAGTACGCCGCGGGCACCAACCTGCTCGAGCAGCCGGGCTACGCCGAGTGCGTCACGGCCCTGACCGCCGGCACGGTCGACGCGGTCACGACGGACGACATCATCCTGGCCGGCCTGGCCGCCGTCCCCGCCAACGAGGGCAAGGTCAAGGTCGTCGGCAACCCGTTCTCCGAGGAGAACTACGGCGTCGGCCTCCCCAAGGAGAGCGACCAGTGCGAGGCCATCAACGAGGCCATCACCAAGATGGTCGACGACGGCACCTGGCAGGAGCTGCTCGACAAGAACGTCGGCGCCTCCGGCTACAAGGCGAACGAGGACCTGAACCCTCCGACGCCCGCCGCCTGCGCCTGACCCCCTGACGGACCGGTGGCTCGCGCGTCAGCCGCGCGAGCCACCGGTCCCTCCAAGAGCAAGGAGCGTCGGTGGACGACGGCTACTTCCAGCAGTTCCTGTCGCTGTTCGACGAGTTCGACGTACCCGCGGCGTTCTGGGTCAACATCCAGCTGACGTTCTTCGCGGGCATCCTGGCGCTCATCCTCGGCACCGTCCTGGCGACGATGCGCATCTCCCCTGTGCCGAGCCTGCGCTGGGCCGGGTCGACGTACGTGACGCTCCTGCGGAACACCCCGCTGACGATCATCATGGTCTTCTGCGTGCTCGGGCTCTGGGGGCAGCTGGGCGTCACCCTCTCCCCCGACTTCCAGACCAACTTCTTCCGGCTCGCGGTCGTCGGCCTCACCGTCTACCACGCGGCGTTCGTCTGCGAGGCCCTGCGCTCGGGCGTCAACACGGTGCCCGTGGGACAGGCCGAGGCAGCCCGCGCCATCGGGCTCTCGTTCTGGCCCGCCGCCCGGCTGATCATCCTGCCCCAGGCCTTCCGCGGCTCGGTGGCCCCCCTGGGCAACGTGCTGATCGCGCTGACCAAGAACTCGACCGTCGCCGCTGCCGCGTCCGTCGCTGAGGCCTCCGGGCTCATGCGCACCATGATCGAGTTCCGGCCCGACGTGATCCTCGCGATCTTCCTCACCTTCGCCTTCGGGTTCGTCCTCATCGTCGTGCCGATCGGCCTGGCGACCACCGCACTCTCGCGACGACTGGCGGTGGCCCGATGAGCACCCTGTTCGACGTCCCCGGACCCGTCGCCCGCCGACGCATGGTGTGGGTCAACATCGCCGCGACCATCGTCGTCGCCGGCATCGCCGTGTGGGTGCTCCTGCGCCTCCAGGAGAAGGGTCAGCTCGACCCCGCCCTCTGGAAGCCGTTCCTGACGGCGAGCCCGTGGGTCAACTACCTGATCCCCGGGCTGATCGACACCCTCACGGCTGCCGGCATCTCCATCGTCACCTCAGCGGTGTTCGGGTTCGTCTTCGGGCTGGGTCGCCTGTCCGGATCCCGCGCCGTGCGCGCGGCCAGCGGCGCGATCGTGGAGTTCTTCCGCGCCGTCCCCGTGCTCCTGATGATGATCTTCTTCTACCTCGGTCTCGGTCAGCTGAGGATCCTCGACCCGTCCGACGTCCCGCTCGTCGCCGTCGTGCTCGGCCTGACGTTCTACAACGGCTCCGTGTTCGCCGAGCTGGTGCGCTCCGGCGTGCACGGCCTGCCCCGCGGTCAGCGGGAGGCCGCCCTCGCCGTCGGGCTGCGCGACGGTCAGTCGCTGCGCCTCGTCGAGGTGCCGCAGGCCCTCATCGCCATGCTCCCCGCGATCACCAGCCAGCTGGTCGTCATCCTCAAGGACACCGCGCTCGGCGTCATCATCACGTACCCCGACCTGCTCGACGCGGCCCGCCGGTTCGGCTCCGGCAACGGCAACATCCTGCAGTCGCTCGTCGTCGCCGCGCTGATCTTCATCGTCATCAACTACGCCATCACCAAGTTCGCCGACCGGCTGGCGGGACGCGTGGGTCGCCGCACGGCGGGCAAGCCGCGGGCGGAACCGCCCAGCCTGGTCGTGGCGACCGGGAACGACTAACCAGCGGTCGCGCTGGCGCGCATCTCCCGGACGACGGTCACGGTGATCTCGCCCGGGTACGCCAGGTCGGCCTCGATGTGGCGGGCGATCGCGACCGCCAGCTGCGGCAGGGCACGGTCGTCGACCTCGGACGGCTCCACGATCACGCGCACCTCGCGGCCCGCGGACATCGCCAGCGCACGCCGCACACCGGCGTGGGCGGCCACGAGCTGCTCGAGCTTGTCGATGCGTTCGACGTACTGACCGAGCTCCTCGCGCCGGGCTCCAGGGCGAGACGCCGAGATCGCGTCCGCGACCTGCACGAGCACCGCCTCCACCGTCTCCGGTGGCACCTCGTCGTGGTGCGCGGCGATCGCGTTCACGATCGACGCGGACTCCCCGTGCCGGCGAGCGAGGTCGGCGCCGAGCTTGGCGTGCGTACCGGGCAGCTCCGCCGTCAGGGCCTTCCCGAGGTCGTGCAGGAACGCGCCCCGACGGGTGATCTCGACGTCCGCACCGATCTCCGCGGCGAGGGTGGCGGCGAGCTGTGCCGTCTCCACCAGGTGCTCCAGCACGTTCTGCCCGTAGGACGTGCGCAGACGCAGCCGGCCGAGCGTGCGGACGAGCGTCGGGTGCAACCCGCTCACGCCGGCCCGCTCGGCGGCGTCGTGACCCGCGGAGTCGGTGCGCTCGTCCGCGCCGGCGAGCGCCTCGGCGTACGCCTGCTCGATCCGCTGCGGGTGGATGCGACCGTCCGCCATCAGTGCTTCGAGGGTGACCTGGGCGACCTCGCGACGTTCCGTGTCGAAGCACGAGAGGACCACCGCGTCGGGCTGCTCGTCGACCAGGACGTTCACGCCGGTGAGAGCCTCGAAGGACCGGATGTTGCGGCCCTCCTTGCCGATGATCCGGCCCTTCATCTCGTCCGTGGGCAGCGCCAGGACGGTCAGCGGCGACTGGGTGCTCGTCGGCACGGCGAGGCGCTGCACGGCCGTGGTGACGATCCGTCGCGCACGGGCGTCCGCGGTCCGCCGGGCCTGCGCCTCGGCGCGTCGCACCTGTGCGGCGGCGTCGTTCTGCGCCTGCTCGACGAGCCGGCGGGTCAGCTCGGCGCGGGCGTCGTCGGCGGTGACGCCGGTCACCGACTCCAGCTCGGCGAGCGCCTCCCGTTCCGCCGCGGCCGCGCGTGCGGCTGCCGCGCGCTCCGACTCCTCCAGGACCCGCGCGCTCGTCCGGCGTGCCTCGGCTGCGGCCTCGAGCTCGACCCGGGCCCGCCGCTCGAGCTCGTCGATCTCGGCCCGGTCGCGGGCAGCCGACTGCTCGCGCTCGGTCAGCCGCTTCTCGCGCCGTTCGACGTCCTCACGCATCGCGCGTGCGGCGTCCTTGATGGAGGCGACGTCGGCCTCGGCACGGGAGCGCTGCAGGCCGGCCTCCCGCCGGGCGACGAGGACGAGGACGAGGGCCACGAGGCACGCGCCGAGCAGTCCGACGATCGTGCCGATGGCGCCTGCATCCACAACGTCCTCCTGGTCCGACCGCACGTCGCGCAGCGGTGCCGGTGCGCGGGGTGCGGCCATTGTCGCGCACAGTCACCGCCGTTCGGTCACACGGCCCTCGGAGTCGGGACCGGTGTGTCCCGAGCCGTCCGAAAGGTCACCGTGTCTCGTCGAACCCGTCCACGTCGAGGTCAGACGGCGCGTCCTGCGCCGCGAGCTCCTCGCGCACGAGCTGCGCCACGAGCCCCGGTGGGTAGCCCCTGCGCCCGAGCGCCGCGAACGTCCGCCGGGACCGCGTCTGCGGGTCCAGGCCGGCGGTCGAGGCGAGCTTGCGCCGGACGAGGGCCCGCGCGGCCGACTCCTCGTCATCCGCGTCGACCTGCGCCAGCGCGTCGCCGGCCACCTCCTCGTCGATCCCCCGACGCCGGAGCTCGACCGCGATCGCCCGGCGGGAGAGCCCGCGCTCGGCGTGCCGCGTCCGGACGACCATCCGGGCGTACTCGACGTCGTCGATCAGCCCGACCTCGGTGAACCGGTCGAGCACCCGCTCCGCGACCTCGTCGGGAACGTCCTTGCGTGCCATCGCCTCGGCGAGCTGCGCGCGGCTGCGGGGCGAGGAGGTCAGGAGCCGCAGCGCGATCGCCCGCGCCACGGACTCCTGGTCCGGCTCCGCATCCTGTGCCGCTGCACCCGTCGAGGGCGGCTCGGTGCCGAACCGCCCTCGACGTCGGGTACTGCTGGTCATGAGGCTGCTCAGAAGTCCACGGCCGGCACGGCGTCCGCGGGCGCGTCGACCCGGGCACCGATGCCGAGCTTCTCCTTGATCTTCTTGTCCAGCTCGATGGCCAGGTCGGGGTTGTCACGCAGGAACCCGCGGGCGTTCTCCTTGCCCTGGCCCAGCTGGTCGCCCTCGTACGTGTACCAGGCGCCGGACTTGCGCACGAAGCCGTGCTCCACGCCCATGTCGATGAGGCTGCCCTCGCGGGAGATCCCGACCCCGTAGAGGATGTCGAACTCCGCCTGCTTGAAGGGCGGGGCCATCTTGTTCTTGACGATCTTCACGCGGGTCCGGTTGCCGACGGCCTCCGTGCCCTCCTTGAGCGTCTCGATACGACGGATGTCCAGGCGCACCGACGCGTAGAACTTCAGCGCCTTGCCACCCGTGGTGGTCTCGGGCGAGCCGAACATCACGCCGATCTTCTCGCGGAGCTGGTTGATGAAGATGGCCGTGGTGCCGGACGAGTTGAGCGCCCCCGTGATCTTGCGCAGCGCCTGGGACATGAGCCGGGCCTGGAGGCCCACGTGGCTGTCGCCCATCTCGCCCTCGATCTCGGCCTTGGGCACGAGCGCGGCGACCGAGTCGACGACGATGATGTCGATGGCGCCGGAGCGGATCAGCATGTCCATGATCTCGAGCGCCTGCTCGCCGGTGTCCGGCTGGGAGACGAGCAGCGCGTCGGTGTCGACGCCCAGCTTCTTGGCGTACTCCGGGTCCAGCGCGTGCTCCGCGTCGATGAACGCGGCGATGCCACCGGCCTTCTGCGCGTTGGCGACCGCGTGCAGCGCGAGCGTGGTCTTGCCGGAGGACTCCGGGCCGTAGATCTCCACGACCCTGCCGCGCGGCAGCCCGCCGATGCCGAGAGCGACGTCCAGGGCGATGGAGCCGGTGGGGATGACCTCGACCGGCGCGCGGCCGTCGTCCCCGAGCCGCATGATCGACCCCTTGCCGAACTGGCGGTCGATCTGGCTGAGCGCGGCCTCGAGGGCCTTCTCGCGATCCTTCGGTGCGGGCATGTCGACCTCGTCTGTCTCGAGCAGCTGCTGCTGCGGTACGGGGGCTGGTCTTTGTCACGAGCGACGCTATGTCCGACCACCGACATACCGACCGCTCCGCCCGCACCCCGGGGGCCGGCGGCTGCCGGCGGGGGCTGTGGGCGGGTCGGTCGTGCACCCGCGTCCGTCAGCCTAGCCGAACAGGTGTTCGATGCACGCGACACGCCGTCAGCGTGTCGGCACCAGCTCGATCTGGTCGCCGGGCTCCACCACGTGCACCTGCACGGACGGCGCGACCCGTGCGGCCGCGTGCGCGAACGCCGGCCCCGCGCGGTCCATCCAGCCGGGCGGGAGGCGTCGCGACACGGGGGCGTGCAACGTCCCCCAGTGCACCGGGACCGCGGCCCGCGCCCCGACGACGGCACAGGCGCGCGCCGCCTGCACGGCATCCATGTGCCCCCCGGACAGCCGCGGTCCCCAGCCGCCCACGGGCACCAGCGCGAGGTCGATCGGACCGCCCGCGAGCGCGGGGATGTCCGCCATCGCCGCGAACGGCGCGGTGTCCCCCGCGAACCAGACACGGAACGACCTGGTCGCCACCACGAACCCGTGCGTCGCGTTCGGCCGGTGGGGCATCGGCCGGTGCACGTGCACGGCGGGGACCAGCCGCAGCCGGACGTCGGAGCCCGGGACCTGCCACCAGTGCGTGTCGGAGAGCCCGACGGCCGCGCCGACGCCCCGGCCGCGCAGCCACCGGGCGTTCGCGGGTGCGGTCAGCACCGGGACGTCGGGCAGCAGACGCAGCGAGCCGAGCTCGGCGTGGTCGTGGTGCAGGTGGGACAGCAGGACCGCGTCGGCGCCCTGCCAGTCCTGGCGCCGGGGTGCCGCGCCCCGGCGGCGCAGCAGCCCGGCGTGGCGGAGCAGGAGCGGGTCGGTGAGCAGGCGGACGCCGTCGACGTCGAGCACGGTGCTCGCGTGCCCCAGCCAGCGCAGCCGCAGGGTCATGGGCGCAGGCCGGCGGCGTCCGCCCAGCGGACCAGCTGCTCGTGCACCAGCTCGGCGCCCACCAGGATCTCGACGTCGCCGACGGGCTCGCGCAGCTCGTCGGCCATCTCCCAGCGGGTCGGGTGCAGCAGGAAGGCGTGGTTCTGCGCGCCCCCGATGCCGCCGTGCGACCCCACCTGCCCCTCGAAGGCGTGCACGTGGCCGCTGCCCGTGACGGTGGAGATGAGGAGCAGGTCGCCGGTGTGCGGCAGCCGTGCCGCCCGCAGGAGGTCCGCGTGCCCGCGCGGACCGTACGGCAGCAGCGGGTCCTCCCCCTCGGGCACCGCGCCGTCCTGCTCCAGCAGCACCAGCCCGCGCGGGCCGATCGCGACGAGGCCCTGCTCCTCGGTGTCGACCACGACGACGCCGACCCCCGGCCGGGCGGCGAGCCCGGTCACGAGGCCGGGCCAGCGCTCCTGGAAGTCCTCGAGCGTCAGGCGGTGCGGCACCTGCGGGAACCAGACCAGCCCGAGGTTCCCCGAGCCCACGGTGACCACGTCGGGCAGGTCCCCCGGCCCGGACGGCTGCTTGGCACGGCCCTGGTCGGGACCGAGGACCGCCGACCCGCGGGAGAGGTTCAGCGCGCTGTTCACCAGCGCGTTCAGCAGCCCCCAGTCCTCGCCGGTGTCGCTCTCGACACCGTCGGCGGCAGGCTCCGCCATGAGCGCGCGCACCGAGTCGAGCAGGGTCTCGCCCCCGAGCTGCTCGTAGGTCGCGCCCAGAGCCTGGCCGTGGTCGGAGACCACGACGATCTCGTAGTCACGGGGAGCGACCGCCACGACGCGCTCCAGCGTGCCGAGCACGCGGTCGAGGCCCTCGAGCGACCGGAGCGACTCGGGGCGCGTCGGTCCGGCGTGGTGGGCGATCTCGTCGTAGTCCACGAGGTCGACGTAGATGGTGGGGGCACCGCGCAGCAGCGCCTCGGCCACCAGGGAGGTGTTGAGGTCCCGCAGCAGCACGTTGGTGATCCCCCGGAGCACCACGTACCAGCCGGCGCGCGAGATGCGCGGCTGAACGTCCCGGATGCGCTGCCGGTGCGCCTGGTAGAGCTCCTTGAGCATCTCTCCCACGGACAGGGTCACCGCGCGGGCCAGCACGAACGGGCTGGCGAAGAAGCGCACGTACGCCGGCCCCGGGCCGAGGCCGCCGTCGGGGCCCTTGGTCCGCGACCGGCTCATCACCACGAAGCTGGTCTCGGCATCACCGGAGAACATCGTCGAGACGGCCGTGCCGCCGCCCGCGAGCAGGCCCTTGCCCGTGGTCAGGCGCTGCTCGACCAGCGCGGCGTCCTCCGGGTGGTTGGTCACGACGAGCCGACCGAGGTCCCGGTCCCACCAGCGGAACGCGGGGATCTGGGAGGAGTCGCCGTGCAGCAGACCGGCCTGGCTCGCCGGCGTCGTCGACGGGATCCGGGCCCACCAGTCCTCGAGCGTGTGGCTGCCGCCTTCGACCCAGCGCTGCACGTTGGGTGCCAGGCCCGCCTCGATGGCCTCGCGCAGCACCGGTGCGGCGACGCCGTCCAGCTGCACGACGAGCATCCCGGCAGCGCGCGGCTCGCCCGCGGACGGCGCACGGACGCCCTCGCGACGGGCCTGCCGACGCGCACGCCGCACCAGGTCCGAGACCACGTAGTCGCTGTTGCTCGCGCCGATCAGCCACCGCCCGACCGCCATGACGAGCGCCGTGAGCACCAGGACGCCGAGGACGGACCACAGGTTGTCGGCACCGATGCCGGGGACGAACGAGAGCGCCAGCCACAGCACCGCGACCTGCGCGAGCAGACCGAGGCCGAGGGCGAGCGCGGCGCTCCCCCGACGGGCGAGGAACCGCAGCGGAGCCCGCAGGAGCAGGTCGCCGACGGCCACCACGACGGCGGCGAGCACGACCGCCCACGCGGTGTCGGAGTCGACGCCGTCGATGATCGCGACCGCGACCGCGAGGCCGAGGGTGGTCGTGAGGAGGGTGAGCACCGCCTCGCCGACGTCACGCAGCGTGGGCATCCAGGCGGGGGTGCGTGGTCGGCTCGGCGACGTCATCGGTCCTCTTTCCTAGGCCCGTGGTGGCGCGGGGCGGCGGGCGTCGGCACCCCAGCGTGCGTTCTCCGGTATCTCGAGCTCGTCGCAGAGGGCGTGCCAGACGGTCCGGGGCTCGACGCCGTCGTCGAGCGCCCGGACCGCGGTGCGCTGGTCGAGCTTGCGGAGGACGAGCTCACGCGTGAGCTCGCGGCCGTGCGCGCTGCCGAGGACCTCGTCCACCAGCAGCCAGAACTCTCGTAACCTCACGCCCCCCAGCCTGCCACCCCCCGACGGCTCTGCGGGCGCGCAGCTGTCAGTGGGCACCGACACAATGGCCGGGTGGTGCTCGAGCGGTTCTCCGACCCGACCAGGTCCTGGTTCACGGGGGCGTTCGCCGAGCCCACGACCGCACAGCTGGGCGCGTGGACCGCGATCTCCGGTGGCGAGCACGCGCTCGTCGTCGCGCCCACCGGTTCCGGCAAGACGCTCGCCGCGTTCCTGTGGGCCCTCGACGGCCTGCTGACGGGCGAGCGACCCGACGACCCCGTCGAGCGCTGCCGCGTCCTGTACGTCTCGCCGCTCAAGGCGCTCGCCACGGACGTCGAGCGCAACCTGCGCTCACCGCTGGTGGGCATCCGGCAGGCGGCGACCCGGCTCGGCCTGGAGCTGCCGGACGTGACGGTCGGCATCCGCACCGGCGACACGCCCCCGAACGAGCGCCGGGCCTTCGCGACGAAACCGCCGGACATCCTCATCACGACGCCGGAGTCGCTCTACCTGGTGCTCACGTCCGGTGCGCGGGCCGGGCTGACGGGCGTGCGCACGGTGATCATCGACGAGATCCACGCGGTCGCGGGCACCAAGCGGGGCGCCCACCTCGCCGTCTCCCTCGAGCGCCTCGACGCGCTGCTCGACCAGCCCGGCGGCCCGGGTCCGGCCCAGCGGATCGGGCTGTCGGCCACCGTCCGGCCGGTCGACGCGGTCGCGGAGTTCCTGGGCGGCGCGCGGACCCAGGAGGACCGTGGCCGCACCGTCACCGTCGTCCAGCCGCCGTCGACCAAGAAGATCGTCGTCGACGTGGTGGTGCCCGTGCCGGACCTGTCCGACCTGCGCGGCAACGACGTCACGCCCGACGACCTCGACCTGTCGGGCGCCGCCGCCGGACAGCTGCCCCGCCCGTCGATCTGGCCGCACGTCGAGGAGCGGGTCGTCGACCTGGTCGCGGAGCACCGGTCGACGCTCGTGTTCACCAACTCCCGCCGCGGCGCGGAACGCCTGACCGCGCGGATGAACGAGGTCTGGACGGAGCGGTCGGGCGAGGACGTGCCCGACCCCGCGACGCTGCGCGCGGCAGCCGTCCCGGCGCAGTCCGGCACGGCCGTGGGCATCGACACGCGGCACGCCGCGACGATCCTCGCGCGGGCGCACCACGGCTCCATGAGCCGGGCGGAGCGCACACGGACGGAGTCGGAGCTCAAGGCCGGGCTGCTGCCCGCCGTGGTGGCCACCAGCTCCCTCGAGCTCGGGATCGACATGGGGGCCATCGACCTGGTGGTGCAGGTCGGGTCGCCGCCGTCCGTGGCGAGCGGGCTGCAGCGCGTCGGTCGGGCGGGTCACCAGGTGGGCGCCGTGTCCCGCGGGATCGTGTTCCCGACGTTCCGCGGCGAGCTGGTGCCCGCCGCCGTGACGGCCCAGCGCATGCGGGACGGCTCGCTCGAGGCGATGCGGATCCCGCGCAACCCGCTCGACGTGCTCGCGCAGCAGATCGTGGCGATGGTCGCGGTCGAGGACTGGTCGCTCGACGAGCTGTCCGCCGTGGTGCGTCGCGCGTCGCCGTTCTCCGGGCTGGGAGAGGCCACGCTGCGCGCGGTGCTCGACATGCTGGCCGGTCGGTACCCGAGCGAGGAGTTCGCGGAGCTGCGACCCCGGATCGTGTGGGACCGGGTGCGGGACGTGCTCAGCGGGCGGCCGGGGGCGCTGCGGCTCGCGGTGACCAGCGGGGGCACCATCCCCGACCGCGGGCTCTTCGGCGTCTTCCTGGCCGGCGGCGCGACCACCAGCGACGTGCCGGTCGACTCCGAGCGCTCGGGCGGCACGGTCCGCGGCGGCAAGCGCGTCGGCGAGCTCGACGAGGAGATGGTCTACGAGTCGCGCGTCGGCGACATGTTCACGCTCGGCTCCAGCACGTGGCGGATCGACGACATCACGCCCGACCGCGTCCTGGTCACGCCCGCCCCCGGGGTGCCGGGCCGGCTGCCGTTCTGGAAGGGCGACTCCCCCGGCCGGCCTGCGGAGCTCGGCCAGGCGATGGGAGCCTGGGTCCGCGAGCTCGGCGCGCTGTCCGACGACGACGCCCGCCCGCGCGTCGAGGCGGCGGGGCTGGACCCCTGGGCCGCGGACAACCTGCTCACCTACCTGCGCGAGCAGCGCGAGGCGACCGGTGAGCTCCCGTCGGACGTCGTGCTGGTGGTCGAGCGGTTCCGGGACGAGCTGGGCGACTGGCGGGTGGTCCTGCACTCGCCCTACGGCGCACGCGTGCACGCGCCGTGGGCCATCGTCATCGGGGCGCGGCTGCGCGAGCGGTACGGCGTGGACGCCGCCGCCATGCACTCCGACGACGGCATCGTCCTGCGCCTGCCGGACATGCTGGACACCGGCGACGGCTCGCTGGTCGACGACCCCTGGGCGGAGTCCACGGGCCCGGGCGTCGACCTCGCGGACCTCATGATCGACCCCGACGAGGTGCTCGACTCGGTCAAGGCCGAGCTCGGCTCGTCGGCCATGTTCGGCGCCCGGTTCCGCGAGGCTGCGAGCCGCGCCCTGCTGCTCCCCCGGCGTCGGCCGGACCGCCGCCAGCCGCTGTGGCAGCAGCGCCAGCGGTCCGCACAGCTGCTGTCGGTGGCCTCCGAGTACCCGGACTTCCCGATCCTGCTCGAGGCCGTGCGCGAGTGCCTGCAGGACGACTTCGACACCGAGGCGCTGACCACGCTCATGCGCGACGTGGTGGCGCGCCGTGTCCGGGTCGTCGAGGTGACGACCACGCAGCCGTCGCCCTTCGCGCAGTCCCTGCTGTTCGGCTACACCGCGCAGTTCCTCTACGACGGGGACGCCCCGCTGGCCGAGCGCCGCGCCGCCGCGCTGACCCTCGACCCGACGTTGCTGGCCGAGCTGCTGGGTCAGGGCGGTGAGTCGCAGCTGGCGGACCTCCTCGACCCCGAGGCCGTCGTCCGCACCGAGGCCGAGCTCAGTGGTCGCGCCCCGGACCGGCAGGCGGGCACGCTCGAGCAGCTGGCCGACGCGGTGCGCCGGCACGGCCCGCTCACCACGTCCGAGGCGGCGGAGCGGGTCAAGGCCGAGGTGCGCGACGAGGTCCCCGGCTGGCTGGTCGAGCTCGAGGGCGCCCGTCGCGTGATCCGGGTGCGGCTCGGCGGTGTGGTGCCCGAGCGCGCCGAGCAGTGGGCGGCGATCGAGGACGCCGGCCGCCTGCGCGACGCCCTGGGGGTCGCGCTGCCCGTCGGCGTGCCCGAGGTCTTCACGGAGGTGGTGCCGGACCCGGTGGGCGACCTGCTGCGCCGGTACGCCCGCACGCACGGGCCGTTCACGGCCGCGCAGGCCGCTGCGCGCTACGGCTGGGGCGTCGCCGTCGTGACGGAGACGCTGCGCCGCCTGGAGGGCCGCGGCGTGCTGGTCCAGGGCCGGCTGCGACCGGACGTCCTGGGCGGCACGGGCGACGAGTTCTGCGACGCGGACGTGCTGCGGACGCTGCGCCGCCGGTCCCTGGCCGCGCTGCGCGCGGAGGTCGAGCCGGTCGACCCGCAGGCGCTGGGGGTGTTCCTGCCGCGCTGGCAAGGCGTGCAGCCCGTCGGACGGTCGGGCCGCGGCTCGGCGACGGGGACCCTGCGCGGGGTCGACGGCGTCGCGCGCGTCGTCGAGCAGCTTGCGGGTGCCGTCCTGCCGGCGTCGGCTCTCGAGACGCACGTCCTGCCCGCGCGCGTGACGGACTACCAGCCCGCGATGCTCGACGAGCTGACCGCGGCGGGCGAGGTCGTCTGGGCCGGTCACGGCGCGCTCGCCGGGCACGACGGGCTGATCTCGTTGCACCCGACCGCCGTCGCGGACCTCACGCTGCGTGCCGCGGAGGCCGCCCCGGACACACCGCTGCACGAGGCCCTGCTCGAGGCGCTCGGTGGCGGCGGTGCCTGGTTCCTGGGCGCGCTCACGGACCGCGTCCGCCAGCTGCGCCCGGACGAGGCCTTCCCGAGCCAGGCGGACGTCGCGGACGCCGTCTGGGACCTGGTGTGGACCGGGCACGTCACCAACGACGGGCTCGCGCCCCTGCGCGCGTGGCTGGGCAGCGGGAGCACGGCGCACAAGACGCGCGCGGCCGCACCGCGCGGCCGTCCGCTGCGTCCGCGGCTGGGCCTGCGGGCGGCGGTCCAGCTGGCCGGGGACCCGGGCACGCGGTCGAGCTCCCTCGGGCTCAACGGTGCCGCGAGCGGTGGGCGATGGTCGTTGCTGCCCGGCCGGGAGCCGGACCCGACGCTGCGCGCGCACGCGCTGGCCGCCCAGCTCCTCGACCGGCACGGGATCCTCACGCGGGCGGTCGCTCCGGCGGAGGGCATCGGCGCCCGGTTCACCGACGTCTACCGCGTGCTGTCGGCGCTGGAGCAGGGCGGGCAGGTGCGCCGCGGCTACTTCGTCGAGCGGCTCGGCGGGTCGCAGTTCGCGCTGCCCGGTGCGGTCGACCGGTTGCGCGTCGACGCCCAGGTGGTCGAGCGGTCCGCCGACGAGGACGGCCCGACCGACCTGCAGGTCGTCGTGCTCGCCGCCACGGACCCGGCCAACCCGTACGGCGCCTCGCTGCCGTGGCCCGTCGCCGGACCGGACCCGACGGACGCCGGCGCGGGTCGGCACCGACCGGGCCGCAAGGCCGGCGCGCTCGTGGTGCTCGTCGACGGGGCGCTCGTGCTCTACCTGGAGCGCGGCGGGCGGACGGTCCTCACGTTCGGCTCGGACGCGGGCGTGCTCACCGCCGCAGCCGAGGGACTCGCCTCGACCGTGCGCACGCGGCGCACCGGCCGGCTCACCATCGTCCGGATCGACGGGGTGGAGGTGCTCGACGGTGCCCTGCGGGGCACGCTGTGCCAGGCGCTGGTGGCCGCAGGGTTCGCCGCAACGCCCCGCGGGCTGCGTCTGCGGGACCGACCGTGACGGCGAGCAGCCGTGCCTGAGGGCGACGTCCTGAGGCGCACCGCCGACCGCTTCCAGCTGGCGTTCGCCGGCAAGACCCTCGTCCGGTCCGACCTGCGCTGGCCGTCGGCCGCCACGGTCGACCTGGTCGGCAGGGCCGTGGTGGAGACCGTGTCCTACGGCAAGCACCTGCTGACGCGGTTCGACCACGGCTGGACGCTGCACACGCACCTGCGGATGGACGGCTACTGGCGGATCTGGCGGACGGGGACGTCGGCAGCGGCGGGCCGGGCGACGAACGTCCGGGCGGTGCTGGCGACCGCCGAGTGGACGGCGGTCGGGCACCACCTCGGCATGCTCGACGTCGTGCGGACGCGGGACGAGCGCACGCTCATCGGCCACCTCGGGCCGGACATCCTCGCCGACCCGGTCGACGCCGACGAGATCCTGCGCCGGTGGGCGGCGCGCGGGTCGACGCCGGTCGCCGAGGTGATGCTCGACCAGACGGTGGTCGCGGGGATCGGGACGCTCTTCGCAGCCGAGTCCCTGTGGGCGGAGCAGCTCTGGCCGTGGACGCCGGCCGACCAGGTCGACGCATCGCGCCAGCTCGCCGTGGCCCGTCGGCAGATGCGGCGCTCCGTGATCGACGGGCGCTCCCCCGAGCGCGTGCACGCCCGGACGCGTCAGCCGTGCCACCGCTGCGGGACCCCGATCGCGGTCGGCCAGGCGCGCAAGCCGCCCATGGAGAGGCCGATCTTCTACTGCCCGCGCTGTCAGGCCGCGCGGGACTGACCCCGGCAACCGCCGAGGTCCCGCCGGCCTGCCTCAGCACTGGCAGCGCACGGCGCCACAACGAGCAACGGCCCGCGGACGGGGAGTCCACGGACCGTGCAGGACGACGACCGGACATCGCTGTCCGCCGTCGCGGGCGCAGATCGGCGCCCGCCGACCGGACCGACACACCGGTCCGGTCATCCAGGGATGGGCGATGCCATCCGATCAGCTGATGGCAGCGAGCTCCGACCGCGACCGCGCCCATCCGAGGTCGGCGGCACCGGCCACCGACGCCGCGAGGTCCGCGGGCACCGTGTCGGGGATCAGCAGACCCTCGGCGACAGCGACCCGGTCACTGACCTCACGCAGGACGAGCGACATCGGGACGTCGAGCGCCTCGCAGATGCTGTTGAGCAGCTCCGACGACGCTTCCTTCTGACCCCGCTCCACCTCGCTCAGGTACCCGAGCGAGACACGGGCTGCCGACGACACCTCGCGCAGGGTGCGCCCCTGGCGCTGTCGCGCGTCCCGCAGCACATCGCCGATCTCTCGACGGAGTACAACCATTCGGGCTCCCCCTCTCGCGTCACGTGCCACATCCGGTCCGGGAACCGAGGTCCGTCGCGGACCCTGCTCCCCGGAGCTCTTCATCGCGGGACTCTTGACTGCCGAAACCGCCCCCGGCTGTCCCTGTGCCGGGAGGATTCCACCGTACCTTGCACCGCCGACACGCGAAGGCATGCGTCGTGCCGGGGGTCGAGTGCTCATCACGGTGGTTCCAACGATGTGACTCTCCACAGTGTTCCCGCTCGCGGGCGCACTACCCAGCCGATGCCGCAGATTCACCCCGATCGGCTCTCAGCAGGTCCACAGCCAGGGTGAGCACGGCGTCGACCGACCGGGCGCGGACCTCCCCGCGGTCGCCCGGCAGGAGCAGCGACCGCACGGTCGTGCCGTCCGGCGTGCACACCGCGACGTGCACGGTGCCCGGCGGGTTCCCGTCCTGCGGGTCGGGCCCGGCCACGCCCGTCGTCGCGAGACCGACGTCGGCCCCCAGACGCGCCCGGACGCCGGATGCCATCGCGCGGGCGACGTCGGGGTCGACGGCTCCGCGTGCGTCGAGCAGCCCACCGTCCACGCCGAGCAGCGTGCCCTTCAGCTCGGTGGCGTACGCGACCACCCCGCCCCGCAGGACGCTCGAGGCACCCGGCACGTCGACCAGCGCCGCCGTGACGAGCCCGCCGGTCAGCGACTCGGCGACGGCCACGGACCAGCCCCGGGCGCCGAGCGCCGCCAGGAGGTCCGAGGCCGTGGACACGTCAGAGCCCGGCCGCGGGTGGGCGGCTTGCCGTTCGCCGGATCCGGAGGCCCGTCCGCGCGTAGTCGAGCCCGGTCACCACCGTCACCACCAGGGCGGCGGCCATGAGGACCACCGCGACCACGGAGACGAACCCGGGCAACGCGTCGAGCGGGAGCAGGTACAGGCCGATCGCGACCGACTGCAGCACGGTCTTCAGCTTGCCGCCGCGCGACGCGGGCAGCACCACGTAGCGCAGGAGGAAGAACCGCATCGCCGTGATGCCGAGCTCGCGCACGAGGATGACGACGGTCACCCACCAGGCCAGGTCCCCCAACCACGACAGCAGCACCAGGGCGGTGCCGATGAGGACCTTGTCGGCGATGGGGTCCAGCAACTTGCCGAGGTCGGTGACCTGGCCCGACCGGCGGGCGAGCCACCCGTCGAGGCGGTCCGTCGCGGCGGCCGCCACGAACAGGGCGGTCGCGATCAGCCGGCCCGAGGTGGTGTGCCCGCCGTCGGCGAGGAGAGCCCAGGCGAAGAACGGCACCAGCGCGATGCGCAGCACCGTGAGCACGTTCGCCAGGTTCCAGGCGGAGGGTACGGCGTCGACCACCCGGACAGCCTAGATGCGCGCAGGAGATGCCCCGTCCACCCCATAGAGTCCGCTCGTGACCCGCCACGTCCGCGCCGGGCGGCAGACTCCCGTCGTCGTCGCCCTCTCGATCCTGCTGCTGCTCGTCGCCAGCCTCGGCGCGGTGGCAGCGGCACTCCGACCGCCGGTCGGGCAGGACGAAGCGGCGCCGGTCACGTCCCGGTCGTCGAACCCGAGCCCCACCCCGACCCTGACGCCGACCCCCACCCCCGATCCTGATGTGGAGCTCTCGCTGGTGGCCGCCGGCGACGTCCTGCCCCACCTGCCGGTGCTGTCGAGCGCCCGTTCGGCGGACGGCGGCTACGACTTCGGGCCGCTGCTCGAGCCCCTCGATCCCTGGGTCCGGGGCGCCGACCTCGCGCTGTGCCACCTCGAGGTACCCGTGGCACCGGCCGGCACCGCGCCGAGCGGCTACCCGATGTTCGCCACGCCGGCGGCGATCGCCTCGGGGCTGCGGGACCAGGGCTGGGACGGCTGCTCGACGGCGTCGAACCACTCCGTCGACCGCGGGTTCGCCGGGATCACGGCGACCATCGACGCGCTCGACGCCGCGGGGCTCGGGCACGTGGGCACCGCCCGGAGCGCCGGCGAGCAGACCCAGCCGCAGGTGTACACGCTCGACCGGGCCGGCCGGACGGTCACCGTCGCGCACATCGCCGCGACCTACGGGACCAACGGGATGCCGGTCGACAGCGACAAGCCGTGGTCGGTGGACCGCATCGACGTCCCGGCGATGGTCGCGCAGGCCACCGCGGCCCGGGCCGCCGGGGCCGACGTCGTCATCGCGAGCGTGCACTGCTGCGTGGAGTACCGCATGGAGCCGTCGCCCGAGCAGGTCGCCGTCGACCAGGAGCTCGCCGACTCGGGGGTGATCGACCTGGTCATCGGGCACCACGCGCACGTCCCGCAGCCGGTGACACACCTGCCCGGCGGCCCGGACGGAGCGGGGATGTGGGTGGCGTACGGGCTCGGGAACTTCCTCTCCAACCAGGACGGCGAGTGCTGCACGGAGAGCACGGACTCCGGGCTGCTGCTGTCGGCGCAGCTCCGCGGGGAAGGAGCCTTCCCCGCGCAGGGGCGCCCCGCCGGGCCCGTGCGCGTGACCGGCGTGACGTGGACCCCGATCACGGTCGACCGGCTGGGCGGCCACCGGGTGTACGCCCTCACCGACATCCTGGCCGGTGCCGGGTCGCTCAGCGGAGGCCAGGTGGCGGACCGGAAGGCGCGCGCGACGGCCGCAGCCGGGACCGAGGCGCCCGAGCGCACCACCCCGCTGGTCGCGACCGGGCCGGACCCCGTGGTCGTCCGACGCGTCAGCGGGTGATGTCGCCCGGCTGGGCGCTGCCGTACAGCCAGCCCTGCCCGTAGCGCCAGCCGTTGCGGTGCAGGTACTCGGCCTGCTCCTCGTGCTCGATCCCCTCGGCGATCGTCACCATGGCGAGCTCGCGCGCCAGCGCACCCAGCGCGCGGGCGACCTTGCCGGCGGTCGGGTCCTCGGGGATGCCGGAGGTGAACGACATGTCGAGCTTCACCCCGGCGACGGGCAGGTCGCGCAGGTAGGACAGCGGCGACACGCCGGTACCGAAGTCGTCGAGCAGGATCGGCACCCCCGCCGCGGACAGCTGCGTGAGCTCGTGCCGGATCCGGGTGCCCGACGCGACGAGCGACGACTCCGTGAGCTCGACGACGATCCGGCCCGCGGTGAGCCGGTGCCGGGAGATCTCCGACAGCAGGGTCGTCGCGAACTCCCCGTCGCCGAGCTGGTCCGCGGACACGTTCACCGAGACCCACCGGGTGCGGTCGTGGATGGAGGCGACGAACTCGACGACGCGCCGGGCGACCAGCTGACCGAGGGCGACGGACATGCCGGCCTCCTGGATCAGGCTGAGGAACGACGCGGGCAGCAGGAGCCCCCGGTGCGGGTGCTCCCAGCGCACGAGCGCCTCGTACCCGACCACCCGGGCGTCGGCCAGGTCGACGATCGGCTGGTAGTGGACGACGAGCTGGTCCTCCGCGATGGCGGCGACGAGCTCGCGGTGCAGGTCGGACGGCGAGCCCATGGCCATCGACGCGTCGTAGACCTCGGTCCGTCCGCGGCCCGCGCCCTTGGCGCGGTAGAGGGCGGCGTCCGCGGCCGCCAGGAGGCCCGGGGCCCCGCCCTCGATCGACTCGGGGTCGGCGAGCGCGATCCCGATGCTGGCGGCGACGTTGAGCCGTCGGCGGGCCACCCGGACGGGCTCCTGCAGACCGGCGTGGATGGCCGCCGCGACCTCGAACACCGCGCGGGGGCCGTCGAGGTCCTGCACGACGACCACGAACTCGTCACCCCCGAGCCGTGCCACGGTGCCCCGGCGGGCCGTCGCCGCGCGCAGCACGCCCGCCACGTGCACGAGCACCTCGTCGCCGGCGGCGTGGCCGTAGCGGTCGTTGATCTCCTTGAACCCGTCGAGGTCGCACGCGAGCACCGCCACGCGGTCGACGACGCCGGGCTGCTCCAGCACCGACTGGAGCACCTCCTGGAGCAGGGTGCGGTTGGCCAGCCCCGTCAGTGGGTCGTGCATCGCCCGGTGCGTGAGCATCTCCGCCTGGAGCCGCGACTCCGTCGAGTCGCGCACCTGGACGACGAAGTGGTCCGGGGCGCCCGTCGGGGTGCGAACGAGCGCGGCGTCGAGCGCGACCCAGACCTGGTGGCCGTCGGCACGCTGGTACCGCTTCTCGAGCGAGAACCGGTGCTGGCCGCCGCCCAGCAGGTGGTCGACCTCCAGGCGCTCCGCGGGCCTGCCCTCCGGCGTGCTGAGATCCTCCATGCGGTACCCGCGCAGGGCACCGACGCTGGTGCCCAGCAGCTCGGCGAACGCGGCGTTGGCCTCGACGATCCGCCACTCCAGGTCGACGAGCGCCATGCCGATCGGCGCGTTCTCCATCGCGACCCGGAACTGCATCTCGCTGCGCGTCAGCGCCGCCTCGACCTCCCGGCGCCCGGTCACGTCGACCAGGGTCGTGAGCACCGCCGCCGCGTCCCCGTCGCCGGCCGGCACCAGCTGGCTGGCCACCTGGACCATGCGTGCCTGGGTGGTGTCGGTGCCGGGCAGGGCCACACCGACGAGCTCGGAGTCCACCGTCCACCCCGCGCGCGCCACCCCCGTGCGGTGGCCCAGCACGGCCGCCGGGTTCATCGCGAGACCCATCTCGTTCACCAGCACCACCGGCAGGTCGGCGACGGACCTGCCCACCGACGACGTCGCGTCGATGCCCAGGATCGCCGCCGCGCGCTCGGAGATGTCGAGCACCCGCCCCGCCAACGACTGGACGAGCACGCCCTCCTTGGTCACGGCCTGCAGCGCGTCGTAGCGGTGCCGCAGCTCGCGCGACAGCTCGAGCAGCTCGTTCGCCCGCCGGACCTGTGCGCGCTGCCTGCCGAGCAGGATGAGGACGGCGACGAGCGCCAGGATCGCGACGGCGGCGATCACCACGCTGACGACCCCCCAGGGGCCGGGGAACGCGGCGCTCACCGACCCCCGCCGGACCAGCGTCCGGCGTCGTCCTCCTCAGCGCCGTCGAAGTAGTCGGTCGCCACCGGCGGCTCGCCCGGCAGGGCACCGTCCGTCGTGGCGTACCGGTCGTCCTCGTCCTCGCCGGGCGCCCCGCGCAGCATGGCGAGGGTGGCCGGCAGGTCGTCGGCCTGCACCATCACCTCGCGTGCCTTGGACCCCTCCGACGGACCGACGATCTCGCGCGACTCGAGCAGGTCCATCAGCCGGCCCGCCTTCGCGAACCCGACCCGCAGCTTGCGCTGCAGCATCGACGTCGAGCCGAACTGGGTGGTGACCACGAGCTCCGCGGCCTGCAGCAGCAGGTCGAGGTCGTCGCCGATGTCCTCGTCGACCTGCTTCTTTACCGGTGCCGCGGCCACGTCCTGGCGGTACACCGGCTTGAGCTGCTTCTTGACGTGCTCGACGACGGCGTGGATCTCCGACTCGGACACCCAGGCACCCTGCGTGCGCATCGGCTTCGCGGCACCCATCGGCAGGAACAGCGCGTCACCCTGGCCGATGAGCTTCTCGGCGCCCGGCTGGTCGAGCACGACCCGGGAGTCCGTCAGCGAGCTGGTCGCGAACGCGAGGCGGGACGGCACGTTCGCCTTGATGAGGCCGGTGACGACGTCGACGCTGGGGCGCTGCGTGGCGAGCACCAGGTGGATGCCGGCGGCGCGCGCCAGCTGCGTGATGCGCTGGATCGAGGCCTCGACGTCACGCGGCGCCACCATCATGAGGTCGGCCAGCTCGTCGACGACCACCAGCAGGTACGGGTAGGTCGCGATCTTGCGCTCGGACCCCGGCAGCGGCTTGACCTTGCCCGCGCGCACCGCGGTGTTGAAGTCGTCGATGTGCTTGAAGCCGAAGTTCGCCAGGTCGTCGTAGCGCGCCTCCATCTCGCGCACCACCCACTCGAGCGCCTCGGCGGCCTTCTTCGGGTTCGTGATGATCGGCGTGATGAGGTGCGGGATGCCCTCGTAGAGCGTGAGCTCGACGCGCTTCGGGTCGACGAGCACCAGGCGGACCTCGTCGGGCGTCGCCCGCATGAGGATCGAGACGATCATCGAGTTGACGAAGCTCGACTTGCCCGCGCCCGTGGCGCCGGCGACGAGCAGGTGGGGCATCTTGGCCAGGTTGGCGACGACGTACCCGCCCTCGACGTCCTTGCCGACGCCGATGACCATGGGGTGCTCGGTGCGCTTGGCGGCGCTGGAGCGCAGCACGTCGCCGAGCGAGACGGTCTCGCGGTCGGTGTTGGGGATCTCGATGCCGATCGCGGACTTGCCGGGGATCGGCGACAGGATGCGGACGTCCGCGCTGGCCACCGCGTACGCGATGTTCTTGCTCAGCGCGGTCACCCGCTCTACCTTGACCGACCTGCCGAGCTCGACCTCGTACCGGGTGACCGTCGGCCCTCGGGTGAAGCCGGTGACCTGGGCGTCGATCTCGAAGGCCTCGAGCACGGAGGTGAGGGACTCGACGACGCGGTCGTTCGCCGCCGAGCGCACCTTGTGCGGCGCTCCCTTGGCCAGGGCGTCCTCGGCGGGGAGCGTGTAGAGGACGTCTCCCCCGAGCATCGGCTGCTCGCCGCGCGGGACGGGGGTCGGCTCGGGCGCGCTCAGGGGCGCCTTGCTCACCACGGTCGTCGGCACGGTGTCGGGTGCGGCGTCGCGGGCCGCCTGGGCCTCCGCCTCGGCCTCGGCGGCCGCGACGATGGCGGCGCGCTCGAAGGCCTCGTCGCCGTCGTACGCGTCGAGGCGCGTGTCGTCGGGGTCGTCCGGCTGGTCGGCGCGCTTGCGTCGACGGCCGATCAGCTTGCGCTTGGCGGGCGGCGCCTCGATCTCGGCGACGGCCGTGTGCCCGGCGTTGATCACCAGGGGCGCGTCGTCCTCGGCCTCGTCGGCCGGCGCCCGGGTGTTCCCCGTCAGCCTGTCGTACACGCCGCGCAGGCGCGGGACGATCTGGTGCACGGGGGTCGCCGTGACCACGAGCACGCCGAAGAACGCCAGCAGGATCAGGAGCGCGACGGCGACCCCGGGGGTCAGCAGGCTCGCCAGCGGCGTGCCCACGAGGAACCCGACGATCCCGCCGGCCACGCGCAGGGCCGCCATGTCGTCCGTCCCGGGCAGCCCGGCGCCGATCTGGACGAGGCCGCAGACGGCCAGGGTGATGGCGCCGATCCCGATCGTGATGCGCCCGTTGGCCTCGACGCGCTCCGGGTGCCGCATGAGGCGCACCGCCAGCCCGAGCAGGACCAGCGGCACCGCCACGCCGACCTTGCCGAACGTCCCGGCCACCACGTTGTGCACGACGGCACCGGCGGTCCCCGACAGGTCCCACCACTCGCGCGCGGCGATGACGATCGCGAGCCCGAGGAGCGTGAACGCGAGGCCGTCACGGCGGTGCGCGGGGTCGAGGTCGCGGGCACCGTGACCGACGCGCCGAGCCGTCCCGCCCACGAGGTGGGCGGTCCCCATGAACATGCCCTTGACGATGCGGACCGGGAGGGCGGGTCGCGGCGGCGGCGGTGCGGGCCGTCGCCCCTGCGGACGGGAGGAGCCGCTCGTCTTGCCGGTCGCGCGCGACGTCGCCGGCGCACCGGCGCGGGCGCGTGGGGTGGACGTGCGAGTGGCCATGGTCCTCAAACTAGTCGGGGCCACCCGCGACACGTCGGCGGTCGGGCGCGTGTCGGGCGCCCGTTCACCCGAGCAGCAGGCCGACACCCAGGGTGACGACCCCGGCGGCGAGCAGGACGGCGCCCACGCCGAGCAGGATCACGGCCCGGTTGGGCTGCTGGCGACCGCGTCCGACCGCCGCGAGGAAGAACCCGGCCGACATGACGATGGCGGCGAGCAGCACCCCCGTCTGCGCGAGCCACCGCCAGAAGCCCGTCAGCGTCGTCGCCTCGCCGAGCACCAGGCACACGAGCCCCAGCGTCACCAGCACGCCCGCGTGGGCGTGCCCGGCGCGGAAGAAGCTCTTCTGGAACTCGGTGACCTCCTCCTTGCCCGTCACGACGCGCAGCAGGAACGCGCCACCGGACTCGATGGCGACCACCGACAGGGCGACGATGCCGGCGGTGACCCGAGCGGCCTCGGTGAGCTCGATCATGGCATTCCTCCTCGTTTGCGAACGGTGTTATAGAACACTGTGCGGAAACCGGGGTCAAGAGCCTAGACTCGCCGCATGGCCCGTCCCCGCGTGCACGACGACGCCCTCCGCGCCCGCCTGCTCGAGGAGGCCTCGGCGGTCGTCGCCACCGCGGGAGCGGTCGCGCTGACGGTGCGTGACCTCGCCGTCCGCGCGGGCACCTCGCCGTCCGCCGTGTACTCGCTGTTCGGCAGCCGCGAGGACCTCGTCCGCGCCGTCGGCGACGAGGCGTTCGCCCGGTTCGCCCAGCGGCTCGCCACCGTCCCCCGCACCGCCGACCCGGCCGCCGACCTGCTCGGCCTCGGGCTCGCCTACCGGGAGAACGCCCTGGCCGACCCGCACTTCTACCGCGTGATGTTCGGCGCGGTGGGCGCGGGCCTGCAGGACGGCACCCGCGGCCCCGCCACCGCGAGCGCGACGTTCCTCGTCCTGCGTGACGCCGTCGCCCGGGTGCTGGGCGACGAGACCACGGCGCAGGAGCCGGCGCTCGGCCTGTGGGCGCTCGTGCACGGCCTGGTGGAGCTCGAGCTCGACGGGCTCCTGCCCGACGGCGCGGATCAGCGGTACGTGCAGGTGCTGCGCGCGGCGGGCCAGGGCATCCTCGACGGCTGACCTGCCCGTGTCGGTCCTGCGTGCCACGGTGGGTCCATGACCGTGAGCCGATCCCAGGTGCTTCGGTACCGCGTGCACGCCCAGCAGCTCGACCGGCCGGTCCGGGAGGACCGACGGCCCGACGACGCCGCGGTCCTCGACCTGGGGGTGCAGGACACCGGTCCCGACGGGGCGCTCTGGGCGCTGGCGCTGCGGGGCGTGCCGGTCCGCGCCACGCAGTGGCCGAGCGAGCTCGCGCTGGCCTGGACCGTCCGCATGTCCCCGCACGCCTACCGTCGCGCGGACCTGAGAGCGGTCGAGAAGGCCGTGCGCCCCTACTCCGAGGCCGATGCGGCCAAGCGGGTCATCAACGCGTCGGCTCCCCTGGCGGCTGCCGGCATCTGCGTCCTCGACGCGCTCGCGACCGCGTCCCGGACCATGCACGAGGTGGTCGACGAGCCGATGGTGAAGGGCACGCTCTCCACCCGGATGACCGCGCGGATGAGCGAGCCGTACCTGCGCTGGTGCCCCGGCTGCCAGGCCACCCACATGTACGAAGGGATGTTCCGGCTCGCCGCGCTGCACGGGGGTCTGGAGCTGGAGCCCGGCACGTCACCCCCGGTCCTGCGTCGCATCGCGCGCTGGCCCGCGAGCCAGGTGGGCGACCTCGAGCGCGCGGACGACGGCGACGACGGACCCGTCGACCTGCTGCGCGGCCTGCTGCACCTGCTGGGTCCGCTGACCCCGAAGCAGGCCGCCGAGTATCTCGACTCGGCCGTCCGGGACGTCAAGGAGCGGTGGCCGAAGGACGCCGTGGAGGTCGAGGTCGACGGGACGCGCGCCAGCATCCTGGCTGCCGACCGCGCTGCGCTGGAGGACCCACCGGACGAGCCGCTCGTCCGGCTGCTCGGCCCCTACGACCTCTTCCTGCAGGGACGGGACCGCGAGCTCGTCGTCCCCGACAAGGCGCGCCACAAGGCGCTCTGGCCGAGCATCGGCCGGCCGGGTGCCGTGCTGGCCGACGGCGAGGTCGTCGGCACGTGGCGACCGCGCGCGAAGGGCAAGCGGCTCGCGCTCGAGCTCGACGAGTGGGTGCCGTGGACCAGCAGGACCCGGGCGGCGGTCGAGGTCGAGCACGAGCGGCTGGCGGAGTTCCGGGGCGTGACGCCGGACTGACCGGACCCGCTCGAGACCTCCCGGGCACGGTGTCGGCGGGCGGTCCTACGGTGGGCGCATGCGTCCTCGTCGTCCCCTGCCGACGTCCTCATGAGCCGCCGCGGCTGGTTCCTGCTCGTCACCGTCGGGATCATCTGGGGCGTCCCCTACCTGCTCATCAAGATCGCCGTCACCGACGTCACGCCCGTCATGGTCGTGTTCGTGCGCACCGCGCTGGGGGCCCTGCTCCTCCTGCCCTTCGCGCTGCGCGGTGGTGGCCTGCGGGTGCTGCGCGGCCACTGGCCAGCCGTCCTCGGGTTCGCCGTGCTGGAGATCGTGCTGCCGTGGATCCTGCTGTCGAACGCCGAGCGCACCCTGTCGAGCTCGACCACGGGGCTGCTCGTCGCGACCGTCCCGATCGCCGCGGTGATCCTGGGCCGCCTGGTGGGCGACCGGCGGCCGGTCGCGCTCGTGCGCTGGATCGGTCTGCTCGTCGGCCTCGGTGGCGTGGCGCTGCTGCTCGGGCCGGGCGCGGCCGGCGGAGACCCCTGGGCCGTCGCCCAGGTGCTCCTCGCGGCGCTCGGGTACGCGGCCGCACCGATCATCGCGGACCGGTCGCTGCGCGAGGTCCCGGCCATCCCGCTGACGGCCACGTGCCTGGGCATCACCGCGCTCGCGTACGCACCCGTCGTGCTGGTGACCGGCCCGCACGCGTGGCCGCCGGTGGACGCGGTCCTGGCACTCGCCGGCCTCGGCGCCCTGTGCACCGCGCTGGCGTTCGTGCTGTTCTTCCGGCTGATCGTCGAGGTCGGGGCCGCCCGGTCCACCCTCGTCGCCTACCTCAACCCCGTCGTCGCGGTCGCCCTTGGCGCCCTGGTCCTCGACGAGGTGATCACGATCACGGTGCTCGCGGCGACCGGCCTGATCCTGGCCGGCTCGGCGGCAGCGTCACGGCGGACCGGCGATGCTGACGGGACGCCACCCACCGCCGACGACGACGTTCCTACGGCCGACGAGGTCACCGGGGTGACGCCGGCCTGACGAGCGACGGCCCCCGGCCTGCGGACAGGGCGGGGGCCGTGCAGGCCGAACGGCGGACCGAGCGTGCTCAGGCCTCGACGACCACCGGGATGATCATCGGACGACGACGCAGCCGGTTGGACACCCAGCGGCCCACGACCCGGCGCATGACCTGCTGCAGGACGTGCGCGTCGGAGTTCCCGTTGCGTGCGGACTCCTCCAGCGCGGCGGTGAGCTCGGGGAGGATGTCGTCGAAGACGGCGTCCTGCTCGGCGAACCCGCGGGCGTGGATCTGCGGTCCCGCCAGCACCTTGCCGTCGGCGGAGCTGACGACGGCGAAGATCGAGATGAAGCCCTCGTCGCCCAGGATCCGGCGGTCCTTGAGCTCGACCTCGGTGATCTCCCCGACGCTGGAGCCGTCGACGTAGACGTACCCGCACGGCACGGCGCCGACGATCCGGGCGCGGCCGTCGATCAGGTCGACGACGACGCCGTCCTCGGCGAGCACCACGCGGTCGGCCGGGATGCCGGTCTGCACCGCGAGCGCCGCGTTGGCCACGAGGTGCCGGATCTCGCCGTGCACGGGCATGACGTTGCGCGGCTTGAGGATGTTGTAGCAGTAGAGGAGCTCACCGGCGCTGGCGTGGCCGGAGACGTGCACCTTGGCGTTGCCGGAGTGCACGACGCGGGCGCCGAGCCGGGTGAGGCCGTTGATCACGCGGAAGACGGCGTTCTCGTTCCCGGGGATGAGCGACGACGCCATGATCACGGTGTCGCCGGGGCCCACGGAGACCTTGTGGTCGTTGTTCGCGATCCGGGACAGGGCAGCCATCGGCTCGCCCTGCGAGCCGGTGCACATGAGCACGATCTCGTCGTCGCGCAGGGAGTCGACCTGCTTGAGGTCGATCAGCACACCCTCCGGGACCTTGAGGTAGCCGAGATCCGCGGCGATGCCCATGTTCCGCACCATCGACCGGCCGACCAGGGCGACGCGGCGCTGGTGGGTGTACGCCGCGTCGAGCACCTGCTGGACCCGGTGCACGTGGGACGCGAACGACGCGACGATGATGCGCTTGGTCGAGTCGGCGAAGACCTGGTCCAGGACCGGGCCGATCCCGCGCTCCTGCGCGACGAACCCGGGGACCTCGGCGTTGGTGGAGTCCACCATGAAGAGGTCGACACCGCGCTCACCGAGGCGTGCGAAGGCCCGCAGGTCGGTGATCCGGCCGTCGAGCGGCAGCTGGTCCATCTTGAAGTCGCCGGTGTGCAGCACGGTCCCGGCGGCGGTGTGCACGGCCACCGCGAGCGCGTCGGGGATGGAGTGGTTGACGGCGACGAACTCGCACTCGAACCCGCCGAACGTCGCGGTCTGCCCCTCGCGCACCTCGCGCGTCACGGGCTGGATGCGGTGCTCCTTCAGCTTGGCCTCGATGAACGCGAGCGTGAGCTTGGAGCCCACCAGCGGGATGTTCTTGCGCAGGCGCAGCAGGTACGGGACGGCGCCGATGTGGTCCTCGTGGCCGTGCGTGAGGATGATCGCCTCGATGTCGTCGAGACGGTCCTTGATGTACTCGAAGTCGGGGAGGATCAGGTCGACACCGGGCTGGTGGTCCTCGGGGAAGAGGACGCCGCAGTCGATGACGAGCAGACGTCCGGCGTGCTCGAGGACGGCCATGTTGCGGCCGACCTCTCCGAGCCCTCCCAGTGCGACGACGCGCAGGGCGCCGGCGGGCAGCGCCGGCGGCAGGGTGAGCTCGGGATGCGGGTGACTCATGTGGCTCCTGGTGGGATCAGATGCGATCGCCGACGCTGAGCTCGAGCAGCCCGGCGGCCCGCAGGCCGTCGCGGATCTGCGCGAGCTCGTCGTCGGTCGCGGGGACGAGCGGGAGGCGCACCGAGCGCTCGGGCAGGACGCCCAGCACCTGGAGCGCGGCCTTCGCGGAGACGGTCTGGAAGCCGGCACCGTTGAGCGCGTCGATCACGGAAGTGATCGATCGGAAGGTCTGGAGGGCAGCGGCGTGGTCGCCGGCGTCGAACGCGGCCACGATCTCGGACACCTGCCGCCCGACGACGTGGGTCGAGACACCCACGATCCCGACGGCGCCGTGCGCCAGCAGGGTCAGCAGGGCGCTGTCGTCGCCGGAGTACCAGGCCAGGCCCGTCTCGGCGATCGACTTGGCGGCGGCGTACGCCTCACCGCCGGCGTCCTTCATGGCGACGACCCGGTCGTGGCGCGCGAGCGCGGCGATCGTCGCGGGGGCGAACCGCACGGCGGTCCGGCCGGGCACGTCGTACAGCATGACGGGGAGCTCGGTCGCGTCGGCGACCGCCTCGACGTGCCGGCGGATCCCCTCCTGCGAGGGTCGCGAGTAGTACGGGCTCACGACGAGCAACCCGTGCGCGCCGGCCTCGGCGGCCTGCTCGGCCATGCGGACCGCGTGCGCGGTGTCGTTGGACCCGGCACCGGCGACGACCCAGGCGCGGTCGCCGACCGCCTCGACGACAGCCTGGACCAGCTCGGCCTTCTCGGGCGCGTGCGTCGTCGACGCCTCTCCCGTGGTGCCGTTGAGCACGAGCCCGTCGTTGCCGTGGTCCACCAGGTGCTTCGCGAGCTGCACGGCCCGGGCGAGGTCGACCGCGCCGTCCGCCGTCATCGGCGTGACCATCGCGGTGAGCACGGACCCGAACGGGCGGGCGGGCGTGGAGGTGCGCGGCATGGGGCCACGGTACCGCCCCGCGTGCGCACGTCGCGGTGCGGTTCCGCCCCTCAGGCGCGCAGGTACGACTCGAACCGGTACCGCGTGCCGCCGGCCGACGAGACGTGCCACCCGTGGTCGGGGTCGACGTTCGCGCGCCGCCAGGTGCCGCGGTCGAGGGCCGGGGCACGCGTGTCGCCGCCGACGTCGAGCGACACGACGGTGAGCTCGACGCGCTGCGCGAGCGGGAGGAACGTCCGGTAGACCTCTCCCCCGCCGATGACCCAGGCGTCGCGGTCCCCGACCAGCCGGAGCGCCTCGTCGATGCCGTGCACGACGAGCGCACCGGCGGCCTCGAACCCGGGTGTGCGGGTGAGGACGACGTTGTCGCGGCCGGGCAGCGGCCGGAACCGGGCCGGCAGCGACGCCCACGTGGCCCGGCCCATGATCACGGGGTGCCCGCGGGTGAGCTCGCGGAAGTGGGCCATGTCCTCGGGGACGTGCCACGGCAGGGTGCCGTCGCGCCCGATGATCCCGGTGGGGGTCTGGGCCCAGACGAGCGCCAGGCTCACACGGCCACCGGCGCCTTGATGGCGGGGTGGTACCGGTAGTCGACCACCTGGACGTCGTCGAACGTGTAGTCGAACAGCGAGTCGGCCTGGCGCAGCTCGAGGGTCGGCGCCGGGTACGGCGTCCGGCTGAGCTGCTCGCGGACCTGGTCGACGTGGTTGTCGTAGATGTGGCAGTCCCCGCCGGTCCACACGAAGTCGCCGACCTCGAGGCCCACCTGCTGGGCGACCATGTGGGTCAGCAGCGCGTAGGAGGCGATGTTGAACGGCACGCCGAGGAACAGGTCCGCGGACCGCTGGTAGAGCTGGCAGGAGAGCCGGCCGTCGGCGACGTAGAACTGGAAGAACGCGTGGCACGGCGCGAGCGCCATCGAGGGGATGTCCGCGACGTTCCAGGCCGACACGATGTGCCGGCGGGAGTCGGGATCACGGCGCAGGTTGGCCAGCAGCTCGCTGATCTGGTCGATGTGCCCGCCGTCCGGCGTCGGCCAGCTGCGCCACTGCACGCCGTACACCGGCCCCAGCTCGCCGTCGGCGTCCGCCCACTCGTCCCAGATCGTCACGGCGTTCTCGTGCAGGTAGGCGACGTTCGACTCGCCCCGCAGGAACCACAGCAGCTCGTGCACGATGGAGCGCAGGTGGACGCGCTTCGTCGTCACGAGCGGGAACCCCGCCGACAGGTCGAAGCGCATCTGGTGGCCGAACACGCTGCGGGTCCCTGTGCCGGTGCGGTCCGCCTTCGGGGTGCCGGTCTCCAGCACGAGCCGCAGGAGGTCCTCGTACGGCGTGGGCGTCTCCGTCATGCGCGCCATCGTAGGTCGCCGCCGGCGGCGGCTCGTCGCGCCGACGCGCCGTGGACGACATACTGCTGGGTATGACGCCGCCGTCCCTGCCCCCGACCGTCGCCGCCCACGTCCCCACCGGGGTCCTGATCGACGGGGCATGGCGCCCTGCGTCCTCGGGCAGGACGTTCGAGGTCGCCGACCCCGCCACCACCGAGACGCTCTTCGACGTGGCCGACGGCGGTGAGCAGGACGCGCTCGACGCCCTCACCGCGGCGTCCGCTGCGTTCCCGCAGTGGCGCGCGACCGCCCCCCGCGTGCGCGCCGAGCTGCTGCGGGCGGTCTTCGAGACGCTGACCGCGCGCACGGAGGACATCGCCGCGCTGGTGACGGCCGAGGGCGGCAAGCCGCTCGCCGAGTCGCGCGCCGAGGTCGCGTACGGCGCCGACTACGTCCGGTGGTACTCCGAGCAGGCCGTCCGCTTCGAGGGTCTGGCCCGGCGTGCACCGTCGGGGACGAACCACCAGCTCGTCCTGCGGCGCCCCGTCGGACCGGCGCTGCTCATCACGCCGTGGAACTTCCCGATCGCGATGATCGCGCGCAAGGTCGCCCCGGCGCTGGCCGCGGGGTGCACCGTCGTCATCAAGCCGGCCCAGCTCACCCCGCTGACCACCTCGTACGTCGCGGAGATCATCCGCGAGGAGCTGGAGGGACGCGGCCTGCCGACGGGCGTCATCAACGTGGTGCCGTCCGCGTCGGCGCGCACGATCTCCGGTCCCCTCCTGGCGGACCCGCGGCTGCGCAAGCTCTCCTTCACCGGCTCCACCGAGGTCGGTGCCGCGCTGCTCAAGGCGTCGGCCGACAACATCCTGCGCACGTCGATGGAGCTGGGCGGCAACGCGCCGTTCCTCGTGTTCGAGGACGCCGACATCCCCGCCGCGGTGCAGGGTGCCGTGCAGGCCAAGATGCGCAACGCGGGCCAGACGTGCGTCGCCGCCAACCGCTTCCTCGTGCACGCGTCCGTCGCGGAGGAGTTCACGGCGGGGCTCACCGAGGCGTTCGACCGCCTGGTCGTCGGGCACGGTGCCGACGAGGGCACCACGGTCGGTCCCCTCATCGAGTCCTCGGCCGTCGACCGCGTCGAGGAGGTCGTCGCCGAAGCCGTCGACGCGGGCGCCCGCGTCCGGATCGGCGGCGACCGGCCCGACCGCCCGGGGTACTTCTACGCGCCGACGGTCCTCGACCGGGTGTCCGCCGACCTGCGCGTGATCACCGAGGAGACGTTCGGCCCCGTCGCCCCCGTGGTGACGTTCGGCTCCGAGGAGGAGGGCGTCTCGCTGGCGAACTCGACCCCGTTCGGCCTGGTGGCGTACGCCTACACGCGGGACATCGCCCGGGTCATGCGGCTCGCGGAGTCGGTCGACACCGGGATGCTCGGCGTGAACCGCGGGATCGTCTCCGACGCGAGCGCACCGTTCGGCGGTGTGAAGTCCTCGGGCCTGGGCCGCGAGGGCGGCGAGGCGGGCCTCGAGGAGTATCTCGACAGCGTGTACGTCGCGATCTGAGGACGAGAGCCTGTGTCACAGTTGCCCGCGTGACGCAGGACGCGGAGGGACGGGCAGCCATCCGGCAGGCCGTCTCGGTCTCCCTGGCCACCGGCCTGTACGGCGTCTCGTTCGGCGCCCTGGCGGTCGCCGCCGGGCTGTCCGTCCCGCAGGCCATGGCGCTGAGCCTCCTGATGTTCTCGGGCGGCTCGCAGTTCGCGTTCATCGGCGTCGTGGGCGCAGGTGGTCTGCCCGGCGCAGCCATCGCGACCGCCGGGCTGCTCGGCGTCCGCAACGGCCTCTACGGCCCGCAGGTGGCACCGCTCATCGACTCGCGCGGCTGGCGTCGTCCGCTCGCCGCCCAGCTGACCATCGACGAGTCGACGGCCGTGGCGACCGCCCACGAGGCACCGCACGCGGCCCGGCTCGGCTTCTGGTGGACGGGCGTGGGTGTCTTCGTGCTCTGGAACGTGTTCACGCTGGTCGGCGCCCTCGCCGGCGACCGCATGGGTGACCCGGCGCGGTACGGGCTCGACGCCGCCGCGGCCGCCGCGTTCCTCGGCCTGGTCTGGCCGCGCGTGACCGGCCCGGCCTCGCGCCTCGCGCAGACCGTGGCCGTCGGCGCCGTCGTCGTCGCGCTCGCGCTCACTCCCCTGGTGCCCGCCGGGATCCCCGTGCTGCTGGCCGCCGTCGTCGCGATCGTCGCGGGCCTCGTCGCCCGCGAGCCGGAGCCGGCCGCATGAGCGCGGCCGCGACCTGGGTCGCGCTGATCGTCGCCAGCGCCGTCGTCTTCGCGCTCAAGCTCGCGGGGCACCTCGTGCCCAAGCACTGGCTCGCCGAGCCGCGCGTCGCCCGCACCGCCGCGCTCGTGACCGTCGCCCTGCTGTCGGCGCTCGTCGCCGTGCAGACCGCCACGCGCGGCAACGAGCTCGTGCTCGACGCACGGCTGCCCGCGCTCGTCGTCGCCGCGATCGCGCTGGCCCTGCGCGCACCGTTCATCGTCGTCGTCCTGCTCGCCGCGGTCACCGCAGCGGTGCTCCGCGCACTCGGCATGCCCTGAGACCATGGGCACCATCGACGGCCGTCGGCCGTTGGGTGTCCGAACCCGCCTCGTCGGGCGCTGCAGTCGCGCGTCCGCACCTCGTCACCCCGGAGGAACCCCCTCGTGGCCACTGCCGCCCAGCGCAGCTCGCTCGGCTCCATCATCTTCCTGTCGCGCTGGCTGCAGGTGCCTCTCTACCTCGGCCTGATCGTCGCCCAGGCGATCTACGTCTGGCAGTTCATGGTCGAGCTGGCGCACATCTTCGACGAGGTGTTCCTGCACGGCGGGATGGACGAGTCCGCGATCATGCTCGCGGTCCTGGGCCTGGTCGACGTCGTCATGATCGCGAACCTGCTGATCATGGTGATCATCGGCGGCTACGAGACGTTCGTGTCCCGGATCAAGCTCGACGACCACCCGGACCAGCCGGAATGGCTCTCGCACGTCAACGCGAACGTGCTGAAGACCAAGCTCGCCATGTCGATCATCGGCATCTCCTCGATCCACCTGCTGGCCAGCTTCATCCGGGCCGAGGCCATCCTCGAGGAGCCCCAGGGCAACGCCGTCCTCCTGTGGCAGACGGCGATCCACCTCGCCTTCATCCTGTCGGCGGTCGCGCTGGCCTGGATCGACAAGATCTCGGCCAAGCACCCGCCGAAGTCCGTCCCCGTCGCCGGCGACGCCCGCGGGCCGGTCACCAACCCGCCCAAGGCGTCGGACGACCAGCGCGAGACGGTCGGCGTCCTCTAGTGCCCCTGTTCACCGACAACGCCGACGTCTCGGTCCGCCCCGCGGTCCGGGGCGACGAGCACGCGATCGCCCGCATCCAGGTCGAGGCGTGGCAGCTGTCGCACGTCGAGGTCCTGGGGCAGGGCGCGCTGGACCTGCTCGACGCGTCCGCGATCGAGGCGCAGTGGGCGTCGGCGGTCTCGTCCCCGCCCGGTGCGGGCTACCGCGTGCTGGTCGCGTGCGACGGACCGACCGTGGTCGGCGTCGTGTCGGTCGCGCCGGTCCCCGCCGCGGAGGACCGGCCGTTCGACGCCCCGGGCGGCGCGATCCTCGCGCTCGAGGTCGAGCCCGCCCACCAGCGCGTGGGCCACGGGTCGCGACTCCTCGCCGCTGCCGTCGACACGCTGCGTGAGGACGGCGCCGACCAGGTGCACACGTGGGTGCTCGACGGCGACGACGCGCGCGCGCAGTTCCTCGCCTCCGCCGGGCTCGGTCCCGACGACGTGGTCCGCGAGCTGGTCTCGGGCCGCATGCCCGACGGCTCGGTGCGGACCGTCACCGAGCACCGCTGGTCCGCCTCGATCTAGGCGCGGTGCAGCCGGCTGGCCGTCCGCAGCGACTCGCGGGCGCGCCGCCGGTCCCCCGCCGCGTCGTAGGCGAACGCCAGGTGGTACCAGGAGCGCCAGTCGTCGGGCTGCGCCTCGGCCTGCGCGCGAGCCGGCTCGAACGCCTCCCGTGCGGCGGCACGGTCGATGCGTCCGCCCGGCGACCGCGGCAGGTCGTCGACGGGCAGCTCGTCGGCGTCAGCCAGCTCGTCGGCCATCCGCTGCACGTCGATGGCGAGGCGCCATTCGCGGGCGACCAGCCAGATGACGAGCGGCGGCAGGATCCAGAACGCGATGCCCAGGCCGACCCCCACGGGCTCACCGGTGCGGATGAGCGCGGTCGCGCGGCTGGCCACCAGCCACACGTACAGGCCGAGCAGCCCGGTGAGGGCGACGGCAGCGGCGACGGACGTCCAGCGCAGCCGGCTCGATCGGGCAGCCACGGTCACGCCAGGTCGAGCAGCTGCTCGAGGCCGACCGTCAGCCCGGGCCGCGCACCCACCTGGCGCACGGCCAGCAGGACGCCCGGCATGAAGCTGACGCGGTCGAAGGAGTCGTGCCGGATGGTCAGCTGCTCGCCGGCGTTGCCCAGGAGGATCTCCTCGTGCGCGACGAGCCCGCGCAGCCGCACCGAGTGCACCCGCACGCCGTCGACGTCGGCCCCGCGCGCCCCGTCGAGGCTCTGCGTGGTCGCGTCCGGCACGGGACCGAGGGCAGCGGCGGCGCGCGCGGCCGCGATCGCGGAGGCCGTGTGACGCGCGGTCCCCGACGGCGCGTCGACCTTGTCCGGGTGGTGCAGCTCGATCACCTCGACCGACTCGAACCAGCGCGCGGCCCGCGCCGCGAACGCCATGGCCAGCACGGCGCCTAGCGCGAAGTTCGGGGCCACCAGCACGCCGACCCCGGGCCGGTCGGCCAGGTGGTCCCGCACCCGCGCGAGCGAGTCGTCGTCCCAGCCCGTGGTGCCGACCACCAGGTGGACCCCGGCGTCGACGAGCGCGTGCACGTTGCCCTCGGTCGCCGACGGGACGGTGAAGTCCACCGCCACCTGCGCCCCGGCGTCGACGACCGCCGCCAGGTCCGCGCCGGCGTCGACCGCGGCGACCAGCTCCAGGTCGGGAGCGTCCTGCACCGCGCGGACCACCGTCGACCCCATGCGTCCCGCCGCACCCAGCACGGCCACCCTGATGCGCTCGCTCACGAGGTGAAACCCTAACGTCAGGCGGCGACCCCGAGCGCCGCAGCGATGCCCGACTCCAGCCGTCGCAGCTCGAGGTGGCTCAGCCCCGTGAACCGCTCCACCTCCCGGGGCGGGTAGCCGGCGCGCAGGTACCACTGCAGGACCGCGAGCACGTCCTGGGGCCGCACCGGGCCGGGCCCGACGGCGTCCCGCACGAACGCCGAGAACCGCACGGCCGCCAGGAACGCCTCGGGGGTGATCCCGAGAGTCTCGACGACCTCCCGGTGCAGGACCCCGACGGCGAGGTCGGCGTGCCGGGCCAGGTCGGAGGCCCGGACGAGCCCGCGCTGCTCGACGACGCTGCGCAGCACCGGGCCGAGCGCCTCGAGCGGCGACCCCACCGGCACCGGCACGGCGTGCGCCACGAGCGTCGAGCCGAGGAGAGCGGCGGCATCAGCGTCCCGTCCCTGCTCCAGAGCGGTCGCGCACACGTCCTCCACCTCCGCGCCGAGCACCGCCGACACAGCGACGGGCTCGTGAGCGCCTGCGCGCACGCCCATGCGCGCGAGGCCCACCGGGTCCAGCTGCGCCCCCAGACGGACCGACGGACCGCGCTGCTCCCGGACGAATGCGCGGTCGGCCAGCCCCCGGATTCCGCTGCGGTCCGGCGTCCGCGCCTGCGTCAACGGGTCGATGTGCTCCCCCGGCACGCCGACGGACACCGTCACGAGCCCGTGCCCGTCCGGCAGCAGCACCTCGCGCTCGACGACGCCGTCAGGCAGCCGGACCACCCACAGGTGCTCGACGATCCCGCGGGCGCTCGGCGGGGGCGCGTAGCGCCGGTAGACGACCTGGTCGGGAGCCACGCCCCATCATCGCGCGCCGCACGTCGCTGCGGGTCAAGATCGTCCCTGCACGTCCCGATGTGGTCTGGATGGACCCGGCCCGCCAGCTCATCGACCTGCGACGGCGACCGGAGGCTCTCGTCGCGGCCGTGGGCGTCGTCGTCCTCGCACTGACGTACGCGATGGTCGTCTGGAACAACGTCCTGGAGAGCCGCTCGTCGGCCGGGTACGGCTGGCCCGAGGACCAGGTGGTCCTCGTCACGGTGCGCTGGACGCTGACCGTCGTGCTGTGGTGCTCGGTCGTGTGGGTCGCGTCCCGCCGCCAGGCCCGGCTGGGCCACCCGTGGCGGGTCCCGGCGATCGCCCTGGGCGTGATCGCGCTCTGGGTCGTCACGTCGTGGAGGTCGGACTATCAGCAGGGCCTGCTCGCGATCGCCGTCCCCTGGCCCGGTCCGGTGCCGGGCGTCGTCAGTCTCGTCCTCCCCGAGAACGACCTCCTGTCGTCCTGGGCCGTCCGACCCGGGATCGTGACGCCGTTCCTCCTCGCCGTGGCCGTCACCGTCGTCGCGCGCGCGGCGGCCCGACGCGCGACCGCGGACGGCCGACCTGACCCGTCGGTCCCGTCGAGCGCAGCGACGCGTACCGCCCTGGTGGTCCTCGCTCCGCTCACCGTCGCCGCCGTCGTCACAGCGACGTCCCTGCTGTGGTCCCGCTCCCGCCGCGAAGGGACGTCGGACCTCGTCCTGAGCATGCTCGTCGACCCCGGCGCCCGCCTGGCCGTCGCGATCACTGCCGCGCTGCTGCTCGGCGGGACCGGACGGGTCGGCAGGGTGCTGACCGGTCTGGTCACGGTCGTCGCTGTCGGTCCGCTGGTGCTGACCTGGTGGGCCGGGGCTCCCGGCGAGAAGCTGGCGGGCGCGGCGCTCGGAGCGCTGGCCGTCTGCCTGGCGGCGGCCGTCCATCCCGTGTCGACGGCCCTGTCCCGGACGGACCGCGTCGAGCCCGGGTCGGCGCCCATCGACGCTCAACCGGTGCGGGGCCGGCAGGTCGGCCCTGCTCACACGGCTCCCGACCTCGTGCAGCCCGTCGTCGGCCTCGTCCTCGCGCTCGTGGTCGCCGCGTTCGCGATGCTGGCCGCAGAGCCGGTCCTCCGGGCCGCGGCGGGCGACCACGCGGACAGCGTCACGCGCGGCATGGTCTGGGACGAAGGTTCCGGCTGGGCGTGGTCCATCGGGGTGTGCCTGCTGCTCACCTGGTCCGCGACCCGGGGGCTCGCCCGCCGCGGCTCCCGCTTCACGGCGGCGCCCCTCGTCCTGGCCCTGGCGATCGTCGTGAACGACGCCCTGGTCTGGCACACGAACGAGCTCGACGTCCGCACGCCGCTGTCCACGGCGATCGACCCCGGCAGGTACTACGGCTCACCGTCGTGGGCCTTCACTGCAGCCGCCCCCTTCGTCGTCGGCGCGCTGCTGGTGGTCGCCTGGTGGCTCGGTCGCCGCGTCGCGCCGGTCGCCCCACCGCCACGCTCCGCGCTCGTACCCGCCGCCATCGTCGTCGCGCTTCCCGCGCTGGCGGCCGCCGCACTCGTCGTCGCCGTCCTGGCGGTGAACGCAGGCGACGTGATCACGGACGCGCAGCGCGGGCAGCTCCTCACGCTCGCGCTGATGGCTCTCCTGGTGCTCGGGTTCCCGCTCCTCGCGTCGGGCGGGGGTCGCGCCGGCGTGGTGGCGACGCTCGCCGGGGTCCTCGCGATCCCCGGCATCATGACGATCCCGCTGTCGTCGGCGCCCCTCGCCGCGCTCGCCGTGACGGGGTCCTCGCTGTCCCTGGTGCCCCTGGCTCGGGCGATTGCCCGGGCGCGATCTCGACGAGCGACGACGACACGAGAGATCGCACCGGTGCCCGACCGGGCGCCTGCCGCCAGATGACGGCACCGTCGACGGTCGCACGGCCCGCAGATGGCCGGCAACTGCTGCGACGCTCGCCATCACGCTGGCGACTGCCGTCCATCCGCTCGCCTCGGTCTCACGCCTCGACCTCCGGGACGACGTCGCGGGCGACCGCGCCGGACCTGGCCGGGCCGCGTCGTCGTGACGTGACGTGACGGGACGTGACGTGACGTGACCTCAGACGAACCGCCAGAGGTGGTCGGCGGTGCCGCTGTCGTCCCAGACGAGGACCTGGGCACCCTGGGTCGTCGACATCGCGTCCACGCCCAGGACACGACCCGTCGCGTTCTGCAGCCGGAAGTACCCGTCGGAGCCGTACCGCAGGCGCCACCGCTGGGTCGTGGCGCCCGTGTCCGTGGTGGACACCGCACGGCCGCCGTTGCCGGTGCCGTCGACGGCGAGCACCTTGCCGGTGTGCTGGTTCCGCAGCCGCAGCAGCCCGTCGGTGCCGAGGACGGCCGACCACAGGTGGTCCGCCGTGCCGGTGTCGACCCACTGCACGACGAGCGCCCCGTCCGCGGTCGACATGCCGGACACCCCGAGCACCAGGCCGCTGTTCCGGTTCTGCAGTCGTCGCGCACCCGTGGGCACGACGCGCCAGCGGTTGTCGGCGCTCCCGTCGTCGCCCGACATGACGGCCTGGGCCCCCTGCGCGGTGGCGTTGCCCTGCATCCCCAGGACCCGTGACGTGTGGACGTTGCGGACGCGGTGGGTGCCGTCGCCGGCGTCCACCAGCACCCAGCGGTGGTCGGCCGTCCCGGTGTCGCCCCACTGCAGGACGCGAGCGCCGTCCGCGGTGGACATGTTCTCGACCCCCAGCACCTTGCCGCTGTGCACGTTGCGCAGCTTGAGCGCGCTTCCGTCGGGCACGAGCACCCAGTCGTGGTCGGCGGTGCCGTTGTCGGCCCACTGCAGCGCCAGGCCTCCGTCGGCCGTGGACATGGTCGAGATGCCGAGCACCATGCCGCTGGCGGCGTTGACCAGGCGGTACGGTCCCGACGTCCCCGCGGCACCTCCACCCTGGCCGCTGGTGCGCCAGTACACCGTGTAGTTGTGGCCGTGGGCGTCGTAGAACGGGCCGAGCCCGACGTCCTGGCCGTCGGCCCGCGCGGTGAACGCCAGCGAGGAGGCGCCGGTGCGCGTGACGGACGCGACGTCGAGCGTCGGCGGCCCGGACAGCGCGCGGTCACCGTAGTTGCCCGAGAGCACGACCGGACCGTAGAAGACCGCGCCCGTGCGCGGGTCGTCGTTGGTCGGCTCGACCCGGACGCTCATGGGGAGCCGGACGGTGAGCGCGTCGCCCGCCGCCCACGTGCGGGTGACCGCCGCGTAGGTGCCGGGTGCCGCCGCCGTGCCCAGCGGGGTCCCGTTGAGGGTCATTGAGGCGCCCGCGGCCCAGGACGGGATCCGCACCCGGACCGTCCAGGACCCCGACGGGCTTCCACCGATCGTCAGGGTCGTGGTGTCCGCGACGGGGTACGACGTGGCCTGGGTGACCGTCAGGTTGCGGGACGTCCACGTCAGGGTGGACGGCATGAACAGGTTGACCGTGAGCGTGGTGCCCTCGGAGAAGTAGATGGAGTCCATGAGCTTGGTGCTGGTCTCGATTCCGGTGCCCTGGCAGCACCAGAACGTCGTGTACGGCGTGGAGAACGTGCCGCCGCCCCAGGCCGGTCCCGCGGACACACCGCGCCGGCCGCCGGGACGCAGCGGTGTGAAGTAGGAGAAGCCGCCGAGGGGGTCGCTCGGGTTCTGCGCGCCGAGCAGGTGGTTGAGCAGCGCCCGTTCGTAGAAGTCGAAGTACCGCGGGTCGTCGGGGTCCAGCGACCACAGCTCGCGCGTGAGCTTGAGCATGTTGTACGTGTTGCACTGCTCGCACGTGTCGGTGTCGAGGTACGTCGAGATCGCCCCCGCGGGCCGGAAGTGCTCGGCCTCGCTGTTGCCGCCGATCGCGTACGTGTGCGCGCCGACGGTGATCGCCCAGGCGTTGCGGGCGATGTCCCGGTAGCGCGTGGTGCCGGTGGACTTGTACTCGCGCGCCGCGCCCACCCACTTGGGCACCTGCGTGTTGGCGTGCGAGCCGTTGAGCTGGTCGCGGTTCGCGGCGAGGGGGTCGAACGACGACGCGTGGTCGAAGCGCTGCGCGACGGTGAGCCAGCGCCGGTCGTCGGTCATGAGGTAGAGGTCGGCCAGGACCGCGTTCATGCCGCCGAACTCGACCCGCAGACAGGTCTGCATCTGCGTCAGGGACAGCCGGGCGGTGCGGACGTCCACCCAGGCGGCGAACCGCAGCAGGACGTCGCGCGCCTGCGTGCTGCCCAGCAGCCGCCAGACGTCCAGCAGCCCGGCCAGCGTCTTGTGGATCGCGTAGTACGGCACGTTGCCGTTGCCGGTCCCCGTCTCGACGACGGAGAACTCGGACTCGGGGAAGCCCGACAGGTACCCGGCGGCGAACCCGGCGGCGCCGTTGTTGGCCTGGCACCTGGCCAGCTCCGCCACCATCGTCGCGGCCCTGTCGCGGCACGTGGTGTCGCCCAGCACCGCCCACGCCTGTGCCCAGGCCGTGAGGAAGTGGCCCTGGCTGTGGCTGCGGAACGGGAACGTCGGGGCCTCCCAGCCGCCGAGCGGCTGGGCGTTCTGCGTCGGGAGCCGGTGGTTGGCGCGGAAGTTGTAGAGCAGGCGGTCGACGTCGACGCTGCGCAGGTACGCGAGCGTCCGGTCCTGGTTCTGGGTCCAGCGGCTCGCAGCAAGGCGCACCTGGCCGAGCTCGAAGGGCCGGGCGCGGGTGCCGATCTCGGCACGGGCCTGGGCCAGCTCGGCGGCGTACGACCGGGCTGCCGGGCCCAGGTGCGGGCCGGCGGCGGCGGCCAGTCCCGCCACGCCCGCCAGCTGCAGCAGCCGGCGACGGGAGAGGGACGTGCTCGGGCGGGGGTGTTCCGGTCGTCCCGGCTCCTGGCTCATGCCGAACCTCTCCGTCGAGGTGATGTTAGCGCTCACAATTCGTACCGGAGCGACGCTAGGTGGTGCGCGGCCCCGCGTACACGGCCTCGACGGTTGCGAAACGCTTCGTATTCGCGCACGGGGGCGCGAGCCACGGGCACCGTCCACAGCGGGACGCGACGTGGCAGAGACGGACGGCGCCGACCTGTCAGGAGCCGGTCGGAGGGCGACGGCCGGCGCGGACGACCGGTCGGGTCACGAACACGTCGCGCCGGGCCTGCGCGGACGAGCACGCGTCGACGGACGGGAGGTCGATCAGTCCCCGAACGGCCCGACGCGGACGATCGAGCGCGGACGGGATGCCAGCTCCCCGGCCAGCTCCTGCACGTCCTGCACCGTGACGGCGCGGATCAGGTCGAGCGACTCGTCGATGCTCAGCAGCGAGCCGTGGACCAGCTCGGACTTGCCCAGCCGGCTCATCCGCGACCCGGAGTCCTCCATGCCGAGCACGAGGCCGCCGGCCAGCTGACCCATCGACCGTTCGAGCTCGGCCTGCGTGATCGGCGCGTCGGCCATCCGCTCCCACTCCGCGACCATCAGGGCGACGACCTCGTCGACCTTGCCGGGGGTGCAGCCCGCGTAGAGACCGAAGACCCCGGTGTCGGCGTGCCCGGACGCGAACGAGTACGTGGAGTAGGCCAGACCGCGGCGCTCCCGGATCTCCTGGAACAGGCGCGACGACATGCCGCCACCGAGCACCGCGTTGAGCACCGAGAGCGTGAACCGCTTCGGGTCCGTCGCGGTCAGCGAGGTGCCGCCGATGATGACGTTCGCCTGCTCGGTGTGCCGGCGGATGGTCAGCTCGACGCCCTCGGCGGGGATGCCGCCCTGTCCGGCCTGCACGGCGACGTCCGTCGGCACGCGGCGGCTGCGGGGCTCGGCGCCGGCGTCGAGGGACCAGCCACCCGTGGTGAGCGCCTCGCTGACCTGCGCGCAGAGCACGTCGTGGTCGACTCCCCCGGCGGCGGTCACGACGAGCGTCGACGGACGGTAGTGCTCCCGGTAGTGCTCCCACACCGCGTCACGCGGGACCGCGCGGATGGTGTCGGGGGTGCCACCGATGGGTCGGCCCAGCGCGTGGGCGCCGAGGACCGCGGCGGCGAACTGCTCGTGGACGACGTCGCTGGGGTCGTCGTCGTTCATCGCGAGCTCTTCGAGGATCACGCCGCGCTCGGTCTCGAGCTCGTCGGTGTCCAGGCGCGCGGACGTGACCATGTCCGCGATGACGTCGACCGCCATCGGGAGGTCCGTGTCGAGCACACGGGCGTAGTAGCAGGTGTGCTCCTTGCCGGTGGCGGCGTTGGCCTCACCACCGACGGCGTCGAACGCCTCCGCGATGTCCATCGCGGTCCGGCGTGCGGTGCCCTTGAACAGCAGGTGCTCGAGGAAGTGCGTCGAGCCGTGGTGGCCGTCGGACTCGTCGCGCGAGCCGACCCCCACCCACGCGCCCACGGTCGCCGAGCGCAGGCCCGGCATGTGCTCCGTGAGCACCCGGACCCCGCCGGGCAGGACGGAACGACGCACGATGGCGTCGCCGTCCTGCCCGACGGACTGCTCGGCCCCGGGCTGACCCGGGCGGACGAGCGGGAGGTCCAGAGGCATCGTCAGGCGTCGACCGGCTCGGACGCGGGAGCGGCCTGCTCGTCGCCACCCTCCGTGCCCTCGTCGATGACCGCGTGCAGCGACAGCTTGCCGCGCGGGTCGATCTCGCCGATCTCGACCTGGACCTTCTGGCCCACGGCCAGGACGTCCTCGACGTTCTCGACGCGGCGACCGCCGACGAGCTTGCGGATCTGCGAGATGTGCAGCAGGCCGTCCTTGCCCGGCGACAGGGAGATGAACGCACCGAACGTCGTGGTCTTGACGACCGTGCCGACGAAGCGCTCCCCGATCTCGGGCATGTGCGGGTTGGCGATCGCGTTGATCGCCGCCCGCGCGGCCTCCGCCGACGGACCGTCGACGGCGCCGATGTAGACCGTGCCGTCGTCCTCGATGGAGATGTCGGCGCCGGTCTCCTCCTGGATCTGGTTGATCATCTTGCCCTTCGGCCCGATGACCTCGCCGATCTTGTCGACCGGCACCTTCACGGAGATGACGCGAGGAGCGAACGGGCTCATCTCGTCGGGCACGTCGATCGCCTCGGCGATGACGTCGAGGATCGCGAGGCGAGCCTCCTTGGCCTGGGTGAGCGCGCCGCCGAGCACCGAGGCGGGGATGCCGTCGAGCTTGGTGTCGAGCTGGATGGCCGTGACGAACTCGCGGGTACCGGCGACCTTGAAGTCCATGTCACCGAACGCGTCCTCGGCACCGAGGATGTCCGTGAGGGCCGCGTAGCGCGTCTCACCGTTCACCGTGTCGGACACGAGGCCCATCGCGATGCCCGCGACCGGCGCGCGCAGCGGCACACCGGCGTTGAGCAGCGACAGCGTGGACGCGCAGACCGAGCCCATCGAGGTCGAGCCGTTGGAGCTCAGCGCCTCGGAGACCTGGCGGATGGCGTACGGGAACTCCTCGCGGCTGGGCAGGACCGGCATGAGCGCACGCTCGGCGAGCGCCCCGTGACCGATCTCGCGACGCTTCGGCGAACCGACGCGGCCCGTCTCGCCCGTGGAGTAGGGCGGGAAGTTGTAGTTGTGCATGTAGCGCTTGCGCGTCTCCGGGGAGAGCGTGTCGAGCTGCTGCTCCATGCGGAGCATGTTCAGCGTGGTGACACCCAGGATCTGGGTCTCGCCGCGCTCGAAGATCGCGGAGCCGTGCACGCGGGGCAGGACCTCGACCTCGGCGGACAGCGTGCGGATGTCCCGCAGGCCACGGCCGTCGATGCGGAAGCCGTCCGTGAGGATGCGCTGGCGGATGAGCTTCTTCTGCACCGAGCGGTACGCGGCGGAGAGCTCCTTCTCGCGACCCTCGAACTGCGCGGAGAGCTGCGCGACGACCTCGGCCTTGATCTCGTCGAGGCGGTTCTCGCGGGTCTGCTTGTCCGCGATGCTCAGCGCGTCGCTCAGCGACTGCGTCGAGGCGCCCTCGACGGCGGCGTAGGCGTCGTCCTGGTAGTCGGGGAACGTCGGGAAGACCTGGGTCTCCTTGGCGGCCTTCGCGGCCAGCTCCTGCTGGGCCTGGACGAGCACCTTGATGAACGGCTTCGCGGCCTCGAGGCCCTGGGCGACGATCTCCTCCGTGGGGGCCACGCCACCCTCGAACTTGATGATGTTCCAGGACTTCTCGGGCGCCTCGGCCTCGATCATCGCGATGGCCACGTCGTCGCCCACGACGCGGCCGGCGACGACCATGTCGAACGTGGCGCGCTCGCGCTCGGAGTAGCGCGGGAAGGCGATCCACTGGCCGTCGACGAGCGCGATGCGCACGCCACCGACGGGGCCGGAGAACGGCAGGCCGGACAGCTGCGTCGAGATCGAGGCGGCGTTGATGGCCAGCGTGTCGTACGCGTCGTCCGGGTGGATCGACAGGACGGTGATGACGACCTGGACCTCGTTGCGCAGGCCCTTGACGAACAGGGGGCGCAGCGGGCGGTCGATCAGGCGGCACGCGAGGATGGCCTCGGTGCTCGGGCGACCCTCACGGCGGAAGAACGAGCCGGGGATCTTGCCCGCGGCGTACTGCCGCTCCTCGACGTCGATCGTCAGGGGGAAGAAGTCGAACTGCTCCTTCGGGTGCTTGCCGGCCGTCGTGGCGGCGAGCAGCGTCGTCTCGCCGTCCAGGTAGGCGACAGCGGCACCGGCGGCCTGCTTGGCGATGCGGCCGGTCTCGAAGCGGACGGTGCGGGTGCCGAAGCGACCGTTGTCGATCACTGCCTCGGCGAACTGGATCTCGGGACCCTCCACGGGTGCCCTCCTCTGTGGTGAAGGCGCCGGCCGTCCGCGAGCGATCTTCGATCGAGGCCACCGGACTCCCCTCGCGGAGCTTCCGGAAGCCACTACCGAGGACCGAACCGAGCGGACCGACGCGGTGTGGTGGTACTGGTCGTGCTGGGTGGGCCCGTGCGGGCCCGACGCGGCACCAGCCCGGACCCTGAGCGGGTCCGGGCTGGTGCGAGGCGTTATCGGCGCAGGCCGAGCTTCTCGATGAGGCTGCGGTAGCGGTTGATGTCGACCTTCTGGAGGTACCCGAGCAGGCGACGACGCTTCCCGACGAGCAGCAGCAGTCCGCGGCGGCTGTGGTGGTCGTGCTTGTGGGTCTTGAGGTGCTCCGTGAGGTCCTTGATGCGCTGCGTGAGCATCGCGATCTGGACCTCGGGGGAACCGGTGTCACCCTCGTGGGTGGCGTGTTCGGTCATGATGGACTGCTTGACGGCACTTTCGAGCGGCACGGTTCTCCAGGTTGTCTCGTTGCGCGGTGCGCCGGGGCATGTCCACCCGGGCTCTCTCTGTCCGCGGCCGTTCGTACGGCGCCCATAGACTATCAGGCTGCGGGCGCGCCCCCGGCCCCCGTGGTCGTGCCGGCCGGCGTGACGAGGATCTCCCGCACCCGCTCGACGTCCTCGCCCATGCGCACCAGCAGCTCGTCCACCGAGTCGAACCGCAGCGTCGGCCGCAACCGCTCCACCAGCTCGAGCACCACCACCTCGTCGTAGAGGTCGAGGTCCGTGCGGTCCAGCACGTACGCCTCGACGCGGCGCTCGACGCCGTCGAAGGTCGGGTTGGTGCCGATCGAGACGGCGGCCGGGAGGACGTCGCCGGCGCCGGACGTGCGTCGCAGCCAGCCCGCGTACACGCCGTCGGCGGGCACCATCCCCGTCGCGTCGGCCGCGAGGTTGGCCGTCGGGTAGCCGAGCTCGCGACCACGCGCGTCGCCGTGCACGACGACGCCGCGGATGCGGTGCGGCCGGCCCAGCACCCGTGCCGCCTGGACGACGTCACCGGCATCCAGCAGCTCGCGCACCCAGGTCGACGACCAGCGCCGCCGCAGCGGGTCCGCAGCCCGGTCCTCGGCGCTGCCCGGGTCGGCCGACTCGGCGGGGGTCACGTCGTCGATGACCTCGACGTCGAACCCGTGCTCGCGGCCGAGCGCGACCATCGTCGACAGGTCCCCGGAGTTGTTCCAGCCGAACCGCACGTCGCGGCCCACCACGACCGTGCGTGCGCGCAGCACGTCGACCAGGTAGCGGCGGACGAAGTCCTCGGGGGTCTGCCGCGCGAACTCGAGCGTGTACTCCAGCAGCAGCACCGCGTCCAGGCCCGTCTGCTCCAGCAGCTCGAGCCGGTCGGCGTCGCCGGTGAGCAGCGGCGGCGCGGTGTCCGGCCGGTGCACCTGCTGCGGGTGCGGGCTGAACGTCACCGCGACCGACTGCGCACCCACCGTCGCGGCGTCCGCGCACATGCGGCGCAGCACGCTCACGTGACCGCGGTGGACGCCGTCGAAGTTGCCGATCGTCACCACCGACGGACCGAAGTCCGCGGGCACGTCGGACAGCTCCCTCCAGACCTGCACACCTGCTCCTCGTCGTCCGTGCCCCGCTCACGATCGAGGGCTCGACGGACAAGCCTGCCATCCCGGCCACCCGGCGCACGCCATCGAGGCGCGCGCCGGGTGCCGGACCAGGTCCTACGAGGGGTTGCGGTGGTGTCCCGGCAGGGTGAGCGTGAGCCGCGCGGGCTTCGTCGCCGTCGAACCCGCCGAGTTGCTGAACACGGCCCGGTACTCCGTGCCGAGGCTCAGCACGGTGGCCCTGAAGCTCAGCGTGGTGCTCTTCGCGCCCGGCACCGTGACCCACGGGCTGCCGAACCAGCGCACCTGCCACTTCACCGTCGGAGCCGGGTAGCCCGTCGCGGCCGCCGTGAAGGTAACGGTCTTGCCGAGCGCCACGCGGGCCGGAGCCGGGTGCTTGGTGATGACCGGTGCGGACTTCGCCACCGTCAGCGTCGCCCCCTGCGTCGTGGCCGAACCCGCCGCGTTGGTGAACACGGCGCGGTACGAGGCACCGGCGGTGACCACCACGTCGAGCGTGGTCCCCGTGGCGCCCACGACGTCCTGCCACGGCCCCGCCTGCTGGACCTGCCACTGGACGGTCGGTGCCGGGGTGCCGGACGCCGCCGCCGTGAAGGTCGCCGTCGACCCGTAGGCCGCCGTCACCGACGCGGGCTGCTGCGTGACGACGGGAGCCACCTGCACCGGCGCACCTGCACCCAGGTCGGCGACGAACGACGCCACCCAGGACATCGACGAGTTCCAGTTGATCGTGATCTCGTTGGACGCCCAGGACGAGATGACGTCGAGGTAGCACATCGAGGGCGCGCAGCCCTCGGTGAACGTCGCCTGCATCGTCGGGTCCCACGTGCCCGTGACCGAGTTCGGGCCGCCCGCCAGCGAACCCGGCGGGGGCTCGGGCAGGCCCGGGTCGAGAGAGTTCGCGAACCAGCGGCTGTGCTGCTGGTGCGAGGCCACCTCGCCCCACCCGGTGACGTAGGACTGGTTGAGGCCGTTGCGGCCCAGCAGGTAGTCCATGCCCTCGAGCACCGCGCGGCTGTACGTCGTGTCCCCGGTGAGGTCGTAGGCCACGCCGAGGACGACCAGGTTGTTCGTCACCGACGAGTTGGAGCCCCAGTCGTAGGTGCCCGAGACGGGCGAGTAGACCGAGCCCCACGGCTGCGCCGCCTGGCTGGCGACGTACTCGTCGGCACCGGCGACCACCGAGGCCTTGACCTCGTCGAGGCCGGGCAGGTCGTTGGGCACCGTGGCCAGGTCGATGCGGCCGAGCGCCGCGACGCTTCCCCAGTTGAACCCCCCGGCCGTGAACACGTCCGCGGTGTGCTGCGGGCTGGCAAGGACGTACTCCTCGAACGCGTCCTCACCCGTGGTGAGGAACAGCTCCGCGGCCGCCCAGTAGAACTCGTCCGTGACGACCGCGTCGTCGTACGGGCCACCACCGTCGGAGCCCGCCGCGGCGGGTGCGTAGACGGCCGGGTGCTCGAGCGCGGCGGCCCAGGTCGACCGCGCCGTCGCCAGCAGGGAGTCGGCGAACGCGGCGTCGTACTCACGGAACAGGCGGGCACCCTGAGCCGCTACCGCGGCGACATTGAGGGTCGCGGCCGTGGACGGGCGGTGGAGCGAGCGCACCTGCGGGTCGTCCGCAGGAGCCAGCGGCAGGCCCGTCCAGCCCTCGTCGTGGACCTTGTGGTGCACCATCCCGGCGTACTCGCCGGAGGGCGCGATCATCTTCTGCATCCACTCGAGCTCCCAGCGCGCCTCGTCCAGCACGTCGGGCACGTCGTTGCCGTGCTCGGGAACGTCGAGGGTGCCGTCGCCGAGCGCCCCGGGCGTCGCCGACGACGCCGTCAGGGTGCGCTCGTACGTGCTGAGCAGCTGCGCCACCGAGATGCCGCCGTTGACCACGTACTTGCCGTGGTCGCCGGCGTCGTACCAGCCGCCCGAGACGTCGAGCGTGTAGTCGCAGGTCCAGCCGTCGTAGTAGTCGCGCGGCCCGATGCACGGCACCTCGGTGTCGCCCTGGTTGGGTGCGAGGCCGACGTGGCCGGCCTCGCGGGCGTACTCCTCGCCGACGATCGCACCGTCGATGGGTGTGCCGGAGCGAGCGAGGTAGAAGTAGTCGAGCGCGTCCTGGCGGAGCTGCTGGTAGAGGTCGGCGTCGATGTCGAACGGACGGCTCGTCTCCCCGTCGGCGACCAGCGTGTAGCCGGCACCGGCCGTGGTCACCTCAGAGAAGTCGATGACATGGACGTTGAGGTCGGTCGACGCGTCCGTGCCGGCGGGAGCGGTGGTGCCGGACGTCACGACGGCGTCGGCCGCATCGTGCAGCTCCCACGGCAGCGCCTCGGTCGACTCGGTCACCAGGGTGGCCCGCTTCGGGCCCTCGGGCACGTAGCCGACCTGGTTGACGCGCACGCGCGGCCCGGTCTCGGGTTCGTACGGCGGCGGCGGGCTGGCCGTCGTCCGCAGCGACACGTCAGTGATGCAGAACTCGTACCCGACCGACTTGCCCAGGTGGAAGGCCAGCTGGCCGGGCGCCGTGCCGTCGGCGGGGAACGTGAGGTTCGCCGTGAACGGGTAGGTGTACGTGGTCAGCTCGCTGGTCAGCGGCGCGGACGCCTGCTCGAACGTGGTGCGGTAGGCACCGCCGCCCTCACCGACGATCACGCGCACCGGGGTGTCGGGCGTCGCCTTCGCGGTGAAGGTCAGGACGTAGTTCTGGCCCTCCTCGATCGGGATCCCCGTGAAGGCCAGGCCCGCGTCCCAGGGGTTGGGCTGGCCGCCCGGCAGGGTGGTGCAGACGCCGCCGTCGACGAACACCGGGTCCGACCCGCCGTACAGGCCCCACGGCCCGAGCGACTCGGCGAACGAGGTCTGCGGCAGGAGCTCGACGTCGGAGGACAGCGACACGTCGTCGAGGCAGAAGGTCCAGGCGTCGGGGCTGAACCCGCCGAGCTGGAAGGCGATCTGGCCCTCGGGCTCGTCCGCGGTGGCGGTCGCGGGGTAGCTGTCGGCCGCGGTGAACTCGTAGGAGAACTCCGTCAGGTCCGAGGTCAGCGCCGGGCTCTTGTCCACGACGGTGCCGTACGGGGCGCCGTTCTGGCCCACCAGCGCCCGGACGGTGACGTCGGTCGTCGCCGAGGCCGAGAACGCGAACGTGTAGGTCGACCCCTCCTCGACCTCCACGCCGTTGAGCAGCACACCGACCCCGTACTGCGCCGAGCCGGCGGGCACGTCGACGCAGAAGCTGCCCCCGCTGGTGTCGATCGCCCCCTCGTGCCCGTACGCGACCCACGATCCCGGGCCGTCGTCGAACGACTCGGTCGGGACGGCGGCGACCGTGGGAGAGATACCCACGATCGCGAGTGCGGCTGTAGCGGTCAAGACGGCGCCTGAGCGCCAGGTGCGACGAGAAACCACGGTGTCTCCCTTGGTAGGAGCGCTCCCACAACCCTGTGGGACGCTGTGACGCTCCGCGCAGAGTAGCCCCGGAAGCGGACATATCGGAAGAGCCTCGAAACGGTTCGTCCGAACGAGCGGCCCGGCACCGCTCAGGCGGGCGAGAACACCAGCGCCGGGCGGACCGTGCCGCCGCGCTCCTCGAGCAGGGCCACGAGCCGGCCGTCGGGACCGATACCCGCCACCGTGGTCCCGGGCGCGTCGTCGGCCACCCCGATCGACTGGCCGTAGGACAGGGCGCGGGCCTCGTCGTCGGTGAGCTCCCGCACGGGGAACGTCGCCCGCGCGGAGTCCGCCAGCGACACGACGTCGATCGGCTCGTCCACCGGCAACGCACCCAGGTCGTCGAGCGACCTGGCGACGTCGAGCGAGTAGCCGCCGACCCGCGTGCGCCGCAGCGCGGTCAGGTGGCCGCCCACTCCCAGCGCCGCTCCCAGGTCACGCGCGAGCGCGCGGACGTAGGTCCCCGAGGACACCACGACGGTCACGTCGACGTCGAGCACCGGCGAGCCGTCGGCGGTGAGCGCCGGGCGCACGTCGTGCACGTCGAACCTGCTGACCGTGACCGGCCGCGCCGCGAGCTCGACGTCCTCGCCCGCGCGCACGCGCGCGTAGGCGCGCTGGCCGTCGACCTTGATGGCGGACACGGCGCTGGGCACCTGCTGGATCGCACCCGTGAGGGCGGCCGCGCCCGCGGCGACGTCGGCCGTCGTCACCCCCGAGGCGTCGACCGTGGCGACGGCCTCGCCATCGGCGTCGTCCGTGGTCGTCGCGACGCCGAGCCGGATCGTCGCGGTGTACTCCTTGTCGGCGCCGACGACGTACGTCAGCAGCCGCGTCGCTCGACCGATCCCCACCACGAGGACGCCGGTCGCCATCGGGTCGAGGGTTCCGGCGTGCCCGACCTTGCGGGTGCTCGCCAGGCGGCGCATGCGCGCGACGACGTCGTGGCTGGTCCACCCGGCGGGCTTGTCGACGACGACCACGCCGTCCGCAGCGGTCGGCCGCCGGGGTCCCGGCTCCCCCGACCTCGTCACGCGGTGCGCCGCTCGGAAATGCCGTCCTCGACGCACTGCACGAGCGCGTCCAGGCCGGCGTCCTCGCCGCGGTGCGCCGGCGCGTCGACCGCGAGGAGCACGTTGATGAGCATGCCCTGCGCGACGAACGCGCGAGCGGTCTCGTCGTCGGCTCCCGACCGCTCGCGGAAGAGACGGAACGCCTCCCCCAGCGTGTGTCGCGCGACGCGCCCCACCTCCTCGTCGGCGCCGGCGATGAACCCGTGCATGACCAGACGCAGCAGGTCGCGGTCCGCCAGGAGGCCGACGTAGGCGTCGCCCATCGCGTGCCCGGCGTCGGGCCCGGCCGGGACCGCGCCGAGCGTCGCGAGGATCTGCGCGCTGGCCTCGGAGTACGCCTCGAGGAAGAGCTCGCGCTTGGTGCCGAACAGCCGCACCACGTAGGGCTGGGAGACGCCTGCCGCGCGGGCCACCTCGTCCGTGCTGGCCGCGTACCCGCGCTCCGCGAACACCCGGCGCGCGGCGACCAGGATCTCCGCACGTCGCTGCGCTCCGGACATCCGCTGTGCCGGCTTCTTCGCCGCCCACGCGACCTGCTGCTCCTGAGACATGGTTGACATGTTATCAGCCGATGCCTACGGTCCGTCTTGTTAGTAATCAGTCAATGCCAACAAGGAGACCTCCCGTGACCGCCACGTTGCCGGCACCGGCCCAGCTGCCCGTCGCGCCACCGTCCGCGCGCCGCCGGGGCACCGCCGTCGCGCTCATCGCCGCGTCCGTCCCGATGTTCATGGCCACGCTCGACAACCTGGTCATGACCACCGCGCTGCCCGTCCTGCGGACCGAGCTGTCCGCCACCCTCGAGCAGCTCCAGTGGATGGTGAACGCCTACACGCTGAGCTTCGCCACGCTCATGATCGCCGCCGCCACGCTGGGCGACCGGTGGGGGCGCCGTCGTGTGTTCGTCGCCGGGATCGTGGTGTTCGCCCTCGCCTCGATCGCGTCCGCCCTGGCCACCAGCGCCGAGCTGCTCATCGCCGCCCGCGCGGTCCAGGGTGCCGGCGCCGCGGCGATCATGCCGCTGTCCCTCACCCTGCTCGCCGGCGCGGTCCCCGCGGCTCGGCGCGCGATGGCGATCGGGATCTGGGGCGGGGTCTCCGGCCTCGGCGTAGCCCTCGGACCGGTCATCGGCGGCGCCGTCGTCGACGGCATCTCGTGGGAGGCGATCTTCTGGATCAACGTCCCCGTCGCGGTCGTCGCCATCCCGCTGGTGTTCTGGGCGCTGCCCGAGTCGCACGGCCGGCGCCAGCGGCTCGACCTCGCCGGGCTCGTCCTCGCGGGTGCCGGCATCCTCTCGCTCGTCTGGGCGATCATCCGCGGCAACGACGACGGGTGGGGCTCCCTCACCGTGGTCGGCGGCATGGCGCTCGGCGCCCTCCTGATCGTCGCGTTCCTGTTCCGCGAGTCCCGCACCGACCACCCGCTCATCCCGCTGCGCCTGTTCCGGGTGCGGTCGTTCGCGGTGGCCAACGGAAGTGCGCTGGTGTTCTCGTTCGGCGTCTTCGGGCTCGTGTTCCTGCTGGCCCAGTACCTGCAGATCGGGATGGGCTACACGCCCCTGGAGGCCGGGATCCGCACCCTGCCGTGGACCGCCGCGCCGATGGTCTTCGCGCCGATCGCCGGCATGCTCGCCCCTCGCGTCGGGGTCCGTCCGCTGCTCGCCGCCGGTCTGGCCCTGCAGGCCGCCGGCCTGGCGTGGATGGGGCTCGTCGTCACCAGCGACACCCTGGTCTACACCGACCTGGTCCCTGGGCTCGCCCTCGCCGGCATCGGCATGGGCCTGACGTTCGCGCCGAGCGCCACCGCCGTCCTGTTCGACATGGCACCCGACGACCACGGCACCGCCAGCTCGGTGAACTCGACCATCCGCGAGATCGGCGGCGCCCTGGGCGTCGCGGCGCTCGTCGCGGTGTTCACCGCGTCGGACGGCACCCTGACACCCGAGGGCTATGTCGCGGGCCTGCAGCCGGCCGCCCTGGTGGCCGCGGTCGTCGTGGCGCTCGGCGCCCTGATGGTGCTGGCGTGGATGCCGCGCGAGACCGGCCGCCAGCGCGCCTGACCGACAGCACGACGGCGCCCCTCCGACATGTCGGAGGGGCGCCGTCGACTGTGTGCGTCAGTCGTCCGACTCGTCCTCGTCGGGCTTCTTGTACGGGTCGGCGTCCCCGGCGAAGCTCGCCTGGGCCGCCAGCGCGGCGACCTCGCGGTCCCGGCGTGCCGCCTCGAGCAGCGCGGCGTCCAGCTGGGCCGAGGTGTCGGGCAGTGCGTCCAGGTGGAAGTCCAGCGACGGCGTCAGCCGGATGCCGGTCTGCTTGCCCACCTCGGAGCGGATGATGCCCTTCGCGCTCTCCAGCGCGGCGGCGGTGTCGGTGCGCGCCGCGTCGTCGCCCAGCACCGTGTAGAACACGTCGGCGTGCTGGAGGTCACCGGTGACGCGCACGTCGGTCACGGTGACGAACCCGAGCCGCGGGTCCTTGATCCGGGTGTCGAGCATCTGCGCGACGACCTGCTGGATGCGCTCGCTGAGCTTGCGGGCGCGGGCGGTGTCCGCCATCGGGGGCAACCTTTCTTCCTCGTGAGAGACCGCGGGGCGGGCGAGGAGCATTCCTCGCCCGCCCCGCGGGCGTTGATCACCGGGTCAGGCGCGAGGCTTCTCGCGCATCTCCCAGGTCTCGATGATGTCGCCGGTCTCGACGTCGTTGAACGACCCCAGGCCGATACCGCACTCGAAGCCCTCGCGGACCTCCGTGGCATCGTCCTTGAACCGCTTGAGCGACTCGATCGACAGGTTGTCGCCGATGACCTTGCCACCACGCGTGATGCGCGCCTTCGAGTTCCGTCGGATGAGGCCCGACCGCACGATCGACCCGGCGATGTTGCCGAACTTCGACGAGCGGAAGACCTCGCGCACCTCGGCGGTACCGAGCTGCGTCTCCTCGTACTCCGGCTTGAGCATGCCCTTGAGGGCCGCCTCGACGTCGTCGATCGCCTGGTAGATGACCGAGTAGAAGCGCACGTCGACGCCCTCGCGGTCCGCCAGCTCCTCGACGCGCTCCGCGTACTTGACGTTGAACCCGATGATGATGGCCGAGTCGACCGTCGCCAGGTTGACGTCGTTCTGCGTGATCGCACCGACGCCGCGGTGGATGACCCGCAGGTCGACCTCGTCGCCCACGTCGATCTTGAGCAGCGCGTCCTCGAGCGCCTCGACGGCACCCGACACGTCGCCCTTGAGGACCAGGTTGAGGGTCTCGACCTTGCCCTGCTGGAGCGCCTGCGTGAAGTCCTCGAGGCTGATGCGCTTGCGACGCTTGGCCAGGAGGGCGGCACGCTCGGCCGCCTCGCGCTTCTCACCGATCTGACGCGCGGTGCGGTCGTCCGGCGCCACGATGAACGTGTCACCGGCGCGCGGCACCGAGGTCAGACCGAGGACCTGCACCGGACGCGACGGACCGGCCACCGTGACCGGCTCGCCGTGCTCGTCGAACATCGCACGCACGCGGCCGTAGGCCGTGCCCGCCACGACGGCGTCGCCGACCTCGAGCGTGCCCGACTGGACGAGCACCGTCGCGACGGCACCGCGGCCCTTGTCGAGGTTCGCCTCGATGGCGACACCACGAGCAGCCTTGTCGGCGTTGGCCCGCAGGTCGAGCGCGGCGTCCGCCGTGAGGAGGACCGCCTCGAGGAGCTGGTCGATGCCCTGGTTCTGCTTGGCGGAGACGTCGACGAACATCGTGTCGCCGCCGTACTCCTCGGCCACCAGGTTGTACTCGGTGAGCTGCTGGCGGATCTTGGCGGGGTTGGCCCCCTCCTTGTCCACCTTGTTGACCGCGACCACGATCGGCACGCCGGCCGCCTGGGCGTGGTTGAGCGCCTCGATGGTCTGGGGCATCACGCCGTCGTCGGCCGCGACCACGAGGATCGCGATGTCGGTCACCTGCGCACCACGGGCACGCATGGCGGTGAACGCCTCGTGGCCCGGGGTGTCGATGAACGTGACGGCACGGTCGGCGCCCTCGTGCACGGTGTGCACCTGGTAGGCACCGATGTGCTGGGTGATCCCGCCCGCCTCGCCCGCGACGACGTCCGTCTGGCGGATGGCGTCGAGGAGCTTGGTCTTTCCGTGGTCGACGTGACCCATGACGGTGACGACCGGCGGCCGCGCCGTCAGGTCCTCGTCGCCCTCGGCCTCGAGCTCGGCGTCCAGGTCGATGTCGAAGGCCCCGAGCAGCTCGCGGTCCTCCTCCTCGGCCGAGACCATCTCGATGGTGTAGCCCAGCTCCGCAGCGAGCGTGCCGAACGTGTCCTCGTCGAGCGACTGGGTCGCCGTGGCCATCTCACCGAGGTGGAACAGCACGGTGACCAGCGAGGCCGGGTTGGCGTCGATCTTGTCGGCGAAGTCGTTCAGCGACGAGCCGTGGCGCAGGCGGACGACGGTCTTGCCGTTGCCGCGAGGAACCTGCACGCCACCCAGCGAGGGGGCCTGCATCTGCTCGAACTCTTGACGCTTCGCCCGCTTCGACTTGCGGCCACGGACGGGACGACCCCCCGCGCGACCGAAGGCACCCTGCGTGCTGCCACGACCGGCACCACCGGGACGACCGCCGCCGCCACCGGGACGACCGGCGAAACCGCCACCGCCACCGGGAGCGCCACCGGGCGCACCGCCGCCGCCACCGGGACGACCGGCGTAGCCGCCGCGCGCACCGCCACCGGCGCCGCCGGGGCCACCACGGCCGCCACCGGGACCAGCAGGACGCTCGCCGGGGCGACCGACACCGCTGGACGTGCGACCGGGCATCATGCCCGGGTTGGGACGGGGGCCACCGGGACGGGGACCTCCGGGACGGGGACCGCCCGGACGCTCGCCGGCCGAGGCGGCCGGAGCACCCTCGGCGGCAGGACGACGGTCACGGTCACCCGGACGCGGCATGCCCTGCGAGGGCGCGAACGGGTTGTTGCCCGGACGCGGCGGACGGGGACCGCCGCCACCGGGGCGCTCGCCCTGGCGGGGCATGCCCTGCGACGGCGCGAACGGGTTGTTGCCCGGACGGGCGGCAGGCGGGGCCTGACGCGGGCCGGGACGGACGGCCGGGCTCGTGGAAGCGGCCGGTGCCGCAGCAGCGGGCGCCGGAGCCGGACGCGCCGGAGCCGGTCGGGCCGGAGCGGGAGCCGCCGGGGCCGCGGGGGCGGCCGGCGCGGGAGCCGCGGGGGCTGCGGCGGCGGGGCGCGGGGCCTCGACCGGTGCCGCAGGAGCGGGTGCTGTGGGGGCGGCAGCGGCCGGGGCGGGCGCCGGACGTGCCGGTGCCTTCGGGGCGGGTGCTGCTGCGGGGGCGGAACCTCCGCCACCGACCGGGTAGGTGTCGCGCAGCTTGCGGACGACCGGCGGTTCGATGGTCGAGGATGCCGAGCGGACGAATTCACCGAACTCGTTCAGCTTGGTCATGATGGTCTTGCTGTCGACCCCGAGCTCTTTGGCGAGCTCGTAGACGCGGACCTTGGCCACATCTCTCCTGTCTCGGTCCGCCCGGACAGGGTCGGACCGTCGTTAGTGCTGGGTACTCATCGCTGGGTACTCATCGGTGCGTGCTCATCGGGCAGCCATCGGCTTCCAACCCGCTTTCCGTATCGACGATCGGCCTCGCCGCCGGGAACTACCCGACGACGTCCTGCTCCTGCTGCTCCTCGAGGTGGCGGTGGACCGCGCTCGTGCCGGGCTGCCCCGCAACTCGCAGGGCGCGCCCGAACGCTCGTCGGCGTTCGGCCTTCTCGAGACATCCAGGATCGGGGTGCAGCCATGCCCCCCTGCCCGGCATCCGGCGGGCGACGTCCACGACGAGCACGGGTTCTCCCGTGACCTCCTGGTCGACGACCACCCTCAGCAGGGCTGACCTCGGGCCGGTGGCTCGGCACCCCACGCACGTGCGCACCGGACCCATGCCAGAGACACGTTCGGGTGTCTGTGGGGTCCGCCGGCTCGACGGGAGGAGCCGGACATCCGGCCCAGCCGCAGCAAGTCTACCGCGCCGAGGCTCCGGCGGCGTCACACGTGAGGTCACTCACTGCCGTCCGCTCCGTCACGACCGCCCGAGGAGGCCGTCTCGGGCACCTCGGCGTCCGAGCGGATGTCGATGCGCCAGCCGGTCAGCTTGGCGGCGAGGCGGGCGTTCTGCCCCTCCTTGCCGATGGCGAGCGACAGCTGGTAGTCCGGCACGATCACGCGGGCCGCGCGCGCCACCGGGTCGACGACCGTCACGGACAGCACCCGGGCGGGCGACAGGGCGTGCGCGATCATCTCCGCGGGGTCGTCGGCGTGGTCGACGATGTCGATCTTCTCGCCGTGCAGCTCGGCCATGACGGCACGCACGCGGCCGCCCATCGGGCCGATGCAGGCGCCCTTGGCGTTGACGCCGGGAACGGTCGCGCGGACCGACATCTTGGTGCGGTGGCCCGCCTCCCGTGCCATCGCCGTGATCTCGACGGTGCCGTCCGCGACCTCGGGGACCTCGAGCTCGAACAGCTTGCGCACGAGGTTGGGGTGCGTGCGGGACAGCGTCACCTGCGGGCCACGCTGACCGCGGGCGACCTCGAGGACGTAGCCGCGGATCCGGTCGCCGTGCACGTACTCCTCTCCGGGCACCTGCTCGTGGGCGGGCAGCACGGCCTCGGTGCCGCCGACGTCGACGAGCACGGTGCGCGGGTCCCGGCCCTGCTGGATGACTCCCCCCAGGACCTCGCCCTCCTTGCCGCGGAACGCACCGAGCACCTGGTCGTCCTCGGCGTCGCGCAGGCGCTGGACGATGACCTGGCGGGCCGTCGCCGTGGCGATCCGCCCGAAGCCGGCCGGGGTGTCGTCGAACTCGGGCCCGTCGGGACCGGGCGGCGGCATGACGCCCTCGTCGTCGGGCTCGCCCGCCGGCGCGGCCTCGCGCGCCCAGACGGTCACGTGGCCGGTCTTGCGGTCCACCTCGACGCGGGCACGCGTCTGCGCGCCCGGCGTGCGGTGGTAGGCGGACAGCAGCGCCTGCTCGATCGCGGAGACCAGCACGTCGAGGCTGATCTCCCGTTCGCGCTCGAGCAGCCGCAGCGTCTGCATGTCGATGTCCATCTCAGCTCTCCTTGCCGGCAGCGGCGTCGGGGCCGGCCATCTCGTCGTCGTCCACGCCGTCCACAGGGCCGATGCCCGACAGGTCCACCTCGACGTGCGCGTGCCGCACGTCCGACAGGGGCACGCGCACGGGCGCGCCCACCACCGGCTTGCGCCCCTTGAGGCCGGGTGTCACGGGCACGACGACGATCGCGTCGTCGGAGCGGTCCACCTCCGTCAGCCGGCCGGCGAGCGACCCACCGTCCGCGAGCGACACCGTGACCAGGCGGCCGACGGCGTGCGTGAAGTGACGGCGCTCCGTCAGGGGACGGTCCACGCCCGGGCTCATCACGTCGAGCGTGTACTCGCCGACGATGACGTCGGCGGCGTCGAGCGCGTCGGAGACTGCACGCGTGGCCTCGGCCACGCGGTCGAGGTCCAGGCCGCCCTCGTCGTCCTCCGTCACGTCGAGGACCACCTCGACGACGGAACGCGGTCCCGCCTTGCGCACGGTGACGTCCTCGAGCACGAGACCCCCCGCCACGACGGCGGGTTCCACGACGTGCCGGACCCGGTCGGCGTGTGTCGGGTGTGCTGGCGCGACCATGTCAGCCTCCTGTCGGTCCAGCGGGTCGTCGGCGAGCGACGGTGCGACCCTGTGATGTTGTGGGACCACAGTAACGAGTCCGGGCGTGCCCGACGGCCGCGGCCCCGCGGCATGGCAGGATCACCGGCGATGAGCATGGACCAGAACGCTGCAGGCCACCGGGATCACACGCGGGAACATGCGCGGGATCACGCGCGCCGGGGCCGGCGACTCGTGCGCGCGCTGGCCGCGGCAGTGACGGTTCTCACGCTCGGGGCGTGCGGTCTGCGGGCGGAGACGCCACCGCCCGTCGAGCCCAGCCCCGACGCCGTCGAGCAGGTCCGCGCCCGGACGGTGGCCGACTCGCTCGCCCTGTCGGCCGCGGCGAGCGCGGCCGCGGTGCTCCCCGACGGCGCCGCCGAGCCCGTCGCCCCGGTGCTCGCCGACGTCACCGGCTTCTCCGACCAGCACGCCGACCAGCTCGGTGGCGTCTACGTCTCGGGGCTCCCGGCGCCCACGGGCTCCCCCACCGCGACCGCGACGACGACCGCATCCGTCGCCGAGGTCCTGGACCGGCTCGCGGAGGCGACGCGCACCGCGCGCACCGACGCCGACGCCGTGACCGACGGCCCGCTGGCCCGGCTCGTCGCGTCGGTCGCCACCTCCCGCGGGGAGCTGGCGACGCGGCTCGCGCTCGCCACGGGTGCCGAGGTGCCGGTGCTCGTCCCCGACGAGACGACAGCGGAGCCCGACCCGACGCCGAGCCCGAGCACCTCCGCAGCCGAGGGCGACAGCCTGTCCACCGCCGAGGTCGGTGTGCTCGCCCTCGTGCACGACGAGGCCGGGTACGGGTTCGAGGTGATCGCCGCGAAGCTCTCCGGGGACCAGCGCGCGGCGGCGCGGTCCGCCGCGGCCGCGCACCGTTCCCGGAGCGAGGACTGGGCTGCGGACGCGGGGATCGACGGCTCGGCGCAGGATCCCCGCCGCGCCTCGTACACGCTGCCCGCCGGCCTGGACGACCCGGCCGTCGCGACCGCCCTCGGACGCACCCTGGAGACGGCTGTCGCCGACGCCTACGCGAACGCGGTGGCCCAGGCGCCCGCGGGTGCCCGGTCGCCGCTGGTCGAGGGTCTGCGCCGGGCCACCGTGGACGCCGCCGTCTGGGGCGCGACGCCGGTCCCGTTCCCGGGCCTGCCGGAACGCGCCCAGCAGCCCACCGGCTGACGATCGCCAGGGACGTCCGCGCCCGCACGACGCGGACGTCCGAGCACCAAGGTCGCCGTGGCGACCGGGTGCTCGGACGTCGCGGAGCGATCAGGCGGTGAGCAGGGACGTGACCAGCGCGGACACGTGGTCGGCCGCCTCCGTGACCGGGACCTGCTCGGTGGAGCCGCCGACGCGCGGACGGACCTCGACCACGCCCTCGGCCAGCCCACGACCGACGACGACCACCAGGGGCACGCCCAGCAGCTCGGCGTCGGCGAACTTGACCCCGGGCGAGACCTTGCCCGGCCGGTCGTCGTAGAGCACCTCCACGCCGCGCGCCGACAGCTCGGTGGCGAGCGCGTCGGCGGCCTCGAACACCGCCGGGTCCTTGCCCGTGGCGACGACGACGACGTGCGCGGGCGCCACGTGGGCGGGCCAGGCGAGCCCGCGCTCGTCGTTGTTCGCCTCGGCGAGCGCGGCGAGCACGCGGGTCACACCGACGCCGTACGAGCCCATCGTCACGACCTGCGCCTTGCCGTTCTGGTCGAGCACCGTCAGGCCGAGCGCCTGGGCGTACTTGCGCCCGAGCGCGAAGATGTGGCCGATCTCGATGCCGCGCGCGAGCTCGAGCGGACCGGACCCGTCGGGAGCGGGGTCACCCGCGCGCACCTCGGCCGCCTCGACGGTGCCGTCGGCGGTGAAGTCGCGGCCCGCGACGAGGTCGAACACGTGCTTGCCGTGCTCGTTCGCGCCGGTGATCCAGCGGGTGCCCGGCACGACCCGCGGGTCGAGCAGGTAACGGATGGCGACGCGCTCGGCGCCCTCGGCGACCGGGACGTTCGGACCCAGGACCCCGGGTCCGAGGTACCCACGGACGAGCTCGGGGTGCGGGGCGAAGTCGGCGTCACCGGCGGCCTCGACCTCCGACGGCGCCACGGCCGCCTCGAGGCGCTTGAGGTCCACCTCGCGGTCACCGGGCAGCCCGACGACGAGCAGCTCGCGCTCGCCGCTCGGGTGCACGAGGGCCAGGACGACGTTCTTGAGCGTGTCCGCGGCGGTCCACGGCCGGTCGGGGCGCGCGAACCGCTCGTTGGCGACGGCGACCAGGGTGTCGATGGTCGGGGTGTCCGGGGTGTCCTCGACGTGGGCCGCCGGCGCGTCGTCGAACGGGATCGCGTCGGGCACGACCGTGGTGACCGCCTCGACGTTCGCCGCGTACCCGCCGGGCGAGCGCACGAACGTGTCCTCGCCGATCGCGGTCGGCGTGAGGAACTCCTCCGAGCGCGAGCCGCCCATCGCACCGGACGTGGCCGCCACGATGACGTACTCGAGACCGAGCCGGTCGAAGATGCGCTGGTAGGCGTCGCGCTGCGCCTGGTACGAGGCCTCGAGCCCGGCGTCGTCGACGTCGAACGAGTAGGCGTCCTTCATGATGAACTCGCGCCCGCGGATGAGCCCGGCGCGCGGACGCGCCTCGTCGCGGTACTTGGTCTGGATCTGGAAGAGCGTCAGCGGCAGGTCCTTGTACGACGAGTACAGGTCCTTGACCAGCAGCGTGAACATCTCCTCGTGCGTCGGCGCGAGGAGGTAGTCGCCGCCCCTGCGGTCCTTGAGCCGGAAGATGTTGGGGCCGTACTCGGTCCAGCGGCCCGTCGCCTCGTACGGCTCCTTGGGCAGCAGCGCCGGGAAGTGGACCTCCTGCGCGCCGGCCGCGGTCATCTCCTCGCGGACGACCTGCTCGACCTTGGCGAGCACCCGCAGGCCCAGCGGCAGCCAGGTGTAGATGCCGGGCGCGGCGCGACGGATGTAGCCCGCGCGCACGAGCAGACGGTGGCTGGCGACCTCGGCGTCGACCGGGTCCTCACGCAGCGTGCGGAAGAAGAGCTGGGAGAGGCGGATGAGCATGGGAGGGAGCCTAGTGTGGAGGTTCGGTCCCGGAGTGCAGCGGAGGGTGGGGGCGCGCCAGCGCACCCGCCCGGAGCGGAGCGCAGGGCCGAACCGACCGAAGATCCAGCTGTACGCGATTCCGTGGGGTTGGATGGTGCCCGTGCCAGAGCTGCCCGAGGTCGAGGCGCTCGCGCAGTTCCTGCGCGGGCGCGCGGACGGCCACGCCGTCACCGAGGTGTCGATCGGTGCGATCAGCGCCCTGAAGACGTTCAGGCCCCCGCCGGACGCGCTCGTCGGCGGCACCGTGGTCGACGTGCAGCGGCACGGCAAGTGGCTGGACCTCATGGTCGCCACGCCGACGGGTGAGCCGCTGCACCTGGTCTGGCACCTGTCCCGCGCGGGCTGGGTGCGCTGGTCGGAGCAGCTGTCGACCACCCCCGTGCGGCCCGGCAAGTCACCGCTCGCGCTGCGGGTGCGGCTCGACGACGGCTCCGGGTTCGACCTGACGGAGGCCGGCACCCGCAAGAGGCTCGCCGTGCACGTGGTCGAGGACCCGACGGACGTCCCGCAGATCGCGACGCTGGGCGTGGAGCCGCTGTCCGACGAGTTCACGGAGGACCGCCTGGCCGAGCTGCTGGCGTCCCGCAACCAGCAGGTCAAGGGTCTGCTGCGCGACCAGGGGACGATCGCCGGCATCGGCAACGCCTACTCGGACGAGATCCTGCTGGCCGCCCGGATGAGCCCGTTCGCGATGACCAAGTCGTTCGACGCCGACCGCACCCGCATCCTGTGGGAGGCGATCCGCGAGGTCCTCACCGGTGCCGTCGCGTCCGCGTCGGGGAAGCCGGCCGCCGAGCTCAAGGACGCCAAGCGTCGCGGCATGAAGGTGCACGGCCGGACGGGTCAGCCGTGCCCCGGGTGGGACGACGTGCCGTGCGGGGACACCGTGCACGAGGTGTCGTTCGCGGACTCGTCCTTGCAGTACTGCCCGACCTGCCAGACCGGCGGCAAGCCCCTCGCGGACCGGCGGATGTCGCGCCTGCTCCGCTGAGCGGGTCAGAACAGGACGGTCGCGTAGGTGCCGACCTGCCGGAAGCCCACCGCGCGGTACGCCGCGAGCGCCCGCGTGTTGTAGCTGTTGACGTAGAGCGACACCAGCGGCGCGACCTCCCCGCGGGCGATCTGGACGACGGCAGCCATCCCGGCCTCCGAGAGCCGCTCCCCGCGCCGGTCCGGTGACACCCAGACGCCCTGCACCTGCGCCACTCCCCCGGCGACCGCGCCGAGCTCGGCCTTGAACACGACGCCACCGGGCTGGTCGATGCGCACGAACGACCGGCCCTGGCCGATCAGGCCGTGCACCCGCGTCTCGTACGGCCCCCCGGGTCCGCTGACCGGCGAGTAGCCCACCTCCTCGGTGAACATCCGCACGCAGGCCGGGAGCACGGCGTCGAACTCCTCCGGCCGGGACCGGCGGACGCGGGGGTCGGCCGTGACCAGCGGCGCGTGCTCGATCACCATCGAGGGCTGGTCGTCGCGGACCTCACGGGCGGCCGGCCAGTAGTAGCGGAGCCTGCCCCACAGTCCCAGCACCGCCTCGGCGGGTCCGACGATCGACGAGCAGCGTCGACCCTGGCCCCGGGCGAGCCCGGCGAAGGCGTCGAGCGCGCGGCTCGCCACCTGGGGGTCGTCCACGGGAACGATCGGGACCATGTTCGCCCCGGCGTAGCAGACGGCGACCAGCTCGCCCGCTTCCTCGTAGCCCCAGAGCGTCCCGCCCGCCGCGCGCAGCGTCCGCCCGACGGCCTGCTCGAGCCGGGCGGTCGCGAGGACCGACCCGACGGCGTCGCGCGCGCAGACGGCGAGGGCTGCCGTGAGGTCGACGTCCCCGAGGACCCGGCCTCCGGTCCGCCCGTCGAGCAGAGCAGCGCGGCGTTGCACCATGGGTAGATCCTGCACCACTGGCGTCCGCTTCACCCCCTGCACGACACGACGATCGAGTGAACGCTGGGCGCCAGCACCCTGTCAGCCGACGGTGACGACCGGCGCACCGTCGCCGGACTCGACCGGGTCCATGGTCTCGGCGAGGCGCATGGCCTCCTCGATGAGGGTCTCGACGATGAGCGCCTCGGGCACGGTCTTGATGACCTCGCCCCGCACGAAGATCTGCCCCTTGCCGTTGCCGGACGCGACCCCGAGGTCCGCCTCGCGGGCCTCGCCGGGTCCGTTGACGACGCAGCCCATGACGGCCACGCGCAGCGGCACCTCCATGCCCTCGAGGCCCGCGGTGACGCGCTCGGCGAGGGAGTAGACGTCGACCTGCGCGCGCCCGCACGACGGGCACGAGACGATCTCGAGCTTGCGGGGGCGCAGGTTGAGGGACTGCAGGATCTGGATCCCGACCTTGACCTCCTCGACCGGCGGCGCGGACAGGGACACGCGGATGGTGTCGCCGATGCCCTTGCTCAGCAGCGCGCCGAACGCGGTCGCGGACTTGATGGTGCCCTGGAAGGCCGGCCCGGCCTCGGTCACGCCGAGGTGCAGCGGCCAGTCGCCGCGCTCGGAGAGCAGCTCGTAGGCGCGCACCATGATGACGGGGTCGTTGTGCTTGACGGAGATCTTGAAGTCGCGGAAGCCGTGCTCCTCGAACAGCGACGCCTCCCAGACGGCGGACTCGACGAGTGCCTCCGGGGTGGCCTTGCCGTACTTGGCCAGCAGGCGCGGGTCGAGCGAGCCGGCGTTGACACCGATCCGGATCGACGTGCCGGCGTCGGCCGCCGCGCGGGCGATCTCCTTGACCTGGTCGTCGAACTTGCGGATGTTGCCGGGGTTCACGCGGACGGCCGCGCAGCCGGCGTCGATGGCGGCGAAGACGTACTTCGGCTGGAAGTGGATGTCCGCGATCACGGGGATCTGCGACTTGTGCGCGATGGCGGGCAGCGCGTCGGCGTCGTCCTGCGTGGGGACGGCGACGCGGACGATGTCGCAGCCGGCGGCGGTCAGCTCGGCGATCTGCTGGAGGGTCGCGTTGATGTCCGTCGTCTGCGTGGTGCACATGGACTGGACGCTGACCGGGGCGTCGCCGCCGACGTCGATCTTGCCGACCTTGATCTTGCGCGTCTTGCGCCGGGGGGCCAGGACCAAGGGGGGCGCCTCCGGCATGCCGAGGCTGATCGGGATGCTCACGCGTTCATCATCGCACCCGGCACGCGCCTCGCCGGCCCCTGGAGGCCGGTGTGCACGAGATCACCCCAGGGTCCCCACGCGGCTGCTCCGGTCAGATCTGCACCGGGTTGACGATGTCCGCGTAGATGAGCAGCAGCCCGACGGCGCCGAGCAGCACGAACACCGAGTAGGCGAGCGGGACCAGCTTGGCGGAGTCGAACGGCCCGGGTCGGGGCAGCCCGCGCAGCCGCGCCACCTGCCGGCGTGCCCCCTCCCACAGGGCAGCGGCGACGTGCCCCCCGTCGAGCGGCGGCAACGGGATGAGGTTGAAGACGAACAGCGCGACGTTGAGCGCGGCGAGCATCTGCAGCAGCGAGGCGGCCTTGAGCTGCCACTCGACGCCGTCCGTGGAGGCGATCTCGCCGGCGAAGCGGCCGATGCCGACGACGCCGATGATGCTGTTCACGTCCCGCGGCGTGCCGTTCACCTGGGACTCGACGAGGTCCGTGACCCGGGCGGGCAGCGTGGCGACGACCTTGATCGTCTGCCAGGTGGTGTCCGCCACGACGCCGGGCACGCTCAGCGGGGACTGCCGGACCATCTCCTGCGCCGGGGTGATGCCGAGGAACCCGACGGGCTTCGTCACGGGGTCACCGGCGCTGTCGACCACCAGCTCGTCGTTCTCGTCGTACACAGCACGGTCCGCGACGACCGGCGTGATGGTGAGGTCCACGAGCTCGCCGTCCCGCTCGACGACGATCGGGACCTCCTGCTCACCCGTGCCACGGATGAGGCCCGAGAGCTGGTCCCAGGACGTGACTTCGGTGCCGTCGTAGGAGACGACGGTGTCCCCCGGCTCGATGCCCGCCGCGGCAGCCGGCGCCGCCTGGTCGGACGGGGTGCACTCGCGCAGCTCGTCGGCGCCGACGGGGATGACGCACTGGGAGACGCTCGACAGGGTGGTGGTCAGCGTCGGTAGACCGATCCCGACGAGCACGATCGCCATGAGGAACACGGCGATGAGCAGGTTCATCACCGGCCCGCCGAGCATCACGACCAGCTTCTTGGGCGTCGACAGGTGGTAGAAGGCGCGCGCGTCCTCGCCGGGGCGGATCTCCTCCGCGCTCGCCTGCCGGGCGTCGCGCGCGAGCCGCCCCAGCCAGGAGCGGGCCGGCGGGTTGCCGACGGCGGCGTCGGGCGGGTACATGCCGACGAGGCGGACGTAGCCGCCCAGGGGGATCGCCTTGAGGCCGTACTCGGTCTCGCCGCGGGTGCGCGACCAGAGCGTCGGACCGAAGCCGACCATGTAGTGGCTCACCCGCACGCCGAAGCGCTTGGCGGGCACCATGTGGCCGACCTCGTGCAGCCCGATGGACAGCAGGAGCACGACCACCACGATGAGAACAGCGACCAGGTACTCCATCGACCCCTCCGTCGGAAGCCCGCGCACGCGCGAGGACGGGCTCTCGATCGACTCCCGCGGGGGACATCTTGCCTCCTGCGGCTGGGAACCACCTGGACGCACGCCCGGCTCACCCGATCAGCAGACGCGCTCCGGACCCGCCGGGCGACGGATCTCGTCGTGCCGTGCTTTCCCGGGCACGGGATCGGCACTAGCGTCCCCTCATGACCACCGTTTCCGCCCCGACGGCTCCGCTCGAGCAGCGCCGTGTCCTGCGCACACCGATCCCGGGGCCGCGGTCGGTCGCCCTGGGCGCCCGGCGGGCCGCGGCGGTCGCGGCCGGCGTGTCCTCGACGCTGCCGGTGTACGTGAGCCGGGCGGCGGGTGCGGTGATCGAGGACGTCGACGGCAACGTGCTGATCGACCTGGGCTCCGGCATCGCGGTGACGTCCGTCGGGGCGAGCGCGCCCGAGGTCGCCGCGGCGGTCGCGGCGCAGGCGGCCGACTTCACGCACACCTGCTTCATGATCAGCCCGTACGAGGAGTACGTCGCCGTGTGCGAGGCGCTGGCGCGGGTCACGCCCGGCACCCACGACAAGCGGTCCGTGCTGGTCAACTCCGGCGCCGAGGCCGTCGAGAACGCGGTGAAGATCGCCCGCCGCGCCACCGGGCGCCCGGCGGTCCTGGTGCTCGACCACGCCTATCACGGTCGGACCAACCTCACGATGGCGATGACCGCGCGGGCCATGCCCTACAAGACCGGCTTCGGCCCGTTCGCCGGCGAGGTCTACCGCGTGCCCGCGTCCTACCCGCTGCGCGACCCCGCCGGGATGACCGGCGAGCAGGCGGCGCTGCGGGCCATCGACGTCGCCGAGCGCCAGGTGGGTGCCGACCAGGTGGCCGCGCTCGTCGTCGAGCCGGTCCTCGGAGAGGGCGGCTTCGTGGTCCCCGCGCCCGGGTTCCTGTCGACCCTCGCGCAGTGGGCGGCCGACCGCGGGATCGTGCTGGTCGCCGACGAGGTGCAGACCGGTTTCGCCCGGACCGGCGCGATGTTCGCCCTCGAGCACGAGGGCGTGGTGCCCGACCTCGTCGCGATGGCGAAGGGCATCGCCGGCGGGCTGCCGCTCGGTGCCGTCACCGGGCGCGCGGAGCTGCTCGACGCCGTGCACGCCGGCGGGCTCGGCGGCACGTTCGGCGGCAACCCGCTCGCGTGCGCAGCGGCCCTGGCGGCGCTCGAGATCTACGAGCGCGACGACCTGGCGGCTGCCGCGCGGGCGATCGAGGCGATGGTCGTCCCCCGGCTGACGGCCCTGCAGACCGAGGTGCCGGCCGTGGCGGACGTGCGCGGACGCGGAGCGATGCTCGCGCTCGAGCTGGTCCTGCCCGGGACCCTCGAGCCCGACAAGGCGGCCGCCCAGCGGGTCGCCGCGGCGTGCGCGGCGCAGGGCGTCCTGGTGCTCACCTGCGGCACGTGGGGCAACGTCCTGCGCCTGCTCCCGCCCCTGGTGATCGGGCACGACCTCCTCGACGAGGCCCTGACCGTGCTCGAGGACGCGCTCCGCGCGCTCTAGGCCGGGTCGCGCTCCTCCATCCCCCACGGCGAGCCGTAACCCTCCGGGGTCGGGGCGGCGAGGAGCTCGAGGAACGGGACGGCGTCGAACGCCTCCGGGCCCAGCACGCCCGCGCCGGACCAGGTGCCGGCCGCCAGGAGCTCGAGCGCGACGACCGGGTTGACGGCGGTCTGCCACACGACGCACTGGGCGCCGTACTCGGCCATCGACCACGCGTTGTCGACCAGGTGGTAGAGGTACACCTCGCGCGGTGCGCCGTCCACGCCGGTGCCCGTCACCAGCAGGCCGGCGCACGTGGACCCCGTCATGCGCGGGCCGATGGTCGCCGGGTCGGGCAGGGCCGCGGCCACCACGTCGCGCGGGCTGACCGGCACCCCCCGAACCGTCACCGGCTCCGTCCGGTCCAGCCCCAGACGGTGCAGCGTGCGCAGCACGCCGATGAACTCCTCGCCCAGCCCGTACTTGAACGTCACCTTCCGCGCGTCGACCCACCGGGGCATGAGGAGCACCTCCTCGTGCTCGACGTGCACGCACTCCACCTCCCCGACCGGCTCGGGGAACCGGAAGACCTCCGGCTCGTGGAACGGCTCGACCGTGAACCAGCCGTCCGCCAGGCCGGCACCCGCCTCCGCGCGGTCCGCGGACCAGATGACCGGCGGGTTGAGGCACTCCTCGATCGTCGTCCAGATGGAGAAGGACGGCGCGAAGATCGGCTGGCCCTCGTCGTCGAGCACCTCGAGGTTGGCACCGTCGCGCACGCCGAGCTCGTCGATCGCCGAGAACAGATGGTCGGCGGCGTACCGGGCGAACACGTCCGACAGGCCCGGCTCCACGCCGATGCCCACCAGGGCCAGCTGCCCGTCGGCCTCCCAGCCGGCGGCCTGCGCGAACTGCTCGTCACCCAGCTTCACGCCCGGCAGCTCGTAGGGGCGCTCGGGGTGCGCGCGCGACAGGGACATCGCCATGTCGAGGTAGTGCGCACCCGCCGCTCGTACCCCCTCGAAGATGGGCAGCACGAACCGCGGGTCGACGGCGTTGAGCACGTGCGTCGCGCGGTGCTCACGCACGAGCGCCTCCACGGCGGACGCGCTCGACGCGTCGACCTCCACCGCCTCGAACCGACCGCCCACGACGTCGTGCGCGCTCGCCGCCTCGACCGTGCGCCGCGACCGGCCCAGGTCGACGTCGGCCACGACGAGCCGCTCGAAGAAGCGCCGTCGCGCCGCGATCCGGGCGACCGCGTCGCCCACCCCGCCACTACCCACCACGAGGATCCGCACCAGACCGCCTCCGACCTATCGAGCCCCGAGCCGCTTGCTCCGGGCGTAGCCGAGCACCTGGACCAGGACCACGATCACGAGGGCCAGGACGAACATGAACGAGCTGATGACGTTGGCCTGCGGCGGGATGCCGCGGGTGGCCGACACGTACACGAACTTGGGGAACGTCGTGTACGAGCCGGACGTGAAGCTGGTGACGATGAAGTCGTCGAAGCTGAGGCTGAACGCGAGGAGCGCCGCGGCGGCGATCCCCGGGACGAGCAACGGGAACGTCACCCGCCAGAACGCCTGCCACGGCGACGCGTACAGGTCGGCGGCGGCCTCCTCCAGCGCGGGGTCCAGGCCGGCGACGCGCGCCTTCACGGTGACGACGACGAAGCTGATGCAGAACAGGACGTGCGCCGCGACCACCGTCCCGAACCCGAGCGGGACGCGCAAGGTCAGGAACTGCGCGAGCAGGGCTGCACCGAGCACGACCTCGGGCGTCGACATCGGCAGGAAGATCAGCAGGTTGGTCGTCGCGCGCCCGCGGAACCGGAACCGGACCAGCGCGATCGCCACGAGAGTGCCCAGCGCGGTGGCGATGATCGTCGAGACCACGCCGACCTGCAGGGAGTTGGCGAACGCCTCGCACACCTGGGGAGCGCCGCAGGGGTTCTGCCAGTTCTCCAGCGTGAAGCCCTGCCACACGAGGTTGGTCTTGCCGGCGTCGTTGAACGAGAACACGACGGTGTAGGCGACCGGGACCAGCAGGTAGACGAACGCCAGCGCGGCGAAGACCGGCACGATCACGTCGCCGAGCCGGCGGCGTGCACGACGCGGCGTGCGCACCGGGGCATGCGCGGACGTCGACTCCCCGGCCCGGTCGAGCACCGCCGTCACAGCAGGTCCTCCGTCCCCGAGCGCCGGATGTATGCGCCCACGAGCAGCAGGATCGCCACCATCAGCACCACCGACAGGGACGCCGCGGTCGGGTAGTCGAGGACCTTGAAGAACCGGGCGTCGATCACCTGCCCGATCATCGTGGTGTTCGTGTTGTTCCCCAGCAGCGACGCGTTGACGTAGTCGCCGGCGGCCGGGATGAACACGAGCAGCGTGCCGGCGACGACCCCGGGCAGCGACAGCGGCCAGGTGACCGTGCGGAACGTCGTGGCGGGCGACGCGTACAGGTCGGCCCCGGCCTCCAGCAGCCGGGAGTCGAGCCGCTCCAGAGCCGCGAAGATGGGCAGCACCATGAACGGCAGGAAGTTGTAGGTCAGGCCGCTGACCACCGCGAACGGGGTAGCCGTCAGCCGGGCGTCGGCGGGCAGCAGGTGCAGGACGTGCAGGGCCGTCACCACGAAGGCGTCGTCGGCGAGAATCTGCTTCCACGCGATCGTGCGCAGGATGAAGCTGGTGAAGAACGGCGCGACGACGAGCACGAGCAGCAGCCCCTGGAGCAGCCTGCGCCCCCGGGCACGCACCGCGATGACGTAGGCCATCGGGTAGCCGATCACCAGCGCGGCGAGCGTGGCCAGGAACGCGAACCAGAAGGACCGCAGGAGCGCCGGCCAGAACTGGGCGAGCGCGTCGACGTAGTTCTGCCAGTGGAACGCCGGCTGGTACTCCCCCACGTCCCCGCCCGGCACCGGGACGTACAGGGACGTCGCCAGCAGCGCGCCGACCGGGACCACGAAGAAGAGGACGAGGTAGACCACGCCCGGTCCGAGCAGGACCAGGTGGGCACGACGCGCGCGGCGGCGCGGCGGCTCGGCAGCGACCCCCGCGACGCTGTCGCCGAGCGCGGCCGCGATGCTCACCGGAGCCTCACAGCTCGTCGTCCAGGTCGACGGCGCCCTCGTCGGGGGCCTGCGCGCCGTCGAGCCCGAACGTGAAGTCGACCGCCCAGGCCAGCCGCACGGACGTCCCGACGGAGACCGTCGCACCCCCGAGCAGGTTCTGCGCGAACACGCCGAACGTGCCCAGACCGGGGATCTCCACCTGGTACTGCGTGCTCACGCCCATGAACGACACGTCCGTCACGGTGCCGGGACCGAGCACGTTCTCGGCGGGTCCGGGCTCCTGGTCACCGACGAGCAGCCGCATCTTCTCCGGTCGGGCCCCGACGAGGACCGCGCCGTCGGTGCGCACGGCGCGGTCCTCCGGGACCAGGACGCGGGTCCCGCGCACGTCCACCCCGAGCAGCCCGCGCTCCGTCAGCCGTTCGGTCACCGTGCCGGCGACCAGGTTGGACTGGCCGAGGAAGTTGGCGACGAACGCGGTCCGCGGCAGCTCGTAGAGGTCGGCGGGCGAGCCGAGCTGCTCGATCCGCCCGTGGTTCATCACGGCGACCGTGTCGGCCATCGTCATGGCCTCCTCCTGGTCGTGCGTGACGTGCACGAACGTGAGGCCGACCTCCGTCTGGATGCGCTTGAGCTCGAGCTGCATCTGGCGGCGGAGCTTGAGGTCGAGCGCACCCAGCGGCTCGTCCAGCAGCAGGAGCGCCGGGCGGTTCACCAGCGCGCGGGCGAGGGCCACCCGCTGCTGCTGCCCGCCGGACAGCTGGGCGGGCTTGCGGTCGGCCAGGTGACCGAGCTCGACGAGGTCGAGGCCGTCCGCCACCCGGGTCGCGACGTCCTTCGCCCGCGAGCGCCGGAGCCCGAACGCGACGTTCTCACCGACGGTCAGGTGCGGGAACAGCGCATAGCTCTGGAACACCGTGTTCACCGGGCGCTGGTGCGCGCGCGTCCCGGTCACGTCCTGACCGGCGAGCGAGATCGTCCCCGCGGTGGGCTCCTCGAGCCCGGCGACCATCCGCAGCGTCGTCGTCTTGCCGCAGCCGGACGGCCCCAGCAGCGCGAAGAACGAGCCCGACGGAACCGTCAGCGTGAGGTCGTCGACCGCGACGAACGAGCCGAAGGCCTTGGTCACACCCTTGACCTCGAGCGCGGCTCCACCGGCGGACGTCCGGTCCGCCGACGACGCCCGCGGACCGGGGTCGACGGTGGTCGTCATGCGCCGATCACGGTGAGGAACTCGCCGTTGTAGCGCTCCTCCTGGTCGGGGCTGAGCGTCCGGAACACGCTGACCCGGGCCAGGATCTCGTCCGTAGGGAAGATCATCGGGTCCTCGGCGAGCTCGGGGTCGATCGCCGCCATCGCCTCCTGGGCGCCCTGCACCGGGGTGATGTAGTTGACCCAGGCCGCGACCTGCGCGGCGACCTCCGGGTCGTAGTAGTAGTTCATGAGCTCCTCGGCGTTGCCCAGGTGCGGGGAGCCGACCGGCACCATCAGGTTGTCGCTCCAGAGCGTCCCGCCCGCCTCCGGGATGGCGAACTCGAACCGGTCGTCCGACTCGTAGTTCAGCGACGTGATGTCGCCCGACCAGCCGATGACCGCGACGGCGTCGCCCGAGGCCAGGTCCTGCGTGTACGCGTTGCCGCGCACCTGCCGGATGTGGCCGGAGTCGATCTTCTCCTTGAGCACCTCGAGCGCCGCGTAGAAGTCGTCGTCGCTCCAGTCCCCCGACGGGTCGACGCCCTGGTCGAGCATGATGAGGCCCATCGTGTCGCGCATCTCCGAGAGCACCTCGACGCGGCCGGCCAGCTCCGGCGCCCACAGGTCCGACAGCGTGTGGAGACCGCCGGGCACCTTCTCCTTGTCCCACGCCAGCCCCGCGAAGCCGGACTGCCACGTCAGGGAGTGCTTGCGGCCCGGGTCGAAGTCGACGTTCGCCAGCCCGGGCAGGATGTTGTCCGCGTTCGGCATGCGCGTCCTGTCGAGCGCCTGGGTGTAGCCCAGCCGGATCATCCGGGCAGCCATCCAGTCCGTGAGCGTGACGATGTCGTAGCCGATGTCCTGACCGTTCTTCAGCTGCCCGGAGACCTTGCCGAAGAACGCGTCGTTGTCGTCGATGTCCTCGGCGTAGGTCGCCTCGAGCCCGGACCGCTCCTCGAACGCCCGCAGCGACGGGTATCCGGTGCCCTCCTCGTCCTGGTCGAGGTACTGGGTCCAGTTGGCCCAGCGGACGAGCCTGTCGCTGTCGGAGAGGTCCTGCGCGGACGACGCGGAGGCGGACGGCGACCCGGTGCCGCACGCGGCGAGCAGCGCGCCGGCGCCTGCGGTGCCCAGGGCGCCGACGAGGAAGGATCGCCGGGACAGACCGCCACGGTGCGACGCCTGCGCGACGAGCGCCCGGACCCGCGGGTCGGCGGGGGCGGTACGACGGTGGGGGCTCATGGGGCTCCTAGGTGCCGACGGGCGCGCCGCCGGGCGCGGCGGATCGTCGGATCTTCGCAAACGGACGGCCGTCCAGCAAGGAATCCGTCGCACCAACCCTCGCCCGCAACGAAAATGTTGCACGGATGGAACATCCAGCCCCGGGATCCGTCGACTTACGCGTCGAAAGCAGACATCACGTGCTTGATCCGGGTGTAGTCCTCGAAGCCGTACATCGAGAGGTCCTTGCCGTACCCCGAGTGCTTGAAACCGCCGTGCGGCATCTCCGCGACGAACGGGATGTGGGTGTTGATCCACACCACCCCGAAGTCCAGCGCACGGGACACCCGCAGCGCCCGGCCGTGGTTCTGCGTCCACACCGAGCTGGACAGCCCGTACCGCACGCCGTTGGCGAGGGTGATGGCCTCGTCCTCGTCGGTGAACGTCTGGACCGTGATCACCGGGCCGAAGATCTCGTCCTGCACCGCCTCGTCGTCCTGCTTCAGCCCGGCCACCACGGTCGCCTCGACGAAGTAGCCGACGTCACCGACGCGGTGCCCACCGGCCACGACCGAGGCGTGGTCCGGGAGCCGGTCGAGGAAGCCGGTGACCCGGTCGAGCTGCAGCGCGTTGTTCACCGGTCCGAACGCGACGTCCGGGTCGTCCGGCACGCCCGTGCGCTGGCCTCTGGCCGCCTCGGCCAGGGCCGCGACGAAGTCGTCGTGGACGCTCGCGTGCACGAGCACGCGCGTGGCCGCCGTGCAGTCCTGCCCGGCGTTGTAGTACCCGGCACCTGCGATGCCCTCCGCGGCGGCGGCGAGGTCCGCGTCGGCGAACACGATGACCGGCGCCTTGCCGCCGAGCTCCAGGTGGACGCGCTTGACGTTCGCCGCCGCGGCGGCGGCCACCTGGGAGCCGGCACGGACGGACCCGGTGATGGCGACCATGTCGGGCCGCTGGTGGGAGACGAGGGCGCGACCCGTGTCGCGGTCACCGCAGACGATGTTGAGCACGCCCGGTGGGAGCACCTCGCTGGCGACCTTCCCCAGCAGCAGCGTCGAGGCCGGCGTGGTGTCGGACGGCTTGAGGACGATCGTGTTGCCGGCCGCGAGCGCGGGGGCGATCTTCCAGATCGCCATCATCAGGGGGTAGTTCCACGGCGTGACCTGGCCGACGACGCCGACGGGCTCCCGGCGCACCCACGAGGTGTGGCCCGCCATGTACTCCCCCGCGCTCAGCCCGTCGAGCACGCGGGCGGCGCCGGCGAAGAACCGCAGCTGGTCGACGCAGGGCGGCACCTCGTCGGTGGCGGTCAGGTGCAGCGGCTTGCCGGTGTTGCGGGACTCGACGGCGACGAACTCGTCGGCCCGCTGCTCGATCGCGTCCGCGAGGCGCAGCAGGGCCAGCTGGCGCTCCGCCGGGGTGGTCCGGCCCCAGCCGACGAACGCCTCCGACGCAGCCCCGTAGGCCGCATCCACGTCCTGCGTCCCGGACAACGGCGCGCGGGCGTACTCCTGGCCCGTGGACGGGTCGACCACCGACGTGGTGCGGCCGTCCGCGGCGGGCCGCTCGGCGCCTCCGATCACGTTGCGCAGCTCGATCAGGTCGGCGGTCTGGCTCACGGGTGATCTCCTCACAGTCGGTGCGCCGCACGCTACGCCGCAGAACGTCCGTGCGGGAGCCCCGGGTGGTCCGTTCGGCGTGCTGGGCGACCGCCGACGCCGGAATCAGAAGTTTCTGCCGCCTCTCACGACGAAATCCTTCGCTCCATGCGGGGTCGTCTCTTGCCATGGGACCCGCCGCGCACCACCATCGGCACGTGGGCACACGTAGACCGGCGCCGGGGCACCCGGCGCTCGACGACGTCTCGAAGGCGATCGTCGAGCAGCTCCAGGAGGACGGTCGGCGACCGTACGCCTCCATCGGCAAGGCGATCGGGCTGTCCGAGGCCGCCGTCCGTCAGCGCGTCCAGCGCCTGACCGACTCCGGCGTCATGCAGATCGTCGCCGTGACGGACCCGTTGCAGGTCGGGTTCTCCCGGCAGGCCATGATCGGGCTGAAGTGCGAGGGTGACCTCTCGCTGGTGGCGGACGCGCTGGCCGCGATGACGGAGGTCGACTACGTCGTGATCACCGCCGGCGGTTTCGACCTGCTGTGCGAGGTCGTCTGCGAGGACGACGACCACCTGCTCGAGGTGCTCAACCAGAAGATCCGCACGCTCCCCGGGGTGCGGACCACCGAGACGTTCGTCTACCTGAAGCTGCGCAAGCAGCTCTACAACTGGGGGACCAGATGAGCACGACTCCCGCCGGAACACCGCGTTCCGAGGCGGCTCGCTCACACCTGTGGGGCCACTTCACCCGGCAGAGCGCGTGGGAGGACGGCGTCCCGACGATCGTGCGCGGCCAGGGCCACCACATCTGGGACGACCAGGGCCGCCAGTACATCGACGGGCTGTCGGGGCTGTTCGTCGTGCAGGCCGGGCACGGTCGCACCGAGCTGGCCGAGGCGGCACGGGTGCAGGCCGAGCAGCTCGCGTTCTTCCCGCTGTGGTCCTACGCGCACCCGCAGGCCATCGACCTGGCGGAGCGCCTGGCCGCCTACGCGCCGGGCGACCTCAACCACGTGTTCTTCACCACCGGCGGCGGCGAGGCCGTGGAGACCGCCTGGAAGCTGGCGAAGAACTACTTCAAGCTCACGGGCAAGCCGAACAAGTACAAGGTGATCTCCCGGTCGATCGCGTACCACGGCACCACCCACGGTGCGCTGTCGATCACCGGCCTGCCCACCCTCAAGCACCCGTTCGAGCCGCTCGTGCCCGGCGCCCACAAGGTGCCCAACACCAACGAGTACCGCGCGCCAGACCACCTGCGCGACGACCCGAAGGCGTTCGGGCGGTGGGCGGCGGACCGCATCGCCGACGCCATCGAGATGGAGGGCCCCGAGTCGGTGGCCGCCGTGTTCCTCGAGCCCGTGCAGAACGCGGGCGGCTGCTTCCCGCCGCCACCGGGGTACTTCGAGCGGGTCCGTGAGATCTGCGACGAGTACGACGTGCTGCTGGTCTCCGACGAGGTCATCTGCGCGTTCGGGCGGATCGGGTCGATCTTCGCGTGCGACGACTTCGGCTACGTGCCGGACATGATCACGTGCGCGAAGGGCATGACGTCGGGCTACTCCCCCATCGGCGCCCTCATCGCCTCCGACCGGCTGTACGAGCCGTTCGCGACGGGCAGCGCGTCGTTCGCCCACGGCTACACGTTCGGCGGTCACCCGGTGTCCGCCGCCGTGGCCAACGCGAACCTCGACCTCTTCGAGCGCGAGGGCATCACCGCGCACGTCAAGGAGTCGGCGCCCGCGTTCCGGCGCACCCTGGAGACCTTGCTCGACCTGCCCATCGTCGGCGACGTGCGCGGCGAGGGGTTCTTCTACGGGATCGAGCTGGTCAAGGACAAGGTCACGCGCGAGACGTTCGACGACGACGAGAGCGAGCGGCTGCTGCGCGGGTTCCTGTCGGGCGCCCTCTTCGACGCCGGCCTGTACTGCCGCGCGGACGACCGGGGTGACCCGGTCATCCAGCTCGCCCCGCCCCTGACGTGCGGGCAGGCCGAGTTCGACCAGATCACGGGCATCCTGCGCAGCGTGCTGACCGACGCCTGGGCGCGTCTGTGACGGGACGGTCGCTCTGGTCCGACCAGGTCGAGGAGCGTTCCCCGCACGACCCGCTCGACGGGGACGCCCAGGCCGACGTCGTCATCGTCGGGGCCGGCCTGACGGGTCTGTGGACCGCGTACTACCTGCTCGAGGCGGACCCGTCGATCGACGTGCTGCTGGTCGAGGCGCAGGTCGCCGGGTTCGGCGCCAGCGGCCGCAACGGCGGGTGGTGCTCCGCCCTCCTGCCGGTCTCGGCCGACGAGCTGGCCCGTCGCCACGGCCACGACGCCGCGTCGGCGATGCGCGCCGCGATGCGGGACACGGTCGTCGAGGTCGGCGGGGTGGCCGCCGCGGAGCTGATCGACTGCGGGTTCGCGTTCGGCGGCACCGTCACCGTCGCGCGCAACCGCCCCCAGCTCGAGCGCGTGGCCGAGGCCGTCGCCGCCGACGCCCGGTGGGGCGACGAGTCGCACCTCCTCGACGCGGACGGGGTCGCCGAGCACGCCCGCGTCGCCGGTGCGGTCGGCGGCTCGTACACGCCCGACTGCGCCCGGGTGCAGCCGATGCGCCTCGTGCGCGGGCTGCTGGACGTCGTGCTCTCGCGCGGCGCCCGCCTGGCCGAGGGGACGCGCGCCCTGCGTCTGTCCCCCCGCGCGGTCGTCACCGACCACGGCACCGTCCGCGCCCGCTTCGTGGTCCGCGCGACGGAGGCCTGGAGCGCGCACCTGCCGGGGGCGCACCGCGACGTCGTCCCGGTCTACTCGCACATGATCGCCACGGAGCCCCTGCCTCCCGAGGTCTGGGCGCAGATCGGGCTCGACCGCGCGCAGACCTTCACCGACGCCCGGCACCTCATCGTCTACGGCCAGCGCACGACGGACGACCGGCTCGCGTTCGGCGGGCGGGGGGCGCCGTACCACCTGGGCTCCGCCATCCGGCCGTCGTTCGACCAGGTGGACGCCACCGCGGCGCACCTCGTGCGCGAGCTGATGGACCTGTTCCCCGTGCTCGAGCGGGCGGAGATCACCCACCACTGGGGCGGGCCGCTCGGCGTGCCCCGGGACTGGCACCCGTCGGTCGGGCTCGACGCCGAGACCGGGATCGCGTGGGCCGGCGGGTACGTCGGGGACGGCGTCGCGCTGACCAACCTCGCGGGCAGGACGCTCGCGGACCTGCTCACCGGCACGGACAGCGCGCTGGTCCGGTTGCCGTGGGTGGACCACCGCTCGCCCGCCTGGGAGCCGGAGCCTGTGCGCTGGGTCGGCATCAGCGCGACCCGGCGGGCGTCGGCGTGGGCGGACCGCACCGAGGCCCGGACCGGCCACCCGAGCCGGCTGGGCGGTCTGCTCAGCCAGGTCCTCGGGCACTGAGCGGTCAGGTGCGCGTCAGGATCTCCTGCGCGCGGGCCCTCGCCCAGACCTCGGCGGACAGCACGGCGTCCAGCGTCAGGTCGTCGGGCGCGGTGCCGTCGTGCTCGTCCAGCACCCGCTCGACGGTGGTCACGATGTCGAGGAACCCGATGCGTCCGGCGAGGAACGCCTCGACGCACTCCTCGTTCGCCGCGTTGTAGACCGCCGGGTGCGTCGCGGACGCCGCCACGGCCTCCCTGGCCAGCCGGACGGCCGCGAAGACGTCCTCGTCGAGGGGCTCGAACGTCCAGGCCACGGACTGCGACCAGTCGCACGGGGGCGCGACCGCCGGGACCCGGTCGGGCCACGACAGCCCGAGGGCGATCGGGAGCCGCATGTCGGGAGGCGATGCCTGCGCCAGCGTGGAGCCGTCGACGAACTCGACCATCGAGTGCACCACCGACTGCGGGTGCACCACCACCGTGATGTCCGCGACGGGCACGTCGAACAGCAGGTGCGCCTCGATGAGCTCCAGGCCCTTGTTCATGAGCGTCGAGGAGTTGATCGTCACCACCGGGCCCATGGACCACGTCGGGTGCGCGAGCGCCTGCTGCGGCGTCACCGCCTTGACGTCGTCGTGGGACCAGCCGCGGAACGGCCCTCCCGACGCGGTGAGGATCAGGCGCCTGACCTCGGCGTGCGTCCCGCCGCGCAGCGCCTGCGCGATCGCCGAGTGCTCGGAGTCGACCGGCACGATCTGGTCGGGGCGCTGCCGCGCGGCGTGCACCAGGCGGCCGCCCACCACGAGCGACTCCTTGTTGGCCAGCGCGAGCGTGCTGCCGGCCCGCAGCGCCGCGAGCGTCGGCCCGAGCCCGACCGAGCCGGTGACGCCGTTGAGCACGACGTCGGCGCCGCGACCGGCGAGCTCGGTGGACGCCTGCGGGCCGACGAGGATCTCGACCCCGGGGAGGGCGTCGCGCAGCAGCGGCTCCGCGCGCGGGTCGGCGACGGCCACCGTCGAGACGCCGAGCTCGCGGGCCTGCCGGATCAGCAGACCGACGTCCCCGCCGCCCGCGGACAGGCCCGTGACGGTGAACCGGTCGGGGTTGCGGACGATGACGTCGACCGCCTGGGTGCCGATGGACCCGGTCGAGCCGAGGAGGACGACGCTGCGCTGTGTCACGCTGCCCATCTTCGTGCATCGCGCGTGACAGGATCGCCGCATGCCCGGTCCTGCCACGCCCCAGGGGTCCTCGACGCGCCTGCTCGTGCTCGGCTGCGTGCGGATCTTCCAGCCCGTGCACGGCTACTTCCTGCGCCGCGAGCTGGTGAGCTGGGAGGTCGACCAGTGGGCGCACGTGCACCCGGGGTCGATCTACAACGCGCTGAAGTCGCTCACCCGCTCGGGGCTGCTGGAGGAGGTCGGTGTCGTCGCGGACGGGCCGCGCCCGCAGCGCACCACCTACCGGCTGACCGACGCCGGTGAGGACGAGTTCCTCGCCCTGCTCCGTGCGGGGCTGCTCTCCGTCGACGACCCGACGTTCTTCCTCACGGCCGTGAACATGGCGTTCGCGCTCCCCCGTGACGAGGTCGTGCGCACCCTCGAGACGCGGGTCGAGGTGCTGGAGGAGTACCTGCGCGTGCTCGCCGCCCAGATCCAGCAGATCCTCGGCGAGAAGGACACGCCCGACACGGCGACGGAGGTCGCCCGGCTGATCAGCGCGCGGACCCGCGGCGAGCTCGAGTGGGCGCGGGACTTCCTCGACCGCGTCCGGGCCGGGGCCTACGCGTTCCAGGGCGAGCCGCCGCTGTGGACGCCGACGCCCGAGCAGATCGAGGTCGCGCGGCTGGCGGGGGTCGGGCCGGGGGTCGTGGCGGCGCACGACGTAGACACGTAATAGTCAAGGTTGACGAGTAATAGTCAATCTTGAATACTGGGGACTCCACCCGAAGGAGACCCCGCATGATCCATGCCCGCGGCCTGGCCCGCACCTACAAGACCCGACGAGGAGACGTCGACGCCGTGCGCGGCGTGGACCTCGGCGTCGACGCCGGCGAGATCGTCGGCTTCCTCGGCCCCAACGGCGCCGGCAAGACGACGACGCTGCGCATGCTCACCACCCTCCTGCGCCCCACCCGCGGGGAGGCCACGGTGGCGGGCGCCGACCTGCGTCGTGACCCCGGCACCGTCCGTCGGCGCATCGGCTACGTCGCCCAGTCCGGCTCCACCTCCGGCGAGGCCCGCGCCGGCGAGGAGGTCGTCGACCACGCCCTGCTCTACGGCGTCGACCGTGCGACCGCCACGACGCGCGGCCGCACGCTCTTCGAGCAGCTGGAGCTCGACGGCCTCTGGGACCGCAAGTGCTCGTCCCTGTCCGGCGGACAGCGCCGCCGGCTCGACATCGTCACCGGCCTGATCCACACCCCGCGGCTCGTGTTCCTCGACGAGCCGACCACCGGGCTCGACCCGCAGGCGCGCGCCAACCTCTGGACCCACGTCCGCGGCCTGCGCGACGAGCGCGGCAGCACCGTGTTCCTCACGACGCACTACCTCGACGAGGCCGACGCCCTCTGCGACCGCATCCTCGTCATCGACCACGGGCAGATCGTCGCGCAGGGCTCGCCCGAGGACCTCAAGCAGCGGGTCAGCGGGGACGCGGTCCTGCTCAGCGCCGCACAGACCGCCGACGTCCCCCGCATCGCCGCGATCGCCGCCCAGCTGTCCGGCGCCGACGCACCCACCGTCGACGGCACGCTCGTCGAGGTCCGCGTCCCGGCGGGCCGCACGCTGCTCGCCGGCCTGCTGCGGTCGCTGGACGCCGAGGGCATCGAGCTGGACGGCGTCGAGCTGCGCCGACCCACCCTCGACGACGTCTTCCTCACCCTGACCGGTCGATCCCTGCGCGACGGCGAGAGCCGGCAGGTCCCCACGGACGGAGCCGCAGCATGAGCGCCACCACCGCGACGTCGCCCACCGTCACCGACGAGCAGGGCACCCGGAGCACGTTCGTCCGCGACGCGCTCACGGTCTTCCGGCGCGCCATGCGGATCTCGCTGCGCAACCCCGTGTGGGCCGTCATGGGCCTGCTCCAGCCGGTGCTCTACCTGTCGCTGTTCGGTCCGCTGCTCGAGCCGCTCGCTCCCTCGCTGGGAGCGACCAACGCCTACCAGCTCTTCGTCCCGGGCCTGCTCGTCCAGCTCGGCATGTTCGGGGCCCTGTTCGTCGGCTTCGGCCTCATCGGCGAGTGGCGCGACGGGGTCATCGAGGCCGAGCGCGTCAGTCCGGCACCCCGGTCCGCGCTCGTGGTCGGACGTGTGCTCCGCGACGTCATCGTCGTCGCCGTGCAGGGCGTGGTCCTCGTGTCCGTGGCGTTCCTGTTCGGGCTCGAGGCGCCGTTCTGGGGGATCGTGCTCGGCATCGTCACCGCCGCCCTGCTCGCCGCCGCGTTCGCCTCGGCGTCCTACGCCGTCGCGCTGACGCTCAAGAGCGAGGACGCCCTGGCGCCGCTGATGAACGGGGTCGCCCTCCCGCTGCTGCTGCTGTCCGGGATCCTGCTGCCCATCACCGCCGCCTCGGCACCGGCCTGGCTCAACACGCTGTCGAACCTCAACCCGATCAAGCACGTGGTCTCGGGCATCCGCGCCCAGTTCGACGGCGCCATCGGCAGCTCCACCGCGCTCTGGGGCTCCGCGCTGACCATCGTGCTCGCCGCCGTGGGCCTCTGGTTCGGCGCACGCACGTTCAAGCGCGAGGACGGCTGACACCACGCACGACGGCCGCGCCCCCGGCAGGGAGCGCGGCCGTCGTCGGCGTCGGGACCCGGCCTACTCGACCCCGAGAAGCACCTCGACCGCGCGGGACAGGAACGCGTCCACCGGGCCCTCGGCGTACGCGTTGTGGCCCTTGCGGCGGCGGAACGTCGCCGACCGGACCTCGGCCGCCGACAGGGGCGTGCCCTTGTCGAAGTAGGCGACGAGCCGCTGGCACAGGTCGTCGACGTCCGCCGGCTCGTAGCCCTGCTGGCGGCCCTCGGGGGGCGCGAACCGGTCCCCGTCGGGACGGCCCAGACGCCCGTACAGCGTGCGGGCCTGCTCGCTCAGGTGGTCCATCCAGCCCTGCTGACCCTGCGTCGCGATGAACTCCGCGCGGGAGCGGGCCACGAACGCGGCCTCGAGCCGGTCGAGGGCAGCGTCGACCGCTGCGGTCACGTAGCCGCCGCGGACCATGTCGAACGCGACGCTGCGGACGTCCTTGCTGGCCAGGGCCGAGGCGGGGCCCTGCTCGTAGACGGCTCGTGCGTGGGCGAAGAAGTCGTCGACCTCGTCGGGGTCGTACCCCTGCTTCAGACCGGAGACGGTCCGGAACATCCCGTCACTCACTCGTCCTCCTCCGCTGCCAGCTGTCCGCAGGCGCCGTCGATCTCGCTGCCGCGCGTGTCCCGGATCGTCGTCGGGATCCCGTGCGCACGCAAGCGTGCCATGAACTCCTGCTCGACCCGCGGATCGCTCGCGGTCCACTTCGAGCCCGGCGTCGGGTTCAGCGGGATCGGGTTGCAGTGCACCCAGCCGCGGCCGCGGGCGTTGAGCTTCTCCCCCAGGAGGTCCGCACGCCACGCGTGGTCGTTGATGTCCCGGATGAGCGCGTACTCGATGGAGACGCGCCGGCCGGTGACCTCGAAGTAGCGGTGCGCGGAGTCCAGCGCCTCGTCGACGCTCCACCGGGTGTTCACCGGCACCAGCTCGCTGCGCAGCTCGTCGTCCGGCGCGTGCAGGGACAGCGCGAGGGTCACCGGGATGCCCTCCTTCGCCAGGCGGTCCATCGCCGGCACCATCCCGACGGTCGACACGGTGACGTTGCGCGCCGACATGCCCAGCCCGTCCGGCGCCGGCGCCACCAGGCGCCGCACCGTCTCCATCACGGACTTGTAGTTGGCCAGCGGCTCCCCCATGCCCATGAACACCACGTTGCTCAGGCGGGTGGGGCCGCCGGGCACCTCGCCGTCCGCCAACGAACGTGCTGCCGCCCGCACCTGCTCGACGATCTCCGCGGTCGACAGGTTCCGCGTCAGGCCCAGCTGGCCGGTCGCGCAGAACGAGCACGCGAGGCCGCAGCCGGCCTGGCTCGAGACGCACAGCGTGGTGCGGTTGGCGTACCGCATCAGCACGGACTCGACCTTGGCGCCGTCGAACAGGTGCCACAGCGTCTTGACCGTGGTGCCCTTGTCGGCGGTCTGGGTGCGGTGCGCCGTGAGCAGCTGCGGGAACAGGCCCTCGACCAGCTTGTCGCGCGTCGCCTTCGGCAGGTCCGTCATCAGGGCCGGGTCGTTGGTGAGGTGCGTGAAGTAGTGCGTCGCCAGCTGCTTGGCGCGGAACGGCTTCTCACCGAGCTCGGTGACGGCCTCGACCCGCTGCTCGGGCGTGAGGTCGACGAAGTGCTTGGGCGGCTTGCCCCGAGGTCCCCGGCTGGGCGAGGACAGGTCGAGGCGCACGGGTGTACCGGTCATGCCAGGTACCCCCTCTCGGGTAGGGCTGCGACGAAAGCAGGGTCAGGCGGGCTGGAACACCGTGAGGACGACGTACACGGCGGGGGCGGTCAGGACGAGCGAGTCGAGGCGGTCCAGCAGGCCGCCGTGGCCCGGCACCAGCCGGCCCATGTCCTTGAGCTCGAGGTCCCGCTTGAGCATCGACTCCGCGAGGTCCCCGAGCGTCGCGGTGACCACCGTGGCGAGCCCCAGGATCACGCCGACCAGCGGCTCCCCGCCGAACGCGAGCTGCACACCCACCACACCCACCACGCACGCCAGGATCAACGAGCCGGCCAGACCCTCCCAGGTCTTCTTCGGGCTCACGGACGGGGCGAGCGGGTGCCTGCCGAGCAGGACGCCGACGGTGTAGCCACCGACGTCGCTGGCGACGCACAGCAGGATGAAGAGCATCACGCGGGACGCGCCGTCCGGCTCCGCGAGCAGCAGCATGACGAAGCCGCCGAGGAACGGCAGGTACGCCGCCGCGAACGCACCCGCGGTCGCGTCGCGCAGCGCCGGCTGGCCGCTCCCGTCGAGCACGCGCCACACGACGACACCGCCGACGGTCAGCATGAACGCGACGAACAGCGCCTCCGGTCCCGCCGTGTAGGCGGACACGAGGATGCCGATCGAGCCGACCAGCAGCGGGAGCAGCGGCAGGTGGATGTTGCGCCGGGTGAACGCCTGCGCCAGCTCCCACAGGCCCGCGCTCACCGCCAGGACGGCGACGACCGCGAAGGCCTCCTTGCGGATGAACAGCGACGCGACCACCGCCACGAGCATGGCGACGCCGACGACGATCGCGACCGGGAGGTCACGACCGGGGCGGGGGGTCCGGGTGGCGGCGATGGCTGTCTGGCTCATCAGACCTCGAGGAGCTCGTTCTCCTTGGACGCGAGCAGGTGGTCGATGAGGTCCACGTGCTTCTTCGTCAGGGACTCGAGCTCCTTCTCGGCACGCCCGACCTCGTCCTCACCGGCCTCGCCGTCCTTGACGATGCGGTCCAGCTCCTCCTTGGCACGGCGGCGCACGTTGCGCACCGAGATGCGGGCGTCCTCCGCCTTCGTCTTGGCGAGCTTGACGAAGTCCTTGCGGCGCTCCTGCGTGAGGGCGGGCAGCACGATGCGGATGACGTTGCCGTCGTTGGTCGGGTTGACGCCCAGGTCCGAGTCGCGCAGCGCCTTCTCGATCGCGGCGGTCGACGACTTGTCGAACGGCGAGACGAGGATCGTGCGCGCCTCGGTGACGTTGAACGACGCCAGCTGCTGCAGCGGCGTCGGGGCGCCGTAGTAGTCGACGAACACCTTGGAGAACATCGCGGCGTTCGCCCGACCCGTGCGGATCGTCGAGAAGTCCTCCTTGGCGACCTCGACGGCCTTGTCCATCTTCTCTTCAGCCTCGAAGAGGGTCTCGTCGATCACCGGAGCTCCTTCGTGTCGTCAGTTCAGGGTCGTGCGTCCAGCGTCAGCACCGTCAGCTGGCCGTGATCAGCGTGCCGATCTTCTCACCCTGCAGCGCCCGCGTGACGTTCCCGGCCTCCTCGAGGCCGAACACGCGCATGCGCACGTCGTTGTCCCGGCACAGGCTGAGCGCCGAGCCGTCCATGACGCCCAGGTCGTTGACGAGCGCGTCGGTGTAGGTCAGGTGGTCCAGCTTGACCGCGTCCGGGTCCGTCCGCGGGTCTGCGGAGTACACCCCGTCGACCCCGTTCTTGCCCATGAGGACCTCGTGGCAGTGCGTCTCCAGGGCGCGCTGGACGCTGACCGTGTCCGTCGAGAAGTACGGCATGCCCGCGCCCGCGCCGAAGATGACGACGCGGCCCTTCTCCAGGTGCCGGATGGCACGCAGCGGGATGTACGGCTCGGCCACCTGACCCATCGCGATCGCGGTCTGCACGCGGGTGCTCACGCCGGCCTGCTCGAGGAAGTCCTGGAGCGCCAGGCAGTTCATCACCGTGCCCAGCATGCCCATGTAGTCGGCACGCGCACGGTCGAGGCCGCGCTGCGAGAGCTCGGCGCCGCGGAAGAAGTTGCCACCGCCGACGACGATCGCCACCTGCACACCCGCCCGGACCGCGACGGCGATCTCGGCGGCGACGCGCTGGACGACGTCCGCCGCGAGGCCGACGTCACCGCCCCCGAACGTCTCGCCGGACAGCTTGAGCAGGACGCGCCGGTCCGGCGCCGCTCCGCGGGTCGACTCGGGGTCCAGGGTCACGGTGCCTCCACGAGAGTTGGATCGGGCTGGTTGCGACGGTGGCCCCGACCCCGCAGGGCCGGGGCCACCGTCGATCACCTGAGGTCAGGCTCCCACGCGGTAACGGACGAAGCCCGTCAGCGTGCCGCCGGACTCGGCGAGGACCTGGGCGACCGTCTTCTTGTTGTCCTTGGCGAACGCCTGCTCGAGCAGGACGTTCTCCTTGAAGAAGCCGTTCAGGCGGCCCTCGATGATCTTCGGCAGCGCGGCCTCGGGCTTGCCCTCGTTGCGGGCCGTCTCCTCGGCGATGTGGCGCTCGTTGGCGACGACGTCGGCGGAGACCTCCTCGCGCGTGAGGTACGTGGGCGAGAACGCCGCGATGTGGGTCGCGATGTCGCGGGCCACGCCGGCACCGGCCGCGTCGGTCGCGACGAGCACGCCGACCTGCGGGGGCAGGTCCTTGCTGACCTTGTGCAGGTAGACCTCGACGTGCTCGCCGGCCACGCGGGCCAGGCGGCGCACGACGACGCGCTCACCCAGGGTGGCGGCCGTCTCGTCGACGATCGTCTGGACGCTCGTGCCGTCGACCTCGGTGGCCAGCAGCGCGTCCGCGTCGCGGGCCGGCGAGTCGACCGCGGCCGCGAGGACGCGGTCCGCCAGCGCGATGAAGTTCGGGCTCTTGGCGACGAAGTCCGTCTCCGAGTTGACCTCGACGAGCACGCCCGTCTGGCCCTCGCCGTCGGCCGTCGGGCCGACGTGAGCGGCGACGAGGCCGTCCGAGGCCGCGCGGCCCTCACGCTTGCCGACGCCCTTGAGGCCCTTGACCCGGATGAGCTCGAGCGCCTTCTCGGAGTCGCCCTCGGCCTCCTCGAGCGCCTTCTTGACGTCCATCATTCCGGCACCGGTCTTCTCGCGCAGCGCCTTGATGTCTGCGAGCGAGTAGTTCGCCATCAGTCGTGTCCGTTCCTCGTGTGTCGTGACGTTGGTGGGGACCGCAACGGGTCCGGTGACGTGCCGCGGTGCCGGCGGTCCCGTGCGGGGACCACCGGCACCGGCAGGATCACTTGGAGTCGGCGTCGCCCTCGGTGGCGGCCGGCTCGGCTGCCTCGGTCTGGACGTCCTCGGCGACCTCGGTCGCGGCGGACTCGACGTCCTCTGCGACAGCCTCGGTCGCGACCTCGTCGGCCACGGCCTCGGTGACGGCCTCCTCGGCGACCGTCTCGGTGGCGGCCTCGTCGGCGGCGACCTCCTCGGCGATCTCGGTCTTCGCCTCGGCGACCTCGGCGGTGGCGTCGGCGGCGACCGCGGTGCCGGCCAGGTCGGCCTCGGCACCGGCGAGCAGCTCGCGCTCCCACTCGGCGAGGGGCTCGGCGTCGGCCGGCGCACCCTCGGCGGCCGCGGTGCGACCCGAGTGGCGCTTCAGCAGACCGTCGGCGGCCGCGTCCGCGATGACGCGGGTCAGCAGCTGGACGGCGCGGATCGCGTCGTCGTTGCCCGGGATCGGGTAGTCGACGACGTCGGGGTCGCAGTTGGTGTCCAGGATCGCGACGACCGGGATGCCGAGCTTGCGCGCCTCGTTGACCGCGAGGTGCTCCTTGTTGGTGTCCACGATCCACACGGCCGAGGGGACCTTGGCCATGTCACGGATGCCACCGAGCGTCTTGGCCAGCTTGTCCTTCTCGCGGCGCAGGACGAGCAGCTCCTTCTTCGTGAGGTTGGAGCCCGCCACGTCGTCGAAGTCGATCTGCTCGAGCTCCTTGAGGCGCTGGAGACGCTTGTGCACCGTGCTGAAGTTGGTGAGCATGCCACCGAGCCAGCGCTGGTTGACGTAGGGCATGCCGACGCGGGCGGCCTGGTCGGCGACCGGCTCCTGCGCCTGCTTCTTGGTGCCGACGAACAGGATCGTGCCACCGTGCGCGACGGTCTGGCTCACGAAGTCGTAGGCGTTGTCGATGTACGACAGCGACTGCTGCAGGTCGACGATGTAGATGCCGTTGCGCTCGGTGAAGATGAAGCGCTTCATCTTGGGGTTCCAGCGGCGGGTCTGGTGCCCGAAGTGGACACCGCTCTCGAGCAGCTGGCGCATGGTCACGACGGCCATGGCACGTCCTTCCGGCGCGCACCGGCGGGTGCACGCGTCAAGGCGGACCCCGTTCCGGGCCCGCATCTCGGTTGTCGGCTCCGACCAGCTGGCCGGCGCCCCTGGCGTCATGTCGTCGCCCGCTCCGGTACCTGCCACGTGGGCAGGTGCTCGGACCGCTGCGGAGATCGACCCCGTCCTGGGCCGCGTCGGCGGTGAGGCCGACGGTCCGGTGATCGGGTGGATGACGCGCGAAGTCGACCGGTACGGACCGGTCGCACCCGAAGTCTAACTGATCGCCGGTGCTGGTCCGCACCGCGCCGCCCGCGACGAGCCCAGCGCCACGCCCGCACGCCGAACCGACCACAGCCCACCCGCGGCGCCCGACCGTCCACGGACTCGTCCGGCACCGCCGCCGCCACGGCACGCACCCACAACCATCGCGCCATGACCCGACGACCTCTCGCCGCTCGCCTCGCCACCGGGCTCGGCACCGCCGCCCTGCTGCTGACCCTGCTGGTCGCGGTCGCCGCGACCGGCTCGGCCGGACCTCCCGGTCCCCCACCACCGGCCGGCACCTACCGACTGCCGCTCGCGGGGACGCCGGAGGTCGTCCGCGGCTTCGAGCGACCACCCGAGCGCTGGGCGGCCGGGCACCGCGGTGTCGACCTGCGCTCGACCCCCGGCAACCAGGTGCTCTCCCCCGTGGCCGGCGTCGTCACCTTCGCGGGCGTCGTCGGCGGTCGACCGGTGGTGACGGTCACGGACACCGACGGGCGCCGGTCGACGGTCGAACCCCTGGTCCCCGCCGTCGGCGTCCGTGACGTCGTCGCCGCAGGAGCGCTCCTCGGGACGCTGGTCCACGAGGGCTCGCACTGCGCGCCGGCCGCGTGCCTGCACTGGGGCGTGCGGGTCGGGGACGACTACGTGGACCCGCTCAGCCTTCTCGCGGGCGCGGGGCCGGTGGTCCTGCTCCCCCTCGACCGCACCGGCTAGGACGCTCTGCGCCGAGCGCCTCCCGAGCTCCTCGGCCGAGGGGCAGCACGCTCGACAGCGTCGTGCACCGCGCCCCGCGCTGCTCGGCCGACGGGCGACGCACGCTCGACGGTGCGGTGCAACGTGCCGCGCTGCTCGGCCGACGGGCGACGCACGCTGGACGGTGCCGTGCACCGTGCCGCGCGCTGCTCGGTCGTCGATGCGCGTGCGCTCAACGGTGCCATGCTCTGTTCGGCTGACAGGGAGCCCGCTCTCGACGGCGCAGCGGACCGTGCCGCGTGGTCGGTCAGGCGCGCTCGGCCTCGACCAGGCGGGTGCGGAGCCGGACCATCGCAGCGGTGTGCATCTGGGAGATCCGGGACTCGGTGACACCGAGGACCCGACCGATCTCGGCGAGGGTCATGCCCTCGTAGTAGTAGAGGACGACGACGATGCGCTCCCGCTCGCCGAGACACTCGATCGCGCGAGCCAGCAGGAACTTGGTCTCCGCCGCCTCGATCGAGCTGGCGGGGTCGAGCGTGCGCTCGTCGCCGAGGGTGTCGCCGAGCGAGACGCCGCCGGGGCGGTCGTCGCCGCCGCCGAGCAGCTCGTCGAGCGCCGCGACGTTCACGGTCGAGAGCTGCGAGTAGATCGCGCGCAGGTCCTCGACCGGCATCGCGAGGTGCTGGGCGACCTCGTCCTCGGTCGGCGTCCGGTGCAGCTTGGCCTCGAGCTCGGCGTAGGCGCGGTCGACGGACCGGGCCTTCGTGCGGACCGAGCGCGGGACCCAGTCCATCGCGCGCAGCTCGTCGATGATCGCGCCGCGGATGCGGGAAGAGGCATAGGACTCGAACTTGACCGAGCGGTCCGTCTGGTACTTCTCGATGGCGTCGATGAGGCCGAACATGCCGTAGGAGACCAGGTCGGCCTGCTCGACGGTGCTGGGCAGGCGCATCCCGACCCGGCCGGCGACCGCAGACACGAGCGGGGCGTAGTGCAGGATCAGGCCCTCGCGAGCACGGGCGGACGGCGTCGCCTTGTACTCCTCCCACAGGGCGTCGACCTCGTCGACGGAGCGGCTCGGCGCGACGGGGGTCCGGGGGGCCGGCACACCGCGCGTGATCGGGACCGACGCAGGTGCGAGCAGGTCCACCTCGGCCGACCGCGGCTGCGGGATGACGCCCTCGGGCGCGGTGCTGGTCAGACGGGTGTGCACCGGGAAGGCGGTGTCCAGCTGCGTCGTCATCGTCGACTCCATTGTCTTCCTCATGCTCCGGGGTGCACGTGCTCGAGCACCGAGCGGAGTCGCTCGGTGAAAAGGTGGTCGACATCACCGAGATATGCACCGTTGCCGGACCGCGACATTTCTCGCGGAGCACCCTGGTGCGCCGAGAACTCCGACGTCTGGAGCGCCGAAAAAGGCGTCCCCGTCGCGGTCTCGGTGATGTTCATGTGAGTACGGTGACCTGAAACACAGCAGGTCACAAGGAGCACTTTCACCTGCGCGGCCTAACGGTGGGCGAATCCCGGTGCAATGTCCGATTCGCCGACGAACAATGGCCCGATTGCGCGAGTTTTTCACCCTCCCGACTCCTCACCCCCTCTCGGCGTCGACCGCTCTCGGCGCGCCTTCTGGACACCGCGCCGCCGTCATGGTGAGGCGACCGGCGCAACCACCCAGCCGGCACCACGGCGGACTGCCCACCCGTCGAGCTCCAGGAGCCCCACCGCGCCCCGTGCCTCCGCGACGGTGACGCCCGCGAGGCTCGCGAGCCGGTCGACGTCGGTGGGCACGCGACGCGACAGTGCGTCGACGACGCGCAACGACACCGGGTCGAGGACGTCCCGCCGTCGGGCAGCTCGGTCGTCGGCCGAGCGCGCTGCGTCGGCCGCGGCCACGAGTCCCGAACCGATGGCTCCGGCGAGCTCCCGGACCTCGGCCGCATCCGTGACGCACACCGCGACACCCTCCCGCAGCAGCCGGTGGCACCCGGCGGACGCCATCGACGTCACCGGGCCCGGCACGGCGCCGACGGGTCGCAGCAGCCGTGCCGCATGGTGCGCGGTGCTCATCGCGCCCGAGCGCCACGCGGCCTCGACCACCACCGTCGCCTGTCCGGCTGCGGCGATCAGCCGGTTGCGCTGCAGGAACCGGCTCTTGGTGGGCAGGCTGCCCGGCGGCACCTCCGAGACGAGCGCACCCCCGCAGCCCACGACCGTCTCCAGCAGGCGCGCGTTCCCCGCCGGGTAGGCCCGGTCGACGCCGCCGGCGAGGACGACCAGGGTCCGCCCACCGCGGGCGACAGCTCCCCGGTGCGCCGCCGCGTCGATGCCGTACGCACCACCCGAGACGACGCACAGGCCCTGCGCCGTCAGCTCGTCGGCGAGGTCGAACGCGACGCGTTCGCCGTAGGACGTCGCCGCCCGGGACCCGACGACGGCTGCCGACAGCGCGAGCACGGCACCGAGGTCCGGCTCACCGCGGAGCCACACGCAGAACGGCGCCGTCGTACCCAGGTCGTCGAGCGCGGACGGCCACCGAGGGTCTCCGGGGACCAGCAGGCTCCCCCCGAGGCGGTCGAGGTTCCCGAGGTCGCGGTGCGGGTCACAGTCGGGCAGCCGGACCGCCCACCGCGCGACGGCCGTCACCACCCGCCTCCGGTCGGCGTCGCCCAGGGGGCCGTGCCGGTCCTCGAGAGCGGCGAGATCGGGTCCGTCGCGGAGGGCCGCGCGAACCCACTCCAGGGCCTGCACGGCGCCGAGCAGGCCGACGAGCGTCCCGGCCACCGCGTCGCCGGGCTCCACCAGGGCGCTCCACGTAGCGCGCGCCAGCAGCTCCACGTCGTCGGCGCTCATGCGCGACCCCCCCGGGTCCACGGCGTCAGGGCGTGCCCCTTCTCGGCGCTCATGCGCCGTTCCCTCGGGTCCGCAGCAGCAGGGCGTGCCCCACCTCGGCGCGGCCGGGTGCCGGGCGCCCGGCGAGGTCCGCCAGCGTCCACGCGACGCGCAGCACGCGGTCCACGCCGCGCAGGCTCAGGGTGCCGCGGTCGAGCGCGCGGTCCAGGTCGGCGACGAGCGTGCGGTCAGGTCCCAGCCGCTCCCGCAGCCAGCTCCCCGGGACGTGGCCGTTGGTGCGCCAGGGCGTCCCGGCGAGCCGTCGCGCCTGCGCGGTGCGCGCGTCGAGCACCCGTGCGGCGACGGCGGCCGAGGACTCCCCGACCCCCGGTCCCGACCGCGCGGGGTTCAGCTCGACCTGCAGGTCCACCCGGTCCAGCAGCGGACCCGACAGCTTGCCGAAGTACCGACGCCGCTGCTCGCTCCGGCACGTGCAGGCCAGTCCCTTGCCGACGCCCTGCCCGCACGGACACGGGTTGGCGGCGAGGACCAGCTGGAATCGCGCGGGATAGCGGGCGGTCCCGGCAGCCCGGTGGAGCACCAGCTCGCCGTGCTCCAACGGCTGCCGCAACGTCTGCAGCACCGCGGTCGAGAACTCCGGAGCCTCGTCGAGGAACAGGACGCCGCGGTGCGCGCGGGAGGCCGCCCCGGGGCGCGGTACACCCGATCCCCCGCCCACGACGCTCGCCGGTGTCGCGGTGTGGTGCGGGTCCTCGAAGGGTGGCCGACGCAGCAGTCCCCCACCGGGGTCGAACGCACCGGCCACGGAGTGCACCGCCGTGACCTCGACGGCATCCGCCTCCGACAGGTCCGGCAGCAACCCCGGCAGACGAGCCGCGAGCATGGTCTTGCCGGTCCCCGGCGGCCCGACCATCAGCAGGTGGTGCCCGCCCGCTGCGGCGACCTCGAGACACGTCCGGGCTTCGTCCTGCCCGACCACGTCGGCCAGGTCCAGCGACGTGCCGACCGGCGGCCGTGGCACGGCCTCCGGGGACACGGCCGCCACGTCCGGCACGTCGACGGTGGCGCCGTAGCCCGCGGCCACCTCGGCCAGGCTCGTCGCGCCGACGACCCGTGCGCCCGGCACGAGGCGCGCCTCCGCCGCGTTGGCCTCCGCGACGACCACCCGGCACCACCCCGCGGCGACAGCGGCCGCCACCGCGGGCAGCACGCCACGCACGGGCCGGAGCCGACCGTCGAGCCCGAGCTCCGCGAGGTGCACCACCCCGTGGGGCGCGGTCGGGTCGATCGCCTCGGCGCCGGCCAACGTGGCCACGGCGATCGCCAGGTCGAAGCCCGAGCCCGACTTGGGCAGCGTCGCCGGTGAGAGGTTCACCGTGATGCGCCGGTTGGGCCACGCGAGGCCCGAGGACGTCACGGCTGCGCGCACACGGTCGCGCGACTCGGCCAGCGAGGCGTCCGGCAGACCGACGAGCGTGAACGCCGGCAGTGACGGCGCGAGGTGCGCCTCGACGTCGACCACGTGCCCGGTCAACCCCACGAGCGCGACGCCCAGCGTCCGGCCGAGCACCACTAGACCACCCCCTCGAGGTGGTCGACCTGGGCGGCGCCGCGGGCGGGGAGCAGCACCGCGATCACGTCGATGCGCACCGACCCCGGGTGCACGTCGTGCGCGGCGAGCCACTGCGCCGCCAGCCGCCGCACGCGCGCGAGCTTGCGGAGGGTCACGGCCTCGGCGGGGTGGCCGAACGCGATCGACCGTCGCGTCTTGACCTCCACGACGACGAGCTCGTCGCCGTCGAGCGCGACGAGGTCGAGCTCGCCGTCCCGCCCGCGCCAGTTCCGGTCGAGCACGTCCCATCCGCGGGAACGGACGTGGGCTTCCGCCACGTCCTCCCCGTACCGCCCCACTGCGTCCTTCGCGCGCACCGGACCACCTCCGCACAGGACGCTGCCAGCGTGGAGCTGCCGGCGGGGCCGGCATGCCGTGTCTCGTGGAGGTGCTCACCTCCGTGCGGGCTGTGGGCGGCTCGGCGAGCGAGGACGTGACCGGAGGTCAGCAGGGACCCGTGCTGCGAGGCGCGCGCTACAGGCTCCTCGCCTTCGGAGTCGCCGGCGTCAGCGAGCCCTCCGGGCGTCGCGCCGATCCTGTCCGGTCGGTGTCAGCGGGCGAAGCCTGCGCTGCCGCCCAGGTCGAGCTCGGCCTTGGCCAGCTCCTCGACGTTCACGTCCTTGAACGTGACGACGCGCACGGACTTCACGAACCGAGCCGAGCGGTACACGTCCCAGACCCACGCGTCGGCGAGCGTCAGCTCGAAGTACACCTCACCGGCCGCGGACCGGACCTGCAGGTCCACCTGGTTGGCGAGGTAGAACCGCCGCTCGGTCTCCACGACGTAGGAGAAGAGCCCCACGACGTCGCGGTACTCGCGGTACAGCGCGAGCTCCATGTCGGTCTCGTAGTTCTCCAGGTCCTCCGCGCTCACCGGGACATCATCCCCCATGCGTGCGCCCGGGCGACGCGACGCCACGGCAGGGACCGTCAGAACACCTCGTCGGGACCGGTGCCCGGTCCGAGGAACGCCTCGCCGCCGAGGGGCTCGCCCTCCAGTATCTCGTCCGCCACGGTGCCCGGCAGCCGCCAGGAGCGGCGGTGCAGCACGCACGGTCCGAGCTCGCGCAGCGCCGCCATGTGCTCGGGCGAGGCGTAGCCCTTGTTCTCGTCCCAGCGGTACGCGGGATGCTCCGCGGCGAGGCCGACCATGAGGGCGTCCCGCTCGCACTTGGCGAGCACGCTCGCCGCCGCGACGGACGCGCACGTCCGGTCGGCCTTCACCTTCAGGTGCACCCGCGGAGCGGGCAGCGTCGGCTCTGCCTCGAGCGTGAACAGGTCGGCCTGCGCCGGCTGGCTGAGCCAGTCGTGCGACCCGTCCAGGAGCACCACGTCGACGGGTCCGACGACCTCGGTGACGGCGGTCAGCGCACGCGTCCCCGCGAGCCGCAGGGCCGCGATGATGCCGACCTCGTCGATCTCCGCGGCGCTCGCGTGCCCGACCGCACGGGCGAGCCCCCAGCGCCCGAGGGCGGGGAGCAGCCGCGTGCGCGCGGCCGGAGCGAGGAGCTTCGAGTCCGCGACGCCCTTCGGGGCGGACCGGGTGCTCACGTCCACGACGACGACCCCGACGCTCACCGGGCCGGCCAGCGAGCCGCGGCCGACCTCGTCCATGCCGGCCAGGAGCCGTGCGCCGTCCCGCAGGAGCACCCGCTCGTGGCGCAGGTGCGGGGCGGCCCGCGGAGCGGTCGACCTGGGTGCGGCGAGCAGGGTCACGGCTGGTCGGGCACGTCCGCGAACGTGCTGGTCGGGTTGCGGAGGAGCCCCATGCGCTCGATCGGCCACACGGTCACGAAGGCGGTGCCGACGACGTTGTCGATCGGGACCGACCCGCCGCCGGGCTTGCCCTGGTTGTAGCGCGAGTCGGACGAGCGCGAGCGGTTGTCTCCCATGACCCAGATGCCGTTGTCCGGGACGGTCACGTCGAACGCGATGTCGCTGGGCGCCACGCCCGCTGCCAGGTACGGCTCGTCGAGCGGCTCGCCGTTGACCACCACGGGTCCACCCGCCTCGGCCGTCACGTGGTCTCCGGGGAGGCCGATCAGGCGCTTGACCAGGTGCTCGTTGGCGTCGGCCGGGTAGAGCCCGATGAAGGTGAGGACGTTGTTGATCGCACCGCGCACGGGCCCCGGGTCCGGGACGGTGCCGGACGGCAGCCACCCGCCCGGGTCCTTGAAGACGACGATGTCGCCGCGGCGCAGGTCGAACGGCCCCGGCGTGAGCTTGCTGACGAGGATCCGGTCGTCCTCGATGAGCGTGTCGTGCATCGACTGGCTCGGGATGAAGAACGCCTGCACCAGGAACGTCTTGACCAGCAGCGACAGCACGATCGCGCTGACCAGGATGATGACGGTCTCGCGCAGCAGCGACCCCGCGCCGTTCGGGCGCCGCGCGGCGGCGTGCCGACGCGTGTCGGAGTGCGCGGACCCGTCGTCGGGCGCCGTCACGTCCGGCATCTGGGGCCCGTCGCGGCCCTGCTCGGGGCCGTCGGTCGACTCCCGGCCCGGCCACGACGTGGCCGACGAGTCCTCGTCGAGGTCGCGGGAAGGTCGGTCGATCACTCGCACACTCTCGCATGCGGCGGGCCCTGCCGTGCACACGACCAGCCGTCGAGATCGGCCGTCGTGACCGGGTCAACGTCGTCGTGACCCGGTTCCCGGCGCCCCCGTGCCTCTGACCAGCGCGGGCGCTGCCGGACACACCGACGGGCGGCCACCGAGATCGGTGACCGCCCGTCGGGACGCGCGTGCGAGAAGGGTCAGGCCTTCTTCGCGGCGGGGGTGAAGTCGCGCTTCTCCTTGATCTTGGCCTTCTTGCCACGGAGCTTGCGCAGGTAGTACAGCTTCGCGCGGCGCACGTCGCCGCGCGTCACGACCTCGATCGACTCCAGGCTCGGGGAGTGCACGGGGAACGTGCGCTCGACGCCGACCTGGAAGCTGACCTTGCGGACCGTGAACGTCTCGCGGACACCGTCACCCTGGCGGGCGATGACGACACCCTGGAACGCCTGGATGCGGGAGCGGTTGCCCTCGACGACCTTGACGTTGACCTTGAGCGTGTCGCCGGCGCGGAACTCCGGGATGTCGGTGCGCAGCGATGCTGCGTCGACCTGATCGAGCGTGTGCATGTGATGTCACTTCCCCGCCCTGCCACAGGTCAGGAACGTCGTCGAGGGCGTCTCGGCCGCCCCGTGCAGGGCAGGACCGGCGTCCTTGGTCTGATGGTCCGGTGCGTCCGGGCGGAACCCCGGGTGGTCGTGAGTCGTCTCCCCTGTGGCAGAGACGCGACCTGCGCGCACCAACGGGCAAGTCTGCCACACCGGCGGCAGCCACGGTAAATCAGGTGCTGCAGGTCACGCGCGTGCGAGGCGTCCGTCCACCGGGAGCCACCCGAGCGACTCCAGGAGGGACAGGTCGTGCCTGTCGAGCTCGTCGACGGGCATCGCCGCGATCAGGTCCGGCCGACGTGCGGCGGTCCGCTCGAGCGCGGTGTCCCGGCGCCACCGGGCGATCCGTGCGTGGTGTCCCGACAGGAGCACCTCGGGGACGTCCAGACCCTCCCACGCCGGCGGCTTGGTGTAGACGGGGTACTCCAGCAGGCCCGCCGCACCGTGGGACTCCTCGACGAGCGACTCCGGGTTGCCGACGACCCCGGGAAGCAGGCGCGCGACGGCCTCGACCACGACGAGCGCGGCCACCTCGCCGCCGTTGAGCACGTAGTCGCCGAGGGAGAACTCGGTGACGCGTCCGCGCGACCGGTAGTGCTCCGCCACCCGGGCGTCGATCCCCTCGTACCGGCCGCAGGCCAGCACCAGGTGCTCCTCGTCGGCGAGCGCCTCTGCCGTGCGCTGCGTGAACGGCTCGCCCGACGGCGTCGGCACCAGCAGGTGCGCGTCCTCGTCGAGCAGCTGGTCCAGCGCGGTCCCCCACACGTCGGGACGCATGACCATGCCGGCGCCACCGCCGAACGGGGTGTCGTCGACCGTCCGGTGCCGGTCGGTGGTCCAGTCCCGGAGGTCGTGCACGCGCAGGTCGAGCAGACCGCTGGTGCGGGCCTTGCCGACGAGTGAGAGCTCGAGCGGCGCCAGGTACTCGGGGAAGATCGAGACGACGTCGATGCGCACGTCAGTCGTCGTCTCCCACGGTCTCCTCGGACACCACCAGGTTCGCGGCGTCGGACGCCAGCAGACCACCGGGCGGGTCGAGCACCACGCGGCCGCCGGCGACGTCGACGACCGGCACGATGACCTTCACGAACGGGACGAGCGTCCGGGCGCCGTCGGGCTCCCGCAGCACGAGCATGTCGTGCGCGGGCAGGTGCTCGAGGCCGACGATCTCGCCGAGCACCCGGCCGTCCACGTGCTCCGCACGCAGCCCCGCGAGCTCGTGCGGGTACCACGCGTCGTCCTCGTCGGAGCTGTCCTCCTCCACGACCAGCTCGGTGCCACGCATCGCCTCGGCCGCCGTGCGGTCCGAGATCTCCGCGAACGTCACGTACCAGCGGTCCTGCTGCGTGCGCGTGCTGACGACCGTCAGCGGGCCACGTGCCGCAGGCTCGGTGGCGAGCACCGCGCCGTCACCGAAGCGGTCCTGCGGGTTGTCGGTCCGCAGGTCGAGGGCGACCTCTCCGCGCAGGCCGTGGGCACGGCCGATCCGCGCGACGGTCAGCTGCATGGTGGTCCTCACGATCGAAGTGGGCGGTCATGGCGAAGGCCCGGTCCCCAGGTTAGGGGACCGGGCCTTGCGCAGGAGTTCAGCGCCGGTCGACGTCCACGACGTCGACGCGGACCGCGCCGTCCGTCGAGAGCGCACCGACGACGGTGCGCAGCGCACGGGCCGTCCGACCGCCACGGCCGATCACGCGGCCGAGGTCGTCGGGGTGCACGCGCACCTCGAGCAGGTCGCCACGACGCAGCGTCGACGCGTTCACGCGGACGTCGTCCGGGTGGTCGACGATGCCACGCACCAGGTGCTCGAGAGCGTCGGCGAGCATCAGGCCTGCTCGTCCTCGGCGGGAGCCTCGGCAGCAGCGGCCTTCTGCGAGGCAGCCTTCTCGGACGCCTTGGCCTTGGCCTTCTCGGCGTCGAGCGCGACGGCGTCGATGGCGGCCTTCGGGTCGACCTTGTCGGCCTTGGTGCGCAACGTGCCCTCCTGGCCGGGAAGGTTCTTGAACTTCTGCCAGTCACCGGTGATCTTGAGGAGCACGGCGACCTGCTCGGTCGGCTGCGCGCCGACGCCGAGCCAGTACTGGGCACGCTCGGAGTTGACCTCGATGAACGAGGGCTCCTCGGTGGGGTGGTACTTGCCGATCTCCTCGATCACGCGGCCGTCGCGCTTGGTGCGCGAGTCGGCGACGACGATGCGGTAGTACGGAGCGCGGATCTTGCCGAGACGCTTGAGGCGGATCTTGGTGGCCACGGTGTGGTCTTCTCCTGATGTCTGCTGTGGGTGACCTCTCCGCGCATTGCCCGTGGGGTGGGCGCGCCGGGAAGGTCGGGGACACGGTGAACGCAGGTAGAGGGGCTGCAGACGCCGGGTACAGCCGACCATTGTGCCAGATGTGCAGGCCCGGTCCCAACCATGTCGCCCAGGTCACGAGCGCGTCAGACGACCGCTCCCCGCAGCACCACCGCGCGGGGTGCCGCCAGCACGCCGACGTCCTCGCGCGGGTCGGCGTCGAAGACGACCAGGTCGGCCGACGCACCCTCGTCGAGCCCCTCGGCGCCGAGCCAGGAACGGGTGCGCCAGCTCGCTGCGGCCACCACGTCCTGGGCGGGGATGCCGGCGCGGACCAGCTCCGCGGCCTCGTCGGCGATCCTGCCGTGCGCGATCGTCCCGCCGGCGTCGGTGCCGAGGAGCACGGGCACGCCGGCGTCGTGCAGGTCGCGGACGAGCGCGTACCGGTGTGCGTGCAGGGCGCGCATGCGCGCGGCGAACACCGGGAAGCGGGAGCCCTGGGCGGCGATCGCCTCGAACTGCGCGACCTGGAGCAGTGTCGCCGTGACCGGGATCCCGGCGGCGGCGATCCGGTCGATGTGGTCCGGTGTCGCACCGGTGGCGTGCTCGAGACAGTCGATGCCGGCGTCGAGGAGCGCGTCGAGCGACTCCGTCGCGAAGGTGTGGGCGGTCACGCGCGCACCGGCGTCGTGGGCGGCGGCCACCGCGTCGGCCAGGACGTCGGCGGGCCACAGCGGGCGCAGGTCGCCCTCGTCACCGAGGTCGCGGTCGATCCAGTCCGCGACGAGCTTGACCCACCCGTCTCCGCGGGCCGCCTCCTCGCGCACGGCGTCGGGAAGCTGGTCGACGGACTCGAGCTCGCGCCCGTAGTGCCGCAGGTACCGCTTGGGCCGGGCGAGGTGCCGGCCGGCGCGGATCAGCCGCGGGAGGTCGTCGCGGTCGTGCACCCACCCCGTGTCGGCGGGTGAGCCGGCGTCCCGGACGAGGAGCACGCCCGAGTCGCGGTCCGCGAGCGCCTGCTTCTCGGCCGTCGCGTCGTCAACGGGACCGTCCGACGCCAGACCGATGTGGCAGTGCACGTCGACCAGGCCGGGCAGGACCCAGCCCTCGAGCACCGTGTCCTGCGCGTCCCGCGCGGACGACGGACGCTCGAACGTGATCCGGCCGCCGACCACCCACGCCTCGCCGACCTCACGCTCGTCGTCGAGGACGACCGTGCCGCGCAGGTGCAGGACCACGGGGTCAGCGTCCGCCGAGGAACCGGTCCAGGCCGGCGGGCAGCTCGATGTCGGTCGGCGAGGTGGGCTCGGCCTTCGGGGCGATACCGAACGCCGACCCCTGGGGCGCCGCCGGCTTGCTCGTGATGCCGCGCTCCTGCTCGGCGCGCTTCGCCGGGTTGCCCGACTTGCCCTTGACCTTGCGGACCGGCGGCGCCGTGCGCCCGCGCGACTTCTTGCCGCCCATGCCGGGCAGGTTGCCCATGCCGGGAGGCATGCCGGGCACGCCGCCACCCTTGGCCATCTGGCGCATCATCTTCTGCGCGCCGTCGAAGCGCTCCAGCAGCTGGTTCACGTCACTGGGCTTGGTACCCGAGCCTGCGGCGATGCGGGAGCGGCGTGACCCGTTGATGATCTTTGGGGTCCGGCGCTCGGCCGGGGTCATCGAGCGGATGATCGCCTCGATGCGGTCCACCTCGCGCTCGTCGAAGTTGTCGAGCGCCTCCCGCATCTGCCCCATGCCGGGCAGCATGCCCATCATCTTCTTCAGCGGCCCCGCGTTGCGCAGCTGCTGCATCTGCGTCAGGAAGTCCTCGAGCGTGAGGTCCTTGCCGGACGCCAGCTTGTCGACCATCTCCTCGGCCTGGCCGGCGTCGAACGCCTTCTCGGCCTGCTCGATGAGCGTGAGGATGTCGCCCATGTCGAGGATCCGCGACGCCATGCGGTCGGGGTGGAAGACCTCGAACTCGGTGAGCTTCTCCCCGGTGGACGCGTACATGATCGGCTTGCCGGTGACGCTGGCCACCGACAGGGCCGCACCACCGCGCGCGTCACCGTCGAGCTTGGACAGCACCACCCCCGTGAAACCGACACCGTCCGCGAACGCCTGCGCGGTGGTGACCGCGTCCTGGCCGATCATCGCGTCGATGACGAAGAGGATCTCGTCGGGGTCGAGCGCGTCGCGGATGTCGGAGGCCTGCTGCATGAGCTCGGCGTCGACGCCGAGGCGGCCGGCCGTGTCGACGATGAGAACGTCGTGCAGCTTGCTCTTCGCGGTGGCCAGGCCCTCGCGCGCGACCGCGACGGGGTCGGCGCCGAACGGCAGCACGTCGTCGCTGCCCTGGTTGCCGGGGTGCGGGGCGAACACGGGCACGCCCGCGCGCTCCCCCACCACCTGGAGCTGCGTGACGGCGTTCGGTCGCTGGAGGTCGGCGGCGACGAGCAGCGGCGTGTGGCCCTGACCCTTGAGGTGCAGCGCGAGCTTGCCGGCGAGCGTCGTCTTGCCCGCACCCTGCAGACCCGCGAGCAGGATCACGGTGGGCGGGTTCTTGGCGAGGTTCAGCGTTCGCGTCTGGCCACCGAGGATGGCGACGAGCTCCTCGTTGACGATCTTGACGACCTGCTGCGCCGGGTTGAGCGCGCCGGACACCTCGGCCGAGAGCGCGCGCTCGCGCACCGCACCGGTGAACGACCGGACGACCGGGACGGCGACGTCGGCGTCGAGCAGCGCCCGGCGGATCTCGCGCACGGTGGCGTCGATGTCCGCCTCGGACAGCCGGCCCTTGGTGCGCAGGTTCTTGAAGGTCGACGTCAGTCGGTCGGACAGGGTGGCGAACACCTGCGGGTCCTCACGCTTCGGGATTCACGGACGATCTAGCGTACCTGCCAGCTCCCGGGTGGCCCGTGCCGTCAGGTCGTCGACGAGGGTCGCGCGCCAGGTGCTCCACGCCTGCGGACCGGCCGCGCCGGCGTCGGCCTCGGTCAGCGCGCGCAGCAGCGTGAGCAGGTCGGGCCGGTGGTCGACCGCGTCGAGCAGCCGGGCCAGGGTCGCGGGGTCGTCGGGATCGGCCGTCGTGGCGAGCTCCGCGAGCGTCAGGTGCTCCCGCACGAGACGCGTGACGTCCGCGGCGACCTGCTCGTCGAACCCCATCCGCAGCACGATCGGTCCGGCCAGCCGCGCACCCTCCGTCGAGTGGTCGCCGGCACCGGCGCGCTTGCCGATGTCGTGCAGCAGCGCCGCGAGCAGCAGCGTCTCGCCGTGCTCGACCACGCGCTTGTCGCGGCCTGCGCGGGCGACGGTCTCCACCAGGTGCCGGTCGACGGTGTGCCGGTGGATGGCCGAGCGCTGCGGCCGGTTGCGCACACCCGCCCACTCGGGGATCCACGTCGTCACGACGCCGGCCAGGTCGAGGGCCTCCCAGATGGGCACCTGGGCCGTGCCGGAGCCGAGCAGCTGCAGCAGGTAGCCGCGTGCCGCCTTGGGCCACGGGGTCGGCAGCGCGGGCGTGGCCGTCAGGCTGGCGACCGTGACGGGCGAGAGGCTCAGGCCGGTGCGGGCTGCCGTGGCCGCGGCACGCAACGACAGCAGCGGGTCCTCGGCCGGGCGCGCCTCGACGGCGAGGACGATCTCGCCGTCGTGCTCGACGAGGTCCTCGGCGATGGTCCGCAGGCGCGGCGCCGTGCGGCGACCGCGCACGAGCATCGACTTCACCGCCGGTCGCTGCAGAGCCTGGCGCGCGTTGCGGACGGTGGTGTCGAGGGCGTAGGAGATGACCCGGGCGGCCTCGGCGATGCTCGCCAGGAGGTCGTCACGGTCGTCGAAGCCGACGAGCGCAGCCACCTCGTCCTGGTCCGCGAGCAGGAGCCGGTTGGTGTGCCGGCGCGTGACCACCTGGACCGTGTCGCGCACGTCGAGCAGGTGGGCGTAGGCCATGTCGACCGCACCGTGCGGGCGGTCGGTGAGCCAGGTCGCGGCCAGGGCGCTGAGCACGACCGCGTCACGGATCCCGCCGCGCGACTCCTTCAGCTCCGGCTCGATCAGGTAGGCCAGCTCGCCGTGCCGCTCGGCCCGCTGGCGCGTGGACGCCAGCAGCTCGGGCAGGCGCCGACGCGCGGCCGAGCGCCAGTCCTCCAGCAGGGCCGACTTGGCGCGGGCGATCACGACGGCGTCGCCCGACACGGGCTGCAGGTCGAGGAGCCCGACGGCCGCGGGAAGGTCCTTGGACGCCACCTGGCGGCACTGCGCCAGCGAGCGCACGGAGTGGTCCAGGTCGAGGCCGGCGTCCCAGATGGGGTACCAGAGCTTCTGCGCGAGGGCGGAGAGCGCCTCGGTCGAGTGGCCGCGGCCCTCGTGCACCAGGAGGAGGTCGAGGTCGCTGACCGGGCTGGCGTCGCCGCGGCCGACGCTGCCGACGGCCCCGAGCGCGATGCCCGAGACGTCCTCGCCGTCCGTCGCCAGCTCCCACTGCTCCCGGAGCCGGCCCACGACGAGCTCCACGATCGCGGCCCGACGGGCGATGCCGTCGGAGCCCGGGCCGGTCAGGCCGGCAGCGAGCTCGAGCCGCTCAGAGCGGAGGTCCCGCACCCCGATCGCGGGGTGCGGGACCTCGGGCGACCCGTTCGCGGCCGCGCCCCCCGCGGGCGGCCGTTCCTGTGTCATGTGTGTCTGGTGACCGTCCTGATCAGAGGGCGTCGTCGCCGTGCTCACCGGTGCGGACGCGAGCCACGTCCTCGACCGGCACGACCCAGACCTTGCCGTCACCGATCTTGCCGGTCTGCGCCGCGCGCACGATGACCTCGGTCACGCTGGCCGCGTCCTCGTCGCTCACGAGCACGTCGATCTTGACCTTGGGAACCAGGTCGACCGTGTACTCCGCGCCGCGGTAGACCTCCGTGTGACCGCGCTGACGGCCGTAGCCGCTCGCCTCGCTCACGGTCAGGCCACGGACACCCGCGGCCTCGAGGGCCGACTTGACGTCGTCCAGCCGGTGCGGCTGGATGACCGCCGTCACGAGCTTCGTCATCACTTCACCTCCGTCACGACGCGGGCGCCGACGCCCAGCGTCTCGTATGCGGTCTCAGCGTGGACAGCCAGGTCGATACCGCCGACCTCGGCCTCGTCGGACACCCGCAGACCGATGGTGGCCTTGAGGATGAGCGCGATGACGTACGTCGCCGTGAAGCTGAACAGGACCGCGGCGAGCGCCACGATCGTCTGCGTGGCCAGCTGAGTGAGGCCCCCACCGTAGAACAGACCGTTCTGGGCCCCGTCCGGGTACCAGGTGCTGTTGGCGTCGGTGGCGAAGAAGCCGATGAGGATCGTGCCGACGAGGCCACCGACGAGGTGGACACCCACGACGTCGAGCGAGTCGTCGTAGCCGAACCGGAACTTCAGGCCCACGGCGAGGGCGCAGAGCACACCCGCGACGATGCCGATGGCGATGGCACCCCAGGTGTCGACAGCCGCAGCGGCCGGCGTGATGGCCACGAGGCCAGCGACGATGCCGGAGGCGGCACCGAGCGACGTGGCGTGACCGTCACGCACCTTCTCCGTGGCGAGCCAGGCGAGCATCGCGATGCCCGTGGCGAGCAGCGTGTTGAGCCAGGCGCGACCGGCCACGTTGTCCGCGGCGAACTCCGAGCCGGCGTTGAAGCCGAACCAGCCGAACCACAGGAGGGCTGCGCCCAGCATGACGAACGGCAGGTTGTGGGGCCGCATGGCCTCCTTGCCGAAGCCGCGGCGCTTGCCGAGCACGATGGCGAGCACCAGGCCGGCCGTACCGGCGTTGATGTGGACGACCGTCCCGCCGGCGAAGTCGATGGGGGTCGACAGGCCCTCGGTGAGGCCGGTCGCGCTGAGCAGACCGCCGCCCCACACCCAGTGCGCCAGCGGCAGGTAGACCACGGTGACCCAGACGGCCGTGAAGACCAGCCAGGCACCGAACTTCATGCGGTCCGCGACGGCACCGGAGATCAGCGCGACCGTGATGATCGCGAACGTCGCCTGGTAGCCCGCGGCCACGAGGAACGGCACACCCGACGCCGCCATCAGGCTCTGGTCGTCGGTGGCGCCCTGCAGGCCGAAGAACTCGAACGGGTTGCCGAGCCACCCGCCGCCGAGGTCCCCGCCGAAGACGGCCGAGTACCCGTACAGCACCCAGATGAGCCCGGCGACGCCGATCGCGCCGAAGCTCATCATCATCATGTTCAGCACGCTCTTGCCGCGCACCATGCCGCCGTAGAAGAACGCCAGCCCCGGCGTCATCAGCAGCACGAGCGACGCGGCGGTGAGCATAAACGCCGTGTTCCCGCTGTCCAGCTCGAATTCCATCGAGATCGCCTCTCCACTCGCCAGCCGGGGGTGGCTGGTCCGGGATCACAGTCGACGAGGCGGGTTTCCGTCAGAGGCGAAGGACGTTACGTCGGTGTGACAAGCCTCACCCGCACGTAAACGTTCGGTTTCGTGGTGAGCGGACGTCCAGGAGCGGACGAGCGGTCCTCAGCCGAGGAGGAGAGCGTCGACGAAGGCCTCCGGGTCGAACGGCGCCAGGTCGTCCGGGCCCTCTCCCAGGCCCACGAGCTTGACCGGGACGCCCAGCTCGCGCTGCACGGCGACGACGATCCCGCCCTTGGCGGTGCCGTCGAGCTTGGTCAGGACGATGCCGGTGACCCCGGCGACCTCGCTGAACACGCGCGCCTGGTTCAGGCCGTTCTGGCCGGTCGTCGCGTCCAGGACGAGCAGCACCTCGGACAGGGGCGCCTCCCGCGTGATGACGCGCGTGATCTTGCCGAGCTCGTCCATCAGGCCGGCCTTGTTCTGCAGGCGCCCGGCGGTGTCGACGAGCACGACGTCGGTGCCCTCGGCGCGGCCGGTGCGGACGGCGTCGAACGCGACCGCCGCGGGGTCGGCACCGTCGCGGTCCGAGCGGACGGTGTGCACACCGACGCGCGAGCCCCACGTCTGCAGCTGGTCGGCGGCGGCGGCGCGGAACGTGTCGGCGGCGCCCAGGACGACGGTCCGCCCGTCGGCGACGAGCACGCGGGCGAGCTTGCCGACCGTGGTCGTCTTGCCCGTGCCGTTGACGCCCACGACGAGCACCACCGCGGGGACGCGGGAGCCGTCGGCCGCAGTGCCCGGGTCGGTGTGCAGGCTGCGGTCGAGGGTCGGGTCGACGAGCGCGACCAGCTGCTCGCGCAGGAGTGCGCGGACCTGGGCGGGGTCCTTGAGGCCCTCGACCCGGACGCGGGTGCGCAGCGCGTCGATGAGCTCCCCTGTCGGGCCGGCGCCCACGTCGGCGAGCAGGAGCGTCTCCTCGAGCTCGTCCCAGTCGTCCTCGGTGAGGTGGTCCTTGGACAGGACCGCGAGCAACCGGGCGCCCAGCGGCGAGCCGGACCGCGACAGCCGGTCGCGCAGCCGGGAGAGCCGGCCGGCCACCGGGGCGGGCACCTCGAGGACCGGCGGGGCCTCGGCCTCCTCGGGGAGCACCTCCACCGGCGCGGGGGCGGGGGTGGCCGGCGCCTCGTCGGGGGCGGGCGCGAGAGTCGGCTCGTCGAGGGCGGTCGGGGCCTCGTCCACGTCCGACCGACGGCGCCGCCGGACGAGCAGGGTGCTGAGGGCGACGACGATGGCCGCCGGGATGCCGGCGGCCAGGAGGATCTCGAGCGTCTCGTTGGTCACCGGGACAGTGTGTCTGGCGGCGGCCTCAGGACGCGAACCGACGCGTCAGGACCGACGGTCGCGCCGAGCGTGAGTCGCCGTCAGCGAGCGCGGTGGCCGGGCAGGACGCCGGCGGCCTTCTCCTTGGCGCGTTGGAGGGTCGCGGCCAGGTCGTCGACCTGGAGGTACGCCTCGCCCTCGTCGACCGTCTCCCGCAGGAACTGCGCGAGCGACAGGTCGACGGGCGCGACGGCGGCCGCCTCGGCGGCAGCCCGCTGGTCGGCATCGGGGTTCGTGCGGCCGGCCCAGCCGCTGCGGAACGTGGCGAGCGGTGACTCCCGGCGGTCCTGGGCCGACGCGTGGAGGCTGGCGGCGACCAGGACGGCTGCGGCGACGAGGACGGCGAGAAGGATCGCGACGAGGACAGCCATGACACCAGTGTCCGTGCCCGCGGGCGGTCAGTCGTCGCTCGACGCACGAGGAGTGGCAAACGCCACACAATCTCCACAGCCGAACCGGGAGGGACCGGTCAGACGGCGACGTCCTCGCGCATCCGCTGGCTGATCACCGTGGTGACACCGTCGCCGCGCATGGTCACGCCGTACAGCGCGTCGGCGATCTCCATGGTCCGCTTCTGGTGGGTGACGACGATGAGCTGGGAGTCCTCCTGCAGCTCACGGAAGATCTCGAGCAGCCGGCCCAGGTTCGCGTCGTCGAGTGCCGCCTCGACCTCGTCCATGACGTAGAACGGGCTGGGCCGCGCCTTGAAGATGGCCACCAGCAGCGCGACCGCGGTCAGCGAGCGCTCGCCACCGGACAGCAACGACAGCCGCTTGACCTTCTTGCCGGCCGGCCGGGCCTCGACGTCGATGCCGGTGGTGAGCATGTTGTCGGGGTCCGTCAGGACGAGCCGGCCCTCGCCGCCGGGGAACAGGCGCGGGAACACGACGTCGAACGCGGCGGCGGTGTCCCGGTAGGCCTCCGCGAACACCTGCTCGACGCGCTCGTCGATCTCCTTGACGATCTCGAGCAGGTCGGCACGGGACTTCTTCAGGTCCGCCAGCTGCTCGACCAGGAACTGGTGACGCTCCTCGAGGGCGGCGAACTCCTCGAGCGCGAGCGGGTTGACGCGGCCGAGCAGCGACAGCGCCCGCTCGGCGGCCCGCAGGCGCTTCTCCTGCTGCTCGCGCACGTACGGGACCACGGTCGGCGCCTCCGGGTCGACCTCGGCGCCGGGCAGCGGGATGACGGGAACGTCCTGGTGGGGCCCGTACTCCTCGAGCAGGACCGCCGGGTCGAGGCCCAGGTCGTCCACGGAGCGGGCCTGCAGGGCCTCGATGCGCAGCCGCTGCTGGGTGCGGGCCACCTCGTCGCGGTGGGCGACGTCGGTGAGCTGCGCCAGCTCGGCGGCGCGGACGTCCACCTCGGCGCGCGCGGCGGCGACCTCGCGGTCACGCTCGCCGCGGGCGGCCTCGGCGGCGTCGCGCTCGGCGGACGCCCGCCGGAGCGACTCGTCGAGCACGAGCAGCGCCTGCGTCGCGCCGTCCCGCACGGCCTGGGCCACGCCTGCCTGATGGGACCGGGCGCGCTCACGCTCGGCGGCCCGCTCGCGGGCGACGCGCTCGGTCTGGGCGGCCCGTTCCAGCGACTCCGCACGGCCGGACAGCGCGCGCGCCCGCTCCTCGCCGGTCCGCAGGGTCAGCCGGGCCTCGGTCTCGCGGGCGCGGGCAGCCGTGGCGAGCTCGGCCAGGCGGTCCCGGCGGGCGCTGCCCTCGACGATCGCCGCCTCGCTCTCGGCGGGCTCCACCTCCGCGGCGGCCAGCCGCTCGGCCAGCTCGGTGAGCTCGGCGGTGTCGGCCTCCAGCGTGCGGGACGCAGCCTCGAGCGACTGCTGCAGCCGCGCTGCCTCCGCGTTCGCGGCGCGGGCCGCGGAGCCCAGGTGACCGAGCTGCTCGGCGACGGCGGCGAGCGCGGCGTCGGACTCGTTGAGCCGGTCGAGGGTGCGCTCGTGCGCCTCACGAGCAGCGGTCAGGGCCTCGGTGGCGCCGGTGAGCTCGAACCGGACGCGCTCGGCGTCCGCCGTCGCCGCCGCCGCGCCCGAGCGTGCCTGGTCGAGCGCCGACTGCAGGTGCAGGGCGCTCGGGGCCGTGGCGGAGCCGCCCGAGGCACGGTGCTGCGACAGCACGTCACCGGTGCGGGTGGCGACGACGAGGTCGGGGCGGGTGGCGACGATCGCCCGGGCTGCGGCCAGGTCGTCGACGACGACGACGTCCGCGAGCAGCGTCTCGACCGCCGCGCGGACGTGCTCCGGTGCGCGGACGAGGTCGACCGCCCGTGCGGCTCCGGCGGGGATGTCGGCGGGTGGCGTACGCATCGTGGACGCACCGCTGACCAGCAGCGTCGCGCGGCCGGCGTCCTCGGTGCGCAGGTAGCGGATGGCGTCGACGGCCGCGTCCACGGAGTCGACCGCGACGGCGTCGGCCACGGCACCGAGCGCGGCGACGATGGCCTCCTCGTTCTCCGGGTCGACCGCGAGCAGCGCCGCGACCGAGCCGACGAGGCCGGGCTGGCCGTCCGCGGCGAGCAGCGCGCCCACGCCGTCCTTGCGCGTGAGGCTGAGCTCAAGGGTCTCGGCGCGGGACTCCAGCGCGGCGCGCTCGCGCTCGGCGGCGCTCAGCTGCTCCTGCAGGGCGGTGAGGCGCTCGGTCGCCCGCTCGAGGGCCTCGACGGCGGCCTCGTGCTCGGCGTCCAGCCCTTCCTCGCCCTCCTCGACACCGGCGACCTGCGACTCGAGGACCGCGAACTGCGTCGTCGCCTCCTGGCCCCGCTGCTCGGCGGCGGTCAGCGACTCGCGCAGGCGCCCGAGCTCGGCCTGGGTCGCCTCCACGCGGCTGCGGCGGGCGGCCACCTGGCCCGCGAGCCGGGCGACGCCCTCGCGGCGGTCGGCGGCACCGCGCAGGGCGGTGGCGACCTCCTTCTCGGCCGCCGTGGCCTCCGCCTCGGCCTGCTGGCGGGCGGTCACGGCCGCCTCGAGCGCGGCGCGGGACAGCTCGACCTCGCTGGCCAGCTCGGCCTCGGCGGAGCGCACGCGCTCGGCCTGCGCGGCCAGGTCGTCGGGGTCCGAGCCGCCGGTGCGCTCCGGCCCTGCGCTGCCGAGCAGCCGGACCCGGTCCGCGGCCAGCGAGGCCGTCCCGCGCAGACGCTCGCGCAGCGACGACAACCGGTACCAGACCTCGCTCGCCTCGCTCAGGGCCGGCGCCGCCTCGGCGGCCTCCCGCTCGAGCGTGGCCAGGCGGGCGCGGGTGGCGGCGAGCGCACCCTCGACCTGCTCGCGGCGCACCCGCAGGGCGCTCTCGTCGGCGATCTCCTGCTCGAGCGTGGACGTCAGCTGGGCCAGGTCGTCGGCCAGCAGACGGGCACGCGAGTCGCGCAGGTCCGCCTGGACGACCGCGGCCTTGCGGGCGACCTCCGCCTGCCGGCCGAGCGGGCCGAGCTGGCGCCGGATCTCGCCCGTCAGGTCCCCGAGCCGGGTGAGGTTCGCCTGCATGGCCTCGAGCTTGCGGAGCGCCTTCTCCTTGCGCTTGCGGTGCTTGAGAACACCGGCGGCCTCCTCGATGAAGCCGCGGCGCTCCTCGGGGGTCGCCCTCAGCACGGCGTCGAGCTGGCCCTGGCCGACGATGACGTGCATCTCCCGGCCCAGGCCGGAGTCGGAGAGCAGGTCCTGGATGTCGAGGAGCCGGCAGCCCTGCCCGTTGATCGCGTACTCGGAGCCCCCGTTGCGGAACAGCGTCCGCGAGATGGTGACCTCGGAGTACTCGATCGGCAGGGCGCCGTCGGCGTTGTCGATGGTGAGCGCCACCTCGGCGCGGCCCAGCGGCGGACGCCCAGCCGTGCCGGCGAAGATGACGTCCTCCATCTTGCCGCCGCGCAGCGACTTGGCGCCCTGCTCCCCCATGACCCACGCGAGGGCGTCGACGACGTTGGACTTGCCCGAGCCGTTGGGCCCGACCACGCAGGTGACGCCCGGCTCGAAGTTCAGGGTCGTCGCCGAGGCGAACGACTTGAACCCCCGCAGGGTGAGGGTCTTGAGGTGCACCCACGAAGCCTAAGGCGCGCGCGACGCAGCCCCGGGGACGTCCACCCGCTCGGCGGTGCGGTTCCGCCCCCGGGGCTCGGCGCGGCTCAGCTCAGAGGGCGGGGAACCAGAGCGCGATCTCGCGGGCCGCCGACTCCTCGGAGTCCGAGCCGTGCACGAGGTTCTGGATGACCTTCAGACCCCAGTCGCGGCCCAGGTCGCCGCGGATGGTGCCGGGTGCGGCGACCGTGGGGTCGGTGGCGCCGGCCAGCGAGCGGAAGCCCTCGATCACGCGGTGACCCTCGGCCACGACCGCGAGGACCGGCCCGGAGCGCATGAACTCGACGAGCGGCGTGAGGAACGGCTTGCCGGCGTGCTCGGCGTAGTGCTCGGCCAGCAGCGCCTCGTCTGCCTCGCGCAGCTCGACGGCGACGAGGGTGTAGCCCTTGGCCTCGATGCGGCGGACGATCTCGCCCGACAGTCCGCGGCGGACTCCGTCCGGCTTGACCAGGACGAGGGTGCGCTGTGTCGTGGGGGCGTCGGGTGCGTCAGTCATGACGTGAACCCTATGTCGACGCGCAGGCCTTCAGGGCCCGACCGCTCCGGGGTTCGCGGCGTCGTACTCGGCCCGCTCCCGGTCGATCCTGCCCCCGAGCCGCAGCGCCACGAGCCACAGCACGACGAAGATCCCGCCCACGACGAACATCATCGGGACGAAGAACCCCACGGCCAGCACGGGCACCTGGACGACCGAGCCGGCCAGGTAGCCGCCAGGGCGGGACATCATGCCGGACAGCAGGATCAGGACGAGGGACAGGACCCCGCCGACCCACCAGATCGCCGCCGGCTCGGCCAGCCGCAGGCCGTACGCCACGAGCGTCGCGAAGAACACCAGGAGCGCCTCGAGGACGAGGATCGCCTGGGTGAACTGGACTTTCGCGGGGCGCTTGCGGCGTACGGCCGGGCCATCGTCCGGGACGGTGGAGCTCATGCGTGAAGGTTACCGGCGCTCAGCCGCGCGCTGACGCGTCGACGTGGTCGGCGGCGCCGTCGCGCTGCGTCGGGAGCTCGCCGGCGGAGAGGTCGTCGACCACGACCGCACCGTCGACCCGCTCCGACGCGATGCCGGAGCCGTCCGCCGCGAGGGCCTCGCCGCGGGCGACCATGCCGGCCACGTCGGACAGCTTGACCTCGCGCAGGAACAGGGCCAGGACGAAGCCGACCGCGATCACCGGCACGAGGTACCAGAACGAGGGCGCGAGCGCGTTGGTGAACGCGTCGATGACCCCGGTCTTCAGCGGCTCGGGCAGCGCCTGGACCGCGGCGGGCGTCAGGCTCGACGCCTCTCCCCCAGACCCGGCGGGCGCACCGGCGAAGACCTCGGCGAGGTTGTCGGCCAGCTTCGACGTGAACATCGTGCTGAACAGCGCCGTGCCGACGGCCGCGCCGATCTCGCGGAAGAAGTTGTTCGTGCTGGTGGCGGTCCCGATCTCGTGCGGGTCGACCGAGTTCTGCACCGCGAGCACGATCGTCTGCATGACCAGGCCCATGCCGGCGCCGAGCACGAAGATCATGGCGCCGAAGAGCCACATCGACATGTCCCCGGTGATCTGCGTGAGCCACGCGACGCCGCCGGTGGTGATGGCGAGGCCGACCACGGGGAAGATCTTGTAGCGGCCGGTCTTCGTGATCGCGAGGCCGGACCCGATCGCGGTGATCATGACACCGACCATCATCGGGAGCAGCAGGAAGCCGGACTCCGTGACGCCCGCGCCGGTCGACATCTGCAGGAACGTCGGCAGGAACGCGAGGGCGGCGAACATGCCCATGCCGAGGATGAGGCCGATGGCCGTGGCGATGGTGAACGTCGGGTTCTTGAACAGGCGTAGCGGGAGCAGCGGCTCCTGCGCCCGGAGCTCGACCATGATGAACGCCGCGATCGAGACGAGCGTGCCGATCACCAGGGCCAGCAGGCCGGGGTCGGACCAGTCGTAGCCGCGGTTGCCCGTCCAGCTGTCCCAGCTGGTGGCCAGGACGAGGCCGGACGTGGCGACGACCATGAAGAAGATGCCGGCGACGTCGATCTTCTTGCCGGAGCGGTGCGTGGGCAGCTTCAGGGTGAACCAGGCCACGGCGAACGCCGCGAGGCCGATCGGGATGTTGATCCAGAAGCACCAGCGCCAGTCGGCGTGCTGCGTGAACAGGCCGCCGAGGAGCGGGCCGATGACGGCGGAGATGCCGAACAGCGCACCCATCGGGCCCATGTACTTGCCGCGGTCCTTGGCGGGCACGATGTCCGCGATGATCGCCTGCGAGAGGATCATCAGGCCACCGCCGCCGAGGCCCTGCACGCCGCGCCAGAACACCAGCTCGCCGAACGACTGGGCGAACCCGGCCCCGGCCGACGCGATGGTGAACAGGCCGATGGCGATGAGGAACGGCCACCGCCGGCCCCAGAGGTCACCGAACTTGCCGTACAGCGGCATGACGATCGCGATGGCCAGGATGTAGGCCGTCACCACCCAGCCCTGGTGCTCGACCCCGTTGAGCTCGCCGACGATCGTGGGCATCGCGGTGCCGACGATCGACTGGTCGAGCGAGGACATGAACATGCCCGCCATGAGCGCACCGAAGATGAGCCAGACGGTCTTGGGGGTCAGGTGGATCAGCGGCTTGTCGGCCGCTGGTGCCTGCGGTGCTGCGGTGGCCATGCGGAAGGACCTCGTTCTGCGGGGTGGGGGCGGGGGCGGTGGTGCGGGGGGGTCAGTCGGTGAGGATGGAGCGCAGGTCGGCGACGACGGCGGCGACGTGCTCGTCGGCCGTGCCGGTGCCGCCGGCGGCGTCCCAGCGCATGAACGTCGCGTGGGTGAGGAAGAGCAGCGTCGAGCCGACGATCTCCGAGGAATAGGGAGGCGCCCCCACTGTGCTGTCCTGGAGGCGCCTCTCGATCAGCGCCGACAGCTGACCCTTGTGCTGCTCCATCCAGGCGAGGTGCCGGGCGAGCAGCCGCGGCTCCTTGGCGGCGAGCTCGAGGGCACGTGCGACCCGCTGGCGACCGATGGGGGCGTCGGTGAGGAACGAGCTGACGAGCGTCTGGAGGTCGGCGAGCAGGTGCCCCGTCGGTCCCCCGGTCGCGAACGTCTCGGTCGCTGCCGAGTCGAGCGGCCACGGGGTGTGGCCGAGCACGGCGTCGTCCTTCGTCTCGAAGTAGTTGAAGAACGTGCGTGCGGAGACGCCGGCCTCCTCGCAGATGGCCTCGACGGTCACGGCGTCGAGGCCGTGCTCGGCGACCAGCCGGTGGGTGGCGTCGATCAGCGCCTCGCGGCGCGCGCGCTTCTTGCGCTCACGCAGCCCGAGGGCGGGCTCGTCGAGAAGAGAGTTCTGCACGAGGTGCAACTTTACACACACTGCAACTTTGCAGTGGACGCAGAGTCTTGTGTGGTTGCTCACAGCAACCACCCACGAGGTCAGACCTCGCCGAACCCACCCTCGACCGCGGCGACGAGAGCGTCCCGCGCCTCGGCGGCCTGCGGACCCTCGGTCTCGATCTCCAGCGTGACGCCCTGCTTCGCCCCGAGCTTCATCAGCTCGAGCACGCTGGCGGCGTTCGCACCGTTGACGCGCACCCGCGCGTCGTAGGCCGCCAGCATGCGGGCGACCACCGCGGCGGGCCGGGCGTGCAGCCCCAGCGGGTTGCGCAGCACCGCGGTCGCCCGCAGGACACCGTCGTCCGGGCTCCCCGACGACGACGCCGAGGACTCGTCGGCGGTGCCGAAGGTGGACCCCGCGTGCACCGCGGACGCCAGGACCGTGGTCAGGTCGGCGCCGCCGTGCGCCGTGACGGCCGCCGCGACGGCCCCCTCGACGAACGGCGCGTCCGCGATGCGCACCCGGGCCGCCACGTCCTCGTCGAGCAGGTCGAGCACCGACTCCGCCGTGAGCACCGCCGAGCCGAGGTCCGTCAGCACGACCGCGGAGCGGCCGTCCTGCGTGGCCTCGACGACGGCGCCCTCGACCGTGTCGTAGCTGGTGCCCAGGCCGCCGTCCTGCATCCCGCCCGCGGCGATCAGCAGCACGCCCGGCGCCATCTGACCGGCCAGCTCGACCGCACCCTGGGCCAGCGCGCGGGAGTGGGACACCAGCACGAGCGCGACCGGGGCGGGCTCGCGGGTCACGCGGCCGCCTGGGCGGCCGCGCGAAGGATGAGCTCCGTCGAGCGTGCGCCGGGGTCGAGGTGCCCGGCGGACCGCTCCCCCAGGTAGCTCGCGCGGCCCTTGGTCGCCACCAGCGGGACGGTGGCCTCGGCACCCTCGTGCGCGGCATCGGCGGCGGCGGCGAGCACCTGCGCCGGCGACGCTCCCCCGTCCGCGGCCGCGACGGCGGCCTCGGTGGCGGGCGTCCACGCGTCGACCATCGTCTTCTCTCCGGTCGTCGCCTTGCCCCGGGCGACGATGCCCTCGAGCGCCGCCTCGAGCAGCGCGACGACGCCGTGGCTGTCCAGCTGGGCGACGCCCGTGGCCTTGGCCGCGCGCAGATAGGCCGTGCCGTACAGCGGGCCCGCGGCACCGCCGACGGTCGACATGAGGGTCGTCGCGACGAGCCGGAGGACCTCGCCGATGTCGGCGGGCTCGGCGGGGAGCGCGTCGAGCTTGGCGACGACGGCCGTGAAGCCGCGGAACAGGTTCTCGCCGTGGTCGCCGTCGCCGATCTGCCGGTCGAGCTCGATGAGCTCCTGCCGGTGCTCGGCGACGGTCTGCGCCGAGCGGCGCACCCAGTCGACCGCCCACGCCACGTCCAGCGTCATGCCCACGCTCCCTCGAGCCGTTGAGTCCCCGTACCGGCCGCGCCCGGTGCGGTCACCACCGCAGGGCGGTCGTGTGCACGGGGGCGTCCCACAGGGCGGTCAGCTCGTCGTCCAGACGGAGGACCGTGACCGACGCGCCCTGCATCTCCAGCGATGTCACGTAGTTGCCGACGAGCGAGCGGGCCACCTCGACCCCACGCCCCTCGAGCAACGCGCGGGCCTGACGATAGACCACGTAGAGCTCGGAGGCCGGGGTGCCGCCCATGCCGTTGACGAACAGCAGGACCTTCTCGCCCCCGACCAGTCCCAGGTCGTCGGCGACGGGCGTCAGGAGCATCTCCGTGATCTCGTCGGCGCCCGCCAGCGGGATGCGCCGGCGACCGGGCTCCCCGTGGATGCCGATGCCGATCTCGATCTCGTCGTCGGGCAGGTCGAAGCTCGGCTTGCCCGCGTGCGGGACCGTGCAGGCGGTCAGCGCCACGCCCATCGAGCGCACGTTCGCGATGACCTTCTCGGCGACCGCGACGACCGCGTCGAGGCTGTCCCCCCGCTCCGCCGCCGCGCCCGCGATCTTCTCGACGGCGACCGTGCCGGCCACCCCGCGGCGGCCCGCGGTGTACAGGGAGTCCTCCACGGCGACGTCGTCGTTGACCACGACGGTCCGCACCTCGGTGTCCTCGGCCACCTCGGCGGCCATCTCGAAGTTGAGGACGTCGCCCGTGTAGTTCTTGACGATCGCGAGCACGCCCGCGCCCGCGTCGGCCGCCTGGAGCGCCGGGGCGATCTGGTCGGGGGTCGGCGACGTGAACATCGCCCCCGGGACGGCCGCGTCGAGCATGCCGACGCCGACGAAGCCCCCGTGCAGCGGCTCGTGCCCGCTGCCGCCACCGCTCACCAGCCCGACCTTGCCGGCCGACGTGCCTGCGGCCCGCGTGACGAACCAGGGGTCGCGATGGATCGCCACCACGTCCGGGTGCGCCGCCCCGAACCCCTCGAGCGACTCGGCCACGACGGTCTGCGGGTCGTTGATGAGCTTCTTCACAGCGGCCATCCCTTCCACCGGGCGCCCGGGGCGGGGCCCACGTCCGTCGCGACCTTCGACGTCCCGACTGGTCTCACCGTGGTGTCGCTTCGAGGGGTCGTCAAGGGAAGGACGTGCGCCGTCGGTGCACGTTCGTGCAACGTGCGCCACCACCTCGACGGATTCACCCGGACGGGCGACCAGGTCTCAGAGGCGTCCGAGCAGCCGCCGCGCCTCGGCGACGAGCAGGATCGACCCCGTGACGAGCACGCCGGACCCGCGCTCGACCTCGCTCTCCGCGCGCGCGACCGCCAGGTCGAGGGCGTCGTTCAGGCGCTCCGCCACGTGCACGCGGTCCTCGCCGAAGATGTCGACCGCGACCTCCGCGAGCTCCTCGACCTCCAGCGCGCGGGTGTTCGACGCACGCGTGATCACCACCTCGGCGAGCACCGGCTCGAGCAGCGCGAGGATGCCCTCGGGGTCCTTGTCCGCCATGACGCCGACGATGCCGACGAGCCGGTGGAACTCGAACGCCTCCTCGATCGCGTCGACGAGCGCCTCGACGCCCGCGGGGTTGTGCGCGCCGTCGACGATGATCGTCGGGCTCGAGCGCACCACCTCGAGGCGGCCCGGCGAGTCCACGTCGGCGAACGCGGCCTCGACGACGCCCGGGTCCAGCGCCCGGCCGCCCGTCAGGAGCGCCTCGGTCGCGGTCAGGGCGAGCAGGGCGTTGTGCGCCTGGAACTCGCCGTGCAGCGGCAGGAAGATCTCCGTGTACGTGCCGCCCAGCGTCTGCAGGGCGATCAGCTGGCCCCCGACGGCGACCTGGCGCTCGCCCACCTCGATGTCCACGCCCTCGCGGACCACCCGCGCGCCCTTCTCGGCGGCCGCGGCCAGGACCACGCCCTCGACGTCCTCGGACTGGGCGGCCAGGACCAGCGTCGCGCCGTCCTTGATGATCCCGGCCTTCACCGACGCGATGTCGAGCAGCGTGTCGCCCAGGTAGCGCTCGTGGTCCATCGAGATCGGCGTGATGATCGCGACCTCGCCGTCCGCGACGTTGGTCGAGTCCCAGAGGCCGCCCATGCCGACCTCGATGACCGCGACGTCCACCGGGGCGTCCGCGAACGCCGCGAACGCCATCACCGTGAACACCTCGAAGAACGACAGCTGCGGCTTGCCCTCCGCGGCCGAGCGCTGGTCGACCAGGTGCACGTACGGCGCCACGTCCTGCCACACCTCGACGAACCGCTCGTCGCTGATGGGCTCGCCGTCGATGACGATCCGCTCGTTGACGCGGGACAGGTGCGGGCTGGTGAACCGTCCGGTGCGCAGCCCGTGCTCACGGACCAGGCGCTCGACCATCCGGGACGTCGACGTCTTGCCGTTGGTGCCCGTGACGTGCACCACCCGGTACGCCTTCTGCGGGTCCCCCAGCAGCTCCATGACCGCGAGCGTCCGGTCGAACGTCGGGTCGATCTCGTGCTCGGGGGCGCGCGCCACGATCCCGCGGTACACCTCGTCGGCGGCCTCGCGGGCCTCCTTCTCGGCCTCCGTGCGCAGGTGCTCGGCCCCTCCGTGCTCGCGCGGGCTCATGCCTCGTACCCTCCGGCGTCGACGGCCTCCACGGTCGCCCGCAGCGCGGACCCCGTCTCGATCTCGACCGAGAGCGCCAGCGTCTCGCGCGCGATCGTGTCCTGGTGCTGCTCGACCGCGGCCACGTGCTCGGCCGGCACGTCCAGCGTGAGCAGGATCCGGTCCCCCACCTGCAGGCCGGCCGCCTTCCTGGCGTCCTGCACCACGCGGACGACGTCGCGGGCGTAGCCCTCGGCCCGCAGCGCGTCGTCCAGGGTCAGGTCGAGCACGACGAAGCCGCCACCGGGCAGGACCGCGGCAGCGCCGCCCTCGCCGCCCACGACGGTCGTCAGCTCGTACTCCGCCGCCTCCAGCGGCACGTCACCGTCGTCAGTGGTCACCACGACCGTGTCCCCGTCCACCCGCCACGCCTCGGCACGGGCGGCCTTGATGACCGCCTGCACACCGCGGCCCAGGCGCGGGCCGGCAGCACGGGCGTTGACCGCGAGCCGCTGCGTGATGCCGAACTGCTCGGCGGTGCCCGCGTCGGCCGTGACCAGGTCGACCCGCTTGACGTTGAGCTCCGCCGCGAGCAGGTCGCGGTACGGCGCCAGGGCGTCGGCGTCGGCCACCGCGACGGTCAGCGTGTGCAGCGGCTGCCGGACGCGCACGCCCGCGGCCTTGCGCAGCCCGAGCGCGGTCGAGACCACGGCGCGGACCTGGTCCATCGCGGCGACGAGCGCCTCGTCGGCGGCCTCGTCGTCGACGGTCGGCCAGTCGGCCAGGTGAACGCTGCGACCACCGGTCAGCCCACGCCACACCTCCTCCGTGACCAGCGGCGCGAGCGGCGCCATGACGCGCGTGAGCACCTCGAGCGAGGTCCACAGCGTGTCGAAGGCGTCCGCGTCCTCCGCCCAGAACCGGTCGCGCTGCGTCCGCACGTACCAGTTGGTCAGCACGTCGAGGTGCTCGCGCACGCTCTCGCACGCCGCCGAGATGTCGTACGCGTCCAGCTGGGCGGTGGTCGTCGCGACGAGGTCCCGCGTGCGCGCCAGGACGTAGCGGTCCATCGGCGCCAGCGTGGCGGCGCGTGCGGCGTCGACCGCCGTGGCCGTGTAGCCGGCCCCACCGTCCGCCGCACCCGCGTACAGGGAGAAGAAGTAGTACGTGCTCCACAGCGGCAGCAGCACCTGACGCACGCCGTCGCGGATGCCCTCCTCGCCGACGATGAGGTTGCCCCCGCGCAGGATCGAGCTCGACATGAGGAACCAGCGCACGGCGTCGGAGCCGTACAGGTCCCACATCTCGGCGGGGTCGGGGAAGTTCCGCAGCGACTTGCTGGCCTTGCGGCCGTCGTCGCCGAGCACGATGCCGTGGCACAGGACGTTGCGGAACGACGGGCGGTCGAACAGCGCTGTGGCCAGCACGTGCAGCGTGTAGAACCAGCCGCGGGTCTGGCCGATGTACTCGACGATGAAGTCGCCCGGGTAGTGGTGCTCGAACCAGTCCGCGTTCTCGAACGGGTAGTGCACCTGGGCGAACGGCATCGAGCCGCTGTCGAACCACACGTCGAGAACGTCGGGGATGCGGCGCATCGTGCTCCGCCCGGACGGGTCGTCCGGGTTCGGGCGCGTCAGCTCGTCGATGAACGGCCGGTGCAGGTCCGGCTCGCCCGCCTCGTTCGTCGGGACCCGCCCGAAGTCCGCCTCCAGCTCCGCCAGCGAGCCGTAGACGTCCACGCGCGGGTGCGCGGGGTCGTCCGAGACCCAGACCGGGATGGGCGTGCCCCAGTAGCGGTTGCGGCTGATGGACCAGTCGCGTGCGTTGGAGAGCCACTTGCCGAACTGGCCGTCCTTGATGTGCTCCGGCGTCCAGCTGATGTCCTGGTTGAGCTCGACCATGCGGTCCCGGAAGCCGCTCACGCGCACGAACCAGCTGGTCACCGCCTTGTAGATGAGCGGGTTCCGGCAGCGCCAGCAGTGCGGGTAGGAGTGCTCGTACGTCTCGTGCCGGACGACCACCGAGCGCCGGTCCGCGGGCACCCGCTCGAGCGGACCGGTGCCCGCCTTGAGGTCGGCGATGATCGGCTTGTTGGCGTCGAACACCAGCTGGCCGAGGTAGTCAGGCACCTCGGTGGTGAACTTCCCCTGCGAATCCACAGGCACCGCGGGCACGATCCGTGCCGCGTCGCACGCGACCATGTCGTCCTCGCCGAACGCGGGCGCGAGGTGCACGATGCCCGAGCCGTCCTCGGTGGTCACGAAGTCGGCGAGCAGCACCTGGTGGGCGTTCTCGCGGCCGGCGAAGTAGTCGAACGGCGGCGTGTACCGGCGGCCCGCCAGGTCGCGACCCGTGACCGTCGCCACGACGGTGGCCTCACCGAGCTCCTTGGCGTAGGCGCCGAGGCGTGCGGCCGCGAGCACGACGAGCTCGCCCTGGAGCGTCGAGCCGGGTCCGGGCTCGACCGTCACGTAGTCGACGTCCGGCCCGACCGCGACGGCCAGGTTGCTGGGCAGCGTCCAGGGCGTCGTCGTCCAGATGAGCGCCAGCTCGCCGGTCTCCAGCCGCAGCCCGACCGTCAGCGCGGGGTCCTGGCGCGACTGGTAGACGTCGTCGTCCATCCGCAGCTCGTGGTTGGACAGCGGGGTCTCGTCGCGCCAGCAGTACGGCAGGACGCGGTAGCCCTCGTAGGCCATGTCCTGGTCGTACAGACGCTTGAACGCCCAGATGACCGACTCCATGAACGTCACGTCGAGCGTCTTGTAGTCGTGGTCGAAGTCGACCCAGCGGGCCTGACGCGTCACGTACTCGCGCCACTCGCCCGTGTACCGCAGCACGGACTCGCGGCACGCCTTGTTGAACGCCGCGAGACCCATCTCCTCGATCTGCGACGTGTCCGTGATGCCGAGCAGCCGCTGTGCCTCCAGCTCGGCCGGGAGCCCGTGCGTGTCCCAGCCGAAGCGGCGCTCGACCCGACGGCCGCGCATCGTCTGGTAGCGCGGCACGACGTCCTTGGCGTAGCCGGTCAGCAGGTGGCCGTAGTGCGGCAGGCCGTTGGCGAAGGGCGGGCCGTCGTAGAAGACGTACTCGTTGCTGCCGTTCTCGCCGGCGTCGCGGGCGTCGATCGACGCCTGGAACGTGCCGTCCTCCGCCCAGAAGGCGAGCACGTCCTTCTCGAGGGCGGGCAGGTCCGGCGACGCGGGCACGGACGAGGCGGGGCGGTGCAGCGGGTAGCGCGGTGCGGCAGTCACCGTCGGTTCTCCTGGTCGATCTCGCTCACGGCCGCGAGGACGACCAGCCCCGGGACGGGGACGACCGCGGTACCACCTCGCTTGCCGGCGTCCCCGGGGGGTCGTCGACCACTCTCTGCGGCTGTGACGGGCCTGCCCCGTCCGGTTCTACTGAGGGTGCTCGCGCACCCCGTTCTTCCGGAGGCTCACCGGTGATGGCCGGGTCGATGCCTGTGCCGACCAGGATACCCAGGTGTCTACCGGTTTCCGACCCCGGCCAGGTACGCCGCCACCCACGCCAGCGCCGAGTTCCAGTTGATCGTCATCTCGTTGACGCCGTACGCACCGATGTCGTCGACGAAGCAGCACTGCGCCGGGCTGCCCGCGAGCGCGGCCGAGACGGGGTCCGGGCAGTCGGAGTTCGGGCCGCCCGAGAGGGTGCCGCGTGGTGGGTGCGGGAGGCTCGGGTCGAGCTGGTGGGCGTACCAGCGGCTGTGCTGGTTGCGGACGTCGCGCGTGCCGTAGCCGGTGACGTAGGAGACGCCGAGGGCGTTGCGGCCGAAGAGGTAGTCGACGCCGCCGAGCACGGCGTCCCGGTAGGACGCGTCGCCGGTGATCTCGTGCGCCGCGGCGAGCACCGCGACGTTGTTCAGGAGCAGGCCGTTGGACCCCCAGTCGTACCGGCCGGTCGACGGGACGTACGGGTGACCGAAGGGCTGGGTGGCCTGCTGGGCGACCAGCGCGTCGGCGGCCTGGACCACGGAGGCGCGGACGGCGTCGCGCTCCGGCAACGCGCTCGCGACCGTCGCGAGCTGGAGGCGCGACCACGCCGCGACGTGGTTCCAGTCGAAGCCCTCGGGCCGGAACGCGGGGGTGTCACCGGTGACGTGGTAGCGGTTGGCCCGCAGGTCCGCGGCGAACCGCTCGTCGCCCGTGGTCAGGTACAGCTCGGTGGCCGCCCACAGGCGGTCGTCGTCGACGTCGGTGTCGTCGTACGGGCCGCTGCCCGCGTTCGCGAGCGTGTTGGTGTCGGGGGCGAGCAGCACGGGGTACTCGTGGGCCGCGTCGTAGGCGTCGAGCGCGACGGTCCGCAGCAGCGCCGCGTACTGGTCGTCGTGCTCGGTGAACAGCCGGGCGCCGTGCGCCGCGACGGCCGCGAGGTTCAGCGTCGCCGCGGTCGACGGCCGGTGCAGGAACCGGGGCTGCGGGTCGTCGGCGGGCAGCATCGGCAGCGGCACCCACCGCTCGTCGGACACCTTGTGATGCGCGAGGCCCGCGTACCGCTCCCCGGCCGGGACGCGCATCCGGAGCATCCAGTCGAGCTCCCAGCGCACCTCGTCCAGGACGTCCGGCACACCGTTGCCCCGCTCCGGCACCCGCAGCGAGCCGTCGCCGAGCGCGTCGGCGGTGCCGGCCCGCACGGCCCGCTCGTACAGGCCGAGCAGCTGCGCGACGGCGATGCCGCCGTTGACCACGTACTTGCCCTGGTCGCCCGCGTCGTACCAGCCACCCGTCACGTCGAGCGCGTAGCCACCGGTCCAGCCCTCGTAGAGGTCGACCCCGTCGGCCGTCGTCGCGTGGCCCGCCGGCAGGCACGGGACCGCGCCGTCGCCACCGTTGGGGGCCACGTCCACGTGACCGGCCGCGCGACCGTAGCCGGGGCCGAGCAGCGCCTCGTCGATGGCGACGCCGCTGCGCTGGCCGTAGAACACGACGAGGGAGTCGGTGCGCAGGTCGTCGTAGAGGGCCGGCCCGACGGCGAACGGGTCGGACGTCGCACCGTCGGCCTCCAGCACGAACCCGACGCCCTCCACCCGTACGTCGTCGAACGCGACGACGTGGACGTCCAGCCCGGCGGACGGGTCGTGACCTCGGGGCTGCGACTCGCCCTCGGCGACGACCACCGCGTCCCGCAGCAGCCGCCACCGCACGGGCGCGGTCGCCCCGGTGACGAGCGTGGCCGCCTTGGGGCCGTCGGTCAGGTACCCGACCTGGTTCACGCGGACGCGCGGTACGGCGGACATCAGCTCTCCTCCTGGAGGTCGCAGCGGAAGCGGCGGGGCTTGCCCGGGCCGAGCGCCGCGGGGTCGGTGACGACGTCGACGTGCACGGGACGGTCGAGCCAGCGACCGATGGCGGCGGCGGCCTCGCCCGCCATGGATATGGGGTCGACCGCCGCGCCCGTGAGTGGCAGCGCGGTCAGCCGGACCGTGCCGTCGGCGGCCTGGACCAGCTCCCACCCGGCCAGACCGTAGGCCTGGAGCAGCTGGGTCGCGTCGATCGACGAGTGCCACGACCCGTCGGCCGCGCCGAACCGCACGGGCGCCCGGCCCTGCAGCCCGACGAGCACCGTCCCGCGGTGGTCGCGGACCAGTGCGGCGGTGTCCCCGGTGCGGTAGCGCAGCAGCGGCAGGTACGGGTTCTCGTCGACCGTGACGACGACCTCGCCGCGTCCGCCGTCCGGCACGGGACGGCCGTCCTCGTCGAGGATCTCGACCCAGACCCGGCGCGGCACGACGACGTGCCCGTCGCCGTCGGACGACGCGGCCACCGGTCCGGTCTCGCGCAGCCCGTACAGGTCGATGACGGGACAGCCCCAGGTGGCGCACACGGCGTCGCGGACCGCCGGCGGGAGGTCGGTCGCGCCGTTGACCACGGCGACGGGGTGCAGGTCCAGGCCGCCGCGTGCGAGGTCGAGCAGCCGCAGGAGCGGGAGCGTCGACGCGCTGAGCACCTGCGGGTCGGCCGCCGCGAGGTAGCGCTCACGGTCACCGTCCGCCCGCCACGCCGACCGGTCGAGGTTGACCCGCGCCATCACCGGGACAGGCTCGCCCGCCGCCCGCCCGAACGCCGTCATCGCCGAGACGTACGTGAACGACGCCCGCTGGTCGACCACGTTCGCCAGCCCGAGGCGGTCCGGGTCGGGCCGCCAGTCGGCACCCGCCGCGGCCACGAGGTGCTGGAGCAGGACGAGGTCAGCGGCCACGGACACCGGGTGCAGCGGCACGTTCAGCGCCGCTCCGGTGTGACCCGAGCTGCTGCCCTCCAGCACCCGGTCCAGCGGCACGTCCAGCGGCACGTGCTCGGCCACGTCGGCCAGGTCCGCGCGGCTCGTCGTCGGCAGGTCACGCAGCGGGGTGGTCGGGCTGCTGCGCCCCTCCCGCGCCGCCCGGCGCCAGCGCGGCACCGTCGTGTGGGCGCGGGCGACCAGCTCGGCGACCCACGTCGGTTCACCGGGAGCCTGCGCCCACCGGGTGCGGGTCTGCTCGAGCGTGGCGAGGTCGGCGGCGTCCAGGCGGTCCCCCGTCGCGTGCACCCAGACCGGCGCGTCGGGACGTCCGCGCCACGCTTCGACCCGCGCGAGCCCGTCGGCGTCGAGCGTCGGCCAGCGCTCCGCGTCCGTGAGCGCGACCGAGCCCATCGCCGCGTACTCGCCGAGCGCGGGGTCGGGGACCTCCGGGCCTGTCCCGTCAGTAGTTCGCATACTGCGCCGCCGCCTCCTTCGCCCGCTGCTCGGCGAGCGCCCGGGCGAGCTCCTCCGCACGCGCGACCTCACCCGCCATCGACTGCGCGACCTTGCGCTGGTACGCCGAGCTCACCGCGAGCCAGCGGTCGTCGGCCGTCTCGGCTCGCTCGCCCGCGGGCAGCACGCCGCCGAGCCGGCACACCGCACGGGCCAGCTCCTCCCGTGCGTCGTCGTCCTGCACCCACGCACGGTCCGGGCGCTGCCCGGCCAGGACGGCCTGCACGCCCTCGACGACCCGCAGGAACCAGCCGGCCGGCCCGCCGAGGCCCGCGGCGGCCGCACGGACCCCGGGGGCGCCCTGCACCGCCGGGTCGAGGACCACCCAGCACACGAGCCCGACGAGCGCCCGGTGCGCCGGGTCCGTCAGGTCCGCGTCGAGCGCGCGCAGCACCTTCCGGTCCAGGACCGAGCCGTCGAGCGACACCGCGACGTCCGCGACCAGCGCCGACACGCTCACGGACGGCTCGAAGAGGTCCGGCGGGGCGAGCGTCAGGCGGTGCACGAGGGCGGCGAGCGCCGGCCCGTCGGGCTGTCCGGCGCGCGCCCGCTCCAGGTCATCGGGTCGACGGTCCACGGTCACCTCCCCAGGTGCTCGCCGCCATGCGGCGCACGAACGTCAGCAGGTCGTCCTCGGTCACCACGGCGTGCACGGCGTAGCCGTCGGCCCGCTCCTCGAAGCGCGCCGCCCAGTCTGCGGGCACCTGGAGCACCAGCGTGCCGCCGCCGTCGGCCGCGCGCAGGGCCTCCCCGGCCGTCGGGTCGGCGGTGGTGCCCCGCGGCCGGAACATCGTCTCGACGCCGTCGTCCGAGATGACGGCGATGTGCGCCGGACCGCGTCGTGCGTTTCTTGCGCCTGCGGCGGGGCTGCCCAGGTGGGTCCGGCGGAGCAGGTCGAGCGGGAACGCCGTGGAGCCGCCGAAGTACGCGACCACGGCCCGCAGGACCTCGTCCGCGTCGCGCGTGAACCCGTCCGTCGCGGCCACCTGCCCCGGGCCGCTCCACGTCGTGGCCTGCACCCGCGCACCGGCGCGCAGCGCCGACAGGGCGAGGATCGCCCCCGCCAGCGCGATGGGCGCGCGCGTCCGCGTGGGGTCCGGCATCGACCCCGACGAGTCCAGGTACAGGTCGAGGTCGACCGGGTGGACCTCGACGGACTCCTCCGGGTCGTCCAGGTACGACCGCCGCACCGTCGTCATCCCCGGCACGACGACGGGCGACGCGGTCACGGTGCCCGTCCAGTCGACCGTCGACAGGTCGTCGCCCACCTCCCACGGCTCGAGCCCCGCGAGCAGCTCGCCCGCGCGTCGCGGCTGCGGCCGGCTCGGGAACGGCACGAGGTGGCGTGCCGCGTGCTCCCGGTACCAGGAGACGGCCACCTCCTCCGCGGTCGTCGTCGAGCCCAGCGCCTGCAGCACCGCGTGCAGCGCGCCGGGAGTCAGCGCGTTCCCGCCCGTCGCCCCCGCGGTCACCGGCTCCGTCTCCGGGGTCGCCGTCTCGACGACCCCCACGACCCGGGGGTCCCTCGACGGGTGCAGCGCGGGGGCGCCCAGCGTCGGGTCCGTGGCCACGCCGAACGGCACCGACCCGTCGCCACCCGTCTGGCCACCGCACGCGACGCCGGCGCCCGGCTGCTGCGCCCGCAGCTGCTCGACCGGGATGGTGGACCGCACGAGCAGCGCGAAGCCGGCCGCGCCGCCGACGGGGTCGCGGGCGTAGGCGCGCACGAGCCGCGCGCAGAGCAGCGCCTGGTCGTCGGGGGTGACGTTCTTCCCGACGAGGGTGCCGCGCGTCAGACCCCAGAGGATCTCGTTCGTGCGCAGCACCAGGAGCATGAGGGAGTCCCCGGGGTCGGGCGCTCCGACCGCCGCCGACAGCGCCGCACGGTCCACCCCGAGCTGCCGCTGCAGCCGGTCGTTGATCAGCAGGTCGCACCAGAGGTTGGCGACCAGCCCGACCAGGTGGTCGAGGTCGACGAGCCCGACCCGGACGCGCGCGGCGATGCGCACGTGCGTGGCCCGGTCGACCGGCGCGAGCAGGTGGTGACCGATCTCGTGCGCGAGGACCGCGAGCGCGTGGTCCTCGACGTGCCGCTCCCGCACCACGGTCAGGTCGACGTGGACCTCGACGTCGTCGAGCGAGTACCACGCCCAGGACGGCATGCCGCAGGGGTCGGTGTGCAGCACGGGTGCGTGCAGCCGGGACGTGCGGCCCCAGGTCGCCAGCGCGGCGGCCCAGGTGGCGCGCCAGCGCTCCGCCAGCTCCTCGAGGGGCGTCATGACGCGACCCGGACCACGTCGACCCAGTACGAGTGGCGGCGGCTCACCACGACGACCCGCGGGTCGCCCCCGGCGGCGGCCCACCCCGTGACCTCGTCGTCCCACGGCACGGCGAGGCGCGGCACGGCGGCGGCCCGCTCCTCGACGTCGGGCTCGTCGAGCCGGACGACGGCACCGCCGTGGACGTCGGCCAGCACGGCCCAGCACTCGCCGTCGGCCCGGACGCGGCACCCCAGGCCGGCGTCGGTCGCGCCCGCCGAGACCTGTGGCACGGCGAGCCAGGGACCGCCGAGACCGCGGAAGCCGCCGACGCGCCGCAGCACCCCCGCGGCCTGCTCACGCCCCGGCCACCACCACGGGTCGGCCGTGTGCGCGTCGAGCACCGGTCCCGGGTCGGTGCCCGGGGCAAGGCCGAGCGCGGCGACGGCCAGCGGTGCGGGGAGCCGCGCGGCGGCGGCGAGGGCGGCCGCCCGGTAGCGGACCGCGCCCGCCCGCCACGTGGCGACGAGCACGGTCGCGCGCAGGTGGTCGACGTCGTCCGTGGGCGGTGCCGCGGCGAGCAGGTCGGCCACGACGGCGGTGTCGGCGCTGCGCTCGACGGTGCGCGCGGACGCCACCAGGAGCGGCACGACCACGTCGGGCCGCGCCCGCACGAGAGCCGCCAGGCGCGGCACGAGCTCGAGCACCGTCGCGCGCTCCACCGTGCCAGCCCGCCAGCGGCCCCGCGCGGCGAGGTCGGTCGCCGCGCCCAGCAGCGCCCGGCCGAGCCGCGGGTCGAGGTCGTCACCGTCGGCGAGCCGGTCGGCGGCGCCCGCGACGTCGAGGACGGCCGCACGCACGAGCTCGGGGTCTCCGCCTCGGGTGGCGGCCGCGCGCAGCACGTCGTCGACGAACGCGCGGTCGTCCACCACGAAGCGGCCGAACGGCGTCTCGCGGCCGAGCGGCTCCGTCACGCGCCGCTCCAGCGCAGCCACGCGAGGTAGCCGGAGTACCGCTGGTGGGCGTACTTCAGGGCGAGCGCGTCCTCGTACAGGCTGCCGTGCAGCTTGGTGGTGTCCTGCCAGCCCGACAGGATCCCCTCGATGCGCGCCAGGCGACGGCGCACCTCCGCCTCCGTCAGCCCGTCGAGCCCGGCGTGGAGCTCGTCGAGGACCGCGCCGACGGGGTCGTCCGTGTCCAGCCCCTCGGCGTCGTAGAGCATGCAGGCGCTGTCGAACAGGTCGCGCAGCCAGGAGACGCGGTCGATCCGCATCGCCTCGCGGGCCGGGTCCTCGAAGGACGGCGACGCGAGGTCGGGCTGCAGCTTGTCGTGCAGGACGAACGGCAGGACCGCCCGCAGGTCGTCGAGCCCGACCTCCGGCTGCCCGCGGAAGTACGCCATCGCCTTGGCGTAGAGGACCAGGGACTGCAGCGCCCGCACGGACAGCCCGTTGAGCGTCTGCGCGCCGATATCGGCCCGCAGGTCACGGCCCGTGTCCTGGGCGAGGACCCGGTGCGGGTCCTCCCCCGCGAGGCGGACGGTGTCCTTGGTCCGGTACTCCAGCTGCACGGCGCCGCGCTCGGCGAGCTCGAGCTGGGCCGCGAAGTACTCCAGCCGGCGCCGCACGTGCAGCGGCACGGGCACGGCGACGACCTCGCGGTGCAGCCGGTCGTGCTCGTCCTCGTCGAACACGACCGCCGGCGGGACGTGCTCCTCGGGCCGCAGCCGGCGCTCGGCCCGGTCCACCAGCTCGCCGACGAAGCGGGAGTTGAACGACAGGGCCTTCACGACGACGTCGATGCGGTCGCGCAGGGCGTCGACCACCTGGAACGTGCCGCCGCCGGCGTCGTCGTTCGCCGTGAGGTACCAGGCAGCCGCCCCCGTCTCGTAGACCTGGTCGAAGACCTCGACGTAGCCGTCCGCGAGCACCGTCAGCAGCGCCGACTGGGTGCGGGTCGGGATGCGGTTGTACTCGTCGACGATCTTCACGCGGCGTCCCAGCCACGACCGCCACGCGACGTCGATGTCCGCGAGGCTCTTGGCGGCCACCAGGTCGCTCGGCAGGGGCGTGCCGAACATGTCCTGCACGGTGAGCTGCGGGTGCCCGTGCTGCATCGCCCGGCGCACCTCGCGCACCGGGTAGCCCGCGAGGACCCCCATGAGCACGGCGCTGGCCGTCTTGCCGCGGCCCGGCCCGCCGACCAGCAGGCAGCGGCCGCGCACGGCGAACGTCAGCAGCGGGAGCAGGACGAACGACGAGTACGACTGGTCGGTGGGCAGGTCCACCTCGGCCTTGGAGTCACCGAGCCGGAACCGCGTGCGCGGGCGGTCCGGGTCGTGGAACTCGACGTCGTAGTGCGGGCTGATGATCCCGTGGTTGACCATCCAGAAGTACGCCTGGCGCAGCTTCTCGTCCAGGGCCGGCCCGGCGGTGCCGGCCGGCGTCTGCGCGCCCGCGAAGAGCTGGTCGACGTCGAGCTGGAGGGCGGCGCGCGATCCTGGCGTGCCGGCCCGGGTCGGCGCGGCGGAGACCTGCGCGAACGTCTCGTCGGGGTGCGTCGTCACGCGCCCGAGTGTGGCAGAGCGAGTGCCGCCAGCAGGTCCGGGACCACCTCGTGGCGCTGCTCCATCGGGTCGGCCAGGGGTCGTGGACGGTCCCGCAGCTGCTCGACGAGGGGCAGCGCCGCCGCGAGCCGCTCGGCGGGTGTCCCCCGCAGCTCGACCCACGGCGCGTCCTGCTCCGCGAGGACCTCCCGGAACCGCTGCTGCATGTCGTGCCGCAGGTGCTCGCCGTCGCGCAGCCCGTCCTGCACGAACGGGATCTCGTCCCCGGTCAGGAGGTAGAGGTCGGGGACGCGCTCCGCGGCGAGCGCGCGGACCGACGGGGACGGGTGGCCGACGTAGCGCTCGTGCCAGACCGCGGTCGCCAGCACGTCGGTGTCGCAGACCAGCAGAGGGACAGGCGTCCGGGTGGCGGCGTCGTCCTCGCGCCGGGCCTGCTCGCGGGCGATGAGGTCGAACTCCGCGGGGTGCCAGGGCGCGTCGAGACCTCCCGGCCGGACCTGCGACCACTCGCGCCCGAACTCCGCCACCGTCGGCAGCCCCAGGTGCGCGGTGAGCGCCTCGGTGAGCGTCGTCGTGCCCGTCGACTCGGCACCGATGACGACGACCCGCCGCACGAACCACGCGCGCACGGCGGCGGGCAGCGCCCACCAGTACGCGGCCGGGTCGGCGCGGACGGCCCGCGCGCTGACCGGCGTCCCGCGCCGCGCCGGGTCGACCTGCACCCAGCGGGCACCGAGGCGGCGGGCGAGCTCCTCGCCGTAGTCGTCGGAGCTGAACAGCGTGTCGACGGGAGCGTCCAGCAGGTCCTCGATGATCGCCGTGTGGACCCGCCACGCGGTCTCGCTCGCGTAGTCGACCGGCTCGTCGTCGAGGCCCGGGACGACGTGCGCGCCGGGCAGCTCGTCGCGCAGCCACCGCGCCCGCTGCTCCGCGGGGATGCTCTCCTGCGAGGCACCGAGCACCAGGACGGTGACCCGGTCGCACCGGGCGAGCGCGGCCCGGACGAGCGCCAGGTGGCCGGCGTGCGGCGGGTAGAACTTGCCGATGACGAGGCCGTGCCTCATGCCGGGACCGTCACCGGTGCGGGCTCGGCACCGGGCACGAGTGCGCGCCGCCAGTCGCGCCAGCCCAGCACGCACAGCCCGATGAAGCCGGCGTACAGCACGGCGGTCAGCATCAGCCCTTGGCTCGCGTACAGGCCGACGAGGACGACGTCCGTGGCGATCCACACGCTCCAGCTGCCCAGCCACTTGCGGCCCAGCATGACCTGCGCGACGAGGCTGGACGACGTCGTCAGCGCGTCCCAGAACGGCGCCGCGGAGCTCTCGGACGACGACAGCAGCGCGGTCAGCCCGACGGTGCACGCGGCGACCACGACGGCGCCGACCGGCCACACCCACCGCGGCGTCCGGGTGACCGCGAGCGCGTGGTGGTCCGGCCCGCCCCGCACCCACCAGACCCACCCGAGCACGGCCAGGGCGGCGAACACCACCTGGAGCCCCGCGTTGGCGTAGAGGCCCGCGTCCGTGAACAACCAGAGGAACAGCAGGTTGTTCGCGATGCCGACCGGGAAGTTCCAGACGTTCTGCCGGGTGGCCAGCCAGACGCACAGGGCGCCGCTGACGAACCCGAGGACCTCGACCCAGCTCACGACCGGACACCCTACGGCGATGGGAGAGGATCGGTGGTGTGACCTCACCCCTCGTCCTCCTCGACCTCGACGGCACCCTCATCGACTCCATCCCCGGCATCACGGCATCGCTCGCCGTCGCCTTCCGCCGGTGCGGGATGCCCGTCCCCACGCCCGCCGAGCTGCGCAGGTTCGTCGGGCCGCCCATCGGCGACAGCATGCGCGCGTACGGCGTCCCCGAGGACCGCGTGGCGGAGGTCGTCCGGGAGTACCGCGAGGACTTCGGCGCGACCGGGATGCACGACGCGACCGTCTTCGACGGCGTCCCCGGGCTGCTCACCGACCTGCGTGCCGCGGGGTGCCGGCTGGTCGTCGCGACGTCCAAGCCGGAGGTGTTCGCGGTGCCGATCTGCGCGGAGCTCGGGCTCACCCCGCTCCTGGACGGTGTCTTCGGGGCGCCGCTCGACGAGTCCGGTACCAAGGCGGACGTGATCGCCCGGGCGCTGGCCGCGGAGCCGGTGCCTCCCGTGGCAGCGCTCATGGTCGGCGACCGCGAGCACGACGTGCACGGAGCGCGGGCGAACGGGCTGGACTGCGTCGGCGTGACCTGGGGCTACGCGGCGCCGGGCGAGCTGGCGGACGCGGGAGCGGTCACGGCCGTCGACACGACGGACGAGCTGCGGCGCACCGTCCTGGACCGCCTGGAGCTGCCGGTCGTCCCGCGCGCTTGACCTTGACGCTGCGTCAACTCCTACCGTGGATCAGGAACACGAGAGGAGGGACGCATGGAGGTCTCGATCCAGGAGGTGGCCCGGCTGACGGGCACCACCAGCCGCACCCTGCGGCACTACGACGCCATCGGGCTGCTCGAGCCCAGCCGCGTCGGCGACAACGGGTACCGCTGGTACGACGACCGCGCGCTCGTGCGGTTGCAGCGGATCCTGCTGCTGCGCGGGCTCGGGCTCGGGCTGCCGGACATCCGGCGGGTGCTCGAGCGCGAGCAGGACGAGACCGCCGCCCTGCGCCACCACCTCGACTGGCTGCGCAGCGAGCAGCGACGACTGGAGCGGCAGGCCGCCTCGGTCGAACGGACGATCACCGCACGGGAGAACGGAGGGCCACTCGTGGCCGAGAACATGTTCGACGGTTTTGACCACACGCAGTACAAGGACGAGGTCGAGCAGCGCTGGGGAGCCGACGCCTACGCGTCGTCCGACGCCTGGTGGCGTGGGATGAGCGAGGACGAGCGAGCCGCGTGGAAGGCGACGACCGCGCAGCTCGCCACCGACTGGGGCGCCGCGGCCGACGCGGGCACCGACCCGGTGTCCGACGAGGCGCAGGAGCTCGCGCGCCGGCACGTCGCGTGGCTCGGCGGCGTCCCGGGCACGCCCGGGCACGGTGCCGCGCCGGTGAAGGAGCACGTGCTTGGCCTCGCCGACATGTACGTCGCCGACGAGCGGTTCGCCGCCAACTACGGCGGTGTCGCCGGCGCGACGTTCGTCCGCGACGCGTTGCACGAGTACGCGGCACGGAACCTTTAGGTCACGCAGGCGGAGAGGCCGGTCCGGCCTCTCCGCCGTGCGGGTTGTCCCGGTATGCGACAGAGTGACACCCGGCGATGACTGGACCGTCGCCCAGCACCTCCCCCGACGTCGCGGCAGGAGCAGACCATGCGGTGGAACCCCCTACGGATCCCGGCGGCGGTCGTCACCGCCCTGGTGCTCGTCGTCACCCTCGCGGGACCGGCCCCGGCGGCGGTGGTCGCAGGTCCGGCACCGATCACCGGAGTCGGGTCGGGCAAGTGCCTCGACGTCAACGGCGGGGCGCGGACGGCCCGGACGGGCGTGGCGATCCGCGACTGCACCGGCGCCGCGAACCAGGCATGGACGCTCACGACGAACGGCGAGCTGCAGGTCTACGACGCCGCCACCTGCCTGGACGTGGCGGGCCAGGACACCACGGCGCCGGCCGTCGTGCAGATCTACCCGTGCAACGGCGGGGCCAACCAGAAGTGGCGGCTGCAGACCAACGGCACGATCGTGGGCGTGCAGTCGGGGCTCTGCCTCGACGTCACCGGCCGCGGCACCGCGAACGGGACCGTGGTCGGCATGTGGACCTGCAACGGCCAGACCAACCAGAGCTGGACCACGACTCTCCGCACGGGTGACACGACCGCGCCGACGGTGCCGGGCAACCCGCGCGTCAGCAACCTGACGTGCAGCACGGTGACCTTCGCGTGGAACGCGTCCACCGACGCGGTCGGCGTGGCGTTCTACGACATCTACCACGACGGGCAGCAGATGACCTCGGTCAGCGGCAGCACCCTGTCGACCAGCCTCCCCGTCGTCGCCGGCGCCGTCTGGGGGCTCTACGTCAACGCCCGGGACGCGGCCGGCAACGTGTCGCAGGCCAGCACCACCGTCACCATCACCGTCCCGCAGTGCCAGGCGGACACGCAGGCGCCCACCGCACCGGGCACACCGAGCGCCACGGTGTCCGGCACCACGGTCACGCTCACCTGGGCCGCGGCGACCGACAACGTGGGCGTGCGCACGTACGAGGTCCGCCGCGGCGGCACGGCGGTCGGCACGGTGAGCGGCAACCCGCCCGTGACGACGTTCATCGACAGCGGCCTCGCGGCGTCCACCGCGTACTCCTACTCCGTCGTGGCGCGGGACGCCCAGGGCAACACCTCGCCCGCGAGCGGGTCCCGGACCGTGACCACCGGCGCCGCCTGCGGGTCGGCGGTCTGCAGCGTGACGCAGGTCGGCACCGACACGGACATCCCGTGGGGCCTCGACACGCTCCCCGACGGGACCGTGCTGTACACCCGGCGCGACGCGCAGCAGGTCGTGCGGCTCGACCCGGCCACCGGCGCGAAGACGACCGTCGGCACCGTGCCGAACGTGCAGGGCACCGACGGGGAGGGCGGGCTGATGGGGCTGGCGCTCTCGCCGACCTTCGCCTCCGACCAGTGGGTGTACCTGATGCACACCTCCCCCACGGACAACCGGATCGTGCGGATCAAGCTGGTGAACAACGCGCTGGTCACCAGCTCCGCGCAGGTGCTGCTCACCGGCATCCCGCGGAACAAGTACCACGACGGCGGTCGGCTGCGGTTCGGGCCCGACGGCAAGCTCTACGCGTCGACCGGCGACGCGCAGAACGGCGACTACGCGCAGAACACGTCGAACCTGGCGGGCAAGATCCTGCGGCTCAACCCCGACGGGACCGTGCCGTCGGACAACCCCTTCGGCAACGCCGTGTGGAGCTACGGGCACCGCAACCCCCAGGGCATCGCGTTCGACTCGCAGGGCAGGCTCTGGGAGCAGGAGTTCGGCAACTCCGTGATGGACGAGACCAACCTCATCGTCAAGGGCGGCAACTACGGCTGGCCCGCGTGCGAGGGCACCGTCGGCACCTGCGGCACCGCCGGGTTCATCGCACCCAAGCGGACCTACCCGACGTCCGAGGGGTCCTGCTCCGGGATCGCGATCGTGCGCGACGCCCTCTACGTGGCCTGCGCACGTGGCGCGCGCATGTACCGCGCGGTCATCAGCGGGTCCTCGCTGACCAACGTGCAGACGTTCTTCAGCGGCACGTACGGGCGGCTCCGCACGGTCGAGCCCGCACCCGGCGGCGGGCTGTGGCTGACCACGACCACGACCGGCGACAAGGACAGCGTCGCGAACAACAGCAACGAGCGGATCCTGCGGGTGACGCTGGGCGGCTGACGAGGTCCAGCCGCTCGCGCCCCGCGGGCTACGTGGTGCGGCGCAGCGACCGCTGCCAGTCGGCGTGCAGGTCGGCGAACCGGCCGCCCGACGCGACCAGCTCGAGGGGTGAGCCGTCCTCGACGACCCGGCCGTCCTCGATGACCAGCACGCGGTCCGAGCCCATGACCGTGGACAGCCGGTGCGCGATGACGACGGACGTGCGGTCGGCGAGCAGCGTCTGGAGGCCCTCCTGCACGAGCGCCTCCCCCGGGACGTCGAGCGAGCTGGTCGCCTCGTCGAGGATAAGCAGCGCCGGGTCCGCCAGGAACGCGCGCGCGAACGACACCAGCTGGCGCTGCCCGGCAGAGAGCCGGACCCCGCGCTTGTCCGCCTCCGTGTCGTAGCCGTCCGGCATCGCCGCGATCAGGTCGTGCACGCCGACCGCGCGTGCGGCCGCCTCGATCTGCTCCGGTGTCGCGTCCGGCCTGCCGAGCGCGATGTTGGCCCCCAGGGAGCCGGAGAACAGGTACGCCTCCTGGGTCACCATCACGACGGCCCGCCGCAGGTCGACCGGGTCGACGTCCCGCAGGTCGAGGCCGTCGAGACGGACCGACCCGGCGCGCACGTCGTAGAACCGGGCCAGCAGCTTGGCGATGGTCGACTTGCCCGCCCCGGTCTCGCCGACGAGCGCGATCGACTGACCGGCCGGGATGTGCAGGTCGACGTGCGGCAGGACGGTCGGGCCGGTGCCGTAGCCGAACTCGACGTCGTCGAACCGGACGTCCCCGCGCGGGCTCTCGAGACGGCGCGGGTGCACCGGCTCGGGGACCGTCGGCTCCTCGGCGAGCAGCGACGCGAGCTTCTCCAGGGCGGCCGTCGCCGACTGGAACGAGTTGTAGAACATGCCGATCTGCGCGAGCGGGTTGAAGAACCGCCGCGCGTAGAGGACGGCCGCCACCAGCACCCCGACCTCGATGCCGCCGTCGAGCGCCCGCAGCCCGCCGACGAGCAGGACCGCGGCCACCGTGACGTTGCCGATGAGGGTCAGCCCCGTGTCGAAGACGCCGTTGAGCCGGATCGACCGGGCGTTGGTGTCGCGGTAGTCCTCCGCCAGCTCGCCGTAGACCTCCCGCACCTGGGGCTCGCGACGGAACGCCTGCACCGCGCGGATGCCGGTCATCGTCTCGACGAACCGCACGATGAGCCGGGCCGCCGCCGTCCGCTGCTTGCGGTACTGCGCCTGCGAGCGGACCTGGAACCACCGCGTGAGGACGACTCCCGGCACGACCGCGATGAGCAGGACGAGCCCGCTGCGCCAGTCGAGGAGGACGAGCGACACCGCGGTGAACACCATCGCCAGCACGCCCGACGCGAGGGTGGTGACGCCGCCGTCGAGGAGCTCGCGCAGCGCGTCCACGTCCGAGGTCTGCCGGGAGATGATCCGGCCCGACGTGTACTTCTCGTGGAACTCCAGGCTGAGGCGCTGCGTGTGCCGGAACACCCGGCGGCGCAGGTCGAGCAGCATCGTCTGGCTCACCCGGGCCGACGCGCGCACGGTCGCGGCCGTCAGCAGCCCGCCCAGCAGCGCCGCGGCGAGGTAGGCGCCGGTGGCCAGCGTGAGCGGACCGGCGTCGCCGTCCGTGAGCGCCGGGAGCGCCTGGTCGATGCCGTACGCGACGAGCGCGGGACCGGCGACGGCCGCGAGCTGCGCGCCGACGACCAGCGCGGCGGTGGCCCACGCGGCACCGGCGACCGGTCGCAGCAGGGACCGGAGCAGGAGGAGGGACCGTCGACGCAGGCGCCGCGACTCGGCGACGGTGGCCTCGTCGTCGACGCCCTCGGGGGCCACCGGGCCGGTGCTCACCGTCGCGCTCACGGTCGGGCCTCCGCGAGCTCGTCGCTCTCCGCGTCGTCCGACCCGCCCGGCACGTCCTCGCCGTCGAGCGCCGAGAGCGCGGTGAGCACGTACCGGTAGTGCGGGTGCGTCGACAGGAGGTCGGCGTGCCGCCCGACGCCGGTGATCCGGCCGTCCTCGAGCACCGCCACCCGGTCGGCCAGCGCGACGGTGGAGGGCCGGTGCGCGACCACCAGCGTCGTGGTGCCGGTGAGCATCTCGCGCAGCCGGGCGGTCACCGCCGCCTCCGTGGTGACGTCCAGCGCCGAGAGCGGGTCGTCCAGCAGCAGCACCCGGGGGCGCACCGCGATCGCACGGGCCAGGGCGATCCGCTGCCGCTGACCGCCCGACAGGCTGAGCCCCTCCTCGCCGATGATCGTGTCGAGGCCGTCGGGCAGCCGGTGGGCGAACCCCGCGCGGGCGACGTCGAGCGCCTCGGCCAGCAGGTCGTCCGCGGCCTGCCCGGTCGCCTCCGTGCCGAGCAGCACGTTCTCGCGCACCGACGCCGAGAACAGGATGGGGTCCTCGAAGGCGATCGACACCGCCGCGCGCAGGTCCGCACGGCTCAGGTCCCGCACGTCGACGCCGTCGATACGGACGCTCCCCGCGGTGACGTCGTACAGCCGCGGGACCAGCTGGAGCAGCGTCGTCTTGCCGCTGCCGGTGAGCCCGACGAGCGCCATGGTCTCCCCCGGCTCCAGCACGAGGTCGATGCCGGCGAGGATGTCCGACCCGCCCCGCGGCTCGCCGCCGGCCGTGGTGCTGCGCGGGTGCGCGAAGTGCACGCCCGACAGCTCCACGCGCGAGCCGGCCGGGTCCGCGGCAGGCAGTGCGAGCGGCTGCGCGGGGTCCCGCACGGTGGATCCCGTGTCCATGACCTGCAGATAGCGGTCGGTCGCGGCCTTGGCGTCGAGCGTCATGGCGAGCAGCATGCCGAGGCGTTCCACCGGGTTGTTCACCACCGCGGCGGTGGCGAAGAACGCGACCAGCGCTCCGACGCTGAGCTGACCGCGGGAGGTCAGGACGACGCCGAACCCGAGCGACACCGCCAGGATCGCCTCGGGGATCGCCCCGAGCGCGAACGAGACCCGGGACAGCGTCTTCGCCTTGTGCACCTCGGTGGTGCGCAGCTCGTCGGCCTGCCGCCCGAAGTCGACCAGCGCGTCGTCCCCACGTCCGAACGCCTTGAGCACGCGGATGCCGTGCACGGACTCCTCGACCGTCGTGGCCAGGTCCCCCGCCTGGTCCCGTGCGCGGCGCGCGACGACCTTGTAGTCCTCGCGGAACCGGAAGCCCAGCCAGATCATGGGCACCGCGCCGACGAGGTAGACCAGCCCGAGCACCCAGCTGGTGGCGATCATCAGGCCGATGCCGACGACCACCGTCGTGGCGCTGACCAGCAGCATCACCAGGCCGAAGACGGTCCAGCGCCGGATGGTCCCGAGGTCGGACATGATGCGCGACAGCAGCTGCCCGCCGGACCAGCGGTCGTGGAACTCCACCGGAAGGTCCAGCAGGTGCTGGAACAGGTCGGTGCGCATGTCCCGCTCGACCGTGGTGCCCGGCGTGAGGATCAGCGCGCGGCGGCACCACACCAGGAACGCCTCGAGCGCGCCGAGCGCCAGCACGAGCAGCGCACCCAGGATCACGCCACGCCGGGAGCCCTCCGTGAGCAGGGGGCCGTTGACGATCACGCGCAGCACCTGCGGCACCGCGAGCGCCAGCAGGCTGGCGCCGAGGGCGGTCAGCCCGCCGAGCGCGATCCGCGGGAGCGCGGGGCGCGCCCAGCGACGGAGGCGCAGGAGCACCCGGGTGGTGGACTCGGGAGGGCGGGACGCGGGCGCAGGTCGTGCGGGTGGAGCAGAGGGCACACCTCCACCCTACGTACGCCCTCCGACAGTTGCCCGGTCGACCTCAGGCGCCGGTCCGCACGATCCGGTTGTTGCTCGCCTGCGCGCGCGGCCGGACCACCAGGAGGTCGATGTTCACGTGCGCCGGTCGGGACAGGGACCACGCGATCGCGTCGGCGATGTCGTCGGCCACCAGCGGCTCGTACCCGGCGTACACGGCGGCGGCCCGCTCGCTGTCCCCGTCGAACCGGACCATCGAGAACTCCTCGGTGGCCACGGCTCCCGGCGCGATCTCGATGATGCGCAGGGGCTCACCGAGGATCTCCCAGCGCAGCGTCGTTGCGAGCATCCGCTCCGCGTGCTTCGCACCGACGTACCCGGCGCCGCCCTCGTAGGTGCCGTGCGCGGCGGTCGAGGTCACGACGACGATGTCGCCGCCGCCGTCCTCGCGCAGGTGCGGGAGCAGCGCCTGGGTGACCCGCAGGGTGCCGATCACGTTGAGCTCGTACATCTGACGCCAGTGGTCGAGGTCCGCGGACTCGACCGGGTCGAGCCCGAACGCCCCTCCCGCGTTGTTGACGAGCGCGTCGAGCGGACCGTTCGCGGCCACCTGCTCAGCCAGCCGCGCGACGTCGGCGTCGTCCGTGACGTCGGCGACGACCGTGCTCGCGCCGGTCTCCTCGGCCAGCGCCGCCAGCCGGTCCGCGCGGCGCGCGGTCGCGACGACGTCCCAGCCCTCCGAGCGCAGGCGCCGGACGGTCGCGGCGCCGATCCCGGAGGACGCGCCCGTCACCAGGGCGCGTCGGGGCGTGCTCGTGCTCATGCGGAACTCCAGGGGTGAGGTGGCGGGCTGGCTGGGCAGAAGGCTAGGCGACCTCGGCGAGGACCTCGGTCAGGAGCCCGAGGCCGGTCTCGGCCTCCTCGGGCGTGACGACGCAGGGCGGCACGACGTGCACCCGGTTGTCGGCGAGGAACGGCAGGAGGCCGCGGGCCAGCGCACCGGCCTTGACCCGGCCCATCAGGGCAGCGTCGACGGGCTCCCGCGTGGCCTGGTCCCTGACCAGCTCCACGGCCCAGAACACCCCGAGCCCGCGCACCTCCCCGACGAGTGGGTTCGTGGCGGCCAGCTCCGCGAGCCCGGGGCCGAGCACGTCCCGCCCGACCGTCGCGGCGTTCTCGACGATCCCCTCGTCGGCCATCGCATCGAGCGCAGCCACGATCGAGGCCATCGCCAGCGGGTGGCCCGAGTAGGTGAGCCCGCCGGGGAAGACGCGGTCGTCGAACGTCTTCGCGATCGGCTCGCTGAGGATCACCCCGCCTGCGGGGACGTAGCCGGAGTTGACGCCCTTGGCGAAGGTGATGAGGTCCGGGACCACGTCGAAGGAGTCGAACGCGAACCACCGGCCGGTCCGCCCGAACCCCGCCATGACCTCGTCCAGGATGAGCAGGATGCCGTACCGGTCGGCGATGGCCCGGACGCCCGCCAGGTAGCCGGGCGGCGGCACGAGCACCCCGGCGGTGCCGGGGATGGTCTCCAGCAGGATCGCCGCGACGGACGTCGGACCCTCGGCCTGGATCACGCGCTCCAGGTGGTGCAGGGCGCGCTCCGACTCCTGCTCGGGCGTGGTGGCCCAGAACTCCGACCGGTACAGGTACGGACCGAAGTGGTGCACGTGCGCGCGGGCGTACTCGTTGGGCACCCGGCGCCAGTCCCCCGTCGCCACCACGGCCGCGCCGGTGTTGCCGTGGTACGAGCGGTACGCCGAGACCACCTTGTCGCGGCCGGTGTGCAGGCGGGCCATCCGGATCGCGTTCTCGTTGGCGTCGGCGCCGCCGTTGGTGAAGAAGACGCTGGTGAAGCCGTCGGGGGCATGGCTCAGCACACGCTCGGCAGCGAGCCCGCGCGTCAGGTTGGCCGTCGCCGGGGCGACCGTCGTCAGGGTCGCTGCCTGCTCCTGGATCGCCGCGACGACCTTGGGGTGCTGATGGCCGATGTTCGTGTTCACCAGCTGGCTGGAGAAGTCGAGGTACCGGCGGCCCGCGTGGTCCCAGACGGTCGAGCCGAGCCCGCCGGCGATCACCAGCGGGCTCAGGTGCGCCTGCGCCGACCACGAGTGGAAGACGTGGTCGCGGTCCAGCCGCAGCGCGGTGGCGTCGTCGTCGGTGCTCATCAGGTGCTCTCCCTCGGTGCGGTCCCGCGCGCAGGCGCCGTGCCCGACGCCTGCGCGCGAGAGGTCACTTGCCGCCGGCCTCGAGTGTGACGTCGATCGGCTCGAAGTCCTCGCCGGACACGTCGACGCCCTCGTCCTGCAGCTCGGCCAGGGCCTTCTCGACGTACTCGTTGGTGTACGCCTCGGCGTCGGGCTCCGTCGTGATGACCGTGGCCCCCTGGTCGTTCTTCGTCGTGAGGGCCACGTCGACCGTCTGCGTCCACGCGTCCTCGTCGATCATGCCGATGCCGTCGGGCGACGGCCAGATGAGCTTGTTGACCTCGTTGGTCATCCAGAGCTGGTGGCTGTTGCCCAGCTGCGAGCCGGCAGCGACCACGAGGTCCCGCGCCTCCTCCGGGTTGTCCCGCGCGAAGATCCAGCCCTTGAGGCTCGCCTTGATGAACTTCACGGTCGTGTCCTGGTACGCCTCGTCGGACGCGAGCTTCTCCGAGTTCGCCCAGATCGCGTCCTGCAGCATCGCGGTGCCCTCGTCGTTCCAGTCCACCGCGGTGAAGTCGTCGGCGGTGTACAGCTCGCCGGTCTCGGGGTTCTCGGCCTCGAGCAGCTGGGCGTACTCGTTGTAGGTCATCGCCTGCGCGGCGTCGATGTCCCCCGCCAGGAACGCGTTCATGTCGAACTGCTGCTGGACCAGCGTCACGTCCGTCGCCGGGTCGAGCCCCGCCTTGGTCATGCCGGCGAACAGCTCGAACTCGTTGCCGTAGCCCCAGTTGCCGACCGTCTTGCCCTCGAGGTCGGCGGCGGACGTGATGCCCTTGTCCGCGAACGAGACCTGGAGCGTGCCGGACCTCTGGAAGATCTGCGCGACGTCGGTGATCCCGGCGCCCTGCTCGCGCGATGCCAGCGCCTTGGGCACCCACGCGATCGCGTAGTCGACCGAGCCGTCGGCCAGCACGGACTGCGGGACGATGTCGGTGCCGCCCTCGACGATCTCGACGTCGAGCCCCTCGTCCTCGTAGTAGCCCTGGTCCACCGCCGCGTAGTACCCGGCGAACTGGGCCTGCGTGAACCACTGGAGCTGGAGCTTGACGGGGGTGAGGTCGCCTCCGGCGGAGTCGCTGGCTGCGGGCTCCTCGGACCCGCCGCCGTCGTCGGAGCTGCACCCCGCCAGGAGGAGCGCCGCGGCGACGCCGACCGCGCTCCACGCAGTACGCCTGGTGAGTCTCATGATTCGTCCTCTCGTTGGCTGTGCGATGGATCCGGCCTGGCGTCGCTGGCAGGCGGGAGGTCTAGCCCCCTTGGCGCCTCGCGACGGCGCGCTCGAGCGCGAGGGTCGCGAGGTAGAACACGAGACCGAGCAGGATGGCGCCGAGGACGAACGCCCACGCCCGTGCGTAGGCGCTGTTCGAGGCTGCCGACGTGATGCGCGACCCGAGCCCGTTCTGCAGGCCGCCGAAGTACTCGGCGACGATCGCGGCGATGACGGCGGTCGACGACGCGATCCGCAGGCCGGTGAAGAGGTACGGCAGCGCGCCGGGGATCGTCACCGTACGCGTGATCTGGCGGGGCGTAGCGGCGTAGGCCTTGAGCAGGTCCCTGTGCACGGGCTGCACCTGCCGGAGCCCCCGGAGCATGTTCACGAACACCGGCGCGAAGACGACCACGGACACGACGAGCCGCCGCGGCGTGGTGGACGTGGTGCCGAACATGGTGTTCAGCGCGGGTGCGAGGGCGACGATGGGCATCACCGACAGGGCCGCCGCGGTCGGCGACAGGAGCGTGTCGGCCATCCGGCTGCGCGCGGCGACGATCGCCGCGCCGATCGCCACGACGCTGCCGACCACGAGCCCGACCAGCACGTTCATGCCGGTGGCCAGCGCCGCGGACCAGACGAGCGGCAGGACGAGCACGAGCTGCTCGACGATCGCCGTCGGGCTCGGCAGCAGGTACGGCTTGATGCCCGCCCCCACGACGAACGCCTGCCACAGCAGCAGCGCGACGACGCCGAGCAGGACGGGTGCGACCCAGCGGCGGACGGCGGCAGCGGTCATCGCAGGTCCACCCCTCTGGCCGTGACCGGTGTGCCGTGCAGCGCCTCGCGCACCGCGGTGACGGCCGCGAAGAACGACGCGTCCTCGCGCAGCCCCTCGCCGCGCACGTCGCCGAGCGTGATCGGCACGACCGCGCTGATCCGGCCCGGCCGTGGCGACATCACGACCACGCGCTGCGACAGGAACACGGCCTCGGGGATCGAGTGCGTGACGAACACGACCGCCGCCCCGCTCTCGGCGCAGATCCGCACGAGCTCGGTCTGCATCCGTTCGCGGGTCATCTCGTCGAGCGCCCCGAACGGCTCGTCCATGAGCAGCAGGCTGGGCCGCTCCGCGAGCGACCGGGCGATGGCGACGCGCTGCTGCATGCCGCCGGACAGCTGGTGCGGGAAGTGCCCGGCGAACTCGTCGAGCCCGACGAGCGACAGGAGCTCCTTCGCGCGCACCGCCCGCTCGCCCTTGCCCACGCCGTGCAGCTCGAGCGGCAGCTCGACGTTCGCGGTCACGGTCCGCCACGGCAGGAGGCCCGCCTGCTGGAACGCGATCCCGTAGTCCTGCGCCTCGCGGGCCTGCTGCGGGGTCTTGCCGAACACCGTCAGCTCGCCGGTCGTCGGCGTGTCGAGGTCGGCGATGAGGCGCAGGAGCGTCGACTTGCCGCAACCCGACGGGCCGATGAGCGACACGAACTCCCCGGCCGCGACGTGCAGGTCGATGCCCTCGAGGGCGCTGACCTCTCCGGAGCGCGACGAGAAGACCTTCCCGACGCCACGGGCTTCCACGGCGTTCGTCATCTGACCTCCGCATAGCGGTAGCGGCCCAGGCCGAGCCCGAGCAGGGACACCAGGCCGGCGGCGAGCAGGCCGAGCAGCGCGGCCGCGGCGATCGCGGCCCAGGGCTTCGCCGGGTCACCGCTGGCGGACTGGGCGTAGCTGATGATCAGGCGCCCGATGCCGCCCTTCGTGCCGGTCGACACCTCGGCGACGATCGCGCCGACGACCGCCGTCGCGGCCCCCAGCCGCAGGGCCGGCAGCAGGTAGGGGACGCTCGCCGGCAGGCGCAGGGAGAGCATCGTGCGGTTCCAGGTGGCGGCCTGCGCCCGGAACAGCTCGACCTGCGCGGCGGGCGGCGACTGGAACCCGCGCAGCGCACCGATGGTCACCGGGAAGAACGCCAGGTAGCTCGCGATGAGCGCGACGGACATCCAGCGCTGCCACTCGAACGCGCCGATGTGGATCCGGCCACCCCAGCCGACCACCAGCGGGGCCAGCGCGATGAGCGGCACCGTCTGGCTGAGCACCACCCACGGCACCAGCGCGTGCTCGGCCAGCTGCCAGCGCTGCATGAGCGCGGCGAGCAGCAGCCCCCCGACCGACCCGACCAGCCAGCCCGCGAGCGCGACCCGCAGCGTGAACCAGCAGGCGGACAGCATCGCGCCCAGCACGGTCGGCGAGCCGGTGGCCGACGTCTCCGGCTGGAGCACGCGCTCGACGATGTCCCACACGTGCGGCATCGCGAGGTCGTCGGTCCGGGGCAGGACGCTCGCCTCGCCGAGGTGCCCGCCCGCGTCGGGGACGACGACCTTGACCAGCTCCCAGAGGGCGGCCAGCAGGAGGACCGCCAGCACCCCGACGAGGATCCGTCGGCGCGCCGTCGACCGCTCGCGCGGGCGGACGGGCACCGGGGCGGTGCGCTCCGGCGCGAGCGTGGTGGCCAGGTCGGTCATGCGGTGGCCACGACCGGGGTCGCCAGGGCGGGGATGACGTGCTCGCCGTAGACGCGCATCGTCTCCTCCTTGTTGTCGTGCTGGAGGTAGCCGGCGAACTGCGTGACGCCCAGGTCGCGCAGCGCCTCGAGCCGCTCGACGTGCTCCCGGGCGCTGCCGAGGATGCAGAACCGCTCGACGATCTCGTCGGGCACGAACGCGGCGTGGGTGTTCCCCGCGCGGCCGTGCTCGTTGTAGTCGTAGCCCTGCCGGCCGGCGATGTAGTCGGTGAGCGCCTTCGGCACGGACGAGTCGGCGCCGTACCGGGCCACGATGTCGGCGACGTGGTTGCCGACCATGCCCCCGAACCAGCGGCACTGCTCGCGCATGTGGTCGCGATCCTCGCCGACGTACATCGGCGCGGCGACGCAGAACTGCACCGCGTCCGGGTCCCGGCCCGCCTGCTCGGCGGCGTCCCTGACCACCTTGATCGTCCACGCCGCGATGTCCGGGTCGGCGAGCTGCAGGATGAACCCGTCGCCCACCTCGCCGGTGAGCTTCAGCGCGAGCGGCCCGTACGCGGCGACCCAGATGTCGAGCGCCGACCCGCGCGACCACGGGAAGTGCACCTTGGCACCGTTGACCTCGACTGCCCGGTCGTTGGCCAGCTCGCGGATGACGTGCACCGACTCGCGCAGCGTCGCCAGGTTCGACGGCTTCCCGTGCAGGGTCCGCACCGCCGAGTCGCCGCGGCCGATCCCGCAGATCGTGCGGTTGCCGTACATCTCGTTGAGCGTGGCGAACAGGGACGCGATCACCGTCCAGTCCCGCGTCGACGGGTTGGTCACCATGGGCCCCACCATCACCTTGCGGGTGGCCGCGAGGATCGCCGAGTAGATGACGAACGGCTCCTGCCACAGCAGGTGCGAGTCGAACGTCCACACGTGGCTGAACCCGTGCGTCTCGGCCAGACGCGCCAGCTCGACCGTGCGGGAGGCGGGCGGGTTCGTCTGCAGGACGACGCCGAAGTCCATGGGGTGCCCTTCTACAGGAGGTACTGGGACAGGCCGCGCGGCACGTACTTCCCGTGCCCGGCGCGTCCGCGGAAGCCGGTCTCGTCCACCACGACGGTCCCCCGCGACAGGACGACGTCGACGTGCCCGTCGATCTCGTACCCCTCCCACGCCGAGTGGTCCATGTTCATGTGGTGCGTCTTGCCCACGCCGATCGACGTGTGCCCGGCCGGGTCGTAGACCACGACGTCGGCGTCGGCCCCCGGCGCGATCACGCCCTTCGTCCCGTACAGCCCGAACATCCGCGCCGGGGTCGTCGAGGTGAGCTCCACCCACCGCTCCAGCGTGATCTGCCCGGTGACGACCCCCTGGTACATGAGGTCCATCCGGTGCTCGATCGAGCCGATCCCGTTCGGGATGGCCCGGAAGTCACCGACCCCCAGGTCCTTCTGGCCCTTCATGCAGAAGGGGCAGTGGTCGGTGGAGACCATCTGCAGGTCGTTGGTCCGCAGCGCCTGCCACATGTGCTCCTGGTGACCCTCGGCCCGGGAGCGCAGGGGTGTGGAGCACACCCACTTGGCGCCCTCGAAGCCTGGTGCTCCCAGCTGCTCCTCGAGGCTGAGGTACAGGTACTGCGGACACGTCTCGCCGAACACGTTCTTGCCGTTGTCCCGCGCCCAGGCCAGCTGCGCGACGGCCTGCTTGGCGCTGACGTGCACCACGTACAGCGGCGCGTTGGTGACGTCGGCCAGCATGATCGCGCGGTGCGTGGCCTCCTCCTCGAGCTGCCAGGCCCGCGCGATGCCGTGGAAGTACGGGTCGGTCTTGCCCTGCGCGACGAGCTGGGCGGCGAGCACGTCGATCGCCGGCCCGTTCTCCGCGTGCATCATCGTGAGCAGCCCCAGGTCGGCGGCCTTCTGCATGGCCCGCAGGATCTGCGCGTCGTCGGAGTAGAAGACGCCCGGGTACGCCATGAAGAGCTTGTAGCTGGTCACTCCCTCGGCGACCAGGCCCTCCATCGCCTTGAGGGAGTCCTCGTCGACGCCCCCGACGATCTGGTGGAAGCCGTAGTCGATCGCGCAGCTGCCGGCCGCCTTGTCGTGCCAGGCGCCGAGCCCGTCCATGACGCGCTCCCCCGTGCGCTGCACGGCGAAGTCGATGATCGTCGTGGTCCCGCCCCACGCCGCCGCGCGGGTGCCGGTCTCGAACGTGTCGGACGCGTTGGTGCCGCCGAACGGCAGCTCCATGTGGGTGTGCGCATCGATGCCGCCGGGGATGACGTACTTGCCGGTCGCGTCGATGACCTGGTCGACGCTCGCCGCCAGGTCGTGGCCCAGCAGCGTCGAGCCGGGGGCGAGCACCGCGGCGATGGTCTCGCCGTCGATCAGCACGTCGGCGGCCGTCCGCCCGGTCGCGCTGACCAGGGTGCCGCCGGTGATGAGGATCGTCATGGTCTCCTCCGGCTCAGGGCGCCACGATGGGGCCGTAGGCGTCCGGTCGGCGGTCCCGGAAGAACTGCCACCGCTCCCGCACCACGCGGATCTGGTCGAGGTCCAGGTCCCGGACGATGAGCTGGTTCTCGCTCGACGAGCCGACCTCGCCGACGTAGTTGCCGTCCGGGCCCACCGCGTACGACGAGCCGTAGAAGTTGACGGCCTGGTCGCCGTACTCGTTGTCCTCGAGCCCCACCCGGTTGTTCGCGACGACGAAGTAGCCGTTGGCCACCGCGGCGGCCGGCTGCTCGATCTCCCACAGCTTGTTCGAGATCCCCGGGGCCGTGGCGTTCGGGTTGAACACGATCTGCGCCCCGTTGAGCGCCAGCACGCGCCAGCCCTCCGGGAAGTGCCGGTCGTAGCAGATGTTGACGCCGATCGTCCCGACCGCGGTCTCGAACACGGGATACCCGAGGTTCCCGGGCCGGAAGTAGAACTTCTCCCAGAACTTCGGCAGGTTCGGGATGTGGTGCTTGCGGTACTTGCCGAGATAGCTGCCGTCCGCGTCGATCACCGCCGCCGTGTTGTAGAGCACGCCCGGCTGCTCCTCCTCGTACACAGGGAGCACCATGACGATGCCGAGCTCCTTGGCCAGCGCCGCGAACCGCTCCGTCGTCGGCCCGGGAACCGACTCCGCGTAGTCGTAGTAGGCGGTGTCCTGCGTGATCCCGAAGTACGGGCCGTAGAAGAGCTCCTGGAACGCGATGATCTGGGCGCCCTGCGAGGCGGCCTCCCGGGTCCAGGCCTCGTGGAGCGCGATCATCGACTCCTTGTCGCCCGTCCAGGTGGCCTGGGTGAACGCGACGCGTACGACGGTCATAGGGCTCCTCCGTTCGTCTTGTCTCGACCGGCCTCGGAGCCCTACGCGGCGCCTGAGTGCCCGTTCTTGGCACCGTAGCCTGGAATGTGACTGTCCGGGTTGAACATTTCTGCGCTGTTACTGACGGGTACCCGGTCGCGAACATCGGCGACTCCCACGTAAACATCTGAGCCGTCTTCCCGGCGCCCTCCGTCGGCCTCGTTGCGACGGGCATCCTGAGCCGCATGGACCTCGCCTCCCACGTGGACGACCGCAGCCCGCGCGGCATCGCGGCGACCGTGGCACGCCTCGTCCGCGGCGGTGACCTGCGACCGGGCGACCGTCTGCCGACCGTCCGGCACCTCGCCGCCGACCTCGGCGTCAGTCCCGCGACCGTCAGCGGCGCGTGGCAGGCGCTCTCGGCGGTCGGCATCGTCATCTCGCGCGGCCGCGCCGGGACCGTCGTGCTCCCGCCCCCCGCCAGCTGGCTGCCGCCGCGCTACCGCGACCTCGCCGGCGGTGCGCCCGCCCGCCTCGACCTCTCGACCGGCACCCCCGACCCCGACCTGCTGCCCCTGATCGGTCCCGCCCTGTCGCGCGTCGCCCTGCAACGCCCCGCGGCCGACGCCGGCGCCTACGTCACCTCCCCCGTCGTGCCCGCGCTCGAGCTGCTGCTCCGGGACTCGTGGCCGTTCGCGCCGCAGCGCATCACCGTGGTCGACGGCGCGCTCGACGCCATCAGCCGCACCCTCGAGCGCGTCGCGGGCTACGGGTCCCGGGTCGCCGTCGAGGACCCCGGCTTCCCGCCCCTGTTCGACCTGCTCGACCAGCTCGGGCTCGAACGGGTCCCCGTGACCCTCGACCGCCACGGCATGCGCCCCGACGCGCTCGACCGGGCCCTCGACGCCGACGCGCGCGTCGTCGTCCTGCAGCCCCGCGCCCACAACCCGACCGGCGTCAGCATGACGTCCACCCGCGCGCGCGAGCTCGCCGCCGTGCTGCGCCGGCACGACGCCCTCGTCGTCGAGGACGACCACTCCGGTGAGATCGCCTCCGCCCGCGACGTCAGCCTGGGTTCGCTCCTGCCCGACCGGGTCGTGCACGTGCGGTCCTACTCCAAGTCCCACGGCCCCGACCTGCGCATCGCCGCCGTCGGCGGACCCGCCTCGGTGCTCGACGGTCTCGTCGCGCGCCGCATGCTCGGCCCCGGCTGGACCAGCCGCCTGCTGCAGCACGTGCTCGTCGACCTCCTCACCGACACCACCGCCATCGAGGCCGTCGCCCACGCCCGCCGCGTCTACTTCGCCCGCCGCCGCGCCCTCCGTGACACGCTCGCCGGCCACGGCATCACCATCGACCCCGGTGACGGCATCAACGTCTGGCTCCCGGTGAACGACGAGCGCACCGCCCTGCTGCGGCTCGAGGCGGCCGGCATCCGCGTCGCCCCCGGCTCACCGTTCTCCGCGGACGACGGCGCGCCGCCCGGCAGCGACGCGAGCTCCCTGACCGACGCCGCGCACGGGGCGCTGGGGTCGCCGACGGGCCAGCACGTCCGCGTGACGGTCGGCCACGTCGGCGCCGACGTCGAGGAGGTCGGCCGGGCGCTCGCGCTCGCGGCGGCACCGTGAGCCGCTGTCCGCACCGACGTGAGCGTGATCCGGGACCTCCCCGAGCCCCGGATCACCGCTCGCGCCGTTCCTCGAACAGGTGTTCGATGCTACGCCCGCCGGATAGGGACGGCAAGGGATCCGCGCGAGCCGATCGTGCTCCGCTTGCCGACCCACCACCCCCCGGGCCTACGCTGTGCCCGGAACCCGTCCAGCTGTGGCCGGGTCGCGCCGCCCGGACGTGGGCGGTCCTCCGGAGGTGCGACGTGCACCCCACCCCCCCGCGCTGAGCGACGTGCTCGCGCGCCCTCACGACGACGACCCCCGGAGCCCTCATCCCGATGCCCAGGACCCGTCCGTACCTCCTGACCGCCGTCGCCGCCCTGACGCTCGTGGCGTGCTCGCCCCAGAGCTCCCCCGAGGCGGCGCCGGCCGAGACGACGAGCGCCACGTTCGCCCCGGTCACCGTCGACAACTGCGGCACGGAGGTCGAGGTCACCGCTCCGCCGACGAAGGTCGTGACCATCAAGTCCACCGCCACGGAGATGCTCCTGGCGCTGGGCCTGCAGGACGCCATGATCGGCACGGCGTTCGCGGACGGACCGGTGCCGGAGCAGTACGAGGCCGCCTCCGCCCAGATCCCGGTCGTCTCGGAGAAGGTCCCCGGCCAGGAGGCGCTGCTCGGCCTGGCGCCGGACTTCGTGTACGCCGGCTGGGAGTCCAACTTCTCGGCGGACGGCGCGGGCGACCGGGCCGTGCTCCACGACCTCGGGATCACGACGTACGTGTCCCCCGCGGCGTGCAAGGAGGCGGGCTACATGCCGGACCCGCTGACGTTCGACGAGGTCGCGGACGAGATCCGGGAGGTCGCGGCGATCTTTGGCGTGCCGGAGCGGGCCGAGGAGCTGGTCGCGGAGCAGCAGGCCACGCTGGCAGCCGTGCAGCAGCCGGCCGACGAGACGACCGCGCTCTGGTACAGCTCGGGCACGGACAGCCCGTACGTCGGCGCAGGCATCGGCGCGCCGCAGATGATCATGGACGCGGCAGGGCTGACCAACATCTTCGCGGACGTGCACGACAGCTGGACCTCGACCGGCTGGGAGCAGGTCGTGGCCGCGGACCCGGACGTCATCGTGCTCGTCGACGCCGCCTGGAACACCGCCGAGAAGAAGATCGGTCTGCTCGAGTCGAACCCGGCGACGAGCCAGCTGACCGCGGTGCAGGAGAAGCGGTACCTCGTCGTACCGTTCGCCGCGGGCGAGGCCGGGGTCCGCAACGCCGACGCGGTCGCCTCCCTCAGCGACCAGCTCGCCGAGCTGGGGTGAGGGCCCGCACGCCCCTGCCGCTGCTGGTCCTCGCCGGCCTGGCGGCGCTCGTCGTGACGGTCCTGGTCGCGGTGACGATCGGGCCGGCGGACCTCGGGGTCGCCGAGGTGGCGCGCAGCATCGCGGGGCACCTCCGCCTGCCGGTCGACGGCGTCCCGCGCCTGCACGACGCGATCGTGTGGGACCTGCGCCTGCCGCGCGTGCTCACGGCCGCCGCCGTGGGTGCCGGGCTCGCGCTCGCGGGCGCGGTGATGCAGAGCCTGACGCGGAACCCGCTGGCCGACCCGTACCTGCTCGGGCTGTCGTCGGGCGCGTCGCTGGGCGCGGTCGCCGTGCTCGTCGTCGGGGTCAGCCTGCTGCTCCCGGTCGCCGCGTTCGCCGGTGCGCTGCTGGCCCTCGTCGCCACCCTGGCCCTCGCCCGCTCGGGGAGCACGCTGTCGCCGGGCCGGACGGTCCTGGCGGGCCTCGCGGTGTCCCAGATGGCCGCCGCGGCGACGAGCTTCGTCATCTTCTGGAGCTCCACGGGCGACTCCTACCGGGAGATCCTCAACTGGCTCCTCGGCTCCCTGGCAGGTGCGACGTGGACGTCGGTCGCCATCGCGGGGGTCGCGGTGGTCGTCGTCGGCACGGTCCTGGTGCTCAGCGCGACGCGGTTGGACGCGTTCGCGTTCGGGGACACGTCGGCGGCGGCGCTCGGCATCGACGTGGACCGCACGCGGTGGACGCTGATGACGGTCGTCGCGCTGCTCACCGGGGCGATGGTCGCGGTCAGCGGCGCGATCGGGTTCGTCGGCCTGATCCTGCCGCACGCCGTGTCGTCGCTGACCGGGCCCGCGCACCGCCGCCTGCTGCCCGTCGCGGCGCTCAGCGGCGGGGTGTTCCTCATCTGGGCGGACACCCTGGCACGGACGGTCTTCGACCCGCGCGAGCTGCCCGTCGGCATCGTCACCGCGCTGATCGGCGTGCCCGTCTTCGCATTCCTGCTGCGCCGCGGGAAGGGGTCGGCATGGACCTGACCCTCGACGGCGTCGGCACGCGGCTCGGCGGGCGCTGGGTGGTGGACGGGATCGACGCGACCCCGCCGGCGGGTCACCTGACCGGGCTGCTGGGCCCGAACGGCGCCGGCAAGACCACCCTGCTGCGCCTGGTCGCGGGGCTGCTCCCGCCGGAGAAGGGCGCGGTGCTCATCGACGACGCGCCTGTGCACGAGCTGCCGCGCCGGTCGCGGGCACGACGGGTCGCCCTCCTCGAGCAGGAGTCGACGAGCACCGTGCCCCTGACGGTCCACGAGGTCGTGTCGCTCGGCCGGATCCCGTACCGGAGCCTGTGGGGCACCGACCCCGACGCCACGGCGGTGGACCGCGCTCTGGTCAGCGCGCAGGCGGGCCACCTGGCCGACCGCCCGTGGTCCTCGCTGTCCGGCGGCGAGCGGCAGCGCGTGCAGATCGCCCGGGCGCTCGCGCAGGAACCCGAGCTCCTGCTGCTCGACGAGCCGACCAACCACCTGGACGTCAGCGCGCAGCTGAGCCTGCTCGCGTTCGTCCGGGACCTGGGCACCACGACGGTCGCCGCGCTGCACGACCTCAACCTCGCGGCCGCGTTCTGCGAGCACGTGCTGGTGCTCGCCGACGGGCACCTGGCCGCGGCGGGGCACCCGCGGGAGGTCCTGACCCCGGAGCTGCTGCGCCGGGTCTACGGGGTCGAGGCCGACATCCTGCAGCACCCGCGCACGGGCCGCCCGGTCATCGCGTTCCACGAGCCGACGAGGGACGCATGAACGTCACCATCCTGTCCGGGGGCGTCGGCGGCGCCCGCTTCACCCGCGGCCTGCGCGCACTGCTGCCGGACGCGGCCGTCACGGTCGTCGCCAACACCGGCGACGACCTGTGGCTGCACGGCGTCCGCGTCTGCCCCGACCTCGACACCCTGATGTACACGCTCGGCGGTGCGGTGCACGAGGAGCAGGGCTGGGGCCGCCGCGACGAGAGCCGGCGGACCAGCGACGACCTGGCGGCGTACGGCCTCGGCTGGGAGTGGTTCACGCTCGGCGACCTGGACCTGGCCACGCACCTGGCCCGGACCGAGCTGCTCCGCGCCGGGCTGCCGCTGTCCCAGGTCACCGCCCGCCTCGCGCAGCGGTGGGCGCCGGACGTGACGCTCCTGCCGATGACCGACGACGAGGTCGAGACCCACGTGGTCCTCGCCGACGGCCGCGAGGTGCACTTCGAGGAGTGGTGGGTCCGGCACCGTGCCGCGCTCCCGGCGGTGCGGTTCGTGCAGACGAACCTGGCGACGGCCGTGCCCGCCCCCGGGGTGCTCGAGGCGATCGCGGACGCGGACGTCGTCGTCGTCCCGCCGTCCAACCCGGTGGTCTCCGTGGGGACGATCCTCGCGGTCCCGGGCGTCCGCGAGGCCCTGCGCACGACGACCGCGCCCGTGGTGGGCGTGAGCCCGGTGGTCGGTGGGGCGCCGGTGCGCGGGATGGCCGACGCGTGCCTGACCGCGATCGGCGTCGAGACCAGTGCCGCCGCCGTGGCGCGGCACTACGGCAGGAGGCCGGACGGGGTGCTGGACGCGTGGCTCGTCGACGACCGGGACGCCGACGCGGCCCGGGCGCTGCGGTCGGAGGGCTGGACGGCGGGCTCGGCCAACACGCTCATGACGGACGTGCCGACGACCGCCCGCATCGCCGCCGACGCGCTCGCGCTGGTGGGCGCACTGCCCTAGCCCAGAGGCCGCTCGACCCGGGACGCCGTCACGACGCGGTGCACGAGGTCCAGCTTGCGGGCCACGGGCTCCGCGATCGTGAACGGGTACAGGTCGCTCTTGCCCATCGCGCGGTTGACCCGGTTGAGGAACGTCGACACGGGCAGCCAGTCGGCGAGGATCTCCGCCATCGTGGCGTCCGCGTAGCTGGTCCGGGGGCGCACCTCACCGTCGGCGATCTGCGGCACGCCCTCCATCCGGACGGACAGCCCGCCGGCCGCGGCCGTCTGCAGGGTGCTGGTCAGGTGCAGGTAGTGCGCGAAGCACTCCGCGAAGTCCTCCCACGGGTGCATCGTGGCGTACTCGGAGATGAAGCTCTCCGCCCAGTCGCGCGGTGCCCCGGTGCGGTAGTGCCGGGAGATCGCATCCCGGTACGACGCGCGCTCGTCGCCGAAGATCGTCCGGCACTCGTCGATCCACCCGGTCTGCTCGACGAGGATCCACTCGTAGTAGTGCCCGACCTCGTGCCGGAAGTGCCCGAGCATCGTGCGGTACGGCTCACCGAGCCGGATCCGCAGCGCCTCCCGGTGCGCGTCCAGGGACTCCGCCAGGTCGATCGTGACGATCCCGTTGGCGTGCCCGATGGTCACGCGCGCGCCGTCCGACCGCGACGAGAGCAGGTCGAACCCCAGCCCACCCGGCCGCTCGTACCAGGGCGTGACCGGCAGCCCGAGGTCGGCGAGCTGGACGAGCAGCCGCCGCTTGTCGCCGGACGCCGTCGCCAGCTTCTCGAGCGCGAGGGTGTCGTCGTTGCCCGGCCGGGTGCGCGTGAGCCGGCACGAGATGCACTGCCCCGAGCCGGAGTCCGCCGCCGCGAGCCAGTTGCACTCCCACAGCCGGTTGGCGCACGGGAACCACCAGGTGCCGTCGACGTCGCTGCCCTGCGCGGGTGCGGCGCGCATCGTCAGCGTCGGCGGGTGCAGCCCGAGCTCCAGCCCGCAGCCGTCGCAGGACGTCGACTCGATGAACGCCACGTTCGCGCAGCGGGGACAGCGGAAGACGCGCACGCGCTGACGCTAGAGCACGGCGCCCGTCGCGGGGCCCACGCCGAGCCGCGCCACCTCGGCCAGATCCTCCGGGACGTCGACGTCACGACGAACCGTGGACGTCGCGCCGACCGCGAGCCGCACGTGACCGGCCCGCTCGTGCGCCGCTGCCGAGCCGGGCCCGAACGCCGGATCCACCGGCACCCCCGGCAGCGCGGTGAGCAGCGTCGTCCCGGTGCCGTCGGCGTCCGCGACGAACGCCCGGTCGTGGGCGTCCGCCAGCCGCAGCGCGTCCGCGAGGTCGTCGGGCCGCAGGGCGGGCAGGTCCCCGAGCAGCACGGCGACGGCCACGTCCGCGGCCGAGGCCCGGTCGATGCCCGCGCGGACGGCGCCGTTCAGCCCGCCGCCCGGCTCGTCGACGAGCTCCACCGTGCCGGCCAGCAGCGTCCGCAACGGCGCGTCGGCCGTCACGACGACCACCCGGTCGACGTCCGGCGTCGCGACGGCCGCCGCGACCGTGTCACGGGCCATCGCCCGCACCAGCCGCTCCCGCGCGGACGCGGACAGCACACCGGCCAGCCGGGTCTTCCCGTCGGCCGCCGGCTTCACGGGCACCACCACCACCCATCGCACCGGCGCATCCTCCCCCACTCGCGAGAGGATGCCGTCATGACTCTCTGGCTCACCGGCGACCCGAGCGCCGACCGGCTCCTCACCGACGACCCGTTCGCCCTGCTCATCGGCATGCTCCTGGACCAGCAGGTCACCATGGAGTCCGCCTTCGCGGGGCCGGCCAAGATCGCGGCGCGGATGGACGGTCTCGACGTCCACCGCATCGCGGAGGCCGACCCGGAGACGTTCGCCGCCCTGTGCGCGACTCCCCCGGCGGTCCACCGCTACCCCGGCTCGATGGCGGGCCGCATCCAGGCCGTGGCCGCGGCCGTGGTCGAGGACTACGACGGCGACGTCACGCGCCTGTGGACCGACGGGGACCCCGACGGGAAGACGGTCCTGAAGCGGCTCAAGGCGCTCCCGGGCTTCGGCGACCAGAAGGCGCGGATCTTCCTGGCGCTGCTGGGCAAGCAGCGCGGGGTGCAGCCGGCGGGCTGGGCGGAGGCGGCCGGCGCGTACGGGGAGCCGGGCTCGCGACGGTCGATCGCCGACGTCACCGACCCGACGTCCCTGAGCGAGGTCCGGGCCACCAAGCAGGCCGCCAAGGCGGCCGCGAAGGCTACGGCTGCTCCCTGAGCGCGTCCTTCCACCCCTGCGAGTAGGCCTCGGCGCTGCCCTGCTGGAACATGTCGTCGGCGCCGAGCCGCACGAGCACCCGCGCGCCCGGCCCGTCGTCGTCGGTGACCAGGTGGCCCAGGCCGCGGACGACGGCGAGCGGCCGCCCCTCGGCCTTGCCCTTGACCAGCTCGCCGGCGGAGGCGATCTCGTCGGCGACGGCCGCCTGCGTCATGACGAGCGGGCGGCCGAAGGAGTCGACCTGCCCGCGCAGGTCGTCCAGCACGACGAGCCCGGCGGCGCCGATGGCGATGTCGGCGACGCCCTGCCGCCAGGGCCGGCCGGCGGTGTCGGTGATGACGACGCCGATGCGGACCCCGAAGGCGTCCGACAGCCCGGCCCGGATGCGGCGCGCGGACGCGTCCGGGTCCACCGGGAGCAGCAGCACGGTGCCCTCGGGGGTGTTGGAGGCGTCGACGCCGGCCGCGGCCATGACGAGCCCGAGCCGGTTCTCCACGATCCGGGTGATCCCGCCTGCGTGCTCGCGGGTGGCGACGACGCGGACCGTCTCGTCGGTGATGGCCTGCTCGCGGTCGTCGGCGGGCACGACCCTGCCCTCCGCCTTCGAGACGACCTTGCTGGTCAGCACGAGGACGTCGCCGTCGACGAGCGGGTCGTCGCGGAGCACCCCGGCGAGCAGCCCCACGAGGTCGTCGCCGGGCGCGATCTCCGGGAGGCCGTCGGGAGCCCAGACCTCGAGGCGGGTGCTCATCGCACCAGCTTGGGCAGCACGTCCGCCCCGAACGTCTCGATCCACGCGCGCTGGTTGCGCCCGACGTTGTGCAGGTAGATGCGGTCGAAGCCCAGGTCGACGTACTTCTGGATCTCGGCGCGGTGCTTGTCGGGGTCCGCGGAGATGACCATCCGGCCCTCGAAGTCCTCGGGCCGCACCAGCTTGGCCATCTGCTCGAAGTCGAACGGCGAGCGGATGTCGGCCTTCGGGAACTTCATGCCGCCGTTGGGCCACTCGTGCATCGCGTGCGCGAGGGCCAGCTCGTCCGTCTCGGCCCACGACAGGTGGAGCTGCAGCACCTTCGGCATGGTGTCGGGGTCCTTGCCCGCCTCGCGCGCGCCCTCCTCGAACTTGCCGAAGAGGCCGGAGATCTTCTCCAGGGGCGCCCCGACGGTGATGAGCCCGTCGGCGTTCTTGCCCGCGCGCTTGGCGGTCACCGGCCCCGCGGTGGCCACGAGGATCTCGGGCGCGACCTCCGGCATGGTCCACAGGCGGGTCGACTCGACCTTGTAGAACTGCCCGGCGTGCTTGACGTCCTTGCCGGCGAGCGACGCCGTGAAGAGCTTCTTGATGATCTCGATGGCCTCGAACATGCGGTTGATCCGCTCGGGCGCCTCGGGCCAGTAGCTCGCCACGATGTGCTCGTTGAGCGCCTCGCCCGAGCCGAGCCCCAGCCAGTGCCGCCCGGGGTACATCGCGGCGAGCGTGGCCGACGCCTGCGCGACCATCGCGGGGTGCCAGCGGAAGGTCGGTGCGGTCACGCCGGGCCCGATGTCGCCGGTGGTGCGCTCGCCGAGCGCGGTAAGCACGTTCCAGACGAACGCGGCCTGCCCCTGCGCGGGGACCCACGGCTGGTAGTGGTCGGCCGCCATCACGCCGGAGAACCCGTGGGCCTCCGCGTGGACGGACAGCTCGACCGCCTCGGTGGGGTGGAACTGCTCGAGCATCGCCGCGTACCCGACCGTGAGGCCGTCCGCCGTGACCTGTGCCATCTACTGACTCCTGTGAGCGCGGGGTCCGCGGTGCTCCGCGAGGTCGTCCCCGAATCACCCTAACCGCGGGACCGTGCCGGATGATCCCGGGAGCTCCGGCAGCGCAGCCCGGTAGACCCAGTCCTCGACGAGCAGCGCGAGCGAACGGCCCGCCACCTCCGACGCGCAGGCGACGAAGAGCTCCGTGCTGACGGTCCCGTGCCGGTACCGGGCGGTCCATGTGCGCAGGAGCTCGACGAACACGTCGTCGCCCACGGTCAGCCGCAGGGCGTGCAGGGTGAGCGCACCGCGCTTGTAGAGCCTGTCGTCGAACATGCCGGCCGGCCCGGGGTCGCCGACGAGCAGGTCCTGCGGCAGACCCGCCAGCCGGGTCCGGGTCGAGCGCGCGTGCCGGTCCGCCGTCCACCCGCCCGACCGCTCCGACCACAGCCACTCCGCGTAGCAGGCGAAGCCCTCGTGCAGCCAGATGTCCCGCCAGCTGCCGACCGTCAGGCTGTTCCCGAACCACTGGTGCGCGAGCTCGTGGGCGACCAGCCGTTCCGACCCGCGTCGGCCGTCCATGTGGTTCGCCCCGAACACCGCGAGACCCTGGGCCTCCAGCGGGATCTCGAGGACGTCGTCGGTGACGACGACGGTGTACCCGGCGGCGAACGGATAGGGGCCGAACAGCTCCTCGAAGAGCGCCATCATCGCCGGCTGACGAGCGAGGTCGTGCTCGGCCGCGGCCAGCAGACGCGGGGGCGCGAGCAGCTGGGTGCCGTGCACGAGGCGCTGGTAGCGCCCGATCTGCAGCGTCGCGAGGTAGGGCGCCATCGGCTCCGGCTGGTCGTACACCCAGCGAACGCGTCCGGCTCGCGGCGTGCGGGAGACCAGCCGGCCGTTGGCGAGCACCTCGTAGCCGGCCTCCGCGGTGACCGTGAAGGTGAAGGCCGCCTTGTCGGCGGGGCTGTCGTGGCACGGGAACCAGGTGGGTGCACCGTCGGGCTGGCCGGCCACGATCAGCCCGTCCTCGAGCTCCTCCCAGCCGACCTCGCCCCACGGTCCGCGCGCGGGGTGCGGCTGCCCGCCGTAGCGCACCTCGATCGCCAGGCTCGTGCCCGCCAGCACCTCGCGTCCCAGCCGGATGGTGATCCGGCCGTCGCGATGGACCCACCGCTCGGGTCGCCGGCCGTCGACGAGGACGTGGCCGGCCCGCACCCCCTGCAGGGACAGCGACACCCGGTCGAGCGTGCGGGTGGCCCGCGCGTGGACGACCGCCCGGGCATCGAGCCGGTTGGTGGCCACGCGGTAGTCCAGCTCGAGCTCGTACCGGTCGACGTCGAGCCCGCCCGCAGGGCGGCCGGGCAGGTAGGGGTCCTCCGGCGGCTGCGTCACGCCGGGGACACCGGGTTGCCGGTCCAGCGGGACCCGGCGGGGATGGTGTCGCCGCGCAGCACGAGCGACGCGGGGCCGACGCGGGCGCCGTCGTCGAGGCTCGCCGCCGGCAGCACGACCCCGTGCGGGCCCAGGCTGGCGCCGCGCCTCAGCTCCACCGTGTCCATGCTCATGACCCGATCATGGAACACGTGCGTCTGCAGCACGCACCCGCGGTTGACCGTGGCGGCGTCGCCGAGGGTCACCAGGTCGGCCTCGGGTAGCCAGTACGTCTCGCACCAGACCCCGCGGCCGATGCGGGCGCCGAGCGTCCGCAGCCACACCGTGAGCGCCGGCGACCCGACGGTGGCCGGCCCGAGCCACGGCACCGCGACGACCTCCAGGAACGTGTCGGCCAGCTCGTTGCGCCAGACGAACGAGCTCCACAGCGGGTGGTCCCCGGTCCGCAGGCGGCCGACGAGGAGCCACTTGGCCGCCGTGGCCACGGCGCACGCGACACCGGCGGCGGCCAGCACGACCACCGGCGACAGGGCCGCGGCGGTCCCGAGCCCCCACCGTCCGAGCGCCGCCTGCAGGACCAGGAGGACCGCCACGCCGAGGCCGAACGTGCACATCACCGGCACGATCCGGCACAGCTCGACCAGGGCTCGGGCGACCCGTAGCCGGGTCGGCGGCGCGAAGGTGCGGGCGTCGTCGGCCTCCCCCGGCACCCGACGGAGCCGGACCGGCGGCGACCCGAGCCAGCTGGTGCCGGCCCGCGCGTCCTCGGGCGTGGCCGACAGCACGGCGACGAGGCCGCGCTTGGGCACCGCGCGGCCGGGCGCGATCATCCCCGAGTTGCCGAGGAACGCCCGCTTGCCCACCTTGCTGCGCTCGACGCGGAGCCAGCCGTGCCCGAGCTCGTACGAGCCGATGAGGGTGTCGTCGGCGAGGAACGCCCCGTCGCCCACGGTGGTCAGCGTCGGCAGCATGAGGGCCGTCGACGCCTCCACGTCCTTGCCGATGTCCGCCCCGAGCGCCCGCAGCCACGCGGGCGTCGCCATGCTCGAGTAGAGCGGGAACAGGGTCGTGCGGGCGTCGTCCATGAGGCGCAGCGTCGCCCACACCTGCCAGCCCGCCCGGCTGCGCACCGCGTGGTACCCCTCGCGGAACCCCAGGCCGAGCAGACGCACCGACACGAGCGTGACCACGGCGAGGACGACGACCATCGTGACCGCGGCGAGCGGGACGGCCCGCAGCGCGTCCAGTGCCGCCTCCGACCACGTCGTCGCGTCCCGCAGCCCGACCCCGACCACCACCAGACCGCACGCCGCGGCGACCACCGGCAGCGCCGCGAGCGCCGCGGCCGTCGCACCGTACGCGGCCACCCAGCGCCGGCCGCGGGGCGCCTTGTCGCGCGGCCAGTGCCGGCGCGCCGGCCCGTCGAACACCGCGGGCGACCCCACCCAGAGCTCGCCCGGCGGCACGGAGTCGAGCACCGCGGACCCGGGCGCGACCTCGGCCCAGGCGCCCACGCGGGTGCCCGGTGCGAGCGTGCTGCGCGTCCCCACGGTCGCGCGCTTGTCGATCCGGACGCGGCCCACGCGCAGGACGTCCCCGTCGAGCCAGTGCCCGCGCAGGTCGACCTCCGGCTCGACCGCGCACCCGTTGCCGAGCGTGAGCATCCCGGTCACGGGCGGCAGCGCGTGCAGGTCGACGTCGCGGCCGATCGTCGCGCCGAGCGCCCGCGCGTACTGCGCGGTCCAGGGCGCGCAGGACAGGTTCTCGGCCCCCGCGGCGGCGGCCCAGGACTCCGTGAACCACAGGCGCAGGTGCACGGACCCGCCGCGCGGGTACCGGCCGGGCGCCAGGCCACGGAGCAGCGTCCGCGCGACGAGCACGGTCGTCCCCATACGGCCCAACGGGCTGATGAGCACCAGCCACCCGAGCGCCACCCACCACCAGACGCCCGGCACGACGGGCACCCACGCGGCCCCGGTCGTCGCGACGAGCACCGCGTCGGCGGCCAGCAGCCACGTCAGCCACCGCAGGCCCACGAGCGCGGCGAGCGGGAGCGCGAGCACGGTCTGGACCGCCTGCGCCCGTACGGGCGTCGGTGCGACGACCCGCACCTCGGCGGCGACCGTCGGCTCGAACTCGTCGAGCCGCCGCGCCAGGTCCCCGATCCGCGGGTACTCGTAGACGTCGGCGACGGTCACGGTCGGGAACCGCGCGCGCAGGGCGCTCACCAGCTGCGCCGCGACCAGGCTCCCGCCGCCGGAGGCGAAGAAGTCGTCGCGCGGACCCGTCACGGCGACGCCGAGCGCGGCGGTCCACCGCTCGGCCACCCACTCACCCGTGGGACTCAGCCCGACGGCCGGTGCCGACTCCTGGTCGGCGCGTTCGAGCGGCCACGGCAGCGCGTCGCGGTCGACCTTGCCGGACCCGCGGGTGGGGATCGACGCCACGGGGGCGAGCAGCGGGACCAGTGCCGCAGGCAGGGTGCCGGTGAGGCGGTGCCGGGCGTCGGCGAGGTCCAGCTCGACCCCCGGCTCGGGCACCAGGTAGCCGACGAGCACCGACGTGCCCGCCGGGGTCCGTCGCACCGCAGCCGCGGCCCCCGCCACGCCGGGCAGACCGAGCAGCGCCGAGTCCACCTCCCCCAGCTCGATGCGCCGGCCGCCGACCTTGACCTGGTCGTCGGCGCGCCCGACGAAGACCAGCCCCGCGGGCTCGTACCGGACGAGGTCACCGCTGCGGTACGCCCGCTCCCAGCCGAGCCCGTCGGCGGGCGCGTACTTCTCGGCATCCTTGGCCGGGTCGAGGTACCGCGCCAGACCCACGCCGCCGATGATCAGCTCGCCCAGTCCACCCTCCTCGACCGGCGACCCGTCGGGCGCGACGACCGCGAGGTCCCACCCGTCGAGGGCGTGCCCGATCCGCACGGACCCGTCACCGGTGAGCAGCGCCGCGCACGCGACGACGGTCGCCTCCGTGGGTCCGTACGTGTTCCAGACCTCGCGCCCGTCCCCCACCAGCCGCGCGACCAGCTCCGGCGGGCACGCCTCGCCGCCGAAGATCAGCAGCCGGACACCGGCCAGCTCCTCGGCCCGCCACAGGCCGGCGAGCGTCGGGACGGTCGAGATGACGGTGATGCCCTGGGCCACCAGCCACGGGCCGAGGTCCATGCCGGTGCGGACCAGCGCACGGGGCGCCGGGACCAGGCAGGCGCCGTGGCCCCACGCGAGCCACATCTCCTCGCAGCTGGCGTCGAACGCCACGGACAGGCCGGCCAGCACCCGGTCGCCCGGGCCGAGCGGAGACCGCTGCAGGAACAGCCGGGCCTCCGCGTCGACGAACGCCGCGGCCGACCGGTGCGTGACCGCGACCCCCTTGGGGGCGCCGGTGGACCCCGACGTGAAGATGATCCAGGCGTCGTCGTCGACCGTGGGCCGGCGCGGCTCGGCACTGCGCCGCAGGCCGGCGAGGTCGCCCTCGGTGAGCACCCGGGCCACCCCGGCCTCCCGGAAGACGGTCTGCGCGCGCTCGTCGGGGTCGTCGACGTCCACGGGCACGTACGCGGCGCCTGCGGCGAGCACCGCGAGGATCGCCGTGTACAGCTCGGCGGTCCCCGACGGGATGCGAACGCCCACCCGGTCACCGGGGCCGATGCCCGCACCCGCCAGGCCGGCGGCGGCCACGCCGACCGCCGCGAGGAGCTCGCGATACGTCAGGACCGAGCTGCCGTCATCGAGCGCGGGGGCGTCGCCGTGCGCCGACGCGGTCGCCTCCAGGACGTCCAGGAGCGTGCGCGGGGCGGGCGCGAGGTCGGCACGGAGGAACCCCTCGGCCGTCATCGCCAGCCTCCCCGTCCGGTCGTGTGCTCCCGATCATGCGCTCACGACCCGGCGACTGGCGATCCTGCCACCCGGCGTCCGGCGAGCCGCGTCCTGGACGCGCCGTTCACCGAGTGTTCGTCTGATCGTCGACGGAGCCTCGACGCCCGCCGATCTGGGAAGATGTCGACCCATGAGCTCTGAGTCCCCGAACACGCCCGCCGCCCCCCTGACCACCACGGGCACGCGGCAGGTACCGGACCGGGTCTCCCTCGACGGTGTCGAGACCCGCTGGGACGAGGCGTGGACCGCGCAGGACCTGTACGGCTTCGACCGCACGGCCACGCGCGAGCAGGTCTACTCGATCGACACGCCTCCCCCGACGGTGTCCGGCTCGCTGCACGTGGGCCACGTGTTCTCGTACACGCACACCGACGTGGTCGCCCGGTTCCAGCGCATGCGCGGCCGCGAGGTCTTCTACCCGATGGGCTGGGACGACAACGGCCTGCCCACCGAGCGTCGCGTGCAGAACTACTACGGCGTGCGCTGCGACCCGTCCCTGCCCTACGAGGACGCGTTCACGCCGCCGTTCGAGGGCGGCGAGGGCAAGTCGGGTCCGCAGGTGCCGGTGAGCCGGAAGAACTTCGTCGAGCTCTGCGAGCGCCTGACCGTCGAGGACGAGCGGCTGTTCGAGGCGCTCTGGCGCCGGCTCGGCCTGTCCGTGGACTGGTCGCGGACCTACCAGACCGTGTCCGCGGAGTCCCGCGCCGTGGCGCAGCAGGCGTTCCTGCGCAACCTCGCGCGCGGCGAGGCGTACCAGGCCGAGGCGCCGGGCCTGTGGGACGTGACGTTCCAGACGGCGGTCGCGCAGGCCGAGCTCGAGGCCCGCGACTACCCGGGTGCGTTCCACCGGGTCGCGTTCCACGGTTCGGAGGGCCCGGTCTACATCGAGACCACCCGTCCCGAGCTGCTCCCCGCCTGCGTCGCGCTCATCGCGCACCCCGACGACGAGCGCTACCAGCACCTGTTCGGCACCACCGTCCGCTCGCCGCTGTTCGACGTCGAGATCCCCGTCCTGGCGCACCCGCTGGCCGAGCCCGACAAGGGCGCCGGCATCGCGATGTGCTGCACGTTCGGTGACCTCACCGACGTGCAGTGGTGGCGCGAGCTGCAGCTGCCGACGCGCTCCGTGGTGGGCCGCGACGGCCGCATCCTGCGCGAGACGCCCGAGTGGCTCGCCTCGGACGGCGCGCGCGCCCGCTACGAGGAGCTGGCCGGCAAGACCACGTTCTCGGCCCGCGAGGCGGTCGTCGCCGGGCTGCGCGAGACGGGCGACCTCGACGGCGAGCCGGTGACCACGCAGCGCAAGGCGAACTTCTACGAGAAGGGCGACAAGCCGCTCGAGATCGTCACCAGCCGCCAGTGGTACATCCGCAACGGCGGTCGCGACGAGGCCCTGCGCGAGGCGCTGCTGGCGCGCGGCGCGGAGCTGGGCTTCAACCCCGACTTCATGAAGGTCCGCTACGAGAACTGGGTCAGCGGCCTCAACGGCGACTGGCTGGTCTCGCGGCAGCGGTTCTTCGGCGTGCCGTTCCCGGTCTGGTACCCGCTGGACCAGGACGGCGAGCCGCAGCACGACGCCCCGCTGCTGCCGACCGAAGACCAGCTGCCCATCGACCCGTCCTCCGACGTGCCGGCGGGCTACACCGCCGACCAGCGCGGCGTGCCCGGCGGCTTCGTCGCGGACCCCGACATCATGGACACCTGGGCCACCAGCTCGCTGACCCCGCAGATCGTCGGCGGCTGGCGCACGGACCCCGACCTGTTCAGCCGCGTGTTCCCCATGGACCTGCGCCCCCAGGGGCAGGACATCATCCGCACCTGGCTGTTCTCCACGGTGGTCCGCTCGCACCTCGAGCACGGCTCGCTGCCGTGGTCGTCGGCCGCGATCAGCGGCTGGATCCTCGACCCCGACCGCAAGAAGATGTCGAAGTCCAAGGGCAACGTCGTGACGCCGATGGGCCTGCTCGAGGAGCACGGCTCCGACGCCGTCCGGTACTGGGCCGCCTCGGCGCGCCTGGGCACGGACGCGGCGTTCGAGGTCGGGCAGATGAAGATCGGCCGCCGCCTCGCCATCAAGGTGCTCAACGCCTCCAAGTTCGCGCTCTCGTTCGGTGCCGCCGACGAGCCGCTCTCGCTGGACCCCGCGCTCGTCACCTCCGAGATCGACCGCGCCATGCTGGCCGGTCTCGCGGACGTCGTGGAGAAGGCCACGGCGGCGCTGGAGGCGTACGACCACACCCGCGCGCTCGAGCTGTCCGAGACGTTCTTCTGGACGTTCTGCGACGACTACCTGGAGCTGGTCAAGGACCGCGCCTACGGCGAGCCGTCCGCGGAGACCGCGTCGGCCCGTGCCGCACTCGCGATCGCGCTCGACGTGCTCCTGCGCCTGTTCGCGCCCGTGCTGCCGTTCGCCACGGAGGAGGTCTGGTCGTGGTGGCGCGAGGGGTCGGTGCACCGCGCCCCGTGGCCCACCCCCGAGCCGCTGCGCACGTCCGCGGACCCCGGCGTGGTCGCCGCCGCGGGCTCGGCCCTCGCCGCGCTGCGCAAGGTGAAGTCCGAGGCCAAGCTGCCGCTGCGCACCGAGATCACGGCCGCCGAGCTGGTCGTGCCCGCCGCCATGCGACCGGGCGTCGAGTCGGCGCTGGGCGACATCCGGTCCGCCGGCCGGGTCACCGGCACGCTCACCCTGGTCGACGGCGACGGCGAGGCGTGCGTCGCGCGCGACGCCGTCCTGGTCCCGCCGGCGCCGAAGGCCTGACGTGCGCGAGTTCCGGTCGGACGCCCTGGTCGAGCCGGACCCGTCCGCGAGCATCCCGGGGCTGCTCTCGGACCGGCTCGCACGGGACCCGGACGGGGTGTTCGCCGAGCGGCTCGTCGACGGCGCGTGGGCGCCGGTGACGGTGTCCGCGTTCGTGGCGGAGGTGACCGCCGTGGCCAAGGGCCTGGTCGCACGCGGCGTCGAGCCCGGCGACCGTGTCGCGATCATGTCCCGCACGCGCTACGAGTGGACCCTGCTCGACTTCGCGTGCTGGGCGGCCGGGGCCCTCGGTGTGCCGGTCTACGAGACGTCGTCCGCGGAGCAGGTCCGCTGGATCGCCGCGGACGCCGGGGTCCGTCTCGCCGTGGTCGAGACCGCCAAGCACGCCGCGGTCGTCGCCCAGGTCCGCGACGACCTGCCCGGTCTGGCGGACGTGCTGGTGCTGGACGACGGCGCCGTCGACGCGCTCGTCGCCGCGGGGAGCGACGTGGCCGACGCGGAGATCGCCCGCCGCAGCGCGCTCGCGCGGGCCGACGACCTGGCGACGATCATCTACACGTCCGGCACCACCGGCCGCCCGAAGGGCGTCGAGCTCACGCACGGCAACTTCGTCGAGCTGACGCGCAACGGCGTGGCGGGCCTCGGCGACGTGTGCGCGCGGCCCGACTCCCGGACCCTGCTGTTCATGCCGCTCGCGCACGTGTTCGCGCGGTTCATCCAGGTGCTCTGCGTGCCGTCCGGCGCGGTCCTGGGCCACACGCCCGACGCCAAGCACCTGCTCGACGACCTCGCCGCGTTCCGGCCGACCTTCATCCTGGCCGTGCCCCGCGTGTTCGAGAAGGTCTACAACTCGGCCGAGCAGAAGGCGGGCTCGGGCACGAGGCTCCGGCTCTTCCGGTGGGCCGCGAAGGCGGCTGAGGACTACTCCCGCGCGCTCGACGGCTCCGGTCCCGGCGCGGCGCTCCGTACCCGGCACGCGCTGGCGGGACGCCTGGTCCACGGCAGGCTCCGCGCCGCGCTGGGTGGCCGCGCGCAGTACGCGATCTCCGGGGGCGCCCCGCTGGGCGAGCGGCTCGGGCACTTCTACCGCGGCATCGGCGTCGAGGTGCTCGAGGGGTACGGCCTCACCGAGACCACCGCGCCGACCGCGGTGAACCGCCCCGGCCTCACCAAGATCGGGACCGTCGGCCCGGCGTTCCCCGGGACGGCCCTGCGGGTCGACGACGACGGCCAGGTCTTCGTCTCCGGCCCGCACGTGTTCCGGGGCTACCGGCACGACGCCGAGGCGACCGCGGAGGCCCTCGTCGACGGCTGGTTCCGCACCGGTGACGTCGGCACGCTCGACGACGACGGCTACCTGCGGATCACCGGCCGGACCAAGGAGATCATCGTCACCGCGGGCGGCAAGAACGTCGCCCCCGCCGTGCTCGAGGACCGCCTGCGCGGTCACCCGCTCGTCAGCCAGGTCGTGGTGGTCGGCGACCAGCGACCGTTCATCGGCGCGCTCGTCACGCTCGACGCCGACATGCTCCCGGGCTGGCTCTCCAACCACGGCCTCCCGGCCATGTCCCTCGACGAGGCCGCGACCGACCCCACGGTCCTCGAGGCCCTGGACCGCGCCGCGGACCGCGCCAACGAGGCCGTCTCCCGCGCGGAGTCCATCCGCAAGCTGCGCGTGCTGACCACGGACTTCACCGAGGCGAACGGCTACCTGACCCCGTCCCTGAAGGTGAAGCGCGCCCTGATCCTCAAGGACTTCGCGTCGGACATCGACGCCCTCTACACCGACACCCGCGGCGACTGACCACCGCGACGTCCGCACTCCGACGGGTCCGACCCCTCAGGAGTGCGGACGTCGCGACCGACCGCGCGCGACGTCCGCACTCCGGCAGGTTCGACCCCGCAGGAGTGCGGACGCAGCGTCTCTGCTCGGCGGGGCGGCTACACCACCGTGCGGAGGCGGGCCTGGTCCGCCGACTGGGTGGGGACCGCCTCGCTCGGGGTCGAGTCGTCGGACCAGCGCAGCACCGCCCCGATCCCGTCGACGAGGTCGACCGTGCCGTTCTCCGCGAACGTCACGCCGGCGTCCTGACCGAGCGCAGCACGGACGAGCGCGACGTTGGCCTCCATCTCCCGGGCCTCGCTCACGCCGATCGACTCGAGGTCGCCCCGGCTGGTCGCCAGCTGCAGCGGCTCGGGACCGACCCACAGCGTCCGGTCGACGATCCCGGCGGTCTGCCCGTCGACGTGCAGCACGAGCTCGAGGACCTGGCCCCGTCGCAGCACCTCGATGACGTCGTCCAGCGCGGTCACGGCACCGTCACCACGCCCCTGCGCCTCGCGGAACCGGTCCAGCACCACCTCGCGGCGCCGGGCACGGAACTGCTCGAGCGCCTCGCCCACCCGCGCGTCGAAGGCGCCCTGGTTGACACCTTCCCCGCGGGACCCGCCCTGGACCTCGACCGTGAGCTCGCGTGCCTGCTGGCCGAGCGCCTCGCACACCAGCTTCACCTCGCGGACGTCCCCGGTGACGATCACGAGGTCCGGGCTCCGCTCCGCGACCCGCTTGTCGAGCACCGCGGCGACCGCCTCGGCGTTGCGCTCCCAGGAGTCCTCCGCACGCGTCTGGTTGCGCCGCTCGATCCCGGGAGCGCGCGTCTTGCGCACCGCGTCGTGCCCGCCCTCGACGGTCTCGGTCTCCGCACCCCCCGCGGTGCGGACGGTGCCCCCCGCGGCCCAGGTGAGGTCCGCGCCGGTGCGGTCCACCTCGACCAGCAGGTACGTGACGGTCTCGTCCGCCGCGCGCACGGCGGGCAGCAACGCCGGGGCCGGACCGAACACCGCGTGCGACTGCGCCGGCGGCTCGGCCAGGACCCGGTCGATCACGACACCCTCGGCGTCCGCGACCACGACCCGGCCGTGCGGGCCGCGCACTCCCGTGGGGACGGTCACCAGCTCGGCGATCTGGTCGAGCACCGAGGCCGACGCGCCGTCCCGCTCGAGGGAACGCCTGACGGGCTTCCACCGGTCGACGACCTCCGCGTCGTTGCTCGTCCCGGTGCGTGTCGCGTCCAGGTAGACGGTCGTGAACGGCGACGGCCGTCCGAGCAGCGGCTTGAGCCAGTGCAGGTCCATGGGCATCCCTCCGGGATCGAGATCCCCGGCGGCCGCACGTGCACTTCACCCCCGCGGCCCTGCCGGAGCTGACCCCATCTACCTTCCGCTCCTGCGGCTGGCGGCGCCACCCCGAATCTCAGTCGCGCTGCGCGTGCCCCTGGGCGATCGCCTCGTGGTGCTGGATGACCTCTTCGACGATGAAGGCCAGGAACTTCTCCGCGAACACGGGGTCGAGGTCGGCGGTGTGCGCCAGCTCGCGCAGCCGGGCCACCTGCTGCTCCTCGCGCGCGGGGTCCGACGGAGGCAGCCCGGTGGTCGCCTTGAGCACACCCACCTGCTGCGTCGCCTTGAACCGCTCCGCCAGCAGGTACACCAGGGCGGCGTCGATGTTGTCGATGCTGCCGCGCAGGCGGGCCAGCTCGGCGGGGATCGGGGTCGGCAGGTCGCTCACGGTCGCGATCCTAGGCCGGACGAGCGACCGGTCAGGCGCTCTTCTCGCGGGGTGTGCGCTTCTCCTCGCCGCTGTCCCGCGGGATCAGCGTCGGGTTCACGTTCTCCAGCACCACGTCGCGCGTGATGACGACCCGGCCGACGTCGTCGCGGCTGGGCACCTCGAACATCACCTGCTGGAGGACCTCTTCCATGATGGCGCGCAGGCCACGAGCGCCGGTGCCGCGCAGCAGCGCCTGGTCGGCGATGGAGGCGACGGCCTCGTCGTCGAACTCGAGCTCGACCCCGTCGATCTGGAACATCCGCTGGTACTGCTTGACCAGGGCGTTCTTGGGTTCGGTGAGGATGCGCACCAGCGCGTCCTGGTCCAGGCGGGAGACCGCGGCGACCACGGGGAGACGGCCGATGAACTCGGGGATCAGCCCGTACTTCTGCAGGTCCTCGGGCCGGACCTCGGCGAACAGGTCGCCCTCGTCCACCGAGTCCAGCAGCGGGGCACCGAAGCCGACGACGCGCTTGCGCGCACGGGCGGCGATGATGTCGTCGAGCCCGGAGAACGCGCCGGCCACGATGAACAGCACGTTCGTCGTGTCGATCTGGATGAACTCCTGGTGCGGGTGCTTGCGACCGCCCTGCGGCGGGACCGAGGCCGTCGTGCCCTCGATGATCTTGAGCAGCGCCTGCTGGACGCCCTCGCCGGAGACGTCACGCGTGATCGACGGGTTCTCGCTCTTGCGGGCGATCTTGTCGATCTCGTCGATGTAGATGATCCCCGACTCGGCCTTCTTGACGTCGTAGTCGGCGGCCTGGATGAGCTTGAGGAGGATGTTCTCGACGTCCTCGCCGACGTAGCCGGCCTCGGTCAGGGCCGTGGCGTCCGCGATGGCGAAGGGGACGTTCAGCATGCGGGCGAGGGTCTGCGCGAGGTACGTCTTGCCGGTGCCCGTGGGGCCGACGAGCAGGATGTTCGACTTCGCGATCTCGATGTGGTCGTCCGTCGTGGACGTGCGCACCTCACCGGCCTGCACCCGCTTGTAGTGGTTGTACACCGCGACCGCGAGGGCCCGCTTGGCCGACTCCTGGCCGATGATGTACTGCTCGAGGAACTCGAAGATCTCCTTCGGCTTCGGCAGCTCGACCAGGCCGACCTCGGTGGCCTCCGCCAGCTCTTCCTCGATGATCTCGTTGCAGAGCTCGATGCACTCGTCGCAGATGTAGACCCCGGGCCCGGCGATCAGCTTCTTGACCTGCTTCTGCGACTTGCCGCAGAAGGAACACTTGAGGAGATCGGCCCCGTCCCCGATACGAGCCACGTCGATCCCCTTCCTCGTGTCGCCCTCCGCCCGACGGGCGGTGCGTCGTCAGTGCGTCACCCCGCGGGGTGCGCGTCCTCCCCCATTGCACACCACCCGGGCCGGGATGTCAGCCGAACACACGGGTCGGCGAGTCTCGGCGTTTCGTGCATCTGTGCCGGGCGTGTCGGGTGGGACGCGCCCGAGCCGGGTCCCACCGCAGCGGGACCCGGCTCGGGAAGGTGCTACTTGGGCTGCACGGTCGTCGGGACGACGCCCTTGCGGCTCGCGAGCACCTGGTCGACGATCCCGTACTCCAGCGCCTGCTGCGCGGTGAGGATCTTGTCGCGCTCGATGTCCTTGCGGACCAGCTCGATGTCCCGCCCGGTGTGGTGAGCGATGGTCAGCTCGAGCCACTCGCGCATGCGGATGAGCTCGTTGGCGTGGATCTCGATGTCGGACGCCTGCGCGTAGCCGCCACCCTCCATCGCGGGCTGGTGGATCAGCACGCGCGCGTTCGGCAGCGCCAGACGCTTGCCGGGCGAACCCGCCGCGAGCAGCACCGCGGCCGCCGAGGCAGCCTGCCCGAGGCAGACCGTCTGGATGTGCGGCTTGATGTACTGCATCGTGTCGTAGATCGCCGTGAGCGCCGTGAACGAGCCACCGGGCGAGTTGATGTACAGGATGATGTCGCGGTCCGGGTCGGTGCTCTCCAGCACCAGCAGCTGGGCCATGACGTCGTCGGCCGAGGCGTCGTCCACCTGCACGCCGAGGAAGATGATGCGGTCCTCGAACAGCTTGGTGTACGGGTCCTGGCGCTTGAAGCCGTAGGCCGTGCGCTCCTCGAACTGCGGCAGCACGTACCGGGCGGCCGGCGAGGACGGTGCGAGACCGCCCGGCCCGGCCAGCATCCCGGCGCGCGCCATGAACTGAGATTCCATGCTCATGAGCTTCTCCTCAAGAAATGAAAGTCGGGGGCCGTCAGGCCGTGCCGCCGCCGCCGGCGACCGAGTCGGCCTTGGTGACGACCTTGTCCACGAAGCCGTACTCCAGCGCCTCGGGAGCGGTGAACCAGCGGTCACGGTCGGCGTCGGAGTTGATCTGGTCGACGCTCTTGCCTGTCTGCGCCGCCGTCAGCTCGGCCAGCACGGTCTTCATGTGGAGGATCAGCTGTGCGTTGATCCGCACGTCGGTCGCGGTGCCCCCGATGCCACCCGAGGGCTGGTGCATCATCACGCGGGCGTGCGGCAGGGCGTAGCGCTTGCCCTTGGCACCCGACGAGAGCAGGAACTGCCCCATCGACGCGGCCATGCCCATCGCGATGGTGGCGACGTCCGGCTGGATGTACTGCATCGTGTCGTAGATCGCCATGCCCGCGGTGATCGAGCCACCGGGCGAGTTGATGTACAGCCAGATGTCCTTGTCCGGGTCCTCCGCGGCCAGCAGCATCATCTGCGCGCAGATGGCGTTCGCGTTCTCGTCGCGCACCTCGGAGCCGAGCCAGATGATGCGCTCGCGGAGCAGTCGGTTGTAGATGGAGTCATTGAGGCCGAAGGCCGGGCTGTCGGCCCTGGCCATCATCGGCGCTAGCTCGTTCACGAAGGCTCCCTCGTCTGACGGTGACGTCTGTCCTGCACCGCACGACCGTCCCTGTCCGGGACCCGTGCGATGCAGTGACCCTAACGCGCAGCCACACCCGTCCATGGCCCGGCACCGAGCGTTTTCGCTGTCGGCAGAGCAGGGCGGCTACGCGCCCGCGCGACGAGTGAGGACCAGATGGACGACGCCGGACGGCGACGGGGTCGCCTCGACGTCGAAGCGCTGCTCGAGCGCCTCGAGCCCGTCCCACAGCCGTTCGCCGCGGCCCAGGACGATCGGCACGACGACCACGTGCAGGTGGTCGATCAGGTCGGCCTCGAGGAACTGCCGGACCGTGCTCACACCGCCACCGATCCGCACGTCCAGGCCGCCGGCCAGCTCACGCGCCTGCGCGAGCGCCTCGGCCGGATCCGCGTCGACGAAGTGGAAGGTCGTGCCGCCCTCCATCTCGAGGGTCGGTCGAGGATGGTGCGTCAGGACGACGACAGGGGTGTGGAAGACCGGGTCGTCACCCCACCACCCCCTCCATCCGTCGTCCTCCCACGGTCCGCGCTGAGGGCCGAACTTGTTGCGCCCCATGATCTCGGCCCCGATCCCCGGGGCCCACTGGCTCGCGAACGCCTCGTCGACCCCGAAGGACCCCTCGGTCACGCCGTGGATCCCCATCGCCCGGAACGTGCGGGTCTCGAACGCCCACTCCATCAGCCGGTGCCCCGCGTGGCCGAACGGCGCCTCCAGGGACTGGTCCTCCCCCGTACCGAAACCGTCGAGGGAGATCGAGAAGTTGTGGACGCGCACGAGTGCCATCCGCTCAGCCTAGGGAGCACCGGACGCAGGAAGGCCCCGCACCGATCGACTCGGTGCGGGGCCTTCCGGGCAGACGTCAGGCCTTGGTGTCCTCGGCCGTCTCGACCTCGTCGTCGTACACGTCGAACGCGGCGATGTCGCTCGCGGCGTCGGACGGTGCGGCAGCGGCTGCAGCGGCCTCGGCGGCGTCCGCGGCCTCGGCGGCGTCCTCGGCGTCGGAGCCGATGAACTCCGACAGGTCCACGGCGTTGCCGGAGCCGTCGGTGACAGCGACGCGGCGCAGCGCGACCGCGAGCGCCTTGGAGCGCGCGACCTCGGCGACCATGGTCGGGATCTGGCCCTGCTGGTCGATGGTCTGGATGAAGGTGTTCGGGTCCATGCCGTACTGGCGCGACGCGTTCACCAGGTAGTCGAGCAGCTCGTTCTGGCTGACCTTGATCTCCAGCTGCTCGGCGAGCGTGTCCAGGAGGATCTGGTTGCGCAGCGCGGTGGTCGCCTGCTCGCCGACCTCGGCACGGTGCTCGTCGTCCTCGAGCCGGCCCTCGCCCTCGAGGTGACGGTGCACCTCGGTCTCGACGACGCCCGCGGGCACGGGGATCTCGGTGCCGGCGAGCAGCTGCTCGAGCAGCAGGTCGCGCGCCTGCACGGCCTGGTTCGACGCCTTGATGCTGGACGCCTGCGTGCGCAGGTCGTCCGTCAGCTCCTCGAGCGTGTCGAACTCGCTGGCCAGCTGCGCGAAGTCGTCGTCGGCGTCGGGGAGCTGCCGCTCCTTGACGGTCGTGGCGGTGACGTTCACCTGGGCGGTCTCACCGGCGTGGTCGCCGCCCGCGAGGGCCGTCTCGAACGTGGTGGACTCGCCGGCCGACAGGCCCGTGAGCGCCTCGTCGAGACCCTCGAGCATGTTGCCCGAACCGATCTGGTAGCTGACGCCGGAGACGTTGTCGACCTGCTCGTCGCCGATCGTGGCCGTCAGGTCGATGACGACGAAGTCGCCCTCGGCGGCGGGACGGTCGACGCCGACCAGCGTGCCGAAGCGCTCGCGCAGCGCGTCGAGTCGGGCCGCGACGTCCTCGTCGGAGACCTCGACGTCGTCGACCGTGACGGCGATGCCGTCGAGCGCGGGGACGGTGATCTCGGGGCGGACCTCGACCTCGGCGGTGAAGTGCAGCTCACCCTCCTCGCCGGCGGGCGCGGGGGTCAGGCCGGGGACCTTGGTGACCTCGACCTCGGGCTGGCCGAGCGGGCGCAGCTTGTTCTCGCGGACGGCCTCGGCGTAGAAGCCGGACAGGCCCTCGTTGATGGCGTGCTCCAGCACGGCGGGGCGACCGACGCGCTGGTCGATGATGCGGGGCGGCACCTTGCCCTTGCGGAAGCCGGGGACGACGACGTCCTGGGCGATGTGCTCGTACGCGTGATCGATGCTCGGCTTGAGCTCGTCGTACGTCACCTCGACGGTCAGCTTGACCTTGGTGGGCTCCAGGGTCTCGACGGCGCTCTTCACTTCGATGGTCTCCAACTGATCGGGGCGGGCGCCGGCGACTCCGGCGATCTCCGTTGGTTCAGGGCCGCACGCCGTCGCCCACACCCCGGGAAGGGGCCGACGACCGCACGCTGGCGACCCTCGACCTTACGTCACGGGGAGCGACGGTCCCAAGCCGAGGGGCTGTGGGACCGCGCACTCGCGGGACTGTCGTGCTCGGTCGGGATGGCGGGATTCGAACCCACGACCTTCCGCTCCCAAAGCGGACGCGCTACCAACCTGCGCCACATCCCGGCGCACCCCACCGTGGTCCGTCGGACCACGGACCGTCAGGGTGCACGTTGCGCCCTCACGCACCCGGTACCCTGGGTGCCGCGGTCCTGGCTGTGCGTGCAACAGCCGGACCTGTGCGGACGTAGCTCAATGGTAGAGCCCCAGTCTTCCAAACTGGCTACGCGGGTTCGATTCCCGTCGTCCGCTCGCCTTCCTGTTGCGAGTCAGGGTTGAACGCCCGGTTTCCTGCCTCGCGCCCGTTCGGCGATCTCGTACGCGGTCGTCACGGACTCCATGAGGCGCGGCGTCTCCAGGACGACGGAGTCGTGCCCCAGGACGTCGAGCGTGCCGGAACGTTCGAGGAGCCGGTGCAGGATCGGAGGAACGCCGCACAGGACGAGGTGGACGTCGTGCTCGCGCAGACGCAGGCAGGCCCGCTCGAACGCGCGGAGGAACGTCGCGGACGGGATGCCTGCCGAGCCCCGCAAGGAGAGCACGACTGCCGCGTCGTGGCTGCCGCGGGCGTCGGGCCACTCGTCCTCGAGCCGGTTGATCTCGGCGAAGAACCCGCCGCCGACGTAGTGCAGGACGGTGGTGCGGTCGGACGGGATCTGCTGCGGGGCGTCGTCGATGAGCCACCCCCCGTCCCCGTCGGGGGTGAGCTGCACGAGCCGGCCCCGTCGGGACTCGGCGAACGCGTAGAGCAGGATCGACAGCGCGGCGCCGATGAAGATCGCGTCCTGCAGCGGGAGCTGGGTCGTCGCGGCGAAAGTCACGATCATCGCGGTCGCGGACAGCGGCGACGTGCGCAGGACGAGGACGATGTCGCCCGCCCGCCCTGCGATCAGCTCGCCGCCGATGACGAGCAGGAGGCCGCCGATGACCGCCATCGGGATCTGCCCGGCCACCGGCCCGACGGCCAGCACGAGCAGTGCCAGCCAGACCCCGGCGAAGATCCCCGACCAGCGGGTCTGCGCGCCGGCGCTCGTACCGACACCAGTACGGGACAGCGACCCGCCGGTGGGCAGCGCGGAGAAGAACCCGCCCGCGATGTTCGCCAGGCCCTGCGCGGCGAAGTCCTTCGACGCGTCCGGCCGCGAGCCGTCCGGGTTCCTGACCGCAGCGCCGATCCCTGCGGCCTGCGCCAGCCCGACCAGCGCGATCGCGATCGCGCCGGCGGCGAGCGCGGGCACGGCGCTCAGGTCGGGCAGCGAGAACGGGGGCAGGGAACGCGGGATCGCGGCGATGTCCTGCACCAGCTCGACGTCCGGGCGCACCACGGCGCACACGACGCTCACGACGAGCAGCGCGATCAGTGTCGCGTAGGACTTCAGCCGCCTGACGAACCGGAACGCCGCCCACACCGCGACGGTCGCGAGAGCGACGACGACGGTCGCCGGGTCCCAGCCGCCCACGTGCACGACCGCGTCCCACACCTTGCCGAGCGTGTTGTGCGGGGTCGGTGCGTAGCCCGTCGCGTCCTTGATGACGCCCGCGACGATCTGTAGGGCGATGCCCGTGGTGAACCCGGTCATCACGGCGGTGGACACGAACGACATGACCGAGCCGAGCTTGAGCAGCCCCATGACGAGCATGACGACGCCCACCAGCACGGTGAGCGTCGCGAGCCCTCCGAGGTCACCGGGGTCGAGTCCGGCCGCGGCCAGCACGCTCTGCGACGACAACGCGATCGCGCTGGTCAGCGTCGTGACCATGAGAACCGTGCGCGCGAAGACCGAGCCCACGATCGTCGGGACGACCCCGGACCACAGCCCGAGCGGAGCCGCGAACCCTCCGATGCTCGCGTATGCCATGCCCTCGGGGATCGAGAACAGCCCGGTCACGAACCCGGAGCTCACGTCCCGCGGGGTCGGGCGGCCGAAGGCGGGTTTGTCGGCGGTGGGTACTCCCACCGTCCCTTTTTCTCGATCCACCGTCACGGGGTGACGATGGCGAAGTTCTTGTCGCCGGGATCGAGCACTGCGCCGAGGCGGCCGAGCACCGCGGCGTCGCCGCTCAGCTCGATGCCCGCCCGCGCCAGGCCGTCCGCCGTGAGGTCACCTCCGGCGAGAGCCGGGAGCCGGTGCCGGGTGGTCGTGAGGGTGACGTCCGCGGCCCCGGACTGGGCGGCGGAGCTGTAGGTCAGGACGCCGTTGCCCAGGCGCAGGCGGTACCGCTCGTCGACGTCGGTCAGGACCACGTCGATGGAGAGCTTCTCGTCCCACGCCTTCGGTCCGTCCACCTGGATCGCGATCGCGTCGAACAGCATCGACGGGGTCAGCGCCGCGATGACATCGGGCGCGTTGGTCTCCGTCGGGGTGCCGAACTGACCGTCGCGCAGCTCGACCGCGCCGGAGAGGTAGAAGTCGCGCCAGGTGCCGTTCTCCGAGCCGTAGCCCAGCTGCTCGTAGGTGTCGGCGAGCAGCTCGCGCGCAGCGGCGTGGTCCGGCTGCGCGAACACGACATGGTTGACGAGCTCCGCGACCCACCGGTAGTCGCCCGCCTCGAACGATGCGCGCGCCTTGTCGACGACGGCGTCCGCGCCGCCGCCGAGCTCGACGTACCGCTTGGCCCGCTCGACGGGTGTGTGCTCCCACAGGGTGGCCGGGTTGCCGTTGAACCACCCCAGGTAGCGCTGGTAGATCGCCTTGACGTTGTGGCTGACGGAGCCGTAGTAGCCGCGCGTGCTCCACGCGTTCTCCAGCGCCGGCGGCAGCACGAGCTCCTCCGCGATCTCCGGGCCCGTCAGTCCCTTGTTCAGCAGCCGCAACGTCTGGTCGTGCAGGTAGCCGTACAGGTCGCGCTGAAGGGTCAGGAACTCGACGACGCGCTCGTTGCCCCACGCGGGCCAGTGGTGCGAGGCGAACACGACCTCGATCTCGTCGCTGAACAGGTCGATCGTCTCGGTCAGGTACGTCGCCCACGCGTGCGGGTCGCGCACTACCGCACCGCGCAGCGTCAGCAGGTTGTGCAGGGTGTGCGTGGCGTCCTCGGCGGCACACAGCGCCTTGTGGTCCGGGAAGTAGAAGAGCATCTCCGACGGGGCCTCGGTGCCCGGTGCCATCTGGAACACGATCCGCACGCCGTCGATGACCTCCTCGTGACCCGTCGTCGTGATCAGGTCCGTGGGCTCGATGAGCGTGACCGTGCCCGTCGACGTCGTCTGCCCGAGGCCCGCCCCCACGCCGCCCTGGGGACCGCGCGCCAGGGCGGCACCGTACATGTAGCCCGCCCGGCGACCCATGGCGGTACCGGCGTAGACGTTCTCTGAGATGGCGTGCTCGACGAAGCCTTCGGGTGCGTAGATGCGCACCGCGCCGGAGTCGACGTCCTCCTGCGAGGTCACGCCCTTGACGCCGCCGAAGTGGTCGACATGGGAGTGGGTGTAGATGACCGCGACGACGGGCCGGTCACCACGGTGCTCGCGGTAGAGCTCCATCGCAGCCGCTGCCGTCTCCTTCGAGATCAGCGGGTCGATGACGATGACGCCGGAGTCACCTTCGACGAACGAGATGTTGGACAGGTCTGCTCCGCGGATCTGGTAGATCCCCGGGACCACCTCGAAGAGTCCGTCGGTCGCAGCGAGCGTGGACTGGCGCCACAGGCTGGGGTTCACCGTCTCTGGCGCGTCGCCCTGCAGGAATGCGTACGACGCGTTGTCCCACAGGACAGTGCCGTCCTGCGCCGTGACGACGTTCGGCTCCCGGCGTCCGACGAGTCCGCGCGTCGCGTCCTCGAAGTCCTGCCGATCCGCGAACGGCAAGCTCTCGAGGAGCGCCCGGTGCGCCTGGACGATCGGCGCGGCGGCCGGCTTCGGGGTGGTTTCGCTTCTCTCGGGCATGACTTCCTCACTTCGACGAGGTGGACGTCTCGCCCACCGTTGATGTGCTCACTTCGGCGTGGGTGCCCTGACCGCCCGCCGGCCCAGCTCCGCGGCGACCGGCAGGAGGATCAGCTCGATGAGGACCGCGCCGACCATCACCATGACCAGCACCTCCGGCTGGTCGGTGAAGCTCGTCGTGGCGATCAGGAGCGCGGCGGAGAGATTGCGCTGCGCTGCGCCGAGCCCGGAGACGACCCGCGTGTCACGGTCCGAACCTCCGATGAGGTACCCGACGACGAGCGTGACCACGACGAACAGCGCCGAGGCGACGAACGCCCCCGTGCCGAACGAGTCGACCAGCTCCGGCAACCCGAGGCCGACCGCCAGCACCAGGCCGAGCGCGAGCGCGACGGTTCCGACGGTGTTGAGCGGGGCGGCGAGCGCCTTCGCCTCGTCGTACCGCGCCCGCACCGCCAGCGCGACGGCCAGCGGAAGGAGCATCAGGAACACCAAGGGCTTCGCGATGTCCCAGGCACCGACCTCCAGACCTGGCGCCAGCCACCCCAGCACGAGCGGGACGTACGGGATGGTCACCACCATCAGCAGGATCATCAGTCCCACGGAGTAGGGGACATCTCCCTTCGCCAGCTGAGCCAGCTTGGGAAGGAACGGAGCGCCGGCGGCCGTGCCGAGCAACAGGAGCCCGAGCGTCAGTGAGTCGTCGAGACCGAGCACCTCGGCGAGCCCCCACGCCACCGCGGGCGCCACCACGAAGTTCGAGACGAGCGCGAGCACCACGAGCCGGGCGTTCCTCAGCGGCTCGACGATCTGCCGCACCGTGAGCGACAGTCCGAGCGCCACCATCGACGCGAGCACGAAGGTCAGGATCGCGACCTTGGCCACGTCGAGCAGCGCATCCGACACGTGTCGACGCTACAGAAGCCTCGATCGGGCCGCAGGTCGGGAGCTGCCGTGCTGGCTGTCCGGGAGGACGCGACCAAGGACGTCCCAGGCCATCTCCGCATCGTCGCAGCGTCCCCCGGTGGGCGGCCCGCGACAGGTCGTCGCCGCCTCCTTCAGCCGAGCCTGGGCGCCGCCCTGCGGCCGACGACGACGGCGAGAGCACCGAGCAGCAGGAGGAGCACGGCCAGCGCGACGAGCAGTGAAGGGCTCGACCCGGTGGTCGCGAGAGCGTCCGCGCAACCCGACGCCACCCAGAGCGCCTCGGCCGACATGGGCGCCGAGGACGGTCCGGTCACGGCGGCACCCAGGCGAGATCCCCCGCCTCCGCTCGAGGTGAGCCAGGTGTTGATCACCTCGACCGGCTGGCAGACGTCGTCGCCGACGGGCAGCTGGAACTGGGCCGACGGAGGGTCGGCGGCGGTGGGGACGGTCGGTGTGCCTTCACCGTCGACGACGACCTGCACGGCGTCGGCGCTGCCCGCGTCCGTCTCCGTGACGACGCAGGTCGCGCCCTGGGGCAGGTCCTCGTACACGGCGACCCATCCACCGGCCTCGGACAGGGTCCGCGTCGGTCCTCCCGGGACCGCGACGGGCTCGGTCGCGCCGTCGACCTGCTGGGTGCAGGCGAGGCTGACCGTGAACACGTCGCCCTCGTGGGTGGGCGCGTCGGCACCGGACAGGCTCTTGACCACGCGGACCTCGCCGACGTCGAACGTGTTCGTCACGGTGAGGCTCTGCGGGTCGCCCGCGACAGTCACCACCCCGGGAGCCCCGTCGTCGACGGTCGAGACCGTCGTGGACGTGGCTCCGCCCGTGCCGGGCTCGGTGACGACGCAGCGTGCCCCGACCGGGAGCTGGTCGTAGGTGGCGGGTGATCCGGGCACAAGGGTGCGTGTGGCGCCGCCGGGGACGTCGACGGGCTCGTCGCGGAAGGTACAGGTCAGCGTGACCTGGAACGGGCCGGTGCCGTAGAGGTCGGCTCCCTCGCCTGTCACGACCTTGTCGACGACGAGCGCGCCGAGGTCGTACGTGTTGGTCACCGTGATGAGTACAGGCTCGGCGTCATCGGCCGGTACGACGGTCGTGCCGGGGCCCGCGAGGATGACGGTCCGGGAGATCGTCGTCGAGGTCGCGCCAGCCGCGTCGGTCTCGCTGACGACACAGCGGGCTCCTACCGGCAGCTCGGTGTACGTGACCGTCTCCCCGGGTCCGATCGCTCGCGCCGGTCCCCCGGGAATGTCGATCGGCTCGCCCTGGAACGTGCACCCCAGGGACACCTCGAAGGGCCCCGTGCCGTACTGGGCGCCCGCGCCGTCCACGACCTTGGCCACGCTCAGCTCGCCGAGATCGAACGTGTTCGTCACCGTGATGAGCGCCGGGTCACTGTCGTCACCGGGCACGACCGCCTGGCCGGGGGCACCGTCGACGACCGTCGTGGACACGGTCGTCGAGGTCGCGCCGGCCGCGTCCGTCTCGCTCACCACGCACTCGGCCCCGACAGGCAGGTCCGCGTACGTCACCGTCTCGCCCGGTCCGACGTCCTGCGTCGCACCGCCCGGGATGTCGATCGGCTCGCCCTGGAACGTGCACGCCAGGGACACCTCGAACGGGCCGGTGCCGTACTGGGCGCCCGCGCCGTCCACGACCTTGGCCACGCTGAGCTCGCCGAGGTCGAACGTGTTCGTCACCGTCACGAGCGCGACGACGTCCTCGGAGACGGTGATCGTCGACGGCGTGACCGCGACAGAGGTGGCACCGCCCTGGTCGGTCTCCGTCGCCGTGCACTCGGACGCATCCGGGATGCCGAACCAGACACCGGGCCGTCCCGGTGCGACGTCGCGGGTCGCCCCGCCAGGAATCGTCACCGGCGTCCCTTCGAAGGTGCACGCCAGCGTCACCTCCCACGGCCCTGTCGCGTACTGGGCGCCCTCGCCGTCGACGACCTTCTGCACGACGACCGGGGAGATGCTGTAGGTGTTCGTCACCGTGATCTCAGCGTCGCCGTCAGTGACCACGACCTCGCCGGGGTCCCCGCCGACCACGGTCGTGGTGATGTCGACCGTCGTCGCGTCACCGGTGACCGTCTCCGTCACGACGCACTCCGACCCGACCGGCAGACCGTCGTAGCGCGCGGGAGCGTCCGGGGTGACCTCGCGGGTCGGGCCGCCGGGGATCGCGATCGGCTCACCCTCGTAGGTGCACGCCAGCGACACCTCCCACGGCCCGGTCGCGTAGGGCGCCCCGATGCCGGCGAGCTGCTTGTCGACGACGATCGAGCCGACGTCGAACGTGTTGGTGATGACGACCTCCGCCGGTGCACCGGCGCCGACCGTCACGGTGTCCGGGACGACGACGGCACCCGTCGCTCCACCGTCGTCCGTCTCGGTCACGCCGCAGACCGCGCCCACCGGGAGGTTCGCGATCTGCGCCTCGAGCGGCTCCGTGCCGCCGAGCGTGACGGTGTCGTCGTACACGGTCCGCGGCTGGCCCGGTCCGGCGCCGTCGTCGTCGAACGTGCAGGTCACGGCGATGGTGAACGGGCCGTCGCCGTAGGCGGCACCGCCCTCGCCGTCGACGACCTTGAGCAGGTCGATCGCGCCGACGGCGACGGTGTTCGTCACGACCACGGAGGTCGTGACCTCGTCGTCGGCGTCGAGGGGCGCGAGGACGACCGTGGCGGAGTCGTCCGTCGTCACCGGCGGCTGACCCTCCTGGGTCACGGTGAAGGTGGTCGAGGTCGCGCCGCCCGTCGCGGACTCGGTGAGGACGCACTGCGAGCTGACGGGCAGGCCGGTCAGCTCGACCGGGTCGGCGCCGTCCTCGAGCGTGATGACCATCGGGTCGTCGGGGCCGTAGCCGTCGGCGTACACGGCCTCGCCCAGGAACGTGCACCCCACCGTGACCTCGAACGGGCCGAACGGGACGGGATCGCCGTTCTCGTCGACCGCGGTCGTGTCGACGACCTTCGCCAGGTCGAGGCCGGTCAGCTCGTAGACGTTGACCGCCTCGAGGGCGACCGGGTCCGGTTCCTCACCGATCGTCACGGTGCCGACCTGCAGCTCGGTCTCGCCGTTGCTGCCGTCCTCGGTCACGGTGCACTCGGCGCCGTAGGGCAGGTTCGGCACGACCGTGGCGTCGGGCGGGGTGACGGTGACGGGGATCGGGTCGAGCACCGTCTCGACCCACGTGCCGACGGCCGACGTGCACTGCACCTGGAGGCTGAACGAGTCGGGTGCGTACGCGGCGCCGTCGCCCGTCACCGTCTTCGTGAGCTCGAGGGAGCCGGTCGCCGTCGCGACGCCGACCTTGGTGCCCTCGGTCGGCAGCAGGTTGAACGATCCGGCGGGCGCCTCGACGACGGCGTTGGCCGCGGCCGAGTTGTAGGCGATGGACCGGTCCCCGGCCTCGGGCGCCTCCGGCGGCGTCGTGGTCGTGCCTTCGATGTCGATGGCCTCACCGGGCTCGAAGGGCGCGTCCTCGGGGAACTCGATGACGAACTTCAGCGCGGTGATCGCCTCGAAGACCTCCTCGCTCTCCCCGCCGGTGATCGGGACCCAGCCCGTCGCCGGGTCGCCGGTCGGGCAGACCGGCTCGGACAGCGGGTCCTCGAGGTCGTCCATGCAGTAGTCCTGCGCGAACGTGTAGAAGAACGTCGCCACGGCGCCGTCGGGTGCGTTGATCAGGGTCGGCGGGGGGTCGTTCGTCAGGATCGGCTTCCACTGGGATCCGCGCGCGGAGCCGGCGTAGGAGCCGGTGTCGCCGGGGACGGGGAGGCGGTCGTAGGCGACGACCTTGCTCATCGGCAGGTTGCCGACGTTGTCGATCTCCACCCGCCACGTCTCGTTGTGGCCGGGCTGGACCACGGGGGTGCACGGGTAGGCGTAGAAGCCGTCGGCGTTCGGCGTGCAGGTCGTGGAGGGGTCCGCAGCCGGGTCCACGAGGACCTCGAGCTCGTCGTCGAGGGTCGCCTTGACCAGCTTGGACTGGGCGAGCACGCCCGCCGGCACGCTGGTCACGTCCGCGTCGGCCTGGCACTGCCCTGTCCCGGTGTCGAGGCGCGCGACGCACTCGTCCCACGGCCGGTCACCAGTCGCTCCCGCGGTGTTCAGCACGACCGTCCCGGCCGGCATCCCGAGTCGGAACTGCACCTGGACCGTGATCGTGTACGTCTGGCCCACCTCGAGGACGGTGTCCTCGGGGAAGGAGAACGCGAGGATCTCGATGTCGCCGGTCTGGTCGACCGTGACGTCCGCCGGATCGGTCGGCAACGGGTCGCCGTTGGCCGGGTCCGGTGCGGTGCCGCTGAGGGCGTACGTGAACGGCTCGTCGACGTCCGCCAGGGTCAGCTGCGCTCCATCGGCGTCGGTCGGCATCGGGTCGATGACGACGAGGTCGGAGATCGGCCGGTTGCCGGTGTTGGTGACCGCGATGGTCATCGGGAAGACCGCGTTCGGGGCCTCCGTACCGCCGGTCACGGTGCCGTCGAACGCCTTGGCGACCTGCACGCCGTTCTCGGCGTGCGCGTAGACGATCTGCGCGTCCTGAGAGTCCGTACCGCTGACCGGCACGATGTCGCCGGTCTCGGGGTCGATGACGGTGTCGGCCCCCGTGACGGTGCCGTCGACGGTGTTGCTCGCCACGCCCGGTGCGTCTTCACCGGGGGCCGGCGGGTTGGAGGCGAGGTCCGGCAGGACCGGTCCACCGGTGCGCAGGTCCTCGCGTCGCTCGACGTCCATCGGCACGCTCTGGGTCGGGTTCTCGGGGTTCTCCCAGATCGACCCGTCGGTGCGCGTGAACGTGAACCGCAGCCCCTGGACGTCACCGGGGTCGACGCCGGCGGGCAGCGTGAACGTCGCCGCAGGAGTGCCAGCGACCCATGCCGCACCGCTGACGACGACGCCGTCAGCGCCCGCGGTGAAGGTGCCGCCGACAAGGGCGTCGACCTGGACCTGCTGGATCGGCGTGGCGAGGGTGGCGCCGTCGAAGTCGACGAGGTCGTACTGGTTCCAGAACTGCGGGTCGTCGTCGACGAGAACCATCTCCACCGCACGCGACGGACCGACCGGCTGCCCGGTGATCGTCATGAGCACGGGGCCGGTGCCGGGCTCGACGATCTGGTCGGGCTCGAAGTCCTTGCCGACCTCCACGGCGATCGCCGCCTCCTGGAGGGTCATGTCGGCGCCGTCCCAGGCGACGGGCGTGTCAGCCGTGGTGCCGCCGGGGTCGATGACCTGGGCGGCCGCGAGGTTCGGCACCGGTGAGTAGGCGGCGACGGTGACCGGGGCGCCGGTGTAGCGGTCGAGCGCCCGGAGCTGGAGCCCGAGCACCATCGAGCCGGACGCCTCGCTCGCGATGCGACCGTCGAACGACACCTCGACGCCGACGACATCCTGCAGGTCGGTGGTGGTGAGCGCCTCTGCCTCGGCCCCGTCGTAGACCTCCGTGCTGACGGTCGTCCCGTCCCACGTGGTCAGGGTGACCGTCGTCGTCCCCGTACCGGACGGCGGCGTCAGGTCGATGCTGCGGAGCGTGAACGCGTCGAACGGCTTGGTGCCCTCGGTGACCTGCACGTCGTCGCTGCCCTGCAGGGCGGGGTCGACCAGTCGGAGCTCGTCGACGCGCGCGAGGGACTCGTTCGTCCCGGTGACGGTGACGACCGTGGTCGGGTAGAACGCTGCGGGGGTGCCGGGCGGCGGGACCGAGATCGGTCCCCCGGTCCAGGTCTTGTCGATGCCGACGTTGATCGGCTGGTCGATGATCAGCACCGTCGCGTCGTCGGAGTCGACGTAGTCGTCACCCTCGAACGTCGCGGTGCCCTGCGCGACGTCGTTCACGAGCCCCGCGTCGGTCGTGTTGTAGATCGTGCCGTTGGTCGAGCCCAGGACCGGGCTGCCGTCGCTGCGACGGTCGTCGCGAATCTGGAACGTGAGCTGGACGTGCCGCCCGTCGGCCAGCGTCGACCGTGCCACACCGTCGCCAGGCTGAGGAGTGAGCAGGTCGTCAGTCGTGCGCGACGGCGACTCGCTGTAGGTCAGCCGGGCCGACGTGGCGTCCGCGCTCTCGTCGGCGGACAGGGTGTAGCCGGGGAACGAGCCGTCGCACGGGCACGGGTCCGCCGCTGCCGGCACCCAGGCACCGCCGATGAACAGCTCGACGCTCTCGACCTGGTCGTACTGGATCAACGGGTCGACGGACGCGTCGATGGGCTCGATGCGCACGAGGTCGAAGGCGTCGTAGAACGAGGTCGCGATCGGGGTGCTCTCGGGTGTGCCGATGTCGGAGATCACCATCGGGTCCACGCCGGAGAAGCCGTTCGTGGACCAGGTGATCTGCGCGGTCACCTGGTCGGTCGAGCGCGCCAGGACGGACGGCGGGTCGCCGCCGAGGAACGCCTTGTCGAGGAGGTCGAGGTCGCCGGCCCCGTCCACGGGGAACGGGTCGACCGTCGTGCAGCCCTCGGCGGGGTCGGTCGGCGGCACGGTCCCCGACGACGCGCTCGAGGCCCCGCAGTTGGTCAGGGGGTCGTCGCGGTCGGTCGGGCCGTCGTAGGCGGCGGTGAAGTTCGGCTGGAAGGACGTGCCGGGCGGGAACCCGCCGTCGGTCGAGTCGTAGACGAACTGCACGCCCTCGGCGCCGGCCGGCAGGTCGCAGCTCACCGCCTGCGGACCGGTCCACGGTCCGCACCCGGGCGCGGGCACCCACGCGGTCCCGTCCCAGTAGTTCACGGTGAGGGTCGAGCCCGCGGGGACGTCGGTGGTGCGGACGGACGTGGCGGTGAAGTTCGCCCAGAAGTCGCCGGGTGCGGTGGGGTCGCTCGGGTCCTGCACGACGAACTGGTCGGCCGGCGCCGTGGAGCCGTCGGGACCGAACGGCAGCAGCTCGCTGGGGTGCTGCACGATCACGCTCTGGCCGGGGACGGCGGGGAACGTCGACGGGGTGATCACCTTGGAGGTGTCGGTCGCGAGCCGGTCCGCGAGCGTGACCAGGTCGGCCGATGCCGTGTCCTGCGCGTTCGGGATCGTGGCCGTGACGTCGTTCGGGTGGGTGACGTCGTCGGCGTCCTGGTCGGGGTCGGTGTCGGCGGTGAACGGCACCGAGGCCTGGGCGCCCGTGATGATGTCGCCGGTGAACTCGATGCTGAAGCCGACGACGTCACAGTCGGGCGGAGGGTTGGGCAGCGTCCCGACCGTGGTGGTCTGATCGGTGGGCGTCGAGCCGTCGGCACAGGTGAACGAGACCGATGCCGTGTCGGCGTTCGCGGGCCATTGGACGCCTGTGCCGTCGCCCGCCGGGCCGAACCCCGTGAAGGTCAGCGGGTCGTCGCCCTCGAACGGGCTCGCCGTGCCCGGTGACGGCTCGGTCAGCACGAGGGACGTCGTCGGGTCGCCGCCGTTGGTGGCACCGATCGTCACCGTCGTCGACTCCCCGGCACTGACGGTGGCAGGGTCGAAGCTCTTCGACGCGGTGACGGAGTTGTTCGGCGGGGTGATGACGTACGTGTCGCTCGCCGTCGTCGGGTCGGACTGCCCCTCGGGGTGCACGACGTAGGACTGCACGTCGTTGGTGACGGTCGTCGCGTCGGTCAGCCCGGTGACGGCGTCGCTCTGCTGGACGGACACCGGGATGGTCGCGGTGGCACCGGGCTGGATGTCGCCTGCGAACGTGTAGCGCACGCCCTGGATGGTGCTCGGGTCGACGGAGTCGTCCAGCGGCTCCCACGAGTCGCCGTCCCAGTACTCCTGCGTGACCGTCGTCGCGTTCGGGGGCAGCGTGATGTCGCCCGTCGCCGTGTAGCCGAGGTAGGTGAACGGGTTGGGCGTCGCGGTGGGGTCGACCGGGTCCTGCACGACGAGCTGGTCCACGGGGTCGTTCGAGGTGTTGGTCGCGGACAGCGTCATCGTCGCGGCCGTCCCCGGGGCGGCGATCGCCCCCTCCGGGGTGATGGTCTTGGTGGTGTCGGAGTCGATGATCAGGGGTACGACGGGCGTGATCGTCGCGTCCGCCGGCTCCAGCGGTGCGTTGTCGGCGACGACGGTCGCCGTGTTGGTGATCGGGACGCCGTCCGCCGCGTACAGGAGGTCCGGGTCGACCTCGGCGGTCACGAGGACCTGCGCCTGCACGCCGTTGGGCACGGTCGGCCACGTCGCCGTGACCGTGTCGCTCGTCGTGTCGGCGTCGATGGCACCCCCGGCGGGACCGCTCTGGATCGAGGCGCTGACCAGCTCCAGGCCGTCAGGGAGCGGATCGGTGAGCACCGCGTTCGTGCACGGGTCGGCGTTCGGGTCGGAGCAGGAGATCGTCAGGACGAACTGCACGTTGTCGCCGGGCTCGTACGGGCCGGAGCTGGTCTCCGTCTTGCTGATCCCCCACGTCGCAGCCGCCGCGGGGAGGATCGGCCCGAGCACCAGCGGGAGCGACAGGAGGACGGCACCGAGTGCCGACCAGCCTCGGCGCCACCGATCTCGGCGATGATCACCGCTCCGTCGCAGCCGCGCTCCTTCTGAACGTCGCTCCGCCATGCCCGAGCCCTCGCCGTCTCGCCCCCGCTCGTGCCCGCACACCGTTGTGCGGACACCCGACAGATCGAGACTGGCACAGGGGTCGCCGTGAGGCACCCCGGCGACGTGACGTCAGATCAGCTTGGGGAACGTCAGCAGGAGCACCGTCGCGGCGACGAAGAGGACGATCCCCAGTCCGAGCAGGACGTAGCGACCGCGGGGTGTGCGCATCCGCTCGGAGATCGCGGTGAAGAACAGGACGGACGCGAACGCCACCGTCAGAACCGTGTAGTTGTCACCTCGCTGGTTGTCGGCGAGAGCCTGGGCGAACTTCGCGTCCGCCCGCCGGTCCGCGTCGGCGGACTGGGCCAGCTCCGGGATCGCGTACTCGGGCATGTCGAACGGCGAGAGCGGGGCGTCCGCGTTCTTCAGGGGTTCCAGGGCGATCCAGGCGTCGAACGCGGTGGCGAGCGGTTCGGGGAACCGTGTCTGCAGGAACTCGGCGACGGGCACGTTCTGCGAGCCGGTCGCCTCGACCCACTGGGCGAACAACGACGACTGCACGTCGAGCTTGCGGTTGGCGACACCCTCGAGGCGACTGGCCTCAATCCTGGCGGTGGACGCCTGGCTGAACGAGATCGACATGGACCCGCCCCACTTGCTGGCCTGGAAGCCCACCCATGCGGTGAGGATGGTCGTGACCGACAGGAGCAGGACGACGACGACCTCCCGCCAGTCCACCCGTCGCTCGATCTGGTTCTCGACGCTGCCCACGTCGCGAGTATCGACCGCACACACCGGCGGCGCGCGCTGACTCTCGTCCGACCAGGCGACCCGGGCTGGGGACCGCCCACCGGGCCCTCTGCTCCCCGAGCAGTCGGCCACGTGATCCTGTTGCGCGCCCCAGGCAACAGGTCGACGATGCCGAATGGGGCGAGGGGGGCTCATGGCCGCACAGCAGGGGGCACCACTGGTCGAGCAGGACCTGTCGAAGCGCGCGATCTGGGCGATCTTCGGCGGCCTGATGCTGGCGATGCTGCTGGCCGCGCTCGACCAGACGATCGTGGCGACCGCCCTGCCGACCATCGTCCGGGATCTCGGCGGCGCCGAGCACCTGTCCTGGGTGGTCACCGCCTACATGCTCGCGTCGACCGTGACGACACCCCTCTGGGGCAAGCTCGGCGACCTCTACGGCCGCAAGATCCTGTTCATCACCTGCATCGTCATCTTCCTGGTGGGCTCCGCGCTCGCCGGCACGTCGCAGACGATGGGTCAGCTCATCGCCTGGCGGGCCGTGCAGGGTGTCGGCGGCGGCGGGCTGATGGTGCTGGCGCAGGCGATCATCGGCGATGTGGTCCCGCCCCGGGACCGCGGCCGGTACCAGGGCGCGTTCGGCGCGGTCTTCGGACTCTCCAGCGTGGCGGGACCGCTGCTGGGCGGGTTCTTCGTCGACCACCTGTCCTGGCGCTGGGTCTTCTACGTGAACCTCCCGATCGGCGCGCTCGCGCTCGTCGTGGTCGCGGCGGTCCTGCCGGTGACGAAGGCGCGGACGTCACCGAAGATCGACGTCTGGGGCATCACGCTGCTGGCCACCGTCGCCACCTGCATCGTGCTCGTCACCAGCCTGGGCGGGACCAGCTGGGACTGGGGCTCGGTCCAGGTCATCGGCCTCTCGCTGCTCGCCGTCGTGGCCGTGGTCGCGTTCGGGTTCGTCGAGGCGCGCGTGCCCGAACCGGTCATGCCGCTGCGGCTCTTCACCAACAAGGTGTTCTCCACGACCGCCGTCGTCGGGTTCGTCGTGGGTTTCGCGATGTTCGGGTCCATCACCTACCTGCCGCTCTACCTCCAGCAGGTGCAGGGCGCGACACCCACGGGCTCGGGCCTGCAGATGATCCCGATGATGGTCGGCCTGCTGATCACGTCGATCGCCAGCGGCCAGATCATCAGCCGCACCGGCCGGTACAAGGTCTTCCCGATCCTCGGCTCCGCCATCTTCACGGTCGGCCTCTACCTTCTGTCCCTCATGGGCCGCGAGACCACGTCCGTGCAGTCCGGCCTGGCCATGTTCGTGCTCGGAGCCGGGCTCGGCATGGTCATGCAGGTGCTCGTGCTCGCCGTGCAGAACGCCGTCGAGTACCGCGACCTGGGCGTCGGCACCAGCGGTGCGACGTTCTTCCGCACCATCGGCAGCTGCGTCGGGGTCGCCGTCTTCGGCACGGTCTTCAACGCCAACCTCACGTCGAACCTGGCCGCGGCTCCCCCGACCGGCGCCGTCGGCGAGTGCTCGGGCCCCGCGCTCAGCGCGACGTCCGCGGCGCTGGCGTCGTGCTCGCCCGACGTGCAGAACTGGTTCCTCGACGGCTACTCCGACGCGATCCACACGATCTTCCTGTACGCCGTCCCGGTCGGTGCGCTCGCGTTCGTGCTGGCCTGGCTCATCCCCGAGGTCACCCTGCGCACCGCCGCGAGCCGCCCCGAGCAGGGCGAGGTGTTCGCGCTTCCGTCCAGCCGGACGTCCTTCGAGGAGCTCCGGCTGCTGCTATGGCGCGAGGTCGGCCGCCAGGACCCGCTGCGGGCCTACGCCATCCTCACCCGCGACCTCGACATCGGCCTCACCCCCGGGCAGTGCTGGATGCTCGCCCGCGTGACCGCCGAGGGCTCGCGCACGATCGACGCGATGACGTCGAGATCCGGGGTCGAGCGCGAGCGCGTGGTCGCCGCAGCCGAGGCGCTGCGCGACCGGGACCTGGTCACCATCGACACCGGGACGGTGCGCCCGACCGACGCCGGCCACGCCGTCGCGGACCAGGTCCGGGAGCACGAGCGCGTCGAGCTGCGCCGCGTCATCGACCAGTGGAGCGGCGGCGACGAGCCGGCCCTCGACCAGCTCGTCGACCAGCTGACCTGCCGCCTCTGGCGCGAGGACCCCACCCCGGCAGGCCTGCAGGTCTGAGGGCGGAGCGCAGAGGCCCGGGTGACGAGAGCTTCGCGATCGTCACACGCTGACGACTCGCCCTCGGGCCGGTCAGTCGGGACCGACCCGGCCCACCTCCCGGCGGTCACCGACGTTCGTCACGACGACCACGGGAGTCCCCCGCGGCACCACCCTCTCGAGCGAGCGGATGAGGGCGTCGGTGCCGGGGAGGTCGCCCTGCGCACGGACGTCGATCTCGACCTGGGAGCCGCTGTACGACACCTGGGTCACGTTGGCCCCGGCGACGTCCGCCAGCCAGGCGTCCGCCGCGCGCTCGACGCGCTCGGACTTCAGGGCGACCTGGTAGGTGAGGACCGTGTTGCCGACGAGCGGGATCGCGACGACGGCGAGGACCACGACGATCGTCGCGTAGGTGCGGCGTCGGCTGGCGTGCGGCTGCGCTGCGGGCGCGACGCCGTACCCGGTGATGGCGAAGACGAGCGTGCCCGCCAGGACGAGGGCGACGGCGTTCGACAGGAACAGCAGGAACGCGCCGCCGGCGAGCCCCGGTGCACCGTCGCCGAGGCACACCCCGACGACGGCGAGGGGTGGCACGAGCGAGATGGCGATCGCCACCCCGGGCAGGACCGCCGCGACGTCCCGGCGGGCCAGCGCGATCGCACCGGCGAACCCCGTCGCCACGGCGGCGATGAGGTCGAGCAGGCCGGGTGAGGTGCGTGAGGTGATCTGGCTGTTCGACAGGAGGTCGAAGGACGTGGGGACGGCGAGCGAGAACAGGGCGCCGATGGCGACGACGAGAGCGACCCCCAGGGTGACGATCCACGCGGACTGCAGGGCCGACCGTGGCGCACCGCGAGCCAGCCCCAGAGCCAGTCCCATGATCGGGGTCGACAGCGGCGCGATGATCATGGCGCCGATGACCGTCGCGGTGGAGTCGGCCAGCACCCCTGCCGTGGCGATGACCGAGCTCAGCAGGAGCATGGTCCAGAAGGCGGAGCGCTTCGCGGACACCTCCCCCGCGAACAGGTCCAGGTCCGCGGTCAGGTCGTCGTTGGTCCGACGTTGGCTGTCCGGGAGCACGCGACGCAGGACGTTCCAGGCCATTCCGGCATCGTGGCAGCGTCACCGCACACCGCGGGATCGACATGCCGTCCAGGGGCCGCGAGCATGAACCCGCGCCGCGCGGGGGTCTGCGACCTCTGGCGACCGACCTGCGACTGACCTCGACTGCGAGAGCTCCCGCCCCTCGCTGCGGCTGACGTTGCCGACCGATCGCCCGGGAAGACCGCGTCGTCGCCGCTGTGAGGGCCGCCGGCCGAGTGCGCGGCTACCCCACCCTGCCGGTTTCGGCGAGAGCCACGAACGGGGCCAGGAAACCTGACAGCGCCTGCAGCAGTGCGTCCGGCGCAGCTTCCGCCACCCAGTGACCGGTCCCAGGAACGACGAACGTCTCGACGTTCTCGGCGATGGCTGACAGCGCCCCAGCGACGGCCGCGCCCCAGCTCAGCTCACCGCCGATGCCGAGAACCGGCATGGTCAGCTTGCGGGCGGATCGCTCTCCGTTCTGTGCCATGGTCTCGTCCCACTCGCGATAGAAGCCGAAGCTGCCGGGGAGTGCGCCTGGGGCTGAGAGGCCCGTGACGTAGTAGTCGATCGCGGCGTCGGGGACCTGACCTCCCTGGACGGAGAACTCGTAGCGGAAGAAGATCGCCTCGCGGCCCTCGACGAGCTGTTCGGCGATCTCACCGGCCCGGTTGAACGCGATGTGCCAGAGCTTGTCGTTGAGCTGGCGCGGCGCGAACAGCGGCGGCGAGTGGTCCGGGGTGGGTGGCCCGGGGACCTCGGCGAGAGCGACCCGATCGACGCGGTCGGGGTGGTCGGCCGCCAGGGCGTAGCTGATCACCAGGCCGGTGTCGTGTCCGACGACGGCGAACCGGTCGTGGCCGAGCTCGTGCATGAGCGCCGCAAGGTCGTCGGCGAGGGTCGCGGAGTCGTATCCGCCCGGGGGTTTCTCGGTCAGACCGATGCCACGCTGGTCGACGGCGACCACCGTGTAGTCCTTCGCCAGCTCCGACATGACGTGGCGCCAGGCGTACCAGGTCTCCGGCCAGCCGTGCACCAGGAGCACAGCGGGTCCCGCTCCACCGATCACCGCGTGCTGGCGGATGCCGTTCGCGTCGACGAGCCGGCTCGTGAACGTGGTGGTGAATCCGTCGGGAAGGTCGGGCGCGTGCGTGACCGAGCCGTAGGCATCGGGTTCCGTGGACAGCGAGGGTGCGGTCATGAGGGAGCTCCTTTCACATGTGGTGGCCGGTGCCCGGTCGGCGCCGGCACCTGAACACTGGTCCCGGCACGCACGCGCTCGCGCCCGGGTGGACCCTGGTCGGACCCCCGGGGTTCGACGCCCGGGAGCGCGTCATGGGGTGGTGCCGAAGGGGCCGAGAGTGTTGAGGTCGAGGCGCAGCGACTCCGCCATGGCCCAGGCGTTGGGGAAGGTGAAGACGTCCGCACCGCCGAGGCGGTCCTTCCATCGCGGGACGAGCTCGTCAGCCGTCCGGGCCGCGACCGCGTCGAGGTAGGCGCGGAAGACCGCCCAGACGTTGCCCGTGTCGACGGCGGCCATGGTGCGGGCGAGGTCGACGCTGGACAGGGCCGCCTCGGCCGTGACGCGCAGGTCGGTCATGTACTCGAGCTGCACGCGGACGTCCTCGGGGGTGCCGGGACGGGTGACGTGCCCGCCGACCAGGTGGTCGAAGTCGTAGGCGAGCGCCTGCTCGTGCGCCTGGATGTACCCGGGCACGTAGGCGGACAGGGCCAGGTTCGAGAACGGCACCCATCCGGGGAAGATGACGTCGACCAGCATGAGCACCTTCTGCTGCGGGGCGTAGATGAAGCTGTTGCCCTCGCTGTGGTTGGGCCCGGGGTAGGTCAGCTGGAGGCTGTGGTCTCCGGCCTCGATGGTGAGCGTGTCGTCGAACACGACACTGGGCAGCGGCCGGTCGGGGTCGTCCAGAAGCTGTAGTCGCTGAGCGGCCGCACGGTGGGCGTAGCGCGTGGCGCGCTCGGGGAAGACGGACATGGCACCGACGTGGTCCGAGTGGTGGTGGCTGTAGACCACGTCGGTGATCGGCTTGGTGGTCACCCGGTCGATGGCGCGCAGGATGTTGTGCCCGAGGGTCGGCGGTGCGTCCACCGCGATCACGCTCTCGCCGGTGACCACGAACATCGACTGGTAGCTGCCGTCGCCGACCCAGAAGATGCCGTCTGCCAGCTCGTCGAGGACGTAGCCGGCCGCCGGGACCTCCGGGCCCCTCGCGCGGCCAGGAACCGGGGCGGTGGGTCGACTCCTGCGCTGCTCGGCGTCGACGGAGAAGACGGGTCCGGCGTCATGACGGTCCGTGGTGGTTGCCATCTGTCCCCCAGGTGGGTGCTGGTCGTTCTCGAGCCGTTCGAAGCCGTCGTCCGCGACGGGGCTCGGTCGCCGCGGTCGGCCCCTGTCGCCGAGAGGCAGGAGAGGGCAGCGTGGCCCGGCGCGACCGCCTCTCGCGCCCGGGAGACCCCCGGTCCGCCCACGGGAAGGACCGCCGCTTCGCGGGTGCCGCCCGGAGCCCAGTCCCGTTCGTGAGCACGTCGTCCGACCTGTCGAGCCGGGTTGCACCGTCCACGCCGGTGCGTGAGGTGACCTTCACCGGTGCCGATGGCCCGAGGCCCGTGAACAGACCCGGGGGGTCCCGGGCGCGACGTGACAGTGGGACGACCAGCGTCATCGGCACCGGTCACCGTGGCCGGTGTCTCTCAAGGAGATGCACATGAACGTGTTCCCTCTCGAGCCCGCGGCGCAAGGCCGACGGAGGCGCCGGACGACCCGGCTCGTGGCAATGGCGTGTGCAGCGGCGATCGGCGTCACCGGCATCGCAGCACTCGGCGGAGGCGCCTGGTCGGCCAGTGCAGCCTCCGACGCGTCGCGCACCGTCAAGGCGTCTCGCGACATCGGTCTGGTGTCGACGGCGCCGAAGCTGCCACCCGGCTTCAAGGCGACCTTCACGAGCCGGTTCGTGAAGGCGAACGACATCCGTCAGCACGTCGTGATCGGGGGCGACGGCCCACCCCTGCTGCTCGTGCACGGCTGGCCCGAGAACTGGTACGCGTGGCGACATGTGATGCCCGAGCTGGCCAAGAGCTACACCGTCATCGCCGTCGACCAGCGTGGCATCGGTCGGACGGAGGGACCCGCGGAGGGGTACGACGCGGGCACCCTCGCCGACGACCTCGCCGCTCTGATGACGAAGCTCGGCCACGAGCAGTTCGCCGTGGTCGGCCACGACACGGGGGCCGTGGTCTCGTACGCCCTGGCCGCCGACCACCGTGACCGCGTCCAGCGCCTCGCCTTCGCCGAGATTCCCGGACCTCCCGGGGTCGGTGATCTCATGGCTCCCCCGGCGCCGCCGATGTTCGTGCCCGAGCAGCTCAACGACAAGCTCTGGCACATCCCCTTCAACCGGGTGGACGACGACCTGATCCTCGACATGGTCAGCAGCAACGCCGACGCCTACTACCGCTACGAGTACGCCATCCAGGGCGGCGGGACGACGCTGCCCGACTCGGCGATCACCTACTACGTCGGCCTCTACACCCGCAGCAGGGACGCCTTGCGGACGAGCTTCGGGCTGTACCGCGCCTGGGACGACACCGTGAACCAGAACCGTGAGGTGCGCCAGGCCACGAAGCTGACGATCCCCGTCCTCGCGATCGGCGGGGAGAACAGCTGGGGCGACGCCGTGGCGCACGGCATGGAGCTCACCGCCACCGACGTGACGCCCTCGGTCCTCCCGGGCACCGGGCACTGGGTCGCCGAGCAGGCTCCGGTCGAGCTGCTCGACGTGCTGACGGACTTCCTCGCGCCGTACCGCGCTGCAGCGGCGCCGGGCCCGGAGTGACTCCAGCACACGGAGCAGAGGAGGGTGCGGCGAGGACCGGCCGGGCATCGAGCGGCCGGTCCTCGCCGCGAGCCCACCAGAGGGACGCACCAGCGCGAGACCACCGCCCCGCGGTGACGCGGCTCTCGACGCTGCGACCGGGACCGCACCCGGGCTGGTCGACGACCGGGTCACCCTTCCCTGGTCGCGTTCGGCACAGGAATAGGCTCTGGCAGAAGCCACGCACAGCGCACGTGGCGGCCAGAGGGGTGACAGGTGTCGCAGCGTGTGGGCCCGATCCAGTTGCGTGGCCGCAGGAGCGAGTGCGCCGTCCTCGACTCCCTCGTCGAGGCCGCGCGGGCCGGGGCCAGCCGGACCGTGGTGCTGCGTGGTGAGGCCGGCATCGGCAAGACCGCTCTGCTCGAGTACGTGGAGGACCGCAGCACGGACTGTCACGTCGTGCGAGTCGTCGGCATCGAGTCCGAGATGGAGCTGCCGTTCGCGGCGATCCACCAGCTCTCCCGACCGCTCCTCGACGGCCTCGGGCGCCTGCCGGTGCCGCAGCGCGAGGCTCTGGAGACGGCGTTCGGCCTCAGCTCCGGGCGTCCACCCGACCGCTTCTTCGTCGGGTTGGCCCTGCTGGGCCAGCTCGCTGAGCATGCTGAGGCACGGCCGCTGGTCTGCCTCGTCGACGACGCCCAGTGGCTCGACCGGTCCTCCGCCCAGGTGCTCTCGTTCGTCGCCAGGCGACTTCATACGGAGTCCGTCGTCCTCGTCCTCGCCGAACGTGACGGAGACGCCCCGAGCGAGTTCGAGGGCCTGCCCGAGCTGCGACTGCGCGGGTTGTCGGAACAGGACGCGGCCCGGCTCGTCACCGCTGCGAGCCTCGGCCCGCTGGACGCGTCGGTACGCGGCCGGATCCTCGCCGAGGCGCACGGCAACCCGCTCGCCCTGCTCGAGCTGCCCCGAGGGCAGTCGTCGGCCGCCTTCGCCGGCGGCTTCCCCGTCCCTGCCAGGTTGAGCGTGCCGAGCCGGATCGAGGCGAGCTATCGCCGCCGGATCGAGGTGCTCCCGAGCGAGACCCAGCGCCTGCTGCTGGTGGCATCGGCCGATCCCGTCGGTGATCCCAACCTCTTGTGGCGAGCCGTCTCCGAGCTCGGGATCCCGGCGTCCGCCGCGGCACCCGCCGAGGCGGACGACCTGATCGAGATCGACGCACGCGTGGGATTCCGCCACCCCCTCCTGCGCTCCGCGATCTATCGCGCCGCGTCACCGGCGGAGCGCCGCACCGCCCACCGAGCACTGGCCGCAGCCACCGATCCCGAGGTCGACCCTGACCGTCGCGCGTGGCACCGCGCCCAGGGCGTCCTCGGTCCCGACGACGTCGTCGCTGCCGAGCTCGAGCGGTCGGCCGGGCGGGCGAAGGCCCGCGGTGGACTCGCCGCGACGGCTGCGTTCCTGCAGCGCTCTGTCGCACTGACCCGGGACCCCGCGCGGCGGGCGGACCGCGCACTCGCCGCGGCCCAGGCGTGCCTGCACGCCGGCGCGTTCGACGCAGCATCCGGGCTGGTGGCCGCAGCAGAGACCGGACCTCTCGACGAGCTCGGTCTGGCCCGCGTGGATCGCCTGAAGGCCGAGGTGGCGTTCGCGCAGAACCGCGGCGGCGAGGCTTCGCTGCTGCTGCTCCGGGCCGCTGTCCAGCTCGAGACGCTGGACGTCCGCCTGTCGCGCGACACCTACCTCGACGCGTGGGCCGCGGCCCTCTTCGCCGGAGGTCTGGCCGACGACGGCGGCACACTCCTGGACGTCTCGCAGGCGGTCGCCGCTGCGCCCCGGCCCGTGACGCCTCCGCTCCCCTGCGACCTGCTCCTCGACAGCCTGGCCATGGTCTTCACCGACGGACGCCCCGCAGCCGCGCCCGCGCTGCGCCGCGCTGTCGCTGCGTTCGCCAGCAGCGACGTCTCCGAGGAAGAGCTCCTTCGATGGGGTTGGCTCGCGACGCGAGCGGCGAACCTGGTCTGGGACTACGACCGCGGGCTCGAGATCGGCATCACGACCGTCCGGCTCGCGCGCGACTCCGGAGCGCTCGAGGCCCTCGCCGTCGTCGACAACGCGTGCGGTCAGGCTGCCGTCTTCGGTGGAGACTTCGCGAGGGCCGCGCTGCTGGTCGCGGAGGTGGACACCCTCAAGGAAGCGACCGGCACCCGGATCGCCCCCCACGCCGCGCTCGTGCTCGCCGGAGCCCGTGGCCACGAGGGTCTGGCCTCCGACCTCATGGCAGGCGTTGTCGCCCACGCGACCGTCGGCGGCCAGGGAACAGCCCTCCAGTACGCGCGGTGGGCGAAGGCTGTGCTCATGAACGGGCTCGGCCGCTACGACGAGGCACTCACGGAGGCCGTGGCTGCGTGCGACCTCGCGCCGGAGCTGTACATCGCCTCGTGGGCGTTGAACGAGCTGATCGAGGCTGCCACACGGACGGGTCACGCCGAGCTGGCGGACGAGGCGCTCCGTCGGCTCCGGGAGCACGTGCAGGCGTGCGACACCGACTGGGCGCTGGGGATCTACGCACGGTCCAGCGCGCTGATGAGCGAGGGTGATGCGGCGGAGTCGCTGTACCAGGAGGCGGTCGAACGCCTCGGGCGCACACGGCTCCGACCGGATCTCGCCCGTACCCACCTGCTCTACGGCGAGTGGCTCCGCCGGCAGGGCCAGCGCGTGCGGGCCCGGGAACAGCTGCGCACCGCCGACGAGATGCTCACCACTCTCGGTATGGACGCGTTCGCCGAGCGTGCCGGCCGTGAGCTTCTCGCCACCGGGGAGAGAGCGCGCCGTCGGACCGTCGAGACGCAGGAGCGCCTCACGCTCCATGAGGCGCAGATCGCCCAGCTGGCGGGCGACGGTCTGACGAACCCGGAGATCGGGGCTCGACTCTTCCTCAGTGCACGCACCGTCGAGTGGCACCTGGGCAAGGTCTTCACCAAGCTGCGCGTGACGTCCCGTCGAGAGCTGAAGCTCGCGCTCCTCAAGGCCGGGCTGGCGGCCCTGCCGGCCTCGTGACGATGACGCGGCGGGACCCGACCGCGTCCCGACCCGACGCCCCTACGGTGGTGCCGTGGGTACCGCACTGATCACCGGCGCGGCGGCGGGCCTGGGGCTCGAGTTCGCCTGGCAGCTCGCCACCGCCCGCCACGACCTGGTGCTCGTCGACCGGGACTCCGAGCGGCTCGAGCAGGTCGCCGGCCGGCTGCGAGCCGTCGCGGGCGTCCGGGTCGAGGCGCTCGTCGCGGACCTGTCCGTCCGCAGCGACGTGGAGCGTGTCGCCGACCGGCTGCGGTCGGCCGAGCGCCCCGTCGGCCTGCTCGTCAACAACGCCGGCGGGGCTCCCGGGCAGCGGTTCGTGGGCGGCGACGTGAGGCGCGAGGAGGCCGTGCTCGACGTCATGGTCCGCGCCGTCCTGGTGCTGTCGCACGCCGCTGCGGGGCAGATGACCGCGCGGGGGCGTGGCGCCATCCTCAACGTCGCGTCGGTCGCCGCGCTCATCACGCTGGGCACGTACTCCGCGCACAAGGCGTGGGTCCGGACCTTCACCGAGGGCCTCGCCGTGGAGCTGCGGGGCACCGGGGTCACCGCGACGGTCGTGTGCCCCGGGTTCGTCCACACCGAGTTCCACCGCAGTGCCGGCATCGACATGACGTGGCTGCCGGAGGTCGCCTGGCTCCGCGCGGAGGACGTCGTCGCCACCGCCCTGGCCGACACCCGGCGCGGCGTCGTCATCTCGACCCCGAGCCTGCGGTACCGGCTGGGCTCGGCCGCCGCGCGGGTGATGCCCCGCCCGGTCGCGCGCGCGATCGGGGCGCCCCGGCGGCCGGCGAGTCCGAGCAGCGGCCCGCAGTGACCACCGCCGCCTCGGCGCGGGTCAGCCGAGGTCGAGCGCGACCGTGACGTACGAGTGCGCCGGCAGGTCGACCTCCAGACCCCGCGCGTGAGCCCGCACCCCGGCGTGCAGCGCGGGCGCCACCGCGTCGCCCTGCTCGGGGGTGTTGTGCGCGCCGAGGGTGGACGCCGTCAGCACGCGCGCGGTGTGCCCGACGACGTCCCGGCCGCGCAGGTCCAGCACGACGGTGCGGGCGGCGTCGGTGTCCAGGTTCGACAGGGAGACCAGCGCGGTGTCGTCCTTGACCGACGCGGAGGCTGAGACGAGCGGGAGGTCGGCGGATCCCTCGACCGGCCGCGTCGGCACGTCGCGCAGGTGCACGGTGAGCGCGTCAGCGTCGTGGTGGCCGACGTTCATCGCGAACACGTGGTAGGTCGGGGTCAGGACCAGCGCGCCGGTGTCCGGGTCCGTGAGGATCATCGCCTGCAGCACGTTGACGGTCTGCGCGATGTTCGCCATGACCACCCGGTCGGCGTGGGCGTGGAAGGCGTCGAGGTGCACAGAGGCGACCAGCGCGTCGCGCAGGGTGTTCTGCTGGTACAGGAACCCCGGGTTGGTGCCGGGCTCCACGTTCCACCACGTGCCCCACTCGTCGACGACGAGCCCCACCTTGCGGTGCGGGTCGTGGCGGTCCATGACCGTCGAGTGCCGCGTCAGCAGCTCGTCCATGACGCGGGCGCGCGCCATCGTCCGGTACCACTCGTCGGTGGTGAAGTCGGTCGCGGAGCCCTTGTCGGACCACGGACCGCTCATCGTGTAGTAGTGCAGGGACACGGCCTGGAACGGTCCCGCGGGTGCGGCCGGGTCGGCGGCGAGGTCGCCCAGCGAGCGCATCAGGGTCTCGGTCCAGTGGTAGTCCGCGTCGGCGGCGCCGGCCGCGATCCTGGTGAGCCGGTTGCCGCCCTGGTCGCGGGCGTAGGTCGCGTACTGGCGGGCCAGCGAGGCGAACTGCTCGACGCGCAGGTTGCCGCCGCACCCCCACGCCTCGTTGCCCAGGCCCCAGAACGGCACCCGCCACGGCTCCTCGCGGCCGTTCGCGCGTCGCAGCGCCGCCATGGGCGAGTCGTCCGCTCGCGTGAGGTACTCGACCCACTCGCTCATCTCGCGGACGGTGCCCGAGCCGATGTTCGCGGACACGTACGGGTCCGCGCCGAGCAGCTCGCACAGGTCCATGAACTCGTGGGTGCCGAACGCGTTGTCCTCGACGACGTCGCCCCAGTGCGAGTTGACCATCCGGGGCCGGGCGTCGCGCGGACCGATGCCGTCCTGCCAGTGGTAGTCGTCGGCGAAGCAGCCGCCCGGCCAGCGCAGGTTCGGGATCGCGATCGCGCGCAGGGCCTCCACCACGTCGGAGCGGATGCCCCGGACGTGGGGCACGTCCGAGTCCTCGCCGACCCAGAAGCCGCCGTAGATGCACCGGCCGAGGTGCTCGGCGAAGTGCCCGTAGACGTGCCGGGAGATCGTCGCGCCCGGCAGGTCCAGGTCGATGACGGCGGTGGTGGTGCTCACGGTGTTCCTTCCGGTGACAGCGAGGACGGAGCCCGAGGCGCGTCGCGGCGCGGCCGCTCGGGGCGGTGCAGGGCAGGACGGTCGCGGCTCAGCGACCGCCTCGGGTGGACCCGCGGACCACCAGGCTGACGGGCGCGACGACGTGCTCGGCCGGCCCGACCGCGCCCGCCATCCGGCGGTGCAGCAGACCGACGGCGTGCTGGGCGACGCCCCGGTGGTTGGGGTCTACCGACGTGATCCCCGGTGGCACGAAGCTCGACACCTCGAGATTGTCGAAGCCGGCGAGCTGGACGTCGTCGGGGACGCGGAGCCCGCGGTCGGCGAGCGCGGCGACGGCACCGAGCGCGATGACGTCGGTGGCCGCGAAGATGCCGTCGAACGGCAGGCCCGAGTCGATGACGTCGAGGAGCGTGGTGCGAGCGGTGTGCGAGGAGTAGGTCGCGATAGGCACGACGTACCGCTCGTCGACGGGCAGCCCGGCCTCGCGGTGGGCGCTCTCCCAGCCGGCCCGACGGTCCGACGTCATCATGTGGGCCCGGTCGAGCGTGCAGCCCAGCGCCAGGATGCGGCGCGAGCCGCGCTCGATCATGTGCGCGGTGGCCAGCCGCGCTCCCTCCTCGTTGGCGAGCCGCACGTGGTCGAAGTGCGGGGGGACGTCGCGCTCCCCCAGGAGGACGATGGGCTTCGACGTGCGCACGCGGCCGAGCTGTTCGGGATCCATCCCCGCGACGGAGAGCAGGACGCCGTCGTACAGCTGGAGGCGCGCGACGCTGACCGCCTCCAGCTCGTGCTCGGGGCTGGCGCTCGTGCGTTCCAGGACGAGGTGGCGCCCGTGCGCCTCGACGAGTGGCGCGATCTCGTCCGCGACCTCGCCGAAGTAGTCGTGGAAGCTGGGCACGATGAGGGCGACGGTGTCGGTCCTGCCGGCGCGCAGGTGCCGCGCGGTGAGGTTCACCTCGTACCCGAGCGACTCCACGGCGGCCAGGACGCGCGCGCGGGTCGGCGCTCCCACCGGCAGACGTTCGTTCAGGACGTTCGACACGGTCATGACCGAGACGCCCGCCTCGCGAGCGACGTCAGACATCGTCACCATCGGCATCCTCCTGCGGGCATTGTGTCAGTCCTCGGACCGCGCGAGACCTCGGCCATCCAGACCGCCGCCCTGCGAGTGCGCAGACAATATCGTTAAAAAGCGCTGTGTCGTCCGTTTCTCCACAACCCCGCGCCGGGCGGGTCCGCCGGACACCGACCGTCAGCCGGGGAGTTGCCCGGTGCGATCACGACAGTCGCACAGGGCTTGACTCTCGCGGTGGTTGCTCCTATTTTAACGCTAAAATCGCGACGCGACCGGTGTGGCCCCCACACCTCAAGGCGGCATGGATCTCGGGCGACGGCGCCCGCGACGTTCTCAAAGGAGAGACATGAAGCTTGACCTGACAGCACGCCTCACCCACCGGGCAGGGCGTCGCCTGACGGCCCTCGCCGCGGCCACGGCCCTCGTCGGCCTGGCAGCGTGCAGCTCCGGCGGCTCGGACGACGGTGACGCCGGCGAGAACGACGCGGCCGCCATGGCGGACTACGCCGCGGACACGACCTTCAAGGCCACGGAACCCGTGACCTTCTCCATGCTCTGGACCGACTGGCCCGAGACCCCGATCACGGACTCGTGGGAGGTCTTCGACGAGATCGAGGAGCGCACGAACGTCTCCCTCGACCTGACGAACATCCCGTTCAGCGACGCTGTGGAGAAGCGCAGCCTCCTCATCAGCTCCGGTGACGCGCCGGACATCATCCCCCTCATCTACACGGGCGACGAGCAGCAGTTCGCCGCGTCCGGGGCGGTCCTCCCCCTCAGCGACTACGAGGAGCACATGCCCAACTTCCGCAAGTACGTGGAGGAGTGGGACCTGGGCGACATGGTGGACAACCTGCGCCAGGCCGACGGCAAGTACTACATGACGCCGGGCCTGCAGGAGGTCTCCGTCCCGACGTTCACGCTCCTCATCCGCAAGGACATCTTTGACGAGGTCGGCGCCAAGGTCCCCGAGACGTGGGACGAGCTGCGCGACGGTCTGGAGAAGATCAAGGCGGCGTACCCGGACAGCACCCCGCTGGCCGACGGCTTCGAGGGTGCGTCGATGCTCAACTACGCCGCGCACGCCTTCGGCACGGTCGCCGGCTGGGGCTTCGGCAACGGCACGTTCTACGACGAGGACAGCGGCGAGTTCGTCTACGCCGCCACCAGCGACGGCTACAAGGACATGGTCGAGTACTTCCACGGCCTGGTCGAGGACGGCCTGCTGGACACGGAGTCGTTCACCGCGGCGAACGACGGCAGCGGCACGGTCACCGAGAAGTTCGCCGCCGGTCAGGTCTTCGCGGCGTCCGGTGCCAACGGCACGGTCAACGACTTCTCCACGGCGCTCGACGCCACCGTCGGCAAGGGGAACTACGAGGTCGTGCAGATCGCCCCGCCGGGCGGCGAGGCCGGTCAGGTCGTCGAGCCGCGCAACTTCTGGAACGGCTTCATGCTCACGTCCGAGGCCAAGAACCACCCGAACTTCATCGCGATGCTGCAGTTCCTCGACTGGCTGTACTACAGCCCGGAGGCGCGCGACCTGCTGCGGTGGGGCGTGGAGGGCGAGACCTACACGAAGACCGACGGGAAGTACACGCTGAACCCGGAGTTCTCGCTCGACGCGTTCAGCATCAACCCCGACGCACAGACCGACATCCTCAAGGACCTCGGCTACTCGAACGACGTCCTCGCCGGCTCGACCGAGTCGCGCGCGCTGAAGGAGTCGTACAACGCCCCCCAGTACGTCGAGTACATCGACTCGGTGCTGTCCACGCGCACGCCGCGCGACCCGTTCCCGCCTGCGCCCCTGGACGAGACCGAGCTCGAGCAGGCCTCGCTCCTCGCGACCCCCCTCAAGGACACCGTCGACACCAACACGCTGCGGTTCATCCTCGGCGAGCGTCCGCTGAGCGAGTGGGACGCGTACGTCGGTGAGCTGGAGTCGCAGAACCTCCAGGGCTATCTCGACCTGATCAACGGCGCCCGCGAGCGCTACGCCGACGAGAACGGCTGACCGGTCCGAGCCCGAGGTCCGGTGGGGCGGCGGCGACGCCGCCCCACCGGCAGCCGTGCAGGTGAGGTGGAGGTGTGACAGATGACCATGCCGCGCGAGCGCACGGACGCCGTGCTCGTCGTCGCTGACGAGCCCGGAGGGGTCGGCGCGACGACCGCAGCACCCCCGGTCGACCCGGTGCGGCGACCACCACGCCCGCCTCGCCAGAAGGTCGCGAAGGTGTCGTGGCGCCTCGCCCTGCGGCGGGACGGCGCGCTGTACCTCATGGCGCTCCTGCCGCTGCTGTTCCTCCTGGTGTTCCGCTACCTGCCCATGGTCGGGAACGTCATCGCGTTCCGGCGGTTCCGGCCGGGCGGCAGCATCTTCGGCGAGGAGTGGGTGGGGCTGCGCTACGTGCGCATGTTCATCGAGGACCCGACGTTCTGGCACGTCTTCGCCAACACCGTGATCCTCGGCGGGCTCACCCTGCTCGTCTGCTTCCCGCTGCCGATCATCCTGGCGCTCCTGCTCAACGAGGTGCGCAAGAAGTGGTTCAAGGGCGCCATCCAGTCGATCTCGTACCTGCCGCACTTCCTGTCGATCGTGATCGTGGCCGGCATGGTCATGCAGCTCACCTCGCTGCAGGGCACCGTCAACCAGATCGTCGAGGGGTTCGGCGGCGAGGCGATCCCGTTCCTGCAGCGACCGGAGTGGTTCCGGGCGATCTACGTCGGCTCCGAGGCGTGGCAGACCGTCGGCTGGGGCACGATCCTCTACCTCGCGGCCCTCACGACCGTCGACAGCTCGCTGTACGAGGCGGCCCGCATCGACGGCGCCAACCGGTGGCGGCAGACGTGGCACGTGACCCTGCCGGGCATCCGGCCCACGATGATCACGCTGCTGATCCTCAACATCGGCCTGTTCCTCAACGTGGGCTTCGAGAAGGTCCTCCTCCTCTACACGCCCCTCACGTACTCGACGGCCGACGTCATCTCGACGTACCTCTACCGGGTCGGCCTCGTGTCGAACAACCTCAGCTACGCGGCAGCCATCGGGCTGTTCCAGGCCCTCATCGGGCTCGTCATGGTCCTGTCCGCGAACTTCATCTCGCGGCGAGTGGTGGGAGCAAGCCTGTGGTGAGCACGGACGTGACCCGACCCGTCGACGAACGAGCGGGCGTGCCGGTCGGCCCTCGCGACTCGACGGGCTACCGGCTGTTCACCTGGCTCAACGCCGGCGTGCTGGTGCTCGTCACGGTGGTGATCCTCTACCCGTTCGTCACCCTGCTGGCGCAGTCGTTCTCCAGCTCGGGAGCGATCAAGGCCGGCCTGGTGAACGCCCTCCCCGTCGGCTTCAACCTCGAGACCTACCGCGTGGTGGCCGGCGACGACCGGTTCTGGACCAGCTACGGCAACACGGTCCTGTACACGGTGGTCGGGACGGTCATCGCGATGGTGCTCACGACGACCTTCGCGTACGCGATCTCCAAGCCGCACCTGCGGGGCCGCAACGCACTGATCGGGATCGCCGTCTTCACCATGTTCTTCAACGGCGGGATCATCCCCAACTACGTCCTCATCTCCTCGCTCGGCATGAAGAACACCATGTGGGCCCTCGTCCTGCCCGGGGCGCTGTCGGTGTTCAACCTGCTGGTGATGAAGTCGTTCTTCGAGAACATCCCCCGCGAGCTCGAGGAGGCCGCCCAGATCGACGGCCTGGGCTGGTTCGCGATCTTCACCCGCATCGTGCTGCCGCTGTCCAAGGCCGTGATCGCGACGATGATCCTCTTCTACTCGGTCGCCTACTGGAACGACTGGTTCACCGCGTTCCTCTACCTCGACGAGGACAACCTCTTCCCGCTGTCGCTGTTCCTGCGCAACCTCATCGCCGGTGCGACGACGACCACGGCGGCGAGTGCGGCGGCAGCCGGGACGACGTCGGCCGCCATCTCGGCGAACATCCAGGCCGTGACGATGATCCTGGCGATCATCCCGATCCTGTGCGTCTACCCCTTCGTCCAGCGGCACTTCGTCTCCGGCGTGATGCTGGGCTCGGTCAAGGGCTGAGGGCCGCCGGTCAGATCTCCTGCACGAGCGACGCGACGGCCCACGGCCGCAGGTCGAGCCGGAGCTCCAGCACGCCGGAGCTTGGGACGACGAGGGTCTCGCGGTGCAGCGCGTCGGCGACGTCGCGGAGCTCCTGCGTCTGCTGCCGCGTGAGGTTCAGCGGCTCGCCCAGCCGGTGCCACGCCTCGGCGACGTTGCCGTGGTCCCAGTCGAGCACCTCGAGCGCGAGGCGGGTGCCGGGAGCGAGTCCCTCGACGGTGTGGTGGATCGCGCGGTCCGGGCCGACGGCCGCCAGCGGGCGGGTCTCCGCGTACGCCGTCCGTGAGCCGATCGCCGTCGCGCCCATCCCGTCCGGGTAGTTGAGGAACACGGCAGCGAGCGCTCCGTCCTCGCTGCGCCGGGTGATCACACCGTGCGGCGTCGACAGCACGAGCCGGTCGCCCAGCCGTGCGAGCATCGCCATCGCGTGGAACGTGGGCTTGTGGATGCCCTGCTCGTTGACCAGGCCGAACCCGCCGTGGAACGGGCCGATGCCGGCGCCGCCCTCCTCGAACACGTCGGTGAAGGTCCAGTAGGAGATCGAGTCCGCCAGGGCGGCACCCCGCAGGAACGCCCGGGTGATGTACGTGGCCGCGAAGACGGTGTCGTGCATCCGGTCCCGGCTGGACGGCGAGCTCGACCACTCGCTGATGTGCAGCTCGGCGTCCGGGAACGGGCTCGCCTCGATGATGGCGCGCATCACCAGCAGGTCGTCGGCCGTCGCGTCGACGTGCCGCTGGATGGGCCGCCCCTGCCCGTCGGCACCGAAGGCGTAGTCCGTGGGGTAGAGGTGGGTGGACAGGAAGTCGACCGGGACGTCGCGCGTCGCGCACCAGTCGACGAACTCGTGGATCCACACCGGCTGCCAGTCGAGCGCGTCCGGGTCCGTCGCCTCCGCGGTGGCGACCTCGGCCGACCGGTCCTGCGTCTCGCCGGCGTACCGGGCGTCCGGCACGAAGACGCTGGTCGACGGTCCCCCGACCTTGAGCCCGGCGTCGATGTCCTTGATTGCCCGGGCCGTGGCCTCGTACAGCTCGAAGTACTGCGTCCGCGTCCCGGTCCAGAAGTGCGGGACGAGGTTGGGCTCGTTCCACACCTCGAACCGCCACGCGCGGACCTCGTCGATCCCGTACCGCTCGATCCAGTGCCGCACCGTGGTGGTGACCAGCTCCACCCAGCGGCCCATGTCCTGCGGCGGGCTGCAGTGCGCCTTCCACCAGAACACGGTCTCGGTCTGCGTGGCGAGCTCGCGGGGCAGGAAGCCGAGCTCCACGAACGGGCGGGCGCCCGCGGCGAGGACGGCGTCGAACACCTTGTCGACGTAGGAGAAGGTGTAGACCGGCTCCGCGAGCGGCTGAGGCGGGCCGAAGCCACCGCCGTCGCTCGCGCGGTACACGAACATGTCGTCGTGGAAGACGCCGTGGAAGCGGACGTAGCGCGCACCCAGCACGTCGACGGCCTCCCGGAAGTGGGCCTGCCAGTCCGCCCGCAGCGCCTCGTTCGCGCGCCCCGCGCCCACGCAGGCGCTCCAGACGTGCCGGAGCCCCTCCTCGACGGGCGCCCGCCCGTCGATGAGCAGGGTGGACGATCCGGCGGCTGCGGACATGACGACTCCAGCATCTCGAAAGGTTTTCGACGACTGCACGTGCTCGGCTAGGCTAACCAGCGATCGACGTGCGCGAAAGCGCGCAGAGCCGTCACGAAACTCTTTCGGAACGAGGTGCCCAGGATGGCCTCGGTGCTGCGCCGCAAGCCCACGCTCGCCGACGTGGCGCGCGCAGCGGGGGTCTCACCGGCCACCGCCTCCAAGGCCCTCAACGGCCGCGTCGACGTGGCGCCGCGGACGCGTGACCGGGTGCTCGCCGCCGTCGCCGAGCTCGGGTACCGGACCAGCACGTCGCCCGCCCCGAGCGCCACGGGCCGAGCACTGGTCGTGGTCTTCGACATCCCGGCGTCGCCGTACATCCTCAACGTGCTGCAGGGGGTCCTCGCCTCGGCCACCGACGCACACCTCGACCTGCTCACCCGGCTCGCTCCCGACCTCGCCGTCCGCACGGAGCCGGACGTCGCCCGTGCGTGGGTCGCGGACCAGCAGTCGGCCGGGGCGGTCGGCATCGTCGGGCTGACGCTGTCCGAGCCCGACGGGCTGCTGCGCGCGGCCGAGGACGCGGGGCTGCCCTTCGTGATGGTGGACCCCGTCGACGCCCGTCACCGGCCGATGATGAGCGTCCGGTCGAGCAACTGGGCGGGTGCCCGCGCAGCGGCCGAGCACCTGATCGCGCTCGGCCACCGACGCATCGCCTGGGTGGGCGGCCCCGACGCCTCCAGCGCGGCCCGGGACCGCTTCTACGGGTACCGCGCCGCCCTCGACGCCGCGGGGATCGACCTGGACCCCACGCTCGTGCGGAGCGACCGGTTCGACGTCGACGCGGGCGCCCGGCACGCCCGGGAGCTGCTCACGCTCGCGTCACCGCCCACCGCCGTCATGGCGGCCGACGACGAGATCGCCGTCGGGGTGCTCGCCACCGCCCACGAGCTCGGGGTGCGGGTCCCGGACCAGGTCAGCGTCATCGGCTTCGACGACACGCCGCAGGCTGCGTGGACGACTCCCCCGCTGACCACCGTCCGCCAGGACCTGGACGGGATGGGGCGCCTCGCCGTGCAGACGGTCCTCGGCCTGTCGTCGGGACAGCAGCCCTCGGCACGGCACATCGAGCTGGCCACCACCCTGACGGTGCGGGACACCACGGGGCCGGCGCCGCCCGGCGGACCCACACTGGGCTCATGAGCGACTGGAACCAGCAGATCATCGACGAGTTCCGAGCGAACGGCGGCGACGTCCGGACGAACGGCTTCGGCAGGGGCCTCGTCCTGCTGCACCACCGGGGGGCCCGGACCGGCACGGAGCGCGTCAGCCCCGTGGCGGGCATCCGGGTCGACGAGGACACCTGGCTCGCGGCCGCGTCCAAGGGCGGCGCGCCCGACAACCCGGCCTGGTTCCACAACCTGCTCGCGCACCCGGACGTCGAGATCGAGACGCCCGACGACGGGACGGTGCCGGTGCGGGCGACGCAGCTGGTCGGGGCCGAGCGGGACGCGGCGTGGGCCCGGTTCACCGAGCGCTCCGAGGGGTTCCGCTCCTACGAGCAGCGCACGACGCGCACGATCCCGGTCCTGCAGCTCACCCGCCGACAGGCATGAGACCGGGCTGTTGACCCTCGGGTCGCCCGAGGGTCCACAGTTCTGCTGTGGACACCGACGAGATCTCCATCGGCAGGTTCGGGCGGCTGTGCGGCCTGTCCGTGCACACGTTGCGGCACTACGACGACGTCGGCCTGCTGACCCCGGCCCGGGTGGACCCGGCGACGGGCTACCGGTACTACCGCCCCGACCAGCTCGAGCGCGCCCGGCACATCCGCTCGCTGCGCTGGACGGACCTGTCGGTCGAGGACACGCGCACCGTCCTGGACGACCCGTCGCGCACGGACGCGGTTCTCGCCGCCCACCGCGAGCGGCTGGAGCGTGACCGCGCCCGGCTGTCCGCGAGCCTGGGCGACACCGAGCGATTCGCGGGCGACGGGGTCGCGGCGTCCTCGCCGCCGGCGGGTGCGCGACCCGTCCAGGTGAAGCTGCTCGTCGCCGACGTCGACGCCGCGGCGGCGTTCTACTGCGACGCGTTCGGGTTCGAGCTCGAGGTCACGCAGCGCACGGCCGACGCGGACTTCTCCGGGTTCGTCTTCGGCCGGTACGGCGAGAGCGACTTCTTCCTGGTGCACCTGCAGACGGCCGACTACCCAGGCGCCGCAGGTCCCGCGACCATCGGGATGCTCGTGGACGACCTCGACGTCGCGCACCGCCGCGCCCTCGATGCCGGCGCGACGCAGGTGCTCGGGCCGCACGACACGGAGGGCATGCCGCGCTCGTCCGCCGTGCGGGACCCGGACGAGAACGTCGTGTGGCTGTACCAGGGCTGACGCTCAGTACCGCACCTGACCCCGCTCGGTGTCGAAGATCTGCCGGCACCCGGGGCACTCCCCGCGGTCCGGGCCGTCGTCCTCGGGGAACTCGCTCGTCGGGGTGACGAACCGGCCGCAGACGCTCATGCCGTCGCGGAAGAAGTGCTGTCGCCTGTCGTTCCGGGTCAGTCGCAGCCAGCCTTCGGTGTACGTGAGGAGCATGGCTCCAGCCTCGTCGCGGCACCGCGGCTCCGACAGGGCCGAAGGACCCGGACGACGACAACGGCCCCGGTGCTGCACCGCGACTCTCGTCGCGGGCCGCACCGGGGCCGCATGTCCGTCAGCACCTGTTGGCCTTCGCCCACCGCGCCCGCTTGTCCTTGTTGCGCGCGGCTTGAACCGCCCCCAGCGCCATTGGGGGCTGTCGAAGATCAGCCACCCGGACCATGGCCGTCTGCCGCTCTCGTAGCGGCGCGTTCCACCTCCGGGCCGATCCTTCGTGATGGGATGCTGACACCACCACGCAGACCGGGAGATCCAAGTAAGAACTGTACACCAGTTCTGGTCAGGTGTCTAGATCGACCCGGTAGGGCGTCCCGGCGAACGCCGCGAGCCGCTCGAAGGACGCGCGCATCGCGTCGCACTGGGCGGCGTCCAGCGACACCGCGAGGTGGGGTTCCGCGACGACCTCGTCCCGCTCGACGACGCGTCGCCACCACCCGACGACCTGGCTGTCGAGGACGACCGGCTGGATCACCTGGTTGGTGCCCGCCGGCGCGATCGACAGGTCGGCGATGTTCGCCGCCGTCCGGCCCTCCGTGTAGGCGACGCCGTACTCGTCGTACCCCTGCAGGACGTGCACGGTCGGCGACGGGTCCCGCGTGGGAGGGTCGGCCGGCGCGAACCAGTAGGTGAGCCCGTCGACGTCGGCGGACGTCAGGTCCTCCCCCACGATCGCGAGGCCGCGGCGGATCTGCGTGAGCGTCAGGCTCGACCACCAGCGGAAGTCCTTCACGGTGGCAGGGCCGTGGCTGACGAAGTAACGGCGGGTGAGCTCCGCGAGGGCCTCATCGGCCTCGAGGGCCGGCGTCGGTGGCACGCGCTCGTCCAGCAGGGCGTAGGTGCGCTGCTTGCCGCGGAGCACCCCGCTGACCACCACCGCCGCGAGCTCGGCCGCCATGACCAGGTAGGCCAGACGAAGGCCGCTCGCCTCGATCCCGGCGCGCGCCAGCGCCACCTGCAGCTCGTTCCGCGTCAGGTGGTGGCCGCCCTGGAGCACCTCGGTCAGGACGGCGGTCGCGCGGTCCACCAGCTCGTCGTCGATCCCCGCCTGGCGCTCGTAGTAGCGGCTCATCTGCCGGACGCGCGGACCGGTGAGCGCGAGCATCCAGCGGGCGTCCTCCGCCGCGACGACGTGCCACGTCGGACGCAGGACGTGCGTGCGCAGGATCGTCCCCGCGTCCAGCGCCGCCTGCACCGCGGCGTCGTCGGCCCCCGGCGTGCGCTGGCCGAGCGACCACTTCGCCATCGTGTACTCCTGCGCCTGGGACGCACCGAGGTGCCGCACCACGGCGGCCGGGTCGGGCAGCGGCGGGCCGGACAGGTGGTGGTTGTGCAACCGGCGGTGCGCGACCTCGAGGCGGTCCATGGGTCTCGATCCTGTTGCGTGCAGCCGAGCGGTGACAAGGTGGACGTCTGGAGACCCGTCGAAGGAGACAGCCGTGGCGACGCACCTGAACCCGTACCTGAGCTTTCGAGACAACGCCCGCGACGCGATGGAGTTCTACCGGACGGTGTTCGGCGGCGAGCTGACGCTGAGCACGTTCGGGGACTTCGGGGCCAGTGACGACCCGGCCGAGGCCGGCAAGATCATGCACGGTCAGCTCGAGTCCCCCGGCGGGCTGGTCCTCATGGGCGCGGACACGCCCGCCGGGATGGAGCGGGCCACCCAGAGCAACATCTCGGTGTCCGTCAGCGGCCAGGACCTGGCCGAGCTGCAGGGCTACTGGGACAGGCTCGCCGAGGGCGGCACCATCCAGGAGCCCTTCGCGCAGGCGCCGTGGGGTGCCACGTTCGGGATGCTGACCGACAGGTTCGGCGTCGCGTGGATGATCAACGCGGGCCCGGAGATGTGACCTCGGGCTGACGAGCCCGGTCGCGACCCGATCGCCCCGCATGATGGGGTGATCCCGTGACCTTCCTCCAGCCTGCGGACCGCATCCTGCTCACGGGCGACTCCGTGACCGACTGGGGCCGGGACCGTGCCGACCCGACGAGCCTCGGGCACGGGTACGCGGGCATCGTCGCGGCGCTCGCGGGCGCCCGGCGGCCGGACCTCGGACTGACGTTCCTCAACCGGGGCGTCGGCGGCGACACCTCCGCCATGCTGCGCGCGCGCTGGGAGCGGGACGCGGTCGCCCTGGCGCCGACGGTGGTCTCCGTCCTCATCGGCATCAACGACACCTGGCGCCGGTACGACGGGGGCAGCCCGACGTCCACCGAGGAGTACGAGGACAACCTCCGGGCCGTCGTCGGGACCACCGACCGCCTCGTGCTGATCGAGCCGTTCGTCGTGCCCGTCACCGCGGCGCAGCACGAGTGGCGCGAGGACCTCGACCCACGCATCTCGGTCGTGCGGCGGGTGGCCGCCGAGCGGCGTGCCGTGCTGGTGCCCGCGGACGGCCTGTTCGCCGCCGCGGCGGCCCGGACCGGCGCGGCGACCTGGGCGCAGGACGGCGTGCACCCGACGCCCGCCGGCCACGGTCTGCTCGCCGAGGCGTGGCTGGCCGCGGTCGGCCTCGGCTGAGCGTCCGCCTGGTGGGGATGCTTTGCGTGGGCGCAGGCGTTGACGCTAGCGTCGTGGCCGGTCGTGTGTCGGACGACGTCCGACCATTCTGATCCACGGTGATTCACTCTGACCGACTCGGTCCCGGAGGACGAAGCGATGCGCGTGCAGCCTGCCGCTCCCGCCGTCCTGCGCCGCGCCCACGTGGCGCTGCCCTGTTGTCGCTGTCTGTAGAGCGCTGGCTCCACCTTCGCGCGAGAACCCCTGACCCAGGGGCGACTCCTGCGCCAGCGCTCGCCCCGCCCCGGCCGGACAGCCCCCGCTGGTCCGCCCTCCCGCCCGGCGCGCGTGCGCCGTCGGACCTCCAGACGCATCGCTAGTCAGTCCCCACCAGCTGCCGGCCGGCCGGCAGCTCGACCGAAGAGGAACCATGGCACGCATCTACGACGACGCCACCGCGCTCATCGGCAACACCCCGCTGGTCCGCATCAACAAGATCACCGACGGCGCCCCCGCCACCGTCGTCGCCAAGCTCGAGTTCTACAACCCGGCCAACTCGGTCAAGGACCGCATCGGCGTCGCGATCATCAACGCCGCGGAGGCGTCCGGCGAGCTCAAGCCCGGTGGCACCATCGTCGAGGCCACGAGCGGCAACACGGGCATCGCGCTCGCGTTCGTGGGTGCGGCCCGCGGCTACGACGTCGTCCTGACGATGCCGGAGACCATGTCCAAGGAGCGCAAGCTGCTGCTGCGCGCCTTCGGCGCCGAGCTGATCCTCACCCCGGGCTCCGAGGGCATGCGGGGAGCGGTCAACCGCGCCGACGAGATCGTGGCGGAGCGCCCGGGTGCCATCCTGGCCCGCCAGTTCGCCAACGAGGCCAACCCGGAGATCCACCGCACGACGACCGCCGAGGAGATCTGGGCGGACACCGACGGCGAGATCGACATCCTCGTCGCGGGCATCGGCACGGGCGGCACCATCACGGGCGTCGGTCAGGTGCTCAAGGCCCGCAAGCCCGGAGTGAAGATCGTCGGCGTGGAGCCGGCGGAGTCGCCGATCCTCAACGGCGGCGCCCCCGGGCCGCACAAGATCCAGGGCATCGGCGCCAACTTCGTGCCCGAGATCCTCGACACGAGCGTCTACGACGAGATCATCGACGTCGACGCCGAGACGGCCGTGAAGGTCGCGCGTCGCGCCGCCGCCGAGGAGGGCCTGCTCGTCGGCATCTCGTCGGGCGCCTCGCTGCACGCCGCGACGCTCCTGGCTCAGCGCCCGGAGAACGCCGGCAAGCTCATCGTCGCGATCGTCCCGTCGTTCGGCGAGCGCTACCTGTCGACGGTGCTGTACGCGGACCTCGTCGACTGACGGTCCCGCACCGCCACGCACCCCGGCAGCACCACCCCACCGACAGGACGAAGGCACCGTGTCCGACCACCTGCACTTCTTCGCCACCCTGAGGGAAGACCTCGAGGCGGCCCGGAACCGCGACCCCGCGGCCCGGTCCCTGGCCGAGGTCGCCCTCGGGTACCCGGGGGTGCACGCGGTGTGGGTGTACCGGCTGGCGCACAGGATGTGGCACCGACCCGGCCTGCGGCTGCCCGCGCGACTGATCTCCCAGCTCGCGCGGGCAGTCACCGGCATCGAGATCCACCCCGGCGCCCGCCTGGGTCGCCGGCTGTTCATCGACCACGGCATGGGGGTCGTCGTCGGCGAGACCGCCGAGGTGGGCGACGACGTCGTCCTGTTCCACGGGTCGACGCTCGGCGGCAAGTCCATGCGGCACGGCAAGCGCCACCCGACCCTCGGCGACGACGTGGTCGTCGGGGCGGGCGCGAAGGTCCTGGGCCCGGTGTGGATCGGCGCGGGTGCGCAGATCGGCGCCAACGCGGTCGTCATCCACGACGTGCCTCCGGGCGCCATCGCGGTCGGGGTACCGGCGACGATCCGGCTGCGCTCGGCGGCCGCACCGTTCGACGTCGAGATCGACGACCCGGCGATCTACATCTGACTCCGTCCGACACTGTTCTAGTTGTCCTCGAACAACTATGATCGCTTCATGCTCTTCCGCGTCGACCCCGCATCGCCCGACCCGCTGTTCACGCAGCTGGCCGGGCAGGTGCGTGCCGCCGTCGCGCGCGGCGAGCTGGCCGACGGCGAGCGGCTGCCCGGCGCCCGGGAGCTCGCCGCCTCGCTCGACATCAACCTGCACACGGTGCTGCGCGCCTACCAGGAGCTGCGCGACGAGGGGCTGATCGAGCTCCGCCGCGGCCGGGGCGCCGTCGTCACCGCCCCGCCGCAGGACAACTCCGAGCTGCACGCGGCCGTCGAGACGCTCGTGCGGGTTGCCCGGTCGCTCGGCATCGCCCCGCAGACCACCACCGCCCTGGTCAAGGAGGCCCTCCGATGACGTCGCCCGTCCCGTACCGGTCCGTCACCACCGTCCTGACGCTCGTCGTCCCGCTCGCGCTCGCGGCCGTGCCGTTCGTGGTGGCCGGCGCCTGGGCGTCCGAGCTGCCCGACCAGGTCGCGGTGCACTTCGGTGCCGACGGCCCCGACCGGTACGCCTCGGTCGCCGGGGCGATCTGGCCGACCGCGATCGCCACCGTGGTCGTGGCCGTCGCGTCCTGGGCGCTCGCGTTCTTCTGGGGGCGTACGGCCCAGGTGCGGCGGGTCGCCGCAGCGACGGCGGTCGGCATGGCGGCGTTCCTGTCCACGCTCGTCGTCGGGATGCTCGACGTGCAGCGCGGGCTGACCGACACCGCCGGCACGACAGGACTGGGTCTCGTCATGACGGTGGCGTTCGCGGTCGGCATCGGAGCCGCCGCGCTCGCCGCGTGGGCCGTGCCGCGCGACGCGCACCAGCCCGCCCAGGAGCCGGTGCCACCGACCGCGGCGGTGCTCGACCTCGGTCCGGACGAGGCGGCCGTGTGGGTGACCCACGCCGAGAGCCGGTCCGCCCTGGTCATCGGGAGCAGCGTCGCGCTGCTCACGCTCGCGCTCGGGCTGCTGCTCGGGCTGCCGTTCCTGGCCGTGCCCGCCGTGCTCGTCGCGGCGATCGTGCTGTCGAGCACCTGGTTCACCGTCATGGTCGACCGCCGCGGCCTCACCGTGCGGTCGGCGGTCGGCTGGCCGCGCTTCAGCGTGCCGATCGACGAGATCCGCGAGGCCGCCGTCACGACCGTCTCCCCGCTGGCCGAGTTCGGCGGCTGGGGCTACCGGGTGGGTCGCGGTGGCCGGGTGGGCGTCGTCCTGCGCACCGGCGAGGGGCTGCAGGTGGAGCGCACGGGCGGCCGCGCGTTCGTCGTGACCGTCGACGACGCCGCCACGGGCGCCGCGCTGCTGAACACGCTCGCCGCCCGCAGCCGGGTCGGCTGACCGACACGCGATACCCGGGGTACCAGGTAGCCTGGCGCGGGCGTCGACGACGACGCCGGACCAGGAGGACTGACGATGCGGCTGGGCTACCACACGGGCTACTGGTCGGCGGGTCCCCCGCCCGGTGCGCAGGAGGCCGTCCTCGGCGCCGAGCAGCTCGGGTTCGACTCGGTCTGGACGGCCGAGGCCTACGGCTCCGACGCGCTCACCCCGCTCGCCTGGTGGGGTGCGCGCACCTCCCGCATCCGCCTCGGCACGGCGATCGCGCAGATCTCCGCCCGGACGCCGACCGCCGCGGCGATGGCGGCCCTCACGCTCGACCACCTGTCCCGCGGCCGGTTCGTCCTGGGGCTCGGCGCCTCGGGCCCCCAGGTGGTGGAGGGCTGGTACGGGCAGCCGTACCCCAAGCCGCTGGCACGCACCCGCGAGTACGTCTCGATCGTGCGGCAGGTGCTGGCGCGCGAGGCTCCCGTCACGTTCGACGGCCAGTTCTACCGGCTCCCCCTGCCCGCCGACGAGGGGTCGGGGCTGGGCAAGGCGCTGCGGTCGACCGTGCACCCGCTGCGAGCCGACCTGCCCATCCACCTGGCCGCCGAGGGTCCTCGCAACATCGCGATGTCCGCGGAGATCGCCGACGGCTGGTTGCCGCTGTTCTACTCGCCGCGCATGGACGGCGAGTACCGGACCCTGCTCGCGGAGGGCTTCGCGAAGCGCGCGGGCGGGCTGAGCCCTGTCGAGGAGTTCGAGGTCGTCGCCACGGTCCCGGTCGTCCTGGGTGCTGACGTCGAGTCCGCCGCCGACAGCGTCCGGCCGTTCATCGCGCTCTACGCCGGCGGGATGGGCGCCAAGGGCGCCAACTTCCACCGTGACGTGCTGGACCGGCTCGGGTACGCCGAGGCGTGCGACGAGATCCAGGCCCACTACCTCGCGGGTGACCGCGCGCGCGCCACGGCCGCCGTGCCGCTGGAGCTGGTGCAGGACATCGCCCTGGTGGGCACCGCCGAGGACATCCGCGCCCAGCTGCCGGCGTGGGAGACCACGGCCGTCACCACGATGCTGGTGCAGGCCGACCCGAGGACGCTGCCGGCCGTGGCGGACGCCCTGCGCCCGCCCGCCTGACCTGCCCACCGACCGCCCGCGACGCCCCGTGCGCCGCGGGCGTCGTCGTGCCCAGGCTCCGGCTCGTGGGCCGGCGTTGCCGACACCTGCGGCGAAGCGCTACTGTCGTGCCCACGTGCTGGATGCGTCGTCTCAGGATATGAGACATGCAGACCTCGGCACTCCAGAATCGACGAGCGAGGGAGGACGGACCGCCATGACCATGCAGCCGACCTCGCTGATGTGTTGTCGGTCCGCGTGCTGTCCCCCGCAGCACCGCACCGGCTCCTGACGCCGCCCAGCGTCCGCCCCTGGACCGACCAGGGACCGCCGGTGCCCCGCCCCTCGCGCGGCTGACCGGCTCCCCGCCCGTCCCGATCGGCCGCGCCCGATCCCCAGGACTCCCCCGCATGTCCCTCACCAGCACGCACGCCCCCGCGCACGTCGCCCACCCGGTGACCCTGCGCGGCGTCCGTCGCACCTTCGAGACCCCCACCGGTCCCCGCACGGTTCTCGCGGGCGTCGACCTCGAGCTCGCCGCGGGCGAGATCGTCGCGCTCGTCGGCCCGTCCGGGTGCGGGAAGTCCACGCTCCTGCGGCAGGTGAGCGGCCTGGACACGCCCGACGACGGCGCGATCCTCATCGACGGCTCGCCCGTGCGCGGCACCGACCCGCGCACCGCGGTCGCGTTCCAGGAGCCCCGCCTGCTGCCGTGGCGGACGCTCACGCAGAACATCGCGCTCGGGCTGCCGGCGGGGACGTCCCGCGCCGACGGGGCCCGCCGCGTCGCCGAGCTCCTCGCGCTGGTGGACCTGTCCGCCTCGGCCGGGCTGCGCCCCCGGCAGGTGTCCGGCGGCATGGCGCAGCGGGCGTCGCTCGCCCGGGCGCTCGCGCGCAACCCGGGGGTGCTGCTGCTCGACGAGCCGTTCGGCGCGCTCGACGCGCTCACCCGGCTGCGCATGCAGGAGCTGCTGCTCGAGGTGCACGCCGCCGAGCCGACCACCGTGCTGCTGGTCACGCACGACGTCGAGGAGGCCCTCTACCTGGCCGACCGCGTGGTCCTGCTACGCACCCCCGAACCCGACCAGAGCAGCGTCGCCCGCGTGATCGACGTCCCCGGCACCCGCCCCCGCGACCGCGCCGACTCGACGTTCGCCGGGCTGCGTGCCGAGCTGCTCGAGGGTCTCGGCGTCCCGACGCACCACGTCAGCCCCGCCGACCAGGACAAGCACCACTCCATCTGACCCATCTGATCCATCTGATCCGTACCACCCACGACCCCCCGGTCACCCCCTCTCAGGAGAGACGATGAGCATCCGCACCGCCGTGTCCGCCACAGCCGTTGCCCTCGCGACCGCCCTGGCGCTCACCGGCTGCGTCGCCGGCGAGGACACACCTCCCGCCGCTGCCGAGCCCGACACCACCGCCTCGGGCGACGCGCCCGTCGAGTGGAGCGCCGACACGCTCAACATCGACTTCGCGACGTACAACCCGCTGAGCCTCGTCATCAAGGACCAGGGCTGGCTCGAGGAGACCCTCGGCGACGACGTCACCGTCAGCTGGATCCAGTCCGCCGGGTCGAACAAGGCGAACGAGGCCCTGCGTGCCGGTGCCGTCGACGTCGGGTCGACCGCCGGGTCGGCGGCGCTGCTGGCGCGGTCCAACGGGTCGCCCATCAAGACGATCGACATCTACTCGCAGCCGGAGTGGTCCGCGATCGTCGTGCCGCAGGGCTCCGACATCACCGACGTCAGCCAGCTGGCCGGGAAGTCGGTCGCCGCGACCAAGGGCACCGACCCGTACTTCTTCCTGCTCCAGTCCCTGGAGGAGGCCGGGGTCCCGCTGGACCAGGTCGAGGTGCAGAACCTGCAGCACGCCGACGGCAAGGCCGCCCTGGAGAACGGCTCGGTCGCGGCGTGGGCCGGGCTGGACCCGCTGATGGCCGCCAGCGAGGCGACCGCCGGCTCGACGCTGCTGTACCGGAACGTGGACTTCAACACCTACGGGTTCCTCAACGCCACCGAGTCGTTCCTCGGGAAGAGCCCCGACCTGGCGCAGCTCGTCGTCGACACCTACGAGAAGGCGCGCGCGTGGGCGCAGGAGAACCCCGAGGAGGTCGTCGCGATCCTCGCCGAGGTCGCCGCGATCGACCCGGCCGTGGCCGAGACCGTCATCACCGAGCGCACCACCCTGGACCTCGACCCGGTGCCCGGCGAGGCGCAGCGCAAGGTCCTCGAGGTCGTCGGCCCGATCTTCGTGGCCAACGGTGACGTCCCCACCCAGGGCGACGTCGACAAGGCGCTGGACGAGCTGTTCGAGCCGTCCTTCGCCGAGAACGCCGACCCGTCCTGATCCGCGCCGCCGCCCCCGGAGCACCCCGGGGGCGGCGGCACCCCCTCGCAGGAGCGCAGATGTCCGACGCCGCCACCGACACCGCACCGGTCACCGGTGCCCTCCCGGTCACGGGTACGTCGACCCCGAAGGTCGACCAGGACGCCGGTCCGCACCGCGCGTCCACCCCGTTCGACGGCGGCACTCCCCGCCCGGCGTCGTCCCGTCGCGGGCTGGACCGCCGGGCGACGCGCGCCGTGGTCGGGCTCCTGCTGCCCCTGCTGCTCCTCGCGCTCTGGCAGTGGGTCACGAGCGCCGGCATCGTCGCCTCGTACCAGCTGCCCAGCCCGGCGTCGGTGTGGAACGCCGCCGTCGACCTGGCCGAGCGGAACCTGCTCGGCCCGTACGTGGCCATCTCCACGCAGCGGGTGCTCATCGGGTTCGCCATCGGCAGCGCGATCGGCCTCCTGCTCGGCGCGGTCGTCGGCCTGTCCCGCGTGGGCGACGCGCTGCTCGCCCCCACGCTCGGCGCCATCCGCGCCGTCCCGTCCCTCGCGTGGGTCCCGCTGCTCATCCTGTGGATGAAGATCGGCGAGGACTCCAAGATCACGCTGATCGCGATCGGTGCGTTCTTCCCCGTCTACACGACGGTCGCGTCCGCGCTGCGGCACGTCGACCGGCACCTCGTGGAGGTCGGCCGCGCGTACGGGCTGCGCGGCGTGCGGCTGTTCTCGAGCGTCCAGCTGCCCGCGGTCCTGCCGTCCGTGGTGTCCGGCCTGCGCCTGGCGCTCGCGCAGTCGTGGCTGTTCCTCGTCGCCGCCGAGCTCATCGCCTCGTCCATGGGCCTGGGCTTCCTGCTCATGGACTCGGGCAACAACGGACGCGTCGACCGGATCATCCTGGCGATCATCCTGCTGGCCCTGCTGGGCAAGCTGACCGACAGCCTCATCGGGCTGGCCGAGAAGTACCTGCTGAAGAGATGGGCATGAGCTCCACGATCTCCACCCTGCAGTCCGAGGCCCGCACCTACGACCCGCCGGCGGGGTTCGACGCCAACGTCGGCCCGGGGGCGTTCGACCGCGCGGAGGCCGACCCGATCGCCTTCTGGGAGGACGCCGCCCGCCGGCTCGACTGGGCGACGCCCTGGCACACGGCCCTGACGTGGGCTCCCCCGGTCGACGACGGTCACGGCGACCTGACGGTGCCCGCGGCGCAGTGGTTCGTCGGCGGGCGGCTCAACGTGGCCGTGAACTGCGTGGACCGGCACGTGGACGCCGGCCGCGGCGACAAGGTCGCGCTGCACGTCGAGGGCGAGCCGGGCGACCGCCGGACCCTCACGTACGCGGACCTGCAGCGCGAGGTGTCCCGGGCGGCGCACGCGCTCACGGCTCTCGGCATCGGTCCCGGCGACCGCGTCGTCGTGTACCTGCCGGTGCTCGCCGAGACGGTGGTCGTGACGCTCGCGATCGCGCGGATCGGGGCCGTGCACTCCCTCGTGTTCGGAGGGTTCTCCGCCGAGGCGGTCCGGTTCCGCGTGCAGGACACGGGCGCGAAGCTCTTGGTCACCAGCGACGGTCAGTACCGGCGCGGCGAGGCCGTCGAGGTGAAGTCGACCGCCGACGAGGCGGTCGCGGGCCTGGACCACGTCGAGCACGTCCTCGTCGTGCGGCGGACCGGTCAGGACGTGCCGTGGACCGACGGGCGCGACGTCTGGTGGCACGACGTCGTCGACACCGCCCCGGACGTGCACGAGGCGCAGGCCTTCGACGCGGAGCACCCGCTGTTCATCATCTACACCTCGGGCACCACCGGGCGCCCCAAGGGCCTGGTCCACACGTCGGGCGGCTACCTGACGCACGCCGCGTGGGCGCACTGGGCCCACTTCGACGCCAAGCCGGACGACGTCCACTGGTGCACCGCGGACCTGGCGTGGGTCACCGCGCACACGTACGAGATCTACGGCCCGCTGGCCAACGGGCTCACCCAGGTGATCTACGAGGGCACGCCCGACAGCCCGCACCGCGAGCGCCACCTCGAGATCATCGAGCGCTACGGCGTGACCACCTACTACACGGCCCCGACCCTGATCCGGACGTTCATGACGTGGTTCGGCGACGAGCTCCCCGGTGGGCACGACCTGTCGACCATCCGCCTGCTGGGAACCGTCGGCGAGGCGATCAACCCGGAGGCGTGGGTGTGGTTCCGCCGGACGTTCGGGGCCGACCGCGCGCCCGTGGTCGACACGTGGTGGCAGTCGGAGACGGGCGCCGCGATGATCGCGCCGCTGCCGGGCAGCACCGTCCTCAAGCCCGGCTCGGCCACCCGTCCGCTGCCGGGGATCTCGGCGAAGGTCGTCGACGACGCGGGCGTCGAGGTCGGTCCCGGCGAGGGCGGCCTGCTCGTGGTCGACCGGCCGTGGCCCGGCATGGCCCGCACCATCTGGGGCGACCCCCGGCGCTACCTCGACGCGTACTGGCGGCGGTTCGCCGGTCACGGCGAGCACGGTGGCTACTTCCTGGCCGGCGACGGCGCCTCGTACGACGCCGACAGGTACGTGTGGCTGCTCGGCCGCCTGGACGACGTGGTCAACGTCTCCGGTCACCGGCTGTCGACCATCGAGGTGGAGTCGGCGCTCGTCGCGCACCCGGCCGTCGGTGAGGCCGGCGTCGCGGGCGTGCACGACGACGTCACCGGGCAGGCGGTCGCCGCGTTCGTCGTCCCCGCGCAGGCGCCGGGTGCCGTCGACGACCTCGACGCGTGGCTCGCCGCGACGGACGCCCTGCGCGACGAGCTCCGCGCGCAGGTCGCCCGCGAGATCGGACCCGTCGCCAAGCCGCGGCACGTCCTGCTCGTGCCGGACCTGCCCAAGACGCGGTCGGGCAAGATCCTGCGCCGCCTGCTCGCCCAGATCGCCGACGGTTCGCCGCTCGGTGACATCACCTCTCTCCAGAACCCGTGGGCCGTCGAGCAGGTCGCGGTTCTCGTGTCGGCAGGGCGTACCGTGCTGCCGACCGACCGCACCAGACAGGCTGAGGAGTCCGCATGACCAGCCCCGACCACCGCTTCGGGTTCCGCACGCGGGCCCTGCACGCCGGCGGGATCCCCGACGCGACCACGGGTGCGCGCGCGGTGCCGATCTACCAGACGACGTCGTTCGTGTTCCAGGACACCGCCGACGCGGCCAACCTGTTCGCGCTGCAGAAGTACGGCAACATCTACTCGCGCATCGGCAACCCGACGGTCGCGGCGCTCGAGGAGCGGATCGCGTCCCTCGAGGGCGGCATCGGCGCGGTGGCGACGGCGTCCGGCATGTCGGCGGAGTTCATCACGTTCGCCGCGCTGGTCGGCGCCGGGGACCACATCGTCGCCTCGTCGCAGCTGTACGGCGGCACGGTCACGGCGCTCGACGTGACGCTGCGCCGGTTCGGGGTCGACACCACGTTCGTCCCCGGCACCGACCCCGCCGACTACGCCGCCGCGATCCGCCCCGAGACCAAGGTGCTGTACGCCGAGGTCATCGCGAACCCGTCCGGCGAGATCGCGGACCTGGCCGGGCTGGCCGAGGTCGCGCACGCCGCGGGCATCCCGTTCGTCGTCGACGCGACGCTCGCGACGCCGTACCTGGTGCGGCCCATCGAGCACGGCGCGGACATCGTCATCCACTCCGTCACCAAGTTCCTGGGCGGGCACGGCACGACGCTCGGCGGCATCGTCGTCGAGTCGGGCCGGTTCGACTGGGGCAGCGGGCGGTTCCCGCAGATGACCGAGCCGGTCGCCTCCTACGGCGGGGTGCGCTGGTGGGAGAACTTCGGCGAGTACGGCTTCCTCACCAAGCTGCGCTCCGAGCAGCTGCGGGACATCGGTCCCGCGCTGAGCGCCCAGTCCGCGTTCACCCTCCTGCAGGGCGTCGAGACGCTCCCCCAGCGCCTGGACGCGCACCTGGCGAACGCGCGCCTGGTCGCCGAGTGGCTCGAGGCCGACCCGCGCGTCAGCTACGTGAACTGGGCGGGCCTGCCCAGCCACCCGCACCACGAGCGCGCCGCGCACTACCTGCCGCTCGGCCCGGGCGCCGTGTTCGCCTTCGGTCTGCGGGCGACGGACGCGCAGGACGGCCGCGCGATCGGCCGGTCGTTCATCGAGAACCTGCAGCTGGCCAGCCACCTGGCCAACGTCGGCGACGCCCGCACGCTCGTCATCCACCCCGGCTCCACCACCCACCAGCAGCTGAACGCCGACCAGCTGGCCGCCGCCGGGGTGCCCGCCGACCTGGTCCGGATCAGCGTCGGGCTCGAGGACGGCGAGGACATCCTCTGGGACCTCGACCAGGCCCTGACCGCCGCGACCGGCCGCACCCGGACGGGGGTCGCCGCATGAGCGCGCGCACCTGGCAGGGACCGAGCGCTCCCGAGCGCCTGTCGCTGCTGCGCTCGACGAAGTCCATCGCGATCGTCGGCGCCTCGAACAACCCGTCCCGGGCCAGCTACTTCGTCGCGACGTACCTGCTGTCCAGCTCGCCGTACGACGTGTACTTCGTCAACCCGCGCGCCGACGAGATCCTCGGCCGGCCGGTCTACCCGTCGCTGGAGTCGCTGCCGGTCGTCCCGGACCTCGTGGACGTGTTTCGCCGCCACGACGACCTGCCGACGGTGCTGGACGAGACGGTCGCCGTGGGGGCCAAGGCCCTCTGGCTGCAGCTCGGGTCGTGGCACGAGGAGGTGGCGACGCGCGGCGAGGCCGCCGGGCTGACGGTCGTGATGGACCGGTGCGTGAAGATCGAGCACGCGCGGTTCCACGGCGGCCTGCACCTGGCCGGGTTCGACACGGGCGTCATCAGCTCCAAGCGCGCCCTGGGCTGAGCGGCTGACACCAGGCGTGGACGACGACTACGCGGAGGCCGTGCTCGACCTCGTGGCCGCGATCCCGCCGGGCCGCGCCATGACGTACGGCACGGTCGCGGAGGTCGTCGGCGACCTGCTGGAGGCCCGCGACGGCGTCCGGCGCGGCGGCCCGCGACAGGTCGGCCAGGTCATGAGCCATGCCGGCTCAGGGGTGCCGTGGTGGCGCGTCGTCAACGCCGCGGGCAGGCCGCCCGCGCGGCACACGACGCGCGCGCTGGCGCTCCTGGGCGACGAGGGCACCCCGCTGTCCGCCGACGGCACGCGGGTCGCGCTGCGTCGCGCGATCTGGTTTCCCGACGAGGTCTGACCGGCCCGCGTGTCCCCCGCGGGATCGCCCGTCGACCCGACCTACCCTGGCCGCACGGGAGCGCCCGCACGCCCCCGGAGCACGTGCACCGACCCGGGAGATCCATGACCGTCACCGCCCCGCGCCCCGCGCTCGCGGAGCAGCGGTCGCCGCGGCCGGACGCCACCCCGGCGCGCATGCCCTACCTCGGCGGGCTCGACGGCGTGCGCGCGATCGCCGTCGCCGGGGTCGTCGTCTACCACCTGGGCGCGCCGTGGATGCGCGGCGGGTTCCTGGGCGTCGACGTCTTCTTCGTCCTGTCCGGCTACCTCATCACCACGATCGTGCTCGACGAGGTGGAACGCACCGGCGGCTTCTCGTTCCGCCGGTTCTACGTCCGCCGGGCCCGCCGCCTGCTGCCCGCGCTCGCCCTGCTGCTGGTCGCGATGGCCGGGGTCGCGGTCGCGATGCCGGGCGAGGCGGCCGAGCTGCGCGGGGACATCGCGGCGGCGGCCGCCTACGGGTCGAACTGGTGGCAGATCTACGCCGACCGCTCGTACTTCGAGATGGTCAGCCGGCCACCGCTGCTCCAGCACCTGTGGTCGCTGGGCATCGAGGAGCAGTTCTACCTCGTGTTCCCGCTGGTCGTCGTGCTGGCGCTGCGGGCCGGCCGGGCGCGCGTCGGGCAGGTCGCCGGCATCCTCGCCCTGCTGTCCACCGTGGCGATGGCCGTCCTGGCCATCCGGACGTCCGCCCCCGTGCCCAACGACCCGAGCCGGGTGTACTTCGGCACCGACACGCACTCGATGGGCCTGCTCGTCGGTGCCGCCATGGCCGCCGCCTGGACGCCGTGGCGCACCTGGGACCGTGCCGGGTCGTGGGTCCGCGAGCGCGGGCGGGCCGTCCGCCGGTTCGAGGCGGGGGTCACCGACGTGCTCGGGGTGCTCGCGCTGCTCGGGGTCGTCGCCGCGTTCGTGCTGGTGGACGAGTTCAGCGACGGCCTCTACCGCGGCGGCTTCCTGGCGTTCTCGCTGCTGGCCGCGGTGCTGGTGGGTGCGGTCGCGGACCCGGCCGGCCTGCTCGGCCGGGCGCTCGGGCGCCAGCCGTGGCGCTGGCTCGGTGAGCGGTCGTACGGCATCTACCTGTGGCACTGGCCGGTCGTGATGCTCAGCCGCCCGGGTGTGGACGTCGACCTCTCGCCCTGGCTGGTCACCATCCTGCGGCTGACCGTCGTGCTGAGCCTGGCCGAGCTCTCCTACCGGTTCGTCGAGCTCCCCGTCCGCCGCGGGGCGCTGGGCCGGGCGGTCGCGCGCGTGCGTCGCCCGCACGAGGACCGCGCGCGGTCCGTGCTGCGCGTCGTCGCCGGGGCGGTCGCGCTCGTCGTCGTCGGTGGCGTCGCGACCGCGGCGCTCGCGCAGGTGCCCCGCGTCGGCGCCGAGGCAGCGTCCTGGCAGCCGGCGCCGGTGTCGTCGACGGCGTCGCAGCGAGCACCCGCGTCCTCGACCCCGACTCCGACCCCGGTCCAGACCGCACCCGCGGCACCCGTGCCGGAGCAGGTCGGCACCGTGTCCAGCATCGGGGACTCCGTCATGCTCGGCGCGGCCGCGGACCTCACCGCGCGGGGGGTCGTCGTGGACGCGGTGGAGTCCCGGCAGTTCGGCGCGATGCTCGAGCTCGTCCGGGCCGGCGTCGCGGCGGGGACGCTCGGGCACACCGTCATCGTGCACGGCGGGACCAACGGGCCCATCGACGAGGCCAGCCTCCGGGAGCTGCTCGAGCTGACCCGCGACCGGCGCGTCTACCTGGTCAACGTCCACGTCCCGCGCACCTGGGCCGACTACAACAACGAGCTGCTCGCGAGGGTCACCCCGGAGTACCCCCACGCGCACCTGCTCGACTGGAACACGCTCGGCACCGCCAACCGCGCGTGGTTCTTCAGCGACGACATCCACCTGCAGGCCGGCGGTGGGCGTGAGGGCTACGCCGACTGGCTGGTCGCCTCGATCCAGCCCTGAGTCGCGCGACCGTCAGTCGCGGTGCACCAGCACGACAGCACGGTCGTCGTCGTCGCCGGCCCGCACCCCGGCCAGCACCGCCGCCGCGGAGCCGCGACCGGGCGCCAGGACGCGGTCGGCCACCCCCATCAGGCGGTCGATGCCCTGGTCGAGGTCACCCCCGCGCGCCTCGACCAGCCCGTCCGTGTAGAGCAGCAGGACGTCGCCCCGCTCCATGCGTCCCGCGCGCGAGTGGCACCGGACGTCCGCGACGACGCCGAGCGCGGGGCTGCCGACGGTGTCGATCAGCTCGAGCCGACCCGAGCCCGCGTGCAGCTGCACCGCCGGGGGGTGCCCGGCCGACGACACCCAGAAGTCACCGGTCCGCAGGTCGATCGCCACGTGGATCGCCGTCGCGAAGCCCTCGTCCCACGCCTGCGCGAGCAGGTACCGGTTGGCGGCCCGGAGGAACTCGTCGCGCGGCATGGCCCCCAGCAGCCCACCGAACGCCCCGGACAGCTGCAGCGAGCGCACCCCCGCGTCCAGGCCCTTCCCGGACACGTCCACGAGGACGATCTCGAGCGCGTCGTCGTCGGGCCGGGTGCCCGCCACCATGAAGTCCCCGGAGAAGCCGTCGGCGTGGGCCGAGCGGATCTCGGAGTCCACCCACCAGCCCGCGGGCAGGGGCGGCACGCGTCCGTGCGCGGCGAGCCGGTCCCGCAGGTCGACCAGCATGAGGTCGCCGGGAGCACCCTGCAGCCCGAGCCGTTCCCGCTCGCGCGCGAACGCCACGCTCGCCACCACCGCCACGGTGACCACCACCAGGACGCCGGGGATGACCGTCGGCGCCCCCGACCACCACAGTCCCCAGGCGCACGCCAGGACGACCGCACCGAGGATGACCAGCGGGCGAAGGCGCAGCAGGAACACCGCCACCACGACGAGGAGCAGGAGCGCCGACGGCGGCACCCACTCGGGCTCCCGCAGGACGCCGAGCGTGAGGACGCCGGCCGCGAGGACGAAGGCCGCGACGAGCGTGGCCTGGGACCGTCCGCTCCAGCGGCGCATGGCCTGGGTGGCGCGCGTGAACAGCCCCCGCTCCGGCGCCCACCCCGTCACCCCCACAGCGCGAGCGTATCCGCAGGTCATGGCGGCGAGATACCGCCGTGCGACCGGTAAAGGTGATGCCGAGACAGCGGTCCGTACCGCACGATGGGAGCCATGAGCCCGCTTCCCGACGGATACCGCCTCGTCGACGTGCCCGAGAGCCGCAAGGACGAGTACCTCGAGGTCGACCGCCTGGCGTTCGCCTTCGACTCGAACGCCGAGACCGACGCCCTCGTGCCGATCACCTTCGAGTGGGACCGGGCGCAGGCCGTCGAGGATCCCGACGGCGCGCTCGCGGCCGTGCACGCGTCGTACGCGCACGCGATGCCGGTGCCGGGCGGCACGGTCGCCTGCTCGGGCCTCACGTGGGTGGGGGCCCGGCCGGACCAGCGCCGCCGCGGTCTGCTCACGGCGATGATCGACTCGCACTTCGCGCGGTCGCTCGCGCGCGACGAGCCGATCTCGGCCCTGTTCGCCGCCGAGCACGCGATCTACGGCCGCTACGGCTACGGGTCCGCGGCCGACGACGTGCGGCTCAAGCTCGCCCGCCGTGCCGCACTGCGCGACGTCCCGGGCAGCGAGGAGCTGACCGTGCGGCTCGCCACCGCCGACGTCGCCCGCCACAGCGCGGTGGTCGACACGGTGCACCGCGCGGCGGGCGCCGGCCGGCCCGGCTGGACCACCCGGGACAGCGACGCCTGGCGCACCCGCATGCTCGTCGACCCGCCGGCGTGGCGCGAGGGGGCCGAGCCGCTGCGGATCGTCACGGTGCACGACGGCGCCGGCGACGTCCGCGCCTACGCGATGTTCCGGCGCAAGGAGAGCTGGGCCGAGGGCGGTCCCGCCGGGACGGTCAAGGTCCGCGAGGCCGTCGCCGTCGACGCGGCCGCGACGCACCGCCTCTGGTCGTTCCTCCTGGACCTCGACCTCATGGGCTCGGTCGAGAGCCCCATGCTGCCCGTCGACGACGCGCTCCTGCACCTGCTGGTGGACCCGCGCGCGGTGGTGCCCAAGGTCAACGACAACCTCTGGGTGCGGATCCTCGACCTGCCCGTCGCCCTCGCCGCCCGCCGGTACGCGGCGCCGGTCGACGTCGTCCTCGACGTCACCGACACGCGCCTGACCGGCAACGCGGGCCGCTGGCGCCTGACCACCGGGGCCCGGCAGGACGACGGCACGTACGCGGCGGAGGTGACGAGCACGCAGGACGACGCCGACCTGCGGCTCGACGTCCGGGAGCTCGGTGCCGCCTACCTGGGCGGCCGGTCGCTCGCGGCGCAGGCCCGCGCGGGCCTGGTGTCGCAGGAGACGCCTGGCGCGCTCCAGTCGGCCGCGGCCGCGTTCCTGTGGCCCGTGGCGCCGATGTGCACCTACGTCTGGTGAGTGCCTAGCGGGCGGCCTCGTACGCGCTCAGGAGGTCGATCCGGCGCTGGTGGCGCGGGTCGTGGCTGAAGGGCTCGGCCACGAACGCGTCCACCAGCTCCAGGGCCTCGTCCACGGAGTGCTGCCGGGCCCCGATCGCGACGACGTTCGCGTCGTTGTGCTGGCGGCCCAGCTGCGCGGTGGTGAGGTTCCACGCGAGCGCGGCACGCACGCCGGTCACCTTGTTGGCGGCGATCTGCTCGCCGTTGCCCGAGCCGCCGATGACGACGCCGAGCGACCCCGGGTCGGCGACGACGGCCTCGCCCGCCGCGAAGCAGAACGGCGGGTAGTCGTCGAGCGCGTCGTACGTGTCGGCACCGTGGTCGACGACGTCGTGGCCCGCGGCGCGCAGGTGCTCGACGAGGGCGACCTTCAGCTCGTAGCCGGCGTGGTCGGAGGCGACGTGGATGCGCATGCGACCATCCTGCCGCACCCTGCCCCGGGCACGGCGTCGGCCGTCCAGCAGGCGGTCCGTCAGCCCTCGGCGTAAGCGGCTCGGTCCGCCGGGCCCGGACGCCCGGCGTCCGTAGGCTGTGCGCATGACGCGCAGTGGCATCGACCTGACCGCACTCGACCCCGACGTCCGCCCGCAGGACGACCTCTACGCCCACGTGAACGGACGCTGGCTCGCGTCCCACGTGATCCCCGCCGACCGGGCGATGGACGGCGCGTTCCGCGCCCTGCACGACCAGGCGGAGGAGCAGGTCCGCGACATCATCGCCGACGCCGGCGCGTCCGCCGCGGCCGGCACGTCCACCGACCCGGTCGAGGCGAAGGTCGGCGCCGTCTACGCCTCCTTCATGGACACCGACACCGTCGAGGCTGCCGGGGTCGCGCCGCTGCGCATGGACCTCGGTCTGGTCGAGGCGGCGACCACGCAGGCCGAGCTCACCGGGGTGCTGGGCGCGTTGCAGCGCACGGGCGCGGGCGGCGCCGTCGGCTTCTACGTCGACAACGACTCCAAGGAGCCCACGCGCTACGCGGTCCACCTGGTGCAGGGCGGCCTGGGCCTTCCCGACGAGGCCTACTACCGCGACCCGCAGTACGCCCCCGTGCTCGCGGCCTACCGCCCGCACGTCGCCCGCATGCTGCGCCTCGGTGGCGCCGCCGCGGACGAGGCCCAGGCCGACGAGCTCGCCGGTAGGGTCCTGGCCCTGGAGACCGAGCTGGCCGCCGGTCACTGGGACGTCGTCAAGGACCGGGACGCCGACCTCACCTACAACGCGCTGACGCTCACCGAGCTCGCCGAGCGTGCTCCCGGGTTCGACTGGCACTCCTGGGTGCTGGCGCTCGGCGCGCCCGCGGGGACGTTCGACCACCTCATCGTGCGCGAGCCCTCCTTCGCGGAGGCGTTCGCCGCCCTGTGGGCCAGCGAGCCCCTGGCGGACTGGAAGGCGTGGCTCAGCTACCACGTCATCTCCGACCGGGCGCCGTACCTGACCGACGCGCTGGTCGAGGCGAACTTCGACTTCTACGGACGGACCCTCACGGGGGCCCAGGAGCTGCGCGACCGCTGGAAGCGCGGCGTCTCGCTGGTCCAGGGCGTGCTCGGCGAGGCCGTCGGCAAGGTCTACGTCGACCGGCACTTCCCGCCCACGCACAAGGACCGGATGGAAGGGCTCGTCGCCAACCTGGTCGCCGCCTACCGCGAGTCCATCTCGCAGCTCGACTGGATGGGTGAGGAGACGCGCGCGAAGGCGCTGGCCAAGCTCGAGGCGTTCACGCCGAAGATCGGGTACCCCGCCCGCTGGCGCGACTACTCGACGCTCGAGGTGTCCGCGGACGACCTGCTGGGCAACGTGCGCCGCGCCTACGCGTTCGAGCAGGACCGCGAGCTGGCGAAGATCGGCAAGCCTATCGACCGCGACGAGTGGTTCATGACGCCGCAGACGGTCAACGCCTACTACAACCCGGGCATGAACGAGATCGTGTTCCCGGCGGCGATCCTGCAGCCGCCGTTCTTCGACGCGGACGCCGACGACGCCGTCAACTACGGCGGGATCGGTGCCGTGATCGGCCACGAGATCGGCCACGGGTTCGACGACCAGGGCTCCAAGTACGACGGCGACGGACGCCTCGAGGACTGGTGGACGGCCGACGACCGCGCGGAGTTCGAGACGCGCACCAAGGCGCTCATCGACCAGTACTCCGCGTTCTCCCCCGTCCAGCTCGACGGCTCGCACCACGTGAACGGCGAGCTCACCATCGGCGAGAACATCGGTGACCTCGGCGGCCTGTCCATCGCCTTCCGCGCCTACCGGATCGCCCTGGGCACCGCGCTCGAGGACGCCCCCGTGGTCGACGGCCTCACCGGCGCGCAGCGGGTGCTGCTGGGCTGGGCGCAGGTGTGGCAGGCGAAGGGTCGCGACGAGGAGATGATCCGCCGGATCGCGACCGACCCGCACTCGCCGAACGAGTTCCGCTGCAACGGCGTGGTCCGCAACGTCGACGAGTTCTACGCGGCCTACGACGTGCAGCCGGGCGACGCCCTGTACCTCGCGCCCGAGGACCGCGTCCGCATCTGGTGAGGAACGCCGCGCCTGGTCCGGGCGTCCGCCGTCAGGCGGGCAGCTCGGACCAGGAGGCGCGCGCCAGCTGGAACCCGGTGCCCGAGCCGTCCGTGCACTGCACGCCGTCGGTCGCGCTGCGGCAGGTGTAGTCGCCCACGCTCGTGCTCAGCCCGTACTCCAGCACGGGCACGTCGTCGCTCGCCACGGCGGGAGCAGGGCCGCTCACGCAGTCGAACGCGAAACCGTCCGCGTTGAGCACGAGCACGTGACCCGTCACCTCCGTGCACCCCGGCACCACCGGGGGCGCGTAGGTGTAGCTGGCGATGGTGCAGGTGACGCCGTCGACGGACATCGTGCACGCGATGTTGCCGCTGGGCAGCGCGAACGCGACCGGCTCGGTGGAGGTCGACGACGAGCTCGACGACGGGGTGCTGCCCGCGCTCGCCGAGGCGGTCGTGCCGTCGGAGGCGGTGCCGGAGCCCTGGTTGTTCAGGTACACGATCGCGACGATCGCGAGGAGCACCACGAGCACCACGTCGACGATGACGAAGAGCCGGATGTTGCGCGCCGAGGTCATGCTGCTCCGTTCCTCCCCGAGGGGGTCACCGACCCGCCCGGTTCCGGGCGGAGTCGGCGACCAGGATCACACGGGACGATCCGGACAGGCCACTCGCCTGGTCAGGTGCCCAGGACGACGCGCCGGTCGCCGGCTCCGGCGCTCAGAACGACGGGCCCGCGGTCCGCGAGCGCTTGAGCTCGTAGAAGCCGGGGACGCTGGTCACGAGGGCCAGGCCGTCGAACAGGCGACCGGCGGCCTCGCCGGTGGGCGCCGGCGTCATGACCGGACCGAAGAAGCCGACGCCGTCGATGGCGACCACCGGGGTGCCGACGTCGTCGCCGACGAGCGCGATGCCCTCGGCGTGCGACTCACGCAGGAGCGCGTCGACCTCGTCGGTGCCGGCGACGGCGGCGAGCTCGGCCGGCAGGCCGACCTCGGCGAGCGACTCGGCGATGATCGCGTCCGTGTCCGTGCGCCCACCGGGGTGGCGACGCGTGCCCATGGCGTCGTACAGCGGCTTGATGACCTGCTCGCCGTGGTCGCGGGCGGCGGCGACGATGACGCGCACGGGACCCCACGCCTCGTCCATGAGGTCGCGGTACCGCTGCGGCAGGTCGTCGTTCTTCTCGTTCAGCACGGACAGGCTCATGACGTGCCAGCGGACGTCCACGTCGCGGATCGTGGAGACCTCGTCCATCCAGCGGGACGTCATCCACGCCCACGGACAGGCCGGGTCGAACCAGAAGTCGACGACGGGGCGGGCGGTGGGCGTGCTCGTCACAAGGTCCTCCAGAGGTGTCGGTGCCTGGCGCAACCGTCCGCGCGCACCGCCGTATTCCCGCAGGTGGTCAGGCCACACCCAGCACGGACAGCGCGGCCGCCCGGCCGGGGATGCCGCTGACTCCCCCGCCGCGGCGTGCCCCGGCACCGGCGATCAGCACGCGCGGGTCCGCCGTCTCGACGCCCCAGGCACCCACCTCGTCGTCGCGCTCCGCCCACGGCCACGCGAGGTCGCGGTGGAAGATGTGCCCTCCGGGCAGGCCGACGTCGGCCTCGAGGTCGACCGGGCTGCGCACCTCGAGGCACGGGGCCCCGGTCGCGTCGCGCGCGAGGCAGTCCTCCAGGGGTTCTGCCAGGACGCTGTCGATCGAGCGCAGCGTCGCCGCGAGCGCACGCTCGCGGGCGCCGTCCGGGTCCGCCGCGAACAGCCGCGCCGGCATGTGCAGGCCGAAGGCGGTCAGCGTGTGGTGGCCGGTCGCGCGCAGGCCGGCGCCGAGGATCGAGTCGTCCGTGAGCGAGTGGCAGTACGTCTCGACCGGCGGCACGTCGGGGATCCGGCCGGCGGCGGCCTGCCGGTAGGCCGCCTCGAGCTCGGTCGCGGACTCGTGCACGTGGAACGTCCCGGCGAACGCGACCCGCGGGTCGACCCCCGAGCGCAGCCGCGGCAGGCGCGTGAGGAGCATGTTGAGCTTCAGCTGCGACCCTTCGGGGGCCGGGCCGGGCTCCCGTCCCAGCAGGCGGTCGAGCACGGCCGGCGCGCACGCCGCCAGCACGTGCCGCGCACCCACCCGGTGCTGCGTCCCGTCGGCGTCGGTCCACGTCACCTCCGCCGGCGTCGTGGCGCTGCCGGGGTCGACCGCGGTGACGTCGGCCGAGGTGACCAGCTCGGCGCCACCCGCCCGGGCGGCTCCCTCGAGCGCACCCGCCACCGCCCCCATGCCTCCGACCGGCACGTCCCAGTCCCCGGTCCCGCCGCCGATCACGTGGTACAGGAAGCACCGGTTGGCGCGGCCGCCGGGCTCGTGCGTGCCCGCGAACGTGCCGATGAGGGCGTCGGTGAGGACCACCCCGCGGACCAGGTCGGAGCCGAAGGTCGTGTCGACCACCTCGCCGACCGGCCGCTCGACCAGGTCCCGCCAGTCGTCCTGGCCCACCAGCCGGCGCGCGTCGGCCCGCGCCAGGAGCGGTTCGGTCACGGTCGGCCACAGCCGCGCCGCGAGCGCACCGGTGCGGGCGCCGAACGCGCCCCACGCGGCGACGTCGCCACCGGCTCCGACCGAGGCGAACGAGGCGGCGGTCGCGGCGTCGTCGGCCGTGTCCACGAGCAGGCCACCGTCACCCGCCGGGGTGTAGGAGGAGATCCGCCGGCGACGCAGCTCGAGCCTCAGCCCCAGCTCGTCGCGGACCTGCCGCGGCATCAGCGAGACGAGGTAGGAGTACCGCGACACGTTCGCGTCGACCCCGGGGAACGCCCGCGCCGACTGCGTCGCGCCACCCACGTGATCGGCCCGTTCGAGCAGGAGGACGGTGCGCCCCGCGCGGGCCAGGTAGGCCGCCGCGGTCAGCCCGTTGTGGCCTCCGCCGACGATGACGGCGTCGTAGGTCGTGTCCACAGGCCGACCCTAGGCGCCCAGGGCTGCGTGCGATGATCGACCCGGCCAAGAGCCACCCGATCGCGTCCCGAGGAGTACCTGCGTGCCTGGAGAGAACCTCACCCGTGCAGAGGCGCGCGAGCGCGCCGCCGTCGTCGCCACCGAGTCCTACGACGTCACCCTGGACCTCACAGGCGGTCCCACGACGTTCGGCTCGCGCACCGTGGTGCGGTTCACGGCGACCCCGGGTGCCTCGACGTTCATCGACCTCATCGCGCCGACCGTGCACGAGGTCACCCTCAACGGGCGGCCGCTCGACGTCGCCGACGTCGTCGGGGACGCGCGCATCCGGCTCGACGACCTCGCCGCGAGCAACGAGCTCGTCGTCGTCGCCGACGCCGCCTACATGAACACCGGTGAGGGCCTGCACCGCTTCGTCGACCCGGTCGACGACGAGGTCTACCTGTACTCCCAGTTCGAGGTCGCCGACTCCCGGCGCGTGTTCGCCGTGTTCGAGCAGCCCGACCTCAAGGCCACGTTCACCTTCACGGTCACGGCACCGGCGCACTGGACCGTCGTGTCCAACTACCCGCAGGTGGGCATGCCCGTGGTCGTCGAGGGCGGCGTCAACCGCAACGGCGGCGTCGACAAGGGCACCGCGACCTGGACGTTCGAGACGACGCCGCGCATCGCGTCGTACATCACCGCGGTCATCGCCGGTCCCTACCACGCGGAGCACCGCGAGCTCACGAGCCAGGACGGCCGGACCATCCCGCTGGGCGTCTACTGCCGCGGCTCGCTGGCCGAGCACCTCGACACCGACAACATCGTCGACCTCACCCGTGCCGGGTTCGACTTCTACGAGCGCGCGTTCGGCGTCCCGTACCCGTTCACCAAGTACGACCAGCTGTTCGTCCCGGAGTTCAACGCGGGCGCCATGGAGAACGCCGGCGCGGTGACCTTCCTCGAGTCCTACGTGTTCCGGTCCAAGGTCCCCGAGGCCACCATCGAGCGCCGCGCGGTGACGATCCTGCACGAGCTGGCGCACATGTGGTTCGGCGACCTGGTGACCATGCGCTGGTGGGACGACCTGTGGCTGAACGAGTCGTTCGCGGAGTACATGTCGACGCTCGCCACCGCGGAGGCCACCCGCTGGACCAGCGCGTGGACCACGTTCTCCTCCCTGGAGAAGAGCTGGGCCTACCGCCAGGACCAGCTGCCGTCCACCCACCCGATCGTGGCGGACATGCGGGACCTGGAGGACGTCGAGGTCAACTTCGACGGCATCACCTACGCCAAGGGCGCGAGCGTGCTCAAGCAGCTCGTGTCGTGGGTGGGGCAGGACGAGTTCTTCGCCGGCGTCCGCTCGTACTTCGCCAAGCACGCGTGGGGCAACACCGAGCTGCGCGACTTCCTCACCGAGCTGGAGACCACCAGCGGCCGCGACCTGTCCGCCTGGTCCGCCCTCTGGCTGGAGAAGGCGGGCGTCACGCTGCTGCGGCCGGAGATCACGGTGGACGACGCCGGGGTCATCACCTCGTTCGCGGTCCTCCAGGAGGTGCCCGACGAGCACCCCGTCCAGCGTCCGCACCGCCTCGCGATCGGCGGCTACGACCTCGACGCCGCCACCGGGCGCCTGGTGCGGACCGCGCACGTGGAGCTCGACATCGACGGCCCGCGCACCGAGGTGCCGCAGCTGGTCGGCGTGCGGCGGCCTGCGCTCGTCCTGGTCAACGACGACGACCTGGCCTACGCCAAGGTCCGCCTCGACGACCGGTCGCTGGCCGCCTCGATCGAGCACCTGGGCAAGTTCGACGACTCGCTGCCCCGCACGCTCGTGTGGACCGCTGCCTGGGACGCCACGCGCGACGGCGAGACCCCGGCCCGGGACTTCGTCGACCTGGTGCTGAACAACATCGCGCACGAGACCGACTCGTCGGTCGTGCTCGTCCTGCTGCGCCAGCTGTCCACCGCGCTCGACCTGTACGTGGCGCCCGAGCACCGGACCGCCACCGAGGTCGCCGCCGCCGACCGGCTGCTCGAGCTCGCCCGCTCGGCGCCCGCCGGCTCGGACACGCAGCTGCAGCTGGTGAAGTCCTTCGCCGGGCGGGCCGCGACCACCGGGCAGCTCGACGCGGTGCGGGACCTGCTGGACGGTCAGGCGACGCTCGAGGGCCTCTCGATCGACACCGACCTGCGCTGGGAGCTGCTCACCTCGCTGGTGACGGGTGGCCGTGCCGGCGACCCCGACATCGCCGCCCAGCTCGCCGCGGACCCGACCGCGACCGGTCAGCGCGCCGCAGCCGCCGCCCGCGCCGCGGTGCCGACGGCGGCCGCCAAGGCGACCGCGTGGGCCTCCGTGGTCGACCAGGACGGGCTGCCGAACGCGATCCAGGCCGCGACGATCGCCGGGTTCGGCCGCGTGCACGACCGCGCGCTGCTGGTCCCGTTCGTCGAGCCCTACTTCGCGGGGCTGGAGAAGGTCTGGGCGGACAAGACCAGCGAGATGGCGCAGAACATCGTCGTCGGCCTGTACCCGACCGAGCTCGTCGACGACACGTCGGTCGACGTCCTCGGCGCGACCGACGCCTGGCTCGCCGCCCACCCGGACACGCCCTCCGCGCTGCGCCGACTGGTGCTGGAGTCGCGCGACGGCGTCCGCCGGGCGCTGGCCGCCCAGGAGGCCGACCGCCGCCGCGCCTGACCGGCAGACCGGCCGGCCCGCACCCTTGAGCGGGCCGGCTCGTCGTCGGGCTCGCGCTGCCGCGAACCGGCCACAGGGAGGCGCGTCGCTCCCTAGGGTCAGCGCCTATGGGTTCCTACACCGAGGTCGTCCTGCAGCTCACGTTCCTGCCGAACACCCCCGAGCACGTGCTCGCGGCATTCTCCGCACTCGCCACGTCCCTGCCGGACGATGCCCCTCCTCTGCCTGCGCCCCACCAGGTCGACGAGACGGTCGACTGGGAGCCGACGGACGAGGTGAGCGACCCTCTGAGCGACCCGCAGCCGTGGCTGCACGACTGGTCCGCATGGCTGAGCAGCTCGATGACGGTGTCCACGACGCCGCACGCACAGCTGACCTGGTCACGGACCCAGAGGTGGGTGCTCAGCTGCCGGTGGGGGATCAAGTCGTGGCCCGAGTCGATCCTGCCCGCCCTGCAGTGGCTGGGGCCCCACCTCGAGGGATTCGACCAGCGGCCCATCGTCCTGGGGTACATGCAGTACGGGGGTGACGCGCGGCCCGCCCTCGTGTGGTTGTACCGCGGACGGATCACCCTCGAGCTGCTCACACCGGAGGACGAGAGGATGTGACGCACGCCCGCGCCCGTCCGCGGTCTGCGTCAGCGCCGCCCGGGCGGCAGCGCGTCGAGCCAGCGGTTCGCCTCGCGCGGGCTGCGCAGGCGGACGACCGGGATCGGCGACTCGGCGGAGAGGGTCGCGTACCGGGCACGGACGCGCGCGTGGGACGTCCACGACCAGAGGACGACGTTCTGGTCCGGGTCCGGGTTCAGCACATTGCGCAGGTCCTCGCGGTTGCCGTGCCACAGCTCGGTGCGCAGCAGGCCGCGACGCAGGGTCCGGCGGACCACCCTCGACGTCACGGTCCGGCGCGGGTAGTCGAGCCAGACGAAGGCGTCGGCGTCGAGGAGCAACCCGTCGGTGCCCACGGACCAGTTGCCGTCGGTCACCCAGCCCTGGTCGGCCGACGAGACGAACGCGCCGATCAGCGCACGCGCCTCGTCCAGGTCCCGCTTGGTCCAGCCGGCGTCCCAGAACACCTCGTCCAGCTCGAGGTGCGGCACGCCGAGCCGGGCGGCGAGCCTGCGGGCGAACGTCGTCTTCCCGGAGCCGGAGGTCCCGACGACCCGGACGCGGCGGAGCTGCCCGGTCACCGTCCGCTGTTGAGGACGGCCGCGAGCGAGCGCAGGCGCTGGTTGGTGAACAGGTCCTCCACGAGCACGACGCGGCCGGAGCTGTCCGCCAGCGGAACCTTCCAGTTCGGGTACTCCTGGTCGGTGCCCGGCTGGTTCTGCGCGCGCCGCTCCCCGACCGCGTCGGCCAGCGAGACGCCGACCAGCACCGACGGGGTCGCCATCACGTAGCGGTGCATCGCCTCGACGATCTCGCGCTCCGACGGGTCGTTGCCGACGAGGCCACGGTCGCGCAGGACGCCGAGCATCTGGTCGCGCTCCGACAGTGCCGCCGCACGGACCACGGCGACGGGTTCGGTGAGCAGGCCGAGCCGCTCCCGGATGGCCACGTGCTCCCCCGCCAGGTACCCCGCCGTCGGCGGCAGGTCGTGCGTCGTCACCGTGGCGAGCACCAGCGGCCGGTAGTGCTCGGGCGCCAGCGGGGCGCCGTGCATGTCGCGCTCGAACCACAGCACCGAGGTGCCGAGGATGCCGCGCTCGGACAGATAGTCCCGCACCCACGGCTCGACGACGCCGAGGTCCTCCCCGATGACGACGGCGCCGGCGCGGTGCGCCTCGAGCGCCAGGATGCCGACGAGCGCCTCGTGGTCGTACCGGACGTAGGCACCGTCAGCCGAGTCGGCACCCTCGGGGATCCACCACAGCCGGAACAGCCCGATGACGTGGTCGATGCGGATCGCACCCGCGTGCCGGAGGACGGTGCGCAGCATGTCCCGGTACGGCTTGTACGCGGCGCGGGCCAGGGCGTCCGGACGCCACGGGGGCTGCGACCAGTTCTGCCCCTGCTGGTTGTACATGTCCGGCGGAGCGCCCACGGTGGCGCCCCGGGCGAGCACGTCGCCGAGCGCCCAGACGTCCGCTCCCTGCGGGTGCACGCCGACGGCGAGGTCGTGCATGATCCCGAGCGCCATGCCGCCGTCGAGGGCCGCCCGCTGGGCGTGCGCGAGCTGCTCGTCGGCCACCCACTGCAGCCACAGGTGGAACTCGACGCGCTCGGCCAGCTCGACGCGGAGCTCGGCCACCAGCGCGGACGACGGGTCGAGCGCGGCGGCGGGCCAGTGCGTCGCGTCGGCGTACTTCTCGGCAAGCGCGCACCACAGGGCGAACGTCTCCAGCCCGGTGCCCTCCTGCTCGACGAACGCGTCGAACGCCGCCTGCCGGGCGGCCGACCGGGGTGCGGCGAAGACGACCTCGAGCGCGGCGCGCTTGGCCGTCCAGGCGGCGTCGCGGTCGATGGGGCCGGCGTCGTCGTCGGTGGCCAGCACCGGCTCGGACGCCCACTCCACGAGCGTGCGGTCCGCCGACGACAGGTAGCCTGCCTCGCGGACGTCCTCGACGCGGATGTAGAGCGGGTTCACGAACCGGCGCGTGGTCGGCAGGTAGGGCGACGGCGTGAGCGGGACGGTCGGCTCCGCTGCGTGCAGCGGGTTGATCAGGAGGAAGTCGGCGTCGAGCTCGCGCCCGGCGAGCCAGCCGATCTCGGCGAGGTCCGCCAGGTCCCCGACCCCCCACGACGCCCGCGACCGCACCGAGTACAGCTGCGCCATGAGACCCCATGCCCGGTGGTCGCGCAGCGCGTCGGGAAGCTCCAGCCGGGACGGCGTCACGACGAGCGGGCTGTGCGCGCTGGCGCTCGGTCCCTCGGCGACGATCTCGTGCCACCCCAGGGGGAGGTCCGTCGGCAGCGTGAACGTGGCGCGCCCGACCAGGCGGCCATCGACCGTCCGGGGCTCCACGGGCACGTCGGCCTGGGAGACCTCGCGACGACCGCCACCGACCTCGGGGTCGAGCTCGATCCACACCTCGACGGGGTCCTCGTGCGTCACGTGCACCGGCACGTGCGCCTGTCGACCCTCCCGGACCACCAGCACGGGCGGCAGCACCCGACGCCACGGCATGTCCTCGACGTGCGCGATGGCGAGGTCGACACGCTCCGGGGAGGACGCGTCGACGCCCAGCGCGCGGAGCACCCCCTGCAGCGTGGCGGCCGACGCACGGCGGTTCTGCCCGTGGAAGTCCCAGTGGTCAGGGACCACGTTGTAGGCCCCCGCAAGGCGCAGGAGGGCGTCGGACGCGGTTCCCGGGTCGTCTGCCACAGACCGATCCTGCCAGAGCACCACGCCCGTACGCAGGACGGACGCACCCGGTTGCGTCACTCGCGCGCCCTCGTCGCCACCCGTCGTAGCCTTGCGGACCATGACCGCACCTGCTCTGCGCACGTACCCGACCGCGCCTCGCACCGACCTCGTCGAGGATCTGCACGGGCACCGCGTCGCCGACCCGTACCGCGGGCTGGAGGACGCCGGGTCCGACGAGACGGAGGCGTGGTCGTCCGCGCAGGACGCCCTGTACGCGCAGTACCGCGAGTCGCTCGGCACGGCCGGTCCCTTCGCCACCGACGTCCTGACCGCCCGGCTGGGCGACCTGCTCGGCGCCGGCTTCGTCAGCCCGCCCGCGTGGCGCGGCCGGCGCCGGTTCTTCTCGCGCCGCGTCGGTGACCAGGAGCACGCGGTCGTCGTCGTGGTGGACGGCGACAGCGAACGCGTCCTGCTCGACCCGATCGTGATCGATCCCGCCGGCACGACGACGCTCGACGCGTGGCAGCCCTCCAAGGAGGGGCACCTGGTGGCGTACCAGGTGTCGTCCGGCGGTACCGAGGAGAGCGTGCTGCACGTCCTCGACGTGGCGACCGGTGAGCTGGTCGACGGGCCGATCGACCGGGCGCGCTACTCCCCCGTGGCGTGGCTGCCGGGCGGCGAGGCGTTCTACTACGTGCGCCGCCTGCCCCCGGAGGTGCTGCCGCAGGACGAGGCGCAGTACCACCGCCGCATCTGGCTGCACCGCCTGGGCACGCCGGCCACCGACGACGTCGAGGTGTTCGGCGCGGGCCTGGACCACACGAACTACTACGGCGTGTCGGTCTCGCGTGACGGACGCTGGCTGATCGTCTCCGCGTCGGCGGGGACCGCGCCCCGCACCGACGTGTGGATCGCGGACCTCACCGCGTCGGGCCTGGAGGAGCCCTCGTTCGTCGAGGTCGCCGTGGGGCTGGACGCCGAGACCGGCGCGTGGGTGGCGCGGGACGGCCGGCTCTACGTCCACACGAACCTGGACGCCCCGCGGGGCCGGATCGCGGTCACGGACCCGACCGCACCGGGCGTCGAGCACTGGTCCACCCTCCTGGCCGAGGACCCGACGGCCGTCCTCGAGGACATCGCGTTCATCGACGGTGGCGGCGCGGACACGACGCCGACGCTCCTGCTGGCGTCCTGGCGCCGGCACGCCGTGTCCGAGGTGACCGCGCACGACCCCCGCACGGGCGAGCGCAGGCCCGACGCCGTCGCGCTGCCCGGCCTCGGCTCGATCTCCGGCCTGGCCACGCACCCCGACGGTGGCCCTGAGGTCTGGTTCTCCTACGCCGACCACACGACGCCGACCAGCGTGCACCGGTTCGACGCGCGCACGGGAAGCACGACCCTGTGGGCAGCGCCTCCGGGGCTCGTCGCCGACCTGCCCGACGTCCGCGCGCAGCAGATCGAGGTCACGAGCCTCGACGGGACGACGGTGCGGGCGTTCGTCGTCGCACGCACCGACGCGCTCGACGCCGCGGGCCGTCCCCTCGCCACGGCACCGACGATCCTCTACGGCTACGGCGGGTTCCAGATCTCGCTCGACCCGGCGTTCTCCGCGACCACGCTCGCGTGGGTCGAGGCGGGCGGGGTGTACGTCGTCGCCAACCTGCGCGGCGGCGGCGAGGAGGGCGAGCAGTGGCACCGCGCGGGCATGCGCGCGAACAAGCAGAACGTGTTCGACGACTTCCACGCCGTCGGTGACCACCTCGTGGCGCAGGGTTGGACCACGCCGGCGCAGCTGGCCTGCTGGGGCGGCTCCAACGGCGGTCTCCTGGTGGGGGCTGCCCTGACGCAGCGCCCCGACCTGTTCGCGGCGGTCGTGTGCTCGGCCCCGCTGCTCGACATGGTCCGGTACCAGCGGTTCGGCCTCGGCGTGACGTGGACCGAGGAGTACGGCGACGCCGACGACCCCACCGAGCTCGGGTGGCTGCTCGGGTACTCGCCGTACCACCGCGTGGTCGCGGGCACCGAGTACCCGGCCACGCTGTTCACGGTGTTCGAGGGCGACACCCGCGTCGACCCGCTGCACGCCCGCAAGCTCGCGGCGGCCCTGCAGGCGGCCACCGCCGGGCCTCAGCCGGTGCTGGTCAGGCGCGAGCGTGGGGTCGGCCACGGTGGGCGGGCACTGTCCCGGAGCATCGCGCTGACCGTGGAGCAGCTGCAGTTCGTCGCCGACCGCACGGGTCTGGCGGGAGGGGACGCGTGAGGACGACCTCGACGCCCGGACCGTCCTCGACGACGACCATCCTGGACCGGGAGGTCCCCCCGCCGAGCACGTGGTGGGACTGGTTCGTCGGCCTGCCCCTGCGGATCATCCTCATCGTCGCGATCAGCAGCATCGTGCTGTTCCTGCTCCGGCGCTCCATCCGCACCATCACCAACCACGTCGCCGAGGGAACCCCGTTCCTCGACCGCGGCATCCTGCGGCCGATCGGCGAGTCGGAGGTCGGCAGCGTCCTGGCGAAGGCGAACCCGCTGTCGAGCGCCCGTCGCGCGCAGCGGGCGCGCACGATCGGGTCGGTGCTGCGCTCGACGTCGACGATCGTGGTCGGGGGGATCGCGTTCTTCCTGATCCTCGCGGAGCTGGGCGTCAACCTCGCACCCTTCATCGCGTCCGCCGGCGTCATCGGCGTCGCGCTCGGCTTCGGTGCGCAGAGCCTGGTCAAGGACTTCCTCACCGGCCTCTTCATGCTGCTGGAGGACCAGTACGGGGTCGGTGACGTGGTCGACGTGGGCCCGGCGAACGGCACCGTCGAGGCGGTCACCCTGCGGATCACGAAGATCCGCGACTCGGACGGCACCCTCTGGTACGTCCCGAACGGCACGATGCTGCGCGTCGGCAACAAGACGCAGGGCTGGGCCACCGCGGTCGTCGAGATCGACGTCGACTACTTCGCGGACCTGGACCAGGTCCGTGGGCTGCTGGCGCAGGCCGCGTCGCGCGTGGTGAAGGACCCGGTGGTGGGCGCGCACGTCCTCGGCGAGCCGACCATCACCGGCATCGAGCGGCTCAGCGCCGACGCGGTGACGCTGCGCCTGAAGGTCAAGACGTCCCCGGCCATGCAGTGGGAGGTGGCCCGCGAGCTGCGGACCGCGACCCGTGAGGTGCTCGAGCGGGCGGACGTGCCGCTGGCCGGCCAGCGCGACCTCATGGCGACGCACCGGGCGGCGCTCGCCCCCCAGGACGACGAGCCCGAGCCGACCCCGCGCGACCCCCGCAGCACCCCGCTCGACGACGTCGTGAGCAACCGCGACGCCCGCGTGTCGGCGTCCCGGGACGAGCCGGTGCCGACGGAGGAGCCGCCCCCTCCCGTCGAGCGCTAGGCCCAGTCGAGCAGCGGGGTCCCGGCCTCGACGGTGTCGCCGTCGGCCACCAGGACCGTCAGCAGGTCCGGGTCGGCCTGGAGCGCGACGACGGGGCAGATGGTCGCCAGCCCGGCGGCGGACACGTCGACCGGGGACCACGTCACCAGCCGGTCCCCCGCGCGCACGGTCTGGCCGCCCTCGACGTGCAGCGTGAACCCCTGGCCGGCGAGCCCGACCGTGTCGATGCCGAGGTGGACCAGGATCGTGCGTCCCTCGCCGAGCTCGAGCGCGAAGGCGTGCGGGTGGAGCGCGCCGACCACCCCGTCGGCGGGTGCGAGCACCGTCTGGTGCTGGACGTGCTGCGGTTCCAGGGCGAGACCAGGGCCGACCATGCCCTCGGCGAACACGGGGTCCGGGACGGCCGACACCGGCCGGACGACCCCGGTCAGCGGGCTGAGCAGCCGCAGGGTGGTCATCGGTCGCACCCCGCGCCGCGGCGGCCGGTCAGCGCAGGCTGTCGAGCTCGGCGGCGAGGTTGTCCGCCTCGGGGCCGACGATCACCTGGACGATGCGTCCCGAGCGCACCACGCCGAACGCACCGCTGGCCTTCAGGGCGACCTCGTCGACCAGGTGGGCGTCGGTCACCTCGACGCGCAGCCGAGTGATGCACGGCTCGAGGTCGACGACGTTCGTGTCGCCGCCCAGCGCTGCGAGGATCTGCTCTGCCTTGCTCAATGGAACTCCCCAGCTCACTCGGCGCCGATCTGCGCCCGGGTGCAAGCCTAACCCTGAGACACCGCTCACACTTCGCGGTGGCGGCGTGCCGGCGGGCGACCGGCTGGCGTGCACGGACGTCGAGGGACCACACTGCCGTCAGGTCGACGAGGAGGTCCCGCCAAGGTGAGCCCGACGAGTGCAGCGCACGCGCCATCCCCCACGGTCATCACCGGCATCGGGGTGAGCCCAGGCCGCGTCGTCGCGCCCGCGGTGCTCATGCCGGACCCCGTCGCCGAGCCGCCCTCGGGTCGACGGCTCCCGCCCGGCACCGACTACGCGGCGGTCTCGAAGCGGATCGGCGCCGCCTCCGAGGTGGTCCGCGCCGCGCTCGACGCCGCGGCCGACCGCGCCCAGGGTGAGAGCGCCGACCTCCTGCACGCCACCGCGGCCATCGCCGCGGACCCCACGCTCGTGGCCGACGCCGAGCAGCGGGTGGTGGAGGACCGGCTGGTGCCGGAGCGCGCCGTCTGGGAGGCCGCCGAGGCGGTGTCGGCGCAGTTCGAGGAGCTGGGCGGCTACTTCGCCGAGCGCACGCGGGACATCGCCGACGTCCGCGACCGGCTCGTCGCGGAGCTCACCGGCCGTCCCGCGCCGGGCGTGCCCGCGCACGAGGCGCCGTTCGTGCTGGTGGCGGCGGACCTGGCGCCGGCGATCGTCGCGACCCTGGACACCCAGCGCGTGCTCGCGATCGTCACGGGCACCGGCGGGCCCACGTCGCACACCGCGATCCTCGCGCGCGCACGCGGCATCCCCACGGTCGTGGCCGCCCGGGGTGCCGAGGCGGCCGTCCTGGCCGAGGGCCTCGTGCTCGTCGACGGGTCGGCGGGGACGGTGACGATCGACCCGACCGAGGACCAGGTGCAGGCCGCGCTCGCGCTCGCCGCGCAGGTCCGCACGTTCGACGGCCACGGGCACACCGCGGACGGCCACCACGTCGAGCTTCTGGCCAACGTGGGCGACCCCGCCGACGCGGCACCGGCCGCCGCCGCGGGTGCGGAGGGCGTCGGGCTGTTCCGCACCGAGTTCGGGTTCCTCGACCGCGACGAGGCGCCGACCGTCGACGAGCAGGTCACCGCGTACCGCCGCGTGCTGGCCGCGTTCCCCGGCCGCAAGGTGGTGGTCCGGACCCTGGACGCCGGCGCGGACAAGCCCCTGCCGTTCCTCGCGGGGGACGCCGAGGTCAACCCCGCGCTCGGGGTCCGCGGCCTGCGCACCGCCACCCGGCACCCGCAGGTGCTCCTGGACCAGCTCACCGCGATCGCCCGGGCTGCCGCCGCCGAGACCGCCGAGGTCTGGGTGATGGCCCCGATGGTCTCGACCGTCGACGAGGCGCAGAGCTTCGTCGCGGCCTGCGCCGCGCACGGCCTGCCCGTCGCGGGCGTCATGATCGAGGTGCCCAGCGCGGCGCTGCTGTCCGGGCCGATCCTCGCGCACGCGGCCTTCGCGAGCATCGGCACCAACGACCTCACGCAGTACGCGATGGCGGCCGACCGGCTGCTCGGCGCCGTCGCGGAGCTGTCCGACCCGTGGCAGCCCGCGGTGCTGCACCTCGTCGCGGCGGCGTGCAACGGCGGCGCCCAGCAGGGCCGGCCGGTCGGCGTCTGCGGTGAGGCCGCCGCCAGCCCCGCTCTCGCGGCGGTCCTCGTCGGGCTCGGCGTCTCCTCCCTGTCCATGACCCCGCGCGCGCTGCCCGACGTCGCCGCGCTGCTGGCGGCGACCCCGCTGGACGAGTGCCGGCGCCTCGCGCAGCTGGCGCTCGCCGCGTCCAGCGCCGCCGACGCCCGAGCCGTCGTGCGGGCCGGGCTGCCCGTGCTGGAGGAGCTCGGGCTCTGACGCGCGTGTGAGGATGGCCGCGTGAGATCCGACTCCTTCTACGAGGCGATCGGCGGGCACGACACGTTCGTCCGGCTGGTCGACGAGTTCTACCGCGGCGTCGCCGACGACCCGGTGCTGCGGCCCATGTACCCGGAGCAGGACCTCGGCCCGGCGGCCGAGCGGCTGACCCTGTTCCTCGAGCAGTACTGGGGCGGCCCGACCACCTACTCCGACGAGCGCGGGCACCCGCGGCTCCGCATGCGGCACGCGCCGTTCAAGGTGAACCCCGACGCGCGCGACCGTTGGCTGCTGCACATGCGCGCCGCCGTCGACAGCCTCGACCTCGCTCCCCTGCACCGTGCGCAGCTCTGGGACTACCTGGAGCGCGCGGCGTACTCGATGCTCAACACGTTCGACGACTGAGCCCCTGCGACCGACGTCACGCCGCGCGGAGCCGTCGGCACCGGGGGCTGTCGTGAGACGCTGCCGTCCATGACGACCGAGCCCGACCCGACCGCCACCGTGCTCGACATCCTCCGGCTCGAGGACGACCCCGCCACCCCGGACCTGTTCACCGGGCGGAGCCTGCCGCAGCCGCGCGGGCGCGTGTTCGGCGGCCAGGTGCTCGCGCAGGCGCTCCTCGCTGCGGGCCGCACCGTCCCGGACTCGCGTCTGCCGCACTCCCTGCACGGCTACTTCCTGCGTGCCGGCGACGTGCGCGAACCCATCGCGTTCGCCGTCGAGCGACTGCGTGACGGCCGGTCGTTCAGCGCCCGCCGCACCCACGCGCTGCAGGGCGGCGAGGCGATCCTGTCCATGATCGCGTCCTTCCAGGAGGACCAGCCCGGGCTCGACTACGCCGACGCGATGCCGACCGGGATCCCGGGCCCGGACGAGGTGCGGTCCGCGCACGACCTGCTCAGCGGGATCGACCACCCGGTGGCCAAGTTCTGGACGCAGGAGGCCGCCTTCGACGTGCGGCACGTCGGCGGTGCGATCTACCTCGACCCGCCGGTGGAGCCCGTCGGCCAGCAGGCGGTGTGGTTCCGGTCGCGCGGTCCGGTGCCCGACGACCAGCTCCTGCACCGGGCGCTGCTCGCGTACGCGTGCGACCAGGTGATGCTCGAGCCGATCCTGCGCCGCGCCGGCAGGTCATGGCGGACGCAGGGTCTGTCGATCGCGAGCCTCGACCACGCGATGTGGTGGCACCGCGACGTGCGGGTCGACGACTGGCTGCTGTACGTCCAGTCGACGCCGAGCGCGCAGGGCGGTCGCGGTCTGGGAGCCGCCCGGGTGTTCACCCAGGACGGGACGCTCGTCGCCTCGGTCGCGCAGGAGGGCATGGTCCGCTTCCCGGACTGACGCACGCACGTTCGACGCGCGGCGCGCGGTCCTCCGGGCGACACTTCCGGCATGGTCCGCCTCCGCCGTGTCCGCATCGACTCCCCGGGCTGGACGCGCCGCCGCGCCGGTCGGGGGTTCGTCTACCTCGACCTCGAGAAGGCCCGCATCCTCGACGAGGAGCACCTGGAGAGGATCACGACGCTCGCGATCCCGCCCGCGTGGCGCGACGTGTGGATCAGCCCGTGGCCGAACGGTCACATCCAGGCCGCCGGCCTCGACGACGCGGAGCGGCGCCAGTACCTCTACCACCAGCAGTGGACCCGTCGTCGGGGGCGCCTGAAGCATGACCACGTCCTCGACGTGGCCCGCCGTCTGCCGGCCGCCCGGCGACGCGTCCGCGCCGACCTCGCGCTCGAGGGGATGCCGAGGCAGAAGGTGCTCGCCCTCGCGTTCCGGCTGCTCGACCTGGCGTACCTGCGGGTGGGCGGCGAGGGCTACGCGCTCCAGCACGGGTCGTACGGGCTGGCGACGCTGCTGCGCTCGCACGTGCGCGTCCTGGCGCCCGAGAGCGAGGGGGACCCGGGGCGCGTGCACCTCAACTTTCCGGCCAAGTCCGGTCAGGTCCGGGACACCGTGGTCGAGGACGACGTCGTCGCGACCCTGGTGCGGACCCTGACCCGTCGCCGCGACGAGGGGCCCGAGCTGCTCGCGTGGCGCGACGACGACGGCGGGTGGCACGACGTCACCAGCGCGGACGTGGGGTCCTACGTCAAGCTCCAGCTCGGCCAGGACGCCACGCCGAAGGACTTCCGCACGTGGCACGCGACCGTGCTGGCGGCGCGGGGACTGGCCGACGTCGGGCCACCACCGGCGAGCGAGCGCGCGCGCAAGCGTGCGGTGACCCAGGTGGTGCGCGACGTCGCCGAGGAGCTCGGCAACACCCCGGCGGTGTGCCGGTCGTCGTACATCGACCCGCGCGTGATCGAGCTGTGGGAGCGGGGCACGACGATCCGTGCCACCCGGTCGCAGGCCGTGGCCGAGCGGGAGACGCTGGCGATGCTGAGCGACCGCTGAGGATCCGCTCCGAGCGGGTGCGCGTCGTGGCCGGGCACCGCAGACTGCGCAGATGGCCTCCCCTGTCGACGACCTCCTGCCTGCCCCCGTGGCGGACACCCTTCCCGGGCTGGTCCCGGGCCTCGACGCCGACGGCCGACCGCGTCCGGACGCACCGCTCGTGGCGGTCACCGGCGTCACCGGGTACGTCGGCGGACGACTCGTCCCGGAGCTGCTCGCGGCGGGCTACCGGGTGCGCGCGATCGCCCGGCACCCCGACCGGCTGCGCGGCCGGGACTGGTACGGCGACGTCGAGGTGGTCGCCGCCGACGCCGCCCAGCCCGACCAGATCCGGGCCGCCCTCGACGGCACGCAGGTCGCGTACTACCTCATCCACTCGCTCGGCTCCGGGCGCCGCTTCGAGTCGACGGACCGGCACACGGCGCTCGTGTTCGGGCAGGCCGCCCGGGAGGCCGGGGTCGGCCGGATCGTCTACCTCGGCGGCCTCTACCCCGAGGGCGAGGACCTCTCGCCGCACCTGGAGTCCCGCACCGAGGTCGGCGAGATCCTGTTGGCCAGCGGCGTCCCGACCACCGTGCTGCGGGCGGCCGTCATCCTCGGCTCGGGGTCCGCGTCGTTCGAGATGATGCGCTACCTCACCGAGCGCCTGCCTGCGATGACCGTCCCGAAGTGGGTGGAGAACCGCATCCAGCCCATCGCGATCCGGGACGTGCTGCGCTACCTCGTCGGGTCCGCGTCGATGGCGTCCGACGTCAGCCGCGGGTTCGACATCGGCGGGCCCGACGTCCTGACGTACCGCGACATGATGCAGCGGTACGCCGACGCGGCGGACCTCAAGCGCCGGATCATCGTCGGCGTCCCCGTGCTGACGCCGAAGCTCTCGTCCCTGTGGGTGTCGTTGGTGACCCCGGTGCCCGGCGGCCTCGCCCGCCCCCTGGTGGAGTCCCTGGTGCACGAGGTGGTGTGCGACGAGCACGACATCGCCGACCACGTGCCGGACCCGCCCGACGGGCTGATCGGGTTCGACCGGGCGGTGGCGCTCGCGCTGCGCCGGGTCCAGGACGCGGCCGTGAGCACCCGCTGGTCGTCGGCCGCCGTCCCCGGTGCGCCCAGCGACCCGCTGCCGAGCGACCCCGACTGGGCCGGCGGCTCCCTGTTCGTCGACGAGCGCCGGGTCACCGTCGACGCCTCCCCCGCCGCGCTGTGGCGGGTGCTCGAGGCCGTCGGAGGCGACCGCGGCTGGTACTCGTGGGGGCTCGCGTGGCGCATCCGCGGTCTCGCGGACCGGCTCGTCGGTGGGCCGGGCCTGCGCCGCGGGCGCCGCGACCCGCTGCAGCTGCTCGTGGACGACGCCGTCGACTTCTGGCGCGTCGAGGACATCGAGGAGGGCAGCCTGATCCGGCTCCGCGCCGAGATGCGCGTCCCGGGGCTCGCGTGGCTGGAGCTGCGGGTCGAGCCCACGGACCGTCCCGACACGGCGCCGACCGTCTTCGCCCAGCGCGCGCTCTTCCACCCGAAGGGGCTGCTCGGGCAGCTGTACTGGTGGTCGGTCTACCCGTTCCACGGCGTCGTGTTCGGCGGCATGCAGCGCAACATCGCCCGGGCCGCCGAGCGGGCCGAGCGGGCACGCACCGACCGGCGGGTCAGCGCCGCCGGCGGATCGTGACGGGCTCCTCCAGGAACGTGGACCACGCCGCACGCTGCTCGGGGGCGATGCGCCGCGGTGACCCCGTCGCGTTGTCGACCAGGACGAGCGTGGTCAGCGCCCGGGCGTAGGTCACGCGCCCTGGGCCCGCGTCGCCCGCGTCGCGCACCTCGTAGCAGACATCCAGGCTGGCGCCGCCGAGGTGGCCCAGCCACATCTCGACGATGACCGGGGTGCGGCGGTAGCCGAGCGGCTTGAGGTACTCGATCTCCTGGCGGGCCACCAGCGTGGACACCTCGGCCCCGGGTCCGGCGTCGATGACGGCGGTGGGGAACGCACTCTCCACCCGGCTGCCGTCGGGTCCGACGGGGTGGCTCCAGAAGGCCTCGATCCGGGCCTCCTCCAGCAACCGGAGCATCTCGACGTTGTTGACGTGCTGGTAGGCGTCCATGTCCGACCAGCGCAGCTGCACCGGGATCTCGAGGCGGGTCATGCGCTCGATCCTAGGAGCGGTCAGGCCGCAGCCTTCGACGCGGCCGCCCGGCACCGCGCCAGCGCGTCCATCTCCGCGGCCACCGGCCCGATGACGTGGTCGTTCACCGACTCCGCCACCGAGGCGCTGAGGCGTCGACGTGCCTTCGCGGCCCGGCGCCGGCCCGCCACGGCGCCGACCACCCACCCGACGCCGGCCACCAGCAGCCCCGCCAGCACCCCACCGAGCAGGAGCACGGTGGGTGCCGGGAACCCCCACCACATCGGGGTCTCCGGGGCCGGCAGCTGGAGCCAGCCGAGCCCGGCGAGGAGCAGCAGCCAGAGGAGACCCGCCGCCGCGGCGACCAGCAGCACCCACTGGAGGAAGGCCAGCACGCGCCACGTCCACGGCACCCGGGCGCTGCCCACCGGGACGCGCACGACGGTCCGGTCGAGCACGTCGTCGAGGTCCACGTCCGCCGCGCGGGACCGGGCCGCGAGCACCCAGTGGTCGGGCGCCCCGGCGGTCGCCGCGTCGACGTAGGAGCGGACCGCGCTCAGCGCTGCGGACCGCTCGCCCGCCGCCGGGGCCGACCGGGACGAGCGCAGCAGGTCATCCTGGCCCGCCTGGAGGCGCTCGCGGCCGAGCCCCAGGCGTCGCAGCGGATCGGGCCGAAGCCGGGCGACCCACCGGGTCACCGGCCACCCCGTCGCCGCGCGCGCCGACCGCCTGGTCGAGCGCCGCACGGCGTCGGCGACCTCGTCGACACCGGCTGCCGACTCCCACGAGCGGACCAGCGCCGCCGCGGCGCCGACCTCGCGTCGCGCGTCCGGCGGCGACCCGCACGCCTCCACCAGCGTGCGCGCCGCCTGCCGCACGTCGCCCGTCACCCGCTCGGTGGCCGCCAGCCGCCGCTGGGCGGCGCGGGCCAGCAGGTCCCGCAGCTCGGTGACGCCGGCGCCGGTCGACGCGCTGACCGCGAGCACCGGTGACGCGCCCAGCCCGTCCTGCGCCGCCAGGCGCTGCAGGTCCGCGACCATCGCGCGCTGGTCGGCGGGCGACAGCCGGTCGGCCTGGTTGAGCACGAGGACGACGACCCCGGCGTGGTCGCGCAGGCCGCGCAGGTAGCGGGAGTGCAGGGCCGCGTCCGCGTACTTCTGCGGGTCCACCACCCAGACCAGCAGGTCGACCCGCTCGTAGAGGCGCTCCGCGATCGCGCGGTGCTCCGTGACCACCGAGTCGTGGTCGGGCAGGTCGAGCAGCACGAGACCCGTCGCGGACTCCTGCAGGACCCGGCTCACGCCGACGTGGCGGTCGCGGACGTCGAGCCAGTCGAGGAGGTCGTCGGCACCCTCGTCCGCATCCCCTCGGGCCGGCACGATCACCGCCACCGGGTGCCCCGTCGTGGGACGGCGCACGCCGGGAGCCGCGATGCGGGCGTCCGCGAGCGCGTTGAGCAGCGACGACTTCCCCGAGCCGGTCGCACCCGCGAGCGCGACCACCGTGTACTCGCCGGACAGCGCGGCGCGGTCACGCGCACGGGCGACCACCTCGGCGGGCGCCTCCAGCGCGTCGTCGGGCAGGCGTCCCCGAGCGAGCCCGACCGCCTCGTCGAGCGCCTCGACCCGTCCGCGCAGCGTGCCGGCCGCCCCGCTCCCCCGGTTCAGCGCCACCAGCGCGACCACCAGCGGTTGCGGTCGGGCTGCTCGGGGACGACCACCTCGGCGGCGCGCGCGACGGCACCCGTGCCCCGCAGGTGACCGGCGCCACCGGCCGGGAGCTCGCCGGCTCCCCAGGCGGTCGCCGCCGTGCGGGTCGACATCGCCGACCGCACCCGCTCGGCCGCGGCGCGCAGGTCGTCGCCGTCACGGCCTGCTGCGCCCGTCGCGTCCAGCTGCCGCAGGAACCGGGACGCCTCCTCGTGCAGCAGCGCGTCGGTCCGGGCGGCGAGCCGCGTCTGCGCCTCCTGCGTGAGCCGCCGCACGGCCTCGTCGCCGAACACCGCCTCGAGCAGCCGCTGGGCCAGCAGCGCGGAGCCGCCGACGATCCCCACCTCCGCACCCGTGAGCCCGCCGGTGGACGCGAAGACCGCGACCATGAGCACCGCACCGAGCCCGTTGACGCCGTAGGACAGCGCGCGGGCGGTCGTGCGCCGGTCCGCGCCCTCCGTCTCGACGAGGCCCAGCACGTCGCCCTGCCACGCCCGCACCTGCTCGGCGGTCCGTGCCCGCAGGTCCACCGACGCACGGGACAGCGCCAGCCCGTCCAGCAGCGCCCGCCCCGCCGGGTCGTGACGCCACGCGGAGTGCGCGGTCTCGGCGGCCTCCTCGGCGGCGTCCTGGATGACGGCGGACAAGCCGTGCGCGACCGCCTCGACCAGCGCCGGTTCCGCCGGCCGGCGGCCACGCACGAACCCGACGACCCGGTCCCGGATGCGGGACACCCCCTGCTCCAGCGACCGGAACCACTCGCTGGTGCCGACCACGTCCTGCCACCGCGCCAGCACCTCGCCGCGCAGCAGCGACCCGTCCGACGTCGCGTGGGCGATCTGGTCCGACGCCGTCGCGTACGCCGCGGTGACCGCCGCGCGGAGCCGGACGTCGGCCGCCCGCTGCTCGTCCGCCGCCGTCGCCAGCCCGAGCGCGCGTCGGGACACGTCGGTCACCGCTCCGTCCCACGTCTCGGCCAGCGCCGTGGCCCGGACGGCCGGGTCCGTGGCCGTCCGCGTGAGCAGGTCCGCGACGGGGCCGATGGCCGGCTCGGGCAGCAGACCGTCCTGGAGCTCGACCTCGGGGACGACGATGACCGTGGCGGAGGCCAGGCCGGCGTCGGCGAGCATCTGCCGCAGGTGGTCGCCCACCTCGGTCTGCGCCCCGGGGTCGACCCGGTCGAGCACGAGGGCGAGGTGCGTGCCTCGTCGGGCGGCGTCGGCGAGCAGCTCCCAGGGCACCGCGTCGGCGTACCGCGCGGCGGTGGTGACGAACAGCCAGACGTCGGCCGCGCCCAGCAGCTGGGCCGCCAGGACGCGGTTGCCCTCCTCGACGGAGTCCACGTCGGGGGCGTCCAGCAGCGCGAGGCCCACCGGCACCGCCTCGGACGCCACCAGCCGGAGCCCCGGCCGCGCACCGGCGAGGCCCTGCTCCCCCGCGGCGTCCGCGCGCGTCAGCGAGGGCAGCACCCGGTCGGAGCTGAACCAGCGCACGTCGAGCGGGTGGTGCACGAGAACCGGCCAGCGGGTGGTCGGGCGCAGCACCCCCGACGGGCTGACCTCGGTGCCCACCAGCGAGTTGACCACCGTGGATTTGCCCGCACCCGTGGAGCCGCCGACGACCACCAGCACCGGGGCGCCGGGGTCCCGCAGCCGCGGCAGGAGGTAGTCGTCGAGCTGGTCCAGGACGCGCGTGCGGTCCGCCCGGGCGCCGGGCGCCGTGGCGGTCTCGAGCGGGAGCCGCAGGTCGGCCGTCCGCTCGCGCAGGGCGAGCAGGGCGCTCACGAGCTCGTCGTGCTCCATCGCCGCACCGCCTCTCCCAGGTCGTGTGCAGCGTATCCGCGCAGGTGGCGGGCGGCTCGCCGACGACGAAGCCGCCCGCTCCCCAGGGGAACGGGCGGCTTCCGGCGTGCCTCAGTCGCGGCGCAGCTTGCGGTACGTCACGCGGTGCGGACGGGCTGCGTCGGGGCCGAGACGCTCGACCTTGTTCTCCTCGTAGGAGGCGAAGTTGCCCTCGAACCAGTACCAGTTGCCCGGGTTCTCCTCGGTGCCCTCGTACGCCAGGATGTGCGTCGCCACCCGGTCGAGGAACCAGCGGTCGTGGGAGACCACCACGGCGCAGCCGGGGAACTCGAGCAGCGCGTTCTCCAGCGACCCGAGCGTCTCGACGTCCAGGTCGTTGGTGGGCTCGTCGAGCAGCAGCAGGTTGCCGCCCTGCTTGAGCGTGAGCGCGAGGTTCAGGCGGTTGCGCTCACCACCCGACAGGACGCCCGCCGGCTTCTGCTGATCCGGGCCCTTGAAGCCGAACGCGGCGACGTACGCCCGCGACGGCATCTCGACGTTGCCGACCTTGAGGAAGTCCAGGCCGTCCGAGACGACCTCGAACAGCGTCTTCTTGGGGTCGATGCCGCCGCGCGACTGGTCGACGTAGGAGATGGAGACCGTCTCGCCGACCTTGAGGTCGCCCGCGTCCAGCGGCTCGAGCCCCACGATCGTCTTGAACAGCGTGGTCTTGCCGACGCCGTTGGGACCGATGACGCCCACGATGCCGTTGCGCGGGAGCGTGAAGCTGAGGCCGTCGATGAGCACGCGCCCGTCGAAGCCCTTCTCCAGGCCCTTCGCCTCCAGCACGATCGAGCCCAGGCGCGGACCCGGCGGGATCTGGATCTCCTCGAAGTCCAGCTTCCTGGTGCGGTCGGCCTCCGCCGCCATCTCCTCGTAGCGCGCGAGACGCGACTTCGACTTGGTCTGCCGGCCCTTGGCGTTGGACCGCACCCACTCCAGCTCCTCCTTGAGGCGCTTGGCGAGCTTGAGGTCCTTCTTGCCCTGGATGGCGAGGCGTTCCTGCTTCTTCTCCAGGTAGGTGGAGTAGTTGCCCTCGTACGGGTACAGGCGGCCGCGGTCGACCTCGCAGATCCACTCGGCCACGTGGTCGAGGAAGTACCGGTCGTGGGTGACGGCCAGGATGGCGCCGGGGTAGTCCTTCAGGTGCGCCTCCAGCCACAGCACGCTCTCGGCGTCGAGGTGGTTGGTGGGCTCGTCGAGGAGCAGCAGGTCGGGCTTCTCCAGGAGGAGCTTGCACAGCGCGACCCGGCGACGCTCACCACCGGACAGCACGGAGACGTCGGCGTCCGGCGGCGGGCAGCGCAGCGCGTCCATCGCCTGGTCCAGCTGTGCGTCGAGGTCCCACGCGTCGGCGGCGTCGATGGCCTCCTGGAGCACCCCCATCTCCGCCAGCAGGGCGTCGAAGTCGGCGTCCGGCTCGGACATCAGCACGGAGATCTCGTTGTAGCGGTCGAGCTTGCTCTTGATCTCGGCGACGCCCTCCTCGACGTTGCCGAGCACCGTCTTGTCCTCGTTCAGCGGCGGCTCCTGCTGGAGGATGCCGACGGTGTACCCGGGGCTCAGGCGCGCCTCACCGTTCGACGGCTGGTCGAGGCCGGCCATGATCTTGAGGATCGTCGACTTCCCGGCGCCGTTGGGCCCGACGACGCCGATCTTGGCGCCCGGCAGGAAGTTCAGGGTGACGTCGTCGAGGATGACCTTGTCACCGTGCGCCTTGCGCGTCTTGTACATGGAGTAGATGAACTCAGCCACTGGCTCTTCGTCCGCCTCGGTGCTCGATGGGGGTCGCCCCGCGCGCTGGGTTCTCGTGGCGCGTTCTCGGGGCACCGCTGACCGGCCGGCCCGCGAGGCTGGTCGACCGCGCTGCGCTGTGCGCGCGGTCCGACCGGCCACGTCGTCGGGCTGCCGGTGCCCCAGCCTAGGCGATCACCTGGCCCCGGCCAGCGCGAGCTCCTGGTCCTCCTCCACCTCGGGCGGCAGACCGGCACGCTCGTCATCCGGGAGCTCCTCGAACGAGGAGACGTCGGTGGGGGCCTCCTCGACCGACCCGTCCTCGGCCGCGGCGACCGTCACCGGGCTGACGTTCCGTGCGAAGTGGCTGCTGCCGAACGCGAGGTTGGGGCCGATGGCGCTGGCGTCGAGCACGAGCGAGGTGCGAGGACCGTCGGCGCCGACCCACTCCTCGGTGGACAGCAGGCCCTGCACGATGACCGGGTCGCCCTTGCGCAGCGACCGCGCGGCGTTGATCGCGGTGGTGCGCCACACCTTCACGTTGAACCACTCGGTCTGCGCGTCACGCCACACGCCGGCCTGCTTGTCGAACCAGCGGCGGGTGCTGCCCAGCCGGAACGTGGTGAACGGGACGCCGCCGTCCGACTCGTGATGGATCCGCACGTCGGTGCCGATCCAGCCGACGACGGTCAGGTCCAGGGACTGCATGCTCATGGGGTACCTCCGGTGCGGTGCCCCGGCGGGTGCGGGGCTCGTGCGACCAGGGTCGACGTGGGCCGCGCCCGGCGTCGTCGACCGGGGCGAACCCGTGGACGGCGCTCGGTGCAGCCGGGCTGTGGGCGGCTCAGGCCCGGGCGGACGCGACGAGCTCGCGCACCGCGCGGTGCTCGGCCAGGACCGCCTCGGTGGGCACCGCGAGCCGCGCGCGCGCCACGTTCTCCAGCGCCGAGCGGCCGTCCTGCAGCACCCGGGCGGTCCGCCGCCGCCCCGCCGACCGCCGGGCCGCGGCGGCCCCGACGAAGGCCAGCACCGACGCGACCAGCAGCACGACCGCCCCCACGGGTGCCCACACGTTCGCCTCCCCCGGCCCGACCAGCGAGCCCACCGCGACCGACCCCACGAGCAGCGCGGCACCGGCCAGCGCCACGGCCGCGACCGTCAGCCCCAGCGCGAGGCCGGACCGCCGCGCGGTGAGCGTCAGCTGCGTCAGGGCGTCGGTCACGGCGAGGCGCATCTCGGTGGTCGACGCCACGCGCGACGCGACGTCCTTGCCCCACCGGCGTGGCAGCCCCGTGGTCACGGCCTCGAGCCACGTGGCCCGCGCCAGCTCGACGGCGTCCTGCTGGACCGCCCCGAACCCGGGCGTCGACGAGGACCCGGTCCGCACGGCCGCACCGACCCCCGCGGCCACCGCCGGCAGGCCGATCGCCGCCGCGAGCCGGTCGACGACATCGGACACGGACAGCGCGGAGGGGGCAGGCTCGCGCGCGGCGACCTCGGCCGCGAGCAGCGCCGCCGCGTCGTTCAGCTCGGCGCTCGCGCGCCGGGCCGCCAGCGACCGCGACTCGACGTAGGTGGCCAGGAGCTCGCGCAGCGCGACCAGACCCTCGCCCGTGCGCGCGGACGCCTCGCGGACCGGGACCCCGGTCAGCCCGTCGTCGACCAGGAGGTTCTCCACGTCCGCCAGCAGGTCGGGCCGCACGTCCGGCGGGACGGTGTCCACCTGGTTGAGCACGACGACCATGGACGCCTCGTGCCCGACGAGCCGCCGCAGGTAGCCGCTGTGCAGGGCGTCGTCGGCGTACTTCTGCGGGTCGACCACCCACGCGAGCAGGTCGGCCTGCGGGAGCAGCCGGTCGACGACCTCGCGGTGCTCCGGGGCGATCGAGTCGTGGTCGGGCAGGTCGAGCAGGACCAGCCCCCGCAGCGCGACCTCGCTCTCCCCGTCGAGCAGGCTCTCGCGCTGGATCCGGCGGTCCGGCACGACGCCGAGCCAGTCCAGGAGCGGTCCCCCGTCGTCGCCCCACACGCACGCCGTGATCTCCGACGTGGTCGGCCGACGGACGCCCACGTCGGCGAAGTCGAGCCGGCAGATCGCGTTGAAGAGGCTCGACTTGCCCGACCCGGTGCCGCCCACGAGCGCGACGACCGTGTGGTCCACGCCGAGGTCGAGCCGTTCCCGCACGCTCTCGACGGTCGCGACGACCTTCGTCACGACGGCCGGCGCCAGGCGCGCACCGCCGATCGCCAGCGCGCGCCCGAGCGCGTCGACGCGGGCCGTGAGCGCGGCGGTGTCGTCGCCGTGCAGGGTCGATCCGAGCGTCGCTGTCACGTGAGTCCCTTCAGCACGGCGAGCCGCAGACGCAGCCGCGAGGAGGCGTCCTCGGCGAGGTCCGGGTCGGACAGCACCTCGCCGACCGCGGCCCGCTCGACCGCCACCTGGCCTGCCACCCGGGCGACGAGGTCGTCGCGCAGCTCGTCGACGGCACGCTCGCCGGCGCTGTCGATCAGGTCGACCAGGAGGTCGCGCGCCTCGCGCACCCCGGACGCCGCGGCGAGCGCGACGGCCGCCAGCCCCTCGTCCCCCAGGGCGTTGACGGCCTTGGACCGGCGCCGGACCTCCCGCGCGACGTCCCGGCGCGAGCGCGGGATCCCGTCGGGCGATGTCTCGGCCGGTCCGACCGTCAGCGCAGCACGCACCGCCCGCAGTCCCTGGGCGGTCCACGCACGAGCAGCCTGGTCGGCGGCGCTCCGCCGACCGGTGCGTAGCGTCGCCGACTCCCACGCCGCGTCGACGGACGCGCCGCCCTCGGGCGCGTCGGGACCGGTGAGCGCGGCCCGCAGGACCGCCTCGGTGTGGGCGCCCGCCGCCGTCAGGGTCGCGGCGGCCGATCGGGTCAGGTCCTCCACCAGCGGCGCGATGGCCGCGACGCGTGCGCGCCCCTCGCGAGCGGAGCCGCGGATGCGGCCGGACGGACGCACCACGCGGCCCAGCGGTCCGCTGTCGACCGCCAGCTCCGACCACCGCGCTCGCACCGCACCGTCCGCGACCGCCCCGCCGCGGATCGACGCCGACGCCTGCGCGGTCGGCGCCTCGATGGCCGCGTCGAGCACCGCGGCGATCGCCCCGGCGGCATCGGCCTGCGCCTGCACGGCCTCGGCCAGCTCGTCCACCCAGGGCCGCAGCGCGGCGAGCGAGCCCCGCAGAGTGCGGCCGATCACGGTGCGCGCGCGGTCGGGCCCGGCCAGCATCGCGAGCCAGCGCCGGATCGGCGCGACCACCGCGGCGGGAAGCAGACCCTCGTGCGGACCCAGGTCCGGCACGACGAACAGCGGCGATCCCTGCAGCCCGTGGCCGCGGAGCCGGTCGAGGAGGTCACCGCGCACCGTGGGCAGCGACGCCGACGGCACGCGGTTGAGGACCATCGCGATGGACGCGCCGCGGTCGACGGCACCCTGCAGGACCTTCCACGGCAGGGCGTCCCCGTACCGGGCGGCCGTCGTGACGAAGAGCCACAGGTCGGCCGCCTCGAGCAGCCGGTGGGCCGACTCCCGGTTCGACTCCAGCACCGAGTCGAGGTCCGGCGCATCCAGCAGCGCGATCCCCCGCGGGACCTGCTCGTCGGCCACCACGCTCACGGACTCCAGGACCGGGTGGTGCGAGAGGAGCTCCGCGTCGAGGGGGTTGTGCACCAGCACCGGACGGCGCGTCGTCGGCCGCAGCACGCCGGCCGTGCTCACCTCGGAGCCCACCAGCGAGTTGACGAGCGTCGACTTGCCCGCACCCGTCGACCCCGAGACGACCACGACCGCCGGAGCCGACAGCTCCGTCAGGCGCGGCACGAGGTGCTCGCCGAGCTGGTCGACGAGCCGTGCACGCGACGCCCTGGCCGACTCGATCCCGTCGATCTCCAGCGGGAACCCGGTGCGCTCCACGTCGCGGTGCAGGTCCCGCACCGCGTCGAGCAGGGACGTCGCCGCCAGCGGTCGGGCGAGGACGTCGCGCGGGTCGGACGCCGCATGACGGGCGTGCGCCGCGGTCGGCTGGACGGTCGGCTGCGAGGTCGGCACAGGCTGCACTGGCGCGGTGCCTGGCTGTGCGCTCACCGGACCATTGTCGCGGTGTCATCTGACCTGGCAAAACGCGCCACGCGGTGCGCCCGTGCCCGGTTCGTGCCGAGCAGGGTCTCGCAGCGCCCCGCCAGTAGGCTGTGGGCGCACGTCCAGCCCTCGTAGCTCAATGGATAGAGCAACGGCCTTCTAATCCGTAGGTTGCAGGTTCGAGTCCTGCCGGGGGCACCAGAACGGCAGCCGGCGCTAGCGGGACAGCGACACCCGCGGCCGTCGCAGCACACCGACCCCCACGGCCACGAGGGCGAGACCGAGCGGCACCACGAGGTGCCACCCCGCGAGCGCCGCGAGACCGAGCGCGAGGACGCAGGCGACGACGGCCGACCACCAGCCGGGGCTGCCCCGGTCGAGCAGGCGCACCGCGGCGGCCATGCCCACGGCGTAGATGGCGACCATGCAGCTGGTGTGCACGAGCACGAACGGCTCGAGGTCCCCACCGGTGGCCACGGCGACCGAGAAGTACACGGCCGCGAGACCGGCGACGACGAGCAGCGCACGACGCGGCACGCCGCCCGGCTGCGCGCCTCGGCCGATCCAGCGCGGCAGGTCTCCGTCGCGGCCGAGCGACGCACCGAGCTTGGCGAAGGCACCGACGTAGGTGCCGAGCACGCCGAGCGTGACGATCCCCGCGACGACGGCCACCGCGACGCGGCCCGTCCCGGGCAGCCCGACGGCGACCAGGTCCATCAGCGGCACGTCCGACGAGGCCGCGTCGTCGCCCAGCACCGTGACCGTCACGTACTGCAGGGCCAGGTACGCGACCCCGACGACGACGAGCGCGATCGCCGTGGCGCGCGGGATGGTGCGGCGCGGGTCCCGGAACTCGCCCGCGAGGTGCGTCACGGCCTCCCAGCCGGCGAACGCCCAGACGTACAGGCTGGCCGCGGCGCCGACGCCGACCCAGCCGTGCGGCGCGAAGGGCACCAGGTTCGCCGCGTCGGCGGCGGGCAGGGACACCAGGACGACGCCGACCACGAGCACCACGAGCGCGCCGGTGAGCGCGAGCTGGACGGGTCCGGCGAGCCGCAGACCGACGGCGTGGCTGACCAGCGACGGCACGAAGAACGCCGCGCCCACGAGGTAGACGTGCCACTGCGCGCCTCCCAGCATCGCGACGACGTACTGGGCGCCCAGCAGCGCCACGACCGGCGACCCGACGCAGACACCGAAGAAGAACCAGTAGCCCGTCATGCGTGCCGCGGTCGGTCCCAGGGCGAGCCGCACGTACGTCGCGACGCCGCCGGAGTCCGGGTGCCGGGTGGCGAGCGCTGCGAACGCGGCGGCGAGCGGGACGGAGGAGAGCAGGACGGCGGCGACGGCCACGAGGGACGCGGGTCCGGCCGCACGAGCGGCGAGGGTGGGCAGCAGGAGGATCCCCGTGCCGAGCACGGAGGCGACGTAGAGCGCGGTGCCGAGCGCGAGCCCGATGCGCGGCTGGGTGTGGTGGCTGGTCGCCGGTTCGGCGAGGGCGGGTGCGGGCACGGTGCAGCCTCTCCCCCCTGGTTCCCCCGGAACCAGACGGCAGACGGGCGACGTCCGTCGAGATCCCGCCAGGGCAAACCGGTCGAAAGCGGCAAGAAAATCACGTGACCACGGCCGTCCGCCCGTGGTCGAGTACTCCCACACCACCCACATCGTCCGGGCTCCGGCCCGGGCACCGTCATGCCCGAGGAGCACCCCGTGTACCCGAACCAGACCTACGAGCTCACCCGACAGGCGAACGCCGAGCGCCTCGCCCAGTCCCACCAGGCACGCGTCCGCGAGGCCGCGCACCACGCCAGACGGCCGACCGTGAACGTCGGTCGACCGCCGGATCCGCAGCGCGTCCAGGCGCGCCCGACGAGCCCCGTCGGCGTCCTCGTCGCCCGATGATCCACACCCCGGTGGGCGCGGACCGATCCTCCCCGAGGAACCGGTCCGCGCCCACCGTCATGCGTGCCACCATGTCGCCATGCCGAGCCACCCCCGCCCTCGTCCTCGGACCTGCGGACGGCGCTGATGGGTCGGCACAACACCCCCGACCCGGCCGCGCAGATGCCGGCCCGGTCGCGGCTCGGGCGGTTCCTCCTGCGATGGCTCGAGCGGATCGGGATCGGGCTCGTGGCCGGCGCATGCACGCTCGGCGTCCTGCTGTGGGCGGGCACGTCGTGGACCGCGAGCATGTGGATCGCAGGGGCGGTCGCCGTGGTCGTCCCGGTGGCCGCGTGGTTGGCGTCGACGGTCCCGGGCCCGGACTCACACCGCTGAGGCCGACGGCGGACCGGTGTGCAGCCGGTCCACCACGCTGACCACGCCGAGCACCGCGACGGCGAGCGCGACGGCCGCCACCACGTCAGTGAGGAAGTGGTAGCCCAGGTACAGCCTGCTCAGCGCGACCAGGGCGGTGCCGACGACGGTCGCGATCCCCCAGGCGACAATCCGCAGCACCGACGGGTTCCTGCTGCAGACCAGGTAGCCGGCGACCAGCAGGAACGTCGCCGTCCCGATGGTGTGCCCTGACGGGAAGGACGCCGTCGTCTCCGCACCCGGCACGAACATCGTGTCCTCCGGCGGCCGCGCCCGGCCCACCAGCCCCTTGACGGCCAGGCTGAGCAGGGTGGAGCCGATCATCGCCCCCGCGAGGAGCAGCGGCCGCCACCACTCGTGCCGCAGGAGTCCCAAGACCAGGCACGCGACGCCGACGATGATCGGCAGGACCGTGGGTCCGGTCACGAACGTGATGGCCGCGAGCACCGACGTCCACGCCGACGTGCGACGGTCGACCAGCCAGTCGAGGACCGGCTCGTCCAGGTCCCACAGGTCGTCCTTCTCCTGCACCCCGTCGAGCACCGAGAAGAACACGCCGAGCCCTGCCGCCACGAGCACGAGGCCCGGCAGGACGGCCCACAGCACGGGACGTGCGCGCAGCGCGGCGAACGCGTTGGTGCTCGGTGGGGCCAGGGCGGGCTCGTCCGACATGCACCGACGCTAACCGGGACACGACGACCTCACGACCGCGCAGAGCCGTGGTGGCCCCTAGGCTGACGTTCGTGACCAGCACGCCGACGCCCCCGCCCGCCTCGACCGGCCAGGAGAGCGCCGACCGCATCGTCTGGATCGACTGCGAGATGACCGGCCTGGACCTGGGCGCCGACGCCCTGGTCGAGGTGGCGGTCGTGGTGACCGACTCCGAGCTGCGCGTGCTCGGCGAGGGCGTCGACGTCGTCATCTCGCCGCCCGCCGAGGCGCTCGAGCAGATGAACGACTTCGTCCGCACGATGCACACCACATCGGGACTGCTGGACCAGCTGCCGAACGGCACCACGATCGAGGACGCCCAGGCGACGGTCCTCGACTACATCCGCACCTGGGTCCCGGACGCCGGCAAGGCACCCCTGGCGGGCAACTCGGTGGGCACCGACAAGGCGTTCCTCGACCGCGACATGCCCGACCTCGTGGCGTACCTGCACTACCGGGTCATCGACGTGTCGTCGATCAAGGAGCTCGCCCGGCGCTGGTACCCCCGCGTGTACTTCGCGTCCCCCCGCAAGAACGGGGGCCACCGCGCGCTCGCCGACATCCTGGAGAGCATCGACGAGCTGCGCTACTACCGCGCGGCGCTCCTGCCGGCCCAGCCGGGCCCCGACTCGGCGGCGGCGAAGAAGATCGCCGCGGAGGTCGTCGCGACGTCGGTGAAGGGCACCGTGCGGTCCGAGGGCTGAGCCACCGGCTCGGCGGAGCTCCCGGGCCCTGCCCTCGCGGTGCGAGACCTCGACGGGGCGAGGCACGTCCGGGAACGACGACGGGCGCCGACCGACTGGTCGACGCCCGACGCGATGGGGTGGCTAACGGGACTTGAACCCGCGACCCCCTGGACCACAACCAGGTGCTCTACCACCTGAGCTATAGCCACCACGATCACCCGACGCGGACGTCGGGCCGTCCAGAAGTGTACCCGAGGCCGGGACCACTTCCTGTACCGGCGGGGCGTGGCCTGGACCACTCCCCTGCCGGGGTCAGAGCCGAGCGACGATCGCGTCGGCGAACCGCGCGGCCGACCCCTCGGCGTGCGCGAAGAACAGCGACGGCTCCGTCAGCTCGACCTCGAGGATGACGGGGTTGCCCTCGTCGTCGGGGATGAGGTCGACGCGGGCGTAGAGCAGGGGCCCGTCGGTGCCCGGCGCGAGCTCGGGGAGCGCGGCGACGACCCGCTCGCCCAGCTCCCGCTCGGCGTCGCTGGCCTCCCGCGCCGTCATCGACTCCTGCCGGTACAGCTCGGAGTCCGCCTCGCCGCGGTACGGCCCCGCGAGCAGCGCACCCTTGCGGACCGAGTGGCTGAACTGGCCGTCGACGAACACCAGGGCCGTCTCCCCGGTGGTGTCGACGTTGCGCAGGTAGCGCTGGATCATGACGCGCCGACCCACGCTGAGCAGGTTCTTCGCGTGCGTGATGGCGAGCGAGCGCTGCTGCGTGACGCCGGCGTCGTACCGGCCGGTGTCCCGGGCGCCGGCGCTGACCGTCGGCTTGATGACGAAGTCGCCGAACGCGGGGAAGCGGGTGTGGATGGCGCGCGAGTCGTGGTTGCGCTCCGGGTCCAGCCAGATCGTCGGGACGATCGGCAGACCGGCCTTCTCCAGGTCCCGTAGGTACGTCTTGTCGATGTTCCAGCCCACCACCGAGGCGGGGTTCAGCAGCGTGCTGGTCCGCTCGACGCGGCGCGTCCAGTCCGCGAACTGCGCGGGCCGGACCGTGTAGTCCCACGTGGACCGGATGATGACGTGGGGGTACGTGCCCCAGTCGATGGTCGGGTCGTCCCAGACGACGACGTCCGTCGCGATGCCGCGCTCGAGCAGCGCGTCACGCAGGGCGTGGTCGTCGGGGTCGAGCTCGGGCAGCTCGGCACAGGTGGCGAGCGCGAGTCGGGCCGTCGTCGTGGTCACGTCCGCAGCGTACCGACGGGGGCGTCGACGTCCGCTGTGGCGTGCGTCTCTGGGCCCTGCTGGTCCCGCTCGGTGAGACGGTCGAGCGCACGGACGACCGTGGCCGGCGTCGCGCTGCCGACCACCCGGCCCTGCTCGTCGTGCACCGGCAGCGGGCCGTCCGCACCGACGAGCGCGGAGAGCACGTCTCCCAGCTCGGCGCCGACGGTCAGCGGGGTGCCGCCGGTCCCGTCCTGGACGCCCGGGTCCAGGTCAGCGCGTTCGAGCCTGCCCAGCGCCAGCAGCCGCGCCGTCCGACCGCGGCCGACCAGGTCCGCCACCGCGGGGGTGGCAGGCCGGGCGACGATGTCGAGCGGGGACGCGAGCTGCTCGATGTGGGCCCCCGTGCTCAGCACCGCCACACGGTCCGCCATCCGCACGGCCTCGTCGATGTCGTGCGTGACGAGCATCACCGTGATGCCCAAGGCGCGCTGGATCCGCGCGAACTCCGTCTGCAGGCGACGCCGGCCCACGGGGTCCACCGCGCCGAACGGCTCGTCCATGAGCAGCACCGGAGGGTCGGTGGCCAGCGCCCGGGCGACCCCGACGCGCTGGCGCTCACCGCCGGACAACTCGTGCGGGAACCGCCGCGCGTACTTCTCCGGAGGCAGCCCGACGAGGTCGAGCAGCTCGTCGACGCGGGTGGCCGTCCGCTTGCGGTCCCAGCCGACCAGGCCCGGGACGGTGGCCACGTTCTGGGCGACCGTGCGGTGCGGGAAGAGCCCGACGTTCTGGATCACGTAGCCCATCCGACGGCGCAGACCCACGGGGTCGACCGTCGTGACGTCCTCGCCCTCCAGCATGATGCGGCCGGACGTCGGCTCCACCAGGCGGTTCGCCATCCGCAGGGTGGTCGACTTGCCGCACCCGGAGGGTCCGACGAGCACGAGCACCTCGTGCGGCTGCACCGCGAGGGAGAGGTCGTCGACCGCGGCGCCGCTGCCGCGGGCGTCACCGCGACCGGACGCGTAGGACTTGCTGACGTGCTCGAAGGCGATCGCCGGGTCGTCTGCCACCCGTCGGACGCTAGTCGCTGCCTCCGACAGCCGCAGATCCTGCGCATGTCGGACGCCGCGGGTACGTTCGCGCCATGCGTCTGGCCCAGGCTCCACCCAACCCGTGGTTCTCGTGGGAGTACGTGGAGCGCAACTCGCAGGACATCGCCCGCGCGCTCGAGCAGCACGCGTCGCTGACGTTCCAGGCGGTCGTCATCGCCTTCGTGCTGGCCCTGCCGCTCGGGGCGCTGGCCCACCTGCGGCCGCGGCTGGCCGGTCCGGTGCTCGGCGTCGCGGGTGTCCTCTACACGGTGCCGTCCCTCGCCCTGTTCGCGATCCTCGCGCCGTACACGGGCATCGGCCGCACCACCGTCCTCATCGGCCTGGTCTCCTACGCGCTGCTCGTCCTGACCCGGAACGTGCTGGTCGGCCTGCAAGGGGTGGACCCCGCGGTGCGCGACGCGGCGCGCGGCATGGGCTACGGCCGGGCGCGCCTGCTCTTCTCGGTCGAGCTGCCGCAGGCGCTGCCCAGCATCGTCGCCGGGCTCCGGCTCGCCACGGTCACCACCGTCGCGCTGGTCACCGTCGGCGTCGTGGTCGGGTACGGCGGGCTGGGCCAGCTGATGTTCCGTGGCTTCCGCAGCAACTACCACGCCGAGATCATGACGGCGACGGTGCTGTGCCTCGTGCTGGCGCTGGTCTGCGACCTCGTCCTGGCGGGCGTCGGCCGCCGGCTCACCCCGTGGGCGCGTGCCGAGAGGCCGGTGTGACATGGAGATCCTGAACGAGGCGTTCCTCTGGCTGAACGACCCGCTGAACTGGACCGGTCGCAACGGTGTCATCGCCCTGACGCGCGACCACATCGTGGTCTCGGTCCTGGCCGTCCTGCTCGCCGCCGTCGTGGCGCTGCCGACCGGCCTCTGGCTCGGTCACCGCCGCCGCGGAGCGACCGCCGGCGTCGTCGTCGCCAACACGACCCGCGCCCTGCCGACGCTCGCGCTGCTCACCCTCCTCGCCGCGAGCGGCCTCTTCGGCAACACCGCGACCGTGCTCGCGTGCGCCGTCTTCGCGGTCCCGCCCCTGCTCACCAACACGGTGACGGGCCTCGGCGAGGTCGACGCGGACGTGCGCGACGCGGCGCGCGGCGTGGGGATGTCGGGCACGCGCAGCCTGTGGGCGGTCGAGGTCCCGCTCGCGGTCCCGCTGATCGCCGCCGGCATCCGGACGGCGTCCGTGCAGGTCCTCGCCACCGTCCCCCTCGCCGCACTCGTCGGGGGCCGCAGCCTGGGCACCATCGTCGTCACCGGCTTCGGCACGCAGGACTACGGGCAGGTGCTGGCCGGCGGCATCCTGGTCGCCGGGCTGTGCCTGGTCTCGGAGGGTCTGCTCGCGATCGCCCAGCACGTCCTGACGCCGCGGGGGCTGCGAGCCCTCGCACGGGACACCTCCGACACGCCGTCGCGACGGACACGCCGGTCCAAGATCACGTCCCCAGCGCTTGCCGAGCCTGCGACAACCGGATCGAATGGGTCGGGTTCTTCGGCCTGACGTCCAACGACGGCAGCTCCGCCGTCACCCCGGGAACACCCCAAGCCCACTCCACGAGGAGAGCACGATGCGAGCGAGACGCTCCACCACCCTGACCCTGGTCGCCATCGCCGCCCTGGCGCTCGGCGCCTGTGGCAGCCCGGGCTCGGGCGGAGGCGAGGCCGACCCGACGTCGTCCGGCACGTCCGGGCTGGCCACCTGCGACCCGATCGCGGGCGAGAAGCTCGTCGTCCTGGAGGACGACAAGGGCCTGCAGAACGCGGACAACATCATCCCGGCCGTGAACAAGGCTGCCGCGGCATCGAACCCCGCGGTGATCGAGCTGCTGGACTCCGTGTCCGCCGCGCTCGACACCGAGAAGCTCATCGAGCTGAACAAGGCCGTCGACATCGACCGCCGCACGTCGAGCGAGGTGGCGGAGGAGTTCGTCTCCACCGAGGGCCTCGCGGCCGAGGACGGTGCGGTCGGCGCGGGTGCTCCCCTCGTCATCGGCGCCGCGAACTTCTCCGAGAGCGCCACGCTCGCCGAGATCTACGCGGCCGTGCTGCGGACCGGCGGCTTCACCGTCGAGGTGCGCACCATCGGCAACCGGGAGACGTACCTGCCCCCCCTCGCGGACGGCACGCTCACCGCGGTCCCGGAGTACGCCGCGACGCTCGCCGACTTCCTCAACGCGCAGCAGAACGGCGCGGAGGCCGAGTCGGTCGCGTCGGCCGACGTCGACGAGACCGTGGCCGCACTGACCCCGCTCGCCGACGCCGCCGGCCTGGCCGTCGGAGCCGCTTCGGCCGCGCAGGACCAGAACGCCTTCGCGGTCACCAGCGAGTTCGCGACGGAGCACGACCTGACCACGCTCAGCGACCTCGCCGCCGCGTGCGGCGGGCTGGTGCTGGCCGGTCCGGCCGAGTGCCCCGACCGCCCGTTCTGCCAGCTCGGGCTCGAGGAGACGTACGGCATCGAGTTCGCCGACTTCCAGTCGTACGACTTCGGCCTGATCGGCCAGGCCGTGCGTCAGGGTGAGGCGGCCATCGGCCTGGTCCTGTCGAGCGACGGGTCGCTCGCGGCCGACAGCTGACACGGACGACGAAGGGGCGGACCCGGACGGGTCCGCCCCTTCGTCACGCTCAGAGGCCCGCGGTCTCCAGCAGCCGGAGCCACACCTCGCTGACGGTCGGGTAGGACGGCACGGCGTGCCAGAGGCGATCCAGCGGCACCTCGCCGACGACCGCGACGGTGGCGGCGTGCAGCATCTCGGCCACCTCGGGCCCGACGAACGTGGCCCCCACGATGACGCCGCGCGCGTCGTCGATCACGATCTGCGCGCGGCCGGCGTAGTCCGCGGCGAAGACCGACGCGCCGGCGACGTTCGCCAGGTCGTAGCCCACCACGCGCACGTCGAGACCCTTCTTCCGGGCGGCCTCCTCGCTGAGCCCGACCCAGGCCACCTCGGGCCGGGAGAACACCACCTGGGGCACCGCGGCGACGTCCGCCGTGGCCCGGTACCGGCTCCACGGCGCCGCCGCGCGCTCGTCGTCGGCGCTGAGCGAGCGATCGCCCGCGGTCGCACCCTCCGGCGAGTCCGCCGCCGAGGACCGCGGGTCGAACCGCGCCGCGACGACGTCGCCGACGACGCGCGCGTCGTACTTGCCCTGGTGCGTGGTGCCGGTCCGGCCGGACACGTCGCCGACCGCGAACAGCCAGCCTCCGTCGGCGCCCGTGACCTGGAGCGTGTCGTCGACGGTCAGGGGCTTGCCAGGCTCGAGCCCGAGGACCTCCAGGCCCAGGTCCGAGGTGCGCGGTCGACGACCGGTCGCGACGAGCACCTCGTCGACCACGAGGTCGGCGCCTGCGCCGGCCGACAGGTGGACGCCGTCCTGTTCGCGGCGCACGGACTGCACCTCCGTGCCGAACAGCACGGTCACTCCCAGGTCGGTCAGCGCCGAGGCGACCGCCTCGCCGGCGAACGGCTCCGCGTTCGTCAGGAGCCGGTCCCCGCGGACGACGAGCGTGACCGCGCTGCCGAAGTCGGCGAACGCGGTCGCCATCTCGACCCCGACCACGCCGCCCCCGAGGACGGCGAGCCGCGCCGGGACGTGCTGCGCCGAGGTCGCCTCGCGGCTCGTCCAGGGGGGGAGCTCGGCCAGCCCGTCGACGGGCGGGACCACCGCGGCGGAGCCCGTCGCGACGACGACCGCGTGCCGGGCGGTGACCTGCACCGGCCCGTCGGCCCCGTCGACCGTGAGCGACCGCTCCCCCGTGAACCGGGCGTGCCCCCGCAGCAGGGTGATGCCCGTGCTCTCCACCCAGTCGACCTGCGAGCTGTCGTCCCACTGATGGGTCACGGAGTCGCGGCGCGCGAACGCGGCGGCCACGTCCACGTCGCCGGTGACGGCTGCCGACGCGCCCGGGACGCCCCGGGCGGCCGAAAGTGCCGCGCCCGGCCGCAGCAGGGCCTTGGACGGCATGCACGCCCAGTAGGAGCACTCACCGCCGACCAGCGCGTCCTCGACCAGCGCGACGCTCAGTCCTGTCCGTCCTGCCCGGTCGGCGACGTTCTCGCCCACGGCACCGCCGCCGATCACCACGACGTCGAACTCACGATCCTGCTGCGCCATCACCGGCTCCATCCGTCCGCCCACCACGTCCCCGGCAGGCGGCCGAGAACCACGGCCCATCGTGTCCCGCTCCTCGGCCCACCGCAGCACCGCAGGAACGACGAAGGGCCTCCTGCCAGCGTATCCGCTGGTGGGAGGCCCTCCGGGTGGTGCGCCATCAGGGACTCGAACCCCGAACCCGCTGATTAAGAGTCAGCTGCTCTGCCAATTGAGCTAATGGCGCGCGGTTGAGAACGCTAGCAGGCCGGATGCCCGATCTGCCAATCGAGACCAGGCGTCGTGACGACCGTCACGCACCGCCACCGTCGGACGGCTTGGGCTCCTGCTCCCACCACGCGTCGTCGGGCAGCCCCTCGGCCTCGAGGATCTCGGACGACGTCGCCTCGGGGGTCGCCAGGTCGACGATGAGGGCCAGCGGGACGTGCTCCGCGAGCAGGTCCCGGACGGGCTGCGTGTCTTCGGGGGCCACGGGGGTGGCGTCGTGCTCGGTCATGGCGATCGGTCTCCTCGGGGGACGGTGTCCCCAGCTGCTCCATGCCACCACCGCGGCTCACGCGGTGCAAGGCGCTACGCCGACACCGTCGAGGTGCGTCGTCGCGGGATGAACGATCAGAGGTACAGACCGGTTCCCTCGCCCGTCCCGCGCGGCTCGGCGACGGCGTGCACGTCTTTCTCGCGCAGCAGGACGTAGGTGGCCCCGGCCAGCTCGACCTCCGCGCGGTCCTCCGGGTCGAACAGCACGCGGTCGCCCACCTCGACCTGCCGCACGTGCTGGCCGGCGGCGACGACGGCGCCCCAGGTGAGCCGCTTGCCGACGACGGCCGTGGCCGGGATGACGATGCCCGCGGACGAGCGCCGCTCCCCCGCATCGCCGTCGAGGGAGACGAGGAGGCGGTCGTTCAGCATGCGGATCGGGAGGTCGCTCACGCGTCCGACGGTACCCGCGCGACATAGGCTGACCGCACCCCGAACACCTCGTCCCAGGAGATCCCGTGCCCCGTCTCGCCGTCGGCGACCCTGCCCCCGACTTCACGCTGCCGACCGCCGACGGAGGCACCGTGACCCTGTCCGACCTGCGCGGACGCCGGGTCATCGTGTACTTCTACCCGGCGGCGATGACGCCCGGCTGCACCACGCAGGCCTGCGACTTCCGGGACTCGCTGGCGTCGCTGCAGGGCGCCGGGTACGCCGTGGTCGGCGTCTCCCCGGACACCGTCGACAAGCTCGCCGCGTTCGTCGAGCAGGAGCACCTGACGTTCCCGCTGGGCTCCGACCCCGACCACGCGGTGCTCGAGGCGTGGGGCGCCTGGGGCGAGAAGATGAACTACGGCAAGAAGGTGACCGGCGTCATCCGCTCGACGGTCGTCGTCGACGCCGAGGGCCGCGTGGAGCTCGCGCAGTACAACGTCAAGGCCACCGGGCACGTCGCGAAGCTGCGTCGGGACCTCAAGGTCGCCTGACCCTGTGGGAAACTTCCGCTGCGCGGGAGTGGTGAAACGGCAGCCACGCCAGGTTTAGGTCCTGGTGCTCGAAAGGGCGTGCGGGTTCAAATCCCGTCTCCCGCACCCTGAGATGCACGTCGGCGGGTGTCCGCCGCGACGCGCGCGCCGGGTCGTGCGGGACCCCGTCGACGCGCCGGACGGCATGACGACGGCCCGAACCCGACCGCTGATCGTGACGGACGGTGGCGCCGCAGCGGCGTGCGCGAGGCCCGCCGGTCCCGTCCTGCGCGGTCGCACCAAGTTCCGGACCTGAAACGTTTGGCATGCCCCGCGCCCGTTGTACACCGGTGTAATCCCCGTTACTTTTCGGGCGAACCACCCCTCAACTCCGGGCTCGGCCGCTCAGTGGATGTTAGCGCTAACATTCGCCCGCTCCCCCTCGGTCCCTGTCGACGACGACACGGCGCCGGCTGGACGGACACCGGCCCCGCTCGCGGGACCCGACACGATCCGAAGGAGCGAAGGATGAGGAAGTCCATCGCCGCATCCATGCTGGCAGTCGCCGGCCTGGTGCTGGCCCTCGTGGGAGCGGTGCTGATACCGGCCTCCCCGGCCGCAGCAGCCACCGTCGACACCACGGCCTGGTACGTCCTGGTCAACCGCACCAGCGGCAAGGCCCTCGACGTCTACAACCTGTCCACCGCGGACGGCGCCCGCATCACCCAGTGGACCCGCAACGACGGCGCCCAG
>NZ_BJUB01000004.1 GCF_007989805.1 Cellulomonas xylanilytica
CCGGCTGGTCGAGGCCGCCCGCCGGTGGCTGCACGACCCGCAGGAGGCCCACGAGCGCGGCGTCGCCGCCCGCCGGCACGCGCTGCGCTGCTTCGGCCTCGACCGTTTCCTGTCCGACTGGCAGTCCTTGCTCAAGGAGGTGACGCGATGAGGATCGCGATGGTGTCCGAGCACGCGAGCCCGCTGGCCACGCTCGGTGGCGTCGACGCCGGAGGGCAGAACGTCCACGTCGCCGCGCTCGGCGCAGCCCTCGCCCGGGCCGGGCACGAGGTCGACGTGTACACGCGACGGGACGGCCGTGAGCTGCCGGAGTGCGTCGAGCTGGTGCCCGGAGTGACTGTGGTGCACGTCCCGGCCGGCCCGGCGCGGCCGGTGCCCAAGGACGACCTGCTGCCGTACATGCCCGCGTTCGGCGACCTGCTGACGGAGCACTGGAGCGGCGACCGGGCCCCCGACGTCGCCCACGCCCACTTCTGGATGTCCGGGATCGCCACCCTGCGCGCCGCCGCGATGACCGGCACACCGGTCGCCCAGACGTTCCACGCGCTCGGCTCGGTCAAACGGCGCCACCAGGGCGACAAGGACACGAGCCCACCCGGCCGGATCGGGCTGGAGAGCTCCATCGGTCGCCGCGCGGACGTGGTGGTGGCCACCTGCTCCGACGAGGTGGCGGAGCTGTCCCGGCTCGGCGTCCCCGCCGACCACGTCCGTGTCGTGCCGTGCGGGGTCGACGTCCAGCACTTCCGCCCGGGTCCGGCCGACGGGACCACCCTGCCCCGGCGCGCCCGCTTCCGGCTGCTCTGCATCGGGCGCCTGGTGGAGCGCAAGGGGATCGAGACGGTGATCGACGCCCTCGTCGACCTCCCCGACGCGGAGCTCGTCGTCGCCGGCGGCCCGTCGGCCGACGAGCTCGAGGCCGATGCCGAGGCCGCCCGCCTGGTCGCCCTCGCCGCGGCCCGCGGGGTGCGCGACCGGGTGCACCTTGTCGGGAGGGTCGACCACGGCGACCTGCCCGCCCTCGTCCGGTCCGCCGACGTGGTGGTCGCGACGCCCTGGTACGAGCCGTTCGGGATCGTGCCCATCGAGGCCGCCGCGTGCGGCGTGCCGGTGGTCGGCTCCGCGGTCGGCGGCCTGCTCGACACGGTCCAGGACGGCCGCACCGGCCTGCTGGTCCCGCCGCGCGACCCCGCCGCGCTCGCCTCCGCCCTGCGCGCGCTGCTCGCCGACCCCGACCGGCGCGCCGCGTTCGGTGCCGCGGCACGGCGGCGGGCGGTGGCGCGCTACGGCTGGGACCGCGTCGCCGCCCAGACGGAGCTCGTCTACCGGACGATGGCGCGCCACGCCGTCCTGACCAAGGTGGCGGCGGGATGACCGGGACCGGGTGGCTCGGCACGCACCTGGCGGAGCTGAGCGATGCGCTGGCCGAGGTCGAGGGCCAGTCCTCGACCGTCGAGACGTGGGGTCGCCGGCTGGCGGAGCAGCTCGTCGCCGGCGGCCGGCTGCTCGCTGCGGGGAACGGCGGCAGCGCGGCCGAGGCACAGCACCTCACCGCCGAGCTGGTCGGGCGTTTCGTCGCCGAGCGGCGCCCGTACTCCGCGATCGCCCTGTGCGCGGAGACCTCCAGCCTGACCGCGATCGTCAACGACTACGGCGCGGACGAGATGTTCGCCCGGCAGGTCGAGGCGCACGGCCGTGCCGAGGACGTCCTCATGCTGCTGTCCACCTCGGGTCGCAGCCCGAACGTGCTGCGCGCCGCCGAGCGCGGGCGCGAGCTGGGTATGCAGGTCTGGGCCCTCACGGGTCCGGGCCCGAACCCCCTGGCCGACGCCTGCGACGACGCGATCTGCGTCCCCGCGGCATCCACCGCAGCGGTGCAGGCCGCGCACCTCGTCCTCGTGCACGCGCTGTGCGCCGCCGTCGACGACCACCTCGGTCGTCGGGACATCCCGGTGCAGGTGGTGGTCCCGGACGAGCGGCCGCACGTCGTCGTGGTCGGGGACACGGTGCTGGACCGCGACGTCGACGGCCGGATCGAGCGGCTCTGCCCGGACGCACCCGCGCCGGTGCTCGACGTCACCGCCACGCACGACTCCCCCGGCGGCGCCGGCCTGGCGGCACTGCTCTGCGCGGCCGAGGGTGCCCGCGTCACGCTGGTCACGCCCGTGGCACGGGACGCGGACGGACGCGCGCTCGTCAACGCCCTGCGCCCCGACGTCGAGGTGGTCGCGCTCGGGCACGAGGGCCCGACGCGAAGGAAGGTCCGCGCCCGCAGCGACGGCCGGTCGCTCGTGCGCGTCGACGACGGCGGCCCCGGCACGCCGACCGAGGTGCCCGAGGTCGCGGTCCGGACGGTCCTGGCCACGGCGGACGCGGTGCTGGTGTCCGACTACGGCGCCGGCGTCACCCGGGACGCCCGGCTGCGCTCGCTGCTGACCGAGGCGGCCGGACGGTGCCCGGTCGTCTGGGACCCGCACCCGCGCGGCGGTCCCCCGGTCCCCGGCGCCACCCTGGTGACACCCAACCTCGCGGAGGCGCAGCAGGCGTCCGGTGCCGTCGCGGACGAGTCGGCGCCCGACGCTCTGGCGCAGGCCCTGCGGGCGGACTGGGACGCGCGCGCGGTCGCGGTGACCGCGGGCGACCGGGGGGCGTTCCTCGCGACGACCGGTGACGAGCCCCTCTTCGTGCCCGCGGTCCCGGCTCGCGGTGGCGACACGTGCGGAGCGGGCGACCGGTTCGCCGCGACGGCGGCCGTGTCGCTGGCCCGCGGCAGCCTCGTCTCGGCGGCCGTGGGTGCCGCGGTCGCAGATGCCTCGGCATGGGTCGCCGGGGGCGGCGCCGAGGCGTTCCGCATCCGCCGCCGCACCCCGGAGCACGACACGACGGACGTCGCGGCGGACGTCCCGCCAGACGAGGACGTGGCGGCGCTCGCCGCACGGCTGCGGCTCGGTGGCCGCACCCTCGTCGCGACCGGCGGGTGCTTCGACATCGTGCACGCCGGCCACGTCGCCACCCTGCAGGCCGCCCGCCGGCTCGGCGACGCGCTCGTCGTGGTCATGAACTCGGACGATTCCGTCCGGCGCCTCAAGGGGGCCGGCCGGCCCGTCGTCGGGGCGGCCGACCGGGCACGGGTCCTCGGGGCGCTCGACTGTGTCGACGCGGTCGTCGTGTTCGACGAGGACGACCCCCGGGAGGTCCTCACGGCCCTGCGGCCCGACGTGTGGGCCAAGGGCGGCGACTACGGCGGCCGGCCGCTGCCCGAGACCGACGTGGTGCGCTCCGGCGGCGGACGCGTGGTCCTGCTGCCCTACCTGGACGGCCGCTCGACGTCGTCCCTCATCGAGCGGACGGGACGAGCCCGCACGCACCAGCCAGAGGAGGTCGCATGACCGTCACCCCGAGCACCCGCCCGATCGGCACCGTGATCGTGACCGGAGGGGCGAGCGGCCTGGGGGCCGCCGTCGTGGACGCGGTGGCGGCCGCCGGAGGGACGCCCGCCGTCCTCGACCGGGCCGCACCTCGCGACGGCGTCGCCCACGTCCTGGTCGACCTGTCCGACTCGGCCGCCGCCGCGCGCGCGGTCGAGGAGCTCGTCGAGCAGGTGGGGGCACCCACGGGACTGGTCACCGCCGCCGGAACCGACGCGTGCGGACCGCTGGCGCAGGTCGACACCGAGACGTGGGAGAAGGTGGTGCGGGTCAACCTGTTCGGCACCGTCGCGGTCGTGCGCGCCTGCCTGCCCTACCTCGAGCAGACCCGCGGGACGGTCGTCACCGTCGCCTCCACGCTCGCGCTGCGCGGGATGAGCGACGCCACGGCCTACTGCGCCTCCAAGTTCGCCGTCCGAGGGTTCACGCACGCGCTGGCGGCCGAGCTGGCCGGACGCGTCGGCGTGACGCTGCTGGTCCCCGGCGGGATGCAGACCGCGTTCTTCGACGGGCGCACCGAGCAGTACCGGCCGGGTCCGGACGCGCAGCTCAACGACCCCGCCGCGACGGCCGGTGCCGTGCTGACCGCGCTCACGCAGCCGGTCGGCAGCGAGATCCGGGAGATGCTCGTGATGTCGTCCGGGGAGAGCTCCTGGCCGTGACCTCCGACGGTCCCGACGTCCTGGTCCTGCGGGCGCTCGGGCTCGGCGACGCGCTCACCGGCATCCCCGCCCTGCGGGGCGTGCGCCGCGCCTGGCCCGACCGACGGCTGTGGTTGGCCGCGCCCACGGCCACGGGCCGCTGGCTCCAGGAGCTGGGGGTGGTCGACGAGGTTCTCGACACCGCCGGGCTGCATGCTCCTCTGCGGTGGACCGGCTCGGGGCACGTCGCCGTCAACCTGCACGGCCGCGGGCCGCAGAGCCACGCGCTGCTCCAGGCCACCGGTCCGGCCCGGCTCGTGGCGTTCGCGGCGCAGGACCACCCCGACGGACCGGCCTGGCGCGCCGACGAGCACGAGGTGGACCGGTGGTGCCGCCTCGTGCGCGGGGCTGGGGGCGACTGCGACCGCGACGACCTCCGCCTGCAGGTCGGCACCGGTCGCGCGTCCGACGAGATCCTTCTCCACCCCGGGGCAGCGTCCGCCGCCCGGCGCTGGCCGCCCGAGCGCTGGGCGGCGCTCGCCCGGCACCTGGCGTCGGACGGGCACCCCGTGACGCTCACGGGTGGGCCGGACGAGCGGGCGCTCTGCGACCGCATCCTGACGCTGGCCGGTCCCGGCGTGCGCGTCGCCGGCCCGCTGTCCCTCGCGGCGCTGGCGGACCGGGTGGCCGACGCGCGGCTCCTCGTCTGCGGGGACACCGGCGTCGCGCACCTGGCGACCGCCACGGGCACGGCGTCGGTGCTGCTGTTCGGACCCGTCCCGCCGACGTGGTGGGGGCCGGTGATCGACCCCGACCGGCACGTCGTCCTGTGGCACGGCGACCCCTCGAGGGTCGGCGACCCGCACGGCACCGTGATCGACCCCGCGCTGGCGGCCATCGGCACGGACGAGGTGGTCGCGGCTGCGGACGGCCTGCTCGCGCGGTCAGGCTGAGACGCTCGCCGCCTGCGCGAACCAGCGGACCGTCCGGTCGAGCCCGTCCGCCCACGGCACGTCGGGCGACCAGCCCAGCTCCCGGGCGGCCAGGGTCGTGTCCGGGCGCCGGACCTCGGGGTCGTCGACGGGCCGGTCCACGAAGGTGATGCCCGCCCGCGACCCGGTCGCCGCGATCACGTCCTCGGCGATCTGCCGCACGGTCAGCTCCGTCGGGTTGCCGATGTTCATCGGACCGGGGTGCCCGCAGGCGGCGAGCCCGAGGATGCCGCGCACCAGGTCGTCCACGTAGCAGACCGACCGGGTCTGGCTGCCGTCGCCCGCCACCGTCAGCGGCTCCCCGGCCAGCGCCTGCCGGATGAACGTCGGGATCGCCCGGCCGTCGTGGGGGCGCATGCGCGGACCGTAGGTGTTGAAGATCCGCACGATCGCGGTGTCGACGCCGTGCGTCGTGCGGTAGGCCGTGGTGAGGGCCTCGCCGTACCGCTTGGCCTCGTCGTAGACGCCGCGCGGACCCACCGGGTTGACGTGGCCCCAGTAGTCCTCCGTCTGCGGGTGCACCTGCGGGTCGCCGTAGACCTCCGAGGTCGAGGCGAGCACGAAGCGTGCACCCTTCTCCTTCGCCAGGCCCAGCGCGTGACCCGTCCCGATGGAGCCCACCTTGAGGGTCTCGATCGGCAGCTGGAGGTAGTCCACCGGGGAGGCCGGGGACGCGAAGTGCAGCACCAGGTCCACCGGCCCGGGGACGTGCACGAAGTCGGTGACGTCGCAGCGCACCAGGCGGAACCCGCGCCGGTCCATCAGGTGCGCGACGTTGGCGGGCGACCCCGTCAGGAAGCTGTCGAGGCAGACCACCTCCGCGCCCCGGTCGAGGAGCTCGGTGCACAGGTGGCTGCCCAGGAAGCCCGCACCACCCGTGACGACGACGCGCCCCCGGGTCGGGTCGGACGAGGTGGGTCGGACAAGGACGGTCGGCATCGGTACGTCCCCTCGCAGGATCGTCCGTCGCCGGCCCCGTCTTCGCCGGCAGGTGTGTCCACGGACAGTCCTACCGCCGTTCGCGGCCGTCCGCGCGGGGAGCGCTCCTGGCCCGGTTGCGTCACCACCGGCTCCGGATAGCGTGAAGACCGGTCAAGCAGTGGGCTGGCAAGCACGGCGCCCGGCTGCGACGCCCCGCGCCCGACCGTCGAGGAGACGGACCATGGCAACAGGTGAGACCGGTTTCGACGACGTCACGTTCGACCTGATCTCGGTGCAGTACCACTCGCTCAAGGCGGGGCACGACTACGGGCAGTACGTCCGGGACGCCCGCAACGCGGGCAAGGAGGAGATCGCCTCGTTCTTCGAGCAGGTCATGAGCGAGGACTCCCAGCGCGCCCAGCGCTGCCACGACTTCCTGGCGGAGCTCACGAAGCACGGCACGTCGGCCACGTCGCCGCAGGGCGGGCAGTAGGGGTCGTCGTGCCCCCGGGGCGGTGGGCAAGCGCTCACCGCCCCCGCACCGGCCGTGTCGCGGACCCGCGCGCCTCTGCCTACGCTGTGACCGGGGTCGAGCCGTGGCCACGCCTCTTCGCTCACGAGGGCGTGACGAGATGACAGACACCCCCCAAGCCCTGGTCCGGCTGGACCGTGGCGACGCGGCGGTCGTCGAGGTGAGCGGTCATCTCGAGCCGGACGGCCTCCTGGAGCTTGCCGCGGTGATCCGTCGCACCCAGCGTCTCTCGCGGGACGTCGTCGTCGACGTCACCGGCGCGGTCCCGGGACCCCTGACGATGGACCTGCTGACCGAGCTGTCCCTCGGCCGCCAGGGCTGTGCACCGTTCCAGGTGCTCGGCGCCCTCGACCACGCGAGCGGGTTCTGACATGTCGCCCGACCCGACCAGCACCTCCGCGGCCCTGGTACCCGACCCCACCGCAGGGCCAGGGCCGCGGCGCGTGCTCGTCACCGGGGCCAACTCCGGCATCGGCAAGGCGGTCGCGGTCGCGCTCGCGGACGACGCCGAGCACGTGACGGTGACCTGGCACGCCGACGAGGACGGCGCACGGCGGACCGCCGAGGAGATCGCGGCGCACGGTGCGACCGCCCACGTCGTGCACCTGGACCTGACCGACCCGACCAGCGCGGTGGGCGTCGTCGACGACGCCGTGGCGGCGATGGGCGGGCTCGACGCCGTCGTCCTGAACGCCGGCACCGGGACCGCGACGCCCCTGCTCGACGTGACGTGGCAGGAGTGGCGCGACGTCCTGTCGGTCGACCTCGACGGCGCGTTCGTCTGCCTGCAGACCAGCGCCCGGCACCTCGTCCGCCAGGGAACCGGGGGGCGGATCGTCGCGATCACCAGCGTGCACGAGCACGCCCCGCGCGTGGGCTCCGGGCCGTACTGCGCCGCCAAGGGCGGGCTCGGGCTGCTGGTCAAGGTCGCGGCCCTCGAGCTGGCCGAGCACGGGATCACGGTGAACGCCGTGGCGCCCGGCGAGATCGCCACCCCGATGACCGGCCAGGAGGACGAGTCGGTCCTCGAGGGCAAGGAGCGACCGGGCGTCCCGCTCGGCCGGCCCGGGGACGCCCGCGAGGTGGCTGCCGTCGTCCGGCTGCTGTGCCGTCCGGAGGGTGGCTACGTGACCGGCGCGTCCTGGCCCGTCGACGGGGGCATGCTCACCATGGGCCCGATGGCCGGGTCGCACCTCGAGTCCGACGACTGGCGCCGCCCGTGAGCCGCGCGGGTGCGCGGTGAGCACGACACTCGAGGAGGCCGCCCGACGCGTGCTGGGCCCGGGTGCGAGCCTGCGGGACGTCCAGTCCGACGCGCTGAGCGGGCTGCGCGGCCACGACACCCTCCTGGTCGCCCGCAGCGGCGCCGGAAAGACCGCGGTGTACGCCATCGCCACGCTGCTCACCGGCCGGCTCACCGTCGTCGTCTCGCCCCTCCTGTCCCTCCAGCGGGACCAGGTCGGTGCCCTGCGGGACGCCGGGCTGCGCGCCGACTCGGTGAGCTCGGCGCGCTCCCGGCCGCAGCGGCGAGCGGCGCTGCAGGACGCCGCCGCCGGGCGGCTCGACGCGATCCTGCTGGCACCGGAGCAGCTGGTGCGCTCCGAGGTGCTGGAGTGCCTGGAGCAGGCGGACGTGGGTCTCGTCGTCGTCGACGAGGCGCACTGCGTGAGCGAGTGGGGGCACGACTTCCGGCCCGACTACCTGGCGGTGGCCGAGGTGGTCCCGCGGCTCGGCCGTCCGCGGCTCCTGGCGCTGACCGCGACGGCGTCGCCGCGCGTGCAGGCCGAGATCGTGGAGCGGCTGGGCATGACCGACCCGCACGTCCTCGTGCGCGACGCCGACCGGCCGAACATCTGGCTCGGCGTCCGGCACGTGCCGACCGCGCGCGACCGCGACGACCTCGTCGTCCGCACCGTCCTCGAGCACCACGAGCCGACCGTCGTCTACGCCCGCACGCACGGGCACACCGAGGCGCTCGCGGAGGCGCTGACCGAGGCGGGCAGACCCACCGAGGCGTACCACGGTGGCCTCGCCGCCCGGGAGCGCGCCCGGGTCCAGGACGACTTCCTCAGCGGCCGGACCGACCTGCTCGTCGCCACCAGCGCGTTCGGCATGGGCGTCGACCGTGCCGACATCCGCCTCGTGGTGCACGCCGGCCTGCCACCGTCCCTCGACTCCTACTACCAGGAGGTCGGCCGGGCGGGTCGCGACGAGCGCCCCGCCCGAGCCGTCGCACTGGTCCTGCCCGGTGAGGTCGGGCTGAACCGGTTCCTCACCACGACCGCCGGACCCCGACCCACCTCGGCCCGCGCGGTGCTGCGCGCCGTCGCCGGCGGTGCGAGGAGCCGGTACGACGTGGTCGCCGCGACCGGCCTGGCCCAGCGCACCGCGTCCCGCGCGCTGGGTGCGCTCCTGGACGCCGGCGTCCTGCGGGCCGACGGTGACGGGTACCGGACCACGACCCAGGACGAGTCGGCCGCGCTGCGTGCACTGCAGGAGCGGCGCGAGCGCCTGCGTGCGATCGACCGGTCGCGCGTCGAGCTGGTGCAGACCTACGCGGACTCCTCCGACTGCCGACGGCGGCTGCTGCTGGAGCTCCTGGGCGAGTCCCACCCGGACCGGTGCGGCGCCTGCGACAGCTGCGACGCCGGGACGAGCGTCGACGTCGAGGATGCCCGGCTGTCCGGAGGGCAGCCCGTCGTGCACGCGCAGTGGGGTCCGGGCACGGTGAGCGCGGTCGAGGCAGACCGGGTGACGGTGCTCTTCGACGACCGCGGCTACGTCACGCTCGACACCGCCGTCGCCCTCGACTCGGGGCTGCTCACCCCGCGCTGACCGTTCGACGTGCGGGCGGCGGCGGTCGCGGCATACGGTCGGAGCAGGCGCGGGGCAGGCGGCGCCCACATGATCGTCCCGGGGGTTCACCATGCCTGCCAGCACCGCGCCGCACCCGTTCGCCGTCGTCACCGGAGCCTCCAGCGGGATCGGCCTCGCCCTGGCCACCACGTTCGCCGAGCACGGCTTCGACCTGCTCGTCACCGCCGAGGACGAGGCCGTCAGCACGGTGGCCGACGAGCTCGACCGGGACGGGATCACGGCGCGCGCCGTGCGGGCCGACCTGACGACCCCGCGCGGGGTGCAGACGCTCGTCGACGCCGTCCGCGAGTCGGGCCGGCCGGTCGACGCGCTCGCCCTGAACGCCGGTGTGGGGAACGGCGGCCCCTTCCTGGAGACGCCGCTCGAGGGCGACCTCGAGGTGATCGCCCTCGACGTCCTCGCGCCGGTGCGGCTCAGCAAGGCCCTCGTGCCGGCGATGGTCGCGCGGGGCGAGGGGCGGGTGCTGTTCACGGCGTCGACGGCGAGCCTGATGCCCGGGCCGTACTACGCCACCTACGCCGCCTCGAAGTCGTTCGTCCTGTCGTTCAGCGAGGCGCTGCGCTACGAGCTGAGGGACTCGGGCGTGACGGTCACGGCGCTGCTGCCCGGCCCGACCGACACGGCGTTCTTCGAGCGTGCGGACATGACGCAGACCCGGGTCGGCCAGGGGCCGAAGGACTCGCCGGTGAAGGTCGCCGCCGAGGCGTACGAGGCGCTCATGGAGGGACGGGACAAGATCGAGGTGGGCTCGCTCAAGGCGCGCTCCCAGACCGCGGCCGCGGCCGTCCTGCCCGACCGGGCGAAGGCCGCGATGCACGCGTCGTTCACGAAGCCGACCGAGGAGTGACCCGTCTCAGGGTGCCCGCACCCTGAACCGCAGGCCGGCGACGTCGAGCGCGGCCGGGCTCACCCGGGGACGTTCCGCGGGTCGTTCCCATAGCTGTTCTTCTCCGCGATCGTGCCGTCGAGGTTGTGGATCGCGTGCTCGGCGCCCCGGGCCAGCGCGGCGTCCCGGCCGGCGCGGACCGCGTCCTCCTTGCGCAGGAACCCGCCGTCGACCGGTTCGCCCTGCACCTCGTTGATCCACATCCCGTCCTTGTGCACGGTGTGCACGCTGCTGCTCATGGGCTGGCTCCTCCGCTCAGGCCGAGTTGACCGGCCCGTCCGTGACGGGCGGGTCGGTGGGGTCGTCGGGTGCCTCGGGGACGTCCGTGCGCGTGAACGGCTCGTGCTCGTCCGGCTCTGCTCGGGTCGGCTCCCCCGGTCCCTGTGTCATGCCTGGACGATCGGGCCGTGGGCGTCCGGGTTCGCCGGGTCCTCGCTGGCGGGAGGCGAGTCCTTCGGCCGGTCGTCGGGCAGGCCGTCCAGCTCGTCGGGCAGGTCAGGGACGTCGTCCCCCGTCGGTGTGCGGTCGCTCATGGTGCACCTCGCTCGCGTGAGCCTCGACGCACGTGTCCTGACGCCGCACCCCTCATCGTCAGCCTCCCGGGGCGTGGTCGCACGTCGGGCAGCCGGCCGCGCACGCTCTGCTCAGAACACCGGCTTGCCCCCGGTCACGCCCAGGACGGTCCCGGAGACGTAGGACGCCGTGGAGTCGGCCGCCAGGAACACGAACGCCGGAGCGACCTCGGCCGGCTGACCGGCGCGACCCAGCGGCGTGTCGGAGCCGAACGACGAGACCTTCTCCTCGGGCTGCGTGGCGGGCTGCAGCGGCGTCCAGATCGGCCCCGGTGCCACCGCGTTGACGCGGATGCCGCGCGGACCCAGCTCCCCGCCCAGGTTCACCGTGACGTTGTTGATGGCCGCCTTCGTCGAGGCGTAGTCGAGCAGCGACTCCGACGGCTGGTACGCCTGGATCGAGGAGACGTTGATGATGGACGAGCCCTCCCGGAGGTGCTCGAGCGCCTCCTGCGTCACCCAGAACAGGGCGTACAGGTTCGTCTTGAACGTGCGGTCGAGGTCCTCGGTGGTGATGTCGGCCATGGACTCGCGCCGCGCCCACTGGAAGCCCGCGTTGTTGACCAGGATGTCGAGCCCGCCCAGCTCGGTCGCCGCGGTGCGCACCGCCTGCCGGGCCTCGTCCTCGTCCCGCAGGTCGGCGGGCACCAGGACGCACCTGCGGCCGGCCCGCTCCACCCACTCGGCGGTCTCGTCGGCGTCGGGCTTCTCCTCCGGCAGGTACACGATGGCCACGTCGGCGTCCTCCCGTGCGAACGCGATGGCGACCGCGCGGCCGATCCCTGAGTCGCCGCCTGTGATGAGCGCCTTGCGGCCGCTCAGGAGGCCCGAGCCCTGGTAGCTCGACTCGCCGTGGTCGGGCGCCGGGGTCATCGGCTCCGTCAGGCCCGGGGGCTGCTGCTGCTGGGCGGGGAACTGCTCGTCGGACTCGGACATGCCGGCTCCTCGGTGATGCACCAACTCGTCGGCCGACTCCTTCAGCCCGTCGAGCGTCTCACCGCCGCACCCGGCCCACCACCGCTGCATGTCAGCGCCGCTGCGCCTCGCGCAGCACCTCCTGGGCCGTCTGCAGGAGGTGCGAGCCGTTGACCGCGGAGCGCCGGAGCAGCTCGTCGTAGGCCTCGGCCATGTCCAGCGACAGCTGGTACGCGAGGGCGCCCTTGGCCTGCTCGATGACGACGCGTCCCTCGAGGGCGTCGGTGACGCGCTGCGCCAGGGCGTCGTCGTCCAGACCGAGCGGCTGCACGATCGCGAGCGTGGCGTAGTCGGCGAAGTTCTGCCCGAGCAGCCTCGACTCCTCGCTGAGCCCCTCCTCGGCCGTGGAGAATACGTTGAGGCCACCGATGACGTGGTTGCGCCAGTGCATCGGGAAGGCGTGCACCGAACGGAACCCCACCTCGACGATCCTGCGTCCGACCTCGTCCCAGCGCTCGGCGATCTCCGCGGCTCCGACGGCGTTCACCGCACGCCCCGTCCGGACCGTGTCGACGCACGGACCGGCCGCCTGCTGGGCCTGGTAGACCTCCAGCTCGGCGGCCCGGTGCGACGTCGCGCTGAGCAGCTCGAAGTCGCCCTCCCCCGTCCGCACGAGCAGCGCCGCCGCGTCGGCCGGCAGCAGCTCGGCGCAGTCCCGCACCAGCTGGGCCAGCAGGCCGGTGATCTCGTGCTCCCCCACCAGCGCGCTCGCGACGTCCGCGAGCGCCTGGGCAGACGTGCGTGCGGTCATTGGTCACCGTTCCCCGTGCTGTCGTCCGTGCGGCTCTCGCTGTGGGAGTCGCCCTGGTCCGTGTTGGTGAAGCTGAGCCGCCTCTCGACGATCTCGCGGGAGATCTCGTCGAGGGTCATCGACTCGGCGTAGGCGTGCGCGCGCAGGATGGCGAGGGCGTCGTCGGGGCTGATCGCGAGCTGCGCGACGATCATGCCGGTCGCCTGGTGGACCCGGGCCCGGTCCGTCCAGGCGGCGAACGGTGCGCCGCTGGTGGAGCGGTCGTCGAGCAGTGCGGCGCCGACCGCGTCGACGAGGAACTGCGCGTCGTCGAGGCTCTGCTCCAGGTCCCCGTCCGCCCGATACACGGTGACGACGCCGACGGTGGTGCCGCCGGGGTGCATGGGGATGGCCCACACCGTCAGGGGTCCGGCGATGTCGCCGGCGAGCTCGGTGAACATCGGGAACGGTCCGCCGTGCTCGCCGTCGACGTGGGTGATGACGGTGCGGCCCTCGCGGAACGCGTCCTGGCCGGGTCCTTCGCCGAGGACGTCCTGGAGGTCCTCGATGCGCGCGGACGTGCCGTTGGAGGACGTGACGGTGAGCCGTTCGGGCCGGGTGGAGGCGAGGGTGATGGCGCCGCCGTCCGCGCCGAGGATCTCGACGCACGCGCGGCACAGGCGCACGGCGAAGGGCTGGCTCGGTGAGCTGGACGCCAGGGAGCTGGCCAGTCGCGCAAGCACGACGCTCCTGCTGCTCACGCGAGCTCCCCCCGGTCGGTGCGCCCCGTCGGCACAGCTCCATCCTCCACCCACGGGGCCTCGGGCACCGTCGGTTCGTCTCTCGGTGAGACGGTGGTGCGGCTCAGCCCGGTGGCAGCCACAGCTCGCGCAGGACCCGTCGAGCGACCTCCGTGAGCGGCAGGTGCTCCTGCGTGCTCTCCGCCTGCAGCATCGCCAGCGCCTCGGCGGCGGTGCAGTCGTGCACGGCCATCGCTGCACCGACCGCCCGGTCGATCTCCGCCTGGGCCTCGAGCGCCGCGGGGACGTGGCTGTCGCCGCCCTGCAGCCGCTCCACCTGCAGCGCGAGCGTCAGGACGAGTCCGAGCTGCTGCGCGTACACGTCGGCGCGCACGATCCGGTCGCGGTCCCACGGGTCCAGGGAGTCGCTGTAGAGGTTCAGCGCCGCGTCGGCCCGGGGACCGACGTGCACGGCGAACGCGGCCGCGGACCGGAAGCCCTCGGTCTGCGCCGCCTGGCGCCAGGCGGGCCACCGGTCCTCGACCGCCAGGTCGGGGATGAGCTCGATGCTGAGCGTGTCCATGGCGGCGACGCACGGACCGCTGTCGTCGGCGTACTCCACCTCGTCGCAGCGCGCGGCACGGGGTCCGCTGCTGGCGGCCCGTCGGCTCTGCCCGGCGTGCCGGACGGAGATGCTGCACTCGATGTCGCTGCCCAGGTGGTAGGCCGCGTGCAGGACGAAGTCCTCGAGCGCGGTCTCCAGCGTCTCGCCCAGCTCCAGGGGCTCGGTCGTCGTCTCGTCGTGCATGGTGGTGCTCCCTCCACAGGGTGGGCGCCGCACCGGTCACGGCGAGGTGTCCGCTCCAGGTCACTCTGCCACCATGCCCGCTCGCTCGTCAGGAGCGCGCGCGGCCCTCGGCCAGGAAGGCGAGGCGCCGCAGGGTCTCGGTGTTGCGCGGGACCAGGGCGGCCGTGCGCAGCGGGCGCGGCACCAGCGTCCCCGGCCCGCGCACCGCGTCCTCCGTCAGCCGGACCGTGCAGCCGCCCCCGGTGCGTGGGCGCACCTCGATCTGCACGCGGGCCTCCCCCGCGGGCCAGCCGCGCGCCTGCAGGTCGATGCCTCGCTCGGGGTCCCAGCCGCGCGCGACGGTCACGTCGTCGAGCAGAGCGGGCCACAGGCCGAACGAGTGTGCGATCTCGGTGCCGGGTGCGGGCCAGGCGGGGTCGACGGCGCGGATGCGCGAGGTGCCGACGACCCAGGTGGCGTACGACCAGCCGTCGGCGAGCACGTCCAGCACCGCCGAGGGTGGGCAGCTGAGCTCTCTGGTGACGGTCGCCATGGCTCGAACGTAACCACAGTCCCGGGATCGGCAACTCGTCCGACGAGTGCGGCGACCGCTGCGCCGTCCTACGCTCGCCAGGGTGACGTCGTACAGCAGGTGGCAGCTCCCGGTGTCGTGCACGATCGGCGCGCTGGTCGTGATGGCGCTGGTGGGCTGCGGGATCGCGCGTCCCGGGACGGAGACGGCGGGGACGACCGCCGAGGAGTTCTACCGGGCGGTCGCGGCGGACGACGGCCCAGGAGCCTGCGCGCTGCTCGCACCCACCACGGTCGAGGCCCTCGAGGAGGACTCCGGGGAGCCGTGCGACGAGGCGGTGCTCGACGGCGAGGTCGGGGACACGCTGACGGCGCGCGCCGACGACGCGGCCGGCCCGACGGCGCGGGTCGCCGGTCGGCAGGCCCAGGTGGTCCTGACGACGGACGTCGTCTTCCTGACCGTGTCGGGCGACCACTGGCTGGTCAGGGCGGCGGGGTGCGACGCCCGCCCGGACCGCCCGTACGACTGCGTGCTGGAGGGCTCCTGATGAAGCTGCTGTTCTGGACCTGCCTCGGCGGCATCCTGCTGGGCCTGTGCTACGCGGCGACGCTCGGGGTGACGCACCGATGAGGCGGCTGCGCGACAACGGTCTGACGCTCTTCTTCGGCACCATCTTCGTGGTGGCGCTGGTCGGTCAGGCGATCTCCGGCGTCGCCCTCATGAACGAGGAGCAGCGCAGCGCCGGCCTAGACCCGATCACGCTCGGCGAGTACGTGACGACGTCCGTGTTCGCCGTGGACGTCACGGAGAACTGGCAGTCGGAGTTCCTGCAGTTCCTCCTGTTCATCACCGCCACCGTGTTCCTGGTGCAGCGCGGGTCGCCGGAGTCCAAGAAGCTGGAGAAGGCGGGCCGGGAGAGCGACAAGGACCAGAAGGTCGCCGAGTTCTCGACGAAGGACTCCCCCGGGTGGGCGCGGACGCGAGGCTGGCGGCTGTCGCTGTACTCGCGGTCGCTCGGGCTCGTGATGGGCGGGATCTTCCTGCTGTCGTGGCTGGCGCAGTCCGTGACGGGTGCGGTCGCGTACTCCGAGGAGCAGCTGCGCGAGCTGGCGGACCCCGTCACCTGGACCGAGTACCTGCTGCTGCCGGACTTCTGGAGCAGGACGTTCCAGAACTGGCAGTCCGAGTTCCTGGCGGTCGCCAGCATGGTCGTGCTGTCCATCTACCTGCGCGAGCGCGGATCGCCGGAGTCGAAGCCGGTCGGGCAGCCCCACGACTCCACAGGCATCGAGGGCTGACCCCGCCGGTTGCCGAAGCACTTCTCCGGGGTTACCGTCACCGCCACGTGGTCCTCGACCACGCGCGGTGGTCATGACGCGGCCCCCCAGCGGATGTGCCGGCCCTCGGGCCGTGCGCGCGAGCGGAGGAGCCATGGTGCAGCTCGGTGCGGAGCCGACACCCGTCGCACGCGTCGACGCCCCGCAGGCGCGCCGCCGGACCGGCCGCCGTTTCGACAGGCGCGAGGCCGTCGCCGGCTACCTGTTCATCTCGCCGTGGATCGTCGGCTTCCTGGTCTTCACGGCCGGGGCGATGATCTACAGCCTCGTGATCTCGTTCAGCCACTACAACCTGGCGACCAACACCGCGAGGGCAGCCGGCACGTCGAACTACAGCCAGCTGATCGAGGATCCCCGCGTGGCCACGGCGTTGGGCAACACGCTGTTCTACGCGCTGCTCGCCGTCCCCCTGGAGATCGCGTTCGCCCTGTTCCTGGCGACGCTGCTCAACGGGGTGGGCCGCGGGGCGGGGGCCTTCCGGACGCTCTTCTACCTGCCGAAGATGACCCCCGTCGTCGCGACGGCGGCGATCTTCTTCCTGCTCCTCAACGGGAACAGCGGGGCGATCAACCAGTTCCTGCGGGCGTTCGGGATCGAGGGGCCGCAGTGGCTCGTCGACCCGATGTGGATCAAGCCCTCGATCGTGCTCATGCAGCTGTGGGCCGTGAGCGGCACGATGGTGATCTTCCTCGCCGCCCTCAAGAACGTGCCGCGCGAGCTCTACGAGGTCGCCTCGATCGACGGTGCAGGTCCCGTCCGGCGGTTCGTCAGCATCACGCTGCCGATGATCTCCAGCGCGACGTTCTTCAACGTCATCGTCCTGACGATCGCCGCCTTCCAGATCTTCGACTCCGCCTACCTGCTCTTCTGGCGCGACCAGTCGAACTCCTCGCCCGAGGCTTCGCTGTTCTACGCCGTCTACCTGTTCCAGCAGGCGTTCCGGCAGTTCAACTTCGGCTTCGCCGCCGCGATGGCGTGGCTGCTGTTCGTCATCATCATGGCGGTCACCTTCGTGCAGATGCGGTTCGGCAGCCGGCTCGTCTACTACGAGGGAGACCGCTGATGGCCACCGTCCCCCTGACCGGTGCCCGGCCGCCCGTGGTGGTGGCGCCTCCGGGGCCCGCGACCCCGCCCGAGCCGCCGCGCAGCACGGGCCGACGCATCGGGCGCGTGATCCTGTGGGTGCTGCTGATCGCGTTCGGGCTGCTGTTCCTCTACCCGTTCGCGTGGCTGCTCTCGGCCAGCCTCAAGGGCCGCGGCCAGGTGTTCGACAACGCGCTGTGGCCCGAGACGTTCCACTGGCAGAACTACGTCGAGGTGTGGAACCAGCTGCCGCTGCTCAGCTGGATCTTCACCAGCGTCTCGATCGCCGTGCTCGCCGCCGTGAGCGTCGCCCTGTCCAGCTCCGTGGTCGCGTTCGGCTTCGCCTACTTCCGCTTCCCCGGCCGGGGGCTGCTGTTCGGCCTCGTCCTGGCCACGATGATGCTGCCGGGCGCCGTGACGATGATCCCGATCTACCTGATCTGGAAGAACCTCGGGGCGCTCGGCACCTGGATCCCGCTGTTCGGCGCCAACCTGTTCGGGTCCGCCTTCTACATCTTCCTGCAGCGGCAGTTCTTCCTCGGGCTCCCCCGCGAGCTGTTCGAGGCCGCCCGGATCGACGGTGCCAGCTACTGGTCCATGTTCTGGCGGATCGCGATGCCGCTGTCCGTTCCCTCGTTCGTCATCGTGCTGCTGTTCGAGTTCCAGGCGAGCTGGAACAACCTGCAGGCCGCACTGATCTACCTCAACGCGGGCAGCGTCGAGGGGTTCACGGCACCGCTCGGCATCGCCTACGCCATGACCAAGTACAGCCCGACCGCGGGCGGGCAGGGCGACTACCAGTACGTCATGGTCGCGTCCCTGCTCGTGACCCTCCCGATGCTGGTCCTGTTCGCCTTCGGGCAGAAGTACTTCATCGAGGGGGTCGCGACCACGGGTCGCAAGGGATGACGGCCCTGACCGGGCGACGACGCGTCGAGAGCACGGCGCAGCAGATCGGAGGAGCTCCCACCGGCGACCACGCCAGGGGCGGAGCCGAAGGGAAGTCCTCATGAGAAAGACGCAGCGTTGCGCCGTCGCCGTCCTGCCCGTCCTCGCGCTGGCGCTCGCCGCGTGCAGCGGCGGCGGCGGCGGTGGCTCGGAGGCCGCGGCCGCCACCGACTTCAGCGGTGCGCCCAGCGGCACGATGAACGGGTGGGCCTTCGACAACGCCGACGACGTCGGCACCGCGCGGATGGACTACGCGGCCGGGCAGCTCGACGACGTGACCATCGACCTCGACCAGACGGCGTTCGACTCTCAGAAGTTCACCACCCGGATCGCCGGCGGTGACGTCCCCGACGTCGTCCAGATGGACCGCCGCTTCGTCACCACGTACGCCGCGCAGGACCTGATCCTGCCGCTCGACGAGTGCTTCGCCGCGCACGACGTCGACCCCGACACCCGCTGGTACCCGTTCGTCGTCGACGACGTCCGCTACGAGGACAAGGTGTGGGCGGTCCCGCAGTTCTACCAGCCGCCCGCGATCCTGCTGAACAAGGAGGTGATGGACGCCGCCGGGGTCACGGACGACCAGATCGACACGTCGGACCCCGACACCCTGCTCGCCGCCGTCACCGCCATGTACAAGGAGAGCTCGGGCGTCCCCACGACCCTCGGGTTCGACCCGGTGGCCACCGGCCAGGCCGGCCTGTGGGTGCTCGCGACGGGCGGGCGCCTCACCGACGACGAGGGGAAGCCGACGCTGGACGACCCGGCCAACGAGGCCGGGCTCGACCTGCTCAAGCAGATCACCGACGCCCAGGGCGGGTTCGCGAAGGTCAAGAGCTTCACGGACTCCTTCGACACCTTCGGCGAGGAGAACCAGTTCGTGGCCGACCAGGTCGGCGCGCAGGTCAACGCCCAGTGGTACCCGAACGTGCTCTCGCCCTACCTCGACTCGGTGCAGCTGGCCGCGGTGCCGTTCCGGGGTGCCGACGGCGAGCCGTTCTCCGTCGCGTCGGGCAGCGCGTTCGTCATCCCCGCCGGGGCGAAGAACCCGGACGCCGCATGCGCCTGGGCCGTCGAGCTCACCGCCGCGGACGCCTGGACGGCCGCCGCGGACGCCCGGAAGGCGACCCTGGAGGAGAACGGCGGGCTGAACACGGGCCTGTTCACGGGCTCCCCCGAGGCCGACCAGGCGATCCGGGACGGCTACGTCGTCCCGACGGGCAACGCCGGGTTCGACCAGGTCGTCTCGACGTACTACGAGGTGCTCGACTACGGCCAGACCTTCGGGTCCTCCCCGGCCGGGCAGGAGATCGAGAGCGAGCTGAACAACGCCGTGACAGCGACGCTGCTCGGCGACAAGTCCGCCGCCGAGGCGCTGTCCGACGCCCAGGAGGCCGCTCAGCGCGCCTACGAGACCGTCGTCGGAGGACGGTGAGCCCCCGGCGACGCCTCCACCTGGCGCTCCGGGTGGCGGACGTCACGCTTCCGGCTTAGCGTCCGAAGTGCCGGTCGGAACGCTCGACCGGCACACCGTCTCCCGGGACAGCAGCGTCACCGGGCATGGGACTGGTGGGCGGATGCACGCCTTGACGGCTCGGTCGTCGGGTTGCCTCGGCTCCTCCGGACAGTCCTGTGAGGACGGTCGCGCGGCAGAAGGTCCGCGCCCACGCCCCCGCCCCGACCGCAGCGCCCTGTCGCGTTGCGGCGATGGGCGCACCCTCCGGACGAGATCGAGACGAGGCGGACACCATGACCGAGGACTACACCAGCAGCTATCCCCAGACCGGGACCGGCCCGGTTCAGGGCTCCACCGGCAGCAACGCTGGGTACACGACGGGCGGCACGGCTGGGACCACGGCCGGCACCACGACGGGGACGACGTCCGGCACCACGTCGGGCGGCACGTCAGGGAGCACGTCGGGGAGCACGAAGGACGCCGCCAAGGAGCAGGCGTCGGACCTCAAGGACAAGGCCTCCGGAGCCGGCGAGCACCTGCTCGGCCAGGCCAAGGGTGAGGCCGCAGCCGTGACGGACGAGGCGCGACGCCAGCTGGGCGACCTGTGGTCGCAGGCTCGTGACGAGGTCGCCGGGCAGGCCAGCACGCAGCAGCGTCGGCTGGCCGGCGGCGTGACGTCGTTCGCGGGCCAGCTCAACCAGATGGCCGACTCCCCGTCCGAGCAGAACATCGCCAGCGACGTCGTGCGCGAGGTGGGCAACCGGGCCGAGGCGCTCGGCCGGTGGCTCGAGGACCACGGTCCCGACGAGGTGCTCGAGGAGGTGCGCAGCTTCGCCCGCCGCCGCCCCGGCACCTTCCTGCTCGTCGCCGCCGGCGCCGGTGTCGTGCTCGGCAGGCTGACCCGCGGCCTGAAGGACGCCTCGTCGTCGAGCTCGACCGGCTCGACGGGCTCGACGGGCTCGACGAGCTACCGCCGGACCACGTCGACGGAGCCGCTGCCGGTCTACACCGACGTCGTCGAGGAGCGCCCGCGGTTCACGGACGAGCTGGCGTCGCCCGTGCCGACGACGACCGGGTGGGAGCAGCGATGAGCGAGCCCCTGGGCGCACCGCCACAGCAGCAGTCGGTGGGCGAGCTGCTCAGCGACGTCACGCGGGACCTGTCCACCCTGCTCCGCCAGGAGATCGAGCTCGCCAAGGCGGAGACGCGCCAGTCGGCGAAGCAGGCGGCCAAGGGCGGCTCCATGTTCGCGGGCGCCGCCGTGGCCGGCCACATGGTCCTGCTGTTCCTGTCGATCGCACTGTGGTGGGCGCTCGGTGACCTCATGGACTCGCTCGCCTGGTCCGCGGTGGTCGTCGCCGTCCTCTGGGCGATCGTCGCCGCCGTGCTCGCCGCGCGCGGCCGGGCCGAGTCCAAGCGGGTCGCCGGGCTGCCCCGGACGACCGACACCGTGAAGAAGATCCCCAACGCACTGCAAGGCCACGAGGAGAAGAACACATGAGCACCGACCCGGACCAGATCCGTGAGGACATCGAGCGCACCCGTGCCGAGCTGAGCTCGGACGTCGACGCCCTGACCGACAAGGTGAGCCCCACCCAGGCCGCGCAGCGGCAGGCCGACAAGGTCCGCTCCGCCGTGACGGACGTCAAGGACCGCGTGATGGGCGGGGCCGGTGACGTCAAGGACCGCGTCATGGGCGGCGTCTCGGGCGGCGCCGACACCGCCGGAGGAGCCGTCTCGAGCATCGGCGACGCCGCGGCCGGGCTCCCCGACACCGCCCGGTCCAAGGCGCGCGGCAACCCGCTGGCGGCCGGACTGATCGCGTTCGGCGCCGGCTGGCTGGTCTCGTCGCTGCTGCCCAGCACCCGTCAGGAGCAGCAGCTCGCGCAGTCCGCCAAGGACCAGGCGGCCCCGCTCGTCCAGGAGGCGAAGGACGCCGCCCAGGGCGTCGCCCAGAACCTGCGCGAACCGGCGCAGGAGGCCGCCGCGGCGGTCAAGGACCGGGCCACGGAGGCGGGCTCGACGCTGCGCGACGAGGGGAAGTCCACGGCGCAGGACCTGCGCTCCGACGCGACGGACGCGGCCGAGAACGTCCGCGGTGCGCACGCCGCGTCGGACGAGTCGACCGGCACGGCACGACCGAGCATCTAGCGGCCGCGCGGCGGGAGCACCCGGACCGGGGCTCCCGCCGCCGGCCCCCAGCACGCAGCACCCACCCGACCCCGGAGGTACCCATGTACTTGCACGTGCAGCGACTGATCAACGAGATCGTGCCGGACGAGCCGGATCCCGCGGCAGCGAACGCCCTGCAGGAAGGTCTCGGGGGCCAGTTCGGTGAGATGCGCACGATGATGCAGTACCTCTTCCAGAGCATCAACTTCCGCGGACCGTCGGGAAAGCCCTACCGCGACCTGCTCCAGGGCATCGGGACCGAGGAGATCAGCCACGTCGAGCTCATCGGCACCACCATCGCGCGGCTGCTCGACGGCTCGCCCCGGTACAACGGCAAGAAGACCGACCCGCTGGACACCCCGGGTGCCGGCGGCGCCACCCCGCTGGAGACCGCCCTCGACCAGAGCAACATCCACCACTACCTGGTGGCCGCGCAGGGCGCCCTGCCCGTCGACGCGGCCGGCAACCCGTGGTCCGGGTCCTACGTCTACAACTCCGGCAACCTCGTGCTCGACCTGCTCTACAACCTCATGCTCGAGTCCACCGGCCGGCTGCAGAAGTGCCGCATCTACGAGATGACGGACAACAAGACCGCCCGCTCGACCATCTCCTACCTGATCGTGCGCGACCAGGCCCACGAGAACGCCTACGCCAAGGCCCTGGAGACACTTGGCGTCAACTGGTCCTCGGTGCTGCCGATCCCCAAGACCAACGCGGAGAAGTTCCCGGAGGTCAAGAAGCTGCTCGACCTCGGGCTGCAGAGCAAGCAGTACAGCTTCGACCTCACCGCGGCCTCCGAGGCGGGCAAGATCTTCCAGGGCATGTCTCCGTCGAAGGACGGCACCGAGCTCGACGCCACCGAGCAGGCACCCGCGGGCGTGCCCATCACGATCGCCGAGGAGCGGTTCGAGGAGTTCTCCCCCGGCCTCGACCCGGACCTGCTGGCGCTCATCCAGGCGACAGCCGACCTCGAGATGGCCGAGGTGCAGCCGGTGTACGGACCGATCCCTCCGGCAGCCGACTCGTGAGCGGGTCGGTCGCTCCGCCGACGGGTCGACCGCCCGCCGGAGCCGCGGTGAGGTGAGCCCCGGTGCGCGTCATGAGCTGGAACGTGTGGTGGCGCTTCGGCCCCAGCTGGTCCGCCAGGGAGGTCGGCATCCACGAGGTGGTGCGGCGCGTCCAGCCGGACGTGCTCGGCCTGCAGGAGACCTGGGCGTCCGCCGACGAGACCCAGGCGAACCTGCTGGCGGCCCGGCTCGCCGGCTACGCGGTGTTCCAGCGCAGCTCGATCCCGCCGCTGCCGGATCCTCCCGAGTCGCCCGAGCAGGACGGGATCGAGATCGGCGTGGCCCTGGTCAGCCGCTGGCCGATCCTCGAGGCCCACGGCCACCCGCTGCCCGCCGTGCACCGTGAGCCGCCGACGGCCCTCGTCGCCGCCCTCGACCACCCGCTCGGTCCCCTGCACGTCATCGTGGCCTGCACCGAGTGGCACACGGCCTTCCGCGACGACCACCTCGCCCAGACCAGAGCGCTCGCCGAGCTCATCACCGACCCCGCGTTCGACGGCGACCTGCCGGTCCTGCTGCTCGGTGACCTCAACGCGAGGCCGGGGACGCCCGAGATCGACCTCCTGACCGCGGTCGCGACCGACCTCTGGACGGCGGGTGGCGGCGCCGAGGACGCCGTGACCCTCAGCTCGTCGACTCCGTACGCCCCGCTCGAGGCCGTGCGCCAGATCGACCGGCGCATCGACTACGCGTTCGCGCGACCCGGTCGTCCGGGTCGCGCGCTCGTCGCGTCAGGCAGCGTCCTGGCCGCGACGGAACCGGTCGGCGGCACCTACCCGTCGGACCACTTCGCCACCGTGAGCGACCTCGACGAGTACGCGCGCTGAGGCGTCAGTCCTCTTCAGGCGCTGAGGCGTCAGTCCTCTTCAGGCGCTGAGGCGTCAGTCCTGTTCGCGCGCTGAGGCGTCAGCCCTCGCGCGGGTTCAGCTGGTCGGGATCGCTGTCCGGGTCCTCGCCGTCCTCCGGCTGCGCGCCGCCGGCGGCAGCGGCGCCCTCGCGCGGGTTGAGCATCCCCGGGTCGGAGTCGGGGTCGGTGGAGGCGTCGTAGGCGGCGTCGGGCTCGGTGGACGGGTCGTCGTTGGTGGGTGTCGAGTCGGGTGAGTTCGTCATGGGTCAACGCTCGCACCAGCGTCCGGCGCGCGCACCCGCTGGCAGGCGGGTGCCGTGGTCACGTGAGCGCCGACAGGCCCGCCGCCACGGCGAACCCCAGGACGGCGGCCAGACCGGCCTTGTCCTGGGCCTTCTCCGTGGCCTCGGGGATCATCGAGCCGACCAGCATGACCAGGAGCGCCCCCGCCGCGAAGCCGTCGACGCCGGCCTCGAACCGCTCCGCCGTGACCCGGGAGACCGCGTAGCCCACGACGGTCGCCGCCGTGCAGACGACGGCCACCAGCGTCCACAGCCGCAGGATGCGGCCCCGGGGCTGACCGGCTGCCTGCATGTCGCTCGACGACCCGATCGCCTCCGGCAGGTTCGACACGAAGATCGCGACCAGCAGCGCGACACCGATGCCCTCCCCCTGACCCAGCCCGAGCCCCAGCACCGTCTGCTCGGGTATCCCGTCGAGCAGCGCGCCCAGGGCGAGCGGGAGGCCGGCCACCCCGGCACGCGACCGGGCGCCCAGGCGCTGGACCACGCGGTCCGCGCCGTAGAACGCCAGGGCCCCGGCAGCCAGTCCGACCGAGAGGGCGAGCGCTCCGCCTTTCACCAGACCCTCGGCCACCAGCTCGAACGAGACGCTCGAGATCAGCGCTCCCGCGCCGAACCCCAGCACGACGCCGATCAGCGCCCGGGGCCACTGTCGGACGACGCCCAGGAGGGCGCCGAGCACCAGCGACGACGCAGCGACGGCGCCCCAGCCCAGCGCCTCCCACATCAGCAGGGCCGCCCAGCACGAAGGCGTCGCGGACCACCAGTGACTCTCATCGAGACTCCCGTCGATCGGAGCAGGACGTCCCCATGATCACGGCCCGGGGTCCCGACCGGTGGGACGACCGCGTCGTCGATTCCCCGTGCCGCCACGCGTCATCGGTTCGAGCACCTGCACGGGGTGCGTGACGGGAGGTTCGACATGGAGCTGCAGGGGTCGGTCGCGGTCGTGCACGGTGCAGCGGGTGCTCTCGGCAGCGCGATCGTGCGGGCGCTCGCGCGCGACGGTGCCACCGTGCACCTCACCGGCAGGACGCGCGCGCCGCTCGACCTCCTGGCCGCGGAGGTCGGTGGCACCGCGGCGCAGGTGGACGCCACGGACCCGCAGGCGGTCGCAGCCCACCTGGACGGTCTCGGGCAGGTCGACATCGCCGTGAACACCGTCGGCGCCGACCACGTGCAGGGGGTACCTCTGCGTGAGCTCTCCCTCGACGACTACCTCCAGCCGATCGTGGCGATGGCCACCACCCAGTTCGTCACCGCCACCGCGGCCGCGCGGCAGATGGCTTCCGCCGGCCGTGGCGTCATCGTGATCCTGTCCACCACCGCGGGGCGCGTCGGGCTCCCGTCCGACGGGTTCGGCCCGGCGTGCGCCGCCGTCGAGGCGTTCGCGCGTCAGCTCGCGACGGAGGTGGGCCCGAGCGGCGTCCGCGTAGTGTGCGTCCGCCCCGACGCGGTCCCCGGCTCGGTCGCGCACGGCTCGCACGCCGCAGCGATGTGGTCGCGTGCCGCGCACGCCCGGGGCTCGACCCTGCAGGAGGCGATCGACGGCGGCCTCGGCGTGCCCGGCGCGCTGCTGGCCGACGAGCTGACCCTCGACGCCGTCGGCGACGTCGTCGCGTTCCTCGCGTCCGACCGCGCCCGCGCGATGACCGCGACCGTGACCAACGTGAGCCGCGGCGCGCTGCCCGACCTCTGAGCAGTCGACCGGCCTCGGGTCGGACGACGTCATCCTTGCGGCGTACCCGCGGACCCGGCACAGATGCTCCTTACGGGCGTCCCGGCCACCGCGGACCCGCTCCTACGTTCGAGTCACACCGAACGAGGAGGACGCATGATCGAGGCACACAGCCTGACCAAGCGGTACGGCGCCCGGACCGTCGTCGACACCATGAGCTTCACGGTCCAGCCCGGCAAGGTCACCGGCTTCCTGGGTCCGAACGGCGCGGGGAAGTCCACGACGATGCGCATGGTCGTCGGGCTGGACCGGCCCACGGCCGGCACCGTGACCGTCAACGGCCGCCCGTACGCCCAGCACCGGGCCCCGCTGGGCGAGGTCGGGGTGCTGCTGGACGCGAAGGCCGTGCACGGCGGTCGCTCCGCCCGCGAGCACCTGACCGCGCTGGCCGCCACGCACGGCATCGGGCGGCGACGCGTCGACGCCGTCCTGGAGGTGACCGGTCTGACGTCGGTGGCGCGCGTGCGGGCCGGGCGCTTCTCGCTGGGCATGGGCCAGCGGCTCGGCATCGCCGCCGCGCTGCTCGGAGACCCGCAGACGCTCATCCTCGACGAGCCCGTCAACGGTCTGGACCCCGAGGGTGTCCTGTGGGTCCGCACCCTCCTGCGCGGCCTGGCCGCCGAGGGTCGCACCGTGCTGCTGTCCTCGCACCTCATGTCGGAGATGGCGCTCACGGCGGACCACCTGATCGTCATCGGGCGGGGCCGTGTCGTCGCCGACGCCCCCGTCGAGGAGGTCGTGTCCCGTGCCGGCGTCGCCGGCGTGCGGCTGCGCACCCCCGACGCGCCGCGGCTCGCCGCCCTGCTCGGGCGCGAGGCCGGCGTCGAGGTCACGTCCACCGGTACGGACCTGCTCCAGGTCACCGGCACCACGGCACCGGCCGTCTCGGCCGTCGCGGCGGCCGCGGGCATCGCGCTGCACGAGCTCGCCCCCGTCACGGCGTCCCTCGAGGACGCCTACCTGCAGCTCACCGGAGGCGAGGTGGAGTACCGCTCCGCCGCCACCCCCGACCCGACCGCACCGACCCGTCGCACCGCAGGAGCCTCCCGATGACCGCCGCCACCGCACCCGCCGCCCGCACGGCACCGCGCACCGCCGTGCAGCCCGTCACCTTCGGCCGGCTCGTCGCCGCCGAGTGGGTCAAGCTCCGCTCGCTGCGCTCCACGTGGTGGGCGCTCGCGCTCGCCGTCGCGTTCTTCCCGCTGCTGGCAGCCGTGCAGAGCGCGAGCGTCTCGCGGATCGCCGACGACGCACCGGCGGGGGCCTTCGTCGGCCCCGTGTACGTGACGTCCGGCCTCACCCTGAGCCAGCTGGTGCTCTGCGGGCTGGCGGTCGTGCTCATCACCGCCGAGTACCGCACCGGGCAGATCCGCTCCACCCTCGCGGCGGCCCCCCGACGGCTGCCGGTCCTGTGGGCCAAGCTCGCGGTGCTCGTCGGGGTCACGCTCGTCGCGGGGCTCGTGGGGGTCGTGGCCGGCTGGGTCGCCGCTGCGCCATGGTTCGAGGCCGCGGGCATGTCGGTGGACCTCTCGCAGCCGGAGCACCTGCGGCTCCTCCTCGGCGTGCCCCTCTACCTGGCCGCGATGGCGGCGCTGGCGTACGGGTTCGGGGCGGTCCTGCGCAGCTCCGCCGCCGGCATCGCGACCGTGCTCGGGCTCGTGTTCGTCGTCGAGCCCGCGTTCTCCTACATCCCGTGGGAGCCTCTGCAGCGGTTCGCCTCCTACCTGCCGAGCGCAGCCGGCTCCCGCCTCGTCACGTCCGACGCGATGGGCTCGGTGGTCGCCGGCTCGCAGAGCGCCGCGCTGGGTCCGTGGGCCGGGTTCGCGGTCCTGCTCGGGTGGGTCGCCGCCGCCCTGGTGGTCGCCGCGGTGCTCCTGCGCCGCCGGGACGCGTGAGCCCGGTGCGAGGATGCGGCGATGACTTCTGAGCAGATCGCGCGTCCCGACGCGCCTGGCCCGCCGGGAACCACCGGCCGGGCCGGGCGCGTCGTGGCGCACGCCCGCTCCGTCCTGCGGCGCGGTGTGGTGGCGGACGTGCTCGTCGTGGGCGGCTTCACCGGCTGGGCGCTGCTGCTGGGGCTCGGGGCGGACTCGATGTACGCGCTGTCGGAGCACCTCGACAGCGCCCAGGTGCTGCGGATGCAGCTCGTGTCGCTCGTCCTGACGATCGCGGGCGCGACGGCCCTCTGCTGGCGTCGGCGGAACCCGGTCGTCGTGGCGGCCGTCATGGGTGCCCTCGCGGTCGCCTCGCTGCTCGGCACGGGCGGGACCAACGGGTTCGAGCTGGGGATCGCGATCGCGCTGTGCTCCGTGGCGGCCACCCGACGGGCACGCGACGTGTGGGTCACAGCCGCTGCGGTGGTGCTGCCCGTGGTGGTCGTCGCCTGGTTCTCCCCGCTGGTCCAGGTGGTCGGCACCCGGGTGGTCGGGGGCGACCCCGACGACCCGGCCGCGCTCCGGTCCGGCCTGCTGCCGGGGCTGCTCGCTGACGTCGTGACGCCCGCGTGGGCCGTGACCGCGCTCCCTGTCCTGGTGCTCGCGCTGCTCGGGATCGCGTGGGGCACCCTGCTCCGCGCCCGGTGGCTCCGGCTCGCCGCGGTCGCCGAGGCCGAGCGGGCGCGCGCCGCCGAGCAGGCCCAGCAGGCCCTTCTCACGAGAGCCGACGAGCGCGCCCGCGTCGCCCGCGAGATGCACGACGTGGTCGCCCACTCGATCACCGTCATGGTCGCGCTCGGCGGGGGTGCCGCCGCGGCGCTCGACCGCGCGCCGGAACAGTCCCGGACCGCGCTCGACGAGCTCGTCGCGACCGGCCGGACCGCGCTGGAGGACGTGCGACGGATCCTCGGCGTGCTGCACGCCGACGACGACGCGACGCCGTGGGAGCCGCAGCCCGACGCCGCGGACCTCCCGCGGGTCGTCGAGAGGTTCCGGACGGCGGGACTACCGGTGCGGACGCGTGGCCTCGCGCTCACGGGGCTCGACCAGGTCGACGCGACGGTGCAGCTCGCCGTCGTCCGCATCGTCCAGGAGTCGCTCACCAACGTCCTGCGGCACGCGACCGGGACGGCGCAGGTCGACGTCGACGTCCGGCGCCTGCCCGACGCGGTCGAGGTCGTCGTCACCGACGCGGGCCCTGGAGCCGGAGCCAACACCCGCGACCCGGGGACCCGTCGCGGGCTCGTGAACCTGCAGCAGCGCGCCGCCGCGTTCGGCGGGAACGTCGAGGCCGGCCCCCACGGGACCGGCTGGCGGGTGCGCGCGCTGCTGCCGCAGCCGAACGAGGGAGAGGCATGATCCGCGTCCTGCTGGTCGACGACCAGGCGCTCATCCGCATGGGCTTCCGGCTGCTGCTGAGCAGCACCGACGACCTCGAGGTGGTCGGCGAGGCGCAGGACGGCAAGTCGGCGGTCGACCAGGTGGCAGCGCTGCACCCCGACGTCGTCCTGATGGACGTCCGCATGCCCGGCGTCAACGGGATCGACGCGACCGCGCGCATCGTCAAGGACCACCCGGCCACACGCGTCCTGGTCCTGACCACGTTCGACCTCGACGAGTACGCGTTCGCCGCGCTGCGCGCCGGCGCCAGCGGGTTCCTGCTCAAGGACGCCGCGCCCGCCGAGCTCGCCGCTGCCGTCCGGACGGTCGCGTCCGGGGACGCCGTCGTCTCGGCGCGTATCACCCGCCGCATGCTCGAGCTGTTCGCGGACCACCTGCCCGCCACGGACCAGGCACCTGACCCCGACGCCCCGCACCCCCGCCTCTCCTCGCTCACCCCGCGCGAGACCGAGGTGCTGCGCGAGGTCGCCGACGGCCTGTCCAACGCGGAGATCGCCCAGCACCTCGTCCTGTCCGAGGCGACCGTGAAGACGCACGTCGGCCGGATCCTCGCCAAGCTCGGTGTGCGTGACCGCGTGCAGGCTGTCGTGGTGGCCTATGAGACGGGACTGGTGCGGGCGGGGGCCTGAGCGACGTCCTCGGGCGTCCACCCGTCCACGTTGCGCGCCGCCCGCCCCGGCGGTGCCGGCTCGTCGTCAGGCGAGGTGGGCGAGCAGCACCGGCGCGTCCTGACCCGACCACGTGCCCGTGAGGCTGGACCCGTGGGCGACGTCTGCGGCATCCCGGTCGAGACGGCGGACGACGACCATGCGGACGTCTCGGGTCTGCATGATCGTCGTCGACCCGTCCGAGGACGCCGTCACGTCGCCGACGGGCGGCACGTCACCGGACGGTGCGCCGCTCCCCCTCACGCGCACGCTGGGCTCACGCGGTGCGTCCGTCCCCTCGACGATCTCGTCGGCCTGCCCGACGCCGGCCAGCAGCACGGACGCCAGCACCCGGGCGTAGACGGGGTCCCCCACCGCGTCGTAGACCCACCGTGGCCCGAGCACCGAGTGCTCCATGGTGCAGACCAGGAACTGTTCCGCACCGGCCAGCGGGGCGCCGCGGTAGGTCAGCGGGGCCTGGAGGAGGTGCCCACCGGCCGTCGCCACGACGTGCGTCTCGATGCCCACCTCGCCCTCGGGGTCGTCGAAGCGGAAGGCGCCGACCAGCTCGACTCCCGGCTCGCCCCAGGGCTGGGCGGGCACCCAGTCGGCGAGCAGCTCGAGCTTCGTGGGGCGGATGGTGGCGCGGTGCAGGAGGGCCATCGGCCGACCCTAGCGCGGGACCGATCATGCGCCCGAGCAGCACCCGGCCCCGGCGCCCTCACCATCCTGCGCAGCCCCTCGGCGAACCGGAACGTCGGCCTTCCACCACGTCGTCCACGTCACTGCTGCGTGACGGCGGCGGTCGCGGCATTGCTGGCCGCCGCTGCTCGTCGCTTCTCGACCATGACCTTGTGGTCGTTCTTCACGAGGTTCGCCCGCTTCCTGGTGGCCCCCAGCGCCTCCAGCTGGCGCGAGAGCTCGATCAGCTGCAGACCGAGGGCCCGCTCAGCGACGGTCGTGCCTTCCTCGGTCTCGCCCTCGCCCTCCTCGATCCACACGCGGACGTTGTGCTGCGCCTTGTTGATGCCGTCGATCACCAGGTTGATGTAGTGCTGCACGGTGTTCGCCATCCTGATGGCCTCGGCAGCCTGGCCGGCGCTGCGTGCAGCCGTGATCCAGCCGAGCAGCTGCTGCCTGTTCCCCCACACGTGGCTGCCGAGATGGACACCAGGCACGTACTGGGTGCGCTGGACGCTCTCGGTGGTCTTGAGGAACTCCTTGAGCTGCGTCTCCCACCTGTCGATCCGCTCCGGGGAGAGCGTGTCGTAGAACTCCGACCACGCGCTGTCGTCGACCTCCTCCGGCGCGTTCGGGTTGCGGGCTTCCGGCTTCCACGACGTGGACACCGGGAGCGGGGACATGATCGTCTCGTCGGGCTCGAACGGCGCAGCCTTGCAGGACTGCAGCATGTTCCAGGCTCGCTGGAGCTGGTCCTTGTCCCCACCGGCGATCAGCGCGGCCACGACCGCGCTCCTGAACTTGGCTTCGAACAGCTGGGGTCGTTCTCTCTTCGTGCGGTGTCTGCGGGAGTCCCTGGTGTACGGCCTGCCCCGCTCGTTGAACAGCGGCGCGAAGTTCGTGGCCAGGTGCTCGCGCAGCGCGCCCAGGTCGGTGAAGTGCACCTTCACCCACGTCAGTTCACCGCTCCACGGCTTCTCCTGGACGACGGAGATGGTGAGGTCGAGGCGTGGGGCGGGGCCCCATGCCAGACCGGGCACCGCATCCGGTCGGAGAGGTGCAGCGACCTCCGGAAGCCCTGGACTGCCGGACCCGAGCTCCTCGGGCTCCCGGGAACGGTCGTGATCTCGCGGGAAATCGGTCACGGTCACGTCGCAGGATCCTTCCTCGCCGCCGGCGGAGGGTTCCAGTCTCGCCGCGTCCGGACGGGCGCACAACGGCCTCGGTCCTCATCGCGTGCTCCCCACCCAGGAGGCGCGCGGCGCGCGTGCGTTGCGCCGTCGTCGTCGCGTCGACGGGAAGAACGGCAGCAGCACGACGCCGCATCTCGGGACCTCGGACTCTACGAACGAGCACCGCCGGGCCCGCACGATCGAGGTGTCCGGACGAACGGATGAGACAAAGACGTCTTCGGAGGTGCGAGATGAACCGAGAGATCGTGGTCGGCTACGACGGCTCGACCGGCGCGGACGAGGCACTGGCGTGGGCGGCGAGAGCGGCTCGACGCGAGCACGTCCCGCTCCGGATCGTGCATGTCGCGCGGTCGTTCCTCGACGGTTACGTCGTCGCCGACCGCCCTCTGGACCTGACCGCCCAGGTGGGAAACCAGGTGCTGGCCGGCGGGGTCGAGCGACTGCGAGCGATCGACCCGGACCTCGAGGTCACGACCCAGCTGGAGCCCGAGGACAGCGTCGCTGCCGTTCTCGCCGAGGCGTCGGGGCGCGCCCGTCTGCTCGTCGTGGGTTCCCGTGGTCGCGGCGGCTTCGCAGGACTGCTGCTCGGGTCCGTCAGCGTGACCGTCGCTGCGCACGCGCACTGCCCGGTCGTCGTGGTCCGCCCGCGGCACGAGGTCGAGGAAGCGTCCGTGCGACCGGTCGTGGTCGGTGTGGACGGCTCCGCGACGAGCGTGAGTGCGGTCGACCACGCCTTCGACCAGGCGTCGCGCCTGGGACGACCGCTCGTCGCCGTGCACGCCTGGGAGCTCCCGACGCTGGCCGGACCTGTACCCCCGTGGTCGCCCGACGAGGTCGAGGAGATCCGGATGGCAGAGAAGGCGGTGCTGTCCGAGAGCCTCGCGGGCCACATGGAGCGCTACCCCGACGTGACCGTGACGTCGATGGTCCACCGCGGGGGACCCGCCCACGTCATCCTCGCCGCCTCCGAGGACGCCGAGCTCCTGGTGGTCGGGTCCCGCGGCCTGGGAGGTTTCCGCGGCCTCCTGCTCGGGTCGGTGAGCCAGGCGGTGCTGCACCACGCCACGTGCCCGGTCGTGGTCGTCCGCTAACGGTCGGGAGCTCACGCACAGGGCTGCGGTTTCTGGAGAACAGAGAGGTACGGCGATGATCGACCCACGGCACACCCCGTCGGAGCTGCACGCCGGTGGCGCCACCGTGACGCTGCGCGGCGACGGCCTCGTCTCCCGCCTCGTGGTCCACACCGGTGACGGGACGGCCGCCGCCCGGTCGGCCGCTCACCTGGTCCAGCAGGCGGTCCTCGCCGGCGCCGGCACGGGCGTGCGGTCCGTCGTGATGACGCTCGACGTGTCGTCACCGGCCTGCGGGGCAGTCCTCGCGCAGCTGCACACCCTTGCCGGCGAGGGTGTGTGCACGCTCCGTCTACGACGGGCCGGACAGACGATGCTGGTCGACGTCGACCTCAGGTCCGCGTCCACGGAGAGCACCCCGTCCACGCAGCGGAGGACTGCTCGGCCCGACGACGGTCGCACGCCCGTGGGCACAGCGGCGGCAGTCCGCGGTCACGGTGCAGCTCCGACGGTGGTCAGCGCCCGCCGAGCCCAGCGACGCCTTCGTGCCCAGCTCGCGGGACGGTCCGGCATCTGCGGTGTCGGCCTGGCGAGGAAGGGCGACGGCTACGCGCTCAGGGTCAACGTCGTCGACGCGGACGTCGACGTCCCCGCCGAGGTGGACGGTCTCCCCGTCGACGTGCGCGTGACCGGCCCGCTGGTCGCGCTGCCTCGCGGATCGTGACGTCACCCGCCGCGTCCCGCCCCTGACGCGGAGACCCAGGACCGAGGTCCCGGGACGTGGCGGGAGATCGAGGCGCAGGGTGGAAGGAGCGCAGGGCGTTGCTGCCGGCCACAAGGACGGCGTCGTCCGGCGCGGACCAAGGAGGCTCCTCATGCGCACCGACGGACCGGTGGTCGTCGCTCTCGACGGGACGACGCACAGCGCACTGACGCTCCGGTGGGGCGTCGACGAGGCCGTCCGGCGGCGCGCTCGTCTTCTGCTCGTCACGGTCGTCGAGGACTCCTGGCAGGTGACCGCGTGGAGCTGGTACCCGATCATCGGGACAGGCGACGTCGACACCGTGGCGAAGGAGTACCTCGCGGACGAGGCGAACGTGGTGGAGGAGCACCACCCGGGTCTGCACGTCGAGACGCGCGTGCTGCACGGTCAGGTGGTGCCATGCCTGCGGGAGCTCAGCGTCAGCGCCCAGCTTCTCGTCCTCGGCGCGCGAGCCCGCACCGGGCGTGCGCGGACGGGCTCGACAGGCATCCATGTCGCGGCCCATGCCCGTTGCCCCGTCGCGGTCGTCCGCTCGGACCTCGCCCACCCGACGCCGACGACGGCGGCGATCGTGGTCGGCGTCGACGGATCCTCCGCATCGCTGGCAGCGGCGCACCTGGCAGCCCGAGAGGCGTGGATGCGCGGGCGACCCCTGCTCGTCGTGCACGCACGGCCGACGATCCCCGACCCCTTCGGGCGTGGGAGCGTCCCACCGCTGGAGACCGCCGACGAGAACGACCCGACGCACCGCGCGGCACACTCCCTCGCAGCGAAGGTCCGTGACGCGCACGACGGGCTCAGCGTCGAGCTCGCGCTCGTCGACGACGACCCGGCCGATGCCCTCGTCACCCTCGGCGTCGGTGCGGCCCTGCTCGTGGTGGGCTCGCGCGGCCTGGGCAGCTTCCGCGGCATGCTGCTCGGCTCGGTCGGTCACGCGGTCCTGCGCGAGGCGACAGTCCCGGTGATCGTGGTGCACGACGCCGGATGACGCGGAGTGGATCAGAAACCGCTCCGGTGGCGTTGCGCCACGCCGGCGGTGCCGTAGGGGTAGTCGTCGACCCTCGGGGCGCTGACCACGGTCAGCCGCTCGAGCTCGTCGTCCGTGAGCAGCAGATCGGCGGCGACCATGTTGTCGCCGAGCTGCTCGGTCGTCCGGGCTCCGATGATGACCGAGGAGACCGCCGGCCGACTGGCGAGCCACGCCAGCGCGACCTGGGACATGGTCACCTCGCGGGCGTCGGCCACCTCTCGGACGGCGTCGATGACACGCCACGTCCTGTCGTCGGCGTTGCGTGCCTCCCACGCCTCCATGCCTCGGGCGGGGTTCTCGCCCAGGCGGGTCGCGCCCTGCGGGGGGACGTCCCGCTCGTACTTCCCGGAGAGCCACCCGCCGGCCAAGGGCGACCACGGCAACAGTCCGAGCCCGGCGTCGAGCGCTGCTGGAACGACCTCGTGCTCGATGTCGCGGACCAGCAGGTTGTACTGCGGCTGCAGCGTGACCGGCGACGACCAGTGGTGCGAACGCGCGACGTGGACGGCCTTCGTGAGCTGCCACCCGAGGTAGTTGGAGAACCCGTAGTAGGAGATCTTGCCCGCGACGACTGCCTCGTCGAGGAACCCGAGCGTCTCCTCGAGAGGGGTGAGCGCGTCCCAGGCGTGCATCTGGTAGAGGTCGATGTGCTCGACACCGAGGCGACGCAGTGACGCGTCGAGCGCCTCGCGGAGATGGCGACGGGACAGACCGACGTCGTTCGGACCGTCTCCCATGGGGAACCGCCCCTTGGTGGCCACGACCAGCTGCCGCGCGTCGGTGGGGTGCGAGGTGAGCCAGCGTCCGAGAATCTCCTCGGAGCCGCCGCGCGAGTAGACATCGGCGGTGTCGACGAACGTCCCACCACGCTCGACGAATGCCGTCATGATCTCGGCGGACGTCTGCTCGTCCGCCTCGGCCCCGAACGTCATGGTGCCGAGGCACTGCGCCGAGACGATGGTTCCGCTGTTGCCGAGCATGCGGTACTGCATGGTGACGCCCTCCTGGCTGAGACTCCATCGAGGACATCACGAGTGCGCCGCGCCCGCCACCGCGCACGCACGGCCCCCGGCCGGCTCTACGGACAGCGATGCCCTGACGACATCGGGTTCACGCTGCGCCCGTCAATGTCAGCAAGTCCGGCGACTTCGTCGACCAGGCGGTGGGCATGGCGGCGTACGCCGATCAGCACGTGTGCCGCGCTCGGCGAGCGGCTCATCCGCGTGGACGTTGACGACCTTCCTCTCCCCATTGGCCGCCGGCGGGAAGGAGCGCGTGCACCGGCGAGCGCGGCGGTCAGGCAAGGACGTCGACGCGGTCGAGATCGGCCGGGCGGCGGCCCTCGAGAGCGCACACCGCTGCGAGGCGGTTGGTGACCCCGAGCTTCCGATACGCGTTCTCGAGGTGCTTGCGGACGGTGGCCAGTGTCACGACGAGCCGCTCGGCGATCTCGGCGTTGGAGAGACCCGCCGCGACCATGCGGAGGACGCGCCTCTCCTGCGCGGTGAGCGAGAGCAACGCCGCCGGCGTCGGACGCTCGCGCAGCAGGCGCTCCAGAGCCGGGGCGACGAGGCCGAGCAGGGCTCGGTCGCGAGCCGAGAACCGACTCCTCCGGCGAACCAGCCACAGCCGGACGACGTGGCCGGTACCGTCTCGGACTCCGACCGTCAGTACATGGGGGGTCCAACCGACGGACGAGCGGTCGCGAGCCGGTGCTCCCACGAGACCGTCGTCGCCGAGCGCGACCGGACCGGCGCCGGCAAGCAGGGCATAGCCCTTCGTCCAGTCGTGGAGCATGCCCACCCCGCCGACGATCGCACCCGTCCCGTCGAGCAGCGTGATGCCGAGCGCGTCGCAGTCAACCAACCGGGCGAGGTGGGGCAGGACGCACTCTCCAGGGAGGGCCGCGCCGGGCGCCGGCTCGGAGGCGAGCAGCGCGCGCACGACGGCCTGCTCCCTCTCGCGCAGCAGCAGGTCGGCCATGACTCGCTCTCCGTGCCCGCCGGCCTCGACGGGCGACGTCCCGAGTCTCGTCCCGATGCCCCCCGGCGTCCAGCGCCGTCGGGCGCCGCAAAGATTCGCGGAAATGCGCATGGCGGTCACGCCGCCGCCGGTTCGAGACTGGGACGAAACTTCGAGGAAAGCTGCGTCTCATGCACTCACGTCGTCGCATCGTCGCGGCTGCCGCTGCGGTTCTCCTGGCACCCATGATCGCGGTGCCGGTCGTCGGATCGGCGGCGAGCGCCAAACCGCTCGGATCATCGATCGCCGTCGACTGGCAGCGGACGGCGAACCGCACGATCTACACCGAGGCCGGCAGTGCGCCGCCGCTCGGCGCGCTCTACCTCGCCTTCACGTCGCTCGCTGTCCACGACGCTGCGACGAAGGCACAGCGGCACGGCATGCACGCAGCCGCGGCAGCGGTGGCGACGGCCGCGCACGACGTGCTCGTCGAGTACTTCCCGGCATCCGGGGCGGCACTCGACACCGACCTCGCCAACAGCCTGGCGAGGGTCCGCGACGGCGCGAAGCAGGACGCCGGTGTGGCCATCGGTGCCGCCGCCGCGGACAGGATGATCGCCTCCCGCGTCGACGACGGCCGCTTCGACCCCGCGTACGTCTACAGCAAGCCGCCCGCTCCTGGGGTGTGGCAGCCTGCGCTGGGGGGCGCGATGGCCCTGCCCTGGCTGGGCTACGTCGACCCGGTCGTGCACATCCGCCCCGTTTTCCTCGACGGGCCGGACCCCATCACCAGTGCCGCCTACGCGCGGGACTACGACGAGGTCCGCGCGGTCGGCGAGGTCGGCTCGACGACCCGCACCAGCGACCAGACGGCGATCGCGCAGTTCTTCGCGAACAACCCGATGGTCATGTACCGCACGGCAGTGTGCGACCTGCTCGCCGCCGAGCCGCTGGGTCTGCTGCCGACGACCCGCCTCTTCGCCCGGATCGACGCGGCCGTCGTGACCTCGTTCATCGCGAGCTGGCGGCTCAAGTACGAGATCGGGTATTGGCGGCCCTTCCAGGCCATCGCTGGCGCAGACACGGACGACAACTCCGCGACCACGCCCCAGGACAACTGGGTGCCCTTGGTGACCAACCCGGCGTACGCCGACTACACGAGCGGGCACGCCAACGCGACGTCGCCGTTTGCACAGGTGCTGCGCCGAACGCTCGGTGACGACACCGGGCTGGTCCTCAGGGCCGGGCCCATCACCCGCAGCTATGCCACCTTGACCGCGCTGGAGCACGACGCCCTCAACGCCCGGATCTGGGGTGGCCTCCACTTCCGGGACGCCATGGACGACGGCTACTACCTCGGCCACACGACTGCGGACCGCGTGATGGCGGCCGTCCACTGACGGCCTGGTCGCGACTGACTGCGGCCGGCGCACCCGAGATGCCGTCCGTCCCCGTATCCGAGCGAGTCCAGGTCCGTCTGCTCGTGGATAGGGCCCCGAGCAACCACCGAGACAAGAAAACGGCCCCTCGGATACTCTCCGAGAGGCCGCTGACCTGGACTTTCACTGTCGGGCTGACAGGATTTGAACCTGCGACCCCTTGACCCCCAGTCAAGTGCGCTACCAAGCTGCGCCACAGCCCGATGGCTCCCGCAGAAGCCTCGGAAACTCTACCCCACGGGCGAGGTGGTCCTGTCATCGGCGATCACGTCGAGCTCTGCGGCGACGACGCCGAGGACGAGGAGGTCCACCAGCAGGCCGATGCCGGCGTCCCAGGGTGAGAGCCGGAACAGGAAGATCTGGGTGACGAGCAGGGCGACGAGAGCAGCGCGGCGGAACCAGCGGTAGCCGGTCTCACGGTCGACGCGGACGCGGACCAGGCCGAGCACGGCGAACGCGGTCGACACGAGGCCGCTGAGCAGGATGCCCGCCACGAGCCACACGGGCTCGTCGTCGGAGGCTGTCCACCCGTAGATGCCCCGCGCGAGGGTCACGACGGACGTGGCGACGAGGACGGCGACGGTGAGCCACGGGACCCATCGCGCGCGCACCAGCCAGCGGGACGCGCCGACGACCCAGCGGGACGCGGCTCCGACGGGGTCGGGGACCTCGTCGGCGTCGTGCTCGACGGTGTCGAGCAGGGCGCGGACCTCCGCGGCGCCGGGGACGTCGCCGGCACGGGACAGGTACCACCGGGCGCGGGTGCGTTCGCGGGTGCTGAAGCCGCCGGCGAGGCCGGACACGGCCTGGTCAGCGGCGGCGGCGAGGTACTCGGCGGGGTCGCGCGGGTGGCGGCGGTGCAGCACGTCGGCGAACAGCCCCAGCCCGATGACGACGAGGTAGATCAGGGCGGCCGTGGGCTCCCAGAAGTAGTCGTAGTCGGACGTGACGAACTTGCCGATCTCGTCGATGAACAGCCCGAAGCCCACGCCGGCGACGAGGACGGCGGCGCGGCGCGCGACGGGGCCGATGAACGTCATCAGCCCGATGAAGGCGAGCGCCATGAGCAGCCCGCCCCACAGGACGTGCGAGATGTGCACTCCCCCGCCGCCGAGCTGCGGGAAACCGGTGAGGCCCAGCAGCAGGCGCGTGAGGACGACGGTCGCGAGCGTGGTCACCAGGAACCCGGTGATGTGGCTGCTCGACGCGGGGTCGCGCGGCAGGCCGAGCCTCAGCAGAGGCCGACGGCGCTGCACGGGACCGTCGGACGTCACCGCTTGCGCTTCTCCCGTACCCGGACGGAGATCGAGATCGGCGTGCCCTCGAACCCGAACGTCTCGCGCAGGCGACGCTCGATGTACCGGCGGTAGCCGGGGTCGAGGAAGCCGGTGGCGAAGATGACGAACCGGGGCGGGCGGGTGGACGCCTGGGTGGCGAACAGGATGCGGGGCTGCTTGCCGCCGCGCAGGGGGTGCGGGTGGGCCGCGACGAGCTCGCCGAGGAACGCGTTGAGGCGCCCGGTGGAGATGCGGGTGTCCCACGACTCCAGCGCCCGCTCGAGCGCGGGGACCATGCGGTCGGTGTGCCAGCCGGTCTTCGCCGAGATGTTCACGCGCGGAGCCCACTGCACCTGCACGAGGTCCTGCTCGATCTCCCGCTCGAGGAACGGGCGGCGGTCCTCGTCCATGAGGTCCCACTTGTTGTACGCGATCACCAGGGCGCGGCCGGCCTCGATGACTTGCGTGATCACGCGGGTGTCCTGCTCGGTGAGCTTGACGGAGGCGTCGACGAGGACGACGGCGACCTCGGCCTTCTCGATCGCGGCCTGCGTGCGCAGCGAGGCGTAGAAGTCGGCACCGGACGTCTGGTGCACCCGGCGGCGGATGCCGGCGGTGTCGACGAAGACCCACGGCTTGCCCTTGAGCGCGACCAGCTCGTCCACCGGGTCGCGGGTGGTGCCGGCGACGGAGTCGACGACGACGCGCTCGGCGCCGAGCACCTTGTTCAGCAGCGAGGACTTGCCGACGTTCGGACGGCCGACGAGCGCGACGCGGCGTGGTCCGTCGGGGATCGGCGTGCCGTGCGCCGAGACCTCGGGCAGCGCGTCGATGGCGGCGTCGAGGAGGTCACCGGTGCCGCGGCCGTGCAGCGCCGACACGGGGAACGGCTCGCCGAGCCCGAGGGACCAGAGGTTGGCCGCATCGGCCTCGCCGGCGGGACCGTCGACCTTGTTGGCGCACAGCACGACCGGCTTGCCGGCCTTGCGCAGCAGGCGGACCACCTGGGTGTCGGTCTCGGTGACGCCGACCGTGGCATCGACGACGAAGATCACGGCGTCGGCCAGCGAGATCGCGACCTCGGCCTGCTGCGCGACGCGCGCCTCGATGCCCGCGACGTCGACCTCCCAGCCGCCGGTGTCCACCAGCGTGAACCGCTTGCCGGACCACTCGGCGGGATAGCTCACGCGGTCGCGCGTGACCCCGGGCTTGTCCTCGACGACTGCCTCGCGGCGGCCGAGGATGCGGTTGACGAGCGTCGACTTGCCGACGTTCGGGCGGCCGACGACGGCGAGCACAGGGAAGACGACGACCGGCTCCTCGCCGATCTCGCCGACGTCCTCGGCGTGCAGGAGGGCAAGGTCCTCGTCCTCGAGCTCGTAGTCGGTGAGGCCCGCGCGCAGCGCCCGCTCACGGTCGGCGTCGCCGGCCTCGTCGGGCAGCACAAAGGTCGGATCGGGCTCAGTCATGCGCCCATTGTCCCCTGCGGACCGCCCCCGGGACGACTACCTGCGCGAGAGTCCCGTCACGGACGCCAGATGACCACGCCGACGTCGCGCGCCCGCTCGGCGAACGTGCCGGTCGGCGACGCCGATCGCAGGAGTTCCCGGAGGTCGTGCTCGAACTGCGGGAGCCGTGGGCCGAACAGGTGCGGCGCCGAGCTCGACAGGGACAGGACGGCGGAGACGACCTCCTCGGCGGACCGTTCGACAACTTCGCCACGCACGACTTCGAGCCTCTGCGGACCCCGGTAGCCGGTGGCTCGCATGACGTCCTCCTCACCGCTGCGCGGCTGGAGCAGGACCCCTTGGCCGGCTCGGCGGGCCGGACCCAGGTACGAGGCGACCAGCTCGTCGATGCGGTCCCACGGGGGACGCGGGTGCGGCAGCGGGTCGTGGCCCTCGGCACCCCGGTGCGTCGTCGCGAAGACGTGCACCCACGCACCGCCGGGCTCGATCATCGGCCGGACCTCCCGGGCGACCCGCGGCTGATCCATCCAGTGGAACGACTGCGCGAACGTGACCAGCCGGAACGTGCCGAGGTCCGCGGGGAGCTCTTCGGCGCGCAGCTGCCGCCACGCGATCGTGGCCGCGCCCGAACGGCGAGCCTCGGCGATCATGCCGGGATCGGCGTCGACCCCCACCGCGGACGAGACGAGCGGCGCGAGCAGCAGCGTCAGGGAACCGGGCCCGCAGCCGACGTCCAGGAGACGACCGGTGCCGTCGAGGCCGAGCGCGTCGCGCACGGCGTCGGCGAGGGCCGCCGGGTAGCCCATCCGCCCGACGGCGTAGTGCCGGGCGCTGCCCTCGTAGAGGCTCGGGTCCCACGCCCAGTCCATCAGAGCGCGCGTTCCCGGTTCGGGTCGTCGGTCGGCAGCAGCAGCCCTGTCCGAGCACTCGCCCGGTCGACGAGCTCGGCCAGCGCGACCCGGATCGACTCGTTCGCGCTCTCGAGGGCAGCCCGGCCCGACACGCCCGCACCGCGCTCGAGGAGCAGCGGCTCGCCGAACTCGATCGCGAGCCGGCGCCGCAGGCCGGGGACGTGACCGACGGACTCCCCCGTCCGTCGCGTGCCCAGCACCGCCACCGGGACGACCGGCGCGTGGCCGTTCAGCGCGAGCCACGCGATCCCGGCCCGTGCGCTCGCCGCGTCCCCCCTGCCGCGGTTGCCCTCGGGGAAGACGCCGACGACACCGCCGCGCTTGAGCACGACCAGCGCGCTGCTGAGGGCCGAACGTCCACCGTCGCGCTCGACGGCGATCTGGCCGGCCGCACGCAGCACCATGCCGACCGGCCCCCAGAACATCTCCGACTTCACCAGCATGTGCGACGGCCGCGGCGACACGCCGAGCAGGATCGGGCCGTCGATGATGCCCGTGTGGTTCGCCGCGAACAGGACCGGCCCGTCGGCGGGCACCCGGTGCGCACCAGCGACGTCGGTGTTCCAGAGGACCCGTGCGAGGAAGCGCCCGATCCAGCGCGACCAGAGCGGACCGCGCTCCGACGGGCCGGTCGGGACGCTCACGGGCGGGGGCCGACGACCGACTCGACGACGTCGAGGACCGCTTGCACGGTCTGGTCGAGGTCCAGGTCCGAGGAGTCCACGGTGACCACCCCGTCGGCGGCGACGTGGAACTGCACGACGGTCGAGTCGTCGGCGTCGCGACGCAGCACCTGGTCGCGCGTCGCCTCGACGGCGGCGGCGTCGTCGGTGCCGTGCACGTCACGGGCCCGCCGCGCGAGCCGGGCTTCCTCGCTCGCGGTCAGGAGCACGCGGACGTCCGCGTCGGGTGCGACGACGGTCGTGATGTCGCGACCCTCGGCGACGATGCCCGGCCCGTTGACGCGCGCCGACTCGATCTCCGCGCGCTGCAGCCGCCCGAGCTCGGCGCGGACCTCGAGGTTGGTCGCGACGGCGCTGACCGCCGCGGAGATCTCCGTGGTGCGGATCGCCTCGCCGACGTCGATCCCGTCGACGTGCACCGCCGGGTCCGCCGGGTCCACGCCCATGACGAGCGGCAGCGTCCGTACCTGCCCGGCGACCGCGTCGACGTCCGTCAGCGGGACGCCCTGGTGCAGGCACCACCACGTGGCCGCCCGGTACATCGCCCCGGTGTCGAGGTACGCCAGCCCGAGCGCGCTCGCCACACCGCGGGACACGCTGGACTTGCCGGACCCCGACGGGCCGTCGATCGCGACGACAATCGCCCTGCTCAACTCACCAGTCTCCATCCGCGGGCCGTGAGCTCCGCCTCGAGGTGCTCCACCCGTCCGGGCAGCACCGAGATCTCCGCCATGCCGACCGGCCGGCCGGCCGCGTGCTCGAGGTGCAGGTCCTCGAGGTTGACCCCCGCCTCACCGACCTCGGTGAGCAGGCGCGCCAGCTCTCCCGGCGCGTCGGGCACGAGGACCGTGACCACGCCGTACGTGCGCTGCGCGCCGCCGTGCTTGCCGGGGATGCGCGCCACGCCGGCGTTCCCGTCGGCGATCGCCTGCGCGAGCGTGGCCAGCGCACCGAGCTCGACCGTCTCCGGCCCGTCGGCCGCCGCCGCCTGCCCGAGCGCGTCGATCACGGTGTCGAGGTCGGTCCGCAGGTCCCGCAGCACGTCCCGCACGGCGGCCGCGTTCGCGGCCAGGATCGACGTCCACAGCGCGGGGTCGGACGCGGCCAGCCGGGTGACGTCGCGCAGCCCCTGACCGGCGAGGCCGAGCGCGGCGTCGTCAGCACCGCGCAGCCGGGCGGCGACGAGGCTCGCGGCCACCTGCGGCACGTGCGAGACGGCGGCGACCGCGGCGTCGTGCGCGTCGGCGTCCATCGTCACCGGCACCGCGCCGAGGTCGACGGCCAGCGAGCGGACGGCCAGCACCGCGTCCGGGTGCGACGAGCCCGAGTCGGCGATCACCCAGGGCCGGCCGAGGAACAGGTCGGGGACGGCCGCGGAGGGACCGGACCTCTCGCGGCCGGCCATGGGGTGCGACCCGACGTAGCGCGTGAGGTCCGCGCCCGCGGCCCGCAGCTCCGCCAGCACGTACCCCTTCACGCTCGCCACGTCGGTCACCACGGCGTCCGGATACGCCGCGAGCTCCGCCCTGACCACGTCCGCGGTGACGTCGGGGGGTGCCGCGACGACGACCAGCGCGGGGGCCGTGTCGTCGGGACCGGCGGGCCGTCCTGCGCCCACGTCCCGTGCCAGCGCCAGGGCGGTGCGGGACGGGTCGTGCAGGACGACGTCCACGCCGTGGGTCCTCAGGGCGAGTCCGACCGACGTGCCCAGCAGGCCGGTGCCGACGATGCGCACCGGCCCCCGCGTCGCCAGCGTCACATGCCCACCCGCGTCATCAGCGAGCCCACCTCGGTCTTCGACAGCACGCGCGTGCGACCCGGCTTGAGGTCACCCAGGCGGATCGGACCGATCTGCGTGCGCACCAGCTGCGTGACCGGGTAGCCGACCTCGTCGAAGATCCGTCGCACGATGCGGTTGCGACCCTCGTGCAGCTCGATCTCCACCAGGCTCGCCTGCGGGGTCGTCTGCACGATCTGGAACTTGTCGACCTTGGCCAGCCCGTCCTCGAGCTCCACGCCCTTGATCAGCCGCGTGCCGAGCGACGGCGTGACGCGGCCCTCGAGCTGCACCAGGTACACCTTGGTCACACCGTGCGACGGGTGCGACAGACGGTTTGCCAGGTCCCCGTCGTTGGTCAGCAGGATCAGGCCCTCGGTCTCCGCATCCAGGCGGCCGACGTGGAACAGCCGCTCCTCGCGGTCGGACACGAACTGGCCGATCGACGGCCGGCCCTCGGGGTCGTGCATCGTCGAGACGACGCCCTTGGGCTTGTTGAGCGCGATGGTCACGATCGAGGAGTCCAGCTGCACGCGCATGCCGTCCACGTGGATGACCGCCGTGAGCGGGTCCACGCGCACGCCGAGCTCGAGCACCTTGGTGCCGTCGACGGTCACGCGCCCGGCCGAGATGAGGTCCTCGCACGCGCGGCGCGACCCGAGCCCCGCCGCCGCGAGCACCTTCTGCAGGCGCACGCCGTCGGGGTCGTGGACGTCGATCGTCACCTCGGGGGTGCGGCTGGGCCTCGGCGGCCGGCTCGACGCACCGTCGCTGCGCGGCCGACCGGCACCGCCGCTGCGCGGGTAACCGCTCCCGCTCTTCGGGCGCGGGCCGCCACTGCGTGCGGGGGCGCCCGGACCACCGCGCGAGGCGCCGCCCCGGGATCCACCGCCGGTGCTCGACCCACCGCGGTACCCGCCGCTGTCGCGGGAGTCTCCCCCGGAGCTCGCAGCGCCGCGGTAGCCACCACCGCCGTCACGCGAGCCGCCGCCGCTCGAGCCGCCGCGGTACCCGCCGCTGTCGCGCGAGCCGCCGCCTGCACCGCCGCGGTACCCGCCGGCGTCGCGCGACCCACCGCTGCTGCCGCTCCGGGAGCCTCCCGCGCTGCCACCGCGGCTGTCGCCGCCGGCGCTGCTCCCCCGGTAGCCGCCGCCACCGCTGCTGCGGTACCCGTCGCCGCCACCGGTGCTGCCGCGGTAGCCCTCGCCCCCACCGGCACCCCGGTAGCCGCCGCCGCCCCGGGAGCCACCGGCGCTGCCGCCACGGCTCGCACCGGACCCACCGCTGCCCCGCGGTGCGCCGCCCCTCCCGCCCGACTGACCACCGGACTGGCCGGCGCCCCCTGACCGTCGTTCCTGCGGGCTCATCTGTTGTCTCCGATCGCCTGGTCGACGCCGTCGAAGGCGTCGATGTCCGGCAGGTAGGGCGCGAGCGGGGGCATCTCGTCCAGGCTGGACAGCCCCATCCGCTCCAAGAAGTATCCCGTGGTCTGGTACAGCACGGCACCGCTCGACGGATCCGTCCCGACCTCGGCGACGAGGCCGCGCGTCGTCAGCGTGCGGACCACCCCGTCGACGTTCACGCCGCGCACCGCCGAGACCTGTCCGCGCGTCACGGGCTGCCGGTAGGCGATGACGGCGAGCGTCTCGAGCGCCGCCTGCGTGAGCCGGGCTGTCTGCCCGTCGAGCACGAAGCGCCCGACGACGTCCGCGTAGACGGGGGCGGAGTAGATCCGCCAGCCGTCGCCGACGCGCCGCACCTCGAAGCCGCGCGGCCGGCCGCCGTTCTCGCCGCGGTACTCGGCGGCGAGCTCGTCGAGCAGCGCCTCGACCCGGGCGGTGGGCAGCGCCAGCACCGTGGCCAGCCGGACGGCCGCGATCGGCTCGTCGGCGACCATGAGCACCGCCTCGAGCGCAGCCAGAGCGCCGCCGGGGAGGTCGTCGACGTCGAACGCGAGCTCGTCGGCGGCGGCCTGCTCGTCGGTCGGCTCCTCGACGACGGTGTCGTCCGCCACGTTCTCCGTCATGCGTCCTCCTCGGCGGACCCGTCACGGGCCAGCTCTGCGTCCAGTGTGGTGTCGAGGGTGTCGAAGTCGTCGGACACCTCGATCTCGCCCTCCTCGGATCCTGTCCAGCGCACCGTCAGCTCACCGAGCGGCGTGACCTGGTCGAACGCGACGGCACCCTCCCGGAACAGCTCCAGGAGCGCGAGGAACCGGGCGACGACGACGACCGTGGCGCCGGCGTCGGCGGTGAGCGCACGGAACGACATCGCGCCGCCGTGCCGCAGCCGGTCCACCAGCACGGCGGCCTGCTCCCGCACGCTGACCGCCGGGGCGTGCAGGTGGCTGATGTCGACGCCGGGCGGTGCCGCCTTGGGCTGCTCGGCCTTCGCCGCCAGTGCGGCGAGCTGCTCGGGCCCCACCTGCCACACCAGCTCGGGCAGCAGCGCCGCGAGGTGCGGCTCGAGGGTGACCAGCCGCGGGAAGCGCCGGCCCTCGGTCGCGAACCGCTCCGCCAGGTCCGCCGCGACGAGCTTGTACGCGCGGTACTGCAGGAGGCGGGCGAAGAGCAGGTCGCGGGCCTCGAGCAGCTCCAGGTCCTCCGCGTCCTCGACGTCCGCCGACGGCAGCAGCCGCGCGGCCTTGAGGTCGAGCAGCGTGGCGGCGATGACCAGGAACTCGCTGGCCTGCCCGAGGTCCCACTGCTTCTCGGCGCCGCGGATGTGCGCGATGAACTCGTCGGTGACCTGCGCCAGTGCGACCTCGGTGATGTCGAGCTTGTGCTTGGCGATCAGGCCGAGCAGCAGGTCGAACGGGCCGCTGAAGTTGGTGAGGTGGACCTCGAAGGACTGGGTACCGACCGGGGACGGCGCAGGCGCGTTCGCACCCGCCGGCTCCGTGACCGACTGCTCGGGCGGGACCGCGCGCTCGTCAGGCGGCGTCGCCACGGGCGACGAGCTCACGTGCCAGCTGACGGTAGGCCGCCGCACCCGAGTGCGTCGGGGCGTAGGTGGTGATCGGCTCCGCGGCCACGGTGGCGTCGGGGAACTTCACGGTCCGGCTGATGACGGTGTGCAGCAGCGTGTCACCGAACGCCTCGCTGACGCGCGCGACGACCTCGCGGGCGTGCAGCGTGCGGGGGTCGTACATGGTGGCCAGGATGCCGTCGACCTCGAGGCGCGGGTTCAGCCGGTCGCGGACCTTCTCGATGGTCTCGACGAGCAGGGCGACACCGCGCAGCGCGAAGAACTCGCACTCCAGCGGGATGAGCACGCCGTGCGCGGCGGTCAGCGCGTTGACCGTGAGCAGCCCGAGCGACGGCTGGCAGTCGATCATCACGACGTCGTAGTCGTCGAGCACCGGCCGCAGCGTGCGCGCCAGCACCGACTCCCGGGCCACCTCACCCACCAGCTGCACCTCGGCGGCGGACAGGTCGATGTTGGCCGGCAGCAGGTCCAGGCCCGGCGTCGCGGTGTGCTGGATGAGCGAGTGGATGTCGGCGTCGCGCTCCATGAGCAGGTTGTAGACCGTGCGGTCCAGCTCGTGCGGGCTGATGCCCAGGCCCACCGACGCGGCGCCCTGCGGGTCGAAGTCGACGATCAGCACCTTGCGCCCGTACTCGGCGAGCGCGGCGGCGAGGTTGATGGTGGTCGTCGTCTTGCCGACGCCACCCTTCTGGTTGCAGAGGGCGATCACGCGGGCCGGGCCGTGCGACGCGAGCGGGGGCGGCTCGGGGAACGCGGGCATGGGCCGCCCGACGGCATCGAGCTGCGGGTCGGTCGTCTGCTGGCTCACCACGCGGACAACCTACCGGAGCACGGCGGCCGATGGCCGCGCGACAGTCCGATGCTCACCGTGCGCGTGGGTGCGACACCGCGAAGACCTCGCGCAACGTGTCCGGGGTCACCGTCGTGTACACCTGCGTCGTGGTCACCGACGCGTGCCCGAGCATCGCCTGGACCACGTGCACGTCGGCGCCGCCCGCGAGCAGGTGGGTGGCGAACGAGTGCCGCAGGGTGTGCGGGGAGATCTGCTCCGCACCGGCGAGCCCGGCACGTCCCGCCGCCAGGCGCAGGACCGCCCACGCGCTCTGCCGGCTGAGCCGGGCGCCGCGCGTGTTGAGGAACACCCCTGTCGGGTCCCCCGCGCTGCCGGCCGCCAGCGTGGGGCGCGCGTCGACGAGGTACGCCTCCACCGCCTCGAGCGCGAAGGCCCCCAGCGGGACGACGCGTTCCTTGGTGCCCTTGCCGACCAGGCGCACCGCCGCCCGTCCCGGGGTGCGGTCCACGTCCTCGACGTCGAGACCGACCACCTCGGAGATCCGGGCACCCGTGCCGTAGACGAGCTCGAGCAGCGCGCGGTCGCGCAGCGGCACAGGTCCCTCGCCCTGCCCGGCCGCCTCCAGCAGCCGTTCGACGTCGTCGACGGAGATCGCCCTGGGCACTCGCCTGGGCTGCGCCGGAGGCCGCACCGCGCGGGCCGGGTCGAGCCCGGTCACCCCACCCGCGAGCAGGAACCGGTGCCACCCGCGGACCGCGACGACGATCCGCGCGGCGGACGCCTCCGACAGCGGCGTGCGCCCGTCGGACCCCGCGCGCACCGCGACCAGGAAGTCCTCGACGTCGGGTCCGGCGACGTCCTCCGGCCGGTGGCGGCCCCGCGACCGGAGGAAGGCGGTGTAGCGCGTCAGGTCGCGCCGGTAGGCGAGCAGGGTGTTCGTCGACAGCCCGCGGTCGACGGACAGGTGCGCGAGGTAGTGCTCGACAGCGGTGTCGAGCGCCGGGTCCGTCACGGTCAGAACGGCAGGAACACGTCCACCGCGATCGCGACGGACAGCAGGGTGAGGTACGTGATCGACGCGTGGAACACGCTCATCGCGCGGAGCTTGCCGGCCTCTGGGTGCTCCGCGCGGCGCAGCAGCCCGATGCAGGACCACAGGAACCAGAGCCCGAGGGCCAGGGCGACGACGCCGTACACCCAGGTCATGCCCTGGACGGGGACCAGCAGCAGCGAGCAGGCGATCATCGCGACGGTGTACGCGATCATCTCGCGCGCCACCTTGGTGTCCTTGGCGACCACCGGCAGCATGGGCACGCCCGCGGCGGCGTAGTCGCGGCGGAACTTCATCGACAGCGGCCAGTAGTGCGGCGGGGTCCAGAAGAAGATGACGCCGAACAGCAGCGCGGCGGTCCACGAGACGCCGCCCGTGACCGCGGACCAGCCGATGAGGACGGGCATGCACCCGGCCGCACCGCCCCAGACGATGTTCTGCGGCGTCCGGCGCTTGAGGATCATCGTGTAGCCGACGACGTAGATGAGGATCGCCGCGGCCGTCAGCCACGCCGACGCCGGGTTGACCATGAGGGCGAGCCACGCCAAGGACGCGACGCCGAGCACCAGACCGAAGACGAGAGCCGCACGCGGGCTGACCTCGCCCGTGACGATGGGCCGCCGCTTGGTGCGGTTCATGATCTTGTCGATGTCGCGGTCGAGGTAGCAGTTCAGGACGTTGGCCGAGCCGGCCGCCGCAGCGCCGCCGACGAGCGTGGCGAGCACCAGACCGAAGCTGGGGAACCCGCCCTGCGCCAGGATCATCGTCGGGAGCGTGGTGACGAGCAGGAGCTCGATGACGCGCGGCTTGGTCAGCGCGACGTAGGGGCCGACCGTCCGGCGCAGCCGGGACAGCGGGCCGGACGGCGACACGGTGACCGTCGTGTCAGGAGCCCCCGGGGTCGACGCGGAGGACGCTCCGGCGTCGTCGACTGACAGGGGGCTGCTGAGGCGCACTCTCTGCGGTTCCGTTCGTGTTTCCGGCGGGGGTGGTTCGCGCAGCCATGCTACGGCCTGGACCTGCGCCGGGGCGCGACGCGGGCGCCGGAACGCGCACCGTCCCGTGTGAGATCGGTCGCTCCTCCGCGTGATGAGCACGCCCGGCGCCGGTGCCCAGGTGCGCTATAGGGTCGGTTTGCACGGTCAGACGACCGCCCGCGACGGCGTGACGTCCCACCCTGCTCGGCATCCGGACCTGGGTGCCGTGAGGTCGAAGATCTCGTCCGACACGACACCCGGACCCCTGCCCGGGTGGAAATGAGGTTCGGTGAACGCGAAGGCTCCTCTGGCTGAGACGGTCGGTTGGTCCGACCTCGACCTGCGGGCGGTGGACACCGTGCGTGTCCTGGCTGCCGACGCGGTCGAGAAGGTGGGCAACGGCCACCCCGGGACGGCGATCAGCCTCGCCCCCGCGGCGTACCTGCTCTACCAGAACGTGCTCCGGCACGACCCGGCGGACCCGCACTGGCTGGGCCGTGATCGGTTCATCCTCTCCGCGGGCCACTCGAGCCTCACCCAGTACATCCAGCTCTACCTCGCGGGCTTCGGCCTGGAGATCGAGGACCTGGAGGCGCTGCGCACCTGGGGCTCCAAGACGCCCGGCCACCCGGAGTTCCGGCACACGACCGGCGTCGAGATCACCACGGGTCCCCTCGGCCAGGGCCTCGCGTCGGCCGTCGGCTTCGCGATGGCGGCGCGGCGCGAGCGCGGCCTGCTCGACCCCGAGGCCGCCCCCGGCACCAGCCCGTTCGACCACTTCGTCTACGTGGTCGCGTCCGACGGGGACCTGCAGGAGGGCGTGACCAGCGAGGCGTCGTCCATCGCGGGCACCCAGGAGCTGGGCAACCTGATCGTCCTGTGGGACGACAACCACATCTCGATCGAGGGCGACACCGAGATCGCCTTCACCGAGGACGTCGTCGCGCGGTACGAGGCGTACGGCTGGCACGTGCAGTTCGTCGACTGGACCGGCGGCCCGGACGGGTACCGCGAGGACGTCGACGCCCTGCACGCCGCGATCGAGGCGGCCAAGGCCGTCACGGACCGCCCCTCCTTCATCGGCTTGCGCACCCTCATCGCGTGGCCCACGCCGACCAAGACCAACGACCACTCGTCGCACGGCTCGAAGCTGGGCGGCGACGCCATCCGCGGCCTGAAGGAGCTCCTCGGGTTCGACCCCGAGAAGACGTTCGAGGTCGCCCCCGAGGTCCTGGCGCACACGCGCGGCCTGTCCGAGCGCACGGCTCCCGCGAAGGCCGAGTGGCAGAGCGCCTTCGACGCCTGGCGCTCCGCCAACCCGGAGAACGCCGCCCTGCTCGACCGGCTGGTCGCCGGCGAGCTGCCGGACGGCTGGACCGAGTCCCTCCCCGTGTTCCCCGCGGGCAAGTCCGTCGCCACCCGCGCCGCCTCGGGCGAGGTGCTCAGCGCGCTGGCGCCGGTGCTGCCCGAGCTGTGGGGCGGCTCGGCCGACCTCGCCGGCTCCAACAACACGACGATGAAGGGCGAGCCGTCCTTCATCCCCGCCAAGCGCTCCACGCACGAGTTCGCGGGCGACCAGTACGGGCGCACGCTGCACTTCGGCATCCGTGAGCACGCGATGGGCGCGATCCTCTCGGGCATCCGGCTGCACGGTCTGACCCGGCCGTACGGCGGGACGTTCTTCACGTTCAGCGACTACATGCGCGGCTCGGTCAGGCTCGCGTCGCTCATGGGCGTCCCGGCCGTCTACGTGTGGACGCACGACTCCATCGGCCTCGGCGAGGACGGCCCGACGCACCAGCCGATCGAGCACCTCGCGGCCGTCCGCGCGATCCCCGGCCTGACGATCGTCCGCCCGGCCGACGCCAACGAGACCGCCGCCGCCTGGGCCGCCGTCCTCGAGCACACCGACGGCCCCGTCGGCCTCATCCTCACGCGCCAGAACGTCCCGACGTTCCCGCGCGGCGAGGACGGGTTCGCGACGACCGAGGGCGTCGCCCGCGGCGCGTACACGCTCCTCGAGGCGAGCTCGGGCACGCCCGACGTGATCCTCATCGGCACGGGGTCCGAGGTCCAGGTCGCCGTGGCCGCCCGCGAGACGCTCGAGGCGGCGGGCGTCGCGACGCGCGTCGTCTCGGCGCCGTCGCTGGAGTGGTTCGCCGAGCAGGACGAGGAGTACCGCGAGTCGGTGCTGCCGTCGTCGGTGCGCGCCCGGGTGTCCGTCGAGGCGGGCATCGCGCTGTCGTGGCACAAGATCGTCGGCGACGCCGGCCGGTCGGTGTCGATCGAGCACTACGGGGCGTCGGCGGATGCCGAGACCCTCTTCCGCGAGTTCGGCTTCACGCCCGAGGCCGTCGTCGCGGCAGCGCACGAGTCGATCGCGGCGACCCGCGGCGACGCGGCGCCCGCCAGCTCCGGTGCGGTCCCGACCGAGAGCGGCACGGGCGACCAGAAGGTCTGAGTCTGAACGGGCGCGCCGGTCCCGGTCCTCCCGGGGCCGGCGCGCGGGAGAAGGGGATCGACCATGGCACCGAGCAGCACCCCTCTGGCACGGCTGGCTGACGCCGGCGTCGCGATCTGGCTCGACGACCTCTCGCGCGAACGCCTGCGCACGGGGAACCTCGCCGAGCTCGTCGCGTCGAAGGGCGTCGTCGGCGTGACGACGAACCCGTCCATCTTCGCGAGTGCGCTGGCGAAGGGCGACGCCTACGACGAGCAGCTGCGCGAGCTCGCCGCCGACGGCGCCGACGTGGACGACGCGGTCTTCCGCATCACCACGGACGACGTCCGGCAGGCGGCGGACGTCCTGCGCCCCGTCTACGACGCCACGGACGGCGTGGACGGCCGCGTGTCGATCGAGGTCGACCCCCGCCTGGCCAAGGACACCGAGGGCACCATCGCCTCGGCGAAGTCGCTCTGGTCGACGGTCGACCGGCCCAACGTCTTCATCAAGATCCCCGCCACCCGCGAGGGGCTCCCGGCGATCACCGCCGTCCTCGCCGAGGGGATCAGCGTCAACGTCACGCTGATCTTCTCGCTCGAGCGGTACGGCGCGGTCCTCGACGCGTTTCAGACCGGGCTGGAGCAGGCCCGAGCCAACGGGCACGACCTCGCACCGATCGAGTCGGTCGCGTCCTTCTTCGTCTCCCGGGTGGACGCGGCGATCGACCCGCGGCTCGACGCCATCGGCACCCCCGAGGCGGCCGCCCTGCGCGGCAAGGCCGCGATCGCCAACGCTCGCCTGGCGTACGGGCTCTACCAGGAGGTCGTCGCCGACGACCGCTGGAAGGCGCTGTCCGCGGCCGGCGCGCACCCGCAGCGGCCGCTCTGGGCGTCCACCGGCGTCAAGGACAAGGCGTACCCCGACACCCTCTACGTCGACGAGCTCGTCGTCGCCGGCGTCGTCAACACCATGCCGGAGGCCACCCTGAACGCGGTCGCGGACCACGGCGGGGACGCGACGGACACGGTCACCGGAACACGGCAGGAGTCGGAGGCCGTCATCGCCGGCCTGCGGGAGCTCGGCATCGACATCGACGAGGTCACCGAGCAGCTGGAGGTCGAGGGCGTGGACAAGTTCACGGCGAGCTGGGGCGACCTCCTCACCACCGTGTCCGAGGGCCTGTCCGGTGCCGGCGAGCAGAACGCGGCCGGGGGGGCCAGGTGAGCCCCAGCAAGGTGTCCGCCGGCGTCAACCCGCTGCGCGACCCCCGCGACCGTCGGCTCCCCCGCATCGCGGGACCGTGCGGTCTGGTCATCTTCGGCGTCACGGGCGACCTCGCGCGCAAGAAGCTGATGCCTGCGGTCTACGACCTCACCAACCGGGGCCTGCTCCCGCCCGGCTTCGCGCTGACCGGCTTCGCGCGGCGCGACTGGGCGACGCAGGACTTCGCCCAGATCGTGCACGACTCCGTCAAGGAGCACGCACGGACGCCGTTCCGCGAGGCCACCTGGCGTCAGCTGTCCGAGGGCATCCGCTTCGTCCAGGGCACGTTCGACGACGACGACGCGTTCGACCGCCTGAGCGACACCGTCCACGAGCTCGACGAGTCCCGCGGCACGGGCGGCAACCACGCCTTCTACCTCTCGGTCCCGCCGAGCGCGTTCCCCGTCGTCTGCAAGCAGCTGGCGCGGTCCGGCCTGTCGCAGCCCGACGGCGACACGTGGCGCCGCGTCGTCATCGAGAAGCCGTTCGGCCACGACCTGGCCAGCGCCCGCGAGCTCAACGAGATCGTGTCGAGCGTCTTCCGGCCGGACGACATCTTCCGGATCGACCACTACCTGGGCAAGGAGACGGTCCAGAACCTGCTGGCGCTGCGCTTCGCCAACCAGCTGTACGAGCCCATCTGGAACGCCAACTACGTCGACCACGTCCAGATCACGATGGCCGAGGACATCGGCATCGGCGGCCGCGCGGGGTACTACGACGGCATCGGCGCGGCGCGCGACGTCATCCAGAACCACCTCCTGCAGCTCCTCGCCCTCACGGCGATGGAGGAGCCCGCGTCGTTCGAGGCGTCCAGCCTGACGGCGGAGAAGATCAAGGTCCTCTCGGCGGTCCGGCTCCCCCGCGACATCGGCAAGCACACCGCGCGCGGCCAGTACGCGGCCGGGTGGCAGGGCGGCGAGAAGGTCGTCGGCTACCTCGAGGAGGAGGGCTTCAACCCGGAGTCCACCACCGAGACGTTCGCCGCGATCCGCGTGGACATCGACAACCGCCGCTGGGCCGGGGTGCCGTTCTACCTGCGCACCGGCAAGCGCCTGGGACGCCGGGTGACCGAGATCGCCGTGGTGTTCAAGCGCGCTCCGCACCTGCCCTTCGAGTCGACCGCGACCGAGGAGCTGGGCAAGAACGCCCTGGTCATCCGTGTGCAGCCCGACGAGGGCGTGACCCTGCGGTTCGGCGCCAAGGTGCCGGGCACGGCCATGGAGGTCCGCGACGTCACGATGGACTTCGGCTACGGCCACGCGTTCACCGAGTCGTCCCCCGAGGCGTACGAGCGACTGATCCTCGACGTCCTGCTGGGTGACCCACCGCTCTTCCCCCGGCACGAGGAGGTCGAGCTGTCCTGGAAGGTGCTCGACCCGATCACCGAGTACTGGGCGGGCAAGGGCAAGCCCGAGGAGTACCGCTCCGGCACCTGGGGTCCGGAGTCGGCGGACAGGATGATGGCGCGCGACGGGCGAGCCTGGAGGCGGCCATGATCATCGAGATGCCCGACACGACGACGCGGGACATCAACAAGCGTCTGCTCAAGGAACGTGACGAGGGCGGCGCGATCGCCCTCGGACGCGTCCTCACGCTCATCATCTCGGTGGGCGACCGGGACCCGGACGAGGCCATCGACGCGGCGAACGACGCCAGCCGCGAGCACCCGTGCCGCGTCATCGTCATCGCGAACGACGTCCAGGACCGCGCGTCGAACCTCGACGCGCAGATCCGGCTCGGGGGCGACGCCGGCGCCAGCGAGGTCCTGGTGCTGCGGCCGTCCGGGCAGCTGGAGCGGCATCTCGACACGCTCGTGATCCCGCTGCTGCTCCCCGACGCCCCCATCGTCACGTGGTGGCCGTACGAGATCCCCGACAACCCGTCCGAGCACCCGCTCGGACGCATGGCGGCGCGGCGGATCACGGACACGACGCAGTGCGCCCGGCCGAACGCCGCGCTGCGTGCGCTCGCCGCGGCGCACGCCGACGGGGACACCGACCTCGCGTGGACGCGCGCGACGCTGTGGCGCGGCCTCATCGCGGCCACCCTCGACCAGCCGCCCTACGAGCCGGTCCAGAAGGCGGTCGTCGCCGGCGAGAGCACCCACCCGTCCGTCGACCTCATGGCGGCGTGGCTGGCCTACGCGCTCAAGTGCCCCGTGGAGATCGAGCGGATCAAGGACGCCCCGGCGATCACGCAGGTGCGACTCCAGCGCGCGTCCGGCGACATCGTGCTGGACCGGCCCGACGGCAAGACCGCCGCGCTGCGCCAGCCCGACCAGCCGGAGCACCGCATCGCCCTGCCCATCCGCCAGCTGCGTGAGTGCCTGGCCGAGGAGCTGCGGCGGCTCGACGCGGACGAGGTCTACGGCGAGGTGCTGCAGAAGGGCCTTGCGAGGATCGACGCATGACGCGCGACGTCGTCGTCCACCCGGACGCCCGTGTCCTCGCCGAGTCGGTCGCGGCCCGGCTGCTCACGCACCTGGTCGACGTCCAGTCGCACCGCTCCCCCGTCCACGTCGTCCTCACCGGCGGCACGGTCGGCATCGCCGCGCTCGAGGCGGTCGCCGCGAGCCCGGTCCGGGACGCGGTCGACTGGTCCGGGGTGCACCTGTGGTGGGGCGACGAGCGCTTCCTGCCCGACGGTGACCCGGACCGCAACGAGACGCAGGCCCGGAACGCCCTCATCGACGCGCTCGGCGAGGCGCTGCCGGTCGAGAACGTGCACCCGATGCCCGCACGGTCGGACGACGTGACTACGCCCGAGGCGTCCGCCGAGGCCTACGCCGCCGCGCTGGCCGAGGCCGGTTCCCCCGCGTTCGACGTGCTCCTGCTCGGCATGGGACCCGACGGTCACGTCGCCTCGCTGTTCCCCGGGCACGACGCTCTCGGCGTGCAGGGACAGCCGACGGTGGGGGTGCACGGCTCGCCCAAGCCCCCGCCGGAGCGCGTGTCGCTGACCTACGACGCCATCCACGGCGCTCGGGAGGTCTGGGTGGTCGCAGCGGGCTCGGAGAAGGCCGAGGCGGTCGCCTCCGCGCTGCGCGGCGCTCCGGTGACCACGACACCCGCCGCCGGCGCGATCGGCGCGGAGCGGACGCTCTGGCTCGTCGACGTCGCCGCCACCGAGGGGCTCGGCACTCCCTCCGCCCTCTCGACGACGGCGGCGGCCTTCCCCGCCCCGGTCGACACCGCGGCCGAGACCTGGACGCACGTCGACGAGTACTTCTCCGTCCTCGTGCCCGAGGATGTCGCCCTCGTCGAGACCCGGCACGCCGCCGCGGCCGGCGGCCTGCCCGACATCGCCGTGGCCGCCAACCAGGGCAAGCTGCTGCACCTGCTCGCGCAGTCCGTGGGTGCACGGCGGATCCTCGAGATCGGCACGCTCGGCGGCTACAGCACCCTCTGGCTGGCCCGTGCCCTGCCGTCCGACGGACGGCTGACCACCCTCGAGATCGACCCGGAGCACGCACGCGTCGCGACGGACTCGCTCACGCAGGCGGGTGTCGACGACCTCGTCGACGTGCTCGTGGGGCCGGCAGCCGACACGCTCGACAGCCTCGTCGGCGAAGGCGCCGAGCCGTACGACCTCGTCTTCATCGACGCCGACAAGCAGTCGATCCCCCGGTACCTCGAGCAGACGCTCGAGCTCACGCGTCCCGGGTCGGTCGTCATCGTCGACAACGTGGTCCGCGGCGGCGCCGTGGTCGACGCCGAGCACCCGGACGAGCGCGTCCAGGGAGTGCGGTCGATGGTCGAGCTGCTCACGGACCACCCGCGGTACGACGCGACGGTCGTCCAGACGGTCGGCAGCAAGGGGTACGACGGCTTCGCGCTCCTGCGGGTCCGCGACTGACGTCGACCGACGACAGAAGGCCCCCCGCAACGGTGCGGGGGGCCTTCTCGCGTCCGGTCAGCCGCCGCGCTTGGCGCGCAGTGCGGCGAGTGCCTCGTCGAGGATCGCGGCACCGTCCTCGTCGGACCGCCGCTCCTTCACGTAGGCCAGGTGCGTCTTGTACGGCTCGTTCTTGGACGGGGACGGAGGGTTCTCCTGGTCCTGCCCGGCGGGGAACCCGCAGCGCGGGCAGTCCCACGTCACCGGCGCCTCGAGAGCGGCCTCCTCGGCGAAGCTGGGGCGTGTCTCGTGCCCGTTGGCGCACCAGTACGACACCCAGATCCGCGGGGCCGTGTCGCCGCGCTCCGCCTCGCCCATCGGGCCTGCGCCGACTCGCGACCCCCTGATCGCGCTCCCGCTCGCCATCGTCTACCGCCTCAGACCGTGCGCTCGATGAGCCCGAGCAGGACGATGATCGCCGTCCACACGAGCGCGGTGCCGACAGTGATGCGGTTGAGGTTCCGCTCCGCGACTCCGGAGCTCCCCGCGCTGCTCGTGATGCCACCGCCGAACATGTCCGACAGGCCACCACCCTTGCCCTTGTGGAGCAGGACGAGCGGGACGAGCAGGAGGCTGGTCAGCACCAGCAGCACCTGGAGGGTGATACGAAGGCCAGTCACGTCGGTGTAGTTCCTCACTGGGCGGGCACATCGACGGCGGTGAAGCCAGCGACGTTGCGGTGGACCGCGGTACAGGGTAGGCGACGAGTGGGGCGATAAGCCACCACCGTGCCCGGGCAGGTTCCGGGAGGATCCCCGGAACCTGCCCAGCACATCGGTGTCGGGTCAGAGACCGACGGCGTGCGACTTGTACCGCGCGATCGCGGCGAACTCCTCGGGGTCCAGGCTCGCGCCCCCGACGAGCGCACCGTCGACGTCCGGCTTCGCCATGATCGACGCGACGTTGGAGGACTTCACGGAACCGCCGTAGAGCACGCGGACCGCGTCGGCCGTCGCGGCGTCGTACAGCTCGCCGATCCGGGCGCGGATGGCCGCGGCCAGCTCCTGCGCGTCCTCCGGGGTCGCCGTCTCGCCGGTGCCGATGGCCCAGACGGGCTCGTAGGCGACGACGATGGTGGCCACCTGGGCGGCCGTCAGACCGGCCAGGGCGCCGTCCAGCTGGGCGAGCGTGTGCGGGACGTGCTCGCCGGCCTTGCGGACGTCCAGCACCTCGCCGACGCACAGGATCGGGACGAGGCCTGCGCCGAGCGCCGACTTCACCTTCGCATTGATCAGCTCGTCGGACTCGTTGTGGTACTCCCGGCGCTCCGAGTGACCGATGGCCACGTACGTGACGCCGAGCTTCGCCAGGAACAGCGGCGAGATCTCCCCGGTGTACGCACCCGAGGTGTGGGCCGAGACGTCCTGGGCGCCGTAGACCAGCTCGAGCTTGTCGGCGTCCACGAGCGTCTGCACGCTGCGCAGGTCCGTGAACGGGGGCAGCACGCAGACCTCGACGGCCGCGAAGTCGTGCCGGGCGTCCTTCAGCGTCCACGCGAGCTTCTGCACGGTGTGCGTCGCCTGGTGGTGGTCCAGGTTCATCTTCCAGTTGCCCGCCATCAGCGGGGTACGAGTGGTCAACGCTCAGTCCTCCAGAACCGCGATGCCGGGGAGCGTCTTGCCCTCGAGGAACTCGAGGCTCGCGCCACCACCGGTCGAGATGTGTCCGAACCCGGCCTCGTCGAAGCCGAGCGTGCGCACGGCCGCGGCGGAGTCGCCACCGCCGACGATGGTGAAGCCGCCGTTCTCGCCCGCGTCGACCAGGGCCTGCGCGACGGCACGCGTGCCGCCGGCGAACGCCTCGAACTCGAACACGCCCGCCGGACCGTTCCAGACGACCGTCTTCGCGTCGACGATCTTCGACGCGAACAGGGCGCTCGACTCGGGGCCGATGTCGAGGCCGATCTTGCCGTCGGGGATGGCGTCGGCCGCGACGACCTGCGCCGGGGAGTCGGCCTTGAACTCGTCGGCGACGACGATGTCGGTGGGGAGCACGATCTCCACGCCGGCCTCCTCGGCCTGCGCGAGGTAGCCCTTGACCGTCTCGATCTGGTCCTCCTCGAGGAGCGAGTCGCCCACCGAGTAGCCCTTGGCCGCGAGGAACGTGAAGAGCATGCCGCCGCCGATGAGCAGGCGGTCCGCCTTGGTCAGCAGGTTCGCGATCACGCCCAGCTTGTCGGAGACCTTGGAGCCGCCGAGGACGACGACGTAGGGCCGCGCCGGGTCGTCGGTCGCCTTGCGCAGCGACGCGACCTCCTTGAGGACGAGCTGTCCGACGGCGTGCGGGAGCACCTGGGCGACGTCGTAGACCGACGCCTGCTTGCGGTGCACGACGCCGAAGCCGTCCGAGACGAAGACGTCGGCAAGACCGGCCAGCTCACCGGCCAGCTCGGCGCGCTCCGCGTCGACCTTGGAGGTCTCGCGCGGGTCGAACCGGATGTTCTCCAGCAGGGCGATCTGCCCGTCCTGCAGCGCTGCGACCGTGGCCTTGGCGGAGTCGCCGACGACGTCCGTCGCGAGCGCCACCGGCTGGCCGAGCAGCTCGGAGAGCCGGTCCGCGACGGGCTTGAGGGAGTACTTGTCCTCCGGAGCACCCTTCGGGCGACCGAGGTGGGCCGTCACGACGACGCGCGCACCGGCGGCGAGCAGCGCCTGGAGCGTCGGCAGGGCCGCGCGCACGCGGCCGTCGTCCGTGATGGTGGTGCCGTCGAGCGGCACGTTGAAGTCGGAGCGGACGAGCACGCGCTTGCCGCGCAGGTCGCCGAGGTCCTCGATGGTCTTCATGCGTCTTCTTCCCGTGACTCGTTCAGGGGCTGACACGGCAGCGTCCGCGTGCGCCCGGGCCGAAGGGGCCGGGGCGCACGCGGACGCATGACCGTCACTACGGGTGCAGCGAGACCGTCAGAGACGCTCGCCGACGTACGAGGTGAGGGCGACGAGGCTGTTGGAGTAGCCCCACTCGTTGTCGTACCAGGAGACGACCTTGACCAGGTCCCCGCTCACCTTGGTGAGCTTGGAGTCGTAGATGCTCTGGTGCGGGTTCGTCACGATGTCGCTCGACACGATGTCCTCGTCGACGTACTCGAGGATGCCCTTGAGCGGACCGTCGGCGGCGGCCTTGACCGCCGCGTTGACCTCGTCGACCGTGACCTCGCGGGACGCGGTGAACGTGAGGTCCGTGGCCGAGCCCGTGATGACGGGGACGCGGAGCGCGTAGCCGTCGAGCTTGCCCTTGAGCTCCGGGAGCACGAGCGCCACGGCCTTGGCCGCACCGGTCGAGGTGGGGACGATGTTCGCGGCGGCGGCGCGCGCGCGACGCAGGTCCTTGTGGGGCCCGTCCTGGAGGTTCTGGTCACCCGTGTAGGCGTGGATCGTGGTCATGAGGCCACGCTCGATGCCGATCGAGTCGTTGAGCGCCTTGGCCAGCGGGGCGAGGCAGTTCGTGGTGCACGACGCGTTCGAGATGATGTGCTGCGTCGCGGCGTCGTACTGCTCGTGGTTGACGCCGACGACGAACGTGCCGTCCTCGTTCGAGGCGGGCGCGGAGATGATGACCTTCTTGGCACCGGCGTCGATGTGCGCCTTGGCCTTGGTCGCGTCGGTGAAGAAGCCGGTGGACTCGATGACGATGTCCGCACCCAGCTCGGCCCAGGGCAGGTCAGCGGGGTTCCGCTCCGCCAGGGCCCGGATCGGCTTGCCGTCGACGATGATGTTGTCGTCGTCGTAGCTGATGCTCAGCGGGAAACGGCCCAGCACGGTGTCGTACTTGAGCAGGTGCGCGAGCGTCTTGTTGTCCGTCAGGTCGTTCACACCGACGATCTCGATGTCGGCGCCGGACGCAAGGATCGCCCGGTAGAAGTTACGCCCGATACGGCCGAAGCCGTTGATACCGACGCGGATGGTCACTTGCCCTCCTCGGCAGCGCCGACGGGGGGTCGGCGCACACATTTTGGTGATGGGGTCACGCACGCCGCTGTGCGTTCCGACCGTGTCACCGGCTCCCGTGCACAGCACGGACGCACGTCAGGCGGTCGGATAGGACGACCCTATACCCGTGACCGGGGTCACGCGGACAGCGCCCACCGGGCGGACAGGTGACTCAGAGATCGAGCAGGTCAGGGCTCAGGCCGGCCTCGGTGTCCGGGATCCCGAGCTCCACCGCACGCTTGTCCGCGGTGGCCAGCAGGCGCCGGATCCGGCCGGCGACCGCGTCCTTGGTCAGCGTGGGGACCGCGAGCTTGCCCAGCTCCTCCAGCGACGCCTCCTTGTGCGCGAGGCGCAGCTCGCCCGCCTCGCGCAGGTGCTCGGGCAGCTCGTCGCCCAGGATCTCGAACGCCCGCTCGACGCGGGCTCCCGCGGCGACCGCCGCCCGCGCGGACCGGCGCAGGTTGGCGTCGTCGAAGTTGGCCAGCCGGTTCGCCGTGCCGCGCACCTCGCGCCGCACGCGGCGCTCCTCCCAGACGAGCATCGTCTCGTGGGCACCCAGCCGGGCGAGCATGGCGCTGATCGCGTCACCGTCGCGGATGACCACGCGGTCGATGCCGCGTACCTCGCGCGCCTTCGCGGCGATCCCGAGCCGTCGTGCGGCCCCGACCAGCGCGAGCGCCGCCTCGGGACCGGGGCAGGTGACCTCGAGGGCCGACGACCGTCCGGGCTCCGTGAGCGAGCCGTGCGCGAGGAAGGCCCCCCGCCAGGCGGACTCCGCCTCCGCGACGCCGGCGGACACCACCTGCGGCGGCAGGCCGCGCACGGGACGCCCGCGGTTGTCCAGCAGACCCGTCTGGCGCGCGAGCGACTCGCCGTCCTTGACCACCCGGACCACGTACCGGCTGCCCCGGCGCAGGCCTCCCCCGGACACGACGATGATCTCGCTCTCGTGCCCGTAGACCTCCGCGATCGCCTGCCGGAGCCTGCGGGCAGCGATGCCCGTGTCCAGCTCCGCCTCGATGACGATCCGACCCGAGATGATGTGCAGCCCCCCGGCGAACCTCAGGGTGGCCGAGACCTCGGCCTTCCGTGAGGACGTCTTGTCCACCTTCAGACGGGCGAGCTCGTCCTTCACCTGTGCCGTCAACGCCATGGGGTGCATCCTGCCATTGCGGGACACGTGTCCGGGACCGGTCCGGTCACCTACTCGGGTGGCTTCGCACGCGTGCCCACGTCCCCGAGGAACCCGTCGAGCACGTCCGAATAGGCGCCGGCGAGCCGCAGAGGGTCGTGCCGCGGGGTGCCGTCCCCACGGCTGACCTGGCGCAGCAGGAGACGGGCCCCCAGGTCCGCGCTCCGCTCGGCGAGCGCCTCGACGTCCTCGACGGCCGACGGGTCCGCGACGACGGCGTCGACCCGCAGCTCCGGTGCGTGCGAGTGCAGGACGTCGAGGTACTGGTCCGCACGCATGCCCGCCGTCTCCCCCGATTCACCCGAGGCGAGGTTGAGCGTCACGATCGTCCGCGCGCTCGTCCGGTGCAGGGCGTCGCGCAGGCCCGGGACGAGCAGGTGCGGGAGCACCGACGTGTACCAGGACCCCGGACCGAGCACGATCCAGTCGGCGGCCTCGATGGCGTCCACCGCCTCCGGGCACGCCGGCGGGTCGGGCGGCTCCAGTCGGACCTGGGAGATGGTCCCGGTGGTCACGGCGACGGCGCTCTGCCCGACGACCCGGGTGGTCGCCCCCGACCGGTCGACGACGTCCGCCTCGATGAGCAGCGGGACGGCGGCCATCGGCAGCACCCGGCCGCGCGCGCCCAGCAGCTTGCCCACCCAGTCGAGACCCTCGACCGTGTCGCCCAGCAGCTCCCAGAGCGCCACGATCAGCAAGTTGCCCACGGCGTGCTGGTCCAGGTCCCCGGAGGAGCTGAACCGGTGCTGCAGCAGGTCGCGCCACGTCCGGCCCCAGTCCGAGTCGTCGCACAGCGCCGACAGAGCCATCCGCAGGTCCCCCGGCGGCAGCACACCGAGCTCGTCGCGCAGCCGGCCGGACGACCCCCCGTCGTCGGCGACGGTGACGACCGCGGTGATCCGGTCCGTCATGAGGCGCAGCGCCGACAGGGACGCCGACAGCCCGTGCCCTCCCCCGAGGGCGACGACCGCCGGCGAGGAGGCCCTCATTCCTTGCCGAGGTCGCGGGCCGAGACGGCGACGAGGTGCCCCCGCTCCCGCAGCCTCGTGGCGATCGCCTCGCTCACCGCGACCGAGCGGTGCTTGCCGCCGGTGCACCCGACCGCGATGGTCACGTACCGCTTCTCCTCGTTGAGGTACCCGGCCAGCACGGGCTCGAGGGTGTCGACGTACCGGTCGATGAAGGTGACGGCGCCGGGCAGGCTGAGCACGTAGTCGCGCACCGGCGCGTCCCGGCCGGTCAGGTGCCGCAGCTCGGTGATCCAGTACGGGTTGGACAGGAACCGCATGTCCACCACATGGTCGGCGTCGAGCGGGATCCCGTACTTGAACCCGAACGAGACGACGGAGATCCGCAGGGCGTCCTGCTCGCCGCTGGCGACCACCGCCCGCACCTCGCGCGCCAGGTCGTGCACGTTGAGCTCGGAGGTGTCGATGAGCGTGTCCGCGCGCTCCCGCAGGTCGGACAGGATCGCGCGCTCCTCGGCGATGCCGTCGAGGATGCGTCCCTGACCCTGCAGCGGGTGCGGCCGGCGCACCTGCTCGAACCGGCGGACCAGCACCTCGTCGGACGCGTCAAGGAAGAGGATGCGGTACTCCACCCCGGACTCCCGGAGCCCCGCCAGCACGGGCGCGAGGTCGCGGAAGAACTCCCGCCCGCGCACGTCGATGACGGCGGCGAGCCGCTGCGCCCGCGCGCCGGCCGACCCGCTGGTCAGCATCCCGACCAGGTGCGTGAGCATCTGGGCGGGGAGGTTGTCGATGACGTACCAGTCGAGGTCCTCCAGGACCGCGGCGGCACGGGTGCGGCCCGCCCCGGACATCCCGGTGATGATCAGGACCTGCGGCTGGCTCAGGTGGGGCGCCTCGGTGGCCGCCTCGAGGGCGGGGATCCCGGCGGGCACCGTGATCGGCGAAGGCTCGTCGCTCATGCGTCCAGCATGCCAGCCGACTCGGGCACCGGGTCCGTCGCCACACCCGGGGCGGCGAGCGCGGCGACGACCGCGGCGGCGGTCCGCTCCCCCAGGCCCTGCACCGACGCGATCTCCTCGACCGACGCGGCGCGGAGCCGCTTGACCGACCCGAAGTGCCGCAGCAGCGCGGCCTGCCGCGCCGGGCCGAGCCCGGGGACGCCGTCCAGCACCGAGGTCGTCATGCCCTTGCTCCGGCGCTTGCGGTGCGCGGTGATGGCGAACCGGTGCGCCTCGTCGCGCAGGCGCTGGAGCAGGTACAGACCCTCGGAGCTGCGCTGCAGGATCACCGGGTACTCCTCCCCCGGCAGCCACACCTCCTCGAGCCGCTTGGCGAGGCCGACCAGCGCGACGTCGTCGATGCCGAGCTCCTCCATCGCGGCCTTCGCGGCCGCGACCTGCGGCGGGCCGCCGTCCACGACGACGAGGTTCGGCGGGTACGCGAACCGCACCGGCTTGCCCGTCACCTCGTCGATCGGGCCCGAGCGCAGCGGCGTGCCGTCGTCGTCCTCACCGCCGCCCAGCTCCACGTCCCGCGCGTCGGAGCGCTCCGCCAGGTAGCGACGGAACCGCCGCGTGATGACCTCGTGCATGGCGGCGGTGTCGTCGCGGGCGCCCTGCCCCTCGGGACCGCGGATGGTGAACAGGCGGTACTCGCTCTTGCGGGCCAGGCCGTCCTCGAACACCACCATCGACGCAGACTGGTACGTCCCCTGGTTGTGCGAGACGTCGTAGCACTCGATCCGCAGCGGTGCCGATGGCAGGTCCAGCGCCTCCTGGATCTCCTGGAGCGCCTGGCTGCGCGTGGTGAGGTCCCCGGCGCGACGGGTGCGGTGCAGCACAAGCGCGTGCTCGGCGTTGCGGTGCACGGTGGCGGCCAGCTCGCGCTTGTCCCCCCGCTGCGGGATCCGCACCGACACCTTGCTCCCCCGCAGACCCGTGAGCCAGGTCTGGACCTGGTCGACGTCCGGGGGCAGGACGGGCACGAGCACCTCGCGCGGGACGGCCGACGAACCCGCACCACCGTCGCCGGCCGCGGCTTCGGAGCCGTAGATCTGCTGCAGCAGGTGCTCGACCAGCTCGGCGTCGGTGATGTCCTCGACCTTCTCGACCACCCAGCCGCGCTGGCCACGGATCCGCCCGTCGCGGACGTGGAACACCTGCACCGCGGCCTCGAGCTCGTCACCCGCCAGGGCGAAGATGTCCGCGTCCGTGCCGTCGGCGAGCACGACCGCGTTCTTCTCGGTGGCCCGCTGCAGCGTGGCGATGTCGTCGCGCAGCCGCGCAGCACGCTCGTAGTCCAGCTCGCCGGCGGCCTCCTTCATCCGCGCGGTCAGCCGGCGCGTGAACTTGGCCGTGTCGCCCGCCATGAAGTCGCAGAAGTCCTGCGCGAGCTGCTGGTGGTCGTCCGGCGAGATGCGTCCGACGCAGGGGGCGGAGCACTTGTCGATGTAGCCCAGCAGGCACGGACGGCCCTGCTGGCGAGCCCGCTTGAACACGCCCGCCGAGCACGTGCGCACCGGGAAGACCCGCAGCAGCAGGTCGACGGTCTCGCGGATGGCCCAGGCGTGCGCGTACGGCCCGAAGTAGCGCGTGCCCTTGCGCTTGGCGCCACGCATCACCTGGATCCGCGGGTACTCGTCCGCGAGCGTCACCGCGAGGTACGGGTAGGACTTGTCGTCGCGGTACTTCACGTTGAACCGCGGGTCGAACTCCTTGATCCAGGAGTACTCCAGCGCCAGCGCCTCGACCTCGGTACCGACCACGGTCCACTGCACCGACGCCGCCGTGGTGACCATCTGCCGGGTCCGCTGGTGCAGCCCGGACAGGTCCTGGAAGTAGCTGGAGAGGCGGGAACGCAGGCTCTTGGCCTTGCCGACGTAGATGACGCGGCCGTGCTCGTCGCGGAAGCGGTAGACCCCCGGTGAGTCGGGGATCTCTCCCGGAGCCGGCCGGTACGTGGCGGGATCAGCCATGTTCTCGAGCGTAGTTCGCCGTGCCGACGGTGCCCGCCGCACGGGGCCGGACGGACGCCGCTACCGTGGGCGGATGGGCCCCCTCCACACGTACTCCGTCGACGTCACCTGGACGGGCGCCGGCCGGACCGGCACCTCCAGCTACACCGCGTACAGCCGGGACCACGAGGTCCGCATCGGCTCGAAGCCGCCGTTGCTCGGCTCGTCGGACCCCGCCTTCCGCGGCGACCCCACGCGGTACAACCCCGAGGAGCTGCTGGTCAGCGCGCTCGCGCAGTGTCACATGCTCTGGTTCCTGCACCTCGCCTCCGCCGCGGGCGTCGTCGTGGTCGGGTACGAGGACCAGGCGGTGGGCACCATGCGGATCGAGGCCGCGGGGCAGGGCCAGTTCCGCGAGGTCGTGCTGCGACCGCGCGTGACGGTGGCGGCGGGCGCCCACCTGCCCACCGGTGCGGCGATCACCGACGGCGTGCTCGCCGGCATCCACCACCAGGCGCACGAGCACTGCTTCATCTCGCGGTCCGTCAACTTCCCGGTCCGGCACGAGCCCGTCCCCGTGCGCACGGCACAGCCCGTCCCGCACTAGCGCTACCTCGTCCGTACGACGCCCCACGCGACCGCTACGCCGGGATCGGCTGCTTGACGGCGCGCTTGCGCTTCACGGGCTGCGGAGCGGGCTCGAGCACCTCCGCGAGGAAGCGCCCGGTGTGGCTCGCCTCCACCGACGCGATGTGCTCGGGCGTTCCCTCGGCGATCACGAGACCGCCGCCGCTGCCGCCCTCAGGACCCATGTCGATGACCCAGTCGGCGTTCTTGATCACGTCGAGGTTGTGCTCGATCACGATCACGGAGTTGCCCTTGTCCACCAGGGACTGGAGCACCCCGAGCAGCTTGCGGATGTCCTCGAAGTGCAGGCCCGTGGTCGGCTCGTCCAGGACGTAGATGGTCCGGCCCGTCGACCGGCGCTGCAGCTCGGCCGCGAGCTTCACACGCTGCGCCTCGCCACCCGACAGCGTCGGGGCCGGCTGACCGAGGCGGACGTAGCCGAGCCCGACGTCCACGAGGGTGCGCAGGTGGCGCGAGATCGCGGGGACGGCGGCGAAGAACTCCGCGGCCTCCTCGATCGGCATGTTGAGCACGTCGGCCACGGTCTTGCCCTTGAAGTGCACCTCGAGCGTCTCGCGGTTGTACCGCGCGCCGTGGCAGACCTCGCAGGGGACGTAGACGTCCGGCAGGAAGTTCATCTCGATCTTCAGCGTGCCGTCACCGGAGCACGCCTCGCAGCGGCCGCCCTTGACGTTGAACGAGAACCGCCCCGGGGTGTATCCACGCACCTTGGCCTCGGTGGTCTCGGCGAAGAGACGGCGGACGTGGTCCCAGACGCCGGTGTACGTGGCCGGGTTGGAGCGCGGCGTGCGGCCGATGGGGCCCTGGTCGACGTGCACGACCTTGTCGAGGTGCTCCAGGCCGGTCACACGCTTGTGCCGACCCGCCACCTGGCGCGCCCCGTTGAGCTCGTTGGCGAGCACCGTGTAGAGGATCGCGTTGACGAGCGTGGACTTCCCGGACCCGGACACCCCGGTCACCGCCGTGAGCACGCCCAGCGGGAACGTCACGTCGATGCCCTGCAGGTTGTGCTCCCGCGCGCCGACGACCGTGAGCTGTCGGCTCGTGTCGACCGGTCGACGCAGCTGCGGCATCGGGATCGTGCGCCGGCCCGACAGGTACGCGCCCGTCACCGACTCGGCGGACGAGAGCAGCCCTGCGAGGTCGCCCGAGTGCACCACGCGCCCGCCGTGCTCACCGGCGCCCGGACCGATGTCCACGATCCAGTCGGCCGTGCGGATGGTGTCCTCGTCGTGCTCGACGACGATGAGCGTGTTGCCCAGGTCCCGCAGGCGCGTGAGCGTGTCGATCAGGCGCCGGTTGTCCCGCTGGTGCAGACCGATGCTCGGCTCGTCGAGGACGTAGAGCACGCCCACCAGGCCCGACCCGATCTGGGTGGCGAGGCGGATCCGCTGCGCCTCACCGCCGGACAGCGTGGCCGCCGGCCGGGTCAGCGAGAGGTAGTCGAGCCCGACGTCGAGCAGGAAGCCGAGACGCGCCTGGATCTCCTTGAGCACCTGCGCCGCGATCGCCCGCTCACGCTCGCCCAGCTCCAGACCGTCGAGGAAGGCGCGCGCCTCCCGGATGGGCAGGGTGCACACCTCGGCGATGGACTTGCCGCCGACCCGCACCGCGAGCACCTCGGGCTTGAGCCGCGCACCCTCGCAGACCGGGCACGGGACCTCGCGCATGAAGGCCTCGTACTTCTCCTTGCTCCAGTCCGAGTCCGTCTCGGTGTGCCGCCGCTCGAGGAACGTGATGACACCCTCGAAGCCGGTCGAGTACTGCCGCTCGCGACCCCAGCGGTTCTTGTAGCGGACCTTCACCTCGTGGTTCTGGCCGTGCAGCACCGCGTCCTTGGCCCGCTGCGGGAGCGCACGCCACGGCACGGACGTCGAGAAGCCCATGTCGGACGCCAGCGCGCTGAGCACGCGGGCGAAGTACTCGCTGGAGATCTGCGACCACGGCGCGACCGCGCCCTCGTCGAGCGACAGGTCCTCGTCGGGGACCACCAGGTCGGGGTCCACCTCGAGGCGCGACCCGATGCCGGTGCACTCGGGGCAAGCGCCGTACGGCGCGTTGAACGAGAAGGTCCGGGGCTCGATCTCGTCGAGGGTCAGCACGTGGTCGTTCGGGCACGCGCGGTGCTCGGAGAACCGCCGCTCGCGGTTCAGGTCGTCGATGTCGGCGTCCACCAGCTCGACGACGAGCAGCCCGCCGGCCAGCCCGAGGGCGGTCTCCACGGAGTCGGTCAGCCGGCGCTTGACACCCTCGCGGGAGACGAGCCGGTCGATGACGACCTCGATGTCGTGCTTGAGCTTCTTCTCGAGCGTCGGCGGGTCCGTGAGCTGCACGACCTCACCGTCGACGCGCGCGCGGGCGAAGCCCTTGCTCTGCAGCTCCTTGAACAGGTCCGCGTACTCGCCCTTGCGACCGCGGACCACCGGCGCGAGCACCTGGTACCGCGTGCCCTCGGGCAGCTCGAGCAGCCGGTCCACGATCTGCTGGGGCGTCTGCGCCGTGACGCGCTCCCCGCAGATCGGGCAGTACTGCGTCCCCGCGCGGGCGTAGAGGAGGCGCAGGTAGTCGTAGACCTCGGTGATGGTGCCGACGGTCGACCGCGGGTTGCGGTTGGTCGACTTCTGGTCGATGGACACCGCAGGCGACAGGCCCTCGATGAAGTCGACGTCGGGCTTGTCCATCTGCCCGAGGAACTGGCGCGCGTACGCGGACAGCGACTCGACGTAGCGCCGCTGCCCCTCCGCGAAGATGGTGTCGAACGCGAGCGACGACTTCCCGGAGCCCGACAGACCGGTGAACACGATGAGCTTGTCACGCGGGAGATCGAGGTCGACGTTGCGGAGGTTGTGCTCGCGGGCGCCCTGCACCACCAGTCGTTCGTTCACGCGGGGAGTCTACGTGGCCCCACTGACAATCGCACATCTGTTCGACGTGAGGCACCGCACATCCCGCCGAGGTGCCGCCCGCCCCGGCCCGCGTCATGCTCGGCTGGTGGAGAGCCCTGACGCCGTCGTCGACCCCCCGCTGGTGCCCGTCGAGGACTACGCCGTCCTCGGCGACGGCAAGACCGCCGCCCTCGTCTCCCGGCGCGGCTCGATCGACTGGCTGTGCCTGCCGACGTTCGACGCCGCCGCCTGCTTCGCGCGCCTCCTCGGCGACCCCGGGAACGGACGCTGGCTCCTGACGGTGCGGGACGCGACGACCGTGTCACGGCGCTACCTCGACGACTCGTTCGTGCTGGAGACCACCTACGAGACGCCGTCCGGGACCGCGGTCGCGCAGGAGACCATGCCGCTCAACGACGGCCGTGCGGACCTGGTCCGACGACTCGTGTGCACCCGCGGCAGCGTCGAGGTCGAGCACGAGTGGATCGTGCGGTTCGGCTACGGCGCCATCGAGCCGTGGGTGCGCCACATCACCGACGACGCCGGGAACGACGCGATCCAGGCGATCGCCGGCCCCGACTCGCTGCTCCTGCGCGGCGACCGGCTCCCGAAGCCGGACGACCACCGGCACGCCGACCGCTTCACCCTGCGCGAGGGAGAGTCGGTGGAGCTGGCGCTGACGTGGACCCACTCGTGGGACCCCGTCCCCCCGAGGCTCACCATCGAGGACCGGATCGACCGCACCCGGATCACGTGGGGGCTGTGGGCCCGCAGCTGCGAGTACGACGGCTCCTACCGCGAGGCCGTCGTCCGGTCGCTGCTCGTGCTGCGCCTGCTGACGGACTCGGAGACGGGCGGCATCGTCGCGGCCGCCACGACGTCCCTGCCCGAGGACTTCGGCGGCGAGCGCAACTGGGACTACCGGTACTGCTGGCTGCGCGACGCGGCGATGACCCTGGAGGCGCTGCTCGAGCACGGGTACCGCGACGAGGCGACCGAGTGGCGGGACTGGCTGCTGCGCGCGGTGGCCGGCCGGTCGTCGGACCTGCAGATCATGTACCGGGTCGACGGCGGCCGGGACCTGCCCGAGAAGGAGCTGGACCACCTGAGCGGCTACGCCGGCTCGCGTCCGGTGCGCGTGGGCAACGCGGCCGTGGGCCAGGTGCAGAACGACGTGCTCGGCGAGGTCATGTGCGCCCTGGAGCTTGCGCGCGAGGCGGGACTGCGCGAGACCGCCGACTCCTGGTCGCTCCAGCGCCACCTCGTCGACGAGCTCCTCGGCCGCTGGCGGCGCCCCGACCGGGGGATCTGGGAGGTCCGCGGCGAACCACGCCACTTCACGCACTCGAAGGTGATGGCGTGGGCGGCGGTCGACCGCGCGGTCCGCGCCGCCGAGAAGCACGGCCTCGACGGCCCGCTGGACCGGTGGCGGGCCGAGCGCGACGCCATCCACGCGGACGTCCTGGCCTACGGGTGGAACGCTGCCCGGGGGACGTTCGTGCAGTCGTACGGTGCCGAGCACACCGACGCCGCCCTGCTGCAGCTCGCCCAGGTGGGCTTTCTGCCCGCCGACGACCCGCGGATCGTCTCGACGCTCGCCGCCATCCGCGCCGAGCTCGAGATCGCGCCCGGCCTGCTGCTCCGCTATCGGCCGGAGCACACCGACGACGGCCTGGCCGGGGACGAGCACGCCTTCCTCGCCTGCTCGTTCTGGCTGGCCGACGCCCTCGCCCGCACCGACGACGTCGAGGGGTCGACCAAGGTGCTCGACATCCTCGTCGGGCTGGCCAACGACGTGGGCCTGCTCGCGGAGCAGTACGACCCCGTGGGCGGCCGGATGGCGGGCAACACCCCGCAGGCGCTGTCCCACCTGGCGCTCGTCCGCGCGGTGCACAGCCACGACCTGGCGCTGGAGCGGGCGTCCCGATGACGGCGGCGCCGCGCCCCTCCTGAGGCGTCAGCCGGCGAGCACGGACTCCCGCACGACCCGCCGCAGGACCTTGCCGACCTGAGACCGGGGCAGCTCGTCGACGACGACCAGCCGGCGCGGCAGGGCGTAGCGCGCCAAGTGCCGCTCGCCCCACGCGCGGACGGCGTCGAGGTCCACGTCGCCGGCGCCGGGCTCCAGGACGACCGCCGCGACCACGGTCTCGCCCAGGTCACCCCCGGGGATGCCGACCACGGCAACGTCCGCGACGCCGGGCATCGTGCGCAGGTGCTCCTCGACCTGCGACGGGTAGACCTTGAACCCGCCCGTGACGATGACCTCCTTGATGCGGTCGACGAGCACGACCCACCCGGTCTCGTCGACGGTCACGATGTCCCCGGTCCGCAGCCAGCCGTCGGCGAGCAGCTGCTCCGCGGTCTCGTCGGGCCGCCCCCAGTAGCCGGCGAACACCTGCGGGCCCTGGATCAGCAGCTCACCCCGCTCGCCGGGCTCCACGGCACGCGTGACGTCCTCGGGATCGACCACGCGGATGCTGGTGCTCGGGAACGGCAGACCGAGCGTGCCCGGGCGACGCGCGTCGGTGAGCGGGTTCCCCAGCGCGACCGGCGAGGTCTCCGTCATGCCGTACCCCTCGATCACCAGCCCGCCGGTGACCTCCTCCCAGCGCCGCGCCGTGGCGGCCGGGAGCGCCATCGCCCCGGAGATCGCGTAGCGGAACGACGTGAGGTCGGCGCCGGACGCCTCGGCGGCGGCGGCGAGGCGGTCGAGCATCGGCGGGACCGCCGGCAGGAACGTGCCGGGCAGGCGGTGCTGGGTGGCCAGCACGCGGTCGGGGTCGAACGACGGGAACGCGACGAGGGTGGCGCCGACGCGGATCGCGTAGCTGAGGCAGAGGGTCAGACCGAACGCGTGGAAGAAGGGCAGGACGCCGTAGACGACCTCGGTGCCCGGCTGGGTGCCGGTCCAGGCGTGTCCCTGCACAACGTTCGCGACGAGGTTCCGGTGCGTGAGCATCGCGCCCTTGGGCGTGCCGGTGGTCCCGCCCGTGTACTGCAGCAGCGCGACGTCGGACGACGACGGCGCGGCATGCGTCGGGTCCAGCGGCGACGCCTTGGCGACGAGCCGGTGCCACATCGGGAAGGCGGGCGGCACCTTGCCGCACATCGCCTCCCGCACCCGACGCGCGCTGGGCACCGGGAGCCGCAGGGCAAGACGCTTCCCGCGCGGCAGGTCCGCCGAGAGGTCGACGGCGACGACCGCCTTGAGCGCGGTCCGCGGCAGCGTCTCCAGCACGCGCGGCACGGCCTTCTCCCAGACGAGGGCGACGACGGCTCCCGAGTCGGCGAGCTGGTGGGCGAGCTCGCCTGCCGTGTAGGTCGGGTTGTGCTCGACGACGACGGCCCCGACGCGCAGCGCGGCGTAGAACGCGATGACGTGCCCGGTGCAGTTCGGCATGACGAGCGCGACCCGGTCCCCGGGCCGGACCCCCAGGTCGAGGAGCACCTGCGCCCCCCGGGCGACACCGTCCGCCAGCTCCCGGTAGGTGGTCGACGCGCCCAGGAAGTCCACGGCGACCCGTTCCGGCCACCGCTGGGCTGCGCGGTCCAGGGCCGCGGTGAGCGGCTCGTCAGGGATCTGGACGTCGCGCGGAGCACCGGTCGAGGGCAGGTCGGTCGGTCGGTGCGGGCCCACGGTCGTCATCCCTCGATCGTAACCTACGGATGCGTAAGTTACTGGTGCGTAGGGTCTGTCCGGCGGGTGCGGGTCCACCGCTCGACGGTCACCCCGAGCGGGTCCACGTCGACCCCCGAACGCTCGAACGACGCGCGCTCCAGCACCCGCTCGCTCGCCACGTTCCCGAGCATCGTGTGCGCCCGCACGTCGTGCGCGCCGTGCACCAGCGCCCAGTGCGCGACCGCACGCACCGCGAGCGTCGCGAGCCCCCGACCTCGTCCCGCCGGCAGGAACGCGTAGTGGACGTACGGACCGTCCACCCGCTCGACGAGCCCGACGGCGCCCACCCCGGCACCCGCCAGCTCGACGACGAAGCGGCCGCCCCGGCCGTCCGCTCGCAGCGCGAGGCTGCGCGACACCCGTTCCCGGGCGACCTCCTCGCTGATGTCGGCCGGGAAGTAGGTCCACCGCGGCACGTCGGGGACCTGGGACAGCGCCTGGTCGAGGGGCCAGTCGTCCGCGCGCAGGGCTCGCAGCCGAGCGCCGGGCACCGGGAGGCCCAGCACGTCCGGCAGCTCCACGTCAGGCCTCCGGCGGACCCAGCACGGACGTCGCCAGCGTGGCGTGGGCCGACTCGTCGTCGGACGGGTGGAACATGCCGGCCAGCACGTCGCGGTAGAGCCTGCCCAGCTCGCTGCCGGAGAAGTACGAACCGCCGCCCGAGACCCGGATGGCGTTGTCGACGACGACCCGCGCGGACTCGGTCGCACGGACCTTGAGCCCGACGAGCTGGGCGAACCAGCGAGCGCCGTGGTCCACCTGCTCGTCGACGTCCCGGGCGAGCGCGACGACCTGGAGCTCGGCTCCGTCCTGCGCCAGCACCGCGTCCGCGATGCGCCAGCGGATGTCGGGGTCCTGGGCGTAGCTGCGGCCGTCGGCCTTCATGGACGTCCGACGGCGGGCTGCCTCGATGCCGAGCTCGATCGCGCGCCGGCCGATGCCCGTGTAGACGGCGCCGAGCAGGATCTCGAAGACCGCGAACAGCGCGAAGACGAACGGGTCCGCGCTCGGCCCCGGCGGGAGCGAGCGGTACACCCTGTCGGCCGGCGCCAGGGCGCCGTCGAGCACCGTCGTGGCCGACTGCGTGGCGCGCATCCCGAGCGTGTCCCAGTCGTCGCGCGTCTCGATGCCGCCGTCCGCGCGCGACACCACCCCGTGCACGAGCCGCGGGTCGTCCGGGTCGGCATCGTCCAGGCCGAACGTGGCGAGCCGCGTCCACACGGGCGACAGCGACGTGAAGATCTTCGTGCCGCTGTACCGGTACGAGCCGTCCGGCTGCCGCTCCGCCCGGGTGCGTGAGCCGAACATGACCAGGTCGTTGCCCGGCTCGGAGTTGCCGAACGCGAAGACCTCCCCCGCGGCCGCGTCCCGCAGGACGAACTCCACCGAGTCGTCGCCGCGGCTGACGAGCATCGCGGCCAGCCCGGTGACGACCAGGTGCATGTTCACGGCGAGGGCGGTGGCCGGCGCTGCCGCCGCGAGCCGCACCTGCTCGCGTGCGACCTCCTCGAGCGTCAGGCCCGCGCCACCCAGGCGCTCCGGCACGAAGGCGCTCAGGTACCCGACGGCGACCAGGTCGGCGAGGTCGTCGTGCGGGAACGTGTTCTCCCGGTCGTGCACCGGGGCCCGCTCGTGGATGCGGGCCAGGACGTCGTCGGTGAGCAGCGTGCGCAGGATCCGAGCCATGTCTGCACTCTGCCACCGGCTCGGGCAGGATGACGGCCATGCCTACCTACGCCGTCCGCTACACCTACGACGAGCGCACCGACGTGCGCGACCAGCTCCGCCCCGAGCACCGCTCGTACCTGGCCGCCCTGGCCGAGCACGGCACGCTGCTCGGCTCCGGCCCGTTCACCGACGGCGACCCCGGTGCGCTGCTCGTCTTCCGCGCTGCGTCACCGGAGGTCGTCGACGCGCTCCTCGCGGACGACCCGTTCGTCCGCGAGGGCATCGTCGCGCACACCGACGTACGCGCCTGGGACGTCGTGCTCGGTCCCTGGAGCGCCTGACGCGTCAGTCGGTCTGCTCGGTCGCCGTCACGCCGGCCCGCTCGTCACGTCGCACCTTGATGACGCTGGCGACCGCGGTCACGCCGAGGATCACGACGATCGCACCCAGGGACACGCCGATGGGGATCTCCGGCGCCCACGGGACCGGCTCGCCACCGTTGATGAACGGCACCTCGTTCTCGTGCAGGGCGTGCAGCACGAGCTTGACCCCGATGAACCCGAGCAGGACCGCGAGGCCGATGTTCAGGTAGACCAGGCGCTTGAGCAGGTCGCCCAGCAGGAAGTACAGCTGGCGCAGCCCCATCAGCGCGAACAGGTTGGCCATGAGCACGAGGTACGGCTCGCTGGTCAGCCCGAAGATCGCCGGGATCGAGTCGAACGCGAACAGCAGGTCCGTGGCGCCCAGGGCGACGAGGACCACGAACATCGGCGTGATCAGCCGGCGTCCGCCCTCGACGACCGTCAGCTTGACCCCGTGGTACTGCTGGGTGGCCGGCAGGAACCGCTGCACCAGGCGCAGGATCAGCGGCGGGTGGAACTCGTCGTCCTCCCCCGCCTCGCCCTCGCGGCCGACCTTCCAGGCCGTGTACACGAGGAACGCGCCGAACAGGTAGAACACCCAGCTGAACGCGTCGATGACCGCGGCGCCCGCCCAGATGAACAACCCGCGGAACACCAGCGCCAGGATGATCCCGATGAGCAGTGCCGTCTGCTGGTACGCCTTCGGCACCGCGAACTTGCTCATGATCAGCAGGAACACGAACAGGTTGTCGACCGAGAGCGAGTACTCCGTCAGCCACCCGGCGTAGAACTGGCCGGCGTACTCGGCGCCGTTGGTCAGCCAGATGCCGATGCCGAACGCCACCGCCAGACCGATGTAGAACGCGAGGTAGCGCACGCACTCGGCCGTGGACGGCACGTGCGGCCGGCGCGCCACGACGGCGACGTCGATGAGCAGGAGCGCGCCGGCCAGCCCGAGCGAGACCGCCCAGACGAGGGGATCGATGTCCAACGGGTGGTCCTCAGCTCTCGGTGGTGGTGGACGTGACGGTCGCGTCCTTGCGGGTCTTCAGCAGGCTCAGCACCGTCGCCACGGCAAGGGTGCCGAGGATGACGGTGAGCGACAGCCAGATGGGGATCTCGGGCGCCCACTCGACGGGCTCGCCGTTGTTGACGAAGGGCAGCTCGTTCACGTGCAACGCGTGGAGCACCAGCTTGATGCCGATGAACCCGAGGATCACGGCGAGACCCTGCGACAGGTAGATGAGCCGCTCCAGCAGGCCGCCGATGAGGAAGTACAGCTGGCGCAGCCCGAGCAGCGCGAACGCGTTGGCGGTGAAGACGATGTACGGCTCCTCGGTCAGGCCGTAGATCGCCGGGATCGAGTCGAGCGCGAACAGGATGTCCGTCGACCCGATGGCGACCATGACGACGAGCATCGGGGTGAGGAACCGCTTGCCGTCGATCTTCACCGTCAGCCGGTCACCGTGGTACTCGTCCGTCGTCGGCAGCACCCGCTTGAGCATGCGGACCGCGATGCCGTCCGGCCGCTCCTCGGTGTCGAGGTGGTCGGGGTCGTGGTGCTCCCGCGCCAGCTTGACGGCCGTGTAGACCAGGAACAGACCGAAGATGTAGAAGACCCACGAGAACTGCTCGATCGCCGCCGCGCCGGCCAGGATGAAGACGGTCCGCAGGATCAGCGCGATGACCACGCCGACCAGCAGCACCTTCTGCTGGTACTCCCTCGGCACCGCGAACTTGGTCATGATGATGAGGAACACGAACAGGTTGTCGACCGAGAGGCTCTTCTCGGTGACGTACCCGGCGAAGTACTCGGTGCCGGGGCCCCAGCCCCAGACCATGCCCACCACCACGCCGAACACCAGGGCGAGCGCGATGTAGAAGATCGACCAGCGCGCCGACTCCTGGAAGCTCGGGGCGTGCGGGGTGCGCACGTGCGCGAAGAAGTCGAAGAAGATCAGTCCGACGACGAATACCGCCGTCGCTGCCCAGACCCAGCCGGACACGTCCATGCAGAAACCTCCGGTACGAGATGTGCTTCGGTACCGAAGGTCTCCCCCGCCCGCCGGTCAGTGGCTGCGGACCGATCCCACCGGGCACCGCACTAGCGGGTCCGTGATGACGACAGGATCGTGACTGGGGTACTCCCCTTCAACGCGCGCAAGCATAAAGCACGCATGTGTCAGCCTCGTGTCGTGTCCACAGCACGATGCCTCACGCCGTGGCGGCCTGCATCTGCCGGAGCTCCTTCTTCATGCCCGAGATCTCGTCGCGCAGCCGGGCCGCCAGCTCGAACTGCAGCTCCCCGGCCGCCGCGTGCATCTGGTCCGACAGCTGCTGGATGAGGTCCGCCAGCTCGCCCGCGGCGGCACCGGTGAGCCGGGTGCGCTCGTCCCGGGGTGCACCCTTGGAGCCGAACCCGGGCACGGGCGCCTTCCCGCGGCTGCTCTGCCGACCGGCTCCGCCGAGCAGCTCGGCGGTGTCGGCGTCCTCGCGGGCCAGCAGGTCGGTGATGTCGCCGATCTTCTTGCGCAGCGGGGTCGGGTCGATCCCGTTCTCGAGGTTGTACGCCACCTGCTTCTCGCGGCGGCGGGCGGTCTCCTCGATCGCCTGCGCCATCCCGTCCGTGATCCGGTCCGCGTACATGTGCACCTGGCCGGACACGTTGCGGGCGGCGCGCCCGATCGTCTGGATGAGCGAGCGGCCCGACCGCAGGAACCCCTCCTTGTCGGCGTCGAGGATGGCGACCAGCGACACCTCCGGCAGGTCCAGGCCCTCGCGCAGCAGGTTGATGCCGACCAGGACGTCGTACTCCCCCATCCGCAGCTCGCGCAGGAGCTCCACGCGGCGCAGCGTGTCCACCTCGGAGTGCAGGTAGCGGACCCGGACACCCTTCTCCAGGAAGTAGTCCGTCAGGTCCTCGGCCATCTTCTTGGTGAGGGTGGTGACGAGCACGCGCTCGTCCTTCTCCACGCGGTCGTGGATCTCCCCCAGCAGGTCGTCGATCTGGCCGGTGGTCGGCTTCACCACGACCTCGGGGTCGACGAGGCCGGTCGGCCGGATGATCTGCTCGACGACACCGTCCGAGATGGACAGCTCGTAGTTGCCGGGCGTGGCCGACAGGTAGACGGTCTGGCCGATCCGCTCGACGAACTCCTCCCAGCGCAGCGGCCGGTTGTCGGTCGCGCTCGGCAGGCGGAAGCCGTGGTCCACCAGCGCGCGCTTGCGCGACATGTCGCCCTCGAACATCGCCCCGATCTGCGGCACGGTCACGTGCGACTCGTCGATGACGAGCAGGAAGTCCTCGGGGAAGTAGTCGATGAGCGTGTTCGGTGCCGTGCCGGCGCTGCGGCCGTCGATGTGCCGCGAGTAGTTCTCGATGCCGGAGCACGAACCGATCTGGCGCATCATCTCGATGTCGTACGTCGTGCGCATGCGCAGGCGCTGGGCCTCGAGCAGCTTGTTCTGCCGCTCGAGCTCCGCCAGGCGGTCCTCCAGCTCCAGCTCGATGCCGGTGATCGCCCGCTCCATGCGCTCCGGACCGGCGACGTAGTGCGTGGCCGGGAAGATGTGCATCTGCTGCTCGGAGTGCACCACGTCGCCCGTCAGCGGGTGCAGCGTGGCGATCGCCTCGATCTCGTCGCCGAAGAACTCGATCCGGATGGCCAGCTCCTCGTACACCGGGATGATCTCGACGGTGTCCCCCCGCACGCGGAACGTGCCGCGCGTGAACGCCATGTCGTTGCGGGTGTACTGCATGGTGACGAACTTGCGCAGCAGCTGGTCGCGGTCGACCTGGTCGCCGACCGACAGCGTCACCATGCGGTCGACGTACTCCTGCGGCGTCCCCAGGCCGTAGATGCAGCTGACGGACGCGACGACGATCACGTCGCGACGCGTCAGCAGCGAGCTCGTGGCCGAGTGCCGCAGCCGCTCGACCTCGTCGTTGATCGAGGAGTCCTTCTCGATGTAGGTGTCCGTCTGCGCGATGTACGCCTCGGGCTGGTAGTAGTCGTAGTACGACACGAAGTACTCGACGGCGTTGTTGGGCAGCAGCTCCCGGAACTCCGTGGCCAGCTGCGCGGCGAGCGTCTTGTTCGGTGCCATGACGAGGGTCGGTCGCTGCACCTGCTCGATGAGCCAGGCCGTCGTCGCGGACTTGCCGGTACCCGTGGCGCCGAGCAGGACGACGTCCTTCTCCCCCGCCTGGATCCGCGCCGTCAGCTCCTTGATCGCCTTGGGCTGGTCACCCGACGGCGTGTACTCGGAGATCACCTCGAAGGGTGCGACGGTCCGCTGGAGATCGGTGACAGGACGCATGCCACAACCGTACGTGGCACCACCGACACGCGGGGATCAGGCGAGGGTGCCCGCGGACTCGCGCAGGTCGGTGCTCGTCGACAGTGCGGCGCGCAGGACGGCGTCGAGGGCCGTCGCGGCCTCGTCCACGTCCATCGCCGGCGCGCCGGCCTCGACCTGCGCGGGTGTGCGGGGCACGTGCACGAACCCGCTGCGGACCTCCGGCCGCGCGGCGAGCAGGTGCTGCAGGGCGTAGAACGTGGCGTTGCACACGTACAGGCCGGCGGTGTTGGACACCTCGACCGGCACCCCCGCACCTCGCACCGCCGCGGCGCAGGCCTTGACGGGGAGCGTCGAGAAGAACGCCGCGGGTGCGCCCGCGATGACCGGGACGTCCACCGGAGCCGAGCCGTCGGCGTCCGGGATACGGGCGTCGATCACGTTGACCGCGACGCGCTCGACACCGACCGCTGCGCGGCCACCCGCCTCGCCGACGCCCACGACCAGGTCGGGCTCGACCTCGGCGACCGCGACCCGGAGCTGCTGACGCGCTCCACGGAAGGACACCGGCAGCTCACGGACGACCAGCTCGGCCGGACCCGTCCAGCGTGAGACCAGCTGCTGCACCGCCAGGGACGACGCGTTGACGGCCTGCCCGTCGAACGGTCCGAACGCCGTGAGCAGGACTCGCGTCACGGTGTCTCGGCCGCGAGCTCGTCGGCCCGCTCGACAGCGAGCCGGTCCCAGAGGGCGTCGACCTGGGCACGCAGGTCCTCGTCGCTGCCCGTGCCGTCGAGCACGACGTCCGCGACGGCCAGCCGCTCGTCGTCGCTCGCCTGGGCGGCCACCCGGGCCTCCGCCTCGACCCGGTCCATGCCCCGCAGGCGGACGAGTCGCTCGACCCGGAGCACCGCAGGGGTGTGCACGACGACGAGCACGTGGAACGCGTCCGCCTGGCCGGTCTCGACCAGCAGCGGGATGTCGTGCACCACCACGGCGCCGTGGTCGGTCACGGCCGCCGCGGCCTCGCGCTCGGCGGAGAGCCGGCGCACGATCGGGTGGACGATCGCGTCGAGCCGTGCGCGCGCCGCCGGGTCGGAGAACACGATCGACGCGAGTGCTGCGCGGTCCAGGGTCCCGTCGCCAGCCAGCACGGTCGAACCGAACTCCTCCGCCACCGCGTCGAGCCCCGCGGACCCGGCCGCCACCGCCTCTCGTGCAAGGACGTCGGAGTCGATCACCACCGCCCCGAGCTCCGCCAGTCGCCGTGCCGCGACGGACTTGCCGGCCGCGATCCCGCCTGTCAGACCGATGCGTTGCATCCGCCCATCCTGCCCTGCTTCCCCGCCGGGCACACAGCCCGGGGACGCCGATGGCCGGCCACCTCGGAAGGTGACCGGCCATCGAGCGGGTGGGTTCAGTTACCCGTGAGCTTCTCGCGCAGAGCGGCGAGCGCCTCGTCGGACGCGAGCGTGCCCGCGGCCTCCTCGGTGGACGACGAGTACGACGACGGCACGGGGCCGGCCGACGAGCTCGACGACGAGGACGAGGCCGTTGCACCCTCGGCGGCGCCGCTGGCGGCCTCCGCGTCGGCCTTCGCGGCGTCGGCGACCTGCTTGCGGTGCGCCTCCCAGCGCTCGTGGGCCTGCGCGTACTGCGCCTCCCACACCTCGCGCTGCGCCTCGAAGCCCTCGAGCCACTCGTTCGTGGCCGGGTCGAAGCCCTCGGGGTACTTGTAGTTGCCGGCCTCGTCGTACTCGGCCGCCATGCCGTACAGCGCGGGGTCGAAGTCCTCGCTGGCCGGGTCGAAGCCCTCGTTCGCCTGCTTGAGCGACAGCGAGATGCGGCGACGCTCCAGGTCGATGTCGATGACCTTGACGAACACGTCGTCGCCGACCTGGACGACCTGCTCCGGGATCTCGACGTGGCGCACGGCCAGCTCCGAGATGTGGACCAGGCCCTCGATGCCGTCCTCGACGCGCACGAACGCACCGAACGGGACCAGCTTGGTGACCTTGCCGGGCACGACCTGGCCGATGGCGTGCGTGCGGGCGAAGGCCTGCCACGGGTCCTCCTGCGTCGCCTTCAGCGACAGGGAGACACGCTCGCGGTCGAAGTCGACGTCGAGAACCTCGACGGTGACCTCCTGGCCGACCTCGACGACCTCGGACGGGTGGTCGATGTGCTTCCAGGACAGCTCGGAGACGTGCACGAGCCCGTCCACGCCACCCAGGTCCACGAACGCACCGAAGTTGACGATCGAGGACACGACACCGGGGCGGACCTGGCCCTTCTGCAGCGTCTGCAGGAAGGTGGAGCGCACCTCGGACTGCGTCTGCTCGAGCCAGGCACGGCGCGATAGGACCACGTTGTTGCGGTTCTTGTCGAGCTCGATGATCTTGGCCTCGATCTCCTTGCCGACGTACGGCTGGAGGTCGCGGACACGACGCATCTCCACCAGCGACGCGGGCAGGAAGCCGCGCAGCCCGATGTCGAGGATGAGGCCGCCCTTGACGACCTCGATGACGGTGCCGGTGACGACGCCGTCCTCTTCCTTGATCTTCTCGATCGTGCCCCAGGCGCGCTCGTACTGTGCGCGCTTCTTGGACAGGATCAGCCGGCCTTCCTTGTCCTCCTTCTGGAGGACGAGGGCCTCGACTGCGTCGCCGACCTTGACGACCTCACCGGGGTCCACGTCGTGCTTGATGGACAGCTCACGGGAGGGGATGACGCCCTCGGTCTTGTAACCGATGTCGAGCAGGACCTCGTCGCGGTCGACCTTGACGATGGTGCCCTCGACGATGTCGCCATCGTTGAAGTACTTGATGGTGGCGTCGATCGCGGCGAGGAAGTCCTCGGCCGAGCCGATGTCGTTGATCGCGACCTGCGGGGTGGCGGGCTTCGCGGGGGTGGTGATGCTCATGTAGGGATGGGCTCCGATGCGGACAGGGAAGTTGAAGGACTGAACGTTCGTGCCGGCGGCACGGTGACATGCGTGATGGTGACCACGAGCTGGTGGGACGGCCTCCGGCTCCCGCGGAGGAGAGCCATGCACGAGCAAGCACGAGCAGTGCATTCGAGGATCGCCGCCGCATCAAGGCGCGCGGCACCGCCGTCTACCCTATCGGGGCCACGATGGGCAGGTCAAAGCCGTTCACGCGGTCGATCAGCAGTCGGCGAGGACGACGGTCACGCCAGGGCCCGCGCCACGGAGAGCAGCTCGTCCGGGACGTACTTGACCTTGCCGGCCACCTCGCTGAGCGGCACCATCTCCACGCGCTCGCCGCGCAGCGCCGTCATGACGTCCGACTGCCCGCCGCTGGCCGCGTCGATGGCCGCCACCCCGAACCGCGAGCCGAGGATGCGGTCGACGGGCGTCGGGATGCCGCCGCGCTGCACGTGCCCCAGCACCACCACGCGGGTGTCGAACCCCGTGCGCCTCTCGATCTCGGCCTTGAGCCGCTCGCCGATCGCTCCCGCGACGATGTCCCCGAACTTCCCGACCGGCGTCTCGTAGTGCATCGACGTGCCCTCGGCGGGGACGGCGCCCTCGGCGACGACGATGATGGAGAAGCTGGCGTGGGCGCGGTGCCGGTGCTTGAGGAACCGCTCGATCTTGTCGATGTCGAACGGCGCCTCGGGGACGAGCACGAGCTCCGCTCCGCCGGCGATGCCGGACGTCGCGGCGATCCACCCCGCGTGCCGGCCCATGACCTCGACGATCATCACGCGGTTGTGGCTCTCGGCGGTGGTGTGGATGCGGTCGATGGCCTCGGTCGCGATGGTCACCGCCGTGTCGAACCCGATGGACTGGTCCGTGCCCCAGACGTCGTTGTCGATGGTCTTGGGGATGGCCACGATCCGCACGCCGGCCTCCGCGACCTTGCTGGCGGCGTGCAGCGTGCCGTCGCCGCCGATGCAGATGAGGGCCTCGATCCGCTCCGACTCGAGCGTCGACAGGACGGCGTCGAGGCCGCCGTCGGAGGCGTGCGGGTGGTACCGCGCAGTCCCGAGCAGGGTCCCGCCGACGGCCAGCTGGTTGCGGATGTGCTGGCGGGTCAGCGGCAGGCTGAACCCGTCGACCACGCCGCGCCACCCGTTGCGGAACCCGATGATCGTGTGCCCGTACTCGCCCTCGCCGCGCTTGACGACGGCGCGGATCGCGGCGTTCAGGCCGGGGACGTCGCCGCCGCCCGTGAGCAGACCGACTCGCACGCTGCACTCCTTGATCGCGGTGACTGGGATCGGAGCGCGTCGTCGGGCCGCCGGAGGGACAGCGTATCGGCGTGCACCGGGCGCGGGAGGGGACACTGGTCCCCATGTCCGACGATCCGCTGGCCGAGGCCGGCTACCTCGACGTGCCGCCGTCGGCGGGCGGGGCGGCGAGCCGGCCGTGGTGGGACGCCAACGCCGAGGAGTACCTGGACGAGCACGGCACGTTCCTCGGGCCCGCGGACTTCTGCTGGTGCCCCGAGGGGCTGCGGGAGAAGGACGCGCGGCTGCTCGGCGACCTGTCCGGCCGGCGCGTGCTGGAGGTGGGCGCGGGCGCCGCGCAGTGCGCGCGCTGGCTCGTCGGCGAGGGCGTCGACGTCGTCGCGACGGACGTGTCGGGCGGGATGCTCGCCGCAGGCGCCCGCTACGACGCCGAGGTGGGACGGGTGACTCCCCTGGTCCAGGCGGACGCCCGGGTGCTGCCGTTCGCCGACGAGTCGTTCGACGTCGCCTTCACGGCGTTCGGTGCGCTCCCCTTCGTGCCGGACGCCGACCGGGTGCACGCGGAGGTCGCCCGGGTCCTGCGTCCCGGTGGGCGGTGGGTCTTCGCGGTGACGCACCCGGTGCGCTGGGCGTTCCCCGACGACCCCGGCGAGGCGGGCCTGACCGCGACGCGCTCGTACTTCGACCGGACGCCGTACGCGGAGCTGGGCGAGTCGGGCGGCGTGCTGTACGCCGAGTACCACCGGACGCTCGGGGACCACGTCGGCGAGCTCGTCGCGGCCGGGTTCGTGCTCGACCGGCTCGTCGAGCCCGAGTGGCCCGCCGGGCACGACCGGACCTGGGGCGGCTGGGGACCCGTGCGCGGTGCCCGGCTGCCGGGGACGGCGATCTTCGTGACGCACCTCGGGCGGCCACCCGGCTGAGGGTGGCCGCCCGAGGTCAGGGCGTCAGTGCGCGACCGTCGCCTTCTCGGAGCCGGCACCGGTGAGGGACCGGACCTCCATCTCCGCGTACTTCTCGGGGCTGCTCCCGTCCTTGCTGAGGAACGTGCCGAGGATCCCGAGGAGGAACGCCAGCGGGATCGAGATCAGGCCCGGGTTCTCCAGCGGGATGATCGCGAAGTCGACGTCCGTGTTCTTGATCATCGACAGGCTCGCTCCCGACACCGGGTCGACCTTGCCCGACACCACGGGCGAGAACGTGATGAGCACCAGGCAGGAGATCAGCCCGCCGTACATGCTCCAGAGCGCACCCGAGGTGTTGAACCTCTTCCAGAACAGCGAGTAGAGGATCGTCGGGAGGTTGGCGCTCGCGGCGACCGCGAACGCCAGCGCCACGAGGAACGCGACGTTCTGCCCGTTGGCGAAGATGCCGCCGATGATGGCCAGGATCCCGATGACCACCACGGTGATCCGCGCGACGCGCACCTCACCGTCGGGCTTGACCTCGCCGTGCTTGATCACCGAGGCGTAGATGTCGTGCGCGAACGAGGCCGCCGCCGTGATGGTCAGACCGGCGACCACGGCGAGGATCGTCGCGAACGCGACCGCCGAGATGAGGCCCAGCAGGATCGTCCCGCCCAGCTCGTACGCCAGCAGGGGGGCTGCCGAGTTCACACCTCCTGGCGCCGCCTTGATGGTCTCCGGGCCGACCAGCGCCGCAGCGCCGTAGCCGAGCACGAGGGTGAACAGGTAGAAGATCCCGATCAGCCAGATGGCCCACACCACCGAGCGGCGCGCTTCCTTGGCCGTCGGCACCGTGTAGAAGCGCATGAGCACGTGCGGGAGGCCCGCCGTGCCCAGGACGAGGGCCAGGGCGAGCGAGAGGAAGTTCAGCTGGCTCATCGCGCTGACGCCGTACTGCTTGCCCGGCTCGATCACCGCCTCGCCGCCCTCGCCGGCCATGTCGATGGCGCCCTGCAGGAGGTCGGAGAAGTTGAAGCCGAACTGCGCCAGGACCCAGAGCGTCATGACGGCCGCGCCGGCGATCAGCAGCACCGCCTTGATGATCTGCACCCAGGTGGTGCCCTTCATGCCGCCCACCAGGACGTACAGGATCATCAGCGCGCCGACCACGGCGATGACGAGCCCCTGCGCGGCGGTGCCGTCGACCCCCAGCAGGAGAGCCACGAGGCCGCCCGCACCCGCCATCTGGGCGAGCAGGTAGAAGAACACGACGGTCAGGGTGGCCAGCGCCGCGGCCATCCGCACCGGGCGCTGCTTGAGGCGGAACGACAGGACGTCCGCCATGGTGAAGCGGCCGGTGTTGCGCAGCAGCTCCGCGACGAGCAGGAGCGCCACGAGCCACGCGACCAGGAAGCCGATCGAGTACAGGAAGCCGTCGTACCCGTTGACCGCGATGGCGCCGCAGATGCCGAGGAAGGAGGCTGCCGACAGGTAGTCGCCCGCGATCGCGGTGCCGTTCTGGGGGCCGGTGAACGAGCGTCCGGCCGCGTAGTAGTCCGCGGCCGTCTTGTTGTTCCGGGAGGCGCGGAACACGATCACGAGGGTGATGGCGACGAAGCCGCCGAAGATCGCGATGTTGACCCACGGGTTCCCGATGTCCTCGGTCTCAGCAGTGCGCAGCACCGCATCGAGGGCGGTGGTGAGGGAGGCGCTCATGCGCGACCACCGTCCAGCGCGTCGCCGTTCTCGATGTGCAGACGGAGGCGCTCGGCCACCGCGTCCTGCCGGTTGTTCGCCCACCGCGCGTAGATCATCGTGATGGCGAACGTGCTGACGAACTGGCCGAGCCCCAGCAGCAGCCCGACGTTGATGTTGCCCCACACCTTGGTGGACATGAAGTCGTGGGCGTAGGCGGCGAGCAGCACGTACAGGAAGTACCAGGCCAGGAAGAAGGCCGTCATGGGGAAGACGAAGCGACGGAACCGGCGCTTGAGCGCCTGGAACTCCTCGCTGTTCTGCACGCGTTGGTAGTCGGTCTCAGGTTGTCCGACGGTGTCGGTCATCAGCGCCTCCCGGGTGGGGGATGTCGGTGGCTCCGTTGCCACTGTGTGCCCGACACTGTGGCGTAGATCACCCCAAAGTGCACCCGATACTTACGACGAGCCGGCCGAAACCCGGACGAAACCCACGATCGGGCGACAGGCTCAGTGCCCGGCGTCGTGCCAGGACGCCCCCGCGCCGACCGTGACGTCCAGCGGCACGTCGAGCGGACCGTCCGCGGCAGCGTCCCCCGCGGCACCCATCTGCTCCCGGACCAGGGCCTCGAGCTCGTCCCGCTCCCCCGGCGCCACCTCGAGCACGAGCTCGTCGTGGACCTGCAGGAGCACCCGCGACCCCAGCCCTCGACGTGTCAGCTCTCGGTCGACACCGAGCATGGCCACCTTGATCAGGTCGGCGGCGCTGCCCTGGATCGGGGCGTTGAGAGCCATCCGCTCGGCCATCTCGCGGCGCTGTCGGTTGTCGCTGGTCAGGTCGGGCAGGTACCGGCGGCGACCGAGGATGGTCGCCGTGTAGCCGGTCTGCCGGGCGACGTCGACCACACCGGTCAGGTAGTCGCGCACGCCGCCGAACCGCGAGAAGTAGTCCTGCATCAGCGCCGCGGCCTCGGACACCTCGATCGAGAGCTGCTGCGAGAGCCCGTAGGACGACAACCCGTAGGCGAGGCCGTAGCTCATCGCCTTGATCTTGGACCGCATGGCCGGGGTGACCTCGTCGGTGGGCACGCCGAACACGCGCGAGCCGACGTAGCTGTGCAGGTCCTCGCCCGACCGGAAGGCGTCGATCAGACCCTCGTCGCCCGACAGGTGCGCCATGATGCGCATCTCGATCTGCGAGTAGTCGGCGGTCAGCAGCGTCTCGTAGCCGTCGCCGACCACGAACGCGCGCCGGATCTGCCGCCCGGCCTCCGTGCGGATCGGGATGTTCTGCAGGTTGGGGTCCGCCGACGACAGCCGGCCGGTGGCCGCGATCGTCTGCTGGAACGTCGTGTGGATGCGCCCGTCCGGGGCGACGGACCGCAGGAGTCCCTCCACGGTCTGCCGGAGCCGGATGGCGTCACGGTGCGCGAGCAGGTGCTCCAGGAACGGGTGCCCGGTGCGCGCGAACAGGTCGGTGAGGGCGGCGGCGTCGGTGGTGTAGCCGGTCTTGTTCCGCTTGGTCTTCGGCATGCCCAGCTGGTCGAACAGCACGTCCTGGAGCTGCTTGGGCGAGCCGAGGTTCACCTCCCGGCCGATCACCGCGTACGCCTCCGCGGCGGCGTTCTGCACCTGGCCGTCGAACGACTTCTCGAGGCTGGACAGGTACGTCGAGTCGATCGCGATCCCGGTGCGCTCCATCCGGGCCAGCACGTCGACCAGCGGCAGCTCGAGGTTCTCCAGCAGCCCCGTGGCCCCGCGGTCGGACAGCTCGCCACCCAGCACGTCGGCGAGGTCCCGGACCGCAGCGGCCCGGACGGCGGCTCGGCGGCCCTCGTCCGTCCCGTCGAGCTCGAGGTCCAGCGCTCCCTGGCCGCTGCTCGAGACCTCGTCCGCGCCGAGCTCGCGGTGCAGGTACCCGATCGCCAGGTCGGTGAGGTCGTACGCGCGGCGGTCCGGCTGGCACAGGTACGCGGCGAGCTCGGTGTCGAGGACGACCCCGGCGACGGGGAGCCCCCGGCCGCCCAGCGCGTGCCACGCCTCCTTGGCCGCGTGCACGATCTTGGGCGCGGCCGGGTCCGCGAGCCAGGCGGCCAGCGCGGCCTCGTCCGCCGGCTGGATCTCGGCCAGGTCGAACGACGCCGCCTGGCCGTCGGGGTCCGCCAGGGCGATCCCCCACGCGTCGCCGCTCGCGGGTGACCCCGAGCCACGGACGTCGATGCCCAGCGGGACCCCGGCACGGGCGTCGAGCCAGCCGGCGAGCTCGCCGGCCCCGAGGACCGTGTGGTCGATCTGCGCCGCCGCGACCGTTCCCGGACCCTCGCCGCTCTCGTCGGGGAGCATCGCGAACAGGCGGTCCCGGATGGCGCGGAACTCCAGCTCCTCCAGGATCGCGTGCAGGGCGGGGCGGTCCCACGGCCGCGTGGCCAGGTCCTCCGGACCCAGCGGCAGCTCCAGGTCCGTCAGCAGGGCGTTGAGCTGACGGTTCAGGCGCACCTGCTCCAGGTTCTCGCGCAGCGACTCCCCCGCCTTGCCCGGCACCTTGTCCGCGGACTCGAGGATCCCCTGCAGGCCGTCGAACTGACCGATCCACTTGGCCGCGGTCTTCGGGCCGACGCCCGGGATGCCCGGCAGGTTGTCGCTGGACTCCCCGACGAGGGCGGCGAGGTCCGGGTACCGCTCCGGTGGCACGCCGTACTTGGCCTCGACGGCTGCCGGCGTCATGCGCGCCAGCTCGGAGACGCCCTTGACCGGGTAGAGCACCGTGACGTCGTCGTTCACCAGCTGCAGGGCGTCGCGGTCGCCGGTGCAGATGAGGACCTGCATGCCCTGCGCGCGCGCCTGGACGGACAGCGTGGCCAGGATGTCGTCGGCCTCGAACTGCGGCTTGCTCAGCGACGGGATGTGCATGGTCTCGAGCACCCGCTCGATCACCGCCACCTGCCCCTTGAACGGCGCGGGGGTGGCGTCACGGTTGCCCTTGTACGCCTCGTAGACCTCCGTGCGGAACGTGGTCCGGCCCGCGTCGAACGCGACGGCGACGTGCGTCGGCTCCTCGTCGCGGAGCAGGTTCGCGATCATCGAGAAGAACCCGAAGACGGCGTTGGTGGGCTCGCCGGCCGACGTCGCGAACTTGTCCACCGGGAGGGCGAAGAACGCCCGGTAGGCCATCGAGTGACCGTCGATCAGGAGAAGTCGGGCAGGCGTTCCGGGAGTGGCCGGCGGAACCGCTGGCAGTGCGTCGCTCACGGGTGCCAACCTATCTGCCATGTCCGACACGACCCCACCGGTCCACCAGTACGCAGGCACCCTCATCGAGCGCATGGGGATCGAGGTGCTCGAGGCCTCCGCGCAACGGGTCGTCGGCACCATGCCCGTGGCGGGCAACACCCAGCCCTACGGCCTGCTGCACGGCGGCGCGTCGGCGGTCCTGGCCGAGACGCTCGGCTCGATCGCGGCGATGGCCCACGCGGGCGAGGGCCGGGCGGCGGTCGGCATCGAGCTCAACGCGACGCACCACCGCTCCGCGCGCTCCGGCCTGGTCACCGGGACCGCCACGGCCCTGCACCTGGGCGGGCGCCTGGCGACCTACCAGGTGGTCCTGGTGGACGAGGACGACCGGCCGGTCTGCACGGCACGGCTGACCTGCATGGTGATCGACGCCCGCCCCTGATCCGCGCCGGAGGCCCGAGCGGGGGTCCCCGGCTCCTCGACGGCGGGCTGCCGGGCTGCGCGGGCCTGGCGACGCCGCGCGATGAGGTCCTCGAGGCCACGCGGGCCCGAGCGGCGCACCGCGCCGCCGGCGTGGGCGTGCTCGTGCGTGAGCTTGCGCTGCAGGGCTGCCGTGGTGACCACGCGGTGCGACGCGGCCGGCGCGAAACCCAGCCGGGCGAGGAACCGCTGCATCCCGCGGGCGCCGGGCAGCGGCGAGGAGTACAGCTCCGTCGCGCCGGCCTCGTCGGCCACGGTGGTCGCGCCGACCAGCAGCGCGTGCCCGAGGCCGCGGCGGCGGGCGGACGGCAGGACGTAGACGGCCTCGATGTCGAGGCTGACCAGGTCGGTGAACGGACCCGGGCCGACCACCCGCGCGAGCAGCAGACCGGCCGGCTCGTCGTCGAGCAGCGCGACGAGCACGCGCCCGCCCTGGACCGCCAGGAGCGCTCCGAGCTGGTCGCGCAGCCGGTCGGCGTCGTCGGTGCACAGCTGGGCTCCGACGGCGGCCTCCTGCCGCGCGGCGAGGCAGAGCGCGACGAGGCTGTCCATGTCGCCCGGCAGGGCTTCGCGGACCTGCACTCCGAGTCGCACGGCTGCAGCACCTCCAGACGGGACGAGGGGGATCCGGTCAGGACGGCGCCCCTCGGTCGAGGTTGGCGCCGCCCTCGATCATGGACCAGCCTGGTCCGAGGTGCCAGTCCTGGATGATCGCTCATCCGAATGACGGGGCCACAAACTGGACGAACGCCCAGTAAAGTCCGACACGCGGGTCTCTCCGACCTCAGGGCCTCGCGTTCACGAAATGAACGCGACACAATCCCTGCCTATCGTCCTGCCACCCGGCAGACGTCGAACGTGTGCGGCAACGATGCCGCCGCGCACGGCACGCCACACCCGAACAGACGGACGGAGGTCCCAGGTGCGATCAGCCGTCCTGGACCCCGGCGGCACCACCACGCCGCCACTTGCCCGACGCATCGCTGCCCTGCTCCTGCTCGCCCTGACGTCCGTGACCCTGATGCTCGTCGCCGGACCGGCACGCGCGCAGGGGCCCGTGACCTCGGCCACGGCGGCGTGCGTCGCCGACGCGGCCACGGGATGCATCGTCGGCACGCTGCGCACAGCAGCCGGAGAGCCCGTCGTCGGCGCCACCCTGAGCGTCGTGGGGCCCGAGGGTGACCTCACCGCCACGAGCGACGCGACCGGCCGCTGGTCGATCGCCGTCACCGAGCCCGGCGAGTACGAGGTGACGCTCGACGTCGCGACCATCCCCGCCGGCGAGTCGCTGCGGGACCCCTCCCAGAACCCGCGCACCGTCACGGTGGCCCTCGGCGCGTCGCAGGCTGCGCTGTTCGCGCTCGGCGCCCCGACGGGCGGCGGCGGTGGTGGTGGCGACACGGGCGACGACCCCAGCAGCTCGCCGACCACCGATGCCGAGAACGGGACCGCGGTCCCCGAGGCCCCCGCGTCCTCCGGCTCCGGCGTCACCGCAGCCCGGGTCGCGCAGCTCACGGTCAACGGGCTGGTCTTCGGCACGCTCCTCGCGCTCGCGAGCGTCGGGCTGTCCCTCATCTACGGCACCACCGGGCTGAGCAACTTCGCGCACGGCGAGCAGGTGTCGCTCGGCGGCATCCTCGCGTACGTCGGCACGCAGCTCGTGGGGCTCCCGCTCATCCCGTCGGCGATCATCGCGGTCGCGCTCGGCGCGGCCACCGGGTGGTTGCAGGACGCGGGGCTGTGGAAGCCGCTGCGTCGACGCGGCGTCGGGATGATCCAGCAGATGATCGTCACGATCGGTCTGTCGATGGCCATCTCGTACGTGTTCCAGTTCTTCTTCGGCGCGGGCCCGCTCCGCATCGTCACGGCGACACCGACATCGGTGTCCCTCGGACCGGTGCGGATCACGACGACCACGCTGTGGTCGCTGGCGATCGCGGCCATCGTGCTCGGCGGCGTCGCCTTCTTCCTGCTCGGCACCCGGGCGGGTCGGGCGACGCGAGCGGTCGCGGACAACCCCGCGCTGGCCGCCGCGTCAGGCATCTCGGTCAACGGCATGATCAGGATCGTCTGGACGCTCGGGGCCGGCCTGGCCGCGCTGGGCGGCGTGCTGATCGGCCTCTACTTCGGAGCCACGTCCTGGTACTCGGGCGGCGCGCTCCTGCTGCTGATGTTCGCCGCGGTGACGCTCGGTGGCCTCGGTGCCGCCTTCGGGGCGCTCGCCGGCTCGATCGTCATCGGCCTCGTGGTCGAGCTGTCGAGCCTCTGGATCCCGACGGACATGCGGTACGCGTCCGCCCTCGTGATCCTCATCCTCGTCCTGCTGGTACGACCGCAGGGCATCCTCGGCCGAGCGACGCGCGTCGGATAACGGAGACCCCTCATGGACTGGACACGCATCCTCACCAACGTCGCCGGCGAGTTCTTCGCCCCGACGACCGCCGCCTACGCGCTCGCCGCGATCGGGCTCAACATCCACTTCGGGCTCACGGGCCTGCTCAACATGGGCCAGGCCGGCTTCATGCTGCTCGGCGCCTACGGGTTCGCCATCGCGACGATCGCCGGCTGGCCCCTGTGGGCCGCCGTCCTCATCGCCATCGCGGCCGCGACGATCTTCGCGCTCATCCTCGGCATCCCGACGCTGAAGCTGCGCGGCGACTACCTGGCCATCGTGACGATCGCCGCCGCGGAGATCGTCCGCCTCGTCGGGCGCTCGACGGCCCTCACCGAGCTCACGGGCGCCTCCAGCGGCCTGCGGGGCAACCAGTACAAGGACACCTTCCAGGACGCCTCACCGTTCGACGACGGGACGTGGGCCCTCGGTCCGTTCGAGTACGCGGTGAACGCGTCGAACAGCTGGTGGATCCGGATCGTCGGCTGGACCGTCGTCGCGCTCGCCTGCCTGCTGGTCTGGCTCCTCATCCGCAGCCCGTGGGGCCGGGTGCTCAAGGGCATCCGCGAGGACGAGGACGCCGTCCGCTCGCTCGGCAAGAACGTCTACAGCTACAAGATGCAGGCGCTCGTGCTCGGCGGCGTCATCGGCTCCCTGGCCGGGATCCTCTACGTGCTGCCACGAGCGGTCCAACCCGACTCCATGGGCAGATCCATGACCTTCTTCATCTGGACGATCCTGCTGCTCGGCGGGGCGGCGACCGTGTTCGGTCCGGTGCTCGGCTCGATCATCTTCTGGGCCGTGCTGGCCCTCGTGAAGCTGACCCTGCGCGACGTGGTGCCGACCACGCTGGTGCGGAGCGAGCAGATCGAGCAGTTCGGCTGGATCATCGTGGGAGTCGCCCTGATGCTGCTCATCATCTTCCGACCACAAGGCATCCTCGGCGACAAGAAGGAGCTGGCGATCAATGCCCACTGAGCCCTCGCCCGCCGCCGTGGACGCCCGCGCGGCCGTCGCGGCCGCTCTGCGCGACGTCCCGCACGTCCCCGGCGCCCCCAAGCCCGACCCGGTCCTCGTGGCCGACGACGTCCGCCGGATGTTCGGTGGCGTGAACGCCGTCGACGTCGAGCACGTCGAGGTGCAGCGCGGTGCCATCACGGCCCTCATCGGCCCCAACGGCGCCGGCAAGACGACGTTCTTCAACCTGCTGACGGGCTTCGACAAGCCCAACAGCGGGAAGTGGACGTTCGACGGCCGGTCGCTGGGTGGCGTCGCCGCCGCCCGGGTGGCGCGTTCCGGGATGGTCCGGACGTTCCAGCTCACCAAGGCGCTCAACCGGATGACCGTCATGGAGAACATGCGGCTCGGCGCCACCGCGCAGCCCGGCGAGAACCTCTTCGCCGCGCTCGTGCCCGCGGTCTGGCGACCGCGGGAGAAGGCGATCACCGAGCAGGCCGAGGAGCTCCTCGCGCGGTTCAAGCTCGACACCAAGCGCGACGACTTCGCCGGCAGCCTGTCCGGCGGTCAGCGCAAGCTGCTGGAGATGGCCCGCGCGCTCATGGCGAAGCCGCAGATGATCATGCTCGACGAGCCGATGGCCGGGGTGAACCCTGCGCTGACCCAGTCGCTCCTCGGGCACATCCAGGCGCTGCGCGACGACGGCATGACCGTGCTGTTCGTCGAGCACGACATGCACATGGTCCGGCACATCTCGGACTGGGTGATCGTCATGACGGAGGGCCGGATCGTGGCCGAGGGTCCGCCCGACTCGGTGATGAACAACCCCGCGGTCATCGACGCGTACCTCGGTGCGCACCACGACACCGACCTCGGCGACGACGCCCTGCTGGACGACGCCGTGCTCGAGCAGCTGCGCACCGAGGAGGAGGCACGATGAGCGAGGACGCGATGGACGCGGTCACCCGCGACGACCACGGCACCCCTGCGCCGGCGTCCTCGTCGACGTCCGTCGCCGTCGGTGACCGGGCCGGCCTGCACCGCGGGGCCCCGGAGGGCGAGCCCCTCCTGGCCGCGACGGACCTCGTCGCGGGGTACCTGCCCGGCGTGAACATCCTCAACGGCTGCGACCTCGTGCTGCACCCCGGTGAGCTGATCGGGATCATCGGCCCGAACGGTGCCGGCAAGTCGACGCTGCTCAAGGCCCTGTTCGGCCTGGTCAACGTCCGCTCCGGCTCGGTGACGCTGGCCGGCGAGGAGATCACCAACCTGCGCGCGGACCACCTGGTCCAGCGCGGGGTGGGCTTCGTGCCGCAGAACAACAACGTGTTCCCCTCGCTCACCATCGAGGAGAACCTGCAGATGGGTGCGTTCCAGGCCCCCAGGAGGTTCGCCGAGCGGTTCGCGTTCGTCGCCGACCTGTTCCCCACGCTCGCCGAACGTCGGCGCCAGCGCGCCGGCTCGTTGTCCGGCGGTGAGCGCCAGATGGTCGCGATGGCCCGGGCGCTCATGATGGAGCCGTCCGTGCTCCTGCTGGACGAGCCCTCCGCCGGCCTGTCGCCGGTCAAGCAGGACGAGACGTTCCTGCGGACCCGCAAGATCAACAAGGCCGGTGTCTCGGTCGTGATCGTGGAGCAGAACGCACGTCGCGCCCTGCAGATCTGCGACCGCGGCTACGTCCTCGACCAGGGCCGCAACGCCTACTCGGGTCCGGGCCGTCAGCTCATGCACGACCCCAAGGTGATCGAGCTGTACCTGGGCACCCTCGCCACGGACGTCGAGGCCGCCTCGACGCACGGTCCGCTGGTCCCGCCCGCCGAGAAGCCCTAGTCCGCGTCGGACCCGGTCGGTGCTGCCGCCCGGCCGGGTTCGACGTCGACGGCGGCCGGCCGTCCCGCGTCAGTGATGCCCAGCTCGTCCGCCAGGTAGAGGAACGCCTTCGCGTACGGGTGCCCCTGCACGTCCTGACGGATCACCTCCCAGTCGATCTGCTCGCGCAGCGCGCGCACGATCGCCAGCAGGCGTCCGAAGTCGCACGCGTGCTCCCCCAGCACCCGCATCTTCGCCGAGACGATGTCCGTGGCCGCCAGCACCGGCATCCGCACGGCGAGCACCTCGAGCTGATCGGCGCGGGCCAGCAGCTCCTCGGTGACGGGCTCGCCCACCATCCGGTAGAGCACGTCGACCAGCTGGCCGTGGTGGAACGCCTTGAACAGCCAGTTCTCGGCGGGCTGCTCCACCACCAGACCGGCCGCCGCGATGGCCTCCTTGGCCCGCTGGACGTCCTTCTCGGTCACGGCGAAGTCCGCGTCGTGGCTCGGTTCCGGTGCCCCGCGGGCCCAGGACGCGTAGCCGCCCACGAGGGCGAACGGGATCTCCGCGTTCGTCAGGGCCACGGCCGTGAGCCGGAGGCCGTCCTGGAGCGCGGTGCGGTCGTCGGGGGGATCGGCGAGGGCGCCCTGCTGCGTCATGGCACCAGTGTCTACACGTCGACGGGCGGCCTCGCAGGTCGACAGGAACAATCGACGGGATGCGACTCGCCACCTTCAACATCCTGCACGCGCGCTCGCTGGCTGACGGGCAGGTGGACCTCGACCGGTTCACCGCAGCCGTGCGCGACCTCGACGCCGACGTGCTCGCGCTCCAAGAGGTGGACCGCGACCAGCCGCGCTCGCACGGCGCCGACCTGACCGTCCTGGCCGCCGAGGCGATGGGCGCCCCGGAGCACCGGTTCGCTGCCGTGCTGCACGGCGAGCCGGGTCTCTGGACGGCCGCCACGGGTGATCAGCAGCCCGCCACCGCGTCCTACGGCATCGCGTTGCTGAGCCGCTACCCGGTGCGCGAGTGGAGGGTGCTCAACCTCCCTGTGCTGCGCCGCAAGGCGCCCGTGCTGTGGCCCGGCAGCCGCTGGCCGGCATTCGTCAGCGACGAGCCGCGCGCTGCCCTCGCGGCCGTGATCGAGGGACCGCACGGCGACCTCACGGTGGTGGCGACGCATCTGACGTTCATCCCGGGGTGGAGCACACGCCAGCTGCGCACGCTCGTCTCGTACGTCGAGCCGCTCCCCCGGCCGCTCATCCTGATGGGTGACCTCAACATCGGCGGCGACCGCCCGGCACGCGTCTCGGGGATGCGCCCCCTCGCGACGGCCACCACCTTCCCCGTGGCGCACCCGCTGCGGCAGCTGGACCACATCCTCGCGGACGGTCCCGTGGAGCCGCTGGGGGCCGCCCGGGCGGTCGACACGGGCCTGTCCGACCACCGCGCGCTCGTCGTCGACGTCTCGTACTGAGCGGACATGCCGGAGGCCGGCGCGGATCGCTCCGCGCCGGCCTCCGGTCCGTCGTGCAGGCGGGGTCAGCCGACCTCGCCGAACTCCGACTTGGTGAACGTGTACGTGTTGTCCGCGCCGAAGGTGTAGACGCCGATGTAGGCGGACGACGGGTCGTTGTCCGCGTTGAACGGACCGACACCCGACTGGGCCTCGTAGTCGATGTCCTCACCGGCGTCGAGCAGCTCGACGCACTCCTCGAACGTGGCGCACTTCTCGCCACCGTCGGCACCGGAGACCGCAGCCATGTTGGCCTGGATGGTCTCGCCGTCCGTGGCGCCACCCTTCACGGCCGCGAGGGCCGCGAGGATCGTCGCGTCGTAGGACTCGGCCGCGTAGGAGAAGTCCGTCAGACCGTCGTTGATCTCGAGGAGCCGAGCCTGGAACTCGTCGCTCGGGTAGGCACCGGGCAGCGTGCCCTGGGCGCCCTCGAGCAGGCCGGCCTCGAACTCGTCACCGAACTGCGTGAGGTTGCCGTCGACGAAGTAGACCTTCGACATGTCGTAGCCCTGAGCGGCGAGCTCGGAGACGATGAGCGGCGTCTGCGTCGTGAACGCGATGATCGCGATCGCGTCGGGGCTCGTGGCGAGCGCACCGCTGACGATCGTGTTGAAGTTCGTCTCGTTCGGGTCGAACTCCTGGCCGGCGGTCCCGTAGGCCAGCGTGGCGCCGGCTTCCGTGACAGCCGTCTCGACGACGTTGCGCAGCGAGGTGCCGTAGTCGTCGTTGAAGACGATGACGCCGGGGTTCACGGCGCCGTCACCCAGGATCAGGTTGGCGAGAGCCGCACCCTGCACCGTGTCCGGCGGAGCGGTCCGGAAGTAGAAGTCGTTGTAGCCCGAGAGGTCGGTGGCCGTGTTGGCCGGCGAGATCTGGACGATGTTCGCGCCCGTGATGTCGTCGATCACGTTGCGCGTCACCGAGGACGACGCCGCACCGATGATGACCGAGACGTCCTGGCTGATGAGGTCCTGGACCGACTGGGTGGCGACCTCGGCGTGCTCGGCGTCCGAGGAGTCCGTGTGCTCGACCTCGACGTCCGTCCCGAGGACACCGCCTGCGGCGTTGATGTCCTGGACCGCGAGGTCCACGCCGGCGATCTCGGGCGGGCCGAGCTGGGCGAGCGAACCGGTCTGCGGGAGCAGGGTGCCGACGATCAGCGGGCTGCCCGAGTCGGCGCTGGCGCCGTCAGTCGCGTCGTCGCCGCTGTCGCCGGAGCTGCAGGCGGCGAGGACCAGCGCTGCTGCGCCGGCCAGGGCCGCGGCCCGAACTGCGTGTGTCGAACGAATCATGCGTGGTACCCCTCTGTGAAGTACTGCGATCCGCGGAGCCCGGTAGGGCCCCTGCAGGTATGGCGCGAAAGTACTCATTGTTTGTGTCCGCGATGTGAATCGACATGTCTCAGAGCGGGTTGTTGCCGAGTTGTGACCAACCAGTAACTATCGAACTGGACGCTTGACCGACAAATCCGGGGGTCCCGGACATGACGAAGGCCGCCCCGACGTGCGTCGGAGCGGCCCTGTCTGCGCCCGTCAGGACGACGCGCCACCCACCTGCTCGATGACCGCGTCGGCCACCTCGCGCATGGTCAGACGGCGGTCCATCGACGTCTTCTGGATCCACCGGAACGACTCCGGCTCCGAGAGACCCATCTTGGTCATGAGCAGACCCTTGGCCCGGTCCACGCGCTTGCGCGTCTCGAACCGCTCCGCCAGGTCCGCAACCTCGGACTCCAGCGCCGTGATCTGCGCGTAGCGGGAGATCGCGATCTCCACGGCGGGGAGCAGGTCCGCCGGGCTGAACGGCTTGATGACGTAGGCCATCGCCCCGGCGTCGCGTGCACGCTCGACGAGCTCCTTCTGGGAGAACGCCGTCAGGAGCACCACGGGAGCCAGGTGCGCCTTGCCGATGCGCTCCGCGGCCGAGATGCCGTCGAGGACGGGCATCTTCACGTCCATGACCACGACGTCGGGCTTGAGCTCGGTGACCAGCTGCACCGCCTGCTCACCGTCGCCGGCCTCGCCGACCACGTCGAAACCTGCGTCACGCAGCGTCTCGACGACGTCCATGCGGATCAGCGCCTCGTCCTCGGCCACGACCGCGCGGCGCGCCGCACGGGCCGGGGCGGGGGTCGTCGGCTCGCCCGTCGGAGCGGGAGTGCTCAGGTCGAGGGCGTCGGGGGCCGCCTCGGTGGGTTCGGGGGTCGCGTCGGTGCTCACGTGCACAGAGTAGTGGCCGCTGCCGCTCGCTTCCCATCGGTTGCCCCTGTGAGGCAGCCCACGCAGTGCCGGCATCAGGGCGCGGACGTAGCCTCGAGAGACCGGATCCGCGCGAGGAGGCCCGATGATGCGCAGCCACCGACTCGTCCGGGCGGCGTTCGCCGCCCTGCTCCTGATCGGCGTCACCGTCCCCACGGCCAGTGCCCACGACACGCCGACGGAGTACCTGCTCGACCCCGCGGGCACCGCGGCGCAGGACATCTACCCGGAGGGCATCGCCGCCCGCGGGGACACCTTCTACGTCGGGAGCACGACCGACGGGACCGTCTACCGCGGTGACCTGCACTCCCCCGTCGCCACACCGTTCCTCCCCGGCGGCGCCGACGGCCGCACGAGCGCGGTCGGCATGAAGGTCGACGGTCGCACGCTGTTCGTCGCGGGCGGCGCCACCGGTCGCGTCTTCGCCTACGACGTCCGCACGGGCGATCTCACCGGATCCTGGCAGGTCGAGCAGACCGGCGCGCCGACCTTCCTCAACGACATCGCGGTCAGCCCGCGCGGCGACGTCTACGTCACCGACTCGCTGCGGCCCACGCTCTACCGGATCTCGCACCACGACCGCCGCACCACCGCGACAGAGACGCTGCCGACCTTCCTCGACTTCACCGGAACCGCCCTGACCTACACCACCGGGTTCAACGTCAACGGCATCGTCGTCACGCCCGACGGCCGGTACGCCGTCGTCGCCCAGTCCAACACCGCCACGCTGTTCCGGGTCGGGCTGCGCGACCGGAGCGTCACACCCGTCGCCGGGGTGAGCGTCGCGGGCGACGGCCTCGTCCTCGCCGGACGTACCCTCTACGCCGTCGAGCGTCAGGGCGACGTCGGGTACGTCGTCACGGTCGCCCTCGACCGGCGGTCGACCAGTGGCACCGTCGTCTCCCGCACCACCGACCCCGGGTTCGACGACCCGACCACCGCGGCGCTCGTCGGGCGGTCCCTGCTCGTCGTGAACAGCCAGTTCGGCGAGCGCGCCGCCGGCGAGGAGCCCGGACCGTTCACCGTCAGCCGGATCCGCGCACCGAGGTGACGTTCGTGCCGGGCTATCCTGCTGCACGGCCCCGATAGCCCAACCGGCAGAGGCGTTCGGCTCAAACCCGATCCAGTGTGGGTTCGAATCCCACTCGGGGCACACGTCTGACCTGCAGGAATGATCGAACGTTGCGCACACGTTGCGCAAGCGCGAAAATGCTTGGTTCGGCACACGTCTGACGCTGTCCGCGCCGTTCTGACGTCTCGTGGTCGGCGCTCCCCCGTACCGTCCGGCGCATGGACTACTCGCAGTGGATACGCACGCACGGTGACCCACCCGTGCCGACCCCGATCGAGCCGTACCGGTCCGCCACGGTGCGCAGCGATCTCTACTCCGGCGAGACCGTGGGCATCCCCGTGGTCGTCGTCTCGCGAGCACCCGCACCACCGTCCCCGGCGGAGTGGTTGTGCGTCCGGCCGACGATCGGCCCTGATCGGCATTGGCTCGCGTGGGTCCCAGCGGATCGTGTGCAGTCGAGATGACCGTGCAGGGGCGTACACCATGAGTCGTGACACAGTCGCCGGACACTGTCACCCAATCGGGTGAAGAATGACACGGTTGTGATCTTTGTCGTAGTAGCGCCGGGTTTTCGACCACCCCGCCGGTACCCTGGAGATGCACGAACGCCCCGGTCGACGAACGTCGGCCACTAGGGCAACGGTCGACCGGGGTCGTTTGCGGTTCTTGGGTGAACGCTTTCGACTCTAGCGCCGTGGCAGTCCTCGCCGTCAACCCGTCGGCGTGAACTGCTACGGCGTGTCGGCCGCGTGTAGATATGGATCACTGCCGTGGCAGACCTGCAGAAGCCCGGAGAGCGGGCACCCCGATCGGGTCAGTACGAGATCGTCGGTCCTCGTGGTGGTGACGCTGGAGGGCGCGAGCGGACGGTGACGCGGGGCGAGCCCCTGCCGCCTACGCCGCAGTCCGGTCAGCGGTACCGCATGTCGGACCCGACGAACAACGGGTCGGGCAAGAAGAAGTAGCACCGCGACCCGTGCCGGGCGGCGCACAACCGCGCTGCCCGGCACTGGCGTCTGATCTTGAGGGTGCGCTGCTCGGAGACGCGGAGTCGCCCGAACGGCATAGACCATGCGCGATCGTGTGCACGGCTCCCAGATCGCCACCGGTGAGCCCACGACGGCGACGTGCCGGCGTCGTCACCCGGACGCGTCGGCGATCCGACCCGTCGTGTCGGCCGGACCCACTACGTTCGGCCCATGGTTCGTAAGCCGCGCCGGGAGATGCGCCCACTCCGGATCGTGATGCGTGACGCCGCGCTGGACGCGGCCGCACGGCTCGACGGCCAGGCATGGGTGCAGGCCGCCGACGGCATGGGGTGGGTTCGGCGTCGTCGCGTCGTGTTCTCCGACCGGGACATGCTTCTGAAGCTCATGTACGCGCTCAGTGAGGTGTGCGGCGGGACGCCCGTCACAGTGGGGAACCGCAACCAGAACCCTCTAGGCCCTCCGTACGACGACGCAGTCGATGCGATCACGACCGCCGCGCCCGGCGACCGTTCGGTCATCGTCATCAACGGGACGTGCAGCGCCACTCCCGGAACCATGGGGTTGGGCTGGCACATCTATCTCACCGCCGAGCGACACCACATGTTCCCCAGGCTGTCCAGCACCGGTGACATACCCGACAAGGACGAGATCCTGCGGAGACTGATGGCAGAGGTCGACAGGTTCACCGTCCCCGCGCCACGGCGACTCCGGTCGAACGCCCCGATCATCGAGAACATCTCCATGCAGGACGCGAACCAACGCGCCCATGACGCAAAGATCGCATCGCGCGCTGCACGCGTCGGTGGGTGGTGGGGTGCGCTCGGCGGCGGCGTACTCGCAACGATCGTGGCGATCGTCGCGGCGATCGCCCAGCGTCCGACCTAGTCAGCCCAGGCGTGCGGCACCCGCACCTCGAGCCCGCCCGCGATCTCCAACGCCAACGCCGACGGACGCACCCGCTCCACCGTCGTGAACTCGACCGCGTACTCCCACACCCGCCGCGCATCCTCTACATCGCCGCGCGACACGAGCGTGCGGAACCGCCGCGACCAGAACGGCTCACCCGGCAACGCCGCCACCAGTGGACGCGTCGGCGGCGGTGCAGCATCCGCCACCGCCTGCGGCACCCGCGCCGCATCCCGCTCCCGACGACGAGCCCGCTGCGCCGACATCGAGCACGCATGCGAGCAATACCGCGCCAGGTGGTGCGCCCGCACCACGTCCAAATCGACCACGCACCCCGCCCGCGCGCACACACGCGCCGACGAGCTCGTGGGCGCGAACGCCGACATCGCGTCCCGGCCGTCGCCACGGTCCGACGCCGATCGGCTCACATCGGACGACATCGCCGACCTTTCATCGATCTCCGTGAATGTGTGTGTGGAAAACCACGGCGCGGGCTCATGCTCGATCCCCACCAGAAAAAGACGGCCCCCTACTTGGTCAAGCGTTGGCAATCACGTGGGGTACTTCTCGCGCATGAGTCGGTCGTACTCGCGTTGCCATCGGTCCCACCCGCGTTGGTCGCGTGGCCGGTGGTCGAGGAGTTCGGCCATGCGCTGGTCCCACGTGGCGGCGGCGCGGTGCATGCCGTGCTGCGCGTCGATGATGGATCGGATGCGTGGGCTCGGTTCGGTGGTGCCGATGTCGGCGGGCTGCACGTACTGCTGCCAGCGCTCGCCGGCGGCGGCGAGGCGGTCGGCTTCCGCGAGGATCTCGCGTCGGCGTTCCTGTTCCTGGTGGTCGGCGATCTGCTTGTCGAGAATGAACCGTGCCCCGTACCCGCCGTGCACCACACGGTCGGCCTCGTCGAGTATCGGGTTCACGGGTGGTGGGGTGGGTGGCTTGGCGATCTCCAGGACGCGGCTGCCGGGGACCGCGCCCTGCCAGACGAGCGACGCCTCTCGGACGCGTGCTCCGCGTCGTGTGACGGTGGGTAGTCCGTTGCGGGTGGTGGGTCGGGTCCAGATGTCGTGGTCGTTGTTCGGTGTGAACGCGACGGACGCGGCGGAGTGCAAGCCTTCGCGGACGAGTTCGCGCGTGTGCGCCTTGGCGGACGTGGACCCGACGAGCCGCCCCCAGCCTTCCAACCCGGCGTCGGTCGGCTTGATCGTGGTGAGCACCCCGACGGCGCGTGCGGCGTCGTGCGCGACCAGCAGTCGTGTCCTGGTGGCGGTCACGGGCTCGAATGAGTCCGCGTCCCACTGCTCCCGGTAGAGCATCACGGTCCCGTCCGGTGCGCGGTCACCCACGGTCGCGGTGCCCCAGGCGGTGATGAGCACGTGCACGTCGTCGGCTTCGAGCTCGACGCGCGGCAGCGGCATCTCGGCCGCCGTCGTGGTCATGGTCGTGCGTCCCGCGTGGTGGCGTTCTTGGCGTTCTCGGCGACGACCGGTGCGGCGATGTCGAGCGCGGTCGTGATCCTGCCGCCGTCCCGGTGGCGCACGTACAGCCGTTCCTCCCCGGCGTGCTGGCGGCGGATGACTTCCCCGGCGGATGCGCGTGCGGCGCGTGCTCGGACGTCGTCGATGCTGGTGTCGGCGGGCATGGCGAGTGCGGCCAGCCAGGGTTCGGCGGCGAGCACGTCGGCGGGGATCTGCAGGCGTGGCATGGGGTGCGCCTCTCGTCGGCGGGTGTCATGCGGCGCACCGTTGCGCTTGCGTGACAGATTAGCGGTCGTCCTCACCGGTGGTCAGACGCGCGTCGATCGCGGCCGGACACGTGATCTCGTGTGCCCATGTGGACGCGTACGGGTGGCCGTTGCCGTCCATGTGGAGGACACCGGGCAGTTCGCGGCAGGTGCACATGCCGAGCATGACGACGGTGTCGACGACGAACCGTTGTGTGGGTTCGGGGATGAGGCTCATCGGCGTCGTCGTGCTCGTCGTCGCGCTTCGGAGACGGTGGCGTCGGTGCCGTCGCGGCGGACGGTGCGCAGCAACGCCTCGAGCCGGTCCCCGGTGGTGCGGGTCGCGCCGCACATGGGGCACCGGTCGGTCGTGGCGTCGTTCCGTATCCACCGGTGGCTGCACGGCGGTCGGTCGTCCGTGGTCACGGTCATGGCGCGTTCTCCTCGGAGTCGTCGACGGCAATGAGCTCGGAGCGGCACGCCGAGCAATTCGTGACTGGGTAGGAACCGTGACCGGGCAGTGGGCATCGGTCGAAGTGGATGGTCCGGCCGGGGTCCTCGCCGCCGCTCTGCGCGACCGCGTCCCACCACGGCCCGTGCTCCGACAGTCGGCGGGGGGTGGCGGTGGCGGCGTCTGCGGCGACGTAGGCCAGTGCGACGGCGAGATCCCGGAACGGACGGCGTGCGTGTTCGCGGGTGAGGAACGTCAAGATGCTCTGGACCGGCCAGTCCGGTCTGAGCACGTTCGCCGCTCCGGCGAGCAGTTCCAGTTGCTTCGCGGTGGGCATGCCAACACCAATCCGATCGGGTCGCGCGCGGTCAGGAACTAGACGGTTTGGACTTGGTCTCCATGTGTCTTAGGGGGAGGGAAAGGGAGGGTCCGGCGTGGCCGGACGGTTCGCCGACTGTTGGCCGACGGTTGGTGATGGTCGATGACGGTTCAACCGTCCGGCGACGCTGGACGGTTTGGCTGGGTCCAACCGTCAGACGACGCCGGACGGTTGGGCGTCATCGGTTTTGGAAGATCGAGCAGGTACGTCGTCCTCATTCGGCCGCGCGAGGCGTCCTTGCGGGCCAGCAGAGCGGGCCGAATGTCGGTCGGCGCGCACAACTGGTTGATCAGCTCGATCACGGACGAGCGGTGCATCCCCGTCCACGCGGCGAGTTGCTCGGCACCGGGCTTGTCGGTCTCGCCGTCGAACGAATCGCACGCGAGAACCAGCAGCAGGAGGCGCTGTCCCTGTGTCACCCAGTTCGGTGGCAGCGCCGCGACGCGGGCCACGGCAGGGCGAGCACCGTCAACCACGAGCGGACCGATGTTCGTCATGTCGGACGCCGTGCGAGGCATGCGCGGGTCACGGCAACGCCTGCCACACCATGAGTTCGTCGATGAGATGGCGCGCGGCCGTCAGGTTGTCACGCGCGAGCGCGCGCGCAATCTGTGGCGGGTCGAGTTCGTCGGGACCGAACTCCGCCATGAGTGCGTCGATGTCGGCGTATCCGCCGTACGCGCCGACCGTCTGCACGGCGCGGCAGATCCCCGTGTACAGGTCCGACCGGGCCTGCCGCTCGGCGTCGGCGCGCTCGCGCTCGGGGTCGATGACGGGCGGCCGGCGGGGCAGACGCGATCCATCTGGATCAATCCGCGTGTCGGCGTGAGCGTCCGGAACGACGGCCGGTGATCCATCTGGATCGCTCACGTCTCGTTGAACGGTGGCCTGACCGACGCCGAGCACGGCGGCGGCTTCACGCTGCGACAGACCTTCGCCGCCCTGGTCCACGGGCGCGACGAGCTCGCGTGCCGCTTCGCGCCGCTCGTCGATCTCGACGCGCACGTACCCGCCGATCGAGCGCACCCACTCCTGCGTCGACATGCCGAGCGCCGCCGGGACGCCCATGCGCTGCGCGAGCAGCACGAGCCGCCACCCGCCCGTCATCGACTGCCCGAGCGCGGCCGTCCACTCCTCGGCGTCGTCGCGGTTCACGGGATGACCGCCCCGCCGAGATCGGACCCGAGCCACCGGCGGTTCATCGACTGCGCGAACGCGCCCCACGCCGCCGTGCCCGCGAACGGGTCCACGATCAGGTCGCCGGGGTCGGTCAGCGACTCGATCAGACCTTCGATCTGCGCGACCGACTGCGCCCACCGGTGCGTCGTCTGGTCCGGCGGACGCTCGGACTTGATGACGTCGTTCAACATGCGCGGGTGCACGCGGGTGCCGCCGTTGACGAACCAGAGAATCGGTTTCCACCCGACGAACACGCCGACGCCGGGGATCGCGGGTGTCGGCGACCCCTGCAGGAGACAGATCGTCCACCAGTACCGCAGGTGCTCGGCCATGTTCGGGATGACCTCGTGCAGCGTCGACTGCCCGGCGTACGCGATCAGCGATCCGCCGGGCTTGAGCACGCGCGCGGCGAACACGGCCAGGTCCGTGTACAGCGGCACGGCGCGCCGCCCGTATGGCGGGTCGGTCAGGATCAGGTCGACCGATCCGGGCTCGAGGTCGGCGAACACTTCCCGGAAATCGCCGATCCGAACCGGTGCCCGGTAGGTCGGGGCGGTGTCGTATTCCTGGCGTTGCGCGGCGAGCTCATCCCGCCGCCGCTCGGTCCGGTATTCCTTGAGGGTGAGCGGCCGCTTGTCGTATTTGCGTGGCCGAACCTTCCCGTCGCGGCCCACGGCGCCTTTCGGCAACTTATCGGGACTGATAAGTTGCTTGGCATTCCAGACCGTGCCGTAACTGACGCCGAGCGCCTTCGCGACTGCCGTCAATATCATTCCTCGTTCGACCACCAGAATCTCGACATGCGCGCGCAGGACGTCCCTCGTCATGTGCCGGCGGACCAGGTTCAGTTCGGCGGCGAGACGCATCGCGTGCTCGTCGTCATCGACGACGACGACCATCGACTCGCATGGCACACCGAGCTCGGAGGCGATCCGGATGCGGTGGTGCCCGTCGATGATCCGGCCGTGCTGGTCTACGAGTACGGGCACCTTCACCCCGAACTCGGCGATCGATGCGCGCAGCGCCGCCTCGGTCGCGGCGTCGAGCGTGGGCATGAGTTGGAACGGTGCGGAGTCTTCCTGAAGTGACATGCTGGTTCCCGTCGGTGGTCATGGTCGTCCGCAGACAACGGAGTCGGGGTGCGTGAGCACCCCGGCTCTCGTCGAGTCGGGGGGCGCTTGGGGGCTGTGGCCGTCATGAGACGTCGCGCTCGGCCGTGTCCTCGTTCACGTCAGCCCCGAGCACGTGTCCCCACGTGCCGGACCGAGACGGGTTCCAGGAGCGCGTCGAGATCCGACCGCCGGAAGCGGACCACCCGCGATCCGATCCGGTACGCGGTCAACTTGCCCGCGTCGACGAGCCGGTCGAGCGTGCGCGGTGAGACGTCGAGATACGCGGCACTGTCGAGCCGTCGCACCCAGGTCGTGTCGTTGAGATCGTCATTCATGGGAACGTCCCCGCTCTCTGATTGTTGGCCGGTCCAGGCTCAATCCATCACGAGATCGAGGCCGGAACAAGAGACGCCGTGCGTCGCTGTGAAAGTCTCCGCGGGACTACCGGTGGCACCGTCCGCGCATTACAGGCCTGCAAGGTCTTGCGGCGATCTAAAGCGGCTTTAAGCGGTTTTTTGCCGACAACGCAGTACGGCTCCCGAGACAAGAAATGTCCGGGAGCCGTACTGGAGGAATCTCACATCGTGGTCAGCCGGTGGCGTCCTTCACGACGCGCAACCTCTGCGTCTTGCCGACGAGCGCGGACAGCGCGGCGGCGAGATCGCGGTCCCGCTCGGTCGTCGCGTGCTGGTATCGCATCGCGGTCGAGGGCGTGCTGTGTCCGGCACGGGCCTGAAGTTCGGCCACGGTCGCGCCGGTCTGCGCGGCGAACGTGAGCCCCGTGTGTCGTAGCCAGTGGAACCGGAACGTCGTCGGCAGGCTCGTCTGCTCGACGGCGCGCTTGAAGATCGTCGCGAACGTGTTCTGGTGCAGGTGCTCAGACCCGAACGGTGTCGCCGGGAACAGGAGTGCGTCGTCGTCGGCCGCGACGAATCGGTCCATGTGCTCGACCACGTCCTGAGCCACGTGTGGCGGCAGAGCGACTACGCGCTCCCCCGCAGTCGTCTTGGGCGGTCCGACGTGCGCGCCGGTCTTGTCGAACGTGACGCCTCTCGCGATCCGGATGCTCGACGTCGTCACGTCGCCGCGCCGCAACTCCAGAACCTCCCCGTTCCGCATCGACGCCCACGTGCCGAGCGCGACGGCGAGCCGCAGCCGTTCCGGCATTGCGGCGGCCAGTTCGTCGAGTTGCTCGACGGTCGCGGTGTAGACCTTCGTCGCGGGCTCGACGGAACCGGCACCACGCATGCGGCACGGGTTGCTCGTGAGCATCCCGTCCGCAGTCGCGTCGGCGAGCACTGTCCGCAGGAACGAGTATGTGCGGGCGCGGACCGTCGGCCGTGTGGGGTCGAGCGTGCGCCACCACGCCGCCACGGCCTCGGGCGTGAGCCGGACGACCGGCGTCTTGCCGAGCGTCGGTGCGATGTGGTGGTCGAGATAGTGCCGGTAGACGCGCATGGTCGACGGCCGCAGCGGAGATCCGGACTTTGACAGCCGGGTGTCTAGCCACCGCTCCGCGTACTCGGTGAGGGTCGTGCGGTCGGCGAGCACCTTCGGCGGGAGCGTGACCCCGTCGACGATGTCGACACGCTGCCGAGACAGCCACGTCGCCGCCTCTGCCTTCGTGTTGAACGTCGCCGGCGCGGTCACGTACGCGCGCGGCTTGCTGTTGGGCACCTGGTAGCGGGCGCGCCATCTGCCGCTCTTTAGTTTTGTGAGCTCGCCGAAGCCGGACCGTTTCACCGGGTGGGTTTCCTCTCCACACTGCACGCCGCGTTGCGCAGGCGTTGCGCAAGCAAAGTCTACGCCAGTCATCGAGCGGCAACGAGTGTCGAGTATCCTCGCAGATCAACCGTTGTTTCTGACGTCGAGAGTCACCATCAGACGTCATGCACGTGTGGGTTCGAATCCCACTCGGGGCACGTTGTCGCACTGCAAGGCGGCAGGCGAGCCGGGGACGTCTCGCCTCGACAACACATGCTTCCGCACGGGGACAGAGCCGGGCTGCGGTGCGGCCAGCCACAGCGACGAGCGAGTCATGGCAGCCCTCAGGCGTGCCGACCTGTCAACCGGACGCACGCCCGGCTCGCTCGTCCAGCCCCCGGGGTGGACGACGTCGGTTCGCGTTGGCGGTGAGCCGCGGACGCCGTTTCTCCACCCAGGAACGTGGCCAGCCGAAGCACGACAGACGACCTGTCAGGGGAGCTCGAACGGTAGCGTCAGTCCGTCGAGGGCGTGCCGGCAGATGCACTCCTCCTCGAGCGGGAGCGCCTCGACGAGGTGCTGGAGAAGTATCCGCAGTCGGTCGACGCTTCGCGCGAACTCTGCCAGGACTGCCTGGTGCGAGACCGCGCCGGACGCCTCGACACCGGCGTCGGCGTCGGTCACGACGGCGAGGCTGGTGTAGCACAGGGCCAGCTCACGGGCGAGCGCCGCCTCGGGCATCCCCGTCATCCCGACGACGGTGCCACCGGCCGCGGCGTTCCTCCGTGACTCGGCACGCGTGGAGAACCGGGGGCCCTGGATCACGACCAACGTGCCGCCGTCGACGACCGGCATGGCAGGGTGGGGCAGAGAGACGGCCACGTGACGGCCCTGGGGGCAGTAGGGGTCCGCGAAGCCGACGTGCACGACTGCCCCGACCTCGTCGTAGTACGTCGACGCGCGCCCCCAGGTGGTGTCGACCACCTGGTCCGGGACGACGAGCGTGCCGGGTGGGAGGTCGGCGCGCAGAGCGCCCACCGCCGAGGGAGCCAGGACGCGGCGCACGCCGAGCGAGCGCAACGCCCACAGGTTGGCCCGGTAGTTGACGCGGTGCGGGGCGAACCGGTGGTCCGCACCGTGGCGCGGCAGGAACACCACCTGCCGGTTCCCGAGCCGGCCGACCACCGGAGGATCGCTGGGTTCGCCGAACGGGGTATGCACTGGCACGTGTTCCGCGTCGTCGAGGAGGCGGTAGAGGCCGGAGCCTCCGAGGATGCCGACGGGCGACGCGCTGCTGACCATGCGATCGACCGTAACGGGCCGTCCGGACGGAGGGGCGGTGCCCATGGGATCCGTCAGCCTCCTGTCATGCACCGGGTCTCGCAGTCCGGGGCATGCTGGCCGGATGCGCATCCTTGTCACCGGCGGAGCCGGGTTCATCGGTCGGCCCACGGTCGCGCGGCTCATGGCGGACGGCCATGACGTGGCCGTCGTCGACCTCGTGCGTCCGGACGCGCCACTGTCGGGGGCGCACCTGGTCGTGGGCGACGTGCGGGACGAGGAGACGCTCGTCCCGGTCATCACAGGTGCGGACGTCGTCGTGCACCTGGCAGCGAAGGTCGGGCTCGGTGTGGACGTCGACGACATCGTCGACTACGTCTCCTCCAACGACCTGGGCACGGCCACGCTGCTGCGCGCGGCGCACGGTGCAGGCGTCGGTCGAGTCGTGTTCGCGAGCTCGATGGTGGTGTACGGGGAGGGCGCGTACGACTGCCCGGACCACGGCCGCGTCGCTCCGGGGCCCCGGCGGCTGTCGGACCTCGAGGCGGGAGTCTTCGATCCTCGCTGCCCGCGGTGCGACGCCGTACTTGTCCCCACCGTGGTGACCGAGGACGCGCCCCTCGATCCGCGCAACGTCTACGCCGCGACGAAGGTCCATGGCGAGCACCTGCTGCGGGCGTGGGCGCGGGAGACCTCCGGTGGAGCGTTCGCACTGCGGTTCCACAACGTCTACGGGCCGGGGATGCCCCGTGACACGCCGTACGCCGGGGTGGCCTCCCTGTTCCGGTCGGAGCTCGCTGCGGGACGGGCGCCACGGGTGTTCGAGGACGGCGCCCAGCGTCGGGATTTCGTGCACGTGGACGACGTCGCCCGGGCGGTCGTCGCGGCCGCGACGGCGGAACCCGGTCCCGGGCTCGTCGTCCCGCTCAACGTGGGCTCCGGCGCCGTGACGACGGTGGGTGGACTGGCACAGGCGCTGGCGGACACTCTCGGCGGGCCCGCACCGGTCGTGACGGGCGAGTTCCGGATCGGTGACGTCCGGCACGTGACCGCCTCGTCGGACCGTGCCGCGCAGGTGCTGGGCTGGACGACGCAGATCGGGCTGCGCGCCGGCCTGAGGACCTGCTGACCGGCTGCACTCAGTCCTGGAGCACCGTGGCGGTCGTCTGTCCCGGTGCTGGGAGCCGGACCTCGAACAGGCATCCTGCGTCGGTGGGCTCGACGTCGACCCGGCCGCCGTGTGCCGCGACGACGGTCTCGACGATCGCCAGCCCGAGCCCGGTCGAGCCGGTCTCGCGTCGCCGTTCGCCATGGGCGCCGCCGCCCTGGAACCCCTCCTCGAACACGTGCGCGCGTTCCTCGGCCGGGATGCCCCCGCACGTGTCCTCCACGGCAACACGCACCTGCCCGTCGTGCCGGTAGCCGGCGACACGCACCGTCCCGCCTCCCCCGCTGCTCCGCACGGCATTGCCGACGAGGTTGTCGAGGACCCGGGCGAGCTCGTCGGGGCGTCCCATCACCTCGAGCCCGGGCTGGACGTCGACGACCAGGGTGACGTCCTGGGCGACCGCCGCCGGCGCGGAGTGGGCGAGCACGTCGGTCAGGACCGTGCTCAGCTCCACCATCTGCGGCCGGCGGGAGGGTGCCGGCCCGTCGGGGCGCGACAGGTCGGTGAGGTCGTCGATCATCCGGCCCATCCGCTCCACGGCGGCACCGATGCCGAGGTAGGCGGTCGTGGTGTCCGTGATCACGCCGTCCTTGAGGCCCTCGATCGTCGCGCCGACGCCGGACAGCGGTGATCGCAGATCATGCGTGACGAAGGCAACGACCTGCCGACGCGCGGACTCCAAGGCGCGTTCCCGCTCCCGCGACGCCTCGAGCCGTCCACGGGTTCTCGCCAGCTCGGACGAGAGTTCCGCAAGCTCAGCCGTCACGGGGGATGCTGCAGGAAGACGCGCCCCGGTCCCGAGGCCGCGGGCCTGCGCACCGACTGCACGGACGTCGGCCAGGACGAAGCGCCCGAGCACGACCGCCAGGACGACCGCAGGCAGGGACGACAGGCCGAGGACCAGGCGCGCGACCGCGGCGTCGTGCTCCGAGAGAAACATCGCCCCCACGTTCACCCAGACCGCCAGTGCGACGACGGCGACCGGGACGAGGGCCGTCACCACCATCGCGGCGACGAGGGACACGCGGCGCACCCGGTTGACGACGAGCGCGCCGACCACCCCGACACCGACGGCGCACAGTGCGGTCATCCCGGCGATGAACCAGAGGTCCCGGCTCATCTCGAGGCCTCGGCCAGTGACGCCGTCAGCTCGTCGGCGGTGCCGAGCCGGTAGCCGGTCCCCCGCACGGTCGTCAGCAGCGTCGGCTCCGACGGGTCGGGCTCAAACTTCCGGCGGAGGCGTCGGACGTGCACCACGACCGTCGAGTCGTCACCGAAGTCCCAGCCCCACACCCGACGGAGCAGCTCGCGCGTGCCGAACGTCGCCCCTGCGTGCTGTGCCAGGAAGAGCAGCAGGTCGAACTCGCGCGGGGCCAGCACCTGCTCGGACCCGGCCAACGAGGCCGACCGAGTGGACGGTTCCAGCGTCAGCGGGCCGACGGTGACAGGTCGCAGGCCGTCTCCGGGATGGATGTCACCTCGCCGCAGCAGGGCGTGCACGCGCAGGACGAGCTCACGCGGACTGAAGGGCTTGGTCAGGTAGTCGTCGGCACCGAGCTCGAGTCCGACGATCCGGTCGTCCACGCTGCCCAGCCCCGAGAGCAGGACCACCGGGGTCCGGTCGGCATCGGACCGCATCCGGCGCAGGAGATCGAGCCCCGAGACGCCGGGAAGCCGCACGTCGAGCACCACGGCATCGGGCCGGGTCTCCCGCCAGAGGCGTTCGCCCTCGCGAGCGTCGCCGGCGACGCGGGACCGCACACCGTCCGCCTCCAGGTACGCGGCCACGCTGCGCGCCACGAGCTCCTCGTCGTCGACCACCAGCACACTGGGCATGGTTGTCACGCTAGCCCGCGTCCCGATGTGCGGCGGACCCGAACCGGCCTGGGGAGCCGTGCGGAGCGGATCCGTCATCGAACGGTCATCACGGCCGCGCCCGCCGGTCGGCGGAGCCACCTAGCGTGGACGGGTGACACATGGCGACCCGACGGTGGACCTGGTGCTGCCCTGCCTCGACGAGGCGGCCGCGCTCGCGTGGCTCCTCCCGCGGGTGCCGCCTGGTCTGCACGTGATCGTTGTCGACAACGGGTCGACCGACGACACCGCCGCAGTCGCACGCGAGCTCGGCGCTCGGGTCGTGCGCGAGGACCGCCGTGGGTTCGGAGCGGCCTGTCACGCAGGCCTGCTCGCCGCGACCGCGGACGTGGTCGCGTTCATGGACGCGGACGGCAGCCTCGACCCGCGCCAGCTGCACCGTGTGCTCGACCCGCTGCTCGAGGGGGCCGACCTCGTCCTGGGGCGCCGGCGGCCCACGTCTGGGGCCGCCTGGCCCTGGCACCTGCGCGTCGCGAACAAGGTCCTGGTCCGCCGACTGGAAGACCGTACCGGAGTGCGTCTGGGGGATCTCGGACCGATGCGAGCGGCCCGCCGGGCGGCGCTGCTGGAGCTCGACCTGCACGACCGGCGCTCCGGATACCCGCTGGAGATGGTCGTCCGCGCGGCGGACGACGGCTGGCGGATCACCGAGGTTGAGGTCGACTACGGGCTCCGCACCGGCCGCTCGAAGGTGACCGGCACACCCCTCGGCGTGATCCGCGCGGTGCGCGACATGTCCGCGGTGCTGGCGTCATGACTGGCCCGGCCGAGCCCGCACGGACGGTCGTGCTGCTCGCCAAGGCACCCGTTGCCGGGCGGGTCAAGACGCGGCTGCACAGCGCGTTCAGCCCGGTCGACGCGGCGACGCTGGCCCAGGCCGCGCTCGAGGACACCCTCGCCGCGATGTCCTCGACCTCGGCGATCCACCGGGTCGTCGCCCTCGAGGGAGATCCCGGCCCATGGCTCCCTCCGGGTTTCGACGTGGTGGCGCAGCCGCAGGGCGGCCTCGGTGTCCGGTTGGCTGCCGCCTTCCGGGACATGCTCGAGCGCGCGGGGCACTCCCCCGCCCTGTTGGTCGGGATGGACACCCCCCAGCTCGGGGCTCCCCTCGCGGCCGTCGACTTCGCCGACTCCGACGCCGTCCTCGGGCTGACCGACGACGGAGGCTACTGGGCCATCGGGTTGCGAGAGGCGGACGACCGCGTCTTCGACGGAGTGCCGATGTCGACGGCCCTGACCGGAGCGACCCAGCTCCGTCGGCTCCGAGACCTCGGGCTCCGGGTGCGGCTCCTCCCCCGGCTTCGCGACGTCGACGTGCCCGACGACGCGCGCGCGGTCGCACTCGCCGCGCCCGGGACGCGGTTCGCGGCGGCGTGGCGGCGCCTCGCCGACGACGGGGCGCCGCACTGATGCGCCCGCACCCGATGACGCTCTACGAGGCTGCGCTCGACGGAGAGCCTGTCGTCGCCCTGGGATCGGGCGGCATCGTCGCGCTCGCCGTGGCGCGCTGGAGGGACGAGCCGGACGCCATCGACGACCTGATGCTGGCGCGGTGCGAGGCGCCCGTCCTCGACGTCGGCTGCGGCCCGGGTCGGCTCGTCGGCGCCCTGAACGCCCGCGGCGTCCCGGCTCTCGGGATCGACATCTCCACCCGTGCCGTCCAGCACGCGCGCCGTCGAGGGGCGACGGTCCTGCGGCGTGCCGTCGAGCACCAGGTCCCGGGCGAGGGCCGCTGGGGCACCGTGCTGCTCGCGGACGGGAACATCGGGATCGGCGGCGACCCGGCGGCGCTGCTCGACCGGTGCCGCAGGTTGCTCGCCGCCCGGGGCCTCGTCCTGGTGGAGACCGACGTCGACGACGACGCCGACGACACCGCGCCGCTGACGCTGCGCCGTTCCGACGGGCGGACGAGTCGTCCGATGCCGTGGGCGCGGACCGGCGTGCACGCCCTCGTGCGGCTCGCCCCTCGGTGCGGGTTCGACGTCCAGGAGCGGTGGCACCTGCAGGGTCGGACGGTCGTCGCGCTGCGGGCGCTCTGAGGGCCGGTCAGTCGACGTCCTCGCGCGGCCGGAGCTCGGGGTCCGCGGGGTCGCGTCCCCGCGCCGGGCCGCGCGCCGTGCCGACGGCCGCGCCCACCAGGACGGCCAGGACCAGGACCGCCGTCGCGACGACGAGAGAGGTCGTGAGCGGCACGGGAACCACCGACGGGTCACGTCGGACCCCGGCGGCCACGACGATGACGGCGGCGAAGATCGCCAGGACCACCGCACCCAGAGCCCCGGCCCGCAGCGCCGGACGCCAGCCCACGGGCACCCTCGGCAGGACGAGCGCACCGAGGACCACCGCAGCCGGTGCCAGCACGACGTCGTGCACCGCGACCCCACCGGCCAACCAGAGCAGGACGGACGGCCACTGGCCCTGCGGCACCGACGTCAACCCGACGACGACGCCGACACCGATCAGCACCACTCCGGCGCCCATTAGGACCAGACGCCCGGTCGTCCACGTCTCGGTCATGCCGGGACGACCTCGATCCGGTCGAGCCACTTGGTCTGCAGGACGCCCGGCCGGTTGGGCGCGATCAACCGCGCCGGATACCCGTGGTCGACGTGCAGGGGCTCACCGCCGAGCCGGAGCGCGACGACGCTGTCGGGGTGCCGGGCGTAGGCGCCGGGCAGCACGGACTCGTTGTACGAGCCGGCTTCCTGCAGGCTGACGAACCGGACGTCGGCGTCGTCCCGGTCGCTCACGGCGGCGACGAGGTCGGCGACCCGCACCCCCTGCCACGTCGCGGTGGTGCTCCAGCCCTCCACGCACGCGATCGGGAGGACGACCGTGACCTGAGGCATCGCCTCCAGGGCGGCGCGAGAGAGCCGGACGGTGCCGCCCGGTCCACGGACGGTGAGCCGCCAAGCGGGATCGGTCGCGCGGTCGAGCACGCCCGCGCCCCGAGCCGTGCGGTTCACGGGCACGCCCTGGACGCCGACCCCGGCCTGGCGGGGCGAGAGGACCGCCGCCCCGGACAGCGGCGTGACCGTCTGCCCCACGGTCAGCGCGGTCAGGCCGAGGACGGTCACCGCGATGCCCGCCAGGAAGCCCCGTCGTGTCGGCCCGTCGTGATCGCCGTCCACCTCCTGATCGAGCGGACGCCGCAGCGCGGCAGCGATGGTCGGGAGCTTGACCGCGACGTGGATGACGACCGATCCCACCAGCACCCAGGCGACGGCGAAGTGCACCCGCACGAACGAGAACGACCACGGGTACCACTGGAAGATGTTGAGCAGGCCGGTGACCAGCTGGAAGATCGCGGTGGCGACCAGGACGGCCACCGACCCCCGCTCCAGCAGGTGCAGTGGACCGCGCAGCCGTGGGCGCTGGAAGAGTGCCGGGTAGGCGGCGTACAGCTTGGCCAGCAGCAGCGGCAGGGCCGCCAGACCGGCAGCGACGTGCAGACCCTGGCTCAACCGGAATCCCCAGGCCGGCAACGGCGAGAACGGGAGCCAGGCGACGGGATGCTGGTGCAGGTGCGACACCAGTCCTGTGACGAACGCCGTGCCGATCGCCGCGGCCAGCAGGACCCCGACCCGTGCCACGACCCGCGGGTCGTGCACCGGGGACCGGAAGTCCGCCTGGGACGGCGGCTGCCGCCGGAGGTCGCTGAGCCGGGTGCGGGCCACACCTCGACACTAGGTCGGTGGCTGTACGACCGACCGGCTCACGCGATGACGGCTACCTGACGGTCCGCGTCACCACGGCGAGACCAGCACGATCTGCAGTGCGATCGTCGCGGTCGCCTGCGCGACGAGCCACCACCGCCTGTCCGCGAGCGTGGCTGCCACCGGCAGCACCCAGCACGCGAGAGGGAGCCAGATGCGCTCCACCTCTCCGCGCTCCACGCCGGACAGGGCACCGACGAGCGCCGCGCCCAGAGCGACGACCACGAGGAGCTGGACGGCCCGCGGCAGGAGACGCAGACCCACGAGTCCGCCGACGCCGGCCGGGCCGACGACAGCCCCGAGCAGGACCAGATCGGCGACCAGGAAGTACAGGTAGGGCCGGTCCGCGGCACGGCCCAGCGTGGATGCCACGTGGGTGACGGCGATGCCGTCCCACAGCCAGAACCCGGCCGCCCCCCAGGCGGCCGCGGAGGCCAACACGACGGCGCCGGCCACGACGGTAGGAGCCCACCGCCTCGTGACGAGCCAGACGACCAGAGCGAGCGCACCCATCGGCAGCAGCCCGTAGGACAAGAACGGGCACAGACCGAGGACGAGCCCCGCGGCGAGGGCCCACGGCCATGAGCGCCCCTCCCGGGTGGAGGCGATGGCCAGGAGCGCGACGCCCCACGCCAGGACACCCGCGAAGAGCGCGTCGGCCGACGTCGCCAACCAGAGCGCCGCCGGTGCGAGCACGACGGCCGGCAGGGCGCGCCGCACCGTCGCCTCGCCGTGCGTGCCCGCGAGAGCCCGCACCGTCACACCTACCGCCACGAGCGAGCTCGTCCCCACGACCACGACCAGCGCCGCCATCCACCACTCGCCGCCCAGCCCCAGGCGGTCCAGCCCGCCGAGCAGCATCGGTAGGCCAGGTGGGTGGCCGCGCACGTGCACCGGGTAGCTCAGGACGCGATCGGTGAAGGTGCGCAGGAACTCGCCGGGATCCTGGGCCACCAGGGGCACGACCGCCAGGTAGTCGTTCTTGTCCGTCAGCGGCGCTGCGATCGCGGTGAGACCGTCCGTCGCGGCGAGCAGCACGGCGAACGCGGTCAACGCTCCCCACCCGGCCAGAAGAAGGGGACGCCAGCCTGCGGCGCGCGCGAGGCGAGGTCCCTGCAGGACGACGAACGCGGCGACGAGCACGGCGAGGACGGTGCCGATCGACACGCGACCGTGCAGATAGCCGATGAACGGCGGCGCGCTCCCGTAGGTGACGACCGCTCCGCGGTCCGCGAGGGCGAGCCCCGCGGCCCAGAGGACGCCGAGCGCCACCAGCCACAGTCCGACAGCGAGCACGGCTCGTCGCGTGGCGAGCACCGGTGCTGCTCGCCCTGCTTCGGCAGTGCCTGGCGGCCGTGGTCCCACACGCTCACCCTGGCACGTCGTGACCTCCGTCGACATGACGGCCGGGTGACGGCGCCGCGCCCACGGGCACCCACCCGGTCGGTCCGCGATGGATGCCGGGCGGTGACCGCAGCGGGCGACGCAGATGCCGACGACGGCGGCCTGGGAACCGATCGCACCCTCGACCGCGGGAGATCTGCGCTACTCGAGCTGGCGCAGGGCGCGGCGCTCGACCTCGTCGAGGAGGTCGTCGGCAACCTCCGGGGTCACGTCCCCCCGGGCTCGTGCGTCCAGGACGACGGCGCGCTCGACCCCGCTGACCGCTCGCAGCAGTGCGCCGACGGCGTCGTCGTCGCCGGTGTCGGAGTCGTCGTGCGTGCTCCCCCGCCGGGCCGTGCCGATGGCCTCCTGCGCAGCCAGGTATCCCTCGTACTGGAGCCGGACGGCGTGCCGCACCCGGTCGGGGTAGGCGGCACCCGTCGCACCGTCGAGGGCGTCGAGAACGGCGCCGGTCGCCCGGCGGCGCAGCGTCCGTCGCTGGTCGTCCCCGTCCGCCGCGGAACCGACGTGCAGTCGCTTCACCAGGGGCGCGAGCGTGAGGCCCTGCAGGACGAGCGTGACCAGCACCGTGACGAGGGCGATCACGATGACCGAGTCCCTGCCCGGGAACGGCTCACCGGTCGACGTCGCCGCGGGGATGGCCAGGGCGGTCGCGACGGTGACGACGCCTCGCATCCCGGCCCACGAGGTCACCACCGACTCCCGTCCTCCGACCGGCACGGCGACCGGGACGCCGCGGCGTCGACGGAAGAGCGCGGTCGCGCCCAGCACCCACGCGAAGCGCACCGCGATGAGCACGACGCAGGTCCACCCGGCCAGCGCGAGCGCCGAGGTTCGGTCGGGGCTCGTGCCCAGGATCTCGGTCAGCTCGAACCCGATGAACACGAACACCGTGCTGGTGATGAGGTAGTCCAGGTAGCGCCAGACCGCGCGACCGAGCAGCCACCCCTCCGACGTGAGGGAGTGATGGGCATAGGTCCGCAGGTAGAGGCCCAGCGTCAGGACCGCGAGCACGCCCGAGCCGTGCAGCTGCTCCGCGCCGAGGTAGACCGCGAACGGGACCGCGATCGTCACCGTCGTCTCGGCGGCGGCCGCGTGCAGCCGCGCCAGCGCGAACCGGGTGAGCACCGCCGCCGCCAGGCCCAGCCCGACCCCGACGCCCACCGCGAGCACCAGGCTGAGGCCGAGCTCGCCGGCGGTCACGGCTCCCGCGACGACCGCGGCCACGGCGACGTTGTAGAGGACGAGCGCGGTGGCGTCGTTGAACATGCCCTCGCCCTCGAGGATCGTCACGAGCCGCCCGGGGAGGCGCAGCCGGCGCGCGACCGCCGTCGCCGCCACCGGGTCGGGGGGTGCGACCACGGCCCCGAGCACGGCCGCCACGCCCCACGGCATGCCGGCGGCGTGGGCCAGGACCGCCACGGCGGCCGCGCTCGCCAGCGTCAGCCCGACGGCGAGCAGCAGGATCGGACGGGCGTTCTCCCGGAACTCGCGTGCGGTCGCGCGCTGGGTCGCGGCGAACAGGAGCGGGGGCAGCACCAGCGGGAGGATGAGGTCCGGCTCGACGGAGAGGTGCGGCACACCGGGGATCAGCGGGACCGCCAGCCCGAACACGGTGAGCAGCACCGGGAACGGGACGCGGAGGCGGTCCGCGAGCGGTGTGAGCACGACGATGCCTGCGACCAGGACGGCGATCAGGAGCTCCGACGACACGTGCGACCTTTCTCGGTGGTCCGGGCGGGGGTCCGGCCGGAGCGATAGGGGAACTCTCGTCCACCGGCGGTCAGGGCACGGTGGAAGCAGACGTCGACAGCCTCCGGTGCACGGTTTCTACCGGTCGTCGGGCTCGAGGGCGGTCGCGTCGCCCAGGGCGCTCGCTCGGATGACGCTGAGGGTGCCGTCCGTCTCGAGCACCACGCGAGCGACCTGGTCCAGACCTCCCTCGCCACTGCCGCGCACGGCCTGACGCACCTCCGCGGCGGTGAGACGCTGCGTCGCGATCGCCTCCTGGTCCAGCACGCCGTCCCGCAGCACGGTGGCCGGGGCCGCGGTCACGACCGACCGGCCGGGCCCGAGGAGAGAGGTGCTCCAGGACACCAGCAGCTGCAGGAGGACGAGGACGAGCATGGCGGTGACGCCCTCGGCCCAGGCGACGTCCGGGCTGAGCAGGATCGTCGCCAGGGTGGAGCCGAGGGCGACGGTGACCACCAGGTCGAACGCGTTGAGCTCGGCGAGCGTGCGCTTGCCGGAGAGACGGAGCACCACGACGAGGGCCACGTACGCAGCCGTCCCCACCACGACCACCCGCAGCACGTCGGCCCACGCGTCGAAGAACATCTCCGACTCCTCCCGGTTCGAGTCCCTCCACTGTGGGCGCACATCACCTCGTCGGCCAGCGCGCCCCGGGCACCGCCCTGCGCCGTGGACGCCTGTGCCGCGTGCGGTCGCCCGAGAGCGGGTGGCCGGCTCAGCGACGCGCAACCATCGGGGACGGCGTACGTCGCGACGGACCAGGGCAGGCGGGCGCCTGGCCCGGGCACCCGGTGACGCGCACCCTGGTGCAGTCCGAGCGCCCACCGGGCTCCGCCGTCGTCGCGCCCGTACGGTGTGCTGGTGTTCGCTGTCGACGGCCCAGCCGCGATCTTCCTGGCGGTCGGCCTGGCCACGTTGGCTGCGGCCGTGCTCCCGCGACTGCTGCGCCGTGCGCCGATCTCGATGCCGGCCGTGTTCCTCGCAGCAGGTGCCCTGGGTTTCTGGCTCCTCCCCCAGCTCCCCGACCCGAGCCCGACCGACCATCCCGAGATCGCGCTCCACCTGACGGAGATCTGCGTGATCGTCTCGCTGATGGGCGCGGGCCTGGCGATCAACCGCCCTTTCGCGTGGCGCACCTGGGGCACGACCTGGCGCCTGCTGGCGATCACCATGCCGCTGTCGATGATCGCCGTCGGGGTGATGGGGTGGGCGGGCCTCGGCCTCGGTGCCGCGAGCGCCATGCTGCTCGCCGCGGCGGTCGCCCCGACCGACCCAGTACTTGCGACCGAGGTCCAGGTGAGCGAACCGGTCGACGAGCCGGGGACGCAGGACGACGAGGCCCGCTTCGCCCTGACCTCGGAGGCGGGCCTCAACGACGGCCTTGCCTTCCCTTTCACCTATGCCGCGATCGCCGTCAGCCTCTCGGGTCTGGCGCCCGGGGGCTGGCTCGGCCGCTGGGTCGTGCTGGACGTCGTGTGGCGGCTGGGCGTGGGCGTCGCGATCGGGTTCCTCGTGGGGTGGTTGCTCGGCCGCCTGTTCTTCTCCTCCGTCGCGGAGAGGCTGCGGATAACCGAGCACACGCAAGGCTTCGTGGCGCTCGCGGCGACGTTCCTCGCCTACGGCACGGCCGAGCTCGCGGAGGGGTACGGGTTCGTCGCGGTCTTCGTGTGCGCGGTCACCTTGCGCGGGACGGAGCGCGAGCACGAGTACCACAAGGTGCTGCACGCGTTCGTCGAGCAGATCGAGCGGCTGCTGACCGTTGCCGTCATCGTGCTGGTGGGTGGAGCGGTCGCGCGCGGGGCGTTCACCGAGCTCGGCTGGGCAGAGGTGGGAGTCGTCCTGGCATTTCTTCTGGTGGTCAGACCGCTCGCGGGATGGATCGCGCTGCGCGGTGGCCGGACCGGGCCGCGGGAGCGTGCGGTGGTGGCGTTCTTCGGCGTGCGCGGGATCGGGTCGCTGTACTACGTCGCCTACGCCGTGCAGGAGGGCGAGTTCGCGGACGCCGACCGGCTCTGGGCGATCACCGGCCTGGTGGTTGTCGGATCGGTGGTGATCCACGGCGCGGCGGCCACTCCCGTCATGCGCGCGCTCGACCGTCGCCGCGAGCGACGTGCAACGGCGGTGGGCGACGACGTCGCCGAGACTCCCGTCTGACGCGGATTCGAACGAGCCCTGGACTACCCGTTAGTTACTAACTAACATTTGATTGTGCCTTCTGCTCCCACTCCTCCCTCGTCGCGTGCTGCCGACACCAGGCGATCCCTCCAGACCCACGCCCTGCACCTCTTCGAGGAGCAGGGCTACGAACAGACGACGGTCGCGGAGATCGCGAAGGCCGCCGGCGTGTCGCACATGACGTTCTTCCGGAACTTCCCGACCAAGGAGGACGTCGTCCTCGACGACCCGTACGACCCGATGCTCGCGGAGGCCGTCGCCGCGCAGCCGCGGGATCTGGTGCCGCTCGAGCGGGTGCGGCTCGGCCTGCTGAGCGCCCTCGCCGGACTGCAGTCGGCCGAGTTCGACGAGGAATCGCGACGCCGGCTGCGACTGGCGACCGGAGTCCCCGCGTTGCGAGCGCGGATCTGGGAGAGCATGACGAGGACCCAGGACGCCGTGGTGACCGTGCTCGTGGCCCAGGACGTCGAGCGGTCCGTCGCCGAGGCGTCCGTCGGGGCGGTGCTCGGCGCCATGACCTCGGGCCTGATGCACTGGGGTGCCGCGCAGCCGGCCACGGACGGGCCCATGCTGGCCGACGCCCTTGCCACGGCCCTCGACGTGCTCGGTCCCCCGCGATGACGACGCTGGAGGCCAGGGGCCTGGTACGCCGGTTCGGCGAGGTCACGGCCGTCGACGGCGTCGACCTGGACGTCGCTGCCGGGCAGGTGCACGCCCTCGTCGGGCTCAACGGCTCGGGAAAGACGACCCTGCTGCGCATGCTGGCCGGCGTCCTGCGTCCGGACGCCGGAGTCCTCCGTCTCCGCTCCGGCGCCGAGCCGTCCGGCGCCGTGATCGGCCACCTCATCGACGTTCCGGCTGCCTACGCCGAGCTGACCGTGGAGCAGAACCTGAGCTCGGCGGCACTCCTGCGGGCAGTCCCTCGCGCGCTGGTCCCCCGCGCCGTGTCCCGGGCCGCCACTGCGCTCGGGATCGCCGACCTGCTGACCCGACGGGCGGGAGGCTTGTCGCTCGGCAACCGGCAGCGGCTCGGCCTGGCGGCCGCACTCGTGCACGACCCGCAGCTGCTGGTGCTCGACGAGCCGACCAACGGGCTCGATCCCGCGGGCGTGCTGGTGGTCCGCCGGCTGGTGGTGGAGCGAGCCCGCACAGCTGGCTGCGCCGTGCTCGTGTCCAGCCATCACCTCGACGAGCTTGCGCGCATCGCGGACCGGATCACGGTTCTCCACCGCGGGCGGGTGGTCGGTCGCCTCGATCCCCGGACGCCCGACCTGGAGGTCCAGCTGTTCGCCATGGCGGCTCGGGCCGACGGGATCGACGTCACCGCCGAGCTCGGCAGGCCGGCTCCTGCTCGGAAGCCCGAGGCGCGCTCATGAGTCCCGCGTGGACGGTCGAGCTGCTCAAGGTGCGCAGGTCACCGGTGGCCCGGACGGCCTTCGGCGCGATGGCCGTCATCGCGGCGTTCTTCTCCGTCGGCGCCGCGCTGCTTGCCGCGCGGGGCACGGCGGAGGGCTCACTGGCCGGGGCGAAGGTGGCGGCCATGGTCGAGGGCGTGGGCTGGTCCGCCGTCAGCGGCGCCTTCGGACAGATCGTGTCCGTCCTCTGGCTCCTGGGAACAGGGGTCATCGCGGCGTGGAGCTGCGGCCGGGAGTACTCGGACCGGACGCTGGGGCAGCTGCTGGCACTGCCGACGCCGTCCTCGCGGATCGCCGCGGCCAAGCTCGGATCGGTGATGCTCGCGTCATCGACCGCAGCCGTCGGAGCGGCCCTCCTCACCCTGGTCGGCGGTGTGGTCGCCGGCATGGGCCTCCCGGGCTCCGGCGACCTTCAGACGCTGGGTACCGGGGTGCTGGCCGGCGTGGCCGGAGCGTGGCTGGCGCTGCCCTTCGCCTGGGTGGCAACCGTGGGCAGGGGGTACCTGCCTGCCGTCGGCGCTCTCCTCGGCATCGTCATGGTCAGCCAGGTCGTCGTGCTGCTCGGCGGCGGCTCGTGGTTCCCCTGGGCGGTGCCCTCGCTCCTCGTCGGGGCGGGCGGGGCCGAGGCGGCCGCCGACGTCAGTGGGCTCGGCGTCGCGCTCGTCGTCAGCGTCGGGGCCGCGGCCTGGGCATCCACCGTCAGAACCTGGTCGCGGTTGCAGCTGGACTGATGATGCTGCCAGGCGGGCGCTCACCCCTCCGTAGCTCCGCGCGGTAGGTCAGTCGTCCCGCAGCCGCAGATCAGGGGTCCGCCGCCGACGGTAGGCATCGGGGATGCCGTCACCACCCTCGTCAGCGAGCTCAGCCCGCCCCGATCCGTCGATACGCGCGGTGGCTGCTCAGCAGCTCAGCAGGACGCCACTGGCCGGGACCGCGGAGATCAGCGAGGGTTCGCGGCGGCATCCCTCGCCCCTGCTAGCCCGATCCGCCGCCGTGGCCGGATCTGCGGCGCGGAAGCCCGCACGTCGCTCCCGCCGTCGAAGGTCAGCCGAGCACCGACGCGGACGAAGCTCGGGACGGGCGCGAACCGCCAGCAACGGGCATCTCCGCCTGGACGAGCGACGGCGACGGGGCGAGCATGCCGGTGGGTGCGAATCCGAAGACCGCGGCCAGCTCACCGAGGTCACCGCGGGAGCTCATCCGCATGAGAGCGAGCTTGTCGCACCGCGACATCACCCGCGGGTGGTCTTGGAAACCCAGGTCACGCGGCCATGTCCCCGCCCTCGACCGTGGCCGCTTCCTCTGTGGATCCCGCATCTTGCGTCCAGTCCCGCCTACCCGCTCGTAGCGGATCGTTCACGACCCGGATGTCGGCCGCTGTGCGGTGGCGCTGCGCTCCGCACAAGACACCGGGTGGCGCTGCTTGGAAGGAGCCGGGCCATGGGATGGAGCGCCCCTGTCTCGGAACTGCTCGAAGGGACTCAGTCGACGTGGGCCGTGCTGTGGTCTCTGCTGTACACGGCGGGCCACTCAGCTCTGCGGCTCAGTCTCGCTTCGCCGCTCGACTCTGGGGTCGAGCTCGCCTACGTGGCGATGGACCTGCGCGAGGCGCGCGACGAGCTGGAGCGGTTGCGCTTTCCCCCGACTTGTACGGTTGATCGCGAGGGACGTGGCGCGAGCAATGGAGCCAGCGATGTTTCTCTACAAACCCTGAGATGACCTCGAGCCGGACCCGGCCGACCTCTTCACCGTCGACCAACTGACGACTTGGCAGGTGGTCAACGACGAGAACACCGCGAACGCCCAGCGCCAGATGGACCCGCGCCGGGAAGGACCCCACGCCGGCGGCCGCCATCGATGTCGTTCACCGCACTAGCATGCGGGCGCGAGCCATACCGTCCGGCCCGTCATCTCGCTGTCGCCTGCGGTCGGGCAGCGCGCAGACCAGCTCCCACCAGGGGCCGCGACGTCGGGCGACAGAGCGCTGGAAGTGTGGTCCGGGCTCGCATGTGCGGGGGACGGTGTGCGGGGGTCCGCCGACGCTAGTCGCCGGGTTCGCGCCTCACCATCCCGTTGCTGCCACCAACGCTTCGTCTGGCCGGTCGGCGCGTTTCCATCACCAGGCTCTGGCTGACCGTCGTCCTAGGGGCGCCGTGGTACTCGCTGCGGGTCCTCTCCCGCAGCGAGCGTGCCCGCCGTGGGTAGATTCCGACCGGTTCCCACTAGCGATGTATTGGAACTGCTCTTGCAGATCAAGAGCTTGGCCTGTCCAGTCTTCCAAACTGGCGACGCGGGGTGCGCGACTCCCGTTACCCCCTGACGGGCGGCCGCATGGCCGCGTGTCAGTCTTCCCCTCCCGCGGTGTCCGCGCGCCATGGTCTTGAGACCGCGCCTATGCGCGGCTACGGTGCAGATAGTTGCGGCTGACGCTCGATCAACTGATTTGGCGCACGATTGCGCCAAAGACTCAGGCGCAACCATGCGCCTTCAGTGGAGTCGGTTCTTCGTCCGCTCAAGGGCGAACCGGATGATTGGCGGACCAGTGGCCGATCGTATTTTTACAGACGCAGAGTGGGGACAGGTTTCACCGAGCTCTGGATGGCAGTTCCGCTCCGGGGTGTTCGTCGGCTCTGGAAAGGCCGATCTCTTCGGCTATCACCCGATCAATGGCAGTCTGTGGGTCGGCACCAACGCCGGAGACGGCTTCGACTTCCAACACTGGGGTTCAGTGTCGCCGCCGGACGACTGGTGGTTCGGGGTGGGGAACTTCACTGCAGGTCCTCGAGCCGATGTCGTCGGCTATCACCCCAGCAACGGCGGCTTGTGGGTCGGAAAGAACACAGGCACCCACTTCGAGCTGGAGCAATGGGGTGCGGTGCAGCCGGCATCGAGCTGGAAATTCGGGGTCGGCCGCTTCACGGGTGGAGCCAAGGACGACCTGTTCGGCTATGACCCGAGCAACGGGAGCCTGTGGGTGGGCAAGAACACCGGAGCGGGGTTCTCGTTCGCCCAGTGGGGCACCGTGGCGACGACCAGCGTGTGGCAGTTCGTCGTCGGAGATTTCACCGGCAGCGGCCGCCCGGACGTGGTCGGGTACGACTCCAGCGACGGCTCGATCTGGGTGGGAGAGAACGAAGGAGGGAATTTCGTGCTGGCACAGCGCGGCATACTCCAGCCTGCAGCGGGGTGGCAGCTGTGCCCCGGATACTTCACGGCTCGAGCCAAGGCGGACCTTTTCGCGTTCCACCCGAGCAACGGCAGGATGTGGGTCGGCACCGATGATTCGACTGGATTCGCGTTCAAACAATGGGACACGGCCATCCCCGCGGCCGGCTGGGAGTTCTGTCCCGGGCAGTTCACCGAAGACACCTGGGTCGACCTGCTCGGATATCAGCCGGCCACAGGACAGCTGCGGCTGTGGCGTTCGACGGTGCGTCCCGTCGAGGGGTACTGCTGGCCGCTGTCAGCCGCGCCAGGACAGCGCATCTCCTTCATGACGTCAGGCGGCAACGCGTGCACGGCAACGATACGAAGGTATACATCGACATCCGCGGACATCGAGTCGGAGACCGTGCAGCAGGTCGACTTCCAATCACCGGTGCAGCCGACCCCGGCCGAGCCGTGGCGCGTCGGGTGCGGTTGGAACGAGACGTTCGGGTTAGACGTGGGTGACACGTGGAGGTCGGGGATCTACGCTGCGGCGTGCGTCGACGCCGAGGGACTCGGTTCCGAAATACCCTTCGTGGTCAGACCGGATCAGTCGCAGCGATCACAGGTAGCGCTGCTCGCGAACACCAACACCTGGCTTGCCTACGACGGCTGGGGCGGAGCATCGAAATACACCGGCCTGGCACAGATCAGCCTCATGCGTCCCATGGTCAACGCCGCGCCCACGACCCCATTCCTTACGGACTGGCACCTCAGCCGAGGCGAGCTCTGGATCCAGGGCTGGTTGGAGAGTGAAGGCTACCGCCCCGACATGTACACCGATCTCGACTTCCATGAGAACGGGTGCGACGCCGGGCAGTACCCCATCCTGGTGTGCGGAACCCACCCGGAGTACTGGACGCCGGAGATGTACGACAACCTCCTCGCCTATCTTGATGACGGCGGAAGCTTCGCCTACCTCGGCGGGAACGGCCTCTTCGAAACGTGTGTCTACGACGCCCAGGCCCGCGAGATGACCTACCTCGAAGGGGTCGAAGGTGGCGACCGCGTGCCCGCGTTGCTGCGGGCGCGTCAACCACTGCGTCCCGAGCGCGCGGTGATCGGTGTCGCCACCGAACGCTGTGGAGTGACAGGTTCGCCCTACGAAGTGCTCGACGCCGATCACCCCCTTTTCGACGGCATGAACGTGGCAAACGGGGACCGATTCGGTCAGGAGGGTCTCAATACGGGATTCGGCAACGGCAAGGCGAGCGCCTGGGAGGTCGACACTGCGCACGGTCTGGGGGCGATCTCGATTCCTTACGGCTGCGCCATGGAGTCGCCCGCCGTCATTCCCCCATCCGACGTGCCCGACGGTTTGGCCATCCTGGCTACTGGCGTGTTCGACGGAGTCGGACCGGGCGCCGACATCGTCTGTTACGAACATCCAGGGGGCGGCTTCGTGTTCTCCGTCGGCTCGCTGACCTTTGGGGGCAGCCTCGTGGTGGACCCCACTCTCCAGCAGTTGATGCGCAACGTCCTGAGCAAGGCCGGGGTCGTGTCTGTGTAGGCGTTACCGCGCAAACTGGATCCGAGTGACTGACGACCCCATCGTGGCCGCGGCGCGCGGACCGACTTCCTCCGTTGGCAGCAGATCGAACGCGGATGCTGCCGCGCTTCCGCATCGGCCTTTGATCCGCCTCGCCTCGAGACCCTGGGTCACGTTGCCGTTGCGCCGCCAGCCACGTCACGAATCCGGTTCCGGCGACGAGTCGGACCGTGAACGCCACAGAGAGCGGGAGGTCGAACGATGCCGCCCACGTGCCGAGATAGATCGCGGCGAGCCAGTTGACTGGCTTCCAGTGGGCGTCGGGCGACTTGGCCATCGAGCCTCGCGGCCACGCGATGGCCCGTGTCGGCGGCCGACGCTCCCGGCGAGCTCCCGGACCGGGTGATCGAGTCCGCGGCGGCTACCGGGACTTCGCCGAACGAGGGGCGGACGGCGGTCGAGACGCTCAGTCGGCGAACAGTGCCTCGACGTCGGGGAGGCGCTCGAACCGCGAGAACGTCCCCTGATCCGCGATCTCCCTGGCGGCCGACAGGACTCCGTCCCACGCAGTACGCGCGAGCGTGCCCCCCACGCTGATCCTGCGGACCCCGAGCTGTGCGGCCGCAGCAACGGTGGTGAACGGAGAGTTGATCAGGAGGTTCACGGGCTTCGGTGACACCGCGGCCACGATCGCGGACACGTGGTCCAGGTCGTCGATCCGCGGAGCGTAGAGGCAGTCAGCGCCTGCGTCCGCGTACGCACGGAGCCTCCTGATCGTCTCGTCGATGTCGGGACGGCCGCAGACGAACCCCTCGGAGCGGCCCGTCAGGACGATTCCCGTGCCGCTCTCGTCGATCGCCTGTCGTGCTGCGGCCACCCGCTCCACGGCCAGCTCGAAGTCGTACAGCGGGTGGGCGTCATCCCCCGACGAGTCCTCGATCGAGAGTCCGGCGATCCCGGTCGCCGCGGCCAGCGTGACGTTCGCCGCGACGCCGGTGGGATCCACCGCGTAGCCGTCCGTGAAGTCAGCGTTGACGGGCACCGAGACGGCCTCGGCGATCTGACGGAGGTGCTCGATCGTCTGGTCGCGGGTGACCTGGGCGTCCGGGAGGCCGAGCGACCAGGCCAGGCCGGCGCTCGTCGTGGCCAACGCCCTGAACCCGAGACTCTCCAGGAGCCGTGCGCTCCCGACATCCCACGGGTTCGGCATCACGAAACATCCCGAACGATGCAACCGATGGAACTCGGCGACCCGATCCTCGACCATGTCCGCACCACATTCCGTCACGCGTCAGGTCTCCGCACTCTATTCCGGTTCATTCGACCCGTGTGCGGTCAGGTGGGTCTGGGCACGGGCGCCTGCGACGCCCACACGGACCCGTCCTGTACTGGTGGTCATGAGCAGTCCGGGGTTCGAGCTTCGCGCAGGGTTGGCGGCTGGATGCATGCGCATGCACGGGCAGAGCCAAGACCACGTCCCCACTCCACAGGAACGCGCGGATGATCTGGCATGGTCGAGTGTCGGGTCCTTGTCGCGTGGCGCCAATGCGACTTAGCCTCGAACGGACGGCGGGGGCCCGACATGACATCCACGACCAGAGCGCAGCGTGCGAGCACAGGCGTCCTGCTCCTCGGGATCGCACTGCTGGTGTCAGCGTGCGCGCCGACCATCGACGCCGACTCACCGGACGCTCCCCAGGCGCTGCGGGCGGACGGCGCCCCGTTCGCTGGGCTCACCCAGTGCGAGGGCCAGCCGTTCGTGGCCGTCTTCCGTGGCTTCACGGCCGACGGTGAGCTGATGGAGAAGGCGGGGTCCTCACCGTCCTCCGACATCTACGGGGTCCGGCCGGACGGTTCCGTGGCACGGGTGACCACCGACCTCGGCTCCTACGAGTTCGGCATCGCTGACGATGCCGCGACCATCTATGCGTCGCCCGATCCCTCGCCTCCCGCCTCCCCGCCGCCGTCCACCGCCGACGCGACGACGGTGACGCCCTCGCCCCCCGCGGACCGGGTGCTGGCGATCGTCCCGGCGTCCGGGCAGCAGACCCTCGTGCTGGAAGCGCCGGACGTCGGTGGGGTCGCGCCCGCGCCGGACGGGTCCCGGCTCGGGCTGACCGTCTTCACCGCCGGCGAGCAGCCGGACGTCGGGACCTCGGCACCCGCACTGGTGGACCTGCCCGCCGTGGCGGCCCCGCGCAGCCTGCCCCCGGCCGCTTCGGCAGCACGTCGCGCCGAGCCCGCCGCGGTGGCGACACGTGAGCTCACGTGGAGTTCCGACGGGCAGCGGCTGGCGTTCGTCGCGACACTGCCCGACGCGACCCAGGAGGTCCGGGTCGCGAACCCAGTGAACGGGGACAGCACCACGCTCCACCGGTCGGACGCGATGACCGCCCTGCTCTCGTTGGACTGGTCGCCCGACGGCACGACGCTCCTGACCGTGGAGGGTCGGGCGCCCACCGAGGCGGGGAGATCACGGGACCGGGTCGTCGAGATCGACGTCGCCACGGGGCGGTCGGCGATAGTGCTGCGGGGCGTGCGCGGTGACCTGGTGTACTCGGCCGCCGACGGCTCCCGTCTGACGATGTTCGACAACAGCGCCGAGTCGTCCACGGTTGCCCGCACCTGGTCGCGCAGCCGGGGCGGACGCTTCGTGGAGACGTCGATGGCCGAGATCGGGGCGGACGTCTCCCTGGTGAGCGGGGACCGGCTCGACATCCCACGGTGCGCCCTCCGATGAGCGCCCGACGCCCCCGTCCGCGACACGTTCCCTGGCTCCTGGCACTGCTCGTGCTGGTCGTCGGGTCCCTGACCGGCCTGACCGCCCACTCCCCTGCACACGCCGCGACGCTGCGAACGAAGGTCTTCGAGTTCAACGCGTGCGACCGGTACGGGCGCAGCCCCGAGTGTGACGCCACCGCCGCCCAGCGTGCGGAGGCGATCGCGACCAGCGTGGTGAGCGGCGGCAGCAACGTCGTGACGCTGCAGGAGGTGTGTCGCTACACCTACGACCGGCTGCTCGCGCGGCTCGGTCCGTCCTGGAGCGGCACGTTCCTGCAGACCACCCCCGTCTGGGACGACCGGTGCGCGCCCGGTGCCCGCAGCTGGGGGATCGCGCTGCTGGTCCAGGCCGCGCCACCGACCAACGTGACCGCGACCCAGCTGCCGAAGCCGTTCTGGGAGATCGAACGGCGGTACCTGCTGTGCGGGGACGTCGTCCTGGGTGCCGCGTTGCGGGTGTGCAGCTCCCACTTCTCCGTCCCCGCGTCGATGTCTGACGACCAGGCCGCTGCCGTCGGAAGCAGGCTGGCGACGCATGCGGCGAACGGCGGCGCCGCCATCCTCGGGGCGGACACCAACATCAACGTGCGCAGCTGCACCGCGGCCGTCGCACTGAAGCCTCTCTACGCGGGCGGGTTCGGGGGCACGTCGAGCACGCCCTGCCAGGTGGGCACCGGTGTCATGGTGGAGGCCGACCAGCCTCGCGCCGGCGGGGACGGGACCTACAACGCCCCCACGGTAGGGACCCGGAAGCTCGACTACGTGTTCTTCACCGCCCGGCGGTGGGCCCCCGACTTCGGCGGCGTGTCGACGTCCTCGTGGGTCTCCGACCACAACGTCCTCCGCGGGGAGGGCACGCTCACCTGGTAGATCGACGACGGTCGGCCTCGGTGGGACGGTCCGGACGTCGTGAGACTGCATCCCACCCGCCGACCGGTGTGCGCGCCTGGCGCGCACGGGAGTGCGACGTCAGGTTCGGGTGCGCACGACCTCGCCCTGCTTCAGGATGCCGATCGCTGCGAACCCGAAGGCCACGTCGGGTTCACCCGTGGCGGTTGCCGAGCGTGACGTGCTTCGGTCGGTGAAGGTGTACGTCGTGCCACCGGTGGGGTCGGTCACGCTCTGGCGGAAGTGCGTACGGGTGGTCGCGCCGGTTCCGGTGAACGTCAGGTCCAGCTCGACGGTCCCGGCCGAGCGCCCGTCGGGCGTCAGCAGCGGCACGCTGGCGACCAGGTGCGCAGACGACAGACTCGGGTGCACCTGCAGGAGGGTCGGGACCGCTGTTCCCTCGGCGAAGCTGCCGCCATTGCCGCCGCAGACGTCGACCCGCGAGTCGAGGACCAGGACGAGGGGTTGCCCGGTGCTGTCCTGCATGGCCTGGACGTACAGGTGCTGCTCGATGCATCCGTCGAGGACGTCCGCTTGGGCCTGGATGAGCGGGCCGCGGATGACTGTGCGCGTCACGTGGGTCGCGGCGCTCGTGGGACTCGCGATCCCGAGCGTGGCGGATGCCGCGATGACGAGGACTGCAGCCACAGCTCTCAGCCGGTGCGTGACGGTCGTCATGGTTCCTCCTGCTCTCGATGTACGGCAGCGCGATGGCCGGGCGCGGCACTTGCCGCCCGGGTCGGCTGAGTGCCGTCCGGCGAGGTCCGCGGTGCTCGGACGACAAGCACGACGTCGCGCTTCGATGAGGGCCGCGGTCGGGCTGACGGGCTTCGGTCGGGACCGCAGCGTGGTGCCGCCGGGTGGTGCCCGGTGGACGATGAGCGCGCCTTGCGCTCGATGGGCTCGGCGTGGTCCTGCGTGCAGCGACGCTGGCCGTCTCTGCCACGCTAGCGGCTACCGACCGACTCGGACCAGGCCGAGTCGGCGGCACCGACAACTGCCCGGACGGTCGCTGAGGTGGGCGTCGTGTCCATCGTCGCCCACTCAGAGTCGGGATCGCTTCCGGGGCGGGCCTACCGGGACTGCGACCTGTTTCGCATCTCACTCGGGCCACCCGTCCGACCTGCGGAGACATGCTCCCGTGGTACCTGCGTCGTCCTGCAGGTGCGCGTGGACGTGCTCGGCTGGATCTCGACCGTCAGGCCTCGGGCGCGAGAGCGACGGCCTCGATCGAGACCAGCAGACCGCGAGGCAGGACCACGTTCGCGGGCGCCGACCGGGCCGGCGGCGGCGTCGGCATGTGGCGCGCGTACACGGCGTTGAGCGCGGCGAAGTCGGCGACGTCCGCGTAGAAGATCGTCGTCTTGACCAGGTGGTCCATCGACGACCCCGCCGCCTCCAGGATCGCGGCAAGGTTGCTCAGCGCGAGCTCCGTCTGCGCCTCGATCCCCTCGGCGACGGCGCCGGTCACCGGGTCGATGCCGACGGTGCCGGAGACGAAGACGAAGCCGCCCGCGACGATCGCCTGGCTGTAGGGGCCCAGCGCTGCCGGCGCCTGGTCGGTCTCCACGGACTGTCGGTCCATGGGACCTGCCTACCACTGCAGACCCCCACCGGACCACGGCCTGCCCTGCGCGTGAGGGGTCCGCGGCCTCCGGTGGACAGGAGGTAGCGACTTCCTGGCCCCGATGGAACGTCCCCTCGGCTCCCGAGCGGCTGGACGCTGCTCGGGAGCCGGGGCAGGGCGCGGCGCTCGACCTCGTCGAGGAGGTCGTCGGACTCGTGCGTCCAGGACGACCGCGCTCGACCCCGGGTGGTGCTAGCCCTACAGCTGCTTGCGCACCCCGGCCTCGTGGACCACGTCCGCGAGCTCGCCCTCGATCGTTCCGCTCAGGGTGTCGGAGCCGGCGCCCCGGCGGCCGGTCGGGATCAGGGTCCGGTGCCGGGCGTCCTCGAGCTCGAAGCCGAGTGCCGCGTAGAGCGCCACCGCGGCGAGGACGAGCCCGGTCACGCCCGCCACCGTCGACCACAAGGGTTCGGCGGTGATCTGTGCGACACCCGTGAGCGCGAACCGCACGGCCGACAGGCCCATGACGGCCGCCGCAGCGACCTTGGTCACGGCGGCCGCGGCGGGTACGAGCATCGCGACCCCGGCGGTGACGAGGAGGACTCCGAGCCCCGCGCTGGACGCACCGGGTGGGCTCGTGAGCGTGACGAGGCACGCAGCGGCCCACGACCCGGCGAGGACCCCCATGCCCGTCCCCGCGACCGGGTCCCGGGCGAGGAACCCGAAGACCGACGAGACGAGCTGCAGCGGGACGGTGAACGCCAGCACACCGAGCGCGACGGCATGCCCCTCCGACGGGGGGATCCACCCCAGCTGCAGGGAGCTGAACGCCGTCGTGGCGACGAGCAGGCCGAGGAAGCCGAGCGGCAGGGGCGTCCCGACAGGACGGACGACGATGCGGCTGATCGCGAGGTGCCGGTCGGTGCCGGAGTCGTCGGCAGTCAACTGACGAGCACCTGCGTGGACGACTCCTTGAGCTTCCCGTTGGCCCAGCGCACCTGTCGCAGGGTCTGCGGGTGGCACCGCGCGGTCACGTCCAGGAGGTCCGTGTGCTTGATACCCTGCGCCGCCTGCGCCAGCATCTCCCAGTCGACGGAGACGCCGGACGCCTTCACGTACACCTCCCGCAGGTCCCGCAGGAGCAGCAGACCGGGGATGCTCAGACGGCCGACGAGCTCGCTCGCCCTGTCCCTGACGGCGGTGGCGACACCGCCTTCGCCGTCCGCGTCGGGGTCCAGCTCCTCGCCGTAGTCGCGGGCGACCTGGGCGATCTCGCGGACGTGGTCCTGGGACCAGGCGGCCAGGTCGCGTGCCACGTAGAAGATCTCGTGGTCCACCTTGTGCCGGTCGGAGACCTGGAGGAGCTCGTGCGCCAGGTCGCTCTCCGACCGGTGGAGCTCACGCAGCACGAGCCCGATCTTCATCGTCCACCTCCCGTCGAGCCGGGCACGTCCTCCAGGACCGCGGCGGACGACCCGCCCCGGGTGGCGGGCACGTGGCCCCGGACCGGGGCTGACCCGGTGGTCGTCGGGGCTGCGGACGGGCGTCCGTCACCGCTCTCGACCCGGCGCAGCGCCGCTGCCGCCGTCTTGAAGATCGGCTGCTTCGACGCCGGGTCCCACTCGGTGATGGTCAGCTCGTTGGCGGCACGCCCGTGCTCGGCCGGCTCGTGCCCGCCCGGGGTGTCCCAGTAGCCGTAGTGGAACGGCAGGAACAGCACGCCCGACCGGATGCCGCTGACGCGGACACGCGCACGCACCGTCCCCCGCGGCGTCGCGACCTCGGCGAGGTCCCCCTCGTCGACCCCGTGCAGATCAGCGTCGTGCGCCGAGACCTCGACCCACACCTCCGGAGCGGCGTCCCGCAGCTGCGGCACCCGTCCTGTCTTGGTGCGGGTGTGGAACTGGTACAGCGTCCGCCCGGTGATCAGCTGGAGCGGGTACTGCTCGCTCGGCATCTCGTGCGGCCGTGTGTACTCCGCAGCCTTGAGGACGGCCTTGCCGGCCGGGTTCATCGCCTTGTACTCCGAGGGCTCGAGCGGCGCACCCGTCAGCAGGTCGCGTCCGTAGCTCTCGCAGTACTCGGGGTCGGACCAGAACCGGCCGTCGACGTAGAGCCGCTCGGTCCCGTCCGGGTGCTCCTCGTTGCAGGGCCACTGGATCCCGCTGCCCCCGCGGAGCGTGTCGTAGCTCAGGCCCGTGTAGTCGCACGGGCGCCCCCGGGTGCACTCCTTCCACGCCTCGAACGCGGACTCCGGGTCGTGCCACTTCACCAGGGGCTCGCCGTCCTTGTCCTTCAGCCCGAGCCGGTCCGCGAAGTCGACGAGGATGTCGAGGTCCGCCCGGGCGTCACCCGGGGGGTCCACGGCCTTCTCCGAGAGGTGGACCGTGCGGTCCGCGTTGGTGAACGTGCCCGTCTTCTCCCCCCACGTCGCGGCAGGCAGCACCACGTCCGCCAGCTGCGCGGTCTCGGTGAGGAAGAGGTCCTGCACGACGAGGAAGAGACGCTCCTGCGACAGGATCGAGCGGATGCGCCGGAGCTCGGGCAGCGACACGGCGGGGTTGGTCGCGGTGATCCACATCATCCGGATCGACCCGTCCTCGATGTACCGCATCATCTGCATCACGTGGGTCGGTGGCGAGTAGTGCGGGATGTCCATCGGGTCGATGTTCCACACGCGTGCGAGGTCCTTGACGTGCGCGTCGTTGGACCAGTTGCGGAACGCCGGCAGGTCCCCGTCAGCACCGCACTCGCGGGTGTTCTCGGCGGTCGGCTGGCCGTTCATCTGCAGGACGCCGCACCCCGGGCGACCCAGCATCCCGCGGATGACGTGCAGGTTGTTGACCTGGACCGCCGCCGCGGTGGCCTGGTGGGACTGGTAGAAGCCCTGCAGCACCGTGGAGAGCAGCCGCTCCGCGGTCCCCAGCAGCCGCGCACCCGCCCGGACCTGCTCCTCGGGCACGTCGCAGATCCGCGCCACGACGTCGGGCGGGTAGTCCGCGACCCTCGCCTCCAGCTCGGCGTAGCCGACCGCGTGCGCCTGCACGTAGTCGTGGTCCACCCAGTCGTGGGCGATGACCTCGTGCAGGAGGCCGTTCATGAGCGCGACGTTGGTCCCCGGACGCGGAGCGAGGTGGACCGTCGCGGCGCGAGCCACGGGGGTCAGTCGAGGATCGACGCACAGGATGGCGGGCGGGTCGTCGCCTGCGAGTCGGTCCAGGATCCGCATCCACAGGACGGACTGCGTCTCGGCCATGTTGTTGCCGAACAGCGCGACGACGTCGGCGTGGTCGACGTCCGTGTACGAGCCGGGCTGGCCGTCGCAGCCGAAGGTCTCCTTGAGGGCCTCCGCCGCGGTCGCCGTGCACAGCCGGGTGTTGCCGTCGACGTGGTTGGTCCCGATACCCCCGTGCGCGACGATCCCGAGGGTGTAGTACTCCTCGGCGAAGAGCTGTCCGGTCGTGTAGAAGCCGATCGCGCTGGGGCCCTGCTCGTCGAGCAGCTCCTTGGTGCGCCCGACGACCCGGTCCATCGCCGTGTCCCAGTCCGTCTCGACGAGGACACCGTCCTGCCGGACCAGCGGACGGGTCAGGCGGTCCGGGGAGGCGTTGGCCTGCCAGCCGTACAGGTCCTTGACGCCGAGCCGGCCGTGGTTGACGCGGTCCTGCCCGCGGCCCCGCACCCCGACGATGCGCCCGTCCTTGACGGCGATGTCCATCGCGTCGCCGTTCGAGTGCAGGATCGACGCGGTCTGCACCCACCGGTCCACGTCCGGCGGCGACACTCCTGCGTCCAGGTACGTGTCGACGCGCACGGGCCACTGCTGTCCCCGCCCGTAGGGGGTCCGCGCACCCCACGGCTCGCCGATCCGGTCCGACGTGACCATGCGCAGGCTCCCTGCCGTCGCGGGTGTCGGGCGGACCTCTTCGCCAGGACCACCAAACCGCCGACGGGACCGCGCCGCAACAGCGGGCACTGTCGCCGGGACGCGCGCCGCCGCGTCGGTCACCACCGGGGCGGGTCGCTGCCGGTCCCCTGCGCCGTCACGATGGCCCGCGAGAACGACGAGCCGGTCGCGCGAACCGCGGTCCGAGCCTCCCGACGTGGCCCACCGTCGGCGCCATCACGACGAGCGCGGCCGCCGCCAGCACGTGCCAGGCACCGTGCCCCTGCCAGGGCGACGAGGGGTCGCACCACGGCCACCCCGCTCGCGACATGGTCCCGATGCCTGCCCCGACCGCGAGCAGCGCGAGACCGACGGTGACGGGTCGCCGCAGGCGGGGCTGCGCGCGAGCCCGGAGCACGGTCAGGAGGACGGCGGCGGCGGCCAGCGCGACCTGCGCGACGTCGCCGGCGCGCGGTGCCAGGGCCACGACCGGCAGGACCACGGCGGTGGGAAGCGTCCACATCCACCACGACCGGGTCCGGCCCGCCAGGTCGGCGGCGGCGTCCGCGCCGAGGAACGCGAGGGTCGCCAGCAGCGGCAGGTCGTGAGCGACGTCGGACCACGCCGGGTCGGGGCCGTGCTCGACGAACGAGCCGATGCCGACCGCCGCGACCAGCACCGCGTAGGTGCGGACGCGGACCCACGAGGCACGCGTGTCGACCGTCGGCCGAGCAAGGGCGACGATGAGGACGGCACCGACGACGAACGACCAGCTGGTGAGCGCCGAGACGGGCTCGACCCACGGGCCCTCGGTCACTCCTTCGCACTGCGGGCCGCGCACGACCTCGGTGCCCCGCAGCCCCCAGGACGCGACGGTCATCGCCTCACGATAAGCGGCCCGAGGACCCTGCGCCCCGCCGCCCCCGCGCCCTCCTCAGGGCCGAGAAAGCCCGGCGCTCAGTGCCCCGCGGCGTCGAACGCGCGCGCGAAGCGGAGCTCGCCGCGCGGCGAGGGACCCCCGAAGGTGACGTGCTGGACGGCGGTGGGGTCCAGGTCGAGGTGCGTCAGGGCCCCGTCGGCCGTGAACCCCATCCGGCGGTAGATCTCCGGGTCACCGATGAGCGCGCAGCCGCGGGCGCCCTGGTCCCGCAGCCGGCGCAAACCTTCAGTGACCATCGCCCGGCCGATCCCCCGCCGCTGCAGGTCGAGCCGGACGGAGATCGGCCCGAGCCCGAACCAGCCGTCGTGCGACCCGTCGATCGTCACGGGCGAGAACGCGACGTGCCCCACGACGCCGCCGTCGTCCTCCGCCACCAGCGAGAGCGTCAGATCCCCGGACGCCCGCAGCGCCCGGACGATCGGAGCCTCGGAGCCGTCGCTGAACGGCTGCGGCTCGAACGCGACGGTGGTCAGCCGATCGATGGCGTCGACGTCGTCGGGGCGTTCGGGTCGGATCAGCATCGTCGTCTCCCGGGTCGCGGACACGCCCGGCCCGGGCGCGATCGCAGCGTAGGGCGGGGTGGTGCGGAGCCGAAGCGGATATGAGGACGCGGTTCCTACGTCGCCACACCGAGCCGATCACGGGCGAGGGCAGCGAGCGCGAGGTCCGCGACCTCGTGCGGGTCGTCCGGCGGGTCGGCGAGCAGGTGGCGGGCCTCGACGTCCGCGCGCGCGAACTCGTCGTGCATCAGGCGCGCCGCGTCCGGGTCCGTGAACCCGTGCCCCTGGCGCGAGCGGACCCGGTCCACACATCGGTGCACCGACGGCAGCAGGACGAGGTAGTCGAGCCGGCGCATACCGGTCGCGGCCGCGAACGTCGGGAGGAACCACGGACCGACGACGCCGTCGTAGACGGTCGCGTAGCCACCGGCCGCATACCGCCCGGCAGCCGCGGCCGCGGCCTGCGTCACGACGGTGTTCTGCGCGTCGGCCTCCGGGAGCCAGGGCGCGATCGCCCCGCGCGCCAGGAAGCTGAAGAACGAGTCACCGTCGACCAGCACGCTCCGCTCGAGGCGGTCGGCCACGATCCTGGCCACCGTCGACTTGCCTGCTCCGGGTGGCCCGGTGATCACGAGGAGCTGCCCCATGGACGGATTGTGCCCGACCGCCGCCGTGGTTCGGCGAGATACCTAGAGCCGCTAGGGTTCATACCTAGCAGCACAAGGTAGAGGAGACATCGTGCGCATCGACAAGGACCTGGTCGCCGCCTCGGCGACACCGCTCGTGCTGGGGATCCTGGCGGACGGCGACCTCTACGGGTACGCGATCCTCAAGCGCGTGGGCGAGCTGTCCGGCGGGCGCATGCAGTGGACGGACGGCATGCTCTACCCGCTCCTGCACCGCCTGGAGCGGCTCGGCCACGTCTCGTCGTCGTGGGGCACGTCCGAGGCGGGCCGGCGACGCAAGCACTACGCGATCACGGCGACCGGCCGGGCGGCGCTCGCCGACCGGCACGCACAGTGGAGCGTCGTCGCGGACACGCTCCGGCAGGTCTGGGAGTCGGCGCCGCGGCCCGCCACCGTCGCGGAGGTGTGGGCGTGATGACGCACGACGACGAGCTCGAGGCCCAGATCGACCGGTGGCGTGGCTACGTGCACCGACGGCAGGTGATCTCGGCGGCCGACGTCGACGAGCTCGAGGACCACCTGCGTGGCCAGGTGACGGACCTGCGCGCCACCGGGCTCGACGACGACGAGGCGTTCCTCGTCGCGATCAAGCGACTCGGCAACCTGGACGCCGTCTCCCGCGAGTACGCCCGTGAGCACTCGGACCGGCTGTGGAAGCAGCTCGCCCTCGTCCCGGACGACTCCCCCGGCTCACCGGCGCCGCGGTGGCGCGAGCTCGCGGTCGTCATCGGGCTCGCGGTCGGTGCGGGCGTCGCCGTGCGGGCCGGCATCGCGTGGTTCGACGACGAGCTCGCGCTCGTGCGCAACGTCGCCCTGCTCGTGGTGCCCTTCCTCGCCGCGTACCTCGGGTGGAAGCGCCAGGCCGGCCTGCGGACCGTCGCGGCGATCGCCGTCCCGTTCGTCGTGCTCGCCGTCGTGCTCAACGTGTACCCGTTCGTGCCCGAGGGGTCGACCGAGGTGCTGGCGATCCTGCACGCGCCCGTCGTCCTGTGGCTGCTGGTGGGGCTCGCCTACGTCACCGCCTCGTGGCGCTCGGACGCCCGGCGCATGGACTTCGTGCGGTTCACGGGTGAGCTCGCGATCTACTACACGCTGCTCGCACTCGGCGGCGGCGTCCTCGTCGGCCTCACCGCCGGCGTGCTGCAGCTCGTCGGCGTGGACCCCGAGCCGGTCATCACGGGCTGGGTGCTGCCGTTCGCGGTCCCCGGCGCCCTCGTCGTCGCCGCCTGGCTCGTCGAGGCCAAGCAGGACGTCGTCGAGAACATCGCCCCCGTCCTGACCCGGATCTTCACGCCCCTGACCATCGCCATGCTCCTGGCCGTCCTCGTCGCACTGATCACGTCCGGGGGCCTGGTCCAGGTCGACCGCGAGCTGCTCATCCTCATGGACGCGATCCTCGTGCTGGTCCTCGCGCTCCTCCTCTACTCGATCTCGGCGCGGGACCCGCTCGCGCCACCCGGGCTGACCGACTGGCTCCAGCTCGTCCTGGTGGGCACCGCCCTCGCGGTCGACGCGGTGATGCTGACCGCGATGCTCACCCGGATCGCGCAGTTCGGCACGAGCCCCAACAAGATCGCCGCCCTCGGTCTGAACCTGCTCCTGCTCGTGCACCTCGGGGTCTCGGCCTGGCGGAGCGCCCGGTTCCTGCGGGGCCATGGCACGTTCTCGGAGCTCGAGCGGTGGCAGACGCGGTACCTGCCGGTCTACGCCGCCTGGGCCGCGGTCATCGTGATCGTCTTCCCGCCGCTGTTCGCCTTCGCCTGAACCGCTCGCCGGTGGGCTCCACGAGCGTGCTCGGCGTCGGCTCGACTGGCGGCTGCCGATCGGCCTGGTCACAGTGGGCCCATGTTCGATGGCTTCACCGAGGACCTGCTGCCGGTCAACGGGACGACGTCGTTCGTGCGCCATGCCGGCTCCGGGCCCGCCGTCGTGCTGCTGCACGGCCACCCACGGACCTCGGCGACGTGGCACCGGGTGGCGCCCGCGCTGGTCGACGCCGGCCTCAGTGTGGTGTGCCCGGACCTGCGGGGCTACGGCCGGTCGGGCAAGCCTGCCACCGACGCGGAGCACACGCCCTACTCGAAGCGAGCCGTCGCCTCGGACGTCGCGGCGGTCATGGAGCACCTGGGCCACGACCGGTACGCCGTGGTGGGGCACGACCGCGGCAGCTACGTCGCCCTGCGCCTGGCTCTGGACCAGCCCCAGCGGGTCGAGCGCCTGGTCGTGCTCGACGGCGTGCCGATCAGCGAAGCCGTCGAGCGGGCCGGCGTGGACTTCGCGACGGCCTGGTGGCACTGGTTCTTCTACGCCCAGCCGGACGTGCCCGAACGCGTGATCGGCGCCGATCCCGACGCCTGGTACCACGTCGACCCCGCGCGGCTGTCGGATCCCGCCTACGCGGAGTGGGTGCACGCGGTACGCGACCCGGCGACCGTGCACGCCATGCTCGAGGACTACCGAGCAGGTCTCGGGGTCGACGTCCGGGACGAGCTGGCCGACCGTGCCCGCGGGGTCCACTGCCCGACCCTGCACCTGTGGGCACGTCGCGACGACCTGGCGGACCTCTACGGAGACCCCCTCGCCGTCTGGCGTGGGTGGGCGCCCGACCTGCGGGGGCACGACATCGACTCCGGCCACCACATGGCCGAGGAGGCCCCGGAGGAGCTGGCCCGCGCGCTGCTGTCGTTCGTGCTGCCGGACGGCACGGAGAGTGACGGATCCGCCGCTACGGTGTGACCCCAACGTGCGGTGGAGGGGGTCGTGGACGTGGCGGTGGACATCCGGGAGGTCGCGCGCCGCAGCGGGGTCTCCGTCGCCACCGTGTCCCGCGCTCTCAACGACCGTCCCGGCGTGAGCGCCGACACCCGGGCGCGGGTCGCCCGGGTCGCGCGCGAGCTCGGCTACCTGCCCAACCTGCAGGCACGGTCGCTGGTCCGCCGACGGTCCGACACCGTGGGGCTGATCTGGGAGACCGGCTACGCGGCTGCGGGCCGCCGGGTGCTGTTCCTGCAGGACCTGCTCATCGGGTTGAAGCTGGCCCTCGCGGAGACTGGCTACCACCTGATGCTGGTGTCGCCGGAGCCGGCCGACGAGGACGTGCACGCGTTCGAACGGACGGCCGCGCAGCACAGCCTCGACGGGGTGGTGCTCATGGGCGTGGACGAGCACCTGCCCGCAGTCGACGCCCTCATCCGCTCGGGCCTGCCGGTCGTCGGGCTCGACCTGCCGGTGCGCGGCGACCGCGCGAGCTATGTCAGCACCGACAACAGGGCCGGTGCGGCCGTCGCGGTGCGGCACCTCGCCGCTCTCGGGCACCGACGCATCGCGACCATCGCCGGTCCGGCGGACCAGCTCCCCGCCATGGAGCGGCTGGCGGGTTATCACGACGCCATGGCCGACCTGGGGCTGGCCGTGCCGGACGGGTACGTCGCGCACGGTGACTACTTCCTGGACACGGGGCACGCCGTGATGCGCGGCCTGCTCGCGCTGGACGAGGCGCCGACCGCCGTCTTCGTCGCCGGCGACAGCATGGCGGTGGGCGCGTGCCGCGCGATCAGCGAGGCCGGGCTGCAGGTTCCCCGCGACGTCTCGGTCGTCGGCTTCGACGACGTCGAGATCGCCGCGATCGTCCAGCCGTCGTTGTCGACGATCAAGCAGGACCACCTGGCGATGGGCGCGGCCGCAGCCGAGCTGCTGGTGGACCTGATCACCGCCCGGCACGCAGGTGGGTCGGACGGGGACGGTAGGACCCTGCCGCGCCTGGTCCCGGCGGCACTGGTCGCCCGGGAGTCGTCGGGCCCTGCACCTACCGCCAGGTAACGGCGCGGCTCCCTCGCTCCGCTGCGTCGCGGCGTGCCCGAATCGTCGCGATTGACTCGACTTGGCACCCTGTCGCACCTATATTGCGACCGACCGGAAACGTTTCCATCGGTCCCCTCATCCGACAGAAGGTAGGACGACGATGTCCGTGCCCATGCACTCCCCCGGCGCGCGCCGACGGCTCCGCCAGGTGCTGATCGGCGTGACCGCCGTGTCGCTCGGCCTCGCGGGAGCCTCCGCCGCGGCCGCGCACCCGAAGCCGGGACCGGGCGGGACGAATCCCGACCTCGGGCCGAACGTCACGATCTTCGACCCGAGCATGTCGACCAGCGAGATCAAGGCGACGTTCGACGCCATCACCGCAGAGCAGTTCGACAACGAGTTCGGTCCTCGTCGGGACGCCGTCTACTTCCTCCCGGGCACCTACGGGACCCCGGAGGCCCCGCTCAACGTCCAGGTCGGCTACTACACGGAGGTCGCCGGCCTCGGCGCCTCACCGACGGACGTGGTCATCAACGGGACGATCAACGTCTACAACCGCTGCCTGGAGGCCGAGCAGACGAGCAACTGCATCGCCCTGACCAACTTCTGGCGCTCGATGTCCAACCTGACGATCAACGTCAAGGGCGGGCTGACCGACGTGCTGGGAGAGGCCGCACCGCGTCCCTCCTGGTGCACGGACACCCAGTTCTGGGCCGTCTCCCAGGCCGCTCCCCTGCGCCGCGTGAACGTCAACGGCGGCTTCTCCTTCATGGACTACTGCTCCAACGGCCCGCACTTCGCCAGCGGTGGGTTCATGGCGGACTCCCGCAGCAACGCGGCCGAGGTCGTCAACGGCTCGCAGCAGCAGTGGTACACCCGCAACAGCGAGATCACGGGCTGGTCGAACGCGGTGTGGAACGCCGTCTTCTCCGGTGTGGTCGGGGCGCCTGCGGAGACCTTCCCCACGCCCAACCCCTACACGGTGCTGGACACCACACCGGTCAGCCGGGAGAAGCCGTACCTGTTCGTCGACGCGGCGGGCAAGTACAACGTCCGGGTCCCCTCGGCGAAGACGGACAGCCGAGGCGTCAGCTGGGCGACCGGCCTGACACCGGGTCGCACGGTCCGCATCAAGGACTTCTTCGTCGCGAAGCCCGGTGACTCGGTGCAGAAGATCAACGCTGCGCTCGCCCAGGGCAAGAACCTGCTCCTGACGCCGGGCGTCTACGACATCGCGAAGACCATCCAGGTCAAGCGTGCCGACACGGTCGTCCTCGGGCTCGGCTACGCCACCCTGCACTCGGTCCGCGGTGCGGTCCCGCTCGAGGTCGCTGACGTGCCCGGCGTCGTCATCGCCGGCGTCACGCTCGACGCCGGCGAGGTCAACTCCCCGGCTCTCCTCCGGGTGGGCAAGAAGCACGGGCACGGGCACGGCCACGGCCACGGCCGCTCGCACCACTCCGGCGCCACGAACCCGACCACCCTCAGCGACGTCTTCTTCCGCGTCGGCGGCCCGTACATCGGCCGCACGGACGTGGCCCTCGAGGTCAACAGCGACGACGTCCTGCTCGACCACGCGTGGGTGTGGCGCGCCGACCACGGCGACGAGGGCTTCCCGAAGGACACCGTCGTGCGGTCCGACATCGACCGTCAGCGCACCGCGGACGGCCTGCCCCTGCTCAACGACGACGACACGCGCTGGGTGACGAACACGTCGGCCAACGGCGTCATCGTCAACGGTGACGACGTCACGGCGACCGGCCTGTTCGTCGAGCACTTCCAGGAGTACAACACCATCTGGAACGGCGAGAACGGCACCACGATCTTCTACCAGAACGAGCTGCCGTACGACCCGCGCACGCAGGCGGACTGGATGGCCGGCGAGACGCTCGGCTGGGCCGCCTACAAGGTCGACGACGACGTGACGACGCACCACCTCTACGGCGCAGGTGCGTACGCCTACAACCAGAACGACCCGTCGGTGGTCACCGAGAACGGCTTCGAGGTGCCGACCACCCCGGGCGTCCAGGTCCACCACGCGCTGACCGTGAACCTCAGCCAGGGCACGATCCGCCACGTCGTCGACGGCGTGGGCACCCAGGCCGACAACACCAACACGGGCACGCCCCAGTTCGTCACCCACTACCCCGTGCCGTGACGGGCGTCGGGTAGTCAGTCAGGCCGGTCCGGCGCCGGTGCGTCCGAGTCCCTCGGTCGCACCGGCGCCGTTGCCGTGCCCCCTCTCGTCGGCCGCGACGGAGCGACGGCCCGGTGCGACGATCGGACCATGGCGCAGCGCGCGCGTGGCCGTCGGGTGCTGGTCCGGGGCGCGGTCGTCGTGACGGTCGGGCTGCTGGTCGTCGTCGGCCTCGTCGTCGCCTTCTCGCGCTCGCTCGTGTTCGTGCCGGACCGCAGCTCGCCTCCGCCGGTGTCGGACGCGCTGCCCGGTGCGCAGGAGGTCGCGTTCCGGACCTCCGACGGTCTGACGCTCGCGGCCTGGTACCTGCCTGCGCCGACCGGCTGCACGGCCACCGTCCTGGTGGCGCCCGGCAACGGCGGTCATCGCGGCTCGCGGGCGCCGCTCGCGGCAGCGCTCGGCGAGGCGGGCTTCGGGGTGCTGCTGCTGGAGTACCGCGGCTACGGCGGCAACCCCGGAGCGGCGTCGGAGACGGGGCTCCTCCGCGACGCCCGCGCCGCCCGGGCGTACCTCGTCGGGTCCGGCGTCCCCGCGACGGCCATCGTGTACCTCGGGGAGAGCCTCGGCGCGGCGGTCGCGGCCGGGCTGGCCGCCGAGCACCCCCCGGCAGCGCTGGTGCTGCGCTCCCCGTTCACGACGCTCGCCGACGCCGCGCGCGCCGCGTACCGCGTGCCCGTGGGCCCGCTGCTGCGGGACCGGTTCGACGTCGTCGCGGCCGTCCGCCGGACGACGGTGCCCGTGGCCGTCGTCCTGGGCGACCGGGACGCGACCGTGCCGCCGCGCCTGAGCCGGGCCGTCGCCGACGCGGCGCGCGAGTCGCCCCGGTCCGTCGCCGAGGTCGTGGTGCCCGGGGCGGACCACAACGACGCGGCACTCACCTCCGGCCGGGACCTCGTCGACGCCGTGGTGGACGTCGCGATCGTCGGGGGTGCCGAGCCGTGCCCGTGACCAGCCGGTCCGGGGCGACGGTCTGCACACCGTCGCCCCGGGCTGGTCAGCGGTCCCGTCTCAGGACCGGGTCCACTGCATGCTCGTCGCCCCGCTGCAGGTCCGCTGCTCCAGCGCCGCCCCGGCAGCGGTGGAGCCGTTGACCACGGTGAGGCACTTGGCGCTGTTGAGGTTCACCAGCTGCGCGTAGCCGTCGCCGGTCGAGCGCCAGGTGAAGACCTGGTTGGGACGGTCGTGGCAGGTGTACTGGATGACCGCCGCGCCGTCGGCCGTGGAGGCGCCGGTGACGTCGACGCACTTCCCGCTGTGCACGCTCTGCAGCCGCACGGTGCCGTTGCCGGCGTCGAGGAAGCGCCACTGCTGCCAGGCCGAGCCGTTGCTGCTCCACTGGCCGATCACCGCGAGGTCGGCGGTGTTGGGCTGCTGGACGTCCATCACCTGCCCGCTGTTGCGGTTGGTCACCCGGTACGCCGTCGGGGTGCTGCCGCCCCGACCGAAGTGCCACCAGCCCACGTTGAACAGGTTGCCGCTGCCCCCGGCGAAGCGCAGGTAGAGGTCGTGCGTGCCCGTGGCCCCGGTGACCGGGCACGTGGTGGTCGTCCAGGTCTGCCACCCGCCGGTCCCCCCGACTGTGCACGTGCCGACGACCGGGCCACCGGCGCCGTCCAGCCGCAGCTCGATCCTGCCGCCGCTGGTCGCGGAGGCCACGCGTGCAGAGAACGTGGTGGCGCCGGTACCGAACGCGACACCCTTGACCTTGACGTAGTCACCGTTCTCGATCCAGCCGAGGTTCATGCCGCCCTCGCTGGACGGCTCCGTCTCGATGCCGGAGCCCCACGCGATCGTCTCGGCCTCCTGCCGGACGAACGGGTCGAGGGTGCCCACCTGGGGCGCACCCGCCGAGGTCATGGAGATCGTCGGGATGCTGCCGTCGGCGTTGTAGCTGAACTTCTCGACCGCGACGGAGCGCGTGAAGCCGCCACCTCCTGGCAGCGCACCGTTGTGGTAGAAGAAGTACGACCCACCGTTGAAGTCGACGATGCCGGCGTGGTTGGTGAAGCTGCTGCCCTGCGTGGGCATGATCGTCCCGCGGTACGTCCACGGCCCGGTCGGGCCGGGCGCCGTGGAGTAGCCGAGGAACTCCGAGCAGCACCGGGCGGCGAAGACGTTGTAGTAGAGCCCGCCACGCTTGTAGACCCACGGCCCTTCCTCGTAGAGGGTCGGGCGGCTCGCGTTGCCGGTGCGCGCGCCGAACCCCGCGGTGGTGAGGGGGATCTGCGTCGGGCTGCCGGAGAACGAGATCATGTCGGCGTTCAGCCGGACGTACCAGAGGTTGGGGTTGCCCCAGTAGAGGTACGCCTGACCGCCGTCGTCGATGAGGACGGTCGGGTCGATCTCGTTGTTGCCGACGAGAGGACGGCCGATCGCGTCCCGGAACGGGCCCGTCGGGCTGTCCCCCACGCCCACGCCGATCACCATCTGCCCGGTCGACCGCTGGCGCACCGGGACGTACCAGTAGAACGTCCCGTTGCGCTCGACGACCTGCCCCGCCCACGCGTTCGCGTCCGCCCAGGAGAACGTCGCGAGCGACATGGGCGAGCCGTGGTCGGTCCAGTTGACCATGTCGGCCGACGAGAAGACCCGCCACTCCCGCATGGTGAAGTACGTCGACGCGTCCTCGTCGTGACCCGTGTAGAGGTAGACCCGGCCGTCGTGCACCAGCGGCGCCGGGTCGGCCGTGTAGAGGTGCTGGACGATCGGGTTGTCCGCCTGCGCCGGGGCCGCCAGGAGGGTCAGCCCGCAGACCAGCGAGGCGAGCAGCGCGACGGCCGACCGGAGCCTCGTCGCGGCGGTCACGACCGGCTCCAGCGCTGGTTGGGGCTGCCGTGGCAGGACCAGAGGATCACCGGCGTGCCGTTCGCCGCCCCGCCGCTGCTGACGTCCAGGCACAGGGACGGGAAGCGGACGTTGCTCACGGTGCCGGTGCTGTTCAGGGTCCACTGCTGGTTGGTGCCGCCGTTGCAGTCCCAGACCTGCACCCGGGTGCCGCTGACGGCGTTCAGCGGGACGTCGAGGCACTTGCCGAGGATCCGCAGCGTCCGGCCGTCCTGCGTGACCTGCTGGTTGGCGTTCGTGTGGCAGTCCCAGACCAGCGTGCCCGTGCCGTTCGCGCTGTTGCCGCGGTCGACGTCGACGCAGCGCCCGGCCGACACGCTGCGCAGCCGGAAGGTGCTGGGCGTGGACGGGTCGGTCGTCGTCCCTCCGCTGACCCGGTAGACGACCGTGCCGTGCGCCGGGACCGTGGCGGAGATGGTCCCGGTCGTGGTCGAGGTGCCGTGGGTCCACGCGTCGCGCAGCGTGAACGAGGTGCCGCTCTTGCCGATGGCCGCGGCCGTGGTGGAGATCGTCGTGGCCGAGCTCCCCTGGTTGAACAGCGCGACCGCGACGTCGCCGTCGGCCAGCCGCTTGGCCAGCACCCGGCGGGTTCCGTCGTGCGACACCTGGACCGCCTGCCGGCCGAGGGTGTCCTGGTTGATCGCGATGAGGTTGGCGTTGCGCAGGATGTCCAGCGTGCCGGTGCTGGCCGAGCGCACGTCGTTGCCCATCATGAGCGGCGCGGCGAGCATGGCCCAGAGGGCGAAGTGGCTGCGCATCTCCGTGTCGTTCATGCCGCTGTTGCCGACCTCGAGCATGTCGGGGTCGTTGAACCCGCCCGGCCCGGCGTGGCCCGCCAGGGGCACGGTGACGTCGACGATGTTCTGGATGCCCATCGGGTAGCCGTTGGTCTGGCCGGAGTTCCACGTGTTGGTGATGTCCTCGGTGGTCCGCCAGAGGTTGGCGACGTCGCTCCAGCTGCGCTCGGGGCCGGTCTTGGAGTGGATGCTGTTCGAGTTGATGCTGTAGACGATGGGCCGACCCGTGGCCGCGAGCGCGTCCCGCATGATGGCGAAGCGCGAGACCTGCTCTGCGATGGTGCCGGTGGGAGAGCACCAGTCGTACTTGAGGTAGTCCACGCCCCACGCGGCGAACTGCCGGGCGTCCTGGTACTCGTGGCCGAGGCTGCCCGTCGAGCCCGGGTAGCTGTCGAAGTACTGCGCGCACGTCTGGTCCAGTGGGCCCTGGTAGATGCCGAACAGCAGCCCGCGCGCGTGCAGGTAGTCGCCGAGCGCCTTCATCCCGCTCGGGAACCGCTGCGGGTCACCCTGGAGGTTGCCCTGCGCGTCCCGGTTCGGGTTGAACCAGCAGTCGTCCACGACGACGTACCTGTAACCGAGGTCCCGCAGGCCGCTGCTCACCATGGAGTCGGCCATCTGCCGGATGAGCGTCTCGTTGATGTTGCATCCGAACGTGTTCCAGGTGTTCCAGCCCATCGGGGGCGTCCGTGCGACGCCGTTGTCCAGTGCCCGGGCGGGGCTCGGCGCGACGAGCGTCTCGGTCGCCACGTGGGCGAGCGTCAGGGTCAGGACGCCCAGGACGGCCGCGAGCCATCTGTGCGGTCTGCGCATGTCTGCATCTCCTCGTTCCGGGACGCGGACGAGACCGGCGGCGGCCGGCACTCGGCGTCCGTCGTGGGCGGACGCCGGTCACGACCGGCGCGTCCGCCCGACTGGCGTACGGGGCGTACTCCAGGGAGGTGCAGCCCTTCCCCGGCGACGGGACGCCGGGTCGCGGCGTCGTCGTCGTCGCGCTCCGGGAGCTCCGGTCCGGCGTCGTTGCCAGCGCGACGGCGCGATGTTATCGCTAACATCCGGCCGAGAATCCTTTAGGTCGGGCAAGTTCCCGAGGTCGACGGCGACGATGCCCCGGCGGGGCACCGCCTCGGCATCCTGGGCACTCGCGGTGCGACGGGCCGCTCAGGTGCCGGCGCCGGTCACCAGCCGATCACGTCCGGAGGGGGCGGGTCGTCCCGGGAGAAGAGGTAGTGGACGGTGTAGTCCGTGCGCCCGTCCGCGGCGGTGAAGTCGCCGACGAGGGTCACCCGCAGACCCGCTCCCTCGCGCGTGATCGTCACGATGTGGACGGCGAACCCGTGGTCCCAGGACGCGGTCATCGATCCCCCCGAGACGGTGCCGGGCGCGGGGCCCCACTCGCAGTGGTCGGGCGAGCACGAGGCCGAGAAGTCCATCGTGCCGGAGGTCGCGCCGGAGGCGTCGACGACGACGCGCTGGTCGCCGCCGCCGTCGCTCTGCGTCCACGACCCCGCGAAGACCCCGATCGGGTAGTCCGCGTAGGTGGCGCCGACCGCGGGATCCGCGTCGATCGTGAGGTCGCACGTCGCGGAGCCGCCGGCGCAGTCGCCCGTCCACCCGGTGAACTGCCTGTCCTCGAACCGGCGCGCCGTCAGCGTCAGCGTCGACCCGACCGGGAGGAGCTCCTCGCAGTCGACCGGGCAGTCGATGCCCGCGCCCGTGATGCGTCCTCCGTCGGGCGGCGCGACCTGCAGGGTGGCGAAGTCGGTGAACGTGGCGGTCACCCCCACGCCCGGGGCGACCAGCAGCGCGCACGGCCCCGTGCCCGCGCAGCTCCCGCTCCACGCGACCTCGCCGGAGTCGGCGTCCCCGTGCCCGGTGAGCGTGACCGCGCTGCCCGCCGCGAAGCTCGCCTCGCAGGGGCTGGAGGCGGCGTCGCACGACAGGCCCGCCGGCTCGCTCTCGACCGTGCCGCCGCCGACGACGGTCACGGCGACCGGCACCTGCTCGGGCGCCTCCGCGAACGCCGCACCCACCTCGAGCGCACCGGTGACGACGAGCACGCAGCCGTTCGCGGCCATCGCTCCGCTGCACGCCCGGGACCAGCCCAGGAGCGTCGACGACTCCCCCGGACGTGCCGTGAGCGTGACGTCGGCGCCGGCCTCGAAGGCGGCCGTGCACGTGCCGGGGCAGTCGATGCCGGCGGGCGAGCTCGTGACCTGCCCATCGCCTCCCACGACCACGGTGATGCTGCCCGGGCTCGGCGACGACGTGGGCTCCGGCCTGCTCGTGCTCGGCGGGGTCGGGGCACGGGTCGGCTCGGTCCCGGTGGCCGGGTCCGGCGCGGGGTCGGGTGTCTCCGGCGGGACCTCCGCCGGGTCGGGCGGGGCCGGCGGGTCGACCGCCGGAGCTGGCGGCGCGGGCTCCGTCGCGGGCGGCCCTGCGTCCGGCGCGCTGCCGGCGACCGGGCCGGAGCCCGGGGCGTCGTCCGCGGTGGGTGGAGTCAGGACCTCGGCCGGCGTCCCGTCGGCCGGGTCGTACTTGGCCAGCGACTCCCCCTTGACCCAGGTCGCGCCGTCGAACTGCAGGACCCCGGCCTCGTGTCCGTCGAGGTCGTTGTAGAACACGAGGCGGTCCTCGCCGATGAGCTGGACCCTGTTGCCCGCGGGCGCCAGGTCGAACGTCCCGGCGACCGTGTCGTCGGCGGTGTCGATCACGACGGTCTGACCCGTGGCCTCGTTGGGGACGAACACGAACCTGCCGGACTGCGCGAGGGGCCCGAAGTCGACCTCCGTGCCGGGCGCGACGACGGACACGACCCGTCCGCAGTCGTCCTTGCCCACCCGGGCGATGACGAGGGTGCCGGTCTCGGCGATGGCCGCGTAGACCTCGTCGCGGTCCGTCGACCCGAGCAGCTCCACGGCGTCCTCGGCGCGCACCTCGAGGCACGACCGGGCGTCGACCGCACCCCCGTCGGTCAGCGACGTCAGCGTCCTGTCGGACTGGCTGACCAGCACCGGCCGACCCCGGACCAGGACGAGCTGGTCGTCGGCGGACGCCCGGTCGCGCGCGACGTGGTGGGCGCCGTCGAACCAGGTGAGACCGCCGCGCTCGGCGTCGACCACCCAGAGGCGGCCGGCGTCGTCGACGACGGCCTGCCCCGGACCGGGCTGCGCGTCGAGCGAGACCACCTGCTGGCCGGCCAGCGTGACCGGGTCCACGACGGTCGCGGTCCGACGGGTCGCGTCGAGCACGTAGACGTGGTCGACGCCCTGCAGCACGGAGAGCGACCCGTCCGGGGCCCCGAAGGCGATCGGCTGCGTGGCCTCCCACGTCGCTCCGTCGATGCGCGCCACCGTCCCGGCCGCATCGTCCACGACGAACGCCGACGCGCCCGACTGCTCGACGTCGACGGAGGCCGCCGCGGTGACCCGGACGGTCGTGGCCACCGCGTCGGACGGCCCGTCGATGAGGGACACGATGCCCCGCTCGGGCGAGGCGACCCAGGCGCTCCCGCTCGACTGTGCGAGCTCCTGGACGTCGTTGCCCTCACCGAGGACGGCGGCGAGGACCACGGGCAGGGCGACGGCGGACGCCACCGCGGCAGCGGCCCACGGACCCGGGGACCGCACCAGTCGTGTCCGGACGCGGTCCAGCGCCGATCGCGCGACGCCGACCGGTCGTGGCTGGAACCCTCCTGTGAACACCGTTCCCCCTGTGCGCAGCCCCGACGTGGCCGGGCCGGCTGCCCCACCACTGAACACCCGGGGCCGGTAGCGGTGGAAGGGCGCACCGGAAAGTTCGCCCGTCGAGGCGGAGACCGGTCGCCGCTGCTGTCACAGTTACTTGCCAGTCAGTAAGCCATCGCGTTACTGTCGCGCAAAACGGACAGGCCGCCCCCACACGTGCGCAGCGTCGTGACACGTGTCACCGGGTGGCGCCGACCCCCGGCCCCGTCCGTTCGCCGAGGTTCCAGGAGGCAACGATGCATCCCGCACACCCACGCACCCCCACCCGCCGAGCGCACGGCCTCGCCGCAGTCCTCGGGGCCGCGGCCCTCGTCGCCGCAGGCCTCGTGGCATCGACGTCGACCCCCGCCGAGGCCGCGATCGGCGACGTCCTGTGGTCCCAGGAGTTCAACGGGTCCGCCGGCAGCGCCCCCGACCCCGCCGTCTGGAGCTACGACACGGGGGCCGGCGGGTGGGGCAACGCCGAGCTGCAGAGCTACACGACGTCCCGCAACAACTCCGCGCTCGACGGGCAGGGCAACCTCGTCATCACCGCCCGCCGCGAGGCCGACGGCTCGTACACGTCCGCACGTCTGCAGAGCAACAACAAGGTCGAGCTGACGTACGGCCGCATCGAGGCACGCATGCAGATCCCCCGCGGCCAGGGCATCTGGCCGGCGTTCTGGATGCTCGGCGCCGACTTCCCCCAGACGTCGTGGCCGTCCTCGGGCGAGATCGACATCATGGAGAACGTCGGCAAGGAGCCGCACCGCATCTACGGCACGGTGCACGGCCCCGGGTACTCCGGCGGCAGCGGCATCACCGGCATGTACCAGCACCCGCAGAACTGGTCGTTCGCCGACGCCTTCCACACGTACGCCGTGGACTGGAAGCCGGGCTCCATCACGTGGTCCGTCGACGGGAACGTGTACCACCAGGTCACGCGGGCCAGCGTCGGCGGCAACGCGTGGGTGTTCGACAAGGCCTACTTCCTCATCCTCAACGTCGCCGTCGGCGGCCAGTGGCCCGGCTACCCCGACGGCTCGACCGTGCTCCCGCAGCAGATGAAGGTCGACTACGTCCGCGTCTACGACAACGGCTCCGGGTCCGGCGGCGGGGGCGGTGGTGGCGGCGCCCTGCCGACCGGCACCGGGACCCTGCGCGTCGCGAACACGCTGTGCCTCGACGTGCCCTGGGCGCAGACGCACGACGGCAACCCCATCCAGGTGGTCGGCTGCAACGGCAACGCCGCCCAGCAGTGGACCCGTGGCTCCGACGGCACCGTCCGCTCGCTCGGCAAGTGCCTCGACGTGAGCGGGGGCGGGACCGCCAACGGGACCGTCGTGCAGCTGTGGACGTGCAACGGCACCGGCGCCCAGAAGTGGGCGTACGACTCCGGGACCCGCGCGCTGCGGAACCCGCAGTCGGGCCGCTGCCTCGACACCGTGGGCGGCACCCCGCTGCACGACGGGCAGCGCGTGCACCTGTGGGACTGCCACCGCGGGTCCAGCCAGCAGTGGTACCTCTGACGCACTGAGCCGTCCGGCAGCCCGGGTCCCGGCCCGGGCTGCCGGACGAGACAGCCGATCGGGGGATGCGTCGGGCCGACTTCAGGCGTAGAACGGATCGTATGTTCGACGAAGGACAGCTGTATGCCCCCGTCACCGCCGACGAGGACGGCAAGGCCACCGTGCACCTGGCCGACGACCACCCCGGCGCGAACGACGACGCGTACCGTCGCCGCCGCAACGAGATCGCCGCACCGGCGCTCGCCTGGCAGCCCGGCGAGCCGGTGCCCCAGGTCGACTACACGGACTCCGAGAACGCGATCTGGGAGACGGTGTGCCGCGAGCTCGCGCCCAAGCACGAGCGGCTGGCGATCCGCGGCTACCTGGAGGGCAAGGAGTCCCTCGCCCTGCCGACGGACCGCGTGCCGCAGCTCGACGAGGTGAGTGCGGGTCTCGGTCCGCTCAGCGGCTTCCGGCTGCACCCGGCCGCGGGGCTCGTCCCGCTGGACGTCTTCTACGGGTCGCTGGCGGACGGGGTGTTCCACTCCACCCAGTACCTGCGGCACCCGTCGCAGCCGCTGTACACGCCGGAGCCGGACATCCTGCACGAGGTGGTCGGGCACTGCAACCTGCTGGCGAACCCGGCGATCGCCGAGGTCAAGCGCCGGGCCGGCGAGGCCGCGCGACGCTGCGAGACGGCCGCGGGCCTGCAGTACGTGGCCGACGTCTTCTGGTTCACCATCGAGTTCGGGGTCATGTACGAGGACGGCGAGCTGCGCGCGTACGGCGCCGGTCTGCTGTCCTCCTACGGCGAGATCGAGGAGTTCCGCGGGGCCGACATCCGCCCGGTGGACTTCGACCAGATGGCCACGCTGGCGTACGACATCAGCCACTACCAGCCGATCCTCTTCGCGTGCGACGGCATGGGCGAGCTGACCGACCGGGTGGCCGGGTTCTTCGCCGACTTCGACGACGAGGTGGCCGCCCGGCTCGCGCGGAGCTCCGCCTAGACCATCAGGTGCTGCCGGCAGAACGCGGCGAGCTCGTCGGTCGCATCCAGCGGCAGGACGGCCGCGACGTACTGGTCGGGTCGCACGACGACGACGCACCCCGCACGGTCCACGCCGCGCAGGTCGAAGATGTCGTCGTCGGGGTGCGTCGCGAAGACGTTCTCGTAGTCGACGAGCTCGAACCGTCCGGTGCGGGGCAGGAAGACCGCCGGGACGCTCGCGATGTCCACGTCGACGTGCCGCTGCTGGTAGACGACCTTGACGTCGAAGATCTCGCGCGGGTGCACCACCAGCGGGGAGCCGGGCGAGCCGGCCATCCAGCCGGCCCAGGCCGTCAGCGCGGGGGTGTCCCCGGCATCGGCGAACGCGTACAGGCGCCAACGGCCGTCGGCGCGGTGCTGGTGCCCGAGGTGCAGGGGGTTGGCGTCGGCGACGCGGACGACGGGCACCGACTTGAACCTCTTGCCGACCGGGAACCCCGTGGCCAGGGCCTGGTGGGCCGGCTCGGCGACGACCATCGACGGCGGGTACTGCGTCATGAACCCGAAGAGGAACTCGGTGGTCCGCACGTAGAACTCGGCGAGCCGGCCGGGATCGCCCAGCTCCTCGGGCGGCGTGGCCATGAGCGTCGACCACTCCTTGTCGAAGTCGATGAGGTTCTGCGCGACCACCTGGCGCTCGGCGGAGTACGTGGCGAGCAGGCTCGCGGGGCTGCGGCCGGTGAGGACGTAGCCGAGCTTCCAGGCGAGGTTGAACCCGTCCTGCATGGAGACGTTCATGCCCTGGCCGGCCTTGGCGCTGTGGGTGTGGCACGCGTCGCCGGCGATGAAGACCCGCGGGGTCCGCGTCCCCGAGTCCTCCGGGGCGACGTCGTCGAACCGGTCGGTGAGCCGGTGCCCCACCTCGTAGACGCTGTGCCAGGCGACGTCGCGCACGTCGAGCGTGTACGGGTGCAGGATCTCGTTCGCCCGGGCGATGATCTGCTCGACCGTCGTGCTGCGCACCTCGTGGTGGGCGTCCGGGTCGGTCTCGCCGAGGTCCACGTACATGCGGAAGAGGTGGCCGCCCTCGCGCGGGATGAGCAGGATGCTGCCGCCCGCCCCCGACTGGATCGCGCACTTGAGCCGGATGTCCGGGAAGTCGGTGACGGCGAGGACGTCCATGACGCCCCACGCGTGGAACGCCGAGTCGCCCTGCATGGTGCAGCCGATCGCGGTCCGCACCCGGCTGCGTGCACCGTCGGCGCCCAGGACGTACTTCGCCCGCACGACCTTCTCCTCGCCGGCCCGCTCCCCCGCCGTGCGCACGAGGGTGACGGTCACGTGGTCGTCGGCCCGCTCGAGACCCCGGAACTCGTACCCGTAGTCCGGCTCCATGCGGCTGGGTGAGCACGCCATGTACTCGGCGAAGTAGTCGAGCACACGCGCCTGGTTCACGATCAGGTGCGGGAACTCGCTGATGCCGCCCGGGTCGTCGGCCGGCCGCTCGCCGCGGACGATGCGCGACGGGTCGGCCGGGTCCGGGTGCCAGAAGCACATCTCGGTGATGCGGTAGGCCTCCTCGGCGATCCGGCCGGCGAACCCGAACGCCTGGAACGTCTCGACGCTGCGAGCCTGGATGCCGTCCGCCTGCCCGATCGGGAGCCGCCCGGCACGGCGTTCGACGATGCGCGTGTTCACCTCGGGGAACTGCGAGAGCTGGGCGGCCGCGATCATCCCCGCCGGGCCGGTGCCGACGATGAGCACGTCGACCTCGTCGGGGAGCTCGGCCGGTCGGTCGAGGCCGACGCCTGCCGCGGGCTGCACGCGCGGGTCGCCCGAGACGTAGCCGTGATGGTGGAACTGCATGGACCGACTCCCCTGACGCCGCTGTCGAGGTGGTGCGGATCGTATATTATCCCTACCGAGCCGCGACGACGCGGTCGCCCCGGAGCAGGAGGGCCACGTCATGCCGACGGTCTCCGCGCACGTCGCCATCACGCTCGCCGCGCACGTCGACCACGTCTTCGGGGTCATGGGCAACGGCAACGCCTACTTCCTCGACGCGCTGACGTCCCAGACCGCCGCCCGCTTCACCCCCGTCCGGCACGAGGCCGGTGCGGTCGTCGCCGCCGACGCGTTCCACCGTTCCTCCGGACGGCTCGCCGCGGCGACGACGACCTACGGGGCGGGGTTCACCAACACGCTCACCGCCCTGGCCGAGGCCGTGCAGGCGCACGTCCCCCTCGTCCTCGTCGTCGGCGACGAGCCCACGTCGGGCCCGCGACCCTGGGACGTCGACCAGATCGCGATGGCCTCCGCCGTGGGCGCCCGGACCTACACCGTGGGCCGCGCGGACGCCGCCGCCACCACCGTCATCGCCGTCGAGCACGCGCTCACCTACCGGGTGCCCACGGTGCTCGCGATCCCCTACGACGTCGCGGTGCTGGACACGGGGCCCGTCCCCGAGACGCCCGCCCCCCGCCTGCCCGCGCCGCTCGGCGTGCGCGGCGCGTTCGCCGACGGGGTCGTCCGGGAGATCGCCGCCGCCCTGGCCGCCGCCCGCCGGCCGCTGCTGCTCGCGGGACGCGGCGCGTGGGTCGCCGGCGCGGGCGAGGCCCTCGGCGCCCTGGCCGACGCCACGGGTGCCCTGACCGTGACGACGGCCCTCGGCCGCGGGATCTTCCCCCGGCCCGAGTTCGACCTGGGGGTCGCCGGCGGGTTCGGCGCGAAGGACGCGATGGAGCTCGTCCGCGAGGCCGACGTCGCGGTCGTCGTGGGCGCCGCCCTCAACCAGTTCACGATGCGGTTCGGCGAGCTGTTCGCGCCCGGGTGCCGGGTCTTCCAGGTCGACATCGCCCCCGCGGCGACCCACCCGCACGTCGGCGGGTACGTCCGGGGGGACGCGGCGGTGGTCGCAGAGCAGATCCTCAAGGAGCTCGACGACGCTGCCTCCAGCGGCTGGCGCGAGTCCGTCGACGTGGCCGCCGCGCGACGGCAGGAGCCCGGGGACGGGACCGCCGCGGACGGGCGTCTCGACCCGCGCTCGGCGGCGGCACGCCTGGCGGAGCTGCTCCCCGAGGACCGGGTGGTCGTCTCCGACGGCGGGCACTTCCTCGGCTGGTCGAACATGTACTGGCCCGTGTCGGCCCCGGACCGGGCCGTCATGGTGGGCACCGCGTTCCAGGCCATCGGGCTCGGGTTCCCGAGCGTTGTCGGGGCGGCGCTCGCCCGGCCCGAGTCCACCGTGGTGCTGACCACCGGCGACGGCGGCGGGCTCATGGCGCTGTCCGACCTGGAGTCGGCCGTGCGGGTCGCGGGCGGTCGTGGGATCGCGGTCGTGTGGAACGACGGGGCGTACAGCGCCGAGATGCACCTCTACGGCCGCAAGGGTCTGGCGCAGGAGCCGATGCTGATCCCCGACGTCGACTTCGCCGGGGTGGCGACCGCGCTGGGCGCCCACGGCGTCGCCGTCCGGTCGGTGGAGGACCTCGACGCCCTGACGGCGTGGCGCGCGCGGCCGGTGACCGAGCGACCGTTCCTGCTGCTCGACCTGCGCGTCTCCGGCACGGTGGTCGCCCCGTTCTGGGAGGAGATCGCCCGCGCGAGCGGCTGACCCGACCGACGACCACCGACCACCAGACGGGCGAGGAGCACATGACCGACAGCACAGGCGCAGACCCCCGGTTCTCCGCCCTGCCCGGCCGTCCCGGCAAGATCGTCGCGATCCACCTGAGCTACGCGTCGCGCGCCGACCAGCGGGGCCGCCGCCCCGCGCACCCCTCGTACTTTCTCAAGCCCTCCAGCTCGGTGGCACCGTCGGGCGGCACGGTCGAGCGTCCGCACGGCACGGAGCTCCTGGCCTTCGAGGGTGAGATCGCCCTCGTCATCGGCACCACGGCGCGGCGCGTCCCGCTCGAGCGCGCGTGGGAACACGTCGCGTGGGTCACGGCGGCGAACGACCTCGGGTTGTACGACCTGCGCGCGAACGACAAGGGCTCCAACGTCCGGTCCAAGGGCGGGGACGGGTTCACGCCCCTCGGCCCGGGCCTCGTCGACGCCCGGACGGTCGACCCCGGAGCCCTGCGCGTGCGGGCGTGGGTCAACGGCGAGCTCCGCCAGGACGACACCACGGCCGGGCTCCTGTTCACGCTCCCCCGGCTCGTCGCCGACCTCTCGCAGCACCTGACGCTCGAGCCGGGCGACGTCATCCTCACCGGCACCCCCGCCGGCTCGTCCGTCGTCGGACCCGGGGACGTCGTCGAGGTCGAGGTCGACGCGCCCGAGGCCGCCGGCACGCCGACCTCGGGCCGGCTCGTCACGACCGTCGTCCAGGGTGAGCACCCGTTCGACGGCACGCTCGGTTCCCTGCCCGCCGTCGACGACCTCCAGCGCGCCGAGGCGTGGGGCACACCGCCGGCACCACACCTGACGGCGGAGCTGCGCGAGAAGCTGCTGCGGGCACCGGTGGCCGGTCTCACCGCGCAGCTGCGCAGGCGCGGGCTCGACCGGACGACGGTCGACGGCGTGCGGCCGATGCATCCCGACGCGAAGCTCGTCGGCACCGCCCGGACCCTGCGGTTCGTGCCGGGCCGCGAGGACCTGGTCGCCCGCCACGGCGGCGGCCACAACGCCCAGAAGCGCGCGTTCGACACGGTCGCCGAGGGCGAGGTCATCGTCATCGAGGCGCGCGGCGAGACCGGGTCCGGCACGCTCGGCGACATCCTCGCCCTGCGGGCCCACGTGCGCGGCGCCGCCGGCATCGTCACCGACGGCGGCGTCCGCGACCACGCCGCCGTCGCCGCCGTGGGGATCCCCGTCTACTCGGCGGGCGCGCACCCTGCCGTCCTCGGCCGCCTGCACGTGCCCTGGGAGGTCGACGTCGCCGTCGCGTGCGGCGGGACGACCGTCGAGCCCGGCGACGTGGTGGTGGGTGACGGGGACGGCGTCGTCGTCATCCCGCCCGGCCTGGTCGAGGAGGTCGTCGACGCCACCCTCGCCCAGGAGGAGGAGGACGGCTGGGTCGCCGAGCAGGTCGCCGCCGGTCACGCCGTCGACGGCCTCTTCCCCATGGACGCACGGTGGAGAGCGAGGTACGACGCATGGCGCGCGAGCCGGTGAGCGACACGGCGGCACGGAGCAAGTCGCAGCACGCGTACCACTCCCTCAAGGAGCGGATCGCGACCGAGGAGCTCATCCCCGGGCACCGCCTCGTGCTCGCGTCCGTCGCGAGCGAGCTCGGCATGAGCGTGGTGCCGGTGCGGGAGGCGATCCGCCGGCTCGAGGCCGAGGGCCTGGTGACCTTCGAGCGGAACGTCGGCGCCCGGGTGTCGATGATCGACGACTCCCAGTACCGGCACAGCATGGAGACGCTGGCGATCCTCGAGGGAGCGGCCACCGCGCTCGCGGCCCGGCACCTGACCGCCGGTGACGTCCGGCAGGCCCGCGAGCTGAACCGCAGCCTCGTCGAGTCGCTCGACCACTTCGACCCGCGACTGTTCACCTCGATGAACCAGCGGTTCCACGCGGTGCTCTTCGCCGCCTGCGCGAACCCGCGCCTGCTCGCGCTGGTGGAGTCGGAGTGGGTCCGCCTGGGCCACCTGCGCGACTCGACGTTCAGCTTCGTGCCCGGCCGCGCGCAGGAGTCGGTGCGTGAGCACGAGACCCTCCTCGACCTCATCGAGTCCGGTGCGCCCCTGGCCGACATCGAGCACGCGGCCCGCTCGCACCGCTCCGGCACGCTCGCCGCCTACCTGAGCCACCAGCACCCCGACGAGACGACCGCACCGTGAGAGGCGACCCCATGCCTGCCGACCTTCCCGAGCACGTCCAGCACTACATCGGCGGTGAGCACGTCGACTCCGCGGACGGTGCGACGTTCGCCGTGCTCGACCCGGTGTCGAACGAGACGTACCTGCACGCCGCGGCGGGCAAGGCCGCGGACGTCGACCGTGCGGTCGCCGCGGCCCGGCACGCCTTCGACGAGGGCCCCTGGCCGCGGATGCTGCCGCGCGAGCGCTCGCGGGTCCTGCACCGCGTCGCCGACATCGTCGAGTCGCGGGACGCCCGGCTGGCCGAGCTAGAGAGCTTCGACTCCGGGCTGCCGATCACCCAGGCGCTGGGCCAGGCGCGCCGTGCCGCGGAGAACTTCCGGTTCTTCGCCGACCTGGTGGTCGCCCAGACCGACGACGCGTTCAAGGTGCCCGGCAAGCAGCTCAACTACGTCAACCGCAAGCCGATCGGCGTCGCCGGCCTCATCACGCCGTGGAACACGCCGTTCATGCTCGAGTCGTGGAAGCTGGGCCCCGCGCTGGCCACGGGCAACACCGTCGTCCTCAAGCCGGCGGAGTTCACGCCGCTGTCGGCGTCCCTGTGGCCCGGGATCTTCGAGGAGGCGGGACTGCCCGTCGGCGTGTTCAACCTGGTCCACGGGATCGGCGAGGAGGCGGGCGACGCGCTGGTGAGGCACCCGGGCGTCCCGCTCATCTCCTTCACCGGGGAGAGCCGGACGGGCCAGCTGATCTTCGCGAACGCGGCGCCGCACCTGAAGGGCCTGTCGATGGAGCTCGGGGGCAAGTCCCCCGCGGTGGTGTTCGCGGACGCCGACCTGGACGCCGCCGTCGACGCGACGATCTTCGGGGTGTTCTCGCTCAACGGGGAGCGGTGCACGGCGGGCAGCCGGATCCTCGTGCAGCGGGAGATCTACGACGAGTTCGTCGAGCGCTACGCCGCGCAGGCGAGGCGCGTCGTCGTCGGTCCCCCGCACGAGGCACGGACGGAGGTCGGCGCGCTCGTGCACCCGGAGCACTACGACAAGGTCATGCGCTACATCGAGATCGGCCGGACCGAGGGGCGCCTCGTCGCCGGCGGCGGACGGCCGGACGGCTTCCCGACGGGCAACTACGTGGCGCCCACCGTCTTCGCCGACGTCCCGCCGGACGCCCGGATCTTCCAGGAGGAGATCTTCGGCCCGGTGGTGGCCATCACGCCGTTCGACACCGACGAGGAGGCCCTCGCGCTCGCCAACGGTGTCGCGTACGGGCTCGCCGCGTACGTGTGGACCACCGACCTGCGCCGGGCGCACACCTTCGCGCAGGCGGTCGAGGCCGGGATGGTGTGGCTCAACAGCAACAACGTCCGGGACCTGCGCACGCCGTTCGGCGGGGTCAAGGCGTCCGGCCTCGGCCACGAGGGCGGGTACCGCTCGATCGACTTCTACACGCACCAGCAGGCCGTGCACATCACGCTCGGCGGGGCGCACAACCCGACCTTCGGCAAGGCCGAGGTGCACCCGCCGACCGACCTGGACGACCCGGACCCCCGCTGACCCTGCGGCACGAGAGGCAAGGACGCTGACGTGAGCGCGACACCCATCACCCCCGCCGGGCCCGAGCCCGTCGTGACGGCCGACGACCCGATCCGGAGCGGCGACCCGATCCCGACGCCGTCGTCCCCGCCGCCCGACATCCTGCGCGCCGCCTCCATGGAGCTCGTCGTCACCGACCTCGCGGCCTCGCGCCACTTCTACGTCGACGTCCTCGGCCTCGTGGTGACGCAGGAGGACGACACCTGCGTCTACCTGCGCAGCTTCGAGGAGTTCATCCACCACAACCTCGTCCTGCGCGCCGGTCCCGTCGCGGCGGTGGCCGCCCTGTCCTACCGGGTGCGCTCGCCGGCGGACCTCGACCGGGCGGTCGCGTTCTACGGCGAGCTCGGGTGCCGCGTCGAGCGGCGGCCCGAGGGGTTCGTCGCCGGCGTCGGGGACACGGTGCGCGTCCAGGACCCGCTCGGGTTCCCGTACGAGCTCTTCCACGACGTCCAGCACGTCGAGCGGCTGGCGTGGCGCTACGACCTGTACACCCCGGGCACGCTCGTGCGCCTCGACCACTTCAACCAGGTCACGCCCGACGTGCCGCGGGCCGTGGCCCACCTGGAGGACCTCGGGTTCCGGGTGACCGAGGACATCCAGGACGAGGCCGGCACCACCTACGCCGCGTGGATGCGTCGCAAGCCCACGGTGCACGACACCGCCCTGACCGGCGGCGACGGCCCCCGCCTGCACCACGTGGCGTTCGCCACCCACGAGAAGCACAACATCCTGGCGATCTGCGACAAGCTCGGCGCGCTGCGGCTCTCCGACCGGATCGAGCGGGGGCCGGGGCGCCACGGGGTGTCCAACGCGTTCTACCTGTATCTGCGCGACCCCGACGGCCACCGCATCGAGATCTACACGCAGGACTACTACACGGGCGACCCGGACAACCCCGTGGTCACGTGGGACGTGCACGACAACCAGCGCCGGGACTGGTGGGGCAACCCGGTGGTCCCCTCCTGGTACACCGAGGCGTCCCTCGTCCTCGACCTCGACGGCGTCCCGCAGCCGGTCCGTGCCCGCACGGACACCAGCGAGATGGAGGTCACGATCGGAGCCGACGGGTTCTCCTACACCCGCAAGGGCGACTCCCCCGAGGAGCTGCCGAGCTGGAAGCAGCGCGAGTACAAGCTGGGGCACCAGCTGTGAGCCCGCTCCCGCCCGACACGCTCACGGCGATCGCCGACGAGCTCGCCGTCGCGGAACGGGACCGGACCACGGTGCCGCTGCTGACGGCACGCCACCCGGGCATGACCGTCGACGACGCGTACGCGGTGCAGCGCGAGTGGCGGCGCCGGGGCGTGGCCGCCGGGCGGCGGCCGGTCGGGCGCAAGATCGGCCTCACCTCGAAGGTCATGCAGGCGGCCACCGGGATCGACGAGCCCGACTACGGCGCGATCTTCGCGGACATGGTCTATCCGAGCGGCTCGGTGATCGAGCACGGGCGGTTCTCCAACGTCCGCATCGAGGTCGAGCTCGCGTTCCGGCTGGCCGAGCCCGTCGACGGCCCCGGCGCGACGCTCGACGACGTCCTGCGCGCGACCGAGCACGTGGTGCCCGCCCTCGAGATCCTGTCGTCACGCATCGCGCTGGAGGGCCGCACGATCGTCGACACCATCAGCGACAACGCCGCGATGGGCGCCATGGTCCTCGGGGACACCCCCGTCGCGCCCGAGGACGTCGACCTGCGCTGGGTCGCCGCGCTGCTGTACCGCAACGGCACCGTCGAGGAGTCGGGCGTCGCGGCGGCTGTGCTCGACCACCCCGCGCGGGGCGTCGCCTGGCTGGCCAACAAGCTGGCCCAGCACGGCGACCGCCTCGAGGCCGGCGAGCTCGTGCTCGCAGGCTCGTTCACCCGCCCGATCTGGGTGCACCCCGACGACACCGTGCTGGCCGACTACCGCGACCTGGGGACGATCACGTGCCGCTTCATCTGATGCCGACGTTCGGCGCCGCCCTTGCCGCGGCCGAGGCTCCGCTCACCGGCATGTGGGTGTGCACCGGCAGCCCGCTCGTCGCGGAGATCTGCGCGGGCTCCGGGCTGGACCTGCTCATGATCGACATGGAGCACTCGCCCAACGGGCTGCAGTCGGTGCTCGCGCAGCTCCAGGCGGTCGCCGCCTACCCGATCACCCCGGTCGTGCGCGTACCCGCCGCCGACGTCGTGACGATCAAGCAGGTCCTGGACCTCGGCGCCCAGAACCTGCTGGTGCCCCTGGTCTCCTCGGCGGCCGAGGCGGAGGCGGCCGTCGAGGCCGTGCGCTACCCGCCGCGGGGGCGACGCGGCGTCGGTTCGGCGCTCGCCCGCTCGGCCCGGTGGAACCGGGTCGAGGGCTACCTGGCGGACGCCGACGAGCACGTGTCCCTGGTCGTGCAGGTCGAGACGGTCGAGGGCGTGGACGCCGCCGGGGCGATCGCGGCGGTGGACGGCGTCGACGGCGTCTTCGTCGGGCCGGCCGACCTCGCCGCCTCGATGGGGCTGCTGGGCCAGCAGGGTCACCCCGACGTCGTCGCCGCCGTCCACCGCACGGTCGAGGCCGTGCGCGCGGCCGGCAAGCCGGTCGGCGTCAACGCGTTCGACCCGGCCCTGGCGCGCTCGTACGCCGACGCCGGCGCCTCGTTCCTGCTGCTCGAGGCGGACGTGACGCTCCTGGCGCGCGGGTCGGAAGCGCTCGTCGGGCGGCTCGCCGGCTCCTGACGCGTCAGTCGTTCGGCGGCGCGGCGGAGATGTCGGCGAGCGCCGAGTCGGAGTCGAGCGCCACGGCGAGGTCACCGATCGAGACGATGCCGACCGCGACGTCGCCCTCGACGACCGGGACCCGTCGGACCGCGTTGTCCCGCATGAGCTGGACGACCTCCGCCACGCCGTCGTCGGGGCCGACGGTGACGAGCGCGCCCGTGGTGAGCTGCCCGACCGGGGCGTCGAGACCGACCCCGGTCGCCAGACCGCGGACCACGAGGTCGCGGTCGGTGATGATCCCGGTGACCGCGCCGTTCTCCGCCACGACGAGGGCTCCGACGTCCTGGCTCGCCATGGTCTCCGCGACGGAGCGCAGCGTGTCGGTCACCTCGACGACGGTCGGGTGCGCGGTCATGTAGTCGGACACTGTGTGGGCCATGACAGTCCTCCTGGGGCCGTACCGAGGACCGACGGGCGGGGCACCCTCGGTCCGGCGGCACCTCCTTGACCGCCTGACCACTGTCGGCCAGGACGCAGGTCTCCGCATCCGGACCGGCCGCGGTGGCGGCTCCTCCCGGGCGGGTCGATGCTCGGAGGGATGAGCGACACGTCCGCACCCGGCGCCGCCCGGTGGGTCCCGCCGACCGCCGGGCTCGAGGACCTGCGCGCCGCCGCGCCGGCCTGCCGCGGGTGCGAGCTGTGGCGCCCGGCGACGCAGGTGGTGTTCTCCCGCGGCCCGGCCGCGGCCCGGGTGGTGCTCGTCGGCGAGCAGCCCGGGGACCGGGAGGACCTGGAGGGCGAGCCGTTCGTGGGACCGGCGGGACGCCTACTGAGCGACGCGCTGCGCGAGGCGGGGATCGACGAGGACGCGGTGTACCTGACCAACGCCGTGAAGCACTTCCGGTTCGAGCAGCGCGGGAAGCGCCGCCTGCACAAGACCCCGACCGTCACGCACCTGCGCGCGTGCGCGCCGTGGCTGGAGGCCGAGCTCGCCGTGCTCGACCCGCAGGTCGTGGTGGCGCTCGGCGCGACAGCAGGTCACGCGGTGCTCGGCCGGCCGGTCAAGGTGGCGCAGGAACGCGGCCGGCTCCTCGAGGGCCGCTACGTGCTCACGGCCCACCCCTCGGCGGTGGTCCGGCTGCGGGGCCGGGACGGCTTCGACGAGGCGTTCGCGGAGCTGGTGAGCGACCTGCGGCTCGCCGCGAGCTGAGCACCGGATGGCCGCACCGACACCTTCCCTGCGCCTGATCACCGTCCCGTACGACTCCGGCCGGCGCGGCGTACGGCACGGCGCCGGCCCGGACGCCCTCGTCGCGGGGGGCGCCGTCGCACGCCTGGCACGCGCGGGCCGCCCCGTCGACCGGCGCGAGGTCACCTGCGGTCCGCTCGCCGCCGGCGAGGCCGCGGCGGACGTCGAGGTGATGCGGGCGGTCCGGGCGCTCGTGGCCGACGCGGTCGAGGACCGTGCCGCGCCTGTCGTCCTGGCCGGGAACTGCGGTGCGACCCTCGGGGTCGTCGCTGGGCTCCCGGCCCCGCGCGTCGGCGTCCTGTGGCTCGACGCGCACGGCGACCTGAACGACCCGCGGACCTCGGCGAGCGGGTTCGTCGACGGGATGTCCCTCTCGATGCTGACCGGCCGCAGCTGGACCGGGCTCACGCAGCGCGTGCCCGGGTTCGCGCCGGTCGCCGACGCGGACGTGCTGCTCGTCGGCGCCCACGAGCTCGATCCCGCCGAGCGGGAGCTCCTCGACCGGTCCCGGATCGGGCTCCTCACCGTCGACGCCCTCCGGGACGACCCGGCAGCGGTGACCCGAGCGGTCACCGCCCTGGTCGACGGCGTCGACGCCGTGCACGTGCACGTCGACCTCGACGTGCACGACCTCGACGTCGGGCGGGCGAACTCCTGGTCGGCCCCGGGGGGCCTGCGGCCCGAGGAGGTGCGCGCGGTGATCCGTGCCGCCGCGGACCGTGCGCCGGTCCGCTCGGCGACCCTCGCCTCGTGGGACCCCGCGCTCGACGACGACCACCGGATGCGTGACGTGGCGCTCGACCTGGTCGAGCTGCTCGGAGCCGCCCTGACGCACTGAGGGCCCCGCGGGCGCCGTGACGCGGGCGTGACGCGGCTGAGGCGCCGACCGGCGGATGCTCCCGGACGGGGGCGTTCTGCTGGTTCCCCGGGGTCGCCGCAAGCCGCGGCGACCGGTCGTTGCGTGAGACCGGAGGATGCCATGGCGACGCTCGTCGTACCCGGGGTTCAGGTCGAGACGAGGTTCGACGTCCTGCCACCGCTGCCGGCGTCGTCGGGCGTGGTCGGCATCGCCGCGATCGTCGACCGACCACCGACGCCGACGGCCCTCGTGGGCCTCAGCCGGGCTGCCGAGATCCACGGCAACCTCGGACCCGGCACGGTGGCCTCGGCTCCCGAGATCGTGCACGCGCTCGGCAACGGGGCGTCGGAGGTGCTCGTCGCGCCCGTCGGCGGCGGCGGGGCCGCCTCGCTCGTCCTGCGCAACGCGGTGTCCACCGACGCGGTGCTGCTGCGGGCGCGGTCCGTGGGCACGTGGGCCCACCAGGTCGCGGTCGACGTGCGCACCGTGCTCAACGCCGCGGGCGAGACCGTCCGGGTCAGCCTGCGGGTGTTCCGCGCCGGCCAGGTGGTCGAGGAGTTCGCCGACCTCGTGGTGGAGCCGGGCTCGCACCAGGACCTGTTCAACACCCTCAACACCCGCTCGCTCTACCTCGTCGCGCTCGACCCGTCGCTCGCCGACGGCCTGCCGACCGCGGGGACGTACGTGCTCCCGGCCGACGGCACCGGGGTGGCCGTCCAGCGCAGCGGTGTCGCGCAGACGCTGTTCACGCTGCTGCCCGAGCCCGAGGTCGATCCCACCGGGCTGACCGTGGAGATCCTGTCGCCCTCGGCGGACAACGTGCGCGTGCGGGTGTTCCGCGACGGTGCGCAGGAGGAGGAGTTCACGCGCCTGACCATGAACCCCGACTCGGCGAACTACCTGCCTGCGGTGATCCTGCGCGAGAGCGCCCTCATCCACGTGGTCCAGGCGTCGTCGCTCGCGGCGGCGGACCGGCTCCCCGTCGCCATCAGCCCGACGCTGCTCAGCGGCGGCACGTCCCCGTCGGCGGCCGACTACCAGGACGCCATCAACCTCCTCGGCGAGGACCCGCGCATCAGCCTCGTGCTGGCCGCCCTCGAGCCGACGCGCACCGAGGCGTTCGTGCAGACCGTGCACCAGGCGCTCGTGGCGCACGCCGTCGCACAGTCCGACGCGGGCGCCCCGCGCATCGCGTTCGGGTCCGTCACCGCCGTCGAGCAGCCGAGCCTCGACCGCATCCGCGACCACGCCGCGGGCGTGCGCAACCGGCGCTTCGTGCTCGTCAGCCCGGCCGGTGCCGCAGGCGCGGTGCTCGGCGCGATCGCCCGCACGGGTCCGTCCGTCTCGCCGACGTTCAAGCCGGTCCCCCTGTTCGGGCTCACGCCGGCCAAGTACTCCGACAGCGAGCTGAACCGTCTCCTCGGGCCGACGCACAACGTCGTGGTCGTCGCGGCGCGGGCGGGCCGGGGCGTGATCGTGCTGCGCGGCCTGGACACGAGCGGCGACCAGATCTCGGTCACCCGCGTGGCCGACGCGTGCGTGCGCGAGGTCAAGGCCATCGCGGAGAACTTCATCGGCCAGCTCAACACCGTCGACGCCCGCACGGCGCTGCGCCAGCAGATCGTCGCGACGTTCACCCGCATGGAACGCGCGGGCGAGCTGGTGCCGTCGACCGACGGGACCGACCCGGCCTTCCTGGTCGACGTGTACTCGACCCAGCTCGACTTCGCCCAGGGCAACGTCCGCATCGACATCGCCGTGCGCCCCGTCCGGGCCATCGACTTCGTGTACGCCACCATCCGCGTGAAGAACTGAGAGGCACGCCATGCCCACCGTGTACGCAGCCAACGAGAGCTCCGTCCTGGTCAACGGCACCGCCGTCGAGGGGGTGCGCTCCGTCGAGCACCGCTCCACGACCGTCCGTCAGGACCTCTACGCGCTCGGCTCGTCCGAGCGGATCGGGGTGGTCACCGGCCCGCGCAACGTCGAGGGCCGCATCCGCGTGGCCTCGTCGGCACCCGACCTGGACGGGCTGGTCGGCGACGACTTCTTCCAGATCACCGCGCCGCTGCGGCAGGGCGGCACCACCGTGACGGTCAGCTTCGACGAGTGCCTGCTCACCGAGAAGTCGTTCACGATGAGCGCGGGCGGCCACGGCGAGACCGTGTACGCGTTCACCGCGACGCGCGTGCGCGAAGAGCGGTGAGGTCACCCCACCATGAGCGGTCCGGTCAGGCTCCTCGCGGGTGACGGGCACGTGCGCGTCGGCGCCGCGACGTTCCCTGGTGGGCCCCTGCCCGACGGGCGCGTCGGGCTGCTCGGCGTGGCGCTGCGCAGGCTGGCGCTCGCCGAGCGTGACCAGCTGGTCGCGCTCGCGGAGGACGACCCGCGCGCGCTCGGCCGGCTGGTCGGTGGCGCCGCGAGCGACACCGAGCTCCCGGACGACGACCAGGCGGTGGCGGCGATCGAGGCCGTCGCGCTGGACCTCGCCGGGGCGTCGCACGACGGGCCGCTGGCCCGGACCCGCGTGCTGACGGCCCGCGCCGTGGGGCCGGGGGCCGACGGGCTCGCCGCCACGGACGCGGACGACCTCGCGGCGGAGCTCGCCCGCGCCGTCGAGCAGGACGACGGGTGGACCCGGATCCCGCTCGGCGACCTGTGGGACGACGAGTCGGGCGAGCCGTCCGAGGTGCGCGACCGGCTCGCCCGGGCGCTGCTCGACCGCGCGCGGCAGCCGCTCGACGTGACCCTCGTCCGCCGGCTGCTGGTCGAGGGCGTCGGCCCGGAGCCGCAGAGCCCGGTCGCGGTCGGCCTCCCGCTTCCTCGGCCGGCAGCGACAGCCCCGACGACCCGCCCGTGGACCGCGCCGTCCGTGGAGCACGGGCAGTCCGGAGGGCCGACGACGACGCCTCCTGCCTCCTGGGTCCGCGCCGGCGGGACCGCGACAGCGACCGCCTCGGACCGCGCCGCGCCGGACCCAGAGGCACTCACGACCGGGTCCCCAGGGACGCCGGGCGTGTCGGGCGCATCAGGCGCGTCGGGCGCGACCGGTGCGGCGGGACCGCTGGGGCCGGCCGGGATCGGGGGCGACTGGCCCCACCCGAGCGCGGCACAGCGCCTCGGCACGGGCGTCCAGCAGGTCTCCGCACCGACGCCCGGCGCGCTCGCCGGGCCGTGGGCCGCCGCGACACCGTCCGCGCCCACGGTCGGGTCCCCGTGGGTCGCGTCCGACCGATGGGGTGCGCCGGTCGCCGTCGGCGCGCGACCGTCCGCCCCGACGGGCCCGGACGCGCGGTCGCCGTGGAGCACCGCGCCGCCGCTCGCGGCGACGACAGCGCCGGCCTGGTCACCCTCCTCGTCCCTGGACGCACTGGCTGCGACGACCGGCCCGGCGTCGGGTGCGCAGCCGGCCGCAGTCGCCGGGCGCGTGGCTCCGGCTGCCGTCGCGGCCCGCGGCTCCGTCGACGACGTGGCGCTCGCTCTGCACCGCGCGGCCGACCTGCGCGGGGTGCGGCGATGAGCGAGACCGCGGCGCGCCCGATGCCCGTCATCGGCGACGTCACCCTGACCGCCGCCCAGCGCGTCGACCACGCCCTCGATGCCGGGTTCGTCGACGTGCCGGTGCTGGGCCTGCAGGGTCACGCGCAGCAGCGCAGCGGACGCCCGAGCCACCGGGTGGCGATCGCCGCGCTGCTCACCGGTCCCGCCGCGCTGGACGACCTGGGAGCGCTGCAGACGCTCGCGGCGTCGGGTGAGGCGACGACCTTCACCGCGGACATCGTCACGGCCCTGGACCTCCAGCAGGTCGTCGTCACCCGTCTCGCCGCCCGCGAGGTGGCCGGTCGGCCCGGTGTCGTCGAGATCCACCTCGACCTCGCGGAGAGCCCTCCCCTGCCGCCGCCCGCGCAGCTGTCCGGGTTCGGCGGGCTCGACGACTTCGGTCTCGGCGACCTCGGCTTCGACACCGACCTGCTCGGCGACCTGGCCGACCTCGCGTCCGACGTCGCGGGAGCCGTGGAGGGTGCGCTCGCGGCCGTCGACGCGCTGTCCGCGCTCGCCGGTCTCGCCGACCTCGACTTCGACGGCCTCCTCGCCCCGGTCCAGGACGTGACGCGCTCGATCGAGAGCGCGGGCGGGCAGCTGGGCACCGCGCTCGAGGCGCTCGGCGAGGTGTTCGGCACATGACGCTCACCACCAGCGCGACCGTCACGCTCGACGACCTGCGCTACACCGTCCAGGTCCGGTCGGTCGCGGCCGAGCTCACGCTCCTGCCCGGGGTCAACCGCGTCGAGGTCGCGATCGCCGCGGGCGTCGACGTCCCGGCGGCCGCGGGGTCCCGCGCGAGCGTCGAGCTGGACGGCGGGGACGGCGGGGCGGTCGTCGTCACCGGCGTCGTGGACCACCTCGAGCGCGCCACGACCGGCGCGGTCGTCGTCATCACCGACGCGGGTGCCGCCCTCGCCGCGGCGCGGCCCGCCGAGACCTACAACGGGCTGACCGGCGTGCAGGTCGTCGGCAGGCTCGCGGACCTGGCGTCGGCGGACACCGGCCTGATCGCGGCGCTCACCCAGACGGCCGCCTACGTGGCGGACCCGCGGCGGACCGCCGCCGAGCACGTCGCCGCCATCGCACGCCGCTCGGACGCGGTCGCCGCGGTCGACGCCGACGGGCGGCTCACCGTGGTGGCGTGGCCGGTGGGGCTGCCGACGGCGGCGATGCGCCTCGACCGGGAGTTCACGTCGTTCACCACCTCGGCCCACCAGCCCGGGCACGACTTCGCGCCCGTCGGCGCGGGCGGGTCCGGGGCGGCGCTCGCGCCGGACGCCTGGGTGCCCAGCACGGACGCGGTCACCGGCGCCGACGACCCGGACGCGTCCCGCAGCTGGAGCCCCGACGCGGTGCTGCGCACCCGGACCGACGTCGACCTCGCGGCCCGCGGCGCGGCGAGCAGGCGTGCGGCGGCCACCATCCGCATGCGCGGCACGTGCTGGCTCCAGCCGGCGCGCCGGCCCGGCGACGTCGTCCGGATCGACGAGACGACGTCCGCGGACCAGGCCGGGCCGTGGCTGCTGGTCTCGGTCCGTCACGAGCTGGCCCCCGGTGTGGCGACGACCGTCCTGGAGGGTGTCGCCGCCGGCGCCGCCGACGACCTGCTGGGCGGGCTGCTCGGCGCGGCGCTGGGCGGAGTGGGAGGACTGCTGTGACGGACCTGCTGTACGACGCGGTGGCGCGGATCGCGCGGCACGAGGCCGACGCGCGCTCCTGGGTCACGATCGGCACGGTGACCGAGGCGCACACCAGCGTCGCCGGCGGCCACGACCACGCGGTGAGCGTCGAGCTGCGCGACAGCGGCGTGGTGGTCCCCCGGCTGCCCGTGGCCGTCGGGGCGCTCGGCCTCGTCGCGATCCCGGCCGTCGGCGACCTCGTCGTCGTCGCGTTCGCGGACGGTGACCCGCACGCGGGCATCGTCGTCGGCTGCCTGTACCACCGCGACCTGCGCCCTCCGGAGCACACCACCGGCACGCTCGTGCTGCAGCTTCCCCCGGGCTCGGACGACCCGGCGATCGACCTCCAGGTCGACCCGGCCGCACCGGTCCTGACGCTCACCGTGGGAAAGACCGTCATCGAGCTGGCCGAGGACAAGGCCACCGTCACCATCGGCGACTGCGAGCTCGTCGTCGACGGCGCCTCGCCCGGCACGGTGACCGCCAAGGCCTCGGACAGCGTGCTGACGCTCGGCGGCAACGGCGAGGTCAGCATCGAGGCCTCGGCCAAGCTCACGCTCACGGCGCCCGAGATCGTCATCGACGGGTCGAGCAAGGTCAAGATCTCCGGCGCAGCGGTGGAGATGAACTGATGGGCACCCCCGTGGTCGGCAAGAACGCCAGCGTGGTCGCGGTCGACACGCACATCGTGCTCGTCCCCACGCCCGCGGGCAGCGTGCCGACGCCGCTGCCGCACCCGTTCGTCGGTGCGGTGACCAGCGCGACGGTGCCGACCGTCAAGGTCGGCGGCCAACCGGTCGCGACGCTCGACAGCGTGGCGAAGAACAACCCGCCGCACATCGCGATGCCGCCGGGCGTCTCGTTCCAGTCGCCGCCGTCCGACGAGGGGACCGTCACGCAGGCGTCGAGCACCGTGACGATCGGCGGCAAGGGCGTCGCGCGCGTCGGCGACCAGGTGACGACGTGCAACGACCCGGCCGACCAGCCGGTGGGCACGATCGTCGGACCGGTCGGGACGGTGAGTGCCGGATGAGCGACGTCCTCGGCACCGACCTGCGCGTGCTGCTCGGCCCCCCGGCGATGGGCGCCCACGACAGCGCCCCGCTGGACCTGCGCATCGGCGCCGGGGTGGTCGACCGCACGCTCGACGGACCCCAGCTGCTCGACGGCCGGCACAACCTGGGCCAGGCCCTGGTCCTGCGCCTCCTCACCCCGCGCGGCGCGCTCGCCGACCTCGGCCACGGCGACTACGGCTCACGGCTGCACGAGCTGATCGGCGAACCCCGGAACGAGACGAACCGCGCCCGGTGCAAGGCGTTCGTCCTCGAGGCCGTCGCCGCCGAGCCCCGGGTCCTCGACACCGTGGTCGGGCTCGAGTTCGACCTCGGGTCCGAGGGGCCGTCCGAGCTGCGCTTCGTGCTCACCGTCCAGCCCGTCGAGGGCGGCGAGCCGCTCACCGTCGGACTGGGGGTGGACCTGTGACCGGCCTGCCGGACGGCTTCTCGCCGCGCCCCTACCCGGAGATCGTGCGCGACACCCTGACGACCCTCACGGGAGGCACGGTCCGCGAGGTGGTGACCGTCCCGGCCGGCGAGCTCGTGGTGCTCGACACCCTCGCCGACCGCCCGATCCGCCGGGTCAGCCACCTGCAGGGCGTCGTCGACGTGGTCCGGCCGCTGCGCGACGCCAACGGCGACGTCGTGCGCGACACCCAGGGCGCCGCCGTCAGCGAGACGGTCCCGGTGCCGTACCGGTTCACGGACGCCGACTTCGAGGTGGTCGCCACCGGCCAGAACGGCACCGAGCGGGACGCCATCCGGTTCCGCCCGACGGGTCGGCGCCCGCCCACGGGCTCGACGGTCGTCGTCAACTACTACCCGTCGCAGGCGCGGCCCGCCCCCGTCACGGACCTCAACGTCGGGTCGGTCGCGCGGACGCTGCTGGAGTCGGTGGCGCGCGAGCTGGCCCTCGTGGAGCTCCAGCTCGACGCGGTGTACCGCTCGGCCTACCTGGACACGGCGCAGGGCACCTCGCTGGACAAGGTGGTCGCGCTCGTTGGGGTGACGCGCCGGCCCGGCGGCGTGCCGACCGTCCGTGTGCGGTTCGCCCGCGCCGCCGGATCGACCGGCCGGGTCGCCGTCCCGGTCGGGACCGTGGTGTCCGACGCGGACAGCAACCGCTACGCCACGACCGTGCCGCTGGTGCTCGAGCCGGGCGAGGACTCGCGCGAGGTGCTCGCCGCCGCTGTCTCCCCCGCGACGCCGGCCGCCGCGGCCGGTGCGCTGGACCGGCTGGAGGTGCTGATCGCCGGGGTCGGCACCGTGACCAACGAGTCCCCCGCCGCCGCCGCGGGCAGCGCCGAGACCGACGACGACCTGCGACGCCGGTCCCGCGGCGCGCTCGCCGTGGCCGCCCGGGGCACGCTCGACGCGCTGCGCCTCGGCGTGCAGAACATCGAGGGCGTGCTCGACGTGACCGCGACGGAGTTCCCGCACGGGGTCCCCGGGGAGGTCGCCCTGTCGATCAGCTACGACGGCGAGCCGACGCCCGAGCTCCTCGCGCTCGTCCGCGAGCGCATCGACGACCTGCGCCCGGCCGGGATCCGGGTGAACCCGGTGAGCACGGCGCAGCAGCCGGTCCAGGTCACGGCGACGGTGGTGCTGGCCGGGTCCGGGGTCGGCGGGGCGGAGCTGGTGTCGCTGCAGGAGGCGCTCGAGGAGCGGGTGTCCGCCGTGCTGCGCGACGTGCCGCCGGAGGGCACGGCCCGGCAGGGGCCGTTGTCGGCCGCGGCGCTGTCCGACCCGCGCGTCGTCGACGCGACCTTCACGCTCTCCCTCGGCGGTGACCCGCAGCCGAGCGTGACGGCACCGGCCGGCACCGTGCTGGCGCCGGTCCGGCCGTTCACCCTCCTGGTCACCACGGAGAGCGGCGCCGGGCCGAGCGCCGACGTCCTGGTCGACGCGCTCGTCCCGCTGCACCTGGCGCCGGGTGTCACGGCGGCGGACGCCGAGCAGGCCCTGAGCCTCGCGGCACGCTCGTGGGCGGCGACCCTCGGCGCCGGGACCGCGGTCACGGTCGACGGCTTCATCGCGGCGGTGCGGGACGACACGCGCTACGCGGTGGTGCGGGCGGACGTCGCGCTGACCACGGAGGCGGGTGAGCGCTTCCTGCGGCTCGGTGACGGTCTCGGGGCGCATCCGGTGGGCACCGACGACAAGGTCGAGATCCGTTCCGTCGCCCTGGACGTCCGGGAAGGCGGTGCGTGATGCGGACGGACGCGGTCCTCTCGCACCTGCCCACGCTCTACCGCGAGGGGGAGGTCGTCGGCGCGTTCGCCGGCACGTGGGGCGTGCAGCTCGACGGCCTCGACGAGGCGGGCGTCAGCGTCCAGCGTGCGCACTGGTTCGACTCCACCCCGGACCTGGACGAGGCCGTCGCGCTCGCGGCGCTCCTGGACATCGGGCCGGAGGCGTTCCACGCCGGGCTCGGCGAGTTCCGGGCGTGGGTGCACGCTCTCGTGCGGGCGCGCCTGCAGCTGGGCGCGGTCACGCGGGAGGCGCTGCGGGTGCTGGTCGCGGACTACGCCGCCGGCTTCCAGCGCGCCGCGGGCATCGCGGCGGTCGCGCCGGTCGACGCCTGGGCGCCGGATGCGGCGGGGCCCCAGCTCCTCGACAACCCGCCCCGGTCGCGTGCCGCCCGGCTGCCGGGGGCCGGCGGCTGGGAGCCGCTCGCGCAGCTGGAGGTGGACAACGGCGGGATGGACCCCGCGCCCTGGGCCGTGGTGCTGCGGGGCGTCGGCGACGCGCCCGAGCACTCCCCCCTCGTCGTGAACCGGACCACCGGGCACGCGGTGCTGTTCCGGGGGTCGGTGGCGCTGGGGCAGCGCCTGACGATCGCGCCGTCCGCGGCCGACCGCTCCGTGCTGCACGCCGACCTGGACGGCGCCGACGTCACCGAGCGGCTCACGGTATGGACCGACCTGGTGGCGGGGGCCGGCGGACCGGGCGAGCCGGCGCCGAGCCTCGCGGCGGGTGCGCTGGCCCGCGGACGGAACACGCTCTGGTTCCTGCCGCTCGCGACGTACGACGCCCCGGGCCTGGGCCGGTACCTGCTCGCCATGGCGGACGACACGCTCGCGCAGGGCCGGTTCGACACGACGACCTTCGACCGCTCGTTGTTCGCGCAGCCGGCGCAGATGGCGGCACGTGTGGCGTGGGTCGAGGCCCAGCCGGCGACGCTCGAGATCCGCCTGCCGGCGCACGCGCTGGTCACCGACCCGGGGCTGACCGAGGACGGCGTCCTCGCCCGTGGCCGCCTGGAGGCCGGGCTCGACGCCGCGGTCGACCGCACCGCGGGCGCCGGGGTGGGGACCGACGTCGTGCTGCGTGCCCTGACCGACCGTCAGCCGGGCGACGCGCGGCTCGTCGGCATCTGGCCGCGCACCTTCCGGTCGGCGGGGCCCACCGGCGCCGACTCCCTGCCCGACTCCGGCGCGTCGTTCGACGTGACCGACTTCGACAGCTCTGTTCTCACCTAGGAGGACACGATGAAGGCCCGACTGCACCTGCAGCTCACGGACCCCGGAGGACGGGTGGTCGACGAGCGCCGCGCGCACAACACGGTGATGGCCACCGGCGCGCAGCTCGTCGCCGACCTGTTCGCCGGGACGGGGGCTCCCATCACGCACATGGGGGTGGGGACCAACGACGACACCCCGGACGACGTCGGCGTCACCGCGCTGACCAACGGCGGCGGGGACGACACGGCCCTGGTCGGCGAGACGCTGGCCGCGATCCCGGCGACGGCGTTCACCGCCACGGTCGACGAGGAGCGGCGCGTGGTGCAGGTGCGCGTCCGGGCGACGCTGCCCGACGACGCCGCCGTCGGACGGATCCGCGAGGCGGGCCTGGTGTCCCAGGGCGACGGCGATCCCGTGCTCTACAACCGGGTGGTCTTCGCACCCGTCGACAAGGGCGACGACCACGAGCTCACGCTCTTCTGGGAGGTCGAGTTCCCGTACGGCGACCTGCAGTGGCTGACATGAAGGGGGCCTCCTGATGGCCAGGGCATCGTTCGACATCCGCCTGCAGGGGTACACCCCGGCGAACCGCGACGCGGTGGTGAGGCTCGTCAACCAGTCCACCGGGCAGAAGGTGGAGCGCAAGCCGTTCCTCGACGGGTCGCTGCTGGTGCGCGACCTCGACCCGGGCGCCTGGGAGATGACGGTCACCCACCCGAACCTCATCAACGCGATCGACAAGCGCATCGTGCGGCTGTTCCCGCAGGACATCCCGACGCGGGTGCCGGTGATCGTGCCGCCCGACCTGTTCCGGAACACGCCGATCCGCGACATCGTCGACGCCGACCTCGGGCCGGTCCAGCAGCAGGCCGGCGCCATCACCGCCGGCGTCGGGCGGCTGGCGGACAAGGCGCCGGGCGAGGTCATCCGGGCGGAGGACTGGAACGTGCTCGCCGGGGCGGTCGCCGACCTGGCGCGCGCCGTGGGCGAGCTGACGCGGCTGGTCTCCCCCGTCGGGCACGACCACCCGGAGCTGGCCGAGAAGTTCGCGGAGGTGCAGGGCAACATCCTGCGCTTCAGCGAGTCGTTCGGCCGCAGCCTGCTGGAGCTGCGCCGCGAGGTGGAGAGCCGCAACCTGCGGGGCCGGCTGACCTCGGTGCTGGACAAGGGGGCGGCCTCGACGGTCATCCGCGACCGGGTGCTGCGGCGGGTGACCGAGCTCGAGCAGTCGACGCTCGTGACCACCGCGCAGTGGTCGCCGCTGATCGCCAACCACTCCAACGCCGTGATCCGCGAGGTCCTGGAGCTGGCGAACGAGCAGGGCGCGGGCGCGGACGACTTCCTGGCGGCACCGGAGGTCAGCGGCGCGCTCACGCTCCTGCAGAACTTCTCCGGAGCCGGCGGCCAGAGCAAGCCGGAGGACGAGCTCGAGACCTACCGACGCGGCATCGCGGCCACCGGACCCGCGCTGTTCCGCACCCTGTGACGAGGAGTCGCCATGCCCACCGCCGTCGAGATCGAGCAGCTGCAGGCCCTCATCGAGCGACTGGCACCGCTCGCCGCCAAGGCCCGTGGTGAGCTCGTCGCGGCCGACGACTGGAACACGGTCGTCGCCGCCATCATCGAGGTCGGTCGCGCCACCCTGGCGACCGGCACGCCGGAGGTGCCGCAGCACGAGCACCCGGACCAGGTGTCCCTCGGGTGGCTCGACCCGCAGCTGCGGCAGATCGTCACGGGCGGCGGGCTCAAGGACCCTGCCCTCGACAGCGCGCTGATCAAGCTGCGCCGGGACGTCAGCGTGCTCGACACGCGACTCGGCCGGGTGGGCGAGGACCTGACGTCGACCCGGTCGCGGCTCGACGTGGTGGCGACGAACGACGTGACGCGCTCCGCGACGCTCGACCGGCTCAACCGCAAGGTGCTGGGCGCCGCCGAGGGCCGCGGCGACATCGCCGACCTGCGCGTCACGCTGCGCACCCTGCAGACCGAGGTCGGCCGCGCGGTCGAGGTGGGCAGCCAGCTCGAGGTGGACGGGGAACCCCTCGACGTCGCGGGTCTGGTCCAGCGGGTGGGCGCCGTCGAGCAGCTGCGCGACCGCCTGACCCGGCCGGACGGCTCCCTGCTCGACGCGTCCGGCCTGGAGGTGCGGCTCACCGAGCTGCAGGCCGCGCTCGTCACCCAGGAGCAGCTCACCGAGGCGATCGACGAGGTGCGCACGGGACGGGGACCGCTGGACCTGGACCAGGTGCTGGACGCCGCGCGCGGTGCCGCGCGGGCCGAGGCCGGGTCCGCCGTCGAGACGCTCGGCACCGACCTGCGCTCGCAGCTGGCGAGCCGGTTCGCCCAGATCGGGCAGGTCGTCGACGACACGGTCCGGCGCGAGACCGCGGCCGTGGTCGAACAGGTCCTCACCACCACCCGCACGGAGCTCGCCGAGTCCCTGAAGACCGTGGACGGTGCCCTGCGCGAGCAGCTGACCGCGGACCTCGACGCCCGGCTCGCGGTGGCGACCGAGGAGACCCGCGCCGCGCTGGCGTCGTTCTCGGACTCGATCGGCGCGCAGGTGGAGCGGGCCGTCGACGGCAGGCTCGCGAACGCGCTCGGCGAGGTCACCGGCCGGCTGTCCGCGCTGGACGAGCGTCAGGGCGCGCTCGACGCGCTCCTCAAGGACAACGGCGCTCGCCTGGACCAGCTGGACGAGCGCGTCGAGGTCAACCGCCGCGCCGAGCTCGAGCAGCGCGAGCAGCTGCGCAAGGACCTGCTCGAGCAGATCGGGCGCCTGGAGGTCCGGATCGACGACCGCGTCGGCCGCGGGATCCTCGACGCCCGGACGGCCCTCGCGCTCGACCTGGAGGCGGACGTGGCAGCCGCCCGGCGCGACCTGGAGGCGAGGCTCGGCGACGTCGCCCGGCAGGCGGCCGCGACCGAGGTGCAGGTGCTCGGCAACGGCCTGCGCGCCGACGTGCAGGGCGTGGTCCGCCAGCAGGTCGAGGCCGAGACGGCAGGCGTGAAGGACACCGTCGCGGGAGAGCTCGACGGGTTGCGCCAGCAGGTCGCCGGACTGGTCACCAACGAGGTCGCGCGGCAGACGGAGAACGTGCCGCAGCTCGTCGAGAAGCAGTTCGCGACGCTCCGCCCCGAGCTGGAGCGCCTGGTCGACACCCGCATCGGGCGGGGGTGACCCGTGCTGACGGAGCTCGAGTCCCGGCTCGCGGACGTGCTGGGGGCGGCACTCCCGGCACCGTTCGGCGGCCGGGTGCGCCGCCTGGGTGCACCCGCACCGGCCGGGCCGGGACCCGTCGTGCGCCTCGGCGTGCAGGGCTGGACGCCGCTCGAGCCGGACGTCTTCTCGACCCGCCCCGAGCTCGGCGCCGGCGCCCCGACGCTGCGCCGCGTGGTGCGGCTCCGGGTGGACATCGGGCTCGACGTGGCCACGGACCCACCGGGTGACCGGCTCGGCGAGCTCGCGGGCGCCGACGCGCTGCTGTACGCGCTCCAGGACCCGGGCGTCCGCACGGCGACCGCCCTGGTGGCGCCCGGAGACCAGGGGTTCCGGCTCGACAGCCTCGAGCTGGCGCCGGTCGGCGAGCAGGACGACGACCCCGACGTGCTGGTGCGTGCCGAGGGCTGGTTCTGGCCCGTGGGCGTGCCCGGTCAGGAGGGCCGCGAGATCGCCCGCGCGCTCGTCCGCGAGGTGCGCCTGCCCGTGCGGCTCCTGCTGGGCGCCGCCCTCGAGGCCGGCGGACCGGAGGTCACCTGCGACCTGGTGTTCGGGGCGACCGGCACGCTCGACGTGTCGGCCGGCCCGGCGGTGGCGGCGCCGTTCGGGGCGGTGGCGCTGCGGGTGCTCGACGCGGGCGGTGGCCCCGGGGTCGGCGTGCTGGGCGCCGACGGGTCCCCGTCCGGCTCGACGGTCGTCGCGGTTGTGGAGGGCGCCGGCACCACGTTCACCTACACACCCCCGGCCGCGGCGGCGCGCGAGCACCTCGTCGTCCTCGCGCACGCGGGCGACGGCGGCGACGCGCGGACCGGCATGGAGCTGGCGCGGTTCGAGCTGGTGACGCCGTGACCGCGCTCGCCGTCGGCACCGCGGCCGCAGTCAGCGTCACCCTCGACACCGTCGCGCTGCTGCCCGCCGTCGCGATCACCCCCTCGGGCCTGCAGCTCACCACCCCGTGGCGCGCGGTGACCGGAGCCACCGGGGCGCGCGTCGCGAGCGCCGTGCTCACGGTCGACCCCGTGACGCACGGCTCCGGCCGGGACGTCGGGACCGTCAGCCCGGGCGCGACCGGCGTCCAGACCCTCACCGTCCGGCCGCCGGACCCCGCAGTCCCGACCCGCGCGCTCACCATCCCGGGCCTGCCCGCCGTGCTCGACGCCAACCCGGCCCTGCGCGTCGTGGTGCAGCAGGGCGGGCAGCCGGTGGTCGCCGTCCCGCCCCTGCCGGGCAACGGACAGCTCCTCCCGGCGCAGCTCACCGGCGGGTCCCGGTCCGGGGCGCAGGTCACGGTGCCCGACCTGCTGGGCACCCTCACGGTGAGCGTCGCGCTCGGCAGCACGCTCCAGGACCTGGTGAAGCAGCCGTTCACGCACCAGGACGTCCGCCTGCGCGTCGCCCCCATGCCCGTCGGGGTGCACGTGCTCGGCCCCGACGGCGACGAGCAGCTCGCGGTCCCCGGGCCGGTCCGCGCCCGGATCACCCACGACCTCGCCCCCGCGCTCCAGCGCCACCTCACCGCGGCGGTGACCGCCGCACCCGGCGGCACCGCGCCGATCACCGTGCGCAGCGACGCGCAGGGTGAGGCCCGGCTGCAGCTGCGCGTGGACGGGGTCGTGATCGAGCGCACGCTCGACGGACGCCTCACGGTCGAGTGCGACGGCGCCCCGACGACGGTCGCCCGACCGGGACCACCCCCCGGCCGCCCCCCGACGCGCACCGTCGCCGACGTCACGATCACGCACCACGGCGCCGCGATCCACCCGGCCTCCGACCCCGTGCCGGCGGTGGACGCGGACACCGCCGGTCTCGCCGTGCGCGACGCACCGGTGGTCCGCCGGATCGCGGCCGCGACGCTCGCGGGCGAACGGGTCGCGCGTGTGGCGGTCGTCGGCTGGCCCCACGGCGAGACGGACCTCGCGCTCGTGGTGGCCGGGCGGAGCCTGACCCGCACGGCGCTGCCGGCGGCCGACGGACGCACTCCCGCACGGGTCGTGTGGTTCGACCTGGGCGAGCCCGCAGCCGTGGAGGGGCCGCTGGAGCTCTCGCTGCGGGCGACCCGCGGGGCGTTCCGGTGGCTCGCAGCGCCGGAGCCCGCCTGCCGGATCGCCGTCGCGACCGCGCCCGAGGGCACGCACGTCACCGTCGGCGGGACCACCGTGGCGCTGACCGGCGCCGAGACGCACGTGCCGGCGGCGGTGCTCGACGGCGTCGACGGCTGGGTCGTCGCGACCGACCAGCTGTGCGCGGTCGCGCTGTCCGGCGCCGTCATGGAGTTCGCGCCGTGAGGGGGCCGTCGTGACGCTGCTGGACGACCTGTCCGCCCTGGACCTCTCGTCGATCCTCGACGCGAAGGTCGACATCGCCGTCGCGCTGGACACCGACGACCTGCAGGCGCTGCTCGGCGACGGTGCCGTGGCCGGGGTGCTGGGCGACCTGGGCACCGTCGTGCAGACCGCGCGCGCCGCGGTCGACGACCCCGCCGCGCTGGTCGAGCCTCTCGCGGAGGCCCTCACCGGGCTGCTGGACGCGCTCGGTACCGACCTGCCCGTGACGCAGTACGCCGCCGCGGTCGCCGACGGAGCGCGGGTGATCGCGGCCCTCATCGGTGCGCTCTCCGGCGACCCGCTCCGCCTGAGCCTGCCGGGCTCGCTCGACGCGGGCGCCGCCCTGGGCAAGGTCGCCGACGGCCTGGGCGACCACGCGAGCGTCGTCTCCGGCGGTCTCGCGCGCGTCCAGTCGCTCGTCACGCAGGTGGACCAGGGCCTGCCGTCCGACCCGGGCGCGCTGGTCGGGATCGCGATGGAGATCCTGCTGCCCTTCGGCGCGTCGGTCGTCGACCCGGTGCGGTCGTGGTCGACCACCCTCGACGCGCAGCTCGCCCGCGTCCGGATCGACCCGCGGCTCGGCGACGGGCTCGTGGTCGCGCTCGGGCGCCTGCGGGTGGCCGCCGACGCCGGCGACGTCGAGGCCGTCCGCACCGCGCTGACGACGCTCGACCAGGTGCGCACCGCGACGGTCGCGCAGCTCGCGTCGGCGCTGCGGACCGCGACCGGCGTCCTGTCCACCACGCGGGTCGGCGACCTGGCCGCGCCCGTGCGCGCGCTGCGCGGCGCCCTGTCGACGGTCGAGCAGGGCGCGCTCGACGTGCTCGACGACTGGCGCGGGATGGTCGCCGACGCCCGGGGCTTCGTCGACGGCCTGGATGCCCAGCAGGCGATGGACGCGGCCCGGGACCTCATGGACCAGGTCGAGCAGGCCGCGCGCGAGATCGTCCTGGGCGCGGTCGACGGCTCGGTCGAGGTGGTCAAGGGCTGGCTGCGCGACCTGCTGCGCGAGCTGCCCCTGCGGCCGCTGCGCCAGGCGCTCTCGGACGCGATCGCCCGGCTGGCCCGCACGATCGACGACGCCGACCTCGACGCCCCCGTCGTCGCGGTGCGCGCGACGCTCGCGGAGGTGGCTCAGACGCTCGCGGCCGCCGACCCCGCCGCGCTCGTCGCCGCCGCGGTGGACAAGCTCGAGCAGGTCGTGCGCGACCTCCTCGACACGCTCGAGGGAGCGCTCGGGCAGATCACGGCGGGGGTCGAGGCGGTCGCCGGAGAGGCCCAGGTCGTCCTCGAGCGCGCCGTCGCGGGCCTGCGCGCGTTCTCGGAGGCGGCGACGGCGATCGCCGCCGCGGTCGGTGGCACCCAGATCACGGACGCCGCGGCGGCCGTGACCGCCCAGCTCCGCGAGCTGCGCGAGGAGGTCAGCGCGGTGCTGTCGACGGCCGAGCTGCCCGAGCCGTTGCGTGCCGGGGTGGACCAGCTCGTCTCGCTGCTGGAGTCCATCGACCTCGACGACGCCGTCCGCCGGCCGCTCGAGGGGGCCGCCGCCGAGCTCCGGGTGCCCGACGGGGTGGGCGCCACCGTGCGTGACGGCCTGCAGGCGGTGAGCGACGCCATCTCGTCGCTGGTGCCGACCGACCTCGTCGCGGACCTCGACGCGATGCTCGCGGACGCGCTCGCCGAGCTGGGCTCGCTCGACATCTCGTCGCTGACCGCCGGCGTCACCGAGGTGCTCGACGACGCGGCGTCGGCGCTCGAGCAGGTGCACGTCGCCGAGCTCGTGGCGCCGGTCAGCGCGGTGTTCGCCCAGGTGGTGGGCGCGGTGGACCGGGTGCACCCCCGGGTGCTGCTGGCCCCGGCGATCGACCTGTACCGGCAGATCACCGGCGCCATCCCGGTGCCCAGCCCGGACGTGATCAGCACCCGCGTGGGCACCGTGGCGTCGCAGGCGGGCGAGGCGGCGGCGCGTGCGGCCGTCGAGCCGACCCTGGGGGCCGTCGGGGTCGGCGGGTCCAACGCGTCCCCCGACCGCCCGCAGCCCGCTCCCCCGACCGACCTGCGCCTCGGCGACATCGTGCGCCTCGTCGGCTACCTGCCGGCCCGGCTGCGCGAGGCGCTGGCCGACCTCGGCGACGGACCCGTGGGCGAGGTCCTGGCGAGCCTCGAGTCGGCGACGGCCGGCACGGCACGGACGCTGCGGGCGACCCGCGACCGGCTGCTCGGTCTGCAGGCCGAGATCGACCGGGCGCTGGACGTCGCACTCGCGCCCGTCGCGGCCGCCCAGCTGGACGCCCAGCTGGCGCTGCGCGGCTCGGCCGCTCTGACCGCGGGCGGCCTGGACGTGTCGGTCTCCGTGGACCTGGTCGGGGCGGCGTCGCCCGGTGCGCTGCTGGGCGCGGTGCAGGGAGATCTCGCGCAGGTCGCCGCCGGCGCCCGCGGGCTGTCGTCGGCACTGACCGGGACGGTCGCGGACGACCTCGACACGGTCGCGGACCTGCTCGAGACTGCACTGCCGTCGGCGCTGCTCGCCGACGTCGACGGCCTGCTCGCGGCCCTCGACCCCGAGCCGCTCGCCCTCGAGCTGGACGCGTTCTTCGCGTCGCTGGTGGCCGCGATGCCCGCCTTCCTCGGTGCGGCGGGCGCCGCGCTCCAGGAGCTGGTCGCGCGGGTCCGGGCGCTCATCGACGAGTTCAACCCCGGCACCCTCGCGCAGCGCTACCTCGCGGTGATCGACGTGGTGCGCGAGGAGCTGGCCCTGCTGGACCCCGCCCGGCTGGCCGACGAGCTGGGCGAGGTGCACGCCGTGGTCCGCGCGACGATCGCCGCGTACGACCCGGCCGTGCTCGCCGGTGACCTCGACGGCCTGATCGCCCAGGTCGCGGCAGCCGTCCGAGGGTTCGACCCGGCCGGCCTCATGCCCGACCTGTCGGGGGTCGCCGCGCAGGTCGCCCGGGTGTCCGACCTGCTGCCGATCGCCGCGCTCGAAGGTGTCGGCACCCAGCTGGTCGCGGTGGGCGACGAGCTCCGCGAGCTCGACGTCGACGGGATGCTCGCGACCATCGACGCGATCCCGCCGCAGGTCGCCGACGCCGCCTCCACGCTGGTCGAGGCCGTGCGCGACGAGCTCGTCGCCCTGCTGGAGTCGATCAGGTACGCGGGCGCCGGGGCTTCCGGGTCCGTCTCCGTCTCGGGCTCCCTGGGGTGACGCCATGACGACGACCGACCTGCCCACCGGGCCCGCGCTCGGCACCGCCACCGAGACCCTCGTGCTGCCCGGCGCGGGCGTCCTCGAGCTCGAGCGCGACGGGTCCTCGGGCGTGCTGGTCGCGCTGCGCGGCGGGGGCCGCGACTACCTGACGGTGGCGCGCGACGGCGTGCGCACGTGGCACGGCGTCTGCACGGTCGCGGACCGGATCGGTGAGGGCTCCCTGCTGCGGGACGTGCGACCCGTCACCGCGGCGTCGTTCACCGAGGAGTACCGCTGGACCGGGGACGACCTCACCCTCGTCGACGGCGTCGAGGTGCGCCGGGACGCGGTCGGCCGGGTGGTGGCGTGCCTGCCCGGCGGCGCCTCCCACGCGGACCGGGCGCCGTCCACCCACCGCTGGTTCTACACGCACGACGACCGCGGACTGGTCGAGGTGCGGGGGCCCGGCGTCGGACGTCGCCTGGCGCTCGGGCCGGACGGCCGCGTGCGCGCGGTCCTCACCGAGACGGGCACGACGGCACCGGCCTACGACGCGCGCGGCCACCGGACCGCCGCGACCCGGCCCGCGCGGGACCACGTGGACGCCGAGGGACGCACGTGGGTGGTGCGGGACGGCTCCGGCGGCGTGCGCGCGGTCTACCTCTGGGACGGGATGCGCTGCCTGGCCCGCATCGACGGCCCCCTCGGCGCGCCCACCGCCGCCGTGTTCAGCCTCGACCCGTCCGGCACCCCCGTGCGCGTGGTCGGCCCGGGGGGCGTCACCCGGATCCCCCGCGACGCCTACGGCGAGGGTCTCCTGGCCCATCCCGGTGTCCCCGGCCTGTTCGGCGGCTTCGTGCACGCCGGTCTCGTGCACCTGCCGCTGCGGCGGCTGGACCCGGCGACGGGCACGTTCTGCGAGCCCGACCCGCTCGACGGGGGCGACGCCGACCCGCGCCGGCCGGACGGCTTCGAGGGTCCCCTGCCGGTCGAGAGGGAGCCGCGGTCGGCCTACGAGGTGTGCCGGGGCGACCCCGTGGGCCGCTCGGACCCGACGGGCGGTGTCTCCGCGGGCCTCGTGCTGTCCACGCTCACCTGGTCGTTCCAGAACAACATCCTGTCGTTCTTCGGGATCGACTGGTGGTTCAACCTGTTCCTCAGCCTGATCGTCGCCCCCTTCAAGGGCGTCGGCGGCGGCATCGACTACGACTTCTTCAGCTCGACGGGCCTGTCGTCGACGGACCGGCTCGGCTCGTTCGGGGTGCGGCGCGACGGCTTCATGAACGTGATCACGGGCGGCCGCGCGTTCACCACGCAGCACATCGTCTGGAGCCCCGACAGCGAGTTCGCGCTGCTGGAGCGCGGGGAGGTCGTCGACCCGCGGGGCCGCTACGAGCCCACGCACTACGGCACCGTGCTGGCGCTGGCCCCCACCGGTGCCGCGACGTCGTTCCTGGCGTGCGGTCCGACCGACGCCCCGTGGCTACCGGGCACGCTGCCGGCGTGGTCCCGCCACGGCGGCCCCGGTGAGGCGGTGGCACCCGGCACCCTGACGCCGTGGTTCCCCTCCGGCGGGCTGCACCTGGATGCCCCGCGCATGGACACGCGGCGCGACGTCCAGAGCACCCTGACCGAGCTGCGCGCCGGCGCGGTCGCGATCGGCGACTTCGAGGTGCGGACCGTCCTGGCGGCCTCCGCACCGACCGGGCTGGCGGCGGGCGCGCTCGTGCTCGTCGACGACGGCACGGCGCTCGCCATGGCGACCGTCGTCGCGGTGGTGGCCTCCGGCGGCGGCGAACGCCTGCAGCTCGCCGAGAATCTGGCCCTGACCGGCACCCCGCTGCGCGTGACCCCGCTGGCCGCCGCGCCCGCGTCCTCGGAGCCGCGGCCGGCCGGCGGGCCCGCGGACTCGCTCGACGCCCGCGGGACGACCACGACGTACGCGGCGGGCGACCTCCTGCGCCTGACGGCCTCGACCGGCGAGGTCCTGGTCGCGCGCGTGGCCCGCCTCGAGGCACGGCTCCCGCTGGAGCGGCCCCTGCCTGCCGGGACCGCGGCACCGCTCTCCGTCGCGACAGGCACCCTCGCCGCGGCGACGACCGTCACCGCCGCCGGGACGACGCTCGACTTCGGCGCCGCGCCGCCACCGGGGCCGGGCAGCACGGGCGTGCTCGAGGGCGGCACCGTGACCGGCGTCCGCGTCGAGGGGCCCGCCACGGGCAGCACGGTCGCGATCGACGTCGCGGCACCGGCGGGCACCACGGCGTTCCGCACGGTCGTGTCCGGCACGGTGCTGGGTGCGCGCGCGGACGCCGTGGAGGCCGACCCCGCGCTCACCTACACGCCGGTGACGGCGGGCTCGGCACCCGACGGGTCGTCCGGGGTGGTAGTCGTCCGCGTCGACGGCGGTGGCGTCTCCCACGTGCGCGTGGTTCCCGGCGCGCCCGCGCACGACGTCGTCGTGGTCGACCGTCCCCTCGTCGGGACGGGTCCGTGGACCACCGAGCGGTGGACGACGACGGGGCCGGCGATCACGCCGGTCACCCGCGCCGACGTGCTGGGCATCGTCGTGCCGCAACCGGAGCGGTTCGAGGGCGCGTCGATCATGCTCGCGCAGGTCGAGGCCGCGACGAGGGCGGTCCTGCTGACGGCTGTGGACGTCGCCGCCGGGGTGGTCGACCTCGCTCCTCCGGTGGTCCGCGCCGGGCTGCGGGCCGGGGCACCCGTCGAGGTCGGGACGGAGGTCTCCACCATCCGCGCCCTGCGCTCGCAGGTGTCCTTCACGCCGGCGCAGGACCTCGCCGCGACGGGTCTGCGGCTGGTCCCGCTGGGCGCCACCGGCTACGCGTACGACGCGACGGTCGCCGCCGGGGGCACGGTCGACGTGCAGGCCGCGGTGACCGTCGGTGGCGCGGCGGTCGCCGCGCCCTTCCTGCGGGTGGCGACGAACGACCTGGTGAGGGTGCGGGCCGGCGGCACGGACACCTGGCACCGCGTGCTCGGGGAGTCCGCCGGCCGGCTCACCCTGACGGACACGGCAGCGCTGCCGGCCGCCGGCACGGCCGTGACGGTGCGCCAGGTCGAGGTCACCGACCCCGGCACGGGAGGCCCGTTCCTGGGTGTCGACGGCACCCGCGACGGCACCGGCGCCACGGGCACGGCGACGTTCTCGCTGTGGAGCTCGGAGCACCTGGACGTCCCCGGGACCGTCGTCGGCATCGTCGACGGCGCCGTGACGCACCCCGCGACGATCACGGCGGCCGCGGCCGTCTCGCAGGTGACGTTCTCCACCCCGGTCACCGCCACGGGCGTCTCGGTCGCGACGTTCACCCACGACGGGGCGGAGCTCCTCACCGCCCTGGCCCGCGACGGCGGCGTCCTGCTCGCCGAGGCTCCGCCGGGCACCACGCTGACGCTGGCGACTGCCGCGGACCGGGACATCCTCGTGGTCGCTCTCGAGCCCGTGGGCGACGCCCGGACCGTGACGCTGGGGCCGGGGACGCTGCTGGTCCCGGACGAGGAGACCACCGAGATCGACCGCAGCCAGTCGCTGACCAACCACGAGCTCACGCACACCGTGCAGTACGCGCGGTGGGGTCCGCTGTGGTTCAACGCGTTCCCGATGATCGTCCTCGAGCTGCCCGCGATCCTGACGAGCGACACCGAGCTGCCGGAGTTCTCGCAGTTCCTCGACGCGACCGTCGCCACGGGGACCGGCAGCACGTGGGCCGTGACCATCCCGCAGCGTGCCGGCGTCGCGATCGCGGCGGGCGACACGCTGCAGGTGGTGCAGGGCGCCCGGATCGTCGAGACGACCGTGGCGTCGGTGGCGGGGGACGTGTTCCAGGTGCGCGTGCCGTCCGGGACGCTGCCGACCGGAAGGGTGGCCACGCGCAAGAAGCAGCGCTCGGCGGGCTGGGACGTGTCGATCGCGATCATGGACGCCCTCACGCACGGCGGGCTGGTCAACCTCGTCGCCGGCTCCACCTGGGGCGGCATCTTCTGGCTCGTCGGCAAGGCGTTCTACGGGCTCGGCCGCGCGATGGTGGGCACGGGCGACCTCTTCGCTGCCACCGTCGGGGCGGGCGGGGGGTCGCTCACGCTCACGGCGGCCGCCGACGCCGAGAAGCTGCCCGCGAGCGGGCGCGTGACCGTCCGCCAGGGTGAGGACACCGTCATCCGGTCGGCCACCAAGGCGGGCACCGTCCTCACGCTCACCGAGAACGTGCCGTTCACGGGCGGCGTGCGCGTCGGTGGCTACGACTCGCACGAGCCCGAGAGCGCGTTCGACTGGTACTCGTACACGGCCGGCACCGTGGACGCGACGAACCCGTTCGTCGTCGACCTCGGCGCGGGCCACGGCCTCGAGCCCGAGGACCGGGTGGTCGTGCGGTACCGCTCGAACGCCCCCCGCAAGACGGACGTCCTCGCGGTCGACGGGCCGCGCGTCCAGCTGGCCGACGCCGTCACCCTCACCGGCGACGAGGTCTCCGTGCGCATCGCCCGCGTCGGTGCGAGCGACCCCCTGGGCAACGCCGACTCCACCGCCATGGTCGAGATGGGCATGGGGTGGATGAAGTGGGTCTTCGACCCGTACGGGCAGGTGGAGCCAGCCGTCGCGCCGGGCGACTGGACCCGCTGGCTGCTGCGCGTCATGCGCTGGCTGCTGGGCACCCAGAACTTCTCGCTGCTGCCGTTCGGCTACGTGTGGTGGAAACGGCTGTTCGGCCTGCAGAAGGAGCACGAGGCGCCGATCGAGCAGGAGGCGTCGAGCGAGTCCGGCGACGTCTACTCGCCGCTCGGCCGGCTGACCGGAGAGGTGACGCACGACGCGGACACGTACGCGCAGGCGCGTACGACGGTCGGCGACGTGCTGCGCTACCGGTTCACACCGGGCGACCGCTCGCGCACGTTCGTGGTCCGGGGCCGGCTCGACGCACCCGGGGTGCACTTCGCGCGCAACCTGCGTGTCATGCCGACCCGCGCGTCGTCCGGAGCCGCCACCGCACCCAACGGAGACACCCGCGTCGACCCGGCGACGCCGGACCCCGGCACCTTCGTCGCGAGCCCGCTGTCGGACCGTGCCGCCGACCCGCGTGCCCTCGCCACGAACGGCGCCGCCACGGCGGACGTCCTCGGGTTCCGCGCGTCCGCGCTCGGCGAGGTGCCGGTCGGAGCCCGGCTGCAGCGCAACGAGAGCATCTACGCGTCCTTCACGCGTCCGGGCGCGCACCGGGTCACCACGATCAACGGCATCCAGAGCGGTCAGGACTCGGTCGAGGCCGACGCCGCCGAGCTGCAGACCTTGTGGTTCGACCTGGTGGTCGACGACGTGACGGTGACCGTCGCGGGCCGCGCGGTCGACGACTCCGCCCCCGGCACGAGCGACCTCGTGACTCTGGTCCCGTTCCAGGTGGTCGACGTCGTCGTGGCTCCCGGGATCCCGCGCACCTACCGCGTCGCCGTGCTCGACCCGGCCGGTGCGGTGACCGTCACGGGCGCCCGGGTCTCCGCCCTCGCGCAGACCACCGCACCCGTCCCCGTGGAGGTCAGCCGGCACTACGCGGTCACCGCAGGCAGCTACACCGGCGGGCTCGCGTTCGCGGGGATGCACCTGGCCCGCGAGCTCGACGTCCCCGTCCGAAGGCTCGCGGTCGAGGTGGTCGCGACGCTGCCGGTGCGCGACGCGCCACGGCCCGACGCCGGCGTCGTCACCACGCTGGCCCCGGGTGCCGAGGCGTTCGTCCTGGTCCCGGCGCCCGTGGTCTCCCCGCCCGTCGTGACGAGCGTCAACGGGGTGCCGCCCGCGCCCACCGCTCCCGACCCGGTGACGCGCGTCGACGCGCCGGACGCCGCAGTGTTCCTCGGCACGGGCGGTGCGGCATTCCGGGTGTCGTTCCCCGCGGGGACGCCGGCCGGACCCGTCACCATGGCGGTCACGGTCGGCACACCCGGTGCGTCGGCCGTGCTGACCATCGCCTTCACGCTCGGCTGAGCAACCCCGTCGCGGGCCGCAGCAGCAGCCCCGCGGTCCGCGCCGACGGCTCGATCCCGAGCTCGCGCCGCAGGAGGGTGCGGCACACGTCGAAGGCGCGACGGGCCTCCGCGACGTTCCCCTCAGCCAGGTGCACCGCGATCACCGTCCGGTGGGCGCTCTCGCGCATGGGGTCGGCGCGCAGCGCGGTGAGCGCCACGTCGACCGCGGCCGCGAACCGGGACTGGTCGGCGAGCCGGCGGGCCACCGACTCGAGCAGGTGCAGCCGCAGCTGGCGGACCCGCTCCCGGTCGGGCGCCACCCACTCGTCGTCCCAGTCGGGCAGCAGGTCCGCGTCGGCGAGCTGCGACATCGCGGCGACGTCGTCGCTCCCGGCCCGCTCGGCCAGGGCACGGACCGTGAGCTCGCGCACGTCCACGGTGACCTCCGGCGCGACGTCGATCCAGCCGCGATCGGTGCGCAGCACCCCGTCCGCCGCCAGCCCGACGCGCCACAGCGCGGTCCGCAGGTTGGCACCCGCGCGCTGCTCGGTGACCTCCGGCCACAGCGTGCCCGCCGCACGGGCACGCGGGACTGCGCCGCGCAGGCAGATCAGCGCGACGACCCGCCGGCACGCCGTCCCCAGCTCCACGGACCGGTCCCCCACCTGGAGCCGGAAGTCGCCGAGCAGGGTGATGCGCGGCCGTACGACCTGATCCACCGAGCGCCCCCGTCCTACTCCGGCCCGAGGGCCTACGCGTCGCGCCGTCGCACGGACGGCCCGATCCCCCCGACCGACCGCGCCACCTGCTCGCTGCCCCGCACCAGCGTTCCGCCACCCGTCGTCCGGACCGGTGACCCGCCCGAGAGGAAGAGCGCGGACGTGGGCGGCGTGATACCCCGGACCCGGACGGACGCGTGCTCGTCGACGCGCACCGTCCGGATGCCGTCCACTGTGCTCCCGCACCGGCACAGATCGGGACATCTCGCCCTCCCTCCGGCGCGAACGGGCAGACCAGCGGCGGGGCCCTCGACGCTGCTGGACGGCGGACCGACCTGGACGCGTCTCGACGACGTCGAGCCGCTCCTCGTCCCTCCTTCGGGACCCGGTCCGGGAGCAGGACGGCGCGAACGCGGGCGCGCAACTCGTCGCCGAATCACGAACTCGCTGGTCAGGGGGGCGGTACGCTCACCGCAGGTCCGCACGGTGCTGACCTCCGTAGGCGTCAGCTCCCCTTCGTCGTTGTGCCCAGGAGGCTCGATGGCCGACCGAGCGGACCAGGCCCGCACGCGACTGCACGGACTCGTCCGCGTCTGGTCCTCGGCGGCGGGCGCCCCGCGGCTGCGCCGTCCGACCGACATCCTCCTGCTCGTCGTCTCGATCCTCGCCCTCGGGCTGCTCGCGCTGGCGGCGCCCGGCCCGTCCGGTGCGGACGACGCGCTGGACACGCTGCTGGCGTGGCTCCAGCCGCTGTTCGGCTGGCTGTGGAGCGTGGTGTACGCCGTGATGACGCTGTGGGCGGTGGGCGTCGTCCTGCTGGCCGCGGCGAGCCGGGGCCGGCGCAGGCTGCTCGTCGACCAGGCGACCGCCTCCGTCCTCGCCTTCGCCGCCGCCGTCGGGGTCGGCGCCCTCGCGGGGACCCACCCGTCCGCCATCGTCGAGGGCATGGTGTCGTCGGGTCCCCCGGTCGTCTACGTGGCCAGCCGGGTCGCCATCCTCACGGCGATCATCGTCACGGCCTCGCCGCACCTCGCACGGCCGTGGCGGTACGCGAGCCGGCTCGTCATCGGCCTGGGCGCCGTCGCGGCCATCGGCCTGAACGCGACCAACCTCATCGGGGCGAGCGCCGCGATCGCCGTCGGGATCGCGGCCGCGGCCATCACCCACCTCGTCCTGGGGTCGCCGCAGGGGCGCCTCACCGACGCACAGGTCGGGGTCGCGCTCGCCGACCTCGGCGTGCCGACGACGGAGGTGTCCGGGGCGGGCGACCCGACGGCCGTGGACCTGCTGCTCGCCCGCACGGAGCAGGGCGAGGACCTGCGCGTCACGGTGTACGGGCGCGACGCGTGGGACAGCCAGCTCGTGGGCTCGCTGTGGACCGCGATGACGCGCCGCGGCGAGCGCGCCCAGCTCTGGGGCACCCGCCGCTCGCGGGTCGAGCACGAGGCGCTCTTCACGCTGCTCGCGTCGCAGGCGAGCGTGCCGACCCTCGACGTCGTCGCGGTCGGCGTGGCGGACCAGGGCGACGCCCTGCTCGTGACGACGAGCCCTCGCGCGTCGCTGCGCGACCTCGACGCCGACGCGCTGGACGACGACCTGCTCGCGCGGACGTGGCAGGCCCTCGTCACGCTGAACGGCGCCGGGATCGCCCACGGGCGCATCGACAGCAGCCGGGTCGTCGTCCGGCTCGACGGCAGCCCCGCGCTGGCCGACTTCGACGCCGCCGGGCGGGCGTCCGACGAGCGCGACGTGCGCACCGACCAGGTGCGGCTCCTCGTCTGCACCGCCCTCGTCGTCGGACCCGACCGGGCGCTCGCCGCGGCCGTCCACGCGATCGGGGCGGACGGCCTCGCCGACCTCCTGCCCTACCTGCAGCCCGCCGCGCTCGGACGCGGGACGCGCGCCGACGTCCGCGCGGCAACCTGGACCCTCGACGAGCTGCGCTCGGCCGCCGTCGCCGTCGCGGGCGTCGAGGAGCCTCCGCTCGAGCGCCTCCGCCGCGTGACGCCGAGGTCGGTCGGGTCCCTCCTGGTGACGGCGCTGCTCGTCTACGTGCTCGTCACCCTGCTCGCCGGTGTCGACCTGGCCAGCGTCGCCTCCGCGCTCGCGTCCGCCGACTGGGCGTGGCTGGTCGCGGCGCTCCTGCTCTCGCCGTTCATCCAGGCGTCGATGGCCGGCGCCACCCTCGGCGCGGCGCTCGCCCGGCTGCGCTACGTCCCGGTGCTGATGCTGCAGTACGCGATCCAGTTCATCTCGCTGGTGCTCCCGGCCACCGCCGCACGGCTGGCGCTCGAGGTCCGCTTCTTCCAGAAGTTCGGCATCCCGCCCGGGTCGGCCCTGTCCTTCGGTCTGATCGACGGCGTGTCGGGGTTCGTCGTGCAGGCAGGGCTCATCCTGCTGATCCTCGTCAGCGGGTTGCCCGGCTTCACCTCGAGCCTGGCCAGCGGGTCGAGCACCGACGGGTCCGGCTCGACCAGCCCCTCGCTCCTCGTCGTGCTGCTCGCGGTCGCCGTCCTGGCGGTCGTCGTCACGCTCGTCGTCCCCCGGCTGCGTCACCGCGTGACCGCGCGCATCCCCGCGATCCGCGCCGCGATCAGCGAGCAGGCGCGCTCGGCCCAGTCCGCGCTCGGCGTGCTGCGCCGACCGGGAAAGGTGTGCGCCATGCTCGGCGGGAACCTCGGTGCACAGCTGCTCCAGGCGGGTGTCCTGGCCCTGTGCCTGCAGGCGTTCGGGCAGACCGCCCACTTCTCGCAGCTCGTCCTCATCAACACCGCGGTGGCGCTGTTCTCCGGGCTCATGCCCGTACCGGGTGGCATGGGCGTCACGGAGGCCGGCTTCACCATCGGCCTGCAGGCCATCGGGGTGCCCAGCGCGATCGCGGTCTCGACGGCCATCACGTACCGACTCGTCACGTTCTACGTGCCCCCCATCTGGGGGGCGGCCGCGATGCGCTGGCTGCGCCGGAACGAGTACGTGTAGCGGGCGGTCGGGGCAGGCCTACTCGGGCTTGTACTTGAACGACAGCTGGAGCCGGGTCCGGTACAGCAGGTCCCCCGCCTCCCCGACGACGACGTCCTGCTTGGTGACCTCCGCCACCCGCAGGTCGTGCAGCGACCCGCCGGCCGTGGTGATCGCCTCCGCGGCAGCCGCCTCCCACGACGTGGTGCTCGTCCCGATGACGTCGATCACGCGGTACACGCTCATGGTGATGGCCTCTCCTCGCTCGGAACCGACGAGTCCATAGTGGTCGCGGGCGGTGGACACCACCACAGGGAGGCGTTCTAGCCTGGGCGGTGAGGTGATCGACGATGCACGCAGAGGTCGGTGACAGGGTCGTCATCCACGGCCGGACGGTCGGGACGTCGGACCGCGGCGGGACGGTGATCGAGGCGCGGGGACCGGACGGTCCCTACGTCGTGCGGTTCGACGACGGGCACGAGACGCTCGTGCACCCCGGCCCGGATCTCACGGTGGTCCCCCCACCGTCCTGAGAGGGTCGCCGACCGGCGGCCGTGACACAGCGTGGGACCGGTGTCCGCCCTGTGATCCGCCGGGCTTGCGGCCCTGCCGAGCGGGTGAAGACTGGGCCGTTCGGCAGGGGACCGCCGAACGGCAACGACGCCCACAGGCACCTCTGCACTGCTAGGGGGTGTCCCATGCGTTCTCGTCGTCCTCTCGCGCGGTCCCGTTCCGCGCACGCGTCCGCGCTCGTCGCGCTCTGCGCTCTCGCGCTCGCCGTCCCTGCCGGCGCCGCGTCGGCTGCCCCGGACGATCCCGACGGCGAGGCGGCCGTCACCCAACGACTGCAGGACGCCGAGGTGCAGTCGCTGCCGTCGCAGTGGTGGTGGGACGAGTCCAGCCCCGACACCCGGCGCGCGCGGGCGCTGCTGCGGCAGATGACCCTCGACGAGAAGGTCGACATGCTGCACGGCGAGCTCAACAACTACTACGGCTTCTACAACGGCCCGATCGAGCGCCTCGGCATCCCCGCCCTGACCATGGCGGACGGGCCCGCCGGGGTGCGCATCGCGAACCCCGACGTCAACGACCAGGAAGCCACCCAGCTCCCTGCCCCGATCGCGCTGGCCGCCACGTGGGACACCGCGCTCGCGGAGCAGTACGGGCAGGTGGCCGGCGACGAGGCCTTCCGGACCGGTCACAACGTCCTGCTCTCCCCCGCGGTCGACATCGCCCGCGTGGCGCAGGCCGGGCGCGCGTTCGAGGCGCTCGGCGAGGACCCGCTGCTGTCCGGGACGGTCGCCGCGGCCGAGATCCGGGGCATCCAGTCGCACCCCGTGGTCGCGGACATCAAGCACTACAACGTGTACACGCAGGAGGTGAACCGGCTCAGCGGCGGGAACGCCGTGGTCGACGAGCGGGCGTTGCAGGAGATCTACACGCGCCCGTTCGCGATCGGCGTCGAGCAGGGCCGGCCGGGCTCAGCGATGTGCGCGTTCAACAAGGTGAACGGCGTGTACGCGTGCGAGAGCGACGAGCTGCTCAACCAGATCCTCAAGGCGCAGCTCGACTTCGAGGGCTGGGTGATGAGCGACTACGGCGCCACGCACAGCACCGTCCAGGCGATCCTCGGCGGCATGGACCAGGAGATGCCGGGCAACACCACCCCGCAGACCGGCCCGGGCACGTGCTTCTTCTGCGGACCGCTCCTCGACGCCGTCCGCGCCGGGCAGGTGCCGGTCTCCCGGATCGACGACGCGGTCCTGCGGATCCTGCGGCCCATGTTCGCGCTCGGGCTGTTCGACAACCCGCCCGTCGTCTCGGCACTGCCCGAGGCGGAGCACGGTGCGTTCGCGCGGCAGGTGGCCGAGCGGTCGGCGGTGCTGCTGAAGAACGACGCGTCGGCGCTGCCCCTGCAGAGCACCGTCGGGTCCATCGCCGTGATCGGCGCGGACGCCGACACCGTCGTCGCCGGTGGCGGCAGCTCGCTGGTCAGGCCCACGTACACGGTGAGCCCGCTGGAGGGCATCCAGGCGCGCGCCGGCGCCGGTGTGCTCGTCCGGCACGTCGCCGGAGCCGACCCCGTCACGTCGGCGGCCCTCATCCCCGGCCCGGACCCGATCCCGTCGGACTTCCTGTCCAGCGGGACGGAACGGGGCCTGCGGGCGGAGTACTTCTCCGACCTCGGCTTCACCGGTGAGGTGCTCGGAGACCGCACCGACCCGTACGCGGCCATCAATGCGGGGTTCTTCCTGTTCGAGGGGTTCAACGCGCAGTCGCCGCACTTCCCCCTGCAGACGCGGGACATGGCCGGGTCCATCCGCTGGACCGGGACGCTCACCGCCCCGGTCGACGGGACGTACAGCCTCGCCGTCACGACGACCGGCAGCGCGACCGTCACGCTCGACGACGTCGAGGTCCTCGCCGCGACGCCGACCGGTGACGTGTCGACGACGACCGCCGACGTCGAGCTCGTCGCCGGCGTCCCGCGCGAGCTGACCGTCGAGTACGTCAACAACGGCCCGGGCGGCACCGACGCGGGTGCCGTGTTCCAGCTCGGCTGGACCACCCCGGAGGGCGTCGTCGCACCGCAGGCGCTCGCCGCTGCCGACCTCGCGCGCTCGTCGCAGGCCGCCGTGGTCGTCGTCCGCGACTACTCCAGCGAGGGCGGGGACAAGCCCGACCTCGACCTGCCGAACGGCCAGGCCGAGCTCGTCCGGCAGGTGGCGGCGGCCAACCCGCGCACGATCGTCGTGCTGGCCGCCGGCGGCGCCGTGCAGACCTCCGACTGGGAGACCGGCGTGCCGGCGATCATCCACTCGTGGTTCGGCGGGCAGGAGCAGGGCAACGCGCTCGCCCGCATCCTGTTCGGCGACGTCAACCCGTCCGGCAGGCTGCCGATCACGCTGCCCGTCGACGAGGACAGCACCCCGGTGAGCACGCCCGAGCAGTACCCGGGCGCCGGGCTCGACCAGCTCTTCACCGAGGGCATCTACGTGGGCTACCGCGGGTACGAGGAGTTCGACATCACGCCCCAGTACCCGTTCGGGCACGGGCTGTCGTACACCACGTACGACTACCGCAACCTGCGGACGGCACCGGCCGCGAACGGTGCGCTCCAGGTCAAGGTCGCCGTCCGGAACACCGGCGCCCTGGCCGGCACCGAGACGGTCCAGGTGTACGTCGGCAACCTGCCCACCCGGCAGGTGCAGAGCGCACCGAAGGTGCTGGCCGGCTGGGCGACCGTGACGCTGCAGCCGGGCGAGCGCCGGCAGGTCACCGTGCCGATCAGCCCCGAGTCGGTCTCCTACTGGGACGTCGACCGGGACCGCTGGCGCACGCCGCGGGGTGAGATCCCGGTGTTCGTCGGCTCGTCGTCGACCGACGACCGGCTGACCGGCACCCTGCAGATCGGGGGCCGCGCCCAGCGCTGACAGCACGACTGCGGCGCCCCTCCACACGGGTGGGGCGCCGCAGTCATGTTCACGGTCGGGCCTCGGTCTGCCTCACCGCAGCATGGAGCGAGCCCTCCGCGCCGACGACTCGACGACCCGGAGGCCGCGCGAGCCGAGAGTCTGGCCCTCCTGCCGGCGCTCGACCCGCTCAGCGAGACGGCGGGCGACGGACGCCACCACGGGCAGCAGCACGATGACGAGGATCATCACGCGTACACGTCGAAAGAGCAGAGCCCACATGGTTCCTCCGGCGGTCGGTCGGTCATCGGCGCACGGTGCCCGACGCCGGTCTCCATGGTCGGTCCCGAGCGCCAGGGGCGCACGCCGACGTGCTCGTGGACCGGCGGTGGGGGTGCGGGGGTCGGCTCGCCCGCACAAGGCGTCCCGGGTCTCCCGACGGTGCTCTCGCACCGGTCGCGCCCCCACCGGCGTCCGAGCCCGTCAGGCGTCGGCGTTCGCCTCGGACGTGATCTGGTTGGCGTCGGCGACGTGCTGGACCTCGATGCGACGCGGCTTGGCCTCCTCGGCGACCGGGATGCTCAGCGTGAGGACACCGTCGGCGTAGGTGGCGGAGATGGCGTCGAGGGCGAGCCCGCGGCCCACCGTCAGCTGTCGTGCGTAGGTCCCGACGGGCCGTTCCTTGGCCAGCCACTGGACGTCCTGCTCGGTGCGCGCGGTGCGCTGCGCCCGGATGGTGAGCGTGCGGTCCTCGACGTTCACGTCGATGGTGCCGGGGTCCGCTCCCGGGAGGTCGACGTGCAGCACGTAGTGGTCGCCGGAGCGGTACAGGTCCATCGGCATCGTCGCCGATGCCCGTTCGGCGGACGCGACCTGCGCGAACAGGCGGTCGAACTCCTGGAACGGGTCGAAGCGGGTAGCCATGACCGTCACCTCCTTCACTGCGAGGCGCCGGACCATCCGGGCCTCGGGTCCTGCCCGGCCCCTGGCCGGACTGGCTACAGGACAAAGAATTAGCACTCTCAGAGTGCGAGTGCCAGTGGTGCGGAGGACGTGTTCGCGTGCGGCGAACGGGCGCCCTGACGCGCGGCACGAGGGCCCTCGGCGTAGCGTCGGAGACCCGCGTGAGGCAGCCGCGCTGACCGCGAGCAGCGGTCGACACACAGCCGGAAGGACCCCCCATGAGCGAGACGACCCTGAGCGGATACCGCGTCCTCGTGATCGTGACCAGCTACGGCGTCGAGCAGGACGAGCTCGTCGTTCCGGTCGAGCACCTGCGCGAGCGCGGGGCGACCGTCGTCGTCGCGTCCGTGTCGACGGACCCCGTCCAGACGCTGGTCGACGACAAGGACCCGGGACGGGTCGTGCAGCCGGACACGACGTACGAGGACGCGGGCTCGGACTTCGACCTGCTCCTGGTCCCCGGCGGCACCATCAACGCGGACGCGCTGCGCCTCCAGAGCGGCGCGGTCGACACCGTCCGCACCTTCGCCTCGTCGGGCCGGCCGGTCGCGGCGATCTGCCACGGCCCCTGGGCGCTGGTCGAGGCCGGCGTCGTCGAGGGCCGGACCGTGACCTCCTACCCGTCGCTGCAGACCGACCTGCGCAACGCGGGAGCCACCTGGGTGGACCAGTCGGTCTCGGTCGACGACTCCGGACCGTTCACGCTGGTCACGTCGCGCACCCCCGACGACCTCGGCGACTTCCTGCCGGCGGTGGAGAAGGCGCTGGCCAGCAGCGTCGACGCCCCGAGGTGACGTGACCGGGGCGGACGGGTGGCTCCGGCTCGGGCGCGAGATCGCGACCCGCCACGCCGGGCGGGCGCAGGTCGAGGTGCTCGGGTCGACCTCCGCGCACGCGGTGCTCCTGGTCCGCGGCGGCGCCACGCGCCTCGTCCTGAAGGTGGCCGCCGCCTCCGCCCGGCCCGGGCTGGACTACGCGCGGTCCGCGGCCGCCCAGAGGCTCGCCGACCACGCCGGGGTTCCCGTCGCCGGCGTGGTGGCGGCCGGTGCCGACCCGGAGCTCCCGGCGGTCCAGTACCTGCTCCACGAGCACGTCGACGGCGTGCAGTGGCGTGCGGTCCGCCCGGCACTCGACCCCGTGGGCCGGGCAGCGGCGTCCACGGACATCGCCCGTGCGGTGCTCGCGCTGCAGTCCGTGCGGCCGGCGTCGTACGGGGTCCTCGGCGGACCGCCCACCGCGAGCCTGCTCGACGCCCTGGGCGACCGCATCACCGCACGGATCCCGCCGGGGCGGCAGCGGGTGCTCGCCCAGGACGTGCTGGCGCGGCACGCGTCCCTGTTCGACGGGCCGGTGGGACGGCCGACGCTCACGCACGACGACCTGCACCACGCCAACCTCCTGTTCCGGCGCCGCACGGACGGTTCCTGGCGGCTGGTCGCTGTGCTCGACTGGGACAAGGCCTGGGCGGGTCCGGCCGAGTCGGACGTGGCCCGGATGGGTTTCTGGGACGACATGACGGACCCCGTGTTCTGGTCCGTCTACCGCGAGGCCGTCCCCGAGCGCGACGGCTGGGCGCAGCGGGCCGCCGTCTACCAGCTGCTCTGGTGCCTGGAGTACGACGTCGACACCGACCGGCACCGGCGGGACACGGCGGAGCTGGTCGAGCGGCTGACCTGAGGTCCGGGGCTCGGTCCGGCAGACTCGGGCCATGACCGAGCCCGGCTCCTGGGTGCTGCACGTCGACCTCGACCAGTTCGTCGCGGCCGTGGAGGTCCTGCGTCGCCCCGAGCTGGCCGGCAGGCCCGTGGTCGTCGGCGGGCGCGGCGACCCGACCGAGCGCGGCGTCGTCTCCACCGCGTCCTACGAGGCGCGCGTCTTCGGCGTCCGCTCCGGCATGCCGCTGCGGATCGCCGCCCGCAAGCTTCCCGACGCGGTGTTCCTGCCGGTGGACGCCCCCGAGTACGAGGCGGTGTCCGAGCGCGTGATGGCGACGTTGCGCTCGCTCGACGTCGTCGTGGAGGTCCTCGGCTGGGACGAGGCGTTCCTGGGCGTGCGGACCGCCGACCCCGAGGACGTGGCCAGGCGCGCCCAGGAGGCCGTGCTGCGCGAGACGTCGCTGCACTGCTCGGTGGGCATCGGCGACAACAAGGTGCGCGCGAAGATCGCCACCGAGTTCGGCAAGCCGGCGGGCATGTTCCGGCTGACGGCCGCGAACTGGTTCGACGTCATGGGCCATCGCCCGACCATCGACCTGTGGGGCGTCGGGACGAAGGTGTCGCGCCGCCTGGCGGCGCTGGGGGTCACCACCGTGCAGGAGCTGGCCGACGCACCGGCCGACGCCCTGGTCGCCGAGTTCGGCCCGAAGATGGGCGTCTGGTACCACGAGCTCGGTCAGGGCCTCGGGCCGGCCACGGTGGACGACGCCCCGTGGGTGCCGCGCGGTCACAGCAGGGAGACGACCTTCCAGCAGAACCTGACCACCCCGGAGCAGGTGCGCGACGCGGTCCGGGCGATGGCGCACGAGGTGGTCGAGGACACCGCGGCGGACGGCCGGCCCGTCGTCCGGGTCGCGATCAAGGTGCGGTACGCGCCGTTCGTCACGACGAGCATGAGCCGCAAGCTCCCGGACGCCACCCGGGACCCGGCGACGATCGTCGACGCGGTGATGGCCCTGGTGGACAAGATCGAGGACCGCGAGATCCGGTTGCTCGGCGTCCGCGCGGACATGGCGATGCCCGACGACGCGGACCCCGCCGACCGCACCCCGGTGCGCGGCCGGATCTAGCCCTGGTGCACCGTCCGAGGGCTGCGGCGCGCCGTGGTGGGCCGGCGCCTGCCCACCTGACCTGGCACCGGGGGCGCCCGGGTCGGACGAGTGGTAGACCGGGTCTCACCCGCTCCCTCGCCCGAGGAGATCTCATGCGATCGTCCAGGCTGCCCCGCTCGCTCGTGGCGCTCGCCGCCGCCGTCGCACTCGCGGTGGGGGTGGGCGTCGCGCCGGCCTCGGCCCACCCGCCGCGCCCGGGCCACGGCGACAAGGTGCCGGTCGCCACGGGGTACGGGGGTGCCGTCGCGACGGTCGACGCCGACGCGACCCGGGTCGGGATCGACGTGCTGCGTCAGGGCGGGAACGCGGTCGACGCCGCCGTCGCGGCTGCGGCGACGCTCGGGGTCACGGAGCCGTTCTCGTCGGGCATCGGGGGCGGCGGCTTCTTCGTGTACTACGACGCGGCGAGCGGCCAGGTGCACACCATCGACGGTCGCGAGACCGCGCCGATGGCGATGACCAGCGACGCGTTCGTCGAGGACGGCGTGCCGATCCCCTTCGCCGACGCGGTGACGTCCGGCCTGTCCGTCGGTGTGCCCGGGACACCCCGGACCTGGGCGACGGCTCTCGAGCAGTGGGGCTCCCTCGACCTGCGCCGGGCGCTGCGCGGAGCCACGGAGGTGGCGCGCCGCGGGTTCGTCGTCGACCAGACGTTCGCGGACCAGACGACCGCCAACGCGGCGCGGTTCGCGGCGTTCCGCTCCTCGTCCGACCTCTTCCTGCGCCGCGGCGCTGCACCGGAGGTCGGGTCGGTGTTCCGTAACCGCGACCTCGCCAAGACGTACGACCTGCTCGCCCGCAGGGGCGTCGACGCCCTCTACACCGGCCGGCTGGCCGAGGAGATCGTCCGGACCGTCCAGGACCCGCCGGTCCGCCGCCACAGCCCGCTCGTCGTCCGCCCGGGCCTGCTGGAGCTCGGTGACCTGGCGTCCTACGAGGCGCCGCTGCGCGCCCCCACGACGGTGTCCTACCGCGGGCTCGACGTGTACGGCATGGCGCCGCCGTCGTCCGGCGGCTCGACGGTCGGCGAGGCGCTGAACATCCTGGAGGCCTCGCTCCCCGAGGACGCCGACCCGACCCAGACGCTCCACCACTACCTGGAGGCGAGCGCGCTGGCGTTCGCGGACCGCAACCGGTACGTCGGCGACCCCGCGTTCGTGGACGTGCCGCTCGAGCAGCTGCTGTCCGACGGGTTCGCGAAGGAGCGCGCCTGCCTCATCGACCCCGAGGCGGCCCTGCCCAAGCCGGTGGCGCCGGGGGTGCCGGACGGCGTCTACGACGCCGAGTGCCCGATTGCGAGCACCGGCACCGAGGGCTCCGACGGACAGTCCACGACGCACCTGACGACCGCGGACCGCTGGGGCAACGTCGTCTCGTACACCCTCACCATCGAGTCCCTCGGTGGCAACGGGATCGTCGTGCCGGGCCGTGGCTTCCTGCTCAACAACGAGCTGACGGACTTCAACTTCACCGACACGCAGGGCGGGGTCGACCCGAACCTGCCGGGTCCGGGCAAGCGCCCCCGCAGCTCGATGGCCCCGACGATCATCCTCGAGGACGGCAGGCCGTTCCTGGCCCTCGGGTCACCCGGAGGATCGACCATCATCACGACGGTCCTGCAGGTGCTCGTGAACCGTCTGGAGCTGGAGATGGAGCTGCCCGACGCGGTCGCCGCGGCGCGCGCCAGCCAGCGCAACACGGTGGCCGTCCAGGCGGAGCCGGCCTTCGACCGGGCGGCTCTGCAGGCGCTGGGCCACACCTTCACGGACACCCCGGAGATCGGCGCGGTGACCGGCATCGAGTTCCAGGACGACGGCTCGCTGCTCGCGGTCGCCGAGCCCGTGCGGCGCGGCGGGGGCAGCGCGGCCGTCGTGCACGGTCGCTGACCGTCACCACCCTCGACGAGCCCCGGACGCGACAAGAATTCCATGTAAAGTTCCGGTAAATTTGCCCTGGGCAATTGGGACATTCTTGGACGAGACAGCAACAATGCCGGTGACCGCTGTCACACTTGGACGAGCGTCCGTCTGATTCCTCCGTTACCGCCTGGTACGTTCTCTTCTACCGAGCGAGCCCGGGGCCTCCTGACGAGGTCGGCCTGCGGCATCCGCTCCATGCGCCTCCTGGGGAGGTGCAGTCGCCACGTCACCCACCTGCCTCCGGGCACGCGTGTGACATCCGACGCGAGGAAAGCGCCTACCACCGCGCTCACCTTGACGTTCTCGCTGGATCGCCACCGTCGCCGGCCAGTTGACAGATCCGTTGAGCCAGTAGCGGGGTGCCGCAATGTTCGTCTTTGTTCTTCAGCTCCGGCAAATGTTCGAGGGCCAGTCCGAGTTCTACCTGTTCGCATTCTTCTCCATCATCATCTGGGCGTTGTGGCTGCTCAAGGTGCTGTTGTCACGGCGCTACAAGCCCTACACCGGCGAATACCACGGCACCACCAGCGTGGTTATTCCGGTCGTCGACGAGCCGCTCGACCTCTTCCGCGACGTGCTGACGCGGATCGTCGACCAGCGCCCCGACGAGGTCATCGTCGTCATCAACGGCGCGGTCAACCCGGCCCTGCAGGCGGTCAGCGAGGAGTTCGCTCCCCTGGTCCGCTGGGTGCACACCCCCGTCCCCGGCAAGCGCAACGCCGTGAAGATCGGGACCGAGCTGTCGCGCGGCGAGATCACCGTCCTCGTCGACTCCGACACCGTCTGGACCGACGGCACGCTGCCCGAGCTGGTCAAGCCGTTCGCCGACGCGTCGGTGGGCGGGGTCACCACCCGGCAGCGCATCCTCGAGCCCGAGCGGTCCTGGATCACCCGCTGGGCCGACTGGCTGGAGAACACCCGGGCGCTCTACTCGATGCCCGCGCAGTCCGCGCTCGGCCAGGTGGGCTGCCTGCCCGGCCGCACCATCGCGTTCCGCCGGCACATCCTGGTCCAGGTCATGGACGACTTCATGCACCAGAAGTTCCTGGGCGTCTTCCTCGAGGTCTCCGACGACCGCACGCTGACCAACCTCACGCTCAAGGCCGGCTACCGGTCGGTCTACCAGTACACGAGCCTCGTCTACACGGACGCCCCGCTGCAGGTGAAGAAGCTGGCCAAGCAGCAGCTCCGCTGGGCCCGCGGCAGCCAGTACAACACCCTGCGGATGCTTCCCTGGATGGTCGGGCACGCCCCCGTCCTGGCGATCTTCTTCGTCGCCGACATCGTCCTGCCGTTCCTGCTGTTCGGGACGATCGCGGGCTGGATCTACCGGGCCGTGTCCGGGACCGGGGTGAACCTCTACCAGGCCATCCTGGAGACCTACACGGGCCTGAGCGGCTGGGTGTGGGTCGTCGCCACGATGATCGTGTCGTCCGTCCTGTCGATGGCCATCCGGCAGATCCGGCACCTGCACGAGAAGCCGTCGGACTTCCTGCGGCTACCGATCTTCATCGTCGTCTCGACGCTCTTCCTCATGCCGATCCGGCTGCTCGGGTTCCTGCGCATGGCGCACGCGAGCGGCTGGGGCACCCGCGCCGGGGCCTACTCGGGAGGCTCCGACGACCTGATCGCGGAGCTCGAGAACGCCCCGACCGGACCGGCCGACGTCGTCGACCGCGCGCCCGCCGGAGTCGTGCCCACCCAGCGCACGGCCCCCGACGGCACCCTGCTGACCGCGAGCCCGGCACCCGCGCGGACCCGCCGCGCCACGGCGCCGACCCCGGCGGCCCCCGCCCGGCGCCGCCGCCTGAACCCCCTGGCTGCGATCCCCTACGGCATCGCGCTGGTCATCTTCGCCCTGGAGGCCCTCGTCTATGTCTGAGCACCTGACCGAGAACACGTCGCACTGGTGGATCCGCGCCATCCGTCCCTCGCCGCGCAAGCGGCTCGCCGCCGCCGGGGTGGCCATCGCGCTGGTCGCGGTCACCGCGGGCGTCTGGCTGTCCCCGTCCGTGGCCGTCACCGAGTCGTCGAGCGTCAGCCCCGCCGAGCTCCGGCTGGCTGCCGAGAACGAGAAGCTCCGCAACTCCCTCGAGGCACGTGAGGACGAGGTCGACTCCCTCGAGCGCTCGCAGGCCAAGGCTGCGGCCGAGCGCAAGGCCGCCGCCGAGAACGGCAAGGCCAAGGCTGCCGCCGAGCAGGAGGCGGCCGCGGCGCAGGGCGCCCAGAAGGCGGAGGAGGAACGCGCCGAGGCCGCGGCGCGCACGCAGGCCAAGGTGGCCGCCGAGAAGGCCGCCGCGGCCGCTCGCGGCAAGGCGGAGTCCGCCGCCACCCGCGCCGAGCAGGCCGAGGCAGACGCCGCCCGCGCGCGCGCCAGTGCGGCGGCGGCCGCTGCCGCCGGCTCCGAGCCCTCAGCGCCGGCGCCGGCCGTGAAGCCGTGGGCACCGACCCTCGCCAGCCTGCGCAACCCCCAGGCGCGCCTGCTCGGGCTGTACACGCCGCAGGCTCCGTTCAGCTGGGCGGAGACCGACGCGGTCACCGCCCGTCTCGGGCAGCAGCCCACCGTCACGGGCTACTTCCAGGGCTGGGACGGCGCGTTCCGGCCCGACGCGGTGACGCGGTCCTGGGAGAAGGGCACCCTGCCCCTGCTGACGTGGGAGTCGCGCCCCATGCTTGCCGCCAACGACCAGGCGCAGGACCCCGACTACTCGCTGCCCCGGATCATCGACGGCGCCTTCGACGAGTACCTGCACCAGTACGCGCGGGACGTGGCAGCGCTGGGCCTGCCGATGGCCATCCGGCTGAACCATGAGATGAACGGCAGCTGGTACCCGTGGGCCGAGAAGAACCTCAAGGGCGAGTCGAACAACGGCAACCGCCCCGGGGACTACGCGGCCTCGTGGCGCCACGTGCACGACATCTTCGAGGCCGAGGGGGCCAACCAGTACGTGCTGTGGGTCTGGTCGCCGAACATCGTCAACACGATGCCCGGCTGGCAGCAGGACGGTGCGTACCTGGCCAGCCTCTACCCCGGTGACGAGTACGTCGACTGGGTCGGACTGTCCGGGTACTTCCGGCCGCCGTACCGCGCCGACCAGACGCCGACGTTCGACTACACGTTCGGCCGGTCGCTCGCCCAGCTGCGGGCCCTCACGGGCAAGCCGATCTACCTCGCCGAGATCGGGGCGTCGGAGACGGGCAACAACAAGCCCGCCTGGGTCACCGACCTGTTCGACGCCCTGGCCCGGCCGGAGAACGCGGACATCCGCGGCATCGCCTGGTTCAACCACGCGGTCACCACCATCAGCGGTGGCCAGCGCGTCACCAACGACTGGCGCATCGAGTCCCGCGAGGACTCGCTCCAGGCCTTCGTGGACGGCCTCCACGACCCGGCCGCCGGCTTCACCACCTCGATCACCACCATCTCGCAGGAGTCCTGATGACCGACCGGAAGAACGACCTGACCGACCTGTTCCCCCGCGCGACGTTCGACCCCGACGGTCCGGCACCCCGGATCGCCGTGCTCGGCACCGGCTACCTGGGCGCGACCCACGCCGTGGCCATGGCCCAGCTGGGCATGGAGGTCGTGGGGGTCGACACCGACCCGCACAAGGTCGAGATGCTGACCGCCGGCAAGGTGCCGTTCTACGAGCCCGGCCTGCCCGAGTTGCTCACCGAACAGCTGGCCACCGGCCGCCTGCGGTTCACCACCGACGTCGCCGAGGCGGTCGGCTGGGCCGACGTGCACTTCGTGTGCGTCGGCACCCCGCAGTCGAAGACGAGCCACGCCGCCGACCTGCGCTTCGTCGAGGCGGCGACCGAGTCCATCGCCCGGAACCTCACGCACGACGCGCTCATCGTCGGCAAGTCCACGGTGCCCGTCGGGACGGGTGCGCGGCTCCGCGAGCTCGTCGCGGCGACGGCGCCGGCCGGGGTCCGGGCCGAGCTCGTCTGGAACCCCGAGTTCCTGCGCGAGGGCAAGGCCGTGCAGGACACCCTGCACCCCGACCGCATCGTCCTGGGCGGCACGACGGCCGACTCCGAGGCGCTCCTGCGCCGCGTCTACGCGGGGCCGATCGCCGAGGGCAGCCCGGTCGTGGTCTGCGACCTGCCGACCGCGGAGCTGGTCAAGGTCAGCGCGAACGCGTTCCTGGCCACCAAGATCTCGTTCATCAACGCGATCTCCGGGGTCTGCGAGGCCGCGGGCGCGGACGTCACCGTGCTGGCCGACGCGCTGGGCCACGACGTGCGGATCGGTCGGCAGTTCCTCGACGCCGGGCTGGGCTTCGGTGGCGGGTGCCTGCCGAAGGACATCCGCGCCCTCATGCACCGGTCCAACGAGCTCGGCGCGTACCCGGCGTCGGCGCTGCTCCAGCAGGTCGACGAGATCAACATGGGCCAGCGCTCGCGGGTGATCGACCTCGCGCTCGAGGCCTGCGGCGGGTCGGTCCTGAACCGCCGCGTCGGCGTCCTGGGTGCCGCGTTCAAGCCGCACACCGACGACGTGCGGGACTCCCCGGCGCTGAACGTGGCGGCCGCCCTGCACCTGCGCGGCGCGCAGGTCACGGTCTACGACCCGCAGGCCGGCGACACCGCTCGGTCCAGCTTCCCGACGCTCGGCTACGCGACGAGCGTCGACGAGGCGGTCGAGGGTGCCGACGTGGTGCTGGTCCTGACCGAGTGGGACGAGTTCGTGGACGCCGAGCCGGCCCGGCTCGCGCAGCTGACCCAGCAGCCCAGCCTGATCGACGCCCGCGGCAAGCTCGACGCGGCGCGGTGGCGGGAGGCGGGCTGGACGTTCCGCGGGCTGGGGCGCGCAGCCGCCTGAGAGCTCAGGCGCACCCCGCCTGAGTGCTCCTGGACGGCCCCGACGCACTCGCGTCGGGGCCGTCTTCGCGTCGCCGCCCGTCCGGCATTCAAGAAAGTCGACTAAACCCTCTGGTCAAGTCGGGATTGTTGTTATACCCGGTGCATCGAACCCGCGCGGACCGTGCGGCGGGTTCACGAGAGCCGAGATCGAGGACCCCGCCATGAGCCATCAGACGTCGTCGCAGCACCCCGGAGCGCGAGTGGTGGTGCTGTCCGGCAACCCACGAACCTCGTCGCGTACCACGACCGCCGCGGTGCACGTCGCGCAGGAGACTGCGCGGCGCCTCGGTGCGGAGCAGCCCGTCCAGACCGTCGAGCTCGCCCGGTTCGCCGCCGAGATCCTCGCCGAGGCGCACCCGACCGCCGACGCCGCGCTGGGCACGGTCGCCCGCGCCACGGTGCTCGTCGTCGCGACCCCCGTCTACAAGGCCTCCTACACGGGGCTGCTCAAGGCGTTCCTCGACCTGTACGGCCCCGGCGGGCTCAGCGGGGTGGTCGCGGTCCCTCTCGTCGTCTCGGGCAACCCGGCCCACGCGCTCGTCGGCGAGGTGCACCTGCGCCCGCTGCTCGTCGAGCTCGGCGCCGTCGTGCCCACGCCGTCGCTGACCCTCGTCGAGTCCCAGCTCACCGACCTCGAGCCGGTGGTCGAGCGCTGGTGGACCGACGGCGGCCCCGCGCTCACGGCACAGGTCGCCGCCGGCCGCGCCGAGCTCGTGGAGGTCCTCGCATGACCGCCGAGACGTTGCACGCCCTGGACCGCCTGCTCCGGGACCAGGACGAGCCGCAGCTCTCGCCGCAGCAGTACAAGGAGGTGTTCCGCCAGCACCCCGCGGGCGTCGCGGTCATCGCGCTGCGCGACGGCGAGCGCCGGGTCGGGTTCACCGCGACGTCGGTCATCTCCGTGTCCGCCGCCCCTCCGCTGCTCGCGTTCTCGCTGGCGTCGACGTCGTCCTCGTGGGACGCCCTGTCCCGCGCACGCACCCTGACGGTCAGTTTCCTGTCCTCCGACCAGGACGACGTGTCGGCGCGGTTCGCGACGAGCGGCATCGACCGGTTCGCCGCCGGCGGCTGGTCCGACCTGGACACCGGCGAGCCCGTCATCGACCGCGCGGTGTCCTGGGTCCGCGGGCGCGTGCTGCAGCGGACGCCTGTCGGCGACAGCTATCTCGTCTCGCTGCGTGCCCTCGAGCACGGCACGTCGCAGGACACGACGCCGCTGGTCTACCACGACCGCAGCTACCACCGGATCGGCACGCACACGGCGATCTGAGGCTCCTGGCCCGGCCGTCGCGTGCGGGGCCGGGGTCCGGGAGCGCCCACGCAGAAGCCCCCCGCCGCAGCGGGGGGCTTGTGCGTGTCTCAGTCGGCCGCGGTGAACCCGGCCGGGCGCCGGGCGTCGGCCGGCCCCCACAGGTCGGTCTTCACCTCGGCCTTCACCAGCGGGACGACCTCCTCCGCGAAGCGCCGCAGCACGTCGTCCTGGTGGGCCGGCTCCAGGACGTGGTTGATCGAGACCGACTGCAGGTCGTGGCCGTAGCTGGCGTGGTAGTCGAGGATCTTCTCCGCGACGCGCTCGGGCGATCCCACGAGCGCCGGGCCCCGCTCGACGGCCTCCTCGATCGTCCGGAAGCTGGTCACCTTGCCCACGGCCGCGGGGTCGTGCCTGCGCAGGTCCTGGCGCGCGACGGCGCCCTCGTAGAACGGGCGGTACTGCGCGATGGCCTGCTCGGTGGTGTCCGCGAGGAACAGCCCGCCGGAGCCGGACCCGACGAACGCGTACGCCGGGTCGTGCCCGTGCGCCGCGTACTGCTCCCGGTACCGGTCGATGAGCACCTGGTAGTTCTCCCGCGGCTGCAGGGCGTTGGCGCTGACGACGGGGTCCCCGTGCCTCGCCGCCAGGTCGACGGCGAACTGCGAGGTCGCGGACCCGTGCCAGATCCGGAACGGTCCGGCGAACGGCCGCGGCAGCGTCGTCGCACCGTGCAGGTCCGGCCGGTGCCGGCCCACCCACTCCACCTGCTCCCGGCTGAGCAGCAGGCTCAGCAGCTCGTAGTTCTCCTCGAGGTACTCGTACTGCTTCTCGAGGTCGAGGCCGAGCAGCGGGTATTGCAGCGCCTCGTTGCCCTTGCCGATGACGATCTCGAGCCGCCCGCGGCTGAGCTGGTCGATCGTGGCGTAGTCCTCGGCCACCCGGATCGGGTCGAGCAGAGACAGCACGGTCACGCCGGTGCTGAGCAGGATGCGGGAGGTGCTCGCGGCGAGCGCGCCGAGCAGCACGGTCGGCGACGACGAGAGGACTTCGCCGGCGTGCCGCTCCCCCACCGCGAACGCGTCGATGCCGAGCTGCTCGGCGAGCACGGCCGTCTCGACCACGCGGGCCAGCCGGTCGGCCGGGGGGACCGCCTCGCCCGTGACGGGGTGCGGCGGGTTGAAGACGATGTCGAGGAGCTGGAAGCGCACGTCGTCCGCCCTCAGGCCGCAGCGCGGGCGGCGTCGCGGGCGGCGACCTCGTCGCGGACCAGCGGGATGACGTAGCGGCCGAAGTCGATCGCGTCGTCGAGCAGGTCGTAGCCGCGCGCCGAGATCACGCTCACGCCGAGGTCGTAGTACGCGAGCAGCGCCTCCGCGACCTGGTCGGGCGTGCCGACGAGCGCGTTCGAGTTGCCGGCGCCGCCGGTGGCCTTCGCGGTCGCCGTCCAGAGCACGGAGTCGAAGCGGTCGCCCTGGGCCGCGATCTCGAGCAGCCGCTGCGAGCCGGCGTTCTCGGGCTTGTCGATCGGGTGACGGCGGCTCAGCACGCCGCCGGCAGCCGCCTTGCGGGCCTCGATCGCGCCCAGGACCCGATGCGCCTTCTCCCAGGCCAGCTCCTGGGTCGGGGCGATGATCGGGCGGAACGCCGCGTGGATGCGCGGCGGCGTGCCCCGACCGGCGGCAGCCGCCTCCCGCCGGATCCGCGCGATCTGCTCGGCCGTGCGGTCCAGCGGCTCGCCCCACACGGCGTAGATGTCCGCCTCCGCGGCACCCACCCGGAACGCCGCGTCCGACGACCCGCCGAACGAGATGGTGGGAGAGCGGCCGTCGACGGCCTTGGCGTCGAGCACGAAGTCCCGGAACTGGTAGAACTCGCCGTCGTGGTCGAAGGGCTCCGCGCTGGTCCACGCACGCTTGACGATCTGGATGTACTCCTGGGTGCGCGCGTACCGCTGGTCCTTGGTGAGCGTGTCACCCTCGCGCTGCTGCTCGTGGTCGTTGCCGCCGGTGATGAAGTGCACCGACAGGCGCCCGCCCGAGAGCTGGTCGAGCGTCGCGAACGACTTGGCGGCGAACGTCGGGTAGGAGACGTTCGGGCGGTGCGCGAGCAGCAGCTCGATCGAGTCGAGGCGTGCGGCCGCGTGCGCGGCGAGCACCGACGGCTCCGGGCCGCTGGAGCCGTACGCGAACAGCACGCGGGTCCAGCCGTTGTCCTCGTGGGCGCGGACGATCCGCTCCAGGTAGCGCAGGTCGAACGGCGCCGTGGTGGCGGCCTGCGTCTCGGAGGCGTTGCTGGTGGTGGCGATGCCGAGGAAGTCGACGGGCACGGTGGGGCTCCTTCTCGTGGTGGGTGTCAGGCGCCCGAGGGCACCAGGTCGTAGGCGTCGTGCGGTGCGTCGGCGGGCAGGCCCCACGCGTCGGCGAGCAGCTCGAAGGAGCGCACGCGGTCCCGGGCGTCGTGGGTCTCGGTGGTCACCAGGAGCTCGTCGGCCCCCGTCACCCGCTGCAGGGTGGACAGACCGGCGGCGACCTCGTCGGGCGTCCCGACGATCCGGGTGTCCACCCGGTCGCGCAGCACGTCCCGGTCGGCGGCGCTGCGCTGCTCCCACGGCGTCGTCGTACCGGGCTCCGGGTAGGCGATCGCCCCCTGCGCGCCGCGGCGGATCGAGAGCACCCACTCTGCGAACGGGTCGGCCAGGTGCCGTGCGCGCTCGGTCGTCTCCGCCGCGAGCACGTCCGCGGACACCACCACGTACGGCTCGGCCAGCACGCCGGGCCGGAACGCGGCGCGGTACGCCTCGACCGTGCCCAGCACCGTCGACGGGCTGACGTGGTAGTTCGCCGCGAGCGGTAGGCCCAGGGCACCGGCGACGCGTGCGCTCTCGCCCCCGCTGGACGCGAGCACCCACAGGGCCAGGTCCGCGCCGGCGACGGGCGGGCTCACGTACGCGTGCCCGGCGCCGTCCACGTGCGCGCCGGCGCGAAGGTCGAGGACCAGCTGGAGCTCCGCGCGGAAGTCGTGTCCGGTGCGACCCGCGCCGATGACCTCCTGCTGCGCGACGACGCGTGCCCGCAGGGCGGGGTCCGTGAAGTCGATCGGCGGCGTACCGGGCACGTGCAACCCGTCGACGTCACGGGCGGCCGTCCGCGGCGGAGCCGCGGCGCCGGGCCGTGGCGGGGTGAACGCGCGACCGAGCCCCAGGTCGACCCGGCCGGGGTGCAGCGCCGCGATCGTGCCGAACTGCTCGGCGGCGACCAGCGGGCTCGTTGTCCCCAGCAGCACGGCGCCCGACCCCACCCGGAGGCGCCGGGTGCGCTCGGCGGCGAGCGCCGCGAGCACCGCAGGAGCCGCCGAGGCGACGCCAGGTGCCAGGTGGTGCTCCGCGAACCAGAGGCGGTGGTAGCCGAGCCGGTCGGCTGCCACGGCGAGGTCGAGCGACGCGCGCAGGGCCGTCGCGCCGGTCTGGCCGGCACCGACGGTCGCCAGCTCGAGGATGGACAGCGGGACGTTCGTGGTCATGGGGGTCCTCCGAGGGGTGGGAATCAGGCCGGCAGGGCGGCGAGCCGTGCCGCGGCGAAGGCCGGGTGCGCCGCGCGCACAGGAGCGTCCGCGGGTTCCGACGCCAGGTCCGCGAGCACGCGTCCGACGGCGGGCGCGAACTTGAAGCCGTGCCCCGAGAACCCGGCCGCGACGACCACGGATCCGCGGCGGTCGAGGACGAAGTCGTGGTCCGGCGTGGTGGTGTACGTGCACGACACCGGGACGAGGTGATCGGGGTCGGCGCCCGGGACCCAGCGAGCCACGTAGTCGCGCAGCTGACGCAGCTGTCCGGGCTCGGCGGTGAACGTGCGCTGGTCCGGGTCGGTGCGGGGACCGACCCCGTGGAACCCCACCTTGATCCCCTCACCCGGCGTGGCCAGACCGTAGACGCCGCTGGGCCAGCGGTGCGGTGCCGCAGGGTCGTGGGTGAACGACGGCCACAGCTCGGCGGCGGGTGCGTCAGGCCGCAGGGCGAAGTGCGCGGGCTGCTCCTGGGTCACGACCAGACGGCGTGCCGCGCCGTCGAGGTCCGGCTCCCGGGTCAGCAGCCCGGCCGTCCAGGCGCCGGCTGCGACGACGACGCGCCTCGCGTCCCACGTGCCGGTGTCGGTGACCACCCGCACGCCGTAGACGTTCTGCTCGATGAGGCGCACCGGCGTCTCGTGCAGCACCCGCGCACCGGCGTCCGCCGCAGCCTGGAGGAACGCCTCGACGGCGCGGTCGGCGTGCAGCCGTCCCGCGGTGTCGGTCTCGTGCAGGACGTCACCCTCGAACGCGAGACCGGGCCAGCGCGCGTGCGCGTCGGCGGCAGAGAGCCACTCGTGCGGGATGCCGCGCTCGACGAAGGCGTCGGCCACCTCGCGCGACGCGAGCGAGCCGTGGCTCACCCCGCCGGTGATCCGGAGCAGCTCCCCGACCGTGGGCGCCTCGTCCTCCAGCACCCGCCACAGGTCGAAGGCCTCCTGCACCAGGTCCAGGTACTCCGGCCGGGCGTAGGTGTTCCGGTAGATGCGGGAGGCGCCGTGCGACGCCCCCCAGCTGTGCCCCCGGCCGAACCGCTCGAGCAGGACGACCTGCCTCCCGCGCCGGGCCAGCTGCCACGCGGTCGCGGCACCCATGACCCCGCCGCCGACGACGACGTGGTCCACGTGCTCGCTCATCTGCTCCTCCTGTACGTGTGGGTCGGCCGGCTGGGCGACCCCCGTCCACCCAGCCGGCCGTGTGAGGCGACTCCCCCAGCCGCCCCGTCTGTGGGGTCAGTCCGTCTTCGGCAGCCCGGGCGGGTTCGTCTCGGACTGCTCGATGGCCTCGTCCTGCAGCCCCCAGCGCTCGAGAACCTGCGTGTAGCTGCCGTCCTCGAACGCGTGGTTGAGGGCGGCGGTGACCGCCGGAGCCAGCCCGTTGCCCTTGAGCGTCCCGACGGCGATCTGCGCGGTCGCGGGCCAGCCGCCGTTCAGCGTGCCGACGACCGTGAAGTCGTCCGGGGACACCGCGGCCTTGTACGCGGCGGTCGCGTTCGGCCCGAACGAGACGTCGATGCGGCCGGACTGGAGCGCGAGGATCGTGTCGCCGTCGTTCTCGAAGTACTCGACCTTCGCCGCCTCGAGTCCCGCCTCCTGGTTCTCCGCGTCCCAGGCGAGCAGGATCTTCTCCTGGTTGGTGCCGGAGCCCACGGCGACCGTGAGGCCGGCGATGTCCTTCGGCTCCGAGATCTCGGTGAGGTCCTCGTTGTCCGCGCGGACGAGCCAGCCCAGCTGGTCGGTGCGGTAGGAGGAGAAGTCGTAGAGCTCCTTGCGCTCCTCGGTGACCGTGACGTTCGAGATGACCGCGTCCACGGAGCCGGACTGCACGGCGAGCGGCCAGTCGGCCCACGCCTTGACCTCGTGCACGAGCTCCAGGCCGAGCGCGTCGGCCACCAGCTGGGCGATGTCGGTCTCGTTGCCGATCGGCGTCTTCTCGTCGTCGGCCAGGAACGCCAGCGGCGCCACGTAGGCGCTCACGGCGACCGTCAGGGTGCCCTTGTCCTTCACCGCCGGAGGCAGGAGCGCGATGGCCTCGGCGGACTCGGTCGTGCGGATGCGGTCCTGGTCCGCGGTGGTGTTCACCGTGAGGCCGGCGGCCTTCGCGGCCTCCTGGAGGTCACCGCCGCCGCCGGGCTCGGCCTCGGCGCTCGTGGAGCACGCCGCGAGGCCCGCGAGCAGGGGCGTCAGGACGAGCGCGGCGAGCAGCCGGGTGCGGGACGGGCGGAGGGTGGTGGTGGACATCAGCTTCTCTCTTCGGGGTGGGGCGGTCAGAGGACCTTGTCGAGGAACGCGCGGGTGCGGGCGTGCTGCGGGTGGTCGAGCACCTGGGCGGGCGTGCCCTGCTCGACGATCCGGCCGCCGTCCATGAACACGACGGTGTCGGCCAGCTCGCGGGCGAAGCCCATCTCGTGCGTGACGACGACGAGCGTGGTGCCGCTGTGCGCGAGGTCCCTGATGACGTCGAGAACCTCGCCGACCAGCTCGGGGTCGAGCGCGGACGTCGGCTCGTCGAACAGCAGGACCTCGGGGCGGGTGGCCAGGGCCCGGGCGATCGCCACGCGCTGCTGCTGGCCGCCGGAGAGCTGGCGGGGCCGGGCGTCGGCCTTGTCGGACAGCCCGACGCGCTCGAGCAGGACGCGCGCCTCGGCCTCGACCTCGCGTCGCGGGCGGCCCTGCGCGTGGACCGGGGCCTCGACGACGTTCTCCAGCACGGTGAGGTGCGGGAACAGGTTGAAGCTCTGGAACACGAAGCCGATCTGGGTGCGCTGCCGCAGCACGTCCTTCTCGCGCAGCTCGCGCAGGGTGTCGCCGCGCCGCTCGTAGCCGACGACCTCGCCGCCGACGGCCACGAATCCGCGGTCGACGCGCTCCAGGTGGTTGATGACGCGCAGCAGCGTCGACTTGCCGGACCCGGACGGTCCGATGACGACCGTCACCTCGCCCGGCTGCACGACGAGGTCGATGCCCGCCAGCACCTCGAGCGTGCCGTAGCTCTTGTGCACGCCGTGCACCTCGACCAGGCCCGCGCTCATCGGTCGCCCCCCGTCCGGAGCAGGTGGCCGGCGCCGAGCGTCGAGCGCGTCGCGTAGCCGGGCGGGACCGACGCGGGCAGCGGGCGACCGGTCACCGTGCTCACGCCGGCGAGCACGGACCACCGCAGCCGCTGCACCGGCGTCGGCGGCAGCGTCCGCAACGCACCCTTCGCGTAGTGCCGCTCCAGGTAGTACTGCCCCACGGTCAGCGCCGTCGTGATGACCAGGTACCAGATCGCCGCGACCATGAGCAGCGGGACGACCTTGAGGTTGCGTCCGTAGATGACGCCGACCGTGTAGAACAGCTCGCCGTAGGCCAGCACGTAGACCACCGACGTGCCCTTGACCAGCCCGATGATCTCGTTGATCGACGTCGGCACGATCGTTCGCATCGCCTGCGGGAGCACGATCCTCAGCTGCTGGCGCGAGCGCGGGATGCCCAGGGCGGCCGCGGCCTCGTGCTGGCCCTGGTCGACCCCGAGGATGCCGGCACGGACGATCTCCGCCGAGTACGCGGCCTGCGAGAGCCCGAGGCCCAGCACCGCGGCCCCGAACTTGCCGACGATCGACAGGGTGTCCACCTCGGTGAATGCCGGGCCGAACGGGATGCCGACGGAGAGCTGCGGCTAGAGGTAGGCGAGGTTGTACCAGAGCAACAGCTGCAGGATCAGCGGCACGGACCGGAACACCCAGGTGTAGCCCCACGCGACGCTGCGCAGCAGCGGCGAGCGCGACAGGCGCATGAGGGCGAGGACCGTGCCCAGCCCGAAGCCGATGACGGCGGCGGCGAACGTCAGGCGCAGGGTGCCCCACAGCCCTGTCAGCACCGACGGCCAGGTCAGGTACTGCGCCACCACGGACCACTGCCACCGGTCGTTGGTCACCAGCGAGCTGACGACCATCGCGAGGAGCACCGCGACCACCGCGGTGGCGAGCCACCGGCCCGGGTGCCGGGTGGGCACCACGCGCAGCCCGGCCAGCGTCGACGCGTCGGTCTGCGCCTGCGGCAGCGCCGCCACGCGGGACTCGTCCTGGACGATGCTCATGAGGTCCCTCCCAGCCACTTCTCGAACGGGAGCGGACCCGTGGCCTCGGCGGCCGGGTCGAACAAGGGCGTGTACCCGGCGCGCAGGTAGAGGCCGACGGCCTCCGGCTGCCGCGGCCCGGTGGTCAGGTACAGGCGCGGGTAGCCCTGGTCCGCGGCGCGCTGCTCCAGCTCGGCGACGACGCGCGCGGCCAGGCCACGGCGGCGGTGCGCGTGATGGGTCCAGATGCGCTTGAGCTCCGCGGTCGGGACGGTCGGCAGCCCCGCCTCGTCCCGCCCCTCGACGCGCGGGCGACGGGCGGCGTCACCGAGCTCCGGCTCGACGCGACGGCGGAACGCCCCGCCCGCCACCGGGGCACCGTCCTCGAGCAGCAGGACGAGTGCGCCGTCCGGCTCCGCGAACTCGGCGGCCGGGTAGGTCTCCAGCTCGGCACGGATCTGGTCGACCGCGAGGATGCCCTCGTACCGGGTGGCGTACTCGAACGCCAGCTCGTCGAGCAGCGGGCGCACGAGCGGGTCGGCCAGGTCGGTCCAGCGGACCGTCAGGGTCGAGGTCGGCACGGTCACGAGGCGCGCCCGCGCGGGTCCCGCTCGCCGGCGGCCACGGCGAACGGCAGGTGGTTGCCCTCGACGGGAGCCGGGCACGTGCCGAAGTCGCTGAAGGCGTACGGCAGGTTCACCGTCCGGTTGAGGTCGATCCGTAGGGTGGCCGCGGCGCGGTCGATGACCTCGACGGACAGGATCCGCCACGGCGCCAGGTCGTCGGCCTCGTCGCTGAACAGGACACCGACCGAGTCCGGAACCTGGCCACCGCTCAGCCGCAGGGTGTGCCGCACGCCGTCGCGCTCGACGTCGATCTCCCCCACCAGCCGCACGTGGTGCACGAGCCCGCGCTGCGCCGCACCGACGGTCACCTCGACGGGCTCGTCGTACCAGCGCACCGGCGCGTCGAGAACCCAGGACGGGTCGTACGGGTAGCTCGGGACGCCGGTGAACCCTGTGCGCGCGGTGCCGCGCGGGTCACGCACCCGCACGTACAGCCGGCCGGTCCGCCGGGCCAGCTCGACCACCACGCGGTCCTCGTCGCTGCGGCCCGCCGGCACGAACGCCGCCACGAGCGTCGACGAGCCCTCGCCGGCCGTCCGGTGCCACGTGCCGACGAGCGGCTCGCGGGACTGCGGGTCCGTGACGCCGTCAGCAGCGTCGGTCTGCACGTGTGCGTCGACGCCGTCGGACGACCAGAGGCCGGGCACCCCCGGTACGGCTCGTGGCGCGGCAGTCAGCGCGTGCAGGCCGACCAGGCTGAGCCAGCCGTGCGGCTGGCGCAGGGCGGACTCGCGGTCGCTGCGCCAGGCCAGCAGGTCGGCGGTCGGGTCGATGGTGAGCGTGGTCATCGGGTGCTCCTCTCGAGCGTTGGGGTGCTGGTCCTGACGGGGTCGGCCTGCCGGCCGGGGACCGCGCCGACGAGCTCGGCGGTGTACGGGTCCTGCGGGTGGTCGAAGACGTCGTCCGTCGGTCCCACCTCGACCAGCCGGCCGTCGTGCAGGACCCCGACCCGGTCGGCCACCTGCCGCACGACCGCGAGGTCGTGGGAGATGAACAGGTAGGTCAGGGCCCGGTCGCGCCGCAGCCGGTCGAGCAGCGCGAGGATCTGCGCCTGGACCGAGACGTCGAGCGCGCTGGTCGGCTCGTCCAGCACCAGCAGGTCGGGCTCGAGCGCAAGTGCACGGGCGATCGCCACCCGCTGCCGCTGCCCGCCCGACAGCTCTCCGGGCCGGCGCGACGCGTAGGCCGCACCGAGGGCCACCTGCTCGAGCAGCTCCACCACCCGGTCGCGCCGTTGCGCACGCGAGCCCGCGCGGTGGGACCGCAGCGGCTCGTCGATGATCCTTGCGACCGTGAAACTCGGGTCCAGCGACGCGAACGGGTTCTGGTGCACCAGCTGGGACCGGCGGCGCAGCACGGCCCGGCCGGCGGCGTCGGAGACGGGGACGCCGTCGAGGAGCACGGTCCCGGAGTCCGGGGCGGTCAGCTGGAGCACCAGCCGGGCGACGGTCGACTTGCCCGAGCCGGACTCGCCGACCAGACCGAACGCGCCGCCGCGCGGGACCGACAGGCTCACGTCGTCGACGGCCTGCACGGTGCGGCCGGCGTGACCCGGCAGCCGGAACGTCTTGCTGACGGACAGGACGTCGAGCAACGGCGTCTCCCCCGCCGGCGGCGCGGCCGGGCCGACCCGCTCGCGGACCGCGAGCTGCGGCGCGGCCGCCAGCAGGGACCGCGTGTACGGGTGGCTCGGCGCACCGAGCACCTGCGCGGTCAGCCCCTGCTCCACGATCTCGCCGTCCTTCATGACGACCACCCGGTCGGCGCGGTCGGCCGCGACCGCCAGGTCGTGCGTGATGAACAGGACGGCCGAGCCGGTCCGCGTCGTGAGGTCGTCGAGGAGGTCGAGAACCCGTCGTTGCACCGTGACGTCGAGGGCGCTGGTGGGTTCGTCGGCGATCACCAGGGCCGGTTCGAGCGCGAGCGCGATCCCGATCAGGACGCGCTGCCGCATGCCGCCGGAGAGCTCGTGCGGGTACTGGCGAGCGCGCGACTCGGGGTCGCTCAGCCCGACGGCCCGCAGGATCTCGACCGCCTGCCGTGCTGCGACCGCCCGCCGCACCCGGCCGTGGATGCGCAGCACCTCGGCCACCTGGTCGCCGATCCGCACCACGGGGTTGAGCGCGATGCCCGGGTCCTGCGGGACCAGGCCGATCCGCGCTCCGCGCACCTGCTGCCACGCCTTCGCCCCGAGACCGACCAGCTCGCCGCCGTGCAGGCGGACGCTCCCGCCGACCACCCGGCCACCGGCGGGCAGCAGCCCCACGACGGCGTGCGCGGTCGTGGACTTGCCCGACCCGGACTCGCCGACCAGCGCGACGACCTCACCGGCGTGCACGTCGAAGCTGACGCCGCGCACCGCCTGGACCTGCTCGCGGCTGCTGCGACCTGCCTCGTACCCGACCACCAGGTCACGCACCTGCAGGACGGGGGCTGCCGGGGCGCTCATCGGTGCTCCCTGCCTTCGAGGAGGTGACCGAGCCGGTTGGCGGCCAGGACGAGCGCAGCGATCACGAGGCCCGGCAAGGTGGTGAACCACCAGGCGACGGACAGGTAGTTGCGCCCCTCGGCGACGAGCGAGCCCCACTCGGGCGTGGGCGGCACGGCCCCGAAGCCCAGGAAGCTGAGCGAGGACACGGCGAGCATGACCACGCCGAGCTGCACGGTGGCGAGCACGAGGATCGGGGCGGCCGCGTTGGGCAGGACGTGCCGCGCGAGCACGGCGGGGCGCCGCGCCCCGGCCAGCACGGCAGCCTCCACGTACGTGGTGGTGCGCACCCGCAGCACCTCGGCGCGCATGACGCGGGCGAAGGTCGCCACCTCGGCGACACCGACCGCGATCGCGACCTTGAGGGTGCCGAACCCGAGGGCGGTGACGACCGCCAGGGAGAGCAGCAGGCCGGGGATGGCGAGCAGCACGTCGGTGGTCCGCATGAGGACGGCGTCGACCACGCCGCCGAGGTATCCCGCGACCAGCCCCGCCACGGCGCCCACGACCAGGCCGAGGCCGAGCGCGAGCAGCGCCGCCTGCAGCGAGAGGCCCGTGCCGTGCACCGTGCGTGCGTACAGGTCGCGGCCCAGGTTGTCGGTGCCGAACCAGTGCGCCGCGCTCGGCGGGCTCAGCTTGTCGGCCGGCACGCCCACGAGCGGGTCCGCGGCGGTGAACAGCCCGGGGGCGAGCGCCCAGCCGAGCACGACGAGCACGACCGCGAACGAGGCCAGCGCGCCCGGCCGCAGGAACGGGTGCCGCGCCCGACGCGCCGGGCGGACGGGAGGGGTCGGGACGGGGGCGACGCTGGGTGCCGTGACCGCGGCCGGTGCCTGCGAGACGAGTGTCATGACGGTTCCCTCCGTGTCTCAGGCCGTCGCCGGGGTGCGGGCGATCCTCGGGTCGAGCGCCGGGTAGGCGAGGTCGACGACGAGGTTGACGACGACGAACACCAGCGCGCCGACCACCACGACGCCCTGCACGACGGGGATGTCCTGCGCGCGGACCGCCTTCTCCACCAGGCCGCCGAACCCGGCCCGGGAGAACACGGTCTCCACCACCACGGCACCGGCCAGCAGGTTGCCGACCGCGATGCCCAGCAGGGTCAGCGCCGGCAGCGCGGCGTTGCGCGTGACGTGCCGCCACTGCACCCGCCCGCGGCTCGCCCCCTTGGCCAGCGCGGTCTCCACGTACGGCGCGTCCCAGGCGGTCCGCATGGACCGGGCGAGCACCTGCGCGACGACCGCGGACAGCGGGATGGCGAGCGTGACCGCGGGCAGCACCAGGCTGGCGACGCCCTGGTTGCCGACCGCCGGGAAGATCGGGAGCCGGAAGGAGAACAGCTGCAGGAGCAGCAGCCCGATCCAGAAGGTCGGCATCGAGACGCCCAGCGGGGGCAGTGCCAGCAGGGCACCGCGCAGCCGGGTGGACCGCGACCAGGAGGCGAGCGTGGCGATCGTGCCGCCGAGCAGCAGCGCGACCCCCAGGGCGACGCTGGTCAGCGCCAGGGTCTGCGGGAACGCGTCGGCGAGCAGCTGCGACACCGGCGCACCGGAGCTCACCGACACGCCCAGGTCACCGGTCAGCGCCTGCCCGAGCAGCACCAGGTACTGCTCGAGCGGCGGTCGGTCGAACCCGTACCGTGCGCTGAGCTCGGCCACCTGCGCCGGGTCGACGGTGCCGCCCGGGTTCGCGGCGTCGAGCATGATGCTCACCGGGTCGCTGGGCAGCAGGTACAGCACCGCGAACGAGACCGTGAACGCCGCCCAGAGCACCAGCGCCGCGGCGCCCAGCCTGCGCAGCACGTAGCCCGTCACCGGTCCGCACCGATCCAGGTGTCGTGGAACAGCAGCCGGGAGGACGCGTCGAACGCGAGCCCGTGCACGTCCGGGCCGACGCCGATCGACTGCGCGAGCTCGAACAGCGGGATCGCGTAGCCGTCCTCGAGGATCGCGCGCTGCGCGGTGCCCAGGTCCTCGGCACGTCTCGCCGGGTCCGCCTGGGCCAGCTGGGCGTCCAGGAGCGGGTCGAGGACGGTGTCGGCGGGTCGCTTGTTGATGTTGCGGAACTTCGAGGAGAACTGCGTGCGCAGGATGTCTCCGTCGGCGCGCGTGACGTTGTAGTAGTACGTGTCGTAGTCGCCGGCCGCCAGCGCCGCCTGCTGCTCGGCGGGCGTCTGCTGCCGCACCTGGAGGTCGACACCGACGGCCTTGAGCTGCTGCTGCGTGAGCTCGAGCACCGCCTGGCTGCCCGTGAACAGCGGCGCGTAGACGACGTCGAACGACAGCTTCTCGCCGTCCTTCTCGCGGATCCCGTCGGCGCCGGGGGTCCAGCCCGCGTCGTCCAGCGCGTCGGCGGCGCCGTCCTGGTCGAACGCGAGCTCGTCGGACAGGTCCACGTACCCGGGCGTCGTGCTGGCGAGCACGCTCGTGGCGGGCAAGAACGCCTCGCTGAGGACGGTGTCCACCAGCTCCTGGCGGTTGATCGCCACCTGCACGGCGGCCCGCACCTCCGGGTCGGCCAGCGGCCCGGCGCTCACGTTCGGCTGGAGCACGAAGGCGACGCCGGGGTTGGTCCGGGTCAGCACCGCACCCCCCGACCCCTCGACCTGCGGGACGTCCTGCGGCAGCACGTCACCGACGGCGTCGAACTGGTCGGACGCCAGGCCTCCGGACCGCACGCCCGACTCCGGCACGATCGAGAAGTCGATCTGGTCCAGGTACGCCTCGCCGGGGTTCTCGGAGACCTCGGACGGCCACGCGTACCCGCCGCGGCGCACGATCGTCGCGCCCTGGTCCTGCGTGTAGCTCTCCAGCTCGAAGGGGCCGGAGCCGACGACCTCACCCTGCAGCCGTGCCGCCGGGTCGACCGCCGCGGTCGCGTCGGACAGGATCGCCAACGACACCGTGGAGGTCGCCTGCAGGAACTGCGCATTCGGCGTGGTGAACACCACGGTCACGGTGTGCTCGTCGTCGACCGTCGTCTCCTGGTAGCCCGCGAGGTAGGAGCCGGCCAGCGGCGCGGACGCGGCGAGCGGGCCGACGAGGGCGTCGAGGTTCGCCTTGACCGTGGTGGCGGTCAGGGGCGTGCCGTCGGAGAACGTCACGTCGTCGCGCAGGTGGAACGTGAAGCGCGTCAGGTCGTCGCTGACCTCCCAGCTCTGCGCGAGCCACGGCACGATCTCGCCCGTCTCGGGATCTTGGTCGGTCAGGGAGTCCGCCAGCTGGCGCGCGATGTAGATGCTGACGTTGGAGCCGACCTGCTGCGGGTCGACCCCGCTGGGTGAGGCGCCGAGCGCGAAGCGCAGCGTGCCGCCGGGCGTCGCCGTCGCGCTCGACGAGGAGGTCGGCGCCGATGCCGGGGCACCGCTGGAGCTGCACGCGGTGAGCAGGAGCGCGGGGACGACGAGGGTGGTCAGGAGCACGGATCGGGCGCGGGTCGAGCGGAGCATGACAGGGTCCTTCGTTCAGGGTGGGCGCGGTCAGCCGACGAGCGCGCGGTCGGCGTGCGAACGGGTGGCGCGGGGAGCCGGTCGAGCCAGGCCGAGGTGGTGGCGCAACGTCGGCCCCGTGTACTCGGTGCGGAACGAGCCGCGCTCCTGGAGCAGTGGCACCACCTGGTCGAACACGTCGTCGAGACCGGTGGGGGTCAGGTGCGGCACGAGGATGAAGCCGTCGGAGGCGTCCTCCTGCACGTGCCGGTCGATGGCGTCGGCGACCTGCGTGGGCGTGCCGACGAACCCGCCACGGGACGTCACCTCGATGACGAGCTGCCGGATCGACCAGCCGTTCGCGTCGGCCTGCTCACGCCACGCCGCCGCGATCGTGCGCGGATCCTTGACGTGCCGCACCCGGCCGCGGGTGATGTCGAGGTTCTCGACGTCCGGGTCGATCCGCGGCAGCGGCCCCTCGGGGTCGTGGTCCGTGAGGTCGCGGCCCCAGACCTGCTCGAGGAAGGCGATCGCCGTCGGCCCGGGCACCTGCTGGAGGCGGATGTGGTGCGACCGCTCGGCGGCCTCCTGCGCGGTCGCACCGAGCACCACGGTCGTGGCAGGCAGGATCAGCAGCTGGTCGGGTGTCCGTCGGTGGGCGGCGAGGCGGCCCTTGACGTCGGCGAAGAACGCCTGGCCCGCCTCGAACGTCGAGTGCGCGGAGAAGACGACGTCCGCCGTGGCGGTCGCGAAGTCGCGACCGTCGGCCGAGTCACCGGCCTGGAACAGCACCGGGTGGCCCTGCGGCCCGCGGGGTGTGGTGAACTCGCCGCGCACCTGGAAGTGGGCGCCGTCGTGGCGCACCTCCCGGATCGACCCGGGCCGCACGAACTGCCCGGTGCGGGCGTGCGCGACGACCGCGTCGTCGTCCCACGAGTCCCACAGCGCCCGGACGACCTGCACCAGCTCGGCGGCCCGCTCGTAGCGCTGCTCGTACGGCAGGAACCCGCCGCGCCGGAAGTTCGCGCCGGTGAAGGCGTCCGAGCTGGTGACCAGGTTCCACGCGGCACGCCCGCCGGACAGGATGTCGAGGGTCGCGAACTGCCGGGCCAGCTCCCACGGCTCGTTGAACGTCGTGTTGATCGTCCCGGCGAGCCCGAGCCGGTCCGTGACGGCGGCCAGCGCAGCGAGCACGGGCAGCGTGTCCGGCCTGCCCACGACGTCGAGGTCGTGGAGCTGCCCCTTGTGCTCACGCAGGCGGAGCCCCTCGGCGAGGAAGAAGAAGTCGAAGCGGGCGGCCTCGGCCCGTCGCGCGAGATGCTCGAACGACGCGAAGTCGATCTGGCTGCCGGAGCGGGGGTCGCTCCAGACGGTGGTGTTGTTGACGCCCGGGAAGTGGGCACCGAGGTGGATCTGCTTGCGGGGGGCGGGGGTGCTCATCGCGCGGCTCAGGCGATCGCCGCGAAGCGGTTCGCCGGGCGGGCGAGGCCCAGCTGGTCGCGCAGCGTCGGTCCGGCGTAGTGCTCGCGGAACGCCCGGGCCGTGCGCAGCATCGGGACCACCCCGTCCACCAACGCGTCGAGGTCGGTGTGCAGCGAGGAGGGCCGCACGACGAACCCGTCCACGGCGCCGATCTCCCACCAGTCCAGGAACGTGTCGGTCAGCTTCCGGGCGGTGCCGACGTGCGTGAGCGAGTCGGTGTCCCAGCGGACCCCGTCGAGCTCGGTGAGCAGGTCCAGCCGGGCACGGGCACTCGCCTCGTCCGGCCCCGTGACCGCGAACGCGTCGGCGAGGACCCGCAGGTCCCCGGGCTCGCGACCGGCCGCCACGGCTGCCGCACGCAGCCGGAGCCGCAGGTCGAGCGCCTCGTCGCGCGTGGTGGCGCTGATCCGGACCACGTCGGCGTGCCGGGCGGCGAGGCCGAAGGACTCGTCCGAGCGGACGCGCACGACGACCGGCGGCCGGCCCTGCGGGGGGCGCGGGGTGATCGACGGGCCCTTGACCGCGAAGTGGACGCCGTCGTGCTCGACGTAGTGCAGCTTCGAGCGGTCGACGAACCGGTGCGTGGCCTCGTCGCGGATCTCCGCGTCGTCCTCCCAGCTGTCCCACAGCGCCGCGACCGCCCGGACCGCCTCCTCGGCCTCGGCGACCGCCGCGGCCTCGGAGACAGCGGGCCGGCGACCGAAGTGCGCGGTGTCCCGCGCGTCGTCGTCGTCCGCGGACCAGCCGAGCTGCCACCCCGCACGACCGCCGCTGACGTGGTCGATGGTCGCGATGGCCTTCGAGACGTGGAACGGCTCCGTGTGCGTCGTCGCGACGGTGGGCACCAGGCCGATGCCGCGCGACCGCGGTGCGAGGCGTGCTGCGACGAGGGCGGCATCGAGCCGCCCCCGCAGGGTGGTGGTGCGGGTGGGCTGCAGCGAGAACGAGTCGTCGATCACGACGAGGTCGAGCGTCCCGCGCTGGGCGGTGTCGACGAGCTGCTGGAGCCGCTCGGCGTCGAAGAGGCGCTGGGCCTGTGAGCCGTGGGTGCGCCAGGCGGCGGGGTGGGCGCCGGCGTCGCTGAGGTCGACGCCGAGGTGCAGGGGCCGGGGAGACGTGGGGCGTGCCATGGGGTGTCCGTTCATGAGTCGCGGGGGCGCACCGGGCCGGGGCACGGAGGCGCGACGGTCGGTGCGGGGGTACGTGCGAGGACGAGCGCGGCCCGCGTCGGCGGGGCTCGTCAGGTGCCGGTCAGGCCGGGCGGGTCGTCAGCGACAACAGGTGCTGAGCGCACCGGGACAGCACGAGGACAGGCGAGCGAGTCCGTCGGCGGTCGCCGCGGGCTGTCCGTCCGTGCTCATCGTGCGTCCCTTCGTGCCCGCCGAGCGGGCGCTGCGTCGTTGTCGGGCACGAGCGGCTGCTCGTGCGGGACCAGGTCGTCACCCGGGGCACCCCACACGCAGGAGGGTTGCCACCCAGCGAGCCGGGGCTTGTCGCTGGAATTCATGACCTAACAGGTCGGGAAAGTAGGCATAGACCGAGCGCGAGTCAACGATCCTGACGGAAAGTCCAGATGGTGGACGAAGTCGTCCCGTCCCGTCATGAACAATGGAGCCCGTGCCCCCGACCATCCGCGCCGACGACCCGACCCTGCCCGACGTGCTCGCCCTGCTCGGCGAGCACCTCGAGGACATGTACGCGACGTCGCCCGCCGAATCCGTGCACGCCCTCGACCCGAGGGCTCTCGCGGCGCCCGGCATCACGTTCTGGACCGCCCGCGACGCCGGCGGCGAGCTGCTCGGGTGCGCCGCGCTCAAGGCGCTCGGCCCGGCCGACGCCGAGCTGAAGTCGATGCGGACCGGCACCGCGGCCCGCGGCCGGGGAGTCGGCGCGGCGGTGCTCGCGCACGTGCTCGCCGCCGCGGCGGAGCAGGGCATCCGGACCGTCCTGCTGGAGACGGGGACGCAGGACTACTTCGCCCCCGCGCGCCGCCTGTACGAGCGCGCCGGGTTCGTCGAGTGCCCGCCGTTCGCCGACTACGTCCTCGACCCGCACAGCGTCTTCTACCGCCTGACCCTCACCGCGTCTGCTGGCCGAGCCGCGTCCTCCACCGGTCCCACGGCGGCGCGACCCGCCAGTTGAGGCGCAGCGTGCGCCAGGCGCGGTCGAACCGGCGCACGCGCTGGTCGTGGCCCCGCAACGACCGGGCGGAGACTCCCACCCGGAGCCGCGGGTCGTAACGGATCCGTCGCCGTGGACCCAGCGCGAACGCGAGGTCGAGGTCGTCGTGCACCTCGGGGTCGTCGCGGCACACGTCGGAGCAGACCGCGAGCCAGGACTCGCGGCGCATGGCCATCGACGAGCCCCAGAGCGCGGTGTGGCCCAGGGCGAGGTGCGCGAGGACGTAGTACGCGCCCAGGTAGGCGCCGGAGACGGGCGCGCGCAGGACGACGGGCAGGTCGAAGAACTGCCCCGAGCCCGTCACCGCGTCGAGCCCCGGGTCCGCGCGCATAGCGACGGCGATGCGCTCCACCCACCGCTCGTCGGGGCGCGAGTCCGCGTCGAGCCGCGCGATCACGTCACCGCGCGCGCTGTCGTAGCCCGTGGCCGCGGCCGCGGGGATGCCGACCCGCGGCTCGCGGACCACCCGCGCACCGGCGGCCGCGGCGACGGCTGCGGTGTCGTCCGTCGAGGCGTTGTCCACCACCACGACCTCCAGCGGCGGCACGGTCTGCCGCTGGAGCCGGGCCAGGCACTCGACCAGCGCGACCGCGTCGTCCCGGGCGGGGATGACCACCGAGACCGAGGGCAAGGGCTCGCCGCTCATGGGCGCCGCGCCACGACGACGGCGGCGACCACGCTGCCCAGCAGCCCCGCGGCGAGGTCACCCATCGTGTCCGGGTAGCCCACCTGGATGCGGCGGTCGAACAGCGCGTTGCCGGCCCACTCCCCCAGCTCCCACAGCACCGCGGACAGCGCGCCGAGACCCACGACGAGCAGGCCGAGCTCGCGGCCGGGCCGACCGGCGCCGATCACGCCCCAGACCTGCAGCGCGCGCACGCCGAGCACCGCGATCAGGGCCGTCGCGACGGCGTGCACGACGAGGTCGAGCCAGCTCACGGCCACGTACCAGTCGAGCTGCGCGGCCCAGGCGGCGAACAGGATGGTGCTGGAGTACGTGACGTCGAGCGCCGTCCGGGCGCCGATCGCGCGCGGCACCATCGTCCCGCCCAGCACGAGCAGGAACAGGGCCGTCGCGACGGGACCGGACCGCCAGGTGCCGACGATGACGCTGACGAGCGCGAGGACGCGGACGACATCGCCCGGCACCAGCCGCGTCTCGACTCCCGACAGCTGTCTCATGCGGGCGTGACGAACCCGATCGCCTTGTGGCTGCCGTCGCAGAACGGGGCGATGGCCGACGACCCGCACCGGCACAGGGCGACCGTACGGCGGTGCTTCTCGATGGGCGTGCCGTCGGCGTCCACCAGCTCGACGTCGCCGCGGACGAGCAGCGGACCGTTCGGGCACGCCTCGATCGTGGCCTGCTGCGGTGAGTGGCCCGTCATGGCGCACGCAGCGAGGTCGTGCCGGCGGACCAGGAGTCCAGCAGGTGCCGGCCCACCAGCTCGTCCAGGTACAGGCAGGCGGCCGCGCCGAAGAGGATGTCACCGACCAGCTCGGGCTCCTGCTCCGCCAGCCGCCCGGCCAGGTCCCGGCCGGCGATCTGCTCGTGGACGGCGTCGGCCTCGACGTGCTCGTCGAAGTAGTCGGTGGTCCCGGCGTCGTGCCCCAGCCGGCGGAAGCCGTCGCCGTACAGCCGGTTCGGCAACGAGGACGTCATCTCGAACGCCGCCAGGTGACCTGCGATCGCGCCGCGCCATCGGCGGTGCAGCCCGAACAGCGACATCACGTTGAGCGCGGCCATCGTGACCGCCGGGAGCCGGTCCACGTAGTACCCGTACTCGTCGACGAGGCCTGCTCCGCGCATCGTGCGGGCGAAGAGGGCGCTGTGCATGCGCTCCGGCCGGCCGCCGCCGTACTCGTCGGACTGCACCTCGACCAGGGCCGCCTTGGGGGCGCCCGACAGGCGCGGGATCGCCCACGTGTGCGGGTCGGCCTCCATGAGCGTGTAGAGCGACCGGTGGACCAGGAACTCCTCCACCTGGGTGGCGTCGGCCGTCCTGCTGACGTACCGGGCGACGGACGGTCCGGGACCGGGAGCCGTCATGGCGAACAGCGCGGACGCGACGGTCTCCCGGTCCGGGGCGGTCTCGACGGGCGCCGGCACCTGCTCCCGCAGGCCCGCCTCGAACGCCTCCTCCAGGGAGCCTCGCAGCCGCAGGAGTCCGGGGTGCCACTCCCACGCGTCGTCCACGCCCTCGAAGCCCCGGTAGTGCAGGGCGTAGAGCGTCCACAGCGTCAGCTGGAGGTCGTCGTCCTTCAGCGGGTCGGTCGTCGCCGCGCCCGCGCGCCAGCGCGTGAGCACCTCGTCCGCGACCACGTCGGTGTCCCGTGGCGGATGGACCAGCAGGTCGGTCAGGGACGCTCCGAGTGGCCCCCGGGGGGCGGGCAGCTTCATGGTCGAGATCCGTCCTCCGTCCGTGCGCCCGCCCGGTTCTGGAGCAAGTCGTCGGACTCACCGTCGCACGGGCCGCCCGAACCGCAACCGGAACCGCTCCGGCGCCGGCTCAGCCCCGGGTCAGCCCCGGGTCACGCGGTGCACGACGACGTCGTCGAGCCGGCCGTGCGCGGCGGTCGCCGTCATGAACGTCGCGAACGGCTGGCGGCGCCGGTCCGTCGGCGAACCCGGGTTCAGCAGCCGCATCCCCTGCGGCGTGACGGTGTCCCACGGGATGTGGCTGTGCCCGAACACCAGCACGTCCAGGTCCTGGTGCTCGGCGTCGCACCGGCGCTCCCGGCCGGTCGCGGGACCCGTCTCGTGCACGACGCCCAGCCGCAGACCGTCCAGCTCCACCCGGGCGACCAGCGGGAGGCGCGCACGCACGCCGGGACCGTCGTTGTTGCCGTAGCACCCGACGAGCCGACGGGACCGCCCCTCCAGCACGTCGAGGAGGTCCTCCGAGACCCAGTCGCCCGCGTGGACGACGACGTCCGCCGCGTCGACCGCGTCCCACACCGCGTCGGGCAGGTCCCGGGCGCGCCGCGGGACGTGGGTGTCCGCCAGCAGGACGAGTCGCACGGGGGCCTCCTCGGGGGTTCTGCGCCGTACCGACGGTAGAGCGTCCCGTCCGGAGGCGCCGTGCGCGAGTGCGGCGTACGGTCGGCGTTCCAGGGTGAGGCAGCCCGCGCTGGTCGACGCCGACACGTCCGCCGCCCAGCGACGGCGCTCGACGCGAGGCGTGGACGACGACCGCCGGAGATCCGCCGATGAGCACCCGTGACACCCACAGCACCCGCAGCACGGCGAAGGACGCCGCCCCGGCGCCGGAGGACCCGCGCAAGCCGGACTCCCCCGACGACATCACCAAGCGGTCCTGGTCGTACGTGCTCCGCAAAACGCTGCGCGAGTTCACCAAGGACCAGTGCACGGACCTGGCGGCCGCGCTGACCTACTACGGCGTGCTCGCGGTCGCCCCCGCCCTGCTGGCCGTGGTCTCGGTCCTGGGGCTCGTCGGCAACCCGGAGAAGATGGTCGCCGACGTGCTGAAGATCGCGTCCGACGTCGGTGTCTCCTCGGTCGACGAGACGCTCAAGCCGATCCTCGACCAGCTCACCCAGTCCCCGTCGGCCGGCTTCGCGCTCGTCTTCGGAGTCGTGCTGGCCCTGTGGTCCGCGTCCGGCTACGTCGCCGCGTTCAGCCGCGGCATGAACCGCGTGTACGAGATCGACGAGGGCCGCCCCATCTGGAAGCTGCGCCCGGCCCTGCTGGTCGTCACCGTGATCCTGGTGCTCATCGCCGTGGTGATCGTCGCGGCCGTGGTGCTCTCGGGCGGGGTCGCCCGGTCCATCGGCGAGGCGATCGGCCTGAGCGACGTGACGGTGACCGTGTGGAACATCGCGAAGTGGCCGGTGATCATCGCCCTCGTGGTCATGGCGATCGCCATCCTGTACTACGCGACCCCGAACGTGCAGCAGCCGAAGTTCCGCTGGATGAGCCTCGGAGCGGTCGTCGCGCTCGTCGTCTGGGTGCTCGCGTCGGTGGGCTTCGGCTTCTACGTCGCGAACTTCAGCAGCTACAGCGAGACCTACGGGTCGCTGGCCGGGGTCATCGTGTTCCTCCTCTGGCTCTGGATCACCAACCTCGCCCTCCTGTTCGGCGCGGAGCTGGACGCCGAGATCGAGCGGGGGCGCCAGCTGCAGGGCGGCATCGAGGCGGAGAAGACCATCCAGCTCCCGCCGCGGGACACGCGCGCCAGCGAGAAGAAGCAGGCGAAGCAGGAGGAGGACGTCGAGAAGGGCCGGGCGCTGCGTCAGTCGCGGGGGGCGACGACCAAGGACGACGACTGACGCGGGATTAGTCTCGTATCCCGACCTGCACTGTCCACATTAAGAGACGGTGCTGTCGCCCACCGCCGCTGACGGCCATCCTCGTCCCATGCAGACCCGCCGCGCCGCCTCGACGTGCTGTCACGCCGTCGTGGCTTCCGCGCGCCCCTGCTGTCCGCGGAACGTCTGAACGCGGCCCGTCCCCCGGCCGCGCGTCCGACGCCCGGCCCTCGTCGATCCCCCGACGACTCGGCGTGACGCGTGTGCCTCCACCCCGTCCCCGCGGAGACCCACCCCATGGCGCCCAGCCGGCCCCACCTCGCACCGCACCCGCGCACCGAGCGCGCGCGGCGATGTCGTCGATGACGACCGCCCGCCCCCTCGACCCGCGACCCCGAAGGACCTGACATGACCGCCCGTCCCGCCCGCCTGACCGCAGCACTCCTCGCCGCCGGCCTCCTCGCGTCCCTCGGCGCGTGCTCGTCCTCCGCCGCCGGGGAGCCCGCCGCCGGCTCCACCGCCGACGCGTCCGCGGCAGCCGCCGACCTCGCGGAGGCCCCTGAGCTGCGCCTCGGCTACTTCGCCAACCTGACGCACGCCGTCGCCCTCGTGGGCGTCGACGACGGCACGTACCAGGAGGCGCTGGGCGACACCACGCTCACCACGTCGATCTTCAACGCCGGCCCGGCCGCGGTCGAGGCACTGTTCGGCGGCGCGATCGACGCGACGTTCATCGGCCCCAACCCGGCGATCAACGCGTTCGCGCAGTCGAACGGCGAGGCCGTCCGGATCGTCTCGGGCGCCACGTCCGGCGGTGCCCAGCTCGTCGTCCGCGACGGCATCGACTCCCCCGAGGACCTCGTCGGCACGACGCTCGCCACCCCGCAGCTGGGCAACACGCAGGACGTCGCGCTGCGCGCCTGGCTCGCCGAGGAGGGCCTGGAGACGTCGCTCACCGGTGGGGCCAGCGACGTGACCATCGCGCCGCAGGAGAACTCGCAGACGCTCGACCTGTTCAAGGCCGGGGAGCTCGACGGAGCGTGGCTCCCGGAGCCGTGGGCCTCGCGCCTCGTCGTCGACGCCGGCGCGCACGTGCTGCTCGACGAGAAGGAGCTGTGGCCCGAGGGCGACTTCGTCACCACGCACCTGATCGTCGCCACCGAGTACCTGTCGAAGTACCCGGGCACCGTCAAGAAGCTGCTCGAGGCGGAGTACGCGACCTCCGAGTGGATCGCGGCCAACCCCGACGAGGCCAAGACCCTGTCGAACACCGTCATCGAGAAGCTCAGCGGCAAGCCGCTGTCCACGGACGTGCTGGACCGCGCGTGGGGCAACCTGCGGATCACGCTCGACCCCATCGCGTCCAGCCTGCAGACGTCCGCCGACCACGCGGTGGCGGCGGGCACGTCCAAGGAGACCGACCTGCAGGGCATCTACGACCTGACCCTGCTGAACGAGGTGCTCGCCGAGAACGACCAGGAGCCCGTCTCGGACGGCGGCCTCGGGGCGTCGGGCAAGTGACCACCACCGTGACGGCGGCCGGCGGCCCGGGCTCCATCGCCCCGGCCGCCGTCGCGGCGCGTCTGACCGGGGTGTCGCACCACTTCGGCGAGGCGTCGCGGCCGCCGGTCCTCGACCGCATCGACCTGACGGTGGAGCCGGGCGAGTTCGTCTGCCTGCTCGGGGCGTCGGGCTGCGGCAAGTCGACCCTGCTGTCCCTGGTCGCCGGGCTGGACGAGCCCGTCGCCGGCACCGTCGAGGTGCCCGGCGGCCGGCCCGCGCTCATGTTCCAGGAGCCCGCGCTCTACCCGTGGCTCACGGCCGCAGGGAACGTCGAGCTGGCCCTGCGGCTGCGGGGCGTCGGACGTGCCGAGCGGCGGGACGAGGCGCAGCGGCTCCTGGCCCTCGTCCGGCTGGACGGGGCCGGCCCCAAGCGGGTCCACGAGCTGTCGGGTGGCATGCGGCAGCGCGTGGCGCTGGCACGGGCGCTGGCCCAGGAGGGCGACCTCCTGCTCATGGACGAGCCGTTCGCCGCGCTCGACGCCATCACCCGCGACGTGCTCCACGAGGAGCTCACCCGCATCTGGACCGAGACCGGGCGGGCCGTCATCTTCGTCACGCACAACGTCCGCGAGGCGGTGCGGCTCGGCCAGCGCGTCGTCCTGCTGTCCTCGCGCCCCGGACGCGTCGCCCGCGAGTGGGCGGTGGACATCCCGCAGCCGCGGCGCATCGAAGACCCCGACGTATCGCGGCTCAGCGCCGAGATCACCGAGGACCTGCGACAGGAGATCGCCCGCCATGGCCACTGACACGACGGTCCCGCCTGCTCGTCGGACCTCCGACGACGACCTCGCGGCAGGCCTGGACGCACTCGAGACCCCGGTCGCCGCCCCGCGCAGCCCTGCCTGGCGGGCGGCGTGGCGCGCGGTCTGGCCCGTCCTCGCCGCCCTCGGCGCCGTCCTCGTCGTGTGGCAGGTCGCCTACGTGCTGGAGCTGAAGCCGCCCTACGCGCTGCCCAGCCCTGCGGACACGTGGCAGACGCTGCTCGGCACCATCCAGGACGGCTCTGCGTGGCGAGCGGTCACCCTCAGCGTGCAACGAGCCGCGGTCGGGTTCGCGATGTCGGTCGTCGTGGGCGTGGCCATCGGCGTCGCGCTCGCGGCCTCCCCGCTCCTGCGCCGCGCGTTCGGCCCGATCATCACCGGCCTGCAGTCCCTCCCGTCGGTCGCGTGGGTCCCGGCCGCGATCATCTGGTTCCAGCTCACCGACGCCACCATGTACGCGGTGATCCTGCTGGGCGCGGTGCCCTCGATCGTCAACGGGCTGCTCGCGGGCACCGACCAGGTCCCGCCGCTGTACCTGCGCGTCGGTCAGGTGCTCGGCGCGACGGGGTGGACCAGGATCCGGTTCGTGCTGCTGCCGGCGGCCCTGCCCGGGTTCCTCGGCGGGCTCAAGCAGGGCTGGGCGTTCGCGTGGCGCTCGCTCATGGCCGCCGAGCTCATCGTGCAGACGGGCCTCGGCACCGGGCTCGGCCAGATCCTCGACCTCGGCCGGGTGACCAGCGACATGTCGCTGGTCATCGCGTCGATCGGGCTCATCTTCCTGGTGGGCATCGTCATCGAGCTCGTGGTCTTCGCGCCGCTGGAGCGGCACGTGCTGCACTCCCGCGGCCTGACGGGGCAGGTGTCCTCCCGCTAGCCGCGCGCCGGTCCCCGTCGGGGCGCTCCGACTAGCATGCGTCGATGCGCAGCTCACTCATGCAGAACGCGGAACGGTCCACCGAGCCCGGCAGCTTCGTGCTCCAGAACGAGCGGATGCTCAAGGTCGACCTCGCCGGCACCGGCGGCTTCTTCTACGCCAAGCAGGGGTCGATGGTGGCCTACCAGGGCGACGTCGACTTCAACTACCAGGGCAGCGGCGGCGTCGCCAAGATGTTCAAGAAGGCGTTCACCGGCGAGGGCATGTCGCTCATGAAGGTCTCCGGCAGCGGCGACGTGTTCCTGGCCCAGGACGCCGACGAGATCTTCATCATCCATCTCGAGGGCGAGAGCGTCACCGTCAGCGGGTCCAGCATCCTCGCGTTCGAGAGCACCCTGACCTGGGACATCAACCGCGTGGAGGGCGCCTCGATGCTCAGCGGCGGCCTGTTCAACACGACGTTCACCGGGACCGGCGCCCTGGCGGTGACCGCCTACGGGACGCCTGTGGTCCTGCAGGTCGACGTGCCCACCTACGTCGACATGCAGGCGGCGGTGCTGTGGTCGACGTCGTTGCAGTCCACGGTTCGCAAGACCGCCAAGCTCGGCGCCGTGATCGGCCGGGGATCCGGCGAGGCCTACCAGCTCGGGCTCACCGGACAGGGCTTCGTGGTGGTCCAGGCCTCCGAGGGTCACCCGCTGCCCGGCAGCCAGGGCTAGCCCCGGACGCACAGGAGCGGCCCACCGCACGGTGGGCCGCTCCTGTCAGGTTGCGCGACGGATCAGCGACGGCGTCCCGAGCCGGCGACGATCGCGACGCCGATCGCGGCGAGCACGACCTGGAACAGCAGCTCGATCCAGTCGATGCCGTCCGTCGTCTGGACACCGACCAGGCCGGCCAGCCAGGTACCCAGGAGCGCCGCCACGATGCCGACGAGGATCGTGACGAGGATCGAGATGTTCTGCTTGCCGCGGACGACCAGGCGGCCCAGGACGCCGATGATGGCGCCGATGATGATCGCGGAGATGATGCCTGCGGGGGTCATGATGAGGCTCCTCACGGTGATGAAAACGCCGGGTACGGCGACGAGTGAATCTAGGGGTGATCGGCCCGGTTCGCGCGCTGAGACGAGAGGTTGCCTCCGTGGCGAGCATCCGCATCGGCACCTCGGGGTGGTCGTACGACCACTGGGAGCACGTCCTGTACCCGCCCGGACTGCCCTCGTGGGAGCGGTTGGGCCGGTACGTCCAGGAGTTCGACACCGTCGAGCTCAACGCCAGCTTCTACCGGTGGCCCCGGGACTCGACCTTCGCCGGGTGGCGTCGACGGCTCCCGGAGGGCTTCCGCATGTCCGTGAAGGCGTCGCGCGGCCTCACCCACGCCAGGCGCCTGTACGCACCCGAGCCCTGGCCGGACCGGATCGCGCGCTCGTGGCACGAGCTCGGTGACAGGCGCGAGGCCCTGCTCGTCCAGCTGCGGCCGGACCACGAGCGGGACGACGCCCGGCTGGACTGGTTCCTCGGCTCGCTGCCCGACTGGGTGACGGTGGCCGTCGAGCTGCGGCACCCGTCGTGGCAGCACGACGACGTGTTCGACCTGCTGGCCCGGCACGGCGCCGCCAACGTCGTCATGAGCGGCGCGCACCTGCCGTGCGTGCTGCGCGCGACCGCGCGGACCGTGTACGTGCGGATGCACGGCCCGGACCACGACCACCTCTACGGCGGCTCCTACTCCGACGACGACCTGCACTGGTGGGCCGACCGCATCCGCGAGTGGTCCAGCGCCGGTCACGACGTGCTCGCGTACTTCAACAACGACGGCGGGGGCAACGCGGTGCACAACGCGCGCACCCTGCGCCGGATCCTGGGCGCGTGACCTGGGCGCCCGTCGCTCGACGCGCGCCGACGTCCCACCGGTCCTACGCTCGCCTCTCGCACGAAGACTGACCGACGAGGAGGTCGAGATGCACAGCGACGACAGGATCGTCCACGACACCGGTGACGACGCTCCGGTGGTCCGCGACGTGAAGGCGGAGGCCGAGGCCGAGCTGACCGACGCCGAGAAGATCAAGGCCGACGGGCTCGACGAGGAGAACGCCGACCCCCGCTAGGACCCGCACAGCAAGGCGCCGCAGCCCCACCGGGTGCGGCGCCTCGCTCATGCCCGCCGTGCGCGGGCGCCGGACCGGACGCACGATGGACGGACCCCGGTGGAGCAGCCCGCCGTCACGCACGCGCCACCCCCGGCGCGTCGACGGAGAGGCGCACCATGCGCGCAGTCGTCTACAACGGTCCCCGCGACGTCACCGTGACGGAGGTCCCCGACCCGCGGATCCAGGAGCCGACGGACGTGATCGTCCGCATCACGACCACGAACATCTGCGGGTCGGACCTCCACATGTACGAGGGTCGGACGAACGTCGAGCACGGCACGGTGCTGGGCCACGAGAACATGGGGGTCGTCGCCGAGGTCGGTCCTGCGGTGACCCGGGTGCGCGTCGGGGACCGGGTCAGCGTCCCGTTCAACATCGCGTGCGGCACGTGCCGCAACTGCCTGCACGGGTGGACCTCGTTCTGCCTGCGCACCAACCCCACCCCGGGCGTGGACGGTGCCGCGTACGGCTACGCGAACATGGGTCCGTACCCCGGCGGGCAGGCCGAGGCGCTGCGGGTCCCGTTCGGGGACGTGAACCTGCTCGAGCTCCCCGAGGGCACGGACCACGAGAACGACTTCACCATGCTCAGCGACATCTTCCCCACCGGCTGGCACGGCACCGAGCTCGCCGGCATGGCACCGGGTGACGACGTCGCGGTGTTCGGTGCCGGCCCCGTCGGTCTGATGGCGGCGCACAGCGCCCTCATCCGTGGCGCCTCCCGCGTGTTCGTCGTCGACAAGGAGCCTGACCGGCTGGCGCTCGCGGACAAGATCGGCGCCCTGCCCGTCGACTTCTCCGCCGGCGACCCGGTCGAGCAGATCATGGACGCCACCCTGGGCCGGGGCACCGACTGCGGCGTCGAGGCCGTCGGCTACCAGGCGCACGACCCGTCCGGCGACGAGCACCCCGAGCTGGTCCTGGACAACCTGGTGCAGGTGGTGCGCAGCACGGGAGGCATCGGCGTGGTCGGCGTGTACGTGCCGCAGGACCCGGGCGCAGCGACCGAGGGCGCCAAGGAGGGGCGGGTCGCGTTCGACTACGGGACGTTCTTCTCCAAGGGCCAGCACATGGGCACGGGGCAGGCGCCGGTCATGCGCTACAACCGCCAGCTGCGCGACCTGATCGTCGCGGGCCGGGCCCACCCGTCGTTCCTGGTCTCGCACGAGCTCAGGCTCGACGACGCGGCCGACGCCTACGCGCACTTCGACGCCCGCGAGGACGGCTGGACGAAGGTGCTGCTGCACCCCGCGTCGTGACCGGCGGACCCCACCGCGGTACCGCACAATCGTCCGCGTGACCGCACCGGACGAGCCGACGCCCCTCCCGCCGACCCGCCGCCGACCGGACGGTGCCACCGGTGCGACCCGTGCCACGCTGATCCTCGGCCTGGTCCTGGCGCCGCTCCTGCTGGCGGCGGTCGTCGGGATGCTCCTGACCTGGCCGCAGGACGACGGCGCGACCGGTCAGCGGGCGGGGCTCGTCGACGTCGGCGTCGAGCACGTCACCGCGACGGTCACCGGCACCCGGGCGCAGCAGTGCGAGTCCACCGTCGAGGACCGGCTGCCGGACGGCTCGCAGCCCGACCAGGTCCCGTGCCTGAAGGTCCTCGCCACCGTCACGTCGGGCGCCGAGTCGGGGCGCGACATCGAGGTGTGGGCCACCCCCACGCTGACCGCCTCCGACGTCCCGGACGGGACGCGGATCGTCGTGCAGCACTACCCGGCGGCCGACGGTGCCCCGGAGACGTGGGCCTGGTCCGACTTCGCCCGCGGTGTCCCGCTGGCCACCCTCGCGCTGGCGTTCGTCGTGGTCACGGCGCTGGTCGCCGGGTGGCGGGGCGTGCGCGCGATCGTCGGCCTGCTCCTGGCGTTCGTGGTGCTGTGGCAGTACGTGCTGCCGGGGCTGATCGCCGGGGAGAACGCCATGGTGCTGGCGCTGTGCGCGTCGGCGGTGATCATGGCCGTGGTGCTGTACCTCGCGCACGGGTTCTCGCTGCGCACCAGCACGGCGCTGCTCGGCACCCTGACCGGCCTCCTGCTGGTCGGCGCGCTGGGCGCCCTCGGGGCCGACGCGGCGCACCTCAGCGGCGCCACGACCGAGGAGGACTACCGCCTGGCGGGGCTCCTCGGCGACAACGGGGCGGCCGCGCTGCGCGGGGTCTTCCTGTGCGGCGTGGTGCTCGCCGGGCTCGGGGTCCTCAACGATGTCACCATCACCCAGGCCTCGGCCGTGTGGGAGCTGCGCGCCGTCGACCCGCGTGCGACGTGGCAGGGCCTGTTCACGGGTGGGATGCGGATCGGCCGGGACCACATCGCGTCGACGATCTACACCATCGCCTTCGCGTACGCCGGTGCCTCGCTGCCCGTCCTGCTGCTGCTGCAGATCTACGGGCTCCCGCTGGGTCAGACCCTGACCAGCGGGCAGTTCGCCCAGGAGATCGTGCGCACCCTGGCGGGTGCCATCGGGCTCATCCTGGCGATCCCGTTCACCACCGCCATCGCGGCCGTCGTCGCCCACGCGCAGGCACCGGCGGACCTGCGCCGGAGCTCAGGGCACAGTCACGTCCACTAGCTCCGGCTCCCCCTCGGTCGCCGGTGCCGACCGACCGGACCGGACCACCCACGCGGCGATGGCCGTCGTCAGCGGGATGGCCAGCACCAGCCCGATGGAGCCGACCAGCGTCCGGGCCACCTCCTCGGCCAGCTCGCCGCTGGTCAGGGCGTCGAGCATGCCGCGGTCGGAGATGCTCACCAGCAGGACGAGCGGCAGCGTCGCGCCGACGTAGGCGAACACGATCGTGTAGACGGTCGACGCGATGTGGTCGCGGCCGATCCGCATGCCGCGGCCGAACAGCTCCCGCCACCCGGCGTCGGGCGAGCTGCCGTGGAGCTCCCACACCGCGGACGCCTGCGTGATCGTCACGTCGTTCAGCACACCGAGGCCGGCGATGACCATGCCGCACAGGAGGATGGCGCTCATCCGCGCCTGCGGGGCGTACGACAGCAGGTCGAGCGCGTACTCCCCCGACAGCCCGGTCAGGTGCGCCGCGCCGCTGGCCCAGGACGCGAGGAAGCCCGTCGCGACGAGCCCGAGCAGGGTGCCGACGAGGGCCGTCGAGGTCTTCAGCGTGAAGCCGTGCGCCAGGTACAGGACGACGAACATGATGGCCGACGACGTCACCAGGGCCACCGGCAGGGCCGGCTTGCCCTCGAGCAGCGCCGGGAGCATGAACACCCCGATGACGCCCATCGAGATGCCGAGCCCGACGAGCGCGGCGACGCCCCGCCACCGGGCCACGGCGACGACCAGCACCGCGAACACCGCGGCGAGCAGCCCGAGCGGCGGACCGCGCACGAAGTCGGTGAACACCAGTCCCGTCTCCGGCGTCCCCATCGCGCCGAGGTCGGCGGCGATGATCCGGTCTCCCGGGTGGACCTCGGGCAGGTACTCCGGCGGGACCTGCACCCACGCGCTCGACCCGTCGGCCGTGGTCACGCGGACCTGCCGCAGCGGGTCGGAGGCCTCCGGGAACACCTCGGCCACGGTCACCGTCGGGAAGGTCATGCCCGGCGGCGCCGTGTCCAGGACCGGCCGCTCGCCCGTCGGCCACAGCACCCACGCACCGACCAGGGTGACCAGCAGGGCGGGCACCAGGATGGCCGTGAACACCCGGCGCGCGTGCCGACGGACCTGCGGCGAGGCCGGGACGCCGTCGTGGGTGTGCGCGCTCATCGCCCCAGGATCCGTCGGCGCGCCCCGCGACCGGGCCGGGACACGCCGTCGCTCGCACTCCGGGAGCGCGGTGTCACGTCCCGCCGTCCCGTGCGGTCGAAGAGACGACCAGCGCGTCGCTGGTCACCGACACCGGAGGTTCACCCATGAGGATCGTCGTCATCGGCGGCACAGGGCTCGTCGGCTCGAAGCTGGTCACGCTGCTCGCCGCGCAGGGCCACGAGGCCGTCGCCGCGTCGCCCGGCACCGGCGTCGACACGCTGACGGGCGACGGCCTGGCCGACGTGCTGGTCGGCGCCGACGTCGTCGTCGACGTGTCGAACTCGCCGTCGTTCGAGGCGGCCGCCGTCCTGGAGTTCTTCGAGACCTCGACCCGCAACCTGCTGGCCGCCGAGGCGGTCGCGGGCGTCCGCCACCACGTGGCGCTGTCGGTCGTCGGCACCCAGCGCCTCCCCGAGAGCGGCTACTTCCGCGCGAAGATCGCGCAGGAGCAGCTCATCGAGACCTCCACGATCCCGTACTCGCTGGTGCACGCGACCCAGTTCTTCGAGTTCGTCGGCGGCATCGTCGACTCCGCGACCGACGGCTCGACGGTGCGGCTGGCCCACGTGCTCATCCAGCCGATGGCCGCCGACGACGTCGCGGAGGCGCTGCGGGACGTCGCGCTCGGCGCTCCCACCCACGGCCGCGCCGACATCGCGGGGCCCGAGCGGTTCCGGCTCGACGACCTCGGACGCCGCTTCCTCGCGGCGCGCGACGACCCGCGCGAGGTCGTCACCGACCCGACCGCCACGTACTTCGGCGCGACGCTCGACGAGGACACGCTGGTCCCGGTCGGCGAGGCCGCCCTGGGCCGCACCCGCCTCGAGGACTGGGCGGCCCCTCGACGCTGAGGCGACCCCTATGTTGGGTCGGGTGACCAGCGACACCACGGACAACCCGAGCGCGCCGGCCGCCGGGCGCAACGCCAACGTCCCGGACTCCGACCTGGCCGCGTTCGAGGACGTGCGCCCGCGGCTGTTCGGCATCGCCTACCGGATGCTGGGCAGCGTCGCGGAGGCCGAGGACGTGGTGCAGGACGCGTGGCTGCGGTGGCAGGGCACGGACCGCCGCGTCGTGCGCAACCCCGCGGCGTTCCTCACCACCACCACGACCCGGCTCGCCATCAACGCGACGACCTCGGCGCACGCCCGGCGCGAGACGTACGTCGGCCCCTGGCTCCCGGAGCCCGTGGACACCACCGCGGACCCCGCGCTGGGGGCCGAGCGGGCCGAGGCGCTCGAGCTTGCGGTGCTCCTCCTGCTCGAGAAGCTGGGGCCGACGGAGCGTGCCGCCTACGTGCTGCGGGAGGCGTTCGGGTACTCCTACCGGGAGATCGCCGACGTCCTCGAGATGTCGGAGGTCAACGCTCGCCAGGTCGCCCGCCGGGCGCGGGAGCACCTGGAGTCCGGGCGCTCGGCTCCCGCCTCCCCCGCCCGGCATCGCCGGCTGCTCGAGTCCTTCGTCGCGGCTGCCCGGGTCGGGGACCTCGACGGGCTGGAGCGCCTGCTCGTCGACGACGTCGTCGTCCGGCCGGACGGCGGCGGCGAGGTGCACGCCTCCCGCGTCGAGCTCGTGGGCGCCGCGCGCACCGTCACGTTCCTCGACAACGTCCTGCGCAAGTACTGGCAGGCCTCCACGCTGCGGATCGTCGAGGCCAACGGGGGCGCCGCCCTGCTGGTCACGTCGGCCGCCGGCGAGCCGCAGGCGGTCGTCGCACTGGACGTGTCCGACCGCGGGATCGAGCACGTCTACATCGTCGTGAGCCCCAGCAAGCTGCGGCAGTTCGCGCCCGCCGCCTGACGGTGTCACGTCCGGGCGTCCTGCACGGTCGAGAGGGTGTGACACAGATGCGCAGGATCGTGATCGTCGGTGGTGGCTACGCGGGCTTCTACGCCGCGTGGAACCTGGAGAAGAAGCTGCGTCCGGACGAGGCGGAGATCATCGTGATCGACCCCCGCCCGTACATGACGTACCAGCCGTTCCTGCCCGAGGTGATGGCCGGGTCGGTCGAGGCCCGCCACGCCGCGGTCTCGCTGCGCAAGCACCTGCGCCGCACCACGGTGGTCGCGGGCGAGGTGACCCGGGTCGAGCACGCGCGCCACGCGCTGCAGGTCCGCCCCGCCGACGGCGACCCCGTCGAGATCTCCTACGACGTCGTCGTCATCACCGCCGGCGCGGTCACCCGTACGTTCCCCATCCCGGGCATCGCGGAGCACGCCATCGGGATGAAGCACGTCGAGGAGGCCGTCGCCATCCGCGACACGCTCCTCACGTCGTTCGACCGCGCGTCGGTGCTGCCCCCTGGACCCGAGCGCCGGCGGCTCCTGACCGTCACGTTCGTGGGTGGCGGCTTCTCGGGGGTCGAGGGGTTCGGTGAGCTGCTGTCGCTGGCCACCTCGCTGCTGCGCTCCTACCCGGAGCTCTCCCCCGCCGACCTGAGCTTCCACCTGGTCGAGGCGGCGGGTCGCATCCTGCCCGAGGTGACCGACGAGCCCGGACGGTGGGTGGTGCAGGCCCTGGAAGCACGGGGTGGCCACGTCCACCTGAACACCCAGCTGGTGTCCGCCGTGGGCGGGCACGTGGTCCTCTCGACCGGCGAGGCGTTCGACTCCGAGCTGATCGTGTGGGCTGCGGGCAACGCCGCGAACCCGGTGGTCGCGCAGCACACGGACCTCCCGGTCGACGAGCGCGGGTTCCTGCGGGTCCGGGCGGACCTGCGGATCGGCACCCCGGACGCCGTCGTGCCCGACGCCTGGGCGGCCGGTGACGACGCAGCGGTCCCGGACGTCGCCGTCGGGACGCCCGGCGCCCGCACCGTGCCGAACGCCCAGCACGCCGTTCGCCAGGGCAGGCACCTCGCGGCCAACCTCACCGCGGTGCTGCGCGGCGGGACCCCCAAGCAGTACGTGCACCAGAGCCTGGGCGTCGTGGCCACGCTCGGTCTGGGCCAGGGCGTGTTCCAGTACCGCGGGCTCGTGGTCAAAGGCTTCCCGGCCTGGGTGATGCACCGCGGCTACCACGTGCTGGCCGTGCCCACGTGGGAGCGCAAGATCAGGGTCCTGGCCGGCTGGCTGGCCGCGGGCGTCTTCGGCCGGGACATCGTGTCGCTGGCCGGCGTCCAGCACCCCCGGGACGCGTTCGTGCGGGGAGGCGCGCCGCGGTAGTCCGTACTGCCAGGATGACCCCGTGAGCACACCGGTGCCGGGCCTCGTCGCCCGACGATGGCGCAGCCGGCGGTCCGCCGCGGTGGCGGGGATCGTGTTCGCGGTCCTGCTCATCGCCGCGCTCGTGATGATGCGGCTCGCCGTCGGGGACGAGACCGTCGGCGGGAGCCCGCTCGACGCCCGCCGACGCGCCCTCGTCGGCCTCGCCCTCGACCTCGTGCCGTTCGCCGGGATCGCGTTCCTCTGGTTCATCGGCGTCGTGCGCGACCAGCTCGGCGAGGTCGAGGACCGCCTCTTCTCGACCGTCTTCCTGGGCAGCGGCCTGCTCTTCCTCGCGATGGTGTTCCAGGGCGCGGTCACGGCGAGCAGCCTGGTCGCCATGACGTCCGGCGAGGACCTCGACGCCGGCGTCTGGACGTTCGGCCGGAGCACCACCGAGGCGCTCGTCTCGGTGTACGCGATGCGGATGGCCGCCGTGTTCACGCTGTCGGTCAGCACGGTCGCCCTGCGTACCGCCGCCGTGCCGCGCTGGGTCCCGTTCAGCGGCTACGCGGTCGCGCTGGTCCTCCTGCTCGTCGCGGGCCAGCACAAGTGGGCCCAGCTGCTGTTCCCCGTCTGGGTCCTCGTGCTCAGCGTGGCCATCCTGCTGACGCCCGGACGAGCGCGGACCACCGGGACCGGGTGAACCTGGAGATCGCCCGGCCCCAGGCTTCTCCCGGCGACTTAGCCGCCTCTAACGTGGACAAACCGGACACCGCGACCAGCGCGGTGTCCGTCGTCCATCAGGGGGAACTCATGGCACGTCTCCGCATGTCGCTCACCGCCGCCGTCCTCGCCGGCGCCGCGCTCCTCACCTCGGCCGGCCCCGCGGCCGCGTGCCGGCTCGACCCGCGGGCCGACCCGACCACGTGGGAGTACGACGGCGTGTACGCGTGCACCAAGGCCCCGGTCGGCCACGGTGTGCGCACGTACACCAAGCCGTCGCCGGTGGCGTTCGTGGTGATCAAGACCGGGAAGACGTACTTCGTCAGCGAGCTCGGCGACGCCAACGAGGGCGACCGCACCTACACCTTCGACAAGCCCATCCGTTTCGTCATCACCTGCGACTTCACGGACGCGTAGGGCCGCCCCCCGCCTGCCGCGCCGCGGCCTCGAGCCGCTCGCGGTAGGCGGGCCAGCCGATCGAGGGGATGTTCGCGTCGTCGGGGCGTCGGCCGACCGCACCGTCGAGGAGCTCGCGCACGATGTCGGCATGGCCCGCGTGCCGGGCCGTCTCCACGCACATGTGCACCAGCATCTGGTGGAGCGTCACCGAGCGGCGGTCCTCGCCCCACCACGGCACGTCACCGGGCGCGTCCAGAGGCAGCGCGTCGATCGTCGCGTCGGAGTGCGCGGCCGAGAGCTCGTGGAGCTCGATGATCCCCTCGCGCGTCTCGTCGGGGGTCGCCCACATGTCCGCGTTGACCTCCGCGGCGTCGTCGAACCACGGCAGCTCGCGCTCGCTCGGTCGCCCGAACACCTCGCCGAAGTAGCCGAGCTGGACGCTGGCGACGTGCTTGACCAGCCCGAGCAGGTTGGTGCCCGTGGGCGTCATCGGCCGCCGGACGTCGTACTCCCCCAGACCGTCGAGCTTCCACAGGAGGCTCGTGCGCTGGAGGCGCAGGTACTCGTGCAGCGTGTCCTTCTCGTCCATCCGGCCACTATGCCGTGCCCCGTGGGACTGAAGAGCCCACATGCGTAGGGTCCGGGTGTGGAGACCCTCCGCTACGGCACCCACCCCGACCAGGTCGTCGACGTCACGTTCCCACCGGGTGCGACCACGCCGCCGCTCGTGGTGCTCCTGCACGGCGGGTTCTGGCGCGTCGCGTACGACCGGGTGCACCTGCGGGTGGTGGCCGACGCGCTGACGGCCGAGGGGTACGCCGTGGCGAACGTCGAGTACCGCCGGGTGGGTGGTGACGGGGGCTGGCCCGCCACGTTCACGGACGTCGGTGACGCCGTCGATGCCGTGCAGGCCGCGCTCGACGGCCGCGTCGACCTCGCACGGGTGGCCGCCCTGGGGCACTCGGCCGGCGGTCACCTGGCGCTCTGGGCCGCGGCGCGGGACCGGCTCCCGGCGGGTGCACCCGGCCGCTCGGCGCGTGCACCGCTGGTCCGCGGTGTCGTGGCTCTCGCGCCCGCCGCCGACCTCGCCGTGGTAGACCGGCTCGGCCTGAGCGGCGGTGCCGTCCGCGAGCTGCTCGGTGGCAGCCCGACCACCGTCCCCGACCGCTTCGCCGCCGCCGACCCTGCCGTTCTCGGCACCCCACGGGCCCGCACGGTCGTCGTGCACGGCCTGCTCGACGACGTCGTGCCCGTCGAGGTGGCGCGCAGCTACTGCGACCGCACGGGCGCCGACCTCGTCGAGGTCCCCGGCACCGGCCACTTCGAGCTCGTCGACCCGACGTCCGCGGCATGGCCGGTCGTGCTCGCGAGCCTGCGGAGGGTATTGACCTGACGCGGCACGGTGCACCGGTCCAGACTTCGGGAGACCTGCGCCCGCACCCCGGAGGAACCATGAGCACCGACCTGTTCGAGACCCCTGCGGCCGACGCGGAGCCAGCCGCCTTCGCGGACCGGGTCCTGGCGGCGACGCTGGGCGGGATGGACCTGGTCGCCATCCACCTGGGCCGCAGCCTCGGCTGGTACCAGGCGCTCCTCGACGCCGGGCCGCTCTCGTCCGTCGACCTGGCGGGCCGGACCGGCACCCAGGAGCGCTACGCCCGCGAGTGGCTGGAGCAGCAGGCCGTGGGCGGGTGGTTGCTCGTGGACGACGGGGACGACGACGGCACGGTCGACGCGACCCGTCGCCGGTACCGGGTGGCGCCCGGCGCGGTCAGCGTCCTCACCGACCCCGACAGCCCCCTGCACGTCGCGCCGATGGCCGGCTTCGTCATGGCGGTGTGCCGTCGGATCGACGACCTCGTCGACGCCGCCCGGTCCGGCGGCGGCGTGAGCTGGTCCCAGCTCGGGGACGACGCCCGCACGGCCCAGGCCGCGCTCAACCGCCCGCTCTTCCTGGACGACCTCCCGCACCGGATCGTGCCGTCGATCCCCGAGCTGCACACCGCCCTGCAGGGTGGCGCACGCGTCGCGGACATCGGGACCGGTGAGGGCTGGTCGTCCCTCGGCCTGGCGGCTGCGTTCCCGGAGCCGACGTTCGAGGGGTTCGACGTCGACGAGCCCTCGGTCGCGGCGGCGGGTCGGCACGCCGCCGACCGCGGGCTCGACGGCCGCGTCACGTTCGCGACCGTGGACGCCGCCGAGCTCGCCGGCAGCCGCGCCGGCGCGTTCGACGTCGTGATGGCGTACGAGTGCGTCCACGACATGCCGGACCCCGTCAGCGTCCTCGCGGCGATGCGCGCGATCGCTCGCGACGACGGCTTCGTCCTGGTCATGGACGAGCGGACCGCGGACTCCTTCTCCGCACCCGCCGACCCGGTGGAGCGCCTGCTCTACGGGTACTCGATCGTGTGCTGCCTCCCCGACGGGCTCTCGACACCCGGCGGGGTCGGCACCGGCACCGTGATGCGTCCGTCCGTGCTCGCCGGCTACGCCACCTCAGCCGGGTTCTCGCGCGTCGAGGTCCTCCCGGTCGAGCACGAGATGTTCCGGTTCTACCGGCTCCACCTCTGACGGCTCGCCCGACGGCCGGGAGACGGCAGGGTCCGATCCCACCGGCGCGGTGGGCAGCAGGCGGGAGAACCAGAGCGCGAGAGCCGCGATCACGGCCAGCACGGCGAGGCTCGCCCGCAGCGCGTCGATGCGGGCCGCCTCGTTCTCGGCGACGATCGCCGCAGCCTCGTCGGCGGGGAGCCCGGCGTCCTCCAGCGCGCTCGCCAGCTGGACGTCGGAGACGAACGGCACCCCCGACGCCAGCTGGACGCTCGCGGTCTCCGCGACCTCGGCGCTCACCTGCGGGTTGGAGCCGAGGCCGACGAGCAGGGTCGAGGTCAGCGTCGCGATGAGGATCGACCCGGCGACCGCGGTCCCCAGCGACGCGCCCAGGTTGGTCATCGTGTTCTGCACGCCGCCCACGTCGCCCGCGTCCTTGTCGGCCACGGCCGAGACGGTGACCGCTCCGAGCTGCGACGACAGCGCGCCCACCCCGAACCCCGCGAGCAGCAGCGGGACGGCGACGATCTCCGCACCCGCGCCCACCTCGAGCGCACCCATGAGCGCCACGATGCCCAGAAGCATGCTGGTCAGGCCCCAGCGGACCACCTCCCGCGGGGAGGCGTTCGGGAAGAACCGCGGGATGCCGACGGCGGCGACCAGCAGCGAGACGGACAGCGGCAGCAGCCGCACCCCGGTCTGCAGCGCGGTCAGGCCCAGGGCGATCGAGAGGAACAGCGGCACGACGAAGAACAGCCCCGCCTGGATCATGAACTGGAAGAAGAACATCGTCAGCCCGCCGGCCAGCCGGGCGTTGCGCAGCATCGCGGGGCGCACGAGCGGCTCGCGACCGGCTGCCACCATCCGGTTCTCCCACGAGAAGAACAGCCGCAGCACCACCATCCCTGCCAGGACGAGCCAGATGGTCGGGGACAGACCGAGCCACGACGGACCGCCCGGACGGGTGAGCACCCACCCCCACTCCCCCGACCGCAGCACACCGAAGACCGCCAGCCCGAGGCCGAGGGCCGACAGGACCGATCCGACGTAGTCGAGGCGGAACCGTGCCTCCGGTGCGGCGTCGGCCAGCTTGCGGGTGAGGGCGAGGATGCCGATGACGAGCACGACCTCGCCGGCGAACACGTACCGCCAGGTCCAGTACGTGGTGACGAACCCGCCGATGAGCGGACCGGCCGCCACCGCGATGGCACCTGCGGACGCCACCAGCCCGTACGCCCTCGGGCGGTCCTTCGACACGAAGTTCGACGCCACCAGGGCGACGATCGCGGGCATGATCAGGGCGGCTCCGAGCCCTTCCAGCACCGACCAGCCGATGATCAGCACCGTCAGGCTCTGCGCGATCGACGTGACGAACGACCCGCACGCGTAGATCACGCAGCCGATGGCGAACGCGCGCCGCCGGCCGATCAGGCTGCCGATCTTGCCGCCGGTGATCATCATGCTGGCCATGACGAGCGTGTAGAGCGTGATCGCCGTCTGGATACCGGTCACCGTGGTCCCGACGTCCGCGGCGACCTGGGCGATGGACACGTTCATCACCGAGCTGTCGAGCGTCATGAGGAACTGCGCCGTGGCGAGCGTGAACAGGACCAGGCCCGCCGCTCCGCCGGACTTCTGGGCCATCGGGCACCGCTCCCCGTCTCCGGCTGCACCGGCACTCTCGTCCGGCGGACTGGACCCAAGAGGTACCACCAACGTGCCCGTCCGCGCTACGGACCAGGCGCTACGCTGCCGGAGACCGAGGGGGTGGGCAGTGGGCGAGACGGCTGAGCCCGGGCGCGTCACGGAGTCCGGCTGGTACCGCCACCTCGACCTCGTCGCGACGATCCTGCTGGCCGTGGCGACCGTGGTGACGGCCTGGTCGGCGTTCCAGAGCAGCCAGTGGGGCGGCGTCCAGGCGATCGCCTACAGCACGGCCGCGCGCGAGCGGGCCCAGTCCAACCAGGCCGCGACCCTCGCCGGCCAGCAGACGACCATCGACGTGATGCTCTTCACCGACTGGCTCGCCGCCCTGCACGAGGAGGGCGACGCGATCCTGCCCGAGCCGTACGTGCCCGACCCCGAGCAGTACTCCGGGTTCCTGTTCGAGCGGTTCCGGCCCGAGTTCACGCCCGCGGTGCACGCCTGGCTGGCCGAGGACCCGCTGACCGACCCAGGCGCGCCTCCCAGTCCCTTCGCGATGGACGAGTACGTGCTGGCGTCGACCACCGAGTCGGTCCGGCTGGACAAGGCGTCCGAGCGGTCCGCGGCCGAGGCGCGGATCGCCATCGAGCGCAAGGACAGCTACGTGCTGGCCACCGTCATGTGCGCGTCCGTGCTCTTCTTCTCCGGCATCGGTTCCAAGCTGGGCTCCCCCCGCCGGCGCACCGCGATGATCGCGATCGGCGGTGTCGTCCTGCTCGCCACCGTCGGCGTCGTGCTCACGTTCCCCGTCCAGGTCTGAGCCGCACACACCCCCGGACGACGTTCGGCCCCGCGGCAGGGCGCGGGGCCGAACGGGTCGTACGACGACGGGAGAGCGTCAGGCGACGCGGCCGCTCGCGTTCTCCTCGTCACCGATCTTGTGCACGACGATCGAGTTGGTCGAGCCGACGACGCCCACCGGCGCACCGGCGACGACGACCACGTAGTCGCCGACCTCCGCCAGACCGTTGGCGCGCAGCGTGGAGTCCACCTGGCTGACCATCGCGTCGGTGTTCTCGACCGACGGCACGCGGTACGTCTGGACGCCCCAGCTGAGCGACAGGACGTTGCGCACGTCGTCGACCGGCGTGAACGCCAGCAGCGGGATCTCCGAGCGCAGGCGCGACATGCGGCGGGCGGAGTCACCCGACTGCGTGAACGTCACCAGGTACTTGACGTCGAGCGTCTCGCCGATCTCCGCGGCCGCGCGGGTGATCGCCCCACCACGGGTGTGCGGCGTCGAGCCCAGGGGCGCGATGCGCTCACGGCCCAGCTCCTCGGTCGCCTCGATGATCCGCGCCATGGTGCGCACGGTCTCGATCGGGTAGTCCCCGACGCTCGTCTCGCCCGACAGCATGACCGCGTCGGCACCGTCGAGCACCGCGTTGGCGCAGTCCGAGGTCTCGGCGCGGGTGGGCCGCGGGTTGGTCGTCATGGACTCGAGCACCTGCGTGGCCACGATGACCGGCTTCGCGTTGCGACGGGCCAGCTCGACCGCGCGCTTCTGCACCAGCGGCACCTGCTCGAGCGGCAGCTCGACGCCCAGGTCCCCGCGGGCCACCATGATGCCGTCGAACGCCGCGATGATCTCGGGGAGGTTCTCGACGGCCTGCGGCTTCTCGATCTTGGCGATGACCGGGACGACCCGGTTCTCCTCCTCCATGATCCGGCGCACGTCGTCGTAGTCCGCGGCGGAGCGGACGAACGACAGGGCGATGATGTCCGCGCCGACGTTGAGGGCCCAGCGCAGGTCCTCCGCGTCCTTGTCGCTCATCGCGGGGACGGAGACGGCCACGCCCGGCAGGTTGAGGCCCTTGTTGTTGGACACGGTGCCGGGGACCTCGACGCGGGTCACCACGCGCGAGCCCTCGACGGCGGTCACGCGGACCAGGACCTTGCCGTCGTCGATGAGGATCGGGTCGCCGACCCGCGCGTCGTCGGTGAGCCCCTTGTGGGTCGTGGAGACGAGCTCCTTGGTGCCCTCGACGTCGTCGGTCGTGATGGTGAAGGTGTCACCGACGGCCAGGTCGTGCTTGCCGTCGACGAACCGGCCGAGGCGGATCTTCGGACCCTGCAGGTCGACGAGGACCGCGACGGACCGTCCGGACGCCTGGGCGGCTGCGCGGACGTTGTCGTACACGCGCTTGTGGACCTCGGTGTCGCCGTGGCTGCGGTTGAGCCGTGCCACGTCCATCCCGGCGTCGACGAGGGCCTGGATCTGCTCCGCAGACTCCGTGGCGGGGCCGATGGTGCAGACGATCTTTGCTCTACGCATGAAGCGAGCCTATGCCTTCCGTTGTTCCATGGTCGGACCGCAGGTCCCGTCCGACCAGCGCGGTCGGACGGTGCAGGACCCATCGGTCAAGGGGGGTTCAGGGGCGCAGCGCCACGGTGCTGGCGGTGACGGGGGACGGCAGCTCCGTGCTGCCCGAGAGGTAGGTGTCGACGGCCGCCGCCGCGGCACGGCCCTCGGCGATCGCCCACACGATCAGCGACTGCCCACGGCCGGCGTCCCCCGCGACGAACACGCCGGGGACCGTCGTGGCGTAGTCGTCGGTGCGGGCGACGAGCCCCCGGGACGTCAGCTCGATGCCGATCTGCTCGGTGAGCGGGTCCACCTCGGGGCCGGTGAAGCCCATCGCGACCAGGACCAGGTCCGCCGGGATCTCGCGCTCCGTGCCCGGCGTGGGCACGCGACGACCGTCGGACAGGTACTCGGTCCTCGCCAGGGTCAGCGAGCGCACGGCCCCGGACTCGTCACCGACGAACTCCACGGTCGAGGCGAGGTAGTCGCGCTCGCCCCCCTCGGCGTGCGAGGACGAGACCTCGAACAGGATCGGGTCCGTGGGCCACGGCTGGTGCTCGGGACGCTCGAGCGGCGGGCGCTTGCCGATGGCCAGCGTGGTCACCGACGCCGCACCCTGTCGGAGCGCGGTACCGAGGCAGTCCGAACCGGTGTCGCCGCCGCCGATGATGATGACGTGCTTGCCCGTGGCGGTGATCTGGTCGGCCACCGGCTTGCCCGCGGCGACCGCGTTGGCCTGGTGCAGGAAGTCCATGGCGACGTGCACGCCGCTCAGCTCCTTGCCCGGCACCCGCAGCTCGCGCGGGACGGTGGCACCGGTGGCGACGACGATCGCGTCGTAGCGCGCCTGCAGCTGCGGCCACGTCACGTCCCGACCGACCTCGACGCCCGGGCGGAACCGGGTGCCCTCGGCCTCCATCTGCGCGAGGCGGCGGTCGATGTGGATCTTCTCGAGCTTGAAGTCCGGCACGCCGTAGCGCAGGAGCCCGCCGATGGCGTCGTCGCGCTCGTACACCGCGACCGTGTGCCCGGCCCGCGTCAGCTGCTGCGCGGCGGCCAGGCCGGCCGGACCGGAACCGACGACCGCGACCGTGTGGCCGGTGAGCCGCTGCGGGACCTGCGGGGTCACGTAGCCCCGCTCGTACGCCTCGTCGATGATCGAGACCTCGACGTTCTTGATCGTCACCGGCGGCTGGTTGATGCCCAGCACGCAGCTCGACTCGCACGGCGCCGGGCAGATCCGCCCGGTGAACTCGGGGAAGTTGTTCGTCGCGTGCAGCCGGTCGATGGCGTCCGACCACTGCCCACGCCACACCAGGTCGTTCCACTCCGGGATGAGGTTCCCGAGCGGGCAGCCGTTGTGGCAGAACGGGATGCCGCAGTCCATGCAGCGCCCGGCCTGCTCCTTGAGGTACGGCTGGCCGTCCTGCAGGTGCTCGTGGACGTCCTTCCAGTCACGGAGCCGGACCTCGACGGGGCGGTTGGGCGGGAGCTCACGGTCCCGCACCTTCAGGAAGCCGCGGGGGTCAGCCACGGGCCACCTCCAGGATCTGGTCCCACACGCCGGGCGCGGCAGGGTCGAGGCCGTCGGCCTCGGCCTGCGCGAGCGCACGGCGGACGCGGGCGTACTCGGTGGGCAGCAGGCGCGTGAACCGCGCCCGGGTCGAGGCGAAGTCCTCGAGCAGCTGGGCGGCGACCGGCGAACCGGTCTCCTCGTGGTGCGCGCGCAGGAGGGACTGCACCAGCGCGGCGTCCTCGTCGTCGAGCGGGTCGAGCGCGAGCTCGTTGGTCCGGACGGCGTCGGTGTTCACCAGCGCCGGCACCAGGTCGAGCACGTAGGCCGTGCCGCCCGACATGCCGGCGCCGAAGTTGCGGCCCGTGCGGCCCAGCACCAGGACGGTGCCACCGGTCATGTACTCGCAGCCGTGGTCACCCACGCCCTCGACGACCAGCGTCGCGCCGGAGTTCCGGACGCCGAACCGCTCGCCGACGAGCCCGCGCAGGAAGATCTGCCCGGTGGTCGCGCCGTAGCCGATGACGTTGCCCGCCACGACGTTGTGCTCGCTCGAGAGGGCGGCGTTGCGGTCCGGCCGCACCACGATGCGCCCGCCCGACAGGCCCTTGCCGACGTAGTCGTTGGCGTCACCGAACAGCCGCAGCGTGATGCCGCGGGGCAGGAACGCCCCGAACGACTGCCCGGCGGACCCCGTGAGCGTGACGTCGATCGTGTCGTCCGGCAGCCCCGTCCCGCCGAAGCGCTTGGTCACCTCGTGGCCGAGCATGGTGCCGACGGTCCGGTTGACGTTGCGCACCGGCAGGTCGATCCGGACCGGCTCGCTGCGCTCCAGCGCGTCGCCGGCCAGCGCGATCAGGCGGTTGTCGAGGGCGCGGTCGAGACCGTGGTCCTGGTCCTTGGTGTGGTGCAGCTCGGTGCCGGGGACCGGCGACGGGACGGCGAGCACCGGTGCGAGGTCCAGGCCCGCGGCCTTCCAGTGGTCGATCGCCGCGCGGGTGTCCAGCAGCTCGACGTGCCCGACGGCCTCGAGCAGCGTGCGGAAGCCCAGCTGGGCGAGCAGCGCCCGGACCTCCTCGGCCACGAACTCCATGAAGGTCACGACGAACTCGGGCTTGCCGGTGAAGCGCGCGCGCAGCTCCGGGTTCTGCGTCGCGACGCCCACGGGACAGGTGTCGAGGTGGCAGACGCGCATCATGATGCAGCCCGAGACCACCAGCGGTGCGGTGGCGAACCCGAACTCCTCGGCACCGAGCAGCGCACCGATCACGACGTCGCGGCCGGTCTTGAGCTGGCCGTCCACCTGCACGACCACGCGGTCGCGCAGGTTGTTCAGCACGAGGGTCTGCTGCGTCTCCGCCAGGCCGATCTCCCACGGCGTGCCCGCGTGCTTGAGCGACGTCAGCGGGCTCGCCCCGGTGCCGCCGTCGTGACCCGAGATGAGCACGACGTCGGAGTGCGCCTTGGCGACACCCGCCGCGATGGTGCCGACCCCGAACTCGCTGACGAGCTTCGTGTGGATCCGTGCGCTCGGGTTCGCGTTCTTGGCGTCGTGGATCAGCTGCGCCAGGTCCTCGATCGAGTAGATGTCGTGGTGCGGCGGCGGCGAGATGAGGCCGACGCCGGGCGTCGAGTGCCGCGTCCGCCCGATCCACGGGTACACCTTGTTGCCGGGCAGCTGACCGCCCTCGCCGGGCTTGGCGCCCTGGGCGAGCTTGATCTGGATGTCGTCGGCGTTGGTCAGGTACTCGCTGGTGACGCCGAACCGGCCCGACGCGATCTGCTTGATCGCGGAGCGCCGCACCGGGTCGTGCAGCCGCTCCGGGTCCTCGCCGCCCTCGCCGGTGTTCGACTTGCCGCCGATGCTGTTCATCGCGACCGCGAGGGTCTCGTGCGCCTCGACGGAGATCGAGCCGTACGACATGGCGCCCGTGTTGAACCGCTTGACGATCTCGCTGACCGGCTCGACCTCGTCCAGCGGGACGGGCGGGCGCTCGCCCTCCTTGAACGCCAGCAGGCCGCGCAGCGTCATCAGACGCGACGCCTGCTCGTCCACCCGCGAGGTGTACTGCTGGAAGACGTCGAACTGTCGCGTCCGGGTGGAGTGCTGCAGCCGGAAGACCGTCTCGGGGTCGAACAGGTGGTCCTCGCCGTCGCGGCGCCACTGGTACTCCCCGCCGACCGCGAGCCGCAGGTGGGCCTGCCGGTTGCCGCTGGCCGGGTAGGCGTCGGCGTGGCGTGCGGCGACCTCGGCCGCGATCACGTCCAGCCCGATGCCGCCCAGGCGGCTCGTGGTGCCGGTGAAGTACTTGTCGACCAGCGGCTGCGACAGCCCGATGGCCTCGAACACCTGCGCACCGCGGTAGGACGCGATCGTCGAGATGCCCATCTTCGACATCACCTTGAGGACGCCCTTGCCGAGCGCCTTGATCAGGTGCGCGACCGCCTTCTCCGGGTCCACGCCGGGCAGGTACCCGTTGCGCGCGAGGTCCTCCACGGTCTCCATGGCCAGGTACGGGTTCACCGCGGCGGCGCCGTAGCCGATGAGCAGCGCGACGTGGTGCACCTCGCGCACGTCACCGGCCTCGACGACGAGCGAGATCTGCGTGCGGGTGTGCCGGCGCAGCGTGTGGTGGTGCACGGCGGACAGCAGCAGCAGCGACGGGATGGGCGCCAGGTCGGCGTCGGAGTTGCGGTCCGACAGCACGAGGAAGCTCACACCGTCGGCGACGGCGGCGTCGACCTCGGCGAAGATCTCCTCGAGCCGCGCCTCGAGCGCCGCTCCCCCGCCGTCGACCTTGTACAGGCCGCGGATGGTGACCGACCGGAAGCCCAGCGACGGCTCCTTGGCGACGTGCACGATCTTGGCCAGCTGGTCGTTGTCGATCACCGGGAACGGCAGGATCAGCTTGCGCGCGTGCCCCGGGCCGTCCTCGAGCAGGTTGGGCTCCGGGCCGATGGCCCCGCCGATCGCGGTCACCAGCTCCTCGCGGATCGCGTCCAGCGGCGGGTTGGTCACCTGCGCGAACATCTGCGTGAAGTAGTCGAAGAGCATCCGCGGACGCGTCGAGAGGACCGCGACCGGCGTGTCCGAGCCCATCGCACCCAGCGGCTCCGCGCCGGCGGCCGCCATCGGGCTGAGCAGGATCTTGAGCTCCTCCTCGGTGTACCCGAACGCGCGCTGGCGACGACGCACCGAGGCCGCCGAGTGCGCGACGTGCTCGCGCTCGGGCAGCTGCTGCAGGAACACGGAGTTGTCGCGCACCCACTCGGCGTACGGACGCTGCGCCGCCAGGGAGGACTTGATCTCCTGGTCGTCGATGATCCGGCCCTTGCCGGTGTCCACCAGGAACATGCGGCCCGGCTCCAGGCGGCCCTTGGCGACGATCGTCGCGGGGTCGATGTCCAGCACGCCGGCCTCGGACGCGCAGACGACCAGCCCGTCCTCGGTGACCCAGTACCGGCCGGGACGCAGCCCGTTGCGGTCCTGGACCGAGCCGATCAGGGTGCCGTCGGTGAACGTGATCGCCGCGGGGCCGTCCCACGGCTCCATGAGCGTCGAGTGGTACTCGTAGAACGCGCGGCGCGACGGCTCCATCTGGGCGTGGTTCTCCCACGCCTCCGGGATCATCATCATGACCGCGTGCGGCAGGGTCCGCCCCGACAGGTGCAGCAGCTCGAGCACCTCGTCGAAGCTGCCCGAGTCCGAGCCGCCCGGGGTGCAGACCGGCAGCAGCGGCGTCAGGTCGCCCAGCTCGTCGCTGGCCAGCGTGCCCTCGCGGGCGGCCATCCAGTTGCGGTTGCCGCGGACCGTGTTGATCTCACCGTTGTGCGCGATCATCCGGAAGGGCTGCGCCAGCGGCCACGACGGGAACGTGTTGGTGGAGAAGCGCGAGTGCACCAGCGCGATCTCGGAGGCGTACCGCGGGTCGGACAGGTCCGCGAAGAACGGCTCCAGCTGTCCGGTGGTGAGCATGCCCTTGTACGCGATCGTGCGGGCGGACAGCGACGCGAAGTACAGGCCGTGCTCCCGCTCGGCCCGCTTGCGCAGCCGGTACGCGCGCCGGTCCAAATCGATGCCCGAGAGCTCGCGCGACGGGTCGGCGACGACCAGCTGGCGGAACACCGGCATGGAGGCGCGGGCGGTGGGGCCCACGAGGTCGGCGGTCACCACGACCTCCCGCCACGCGAGGACGTCGAGCTTCTCCTCGGCGGCGATCGACTCGAGCGCCGCGACGGCCAGGCGCTGCTCGGTCTCGTCGACCGGGAGGAACGCCATGCCGATCGCGTAGAACCCGGCCGGCGGGAGCTCGGCGTCCACCACGTCCCGCAGGAACGCGTCGGGGATCTGCGTGAGGATGCCGGCACCGTCGCCGCTGTCCTCCTCGGCGCCCACGGCGCCGCGGTGGTCGAGGTTGAGCAGCGCGGTCAGTCCCGCGTCGACGATGTCCCGACCGGGGGTGCCGCGCAGCGTGGCGACGAAGGCGAATCCGCACGCGTCGTGCTCGGCAGCGGGGTCGTAGAGACCCTGCGGCAGCGGCGCGCGTACTGCGCCAAGGCTCGCGGGCGACGTCGACATCTGCACCGTCCTCACGGTCCCCGACGGGTCGGGGAATTGCACGAACAAGGGGGGAACGGGGACGTCGTCGGCCCAGTCATGGTGACGATACAGCGCGGTGGATGGACCGCCCGCATCGGTGTGTGGAGCAGGGTGACCGCTCGCCCGCGGGTCAGCGGGCGGAATCGGTCGCGATCTCCTCGTCGTCCTGCGCGGTGGGGGGTGCCAGCAGGAGGGTCGTGTCACGTCCTGGGTGCCGGCGCCCGACCACGATGAACGCTACCAGCGCTCCGAGGCCGACGATGATCGACGTCCAGACGTTGATCCGCAGGCCCAGGAACTCGTGCGCCGGGTCGATGCGGAGCATCTCGATCCAGAGCCGCCCGCTGGTGTAGATCACGACGTAGAGCAGGAAGACGCGGCCGTAGCCGAGCTGCAGCTTGCGGTCGAGCCAGATCAGCAGCGCGGCACCCGCGAGGTTCCACACCATCTCGTAGAGGAACGTCGGGTGGTACAGCGTGCCGGCGGGGTCCCCGACGGGCATGTGCGCCGCGTCGATGCGCAGCCCCCAGGGCAGCGTCGTCGGGCTGCCGAACAGCTCCTGGTTGAACCAGTTGCCGAGCCGGCCGATGGCCTGGGCCACGAGCAGGCCCGGGGCCAGGGCGTCCGCCCACGGTGGGAGCCGCACACCCTGGCGACGGCACCCGATCCAGGCACCGACCGCACCGAACGCGACCGCCCCCCAGATGCCGAGGCCGCCCTCCCAGATGTACAGCGCACGGATGGGCTCCCCGCCGACGCCGAAGTACGCGTCCGGCGAGGTGATGACGTGGTAGATCCGCCCGCCGACGATGCCGAACGGCACGGCCCAGAAGGCGATCTCCAGCGTGGTGTCCGGGTCCCCGCCGCGCTCGATCCAGCGGCGGCGGGTCAGCCACAGCGCGGCCACGATCCCGAGCAGGATCGCGAACGCGTAGGCGCGCAGCGGGAAGGGTCCGAGGTGCCAGACACCCGTCGACGGGCTGGGGATCGCCAGCGGCAGCAGCGCGCTCACCGGGCGCTCCGGGCGGCGGACCGCACGCCGTCGGCGAGGTCCGAGGTCACCTGCGCCAGCGCGGCACGACCGGCGGCGGCGTCGGGCGCGTCGAGCAGCGCACGCACCAGGGCCGAGCCGACGATGACGCCGTCCGCGTACCCGGCGACCTCGGCGGCCTGCTCGGGACGCGAGACGCCGAGGCCGACGCAGACGCGTGCGGCGCCGGCCGCCCGGGTGTCCGCGACGAGCTCCGCCGCGCGGTTGCCGACCGTCGCGCGCTCACCCGTGACGCCCATGGTGGACGCGGCGTACACGAAGCCGCGCGACGCGGCCGCCGTGGAGGCCAGACGCTCAGGCGTCGAGCTGGGTGCGACGAGGAACACGCGGTCCAGGCCGTGCGCGTCCGAAGCGGCGATCCAGTCGCCCGCCTCGTCGGGGATGAGGTCCGGCGTGATCAGCCCCGCCCCACCGGCCGCGGCGAGGTCCCGCGCGAACGCGTCGACCCCGTAGCGCAGCACCAGGTTCCAGTAGGTCATGACGAGGACGGGGGCGCCGCGCCCGGCCACCTGCTCGACCGCGCGGATCGTGTCGCCGACCCGGGTCCCACCCGCCAGCGCGGCGTCGACCGCGCGCTGGATGGTCGGTCCGTCCATCACCGGGTCGCTGTACGGCACACCGAGCTCGACCACGTCCGCGCCGGCGTCGATCATCGTGCGGACGGCCTCGACCGACCCGTCGACCGACGGGTAGCCCACCGGGAGGTAGCCGATGAGCGCCGAGCGACCGAGGCCGTCGAGGTGCTCCCCGACCTGGGACCGGACCGCCACGGTACTCACAGCTGCTCTCCTTGGTCCGCCAGCACCACGGGCTCGTCCTCGATCAGGTCGAACCACGCCGCGGCGGTGGCCACGTCCTTGTCCCCGCGTCCCGACAGGTTGACCAGCAGCACCGGCTCGTGACCGTCGTCACCGGTCCAGCCGACGAGCTCCGCACCGAGCTGGATGGCGCCGGCGAGGGCGTGCGCGGACTCGATGGCGGGGATGATCCCCTCGGTCCGGCAGAGCAGACGGAACGCCTCCATGGCCTCGGCGTCGGTCACGGGCCGGTAGTCCGCGCGCCCGATGTCGTGCAGCCAGGCGTGCTCCGGCCCGACGCTCGGGTAGTCCAGCCCGGCCGACACCGAGTGGCTCGGCAGCGTCTGCCCGTCCTCGTCCTGCAGGAGGTAGGACTTGGCGCCGTGCAGCACACCGGGCTGCCCACCCGAGAACCGCGCGGCGTGCCGACCCGAGGAGATCCCCGCGCCGCCCGCCTCGAAGCCGAAGAGCCGGACGCCCGGGTCGTCGAGGAACGCGTTGAAGATGCCCATCGCGTTCGACCCGCCGCCCACGCACGCGGCGACCGCGTCGGGCAGCCGCCCGATCTCCTCGAGGAGCTGCGCCCTGGCCTCCTCGCCGATGATCTTGTGGAAGTCGCGCACCATCTCGGGGAACGGGTGCGGCCCCGTGACGGTGCCGAGCAGGTAGTGCGTCGTCTCGACGTTGGCCACCCAGTCGCGCAGCGCCTCGTTGATCGCGTCCTTGAGCGTCCGCGTCCCGATGGTCACGGGGATCACCTCGGCGCCGAGCAGCCGCATGCGGGCGACGTTGAGCGCCTGCCGGCGGGTGTCCTCCTCGCCCATGTACACGACGCACTCGAGGTCGAGCAGCGCGGCCGCGGTCGCGGTCGCCACGCCGTGCTGGCCCGCGCCCGTCTCCGCGATCACGCGCGTCTTGCCCATGCGTTTGACCAGGAGTGCCTGCCCCAGCACGTTGTTGATCTTGTGCGAGCCCGTGTGGTTCAGGTCCTCGCGCTTGAGGAACACCCGCACGCCCGGCGCGACGTGCTCCGCGAACCGCCGCACCTCCGTGAGAGGACTGGGTCGGCCGGTGTAGGTGCGGTGCAGCCGCGCCAGCTCCCGCCCGAACGCCGGGTCCGTCAACGCCTTGTGGTACTCGGTGTCCAGCTCGTCGAGCGCCGCGATCAGCGCCTCGGGCACGAACCGGCCGCCGAACTCGCCGAAGTACGGCCCGGCGTGGGTGGACAGGGGTCCACCCGCCGTGGCCTCGAGCAGCTTCTCCGAGAGGGCCTCGACGGACGGCCGACCGGTCACTGGCGCACCGCCCGCAGGGACGGGTGGGCGCCCGCCGCCACGAGGTCGGCGACCGACTCGCGCGGGGCGTCGTCCGTGACCAGCGCCTCGCCGACGAGCACGGCGTCGGCACCTGCACGGGCGTAGTCCATGACGTCGTGCGGACCCCGCACGCCGGACTCGGCGATCTTGACGATGTGCGACGGGATGGCCGGTGCCACCCGCGCGAACGTGGTGCGGTCCACCTCGAGCGAGCGCAGGTCGCGGGCGTTGACGCCGATCACGCGGGCGCCCGCGTCGGCTGCGCGGGACACCTCCTCGGCGTCGTGCACCTCGACCAGGGCGGTCATGCCCAGGGAGTGCACGCGCTCGACCAGCGACTCGAGGACCGTCTGCTCCAGGGCCGCGACGATGAGCAGCACGAGGTCGGCGCCGTGGGCGCGGGCCTCCCACACCTGGTACGGCGTGACGACGAAGTCCTTGCGCAGCACGGGGATGTCCACCCGGGCGCGGACCGCGTCGAGGTCGGCCAGCGAGCCGTGGAACCGGCGCTCCTCGGTGAGCACCGAGATGACGGCGGCGCCACCCTTCTCGTACTCGGCCGCCAGCGCGGCGGGGTCCTTGATGGTGGCGAGGGCGCCCTTGCTCGGGCTCGAGCGCTTCACCTCGGCGATCACGCGGACCGCGTCCTCGGCGCGCAGCCGGCCGACGCACTCGATCGCGGACTCGCGGCGTCGAGCGCGTTCCTTCACCTCGGCGAGCGGGGTCGCCTGCTCGCGGACGGCAAGGTCCTGCCTGACTCCCGCGACGATGTCGTCCAGGACGGTCATCGAGAACTCACCTTCTCCCCCGGTCGGTTCCGGACCACGTGCGCGCCGACGGTCCAGGCGGCGGTCCAGTGAGCCATCGTAGAACGGTCCCGGAGTGACCCCGACCACAGGCCGGTGGCTGGGACGGCACGCCTCACGGCGCCAGCCACGGGGCCAGCGCGGGGACGTTGCGCAGCACCCCGAACCCGACGACGACCACGAGCAGCAACCAGGCCGCCCAGGTGGGTGCGATCGCGGCACGGCGACCGCGTGCCGCCCGGGCGACCCAGCGACCCCACAGCACGACGACCACCGGCACCGCGAGCACCCACAGCGGGTTCATCGACCAGGCCCCGGCCAGGTCGCCGGTCGCCAGGTCGTGCGTCGCCCGCAACCCACCGCACGCGGGGCACCACACGCCCAGCAGCAGGTACGACGGGCACCCGCCGTAGCTGCCCTCGACGTGCGGGTCCCGGACCGCGAGCAGGACCGTCGCGAGGACGACCACGCCGCCCGTGACGAGGGGTGCGGTCAACGACGCACGACGGCCCGCCCCGTCCGACGCGGGTGCGTCGGACGGGAGCGGGCCGGTCGGCAGCGCCTGCGGACCGTCGTCGACGGTCGTCACGTCAGTAGTTCGTGTTGTAGCCCTCGTTGAACGCGTCCCGGAAGTCGGCGTTCGAGAAGAGCACGGCGAACAGGATGATGCTGAGCACCGACAGCACGATCGCGATCCAGCCGAGGATCACGCCGGCCGTCGCCATGCCGCCGTTGTTCGCCTCGCCGCGCGCGACGGCCTTCTTGGAGTTGTTGCCGACGATCACCGCCGGGATGCCGGTGAACAGGCCACAGCCCAGGACGAACGACACGATGCCGAGCACCAGCGACCACACGGCCAGCCCGTTCTTCGGGTACGCGGCCCCGTAGCCCGGACCCGGCTGGCCGTAGCCACCACCGGGTGCCGCGCCGTACGGCGCGGCGGACGGGTACTGCGGCGTCCCGGTGGAACCGGGGTACTGCGGTGCACCACCGGCGCCGGGGTACGGCGGCGGGGCGGCGGGGTACTGCGGAGACCCACCCGGGTCCTGCGGCGCTCCGCTGGGATCCTTCGGGTCCCCGCTCCCGTACGGGTTCTGCGGCTCGTTGGGGGTCGACATCGGTCCTCCTCGGTCGCGTGCGCGCGCCCGGTCCGGGCGGCGGTCGAGCTGGTGCGGGTCAGTGCCCGCCGGTGCGCGCCTGACGGGCGCGCGTCTTCTCGCCGCCCTGGCCGTGCCCGGCGACCTGCAGCATCTTGCCGATGATCAGGCTGGCCACGACGAGGGCGGCACCCACCCAGGCCAGCCAGACGACCGCGAACAGGACACCGAGTCCGGCGATCGTGAACGAGATGACCACCGCGTAGGTGGTGAACCACGCGGCGACCGTCTTGCCGTGGTTCGTCGGGGCGGCCGTCGGCGGCAGGTGCATCGCCTCGGTCCGCGTGGCGTTCTGTGCGCGGTGCGCGAGTGTGTTGTCAGCCATCAGTGGGGTGCCCTTCGTGCTCGGTTCTGCGCTCACCCTATCCGACCCTCCGGATGCCGCCCGGCACGCGGCGCCGCACGTCAGGACGGGTCGTCGCCACGGCTGAGCGCGTCCCAGTCGGACCGCTCGTCGGGCTCGGCGGCGACCGACGACGCTCCGCCGGCGGGCGCCTGCTCGTGCCGGCGAGACGGCCCGGACCACGCCCGGGACGCGCGCACGAGCCACGCACCGGCCACGGCGTCGAGGACACCGGCACCGACCGCGACCCACGGCCAGACGCTCGTCACGACCGGCCCGGCGAGCGTGCCGACGCCGGTCTGCTCGGCGACCACGGGCGTGACGGCGGCGACGGGGTCGGCCGTCGCGCCGAGCGTCGTGGCCACGACGAGCACGCCGCACGCCACGACGACCACGGCCACCACCCAGCGGCCCGCCCGACCGACCAGTCCGACGGCCGCGACGGCCGCCAGGATCGCGACCGCGGCCGCCAGGACCGCCGGCGCCACCTCGGACCCGGCGACCCGCACCGTGACGGTGCCCTGGAGCGCGGTCGTGCCCGTCGTGGTGAACCACGTGGGCACCGCGGCCACCGCGGTCAGCCCTGCCAGGACGAGCAGCACGCCGGCCGCTCGGCCTCGACCCGGGCGGCGCCGTTCGGTGCTGTGCTGGGCCGTCACGCGCCCGCTCGGCGCAGCCGGGACGCGACCTGCACGGCCCGCACGGCGGCGGCCGCCTTGTTGCGCGACTCCTCGTACTCCAGCGCGGGCACGGAGTCCGCCACGATGCCACCGCCGGCCTGGACGCTCGCCCGGCCGTCCCGGATCAGCGCCGTGCGGATGGCGATGGCCATGTCCATGTCCCCGGCGAAGTCGAAGTACCCGACCGTGCCGCCGTAGATGCCGCGGCGGGCGGGCTCGATCTCGTCGATGAGCGCGATCGCACGCGGCTTCGGCGCCCCGGAGAGGGTCCCGGCGGGGAACGTCGCGGTGAGCGTCTGGAGGGCGGTGGCGCCCTCGCGGAGCCGCCCGACGACCGTCGAGCAGATGTGCATGATGTGGGAGTAGCGCTTGACCGCCATGAACTCGACGACCTCGACGCTGGCCGGCTCGCACACCTTGACCAGGTCGTTGCGGGACAGGTCGACCAGCATGATGTGCTCGGCCCGTTCCTTGGGGTCCGCCAGCACCTCGTCCTGGAGCCGGCGGTCCTCGTCCGGTGTTGCCCCGCGCGGACGCGACCCCGCGATGGGGAAGGTCACCACGCGCCCGGACGTCACCTTCACCAGCGTCTCCGGGCTGGAGCCCACGACGGCGAAGTCGTGACCGTCGGCGTCCTGCAGCTGCAGGTAGTACATGTACGGGCTCGGGTTGATGGTGCGCAGCACGCGGTAGACGTCGATGGGCTCCGCGGGGCAGTCGAGGTCCAGCCGCTGCGAGAGGACGACCTGGAACACGTCGCCGTCGCGGATCGCCTCCTGACCGGTGCGCACGGCGTCCTCGAAGGCCTGCCGGGTGGACCGGAACGCCAGCTCGGGCTCCGCGACGTCCGCCAGGACCGCCACCGAGGACTCGGCCGGCTGCAGCAGCGCCGCCTCCATCGCGTCGATCCGCGCGACCGCGTCGGCGTGCGCGTCGTCCACCCGCTCGTCCGTGTCGTCGAAGTTGATGGCGTTGGCGACGAGCCAGACCGACCCGTCGTGGTGGTCGACCACCGCGAGGTCGGTGGCCAGCAGGAGCGTCAGCTCGGGCACGCCCAGCTCGTCGGGCGCGTTCGCGGGGAGCGTCGGCTCCCAGTGCCGCACGATGTCCCAGCCCAGGGCGCCCACCAGACCGCCGGTCAGCGGGGGCAGCCCGGCGACCGCGGGCGTGCGCAGCGCGTCGAGGGTGCGCTCGAGGACGTCGAGGGCGTCACCCTCGGTCGGGACACCCACCGGGACGTCGCCGACCCACACGGCCGACCCGTCCCGGACCGTCAGCGTGGCACGGGAGCGGACCCCGACGAACGAGTACCGGTCCCAGCTGCCCGCCGCCTCGGCCGACTCCAGGATGAAGGTCCCCGGGCGCCCTGCGGCGAGCGAGCGGTACAGGCCGACGGGGGTCACGCCGTCCGCGAGGAGCCGGCGCACGACCGGGATCACCCGGCGGTCGCGCGCGAGGCCACGGAACGCGTCGAGCGACGGCCACGTGCCGCCCCAGGGGACCTCGGCGACAGGGACGTCGGCGTGGTTCTCCGTGGGCACCGTGGGCACCGTGGGCACCGTGGGCGCAGGGGCGGTCACGACGACTCTCCGTTCTCGGTGGGGCGGGTGCCGACGACCGCGGGCAGCGGACCGCCGGCGTCGAAGCAGGTGTGCGCACCCGTGTGGCAGGCGGCGCCCACCTGATCGACCTCGACCAGCAGGGCGTCGCCGTCGCAGTCGATGCTCACGGCCTTGACGTACTGGGCGTGGCCGGACGTGTCGCCCTTGCGCCAGTACTCCTGGCGCGAGCGGCTCCAGAACACCACGCGGCCGGTGGTCAGCGTGCGCCGCAGGGCCTCGTCGTCCATCCAGCCGAGCATGAGCACCTCGCGCGAGTCGTGCTGCTGCACGACCGCGGCCACCAGGCCGTGCGCGTCGCGTGTGAGGCGGTCGGCGACGGCGGGATCGAGCACGGGGGCCGGGGAGCTGGAGGACACGCCCCGATCCTGCCACGGCCCAGCCGGCCGTCCGGGCCCGTCCCAGTGCCCGGTCAGCGGGTCTGGGACACCCATGCGGCGTGCATCGCGGCGTAGTGGCCGTCGCGCGCGACGAGGTCGTCGTGGTGCCCGACCTCGACCACGCGGCCGGCCTCCACCACCACGACCGTGTCGGCCGCCTCCGCGGTGGAGAGCCGGTGGGCGATGGTCAGGGTGCTGCGGCCGCGCGTGAGCGAGTCGAGCGCGCGGGCGATCCTGACCTCGGTGGCGGGGTCGACCGCGGAGGTCGCCTCGTCGAGGAGCAGCAGGTCGGCCTCGGCCAGGTACGCGCGGGCGAGCGCGACGAGCTGCCGCTCCCCCGCCGACAGCGACTCGCCGCGCTGACCGACCGGCGTGTCGAGCCCGTCGGCCAGCTCGTCCACCCAGCCGTCCAGCCCGAGGGCCTCGATGGCGGCCCGGATGCGCACGTCGTCGTCCTGCGCCGCGGTGGTCCCGTCCTCGTGGCGCAGGCCGTAGGCCACGTTCTGCGCGAGGGTGCCGTCGAACAGGAACCCCTCCTGCGGCACCAGCACGACCCGGCGGCGCAGGTCCGCGACGGGGATGTCGCGCAGGTCCACCCCGTCCAGCAGCACGGCACCGCCGGTGGGGTCCATGAACCGCGCGACGAGCTTGGCGATCGTCGTCTTGCCCGACCCGGTCGCGCCGACGACCGCGACGGACGTGCCCGCGGGGATCGCGACGTCGACCTCCCGCAGGACCGGCGGACCGTCCGGGTACGCGAAGTGCACGCCCCGCAGCTCGACGTGCGCCGGGCCGCGCGGGCTGGGCACGCCGTCCGCGCCGGGGTCGACGACCTCGACGGGGGTCTCCAGGACCCCGAGCACGCGACGCCAGCCGGCGACGGCGTTCTGCAGCTCGTTGAGGATCTCCGTGGCCATCTGCACCGGACCGGTGAACAGCTGGACGAGGAAGAGGAACGCGAGCAGTCGGCCCACCGACATCTCCCCCGCGATGCCCAGGTACGTCCCCGCGACCACGACCAGCGCGAGGACGAGGTTCGCGACGAGCACGCCGCTGGAGAACACGAGCGCGACCAGGTTCTGCGCGCGCACCATCGCCGCCCGCGTCGCGGCGACCGCGGCGTCGATCCGGCGCTGCGTGCGCTCGGCCACGCCGTACGCACGGATGGTCTCCGCACCGACGACGGCCTCCGAGATGGCGCCGAGCATCCCGCCCACGCGCTCGCGCACGGCCGTGTACCGGGCGTTCACCCGCTTCTGCAGCGGCTGCAGCAGAAGGAACAGCGGGACGAAGCCCGCCCACACGATCAGCGTCAGCTGCCACGAGTAGACCGCCATGAGCACGGTCGCCACCGCGATCTGCAGCACCGAGACCAGGAGCATGATCCCGCCCCACTGCACGAACAGCGAGATCGTGTCGACGTCCGACGTCACGCGCGAGACCAGCGACCCGCGGCGCTCGGTGTTCTGCGTCAGCACCGACAGGTCGTGCACGTGCCGGAACGCCCGCGTGCGCAGCGCCAGCAGCCCGCTCTCGCTCGACCGGAACAGCCGGATGTTCACGTAGGCCGAGCAGACCGCGCCGATCAGCAGGCCCAGCGCGGCGAGACCCGCCAGCGCCGCGACGCGCGACACGTCCGGGCCACCGTCCGCGAGGATCCCCGTGTCGACCGTCTGCTGCACCGCGATCGGCACGAGCACCCGCCCGATCGAGGCCACCACGGCCAGCAGCACGGTGATCTGCCAGCCGACCAGCAGCTGCGGCGAGACCTGCAGGCCACGGCGCAGCGTCGCGAGCACCCCGAGGGTGCTGGCGGGCGCGAAGCGGTGGCGGCCCTGCGGCTGCTCGGTCATGCCGGGTCCTCCACGGCCTCGAGCGCGTCCTCGAGCAGCTCCACGTCCGCCGCCGCGGCCGCCCGGCGTGCCGTCTCCTGCTCGTAGGCGGTCGCCAGGGCGCGGTAGCCGGGGTCGCGGGCGAGGAGCTCGTCGTGCGTGCCGCGGTCGACCACGCGACCGCCGTCGACGTGCACGACCTCGTCGGCCAGCAGGACGGACGACATCCGGTAGGCGACGAGCAGCACGGTCGGGCTGCCGGCGCCACCGTCCGCGCGCAGACCGCGCAGGATCGCCTGCTCGATGCGCGGGTCGACCGCGGACGTCGCGTCGTCGAGCACCAGGACGGCCGGGCGCCGGACCAGCGCGCGGGCGAGCGCGAGGCGCTGACGCTGACCGCCCGACAGGTTGGCCCCCCGTTCGCCCAGGGGCGCGTCGAGGCCGCCCGGCAGCGCCCGCACGACGTCGTCGACCCGGGCCAGCCGCAGGGCGTCCCAGACCGCGTCGTCGTCCGGCGACCCCGGTGCACCGTCGTCGGCGAGCGTGACGTTCGAGCGCACCGTGTCCTCGAACACGAACGTGGACTGGGCCACCAGCGCGACGTGGCGCGCCAGGTCGGCGGGCCGCACGTCCCGCAGGTCGTGCCCGTCGACGTGCACGGACCCGCTCGTCGGGTCGTAGAGCCTGCTGACCAGGGCGACGAGCGTCGTCTTGCCCGCGCCCGTCGGACCGACGACCGCGATGGTCCGCCCGGCCGGGACGTCGAGGTCGACGTCGTGCAGCAGCTCGAGCTCTCCGCCGCCCGGCAGGGCGACGGCGCGACTGACGTGCCGCAGCTCCACGCGGGCGCCCCCGCCGGGCGACCACGGCGTGCTGCCCACGCTGAGCGCCCCGTGCGAGTCGATCACCCGGGCGATCCGGTCGTACCCGACGAGCGCGCGCGGCAGCTCCCCCAGCACCCAGCCGAACGCCCGCACCGGCACCGCCAGCAGGGTCAGCAGGTACGCGGCGGCCACGACGTCCCCGGTACCCACCCGGCCCTCGCTGATCTGCACCGTGCCGACCACGAGGACGAGGAGCGTGCCGAGGCTCGGCAGCAGGTCGATGACGGGGTCGAACATCGCGCGCACCACCCCGACGCGGACGTTCGCGTGGCGCAGCTGCGTGGCGCGCTCGGCGAACCTCGCCTCCTCGCGGGCCTCGGTGCCCAGCGAGGTGATCAGCACGGCGGCCTCGAAGCTCTCGTGCGCGATGTCGGCGACCTCGGCGCGCAGCTGCTGCGCCCGGATCGCCGCGGGCGACATCCGGCGCTGGAACACGACGTTGGCGATCACGGCCAGCGGCAGCACGACCAGGGCGGCGAGCGCCAGCCAGAGGTCGGTGCGCACCAGCTCGACCGTCGCGACGAGGAGCATCACGACGACGCCGATCGCGAACGGCAGGGGGTTGAAGATCGAGGTCGCCGCCTCGACGTCCGCGCTGGCGTTGGAGAGCAGCTGGCCCGTCGGGTGCTGGCGGTGCCACGACATCGGCAGCCGCAGGTACTGGCGGGTGACCGCGGTGCGGTGGTCCTCCTGGATCAGCGCGAACCCCTTGCCCGCGAAGATCCGGCGGGCGGCGACCGTCACGGCGAGGGACACCGCCACCAGCGCGATCGCGCCGCCCGCCAGCCAGATGCGGTCCCGCGCCTCGCTCGACCCGGCCAGCGCGGGGACGACCACCTGGTCCGTCACCGCACCGAGCACCCGGCTGACCCCGACCGTCAGGGCGCCGAAGAGCGCGGACGTGCCGATGGCCAGGACGTACGTGCGCGGATGTGCGCGCAGACCGCGGCCCAGCAGCTGGGCGGCGCGGCGCGGCACGGAGCCGGTGAGCGCCATCGACCGTGGCGGCTCGTCTCGCGTGGGCACGACAGGACCTTCCGTGGAGCTCGTGGGGTTCTCCTCATTCTCTCATGTGGGTGCGAGCGCTTACCCGCACCGCGCGCCCGCTGCGGCTCGAACCGCGGGCACGCGTGCCGCATGCGATCCTGCGGTCATGACCTGGCACGAGATCGAGCGCGCGCAGCTGGCGCAGGCCCTCCTGGACGTCACGCCCGACGCGCCCACCCTGTGCGAGGGCTGGCAGGCACGTCACCTCGCCGCGCACGTCGTGCTGCGGGAACGCTCGCCGGTGGTCGGTGCGGGCATCGCCGTGCCGGCCCTCTCCGCACGCGCCGAGGCCGCGATCGCGCGCCTCGCCGACCAGGCCGCGACCGAGGGCGCCTACCGGGACCTCGTGGCACGCGTGGCCGACACCCCTCCGGGCTGGCACCCCGCCTCCTGGGTCGGGGAGTCCGCGAACGTCGTCGAGTTCTTCGTGCACACCGAGGACGTCCGGCGCGGCGCCGGCTCCGTCCCCCCGCGCGAGCTCGAGCCCGGGCTCGTCGACGCGCTGTGGTCGCACCTGCCGCGCGCCGCCACGGGTCGGCTGCGGTCGGTGCCCGTCGGTGTCGTGCTCGTCCGCGACGACGGAGTACGACACCGTCTGCGCGCGCCCAAGCCGGACCACGGCACGGTCGTCGTCCGCGGCGACGCCCCGGAGATCGTCCTGTACCTCCTCGGCCGCGGCGCCGCGGCCGACGTCCGGGTCGAGGGCGACGCCGACGACCTCGCGGTGATCGAGGCGGCCCTGCCCTCGCGCTAGCCCGCCGCCTGCTGCTCGGGGTGCCCGGTGGCCAGGATGTCCACCACGAAGACGACGGTCTGGCCCGCCAGCTCCTCGCTCTCGGTGACGCCCAGGGCGTACGTCGGCGGCACGACGAGCATCACCTGGCTGCCGACCGGCTGGTCGACCAGCCCCTCGGCCCACGCCTGCACGTCCTGCAGCGAGAACGACACCGGCAGGCCGTGCGTCCACGTCGAGTCGAACGCCTCACCCGTGGTCCACGCGAAGCCCGTGTAGTGCACCGTGACGATGTCGCTGGCAGCCACCTGCTCGCCGCTGCCGCGGATCAGCGGCTGCGCGACGAGCGTGGTCGGGGGCTCGGTGCCGGTCGGCGTGATCGTGGGGGCGCCCGACGCGTCCAGCGTGACGGCGGGCAGGTCGGGCCGGGGCGCCTTGGCCTCGCCGTCCGCGCGGGTGGGCAGCACGTCGACCACCGTCACCGTCGGGTAGTCCGTCGCACCGGCGCCGCTGCCCGGGCTGACCTGCAGCATCCGCGCGCCGACCTGCTGACCACGCAGCGTCTCGTAGAGGTCCGTGCCGAGGTCCTCCTCGGTCAGGAGCATCGCGGTCGGGTTGGTGGAGTAGCTCTCCTTGACCAGGGTCGCGTCCGTCGCGTCCTCCAGCCAGAAGTCGATCAGCACGGGGGCGCCCTCGACCAGCTCGGCGCCCGTGCCCGGCCAGATCTGCTCGGTCCGGGTCCGGTCCACCTGCAGCGGGGTCAGGTAGGTGATCGTCGGCGCCTTGCCGGGCTCGCCGGTCACCGTCACGGTGGCCGGCTCGGAGGCAGGGGCGCTGCAGCCGACGAGGGTCAGCAGCGCGGCCACCAGGCCGGCGACCAGGGCACGGCCCTGCAGTCGTCGCACGTCGTTCCTTCCAGCTCCTGAGTCCTGACGGACCCCAGTCCTCTGTCCTGACGGACCCCAGGACCGCCACACTGTACGGCCCGGTGCTGTCAGCACCGTCCTACATGGACGCGATGAGGTACTACATGGACTCGATGAGGCGGTCCACGCGCTCGTCGACGCTGCGGAACGGGTCCTTGCACAGCACCGTGCGCTGCGCCTGGTCGTTGAGCTTGAGGTGCACCCAGTCGACCGTGTAGTCACGGCGGGCGTCCTGCGCGGCACGCACGAAGTCGCCGCGGAGCTTGGCGCGGGTGGTCTGCGGCGGCACCGCGGTCGCCTCGAAGATCTCCAGGTCCGTGGTCACCCGCTCCACCAGGCCCTTGGCGGCCATGAGGTTGTACAGGCCCTCGGTCCGGGAGATGTCGTGGTACGCCAGGTCGAGGCGCTGCACCCGGACGTCGGACATCTCCAGACCGTGCTTGGCGCGGTACCGCTCGATCAGCCGGTACTTGATCACCCAGTCCAGCTCACGGTCCACCAGCGACAGGTCACCGGTCCGCATGGCCCGCAGCCCGCGCTCCCACAGGTCGAGGATCTGCTTGTTCTCGGGGCTGGGCCCGCCCTCGGAGGCGAGGAAGTCGGTCACCCGGGTGAGGTACTCCTCCTGCAGGTCGATCGCCGTGACGGTCCGCCCGTTGGCCATCGTCACCGGGTGCATGCCCGTGAGGTCGTGGCTGATCTCCCGGATGGCCCGGATGGGGTTCTCCAGGGCCATCTCCCGCATCGGGACTCCGGCCTCGATCATCCGCAGCAGCAGGTCCGTCGTGCCGACCTTGAGCATCGTGGTCGACTCGGACATCGACGAGTCGCCGACGATGACGTGCAGCCGGCGGTAGTGCTCGGCGTCGGCGTGGGGCTCGTCGCGCGTGTTGATGATGGGCCGCGAGCGGGTCGTCGCGCTCGAGACCGCCTCCCAGATGTGGTCCGCGCGCTGGGACAGGCAGTAGACCGCACCCCGGGGCGTCGTCAGCACCTTGCCCGCGCCCGTGAGGATCTGCCGCGTGATGAGGAACGGCACCAGCACGTCCGACAGCCGCGAGAAGTCGCCCTGCCGGCGCACCAGGTAGTTCTCGTGGCAGCCGTAGGAGTTGCCCGCGGAGTCGGTGTTGTTCTTGAACAGGTGGATCGTGCCCGGCAGGCCCTCGTGCTCGAGCCGCTGCTGGGCGTCCGCGACGAGCCCTTCGAGGATGCGCTCGCCCGCGCGGTCGTGCGTGACCAGCTGCCGCACGTCGTCGCACTCGGCGGTCGCGTACTCGGGGTGGGACCCGACGTCGAGGTACAGCCTCGAGCCGTTGCGCAGGAACACGTTGGACGAGCGGCCCCACGCGACCACCTTGCGGAAGAGGTAGCGCGCGACCTCGTCGGCGGACAGCCCCCGACCGTCCTGGGCGGCGCACGTGACGCCGTACTCCGTCTCGAGACCGAAGATCCGTCTGTCCATCGCCGTACTCCCCTCCAGTCGACACCGCGCCCTGGCGGCCCCGGTCAGCCCGGGTCAGCCCCGGTCAGTCTGCGCCCAGCAGGTCCTCCAGCAAGGCCCCGGCCAGCCGTCGGAACGTCCTGCGGGGACGCGTGCGGTCCAGGACCGCGACCTCCAGCTGCGGCGCGGGGATCGTCCGCGGCTCGCCGCCGTCCTCCGCCGCACCCAGGGTCCGCACGGCGAGCGCCAGGACCTCCGGCAGCGTCAGCCCGGCCCGCCACTGCTCGGCCAGCAGGCCGCCCAGCCGGTCCGCCTGGCCCCCCATGACGACGTAGCCGTGCTCGTCGGTGACCGACCCGTCGTACGCCAGCCGGTAGATCTGGTCGCCGGCGGCCGCGCGGCCCACCTCGGCCACCACGATCTCGACCTCGAGCGGCTTGGACTCCGTGGTGAACGACGTGCCGAGCGTCTGCGCGTACGCGTTGGCCAGACCCCGGGCGGTGACGTCCTCCCGGTCGTAGGAGTAGCCCCGCAGGTCGGCGTAGCGCACGCCGGCCACCCGGAGGTTCTCGAACTCGTTGTACTTGCCGACGGCCGCGAAGCCGATGCGGTCGTAGATCTCGGAGATCTTGTGCAGCGCGCGCGACGCGTTCTCCGTGGCGAACGCGATCCCGTCGTCGTACTGCAGGACCACGACCGACCGACCGCGGGCGATCCCCTTGCGTGCGTAGTCCGCCCGGTCCTTCATCAGCTGCTCGGGCGAGACGTAGAACGGCATGCTCATCGCGCACCTCCACGGCTCTCGTGCGTGCGTCGACGTTCCTGCTCGACCGCCCCGGCCACGGCAGCGAGGTCGGCGTCGCTGACGCGCAGGTACCCCGACTCCGTCACGGTCGCGACCACCGGCCAGATCCCTCGCGTGTGGTCGGGCCCACCGGTCGCCGAGTCGTCGTCGGAGGCGTCGACCAGCGCCTCGACCGCCACCTTCACCGCGGCGTCGGCGTCGAGCCCCGGCCGCCACAGCTTCTTGAGCGAGCCGCGCGCGAACACCGACCCCGAGCCCACCGCGTGGTGGTCGTGCTCCTCGTAGCGGCCGCCCGTGACGTCGTAGGAGAAGATCCGGCCGACGCGGCGGTCCAGGTCGAAGCCGCCGAACAGCGGCACCACGGCGAGCCCCTGCATCGCCATGCCGAGGTTGCCGCGGATCATCGTCGCCAGCCGGTTCGCCTTGCCGTCCAGCGAGAGCAGGCTGCCCTCGATCTTCTCGTAGTGCTCGAGCTCGAGCTGGAACAGGCGGACCAGCTCCACCGCGAGACCGGCGGTGCCGGCGATGCCGACCGCCGAGTACTCGTCGGCGGGGAAGACCTTCTCGATCTCCCGGCTCGCGATCATCGACCCCATGGTCGCGCGGCGGTCGCCCGCCATGACGATCCCGCCCTCGAAGGCGAGCGCGAGGATCGTCGTCCCGTGCGGTGCGTGCACGTCACCGACGGGCCGGTTGCCCGGCAGCAGCTGCGGGGCGTGGCCGGAGAGGAACTCCACGAACGACGACGAGCCGGGGGTGGTGAAGGCGTGCGGCAGCCGACCCGACGAGGAACGGTCGGACGGCGGTGTGGGCAGACTCATCGGCGGTCACTGACCGCCCTTCTGCACGAACCCGCGCACGAACTGCTCGGCGTTGGACTCCAGGACGTCGTCGATCTCGTCGAGGAGCGCGTCGACCTCGGCGTCACGGGCCTGGGCGGCCGGCGCGACGGGAGCGGGCGTGTCCGGTCCGTCGTCCGGCTCCGTGTCCTCGCGGCGAGGGCGTACGTGTTCCTGACCAGCCATGGTGACCTCCCGAAGTGCTGAGCCGACCTGCTGTCGCCCACCCTAGGCCCATCTTCCGACGGTCCCGGCCCCCGCGCCCACGCTGCGGACGGTGGACCTGCGGGGGCTAGGCCCCCAGCGCGTCCAGGAGCGCGGTCGCGTCGGGGCTGCGGTCCAGCAGCTCTCCCACGTGCGCCTGCGTGCCTCGCAACGGGTCGCGCATCGGCACCCTCTGCAGCGTCGCCGCACCCGGCACGTCGAACACCACCGAGTCCCAGCTGGCTGCGGAGATCTCGCCGCCGTACCGCGCGACCGCCTCGCCCCGGAAGTAGGCGCGGGTGTCCCGGGGCGGGTGGACGACCGCGTCGGCGACCTCCTCGGCGCTCACGAGCAGCTCCACCGCGCCCGCCTGGACCAGCCGGTGGTAGAGGCCGCGCTCGGGGCGCACGTCGGACCACTGCAGGTCCATGGCGGCCAGTCGCGGGTGGTCCCACGCCAGCCGGTCGCGGCGGCGCATGCCCTCGAGCAGCCGGAGCTTGGCCAGCCACTCGACCTCACGGGCGCACGACGCCGGGTCCGAGCCGAGCCGGTCGAGCACCGAGGCCCAGCGCGCCAGCACGTCGGCGGTCTGTGCGTCGGGCTCGTCGCCGGTGTGCGCCAGGGCCGCGAGCACGGCGTCCAGGTACTCGCGCTGCACCTCGAGCGCAGTCAGGTGGCGCCCGTCGGCCAGCTCCACCCGCGCGGTGAGGGTGACGTCGTGGCTGACCACGTGCACGGCGTGCACCGGGTCGCGCAGCGCGAGACGGTCGATCGCCGCGAGCGCTCCCCCGGACCCGTGCTCGGTCACCGCCCGCTCGATGAGCCACAGCACCAGGGACGTGGTGCCCAGCCGCAGGTACGTCGCGACCTCCAGCATCGTCGCGTCCCCGATGATCACGTGCAGCCGGCGCCACCGGTCCGGGTCGGCGTGCGGCTCGTCGCGCGTGTTGATGATCGGCCGGCGCAGCGTAGTCTCCAGGCCGATCTCGGCCTCCATGTAGTCCGCGCGCTGCGACAGCTGGAAGCCCGGCTCCTCGCCGCGCTGGCCCAGGCCCACGCGGCCGGCGCCGGTGAAGACCTGGCGCGTGACGAAGAACGGGATCAGCCGCGCGGCCAGGTCGTGGAACGGGACGGCCCGGTCAACGAGGTAGTTCTCGTGCATGCCGTAGGTGGCACCCTTGCCGTCCACGTTGTTCTTGTAGAGCGCGACGTCCGGCAGCGCCGCGGTCGACGTGAGCGCGCGGACCGACGCGAGCATCACGCGCTCCCCGGCGCGGTCCCAGCGGACCGCGTCGAGCGGGTTGGTGACCTCCGGCGAGGAGTACTCCGGATGGGCGTGGTCGACGTACAGGCGCGCGCCGTTGGTCAGGATGACGTTCGCGGCGCCCGGGTCCTCGTACTCCTCCGCCGTGGCCCGGGGCAGGGCCTGCGGGCCGTCGGCGGACCGGTCGTCGCCGGACGGCGCAGCCTTCTCCGGGTCGTCCGTCAGCAGCGACGGGTGGGCCGACGCCCGCTGCAGGTGGAAGCCGCGGGCGTCGTGCAGCGGGTCCTCGTCGTCGTAGTCCCAGCGGGCCTTGGCCCGGGCGCCCTCGCGCGCGGCGGCGTGCACCGCGACGACGTGGCTGGACAGCAGCATCGGGTTGGCCAGCGGGCGTCCGGGCTGCAGGATCCCATACTCGGTCTCGATCCCCATCACGCGGCGCACGGTCACGGGACCACACTAAGGTCCGGTGACCGCGCGCCGACGCGGACGTCCGTCTAGAGGTACTGACCGGTGCTGGTGACGTTCTCGATGGTGCGCGAGCCCTCGGCGCCCTTCTTGCCCTGCACGATCGTCCGGATGAAGACGATCCGCTCGCCCTTCTTGCCGGAGATGCGCGCCCAGTCGTCGGGGTTCGTCGTGTTGGGCAGGTCCTCGTTCTCACGGAACTCGTCGACGCACGCCGTGAGCAGGTGGTCCACCCGGATGCCCCGCTGGCCGTCGCTCAGGAAGTCCTTGATGGCCGACTTCTTGGCGCGGTCGACGACGTTCTGGATCATCGCCCCCGAGTTGAAGTCCTTGAAGTACAGGACCTCCTTGTCGCCGCTCGCGTAGGTGACCTCGAGGAACCGGTTCTCGTCGCTCTCCGTGTACATGCGCTCGACCACCCGCGTGATCATCGCCTCGACGGCCGCCGTGGGCGACCCGCCGTGCTCGGCGATGTCGTCGGGGTGGATCGGGAGCGTCGGTACGAGGTACTTGCCGAAGATCTCCCGGGCACCCTCCGCGTCCGGCCGCTCGATCTTGATCTTCACGTCCAGCCGGCCGGGCCGCAGGATCGCCGGGTCGATCATGTCCTCGCGGTTCGACGCCCCGATGACGATGACGTTCTCCAGCCGCTCCACGCCGTCGATCTCGCTCAGCAGCTGCGGCACGATCGTCGTCTCGACGTCGCTCGAGACGCCCGTCCCGCGGGTGCGGAACAGCGACTCCATCTCGTCGAAGAACACGACGACGGGGTGCCCCTGCGACGCCTTCTCGCGCGCCCGGGCGAAGATCAGCCGGATGTGCCGCTCCGTCTCGCCGACGTACTTGTTGAGCAGCTCGGGGCCCTTGACGTTGAGGAAGAAGCTGCGGGTGTCCGCGACGTCCTCGCCCTTGGCGGCCGCCGCGGTGGCGGCCAGCGAGTGCGCGACGGCCTTGGCGATGAGCGTCTTGCCGCACCCCGGCGGGCCGTACAGCAGCACGCCCTTCGGCGGCTTGAGCCCGTGCTCCCGGAACAGCTCCGGGTGCAGGAACGGCAGCTCGACGGCGTCGCGGATCGCCTCGATCTGCGGCCCGAGCCCGCCGATGTCCTCGTAGTCGATGTCCGGCACCTCTTCGAGGACCAGCTCCTCGACCTCGGCGCGCGGGATGACCTCGAACACGAAGCCGCTGCGCGAGTCGATGGTCAGCGCGTCGCCGATCCGCACGTGCGCGTCACGGACCTGGCCGGCGAAGCGCACGACACGCTCCTCGTCGCCGCGGCCGACCACCAGCGCACGCTCGGTGCCCAGCAGCTCCTTCACCGTGACGAGCTCGCCGACCTCCTCGTACCCACCGGCCTCGACCACGGTCAGGGCCTCGTTGAGCATGACCTCCTGGCCGGGCCGCAGGCGCGAGACGTCGAGCGACGGGCTGGCGCCCACGTGCATCTTGCGGCCCGACGACACGATGTCCACCGTGCCGTCGGCCCGGGAGCCGAGGAACGTCGCGTACGTGCCCGGAGGCTTGGCCAGGTCGTCGACCTGCCGCTTGAGGTCGATGATCTGCTCGCGCGCCGCCACCAGCGCGTCGCTGAGCCGCTCGTTCTTGGCAGCGAGCACAGTCAGCTCTCGGTGCAGGTCCCTGCCAGGGGCTGCCGGATCGGTCATCTCGTCGGCCTCCGTTCCGCGTCGCGCGTGGTCGTCACTCCGTCCCCACCGTGCACGGCTCTGTGCCTGCTGGTCCGACGACCCTAACCACCAGTGTCAACACAGGCCGTCCGACGCGCGCAGCCGTTCTCGAGCAGCGGACAGTGCTGGTGGTCGGCCCGTGCCTGCGCTCCGCTGCGGGCGCGTGCCGCTGGCGCGACCCACACCCTCCGCTGCAGTCCGGCTCAGGCCTCCTGAGGCGCCTGGCCCACGTCCCGGCGCGCGCGGCGCAGCTTCTTGTCCGAGACGAGCCGCTCCCCCATGGCCTCGGGCGACCACAGCTCGGAGTCGTCCACGGCGGGTGCACCGTCGGGTGCCACCGGGTAGGCGCCCTTGGCCGGGCGACGACGGCGCTGGGGTGCCTCGACACCGTCGGCGAGCCGGCGGGTGGTGAGCAGGAAGCCGGTGTGCCCGATCATGCGGTGCTGCGGGCGCACGGCGAGGCCCTCCAGGTGCCAGCCGCGCACCATGGACTCCCACGCCTCGGGCTCGGTGTACCGGCCGTCGGTGCGGATGTCCTCGGCGAGCCGGGAGAGCTGGGTGGTCGTCGCGACGTACGAGATGAAGACGCCCCCGGGCGCGAGCGCCTCGGCGACGGCGTCCAGGTTCTCCCACGGGGCGAGCATGTCGAGCACGACCCGGTCGACGGTGCCGGGCTCGGCCACGGTCGGCAGCACGTCCGAGAGGTCACCGACGGACAGCTCCCACGCCGGGTGCGGTCCGCCGAAGAACCCCTCGACGTTGCCGCGCGCGATGGCCGCGAAGTCCTCGCGGCGCTCGATGGAGTGCAGGGACCCGCCGTCGCCGACCGCGCGCAGCAGCGACATGGTCAGCGCGCCGGAGCCGACGCCCGCCTCGATCACGCGGGCACCCGGGTAGATGTCGGCCATCGCGACGATCTGGCCGGAGTCCTTCGGGTAGACCACCGCAGCGCCGCGGGGCATGGACAGCACGTAGTCGGCGAGCAGCGGGCGGACCGCGAGGTACTCGATGCCGGCGGTGTTGCGGACGACGGACCCCTCGGGCGAGCCGAGGAGCTGGTCGTGGTCGAGGTAGCCGCGGTGCGTGTGGAACGAGGCGCCCTCGGCGAGCGTGATCGTGTGCAGGCGGCCGCGGGGGTCGGTGAGCTGCACGCGGTCGCCCGCACGGAAGAGGCCGCGGCGCTGCGCGGCCCCGGTGGACGTCTGGTCGGGGTTCACGGTGCCCGAGTCTAGGAGCGGATCGCGGCCACGACGTCCATCGCGCGGATCAGGCCGACGACGCGACCGTCGACGACCGCGACGACGACGGCGGAGTGCTCGGTGGCGCGGCCGACGGCGGCCACCAGCTCCTGGCCCGTGAGGAGCCCGTCGACGACCGCCCCGCCGGGCAGGGGGACGGCGACCGCGGTCACCGGGGTGGTCCCGGCGGCGGCCGGAGGCACCGAGGCGGCGGCGGCACGGTCGACGTAGGCGGCCGGCCGGCCGTCGGGCGACAGGATGACGACCTCCTCGGCACCCGCCGCGGCGGCGAGCGCACCGGCGTGCGCGATCGACTCGGTGTGCCCGACCCCGGTCGCCCGGCGGCCCACGGACGCCACCGTCATCAGGCCCACGGCCTTCTGCGTGCGGCCACCACGCACCGCGGCGGAGGCGCCCGACCACAGGAACGCGCCGATCAGTGCCGCCCAGACCACGTCGTAGATCTCGGGCGGGCGGCCCTGCACGAGCGGCAGCAGCAGCGCCCACGCGAACACCGCGACGGCGACGACGCGCCCCACCCAGCCGGCCGCGACCGTCCCCGTGTGCCGGTTCTTGGTCGCGGCCCAGACGGCAGCCTCCAGCAGGAACCCCCCGTCGAGCGGCAGCCCGGGGACGAGGTTGAACAGCCCGACGAACGCGTTGGTCAGGCACCCGGACCAGACGAGCAGCCCGACGAGGCTGGTCGTCTCGACGCCCTGCGCGACCGCGAGGAAGCCGGCGGCGAGCACGAGGTTGGCGATCGGTCCGACGACGGCGATCAGCGCGCTGCTCGCGGGTGTCGGCGTGGCACCGGCGAACGCCGTGTGCCCGCCCCACAGGGTGAGCACGAACTCGCGCGGCTGCTGCCCGCGGGCGCGCGCCATGAGCCCGTGCGCCAGCTCGTGCACGAGCACGGAGGCGAACAGCAGGACCACGAAGCCGAGGGCCACGACGTAGACCAGGGCCCCGAGGTTGTCCGCCCGGGCGCGGACGGTCGGCGCGAAGATCAGCGTGAGCACGACCGCGGCGATGAGCCAGCTCGGGGCCAGGATGATCGGCGCGCCCACCGCGCGGCCGATCACCCAGCCGGACGATCGTCGTGCGGGGGGTCGGGAGGCGCTCACGGGTCAAGAGTAGGTGGGTCGGTGGTCGGTCGTGTGGGCGCCCCCGCCTACGCTCGAGGCGTGACAGTGCAGCACCTCGACCAGGACACGCCGGACCTCCCGTCGGCCACGCTGGGCGACGACGCCGTGGAGGAGTCGGTCGAGGCCGCCGTCGAGGCGGTGGCCACGGCGGCTGCCGCCGAGCGTCCCGCCTCGCGGCCCGGGCTGTCGCCGTCGCGCGCCAACGACTTCCTGCAGTGCCCCCAGCTCTTCCGGTTCCGCGTGATCGACCGGCTCCCGGAGCCGCCCAGCTCGGCCGCCGCCCGCGGGACCCTGGTGCACGCCGTCCTGGAGCACCTCTTCGACCTGCCCGCGCCGGAGCGGACGCTCGCGGCGGCGCACGCCCTGCTGCCGGACCAGTGGGCGACGCTGCTCGAGCGCTCCCCCGCCGTCGGTGAGCTGTTCGCGGACCCGACGGAGCTGGCCGAGTGGCTGACCAGCGCGGAGGCGCTGCTCGCGACGTACTTCACGCTCGAGGACCCGACGCGCATCCAGCCCCGGGAGCGCGAGCTGCTCGTCTCCACGGACCTGGACGAGGGCGGTCCCCAGCTGCGCGGCATCATCGACCGGGTCGACGTCGCGCCCAACGGCTGGGTGCGGGTCGTCGACTACAAGACGGGTCGGTCACCGCGGGCCGGGTTCGAGAGCTCGGCGCTGTTCCAGATGCGCTTCTACGCGTACGTCATCTGGCGTACCCGCGGTGTGCTCCCCAAGCGCCTCCAGCTCGAGTACCTGGGCGACGGCGTGGTCCTCACGCACGAGCCCACCGAGGCCGAGATGGCGACCGTCGAGGCGCGGGTGCGGTCCATCTGGGGCGGCATCGAGGACGCGGCCCGGTCCGGCGACTGGCGGCCGCGCACCTCGAAGCTGTGCGACTGGTGCTCGTTCAAGGCCCTGTGCCCGGCGTTCGGCGGCACGCCGCCCGAGGTGCCTGCCGGTGCCGTGGAGCGGTCGATCGGGGTCGTCCCCGCCGCCTGACCGGCTCAGCTCGCGCGGCGCAGGTCGAGCACCTCGCCGCGCACGATCCGACCGAGCGCGCTCGGCGTGAGGTCGTGCAGGGAGGCGATCCGGCTCAGGCCCGGCTGCGCGGCGACCGGCTGCATGACCTCGATCGCGACGGTGCGCGCACCCGACGCCAGGGCGGAGGCGATGCCCGCGCGCGAGTCCTCGACGGCGACGCAGTCCGCGACGTCCACCCCGAGCAGCCGTGCTGCCGTCAGGTACGGCTCGGGGTCCGGCTTCGCCCGGGCGACCTCGTCCCCGCTGACGACGACGTCGAACCGGCCGGCCGCGGCGGCGAACGGCTCGGCGAGCATGCGGAACGACGAGGTGACCAGCGCCATCGGCACCCCCGCGCCGTGCAGGTCCGCGAGCACCTGCTCCGCGCCCGGCTGCCACGGGATCCCCGCGGCGACGCCGTCGGCCACCCGGCGGTTGAGGAAGTCGACGATCTCCTCCAGCGGCAGGTCGACGCCGCGCTCCTGGAGCTTGCCGGCGGACACCAGCATCGGGTTGCCCACCAGGGACAGCCCGTCCTGGTGCGTCCAGACGCCCCCGTGCGCCTCGACGAGCTCCGTCTCGGCGCCCATCCAGTAGGGCTCGGTGTCGATGAGCGTGCCGTCCATGTCCCACAGGACGGCAGCAGGCAGGACGAGGTCGGGGAAGGTGCTGGGCATCGGTCCATCGTACGAGGCCGCACCGATCCACCGGCGGGCCCCCGCTCCGACGCGCGCACGACGCCCGTCCGCATCCCTGCGGCCCCGCGCCTTACGCTGGCCCGATGAGCGAGACCACCCCGGCCGACCTCCCCGTCCGCGAGACCGTGCTGCTCGCGGCGTTCGAGGGCTGGAACGACGCGGGGTCGGCCGCCACCCAGGCGCTCGAGCACCTGCACGAGGTCTGGGACGCCGAGCAGGTGGACGAGCTGGACCCCGAGGAGTACCACGACTTCCAGGTCAACCGGCCGGTCGTCGGCCCTGGCCCGGACGGGCGCCGCGAGATCACCTGGCCCACGACCGCCGTCGCCGTGGCGACGGCACCCGTCAGCGGGCGACGGGTGGTCCTCGTGCACGGGATCGAGCCGTCGATGCGGTGGCGCCGGTACTGCACCGAGCTGCTGGAGATCGCCGCGGGGCTCGGCGTGGACACGGTCGTCACCGTCGGCGCCCTGCTGGCGGACGTGCCGCACACGCGCCCCATCCCGGTGAACACGACGAGCGAGGACGCGGACGTCCGGGACGCCTTCGGCCTCGAGCCGAACACGTACGAAGGACCGACGGGCATCGTCGGCGTGCTGCAGCACGAGGCCGCGGCACGCGGGATGCGCGCCATGTCCCTGTGGGCGGCCGTCCCGCACTACGTCGCGCACCCCCCGTCGCCCAAGGCCACCCTGGCGATCCTGCACCGCATCGAGCAGCTGCTGGGCGAGCCGGTGCCGCTCGGCGAGCTCCCCGACGACTCGGCCGCGTGGCAGCACGGGGTCGACGAGCTGGCCGCGGAGGACGCCGAGATCGGCGAGTACGTGCACCAGCTGGAGGAGGCCAAGGACACGGCCGACCTGCCGGAGGCGAGCGGGGAGGCCATCGCCCAGGAGTTCGAGCGCTATCTGCGCCGCCGCGACAAGGGCACGGGCGGCTGAGCCGCTAGAGGCGGATGCCCAGCAGGGCGTCGAGGGTGCGACCGATGACGCCCGGTGCGCCCTCCACCGGCTCGGCGGTCCCCGCCAGGGAGAGGTCGGCCCACGCGTCGATCGCGGCGAGCGCGGCCGGGGTGTCGAGGTCGTCGGCGAGGGCTGCCCGGACGGCCGCGAGCGTGCTGTCCGCGTCGGGTCCGCCGTTGCCGGACACGGCTGCGCGCCAGTGCTCGAGCCGCGCCTCGGCGGCGTGCAGACCCTCGTCGGTCCAGTCCCAGTCATCGCGGTAGCGGTGCGCCAGGATGGCGAGGCGGACGGCCATGGGGTCGACGCCCTGCTCGCGCAGGCGGGAGACGAGCACGAGGTTGCCGAGGGACTTGCTCATCTTGTGCCCGTCGAGCCCGACCATGCCGGTGTGCAGGTGGACCCGCGCCCCGCGGCCGCGGTCGAGCAGCCGCGCGTGCGACGTGCTCATCTCGTGGTGCGGGAACTGCAGGTCGGACCCGCCGCCCTCGACGTCGAACGGCAGCCCGAGGGCGTCCCGGGCGATGACCGCGCACTCGATGTGCCAGCCGGGCCGGCCCCGGCCGAGCGACCCGCCGTCCCAGGCGGGCTCGCCGGCCCGCTCGACGCGCCAGAGCAGCGGGTCGAGGGGGGCGCGCTTGCCGGGCCGGTCGGGGTCTCCCCCGCGCTCGGCGGACAGGGTCCGCATCGTGTCGTCGTCCAGCCCGGCGACCGCGCCGAAGTCGATGTCGGCGGTGAGGTCGGCGTAGACGTCCCCCAGGCCGTCGTCGCCGAGCGCGTCGGACGTCGGCACGCGGTACGCCGCACCGGCGGCCAGCAGCACCTCGACGGCCTCGACGACCGCCGGGATGACCTCGACCACGCCGGAGTACACGTCGGGCGGGATGACAGCGAGCGCCGTCATGTCCTCGGCGTAGAGCTGGGTCTGCTCGGCTGCCAGCTCACGCCAGTCGATCCCGAGGGACGCCGCGCGCTCCAGCAGAGGGTCGTCCACGTCCGTCACGTTGGACGCGTACCGCACGCGGTGACCGGCGTCGCGCCACGCCCGCCCGAGGATGTCGAACGCGACGTAGGTCGCGGCGTGGCCCAGGTGCGTCGCGTCGTACGGGGTGATCCCGCAGACGTACAGCGTCGCGTCGGTGCCCGCCGCGGCGAGCACGAGCTGGTCCGTCGAGGAGTCGCGCACCTGGACCGGGAGGCCTCGTCCGGGGAGCTGCGGGATGTACGGGGGCGGCCAGGTGAGCACGCCGGAAGCCTAACCGGGCTGCGAGGTCCACAATGCCCAGGTGACGCACCAGACACAGACCGAGGGCCACCGCGAGCGGGTCTGCGTGGAGACGTCCGACGGGTGGGACCTCGTGCAGGAGGGTGGCCCGTCGGGCGGCGTGCGATGGGTCGTCGTCGACTCGATGGACGACCTGTCGGACGCCGCCCGCCGGTACGGCATCAGCGACCGCGCGATCACGCTGCTCGAGCACCGCATCCCCGGTGCGCAGCCGTCGGCGACGAACCACACGCAGCGCGCCCGCCTGGACCGGTCCCCGGACGGCGAGCTCATCCTGACCACACCGACACTGTCCTACGTCGAGTCGACGCACGACGTGCACACCGGCGCCCTGACGGCCGTCATCGGTGACGACGTCGTCCTGATGGCGGAGCTGGGCGACGCGCAGGTGCTCGACCGCGCCGTGTCCAAGCTGACCGGCGGGTTCCCCGTGCCCGACGAGGGTGTCCACCAGGTGCTCGCGGTGGTGGTCCTCACCCTCGTGTCGGAGGCGTCGGACGTCGAGATCGGCCTCGGGGACGCGGTCGCCGACGCGGAGCGGCTCGTGTTCTCCACCACCCGGCACGACAGCCCGCTGGAGGAGATCTACGACCTCAAGCGGGAGATCGCGGAGGCCCGTCGCGCGCTGAGCCCCGTCACCTCCGTCCTTCCCGAGCTCATGGCCGAGGCGGAGGAGGGATCCGGTCACCGTCTCTCGCAGCCGTGGCTGCGCCGGGCCGAGGCCTGGGTCGACCGCCTGGACAAGCACCTCGACGGCTACGACGACCTGCTCAGCGACATGCTCTCCGTGCACCTGTCCCAGGTGTCGGTCCGGCAGAACGAGGACGTCCGCAAGATCTCGTCGTGGGCGGCCATCGCGGCGGCACCCACCCTCGTCGCCAGCATCTACGGCATGAACTTCGAGCACATGCCGGAGCTGACGTGGACCTTCGGGTACCCGCTGGCGATCGCCGCGATGGGTGCGGTGTGCTGGTCGCTCTACCGGCTGTTCCGCCGCTCCGGCTGGCTGTGAGCCGGCGCTGAGCGCTACGTCGTGGTGGGTGCGCTGTTGGCGTCGAGCACACCGGTGAGGAGCAGGAGCACCACGAGGGCGGCCAGCCCGAGCCGGTAGTACACGAACGGCTTGTAGCTGAACGTGGAGACGATCTTCAGGAACACGATGATGACGAGGTACCCGACGACGAAGGCGACCAACGTCGCGACGAGCGTGGCGCCGAAGCCCGGGGTGCCTCCCGTGCCGAAGTCGTCGACGCTCTTGGCCAGCTGGAACAGGCCCGAGCCGAACACCGCGGGGATGGCCAGCAGGAACGAGTACCGGGCGGCGGCCTCCCGGGTGTAGCCCATGAGCAGACCGCCGGTGATCGTGCCGCCGGACCGGGAGACGCCGGGGACCAGGGCGAGCGCCTGCCAGAGGCCGAACTGGATCGCGTGCTTGCCGGTGAGCTCGGTGAGCTCGCGCTGCTTGGCTCCCCGCCCGTCCGCCCAGCCGAGCACCAGCGCGAACCCCGCGAGCGTCAGGGCGACGAGCCAGAGGTTGCGGAACGTCTGCTCGATGGCGTCCTGGAACGCCAGACCGAGGACGACGATCGGGAGCGAGCCCAGCGCGATGAACCACGCCATGAGCGCGTCGTGGTCGGCCCGCTGCCCCGCCGGCATGCCGGCGCGCGAGCGCCAGTCGGTGCCGTGGTCGCCCCGGATCGCGCGCCACCAGGCGGTGGCGATGCGGGCGATGTCCCGCCGGAAGTAGAGGATCACGGCGGTCTCGGTGCCGAGCTGCGTGATCGCCGTGAACGCGGCGCCCGGGTCGGAGCCGAACAGGTCGCCGACGATGCGCAGGTGCGCGCTCGACGACACCGGGAGGAACTCGGTCAACCCCTGGACGAGCCCTAGAAGGATCGCTTCACCCAGTCCCATGGCGTCCGTCACGAGCGGACACGATAGCCGGGTGCGTTGCTGCGGCAGAGCCACGCGCGCCGATTAGTGTTGCGCCTCATGGAACAGCGCCACCTGGGCCGCACGGGTCTGCGGGTCTCCCGGCTCGGGCTCGGCACGATGACCTGGAGCCGCGACACCGACGCGCACGACGCCACGGAGCAGCTGCGGGACTTCACGGACGCGGGCGGCACGCTGGTCGACACGTCCGCCTCGTACGCCGACGGTGGCGCGGAGGAGCTCCTCGGCGAGCTGCTCGGTGACGTCGTCCCCCGCGACGAGGTCACGCTGTGCACGAAGGCCGGCATCCGGCGCACGAGCAGCGGCGGTGTCGTGGACGCCTCGCGCGGTGGCCTGCTCGCGTCGCTCGACGGATCCCTGCGCCGCCTGCGCACCGACCACGTCGACCTGTGGCTCGTCCAGACGCCGGACCCCCGCACACCGCTCGACGAGACGGTGTCCGCGCTGCGGCTGGCGGTCACCAGCGGGCGCGCCCGCTACGTCGGGCTGGCCAACCACGCCGGCTGGCAGGTCGCCCGGGCGGCGAGCCTGCTGGAGGGCGAGGTCGGGCTCACCGCGGTCCAGGCCGAGTACTCGCTGCTGCAGCGCGGGATCGAGCGGGAGGTCGTGCCCGCGTCGGTCGCCCTCGGCGTCGGCGTCCTCGCGTGGTCGCCGCTGGGACGCGGGGTCCTGACCGGGAAGTACCGCCGGACCATCCCGGCCGACTCCCGGGCCGCGTCGCCGCACCTCGCCGGCTTCGTGGAGCCGTACCTGGCGCGGGCCTCCGCGACGATCGTCGAGGCGGTGGCCACGGCGGCGTCCGGTCTCGACCGCACGCCGCTCGAGGTGGCGCTCGCGTGGGTGCAGGGGCGCGGGGTGGCCTCGGCGATCGTGGGCGCCCGGACGGCGACACAGCTGCGCGCCTCGATCGCGGCGCAGGACCTGGTGCTGCCCGACGAGCTGCGCAGGGCCCTGGACGAGGTCAGCGCCCCGACGCTCGGGTACCCCGAGCGGTTCTAGCTCGGGTGGGGTCCCGATCCACGTCACCCCGGCCGCGACCTAGGCTGCCGCCATGTCGATGGACCACACCGACGCGGTGTTCTTCGAGGACGCCACCGAGTTCGAGGCCTGGCTCGACCAGAACGCCCTCACTGCCTCGCACGTCTGGGTCCGGATGGCCAAGAAGGGCACCGCCGTCCCGTCGGTCGACTGGACGACGGCTGTGGACGTGGCGCTCTGCTTCGGCTGGATCGACGGCATCGCCCGCCGGATCGACGACGAGTGGTACGTGCAACGGTTCACCCCACGCCGCGCGAAGAGCGTCTGGTCGAAGATCAACCGCACGCGCATCGAGAGGCTCACCGCCGAGGGCCGGATGCGCCCGGCCGGCCTGGCCGAGGTGGAGAGGGCGAAGGCGGACGGCCGCTGGGACGCCGCGTACGACAGCCCGGCGACCGCGGTCGTGCCCGACGACCTCGCCGCCGCACTGGCGACGCGCAGCCTCACCGACGTCTTCGCCGCACTGGACGGTCGGAACCGCTTCGCGTTCCTGGCCCGCATCCAGACGGCGGTGCGCCCGGAGACCCGCGCGCGCCGCATCGAGCAGCTCACCGACGCCCTCGCCCAGGGAACGACGCCGCACCCGGCACCGAAGCGGAAGAACGAGGACTAGCTACCGGCTCGCCTCGTCGGCGAGGTCGTCGACGTCCGCGTCGTCGTAGTCCTCGTCGTCCTCGTCCTCGTCCTCGTCGTCCTCGGCGTCGTCCTCCTCGGCGAGGTAGAACGGCGTGGCCTCCCCGTGGACGGTGCCGAGGGCGTCGTCGTAGACCTCGAAGGCGTCGGCCAGGATGTCGTACGCGTCGTCGACGGCGGGGTCGTCCTCACCGTGCGGTGCGGCGACGGCGGTGTAGTGGGCCTCGAGGGCTGCGATCAGGCGGTCCAGCGCGGCACGCGGGTCGACGGTCATGCGACGACCGTAGTCGTCTGCGAGGCACAATGGCAGCGCGTAAGGTTCTGCGGCACCAGGCTCGGACTCTCTATCGTCGCGGCGCGAGCGTCGTCGCGGGACGGGGTGGCGGATGGCATACGGACAGACAGGGACGAAGCGGCCCGACTGGGTCGCGCAAGGCGGTCAGTACGAGTACCGCGTGCTGCGGATCCCGGCGACGACGTCCCGGAACGACGCGCGCCGGATGCTGACCGAGCAGGCCGAGCTGGGCCGGTGGGAGCTGTCGAGGACGCTCCTGTTCGCCGGCGGCGAGCGCAAGGTCTGGCTGCGGCGCAAGATCATCCGCGTGCGCAGCACGCTGGCGGAGACCTCGGGCTGAGCGCGAGCGGGCAGGTCCCGTCGTCGTTCAGGGCCGCTGCGTCAGCAGGTGCGCAGCAGCCGGTCCAGGACGCGCGTGCCGAACCGCAGCGCGTCCGACGGGACCCGCTCGTCGACGCCGTGGAACATGCCGGCGAAGTCGAGGTCCGCGGGCAGGCGCAGCGGCGCGAAGCCGTAGCCCTGGATGCCGAGCCGCGACAGGGACTTGTTGTCGGTCCCGCCGGAGAGCGTGTACGGCAGCACCGTGGCGTCCGGGTCCTCTGCGAGCAGCGACTCGACCATGCGGTCCACGAGGTCGCCGCTGAACGGCACCTCGAGCGCCGTGTCGTGGTGCAGCCGCTCGATGCGGACGTGCTCGCCCGCCAGCTCCGCGACGGTCCGCACGAACTCGTCCTCCAGCCCGGGCAGGTAGCGGCCGTCGACCGTGGCCTCGGCGGAGCCCGGGATGACGTTCGCCTTGTAGCCGGCGGTCAGCTGGGTCGGGTTGGTGGTGTGCCGCAGGGTGGCGCCGACGAACTTCGCCGCCGGACCGAGCGCGGCCACCAGCCGGTCGATGCCGGCGGGGTCCTGCGGGTCGAACGGCAGGCCAGTGAGCTGCGCGACCCCCTCGAGCAGCGCGTGGACCGTCGGCGTGAGCTGGAGCGGCCACGGGTGCCGGCCCAGCCGCGCGACCGCCTCCGCGAGGTGCGTCACGGCGTTGTCGGCGTTGACCTGGCTGCCGTGCCCCGCGCGGCCGTCGGCCACGAGCCGGAGCCAGGACAGCCCCTTCTCGGCGGTCTGCAGGAGGTACGCACGGCGGCCGTCGACGTCGACCGAGAACCCGCCGACCTCGCTGATCGCCTCGGTGGCGCCCTCGAACAGCTCGGGGCGGTGGTCGACCGCCCAGCGTGCACCGAGGCTGCCGCCCGCCTCCTCGTCGGCGAACATCGCGACGACGACGTCCCGGGCCGGCTTGCGCCCCTCGCGAGCCATCTGCCGGACGACGGACAGGATCATCGCGTCCATGTCCTTCATGTCCACGGCGCCCCGGCCCCAGACCAGGCCGTCGACCTCCTCGGCTCCGAAGGGGTCCACGGACCAGTCCTCGGCCCGCGCGGGCACGACGTCGAGGTGCCCGTGCAGCACGAGCGCCGGGCGTGACGAGTCTTCGCCCTCCAGCCGGACGACGACGCTGGCCCGGCCCGGTGCGCTCTCGAACAGCTCGGGGTCCAGGCCGACCTCGGTCAGCAGGCCCATCACGTGCTCGGCAGCCGCCCGCTCCCCCGGCCCCGAGTCGTCGCCGTAGTTCGAGGTGTCGATGCGGATGAGGTCGCGGCAGATCTGCACCACCTCGTCCTGTGCGGTCGGGGTAGCAGCGGGCGATCCGTGGCCGGGCGCGCCGGAGGCCGGGTGGGTGGCGGGCATGCCGTCCACCGTACCGGCCTCCGGGACGAGCCGAGAGTCAGCCGCTGACCGCTCCGAGCAGCCCTCGACGGGCCAGCAGCGGGTCGATCAGCGGGTCGCGCCCGCGCAGGTCGCGGAACGCCGCCATCGGGTCGACCGACCCGCCCCGGGAGAGCAGGCGCGCGCGGAACGTGTCGCCGTTGGCCCGGTCCAGCCCACCGTTCTCCCGGAACCACTCGACGGTGTCGGCGTCGAGGACCTCCGACCAGATGTACGAGTAGTACCCGGCCGAGTAGCCGCTGGAGAAGATGTGGTTGAAGTACGTCGTGCGGTAGCGCGGCGGCACCGGGGCGTAGTCGACCCCGGCGCGCTGCAGGGCTGCCGCCTCGAACGCCTCGACCTCGTCGACCTCCGTCGGCACCTCGTCGGGCGACAGCCGGTACCAGGCCTGGTCGAGCAGCGCGGCCGCGAGGTACTCGGTCGTCGCGAACCCCTCGCCGTCCTGGCGTGCCGCCAGCAGCGTGTCCACCCACTCCGACGGCATGGGCTCGCCGGTCTCGTGGTGCCGCGCGAACGCGCGCAGGATCGACGGCTCCCACGCCCACATCTCGTTGACCTGCGACGGGTACTCGACGAAGTCCCGCGGGACGGACGTGCCCGACTGCGACGGCCACCGGACGGCGGAGAGCAGCCCGTGCAGCGCGTGACCGAACTCGTGGAACATCGTGATGACGAAGTCCCAGGTCAGCAGCGTGGGCTCACCCTCGGGGGGCTTCGGGATGTTGAGGTTGTTCACCACGACGGGACGCTCGCCGAACAGTGCCGACTGGTCCACGAGGCTGTTCATCCAGGCACCGCCGCGCTTGGACTCCCGCGTCCAGTAGTCGGCGAGGAAGAGGCCGAGCTGGCTGCCGTCCGCGTCGAACACCTCGAACACCCGGACGTCGGGGTGGTACCCCACCAGGTCGTGGCGCTCCGCGAAGGTGAGCCCGTACAGCTCCGTCGCCGCGCGGAACACGCCGTCGGCCAGGACACGCTCGAGCTCCAGGTAGGGGCGCAGGAGCGCGTCGTCGAGGGAGCGTCGCTCCTTCTTGACCTGCTCGGCGTAGAACTGCCAGTCCCACGGCTCCAGCCGCGCACCGGGGTGGTCGCGCCCGAGCGCCTCGGCCAGGTCGGCACCCTCGGCGCGCGCGTTGGCGACGGCCGCCGGGGCGAGCCGCTCGAGGATGTCGGAGACCGCCTGTGCGGTCGTCGCGGTCGCGTCGGCGGCGACGTACTCGGCGTGGTGCGCGTACCCGAGCAGCTGCGCGCGCTCGGCACGCGCGCGGACCAGCCGCAGCAGCGTCGCCCGGGTGTCGTGCGGCCCCGACGTCCCCCGACCGGCCGACGCCCGGAAGACCCGCTCGCGCAGCCCCCGGTCCCGCAGCACCGCCAGCGGCCCCTGCTGCGTCGGCAGCGCGAGCTCGAGGAACCACCCGTGCTCGTGCCCACGGTCGCGTGCCGCCTTGGCGGCGGCGTCGCGGGCGTCCTCCGAGAGGCCGGCCAGCTCGTCCTCGTCCGTCACCAGCACGCCGCCCGCGTTGGCACCCGCCAGCAGGAGCCGGCCGAACTCGGCCTCGAGGCTCATGATCTCGGCGTTCAGGGTGCGCAGGCGGTCCTGCGACGCCTCGTCCAGCCCGACGCCCGAACGGACGAACCTCGTGTGCGTGCGGTGCAGCAACCACGCCGTGTCCGGCTCCAGCTCCAGCGCGCCGGAGTCGACGTCGGCCTGCAGCGCGGCGACCCGGGAGAACAGCCGGGGGTCGAGGTAGATGGCGTCGTGGTGGGCGGCGAACTGCGGCGCGAGCTCCGCCTCGATCGCGTCGAGGCCGGGCGTCGAGTCGGCGCTGGACTGGTTGAAGAAGCTCTCGACCGTGCGGTGCAGCAGCCGACCCGAGCGCTCGAGCGCCTCGAGGGTGTTCTCGACGGTCGGTGCCGCGGGGTCGGCCGCGATCGCGTCGATCTCGGAGCGCTGCTGCGCCATGCCGGCGAGCAGGGCCGGGCGGTAGTGCTCCTCACGGATCTGCGTGAAGTCCGGGAGCCCGTACGGGAGGGTGGACGGGACGCCGAACGGGTTGTCGGCGGGGAGATCGGTCGGCTGCATGCCGGACATCATCGCCGACGGGTCCGACGTCCGCCCCTCACGACGTGCGGGCGAGGAACGCGTCCTCGGCGGCGTACGCGAAGAAGTCGCCCATCGCCTCCATCCGGACGAACCCGGGGAACGCCTCGCGCCAGTCGCGGGACGCCGCGGCCTCGACCAGCCAGTCGACGCACGCGCCCACGGTGTCCGCGTACCCGCCGGAGGCGACGTACCCGAGGTCGTCCGCCGCGCGGCGCATGTCGAGCACGATCGGGCGCGGCACCGACCAGGGGGTCAGCCCGACGCCGTCCATCGGCGCGCCGGTGACCGGGACGAGTCGGGAGGTCACACCCATGGCGGCGTCCACCGCCGTCGCGATCTCGGCGACCGTGAGCGCCTCCGGGTCCGCGGCGTTGAGCACCCGGTCACCCGGCCGCCGTGCGGACAGGCGGACGAGCTCGGCCAGGACCGACGTCGCCGTGGTGTGGAACCGGCTGAGCCCGTCGTAGGCGAGCACCCGCACGTCGCGTCCGTCGAGCACCCGCTTCACGAACGTCCACTCCCGGGGCTGCACGCACCCCGGGCCGTGGATGGCGCCGGGCCGCAGGATCGTCGTCGGCACCGGTGACGCCGCCCACGCCTGCTCGAGGGCCACCTTGCCGGTGGCGTATGTGTCGCGGCCGGGCGCGACGGTCGGCTGGTCCTCGCTGACCGGGACGGGGAACGACCCGAAGTCGTCGGACTCGAACCCGTCGCCCGCGTCATCGACGTAGACGCCGGCGCTGGAGACCACCACCGCCGACCCGACCCGGTCGGCCCGCTCGATCAGCGGCGTGGCCTGCCGGTCGTCGTACGCGACCACGTCGACCAGGACGTCCACCCCGCCCGCCAGAGCCTCGTCGAGCGCGTCGGGATCGTGCCGGTCCCCCCGCACGAGCTGCGCGCCGCCGACGTCCGCCGCGTGCCGGGCCAGCACCCGCACGTCCCAGCCGTCCTCGAGCAGCGCGGGCACCACGGCCCGGCCGATCTGCCCGCTGCCACCGATCACCAGCGCCGTCGTCATGGACCGAGGCTAAGCGAGGGCCTGGGCCGCGGTCGCGCGCGTCGGGTAGCCGTGGGCCCGGCCGACGGCGGCGTTGTAGAGGTGACCGTCGTGCGTCGTGAGCCCTGCGCCGAGAGCGGGGTCCGCTGCCGTCGCGGCCGTCCAGCCCAGGTCGGCCAGCGCGCTCAGGTACGGGAGCGTCACGTTGGTCAGCGCCCGGGTGGACGTGACGGGGACGGCGCCCGGCATGTTGGCGACGCAGTAGAAGACGGAGCCGTGCACCAGGAACGTCGGGTCGTCGTGCGTGGTGGCACGGGTGTCCTCGAAGCAGCCGCCCTGGTCGACGGCGACGTCGACGAGGACGGACCCGGGTCGCATGCGCGAGACGAGCTCGTTGGTGACCAGGTGGGGCGCGCGGGCGCCGGGGACCAGGACGGCACCGATCACGAGGTCGGCCTCGACGACCTCGCGCTCGATCGCGTACGCGCTGGACGCGATCGTGCGGACGCGGCCGCCGAACGCGGAGTCGGTGTCCCGCAGCCGCGGCATGGACAGGTCGAGCACCGCGACGTCGGCGCGCATCCCGACGGCGATCTCGGCGGCGTGCCGGCCGACGACGCCGCCGCCCAGCACGACGACCTTCGCGGCGTCGACGCCGGGGACACCGCCGAGCAGGACGCCCGCGCCGCCCTCGTTCTTCATCAGGTGGTACGCGCCGACCTGGGTGGACAGCCGGCCGGCGACCTCGCTCATCGGGGCCAGCAGCGGCAGCGAGCCGTCGGGCAGCTGCACCGTCTCGTACGCGATGGACGTCGTGCCGGCTGCGAGCAGCGCGTCGGTGGCCGGGCGGTCCGCGGCGAGGTGGAGGTAGGTGAACAGGACGAGGTCGTCGCGCAGGTGGCCGTACTCCGAGGCCACGGGCTCCTTGACCTTGCAGACGAGGTCCGCGCTCCCCCAGACCTCGGCCGCGTCGGCGAGGATCGTCGCGCCCGCGGCGGCGAACTGCTCGTCGGTGATCGCGGACCCCAGCCCCGCGCCCGCCTGGACCAGGACCTGGTGCCCGGACGCGACCAGCTGGTGCACACCCGCGGGCGTGCACGCGACGCGGTACTCGTGGTTCTTGACCTCGCTAGGGATGCCGACCTTCATGGTGGTCTCCGTCCGGGTGCGCTTCGGCAGGTCGTCCCATTCTGAACTTCCTGTGCTCCCAGCGGAGGACGAGCACGGATCATTCGCTAGATTCGCTGGATGTCCGTGGCAGATTCGTCCAGAGCACCTGCAGCCGGTCCGCGCCGAACGGCGTTCGGCGGCGTCGAGCTCGACGACGTCGACCGGCGGCTGCTCAGCGAGCTGGAGCGGGACGGGCGGATCTCCAACAAGGAGCTCGCGGCACTCGCGGGGATCGCGCCGTCGACCTGCCACGCGCGGGTCCGCGCCCTGCGCGAGTCCGGCGTGCTGCGCGGCTTCCACGCCCAGGTGGACCCCGAGGCGGTCGGCCGTGGCCTGCAGGCGATGATCGCGGTGCGGCTGCAGCCGTCCGCCCGGGCCCGGCTGGCCGAGGTGGCCCACCGGCTGGCGCAGCGGCCCGAGGTGCGGGACGTCTACCTGCTCGCCGGGGTCGACGACGTGCTCGTGCACGTCGCGGTGCGCGACTCCCCCGAGCTGCGGGCGTTCGTGCTGGAGCACCTGAGCACGCGCCCGGAGGTGGCGCACACGCAGACCAGCCTGGTGTTCGAGCACGTGCACGCACCCGGCACCGCGTCGATCTGATCAGCCCGCCACCCGGGCCCAGACGGCGGCCTGCCCGAGGATCGCGCGGCCGCCCGGCTCGTCGCCGAGCTGGTCCCACACCCACAGGGCCGACTCGGTGCAGCGAGCGAACGCCCAGGCGGCGATCCGAGCGGGGTCCAGGTCGAGCAGACCGGCCAGCAGCGCCACGCGGTCGCGCAGCACGGCCTGGGGCTCGGGGTGCTCGAACGGGTCGTCGACCTGCTCGAGCAGCGGCCACAGGTCGTACGCGGGGTCGCCCCGCATCGGCTTCGGGTCGATCGCGACCCAGCGGCCGCCACCCCCGTCGAGGAGGTTCCCGGGGTTGAGGTCGCCGTGGACGAGGACGTCCGAGGAGCCGGGGAGGGTGCGCAGGAGGTCGACCGCGCGCTCGACCTGCACCCCGTACCGGGTGGCCCGGTGCTCCAGCACGTCCGCCCAGCCGGCGCAGACGTCGGCCATCGACGGGACCTCGACCGCACCGGTGACGGACCACAGCGACCGGGCGACGTCGGCAGCGGCAGTGAGGCGCTCCACGGCGCCCCCGGGAGCACGCGACAGCGGGCTGCCCGGCTCGACGCGTTCCAGCAGCAGCGCCCAGTCGTCCTCGTGCGCCTCGTGCAGCCGAGGGACGCCGTGCCCGTGCCAGGCGCGCAACGCCACGGCCTCGTGACGCGCCTCGTCGTGCGGGAAGGACACCTTGAGCACCGCTCGTCGACCGTCGGCGAGGGTGGCCGGCGCGCACCACGACGCCGCCCCGTCGGTGAACGGCGGACCGAGCCGCAACCCCCACCGCGCGCAGGCGCCGGCCACCAGGGACGGCAGCCGGTCGATCCACTCGGCACCGCCCGGCGTCCGGCCCACGCCGGCGAGCAGGATCGGAGGCAGGACGACGCTCATCCGGGCAAGTATCGCGGCCGGATGTGCGATCCTGCGGCGACCGACGTCGGACGAGGAGGTGACCGGGTGCACGCCGGAGACCCGCAGGGCCTGAACCCCTGGGTCGACGCGCGCGGTCACCACCCGCACCCCCTCCTGCTGCCGAAGCCGCGCACCGTCCCCGTCGAGGAGGACGTGGTGCGCTTCCATGGTCCGCCGGTGCCCCTCCGCCGCGGCCCGCGGCCCGCGGTCCTCCTGGTCCTCCTCCTGGTGGCCGGGCTCGTCGCCGTCGGCGCTCGCTGGTGGATGTCGGCGTCGGAGCTCGGCCCGCCGCCCGGGCTGGAGGAGCAGGCGGTCCCGATCGGTGCCCCGCCGCTGGGACACGTCGGGTCGGGAGGCTTCTCGTTCACGGCCGTGCAGCCCGACGGCGCAGGACCGGTCGCCTACAGCCCGTGCCGGCCGATCCACTTCGTCGTGCGGCCCGACGGCGCCCCCGCCGGTGGTGCCGAGCTCCTGCACACGGCGGTCGCCCGGGTGTCCGCGGCGACGGGCCTGCAGTTCGTGGACGACGGGCTGACGCAGGAGGCACCCAGCACGGACCGCGAGGCGTACCAGCCCGACCTCTACGGCTCGCGCTGGGCCCCCGTGCTCGTCGCCTGGTCGACGGCCGCGGAGACCCCGGAGCTGGCCGACGAGGTCGCGGGGATCGCCGGTTCCGCCTCCGTGACGCGCGCCGGCCGGACGGTCTACGTCACGGGCTCGGTCACGCTCGACAGCCAGGACATCGGCACGCTCGCCGCAGCACCGGCCACCCGCGCGACCGCGCTCGGGGTCATCAGCCACGAGCTCGCGCACCTCGTCGGGCTGGACCACGTCGACGACCCGACCCAGCTCATGTACCCGAGCACGAGCGTCACCCGGTCCGGGTTCGGCGCCGGCGACCTCGCCGGGCTCGCGGCGCTCGGCTCGGGCGAGTGCGCTCCGGACGTCTGACCGAACCCTTCACACCCGGACCGCACGACCTCACACGGAACTCCCAGGTCCGGTGCGTACCCTCGCCACGGACCGCGTCACCACCCCCGCTGAGGAGCCCGTCATCCACGCTCGCCCGATCGTGCTCGTGCACGGCACCCGGACCTCGTCGGTGATCTGGCGTCGGCAGGTGGACGCGCTCGAGCGCTCGGGGCACCTCACCGTGGCCATCGACCTGCCCGGTCACGGGCGGCGCTCGCACGAACGGTTCAGCCTCGACGGCGCCCTGGCGGCGATCGACGACGCGGTCGACTCGTGCCCGGCACCCCCGTTGCTGGTCGGACTCTCCCTCGGCGGTTACACGAGCCTCGCGTACGCGCGCCGCAACGAGCACAAGATCGCCGGCGTCGTCCTGGCGGGCTGCTCGACGGAGATCAAGGGCAAGCCGCTGGCCGCCTACCGGCGCGCCTCGGGCGTGCTCTCACGGGCGCTGCGCCTGGGCGGCCCCGACTGGCACGTCGTCACGGACATGCTGACGGCGCTCGCGGGGTACTCGCCGCTGGCGGACCTGCGCGGCACCGCGGTGCCGGTGTGGCTGGTCAACGGTCGCCGCGACCCCCTGCGGCTCGACGAGCGCAGGTACCTCGAGGCGCGCCCCGGGACCCGGTTGACGGTCGTCCCGCGCGCCGGTCACGACGTGAACGCCCACGCGCCCGTCGCCTTCAACCGCATCCTGCTCGACGCCCTGCACGAGCTGCGCCACCGTGGCGGCCTCGCCCTCGCCTGAGCCGGGCCCGGCGCGAGGCACAGTAGGGGGCGTGGACCCCGTGCAGCTCGCCGACGCCTCCCGGCTGCGGACGCGCGCGACCGTGCTGCACGCCGACGCGGACTCGTTCTTCGCCGCGGTCGAGCAGCGCGACAAGCCGTCCCTGCGCGGCCGGCCGGTGCTCGTGGGCGGGACCGGCCCGCGCGGCGTCGTGTCGACGGCGTCCTACGAGGCCCGCCGGGCGGGCGCCCGCTCCGCGATGTCGATGAGCCGCGCACGGCGGCTCAGCCCCGCGGCGGCCGTGCTCTACCCCCGCTTCGAGGCCTACTCCGCGTACTCGCGCATGATCATGTCCGCGCTGGGCACGCTGTCGGAGCTCGTCGAGCCGCTGAGCATCGACGAGGCCTTCGTCGACCTCGAGGCGGGTCCGTTCGCCGACGACCCCGCGGGTGCCGCGGCCGACGTCCGAGCCCGGATCCGCGAGCTCACGGGCCTCGCCGTCTCGATCGGCATCGGCCGGACCAAGCTCGTCGCGAAGCTGGCGTCGGACGCCGGCAAGCCGGACGGGCTGCTCGTCGTCGAGCCGGCCCAGGAGGACGACTTCCTGCTGCCCCTGCCCGTGCGCGCGGTACCCGGCATCGGGCCCGCGACGGCGGCCGCCCTGGAACGGCTCGACGTCCGCACCGTCGCGGACCTGCGCCGGCAGCCTCTGGACATCCTCACGATGACCGTGGGCGAGTCGTCCGGCGTCAACCTCTTCCGGCTCGCCCGCGGCATCGACCCGCGGCCCGTGGCCGTGAGCGGCGAGCGCAAGTCCGTGGGTGCCGAGCGCACGTTCGCCCAGGACATCTTCGGCACCGACCTGATCGCCGCCGCGATCGACCGCGTCACCGACGAGGCGCTGCGCCGCCTGACGTCCCACGGGGGCGGCGCCAGGACGGTCGTCGCCAAGGTGCGGTTCGCGGACTTCACCACGCTGACGCGGTCCGTGACCCTGGCGCAGCCGACCGCGGAGCCCGCCGAGCTGCGCGCCGCCGCGCACCAGGCCGCCCGTGCCGCCGGCATCAGCGACTCGGTGCGGCTGCTGGGCGTCTCGTTCCACAACCTGTCCGCCCACGCGCAGCTGACCCTGCCGTGGGACGCCGAGGACGTCGTGCCGGCGGTCCTCGACGACCCGCCGGACGCTCCCGTGGACGGTGCTGCGGGCGGTCCCGAGACGCTCCGCCTGCTGTCCGAGGAGAACGCGCGTCCCGGCCTCGACGTCGAGCACGACACCCTCGGACGCGGCTGGGTGGTGCACGTGCGCGGCCGGCAGGCGACCGTGCGGTTCGAGAGCGTCGACACCCCGCCGGCGCGCTCCCAGGTGCTGGACCTGGACGCGGACCCGCTGCTGCTCGTGCCGCCGCTGACTCCTACGCTCGACGGATGACCCCACACAACATCCAGGCCGCGCTGGACCAGGTGCCCGGACCCTGGCAGCCGCACCTCCTGGCCCGGTTCAACGACCACGAGGTCAAGGTGGTCAAGCTGCACGGCGAGTTCGTCTGGCACACCCATCCCGACACCGACGAGATGTTCGTCGTCGTCGCCGGGTCCCTGACCATCCAGCTGCGCGACGGCGACGTCGTGCTCGGTCCGCAGGACGTCTACGTGGTCCCCCGCGGCGTCGAGCACTGCCCGAGGGCGGACGAGGAGGCCTCGGCGCTGCTGGTGGAGCTCGCGGGCACGACGAACACGGGTGACGCCGGAGGCGAGCTGACGTCGAGGACGCGCGAGCTGCCCGCCTAGGAGGCGCGGCCTCGCGACGTCACGGCCTCCACCCCGGCCACCAGCTCCGGCCAGGCACGACGCGGCGGCACCCCGTGCCCCACGCCCGGCAGCACCAGCAGCTCGGCACCGGGGATCTCGCGCGCCAGCGCCTCGCCGTGGGCCGGCGGGAACAGCGGGTCGTCCGCGCCGTGGACCACGAGCGTCGGCGCCGTGACGTCGCCGAGCCGGTCCCGCCACGGTGGGCCGGGGTCGACCAGGTACGGGTTCGTGGTGCTCGCCCGCAGGTCGCCCGACCGGGCCAGGGTGCGGCGGGCGATCTCCCGCTGGAGCTCCTCGTCGAACCCGTCGCGCTGGAACGGTCGCTCGAGCTCGGTGAGGTAGGCGAGCAGGGCGTCGCGGTCGTCCCAGTCGGGCTCGCCGGTGTCGCCGGCGAAGAACGCGTGCAGGTCCTCGGACATGCCCGGCAGCCCGTCCCCGCCCGGCGTGCTGCTCACCAGCGTGAGGCTCGCCACCCGGGAAGGGTGGTCGAGCGCCAGCAGCTGCCCGACCATCCCGCCGCCCGACACGCCGAGCACGTGCGCCGACCGCGCACCCTCGTCGTCCAGCAGCGCGACGACGTCCTCCACCACGTCGCTCATCCCGTAGCCCGGCTCCCCCGCGGGCCAGGTGGTCGACCGGCCCTGGTCGCGCGCGTCGTAGCGCAGCACCCGGTGCCGCCGCCCGAGCTGGTCGACCAGGTCGTCGGGCCACGCCACCAGCGAGCAGCCCGCGCCGTGCACGAGGACCAGCAGCTCCCCCGCGCCGGAGACGTCCACGCAGAGCCGCACCCCCGCGGCCACGTCGACCATCCGCTCGGTCACCGGAGCGCCTGCCGGCTGCGGCGGTCGTTCTCCTTCGCGATCGCCTCCACCAGCTCGTCCTTGCGCATGCGCGAACGGCCGGTGATGCCGAGCTCCGTCGCGACGTCGTAGAGGTGCGCCCGGCTCGCGTTGGCGTCGACCCCGCCCGCCGTCGGCGCGTCGGAGCCGTACCCCTCCTCGGCGTGCTGGTCCGACGGCCCGTACTCCTCCTTGGGGCGCCAGCTGTCCCCGACCTTCTCGTGGGAGTGCTTCAGCGCGGCGAAGGCGACGCGGTGCGCGCGCTCCTCGTCGCCGTCGTACTGCTCGATCGCCGCGTCGTACGCGTGCGCGAACGTCCGCTGCGCCAGCTCGTCGGAGCGCTGCAGCGTGCTCGGCAGCTCGCTCTGCTTCGCGGCGCCGGATCGCGTCGTCTTGGGCACGGCTCACCACCCGTCTCGGATCAACCCGATGGTGGCCCACCTCCCCGACGGCCGCCACCGGTCGCCCGGGCGGCCGTCGGGGCGACGTGCAGGGCTCAGCCGGCCTCGGACTTGGCAGCCTCCGCGGCGGCCTTGATCTCGTCGGCCTCGGCCTTGTCGATCGCCTTCTCGACGATCGCGTCCGCCTTCGCCAGCGCCTTGCGGATCTCGACCGCACCGGGGTCGGAGACCAGCGCCAGGAGCCCGGAGTGCCCGGGGACGATGGAGTCCTGCAGCTCCTCGGCCAGCCCCTTGCGGTGCTTCAGCTCGCGCGCCTTGCCCGTCGCGGCGCCCACCGCACCGAGGACCGCGGCGCTCCCGATGATCGACGGCGGGAAGATCAGGCCGAGCGCCACGCCACCGACCACGCCCCACCTCAGCCCGTGCCGGGTGCTGTGGTCGGTGGCCTTCTGGATCTCGAGCGTGCCGTCCTCGGACCGGGAGACGACGATGACACCGTCGATCTCGAGCGTCCTGCCGTCCTCGATCGACTTGAGCGCCTCGTACGCGGCGAGGGCGGTCCCCGTGTCCGAGAAGTCGGCCACGAAGAGTGTGTACGCGCCGTCCGAGAGGGCGGCGACGACGTCGGTGGGCTGGTCGTCCGACATGGAGAGCTCCTTCTTCTGCAGAGTCATGTCCGGTCTGGTGCGATATCGACCGTAGACCCGCCAGGTGCCTCCGCGCTGCTGCGGCTGGCCCGATGTGGGTGGTGTGCGGTCTGATCAGGTCGAGCGACCGCGCAGCGTGTGCGTGGCGACGACCCCTGGAGGACCCCGATGGCGACGATCGTCTCCACCTTGTTCATCTCTCTCGACGGCGTCGTCGAGATCGACCCGGCGTGGCACTTCCCCTACTTCGACGAGAACATGGGCGCCGCGGTCGGTGAGGACTACGAGGACGTCGACGTGATGGTCCTGGGGCGCGTGACGTACGACAGCTTTGCCGGGGCGTGGCCGGAGCGTGAGGCCGCAGGCGGCGACGACGCGACGTTCGCGGCCCAGCTCGGTGACGTCCGCAAGGTCGTCGCCACCCGCGGCAGCCAGGACCTCGGCTGGCGGAACGTCGAGACCCTGCAGGGCGACCTCGTCGAGGCCGTCACCGCGCTGAAGGCGGACCCGACCATCGGCAAGATCCTGATCGCGGGGTCGATCTCGGTCGTCCAGCAGCTGCTCGCCGCCGGCCTGGTCGACCAGCTCAGCCTGTTCGTCCACCCCGTCGCGGCCCGGCACGGCAAGCGGCTCTTCGACGAGGGCGAGCCCATCTACCCCCTGCGGCTGCTGCGCTCCGACATCTTCCCGACCGGGGTCGCCCGGATGGTCTACGCCCCCAGCGAGCTGCCGGGCAGCGAGACCTACGACGACGTCACGGACAAGGTCCCGGGCGCGTCCGACAGCTGACCTCCGAGCCGCGTCGCGTCAGGCCGGGCGCGACGCGGCTCGCCGGGCACGCCTGTCGTGGGCCGTCTTGACGATCGGCGGGAGCATCTGGAACACGCTGAGCGTCGCGAAGATCAGGGTGTTGACCCCGACGAAGATCGCGAGCGCCTCGACCCAGCTCGACTGCATCGTCTCGGCGGAGATCGGGTTCCACTGCGCGCCCAGCACCGCACCCAGGGCCGCGGCCACCGGTGCGGCGAGCGCGGCCACCGCGACGGCCGGCCGCGGCACGTCGTTCCACCCCTTCCTGCGCCGGGTGACGATGTGCGCGAGGGCCGTCGCGAAGGCCCACTGCAGGAACACCGAGTAGGCCAGCTCGAAGACGATCACCACGGCCACGCCCCGGCCCCGCCACCCGGCGCCCCACGCGGTGACCACTCGCTCGGCCAGGAAGACGAGACCGATGGCGACCCAGAACGGCGACCACCGCAGGCCGTTCACCGACAGGATGCCGATCGCCATCAGGGCGAGGTAGCTGTGCAGGGCGACGGCGCCGTACGCGAGACCGAGCTGCTGCACCCAGTAGATGGCCGTCGTGCGCGTCAGCCCGTACGCGCCGACGTTCTCGAGCGCCCCTCGCTGCCACCGCAGGCGCTGCTTGCGCAGGTCACGCCACGTCGGCATCACCTCGGTGGTGACCCGGCACTGCGGCGGCGACGTCATCGTGGCGCCGAGCGACTTCAGCGCCAGGGTGATCTCGTTGTCCTCGGTCATCGCCAGGGTGTCGTAGACCCCGCCCGGGTGGCCGGGGATCAGCGACTGGCGGGCCTGCGCGACGGTGGCCAGGGCATAGCCACGGAAGACCGAGGCGGTGCCGGTCAGCACGAACAGGTGCCCCTCGCGACGCCCGATGACGCGCTGGTAGCGCGTGAACTCGTTGCGCTGCAGCTGACCCAGCACGCCCGCGCCGTCCTCGCCGGAGAACAGCCCGCCGACGGCCATCAGCTCCGGGTCGGACTCCAGCAGCCCCAGCGCGACCTCGAGGAAGTCCGGGGTGATCGTGGAGTCGGCGTCCATGATCAGGTAGACGTCCTCGACGGCGCCGCCCGGCAGCAGCATGGCCAGGGCCTGGTTGAGCGCACCCGCCTTCGCCTGGGTGTTGCCGACCGTCTCGATGACCTCGACACCGCGTGCCGACGCGATCGCCACGGTGTCGTCCGTGCAGTTGTCGGCGACCACGAGGATCCGGTCCGCCGGGCGGGTCTGGCTCAGCAGCGAGTCGATCGACGCCCCGATGATCGCGGCCTCGTCGTGCGCGGGCAGCAGCACGGTGCAGCGGACCACCGCGGGGTGCTCCAGGGGCAGGGCGGACGCCGGCCACGGCGGTGTCACGTCGAGCTCGAGACTGCGCATCGCGGCGGGGCCCAGGACGCGACGACCTACCGCTGACGTGTGCGCGTAGAACGGCTCGACCCGCCGTCGAGTAGACAGGACGCGCAGGGCGTTCGCCGCCTGCAGGGCGCCGACGGCGACGAGCAGCGCGGCGAGCGCGAGCCCGATCCCGAGCAGCACCGCCGGCCGCGGCGTGCCGAGGTCCAGCTCGACCGGCAGGACGGCCATGACCACGTCGAGGGCGGGCTGGGACGCCTGGGACACCAGTGGTGGACGCGCCGTGGCCAGCAGCCAGGCAGCACCGGCGAGCAGCCCGAGAGCCAGGGTGCCGAGGCCCACCGCGGTCCAGCCGAGACGGGACGCCCGTCGCTGCCAGGTGGTGGCTGTCCGTGCCGGCTCCGCGGTCGCAGGGGCCCGGGACGGTCCTGCGCGGTGGGCGCGACGACGGCTGACGACCGCGAGGACGAGGCCGGAGCCGAGAACCGCCGCGCCCACCCAGATCAGCAGGCTCCCGAGACCGGTGAACCCGAGAACCGAAGCCGTGGCACCCAGCAGCACCAGGATGATCCAGACCGGCATCGGGCACGTCCTCGCGGCGGCGGAAGGAGCGACTCACGGCCAGCCTAGTGACGCGCAGGTCTGCGCGTCAGCACCTCACCGGCGGTCCGCTAGGTGCCCTCGGGGTCGGACCCCTGCGCCGACCGCCCTCCGTCGACCGGCAGCACGACCCCGTTGACGAAGCTCGCGTCGTCGGACAGGAGGTAGGCGACCGCGTCCGCGACCTCGTCGCCGGTGCCCACCCGGCCGAGCGGGTGCAGGGCCGCCATCTGCGCGTCGACGTCGGGATGCTGCGCACGGTAGGTCTCGTACCGGGCAGTGCTGATCGACCCGAGGGCCACGGCGTTGGTACGGATCCCGGCCGGGCCGTGGTCGACGGCGACGGCTCGGGTCAGGCCCTCGACCGCCGCCTTGGCGGTGGCGTAGGGCAGGGCGCCGCGAACCGGCCGGCCGGCCTGGTGGGAGGACACGTTCACGATCGCGCCCGCGCGGGAACGGGCCAGGAAGTGGTTCACCGCGGTGTGGCAGCCCGTGACCGCGAGCGCGACGTTGGCCGTGATCATGGCGAGGACCTCGTCGCTCGTCGCCGTGTCGAGCGCGGCGTCCTCGAAGATCGCCGCGTTGTTGACCCAGCCAACCAGAGGCCCGGCGGACTCCGCCTCGTCGGCGGCTCGTCGCGCGACCCCCGCCTCGCGCGCATCACCGCGGACCAGCGAGATCCGCGGGCCGTGCACGTCGAGCGTGTCGACGACGTCCACCACGACGACGTGGCCCCGGCGGGCCAGCCGGTCCGCGATCGCCCGGCCGACACCGCGGCTTCCGCCGGTCACCACGTACGAACGTCCGGTCACGGGCGCGATCCCTCGGGTCGTCGAGGACGAGCAGGAGCAGCCATCGTCTCGCGCCGCACGACGGGGACGCACCCGTGCCGCTCGGCAGCCGGTGCCGTTCTCCTCAGGGGTGTGGGCGACGTCACCGCGGCGCGTGCCGGCCGCGGTGCGCGCCGGTCGGGGCGGCCGTGCTCCGGGGCTCTGCGCACCGAGGTCGGCGCCGCCTCGGCCGAGGGAGACACAAAAGGCTCCGATCCGCGTCTCCGCAGATCAGAGCCTTCGTGCTCGCTGTCTCAACGAGTGTCCGGAGGGGGACTTGAACCCCCACGCCCTTTCGGGCACTAGCACCTCAAGCTAGCGCGTCTGCCATTCCGCCACCCGGACAGGTGGACCGCAGGGCACCCGGAGGCGCCCTCAGGTGCGGCAGAAAAGATAGCACGGCGCGGCGGGCGAGCATGCATCGCCCGCCCGGGGCAGACTTGCGGCAGGCACCGCGTCAGGGATGCCTTCGGCCGTGATGCAGGGAGCCCGATGACCGACGTGAGCAGCTCGACCGGCCGATCCCCTGCCAGCCCCGCAGCACGCAAGGTGGCGGGTGCGCGACGCAACCCGAGCGTCTACGGCGCGGAGCACACGGCCCCTCGCTGGCTGCGCGGCGCGGCAGGGGTCTCGTGGCGGCTGCTGGTCGTCATCACGATGGTCGCCCTGATCTTCTACGCCACGTCGCGCGTGCAGCTGCTCTTCGTCGCGGTGTTCCTCGCATTCGTCTTCACCGCCGTCCTGCGTCCCGCGGTCGACTTCCTGGCGCGCTGGCTCCCCCGCGGCCTGTCGACGGCTCTCGCGATCCTGGCCGGCATCGTGTTCTTCCTCGGTCTGCTCACCTACGTCGGCTACTCCATCGCCAACCAGTGGGCGGACCTGACCAAGCAGTTCAGCGACGGCATCGGCCAGATCACCGACTTCCTCGAGAACGGGCCGCTGCCCTTCAGCATCACCAACGACCAGATCGCGGAGTGGATCAGCAACGGTCAGCAGTGGGTGCAGGACCACGCGGGCGACCTGGCGAGCCAGGCTGCGGCGGGAGCCGGCTCGGTGGTGGAGGTGTTCACGGCGCTGGCCCTCGCCATCTTCTGCACCGTGTTCTTCCTGGCGCGCGGGCGTGAGATGTGGACGTGGTTCCTCAACCAGCTGCCGTCGCGGCTGCGGGAGAGCTGGAAGACCGCCGGTGGCGCCGGCTGGTACACGTTCTCCGGGTACACGCGCGGCACGGTGATCATCGCCGTCACCGACGGGATCCTGGCCTTCATCCTGCTGAGCGTCCTGCGGGTGCCGCTGTCCGCCCCGCTCGCGGTGCTGGTGTTCATCGGTGCGTTCATCCCGCTGATCGGCGCACCGCTGGCGATGGTCATCGCCATGATCGTGGCGCTCGCCGCGAACGGTCTGCTGTCGGCGGCGATCGTCGGCATCGGCATCGCCCTGATCGGCCAGTTCGAGGGGCACATCCTGCAGCCGATCGTGATGGGCAAGCAGGTCTCGATCCACCCGGTGGTCATCGCGCTGGCGGTCACCGCCGGAACCCTGACCGCGGGCATCCTCGGTGCCGTCATCTCCGTACCGCTGGTGGCCGTGTGCTGGGCGGTCTTCTCCCGGCTGCGCACCCTCGACCCCCCGATGGAGGAGGACGAGTCCGACGACGACGTCGAGCCCGTCGACGAGGTGACAGAGATCCAGGACGACGAGGTCGTCAAGCAGCCGTGAGGCTCACCGGAAGTCCCGCGACGACGACCTGACCTTCAGCGACATCGGCGTCAGGTGCTCCGCGACGAGGTTGGTCGCACCGTCCGCCCGTTCCAGCCGGCCACGCACCACCAGGGCGCGGGACGTGCGGGCGACCTTGCGGAACTTCTGCCACAGCCCGGCCGAGCAGATGACGTTGAGCAGCCCGGTCTCGTCCTCCAGGGACAGGAACGTGGTCCCGCCCGCGGTGCCGGGGCGCTGCCGGTGCGTGACGACGCCGGCGACGGCCACCCGACGCCCGATCTCGTGACGGAACGCCTCCTCGACCCGCAGGACCCCGGCGGCATCGAGCCCGTCGCGGACGAACTGCGTCGGGTAGGAGTCGACCGAGACCCCGGTGGCCCACACGTCCGCGGTCGCGACCTCGACGTCGTCCAGGCCGGGCAGCATCGGTGCGGTGACCCCGACCGAGACCCCAGGCAGGGTGTCCGGTCCCTCCTGCGCGAGCGCCCCGGCCGCCCACAGCGCCTCGCGACGGGTGACGCCCAGGCTGTCGAGCGCCCCGGCGGTCGCGAGCGCCTCCAGCTGCGTCGTCGAGAGCTGCACCCGCCGCACCAGCTGGCGCAGGTCGGTGAACGGGCCGTGCGCACGGCGTTCGTCGACCACCCGCTGCGCGACGTCCTCCCCCACCGACCGGACCGACGAGAGCCCGAGCCGGACGGCGAGGGAACGCCCTCCGTCCCCCGTCCGCACCCCGGCGGGGACGGCCGGACCGGTGCCGCTCGGCGTCGGCACCAGCTGCGGCTCACCGCCCTCGGGCGGCGGCCCCAGCCGTTCCACGCGTGCCAGCACGTCGGACGCCTGCACGTCGGGGCGCAGCACCTCCAGGCCGTGCCGGCGCGCGTCGGCGGCCAGGCTCTGCGGTGAGTAGAAGCCCATCGGCTGCGCCGCGAGCAGCCCCGCGTAGAACGCGGCCGGGTGGTACACCTTCAGCCACGCGCTGGCGTAGACCAGGAACGCGAACGAGTACGCGTGCGACTCGGGGAAGCCGAAGTCGGCGAACGCCCTCAGCTTCTCGAAGATCTCCTGCCCCGTGCTCTCGTCGATGCCGTGCTTGGCCATCCCGGACATCAGCCGTCCGCGCATCGCCTCCATGCGCTCGGTCGAGCGCTTCGAGCCCATCGCCCGGCGCAGCTGGTCGGCCTCGGCCGGCGTGAAGTCGGCGACGTCGATGGCCATCTGCATGAGCTGCTCCTGGAACAGCGGCACGCCCTTGGTCTTGGCCAGCGACTTCTCCAGCAGCGGGTGCAGGTACGTGACGGGCTGGCGGCCGTGCGCGCGCTCGATGTACGGGTGGACCGAGCCGCCCTGGATGGGCCCGGGACGGATGAGCGCGACCTCGATGACGATGTCGTAGAACGTCCGCGGCTGCAGGCGCGGCAGCGTGCCCATCTGCGCGCGCGACTCCACCTGGAACACCCCGACGGTGTCCGCGGCGCTGAGCAGGTCGTACACCTGCGGGTCCTCCGCGGGCAGCCCGTGCAGGTCGAGCGTCTCGCCCTCGTGCTCCTCCACGAACCCGAAGCCGATCCGCAGAGCGGTGAGCATGCCGAGGCCCAGCAGGTCGAACTTCACCAGCCCCGCGTCCGCGCAGTCCTCCTTGTCCCACTGCAGCACCGTGCGGCCCGGCATCCGCGCCCACTCCACCGGGCACACCTCGATGACGGGCCGGTCGCACATCACCATCCCGCCGGAGTGGATGCCCAGGTGCCGGGGCAGGCGCAGGAACCGGTCCGCCAGGTCGATCACGTGCTCGGGGATCTCGTCGAGGTCGCTGGCCGACGGCGGCAGGACCGTCGGGACGACGTCGTGGCCGTCCGCCGTGACCAGACCGGGGGTGTCGACGCCTTTGGGCGCGCGGACGGCCGACGGCGGCTCCCACGTGTTCCCCCACATCGACGCCTGGTGGCGACGACGCTCGTCCCGCGCGGTGGTCACGTCAGCAGGGGGCTCGGCCGGGGGGCCGGTGTGCCCGACGTGCGGCCGCGGGCGACGAGCGGAGGACGGCTTCTCGGGCGGCGGTGGCGGTGTGTTCGGGCGCAGGCTTCCCCACCGCTCGATCGACTGCGCCCACGCGTCCTGCTGCCCCGCGTCGTACCCGAGCGCGCGCGCGGCGTCCCGGATCGCCGAGCGCGGCCGGTAGGAGATGACGTTGGCCACCTGCGCGGCGTGCGACCGGCCGTGCTTCTCGTAGACGTACTGGATGACCTCCTCGCGGCGCGCCGACTCGATGTCGACGTCGATGTCCGGCGGCCCGTCCCGCTCGGGCGCCAGGAACCGCTCGAACAGCAGGCCGTGCCGCACCGCGTCCACGGCGGTGACCCGCAGCGCGTAGCAGACCGCGGAGTTGGCGGCCGAGCCGCGGCCCTGCGCCATGATCCCGTTGCGGCGGCAGAAGTCGACCAGGTCGTAGACCACCAGGAAGTACCCGGGGAACCCGAGGTCCTCGATGACCGTCAGCTCGTGAGCCAGCTGCGCGTACGCGCCCGGCACCTTCTCCGACCCCGGCGGTCCGTACAGCTCCAGCGCCCCGCGGCGGACCAGCTCGCGCAGCCACGTGGCCTCCGTGTGGCCGGCCGGCACCGGGTAGGGCGGCAGCCGGGGCGCGACGAGGGACAGGTCGAACGCGCACTCGTCGGCCAGGTCCGCCGCCGTCACCACGGCCGACGGGTGCCGGCGGTGCAGCGCGAGCATCTCCGTGGCCGACCGCAGGTGCGCCATCGGGCCGCCGGGCAGCCAGCCGTCCAGGTCCTCCAGCGACGACCGTGCCCGCACCGCGGCGAGCGCGGCAGCCAGGTCGGCGTCTCGCGGGGTGGCGTAGTGCACGTTCCCGGTGGCGACGAGCGGAAGCCCAGCGTCGGCCGCCAGGTGCGCGAGGGCGTCCGCGCGGTCGGTGTCGTACGGGTCCCCCACCGCGGTGACCTCGACAGCGACGTTGTCCCGGCCGAACAGCGCGACGAGCCGGTCGAGCTCGACGCGTGCGGCCTGCATCCCGGTCGGGCTCACCCCGGCGACACCCGACGGGTCCCCGCCCGCGAGCGCCCGCCGGACCGAGCCCTTGCGGCAGCCGGTGAGCACCAGCCACTGCCCGGCGGCCGTCGCAGCCAGCTCCTCCAGCCGGTAGTCCGCGGCGCCCTTCGTGCCCGTGCGCAGGTGGGCCTCCGCGATCGCGCGGGACAGCGCCCGGTAGCCGTCGGGTCCGCGGGCCAGCACGAGCAGGTGGGACGCCCTCGGGTCCGGGATGCCCGTCGGCAGGTCCAGCACCGGCGGTCCCGGGGTCGCGCGCGCCTTCTCCCGGGGGTGCCGTCGGCCGTCCGGTGCGGGCAGGTGCAGCTCCGCCCCGAACACGGTCGGCAGCCCCACCGCCTTGGCCGCCTGCGCGAACCGCACCACGCCGTAGAGCCCGTCGTGGTCGGTGAGCCCGAGCGCGCGCAGCCCGAGCCGCGCCGCCTCCGCGGCGAGCTCCTCGGGCTGGCTGGCGCCGTCGAGGAAGCTGAACGCGGAGTGTGCGTGCAGCTCGGCGTAGCGGGGCGGGAACGCCGCGGTCCGCTCGGCCTGGACACCCCGTGCGTTCCTCTCAGTCATACGTCGCCTCGCACGTCCAGCCGCCCGCCGTGCACGCCAGGAGCACCGCGCGGCCGTCGTCGAACGTCACCTGCAGGTGCGCCCGCAGGCCGGGGCGGTCGTCGGCCGACACCCACCACCGCTCGCTGAGCAGCCACGGTCCGGCCCACCCGGCGACGGCGCGCGGCCCGTCGTCGGCCACCCGGGACCGTGCGACGGCGACGTCCCACGGCTCGGCGCGACGACGCCCCCGTGCCGTCGGCGCCGGTGTCTCGCGCCACGACCTCTCGTACGCCGACGTCTCGTGCCCCGACGTCCTGTGCGCGGGCGCCCCGTGCGTGCGCCGTGCGCCACCGCGTCGCCCGGGACGCTCCCTCGGCTCCTCGTCCGCCACCCGCGGCAGCCATCGCACCCAGGCCGGCTCACCGCGCATCCCGCTGCGCACGTCGAGGACCACCGGCTCCCCCGCCGCGTCCCGCACGTCGACCCGCTCGGGCGGGTCCAGCACCGTCGCGGGTGCGGGGTCGGGCAACCGGCCGGGCCAGGGCCGGTCGACGGGACGCGCAGGCTCGGTCTGCTCGCCCCACGGCTGCAGGTGCACCTGGTCGCGCACGTCCCGCCCGCCCTGCAGGGTCGCGACGAGGATCCCCGAGCCGCCGACGATGCCCTGCACCCGGTCCAGCGCCCGGTGCGCGCGCAGGTCCCCGCCGGACGGGCCGCCCCACAGCCGCCCCTGCTCGGCACCGGCCGGGGCGACGTCGAGGGCGGTGACCGCGAGGTGCACCAGGGTGACCGCCCGGGAGTCGTCGTCGGGCCAGGGGTCGGTCGGCAGGTCGTCGTGCGCCCAGGGGTCCCGGCCCGAGGCGACGGCGTCGCGGGCCGTCCGCGCGCGGGCACGGGCGGCGGGGTCCTCGGCGGCGCGCGCCCGTGCCGTCTCGACCGCGCCGGCGGCCAGCCACCCCTCCAGCTGCCAGCGGATCCGGTCGGTGATCCGCGCGGGGGTCAGCCCGCCCCAGCCGCCGAGGTCGGTGCGCCAGGTCCGCACCAGGTCGGTGCCCTCGTCGGTGCGCGCGGAGATCTGCAGGCGACCGCAGGTCACGGAGTGCTGCACGAGCAGCGCGTGGAGCTCCTCGGCCAGCCGGCGGCCGGCGAACGTCGCCGAGTCGACCCGGTCGAGCGGGGGGTCGAGGTCGGTGGCCACCTCGAGGTCCGCCTCCGGCCGACGGCGGGCGGGCGGGCGCTCGTCGTCGCCGCGGGCGAGCAGCTGCGCCCACGCACCGAGCCGTCCGAAGCGCGCGTGCACGTCCGTGGGGGGCAGGGCGGCGAGGTGGCCGAGCCGGCGCAGGCCCAGCCGGTGCAGCAGGTCCACCAGCTGGGCGACCGCGGCCGCGGCCTCGTCGGTGACCGCCGCGTGCACGAGCTCTCCCATCGCGCGCGGCGCCAGGTACGCGGCGGACGTCCCGGGCGGCACCACCGCGCCGGTGCGGGCGGCCAGCACCGCCGCCAGCAGCCCGTCCGCGGTGCCGACCGCGCACTCGTGGCCCGACCCGGCGGCGACGGCGTCGATGAGCCTCTCCGCCAGGGCGTCCTCGGAGCCGTGGTACCGGCTGGCGCCGCCCGCGGGCAGCAGCAGCATCCCGGCACGGACCACCTCGATCCCCGCCACCACCGTCTCGGCCGCCGCCGCGACAGGCTCGAACAGCCGCACGTCCCGGGCGTCGTCGGCGGGCAGCAGCACCAGCTCCGGGCAGACCCCCTGCGCCTGCCGTCGCCGCATCCCCCGGCGCACCCCCTCCGCCCGGGCGAGGGCCGACACGGCGGTGAGCTGCCGGCCGTCGTGCACCGCGGTGGGCACGTGCGGGGGCACCTCCTCGGACGTCGCGGCGGCCACCACCGGCCAGTCCGGGACCCACAGGACGGTCGTGCGCGTGCTCATCCGACGAGCCTCAGACCGGTCGTCGGCGTCTGGGCCTGCGGCTCCGGTGCCGGCGCCGGTGCCGAGCCGATGGGGAGCGTCAGGTCGAGCGAGCGCGGCACGGCTGCGCTGCCCCGGCCGGTGCGGACCAGCCGGAGCTCGTGCGTGCGCAGCCGCCCCTCGCCCGCGTCGACCCCTGTCCACCGCCCCGCCTCCACCGTGAGCACCACCCCGGCGCCCGGCCAGTCGACCGTCGACATCAGCACCGACCCGCGGTCCCGGGCACGCGCGGAGAGCTTGCGGCGCTCGGTCTCGGTCAGGGCGGCCTCGGGTCCGACGACCACGACGTCCACGCCGTCGAGCAGCGCCGCCACCACGGTCGGAGCCTCGGGACCGGGGCGCGGCACCACGGCCAGCCGGTCGAGCGACACCCCCGCCTGGGCCGCCGCGAGCAGACCGATGGTGGGCTGGCCGACGACGCTCGCCCACGCCCCTCCGGCGCACGCGTGCGCGAGCATGGCCAGCACGAGCGACGTCGACCCGGTGACCACCGTGGTGCCTCCGCGGCGCAGCCCCTCGGGCAGGATCGGTGCCAGCGGCGGCGGGACCGCCATCGGCGGGCGCTCGCTGGTGATGATCCCGGTGGCCGGCTGCTCGGCGGGTGCCTCCGGCACGTGCGTGAGCGCCACCAGCGCAGGAGCGGCGGCCGCGTCGGGCTCACGGTGCGCGGGGGTGCGTCCGACCGTGCCGCGCCCTGACGGACCCGGCTCTGCGGTGACCGCCGGGCCGCCCGGCGGAAGCACGCTGCGCGCCCCCGTGCGCTGCTCGGCGCGCGCGAGGGCGGCCCGGGCGAGCGCCGCCCGGTCCTCGCGCGACAGGGTGCCGACAGCCGTCCCGACAACCGTCCCGACAGCCATGTGACCTCCTCTCGATCAGCCGATGAGAGGGTGCTCCCGGAGACCTCATCGAACATCTGTTCGAAGTATCTCAGTACACGCTGACACTCCTGGCACTGTCAATCCGGGGTCGCCCGCCCGGGTGACCGTCAGAACCGTCGGCGCGGCCGTGACGTCCACGTCGCAGGTCTCGGCTATGTTCTCGACGCCGCCCGGCAGCGTGGCCGGCGGGACGAGCAGAGAGGCACGCCATGGGAGTCGTCGTCGGGACCTACCGCCTCGGGCTGGCGGCGATCATCGTGCTGGCGCTGTTCTGGGCGCCCAGCACGGGCCTGGCGTTCGACCTCGAGGACTACGTCTACTTCACCAACCAGTCGAACCTGCTGCTGGCGGTCGTGATGCTCTGGGGCGGCGTCGCGGTGCTCGCCCGGCGCAGGGAGCCGGCGCCCTGGCTGTTCGGCGCCGTGACGCTCTTCATCCTCATCACCGGGCTGGTCTCCTACCTCATCCTCGACCCGGCGCCCCCGGGCGAGGAGGTCGTCGCGCTGGGCCTGACCCGGGACCAGATCGTCCACCGGCTGACGCCGATCGCGGCGTTCGTGCACTTCGTGCTGATGGTCCCCCACCGCCGGCTGCGCATCCGCAACGCCGCGTACTGGCTGCTCTACCCGGTGGCGTACTGCGCGTTCGCCACGCTCCGCGGCGTGCTGAGCCCGGGCAGCGCCTACCCCTACGGCTTCGTCGACGTCTCCGAGCTGGGCTACGGCGGCCTGCTGCTCAACGTCCTGATCTACGGCGTCGGCTTCTTCGTCCTGGGTCTCGTCCTCGTCGGGCTGGACCGGCTCCTGCCCGGCCGCGCGCTCGTCGGGCGCCCGGAACCCGAGACGACCCCGAGCGAGCCGCTGGTCGCCGCGCCATGATGGCGGGATGGCCGTGAACCTCACCCGTCCCGTCGCCCCCGACCCCTACTCGCTGCTCCCGTCGGTCCCTGACTTCACCCTGACCAGCGAGGACTTCCGGCACGGCGAGCGCCTCCCCGACGTGCACACCAACACGGACGCGGGCGGCAACGTCTCGCCGCAGCTGTCGTGGCAGGGCTTCCCCGACGCGACGCAGTCGTTCCTGGTGAGCTGCTTCGACCCGGACGCCCCCGGCCCCGCCGGCTGGTGGCACTGGACCGTGGTCGACGTCCCCGCGACCACCACCTCGCTGGCCCGGGGCGCGAACCTGCCCGCCGGGGCGTTCGCGCTGCGCGGGGACGACGGCGAGGCCCGCTACGTGGGCGCCGCTCCCCCGCCCGGCGACCAGGTGCACCGGTACTTCTTCGTCGTGCACGCCCTGGACGTGCCGTCGCTCGGGTTCGGGCCGGACATGATGCCCGGCGCCGCGAACACGGCCGTGCTGTTCCACACGCTCGCGCGCGCGGTGCTCGTCGGGACCTACCAGCGGTGACGCTCGGCACGCTGACCTGGGTCCGCGCCCTCGACCGCCCCGACCTGCTCGCCCCGTCGACGCTCGCCGCGATCCAGGCCTGGTCCGCCCAGGATGCGGCGGTCGCGGACGCGGTGCTGGTGACGGAGATCGACCCGGACCTGGCGGACACGGCCGCGCTCACGGAGGCGTACGGGCTCCCGCCGGCCGCGTCCGCCAACTGCGTCCTGGTCGCGGGCCGCCGCGAGGGCGAGGAGCGGGTCGCGGCGGCCGTGGTGCGCGCGACCACCCGGGCCGACGTGAACGCCACCGTCAAGCGGCTGCTGGACGTCCGCAAGGCCTCGTTCCTGCCCATGGACCGCGCGGTCGAGGAGTCGGGGATGGAGTACGGCGGCATCACCCCGCTCGGCCTGCCGGCGCGCTACCGCGTGCTGGTGGACGGCCGCGTCGCGGTGGACGACCCCGGCTCGGGGCCGACCGTCGTCATCGGCAGCGGGGTGCGCCGCTCGAAGGTCGCGCTGCCCGGGGCCCTGCTGGCCAGGGCACCCGGGGTCGAGCTCGTCGAGGGGCTCGCGCTCTCATAAACTTTCCTCGAGTAGCATCGGAGTCAACTTTACGGCGCTACCGGGGAGGTGGGCATGGGCACCTACGTCACGCAGCAGTGGACGCCGCGGACGACCGACGGCGTGCCCCGGCGGTTCACGCGCTCCGGCACCTATCAGGCGTTCGTCCCCGACTCGCTGCTCGACCTCGACGTCCCGCTCGACGGACCCGTGCTCGCCCTGCTGGACGAGGCGGAGAGCCGCGCGCGCGAGGCGGCCGACCTCGCGGCGCACGCCGGTCTCGGGCAGATCGGCGACCTGCTGGTGCGGTCGGAGGCGGCGGCGTCCTCCCTCATCGAGGGCTACGAGCCGACGCCCCGGGCGGTCGCCGTGGCCGACTTCGTCGCGCGCGGCCGCGAGTCCGCAGTGACCGTCGCGCGCACCCTGCACGCGGTGCGCGCGTCGGTGGAACGCGCCCGGGACCCCGGCGTGTCCCTCGTCTGGGACGTCGTCGAGCTCCAGCGGCTGATCGCCCCCCGCCACGCCGGGGTCCGCACCGAACCCGTCTGGATCGGTGGCCGGACCCCTCTGGAGGCGCACTACAACGCCCCGCCGCACGACCAGGTGCACCGGCTCCTCGACGACCTCGACGCCTACCTGTCCTCGCGCCGGCACCGTCCCGTGCTCGCCGCAGCCCTCGCGCACGCGCAGCTGGAGACCATCCACCCGTTCGCCGACGGCAACGGCCGCGCCGGCCGGGTCCTCATCGGCACCGTCCTGGCCCGCTACGGCGTCGCGCCGCAGATCACGCTGCCCGTCAGCACGGCACTGTTCCGCGACCGCGAGCGCTACTACGCCGCGCTCGACGCCTACCGGCAGGGTGACCGGGGCCTCGCCGTCGTGCACGTGGTCGCCGAGGCCGTCACGGCCGCGGCCGCCGACGCGCTGCGCCTGTCCGACCGGGTGACGCAGTGGCAGCGCCGGCAGACCGAGTCGCTGGACACCTACCTGCGGGAGAGGTCGTCGACGGGCCGGGTCCGGCACGGGGTCGCGCACCGGCTGGTCACCGACCTGCCGACGCACCCGGTGCTGGACGCCGCGACGACCGCGGCCAGGTACGGGGTCACCGCCGTCGCCGCCCGCAACGCCCTGGACGCGCTGGCCGCCGCCGGCGTGCTGCGACCGGACCGGAAGGCGGACCGCACCCGGACCGTCTACGTCGCCACCGAGCTGCTGGACCTCGTCGCGGAACCGGGGGTCGCGGCAGAGGCCGACGCGGCCCCGGCCGTCGACGTCCCGCTGGCGGCGACCGATCCGGAGGCCGGGACGGCGTGCGGCGCGTGGCTGCCGCGCGCGGGCCGCTCGTGCCGCCTCCCGCACGGCCATCGCGGCCAGCACCGCTGAACCCGGACGAAGCGCCCTCGGACGCGTCGGCCCGGCGGCAGCCTGATGACGAAACGGCCACACCCGCCCCGGAGCCCGCCCGGCGCCCGTAGCGTGCGTGGCATGCGCACCGCCCCGGCACCGTCTCGCCCGGCCCCGATGACCGGGGTCGGGACGAGCCGCCTGCGCGGGGAGCTCGTCCTGCACCCGGTCGCCCTGGTCGGGCTCGCCGTCCTGCTCGTCAACGACCACGTGCTCAAGGCGGCCGTCCCGGGCTGGTGGACGGGCAAGCTGTCCGACCTCGCCGGGCTCGCGTTCTTCCCGTTCCTGCTGGTGGCGCTCGTGGACCTCGCGCGCCGGCGAGGCCACGAACCGGGGATCCGCACCGCACTCGTCGCCGCCTGCGCCACGGCGGTCGTCTTCACCGCGATCAAGACGTCGGTGGTCGCCCGCGACCTCTACGCCGCCGCGGTCGGCATCGTGCGCTTCCCCGTGGACGCGCTGGTGTGGGGCGCCGCTCGCCCGGACCGCGTCGCCGTCGTCCCGGACGTCACCGACGTGCCGGCCGTCGTCGCGTGCGCGCTGGTCGTCCTGGTGGTGCACCGACGCGTCCGCGCACGTCGATAGGGTGCCCGGCATGAGCCGGACCACCCACCGCGTCGTGCGGGACCGGGCGGTGTGCCGCGCGCACGGGGTCGCGGGCGTGCTGGTGCAGCCGGTGTCGGGCGCCGCGCGCGCGGTCGTCGTGCTGGGCGGGTCCGAGGGCGGGATGCACGAGCGGGACGCGGTCGCGCTCGCGGAGGCCGGGTTCGCGGCCCTCGCCGTCGCGTACTTTCGTGCCCCCGGGGTCCCGTCCGCCCTCGTCGACGTCCCCCTGGAGTACTTCACCCGGGCGCTCGACCTGCTGGAGGCCCAGGGGTTCGCACCGGGCTCGATCGGGCTGCTCGGCGGCTCCCGGGGCGGCGAGGCCGCACTCCTGGTCGGCAGTCGCGACGAGCGCGTCGGGTCCGTGGTGAGCGTGGCCGGCAGCGGGGTGGTCACGCAGGGGATCGACGACGAGGCGGGCCGGCTGGACGCAATCCTGCAGACCTCGGGTCCCGCGTGGACCGTCGACGGCCGGCCGCTGCCGTCCCTCCCCTACGAGGTGAGCACCGAGCTCGTGGACACCATCGAGCGCGGGGAGCCGGTGGCTCTGCGTGACGGCTTCGCGCCCCTGCCGACCGACCCGGCCGCGCTGGCACGCATCAGCATCCCCGTCGAGCGCATCCGCGGTGGCGTCCTGCTCGTGGCCGGCAGCGACGACCAGGTGTGGGACTCGGCCGCGTACCACGGGGTCGCCGCCGACCGTCTGACCGACCACCCGTACCCGGCGGCGAGCGTCGTGCTCGACTCCGTCGGGCACCTCATCGCCGGACCGCCGGGCGGTCCTACGGCCAGCCTGGGGCCGGGGCCGGGCGTCACCCTCCGGTTCGGCGGCGACCCGGTGCTCACCCAGCACGCGCGTGCGGAGACCTGGTCGCGGACCCTGGGCTTCCTGCGCTACACGCTGCCCCGCGAGGAGCCGGCGGACGGGTGAGCGTCCGGCGACGACCTCAGCGCGTCGCCCAGAACGCCACGGCCGCCGCCGACGCGACGTTCAGGGAGTCCACACCGCCCCGCATGGGGATCTGCACGACCAGGTCCGCCGCGGCGATGGTCTCGGCCTTCAGGCCGTGCCCCTCGGAACCGAGCACCAGCGCCAGCCGCTCCGGGGTGTCCCGCTCCAGCACGTCCAGGCCCACCGCGTCGTCGGTGAGCGCGAGCGCCGCGGTGACGAACCCGTGCTCCCGCAGCACGTCGATCCCGGCGGGCCACGGGTCGATGCGCGTCCACGGCACCTGGAACACGGTGCCCATCGAGACCCGCACGGACCGCCGGTACAGCGGGTCGGCGCAGCGGGGCGTGACCAGGACCGCGTCCATGCCCATCGCGGCGCACGCGCGCATGATGGCCCCGACGTTCGTGTGGTCGACGATGTCCTCGAGCACGGCGACGCGCCGGGCGCCGGCGAGCAGCTCGGCCACCGGCTGCAGGACCGGTCGGTGCATGGCGGCCAGCGCCCCGCGGTGCACGTGGAACCCGGTGATCGCCTCGAGCACGGGTTCCTCCGCGACGTACACCGGCACCACGGTGTCGTCGGCGGGGAGCCCGGTCAGCATCCGCTCGAGGTCGGGCACCCACCGGGGCGACAGCAGGACGGACCGCGGTCGGTGGCCGGCGGCGAGCGCCCGGCCGAGGACGGTCGAGCTCTCCGCGATGTAGAGGCCCTTGGCGGGCTCCTGCCGCGAGCGCAGCGCGACGTCGGTCAGGGAGACGTAGTCGGCGAGCCGCTCGTCGGCGGGATCGGTGACGGGCTGCAGGGAGGCGACGGGCACCCGGTCATCCTCCCAGCCGGACGACGACCTCCCCGTCGGTGGCCAGCTCGACGGGCGTGCCGTCCACCGAGTACGTCCCGCGGAACCCGCTGACGGGCACGCGTCCCTCCGAGGATGTGCGCACCGTCGTCGGACCCTGCCACCACTCGTCCTTCACCAGCCGGCGCAGGGCGTCGTACGCCGGCTTGGGGGTGCCGTCGGCGCGCACGAGCCCGGCGGGTGCGCCCAGCCAGGCGCCCTCGTCGGTGATCCCCCAGTACGTCGCCGCCTGCACCGCGGGGTGCCCGACCAACGTGCGGTAGTGCCGCTCGAGCTCGTCGGCCTGCCGCGCCTCGCCCTCCGGCGTCGAGGGCCACGAGGAGACCTGGTGGTCGTTGAGGTCCTCGATGTGCGCGGGCATGAGGTCGCCGGACAGCAGCGTGGTCTCGGTCAGGTGCAGCGGCAGGCCGAACCGCGCGAACCGGTCGAGGATCCGCAGCGTCTTCTCCTCGCCCCAGTAGCCCTGGTGCATGTGGCTCTGCAGCCCGATGGCGTCGACCTGGATACCGGCCTCGAGCACGCCCTCGATCAGGCACTCGTACGCGGTCGACATGTCGAAGTCGTTGAGCAGCAGCGTGGCCGACGGGTTGGTCTGCCGGGCCGCGTCGAACGCGAGCCGGATGGTCGGGATCCGCCCGCGCTCCCAGGCCAGCCGGGTCAGGCCGTTGGGCTCCTTGTCGAACACCGGCATGATCACGACCTCGTTGATCACGTCCCAGGTGTCGATGACGCCGGCGAAGTCGGCCACCTCGCGCCGGATGCGGGCGTCCTGCACGTCGGCGATCTCGTCGGTGGTGAGGTCGAGCAACCAGGGGGCGCAGACGGTGTGCCAGGCGAGCGGGTGGCCCTTGACGGCGACGCCGCGGTCGGCGAACCAGCGGGCGGCCGTCAGCAGCCGGGCCGTGTCGGGGCGGCCACGGACGCGCTCGAAGCCGCCCCAGTAGAACGGGAGCGTCGCGGAGTTGAAGACGTCGAGCCAGAGGTCGGCGAGCGCGGCGGCGGAGCCCACCGAGGCACCGCCGAACGCGGGCCGCTCGCCGGCCTCGCCCTCCTGGTTGGCGAGCGCGACGAAGTCGAACCCGATGTTGCCGAACAGGAACGCGTGGCTCTCCTGCGCGACGACGACATCGGTGTCGGCCAGTGGGCGGCCGTGGGCGTCGAGGACCGTGACGACGGCGTCGGCGCGCCGGTGGTTCAGCGTGGACATCGCGCAAGCGTAACTTTTTATCGATCCAACGGGACCCCGATGTCGCCCGCGGCCACCGGCGCGTCGCCTCGCCGTGCGGCACGACCGCCGAGCACGGCGACCACCGCCCCGACCAGCGCGACGACGGGGACGACGAGGAACGCCCGGTGCGTCCCGACGGCGTCGGACAGCGCCCCGAGCGCGAACGGTGCGATGCCGATCGCGAGACCGCCGGCGAGGGTCGCACGGGCCTGCGTCGCGTCCGTGCGGCCGGGTGCCGTGGCGAGCAGGAGCGCGACCGACAGCGGGTACTGCGCCCCGTACCCGAGCCCGGCGACGAACAGGCCGACGATGGCGACGCTCGGCGTGGTCGCGGTCCACAGCACCGCCCAGCCGCCGATGGCCACGACGAACGCCACCGCGAGCAGCATCACGGGCGCCACGCGCAGGGACAGCGGCCCGACCACGAACCGGATCGCCGACATGCCCGCGACGAGGCCCGCGGTGGTCGCCGCCGCGATCCCCGGACCGGCGCCGGTCCGCTCGAGCACCAGGCCGGTGGCCCAGTACGTGGTGGCGAACTCCATCGCGACAGCGGCGACCATCGTCACCAGGAAGCACCAGCCGGGCAGGGTGGTCCGGGCCCGGACCACCGGTGCGGGGGTGCCGTCGGCGACGTGCGGCGCGGTCATCGCGCCGCCGACCGGGATCCGGGAGACGATGAGTGCGGCGACGAGCGCCAGCCCGACCGTCACGGCCACCGCAGGCCGCCACCCCCAGCCGATCGCCACGCAGGCGCCGACGGCGAGCGGTCCGACGAGCCCGATCGACGAGCCGATGCCGTTGCCCTCGGTGAGCGCCGCGGACGCCTTGCCCCCGTGCCGCAGCGCGAGACCGGCCTGTGCGGCGCTGATGGAGATGTTGCCGCCGAGCGCGAGCACCACCATGGCGGGCAGGCTCCACGCGAGCGACGGCGCCGCGACCAGGCCCGACGCACCGAGGGCGATGAGCGCGGACGCGACGAGGAGCGCGGTGCGCCGACCGCGGCTGCGGACGAACCTCGGGGTGACGACGGCAGCGAGGATGCCCCCGGCGGCCATCGCGGTCCCGTGCAGCCCGGCCTGCGCGTCGCTGATGCCGAGCTCGTCGGCGAGCAGCGGCACGCTCGGGTTGAAGCTGTAGAGCAGCCAGCCCCACACGACGAAGCTCCCGTAGAACGCGACCGTCATCCGGTCGCGCGGGAACCCCGTGGTGGTGGCGGTGGGCATGCGCCCGAGGGTACGTCGCCGACCCGCGCGATCAGTCCACCGGCGCGACCGCCGCGGCGAACTGGCTCGCGTACAGCCGCGCGTACGCACCGCCGGCGGCGAGCAGCTCGTCGTGCGAGCCCTGCTCGACGATCGCGCCGTCCTCCATCACCAGGATCGCGTCGGCGTCGCGGATGGTGGACAGCCGGTGGGCGATCACGAACGACGTCCGTCCCTGGCGCAGCGCGTTCATCGCCTGCTGGACCAGCACCTCCGTGCGGGTGTCCACCGACGACGTCGCCTCGTCCAGGATGAGGATCGGCGGGTCGGCCAGGAAGGCGCGCGCGATGGTGAGCAGCTGCTTCTCCCCCGCCGAGACGTTGGCCCCCTCGTCGTCGACCACCGTGGCGTACCCGTCGGGCAGGGTCCGCACGAACCGGTCGACGTGGGTGGCCTCCGCCGCCGCGACGATCTCCTCCTGGGTCGCGCCGTCGGCGCCGTACGCGATGTTCTCCGCGAGCGTGCCGCCGAACAGCCACGTGTCCTGCAGCACCATCCCCATCTGCGAGCGCAGCGCGTCCCGCGTGAGGTCCCGGGTGTCGACGCCGTCCAGCGTGATCCGGCCGCCGTCGACCTCGTAGAACCGCATGAGGAGGTTGACCAGCGTCGTCTTGCCGGCTCCCGTGGGACCGACGATGGCGATGGTCTGGCCCGGTTCGGCCACGAGCGACAGGTCCTGGATGAGCGGCGTGTCGGGCGAGTAGCTGAACGCCACGTGCTCGAACGCCACGCGGCCCCGGGTCGGCTGGACGGGCGGGGTGGGGTCCGCCGGGTCCGGCGACTGCTCCTGCGCGTCGAGCAGCTCGAACACGCGCTCCACCGACGCGACGCCGGACTGCAGGAGGTTGGCCATCGACGCGATCTGCGTGATCGGTTGCGTGAACTGCCGGCTGTACTGGATGAACGCCTGCACGTCGCCCAGCGTCATGGTCCCCGACGCCACCCGCAGGCCGCCGACGACCGCGACGATGACGTAGTTGAGGTTGGCGACGAAGCCGAGCGCCGGCTGGATGATGCCGGAGATGAACTGCGCCCGGAAGCTGGAGTCGTAGAGCCTGTCGTTGCGCTCGGCGAAGACCTCGGCCGCCTCGGCCTGCCGCCCGAAGACGGTCACCAGCGAGTGGCCGGTGTACATCTCCTCGATGTGGGCGTTGAGCTTGCCGGTCCACGCCCACTGCTCCATGAACTGCGGACGCGACCGCTGGGCGATCGCCCCGGCGATCGCGATCGACAGCGGCACGGTGACCAGGGCGATGACGGCCAGCAGCGGCGAGATCCAGAACATCATCACCAGCACGCCGATGACCGTGAGCACCGAGGTGATGAGCGCGGAGAGCGTCTGCTGCAGCGTCTGCGCCACGTTGTCGATGTCGTTGGTGACCCGGCTGAGCAGCTCGCCGCGCGGCTGGGAGTCGATGTACCGCAGGGGCAGGCGCGACAGCTTCGCCTCCACGTCCTGCCGCATGGCGTAGACGGTCCGCTGCACGACGACGGCGGTGAGCCGGCCCTGCAGCCAGCCGAACAGGAACGAGCCGACGTAGATCGCCAGCACGATCATGAGCAGCTGCCAGAGCCGGTCGAAGTCGATCCCCACGCCGGGGACCGCCCCGCTGCCCGCGACGACGTCCGCGAACGTGCCCTGCCCGCTCGCGCGCAGCGCCGCGACGGCCTGGTCCGTGGTGGTGCCCGCGGGGAACGCCGAGCCCAGCTGGGTGCCGATGACGCCGTCGAAGATGATGTTGGTCGCGTCGCCCAGGAGCTTCGGCCCGATGACGGCGAGCACGACGGACGCGACCGCGAGCGCGATGATCAGCGCCATCGACGCCCGCTCGGACCGCATCTCGCGCAGGAACCGCTTGGCGGACCCGCGGAAGTTCATCGACTTCTCGCCGGGCATGCCCATGCTCATCATCGGGCCGGGCCCGCGACGCGCTGCTGCCGGGGGGAGCCGGCGGGACTCGGTGCTCATGCCGCCTCCTCCACGCTGACCTGCGAGTACACGATCTCGCGGTACGTCTCCGACGACTCCAGCAGCTCCGCGTGCGTGCCGACGCCGACCACCAGCCCGTCCTCCATCACGACGATGCGGTCGGCGTGCCGGATGGTCGCCACCCGCTGGGCGATCACCAGCACGGTCGCCTCACGCGTCTCCGGGACGAGCGCGGCGCGCAGCCGGGAGTCGGTCGCGTAGTCGAGCGCGGAGAAGGAGTCGTCGAACAGGTAGATGCTCGGCCGTCTGACCAGGGCTCTCGCGATGGCCAGCCGTTGTCGCTGCCCGCCGGACACGTTGGTGCCACCCTGCGCGATCGGCGCGTCGAGGCCTTCGTCGAGCGCCTCGACGAAGTCCCGCGCCTGGGCGACCTCGAGGGCGTGCCAGAGCTCCTCGTCGGAGGCACCGGGTCGGCCGTACTCGAGGTTGGACCGGACGGTGCCGGCGAACAGGTACGGCTTCTGCGGGACGAGCCCGATCTGGCCCCACAGCTGGTCGGGGCTCAGCGCGCGGACGTCGACGCCGTCGATGAGGACCTCCCCGCCCGTCACGTCGAACAGCCGCGGGACGAGGTTGAGCAGGGTGGTCTTGCCCGCACCCGTCGACCCGATGATCGCGGTCGTCCTGCCGGGCTCGGCCACCAGGTCGACGCCGTGCAGCACCGCCCGCTCGGCGCCCGGGTAGCGGAACTCGACGCCGCGCAGCTCGAGCAGCCCCGGGCGGGAGTCGGCGCCGGTCCGCAGCCGCGCCGGCTGGGCGGGCGGGACGACGGAGGTGCGGGTGTCCAGCACCTCGCCCACGCGCTCGGCGGACACGACGGCCCTGGGGACCATGACGAACATCATCGTCGACATCATGACGGCCATGAGGATGTAGGCGATGTACGACAGGAACGCCGTGAGCTGCCCGATCATCAGCGCCCCGGCGTCGATGCGCTCGGCACCGAACCACAGGACCGCGACGGTCGTCGCGTTGAGCACCAGCATGACCGCCGGGAACATCAGCGCCATGAGCTTGCCGACCCGCAGCGAGGTGTCGTAGAGGTCGGTGTTGGTGGCGGCGAAGCGCTCGGACTCACGACGCTCGCGCACGAACGCGCGCACCACCCGGACCCCGGCGATCTGCTCGCGCAGCACCCGGTTGATCGCGTCGATGCGCTTCTGCATCGAGCGGAAGTACGGGATCATCCGCGTGACGATCAGGGCGATCACGATCGCGAGCACGGGCACCGCGACCAGCAGCACCGCGGACAGCCCGACGTCCTCGCGGATAGCCATGATGACGCCGCCGACCAGCAGGATCGGCGCCATGATCATGACGGTGAACGTCAGCAGGACGACCATCTGCACCTGCTGCACGTCGTTCGTCGTGCGGGTGATCAGGGTCGGCGCCCCGAACGTGGCCATCTCCTGCGCCGAGAACGTCTGCACGTGGCCGAACAGCCGCCTGCGCACGTCCCGCCCGAACGCCATCGCGGTCCGCGCCCCGAAGTACACGGCGACGACCGCGGCGACGACCTGGACCAGGCTGACGCCCAGCATCACGCCGCCGAGCCGCAGGATCTCCGTGGTGTCGCCCTGGGCCACGCCGTCGTCGATGATCCGGGCGTTGAGGCTGGGCAGGAACAGCGTCGCGATCGTCTGCACGAGCTGCAGCACGACGACCGCGACGACGGCGCCCTGGTAGGGCTTGAGGTGCTCCTTGAGCAGGGTGATCAGCATCGAACGTCTCCTTCGGTCCCGTCGCTCAGGACGCCGTGCAGGACGAGGTCGGCCAGCCGCTCGGGATCCGGCGGGGAGGAGTCGAGGCCGCGGCGCCGGGCGTCGACCGACCGCATGGTGGCCCCCATGAGCACCGTGGTGAGCAGGTCGATCACCTCGTCCAGCGGCAGGCGCAACCGGTCGGCGTCGGGCTCCAGCAGCCACGCGATCGTGGCGTTCACGGCGGCGGTGCCGGCCTGCTGGCGCGTCCCCCACATCCGCATGGCCGCCTCGCGGTGCTCGGCGGGCGGGCCGGGCTCGAGGCGGCTGAGCTCGTGCAGCAGCCCCATCCAGCGCATGGACTCGTCGACGCGCGCGAGTCCCTGGGCGAGCACCGCGACCACGCGGTCGCGCAGCGGCAGGTCGCGGTCGATGGTCGCGAGCTCCGGTACGGAGTCCGCGGGGTCGACGGCGGCCAGGACCGCCTCGCGCACGAGCGTCACCTTGTCGGTGAACACCCGGAACAGCGTGCCCTCCGCGACGCCGGCCGCCTCGGCCAGCTCCCGCGACGTCGCTGCGGCGCCACGCTGGAGCAGGACGGGGCGGACGGCCAGCAGGATAGCGGCGCGCCGCTCGTCCGGTGGCAGCGGCGCGGCTCGGCCGCGGACGGGCTCGGCAGCGGTCTCCATGCCGCGACTCTAACTGAGTGAGCACTCACTCAGGCAACGGGATACTCTCCGCCGGAAGCGAACATGACGAAGGGCCGGCCCCGGTCGGGGCCGGCCCTCCGCTGGTGTCAGCCGGTGGGTGCGTCCTGCGGCGGCGGCTCCGGCGAGCGCGGCGGCACCGCTGCCCCACCGGGTCGCTGACCCTGCTCCACCGACGGGTCGAACGGCAGCCCGCTCAGCGTGCCGGAGCTGGTCGCGTCCGCGGTGGCCGCCGCGGACTCGCGCCGAGCCTCGGCGAGCGCCTCGCCGGGGTCGGTCAGCGTCGTCGGCGGCAGGTCGTCCCCGAGCGGCGAGGTGCCCGCCGCGCGGCCGGAGTCCTGGACGCCGCCGTCGTCGTCCGAGACCGGACCGCCGAACCCCTTGGCGAACGCACCCAGAGCGCTCGTCAGCTCCGACGGCAGGAACCACATCTTGTTGGACGGGCTCGCCGCGATCTTCGGCAGCGTCTGCAGGTACTGGTAGGCCAGCAGCTTCGGGTCGGCGTCACCGCGGTGCACCGCGTCGAACACCTGCAGGATCGCCCGCGCCTCACCCTCGGCGGTCAGGATCGCCGCCTGCGCGCCACCCTCGGCCCGCAGGATCGCGGCCTGCTTCTCACCCTCGGCCGTGAGGATCTGCGACTGCTTGAAGCCCTCGGCGGTGAGGATCGCCGCACGACGGTCCCGCTCGGCGCGCATCTGCTGCTCCATCGAGCCCTTGATGCTGTCCGGCGGGTCGATCGACTTGAGCTCGACGCGGTTCACGCGCACGCCCCAGCGCCCGGTCGCCTCGTCGAGCACGCCACGCAGCTGACCGTTGATCTGGTCGCGGCTGGTCAGCGTCTGCTCGAGGTCCATCGACCCGACCACGTTGCGCAGGGTGGTCACCGTCAGCTGCTCGATGCCCTGGATGTAGTTGGCGATCTCGTAGACCGCCGACTTGGGCTCGGTCACCTGGAAGTAGATGACGGTGTCGATGCTCACCACGAGGTTGTCCGACGTGATCACCGGCTGCGGGGGGAACGACACGACCTGCTCGCGCAGGTCGACGCCGGCACGCACGCGGTCCACGAACGGGATGAGCAGGTGCAGGCCGGCGTCCAGGGTGCGGGAGTACCGTCCGAGCCGCTCGACGATGATCGAGACGGCCTGCGGGACGATCTTGACCGCCCGCACGAGCGCGATGATGACGAACAGCAGCACCAGGCCCAGCACGATGAAGAGGGCGATCTGCCCGCCGTTCGGGTCGTCCATGGATCCTCCAGGGGGTCACGCCCGGGCGAGGTGCCCGCGCGACGTACGAAGAAGTTCAGACGCGGTGCTCAGAGGCCCTGGACGGGCGCGATCACCGCGGTGGCACCGTCGATCCGGGTGACCAGGACCTCCGTGCCGGGCGGGATCGTCTGTGCGGCGTCCACCCGCGCGCTCCACACCTCGCCGGCGAGCTTGACGCGCCCGCCCTCACCGGTGACGGTCGAGACGACGACGGCCTCCCGACCGACGAGCGCGGCGGCGTTGGTCTCCACCAGCGGCATCCGGTCCCGCAGGTGCCGCAGGAGCCACGGCCGCAGCGTGAAGAGCAGCAGGACCGAGGTCAGCGCCGCGACGACGAACTGCACGGGCACCGAGGCACCGAAGAGATAGGCGATCGCACCGGCGATGGCTCCACCGGCGAACATCGCGAGCACGAGGTCGAGCGAGAGCATCTCCAGGATGCCCAGAGCGAGCGCCCCGCCGATCCACCACAGCCAGCCCATCGAGCCACTCCCTCGGTCGGGCAGGTTCCGACGGCGGACCCTGCGGTCCAACCGATACTAGACGATCTCTTTGCGAATCTGTGGCACAGCGCTCAGCCCTGGGCGGACACGGCCCGGGCGGACCACCGGCCGTCCGTGCGCTCCACGGTCAGCGGCAGGTCGAACGCCCCCGAGAGGGTCTGCGCGGTGAGCACCTCGTCGATCGGACCGGCGGCGAAGGCCCTGCCCTGGCGCAGCAGGAGGATGTGCGTGAAGCCCGGCGGGATCTCCTCCACGTGGTGCGTGACCAGCACGAGGACCGGTGACTTCGAGTCACCCGCCAGCTCCGCGAGCGCCGCGACGAGCTCCTCGCGACCGCCGAGGTCGAGGCCCGCGGCCGGCTCGTCGAGGAGCAGCAGCTCGGGGTCCGTCATGAGCGAACGGGCGATCTGCACGCGCTTGCGCTCCCCCTCACTGAGGGTGCCGAAGTACCGGTCGGCGAGGTGGTCGACGCCGAAGGCCGCGAGCAGGTCCGTCGCGCGCGACTCGTCGAGCGTCTCGTACGCCTCCCGCCAGCGGCCGGTCACCCCGTAGGCGGCCGTCAGCACGACGTCGCGCACCGTCTCCCCCGCCGGGATCCGGTCCGCCAGCGACGCGCTCGACAGCCCGATGCGGGGACGCAGCTCGAAGACGTCGACGCGCCCCAGTCGCGAGCCCAGCAGGTCGGCGGTCCCCGTCGTCGGATGCATCCGCCCGGAGGCCACCTGCAGCAGCGTCGTCTTGCCGGCGCCATTGCGCCCGAGCACCACCCACCGCTCGCCGTCACGGACCGTCCACGTCACCTCGTCCAGGATCGTCGTCGTTCCCCGGCGGATCGTCACGGCCTGCAGGTCGAGCACGTCGGTCATGGGCATGACCCTAACCGGCTCGTCGGAGCTCGGCGTGACGGTCGCCGGTGGGCTGGGTCACGTCCTACCGTGGTCCGGTGGACCTGACCCTGGAGCTGCCGCGATCGGTCCTGCTCGCGCTGTGGCTGGCGGACGACACCAGCGACCGTTCGGTGCTGGTCGCGGCCGTGCAGTCCGACGACGAGCCGCACTCCGTCCAGCGACAGCCCTCGGCCGACGAGCCCCTGCGCGACGACGTGTCCGACGAGCCCCTGGGCACCCTGCTCGACGCCTGCGACGGCTCGCCCCGGGACGTCGCCACCGTCCTGCCCGTGCCGGGCGACCCGGGCGCGACGCCCGCGTCGGTCAGCGCGGCCGCCACGGACGCCGGCGAGGCGGTGCTCGTCCGGACGCCCCAGGCGTGCCTCGTCGCGGTGCCCGTGGTGCGGCGGTTCGGCAGCGCGCTCGAGCCGGGGCACCTGGTCACGTGGGAGCTCTCGGACGTGCCCGACTGGCGGCACGCGGTGCACGCCCAGACGGGATCGCTCCAGGACGCCGAGCGCGAGCTGCGCCAGGGGCTGATCCAGGCGACGGAGGCACTCGTCCGGCTCGACGTGGCGCAGTGGCGGCCCGACGCCGCCGAGACCGTCGCGGCGCTGCGCGACCTCGAGCTGCCCGCGTGGCGCCTGCCGGACGGCCTGGACGGCCGCCGCGCGCGCGTCCTGGCCAGCGCCGCTCGGCTGCGCGCGATCGTCGCGCTGGCCACGCAGGACGACGGTGCGGCGGTCAACCTGTGGCAGGCCGACCAGCGGTCCACCGCGCTGCGCGAGGTCGACCGGATGGCCCGCCGCGCGATGGCCGCGGCAGCGTCCAGGCTGACGGCCTGAGGGTCAGGCCAGCGCCGCCCGGTACACCTCGATCGTGCGGTCGGCGATCGCCTCCCACGTGAAGTGGTCCTCGACCCGGCGGCGGGAGGCCACCCCCCACTGCGCGGTCCGGGCGGTGTCCGACACGACGTCGGTGAGCGCCTCGGCCAGGTCGTGCACGAACCGCTGCGGGTCCACCGGGGTGCCCGTGCCGTCCTGCAGCTGGTCGATCGGGACGAGCCGGCCGGTGACGCCGTCGTCGATGACCTCCGGGATCCCGCCGGTCGCCGTCCCGACCACGGGCAGGCCGACCGCCATCGCCTCGAGGTTGACGATGCCCAGCGGCTCGTACACCGACGGGCACGCGAAGACGGTCCCGTGCATGAGGACGGCGATGAGCTCGTCGCGCGGCAGCATCTGCTCGATCCAGACGACGCCGGACCGCTTGGTCCGCAGCTGCTCGACCAGCCCGGTGACCTCGGCCATGATCTGCGGCGTGTCCGGCGCCCCGGCGCAGAGCACCACCTGCACCTCCGGCGGCAGCAGCTCGGCCGCCCGCAGGAAGTACGGCAGGCCCTTCTGCCGGGTGATGCGACCGACGAACACGACGCTCGGCCGCGACGGGTCGATGCCGAGCCGGCGCACGGTGGCTCCCGCCGCGGCCACGGCCTCGTCGCTCGTCGGTCGCTGCCACTGGTCGAGGTCGATGCCGTTGTGCACCACCTTGACCAGCGCCGGGTCGACCTTCGGGTACGCCCGCAGGATGTCCTCGCGCATGCCGCCGCTGACCGCGATGACCGCCGCCGCACCCTCGTAGGCCGTCTTCTCGGCCCAGCTCGACAGCGCGTAGCCGCCACCCAGCTGCTCGGCCTTCCAGGGGCGCAGGGGCTCGAGGCTGTGGGCGCTGACCACGTGCGGCAGCCCGTGCAGCAGACCCGCCAGGTGGCCGCCGAGGTTCGCGTACCAGGTGTGCGAGTGGACGAGGTCGGAGGCGATGCCGTCGGCCCCGACCGACCCGACCGCGTCGGCCATCTCCAGGTCGATGCCGAACGTCTGCAGCGCGGCGTTCGCCCCGGCGAGCTCGGTGGGCACCGTGTACCCGAGAACACCCGGGGCGTCGCGCGGCCCGTCGAAGCAGTGCACCCGCACGTCGATGGTGCGCTCCAGCACGCGGGTCAGCCCCGCGACGTGGACGCCGGCGCCGCCGTAGACGTGCGGCGGGTACTCCCGGGTCAGCAGGTCGACGCGCACGTGATCCATCCCCTCGCGGCCGGCTCGGGCGACCGGTCTCCTCTCGACACGCTAGCGCGTGAGCGCCGTCACGCCTCGCTGGGACCGCCCCGTGGGCCTAGGGTCGTAGCCATGGCAGCGCCGCGCGTCCTCGCTATCGTCCTCGCAGGTGGGGAGGGCAAACGACTGATGCCCCTCACCGCTGACCGCGCCAAGCCGGCGGTGCCCTTCGGGGGGTTGTACCGGCTGATCGACTTCGCGCTGTCGAACGTCATCAACTCGCGGTACCTGCACGTCATCGTGCTGACCCAGTACAAGTCGCACAGCCTCGACCGGCACGTGGCCCAGACGTGGCGCATGTCGCCGCTCCTGGGCAACTACGTGGCCGCGGTCCCCGCACAGCAGCGGGTGGGCAAGCACTGGTACCTGGGCAGCGCCGACGCGATCTACCAGTGCCTCAACATCATCGAGGACGAGCGGCCGGACATCGTGGTCGTGGTCGGCGCCGACCACGTCTACCGCATGGACTTCTCCCAGATGGTGGACGCCCACATCGCCTCCGGCGCCGAGTTCACGGTCGCCGCGATCCGTCAGCCGATCGAGGAGGCCGACCAGTTCGGCGTCATCGAGGTCGACCCGACCGACCCCACCCGCATCAAGGCGTTCCTCGAGAAGCCGACGAACCCGGTGGGCCTGGCCGACTCCCCCGGCGAGATCCTCGCGTCGATGGGCAACTACGTGGCCGACGCGGACGCCCTCGTCGCCGCGGTCACGGCCGACGCCGAGAACGTGAGCTCGCGCCACGACATGGGCGGGGACATCGCCCCGTACTTCGTGGAGCGCGGCACCGCGGGCGTCTACGACTTCCTGCGCAACGACGTGCCCGGCTCCACCCCGCGCGACCGCGACTACTGGCGCGACGTCGGGACCATCGACGCGTTCTACGAGGCGAACATCGACCTCATCTCCATCGAGCCGGTGTTCAACCTCTACAACGACGAGTGGCCGCTCTACAGCGGGTACACGAGCTTGGCCCCCGCCAAGTTCGTGCACGCCGGCGCCGGCAGGCTCGGGCACGCCGTGGACTCGGTCGTCTCGCCGGGCGTCCTGGTGTCCGGCGCGACGGTGTCGGGCTCGGTCCTGTCGCCGGGCGTCCGTCTGCACTCGTGGGCCCAGGTGACCGACTCGGTGCTCATGGACGACGTGCACGTGAACCGCTACGCGCAGGTCCACCGCGCGATCATCGACAAGAACGTCGTCGTCCCCGAACGCGTCCGCATCGGGCTGGACCACGACCACGACCGCGCCCGCGGGTTCACCGTCACGGAGTCCGGCATCACGGTCGTGCCCAAGGGGACGCGAATCACGGAGTGAACGGCGGTGACGCACGCCCGGCGTGCGGCACTACCCTCGCGTCCCGTGAGCACCTACGAGCCCCACCTCGTCGTCATGGACGTCGACTCGACGTTCATCACCGGTGAGGTGGTCGAGCTGCTCGCGGCGCACGCCGGGTCCGAGGTGCTGGTCACCGAGATCACCGAGCGGGCGATGCGCGGCGAGATCGACTTCGCGGCCTCCCTGCACGAGCGCGTCGCCACGCTCGCCGGGCTCCCCGAGTCCGTGCTGGCGGACGTGCTCGCCCAGGTCGAGCCGTCGCCCGGTGCGGCCGAGCTCGTCGCGGAGCTGCAGTCGCGCGACTGGCCGGTCGGACTGGTCTCCGGCGGCTTCATCGAGATCGTCCGGCCGCTCGCGGCGTCGTTCGGGATCACGCTGACCCGCGCGAACGCGCTCGAGGTCGTCGACGGCCGCCTCACGGGCAGGGTCAGCGGCCCGGTGGTCGACCGTGCGGCCAAGGCCGTGGTGCTGCGCGAGTACGCCGAGTCCGTCGGGATCCCGATGGAGCGCACCATCGCCATCGGGGACGGCGCCAACGACATCGACATGGTCGTCGCCGCGGGCTTCGGCATCGCGTACAACGCCAAGCCGCTGCTGTGCCAGGCCGCGGACGCGGTCGTGCGCGACCGGCTGGACGCCGTCCTCGACCTGCCGGTCTTCTCGCGGTGACCGCGTTCGTGCCCGGCCTCGAGCTGGCACGGACGCTCTACGACGCCGTCCGCCCGGTCCTGGCCGAGCGCGGGCTCGCGCACACCGCCGCGCTCGTCGGCCCCGGCTCGGACGTGCTGGGTCTCGACGACGCCACGTCGACCGACCACGACTGGGGGCCGCGCCTCCAGCTGCTGCTGTCCGCAGCCGACCACGACGCGCAGGCCGCCGGTCTGCACGAGGAGCTCCGTCACCGCGTGCCCGCGCAGGTCGGCGGCTGGACCACGCGCGTCGCCCCGGCGGCGTCCGACGGCACCCGGGGGCTCGGCGACACCGCCGCCACCGGCCCGGTGGACCACCGCGTCGAGATCCTCACGCTCGACGCCCTCCTGCACCGGCTCCTCGGACCGGTGGACCCGCGCGAGCCGATGACGGCGGCCGACTGGCTCGTGATCCCGCAGCAGCGCCTGCTCTCGCTCACCGCCGGTGCCGTCTTCCATGACGACCTTGGCTTGGCGGCGGTCCGGGATCGGCTGCGGTGGTACCCGCACGACGTCTGGCTCTACCAGCAGGCCGCGGCCTGGTCGGCGATCGGCCAGGACGAGCACCTGGCCCCGCGCGCCGGGATGGCGGGCGACGACCTCGGGTCACGCCTCGTGACCGCGCGCGTGTGCCGCACCGCGGTGCAGCTCGCGTTCCTGCAGGAGCGCCAGTACGCGCCCTACGACAAGTGGCTGGGGACGGCGCTCGCCCGGCTCGGGTCGACCGCGCCGCTGAGGTCCGCGCTGGCGGCCACGCTCGCCGCCACGGACTGGCAGGACCGGCAGCGCCGGCTCGGCGACGTCCTCGTGGAGCTGGTCCGACGGCACAACGCGCTCGGCCTGACCGCACCGCTGCCCGAGCGGACCATCCCGTTCCACGGCCGCCCGTTCGAGGTGGTCGACGGCTCGGCGGTCGCCGGTCGGATCGCCCAGGCGGTCACCGACCCGGAGGTCCGCGACCTCGTCCGGCGACCGCTCGTCGGCGGGATCGACCTGCTCAGCGCCAGCACCGACCTCGCGGTCGACCTGGGCCGCACGACGGAGCTGCGCCGGCTCTACTGACTCAGCCCAGGACCGCGAGCCTGCGTAGGGCTGCCGACCCCGCGGCGAGCGTGTCCCAGCCGGAGACCTCCAGCAGCGACCAGCTCGCCGTGGGCACGCCGACCCGCACGCGCTCGAGCGTCGCCGGGTCCGAGTCCGGTCCGGCGAGCAGCGCGGCGGCCTGCGACATCGTCGGCTCGTGACCGACGACCAGCACGGTCCGCACGTCCCCGGGAACCGCCCGCACCAGCTCGACCACGGTGCTCGAGCCGGCGTCGTACAGGTCGTCGAGGTACCGGACCTCGGGCTCGGCACCGAGCGACGCCCGGACGAGGTCCCAGGTCTGCCGGGTCCGCACGCTCGACGAGCAGAGCACGAGGTCGGGGACGAGGTCGTCACCCGCCAGGGCGGCGCCCACCCGGCCGGACTGCTTGCGGCCGACGAGCGACAGCGGGCGCTGGATGTCGGGGATCACGTCCGGGTGCTCGGCCTTGGCATGGCGCAGGAGCAGGAGTCGCCGGGGACCGGTCGCGGACGTCACCGGCTCAGCGTCCCACTCGCCGCGCGGTTCGCCCAGGGTCACAGACCCATCGCGTGGTAGCCGCCGTCGACGTGGACGATCTCGCCGGTGGTCGCCGGGAACCAGTCCGACAGCAGCGCGGCGACCGCACGAGCGGTCGGCTCCGGGTCGAACGCGTCCCAGCCGAGCGGCGCACGCTCGGGCCAGCCGCCCTCCATGGCCTCGAAGCCGGGGATCGACTTCGCCGCCGTCGTGCGGATGGGGCCGGCGGACACGAGGTTCACGCGGATGCCGTGCGGCCCCAGGTCGCGGGCGAGGTAGCGCGAGGTCGACTCGAACGCCGCCTTGGCGACGCCCATCCAGTCGTAGACCGGCCACGCGTACCGCGCGTCGAACGTGAGCCCGACGATCGCGCCGCCGGAGCTGAGCAGCGGCTGCGTGGCGACCGCGAGCGACTTCAGCGAGTACGCGCTGACCTGCAGCGCCGTCGCGACGTCGTCCCACTCGCCCGCGAGGAAGTTGCCGCCCATGACCGACTGCGGCGCGAACCCGATGGAGTGCACGACGCCGTCGAGCGAGTCGAAGCCCGCCTCGCGCACCCGGTCCGCGAGCGCCGCGAGGTCGTCGCCGTCGGTGACGTCGAGCTGCAGCACGGTCGCCTCCTTCGGGAGGCGGCGCGAGATCGCCTGCGTCAGCCGGAACTGGCGGCCGAACGAGGTGAGGAGCACCTCGGCGCCCTCCTGCTGCGCGAGGCGCGCCACGTGGAAGGCGATCGAGCCGTCCGTGAGGACGCCGGTGACCAGGAGCTTCTTGCCGTCGAGCAGACCCATGTGCGTTCCGTTTCGTTCGTCGTGCAGGGAGAAGAGCGTGTCAGTGACCCATGCCGAGGCCGCCGTCGACGGGGATGACCGCGCCGGAGATGTAGCCGGCCGCGTCGGACGCGACGAACTCGACGACGCCGGCCACCTCGTCGGGCAGCGCGAACCGGCCGAGCGGGATGGACTCGCGGTACGCCTTCTGCTTGTCCTCCGGCAGGGCGCGGGTCATGTCGGTGTCGATGAACCCGGGGGCCACGACGTTCGCGGTGATCGCACGACCGCCGAGCTCACGGGTGATCGAGCGCGCCATGCCGACCAGGGCCGACTTCGACGCCGCGTAGTTGACCTGGCCGGCCGACCCGTACAGGCCGACGACCGAGGAGATGAAGATGATGCGTCCGCGGCGCAGGCGGATCATGCCCTTGCTCGCGCGGCGCGCGCAGCGGAAGGCGCCGGTGAGGTTGACGTCGAGGACCTCGGAGAACTCCTCGTCGGTCATCCGCATCAGCAGCTGGTCGCGCGTGACGCCGGCGTTGGCGACGAGCACCTCGACCGGGCCGTGCTCGGCCTCGATCTGGGCGAACGCCGCGTCGACGCTGGCGGTGTCGCGCACGTCGCCGACCACGCCGAGCACGCCCGCCGGGAGCTCGCCGGAGCGGTAGATCGTCGCGACCTTGTCACCGTTGGCCACGAACCGCTCGGCGATGGCGCGTCCGATGCCACGGTTGGCGCCCGTCACGAGCACGCTGCGTGCTGTCGGCTGCTGGGCTGTGTTGTCGGAAGTCTCAGGCACGGGACACGACGCTATCCGACGTCCCCGGTGCGCAGCGGCAGGGTCCGCGCCCATGTTCGCCGCGCCGCGTTGTGGGACCTGGACAACACAGGTCCTCAGCGCCACCACAGCCGAGCCGGACTAGAATCACGTGGTGAGCAGCATCCGTCGGCGTCCGGACCTCCCCTCGGAGGAGGTCCACAGCATCACCAGCGCACCCGAGCCGCTGGCCGACGACATGGCCAGGCGGCAGAAGCGGTACCTGGTGCAGATGGGCGTCCGCATCCTCTGCTTCGCCGCCGCCGTGCTGTCCTGGGGCAGCATCCCGATGTGGGCCTCGCTGCTGCTCATCGTCGCGGCGGTGGTGCTCCCGTACTCGGCGGTGCTGTTCGCCAACGCGGGCCGCGAGCGCCGCGACTCCGACGGGACGTTCATGACCCCGCGCGAGATCGGCCCGGGCAGCGGCAGCGCCGGCGGGATCGGCCCGTCCGACGGCTCGGACGACCGCCGGTGAGCCTGTTCGGCCCCGTCCCGGACGCCGTCGACGAGCTGGTGTGCAGCAGCCGCGGCTGCCGGGCGGAGGCGACGACCGGGCTGCTCTGGAACAACCCGAAGCTGCACACCCCGGACCGGCGCAAGGTCTGGCTGGCCTGCGACGAGCACCGTGAGAACCTGAGCCAGTTCCTCGACGTGCGGGGGTTCCTCCGCAGCGTCGTCCCTGCGGCGGATCTCGAGTCCGCGCCCCGGTCATGAGGCCGGCGGTCCGCCGCGCCACGCTCCTGGTGCTGGTCGGGGTCGTGCTGGCAATCATCTGCACGTTCCTCGGCTTCTGGCAGTGGGACCGGCACGTGTGGCGCGACGGGGCGATCGCCGTGGTGGAGACCAACTGGTCGGCGGACCCGGTGCCGCTGGACTCCGTCCTGCCGTCGTCGGGCACCGCGCTCACGGACGACGACGTGTGGCAGCGCGTGACCGTCGTCGGGCACTACGCCACGGACGGCACCGTCCTGCTGCGCAACCGGCCCGTCGACGGGACCCCGGCGTACCACGTGCTGGTCCCGTTCGTCGTCGAGGACGCGTCGGCGGGGACCGCCACCGACCCCACGCAGGCCGGCTCCGTGCTGGTCGTCGACCGGGGGTGGGTCCCACCGGGGTCGGACGGGAGCGTCGACGTCGTCCCGCCGGCCGCCCCGGAGGGCACGATCACTCTCACCGCGCGCCTGCGTCTCGACGAGCCGGCGTCGGACCGCGACGCGCCCGCGGGGCAGGTGCAGGCGATCTCCGCCGAGCAGGTCCTGGCCGCGGGCGGCGTCGAGGGCGAGACGTACGACGCCTATGTCGCGATGACGGCGGAGGACCCGGCGGTCGACCCGGTCCCCGGCACCCTGGCCGCGCCCAGCACGGACCCCGGGTCGCACCTGTCGTACGCGTTCCAGTGGTGGACGTTCGCGCTCGGTGGCTTCGTGGCGTTCTGCCTGGGCGCCCGCCGCGAGCTGCAGGACGAGCGGGCCGCCCTCGACGGGGACCTGCCGGAGGCGGTGCCGACGCCGGCACCCTCGACGGTGGACGGCGTCGAGCTGTGGCCCACGCGGGACACGCCGCGGCCCCGGCGTGCATCATCGCCGGACGTGCCGAGGCGGCGCGGCGGCCGCGACGAGGACGCGGAGGACGCGCTCATCGACGCCCAGCTGGGCGAGACGGGCGCGGACAGCCGCTAGGCCAACGCGATGAGGTCCAGGTACGCCGGGCTCCACAGGTCCTCGTCGCCGTCGGGCAGCAGCAGCACCCGCTCGGGGTCGAGCGCCGCGACGGCACCCTCGTCGTGCGAGACGAGGACCACGGCACCGGCGTAGCCGCGCAGGGCCGCGAGGATCTCCTCGCGCGACGCCGGGTCGAGGTTGTTCGTGGGCTCGTCGAGGAGCAGCACGTTGGCGCTGGACACCACCAGCGACGCGAGCGCCAGCCGCGTCTTCTCCCCGCCGGACAGCACGCGGGCGGGCTTGTCGGCGTCGTCGCCCGAGAACAGGAACGACCCGAGGACGGACCGCACCTGCGTCTCGGTGAGGTCCGGGGCGGACGACTTCAGGTTCTCGACGACCGTCCGGTCCATGTCGAGCGTCTCGTGCTCCTGCGCGTAGTACCCGAGCTTCAGACCGTGCCCCGGGCGGACCTCGCCCGTGTCCGACTTCTCGACGCCGCCGAGGATGCGCAGCAGGGTGGTCTTGCCGGCACCGTTGAGGCCGAGCACCACGACCTTGCTCCCCCGGTCGATCGCCAGGTCGACGTCCGTGAAGACCTCCTGCGACCCGTAGGTCTTGGACAGCCCGGCGGCGGTCAGCGGGGTCTTGCCGCAGGCCGCCGGCTCCGGGAACCGCAGGCGCGCCACCTTGTCCGAGGCGCGCACCTCCTCGAGACCGGACAGCAGCCGCTCGGCGCGGCGGGCCATGTTCTGCGCGGCGACCGTCTTGGTGGCCTTGGCGCGCATCTTGTCGGCCTGCGCCATCAGGGCGGAGGCCTTCTTCTCGGCGTTCGCCCGCTCGCGGCGCCGGCGCTTCTCGTCGGTCTCGCGCTGCTGCAGGTAGGCGTCCCAGCCGAGCGCGTACTGGTCGAGCTGCGAGCGGTTGGCGTCCAGGTGGAACACCTTGTTCACCACGGCGCGCAGCAGGTCGGCGTCGTGCGAGATCACGATGAGCCCGCCCGAGTACGTCTTGAGGTAGTCGCGCAGCCACATGATCGAGTCGGCGTCGAGGTGGTTCGTCGGCTCGTCGAGGAGCAGCGTCTCGACACCGGAGAACAGGATGCGGGCGAGCTCGACCCGGCGGCGCTGGCCACCGGAGAGGGTCCCGATGGTCTGACCGAGCACGCGCTCGTCGAGGCCGAGGTTCGACGCGATCCGGTGCGCCTCGCTCTCCGCGGCGTACCCGCCGGCCGCGTTGAAGCGGGAGTCCAGCCGGGAGTAGCGGTCCATCGCCTTCTCGCGGACGGCGTCGTCCTCGCTGGCCATCGCCGTCTCGGTCGCGCGCATGGCACGCACCACCTCGTCGAGGCCGCGCGCCGACAGCACCCGGTCCATGGCGAGCTGCTCCAGGTCACCCGTGCGGGGGTCCTGCGGCAGGTAGCCGACGTCGCCCGAGCGGACGATCTGGCCGCCCGTGGGCTGCGTCTCCCCCGCGAGGGTCTTGGTGAGCGTGGTCTTGCCGGCGCCGTTGCGACCGACCAGACCGATCCGGTCGCCGGCCGCGATGCGGAACGACGACTCCTCGAGCAGCACGCGTGCGCCGATGCGCAGCTCGACAGCCTGGGCAGTGATCACTTGACGGTTTCCTCCGAGTTCGCCTCGCTGGCGTTGGCCGCGGGCACAAACGCCAGCAAGTCTACTTCCGGCTAGCGTGGCGTCCGGTCGCAGGGTCCGACGATGCACCCACCGTCCAGCGGGATCCCCCGCAGCCGCCACGACGATCAAGGGGTAGCCATGACCAGCGCGCCTGACAACGAGACCGCCGCAGCACCCGCCGTCGCTCTCCCCGCACCGATCGCCCGCTCGTCCGTCAGCACCGACGTCGCCCTGATCTCGACATTCGCGGCCTTCATCGCGGTCTGCGCGATCCTGCCGGGCATCCCGACCGGCTCGGGCGTGCCGATCACCCTGCAGACGTTCGCCGTGATCCTCGCCGGTCTCGTGCTCGGCTGGCGCCGAGGCGGGCTGGCCACGCTGCTCTACGTCGTGCTCGGGCTCGCCGGGCTGCCCATCTTCTCCGGCGGCGTCGGCGGCGTGGCGGTCCTGGCCGGGCCCTCGGTGGGCTACCTGCTCGCGTTCCCGTTCGCCGCGGCACTCGCCGGGGTCTTCGGGGGGCTCGCGCTGCGCGGTGCCGACCGGCTCATGGCGTCGTCGTTCGCCGGCAGGTTCGGCGACGGCATCGGCCGCGCCCCGTCGGCCTGGCGGTACCCGCTGCTGGTCGTCGCCGGCCTCGGCGCCAGCTTCCTGACCATCCACCCGGCCGGCATCGCGGGGCTCATGGTGCGCCTCGGCATCTCCCTGCCCGAGGCCTTCGCCATCGACGTCGTCTACTGGCCCGGTGACGTGCTGAAGAACCTCGCCGCCGCCGCGGTCGCCGTCGCGATCTTCAAGGCGTTCCCCGACATGCTCCGCTCGCGCCGCTGACCTCGATGATCGCGCTCGACGACGTCCTCGTCACGGCCTACAGCCCGGATCCGGCCGGTGGTGCGGACCGCGTCGTCCGGCTGCTCGGCCCGGTGTCGCTCGAGCTCGTCGAGCACCGGGTCGCGATCGTCGGCGCCAACGGGTCGGGCAAGTCGACGCTCGCCCGCCTGCTCAACGGCCTCGTCCTGCCGTCGTCCGGCACCGTCCGCGTGGACGGTCTGGACACCGCGCGGGACGGGGCCGCGGTGCGCCGGAAGGTCGGGTTCATGTTCACGGACCCCGACGCCCAGCTCGTGATGCCGACGCCCGTCGAGGACGTCGCCCTGTCCCTGCGTCGGCTGCCGATCTCGGCCGCCGAGCGGGACACCGCCGCACGAGCCGCGCTCGCCCGGTTCGGCCTCGCCGACCGCGCGGAGGTCCCCGTGCACGCCCTGTCCGGTGGCCAGCGGCAGCTGCTCGCGCTGGCGTCGGTGCTGGCCACCGAGCCCACCGTCCTGGTGTGCGACGAGCCCACGACGCTCCTCGACCTGCGCTGGCGGGCCGTCGTCGACGCGCTGCTGGCGGACCTCCCCCAGCAGGTCGTCGTCGTCACGCACGACCTCGACGCGGCGCTGCGGGCCGACCGCGTGCTGGTCGTCGACGAGGGCGCGGTCGTGTTCGACGGCGACCCGGCCTCCGCCGTCGACCACTACCGCGCCCTGATGCAGGTGGGCGCGTGAGCGGGCCGATCCGGCCCCCGTGGGCCGGTCCCCTCGGGCTCTACCACCCGGGCACGACCGTCATCCACCGCGCTCCCGCCGGCCTCAAGCTCGCGGTCCTCGCGGTCTTCGCGATCGCGGTCGTCGCCGTCCGCGGCCCGGTCTCCGCAGTCGTCTTCCTCGGCGTCGCCCTGCTCGCACAGCTCGTCGCCCGCATCCCGTGGCACCGCACCACCAGGGGTCTCGTCCCTGCCCTGGTCACCGCTGCGCTGATCGGCGCCTACCAGTGGTGGGCGCGCGGCTGGGCGACCGCCGTCGAGGTCGCGGTGGACCTCGTCGCGCTCGTGCTGCTCGGCGCCGTGGTGACGGCGACGACACGGGCCGACACCCTGCTCGACGCCCTCGCGCGTCTCGCCCGTCCGCTGCGGCACGTCGGCCTCTCGCCCGAGACGTTCGCGCTGGCGGTCGGCCTGTTCCTGCGCACCATCCCGGTCCTGGCGCGCATGTCGCTGGAGACCCGCGACGCCGCGCGGGCACGCGGCCTCGACCGCCAGCCGCGCGCCCTCCTGGTCCCGGCCGCGGTCCGCATGGTCGGGCACGCCCGCGCCACCGGCGACGCCCTCGCCGCCCGGGGACTGGGCGAGAGCTGACGCTCGACGCGCGCGCACGCCGTCGCCCCGCTACGGTTCCCCGGTGACATTCCAGGAGGGTGGCAGCTTCGGCGGTGGCCGCGTCCGCAAGGGCGGCAACGGCGGGAAGATCGCGGGCGGTGGCGGCGCGATCGGCCTCGTCGTGCTCGCCATCTACCTGTTCACGGGCGTCGACCTGTCCGGCAGCACCGGAGCGGTCCAGGAACCCGCCGGCCAGACCGGCGAGACCGTCCCCGAGTGCTCCGCGGAGCAGGCGAACACGGACCGCGAGTGCCTGTACAGCGCGACGCTCGACTCCCTCGACACGTACTGGGGCGCCGCCATCCCGGCGGCCGGCGGACAGTTCAGCAAGCCGGACGCCGTCTCGTTCACGGATGCCGTGGCGACCGGCTGCGGGAACGCGTCGAGCTCGACCGGACCGTTCTACTGCCCGCCCGACGCCACGATCTACGTCGACGTCTCGTTCTTCGACCAGCTCGCCCAGCTGGGCGCCGAGGACGGTCCCCTGGCCGAGCAGTACGTCATCGCCCACGAGTACGGCCACCACGTCCAGAACATCACCGGCGTCATGGACCAGGCGGACCGGCAGGGCGCGGGCGCCGAGTCCGACTCCGTGCGGGTCGAGCTGCAGGCCGACTGCTACGCGGGCATGTGGGCCGGCGCGGCCGCGAGCACGGTGGACCCCGACACCGGTGTCACCTACCTCGAGCCGATCACCCAGCAGCAGCTCCAGAACGCGCTCGGCGCAGCAGCGGCCGTCGGGGACGACAACATCCAGGAGCAGTCCGGCGGTGGGGTGAACCCCGACTCCTGGACGCACGGCTCCAGCGAGCAGCGCGAGCGCTGGTTCACCACCGGCTACGAGCAGGGCAGCCTGCAGGCCTGCGACACGTTCGCCACCGACCAGCTCTGAGCACCCCGGTCGTCGGTCCGCCCGAGCGGCCCGGTACGACGACGGCCCTGGGGATCCCCCAGGGCCGTCGTCATGCAGCGACGTCCTCCTAGACGCGACCCCCGGTCCCCAGCGGCCACACGTAGTACGCGATGCCCTCGTAGGACCAGTTCCGGTCGACGGCCTTGAGGTGATCGGCCTCGGCCTGGTTCGCCGTGTAGAAGTGCTTGCCGAACGCCGACGACCAGAAGCGGTAGAGCGGGACCGACCCCTGCTTCGGCGAGTCCGGGGCGCAGTAGGCGATGCCCTCGTACGTCCAGTTCGGATCCGAGGTGACCAGGTGCTGCTTCTCCTCGAAGCTCTGCGTGTAGAAGTGCGACTGGACCACCGGGGAGTAGAACCGGTAGACGGGTGGGCCGACGGTGCACCACCCGTCTGCCGACACCGCCACCGTGGAGAACGCCTGGCCCTCGTAGACCCAGCTGGGGTCGGTCGCACGGATGTGCGCCACCTCGTCGGCGTTCGTCGTGTAGATGTGGGCGTTCCCGAGGGTGGGGCTCCAGAACCGGTGCACGTCGACGACCGGGATGGGCGGGGCCGTGACCGTGAGCACGCGGCACCCGCCGTAGACGAACGCCTCGCGGGTCACGCAGACCTCCCACTCCGTCGGCCACGCGTCGTACTCGTAGTCGCGCCGCTCCCCCGGGACCTTCAGCGCGAACGACCACGGGCCGGCGCCCGTGGAGGTGGTCCCCGACGCGACCAGTCCCTCGGCGGCAGAGATCAGATAGACGTACGTCGGGTGAAGCTCCTCACCGGTCAGGTCGCTCCATCCGTCGCTGGAGAGCACGACCTTCTTGCCGGCCTGGACGGTCGATGTCGAGAGGGTGAAGACCGGGGGCACGTCAGCGGCCTGGGCCGCTTCGGCGGCCTGCGCCTCGTCAGCGGCGACCGCCTGGTCGGCGGCCTGCGTGGCGGACGCATCGGAGACGGCGATCAAGGACGCGAGGAGGACGGCTGCAGCCGCCGAGGCGGAACGGAGGGTGAGCTTCACGTGATTCCCATCAGGGTCGCGGGGTCCGCGCGGGGTGCGGCGAGTCGAGGTGCGGCCCCCGCAACCGGTCGCTGGGTCGGACGGCGGCGCAGGCTCGTGCGAACGCTACAACCGCCGATGAGCACGCATGACCGAAACGCTGCACCCGGTCACGGGCGACGTCACGCACACCGAAGGCCCCGGTCAGATTCCTGACCGGGGCCTTCGGATGCGGCTGACTCAGATGTTGAAGCCGAGCGCCCGCATCTGCTCGCGGCCGTCGGGCGTGATCTTCTCGGGGCCCCACGGCGGCATCCAGACCCAGTTGATGCGGAAGCCGTCGACGATGCCGTCGAGCGCCGACGCCGACTGGTCCTCGATGACGTCCGTGAGCGGGCAGGCCGCCGACGTGAGCGTCATGTCGATGACCGCGGTGTTCGTCTGGTCGATGACCACGCCGTAGATCAGGCCGAGGTCGACCACGTTGATGCCGAGCTCGGGGTCGATGACGTCGCGGAGGGCCTCCTCGACGTCGGCCACCGTGGTCGGTGTGGGGGTGGTCGATGGCGTGTCCGTGCTCATGAGCTCTCCCGTGCGCCGGTCTTGATGAGTGCGTCGGTCAGCGCCGCCCAGCCGAGCAGGGCGCACTTGATCCGCGCGGGGTACTTGGCGACGCCCGTGAAGGCCGTCGCGTCGCCGAGCGTCTCCTCGGCGTCGTCATCGAGGCCCGCGCCGCGCGTCTGCATGAGCGCGCGGAACGTGCCGCCGATCTGGTCCACCGTGGCGACGTCGTTGCCCACGACGAGGTCGTGCAGCACCGAGACGGAGGCCTGCGAGATGCTGCAGCCCTGTCCGTCCCACCGGACGTCCCGCACGACGCCCGTCTCGTCGAGGTCGACCTGTAAGGTCACCTCGTCACCGCACGTCGGGTTGACCTGGTGCGACTCACCCGTGTGCAGGTGCAGGTCGCCGGCCGCGCCCAGTCCCTTGCCGTGCGGGAACTTCGCGTGGTCGAGGATGACCTGCTGGTACAGCTGTTCCATCGATCCCGTGCTCATGACACCTCCAGACCGAAGAACGCCCGGACCCCCGTCAGTGCTTCCCGGAAGACCTCGATCTCCTCGTCGGTCGTGTAGACCGCGGCGCTGGCGCGCGAGGTCGACGCCACGCCGAACCGGCGGTGCAGGGGCTGCGCGCAGTGGTGGCCCACCCGCACGGCCACGCCCGCGTCGTCGAGCACCTGGCCCACGTCGTGCGCGTGCACACCGTCCACGACGAACGAGACGGCCGCCAGGCGGTCGCGCGTGTCGGTGGGACCGAGGACCCGCACGCCCGGCACCGACGCGACCGCGTCGAGCAGCAGCCCGGCCAGGTGCGCCTCGTGCGCGGCGACGGCGTCCATGCCCAGCTCCTGCAGGTAGGACGCCGCAGCACCCATCCCGACGGCCTGCGACACCATCTGCGTGCCGGCCTCGAAGCGCTGCGGCGGCGGGGCGTAGGTGGTCGACTCCATGGTGACCACCTCGACCATCGACCCGCCGGTGCTCACCGGCGGCATGGCCTCGAGCAGCTCGCGCCGCCCGTACAGCGCACCGACCCCGGTGGGCCCGAGCATCTTGTGCCCCGAGAACGCCGCGAAGTCCACGCCCAGGGCCGTCAGGTCGACGGGCAGGTGCGGGACCGACTGGCAGGCGTCCAGCACCGTCAGGGCACCCACCGCGCGGGCGCGCTCGACGAACGCCGCGACCGGCGTGATCGCGCCCGTGACGTTCGACGCGTGCGTGAACGCCAGCACCTTCGTGCGGTCCGTCACCACGGTGTCGAGCTCGTCGACCCGGATGCGCCCGTCGTCGTCGACCCCGAGCCACCTCAAGGACGCCCCCGTGCGCAGCGCGAGCTCCTGCCACGGGACGAGGTTGGCGTGGTGCTCGGCCTCGGTCACGACGATCTCGTCACCCGGGCCGAGGGCGAACTGCTTCGCAGCCTCACCGCCGCGTCCCAGCGACGCGTTCGACATCGCGTAGGCGACGAGGTTGATCCCCGCGGTGGCGTTCGACGTCCAGACCAGCGACCCCGGCGACACCCCGACGAACGACGCGACGCGGTCCCGGGCGTCCTCGAACGCCTCGGTGGCCTCCTCGGCGAGCTGGTGGGCCCCCCGGTGGACGGCCGCGTTCCGCTGCGCGTAGAAGTCCTGCTCCGCGTCGAGGACGACCTCGGGCTTCTGCGAGGTGGCCCCCGAGTCGAGGTAGACCAGCGGTCGCCCGCCGCGCATCGTGCGCGAGAGCAGCGGGAAGTCCGCGCGCACAGCCGCCAGCTCGGACGCGTCGAGCGTCCGGGCCGCGGTGTCGAGGGTGCTGGTCACCGGACTCCTCAGAGAACCGTCGTGCTCGTCAGGAAGCGGTCGTAGCCCTCGTTCTCGAGGCGCTCGGCCAGCTCGGGCCCGCCCTCCTCGGCGACCTTGCCGTCGACGAAGACGTGCACGAAGTCCGGCGTGATGTAGCGCAGGATCCGCGTGTAGTGCGTGATGAGCAGGACGCCCACGTCGCCACCGGCCTTGACGCGGTTCACGCCCTCGGACACGACGCGCAGCGCGTCGACGTCCAGGCCGGAGTCGGTCTCGTCGAGGATCGCGAAGCGCGGCTTGAGCAGCTCCATCTGGAGGATCTCGTGGCGCTTCTTCTCACCGCCGGAGAAGCCCTCGTTGACGGAGCGCTCGGCGAACGTCGGGTCCATGCGCAGGTTGTCCATCGCGGTGCGGACGTCCTTGACCCACGAGCGCAGCGGCGGGGCGGATCCGTCGATCGCGGTCTTCGCGGTGCGCAGGAAGTTCGACACGCTGACGCCAGGGACCTCGACCGGGTACTGCATGGCGAGGAACAGACCGGCACGGGCGCGCTCGTCGACCGACAGGGCGAGGACGTCCTCGCCGTCGAGCGTCACGGTGCCCGAGGTGATCTGGTACTTCGGGTGGCCGGCCAGCGAGTACGCCAGGGTCGACTTGCCGGAGCCGTTCGGGCCCATGATGGCGTGGGTCTCGCCGCTGGCGACGGTCAGGTCGACGCCACGCAGGATGGGCTTGGCGCCCTCCTTCGTCTCGACGCTGACGTGCAGGTCGCGGATCTCCAGGGTGGACATGCTGTTTCCTTCCGGACTTCAGAGCGGGGCGTCGACGTCGACCAGCACGCGCTGGCCGTCGACGGTCACGGGGTAGACGGGGACGGGCTGGACGGCGGGCGGCCCGGTGGGCTTGCCGGTGCGCAGGTCGAACCGCGAGCCGTGGAGCCAGCACTCGATCGTGCAGTCCTCCACCTCGCCGTCCGACAGCGAGACGGCACCGTGCGAGCAGATGTCGCTGATGGCGTGCAGCTCACCGGCGGAGTCACGCACCAGCGCGACCTCGACCGTGCCGTGCTCGGCCTCGAGCTCGACGCGGAGCGTGCCCTCCACGGGCACGTCCTCGTCGAAGCAGGCCAGCTGGGCGGTCATGCACGCTCCGTCGTGAGGGACACCTCGGAACCGTCGACGTGGCCCTCGGACAGAGAGTCCAGCACGCTCATCGACTTCTCGAGCTCGCGCTCGATCGCCCCGATGAGACGTTCCTCGATGTCCGGCACGCCGATCTCGTGGATGAGCTCCGCGAAGAAGCCGCGCACCACGAGCCGACGGGCGTCGGACTCCGGGATGCCGCGGGCGCGCAGGTAGAAGAGCTGCTCGTCGTCGAACCGGCCCGTGGCGCTGGCGTGGCCGGCGCCCTCGATGAGACCGGTCTCGATCTCGAGGTTCGGCACCGAGTCGGCGCGGGCGCCGTCGGACAGCACGAGGTTGCGGTTGAGCTCGTACGTGTCGGTGCCCTCGGCGGCGGCGCGGATGAGCACGTCACCGACCCACACCGTGTGCGCGCCCTCGCCCTGCAGGGCGCCCTTGTACGTGACGCGCGAGATGCAGTTGGGCACCGCGTGGTCGACGAACAGACGCTGCTCCTGGTGCTGACCCGCGTCGGCGAAGTACAGCCCGAGCATCTTCACGGTCGCGCCCTCGCCGACGAACTCGGCGTCCGGGGTGATCCGGACGGCGTCGCCGCCGAGCGTGACCGCGATGTGCTTGACGGTCGCGTCGCGGCCGATCCGCAGGCGGTGCGACGAGGCGTGCACCGAACCGTCGGCCCAGTCGTGCACCGTGACCACGGTCAGGTGCGCACCCTCGTCGGCCACGATCTCGACCGTCTCCGTGAGCGCGGCGTGACCGAGGTGGTCGATCACGACGACGGCCTGCGAGAGCGGCTCCGCGTGGATCAGCAGGTGCGTCGCACTGGGCTCGAGCGACGCCTCGTGCGTGCCCGCGCCCTCGACGCCCTCGATGCGGATCGAGGTGACGTCGGAGGCGACGGCCTCCTTGGGGATCGTGACGATCGTGGCGCGCGGGAACGAGGCCCAGGCGACCGCAGAGGTCCGGTCACCGGGCTTGCCGGCCTGGCCGAGCCGCGCGTCGTCGCGCTCGACGATCTCGACCTGCACCTCGGGTGCCTCGACGACCGTCGTCAGCACGCCGTGGCCGCTCAGCACGCCGTCGCTGTCCCCGGCGAACAGCGGCGCGAGCCGGGCGACCGGTGCGAAGCGCCACTCCTCCTCGCGGCCGTTCGGGACCGGGAAGTCGGCGACGTCGAACGACGTGGGCCGCGACGCGCGCGACGCCTCGGGCAACGGGCCGACGCCGTGCGAGTGGCTGCCGTCGGCGGTGGCCCGGGAGTGGTCCGTCGACAGGGTTTCTGTGGTGCTCGTCATCAGCCGACGGAACCTTCCATCTGGAGCTCGATGAGGCGGTTGAGCTCGAGCGCGTACTCCATGGGCAGCTCACGCGCGATGGGCTCGACGAAGCCGCGCACGATCATCGCCATGGCCTCGGTCTCGGCCATGCCTCGGGACATCAGGTAGAACAGCTGGTCCTCGCTCACGCGAGACACGGTCGCCTCGTGGCCCATCGACACGTCGTCCTCACGGACGTCCACGTACGGGTACGTGTCGGAGCGGGAGATCTGGTCGACCAGCAGGGCGTCGCAGAGCACGTTCGACGCGGAGTGGTGGGCGCCCTCGAGCACCTGCACCAGCCCCCGGTAGGACGTGCGGCCACCGCCACGCGCGACCGACTTGGAGACGATCGAGCTCGAGGTGTGCGGCGCGGCGTGCACCATCTTGGCGCCGGCGTCCTGGTGCTGGCCCGCACCGGCGAACGCGATGGACAGCGTCTCGCCGCGCGCGTGCTCGCCGAGCAGGTAGATGGCCGGGTACTTCATGGTCACCTTGGAGCCGATGTTGCCGTCGACCCACTCCATGGTGGCGCCCTCGGCGGCCGTCGCCCGCTTGGTGACGAGGTTGTACACGTTGTTCGACCAGTTCTGGATGGTCGTGTACCGCACCCGGGCGTTCTTCTTCACGATGATCTCGACGACCGCGGAGTGCAGCGAGTCGCTGGAGTACACGGGCGCGGTGCAGCCCTCGACGTAGTGCACGTACGAGCCCTCGTCGGCGATGATCAGCGTCCGCTCGAACTGGCCCATGTTCTCGGTGTTGATCCGGAAGTAGGCCTGCAGCGGGATCTCGACGTGCACGCCCGGCGGGACGTAGACGAACGAGCCGCCCGACCAGACGGCCGTGTTGAGCGACGCGAACTTGTTGTCCCCGGGTGGGATGACCGAGCCGAAGTACTGCTCGAAGATCTCCGGGTGCTCACGCAGCGCGGTGTCGGTGTCGAGGAAGATGACGCCCTGCTCCTCGAGCGACTCCTGGATCTGGTGGTAGACCACCTCGGACTCGTACTGCGCGGCGACGCCGGCGACGAGGCGCTGCTTCTCCGCCTCGGGGATGCCCAGGCGGTCGTACGTGCTCTTGATGTCCTCGGGCAGGTCCTCCCAGCTGGTGGCCTGCTTCTCCGTGGAGCGCACGAAGTACTTGATGTTGTCGAAGTCGATGCCCGACAGGTCGGAGCCCCACCAGGGCATGGGCTTCTTGTCGAACAGGCGCAGCGACTTCAGGCGGGTCTTGAGCATCCACTCGGGCTCGTTCTTGAGCGCGGAGATCTCGCGGACCTTGGCCTCGGACAGGCCACGGGTCGCGACGGACCCGGCCGTGTCGGCGTCGTGCCAGCCGTAGTTGTAGTTCCCGATGGAGGCGATGGCCTCGTCCTGGGTCAACGGTGTCGTCTGCGGCGAAGCCGCGGCGCTGTCGGTCTGTGCACTCATGCTGAATGTCCTTCCACGGAGAGCACGGGGTGGGCAGGGGCGTGGGGGGCGTGCGTCGTACTGGTGAGGGAGGTCAGGGGGATGCTCGTGGTGCAGACGTGGCCGCCGCCGGCCAGCGTCGCGAGGCGCTGCACGTGCACGCCGAGGAGCCGGGAGAACGCCCGCGCCTCGGCCTCGCACAGCTGCGGGAACTCGTGGGCGACGTCCTGCACCGGGCAGTGGCCCTGGCACAGCTGCATCGCCATGCCACCGGGGACCGGCCGCGCGGAGGCGGCGTACCCGTCGGCGGTGAGCCCGTCGGCCAGGACGCGGACGCGCTCGGCGACGTCGCCACCCGCCGCGGCGACCGCCTCGGCGTGCCGCTCCTCCAGGTCGCGGACACGCTGCTCGGCGAAGCCCTGCACGGCCTGCGGCCCTGCGGTCTCGGCGAGGAAGCGCAGCGCCTGGCTGGCCAGCTCCGAGTAGCGGTGGGACAGCGCGGCCTGGCCGCGGCTGGTCACGACGTACCGGCGGGCGGGACGTCCGCGCCCCTTGGGCGCACTGGTCCCGTCGTGCACGGCGATCTGGTCGGTGGCCTCGAGCACCCCGAGGTGACGACGGATCCCGGCGGGTGCGAGGTCCAGCTGCGCGGCCAGCTCGGCGGCGGAGACCGGACCCGCCGTCGCGACGATCTGCAGCACCCGCTGGCGGGTCCCGGCGTCGGACTCCGGCGCCACGGTGTCGACGAGGGTGCGCTCGATCGCGGGCAGCGTCGCGTTCATGCACACCTCCATCGGGTCTCAGCGGGTCTCGGCGGGTCTCAGCGGGTCTCGGCGGCGCGCAGAGAAAGGGCCGCGATATTGGCAACATCCTTGTTGCCAATATCCATCCCCGCAAGCAAGGCGACCCTTCGCCGAGGGTCGCGTCCCTCACACCGGAGGGCCACCTCGCGCGCCCTAGACTTCCCTCTCGTGCCCGACTCCCCCGCGCTCGAGATCTCCGGGCTCGTCAAGCGCTACGGCGGCCGTGCCGTGGTCGACGGGCTCGACCTCGTCGCCCGCAGCGGCCAGGTCACCGCAGTCCTCGGGCCGAACGGCGCGGGCAAGACCACGACGATCGAGTGCTGCGAGGGCCTGCGGGAGCCCGACGGCGGCACCGTGCGCGTGCTCGGCCTCGACCCGACGGTCCAGGCCCGCGAGCTGCGGCCGCGCGTCGGCGTGATGCTCCAGGACGGCGGCCTGCCGACAGGTGTCCGGGCGCACGAGATGCTCGCCCACGTGGCCCGCATGTACGCCGACCCGCGCGACCTCGGCGAGCTCACGGAACGGCTCGGGCTCGGGTCGTTCGCCCGCACAACCGTCCGGCGCCTGTCCGGCGGACAGCGCCAGCGGCTCGCGCTCGCCGCCGCGATCGTCGGCCGGCCCGAGGTCGTGTTCCTCGACGAGCCGAGCGCCGGGATGGACCCGCAGACCCGGCACGCGGTGTGGGACCTGGTGCGCGAGCTGCGCGACGAGGGCGTCGCCGTCGTGCTCACGACGCACCTGATGGACGAGGCCGAGGATCTCGCCGACCAGGTCGTCGTCGTCGACCACGGCCGCGTCATCGCACAGGGCTCGGTGCCGTCGCTCGTGTCCTCCGCCGAGGACAGGACCCTGCGGCTCGAGACCACGCCCGGGCTCGCGCTCAGCACCGCGCTGGGGCCCGGGTTCGTCGTCTCCGAGCCGCGCGACGGCTCGTACACGGTGACCGGGGCCGTCGACCCCGGCGTCGTGGCCGGCGTCACCGCCTGGCTCGCCGCGCAGAACGCGCTGGCCACCCGCCTGACCGTCGGTCGGCGCACCCTCGAGGACGTCTTCCTCGACCTGACCGGACGGAACCTGCGATGAGCGGCCCCGCCCCCACGCGTCAGCGCGTCCTGGCGCAGACCTCCTTCGAGGCCCGCGCGATCCTGCGCAACGGGGAGCAGCTGCTCGTCACGATCATCGTGCCGGTCCTCGTCCTCGTCGGGCTCAGCAAGGCCACCGGGATCGGCCTCGACACGGGCGGCGCCAGCCGGATCGACTTCCTGACGCCCGGCGTCCTCGCCCTGGCGGTCATGACCACGTCGTTCACGTCGCAGGCGATCGCCTCGTCGTTCGACCGGCGCAACGGCGTCCTGCGGCTGCTCTCGACCACCCCGCTCGGCCGGGGCGGGCTGCTCGCGGGCAAGGTGCTCGGCGTGCTGGTCGTCGAGGCCGTGCAGGTCGTCGTCATCGGCCTGGTCGCGCTGCTCCTCGGGTGGCGTCCGGACCCGGCGGGGATCGCGCTGGCCGTGGTCGCGATCATCCTCGGCACGGCGGCGTTCACGTCGCTCGCGCTGCTCGTGGCCGGGACCCTGCGCGCGGAGGCGGTGCTCGCCGTCGCGAACCTGCTGCTGCTCGTGCTGGCGGTCGCGGGCGGCGTCGTCGTCCCGGCGAGCCAGCTGCCCGGGCCGATGGCCCACGTCGCCCTGCTGCTGCCGTCGGGCGCGCTCGGGGAGGCCATGCGCGAGACGCTGATGCACGGGGTCCTGCCCGCCTGGTCCGTGGTGATCCTGGTCGGCTGGACCGCCGCGCTCGGGTGGGGCGCCAGCCGGCTCTTCCGCTGGCACTGACCGCTACCGTGAGCCGATGGACGCTGCGCAGGACGCCTCGTTCCAGGCGGCGCTGGCCGCCGAGTACGCCGCGCTCGTACGCACCGTGTCCGAGTTCGACGGACGGCTGCTCACCGTCAAGAGCTGGTCGGTGACGCTCAGCCTCGCCGGGCTCGGTCTCGGGTTCCAGCAGGAGCACTACGCGCTGTTCGCGCTCGCCGCCGCGACGGGCGCGGCGTTCTGGCTGATCGAGGCGATGACCAAGCGCCACCAGGTGCGGTACTACCCCCGGATGCGGCAGATCGAGGCCTGGGCCGCGGCCGGGAGCGAGGTGCGGCTCGGGGACGTGCCGCTCTCGGCACCCCGCATCGACGCCGCGTGGACCGCCGTCGGGCGGCCCGACCCCGCCGTGGCGCTCCGCGAGCCGCCGCGGGAGATGACGAGCGACGAGATCCGCCGGATGCGCAGGCAGGTCGCGTGGCTGCCTCACGTGTTCGTGCCGAGCGCGTTCGCGGTCGTGCTCGGGCTCGTTCTCACCGTGCTCGCGGCAACCGGGGTGCTCGACATCCCGGTGTGACCAGCCTCCCGCCCGGACCGGTCGGACGCCGGCGGAGCGGAACGTAGGCTGGTCGGCGTGAGCTCGTCCCCCGCCCTCGACACCGACGCGTCGACCCTGGACCGGTTCCGCGACCGGTGGACCTGGACCGCCGTCGTCGCGAACCTCGTCGGGCAGGTGCTCATCATCGTCACCGGCGGCGCTGTGCGGCTCACCGGCTCCGGCCTCGGGTGCTCGACGTGGCCCGAGTGCGAGCCGGGCGAGTTCACACCGCGGTTCCACGACGCGACGTCGATCCACCCCTTCATCGAGTTCGGCAACCGGACCGTCAGCGGTCTGCTCGTGGCCGTCGCGACGGTGGTCGCGGTCCTCGTCGTCCTCGACCGTCGCCGGCCCTGGTCGTACCGTCGGCTCGGTCTGGTCCCCGTGATCGGCGTGCTCATCCAGGCGGTCATCGGGGGCATCACCGTCCTCGTCGACCTGCACCCCGCCATCGTCGGCGGCCACCTGCTCATCTCGATGGCCCTCGTGGCGTTCTCGACGTGGCTGGTCGTGCGCACGACCGAGGGTGACGGTCCGGCCGTGGCACTGGTCGACCGGACGACGCAGGTGCTCGTCCGCGTGCTGGTCTCCCTCACCGTCGTGGTGCTCGTGCTGGGAGTCGTCGTCACCGGCGCCGGACCGCACTCGGGCGACGACGAGGTCGGGTACCGGTTCGCCGTCGACCCCTGGGACATGTCGAAGCTGCACGCCGCCTCCGTCTGGGCGTTCGTCGCCGTGCTGGTGGCCGTGCTGGTCCTCCTGCGCCGCCGGGGCGTGTCCGGGCGCCCCTGGACCACCGGCCTCGTGCTGCTCGCCGTGACGCTCGCGCAGGGCGCCATCGGCTACGTCCAGCTCCTCACCGGCCTGCCGATCGGGCTGGTCAACCTGCACATGCTCGGTGCCGCCGTCCTCGCGTCGACGGTCACGTTCTTCGTCGGGAGCCTGCGCACCCGCGGCGCCCTCTAGGGGCAAACTGTCCGGAATACCCTGTTCGCGTGTCAGAGGTCTCTCCTAGCCTCGGACCATGGCAGACGCGATCACCGCACAGGGACTCGTCAAGAGGTACAAGACCGTCACGGCCCTCGACGGGGTCGATCTGTCCGTGCCGACCGGCTCGGTGCTCGGCCTGCTCGGACCCAACGGCGCGGGCAAGACCACGATCGTCCGCATCCTCACCACGCTCCTGAGGCCCGACGAGGGCTCCGCGACCGTCGCCGGGGTGGACGTCCTGGCCAAGCCGCGGGAGGTACGACGGCGCATCGGGCTGTCCGGGCAGTACGCCGCCGTCGACGAGTACCTCACCGGCTTCGAGAACCTCGACATGATCGGTCGGCTCTACCACCTGGGGGTCAAGCGCTCCCGGGAGCGGGCCCGCGAGCTCCTCGCGTCGTTCCGGCTCGAGGACGCAGCCGACCGCCCGTCCAAGACGTACTCCGGTGGCATGCGCCGGCGCCTGGACCTCGCGGGCGCGCTCGTGGCGGACCCGCCCATCATCTTCCTCGACGAGCCGACGACCGGGCTGGACCCGCGCGGCCGCACGGAGATGTGGGAGGTGATCCAGAACCTCGTCGCCGGCGGGACCACGCTCCTGCTGACCACGCAGTACCTCGAGGAGGCCGACCTGCTCGCCGACGACATCGTCGTCATCGACCACGGGAAGATCATCGCGCAGGGCACGGCCGACCAGCTGAAGACCCAGGTGGGCGGCGAACGCCTCGAGCTGACGGTCCGTGACCCCGGCACGCTGCTCGCCGCCCGGGACCTGCTCGAGCCCCTGGGCGTGGGCAAGGCGGCGCTCGACGAGGGCAGGAGGACCCTGCTGATGCCGATCAGCGGCGGCGCGCAGGTGCTCACCGAGGCCCTCCGCGTCCTCGACGACGCCACGATCGGCATCGACGACGTAGGTCTGCGCAGGCCCACCCTCGACGACGTGTTCCTGTCCCTGACCGGCCACGCGAGCGAGGAGGACGGGCAGGCCGGCGAGCAGCCGGACCAGGACCGACCTCCTGTGCCGCCGGACACCCCCGCAGCGACACCTACCGGACCGGGCCGGCACGCGGCCACCGACACGTCCTCGACCGGAGGTGCCTGATGGCCGCCCCGACCGTCTTCTCGGACGCCTACGTCGTCGCCAAGCGCAACATCATCAAGATCAAGCGCGTGCCCGACCTGCTGGTCTTCACCACCCTGTCGCCGATCATGTTCGTCCTGCTGTTCGCGTTCGTCTTCGGCGGTGCGATCGCGGTGCCGGGCGGGACGGACCCCGCCGCGTACCGGGAGTTCCTCATGGCGGGGATCTTCGCGCAGACGGTCATCTTCGGTGCCACGATCACCGGGGCGGGCCTGGCCGAGGACGTCAAGAAGGGCATCATCGACCGGTTCCGGTCCCTGCCGATGGCCCCGTCGGCCGTGCTCACCGGACGGACGATCTCCGATGTCGCCAACAACGTGCTCGTGCTCATCGTCATGTCGCTGACCGGTCTGCTGGTCGGCTGGGCCATCCACAGCTCACCCGCCGAGGCGGCCCTCGGCTTCCTGCTGCTGCTGGTGTTTGCCTACTCGGTCTCGTGGATCATGGCGTGGCTCGGCATGCTCGTCCCCAGCGTCGAGGTGTTCAACAACGCCACGTTCATCGTCATCTTCCCGTTGACGTTCGTGGCCAACACCTTTGTCCCCCTGGAGACTTTGCCCCCGGCGCTGCAGACCTTCGCCGAGTGGAACCCGGTGTCGGCCGTGACCCAGGCCTCCCGTGAGCTGTTCGGCAACATCCCCGAGGGGGTGCCGACGCCGGACGTCTGGCCCCTGCAGAACGCGGAGCTCTACACGCTGATCTGGTCGGCGATCTTCATCATCGTGTTCGTCCCCCTGGCCAACTACCAGTACCGCCGCTCGACGAGCCGCTGACGACGGCAGCCGCCCCCTCCAGCGGAGAGGGCGGCACCGTCAGGCCGGCTCCAGCGTCGACCAGCCGCGGGCACGTGCGGCCGCCGCAGCCAGCACGCCGGTGACGGCGGTCGGGCTGTGCAGGCGACCCGACAGCGCCGCGTCGACGGCATCGTCCAGCGGCACCCACTGCGGCACCATGGCCGCTTCCTCGTCGGTCCGCGTGAAGCGGTCGCCGTCGGCGACGGGCCTCAGGTCCCGCGCCAGGAAGATGCGGATGCGTTCGTCCGAGCCGCCGGGCGTCGTGTAGAAGTCGACCAGCCGCCACCACGCACCTGCCACGAGGTCGGCCTCCTCGGCGAGCTCGCGCGCGGCGGCCAGGACGAGCTCCTCGTCCGGGACGTCCCGCAGGCCCGCGGGCGGCTCCCACAGGACGGAGCGCACCGGGTGCCGGTACTGCGAGAGCAGCAGCACCTGGTCGTCGTCGTCGAGCGCGATGACCGCGACGGCACCGGGGTGGGCCACGTACTCGCGGAGCACCTGTGACTCGCCCAGGTCCACCACGTCGCCGACGAGGTCGAAGACCTTCCCGGCGTGGATGACCTCGTGCGACAGGACGGGCCGCGGCGCGACGAGGTCAGCCGGCGACTCCCCCATCAGGACTCGTCGCCGCGCTGGGCCAGCGCAGCCTCGATCAGCCCGGCGAACAGGGGGTGCGCGCGGGTCGGACGCGACTTGAACTCCGGGTGCGCCTGCGTGGACACGTAGTACGGGTGCACGTCGCGCGGCAGCTCGACGAACTCGACCAGCGAGGTGTCGGGCGAGACGCCGGAGATGACCAGGCCGGCCTCCTCGAGCTTGTCGCGGTACGCGTTGTTGACCTCGTAGCGGTGCCGGTGTCGCTCGGAGACGTGCGTCGAGCCGTACGCCTCGGCGACGACGGACCCCTCGGCGAGCACCGCCTCGTAGGCGCCCAGGCGCATGGTGCCGCCCAGGTCTCCCGCGCCGCCGACGATCGCGAGCTGCTCGGCCATCGTGGCGATGACCGGGTGAGCGGGGTCGGCGTCGAACTCGGACGACGACGCACCGTCGAGGCCGAGGACCGTGCGCGAGTACTCGATGACCATGCACTGCAGGCCGAGGCAGATGCCGAGCGTGGGAACGAGGTTCTCGCGGGCCCAGCGCAGGGCGCCGAGCTTGCCCTCGATGCCGCGGACGCCGAAGCCACCCGGCACCAGCACGGCGTCGACGCCCTCGAGCGCGAGCCGGGCACCCTCGGGCGTCTGGCAGTCGTCGGAGGTCACCCAGCGGATGACGACCTTCGTGTCGTGGTGGAAGCCGCCGGCGCGCAGCGCCTCGGTCACGGACAGGTAGGCGTCCGGCAGGTCGATGTACTTGCCGACGAGCGCCACCTCGACGCGGTGGGCCGGCTGGTGCACGCGGTGCAGCAGGTCGTCCCAGCCCTTCCACACCACGTCCCGGAACGGCAGGCTGAGCCGCTGCACGACGTACGCGTCGAGGCCCTCCGAGTGCAGCACGCGCGGGATGTCGTAGATGCTCGGCGCGTCCTTGGCGGTGACGACACCCTCGACGTCCACGTCGCACATCAGCGCGATCTTGCGCTTCGTGGCCTCGGGCACCTCGCGGTCGGCGCGCAGCACGATGGCGTCCGGCTGGATGCCGATGCTGCGCAGGGCGGCGACGGAGTGCTGCGTCGGCTTCGTCTTGAGCTCGCCGGACGGGCCGATGTACGGCACCAGCGAGACGTGCAGGAAGAACACGTTGTCGCGGCCGAGGTCGTGGCGCACCTGCCGGGCGGCCTCGAGGAACGGCAGCGACTCGATGTCGCCGACCGTGCCGCCGATCTCGGTGATGATGACGTCGATGTCGTCCTCCGCCTGCTGACGCATGCGGGACTTGATCTCGTCGGTGATGTGCGGGATGACCTGCACGGTGTCCCCGAGGTACTCGCCACGACGCTCCTTGGCGATGACCTGCGAGTAGACCTGACCGGTCGTCACGTTGGCCGAGCCCACCAGGTCCACGTCCAGGAAGCGCTCGTAGTGGCCGACGTCCAGGTCGGTCTCGGCACCGTCCTCGGTGACGAAGACCTCGCCGTGCTGGAACGGGTTCATGGTGCCCGGGTCCACGTTCAGGTACGGGTCGAGCTTCTGCATCGTGACGCGGAGGCCACGGGAGCGAAGGAGTCGTCCGAGGCTGCTCGCCGTCAGACCCTTGCCGAGGGAGGAGGCGACACCCCCGGTGACGAAGATGTGCCGGGTCGTGGATTCCGACCGCCCGGAGAGTCGATGCGCGCGCTCTGTCACGGGATTCCAACCTACCCGACGAACGCCCGTTGCCGGAGAGCCGTGCGGGGTGAGTCCCGACACGTCGAGGTCAGACGGGACCGTTCGGGTTCGCGGGATCCGGGACGGTCACCGGCGCGGGCGGGCGAGGCTGAGCCTCGAGCGTGCGGAAGTCCCGCAGCGTGCCGCGGTCCCCCGCGAGCACGGCACCGGCGACGACGACGCACGCGATCACGGCGCCGCCGGCCGCAGCGCCGACCGCGGTGACCGGACCGTGCCCGGCCAGCTCGGCGACGGCATCGACCACCCACCGGCCGGCCAGCGCCCCGACGGCGGCACCCGCGAGGAGCACGACGGCTGCCCGGACCAGCCCCGCCGTCGCGGGCCGCCCGGCAGCGCGCCGCAGCAGCAGCACGGCGAGCAGCCCGCCGAGCAGCATCCCGAGCGAGCTCGCCTGCGCGAGCGCGAGGAGCGTCGCCGGCGGGTCGCCGCCGTCCGGCGCGTGGGCCGCGGCGAGCACCGGGGTCGCGACGGCGACCGTGCCCCAGCCCACCACGTTCGCCGTGATGGCCGACCGTCCGCGCTCGAGCGCGTACAGCGCCCGGGACGCGTGGAACATCAGCGCGAACCCGAGCAGGCCGGGCGCCATCCAGGTGATCACGACGGTCATCGCCTGCATGGTGGCGCCACCACCCGCGATCCAGCCGAAGATGTCCGTCACCGCCGGCGCGGCCGCCACCAGCGCGGCGGCACCGAGCGCGGCCGCGGCGAGGACCGCCCGGAGGGTGCCGGACGCCATCCTCGCGAAGGCGTCGTGCTCACCGGACGCGGCACGCTGCGCGAGCCGCGGGAACGTCGACGTCGCCAGCGGGACGACGAGCACCGCGTACGGCAGGAGGTACACCTGCTGCGACCAGAGGTACACGGACACGGCACCGGCGCTGCCACGCTCGTTGGCCACCAGCAGCGCCACGAGCACCGACAGCTGCTGCGCCACCAGCGAGCCGACGCCGGCGAACGCCAGCACCGCCAGCCGCCTGCCCACCCCGGTGGGGAACCGCAGGGTCGGGCGGATGCGGACGCCGAGCCGCCGGACCGGCACGAACATCGGGAAGCACATCGCGGCGACGCCCAGGGTGGTCCCCCAGGCCAGCACCGCGAGCGCGTCGTCGGCAACGGCTGTCGGGTCGTCGACCTCACCGCGCGCGAGCGTGGCGTAGACCAGGTAGGCCACGATCACCACGAGGGACGACAGCACCGGGGCGAACGCGGGCCAGAAGAACTTCTTGTGCGCCTGGAGCACGGCGTACAGGAGCACCGCGACGCCGTACATCGGCACCTGCACGGCGAAGACGGCGATGAAGTACTTCAGGAGGCCCTGCTCGGCGTCGTCCAGGTTCGGCCACAGGGACGCGATGAGCCCGCTGGCGGCGGCGAGGGCCGCTCCGAGCGGCACCAGCACCAGCAGCGTCCACCCGAACGTGGCCGACGTGATCGCGTCGACGTCCTTGCGCAGCGCACGGGACACGGGCATCGCCAGGACCGGGATCAGCGCTCCCGCGAGCGCACCGCCCGCGGCGACCTCGAACAGGACGTTGGGCAGCGTGTTCGCGGCGTTGTAGACCCCGCCGATGCTCCCGTCGCTGAACGCGTGCGCCTGCGCGAGGTACCGGCCGAACCCGAGCACCCGGCTCAGGACCGTCACGGCCGCGATCATGACCGCGGCGCCACCCAGGCCGGCGAGCGTGCGGCGCGCCGCGGGGCTCACGCGGACCGGTCCGCCGGCGGGCCGACGGGTCGCCGACCCCAGCCGTCGACCTCACGCAGCACCGGGGTGCGCTCGATGACGCGGGTGAAGCTGACCTTCTCGCTCGCGACCGTGAGCGCCAGGACGACGGCGAGCGCGGCGAGCCGGACCGGCCGGGGTGCGCTGAGCACCACCGCGGTGCCCAGGGTCGCGCCGAGCGCGTTGGCGCCCCCGTCGCCGAGCATGTCGGCCTCGGCGAGGTCCTTGTCCATGGCGGCACCCACGACGCCGAGCACCGCAGCACCCGCTCCGGCACCGTCCCCAGGACCGAGGCCCAACGGCGTCGCGACGAGCGTCGCCGCCTTCAGGGCTCGGCCGGGACGCAGGTCGAGCAGGTTCAGCAGGTTGGCGCTCGAGGCGACGAGCGCGCCGGACGCGGCGACGTCGGCCAGCCAGCCCACCGTCGACCGTCGTGTCCCGTCCGCCCGGTGCACGGGCGTCGCGACCGCGGCCGCCACCAGCGCTCCCGCCCCGATGCCCAGCACCTTCAGGCCACCCGTGGTGAGCTCGCCCCGCGCCAGGGCGCCGAGGTGACCGCGCAGCCCTTTGCGGCGCGACGAGGTGTCCTCCCCGAGGTCGTCCACCAGCCCGAACGCAGCACCCGACGCGGTCGCGACCGTCAGCGCCACGGCGCCGCGCGTCGAGGGTGCACCGACCAGGCCTCCGGCGAGCAGTCCCGCGGCGACGGCCGGTCCTTCCAGCAGGCTGATCGGCTCACCCCGGTGGTTCGTCCGGGTCCAGCGCTCCTGGCCTCCGGGCGCCTGCGCGTCGAACGCGCCGCGCGCCACCGCGGTCACCGCACTCGCGACGACACCCGTGAGGATGCGGCGCGGCAGGCCGACCGTCATCCCTCGGTCCCGGCGGTCGCACCCGTGCCCTCGGGCACCCGCGGGGTGCGGTCGACCGGAGCGAGCTCGACGGCCGCAGGCAGGGGCGTCTCGCCCTCCCCGAAGCCGTAGTGCCCGTTGGTCCCGGCGATCCGGCCCGCGAGGGCGAGCGGGACGTTGACCTGCCCGGTGACCACCTCGGACCCGGAGACGGTCGTCAGGGTCGATGCCAGGTCCTGGTCGGCCAGCACGGCGTCGACGAGGCTGCCCTCGCCGCGCGGTCCGTCGGCGAGCACCGCACCGGACGACAGCTCCTGGGCCGCGCTCAGCACGGCGAGCTGCGCGTCGACGGACTCGGCGGGCACCGCCGTGGGCGTCGCACCCTCGGGGGTCTCCGCGAGCGGCACCCCGAGGACGACGATCGCGTCGGCCGGCACGGTGACCTGGTCCGCCACGGTGACCAGCGGGCTGTCGCTCTCGCTCGACGACAGCAGCTGCAGGAGCACGGAGGCGTCGTCGGACAGCACGTCGGGGTTGCTCGGGTCCGAGGTGACGAGCGCCTGCACGAGGGCCGAGGCGAGCTCCCCCTCCACACCCGCGTCGTCGGCCGGGACCGGGTCGAGGTACGCGAGCAGCTGACCGACCAGCGCCTGACGGAAGGTCCGGGCGTCCGGGTCGGCCCAGGTCTCCGTCAGCGTGACGTGCGCGGTGACGGTCGCACCCGACTGGGCGAGCCGCTCGTCGATCGCGGTGCGGATCGACTCGTCCACCTCACCGAGCGCGACGACGGCCACGCGGCGGTCGGTGAGGGAGCCGTCGAGCAGCTGCGGGCCGGCGGCGTCGATGTACGTCCCGGCGTCCTGCAGGGCGCCGGCCGTCGTGTCGAGCTCGGCACGCAGCGCGTCCTTCTCCCCCCGGAGCTGCTCGACCTGACCGGTGAGCGTGTCGCCGATCGTCTCCTTGAGCGGGCCGGCCCCGAGCGCGATGCCGACGGCGAGCGCGAGGAACACCGAGATGAGCGAGACGATGTGGTAGCGGAAGTCGATCACTGTGCGAGGTCTCCGTCGAGTACGTCACCGGCGGAGGCCGGGACCAGGTGCTGGGGGCGGGCGGCGGCGGTCATCCGAACAGACCGCTCACCCACGACGTGATGTCGTCGACGCGGGCGCCCAGGAGGCCGATCAGGGTCTGTCCCGCCGCGGTGGAGGCGAGCGCCACGCCGAGGGCGAGGAGCCCGGCGAGGACCAGCAGCGTGAGCTGGAGGTTCGAGATCCGGTTGCGGTACAGCCGCGACACGCCCTTTGCGTCGACCAGCTTGCTGCCGACCCGCAGGCGCGTGAGGAAGGTGCTCGCCATGCCGGAGCGACCCTTGTCGAGGAACTCGACGAGGGTGGCGTGCGTGCCGACGGCCACGATCAGCTCGGCGCCCTTGTCGTCGGCGAGGAGCATGGCGACGTCCTCGCTCGTGCCGGTCGCCGGGAACACGACGTGCCGGACGTCGAGCTGCTCCACGCGGGCGAGGCCGGGCGCGCGTCCGTCACGGTAGGCGTGCACGACCACCTCCGCACCGCACATGAGCGCACGGTCCGAGACGGAGTCCATGTCCCCGACGATGAGGTCGGGCTTCCACCCGGCGTCGAGGATCGCGTCCGCTCCCCCGTCGACGCCGATGAGCACCGGTCGGTACTCCCGGATGTACGGGCGCAGCGTGACCAGGTCTTCCTTGTAGTGGTACCCGCGGACCACGATCAGGACGTGCCGACCGTCGATCTCGGTCGAGATGTCCGGCACGCCGATCCCGTCGAGGAGCAGGTCGCGCTCGCGCCGCAGGTAGTCCATCGTGTTCGCCGCGAACGACTCGAGCTGCACGGAGAGCCCGGCGCGAGCCTCCTCCATCGCGGCCGCGACGCTGGCCTCGGTCTGCAGCACACCCTCGGCGACGAGCGTGTCCCCGTCGTAGACGGCCTCGTCGACGATCCGGAGCCGGTGCCCCTCGGTCACGGCCATGACGTCCGCACCGAGGTCGTCGATCAGCGGGATGCCCGCCGCGATGAGGATCTCCGGACCGAGGTTCGGATAGCGGCCCGACGTCGAGCGCGCCGCGTTGAGCACGACCGACGGCTGGCACGCCACGAGCGCCTCGGCGGAGACCCGGTCGAGGTCGAGGTGGTCGATGACCGCGATGTCACCGGGCCGCAGACGCTTGGTCAGCGCCTTGGTCCGAGGGTCGACACGTGCCGGACCGGCGACGACGCCGGGTTCGGGCAGGGCGGTGCGCTTGCGCAGTGAGGCTCTCATCGCCGCTCATCGTCCCACGGACGAGAGCTCGAGCAGTTCTGCGGCGTGCGTCCGTGCGGCGTCGGAGTCCTCCTGGCCGGACAGCATGCGGGCCAGCTCGCGCACACGCTCGTCCCGCGTGACCAAGCGCACGTCCGACTCGGTGACCACGTCGACCCCGTCGGCGGTCGACTTGGTGACCACGAGGTGGTGGTCGGCGAACGCGGCGACCTGCGCCAGGTGCGTCACCACGAGCACCTGGCTGCCCTGGGCGAGGGCCGACAACCGCCGGCCGACCTCGATCGCGGCCCGGCCACCGACGCCCGCGTCGACCTCGTCGAACACGAAGGTGCCCGGCCGCGTGGCCCCGGGAGCCGTGGCGAGCGCGACCTCGATGGCGAGCATCACGCGGGACAGCTCACCGCCGGACGCACCCTTGCCCAGCGGCCGCGCGGGCGCTCCGGCGTGCGGGACGAGGAGCATCTCGACGCGGTCGGCGCCGTGCGGTCCGGGCTCGTCCGCGCGCTCCACGCTCACCCGCAGCTCCGCGCCGCCCATCGCCAGTCCCGAGAGCTCCTCGGAGACCACGCCGGAGAGCCGCTCGGCACCACCACGGCGACCGTCGGTCAGCTGCTCTGCCAGCGACGTCAGCTCGTCGTCCAGCCGGCCCCGCGCCTCCCGCAGCTCCGCGATCCGCTCGTCACCACCGTCGAGGTCGAGCAGGCGACGTCCGGCCGTGTCGGCCCAGGCGAGCACCTCCGCCACCGTGCTGCCGTAGCTGCGCGTCAGGGTGGCCAGCTCGGCACGACGACGCTGTGCCGCGTCGAGGCGCAGCGGGTCCGCCTGCAGGTCCTCGAGGTAGGCCGCCAGGTCGGTGGAGACGTCCGCGAGGAGGTATCCCGCCTCGGCGACCCGCGTGGCCAGCGCAGCCAGCGCGGGGTCGTGCGTGCCCTCGTGCTCGAGCAGGCGACGTGCCAGCTCGATCGCGCCGACCGCCGCGGAGCCCTCGTCGACGGAGTCCTCGTCGCCGACCAGCGCCGTGTGCGCCCCCGCGGCCGCCGTCCGCAGGTCCTCGGCGTGCGAGAGCCGGTCGACCTCCTCGGCGAGCGTGACGTCCTCCTCAGGCTGCGGGTCGACCCGCTCCACCTCGGCCAGGCCGAGCCGCAGGAGCTCGGCCTCGCGCGTCCGGTCCCGTGCCTTGTCGACGAGGTCGCTGAGCTCGGCGTCCACGCGGGCGCGCTCCGCCCAGGCGGCGCGGTAGCGAGCGAGGACCTCGCGGTGCGCAGGCCCGACGAACTCGTCGAGCGCCTCCCGCTGGACGGCTGGCGACCGCAGGCGTGCCTGGTCGGCCTGGCCGTGCACGGTGACCAGCTCGTCCGCGAGCTCGGCGAGCACCCCCTGCGGGACCGACCGACCGCCGACGTACGCGCGCGAGCGCCCGGCCGCGCCGTCGGTGCTGGCGCCGACGGTGCGCAGCAGCACGAGGCTGCCGTCGTCGTCGAGCCCTGCACCGGCCTCGGTGGCCCGCCCCAGCGCCGCACCACCCGCGCCGAGCAGGACACGCCCCTCGACCGCCGCCGCCGCCGACCCGACGCGCACCGTCGCCGGGTCCGCCTTGCCGCCGAGCAGCAGGTTCAGCGCAGTGAGCACCATGGTCTTGCCGGCGCCCGTCTCTCCCGTCAGGACGGTGAGCCCGGGGCGCAGCTCCACCTGCGCCCGGCCGATCACGCCGAGGTTCTCGATGCGGATCTCCTCGATCACGCCGTCACCTCCGGGGGTGTGGGTCGGTCGGACGGGCGTGCGGACGGACGAGGTGCGCTGGGCCGGCCGCGCCACCCGTCGACCGGCAGCCCGAACTTGTTCACGAGCCGGGTGGTGAACGGCGCCGGCGTCAGCCGGGCGAGCCGTACCGGGATGTCGCTGCGGGTGACCTCCAGGCGGGAGCCCGTGGGCACCTCGAGCCTGCGACGCCCGTCGAGCGTCACCAGGCCCGCCGCGGGCGACCGGTCCAGCACCTCGACCGCGAGCCTGCTGCGGGGGCCCACGACCAGCGGCCGTGCGAACAGCGCGTGCGCGGAGATCGGGACCAGGATCATGCCGTCGACGTCCGGCCACACCACGGGGCCGCCCGCGGAGAACGCGTGGGCCGTCGAGCCGGTCGCGGTCGCCGCGACCACACCGTCGCAGCCGAACGAGGAGAGCGGGTGCCCGTCGACCTCCAGGAGCACCTCGAGCATGCGGGAGCGGTCGACCTTCTCCAGCGCGGCCTCGTTCAGTGCCCACCCGGTGCCGGTGCTGCCGTCCGGGCGGCTGACCCGCACGTCCAGGGTGCCGCGCTCCTCGATGTCGAACTCGCCCGCGGTCAGGCGACGCACCGCCTCGCCGACGTCCTCGCGCTCGCTCTCGGCGAGGAACCCCACGTGCCCGAGGTTCACGCCCAGCAGGGGCACCGCTGTCCCCCGGGTCAGCTCTGCCGCTCGCAGGATCGTCCCGTCGCCCCCGAGCACGATCGCGAGCTCGAAGGTCGGCAGGTCCGCCGCGTCGGCGTCCTCCGCGGCCAGGAAGGCCTCGACGCCGGCACGTTCCAGCTCTCGGACGGCCTCGTGGGTGGCCGAGACGGCCTCCTCACGTCCTCCGTGGGTGACGACCAGCGCGCGCCGGCTCACGGGGCGACCTCGGCGTCCGACAGCACGGCGTCCGTGATCCGGTCGACGGGGACCTGCACCGGACCACCACCGTCCGCCCGTGCGAGCCACAGGAAGAACTCGACGTTCCCGCTGGGACCGGGCAGCGGGCTGCGCACCACCCCGCGCACCGTGAGACCGAGCTCGGCGGCCGAGCGGGCGACCGCGACGACCGCGTCGACCCACAGGCCCGGAACCCGGACGACCCCACCGGACCCGAGCCGATCGCGTCCCACCTCGAACTGCGGCTTGACCATCACCAGGAGATCGGCGTCCGGACGCGCCACCGCGACGAGCGCAGGCAGCACGAGCGTCAGGGAGATGAACGAGAGGTCCGCGACGACCAGGTCCGGCGCGGGGTCGACATCCCCCTGAGTGAGCGTCCTGACGTTGACACCCTCCCGGACCTCGACCCGGGGATCGTGGCGCAGCGCGTCGACCAGCTGGTCGTGCCCGACGTCGACGGCGACCACCCGGGTGGCACCGCGGCGCAGCAGCACGTCGGTGAACCCGCCGGTGCTCGCGCCCGCGTCGAGGCAGTGCCGCCCGGCGACGGCCGGCCCGTCCGCACCGAGCGCATCGAGCGCGCCGGCCAGCTTGTGCCCGGCGCGCGAGGCGTAGCCCGGGTCGGTGTCGTCGGCCTGGACCGCGACCTGCCGCTCGTCCGTGACCTGCGTGGCGCTGCGTGCCGCAGCCGAGCCGTCCACGGTCACCCGGCCGGCAGCGATCAGCTCGCCGGCATGGCGACGGGACCGGGCCAGACCGCGACGCACCAGCTCCGTGTCGAGGCGTGTGGTCACCGCGGGTCAGCCCTCCGCGTCCGCAAGCCGGTCCTGGAGGGCGCCGTGCACCGCGTCGAACACGGCGACGTGGTCGCGCAACGGCTGGTCCTCGAGGTCCGCCAGCGCCGACAGCGCCTGGTCGACGGCGTCGTCCGACGTCGAGGTGATGTCCGTCTCGCTCACTGCACCGCCTCCCGACGTGGTCGTGTGCCCGCGCGGTCCGCGGGGCGGTCCCCGGCGGACCCGATGGGCACCGACGTGCCACGGGACGCGCCCACGCTACCTGGCGCAGCCCACAACAACCCGTCGCCACACACAGGCCGGGGCACCCGGTCGCGCCCTCAGTCGCGGACGAGCTCCGTCGCCAGCTCGGGGACCGAGGTGGGGTCGAGGTCGAGACCGGCGTCGACCGCAGCCCACGCCGCGGCGCACGAGGCCCGCACGAGGTCGAGCTCGTCCTCGGCGGACGACGACTGCGCGCGACCGAGCTCGAGCCGCCCGTCCAGCACACGAGCCGACGCCCCGCGCACGACCCACCAGCCCTCCGGACCCTGCTGCGGCTCCGGGTGCGCGACCAGCAACGACCGCAGGTCCGCCCCGATGAGGTGCGGGCGCTCCCCCGGCACCGCGAGGATGTCGTCGCGCGCCGAGCTCACACCCGTGAGCACGTGCAGGCCGATGTAGCCGCCCGCCCGTGCACCGGCCAGGTCCGTGTCCAGGCGGTCGCCGATGACGAGGGTCTCCCGCGCACCCACCCGTTCGACCGCCATGTCGTACATCGTGGGCGAGGGCTTGCCCGCGCTGTCGGGGACCACGCCCGTCGCCGCCCGGACGGCGCCGACCAGCGACCCGTTCCCCGGCGCGAAGCCGCGGGCCGTCGGCAGGCTCAGGTCCAGGTTCGACGCCACGTGCCACGCGCCGCGCCCGACGGCGTACGCCGCCTCGGCCAGCTGTGGCCAGCCCACCTCCGGGGCGAAGCCCTGCGCGACGGCTGCCGGCTCGTCGTCCGCCGACTGCACGACGACGTACCCCGCCGCGCGTACCGCCGTGACCAGACCGGCACCACCGACGACCAGCACCTTCGACCCGCGCGGCAGCCGCGTCGTCAACAGCTGCGCCGCCGCCTGCGCGGCCGTCATCACCTCCGACGCCTCTGCCGCGATGCCGAGCTCCGTGAGCTGCTCCGCCACCGACTCGGGCTCTCGTGACGCGTTGTTGGTGACGAACACCAGCCGCATCCCCCGAGCCCGCGCCGACGTCAAGCCGTCCGCCGCACCGTCGATCGGCTCGTGGCCGCGGTAGGCGACCCCGTCGAGGTCGACGAGCGCGAGGTCGAACCGGTCGGCGAGCGGCGTCGACGAGCCGACGAGCCCGCCCGTCACCGACCGCCCTCCGCCTCGTCCGAGCCCGAGTCCGAGTTCGAGTCCGAGTCCGAGTCCGAGTCGTCTTCGGCCACCGCATCGACCACGACGTCGTCAGACGTGCCACCGTCGACGTCGACCGCCGCAGAGCCGACGAGGACGTCGACGTCATCCGCGGCCGAGCCGGGTGCGTCCGACGCATCCACGTCCGTGTCCCCCTGATCCTCGTCCGGGTCGTCCGAGTCGTCCTCGTCGGACTCAGCCTCGGCCGAGCCGACGACATCCGACGCGGCTACGTCTGGGACGTCCTCGTCCGAGCCGACGAGATCCGACGGGGCTACGTCTGAGAGGTCCTCGTCCGATCCCGCCTCGTCCACAGCATGGTCGTCCGAGCCGCCCTCGTCCGAGTCGTCGTCGTCCGAGCCGTCCCGGGCCGAGTCACCCTCGGCCGTCCCCGCCGCTGCGGAGTCGGCGTCCTCGAGCGCCTCCTCGTCGTACTCACCGTCGGCATCGAACTCGCTCAGGTCGAACGAGACGACCTCGTCCTCCACCTCGACGTCACCTGCCGCGTCGTCGAGCTGGTCCTGGGTGTAGGGCGCGAGCTCGGCCGCGGCCTCGTCGGTCCGTCCGGCTGCCTCGAGCGCTGCGGCCCGTGCCTGGGCCACCCGGATCGAGACGACACCGGTGCCCGCTCGCACGGCGGGAGTCGACAGCGCCGCCACCGCAGCCTCGGCCTGACCGAGGTCGAGACGGGCACCACTGACGACCATCGCGAGCTCGATCCGGGTCTCCGCGTCGAGCGTCTCGGCCTCCGGCTCCTGAGCCAGCGCGAGCGCACGCTCGGGCCGGCCGAGGCCGCGTTCGCAGTCGGCCATGATCGCCAGGTGCTCCGACGAGCCGTTCAGCCGTCGGACCGTACGCAGCTCGCGCAGCGCCTCGGCGTACCGACCCGTGCGGTACGCGGCCAGGCCCGCCGCCTCCCGCACGACGTCGACGCGCCCGGCACGCCGGACCGCAGCCTGGGCGTGCTCGTACGCGAGCTCCGGCTGGACGTCCAGCAGCCGGCCCACCATCACGAGGTGGCGGCCGACACCCTCCGCGTTCTCCTTGCTCAACGTCCGCAGCCGCCCGCGGACCGAACGGTCGAGGTCGCTGAACACGACATCGTCCGGGATCTCGGGCGCGACGACGCGCTCGTCCTGCGGGGGCCGCGTCAGCCGGCGGTCGTCCGTCTCGCGACGCTCCGCTCCCGCGCCCCGGCCCGAGCCGTGGCGGTCGTCCCGTCCGTGGCCGCCGGACGGGGGCCGACGATCGCCGGTCGCCGGGCGGTCCGCCCGGTTGCCGCCAGCCGCCGGCCGAGAGGAGCTGGACCGCTCCCCCGCGGGCCGCGAGGCGCGATCCTGCGACGACGGTCGCTGCCCGCTCGAGGAGGGTCGGTCACCCGACGGTCCTCGGTCCGACGTGTCGCGCTCGACACCCGGACGGTCCCCCTGGGCAGGACGGTCGCCGGACGAGCGGCGGTCACCGTCGCTCGGTCGGCCACCGCGAGGGCGGTCGCCGTAGGACGGACGCTCCCCGCCACGGCTCCGGTCACCGCTGCCGGACGGACGGTCACCGTACGCCGGTCGACCACTGCCACGCTCTCGGTCGCCACCGTAGGCGGGACGGTCTCCGTAGCTCGAGCGCTCTCCACCGGACCGGTCGCCGTACGACGGACGGTCACCACTGGGACGCCCACCGGACGACCGGTTGTCCGACGACGCCCTACCTGCACCCGAGGGGCGATCGCCATAGCCGGACCGCGCACCACCGGAGCGGTCGCCATAGGACGGACGATCGCCGGACGGCCGCCCACCGTAGGACGAACGCTCACCACCGGAACGGTCACCGTAGGACGGACGATCGCCGGACGGTCGCCCACCGGAACGCTCACCGTAGGACGGACGCTCACCACCGGAACGGTTGCCGTAGGGCGGACGCTCACCACCGGAAGAACGCTCCCCGTACGACGGGCGATCCCCAGAGGGTCGCCCGCCCGAGCGCTCACCGTACGAGGGACGCTCACCACGGGACGACCGATCGCCGTACGACGGGCGATCGCCGGACGGGCGCCCACCGGAACGCTCACCGTAGGACGGACGCTCACCACCGGAACGGTTGCCGTACGACGGACGCTCACCACCGGAACGCTTGCCGTAGGCGGGGCGGTCCCCGCGATCCGGGCGGTCACCAGCAGGTCGGCCACCGGACGAGGACCGGTCGCCGTAGGACGGCCGATCACCGGCTGGGCGGCCTCCGTAGGAGGGGCGGTCTGTGCGGCTGCGGTCCCCGGACCCCGATCGATCACCGTAGGACGGACGGTCGCCAGCGGGCCGGCTGCCGTACGACGACCGTTCCCCCGAAGCTCGGTTGCCGTAGGACGGACGGTCGCCACCCGGGCGGTCGCCGTACGAGCGACGATCGCCGCCCGCCCGGCCGGCTCCGCCACGCTCACCGTACGAGGGGCGATCAGCAGAACCCCGGCCGCCGTACCCACCACGGTCGGAACCGGAGCGGTCACCGTAGGCGGGGCGGTCGGAACGGGACGTGGGCCTGGAGTCACCACGCGCGTCACCAGCGCCGCCGCCACCGGTGGGGCGGAATCCACGGTCGTCACCGGAAGGACGGCCGCCGGAGGACGGTCGGTACCCGCCGTCGCCACCCGAACCGTACGAGGAGCCCGAGCCGCGGGCTCCGCCCTGAGGCGAGCTCCCAGACCGTGGCCGGCCAGTCCCGCCGGACGACGAGCCGCCGCGGTACCCGCCGCCGCCCTGGGGCCCGCGGGCGGAGCCGCTGTTGCCGTCGGATCGACCACGGTCGCCGCCACCCGACCGGCCACGGCCGTCAGGTGTGCTCCCGGCACGATTCTCGCTGTTCATCTGTGTGCTCTCCTCGTCGCGATCGACCGCCCCATCGTCTCATCCCCGACCCGGGCAGCCTGACGGCTTCCGGCGGGTCGCACCGACGATGCGGAACGGGGACGACACTGCGGTGATTCCTGGTGATCAATACGCCCGACGTCGCGCGCACAGAATTGCTGTAGAAACAGAAAGAGCCACCCCCGTA
>NZ_BJUB01000005.1 GCF_007989805.1 Cellulomonas xylanilytica
CTAGTCGGCGGTTCCGGCTCTACGCGTCGTCAGGCGGGTCCGGCTCCACGCCCTAGTCGGCGGTTCCGGCTCTACGCGTCGTCAGGCGGTTCCGGCTCGGCGTCTCGTCCGGCGGGTCCGGCCGTCGGGAGTGTGGCCGCCTGCTGGTTGACTGTCCCCGTGCCGAAGCCGTCCTCGTCCTCCCCCGCCACCCCGCCGGCCACGCCGCCCGACCCGAACGCCGACGTCGCCGCCCTCGGCTACGAGGAGGCCCGCGACGAGCTCGTCGCGGTCGTGGCCAGGCTCGAGGCCGGCGCCGCGACCCTCGAGGAGTCGCTCGCGCTCTGGGAGCGCGGCGAGGCGCTGGCGACGCGGTGCCAGGAGTGGCTGGACGGTGCACGCGAGCGCCTGGCCGCCGTCCGCGAGACGCGCACCCCGACGAACGTCAGCACGAACGACAGCACGGACGGCAGCACGGACGACCAGGAGGCACGATGACCCCGCCGACCGCAGACCGCGCCCTCGTCATCGGCGAGGCGCTCATCGACGTCGTCGCCCGCCCGGACGGCAGCCGCGCGGAGCACCCCGGTGGCAGCCCCGCCAACGTCGCGCTCGGGCTCGGTCGCCTCGGTCGGCGGGTGGACCTGCTGACGTGGCTCGGTCAGGACGCCGCCGGGGACCTCGTGCGCGAGCACCTGCGCGGGTCCGGGGTCACCGTCCTGGAGGGCAACCGGTCGCCGCTGCGCACCCCGGTCGCCACCGCCCACCTCGACGCCACCGGGACCGCCTCGTACGAGTTCGACCTCAAGTGGGACCTGCCGGAGACGTGGGACGAGGACGCCGGCGACCCGCTGGTTGTCCACACCGGCTCCATCGCGACCGTGCTGCAGCCCGGCGGAGCGGCCGTCGCCTCGATCGTGGGCCGCCGCCGCGAGACGTCGACGATCACCTACGACCCCAACCTGCGGCCCGTGCTGATGGGTTCGCCCGCGCACGCCCTGCCGGTCGTCGAGGCCCTGGTCCGGGTGGCCGACGTGGTCAAGGTCAGCGACGAGGACCTCGCCTGGCTGCACCCGGGCGTCGCGCCGGCGGAGATCGCCGAGGAGTGGAGCCGGTCCGGGCCCTCGCTCGTCGTCGTCACGCACGGGGGCGAGGGGGCGTTCGCCAGCACGTCGGCGGGCGCGCGCATCTCGGTCGAGGCACCGTCGGTGCAGGTGGCCGACACCGTGGGTGCCGGGGACTCGTTCATGGGCGGGCTGATCGACGGTCTGTGGTCGGCGGGGCTGCTCGGGGCGGACCGCCGCCAGGCGCTGGCCGACGTCGACGCCGCCACGGTCGAGGCCGTGCTCGAGCGGTGCGCACGCATCGCGGCGATCACGGTGTCACGGGCGGGCGCCAACCCGCCCCGCCTCGCCGAGCTCGGCTGAGACGGAGCGCCACCCGGGCCGAGCGCGGCCGGGTGACCCCGGCCGCGGCGCGGGCGTGGGGGCGGACGGTCAGGCGCTGGCCTTCTCGCGCGCCTGTGCGCGTTCCAGGGACGCCTTGCGGTCGGCCTCGTTCTCCTGGTCGATCGTCCTGGCGGCGTCGGCGTCCCACGTGAGGTTCTCCCCGGTCTCGGGGTCGAACACCATCATGCGGGCGGGGTCGAACCAGAGCTGGGCGTCGTCGCCGTCGCGGATCTTGGTCTCCGACCCGAGCGTGACGATGAGCTGGGTGCGCAGCCCCTCGCCGTCGAGGTCCCGGTCGAGCTCCTCCAGGGTCGTCGCGACGTCAGGGTTCGTCTCGAAGGGGATGTAGGCGTAGAGCTCCGAGCCCAGCCACTCGCTGACGTCCACGGGAGCGGTGAACGTGACCCCGGACGACACCTTGGACTCCTCGAGGAGGTTGGCGTCCTCGAAGTGCTCGGGGCGGATGCCGACGATCACGACGTCCTTGCCGCCGAGCTTGGGCGCCAGGTCTGCCGAGATCGGCACGTCGGCGAACGGGAGGTGCATCGTCGACCCGTCCACCTCCCCCGGCAGGAAGTTCATGGGCGGTGAGCCGATGAAGCCGGCGACGAAGAGGTTCACGGGCTGCTCGTAGAGACCGCGCGGGCTGGCCACCTGCTGGAGCTCGCCCTTGCGGAGCACCGCGACCCGGTCGCCCAGGGTCATGGCCTCGGTCTGGTCGTGGGTGACGTAGACCGTCGTGGTCCCGAGCCGGCGCTGCATCCGGGCGATCTCGGTGCGCATCTGGCCGCGCAGCTTGGCGTCGAGGTTGGACAGGGGCTCGTCGAAGAGGAACGCCTGCGCCTCCCGGACGATGGCGCGGCCCATCGCGACGCGCTGGCGCTGACCACCGGAGAGGTTCGCGGGCTTGCGCTGCAGGTGGTCCTGGAGCTCGAGCGTCTTCGCGGCGAACTCGACCTTCTCCGTGATCTGCGCCTCGGTGAACTGCCCCTTCTGCAGGCGCAGCGGGAAGGCGATGTTCTCGAAGACCGTCAGGTGCGGGTAGAGCGCGTAGTTCTGGAACACCATCGCGAGCTTGCGGTCGCGGGGTGCCTTGTCGTTGACCCGCGTCCCGCCGATGGTCAGCTCGCCGGCGGTGATGTCCTCAAGGCCGACGATCATGCGCAGCAGCGTCGACTTCCCGCAGCCGGAGGGCCCGACCAGGATGACGAACTCGCCGTCGGCGATGTCGAGGCTCACGCCCTTCACGGCGAGGAAGCCGTCGCCGTACTGCTTGACGATGTCCTTGAGGGTGATGGCGGCCATCGGATCTCCTTCGTGGGACGGGCTGTGCGCGGGCTCAGCCCTTGACGGCGCCCTGGGTCAGGCCGGACACGATCTGGCGTTGGAACAGCAGGACGAGGATGACTACCGGGACGGTCACGATGATGGCGGCGGCGGAGATCGACCCGGTCGGCTCCTCGAACTGGGAGGCACCGGTGAAGAAGGCCAGCGCCGCGGGCACAGGACGCGCGCGGTCGGTCGAGGTCAGCGAGATCCCGTAGACGAAGTCGTTCCACGCGATGAAGAACGCGATCAGCGCGGTGGTGAACACCCCGGGTGCTGCCAGCGGCACGATCGCCTTGCGGAACGCCTGCCAGGTGGTCGCACCGTCGACCTGGGCAGCCTGCTCGAGCTCCCACGGGATCTGGCGGAAGAACGCCGCGAGGGTCCAGATGGAGATGGGGAGCGTGAGCGACAGGTACGGGATGATCAGCCCGAGCCAGGTGTCGTAGAGGCCGATGTTGCGCCACAGGTTGAACAGGGGCGTGACGATCGAGATCACCGGGAAGATCGACACGCCCAGCGCGGTGAGCAGCACCAGCCGCTTGCCGGGGAAGTCCAGACGGGCGATCGCGTAGGCCGCGAGCGTGGCCAGGACGACGGCGATGGCGGTGGCGATCAGGCAGATGCCGATCGAGTTGCGCAGCGACGACAGGAACAGCGTCTGGGCGGAACCGCCCGGCGCGAGGATCTCCTCGTAGTTCACCAACGTCCAGGTCTTCGGCCAGAACAGCCCCAGGTTGAGCTGGCTGGGCAGCTTGAACGACGTCGCGAAGATCGAGACGATCGGGAAGAGGGCGTAGGTGATGACGAAGATCGTGATGAGGGCCCAGGCCCACTTCGCCCTGGTGGACAGCTGCTTCATCAGCTCGCTCCCCTCGCGCCGCCGGCCAGATCGACCTTGAAGAGCTTGACCGCGATCCAGCAGATCAGGATCACGCACAGGAAGAGGAGCACGGAGATCGCGGACCCGAGGCCGATCTCGAGCCGTCCGATCGACGTCCGGTAGGCGAGCAGCGACAGCACCTCCGTGCCGTTCGCGCCGTTGGTCATGATGAACACGTTGTCGAAGATGCGGAACGCGTCGAGCGCACGGAACAGGACGGCGACCATGATCGCGGCCTTCATGTTCGGCAGGACCACCCGCGTCAGCCGCTGCCACCACGTGGCGCCGTCGACCTCCGCCGCCTCCTCGAGCTCCGTCGGCACCTGCGAGAGGCCGGCGAGCAGGAGCAGCGAGATGAACGGCGTGGTCTTCCAGATCTCCGACAGGATGATCACGAAGAGGCTGGTGCCCTGCTGCGCGAACCAGTTGAGGTCCGCGCTGATGCCGGGCACCCAGTCGAACCAGTGGTTGATGTACCCCGAGTCGATGGCGAAGGCGTAGAACCAGGCGAACGCCGAGACGACCGTGATGATCCCGTAGGGCACCAGGATCGCGGTGCGCAGCAGGCCGCGGAGCTGGGTGATGGCGCGGTGCATGACCAGCGCGAGCGCGAACCCGAGGACGAGCTCGATCACGACCGTCACCACCGTGATGAAGACGGTGACCCCGAGCGCCTGCCAGAAGATCGGGTCGGAGAGCACGACCGCGTAGTTGCTCAGGCCCGCCCAGCGCCTGTCGTCCGGCGCGGTCAGGCGGAAGTGGAACAGGGAGTCGTAGAAGGCCTGCAGGATCGGGTACAGCGTGACGGCGAGCATGACGACGAACGCCGGCCCGGCGAGCAACCAGCCGAGGCGCGCCTCGGCCTTCGCGCGGTCGCTGCGGCCCGCCTTCGCCGCGTCGTCGCGCAGGTCGGGTCGAGCGCCCGAGGGAACCTGCTGCTTGACCGCACCAGCCCCCGTCGATGCGGTGCTCATAGCAGCTGCTCCCCTCGAAGGACGGCTGTGATCAGGTCCGTCGACTCGGTCGGCGTGACCTCCGGGGTCACCGCGCTCGGCGGGTGCCACGTCTGCTGCAGACCGGAGGACACCTCGTTGTAGTACGGCGTCTGCGGCCGGGGCACGGCGATCTCGAGCGACTCCCGGATGACGTCCGCCATCGGGAACGCCTCCGAGACGGCGGGGTCGTCGTAGGCCTCGGTGTTGGACGGCGGGTTGCCGTTCGTCGCGAAGTACTGCGCCTGGTGCTCCGGGGTGACGATGCACTCCGCCGCCTCGTAGGCGAGGTCGACGTGCTCGCTGAAGGCTCCGACGCCGAGGTTGATGCCGCCGTACGGCGGAGCGGTCTGCTGGTCCTCGGTCACCTGGGGGTACAGCGCCCAGCCGATGTCGTCGAGCAGTGACTGCTCGAACGTGCCGTCCTCGACGCCGGCCTTCGTGGCCGACCACACGAACGGCCAGTTGACCATGAACGAGCCCCGGTCGCCCTGGAAGATGGACAGCGACGCGCCCTCGTCCTCGGTCGGCAGGCCGGGTCCGCCGACGCCGCCCGACTCGCCGATCGTGCCCATGATCGTCGCGGCGGCCTCACCCGCGGGGCTCTCCAGCCCGAGGGTGATCTCGTCGGCCGGCGCCTCCGGGTTCTCGATGATCGTCCCCCCGGCCGAGGCGACGAGGGCGTTGATCCACACGGTGAGGGACTCCGCCTTGGTGCCCTGGACGCCGAGCAGCTTGTCCTGGTCCTGCGCGGCGGTGATGATCTGGTCCCACGTCACCGGTGCCGCGGCCGGGTCCAGCCCGGCCGCCTCCGCGACGGACTTGCGGTACCAGAGCAGCTGCGTGTTCGCCCAGAACGGGACGGTGACCAGCTCGTCGCCCCAGGTCGCCCCCGCGAGCGCACCGGCCACGACGTTCTCGGACACCCGCGACGCCACGTCCTCCGGCACGGGCGCGAGGAACCCGGGCTCCGCCATCTCGGGGATGAACGGGGGGTCGAGACTCATGAGGTCGATGGACGGGTCCTTGGCGGCCAGGCGTCGGGCCAGCTGCTCGCGCTGGGCGCTGGCGTCCCGGGGCAGGAGCGACGTCTCGATGACGTACTGCCCCTCCGCGGACTCCGTGCACTGCTTCGCGATCTCCGCCTGACCGCCGTCGTCCGGGTTGATGTACCAGGTGAGCACGGGAGTGCCGGACCCGGATCCCGCGCACGCGGCCAGCGGAGCGGCGACCGCTGCCCCCACGACGAGGGCGAGAGCTCGTGTGCGTCGTCGCACGGAACACCTCCGAAGACCGAGACGTGGTCGCCTCTGGGTCTTTGGTACTCCCGCCCGGAGGTGCCCGCCACTGGAGACGGGCTCCCGTCCGGCGCCATGACCTGCGACCATGGCGCCGTGCCACGTCCCACCACACCTGCCGAAGCCTGGTCCGCGCTGCGCGAGGGGAACGAGCGGTTCGTCCGCGGCGAGATGCTCCACCCGTCGCAAGGCGCCGACCACCGCACCGAGCTGAGCGTCGCCCAGCACCCGTACGCGGTGATCTTCGGCTGCTCGGACTCCCGGGTGGCCGCCGAGATCATCTTCGACCAGGGCCTCGGCGACGTGTTCGTGGTCCGCACCGCCGGCCACGTGCTGGACACCACCGTCATCGGTTCCATCGAGTACGGCGTGGACGTCCTCGGGGCGTCGCTGGTCGTCGTCCTCGGCCATGACAGCTGCGGCGCGGTCGCCGCCGCGACGACCGCCCTGACCACGGGCGAGCTGCCCACCGGGTTCGTGCGCGCGATCGTCGACCGGGTCATCCCGAGCATCGTGAACCTCGGCGGCGGTGGCCTGGGCGCCCTGGACAGCGTCGACCCCGCCGCCTTCGGCCACGAGCACGTCCGGCACACGGTGCAGATGCTCCAGGGCTACTCGCGGTCGCTCGCGGAGTCGGTCACGGAGGGGCGGGTCGCGATCGTCGGGCTCGAGTACACGCTCGCCGACGGGACCGTCCACCTCACGGAGTCGCTGGGGGACGTGGGGGCGTAGTCGTGCGGCAGGATGGCTCGCATGACTTCTGAGTTCCGCATCGAGCACGACACGATGGGTGAGGTGCGCGTCCCGGTCGACGCCCTCTACCGCGCACAGACCCAGCGGGCGGTCGAGAACTTCCCGATCTCCGGCAGCCGCCTCGAACGCAGCCACATCGAGGCGCTCGCCCGCATCAAGAAGGCCGCGGCCCGCGCGAACGCCGAGCTGGGCGTGCTGGAGCAGGACGTCGCGGACGCCATCGTCGCCGCCGCGGACGACGTCGCCGGCGGTGCGCACGACGGCGACTTCCCGATCGACGTCTACCAGACCGGCTCGGGCACCAGCTCGAACATGAACACCAACGAGGTGCTCGCGACGCTGGCGACGCGGCGGCTCGGGCGCGACGTGCACCCGAACGACCACGTCAACGCGTCGCAGTCGTCCAACGACGTGTTCCCGACGTCGGTGCACGTGGCCGCGACCGCGGGCGTCGTGCGCGACCTCATCCCGGCGCTGGAGCACCTCGCGGGCGCGCTCGAGGCGAAGTCCGTCGAGTGGGCGCAGGTGGTCAAGTCGGGCCGGACGCACCTCATGGACGCCACGCCGGTCACGCTCGGCCAGGAGTTCGGTGGCTACGCGGCCGCGGTCCGGTACGGCATCGAGCGGCTCGAGTCGGCGCTCCCCCGCGCGGCCGAGGTCCCGCTGGGCGGGACCGCCGTCGGGACCGGCATCAACACCCCGGCGGGCTTCCCGCAGCGCGTCATCGCGCTGCTGCGCGAGGACACGGGCCTGCCGCTGACGGAGGCGCGCGACCACTTCGAGGCGCAGAGCTCGCGCGACGGCCTGGTCGAGCTGTCGGGGGCGCTGCGCACGATCGCGGTCAGCCTCACCAAGATCTGCAACGACCTGCGCTGGATGGGCTCCGGCCCGAACACGGGGCTCGGGGAGCTCGCGATCCCCGACCTGCAGCCGGGGTCCTCGATCATGCCCGGCAAGGTCAACCCGGTCATCCCCGAGGCCGTGCTCATGGTCGCCGCGCGCGTCGTCGGCAACGACGCCACCGTCGCGTGGGCCGGTGCGAGCGGGTCGTTCGAGCTCAACGTGCAGATCCCCGTGATCGCCGCCGGGGTGCTGGAGTCGGTGCGGCTGCTGGCCAACGCGTCGCGGCTGCTCGCCGACAAGACCGTCGTGGGGCTCGTCGCCAACGTGGAGCGCGCCCGTGAGCTGGCCGAGTCGTCGCCGTCGATCGTCACGCCGCTGAACCGGGTGATCGGGTACGAGGCCGCCGCGAAGATCGCCAAGCACGCGGTCAAGCACGGGATCACCGTGCGGGCCGCCGTGATCGACCTCGGCTTCGTCGAGCGCGGCGAGGTCACCGAGGAGCAGCTGGACAGCGCGCTGGACGTCCTGAGCATGACGCGACCGCCGCAGGCCTGATCCGACGACGACGGCCCCGGTCCGTGGGACCGGGGCCGTCGTCGTCCCGTCAGACCTCGGCGGGAACGCGCTCCTGCGTCGGCGCGTGGTGGACCGGGCGTCCGCCCTTCATGGCCAGGCTGGAGACCAGCCCCAGCACCAGCACCGCGACCGTCAGCAGCATCGTCTGCGTCACCGCGGTGGCGAACCCGGAGTGCACGGCCTGCTGCGCGACCTGACCGATCTGTGCGGCGACGTCGGCCGGCACGGACGACGGCAGCTCGGGGGCAGCGCCGCTCGCGAAGCTCCCGGACGCGAACCCGTCGACGAAGGACTGCCGGAACTGCTCGGGCACCTGGTCCGCGGCGGCCTCGGCGGCGGCCGGGATGGTGACCGCGAGCCGGGAGGTCAGCATCGCGACGATCGCGGCGGAGCCGATGACGCCGCCGATCTGCCGGGTCGTGTTGAACGCGCCGGCACCGGCGCCGGCGGTGCGGCCGTCCAGCCCCGAGGTCGCCAGGTTGGCGAGCGGGGAGAACAGGGCGCCGGTGCCGATGCCGAACAGCGTCATCGGGAGCACCAGGTGCCAGACCGGCGCGTCCGGCTGCACCGCGAGCGCGAGCCACGTGATGGCGACCGACAGGATGGCGAACCCGCTGGCGACGACCCACTTGCCCGCGACCCTGTCCGACAGCCGGCCCGCGAACGGGGCGACGACGCCGGACAGGAGCGAACCGGGGAGCCCGACGAGCGCGGCGTTCAGGGGGCTGAGGCCGAGCACCTCCTGCAGGAACAGGGTGAACGGGAAGAAGATGCCGATCATCGCGAACGTCACGGCGCCGCCCGCGACGTTGGACAGCGAGAAGTTGCGGCTGTGGAAGAGGCTCAGCGGCAGCAGGGCGTCGCTGCCGCGGTGGCGCTGCCAGAGCACGAAGCCGACGAGCACGAGCACGCCGGCGGCGATGACGCCCCACACGGTGACCGGTCCGGTGATGGTGCCCCAGTCGAAGGTCGCGCCTTCCTGGATGCCGAACACGACGAGGAACATGCCCACCACGGAGAGCAGGACGCCGAGACCGTCGAACGACCTGTTCGCCGTGGGGAGCGCGGGGAGCGTCCGCAGCGCGAGGACGAGGGCCACGACCCCGACGGGGATGTTGACGTAGAAGATCCACTCCCAGCCGACGGTCTGCACCAGCAGCCCCCCGAGCACCGGCCCGGTGATGGTCGCGATGCCGGCGACCGCACCCCACAGCCCCATCGCGGCGCCCCGCTTCTGCGGCGGGAAGACGCGGGTGATCATCGACATCGTCTGCGGGGTCATCAGCGCGGCGCCGACCCCCTGCAGCGCGCGGGCGACGATGAGCATCTCGATGGACCCGGACAGGCCGCAGAGCAGCGACGTCACGGTGAAGATGACGAGGCCGAGCACGAAGACGGGCCGGGGGCCGAACCGGTCGCCCAGCCGTCCGGTGACCAGGAGCAGCGTGGCGAAGGTCAGCAGGTAGGCGCTGTTCACCCAGCCGACCGCCGTCAGGTCCGCGTCGAAGGCCGTGACCAGCGACGGGATGGCGATGTTCACGATCGTGGTGTCCACCATGATCATGAAGAAGCCGAGGCACAGCGCGGGCAGGATGCTCCACGGGCTGCGCCCGTGCAGGTCGACGAGCGCGCGGGGCTGCTCAGTGCTCATGGGACGTCCTTCGGGTGGGGGTCGAGGGCGCGCAGCGTGCGCTTCGCCTCGTGGAACGAGTCGGGGATGGGGCTGGTCCAGTCGAGGTCGCCGGAGCGCAGCTCGGTGATCGTGCGGTCGAGCCAGTCGATCTCGGCGCGCAGCGTGGCCAGCGCGTGGTCGACGTCGAGCAGGTAGCGCCGGGGCAGCCCGAGGCGGCTGACCGAGTCGGAGGACGCCGCGAGGTGGTCCCGGTGGGCGACCGCGCGGTCACGTCGCCGGACCAGCTGCGTGACGACCTCGTCGGCCGGCAGCTCGTTGGCCTCCGCCAGCCCGACGGAGAACAGCGGGTAGCTCGGGTGCTCGTCGCCCAGCAGGCTGGTGAGGCGGGCGGCGAACTCTGCCCGGCCCGCGTCGGTGATCCGGTAGGTGGTGCGCTCGGGTCGCCTTCCGGCACGGTCGGTCCGGACGACCTCGACCAGCCCGTCCCGCTCGAGCCGCTCGACGCCGTGGTAGACGGCGCCGGGGTTGACGCGGACGATCCGGGTGTCGCCGCGCTCGACCAGGGTCTGGTGGAGCTGGTACGGATGCATCGGCTGCTCGTGCAGCAGGCCGAGGACCAGCACCGCGACCGCGGAGAGCTTCGCCATGACATCACCTCCGCATCAAATATTCCGGTCGGAATATACCCGTCCCGGCAGACCCTGTCGCGCCCGTTCGTATCGGTTCGATCACAACCGCGGGATCGCTCCCACACCTCGGTTCTGCTCCCATACGATCGCCGGACCGCGCAGCGACGTCCCGACGTCGGCCGCGCCCCGAGACGAGGAGGTCGGATGGGCTGGAGCCTGCGAGTGCTGCGGCACCGCGCCGCCGCCCAGCGCACGCTGCTGGCCGCGGTCCTCGCCGTCGCGCTGATCGGCTCCACGCTGCTGGGCACGTTCGCGCTCCTGCTGTTCACCAGCGAGAACCGGGCGATGGACACCGCGCTCAACGAGGCGCCCGCGCAGGACACGGACGTCGACGTCGAGCTCCGGCTGGAGCGTTCCGACCCCGTGGAGGCCGCCGCGGCCGGCAGCGCCTTCCTCGACAGCCTGCTCGGTGAGGTCTCCTCCACCCGCACGCAGTGGACCGCGTCGCCCATGTACCGGCTGCTCGGGGAGGCGCAGGCCGTCCCGCCCCTCGCGTACCTCGCGTCGAACCCGCGCCTGGAGACGAACGCCACGCTGCTGGCCGGGCAGTGGCCCACGACCGCCACGGACGACGCCGGACGCGTCGAGGTGTCCGTGCCGCAGGTCGCCGCCGAGGAGTACGGCTGGACGGTCGGCACCGAGCTGCCCGTGCAGAACATGGGCACCTACGCCGAGAGCGCCGTCGTCGTGGTCGGTGTGCACGAGCTGACCGGTGCCAGCCGCCTCTGGACCCGGGACGTGCTGCAGGGCCTGGAGCACGACCCGTCCTACCCGGTCCCGGGCAGCTTCGGGTTCGTGGTCACCGACGCGTGGGGCCCGTTCGTCGTCGCCCCGGAGGCGCTGACCGCTCCGGGCAGCGTCCTGTCGATCGACCTGGTCGCCGCTCCGGAGCTCGTCGACAGCCCGCCCGGCGCCGTCGACGCCATGCGCGGCCGGCTCGACGAGGGGCAGGCCGCGCTCGTCGCCGCCACCGACGACGTGACCCTCGGCAGCCTGCTCCGGACACGCCTGGGCGCGACCATCGACGTCGCTGAGTCCAACCTGGCCGTCACCCGGGTGAGCCTCGTCATCGTCGGCCTGATGCTCGTGGTCCTCACCGTGACGGTGCTGCTGCTCGCGGCCCGGCTGCTGGCCGACCGGCGCGCCCCGGAGCAGACGCTCATGGCCTCACGGGGCGCCTCGGGACGTCAGCTGCTCGGACTGGCCGCCCTCGAGGCGGCGGCCGTCGCGCTGATCACCACGCTCGTCTCCCCCTGGCTCGCCGGACTGCTGTTCCAGGCGATCACCGCGGTCGGCCCGCTGGCCCGCGCCGGGCTCCACCACGACCCGGGCCGCCCGCCGTCGCTGTGGATCACCTGCGCCGTCTCCTCGTTCGTGCTCGCCGGCGTGCTGCTCGGACCGCTGCTGCGGCGTCGCGGCAGCGTGGTCGACGCAGAGCAGCAGCTGGTGCGTCAGGACCGGCGAGGGGCCCTCGCCCGGTCCGGGGCGGACCTCGCGCTGCTGGGGCTGGCCGGGGTCGCGGTGTGGCAGCTCAGCACCTACCGCTCGCCCGTCGCGGCGACCGGTGCCACGACGCTCGACCCGGTCCTCGTCGCCGCACCCGCCCTGCTCCTGCTCGCCGGCGCCGTGCTCGCGCTGCGCCTGCTGCCGCTGGTCACCGGGACGGGCGAGCGCCTCGCGGCGCGCAGCCGGTCCCTGATCTCGCCGCTCGCGGCCTGGGAGGTCGGCCGCCGGCCCGCTCGTGCCGCGGGGGCGGTGCTGCTGCTGACGCTCGCCCTCGCCGTCGGGTCGTTCTCCCAGTCGTTCCTGAGCACCTGGCGCACGTCGCAGGCAGAGCAGGCCGACCTGGCGATCGGGACCGACGTCCGGCTCGACCGGATGGCGGGGTCTCCCGTCACGCAGGCGGCCGTCGCCACGGGCCTGCCCGACGTGCAGGAGGCCAGCGCGGCCGCCAACCGCTCGGTCGACCTGGGTCAGCCGTCCATGCTCGGGGTGGAGGTCCGCCGCCGGTCCGCCAACCTCCTGGCGATCGACACGACGCTCGCCGCCGAGCTGCTGCGTGGACGGATCTCCCCGACGTGGGACGCCCTGTCCACCCCGCTGCACCCGGTGGGGCCGGACGGTGCGCTGCCGCTGCCCGGGTCCCCCACGAGCCTGCTCGTCGACGTGGTGAGCGAGGCGAACCTGGCGCTGCCGGGCACGATGCTCGTCACGCTCGTCCTGCAGGACGACATGGCGAACCGCGTCCCCGTCGAGCTTGCCGCGATGGCCCTGGTGGGCACCGAGGACGACATCGCCGTACCGCTTCCCGAGGGGGCCGGTGACCTGGCTCTCGTCGGCATGACGGTGCGCACCTTCGCCGAGGTCGAGGACCCGCAGAAGTTCCTGAGTGCCGACCAGTCGGGCGAGCTCAGGTTCGGCGTGACCCTGCGCGACGTCCGGGCGGTCGAGGACGACGTCGTCTCGGCCGTCCCGCTGGTGGAGCCGGCCTGGAACGTCCTGGGCCTGCCCGACGAGCGCGGGAACAGCGCCACCCTGGCGATCGACGCCGACGAGGAGGGCCTGCACGTCGACGGTCCCCTCGACATCGTGCGCATGATGTTCGACGGCGCCGGGTTCGCGGCGACGACGTTCCCGGACCCGGGGCCGGTCCCCGTCCTGGCCACCGACACGCTGATGGCGTCGTTCGGGGTGCAGGTCGGCGACGAGCTCGAGGTGGATCTCGGCGGCGTGCTGGTCCCGGTCGTCATGGAGCGGGAGGTGCCCTACCTGCCCGGGCTGCCCAAGGGTGCCGGGATCCTCGCCGACCGCGACGCCCTGTCCCGCGCCGCCGTCGTCCGCTCCTTCACGGCGCCGCTGCTGGACGAGTGGTGGCTCCAGGTGCCGGACGAGGACGCGCCGGCGCTCGTCGACCACATCGCGACGGCCGACCTCGGCGTCGCGGAGTCCCGCGCCACCCTCCGGCAGGCCGCCACCGACGGCCCGCTGCGGATCGGCGTGCAGGCCGCGCTCTGGATCGTCACGATCGCCGCGGTCGCACTCGCCGTCGCCGGGTTCGCGATGAGCGCGACCGTGGCCGTACGGACCCGGCGGCTCGAGCTGGCGCGCCTGCAGGCCCTGGGGGCGTCCCGGCCGGGACTCGTCCGGTCGGTCCTCGTGGAGCACGGCATCCTCGGCATCCTCGGGCTGCTGGCCGGCCTGACCCTCGGCGCGCTCCTGGGCCACGTGGTCGCCCCGCTGGTCACCGTGTCGCCGGAGGGCGGTCGGCCCGTGCCGGCCGTGGTCGTGCAGTGGCCCTGGCCCACCCAGCTGATGCTGGTGACCGCCCTCGTCGTGCTCGTCGGCCTGGCCGTCGTGGTGACCACCAACTCGCTCCTGCGCCGGGCGTCCGGCGAGCTCCTGCGTCTGGGGGACGAACGATGAGCGTCATGGCCACGCGCAGCCGCACCACCAGCAGGTGGCGCGCCACCACGGGGGACGCGGTTCTGGTCGCGCGCCGCCGCAGCGTGCAGGACGCCGGGCTCCTGACGCTCGCCGCGGTGGTGCTCGCCGTGACGGTGCTCATCGCCCTGGCCGTCCCCAGCGTCGTGCTCCAGATGGCCGACGAGGGCGTGCGGCGCAGCGTGCTGGACGCCGGACCCTCGGCCGACGTCGTCGCCGTGCTCGGCGGCGCGCCCGGCGGGCGCAGCATCGGGATGGACGGCAGGCCCGTCCGCGTCGAGAACGCCTCCGTCCTCGTCTCGAACGCGGCACGGGACATGCGGATCTCCCTCCCGCCGGAGCTGCAGGCAGTCACCGGGCCGCCGGTCACCGCCGTGCAGAGCCCGCCCCTGACCGCCCGCATCGACGACGAGGACGTGCTGGCGACCCGGCTGCTGCACGTCGCCACGACCACGGGCCGGGAGGACCCGGTCGTCCGCTGGGTGGACGGGGTCGAACCGTCCGCCTCCGTCGAACCGACCGTCGGCACCGCCGAGCCGTACCTCGTCCAGGTCGGGATCTCCGCCGCGGCCGCGGACCGGCTCGGCCTGACCGTCGGGCAGCGGCTCGAGCTGACGGGCCCGACGCGGCGCTCGCCGCTCGCGGTCGTGAGCGGCCTGTACGAGCCGCTCGATCCCGAGTCACCGGTGTGGTCGACGTACCCGGACCTGCTCGACCAGGTGCCCGCACCCGCCGCCGCGGCCGCCGTGGGCCGCGTGGCCATGCTGCTGTCGGACGAGTCGCTGCCGGACATGATGCTCGCGATCGAGGCCGACCGGTCCGTGAGCACCTCGACCCGCTTCCCCGCCGAGCCCACCGACCTCCTCGCCACGGACATCGCCGCGATCGAGCGGGCCACCGCCCAGCTGATCGTCGTCCCGCTCCCGCTGACCGGGTCGGACGGCCGGACACCAGCCGTCCAGACCACGCTGGACGCCGTCATGCGGACCGCCGACGAGCGGCTGACCGCCGCGACCGCGCAGACGTCCGTCCTGCTCGTCGGGCTCGCCGTGGCCGGCGCGCTCGCGCTCGTCCTGGCCGCGAGGCTGCTCGTGGTGCGCCGCGAGACCTTCCTGCTCGCGGAGCGCGCACGCGGTGCGTCCATCGCGTCGGTCGCGCTCCGGGCCCTGGTCGAGACCGTCCCGCTGGCCGCCGCCGCCACCGTGGTGGGGGCCCTGGGCGCCTGGCTGATCGTCCCCGGCGGCCGAGGCACCTGGGTGGTCGCGGCGGTCATCGTCGTCGTCGCCGCCCTGGCCCCCGCCGTCGCGGCCTCGGTCGTCGTGGCGGGCGCCTGGACGGGTCGGCGGCTGCCGGCCAACCGCGCCGACCGCGAGCGGGTGCTCGGGCGCCGGCGCGTGCGCCGCCTCACGGCCGAGCTCACCCTCGTCGCGGTCGCCGCGGCGGCGCTGGTGTCGGTGCGCAGCCGCGGGCTCCTGCAGACGGCGACCGGCAGCGTCGACCTGCTCCTGGCCGCGACCCCCGTGCTCCTCGCCGCCGCGGCCACGGTCCTCGTCGCCCGGATCCTGCCGCCGACCCTCCGTGCCCTGTCGCGCCGGTCCTCGCGCGGGCGCGGGATCGTCCCGATCGTGGCGACCGCACGGGCCAGCCGCACCGCCGGGACGCGCGTACCGCTGCTGACCCTGACCATCTCGGTCGCGCTCGTGGTCTTCTGCGGCACCACCGCCGTCACCGTGCAGCGCGGCCAGGACGTCGCGGCCGACATCGTGGTCGGTGCGGACGTGCGCCTCCAGGGGGTGCTCGACGACGCCGACATCGACGCCCTGCGGGAGATGCCCGACGTCACGGCCGTCGCGGGGGCGACGACGCTGGGCGAACGGACGTTCGGCCGGGACAGCGGCGTCAAGGCGCGGCTCGTGCTCGTCGACGCCGCCGAGCTCGCCCAGATCCTCGAGGCGCACGACCGGCCCGTCGACCCCGGGCTCGCCACGCTCGCCACGGCCGCCACGGGAGGCGGCACCCCGGTCCTGATCACGCCGTCCCTGCAGCGGACGGCCACCCTCGTGCGGCCCGAGGTCATGGGCTCCGACGAGTTCGTCGACCTGCAGGTGGTCGGGACCGCGGAGCACCCGCCGGTCCTGCCGAGCACCTCGAGCACGGCGACCGTGCCCGACGGGTACGTCGTCGTCGACCGCGAGACCTTCGCCGCGGCCTCGGGCGCCGACACCGCACCCAGCACCGTGTGGGTCGACGGGCCGGGGGCCGCCGCGGCGGTGCGGGACGCCGGGCTGGCGGACGCTCCCGGCGTGACCGTCGTGACCCGCGTCGACTGGCTCGACACCTGGCGCACGTCGCCCCTCAACGCGGGCCTCATGGTCCTGCTCGTCGCGACCGGCGTCCTCCTGGCCGGGTACGCCGCCCTCGCACTGGTGCTCACGGTGGTCGCGACCAGCCGCGAGCGCGGCCGGACGCTGTCGGCGCTGCGGACCCTCGGGCTCGACGCGCGCACGGCCCGCGCGATGACGTTCGGCGAGCTGGCGCCCCTCGCTCTCGCCGCCGTCCTGGCGGGCACCGTGATCGGCATCGGGGTGCCGTGGCTGCTCACCGGCGCGCTGGGTCTGGACCTGCTGACGGGCGACCCGGGCGCGACGGCGCTGCAGGTGACCTGGATCCCGGTGGTCGGCGCGGCCGCGGTCGTGCTGGTCGCGCTGCTGGCGGCGGTCGCGGTCGAGTCGGCGGTCCGCAAGAAGGACCGGCTGGGCGAGGTGCTCCGGGTGGGAGAGCGATGAACATGACGGACACGGCGACACGCAGGAGGTTGTGATGAACGCCATCCAGACGGTCGAGGAGCCGACTCTCGGCGCGCTCGAGGAGCGCGCCCGGCAGCGCACCGACGCGTTCGGTGAGCACGCGCTGATCGTGTGCGACTCGCTGGTCCGGATCTACCAGTCCGAGGGCGTCGAGGTGCAGGCCCTGCAGGGCCTCGACCTGCTCGTCGAGGACGGAGAGCTCGTCGCCATCGTCGGCGCCTCCGGCTCCGGCAAGTCGACGCTGCTGTCGGTGCTGTCCGGCCTCGACGTGCCCACCGCCGGCAAGGTGCGGGTGGGCCCGTGGGACCTCATGGGCATGACCGGGGCGCAGCGGGTGGAGTACCGGCGGTCCATGGTCGGCTTCGTCTGGCAGCAGACGGCCCGCAACGTGGTGCCGTACCTGAGCGGCACCGAGAACGTGGCCTTCCCGATGGCGCTGGCCGGGGTCCCCCGCAAGGAGCGTGACCGCCGGGCGACCGAGCTGCTGGACGTCCTCGGCGTCGGCTACTGCGCCGACCGCCGGCCCGGGCAGATGTCCGGTGGCGAGCAGCAGCGGGTCGCGATCGCGGTCGCCCTCGCCAACTCCCCGCAGGTCCTGTTCGCCGACGAGCCGACCGGTGAGCTCGACTCCGCCACGTCGCACGACGTGCTCGAGGGTCTGCGGACCGTCAACCGCGAGCTGGGCACTACGGTCGTCGTCGTCACCCACGACCCCGGCGTGAGCGAGCACGTGCAGCGGACGGTCGCCATCCGCGACGGTCGGACGAGCTCCGAGGTCGTCCGTCGCACGCACACCCGGGAGGACGGCACCGAGCACGTGGTCGCCGAGGAGCTCGCGGTCCTCGACCGTGCCGGCCGGGTGCAGCTGCCGCGCGAGTACCGCGAGGCGCTGAACCTGGTGGGCAAGGTCCGGCTGGCGCTCGAGGAATCGCACGTGTCGCTCTGGCCCGACCGCCCGCTCCCGGCGCGGACCTCCGACCGCCCGTCGGGCCGGCACTCCGCCACGCCGACCGGGGCCGTCCCCGCCGTCCCGGCACCGCCCGCCGCACCCGCCCCGTCCGCCGAGCAGGAGGCCGACCGGTGACCACCGCCCTCACCACGCCCGCACCGACGGGTGCCACGAGCACGGAGCCCGTCGTCCGTGTGGAGAACGTCAGCCGCACCTACGGCATGGGCTCCGCAGCGGTCCACGCGCTCCAGGACATCTCGTTCACCATCGCGCCCGGTGAGCTGGTCGCGCTGGTCGGCCGCTCGGGTTCGGGCAAGACCACGCTGCTCAACGTCATCGGCGGCCTCGACCGGCCGGACGCGGGGCGCGTCGTCGTCGACGGGCGGGAGGTCTCCACGCTCGACGAGCGAGGCCTGGTCGACCTGCGCCGGGATGTCGTCTCGTTCGTGTTCCAGACGTTCGGCCTGGTGCCGGTGCTGTCGGCCGCGGAGAACGTCGGGGTGCCGCTGCGGCTGCGCAAGCTGCCGACCGCCGACCGCGAGGCCCGTGTCCAGCTCCTGCTCGACCTGGTGGGTCTCGGCGGCCATGCCCTGCAGCGTCCGGGCGAGCTCTCCGGCGGTCAGCAGCAGCGCGTCGCGATCGCACGCTCGCTGGCGAACTCGCCGCGCCTGCTGGTGGCGGACGAGCCGACCGGCCAGCTGGACACCGAGACCGGCACGGCGGTCATGGCCCTGATCCGCGCGGTCGTCGAGGCCGAGGGCATGACGGCCATCGTCTCCACCCACGACCCGCTGATGGTCTCGCTGGCCGACCGGGTGCTGCACATCGCCGACGGGAAGCTGGTCCAGGGCTGACCGCGGACCGGCTGCCGGCACCTCACCTCGCGCGCAGGACCAGGCGCCCGACGGAGAAGAACCACCACATCCGCAGGACGGAGCGCTCGTGGGTGACGTCCGTCGTCGGTGCGAGCGTCGAGGTGGTGGACCCGGCCTCGGCCAGCGCCCACCCGAAGTCGTAGACCCATGCCTGGCCCCCGGGCCGGAGCACGCGCCGGATCTCCCGCAGGCCTGCGGCCGCGTCGCCCCAGTGGTGCTGGCTGAGGCTGGAGACGACCACGTCGAAGGTGGCGTCGGGCCACGGCAGGGACTCGACGTCGGCGACCGTGTAGGTCACGCGGGGCGTCTCGGTCTGCTGGGCCCAGGCGATCATCTCGGGTGCGACGTCGACGGCGTCGACCTGCAGGCCGGGGGCGGACGCGGCGATCAGCCGGGGCAGCGTGCCGGGGCCGGTCCCGACGTCGAGCACCCGCGACCCCGCGGGCAGCCGGAGGTCGGTGACGTCCCGCGCGACCCGGCGGTAGAGGCGCGTGGCCAGTCGCGCCGAGAGGCGCTCGTACCCCTTCGGGTCGTGCATGGGGCCGGTCCCGTGCCCGCGCCGGTGCCGGTGCCCGTGCTGGTGGTCCGTGTCGGCCATGGGATCCTCCCGTATGGTTGTACGCCACAACTCCTACCGGAAGACAGTAGGCGAAACAGTTGCAGAGCACAACTCTTCCTGACGACAGCGCGCTGCGCCGGTTCATCCAGCAGATCGCCCGGTCGAGCGGCTTCCTCGAGTCCGTCCAGCGGCCGCACGAGCACGCGGGCGTCCGGCTCTCGGTCTCGGAGACCTTCGCGCTCGGAGAGCTCGTCGAGGCCGGCGCCCTCTCGCAGCAGGAGCTCGCCGCCCGGCTCGGCCTGGAGAAGAGCACCGTGAGCCGGCTCGCCGCGGGCATGCAGGAGCGGGGCTGGATCAGCCGCGAGCGCGACGTCGACGACCGGCGCCTCTACCGGCTCCAGCTCACCCCCGAGGGGCGGGACGTGGCCGAGCGCGTCGGCGCCGAGCTCAGGGAGCACCACGGCCGGCTGCTCGTCCGGCTGAGCGCCGAGGAACGGGCCGCCCTGACCGTCGGGCTCGGTGCGCTGGTCCGCGAGCTGGAACGGTTCCACGAGCAGCACGGGTGAGTCCGGCAGGACGCCCGGGTCCCCGGGCGTCCTGCCGGTCGGTCAGACCTCGATGCTCTCCAGCAGCTCGGTCACCAGCGCGGCGACGGGCGACCGCTCCGAGCGCGTCAGCGTGATGTGCGCGAACAGCGGGTGCCCCTTGAGCGCCTCGATGACGGCGGCGACCCCGTCGTGCCGGCCCACCCGCAGGTTGTCGCGCTGGGCCACGTCGTGCGTCAGGACCACGCGCGAGCTCTGCCCGATGCGGGACAGCACCGTCAGCAGGACGTTCCGCTCGAGCGACTGGGCCTCGTCGACGATGACGAACGCGTCGTGCAGCGAGCGCCCGCGGATGTGCGTGAGCGGCAGGACCTCGAGGATGTCGCGGTCCATGATCTCCTCGACGACCTCCTTCGACACCAGCGCACCGAGGGTGTCGAAGACCGCCTGCGCCCAGGGGTTCATCTTCTCGTCGGCGCTGCCGGGCAGGTAGCCCAGGTCCTGGCCGCCGACCGCGTACAGCGGCCGGAACACCATCACCTTGCGGTGCTGGCGACGCTCCAGGACGGCCTCGAGCCCCGCGCACAGCGCGAGCGCCGACTTGCCGGTCCCGGCGCGACCGCCGAGCGAGACGATGCCGATCTCCTCGTCGAGCAGCAGGTCGATCGCGATCCGCTGCTCGGCGCTGCGCCCGTGCAGCCCGAAGACGTCCTGGTCGCCGCGCACCAGCTGCACGTGCTTGTCCGCGGTCACCCGGCCCAGCGCCGACCCGCGGGGGCTGTGCAGCACCACGCCCGTGTGGCAGAGCAGGTCGTTCGGGGTCTGGTTGCCCCCGGGGAAGCCGGCCGCGACGTCGGCCAGCGGGATGGTCTCGTGCTCCCACAGCTGCGACATCTGCTGCTCGGCGAGGTCGAGCGCGTCCATCCCGGTCCACCCGGAGTCGACGGCCAGCTCCGCGCGGTACTCCTCGGCGGTCAGCCCGACGGCCGATGCCTTGACGCGCATGGGCAGGTCCTTGGAGACGACCACGACGTCGCGCCCCTCGGCCGCCAGGTTGGCCGCGACGGCGAGGATCCGGGTGTCGTTGTCGCCGAGCCGGAACCCGGCCGGCAGGACCGCGGGGTCGGTGTGGTTCAGCTCGACCCGCAGGGTGCCGCCGTCGGACCCCAGCGGGATCGGGGTGTCCAGGCGGCCGTGCTCGATGCGCAGGTCGTCGAGCATCCGCAGGGCCGACCGGGCGAAGTAGCCCAGCTCGGCGTGGTGGCGCTTGGCCTCCAGCTCCGTGATGACGACGACGGGGAGGACCACGTCGTGCTCCGCGAACCGCAGGATCGCCCGCGGGTCTGAGAGGAGCACCGAGGTGTCGAGCACGTGGGTCTTGCGGCCATCAGTCACGGTGGCGGGGGTCGCGGACTGGGGGTCGTGCTGCGCCTTGCTGACCACGGCAGGCTCCCTCTGGCGCTACGTGCGCCGAGACGGGCACCGGACACCGGCGTCCTGCCAGAGCAGGACCACGCACCGACGTACGGCGACGGGACGGGGGCGGTCGGCCCCTCCGGTGACGGAGAGCCGGATCCGGCCCTCCTCCCGGAGCGGATGCTCCATGGGCTGGCCTCCCGGGGACGGCGGTCGCTGTCCTCTACGGCGGAAAGTACGCCCGCTACCGATGCCCCGGAGCGTCGACACGCCACCGGTCACATGACGGTTACACGTCCTGCGGGTGAACCGTCAGCGCCCGCCCCGACGCTCCCGGGCGGCGTAGGCGCGGACCGCCCGCAGGAAGTCCACCCGCCGGAAGTCCGGCCAGTACGCCTCGCAGAAGTAGAACTCGGAGTGCGCGCTCTGCCAGAGCAGGAACCCGCCGAGCCGCTGCTCCCCCGAGGTGCGGATCACGAGCTCGGGGTCCGGCTGGCCCTTGGTGTAGAGGTGCTCGGCGATGTGCTCGACGTCGAAGGCCTCCGCCAGCTCGTCCAGGCTCGACCCGGCCTCGGCGTGCTGGCGCAGGAACGACTTCACGGCGTCGGCGATCTCCTTGCGCCCGCCGTAGCCGACCGCGACGTTCACGTGCAGGCCGGTCACCGACGCCGTGGCGTCCTGCGCCGCGACGAGGGCCTTGACGGTCTGCTCCGGCAGCAGCTCGAGCGCGCCGACCGCCTGGATCCGCCACCGGCCCGTGTCCGCGAGCGCGGCGACGGCGTCCTCGATGATCCGCAGCAGCGGCTCCAGCTCGTCGGCGCTCCGGGCGAGGTTGTCCGTGGACAGCATCCAGAGCGTGACGACCTCGACCCCGATGTCCTCGCTCCACTGCAGCAGGTCCGCGATCTTGTCCGCCCCCGCCTGGTGCCCGTGCCGGGTGGACTCGCCCATGCTGCGCGCCCAGCGGCGGTTGCCGTCGAGGATGACGCCGACGTGGCGCGGCAGTCCGTCCTGCGGGAGCGACGCCGCCAGCCGGCGCTCGTACAGCCCGTAGAGCGGGTGGGGCAGACGCACGCGCACTCCTCGGTCCAGGCGACAAGAACCCGCTCACCGTACTCGCCGGTCGGGCCCGGCGGACCCGGACTCCCGCAGCGCGGGACGTCGACGCACGGGACCTTCACAGGTTCCGCCCGTGCACCGCCGGGCGCCCGCGGGAGGTAGTTTCGGAAGGGTCGCGCCGACCGCGTCACATCGCCCCCGGCGTGGTCGACACGCTACCTACGGTGTCGTAACCTACGGTGTCGTAGGTTTCCGCTGACGAATCGAGTCCGGTCCATGAGCTCCTCCCCCGCGCCCGCCCCGGGACAGCCGGGCGCACCGTCCGTGGCCTCCTCCGGGACCCTCGGGCAGCAGGGGTCCGACGACCACGACGGCCTGGTCGACCGGGTCGCCGAGACCGTCAAGCCGCACCTGCGGGGCTGGATCCACGCCGGCGTCACACCGTTCGTGCTGATCGCGTCCATCGTGCTCGTCGTGCTGTCCCCCACGCCGCAGGCCAAGTGGTCCACCGCCGTCTTCGGTCTCACGGCCGTGATGCTCTTCGGCACCAGCGCCGTCTACCACCGCGGCCACTGGTCGCCCAAGGTCGCCGGGGTCCTGCGCCGGCTCGACCACACCAACATCTTCCTGATCATCGCCGGCACCTACACGCCGCTGTCGGTGCTGCTGCTGCCCGCCGGCACCGCGCGCACCCTGCTGGTCGTCGTGTGGTCGGGCGCGCTCGTCGGCCTGCTCGCGCGCGTCTTCTGGCTGGGTGCACCCCGCTGGGTCTACGTGCCCGTCTACGTGGCGCTCGGCTGGGTCGCGGTCTGGTTCTTCCCGGAGTTCTACCGGTCCGGCGGCCTCGCGATCGTCCTGCTCATCGCCATCGGCGGCCTGGCGTACACCCTCGGTGCCGTCGTGTACGGCACCAAGTGGCCCAACCCGAGCCCGCGCTGGTTCGGGTTCCACGAGATCTTCCACGTGCTCACCGTGGTCGGCTACGGCTGCCACTACGTCGCGGTGTCGCTCGCGTCGTACGGGTCGGTCTGACCGCAGGGCTCAGCCGACCGGGACCACCGCGTACCGCCGGTTGGCCAGCGACGGGTTCTGCTCCCGGACGCGCAGCAGCGCCGCACCGTCCAGGTCCACCGTCCGGACCTGTGGCTGCTCGTCCATCTCCAGGCCGACCACACCGTCGGGCGCCACCACGAGCGAGCGCCCGGTGACCCCCCTGCCGGCCTGCCCCACGGCGACCACCGCCGCGGTGTTCTCGATGGCCCGCGCGATCGCCAGGGTCCGCCAGTGCATCGCCTTGAGATCGCCCGACGCCCACGCCGCCGGCACGACGAGCACCTGGGCGCCCGCGTCGACCAGCCGGCGCGCCGACTCCGGGAACCGCAGGTCGTAGCAGGTCAGCACCCCGAACGTCAGACCGCCGACCTCGACGACGAGCGGCGGCGCGTCCGCCGGCCCCGGCGCCAGCCGCTCCGACTCCCGCTGGCCGAAGGCGTCGTAGAGGTGCACCTTGCGGTAGACGCCGACCAGCTCGCCGGACCCGTCGACGGCCACGACCGCGTTCACCGCGCGCGGGTCGTCGCCGTCCGCCGGCAGCGTCGTCCCGGCCAGCACCGCCACGCCCGTCGCCCGCGCGCGCGTCCGCAGCAGCGTCACGAACGGCCCGTCGAGCGGCTCCGCGTGCTCGGCGCCCACACCGCGGGCGTCGAACCCCGACGCGTACTCCGGCAGCACCAGCACGTCCGCGCTCGCCCGGGACGCCGTCGCGAACGCGTCCCCCACCGCCTCGCGGTTCGCCGTGTGGTCGTCGCTGACCTGCAGCTGCGCCACGGTCACCCGCACGGCGGGACGCTGCGGCGGCTGGGGGGCGGCACTCATCGGGAGGCGCCCCGCGCGGGCGGCTCGTCGTCCGGGTGCACGTCCCGGGGCGCCACCTCGACGTCGGCGTCCACCTCGAGGTCCGGACCCCCGGGTCCGGCGTCGACGAGCCCGAGGTCCGCATGCGGACGGGCCGTGCGGTCGTCGGAGCCGTCCTCGTCGTCCAGGCCCAGCGCCTTCGCCCGGCGGTCCACGACCCGCAGCTGCTTGGTCAGCGAGAGGAACAGGAAGACGACCGCGAGCGCGAGCGCGAACGTGAACACGAAGCCGAGGAACCCCGGCGAGCCCAGCGGGGTGCCGTCGATCGTGACGTCCGTCGGGGACGGGGTGGGGTCCGGTGCGACGCGGAGCAGGGCGGCGATCATGCGGTCGCGTCCCCACGCAGCCCGGCGAACAGGTCGTCCTCCGGCAGGGTCACCGGCACGTGCGACACCGCGAGCTCGTACTCCTCGGTGGGCCACTGGGCGACCTCGAGCTCGCGCGGCACCGCGAAGAAGAAGCCGTCCGGGTCGATCTGCGTGGCGTGGGCGCGCAGGGCGTCGTCGCGCTGCGGGAAGTACGCGGAGCACTCGATGCGCGTGGTCACCTCACGCTCGGGCACCTCGCGGGCCTGCCGGGAGTCGAGCCAGTCGCCGAACGGGGACTCGCGGCCGGCGGCGACGATCGCGTCGTGCACCGCCCGCATGCGCGCGAGCGAGAATCCGTGGTTGTAGTAGAGCTTCGACGGCGCCCACGGCTCGCCCAGCCCGCGGTAGCGCTCCGGGTCCCCGGCGGCCGCGAACGCCTCCGCGGACACCCGGTGGCACATGATGTGGTCGGGGTGCGGGTAGCCGCCCGTCGGGTCGTACGTCGTGATGACGTGCGGCCGGAACTCGCGGACCAGCTGGACCAGCGGGGCCGCCGCCTCCTCGAGCGGGACCAGCGCGAAGCAGCCCTCCGGCAGCGGCGGCAGCGGGTCGCCCTCGGGCAGGCCGGAGTCGACGAAGCCGAGCCACCGGTGCTGCACGCCCAGCGCGCTCGCCGCGGCGGCCATCTCGTGCCTGCGGTACTCCCGCATGCCGTCCAGCCCGCCCTCGACCGCGGGGTGCTGCGGGTTGAGCACGTCGCCGCGCTCACCGCCCGTGCACGACACGACGAGGACGTCGACGCCCTCGGCCGCGTACTTCGCCGTGGTCGCGGCGCCCTTGCTCGACTCGTCGTCGGGGTGGGCGTGCACCGCCATCAGGCGCAGCCGCTCTCCGGTCACCTCGGGCCTCCCGTCGGTCGCCCGCCGATGGCCCGCCGGGACCGCGGGGTCGCGGTCCGCTCGGCACGGGCGGGATGGTGGACGAGAGACAATGATCGCGCACGCGGCGCTCGCGTCGCGCCACCACCCGCACCCGCACCGTCCCGCTCGCGTCTGCCGCGCGAGGCACGAGGAGCTCCGTGACCCAGTCGCCCGACACCCGACCGCCGTCCGGCGGGGACGGTCTCGCGCAGCCCGCCGTCCGACCGCCCGCCGGTCGGTACGGCCCCGAGCCGACCGCACGGTCGGCCCGGCGCGGGCGGATCGGCATCCTCGCGGCGGCGGTCGTCGGCGTCGCGGTCGTCATCTGGGTCGGCCTGTCCATGGCGGGCCAGCCCTTGTCGTTCAAGGACGTGGGCTTCGCCGTCGACGGCGCCCGGTCCGTCGACGTGACCTTCGAGGTGACCAAGCCCAAGGAGGCGACGGTGACGTGCACCGTCACCGCGCTGTCGGAGTCGTACGCCGAGGTCGGCGTCCGCACGGTCGAGGTCGGTCCTGCCGACGCGGCCACCCGTCGCGTCACGGTCACCGTGCAGACCACCGAGCTCGCCGTGACCGGGGTCGTGGACTCCTGCGAGCTGGTCGAGGAGCCGACCGCCGGAGACTGACCCCGGTGCCTCCCCCCGGGTGATATCGGGGCTCCGTCGGCCCCGCCTTGCTATCCTGTTCGTTTCAACGCCGCCCCGGTCCGGCGCCGTCACTGGTCCACCCGACCGCGAGGGAACGGCGGAGCACCCCTGGAGTACCCGCTATCCGGATGCGTCCGCAGGACGCGTCCGGTCGATCGGACTGCCGAGCGCTGGCCCCCCGGGCAGCGCGGTATCGGCCCGTCCGGCACACACGTCAGGAAAGGAGCGATCGTGACCGACACGACTGCGGCCACATGGCTGACCCAGGAGGCCTACGACCGCCTCACGGCCGAGCTCGCCCACCTCGAGGGCGAGGGCAGCGCCGAGGTCATCGAGCGCATCGCCGCCGCACGCGACGAGGGCGACCTCAAGGAGAACGGCGGCTACCACGCCGCTCGCGAGGAGCAGGCGAAGCAGGCTGCCCGGATCCGCGAGCTGAAGGAGAAGCTGCGCAACGTCCAGATCGGGACGCCGCCGGACGACGGTGTCGTCGAGCCCGGCATGGTCGTGACGGCCGTCGTGGCCGGTGACGAGATGGTCTTCCTGCTCGGCTCCCGCGAGATCGCCGGGACGTCCGACATCGAGGTCTTCTCCCCCACGTCGCCGCTCGGTGCCGCCATCAACGGCTCCAAGGTCGGCGACTCGACCTCGTACACCGCACCGAACGGGCGCGAGATCCAGGTCGAGATCACGGACGCCAAGCCCTTCACGGGCTGAGCCCCGCACGGACCACGAGGCGCCCTCCCTGTCCGGGGGGGCGCCTCGTCGTCTGTCAGCCGAGCCGGTAGCCCGCGGCGCGGAGCCGCTCGAGCACGTGCTCGCAGTGGTCGGGACCCTTGGTCTCCACCTGCACCACGATCGCGACCTCGTCGAGCTGCAGGTCCCCGACGGTCCGCGCGTGCGACACGTGCATGACGTTCCCGCCCGTGTCCGCCAGGGCGCGCAGCAGGTCGGCGAGCGCGCCCGGTGTATCGTCGATCCGGACCTGCAGCTGCAGGAACCGCCCCGCCGACGCGAGCCCGTGGCGGACCACCCGCATGAGGACCAGCGGGTCGATGTTCCCGCCGGACAGGATCACCACGACCGGGCCCTCGAGCGGACCGACGCCCGCCATGACCGCGGCCGCGGCGGCCGCGCCCGACGGCTCGACCAGCATCTTGGCGCGCTCCGCGACGAGCAGCAGCGCGCGGGACAGGTCCTCCTCCGAGACGGTCACGACCTCGACGTGGTGGCCGGCCAGGATCTCGAACGGCACGGTGCCGGGCAGGCCGACCGCGATGCCGTCGGCCATGGTCCGCAGCTCGGGCGCGGGCACGGGGTGGCCCGCGGCGAGCGACGCGGGGTACGACGCGGCGCGTGCGGCCTGCACCCCGATGATCCGCACGTCGGGCCGCAGCTCGGCCAGCGCGGCGACCACCCCGGCGGCCAGGCCTCCACCCCCGATCGGCACGACGACGGTCGCCACGTCCGGCACCTGCTCGACGATCTCGAGGGCGATGGTGCCCTGCCCGGCGACGACGTCCTCGTGGTCGAACGGGTGGATGAGCACGGCACCGGTGCGCTCCGCGAACTCCCGGGCGTGCACCAGGGCCTCGTCGACGCTCGCGCCGACCAGCTCGACCCGTGCGCCGTAGTCCCGCGTCGCGGCGATCTTCGGCAGCGCGGCGTCGGCCGGCATGAACACCACCGCGGTCAGCCCGAGGATCCGGGCCGCGAGCGCGACGCCCTGCGCGTGGTTCCCCGCGCTGGCCGCGACGACGCCGCGCGCCTTCTCCTGATCGGTCAGCCGTGCCATGCGCACGTAGGCGCCGCGCAGCTTGAACGAGCCGGCGCGCTGCAGGTTCTCGCACTTGAGCCACACCTCGGCCCCGCACGCCTGCGACAGGGCACGGCTCAGCTGCACGGGGGTGCGGTCCGAGATCCCCTCGAGCAGCGCCGCCGCGTCACGGACGTCGGCGAGGCCGGTCATCGCCTGCTCGTCGGCGACGCATCGTCCGGGCCGCCCGGCTCGCCGGCGTCCTCCGCCACCGTGTCGACCGTCGCGGGCTGCTCGTCGGCCTCGGCACGCTCGGCGATCTCCGCCTCCGTGGCCACGCGCTCCGACGTCGCCTCGGCGACCTGCGCGATGGCGCGGTCGAGGACGGGGTGCCCTCGTCCGCGCACGGGGACGTGGTCGTCGGTGCCCAGCTGCGGGAACTTGTCGTGGCCGTGCAGGTAGAGCATCACGGTGTTGAGGGTCGCGGCGATCGGCACGGCGAACAGGGCGCCGACGATCCCCGCGACGAACGAGCCCGCCGCCACCGACAGCAGCACCGCGACGGGGTGCAGCGACACCGCGTGGCCCATGAGGAACGGCTGGAGCACGTGCCCCTCCAGCTGCTGGACCACGATGACGACGACCAGCATCCAGAGCGCCGTCGCGGGGCCGTTGGACACCAGCGCGACGAGGATCGCGATCGAGCCGGTCACCACCGCGCCGACGATCGGGATGAACGAGCCGAGGAACACCAGCACCGCGAGGGGCAGCGCGAGCGGGACCTGCAGGATCGCCGCGCCGAGACCGATGCCGAGGGCGTCCACGCCGGCGACCAGGATCTGCGTCCGGGTGTACGCGCCGAGGGTGACCACCCCGCGCCGCCCGGCCTGGTGGACGTGCTCGCGGGACCCGCGCGGGAGCAGGCCGACGACCCACGCCCAGATGGTGCGCCCGTCGAGCAGGAAGAAGAACGTGCAGAACAGCGTGATGAGGGACCCGGCGGCCACGTGCGCGACCGTCGTCGTAGCGTGCAGCGCACCGGTCACCAGCTCGGAGCTGCCGCCGCTCAGCGACCCCTGGATGCGGTCCACCCACCCCGAGATGTCCGAGGTCGTGAGCTGGAGGGGGCCCTCCGCCAGCCACGTCGTCAGCTTGTCGACGCCCTGCGCGGCCTGGTCCCACAGCTCACCGAAGCCCTTGACGATCGAGCGGCCCGCCAGCGTGAGCAGTCCGGCCACGAGCACGACGAGCCCGGCCAGCGACAGCCCCACGGCCGCCCCGCGCGGGAGCCCGCGCCGGACCAGCCAGCCGACGAACGGCGTGAGCAGCACGGTCAGCAGGAGCGCCACCGCGATCGGCACCACGACGACCTTGAGCTCGCTCAGGAGCCACAGCAGGACCGCGAGCGCGGCCCCGATCAGCAGCAGGCGCCACGACCACGCGGCGGCGTTGCGGACCGACGGGGGAACCGACGTGCCGTCGGTGGCCGGTGGACGGGTCGTCGGCGCGCTCACGCTCCCCGCAGGTGTGCTCACGCGGCGCGTCCCTCGGCCAGCGCGGCGTCGAGGTCGGCGATCAGGTCGGCGACGTCCTCGATGCCGACGGACAGGCGCACCAGGTCGTCGGGGACCTCCAGCTCCGTCCCCGCCACGGACCCGTGGGTCATCTTGTGCGGGTGCTCGATCAGGGACTCCACGCCCCCGAGCGACTCGGCGAGCGTGAACACGTGCGTCGCCCCGCAGACCGCCAGCGCGGACGCCTCGCTGCCGGTCCGGAACGAGACCATCCCGCCGAACCCGGTCATCTGCCGGGCGGCCACCTCGTGCCCGGGGTGGCTGTCGAGACCCGGGTAGATCACGGACGTGACCGCGTCGTGCGCCACGAGGAAGTCGGCGATCGCGCGGGCGTTGCTCTCGTGGCGGTCCATGCGCACCGCGAGCGTCTTGAGCCCGCGCAGCGTCAGCCACGCGTCGAACGGACCCGCGACCGCGCCGGACGCGTTCTGGTGGAACCGCACGGCGTCCGCGAGGTTCGTCGTCCCCGTCGGCGACTCGAGCCCCACGGGCAGCTGTGCACCGTCCGCGACGACCAGCGCACCGCCGACGACGTCCGAGTGCCCGCCGATGTACTTGGTCGTGGAGTGCACGACGACGTCGGCCCCCAGCGCGAGCGGCTGCTGGAGGTAGGGCGTCGCGAACGTGTTGTCGACGACGAGCAGGGCACCCGCGGCGCGCGCGTGCGCGGCCAGCACCGCGATGTCGGCGACGCCGAGCAGCGGGTTGGTCGGCGTCTCCACCCAGACCACCTTCGTGCGGCCGGGCTGGATCGCGGCGACCACCGCGTCGGCGTCGGACAGGTCGACCGGCGTGTGCTCGATGCCCCAGGGCCCAAAGACGCGCGCGATCAGGCGGTACGTGCCGCCATACGCGTCGTTGGGGACCACGACGTGGTCGCCGGGCCGCAGGGTCGCCCGCAGCAGGGTGTCCTCGGCCGCGAGGCCCGAGGCGAACGCGAAGCCCGCGGCGCCGCCCTCCGCCGCGGCGAGGGCCGACTCCAGCGCGGTGCGCGTCGGGTTGGCGGAGCGCGAGTACTCGTACCCGCCCCGCAGGCCGCCGACGCCGTCCTGCTTGTAGGTCGAGGTGGCGTAGATGGGCGGGACGACCGCCCCGGTGGCGGGATCCGGGTCCTGACCTGCATGGATGGCGCGGGTCGAGAAGCCTGCGGAGGACCAGTCGTCGTCGTGGGGGTGCGCGTGGTTCGTCACGCGTCCCAGGCTAGGCGCTCCCGGCGTTCCCGCCGCGACGGGTCGCGCACGGTGCGCTGCGGGTCATGGGAGGGTGCGCTCTCGGTATGGTATTGGTTCGGTCAAGACTTCTTCATGCGCGCGGGAACACCAGCGGGGTGCGTACCGTTGCAGATCCCGGGAGGACCCAGGTGACCAACCGGGCTCCCGGAGAGGATCACGACCATGAACTGGCTGTTCGGTTCCGCCCTCAAGACCACGATGGTGACCCCCGAGAAGGCCCTCGCCGGACGCGACCGCTACGCGTACGCCGTCCCGACCACCCACACCGTCCTCGGCACCCCCCTGCAGGGTCCGTGGCCCGAGGGCACCGAGGTGCTCTACGTGGGGATGGGCTGTTTCTGGGGCGCCGAGCGCACCTTCTGGAAGATCCCCGGGGTCGTCACGACCGCCGTGGGCTACCAGGGTGGGTTCACACCCTTCCCCAGCTACGAGGAGACCTGCACCGGCCAGACCGGGCACACCGAGATCGTGATGGTCGCGTACGACCCCACGGTCGTCTCGGCCGACGACCTGCTCCGCACCTTCTGGGAGTCCCACGACCCGACGCAGGGGTACCGGCAGGGCAACGACGTCGGCACCACGTACCGGTCGGCGATCTACACCACGACGCCCGAGCAGGAGCTCGCCGCACGCACCACCCGCGACGAGTTCCAGCCGCGGCTGACCAAGTCCGGCTTCGGGGAGATCACCACCGAGATCCGGTCCGCGGACGAGGCCGGCACGTTCTACTACGCCGAGGGCTACCACCAGCAGTACCTCGACAAGAACCCGGCGGGCTACTGCGGCCTGGGCGGCACGGGCGTCTCCTGCCCGCGTCCGACCGGCGCGTAGCCGCTGACCGAGATCGTGGGTCGGGCGTCAGATCGTGGCGTCGCACCCACGATCTCGGGTCGATGCCACGATCTCGCTGCCGCGGCGAGCGCCGCCCGTCCCAGATGTACGGGCGGGTGACCGAGGAGCCCCCGCTGTCGGTCACCCGCCCGTCATGGGGCCGGCCGGAGTCCCCCGTCTCCCGGCCAGCCGCCCTCGGGAGCGTCTGTGGCGGACCGGCCAGGTCGCTCTCCTTGCCGGTCCGCCGCGAACTTATCGACGCACGCGCGGACCCGTCCACGGTCGTCCACCTGGTGCTGGACCCCGGTCCACCTGCACGAACGTCCACCTCGGTGCCGCCGTCGGTCAGTCCTGCGCCACCCGGTCGGTGTGCCCCAGCGGCTTGTCGGGCGCCACGAGGTCCCGCACGATCCGCTTCAGGTCCGGCAGCTCGGGGAACCCGCCGCGCTCCGAGCGGTCCCACACGAGCACCCCGTCGACCTCGACCCGGAACACACCCCCGGTCGCGGGCCGCAGCGCGACCTCGCCGAGCTCGCGGTGGAACGTGGTCAGCAGCTCCTGCTGGTACCAGGCGGCCCGCAGGAGCCAGCGGCACTGCGTGCAGTAGGTGATCGCGACGCGCGGCAGGTCCATGGGCCAAGTGTCGCCCAGCGGCCGACGAGCAGTCAGACTGCACGTCGAGACCCTGGAGGCCCGCCCGTGCCCGACCTGTCCAGCGCCACCCACGACCACCCCGCGGTCGTCGACCAGCCGCCCGCCCTGTCGGCGATGCGCATCCTCGCCGCCGCGCTGGTGTGCGGTGCGGCGGTCCTGCTGTTCGCGGTCCACGTGCGCCCGCTCGGGTACGTGCCGCTGGTGCTGGGCGTCGCCCTGGGGCTGGTGGTGGACCGGAAGCTGGGCCGGGACCTGGGCCTCATCGCGCTGGGCCAGGTGATCATCAGCACGATCTCGCTGAAGGCGGACCTGTCCAACGTCGGCATGCTGAAGTTCACGCTCGCGCTCGGTCTGGCGGTGGTCGTGCCGACCGTCCTGTCGAGCCGGGTGTTCCACGACGACACGATCCACTTCCCCGTGCGCACGGGCCGCCGCTGGGACCGCTGGCAGGCGCTGTACCTGGTGGCGGTGGCGTTCGCGGCGTACCTGATCCTGCCGGCGTACTTCCTCGGGTCCGGCGTGTGGCAGAACTGGCCGGACCTCGACGGCACGGGCGACGTGGCCCGGCTGTTCGTCGGCGTGAACGCCGTGGGCATCTGGGACGAGCTGTTCTTCATCTGCGTGGTCCTGGCGCTGCTGCGGCCGCACTTCCCGTTCTGGCTGGCCAACCTGCTGCAGGCGACGGTGTTCGTGTCGTTCCTGTGGGAGCTGGGCTACCGCGAGTGGGGGCCGCTGCTGACCATCCCGTTCGCGCTGATCCAGGGGTGGATCTTCCGGCGGACCACGTCGCTGACGTACGTGGTCGCGGTGCACCTGCTGTTCGACCTGTTCGTGTTCATGGTGCTGGTGCACGCCCACGACCCCAGCATGTTCGACATCTTCGTCACCGCTCCCGCACCGTAGGTTGGTCCGGTGACACTGACGAACTGGGCCGGCAACTACGTCTACCGCGCGGGGGTCGTGCACCACCCGACGTCCGTCGAGGAGCTGCAGGAGCTCGTCGCGCGGTCCCCGCGGATCCGCGCGCTGGGCACCCGGCACTGCTTCAACGACCTCGCCGACGACCCCGCCGCGCTCGTGGCGCTCGACGAGCTCGACGGCGAGCCGCAGGTCGACGAGCAGGCCCGGACGGTGACCGTCACGGGCGGCACGCGCTACGGGACGCTCGCGCAGCACCTGCACCCGGCGGGCTGGGCGGTGCACAACCTGGCGTCCCTGCCGCACATCTCGGTGGCCGGTGCCGTCGCCACCGCCACGCACGGGTCCGGGGACGCGAGCGGCAACCTGGCGTCGGCCGTCGCCGCCCTGGAGGTCGTCGGACCCGACGGCACGCTGCGGACGGTCCGCCGTGGCGACGACGACTTCGCCGGGTCCGTCGTCGCGCTGGGCGCGCTCGGCGTCGTGACCCGCGTGACCCTCGACATCGAGCCCACGTACGAGGTCGCCCAGGAGGTCCACGTCGACCTGCCGTGGGCGCAGGCGCTGGAGCACCTGGACGAGATCACGAGCAGCGCCGACTCCGTGAGCCTCTTCACCGACTGGACCGGCGAGACCATCCAGCAGGTCTGGCGCAAGACCCGCGTCACGCCGGGCTACACGCTGCGCACCGACCTGTTCGGCACGGTCCCGGCCGACGGCCCGCGGCACCCCCTGCCCGGCATCGACCCGGTCAACTGCACCGCGCAGCTGGGCCAGCCCGGCCCGTGGCACGACCGCCTGCCGCACTTCCGGATGGACTTCACGCCGAGCAACGGCGACGAGCTGCAGTCCGAGTTCCTGGTGCCGCGCGCCCACGCGGTCGCGGCCCTGGAGGCCGTCCGGTCGCTGAGCGACCTGGTCTCACCGCTGCTGCAGGTCACCGAGGTCCGCACGATGGCCGGTGACGACCTGTGGCTGTCCGGCGCGCAGGGCGGCCCCCGGGTCGGCCTGCACTTCACGTGGCTGCCCCGGCAGGCCGAGGTGGAGGCGGTGCTGCCGACGATCGAGGCCGCGCTGGCGCCGTTCGACGCGCGGCCGCACTGGGGCAAGCTCTTCGCCGACGAGAACCGCGACCTCGCGCGCCTCTACCCGCACTGGGACGACTTCCAGGCCCTGATCGCGCGGACCGACCCCGACGGCGTCTTCCGCAACGACTTCCTCGAGCGGCACGTCCTCGGGACCCGTGCCTGACACCTCCGCCGGCGCGGTACACGAGCATGGACCCCGCGACCTCGGCTGGTCCGAGCCGCAGCCGGTCCCGGACGGCACCTGGCACCGCACCGCCGTCGTTCCGTGCACCCACCGCGCGTGTGCTGGTGGGGTGCTCGCCGTCCACCTCATGACGAGCACGGACGGCCGGGTGCCGCAGCAGGCCGCGGACCTCGCGACCAGGATCGTCGCAGCGGTGCCCGGCGTGCTCGACGACGCCCTCGCGTTCCTCGTGGCAACCGCCCGCGCGGACCCGCAGGCAGTCGGGCTCGATGACGCCGGTGCGGTGGTCGCCGACGTCCTCGACGAGCTCTCGCTGGTGCTGGACGAGTCCGACGAGTGGCTCGTCCACGTCGGCGAGTGCCCGTTCCCCGCCGCGGACCCCTACGGCATCGCCGTCCGGATGCGCGGGCTGCGACCGGTCGGCCTCGAGGTCCTCGAGGACGCGGAGACCGAACCGCCGGGCACCGGCTCCTGAACCCGCCCGATCAGCCCTGTGCGTCCGGGGCCCGCCAGCGGTTGACCTTCGCGACGAGGTCCGCGTCGCCGACCCGTCCGGTCGGGGACAGCGTCACGACCTGCTCGCCGGGACGCAGGCGCGGGTCGCTCGCGTACCGCTGCTCCAGCTCCGCCTCGGCCGCAGCGGAACCGCCGTCCGCGGCGACCAGCAGCTCCGCGATCTCGTCGGCGAGGCGGTCCAGCTCCTCGGCGGGCGTCGACGTCTCGGGCAGCGTGTCGCCCCACACGTCCCAGAGCAGCAGCTCGTCGCGCTGCCGGTGCGCCAGCTCGGTGACGACGTAGCCCCGGACGAACTCCGGTCCGCACAGCTCGGGCAGGGAGGGGTCCACGCCGTACGTGGACACGTCGAGGCCGTCGCGACGATGGGCCAGCCACACCTCGGCGGCCGTCTCGAACGGTGCCCCGAGGCCGGTCGCCATGTCGTGCGAGTCGAAGCCGAACCAGGGGTTCGCGGCGTCGAGCTCGGCGTCGAAGCGCACCCAGCGCGACCCGTCCCAGTGCTCGGCGACCACGTGGTCGTGGTGGAACCCGGGCCGGAAGTAGCCCGCGAAGCCGACCCGGCTGCGCGCCGGGATGCCGTGCTCGCGCAGGACGCCGATCGCGAAGAGCGTGTGGTCCCGGCAGCATCCGGCGATCTGCTGGGCCGGCTCCCGGGCGGCGTCGAGCGGGCCGGTCGCGCGCTCCTGCGCCTCGCCGAGGATGTCCGCCAGCCAGCGCAGGTCGATGTCGGCGTCCTGCCCCGGCGCGAGCTGCTCGGCGCCCGCGCGGTAGTGCACGACCGTGCGGCAGGCCGCCGCGTGCAGCGCGGCGGGGTCCGGGGGAACCGCCTTGAGGAGCACGGCGTGGGGTCCGGGGTCGGTGAACGGGCTGTGCGTGGCGTACGCGGCGAGATCAGGCATGACGCCAGCGTGGGCCCTCCCCCTGGGGCAGGGTCAAGCGACGGGCTGCGCGACGTGCGCGACGACGACCTCGTCCGACCACGGGACGGGGTAGATCTCCCGCGTCGGTCCCGCGGTCCGACGACCGTCGGTGGTGAACCAGGTCTCGAGCGCGACGTACGCGCCGATGATCTGGGGGTAGCGGCAGTCCGCCGCGGTCACCGGCACGAACGCCATCGTCTGCGCGGGCTCCTCGCGCAGGACGACCGGTCCGACGGGGACGACCGCCCCCTCGTACGGGACGCACGTCTCGATCGGGCCGTCCCCGTCGTGACCCACCGCGCCGTGGAACAGCACCCAGAACTCGGTCCCGTACGTCGCACCGGCCGCGTCGAGGAACGCGCGCAGCTCCAGCACGTCCGACGCGAAGGCGGCGACCAGGTCCTCCTGCACGACGTGGCGGCGCACCGTCGCGACCGTCCGGGCCTCGACCGGCCGGACGACGACGTCGTCGACGCCGAGGTGGCCAGGGTGGACCGGACCTGTCGGTGCACCGAGGGACTGCAGCACGAGGTCGAGCTCGGGTCCGCGGTCGACCAGCTCGCGTCGGCGGCCGTCCCACCAGGCCCGGATGGCGTGTCCCTGCCCGGCGGGCTCGGCGAGCACGTCGGCGATCGCGCCGAGCGGCATCTCCAGGCGCCGCAGCAGGGAGATGGTGCGCGCGCGGGCCAGCTGCTCCGGGTCGTAGTAGCGGTACCCGCTCGCGGGGTCGACCCGCACCGGCTGCAGGAGCCCGCGGGCGTCGTAGAGCCGGAGCGCCTTGAGCGAGAGCCCGGACCGGCGGGCGAACTCGCCGATGGTCACCTCGCCGCCTGTCACAGGCCGAGGATACGCACGAGACCGGGCAGCGGACGGCCCCCTCCGCCCGCTGGTGGAGGGGGCCGTCGGCCGGTGCTCAGCTGCCGCTGGTGCCGACGATGTCGACCACGAAGACGAGCGTGTCGCCGCCCTTGATGCCGGCCTGCGGCACGCCACGGTCGCCGTAGCCGAGGTGCGACGGGATCGAGACGAGGACGCGCGACCCGACCTGCTGGCCGACGAGCGACTGGTCCCACCCGGCGATGACCATGCCGACGCCGATCGGGAAGCTGGTCGTGGAGCCGCGGTCGTACGAGTTGTCGAAGATGCCGCCCTGCCAGGACTGGCCCAGGTAGTGGACCTCGAGCTCGTCGCCGGCCTCGACGAGGGCACCGTCGCCGCGGGACAGGACCAGGACCTCGAGCTCACCGGACGCCGGGGCGTCCGGGAAGGTCAGCGTCGGCTTCTGGCCGAAAGAACCCGAGACCTCGGGCAGCGCTGCGGACATGACGTACTCCTTCGGTGGATGACAGTGCGCGCACCATCTTGCCAACCTCGACCGACAGCCGCCGAACCGAGGGTTGACGTCGTTGGCTAATAGCATTAGCTTTGCGTCATGACACAGCACCTGAGCCGCCCCGAAGGTCGCATCGCCTACTCGCTCGACGGTCCTGCCGCCGGCCCGCTCGTCGTCCTGATCCCCGGCATGGGGGACCTGCGCAGCACGTGGCGCGAGCTGACCGGCCCGCTCGTCGCGGCCGGCCACCGCGTGGCCGCCCTGGACCTGCGTGGTCACGGCGACTCCGACACCACCTTCGCCACGCACGGCGACGTCGTGACGGGCCAGGACGCCCTCGCGCTCGTCGAGCACCTGGGCGGACCGGCGGTCCTCGTGGGCAACTCGATGGGGGCCGGCGCCGCCGCGTGGGCAGCCGCCGAGCGACCCGACCTCGTCGCGGGCCTCGTCCTGACCGGCCCGTTCCTGCGGGATCGCACGATGCCGGCCGTCGTCACCGCCGCCGCGCACGGCCTGATGCGCGCGCTGTTCGCCCGACCGTGGGGCGCCGCGGCGTGGGCCTCGTACTACCGCGGGACCCTCAACCGCGGCACCAAGGCGCCGTGGCTGGACGAGCACGTCGCGGACCTGCGGGCGGCGATGAAGGACCCCGCCCACCTGCGCTCCTTCCGGCACCTGACGGCCCAGCTGACACACGCACCGGTCGAGGCCCGCGTCCCGGAGATCACGACTCCCGCCATCGCCTTCGTCGGCGCGATCGACCCCGACTTCGCGGACCCCGCAGCGGAGGCCGAGTGGCTGCGCGGCGCGATCGACGCCGACGTCATCCTCATCCCGGACGTCGCCCACTACCCCCAGCACCAGGCGCCCGAGGTCGTCGTCCCCCGCACGCTCGCCTTCCTCGCGGACCTCCCCCGCGACGCTGACGGTCGGCTCCAGGTGCCCGCGAGCGCGCGTGCCTAGGGCCGGGCTCGACCGGGCGACCGTGGTCGACCTGGCCCTCGCGGTCGTCGACGACGGCGGCTCGACCGGGTTCTCGGACCTGACCCTTGCCGCCGTCGCGGCCAGGGCCGGCGTCGCGGTCCCCAGCCTCTACAAGCACGTCGCCGGGCTCCCCGCGCTGCGCCGCGAGGTCGCGCTGGTCTGCATCGAGGAGTACGACGCCGCGCTCCGGTCCGTCCGCGCGGACCACTCGGGCGCGGACCTGGTCCCGGCCATGGCACGGGCCATCCGGGACGTCGCCCGCCGCAGCCCCGGGCGCTACCAGGCGGTCCAGGGGGCGGCCTGGGTGCACGACCCGGACGCGCACGCCGTCCGTGAGGCCAGCGTCCGGGTGGTGGACAGGATCGCCGACGCCGTCGCCGCGCTCGGCATCCCGGACGACCGCCGGATCGACGCCGTGCGCGCCGTCCGCGCCGCGGTGCACGGGTTCGTCGTCCTCGAGCTCGACGGCGGCTTCGGCATGCCCGACGACGTCGACACCAGCTTCGACTTCCTCGTCACGGGCCTGGTCGGCGGCCTGGAGCGCCTGAGCGTCCGCTAGGTCTGTGCACCGGAGCCGTCCGGTGCTGGGATGGGACCGGAGGTGTCGGGCGATGAAGGGTGTCCGCACGGGGTACGGCCTGGCCTACCGCATCGGGTTCGCGCCGTGGGAGCACTACGGGCGGATGGCCGAGGCGACGGTCTGCGCGCTGCTGGACCGGGAGGAGGTCGACCGCCCGCACCCGCCGGGCCGGGCCCTCGACCTGGGGTGCGGTCGCGGCCGGCAGACCCACGAGCTCGCCCGCAGGGGCTGGGACGCCGTCGGCGTCGACACCGCGGTGCACGCCATCGCCGTGTCGGGCGCCCACGGGTCGTCCGGCGCACGGTTCCTGGTGGCCGACGTGACGGCGCTGCCGGCCGACCTGGGCACGTTCGACTTCTTCCTGGACGTCGGCTGCCTCCAGCACCTGGACCTCGCCGAGCGGACGGCGATGGGCCGCGGGGTCACCGCCTTGGCGAACCCGGGCGCGACGCTGCTGATGCTCGAGTTCGGTGCGAGCCGACTGCGCTCCGTCGTCGGCGGCGTGACCCGGGCGGAGATCCAGTCGGCGTTCGCACGCTGGGACCTGCTCGCGGCCGAGCCGGCCAGCACCGCCGGTCTGGGCTGGCCCATGTCGAGGACCGCACCGCAGTGGTTCCGGCTAGGACTGGCCGCCTGAGACGAGCGCGGCCCGCGACGGGGACGCGAGCAGCGACCGCAGCCAGCGCAGCTGCCGGTCGAGCTGGTGCGCCTGCCCGCCCTCGTGCTGGTTGAACGCGTAGACCTCGATGTCGGTGGCGGGTCGCGATCCCGAGAGCCCCGCGTAGTGGTTGTACGCCGCGAACACGGTCGACGGCGGGCACGTCTGGTCCCGCAGCGCGACCGAGAACAGCGCCGGCGCCGACGCCCGTCGCGCGAAGTGCACGCCGTCCAGATACGACATGGTGCGCAGGACGGTCGCCTCCTGGTCGCGGTGCACCGCCAGATACTGCACGAGCTCGCCGTACGGGAACGCGTCGGTGATGCCCAGCGCGCGCGGGTAGTGGCACAGGAACGGCACGTCGGGCATGACCGCGGCGAGCCCGTCCACCAGCCCACCGACCGCCAGCGCCAGCCCGCCGCCCTGGCTGATCCCGGCCACGGTCACGCGCGCGGCGTCGACGCCGGGCAACGCACGCGCGGCGTCGACCGCGCGGACCGCGTCGGTGATGAGCCGCCGGTAGTAGTGCTCGTGCGGGTCGAGGACGCCGCGCGTCATCACGCCCGGCGACGCGGGACCGGAGCCGGCGGGGTCGGGCGTGTGCCCGCCGGCGCCCCAGGTGGAGCCCTGCCCGCGCGTGTCCATCACCAGGTGCGCGTACCCGGCGGCGGCCCAGGCGAGCCGCTCGTGCGCGAACCCGCGCCCGCCCCCGTACCCGATGAGCTCGACCACCGCGGGCAGGTCACCCGTCGCGCCCGCGGGCCTCGTCAGCCAGGCCTTGATCGGGTGCCCGCCGAACCCGGCGAACGTCACGTCGAACGCGTCGATGACCGTGAGCACGGAGTCGACCGGGGTCACGGTCAGGCCGAGGTCGAACGTGCGCGCCTCGGCGAGCGTCGTCGCCCAGAACTCGTCGAAGTCCGCCGGCTCGTGCAGGTCGGGCAGGTAGCGCTCGAGCTCGGGCAGGGGAAGGTCGAACAGGGCCATCGTGCTCCTTGGCAGCCGAATCAGCGGGCGAGGAATCCCAGCAGATCATGCCGGGTGAGCACGCCGACGGGCGACCCGTCGTCGACCACCATGAGCGCGTCCGCCTTCTGCAGCGCCGACCGTGCCGACTCCACGCTCTCCCCCGAGCCGATCAGCGGCAGCGCCGCGGCCATGTGCCGGTCCACCCGGTCGGACAGCTCTGCCTCGCCCGAGAACACCGCGTCGAGCAGCTCGCGCTCGCTCACCGCACCGGCCACCTCGCCGATCTTCACCGGCGGCTCCGCACCGACGACGGGCATCTGCGAGACGCCGTACTCGTGCAGGATCTCGATGGCGTCACGGACGGTCTCGTTCGGGTGCGTGTGCACCAGGTCGGGCAGCGTGCCGGTCTTGGTGCGCAGCACGTCGGCGACCGTCGCGCCCTCGTCGGCCGCCAGGAACCCGTACGACCGCATCCACTTGTCGTTGAAGATCTTGGAAAGGTACCCGCGCCCGCTGTCGGGCAGGATCACCACGATCACGGCCGCCTCGGCAGCCGCCGGGTCCTCGTCCTGCAGCCGGCGCGCGTACCGCAGCGTCGCCTCGACGGCCATGCCGCACGAGCCGCCGACCAGCAGGCCCTCCTCGCGCGCGAGCCGTCGCGTCATCGCGAACGAGTCGGCGTCGGAGACCGCGATGATCTCGTCGGGCACCGTGGGGTCGTAGGCGGTGGGCCAGAAGTCCTCGCCGACGCCCTCGACCAGGTACGGCCGCCCGTCGCCGCCGGAGTACACCGAGCCGGCGGGGTCGGCGCCGATGACGACCACCCGCCCGTCGGAGACGTCGTGCAGGTAGCGCCCGGTGCCGGTGATCGTGCCGCCCGTGCCGACGCCCGTGACCAGGTGCGTCACGCGGCCCTCGGTGTCCGCCCAGATCTCCGGACCTGTCGTCTCGTAGTGGCTGGCCGGGCCGTTGACGTTGGCGTACTGGTTCGGCTTCCAGCCGCCGGGGATCTCCTTCGCGAGGCGGTCGGAGACCGAGTAGTACGAGTTCGGGTGGTCCGGGGCGACCGCGGTGGGGGTCACGACGACCTCCGCTCCGTACGCCCGCAGCACGTCGCGCTTGTCCTGGCTGACCTTGTCGGGGCAGACGAACACGCAGCGGTAGCCCTTGCGCTGGGCCACGAGCGCCAGCCCCACGCCGGTGTTCCCGCTGGTCGGCTCGACGATCGTGCCGCCGGGCAGGAGCTCGCCGCTCGCCTCGGCCGCCTCGATCATCTTCAGCGCGATGCGGTCCTTCACGGAGCCGCCGGGGTTCATGTACTCGACCTTGGCGAGGATCGTCGCCGTCAGGCCGGCCGTCACGGACGTGAGCTGGACGAGCGGGGTGCCGCCGACGAGCTCAGAGATGTGCTTCGCGTACTTCACTGCAGCTGCTCCCAGGGGTGGTGGGTCACGTTCGGTGCGGCCGGACGCACGTCGGCCCGGGTGCGATCGATCATCGCACCCGGGCCGACGTCAGGCAGTCAGGCTGGGTCAGTCGCCACGCAGGATCGCGAAGATCCGCAGCAGCTCCAGGTAGAGCCAGACCAGCGTCACGACGAGGCCGAAGGCGGCCGTCCACGCCAGCTTGGCCGGGACACCGGCCTCGACACCGCGCTTGATGGAGTCGAAGTCGACGATGAGCATCGCTGCTGCGAGCACGACCGCGATCAGGCCGACGGCGACACCGATCCACCCGGAGCGCAGCGGGCCGTACTCGCCGCCGCCGACCCCGAACAGCATGAGACCGAGGTTGATGAGCGAGAAGACCAGGTAGCCGACCATCGCGATCAGCAGCGTCCGCTGGAACTTCGGCGTGACGCGGACCTTGCCGGACTTGAAGAGGAACAGCGAGACGGCGAACACCGAGAGCGTGGCGAGCACGGCCTGACCGACGATGCCGTTGTAGAACGACTCGTAGAACTGGCTGATGCCACCGAGGAAGACACCCTGCGCCGCGGCGTAGAGCAGGATCAGCGGCGGGCTGGGCTCCTTCTTGAACGCGTTGACCAGGCCGAGGACGAGGCCGACGATCGCGCCGAAGATCCACAGGCCGGGCGCGAGCACCCAGGTGGCTGCACCGGTGACGACCAGCACGGCCAGCAGGCCGGCGGTCTTCATGATGACGTCGTCGTACGTCAGCCGACCCGTCTCGCGCGTGGTCGCGGCGGGGGCGGCGTACATCTGGTCGAGCGTGGCGGCGTCGGCCACCTGGGCGCCGGCGGTGCCGTAGGAGACCGTCGACGCGGGCGACTTCTGGCCCTTGCGCTGGACGGGGTCCTGGAAGACCGGACTGTTGTTGAAGATCGGATTGGCCATGGCGTCCTCCTGGACGGATCGGGCGCTGTCAGACAAGGCTGTCAGCGTAACGAACGTCGACGGGGGCGTGTTCGTTCCCAGGTCTTGTGTGCCTCGGCCATTCGGTGGGGGCGGATCCCCCCTTGGTCCGATGTATGGGCTTGCCGGGCACCCCTAGGGTCGACGCAGTTCCATTCACCATCCGTTCCCGACTGACGAGGACAAGTGATGATCGAGGCCCACGACCTCACGAAGAGATACGGCACCAAGACCGCGGTGGACGGCATCTCGTTCACGGTGCAGCCCGGCCGGGTCACCGGCTTCCTGGGCCCCAACGGTGCCGGCAAGTCCACCACGATGCGGATGATCATGGGCCTCGACCGGCCCACGCACGGCACCGTCACCGTCAACGGCCGTCCCTACGCCGAGCACCGCTCGCCGCTCACGCAGGTCGGCGCGCTGCTCGAGGCCAAGGCGGTCCACACGGGCCGCACCGCCCGCAACCACCTGCGCGCCATCGCCGCGACGCACGGCATCGGGGACAAGCGGGTCAACGAGGTCATCTCGATGACCGGCCTGGACACCGTCGCCAAGCGGCGGGTCGGGGGCTTCTCGCTCGGCATGGGGCAGCGCCTCGGCATCGCGGCCGCCCTCGTCGGCGACCCGCAGACCCTGATCCTCGACGAGCCCGTCAACGGCCTGGACCCCGAGGGCGTCCTCTGGGTGCGCAACCTGGTCAAGTACCTGGCCGCGTCCGAGGGCCGCACGGTCTTCCTGTCCTCGCACCTCATGAGCGAGATGGCCGTGACTGCGGACCACCTCATCGTCATCGGCCGCGGCAAGATCATCGCCGACGGCCCTGTCGACTCCGTGATCTCGGACGCCACGCGCGCCACCGTGCGCGTGCGGTCGCCGCAGGCGTCCGACCTGGCGGCGCGCCTGGCGGGCCCCGCCGTGACGGTGACGCCGGCCCAGGACGGGCTGCTCGAGGTGCACGGCGCCACCGCGGTCGAGATCGGCGAGATCGCCGCGCGGTCCAGCATCGTCCTGCACGAGCTCACCCCGCTGCAGGGTTCCCTCGAGGACGCCTACATGTCGCTGACGTCCGAGGCCGTCGAGTACCACTCGGCGGAGATCCCCGGCCAGCCCCACGCGGGCAGCCACGTCGCAGCACCCGCCGTGACCACCGGAGAGGACGCCCGATGAGCGCCGCCGTCGCCACCGAGACGCACCGCCACGCCACCCCGTCGACGGACTACAAGCTGGGCTTCGGCCACCTGCTGCGCGGTGAGTGGATCAAGTTCTGGTCGGTCCGGTCCACGACGTGGACCCTGTCGATCTTCCTGATCGCGACCGTCGGCCTGGTCGTCCTGATCAGCCTGGCCTTCGTCAACGTGCCCAGCCCGGAGGACGGTGGACCGCCCGCGGGCACCGCCGGCAACCCGCTGGACCCGTTGAGCATCGCCGTCACGCTGGCCCAGCTGGCCCTCGCGGTGCTGGGTGCGCTGACGATCACCAGCGAGTACAGCACCGGCATGATCCGGTCCAGCCTGACCGCCGTGCCCAAGCGTCTGCCGATGCTCTGGTCCAAGGCGATCGTGCTCGTCGTCTCGGTCTTCGCCGTCTCGCTGGTCGCGGTGGCGCTCGCCGTGGCGCTGCAGTGGCTGTTCTTCGACAGCAAGGACTTCTCGATCGACGTGACGGACCCGGAGATGATCCGCCCGCTCGTCGGCACCGCGGTGTACCTTGCGACCATCGCGCTGTTCTCGTTCGCGCTGGGTGCGCTCCTGCGGCACTCGGCGGCGGCGCTGGCCACGGTCCTCGGGCTCCTGCTCGTGGCACCGATCCTGTTCGGTTCCATCCCGTGGAAGCCGCTACAGCTGGCCAACCCGTTCCTCCCGGGCGTGGCGGGCCAGCAGTTCACCCAGACGACCGAGCAGCTCGAGGCGTCCGCCTCGTTCAGCGACGTCGGCGTGGACCTGACCGCCTGGCAGGGCTACGGGGTGCTGGTCCTGTGGATCGTCGTGGTCCTGGGTGTGGCGGCCGTGCTCCTGAAGAAGCGCGACGCCTGACCTGAGACACAGCGAAGGGGGCGGTCCGGATCCGGACCGCCCCCTTCGTCGCGCTCAGACCGTCCGGCCGCGAGCCTTGGCCTTCTCGGCCAGCGTGTAGAGCACGGGCACCAGCACCAGGGTGAGCAGCGTCGAGCTGACCAGCCCGCCGATGACGACGATGGCGAGCGGCTTGGAGATGAAGACGCCCCCGCCGGTGAGCCCGAACGCCATCGGCAGGAGCGCGAAGATCGTCGCGAGAGCAGTCATCAGGATCGGCCGCAGGCGCTTGCGAGCACCCTCGGTCACGGCCTCGGCCAGCGGCCTGCCCGCCCGGCGGTACTGGTTGACCAGGTCGATGAGCACGATGGCGTTGGTGACCACGATGCCGACGAGCATGAGCACGCCGATCAGCGCCGGGACGCCCAGCGGGGTGCCGGTGAGCAGCAGCGCCAAGAGCGCGCCCGTCGCGGCGAACGGCACCGAGACCAGCAGGATCACCGGCTGGAGCAGCGACCGGAACGTCGCCACCATCACCAGGTAGACGATCGCGACGGCGACGAGCAGCGCGAGGCCGAGGTCCGCGAACGCGTCCTGCTGGTCGGTGGCCACACCGCCGATCGCGACGCCGGCACCGGCCGGGACGTCGAGGTCGTCCAGCTCCGCCTGGAGCGCGGTGGTGAGCGCGCCCAGGTCCTGGCCCGTCGGCGTCGCGGAGATCGTCGCCGACCGCTCGCCGTCGACGCGCGTCACCGAGGTGGGCACGTCGACCTCGTCGATGCTGGCCACCTGCGTCAGCGGCACGAGGCCCGTGGCCGTGGGCAGCACGACCGCACGCAGCTCGTCGAGCGTCGACGGGCCCGCGGTCGCCACGACCGTCACGTCCAGCGGCCCCTCGCCCAGGTCGACCGTCCCGATCGGGCGCGGGCTCATCACCGCGGCGACCGTGCCGGCCACCTGCGTCTCGGTGAGCCCCACCTCCGCGGCGGCCGCACGGTCCACCACGACCTGCACGGTGGGTTGGGCGGCGGCGAGGTTGTTGGTGACGTCGGAGGTGCCGTCGACACCCTCGACCACCGTCTGCACCTCCCCGGCGAGCTCCTCCAGCTGCACGGGGTCGTCCGACCGGACGACCACGTCGACCGTCGAGCTGCCGAACGCCGCACCGCCACCGGCGACGGTCACGTCGCCGTCGGTCCCCAGGTCGGCCGTCGCGTCCCGCACGTCCTCCTGGACCCGCTCGGCGTCCGCGTCACCGTCGAGCGTGAGCGCGAACGTGGCCCGCGGGGTGCCGGAGCCCCCGGTGAACGCGGCCTCGGCCCCGCCGGACGAGCCGACCGTGGTCTGCACGGTGGTCACGCCGTCGACGCCACCGAGAGCCTGCTCGACCACCTGGGCGGACGCGTCCTGCGCCTGCAGCGACGTCCCCGGCGCGAACGTCTGCGTGACCGTCAGGGTGTCCTGGCCGGAGTCGCCGAGGAAGTTCGTCTCCAGGCGCGGGACCAGCGCGAGCGTGCCCGCGAAGATGAGGAAGGCGGCGCCCAGGGTGATCACGGGGTGGCGCAGCGCCGGGCGCAGGGTGGCCAGGTAGCCGCGCTGCAGGAACCCGTTGCGCTCGCGCTCCTCGGCCGCGTCGCGCGCAGGGGCGGCGTCGTCGGCCTCGTCGGCACCCGGCGTCACCTTGATGAACCAGTACGCGAGGACCGGCACGATCGTCAGCGCGACGAACAGCGACGCGGTCATCGCGATGGCGACGGTGACGGCGAACGGGCGGAACAGCTCGCCGACCATGCCGCCGACCAGCGCGATCGGCAGGAACACCGCGACCGTGGTGACGGTCGACGCGGTGATCGCCCCGGCGACCTCGCGCACCGCCGTGAGGATGGCGGTGCTCTTGGCCTCGCCGTACGACAGGTGCCGCTTGATGTTCTCGATGACCACGATGGAGTCGTCGACCACCCGCCCGATCGCGATGGTCAGCGCACCGAGCGTGAGGATGTTGAGGGAGTAGCCGCCGACGTTGAGCCCGACGAACGTGACCAGCAGCGACAGCGGGATCGAGATGGCGGAGACCAGCGTCGAGCGGACCGAGCCCAGGAACAGCAGGATCACGAGCACCGCGAAGACCAGGCCGAGCGCACCCTCGGTGGCCAGGCCATGGATGGACTCCTCGATGAACGGCGCCTGGTCGAACACGACCGCCACCTGCACGTCGTCGCCCAGCTGGGCCTCGAGCTCGTCGACGGCGTCCTGCGCGCCGTGCGAGACCTCGACGGTGTTGCCGTCCGGGGTCTTGGTCAGCGCCACGGCGAGCGCCGGCTCGCCGTCGAGGCGCGAGTAGGACGTCGCGGGGACAGGCGCGACGGCGACCTCCGCGACGTCGCCGAGCGTCACGGCCGGGTCGGCGCCGACCAGCGGCAGCGACTCGAGGTCCTCGACGGAGGCCAGCTCGCTGCCCACCTGCACGGACAGCGTGGTGTCGCCATCGTCGACCGTCCCCGTGGGCAGCACGACGCCGTTGTCCTGCAGGATCGTCGCGACGCCGGCGGGCGTCAGGCCGACGCCGGCGAGCGCGGGCAGGTCGAGCGTCACGGTCACCGCGTCGTCGGCGACGCCGGTCACCGTCACGTCGCGCACCCCGTCGATCTGCTCGAAGCGCGGCACGACCGTGTCCTGCACGAGGGCGGCCAGCTCGGCGTCGTCGGTGCCGGTCCCGCCTGAGATCGCCAGCTGCACCACGGGGAAGTCGTCGAGCGAGCCCGTGAACACGGTGGGCTCCACGCCGTCGGGCAGCGCCGTGCGCACCCGGTCGACGGCCTGCTGCAGCGACTGGGCGGAGGCGTCGAGGTCGCCGCCGTAGGTCAGCTCGACGGTCGTCGTCGACAGGCCGGTCGAGGACGTCGACGTGACCTTCTCCACCCCGTCGACGGCGCGAACGGCCTGCTCGACGGGCACGGTGACCTGCTGCTCGACCAGCTGCGGCGACGAGCCCGGGTCCACCGCGACGACGACCGCGGTCGGGATCTGCAGCGAAGGGATGAGCTCCTGCTTGAGCGACCCGAGGCTGATCCAGCCGAAGACGGCGATGGCGATCGTCAGCAGCGCGACGACCGAGCGGTTGGCCAGCGAGAGGCGGGCAAGGCGGGACATGGATCCTCCGGCGGGGTCCGCGTACTTGTGCAACAGGTGACGCGGAACCGCGTCCAGGTGCGAGAACGTGCTCCGGGGCGAGGTCGTTCCCGGTCCGGAGCGCGTCGTGCGTCACAGGTCGGACGGCCTGGCCGAGCACCTCCCCCGGCACACCCTCGACGCCCGCGGCACACGGACAGCGGCTAGCGTGGGCCGCCGCAGGAGACGTTCACCCCGACGAAGGACCTCGATGACCGACGCACCGGCCCGCCCCCGCCCCGCACCGCTCGTCGGGGAGGTCGTCCGGACCGAACGCATCGCCGCGACCATGGTCCGCGTCGTCGTCGGCGGAGCGGGCCTGGCCGCCTTCCAGCCGTCGCCCCACGCCGACTCCTACGTCAAGGTCGTCTTCCTCCCGCCGGGCACCGCCCGGCCCCTGCGCGAGGACGGCCGGCTCGACCTGGACGCGGTGCGCGCGGCACTCCCGCCCGAGCAGCAGCCCCGGCAGCGCTCGTACACGGTCCGCGCCTGGGACCCGGCCGCGCACGAGCTCACGCTCGACTTCGTCGTGCACGGCGACGAGGGCATCGCGGGGCCCTGGTCGGCGTCCGCGCAGCCCGGGGACGAGGTCCTCCTCGTCGGCCCGGGTGGGGCGTGGTCGCCGGACCCCGGCGCGGCGTCGTACCTGTTCGCCGGGGACGCCAGCGCGCTGCCCGCCATCGCGGTCGCTCTCGAGCGGCTCCCCGCCGACGCGGTCGGGCACGCCGTCGTCGAGGTGCACGGCCCCGAGGACGAGATCCCGCTGGCCTCCCCCGCCGGCATGCACGTCGTCTGGGTGCACCAGGGCTTCTCGGTCGCCGGCCTCGCGCTCGTCGACACCGTCACGGCCCTCCCCGACCTGCCCGCGCCCGTTAGTGTGTTCGTGCACGGCGAGGCCGGGGTGGTGCGCGAGCTGCGTCGGCACGTCCGCGTCGACCGCGGCATCACCCGCGAGCAGCTCTCGGTCTCCGGCTACTGGCGGCTCGGCGCGGACGACGAGGGCTGGCGGGCCACCAAGCGCGACTGGCTCGCCACCATCGAGGAGTCCGAGGCGGCGGAAGGACTGGACTGACCCATGTGGAGCGTGACGTTCGACTGCGCCAGCCCGGCGGTCATGGCCCGGTTCTGGGGTCCGGCCCTGGGCTACGTCGAGCCGCCCCCGCCCGACGGGTTCCCGACCTGGGAGGCGTGGGCGCGCCACCACGAGGTCCCTGACGACGAGCTCGACTCCGGCGCCTACCTCGCAGACCCCGACGGCGTGCTGCCGACCCTGTCGTTCCTCCGGGTGCCCGAGGGCAAGGTGGCCAAGAACCGCGTGCACCTCGACCTGCGCGTGTCGGGCGGTCGGTCCGTGCCGCAGCCGGAGCGGGAGGCGCTGATCGGCGCCGCGGTCGAGCGGCTGACGGCGGCGGGCGCGACCGTGCTGGCCGAGCACGGTGGGCCTGACGGCCTCGACCACCTGGTGATGGCCGACCCCGAGGGCAACGAGTTCTGCGTCGTCTGACGCCACCGGCGGACGGACGTGCCCCCGCCGGGGTTCGAACCCGGACTGTGCCGGGTTTAAGCCGGCTGCCTCTGCCAGTTGGGCTACGGGGGCTGCCCGCCATCCTGCCAGCCACAGCACGCGAGCCCCCGACCCGCACGGGGTCGAGGGCTCGCGTCGAGGCTGGTCAGGCGGTCTTGGCTGAGGACTTCGCCGCCGGCGACCCGGGCTCGGCCTTCTGGGGCGGCAGCGCCTTGTCACCCTCACCGGGCTCGACGGCGCGCGGCTTGGCGGGCACGGACGCGGCCCGGAACTCGGCGCGGGGGTCGTGCAGGGTGCCGAGCGCGACGACCTCGCGGCGCAGCAGCAGCGCACCGGTCCAGCCTGCGGCGATGCGGATCTTGCGGTTCCAGGTGGGCATGGCGGCCACGTGGTACGAGCGGTGCAGGACCCACGCCAGGAAGCCGCGGACCTTGACCTTGCCGAACATCTGGGCGACGCCCTTGTACATGCCGAGAGACGCGACGGCGCCGATGTTCTTGTGCTTGTAGTCGGTCACCTCGGCCGAGCGCAGGACCCGCGACAGGTTGTCGCCCAGGTGGTTGCCCTCGCGCAGCGCGTGCTGGGCGTTCGGGGGGCAGAACTGGCCGGGGTTGTACAGGTCCGGGACGGCCGCGCAGTCGCCGGCGGCGTAGGCGTCGGCCACGACCGCGCCGTCCGCGTCGACCACCTGCAGGGCCGCGTTGCACGTGACCCGGCCCATCTTGTCCAGCGGCAGGTCCGAGTTCTGCAGGACGGGGTTCGCCTTCACGCCCGCGGTCCAGATGAGCGTCTCGGCGTCGAACTCCATCTTGTTGGACAGCACGACGTGCCCGTCGACACAGCTGTTCAGGAACGTCGAGAGGTGGATCTCGATCTGCCGCTTGCGCAGCTGCTCGAGCGTGTACCCGCCGAGCTCCTCGCTGACCTCGGGCAGGATGCGGGGCGACCCCTCGACCAGGACGAAGCGCAGCTCCTCCTGCTCGATCGCCTTGTAGTACTTCACCGCGGCGCGCGCCATGTCCTCGACCTCGGCGAGGGCCTCGATCCCGGCGAACCCACCACCGACGAAGACGAACGTGAGCATGCGCTTGCGCAGGTCCGGGTCCCACGTGCTGGCCGCGACGTCGATCCGGTTGAGGACGTGGTTACGGACCGCGATGGCCTCTTCGACGTTCTTGAAGCCGATGCCCTGCTCCGCCAGACCCGGGATGGGCAGCGTGCGGGCGACCGAGCCCAGGCCGACCACCAGGTGGTCGTAGGTGATCCAGTACGGGTCACCCTCCTCCGGGGTGATCTGCACCGTGCGGCCCGCGTGGTTGATCTCGCTGACCTTGCCCTGCAGCACGTCGATGCCCTTGAGCGCGCGGCGGTGGGGGGCGACGACGTTGCGCGGGTCGATCGACCCGGCCGCGGCCTCGGGGAGGAAGGGCGCGTACGTCATGTACGGGCGGGGGTCGACGACGACGATGGCCGCCTCCCGCTTGCCCAGCCGCTTGCGCAGCCGACGCGCCGTGTACAGACCGACGGTGCCGCCGCCGAGGATCACGACACGGGGCACCTTGCGCGGCTTGCCCGGACGGGCCGCCGCAGCTGTGCTGGTCGACGTGGTGGCGACATCGGAGACGGGGGTAGGCATACCTCAACGGTAGCGGCGTGGGCATACCGCCGCGCTCCGGGAGGCGGCCGGAAGGCGGTGATAATGCGCACACCGGGAACTCAGGAGGGCGGCACCGCGTTCGCGCGGACCACCGTCGAGTACCACTCCATGCTCGCCTTGGGGGTCCGTTCCTGGGTCTCGTAGTCCACGTGGACGAGGCCCCAGCGCTGGCTCATCCCCTCGGCCCACTCGAAGTTGTCCAGCAGCGACCACGCGTAGTAGCTGACCAGGTCGACCCCGTCCTCGATCGCGCGGGCGGCCTGCTGCAGGTGCGCGCGCAGGAACTCCAGCCGCTCCTGGTCGTCCGTCGTGCCCTCGGGCGTCCGGTCCGGGATGCCGTTCTCCGTGATGACGAGCGGGGGTGCGTCCGGGTAGTCGATGAGCAGGTCGATCAGCAGGTCGAACAGACCCTCCGGGTGCACCTGCTGCCACGTCGCCGCCGACGTCGGGTAGAGACCGACCTGGTTCCCCGCGTCGTCGACCCCCGCGACCCCGTAGTACTGCACGGCCAGGACGTCGAGGGGCGCGCTGATGACGTCGAGGTCCCCGTCCAGGACGAGGTCCTGGAAGGCGCCGGTGTCCGCCGGCAGCTGCCCCGGCTCCCTGCCCAGCGCGTCCGACGGGTACCGCCCGAGCAGGACGGGGTCCAGGAACATCCGGTTCTCGACGGCGTCGGTGCGGACGGTCGCCGCGGCCGCGTCGGGGCTGGTCGGGTAGACGGGCAGCAGGTTCAGCGCGATGCCGATGCCGCCCGCGGCGCCGCTCGCCCGGAACGCCTCGACCGCACGACCGTGCGCCAGCAGCTGGTGGTGGACCGCGGCCGCGGCCTGGTCCTCGTCGGCGATCCCCGGTGCGTGCCCGCCCCACCGGTGGCCGACGTACGCGGTCGTCTTGGGCTCGTTGATGGTCAGCCACGTGGCGTCGACGTCCCGCAGCGCGTCGAACATCACCGCCGCGTACTCGCCGAACCGGTCCGCCGTCTCGCGCACCGCCCAGCCGCCGGCGTCCTGCAGGGCCTGCGGGAGGTCCCAGTGGTACAGCGTGATCGCGGGGTGGATGCCCCGGGCCAGCAGGCCGTCCACCAGGCGCCGGTAGAAGTCGACCCCCGCCTGGTTGACGTCGCCGGAGCCCGTGGGCTGGATCCGGGACCACGCCACCGAGAACCGGTAGGCCGCCAGGCCGAGGTCCGCGATCAGGTCGAGGTCCGACTCCCACAGCCGGTAGTGGTCGGCGGCCGGGTCACCCGTCGACCCGTCGTGGATGCGGCCGGGGGTGGCCGCGAAGGTGTCCCAGATCGACGGCCCCCGGCCGTCCGCGGTGGTGGAGCCCTCGACCTGGAACGCCGACGTCGCGGCGCCCCACACGAAGCCCGCGGGGAACGCCATGGGCGCGGCGGGCGGCTGCCAGCCGGCCGGGACCGTCGCGGTCGGCGACGAGGAGGCCGGTCCGCCGGGCGTGCAGGCGGCGAGCACCCCGGCTGCCGCCACCCCGCCGCCGAGCTGCAGGACGGTGCGCCGGTGCAGCATCGGGTCAGGGACGGTCATGACTCTCCTCGTCGAGCGCGTTGGGAGCGTTCCCATTCGCCATGGTCCCAGCCCACAGGCGTCGGCGGCACCCGTTTCCGGGCGGGTGCCGCCGACGGGCGTCAGGGCGTGCTGGTCGGCGTGGGCGCAGGACCCTCCGCGCCGATCGTCGCCTCGGGAGCGGCGTCGAGCGCGGGCGCCTTGGCGAACGGCCACGGGGGTGTCGTCGCGCTGGAGCCCGCGGGGAGCACCTGCAGGCCGTCGTCGTCGTAGGTGAACTCCGACGTCGGCGCGCCCTGCAGCGGGTAGACGTTCCAGCGCGCGCGGCCGTCCGAGTCGACCCGGCTCACGAACGACCACGGCTCCGTGGCCTCGGGGAACCAGTACTGGTCGAAACCGTTGTCGAACGTCGTGCGCACCGGGCGGCCGCGGTCGTCGTAGACCTGGACGTCCGACAACGGGTTGCCCTCCGCGTCGTACACGAACAGGTTGCTCACCTGCATGCCGTCGACGACGACCCCGTCGACCGCCTTGTCCTGGATGATCGTCTGGGTACCCCCGCCGCCGCTGAGCCGGCCCGCCGTGTAGTCCGCGTAGACCGACTCGCTCGCGGCCACCCGGTCGTGCGCCCCGGCCAGCAGGGGCAGCACGGCGAGGACCGCGACCACGTTCGCCGTCACGGCCAGCCACGTCACCCGTCGCGACCGGAACCACTCGCCCCGCCCGTACTGCACGCTGAGCACCACGGCGCCGACGAGCACCAGGAACGCGGCGAGGTTGCGCGGGAGCCACCCCGACACGCCCAGCACCAGCGCGACCAGCTGGTAGACGACCCACCCGCGCAGCAGCCACCACGCGGGCCGGAGGGCGATGAGGAACGCCTCGACCGGTGCCCACCACGCCTGCGCGCGCAGGCGTCCCAGCGCCCAGCGACCCAGCCGGCGGGTGTCCTCCACCGGGTCGCCGAACAGCCGCACCCGACCCGTCGGTGCCGCCGCCGGCGCCAGCCCGGCAGCCGCGCGGAGCTCCGCTGCGTACTCCACGGGCGGTCCGAACTGCTCCAGGACCCCGCGGCCGTGCGCGACGTGCCGCTCGTCGTCCAGCGCCTCCGCGAGGTCCGCCTCGAGGTCGTCGGTCAGGTCGTCGACCTGCTCCGGCCCCAGGTCGGCGAGGCTGCGCCGGACGGCCGCCGCATAGCCCGCGACGTCCAGGACGTCCGTGGTGTCCAGCACGCTCATCGCACGACCTCCGTCTTGAGCAGGCGGCCCATCGTGCCTGCGAACTCCTGCCAGTCCTTGCGCTGCGCCTCGAGCATCGCCCGCCCCTGCGCGTTGATCCCGTAGTACTTGCGGTGCGGTCCCTCGTCGCTGGGCACCACGTACGACGTCAGGGCTCCCGACGAGTACAGGCGCCGCAGCGTCCCGTAGACCGACGCGTCCCCGACCTCCTCGATCCCCGCGGCGCGCAGCCGGCGCACGACGTCGTACCCGTACCCGTCCTCGTCGGAGACGACGGCGAGCACCGCCAGGTCGAGCACGCCCTTGAGCAGCTGTGTGGTGTCCATCGGTCCTCCGGGTCGGGGTGCGCACCCGCGTCCCCGGCCGGCGGCTGCCCGCGGGCGACCGACGGCACGGGGACCGGCGCGCTGGTGCGGGAACCCCCTCCGGTTCCCGCAGGCGTGACGCTATTACACACTGCGCACTACCGTCCAGAACGCACAAGGCGTGTCGGACCGCAGGAGCACTCCCGGCTGCCCGGCACGACGTCCGCACATGCAGTCGCCAGGACGCTCGGACGTGCGGACGTCCCGGTCTACCCCGCCGGACGTCCGCAGAAACGGTCGTCAGGACGCTCGAACCTGCGGACGTCCCGGTCCCCCCGCCGGACGTCCGCAGAAACGGTCGTCAGGACGCTCGAACGTGCGGACGTCCCGGTCTCCCCCGCCGGACGTCCGCAGATCCGGTCGTCGGGACGCTCGAACGTGCGGACGTCGCGAGGCGGCCGGGACGGTTCAGCGGGTGGCGATGCTCCAGGCGATGCCGTCGAGGATGTCGTGCTCCGAGGTGACTACCTCGGTCAGCTGTCCTCCGGCGGCGGCGACGTCGTCGCGCACCCGGCGGATGACGTCCGCCCAGACCAGCGCGCCGGCGCCGATGACGTCGACGCGGCCGGGATGCATGAACCCCAGGGCAGCGCGGTCCTCGCGGGAGCGTGCCAGGAGGTCGTCGCACGCGGCGAGGACGACGTCGACCGGCAGGACGGACCCGTCGATGACCGCGGGGTCGTACGCGGGCAGCCCGAGGGCGTGGGCGGTCACGGTGGTGACGCTGCCGGCGAGCCCGACGAGCGTCACGGTCTTGCCGAGCGGGACGACCGCCGACGCGGTGTCCAGGGCGGCGGAGACGTCGGCGTGCGCAGCGGCGACCTCCGCGGCGGTCGGCGGGTCGCTGCGCAGGTGCCGCTCGGTCATCCGGACGCAGCCGACGTCCATCGAGAACGCCGCCTCGGGGGTCGTCGTGCCGAGGACCAGCTCCGTCGACCCACCGCCGAGGTCGACCACGAGGAACGGTCCGGGGTGCTGTGCGCCGAGCACGCCGGTGGCGCCGCGGAACGACAGCTCGGCCTCCTCCTGCCCGGCGACGACCTCCGGCTCGACGCCCAGCGCGGCGTGCACGCCGTCGACGAAGTCCGCCCGGTTCTCCGCGTCGCGGGACGCCGACGTGGCGACGAACCGGATCGCCTCCACGCCGAGTTCGGTGCAGATGTCGTTGTACCGGCGGGCGGCGTCCAGGGTCCGTGCGAGGGCCTCGGGCGCGATCCGCCCGGTCTGGTCCACCCCCTGGCCCAGGCGCACGACCTCCATCCGCCGGTCGAGGTCCACGAGCGTCCCGGCGTCGGGATCGACGTCGGCGACGAGCAGCCGGATGGAGTTGGTCCCGCAGTCGATGGCAGCCACACGAGTCACGCCACCATCCTCGCACCGCTCCTCGTCCGTCACCTGCGGCGTCCGAGCGCGTGACGGCCCCGCGCGCGGGTCAGCAGGTGCAGCGGTCCGGACGCCAGTCGTCACGGAGGAGGGTCAGGGCCTCGTCGCCGATCGGGTTCACGCCGGGGCCGGACGCCAGGGCGTGGCCGACCAGCACGTGCAGGCACTTCACGCGGGTGGGCATGCCCCCGGCCGAGATGCCCGCGATCTCCTCCACGTGCCCGAGCGCCTCGCGGTCCGCGAGGTAGGCGTCGTGGGCGCGGCGGTAGGCGGCGGCCAGCTCCTCGTCGTCGGCGAGCCGTGCCGTGAGCTCCTTCATGAGCCCGCCGGCCTCGAGGGTGCTCACCGCGGCGACCGCGGGCGGGCAGGTGAGGTAGTACGTGGTCGGGAACGGCGTCCCGTCGTCGAGACGCGGGGCGGTCCGGACCACGAGCGGGCGACCGCAGACGCACCGGGCGGCGATGCCGACGACGCCGCGGGGCGGGCGGCCGAGCTGCTCGGCGAGCACCTCGAGGTCCTGGTCGGTCACGGCGTCGAAGGAGGGGGCCACAGGTGGATCCGTTCGTGCGGGGAGGTCCGGTCAGCCGCCGGCGGGCGGTGCGGGCGTCCCATTGTCGCCCGGCGTCGCGGCATCCTCCTGCACGGGCGTGACGCCGGCGACCGCGACGGACTCCCACACGGTCGCGTACCAGGGCAGCGTCGACCCCGAGTCCAGCACGGACGCGGGCCCCTCGGCGGCCGGCGGGGTGTCGGGGACGGTCTCCGGGTCGATGACGCGGAACGCCTTCTCCCCCGGCATCACGAACGAGAGCCGCTCGCGCGCCTGGGCCCGGACGTAGGCCTCGTCGTCCCACCGCAGGAGGTCGGCCTCGAGGTCGTCGTTGCGCTCGCGCGCCGCCTCGACCTCGGCCCGCAGCTGGTCGACCTCGACGCGCTGCTGCAGGTACGAGTGCAGGGTCGGGTAGACGAGCACGAAGGCGAGCAGCAGCACGCAGGAGAACACCATCGCGCGGACGGTGAACAGCCGCGGCACGCGGACCTGCACGCGCTCGGCGCGCGGGGTGCCCCGTGGCGGGGTCGGCGTCCCGCGGGTGGCGGGCCGGGTCGCGGCGGGCCGCGACGAGGACGGCTTGGGTGAGGACGAGGGGGTGGGGCCGACGCGAGGGGTCGCCCCCGAGCGGGGTGCCGACGGACGGCTGCTCGCGCTCCCGCGCGGGACACCGCCCGCGGGGGTGGGTGCCCCGGTCCGCGCTGCCCCCGGGCGCCTGCCGGGGGCGCTCGGGGACGCCGGGCGTCGGGGGGCAGACATGGCGTCGATTCTGCCCCGGACCGCCCCGACCTGCCCGGATGTCGGGTGCCGTGGCGCGCCGGGGCCGACATTCACAGGTTCGGCGTCGAGAACGGCGAGCAGCAGCGTCCGCCGCGGCCCGACCCGCGCACGCCGAAGGCCGGCCACCCGAGCGGGCGACCGGCCTTCGAGGTGTGTCAGGCCTGGAACCGAGGGAAGGCGGAGCGGCCGGCGTAGCGCGCGGCGTCGTCCAGCTCCTCCTCGATGCGGAGCAGCTGGTTGTACTTGTTGATGCGCTCGCCACGGGCGGGGGCACCCGTCTTGATCTGGCCGGCGTTGGTGGCCACCGACAGGTCGGCGATCGTGGTGTCCTCGGTCTCGCCGGAGCGGTGCGAGGTCATCGTCGTGAAGCCGCTGCGCTGGGCCAGCTCGACGGCGTCGAACGTCTCCGTCAGCGTGCCGATCTGGTTGAGCTTGACCAGCAGCGAGTTGGCCGACTTGAGCTCGATGCCCTTGCGCAGGCGCTCGGGGTTGGTGACGAACAGGTCGTCGCCGACGATCTGCACGCGGTCGCCGACCTCGGAGACCAGCTGCGACCAGGACTCCCACTCGTCCTCGGACAGCGGGTCCTCGACGGAGACCAGCGGGTAGTCGCGCACCAGCTGCTCGTAGTACGTGATCATCTCCTGCGGGGTGTGCGCGCGACCCTCGAACTGGTAGGCGCCGTCCTTGAAGAACTCGGTGGCGGCGACGTCGAGCGCGAGGCCCAGGTCGACGCCGGGCGTGAAGCCGGCCTTCTCGATGGCGACCAGGATCAGGTCGAGCGCCTCGCGGTTGCTGCCCAGGTTCGGGGCGAAGCCGCCCTCGTCGCCGAGACCGGTCGACAGGCCCTTGCTCTTCAGCACGGACTTGAGCGAGTGGTAGACCTCGACACCGGTGCGCAGCGCCTCGCGGTACGTGGCCGCGCCGATGGGGGCGACCATGAACTCCTGGATGTCGACGTTGGAGTCGGCGTGCGACCCACCGTTGAGGATGTTCATCATCGGGACCGGGAGCACGTGCGCGTTGGGGCCGCCGAGGTAGCGGAAGAGCGGCAGGTCGGCCGAGTCGGCAGCGGCCTTGGCGACGGCGAGCGAGACGCCGAGGATCGCGTTGGCGCCGAGCTTGCCCTTGTTGGCGGTGCCGTCGAGGTCGATGAGCGCACCGTCGATCAGGCGCTGCTCGGTGGCCTCGAAGCCGATCAGCTCGGGGGCGATCTCGTCGATGACGGCGCTGACGGCCTCCTCGACGCCCTTGCCCAGGTAGCGGGCGGAGTCACCGTCACGGCGCTCGACGGCCTCGAAGGCGCCGGTCGAGGCACCGGAGGGAACTGCAGCACGGGCGATGGTGCCGTCGTCGAGTGCGACCTCGACCTCGACAGTGGGGTTGCCGCGCGAGTCGAGGATCTCGCGGGCGCCGACGGCCTCGATGCTGGCCATGGGTGCTCCTTTGGAAGCGGGTGGGTTTACGACCTCACCCTAGTGGCGTCCACGAAGAGCTGCGGAGGGCCCTTCGACCCGTGGACGCGCTCGACCTCCTCAGAGCGCCAGCATGATGTGCTCGACCTGGTCCTTGGCGTCCCCGAACAGCATCGAGGTGTTGTCCCGGAAGAACAGCGGGTTCTGCACGCCCGCGTAGCCGGTGGCCATCGACCGCTTGAAGACGATGACGCGCGCGGCCTTCCACACCTCGAGCACGGGCATGCCCGCGATCGGCGAGGACGGGTCGTCGAGCGCCGCCGGGTTCACGGTGTCGTTGGCGCCGATGACGAGGACGACGTCGGTCTCGGCGAGGTCGCCGTTGATCTCGTCCATCTCGAGCACGATGTCGTACGGCACCTTGGCCTCGGCGAGCAGGACGTTCATGTGCCCGGGCAGCCGGCCCGCGACCGGGTGGACCCCGAACCGGACCTCGACGCCGCGGGCGCGCAGCTTGGTGACGAGCTCCGCGACGGGGTACTGCGCCTTGGCGACGGCCATCCCGTACCCCGGCGTGATGACCACCCGTCGGGCGTCGGCGAGCAGCTCGGCGGCCTCGGGCGGCTTGATCTCGTGGTACTCGCCGACCTCGGCGTCCGACGCGACGACCGTCCCGCCCCCGGTCCCGTAGCCGCCGAGGATGACGCTGACGAACGAGCGGTTCATCGCCGTGCACATGAGGTAGCTGAGGATCGCACCGGACGAGCCGACGAGCGCGCCGGTGACGATCAGGAGGTCGTTGCTGAGCATGAAGCCCGCCGCCGCGGCCGCCCAGCCGGAGTAGGAGTTGAGCATCGAGACGACGACGGGCATGTCGCCGCCGCCGATGGAGGCCACCAGGTGCCAGCCGAGGGCCAGCGCCACCACGGTCATGAGCAGCAGCGGCCACACGCTCCCCGTGCCGAGGAACCAGACCAGCAGCGCGCCCGACGCCACGACCATCGCCAGGTTCAGCCAGTTGCGGCCGGGCAGCACCATCGGCGCGGAGCTGATCTTCGTCGACAGCTTGAGGTACGCGACGATCGAGCCGGTGAACGTCACGGCGCCGATGAGCACGCCGAGGAACACCTCGACCAGGTGTGCGGGGTCGGACGGTTCCGTGAGGAACGAGTTGTAGCCGACGAGCACCGCGGCGAGCCCGACGAACGAGTGCAGGATCGCGATGAGCTCGGGCATCTGCGTCATCTCGACGCGGCGCGCCTGCCAGGTGCCGACCGTGGCGCCGATCAGGAGCACGACGAGGATCAGCGACGCGGTGACCTCGACGGGCCGCTCGGACCCCTCCAGGGCGAGCGCGATGGTCGCCGCGAGCGCGATGACCATGCCCACCATCCCCGCGACGTTGCCGCGCCGGGCGGTCTCCTGCTTCGAGAGTCCGGCGAGGCTGAGGATGAACAGGACGGCAGCGGCGAGGTAGGCAGCCTGGGCCACGGAGGTCAGCACGGGGTCAGGCGTCCTTCCGGAACATGCGGATCATGCGGTTGGCGACGAGGAACCCGCCGAACACGTTGATGCTGGCCACGGACGCGGCGATCACCGCGAGCGCGGTCACCAGCCAGCTGTCGTCGCCGATCTGCAGCAGCGCGCCGACCAGGATGATCCCCGAGATGGCGTTGGTCTGGGCCATCAGCGGCGTGTGCAGCGAGTGGCTGACGTTCGAGATGACGTAGTAGCCGACGATCACCGCGAGCACGAAGACCGTGACGTGCCCGAGCACGGCGGCCGGCGCGAACGAGATCGCGAACAGCACGGCGACCGCCAGGAGCGCGAGGACGACCGACCGTCGCTGGCGCCGGCGCGCCTTCTCCTCCGCGGAGGCGGTGGCCGCGAGAGCACGCTCCTGCGGCGACGGCCCGGCCGGTGCGGCGGGTGCCGCCGACACCTGCACGGGCGGCGGTGGCCACAGCACCTCCCCGTCGCGCGTCACCACCATCCCGCGCTGCACGGGGTCGTCGAGGTCGAGCACCAGCTGCCCGTCCTTGCCGGGGGTGAGCAGCTGGAGCAGGTGCACGATGTTGGTGCCGAACAGCTGGGACGTGTGCTGCGGCATCCGGCTGGTGAGGTCCGTGTAGCCGACGACGGTGACGCCGTTCTCGGTCACGACGGCCTTGCCCGGCACGGTGCGCTCACAGTTGCCGCCACCGGAGGCTGCCAGGTCGACGATCACGCTGCCGGGCCGCATGCCGGCGACCATGTCGGCGGTGATCGTGGTCGGCGCGTGGCCCCGCACGAGCGCGGTCGTGATGACGATGTCCGCGTCGGCCGTCTCGGCGGCGTACATCTCCTGCGTCAGCCGCTCCTGCTCCTGCGTGAGCGCGCTGGCGTACCCGTCGGAGCTGACGGCCTGCTGGGCGGCTGCGGCCTGCACGAACGTCGCCCCCATCGACTCGATCTGCTCACCGACCTCGGGCCGGACGTCGAACGCGCGGACGCGGGCGCCCATCGACCCCGCCGCCCCGATCGCCGCCAGGCCTGCCACTCCCGCGCCGATGACGAACACCCGCGCCGGCGGGGTCTTGCCGGCGGCGGTGACCTGCCCGGTGAACATGCCGCCGTAGACCTCGGCCGCCTCGATGACGGCCCGGTAGCCCGCCACGTTCGACATGGTGCTCAGGACGTCGAGCGCCTGCGCCCGCGAGATGCGGGGCACGGCGTCGAGGGCCAGCGCCGTCACGCCGCGCGCGTGCAGGTCCTCGACCAGGCCGGGGCTGGCCGCGGGGGCGAGCATGGCGACGAGCGTGGCGCCCGGCCGCAGCGAGGCGAGCTCGGCGTCCGTCGGCGGGTTGACCTTGGCGACGACGTCGCTCAGCCAGGCGTCGGCCGCGCTGCCGACCGCCGCGCCGGCGGTCGCGTAGTCCTCGTCGCGGAAGGTGGCCGCATCGCCGGCGCCGCTCTCGACGACCACCTCGTAGCCGAGGCCGACCAGCTGCCCGACCGTCTTGGGCGTGGCAGCGACGAGGCGTTCGCCCGGGCGGCTCTCCGTGGGGATGCCGATGCGCATCGCTGCGTTCCTCCGTCGTCGGTGGTCGTGGTGGCTGGCCCTCATCATGGCGGCCCCGGGCAGGCTACGGCCTTCGCTCGGGCTCCGGCAAGCGCTTTCCGTCTGCTGGTCGGAGGATCCGCGGAACTTCCGCCTCAGGCACCCGCGGCCCGCTCGGCCGAGCGCAGGTCCCGCTCCCAGGCAGCGGCCGCCTGCCGCAGCGCACCCTCCGCGTCCATCCCGGCGGCGTCCGCCTCCAGGACGAGCGCGAGCAGCCGTTCGCCCAGGCCCTCTCCTCCGGCGGGGGGCGGGGTCGTGAGCTGCGCCCGGCCGGCCCGCCCGGCCACCTTCTGCGCCCGCGCGAGCGCCCCCAGGGCGAGCGGCACACCGTCGAGCGCCGAGGCGCGCTGCTTCTCGGCCTTCTTCAGCCGGTCCCACTGCACGTGCACGTCCCCCACGACCGCCGCGGACCCATCGTCCTCGAAGACGTGCGGGTGCCGCCGCACCAGCTTGGCGACGAGGTCGGCAGCCACGTCGTCGACGTCGAACGGGTCGCTCGGGTGCTCGGTGGCGATGCGCGCGTGGAACACGACCTGCAGCAGCAGGTCGCCCAGCTCCTCGCGCAGCCCGGGCCGGTCGCCCGTCTCGATCGCCTCCGCCAGCTCGTACGCCTCCTCCAGGGCGTACGGCACCAGCGACCCGTGCGTCTGCTGGGCGTCCCACGGACAGCCGCCCGGCGAGCGCAGCCTGTCCATCACCCGCACGAGCTCGCGCAGCGGGTCCGGCGCCGTCGTCACGAGGCCGAGGGCGCGGGCTCCGGCGTCGGCTGAGGCTCCGGCGCTCCGTCGTCGGCAGCGTCCGCGTCGGCGTCCACCAGCCACGACGGGCGGACGGGAGCGCCGATCTGGAAGCCTTCCTGCAGCGAGGCGAACCGCGGGTTGACCGTGATGTCGAGCTCGCGCAGCCGGCCGTCGATCTCCTGGCCGACGTCGTCGGCCTCCGGGAGGGCCTCGAGGTTGCTGTAGGCGATGGAGTACCGCGCGACCGCGAGCGACGGCTCCGTGAAGGTCGCCGTGGCACCCTCGACCCGCTGCTCCACGACGCTGTCCAGCAGCGCCTGGGCGTCCTCGTCCGAGACCCCGACGCCCTTCTCCTCGGCCAGCTCCACGACCGTCGGCTCCTGGACCAGCAGGGCCAGCAGGTTGGTCGTCGTGATGTCCGGGAGCCACGGGGACAGCTCGGTCAGGGCGGCCTCGAGGTCCGAGGTGGGGATCGCCGTGCCGTCGACCACGGCCGCGGCCCCGGGCTGCCCGGAGCACCCGACCAGACCGACCGTCGCCGTCAGCGCGACCACCAGGCCTGCGCCCCGCACAGCCTTGCCCCGCACTGCCCTACGCCACTGCACCGCCACAGCCGGACCTCCCGCGTCGTCGCTCGTCGATCGGGGTCATCGTAGGGCCCTCACCTGCGCGCGGTGCCCACCGTCCCGGCTGTGCCTGCCGTGGCCGCCGCGGCGACGTCACCGCGGACCACCGCGTCGATGAACTGGCGCGCCCAGAGCATGACCTCGCGCCCCTGCACGGGCTTGCCGCCCAGCCGTGCGGTCATGGGCCAGGGCACCAGGACCGTGCGCGTGGCCGGCTTGAGCACCGCGCCCGGGTAGAGCCGCTTGAGCCGCAGCTGCGCGGACTCGGGCAGGTCGACGGGCGCGAACCGGACGAACTTGCCCTGCGCCGTGACGTCGGACAGCCCCGAGGCGCGCACGTGCTGGCGGAACTCGGCCACCTCGAACAGGTTGTCGACCGCTGACGGCACGGCGCCGTACCGGTCGAGCAGCTCAGCCCGGACCTCGCCCAGCGCCGCCGAGTCCGCCGCCGCCGCGATCTTGCGGTACGCCTCGAGGCGCAGCCGCTCGTGCGCGATGTAGTCGTGCGGGATGTGCGCGTCGACGGGCAGCTCGATGGTGACGTCGGGCAGCTCCTCCTCGACCTCGCCGCGGAAGTTGGCCACCGCCTCCCCGACCATGCGGATGTACAGGTCGAAGCCGACGCCCTCGATGTGCCCGGACTGCTCGCCGCCCAGGAGGTTGCCCGCACCGCGGATCTCCAGGTCCTTCATGGCCACAGCCATGCCGGCGCCGAGGTCGGTGTTCGCGGCGATCGTCTGCAGCCGGTCGTGCGCGGTCTCCGTCAGCGGCTTCTCCGGCGGGTAGAGGAAGTACGAGTACGCGCGCTCGCGCCCACGGCCCACCCGGCCGCGCAGCTGGTGCAGCTGCGACAGGCCGAGGAGGTCGGCGCGCTCGAGGATGAGGGTGTTGGCGTTGGAGATGTCCAGGCCGGTCTCGACGATCGTCGTGCAGACCAGGACGTCGAACCTCTTCTCCCAGAAGTCGACGATGACCTGCTCGAGCTGGTGCTCGTTCATCTTCCCGTGCGCCACCGCCACCCGGGCCTCGGGCACCAGCTCCATCAGGCGCGACGCGGTCCGCTCGATCGAGTCGACCTTGTTGTGCACGTAGAAGACCTGGCCCTCGCGCAGCAGCTCACGACGGATGGCCGCGCTGATCTGCTTCTCGTCGTACGCGCCGACGAACGTCAGGACCGGGTGCCGCTCCTCGGGCGGGGTGGCCAGCGTCGACATCTCCCGGATGCCCGTGACCGCCATCTCCAGCGTGCGCGGGATGGGCGTCGCGCTCATCGACAGCACGTCCACGTTGGTGCGCAGCGCCTTGAGCGTCTCCTTGTGCTCGACGCCGAACCGCTGCTCCTCGTCGATCACCACGAGCCCCAGGTCCTTGAACCGCACCTCGCCGGTGATCAGCCGGTGGGTGCCGATGACCACGTCGACCGTGCCGTCGGACAGCCCGGCGGCGACCTCCTTGGACTCCTTGGGCGACTGGAACCGGCTGAGCGCCTTCACCGTCACCGGGAACGCGCTGTACCGCTCGCTGAACGTGTCGAGGTGCTGCTGGACCAGGAGCGTCGTCGGCACGAGGATCGCCACCTGCTTGCCGTCCTGCACCGCCTTGAACGCGGCCCGCACGGCGATCTCCGTCTTGCCGTAGCCGACGTCCCCGCACACCAGCCGGTCCATCGGGATGGGCTTCTCCATGTCGGCCTTGACCTCGTCGATGGTCGCCGCCTGGTCCGGGGTCTCGACGTACGCGAACGCGTCCTCGAGCTCGCGCTGCCACGGCGTGTCCGGGCCGAACGCGTGCCCGGCGGTCGCCATGCGCGCCGAGTAGAGCCGGATGAGCTCCGCGGCGATCTCCTTGACGGCCTTCTTGGCGCGGCCCTTGGTCTTCGCCCAGTCGCCCCCGCCCATCTTGGACAGGCTCGGCGCCTCGCCGCCCACGTACTTGGTGACCTGGTCCAGCTGGTCGCTGGGCACGAACAGCCGGTCCCCCGGCTGACCCCGCTTGCTGGAGGCGTACTCGATGACCAGGTACTCGCGCGTCGCCGCGGTGGCGCCGGTTCCGATGGTCCGCTGCACCAGCTCCACGAACCGCCCGACGCCGTGCTGCTCGTGCACCACGTAGTCGTGCGGGCGCAGCTGGAGCGGGTCGACGACGTTGCGGCGCCGGCTCGGCATCCTGCGCATGTCCCGCGTCGACGTCCCCGCACGGCCCGTGAGGTCCGACTCGGAGAACACGGCGAGGTGCAGCGGCTCCGCGACGAACCCGGGCCCGACCGGGGCCGGCACGACGAGGACGACGCCGCCGTCGGGCTCCTCGGCGATCGTCCCCACCAGCCGCGCGGGCACCTCGGCGGCCTTGAGCTGCTCGACCATGCGCTGCGCCGGGCCGTGCCCCTCGGTGGCCAGCACCAGCCGCCAGCCGGCCTGCTGCAGCACCCGGACGTCGGCCACCGCGCGGGCGACCTCCCCGCGGTAGCGCTCGACGTCCCGCGCCGCGATCACGAGCGTCTGCGCGGTCGCCGCCAGGTCGTCGGCCATCGCGCTCAGGTGCGGCGACTCGTTGCGGGCGGCCGTGTGGCCGGTGCCCGTCGCGCCCTCGTAGAAGTCGTCCGGCTTGGCGGCCTCCGTCGCGTCGACGTCCAGGGAGAACGGCGACAGCGTCCACCAGCCCAGCCCGCGCACCGCCGCCAGCGCGCGGACCTCCGCGAACGACGCGAAGCTCGCCGCCGACAGGTCCAGGGGCGTCGCCGCACCGGCCGCCGCGGACGTCCACGCCGCCTCGAGGAACTCCTGCGTGGTGGCGACGAGGTCGTGCGCGCGACGGCGCACCCGCTCGGGGTCCACCATCACCAGCAGGCTGTCGTCGTGCACCAGGTCGAGCACCGGGACCATGCGGTCGACCAGCGCGGGCGCCAGCGACTCCATGCCCTCGACCGCGATGCCCTGCGCCAGCTTGTCCAGCATGTCGACCGCACCGGGCAGCTGCGGGACCAGCTCGGCGGCACGCGCACGGACCGCGTCCGTCAGCAGGATCTCGCGGCACGGCGGCGCCCACACCCCGTGGTCCGCCACCTCGAGGCTGCGCTGGTCGGCCACGGAGAACCAGCGGATCTCCTCGACGTCCTCGCCCCACAGCTCGACGCGCAGCGGGTGGTCCTCCGTCGGCGGGAACACGTCGATGATCCCGCCGCGCACCGCGAACTCGCCGCGCTTCTCCACCATGTCGACGCGCGTGTACGCCGCGCCGACCAGCTTCTCCGCGAGGTCCGCCAGGTCCACCCGGTCCCCGGTGCTGATCGAGACGGGCGCCAGCTCCCCGAGGTCCTCGACCACCGGCTGCAGCAGCGCCCGCACCGGCATCACGAGGACCCGGACCGGCCCGGCGTGCCCCTCCGTCTCGGGGTGCGCGAGCCGCCGGAACACCGCCAGACGCCGTGCCACGGTGTCGCTGCGCGGCGACAGGCGCTCGTGCGGCAGCGTCTCCCACGACGGCAGGACCGCCACGTCGTCGGCCGGCACGTAGCACCGGATGGCGGCGGCGAGCTCGTCGGCGTCCCGGCCCGTCGCGGTCACGACGACCAGCGGGCGACCCGAGGCCAGCGCGGCCAGCAGCGGCGGACGGACCCCCGCGGGGCCGACGACGTCGAGCTCGCCACGGGCACGGACGTTCTCGACGGCCGCGGCGGCGGCAGGGTCGGAGAGCAGGGCGGGCAGGAGGCCGGAGAGGTCCATGGGGTCCTTCGTGGAGCGACGAGACATGCCTGCGGCACCGGGGAGGGCACCTAGGTGCAGCGCGAACGCCCCGGATCCACGAAGGAGGCGGGGTGCAGGTCAAGTCTACGAGGGCCGTCGGACATCCGGCGGGGCAGCGCGCATCTCAGCGACCCAGACGAGCGCGGACGGGACGAGGGAGCTCCCACAGCGCCGACCACCCGGCCCGGCGGGTGAGGACCTCCACCCCGAGGCTCAGCGCGATCACGGCCGCCGTGATCGCCAGGGGCGCCAGCAGCGCACCCACCGCGGACCCGAGCACCCCGTCGACCAGGGCGCCGGCAGCTCCGGCCGTCGCCCACAGGAGCAGGTAGATCCACAGCGGGTGCAGGACGTACACCGCAAGGGTGTGCCGCCCGAGGCCGACGCCCAGGCGGAGGGCGGGTCCCCATCGGACGACCAGCGCGACCGCAACCACGGCCAGGAGCATGAATGCCGTCCCGCGCAGGACGAAGAGCACACCGCCCAGCACGGGACCCTCCATCACCCGGCCCAGCAGCGTGACACCCGCCGCGAGCACCGCTGTGGCCAGCAGCAGACCGGGGCCACCCCGCTCGCCGAGCCGACGCAGCAGCGGCGCGCCGTAGACACCGACGGCGAAGAACACGAACACCTCGAGGATGCGGGGCCAGAAGCTCGCGGTGTCGTCGAGCGTGTGCGCCCAGACCGAGAGCGGGACCAGGGCCGTGAGCACGAGCCACGCCGGTACGCGCCGTGCGGCCGCCAGGACCGGGATGAAGACGGCGAGGGCGAACAGGTACCAGAGGGTCGTCGCCGGGGCGACCACCTGGACCAGCAGGTCCCCCACGCCGTCGATGCGGTGCGGGAGCTCGGTGGCAGGGACCACGACGAAGAACACCGCGTACAGGGCCAGCCACACCAGGTAGAGGTAGTAGTTGCCCACGGCCCGGAAGACGGTCGTCGACCGATGCAGTCCCGCGCGGACCTGCCGCGACATCACCAGGCCTGACGCGGCCAGGAGAACGGGCATCCGCACGCTGCCCAGCCACGAGTTCACGGTCCGCCACAGGCTGTCACCGGGGTCGGCGATGCCGGCCGGTGACGCGAGCGTCCACCAGAGGACCACGTGGAACAGCACCACGGCGGCCACGCTGTAGCCCCGGGTCGCATCGACCCAGGCCAGGCGCGGCGCCCGATCCGGCTCACGGCCGGTGTCCGCGGGGGCCGGCGCGCTCGTGGCCCCCGGCGTGCTCATGGCCGCCGGTACCTCACGCCGTGGCCGCCACGGCCTCGTCGTCACGCAGCGGGCTGACCAGGCGGTCGAGAGCGGCGCGCAGCATCGTGCTGGACGTCTGCATCGTGTACGGGAAGTACACGACCTCCACGCCGACCTCGGCGAAGCGCCGCTCGAGGTCGCGGCCCTTGACCGTGCCACGCCAGTCGTCGCCCTTGAAGAAGACGTCGAAGCCCACCGCGGCCCACGTGTCCAGCTTGTCCGGCAGCACCTCGGCGTGGACGCGGTCCACGAAGGAGATGTGGCTGACGATCTCCATCCGCTCCGCCAGCGGGACGACCGGCCGCCGGCCCTTGGCCCTCTCGAGCATCTCGTCGGAGACCACGCCGGCGATCAGGACGTCGCAGTGCTGGCGCGCGTGCCGCAGCAGGTTGAGGTGCCCGACGTGGAACAGGTCGTACGCCCCTGGGGCGTAACCGACTCGCTGGGACATCCGACCTCCAGTACGTAGGCCGACAGCGTTGGCGGCGAGCTTCTTTCTCGACATCGACATTATGATGAATCGGGCATTTCCGGCAGGGTTCAGACGGGTGAATACCCCGTGTCAGGCCCGCTCGTCCAGCAGCGGAGCGGCCTCGGCCGGCAGCGACGACGACCTCCGCGACGACCGCGGGCGGTAGATGACCCGGGCGTGGAACGTGAAGCGGGCCAGGAACGCGATCAGCAGCGTCACAGCGGTCGCGGGGACGGCGGCGACGTGTGCGGTCTGCACGAGCAGCGCCAGCAGAGGCAGACGGACGAGCGTCTCGGCGTTGTTGAAGGCGAACGAGCTGCCGAACCTGCGCCAGACCCCCCGGCCCTCGTGGCGCAGGTCGTGGAACACGAACCGCTCCTGGAGCAGGAAGTTCATGACGATCGTGAACTCGGCCGCGCAGACTGCGGCGAGCAGGTAGCCGGCTCCCAGCGAGGTCAAGGCGGCCACGATGCCGATGTTCACCAGGGCGCCCAGTCCGCCGATCACCGCGAACCGCGACATCCGGCCGAACCGGAGGGCCGCCAGCTGCGAGAGGAACGAGAGACCCTGTGCCAGCGAGGCCTTCGACTCCCCGGCCAGCCGGTCCCCGAAGACGAACGGGATCTCCGCGAGCGTGAGCCGGTGCCGGGCCAGGATCTCGAGCAGGATCTTGAACCCGCGGGGACGCAGGCGCTCGAGGTCGACGGCGGCCCGACGGACGACGAAGAATCCCGTCATCGGGTCGGAGCAGTCCGCGAGCCGCAGGGGGAACATCGCCCGGGTGAGGCTGGTGGACACGGAGGAGACCGCGCGCCGGGTGGCGTTCGCCAGTCCCCCGCTGCTGCCGTCGGCCAGGTACCGGGAGGCGACGACGACGTCGACGCCCTCGTGGACGGCGGTCGCCAGCAGCACCGGCACCAGGTCGGGGGGGTGCTGCAGGTCGCCGTCCATCACGAGGCACCACGTCGCCGTGCTCGCGGCGATGCCTTCCTGGACGGCCCCACTGAGTCCGCCGGTCGGGTTGTCGCGATGGATCAGTCGCACCGGGATGGCCGCCGTCGCGGCGACCGTCCGGACGACATCGGGCGTGTCGTCCGAGGAGTCGTCGACGAACAGGACCTCCGCTGCGACACCGTCGAGCGCGACCCCGAGCTGCCGGACGAGCTCGGCCACGTTCGGTGCCTCGTTGTACGTGGGGACGATGACGGTCACCTCGAACCTCGAGGTGGTGCCTGGGCCGTCCGACACGCTCACATGGCTCCCTCAGAGATGGGTGGGCTCACGCCCGGTGACTTGCAGGCTAGCCGCGGGACCCCCGCACGGCGGAAGGGTTCCGGTCCGATTTCACCCCGTTTGTCCCCCGGGTGGCCGAGCACCCCGCTTGAGCCTGAGCGCCGGACGCTCGACCAGGAACCAGCTCGCCGCAGCAACCGGCAGGGTCACCGCGATCGAGAGGCCGGCGAACACCGCCACCGGCAGCGCACCCAGCCCGACGCACACCAGCGCCTGCTGGAGCGGGAACGCGTAGACGTACGTGCCGTAGGACAGGTCCTGGGTGAACCGCCAGCGAGGCGCCGTCATCATCGCGCCCAGCCCGAGCGCCACGTAGGCGACGAGCGGCGCGGCGACGAGCCTGTAGTCCGGGACGAAGGCGGCGGGGACGACGGCGAGCGCGGCGACGGCGAGGTACGCGGGGCGGACCCGCACCCGGTGGGCCAGCACCAGGAGCAGGGCGCCGGCGGTGAACATCAGACCGAACCGCGCGCCCATGCGGAACTCGTAGCGCTCGACGACGCCGAGGGTCACCGCGAGCTCCGCGCACCAGAAGAGGACGAACAGCACGACGACGGTCTCCCGGCTGCGGCGCAGGAGACCCACCACGCCCAGCGCGGCGATGCCGAGGTAGCAGAGCGCCTCCCACCACAGGGTCCACAGGGACCCGTTCCAGACGCCCTCGTACGGCACGCCGGTCGGGGTCCCCGCGATGTCGTACTGCTGCACCCGGAGGAACGCGTTGGCCAGGACGTAGTCGAGCGAGTCGGAGAGGCTGAGGGACTGGCCCTGGGCGCGGACGGCCAGCGGCGCGATGACGAACGCGGTCAGTACGAGGCACACGTAGAACGCGGGCAGGATCCGCAGGGCGCGCGCCCACAGGTACGTCCGCAGGCGGGGGTTGCGGATCCAGCTGCGGGTGATCAGGAAGCCGGAGATGGCGAAGAACGCGTCGACCCACAGGCTCCCGCCCAGCTGACGCACCGGCGCCCAGGGCACCGAGGCACCGGTCACCGGGACCGAGTGCCAGACGATCACCGCCGCGGCCAACCCCAGGCGGACGGCGTTCAGCCCGTTGCGCCGGGGATCGAACTGCTCAGCGAGGGTCGGGGCTCCCTGCGCGCGGGGACGGGGCGGTTCCAGCACCTCCGGCCGCGGCGCGACCACCTCGTCAGCCGTCATCGCCCGGACCCGTCGCAGGTGGAACCGGGACAGCCGGACGACGGAACCGGCTGAGCAGCTCCACGTTCTTGAGCCGGAGCGCGGGACGTTCGACGGCTCGCCAGCTCAGGGCCGCCATGGGGAGCACGACCGCGACCGAGGCGACGAAGAACCCGAGGACGCCCAGCGAGGCGGCGCCCACGCCGATCAGCATCTGCTGCATCGGGTAGCCGTAGATGTAGGTGCCGTACGAGAGGTCGGTCGGCAGGCGCAGCGCCGGGTTCTTGATGAGCGCCCCCGCGACGATGACGAGGTACGCCAGCGGCAGGGCGCCGATGAGCCGGTAGTCCGGCAGCGCCGTGGACAGCAGCACGACGGCGGCAGCCGGGAGCAGGAGCCACCTCGAGGCCGGGATCCGGTCCCGGAACGTGTAGACCACCGCTCCGGCCAGGAACATCGTCGCGAACCGCGCGGCGTGATGCGGCAGGTAGCCCGGGACGACGTCCGTGGAGGTCAGCGAGAGAAGCGCCAGCGAGCCGAGGAAGAGCACCACGATCACGGCTCGCCGGGACACCAGGCGCGTCACGCCGAGGACCAGGACCCCCACGTAGCAGGCGAACTCCCACGAGAGGGTCCACAGCGACCCGTTCCAGGTGCCCGACTCCTGCGGCGAGGCACCGGTCGGGGTGCCGTCGATCCCCTCCTGGAAGATCCACAGCGCGCTGTTGTGCCAGACGTAGCCCCACTCGTCGCTGACGAACCGGGAGGTGATCGGGTGGCCCGTGATGAGCGCGTGCACCGGTGCCAGGACGAACGCCGTCACCACCAGGCACACCCAGAAGCCCGGCATGATCCGCAGGAACCGGGCCCGGGCGTAGCGGCGGACGTCGGGTCTGCTGACCCAGCTGCCGAGGATCAGGAAGCCGGAGATCGCGAAGAACGCGTCCACGAAGACGCTCCGCATCAGGACCTCGGCCGGAGCCCAGCCGGAGCTCGTGCCGAGCATCGTGAACGAGTGCCGCAGCAGGACGCCGAGCGCCAGCAGCAGGCGGATGAGGTTGAGCGCGTTGGCCCGCGGGTCGAACACGTCCAGCAGGGAGGGCAGCGCGCGGCGGCGCGTCCGGCCCCCCGGCGTCGTCGGACGTGCCGGGGCGATCGTCGCCGCGTGGTCGTCAGCCATGCGTGGTCCTCTCCGGCTCCGGCGCGGCGGCTGCTCGGACGGGCAGGTCTCCCCGGCCGAACCGCGCGCGCAGGGGCTCGGGCATCTCGAACAGGAACGCGAGCGGCGTGCGGGTGAGCACCGTCTGCACGCCGACCGACACGGCGACCACCACGGCCGTGACGACCAGCGGGTAGACGAGCGCCGTCGCGCGCTGGCCGAGCACGTCGTCCAGCCGGTCCCCGCCCCAGGTGCGCACGACGACGATCCACACCCCGATCAGCAGGGGGTGGAGCACGTAGACGCCGAGCGTGCGGCGGCCGAGGGCGACCCCGAGCCGGCGGAGAGGCTCCCAGCGCACGGCGAGCGCGACGGCGACGACGCTCACGGCGACGAACGCGGTGCACCGGACGACGAAGAACAGCGAGTCGGCGAGCGGCCCGTCGACGAGCCGGTTCGCCACCGTGAGCGCCGCGGCGGCTGCCGCTGCGACGAGCAGGACGACCACACTGGCCCTCTCCGCGAGCCTGCGGAGCACCCCGGCGCCGTAGACGCCCAGGGCGAAGAACACGACCATCTCCGGGACCTTGGGCCAGAACTGGTCCGCCACCCCGGGGACGTCCCAGACGCGCAGCGCATGGGCGACGGTGGAGACCAGCGCGGCGACGACCAGCACCGGGACGGGCGGCGCGCGGTGCAGGAGCGACAGGACGACGATGTACGCCGCGAGCGCGTAGACGTACCAGAGCGTGGTGTCCGGGACCAGGAGCTGCACGAGCACGTCCGCGCCGTCCACGCGGTGCCGCAGGTACGCCTGCGCGAACACCGCGAAGAACAGGAAGTACACCAGCAGCCACACCACGTAGAGGTAGTAGTTGGCCGCTGCGCGGTATCCCGTGGTGCTCGTCCGCAGACCCGCGCGCACCTGGCGGGCGAGCACGAGACCCGAGACCGCCACGAGCACGGGCATCCGGACGCTGTCGAGGACGGTGTTGACCAGCCCCCACACGCCGTCGGCGACGTCGTCCACCGCGTCCGCGGACAGGACGTTCCAGAGGACCACGTGGAACAGCACGACGGCGACGACGCAGTAGCCGCGCGTCGCGTCGACCCACGCGAGCCGCGGGGTCGTCGACGTGCCCACGGCGGGTGCGGCGTCAGCCACGGGGCTCCGCGGCGACGGCCGTCCGGTCGGCGGGGCGTCGCACGGTGGCGAACCACCCGGGCGGGGCGAACAGGGCCTCGCAGTGCAGGCTGCTGCGGCGGGAGTGCACGAGGAGCGCGACCGACACCGCCGTGGCTGCCAGCAGGGGCGGCATCAGCACCGACATGCCGGGCAGGTCGACCGCACCGCTGTAGTGCAGGGCCACGGCCAGCAGGATGATCAGCGGGGTGTGCATGAGGTAGATCGGCAGCGTGCGGGACCCGATCCAGCGCAGCGGCGCGTTCTGCACCGCCATGCTCAGCGCGATCCCGGCGCCGACGCCCAGGACGCAGTTGACGAAGTACAGTCCCGGCAGCGCACGCCAGTCCATGGCCCACAGGAGCACCGAGAACCCCGCCCACGTGACGATCAGGGCGGTCCCGAGACCCCACCCGACGCGCTCGGAGAACGCGAGCACGGCGCTGCGCGCGTACATCCCCGCGAGGAAGAAGAAGTAGTACTTCACCGACCCCGACCAGCCCGGGACGGAGGTCTCCCACCCGCTCAGCGCGATCACCGACGCGACACCGGCCACGGCCAGCTGCGCGGCCACGGGCACCCGCGCGGTGAGCTTGGCCACCACGAAGAAGAGCGCGAGCGCCCAGATGAACCACAGCTCGAGCTGCGGGGCGTACGGCGATGCCCCGACGACGCGCAGGACCCCCTCGAGCGACCCCTCGCCCTTCATCCGGACGCCGATGAAGAAGGTGGCGACACCGACGACGGTCCACAGGAAGTACGTCCAGACGTACAGCCGCAGCTTCACGTCCCAGAGGTCGGACCAGCGTGCCAGCACCCACTTGCGCGCGAAGAGCCCCGCGAGCACGAAGAACAGCGGCATGCGCAGCGACGACACGACGAGGTTGACCTGGATCCACCCGCCCACGTGCGCACCCGCCGCGGCGGACCAGTTGGCGGAGTGGAACAGCGCGACGAGAAGGATGGCGATGCCACGCCCGGCGTCCACCCAGCCGAGGCGGGGGCGGGGGGTCCCGGAGTCCGCGCTCGGGTGGGGTTCGGTCGTCACCCCGGAATTTTAGGCTGGGCAGGCACGAGATGTACCGTTTGTCCCCGTTTTTCAGCCGCTATCCACCCGACTGCCGGTCTGCGCTCGCCCGGACGGTGGGAGACTGAGACCCCGCGGACCGCGAGAAAGGCGGCGAACCTGTGCCTCCTCTCGTCCGGACGGGTGCCGTCGGGTCCGACACCCTGGAGCGCGGGGGCCGGGGTGCGTGGCACACCGGAGGGTCCGCCTGGGTCGCCGCCGCCACCGTGCTGCTCGTCGCCACGCGGATCCCCGTCGCGCAGGGCGTGACGCTCGGGATGCTCGCCTCGGCGGTGTTCCTGCCCGTCTGGTGGCCCGTCGTGGTCCGGTGGGCCGGCTACCGGTGGATCGTCGCGGGCGTGCTGGCGTCCCTCGTCCTCGGCTTCTGGCTGACCGAGCTCGCGTCGGCGACCTTCCCGACCTCTCAGCGGGCCCTGATCTTCTCCAGCGTGATGGCCCTCGAGCTCGCGCTCGGGATCGGAGCCGTCATCTGGGCGCGCACGCTGATCCCCGCGCCCGCGATCGCCGTGCTCTTCGGGGTCGGCATGTTCTTCGCGTCCAGCGGGGAGCTCGACCCGGACACCAACCTGTGGCGCTTCCGTCTGGCCACCCCGGTGACGATCATCGCCCTGGCCCTCGCCTGGTACGTGGGCAAGGTGTGGGTGCAGGCCCTCACGACCGTCGTGCTCATCGCCGTGTCGGCGCTGAACGGCGGACGTTCCGCGACGGCCATCCTCGTGCTCGCGCTCATCGTGGTCCTGGCGCAGTCCTGGGGCCCGGCGCGATCCCGGCGCACCTCCCGGCTCCGCGCGGCCGCGCTCGCCGCCGTGCTCGTCGTGGCGCTGTACAACGTCGGGCAGAGCCTCATCCTCGAGGGGTACCTGGGCGAGTCGGCGCAGCAGCGCACCGAGGCGCAGACGGCGGCCAGCGGCTCCGTCATCCTCGGGGCGCGCCCGGAGCTCGGCGCGACGATCGCCCTGTTCGCGCACCGGCCCTACGGGTTCGGCAGCGGGACGCAGCCCACCGCCGAGACGGTGGTCGTGGCCAAGACCGGCATGGCGTCGATCGGCTACGACCCGAACAACGGGTACGTCGAGCGGTACATGTTCGGCAGCGGGATCGTGCTGCACTCCACCATCGCCGACTTCTGGGCCCGGTTCGGGTTCGCGGGCATCGCCACCGGTGTCGCGCTCCTCGCCGTCACGATCAACGGGTACCTGCGCCGCCTCGCCAGCAAGCAGGCGGCGGCGCTCCTCACCTACCTCGCGGTGCGGACCATCTGGAACCTGCTCTTCAGCCCCGCACACTCGTCGCTCCCCCAGATCATCCTCACCGTCGGGCTGCTCGCCTGGGTCGTCGTCCGCGATCCCGCGACGCCGCGAGCCGCCGTCGAGACCCCGGCGCCCGCCCTGGACTCGGCGCCCGACAGCCGGGCCTGACGGCCGCCGCCCACCCCCCGGAGGCGGTCCGCCGTCGCGCCCCGGACGCGAGAGACCCCCGGCACCGGAGCGGTCTCCCGCTCCGACCCGGGGGTCGCCTGCGCCGGTGCCGTCAGGCGACCGGCTCTGCCGTGAGGTCGTCGAAGGAGAAGACGACCGGTCCCACCGTGGCGGACCCGGCGAGGTAGGTGGTCACACCCACCGTCCCCGGACCCTGCAGGCTCGCGGCGGCGTCGACCATGCTGACCTGCCAGTCGGCGGGCTCGGTCGTGCCCACCTCCCAGACCTTGGCACGCACCGTGGTCGGGGCGGACCCGACGACCTCGAGGACCACGCGGAGCCGGTCGCCACCGTCGAACGTCAGGCCCGGCACCGTGATCCCGCTGACGACGACCCCGGCGCCCCGCGACACGTGCAGCTGGACGCTGCCGTCCGCGACGAGCTTGAGCCGTGCGCCGTAGGCCTCGCCGCCGACCTTGCGTCCCTGCACCATGATGAGCGACCCACCACCGTCGGGGCGCTTGTCCGCGCCGACCGTGAGACCCACGCGCGCGCTCGGCGACGCGGCCGCCGGGAGCGTCGCCCCGAGCGTCACCCCCGCGGGGATGGTGAACGTGCCCGCGCCGCCGTCCACGCCGAACCTGCTCGCCGTACCCGTGAGCGCCCAGGCGCCCCCGGTGTCCGCCGCGCCCCAGCCACCCGCGACGGTGCGCGTGAACGCGTCGGCGACGAAGGGCTGGTTGGCCGGCGGGGCCGCGACCGTGACAGACGTCGTCGAGGTGGCGGTGGCACCGGTGTTGTCGGTGGTGGTCAGCGTGACCGGGTAGGTGCCGGCCGCCCCGTACGTGTACGACGCGGTCACACCGCTGGCGGTCCCGCCGTCGCCGAACTGCCAGGCGTACCCCGTCACGGCCCCGTCGGGGTCGGACGACGCCGACGCGTCCACCGAGACGCCGAGCCCGTTCACCGTCGGGGTGAACACCGCCGTGGGCGCCTGGTTCGGTGCTGCCGCGCCCACCGGCCGGGCGGAGAGCTCGTCGTAGGAGAAGACCACGGGGCCGTTGGCGGCCGAGCCGGACAGGTACGACTGGATGCCGATCCCACCCGGTGCCTGCAGCGCCGGCGTCGCCGAGTCGGTGAACGTGGCGAACCACGCCGCCGGCTCGGGGTCGCCGACCTTCCAGACCTTGGCCTGGACGGTCGTCGGGGAGACCCCCGTGACCTGCAGACGCAGGTTCAGCCTCGTCGCCGCGGTGAAGGTCAGCCCGGGGACCGTCCCGCCGACGAGCGTCGTGCCGGGCCGGGTGAGGTGCAGCTGCACCGCGCCGTTCTCGTACAGCTTGATGCGGGCGCCGTACGCCTCACCCGTGCTCGCTCGCCGGCCGAGGACCGTGAGCATGGCACCGCCACCGCCCGGGACCTTGTCGGCGCCGACCGTGGTGGTCAGGTCCGTGCTCGTCGAGGACACCCCGGCGAGGACGGACGTCGTGGTGATGCCCGCGGCCAGCGAGACGTTGCCGGTCGAGCCGTTCACCGAGAACCGGCTCGCGGTCCCGGTGCTCGTCCAGCCGCCACCGACGTCGGCCGTGCCCCAGCCGTTGGCGACGGTCCGGCCGAAGCCGTCCACCGCGAACGGTGCGTTGGCCGGCGGCGTGGAGACCGTGACCGGTTCGGACGTCGTCGCCGAGTCGCCGTCGTCGTCCGTCACCGTGAGGGTCACGGTGTAGGTCCCCGGCGCGGCGTAGGGGTGCGAGGTCGTCGCGCCCGTCGCGGTGGGGGTCCCGTCGCCGAAGTTCCAGGCGTACGTCTGCACGGTGCCGTCCGGGTCCGTGGAGCCGGACGCGTCGAGCGCCACCGACAGTCCCGTGGCGGTCGCCGTGAACGCGGCCGTCGGTGCCTGGTTCGGGATGACGACGAACACGTTGCGGGACGCCGTCCCCGTGGCGCCGTCGTCGTCGGTCACCGTCAGGGTGACCGTCTTCGTCCCGTTGCTCGTGTAGGTGTGGCTGGCCGTCGGGCCGGTGGCCGTCACGCCCTCCCCGAAGTTCCACGCGTAGCTCGTGACGGAGCCGTCGGGGTCCGAGGACCCGGTCGCGTCGACCGAGACCTGACCGCCCACGACGCTCGCGCTGAACGCGGCCGTCGGGGCGACGTTCGGTGCCGTCGTCGTCACGACGTTCGTCACCTGGGACGTCCCGCCGTCGTCGTCCGTCACCGTCAGCGTGACCGAGTGGTCGCCCGCCGTCGTGTAGACGTGCGTCGCCGTGGCACCGGTGGCGGTGGCACCGTCACCGAAGCTCCAGGCGTACCCGACCACGGTGCCGTCGCTGTCGGAGCTCGTGGAGCCGTCGACGAGCACGGTCTGGTCGGTCACCGTGGACGTGAACGCCGCGGTCGGCAACGCGTTGGGCGGGACCGCACCGCTGCCCAGCTGCCAGTGCGAGGCCACCTGCGCCGGCGTGAGCGCGACCGGGTAGATCGCAGCCTCGTCGATGGTGCCGTCGAACCAGGGCTGCGGGCCCCAGGTCGTGTCGCCACCGATCCGCCAGTAGCCGGTGTACTCCTGCGCCGCGGTCTGCGGGTGCGTGCCCCGCAGCTGGCCGTCGACGTAGAGCCGCATGCCCTCCGACGACTGCGTCGCCACGAGGTGGTGCCACGCGTTGTCGTTGTACGCGGCCGGCGTGGTGATGGTGTTGGTCTGTCCGGTCCACACGCCGAACGTCAGGCGACCGTCGGTCTCCATGTACACGTGCCGGTCGTAGTTGTTCGAGGTGCCGGAGGTGGCGTCACCGAACCCGATGAGCTTCCCGCCCGACGTCGTCGAGGTCTTGAACCACAGCTCCTCGCTGTAGGTCGTCGGGCCCGACGCCGGCTTGGTCGCGACGACCAGCCCGTGCGTGCCGCCGGTCGGCGGCAGCTGGACGGCCTTGCCCGGGCCGGGCACGGCCCCGTCGACGCGGTAGTTGACCGCCCCGCGGTAGGTGCCCGGGTTCTCGGTGGGTCCGGCGTCCGCCGCCATCGAGCTGCCGGCGGCGTCGTCGAGGCGCCAGTAGACGTCCGGCGAGAGGCCGAAGACGGCGGCACCGTAGGCGTCCGCGGGAGCCGTCGGCAGGGCCGAGGGCCGCCCGGAGGCCACCCAGTGGTTGTTCACCTGGGCCGCCGTCAGCGGGGTCGAGTAGATCGAGACGTCGTCGATGTCGCCACGGAAGTAGGCGTCACCGGACCACGGGGAGTCCCCGCCGATCCGCCAGTAGCCCGAGTACGACTGAGCCGACGTGACGTTGCTGGCCTGCGCGACGCGCTTGCCGTCGATGTACAGCTTCTGCCCGTCCGGGCCCAGCGTCGCGACCGCCTGGTGCCAGGTGCCGTCGTTGTAGGACGACCCCGAGGTGACGATCTTGCTCGCGTTCGGGTAGACCCCGAACACGACCTGGCCCGACGGCAGCATGTAGATGTGCCGGTCGTAGCTGCCGCTGTTCCCGGTGTTGCGGTTGCCGAAGCCGACGATCTTCCCGCCGGTCATCGTCGTCGTGCGGAACCAGGTCTCGATGGAGAACACCTGCGGCCCGGGGACCGCCGTGTTCGTGGCCACGAGGCCGGAGGTCGTGCCGGAGAAGCTCGCCGCCTTGTTGGTGTCGCCGAGGATCGCCCCGGTCACGCCACGGGTCACGCCCGCGCTCGCGGTCGCGTCGGAGAAGCCGGCCCAGTCGTTGACGTCGGGCCCCATCGGCTCACCGAGCCGCCAGAACGAGGTCGCGTCGTCCTCCCACACGGCGTCGGTGTAGGCGCTCGCCACGCCGTCGGCGTTGACGGTCACCGTGACGTAGTCCGAGCGAGCCAGGTTGCCGAACGGGTCGACCGCCTCGAGGCGGTACCGCTGGCTTGACCCAGGCGTGAGGTTCCGGTCCACGAAGCCCATGGACTGCGGCAGCCAGAACGGCGTGGTCACGGTCTCGGTGTAGATCGGGGGCGTCGTGATGTTCGTGCGGTACAGCTTGTACGTGAGCGTGGCGTTGTCCCGGTCGTAGTTGGTCTTCCAGGACAGCCGCACCTGACCCGACGCGAACGAGTTCGCCGAGAGGGGGAAGTTGGCACCCGAGAGGCGCGGTCCCTGGACGTCGGGGGCGATCGCGGACCGCGCGAACCGCGCGAGACCCTGCTGGCCCGCGCCGTTGACCAGGGTGAACTCGCCACCCATCAGGACGTAGTCGTCGTTGCCGTTCACGGTCCACGGCCCCTGGCCCTTGCCGGTGAACGTGCCCGCGTTCATCGTCGGGTACCAGTTCAGCATGCGCGGGGCCGGCTCACCGTCGTGGTCCGGGTAGCCGTACGGGTCCACCGTGTTCACACCGAAGACCGCCTTGCTCGTGGCGGTGGCGCGGTAGTAGGTCCACGGGTCCGTCTGGGGGAAGCCGCCCGTGTTGCCGCAGAAGTGCTTGTGGCTCGCCGAGTAGACCTCGTCTCCGGCCGGGAACGCCGAGTACGTGTCGCCGTGGCAGTCCTCGACCCAGTTCATCTGGCCGGTGGCCCAGCTGGCCGAGAACGACCCCTCCATGTTGCCGCCGCCCCCGAAGTGGTAGCCGGCTCCGTAGAAGCTGGTCCCGTCCGACTCGAGGCTGAGCACGGCGGAGTCCTGGCCGCCGTTGCGGATGAAGCTGTTGACCGGCAGCGGGATGCTCGCGCCGGTCGCCGTCGACACCCGCGCGAGACCGTAGCCCGCACCACCGTTGACGCTCGTGAACGCGCCACCGAGGATCAGCGACTCGCCGTCGGGGGCGGCCAGCACGGCGCGGATCGAACCGCCGGAGACGGTCGGGTTGAAGGGGAGCACGGTCGAGGTGACCGGGTCCAGGCCGGCGACGCCGACGCGCGCCGTGCCCTGCACGCTGGTCAGCGATCCGCTGAAGAAGACACCGGAGGGGGTGGCCGTCACGCTGACGAGGGGTGCGTTCACCGTCGGGCGGAACGTCGTCAGAGCGCCCGTGGCGGTGTCGAACGACGCGATGCGGTACCGCGCCTGGCCGTCGATCGACGTGAAGTTGCCGACCGCGTACAGCCGGGACCCGTCGGGAGACAGCGCGAGGTCCTTGACCTGTGCGTTGAGCACGGGGGCGAACGACGGCTTGAGCACGCCCGTGGTCAGGTCGTAGGCCAGCAGGTGCGTGCGGTTGACCTCGTTGGCACCCGGGGCGGACCCGGCCGGCCTGGCCTTGGTGAAGTCACCCGCCACGTACACCGTGTTGCCCACGATCTGCTGGTTCCAGACCACCCCGTTGACCTGGACCGTGGGCAGCGAGTCCGCGGTGACGGTCGTCGGCTCCGCCGGGTCCAGTGGCGCGGTGTCGGCCTGGGCCGGGGACGCGGCCACCAGCCCGGCGAACCCGAGAGCGATGACGGCGAGGGGGGCCGCGACGGCCCGCTGTGCCCACGTTGACCGCTGCATGTGCCGTTCCTCCTGATTGGGGGCTCAGGTGACGTACAGCTGAGCGACTGGGGAGAAACTAATGCCGAAAAGGGACAAACAGGTCACTGCACAGGGGTGAACTTGCCCGTTTTGGGGGTGATTGTCGCCCGTTCGGCGGCACCGCGTCGTGGACGCGCTCGACGCCTCAGACCCCTGCGGGACCCCGGAGCAGCACGACGGCCGAGCCCACGGACAGGTCGAGCTCGATGGTGACGTCGTCGCGGGCGTCGACCGGCACGTTGAACACGAAGGTGCCGGTCGACGACGCCCCCGGCTCCACCTGCTCGGCGAACGGCACCGTGCCGGGCTGGCCGAGCGGTGTGGCCGGGGTGGCGTCCGCCCCGTAGTAGAGGTTGACCACCGCGGTCGTCAGGTCGAGGGCGCTCGCCGTGCCGTTGGTGATCTCGACCGACACGCGCAGCGACGGGCCGCCCACCTCGCCCGGCAGCTCGGCCGTCCCGTCGACCGCCTCGATCAGGGCGACCCGGGCCGTGACGTCGGCCGCCGGCGTCCCCGTGCCGTCGATCGGCGCCGTCTGCGTCGAACCCGGCTCCGGGGCGGGGGCAGGGGCAGGGGCCTCGCCCTCGGCCGGGGCGGACGGCTCCTCGGTCGGTGTGCTGCTCGGCGCCGACGAGGTCGCCGAGGCCGTCTCGGACGCGGAGGCGCTCGTCCCCGTCGCGGTCGGCGACGCGTCGTCCGACGTGGGGCGCGTGAGCGCGATGCCGATCGACACGGCCAGGACGACCGCGACCGCACCGGCGACCCACCACCACCACGCAGGACGACGGCGCGAGGCGCCCTCGTCGACGGGCGGGGAGTTCACTGGCTCAGACATGGGGTGCTCCGCGCGCCGGGGGTGGGGACGAGGCGAAAGTGTAGGGGCGGTGGGTCGCGGCCGTACCGCCGCGCACCGTATTTCAGCCGCACCCGCCCCGGTCGGTGCTCGGGCCTCGTGAGACGATGGGCGGCCGGTGCGGCACCACCACTTTCCCTCGTGGATCGGGGTCCGTGGGGGCGAGGGCGAGGGCGGAGGAACGTGCGTTGGGCATGAACGAGTACTTGTCGGCGCTGCGCAAGCGGTGGTGGGTGATCGCTGTGCTCGCCGCCGTCGGCGCAGGCATCGGCTACTACAACACCCAGTCGGCGACGCCGATGTACCGGGCGAGCAGCGAGATGTACGTGTCGCTGACCCGCGGCGACACCGTGGGCGAGCTCGTGCAGGGCTCGACCTACACGCGTGGCCTGGTCGAGTCGTTCGTGCAGCTGGCCACCACGCCCCGAGTTCTCGATCCGGTCGTCGAGGACCTCGGGTTGACCGTGAGCAGCCGCGCCCTCGCCGGAGCCGTCACCGCCGACTCCCCGCTCAACACCGTGATCATCAAGGTGACCGCCGTGTCCACCGACCCGGACCGCGCGGCCGCGATCGCCAACTCGGTGGCGACGCACCTGTCCGAGACCGTCGTCGAGCTGTCGCCGACGTCCGCGGAGGGAGCCGCGACCGTCACCATGAACGTCGTCTCCCCCGCCGTCGCGCCCCTGCACCCGTTCTCCCCGAACAAGAAGCTGGACGTGGCCACGAGCCTCGCCCTCGGCCTCGCGCTCGGGTTCGTCATCGCCCTGGTCGTGTCGCGGCTCGACACCCGCGTCCGCACGATCAAGGACATCCCCACCGAGCCCGAGCGGGCGATGCTCGGCGTGGTCCCCCTCGATCGTTCGATCCGCCGTCACGGCGGGCGCGCGATCGTCGAGGTGCCGCACTCTCCGCTCGCCGAGTCCTACCGCCGCGTGCGTACCAACCTCCAGTTCCTCAACCTGGCCACGCCCCTGCGGGTGGTCGTCGTGTCGTCGGCCGTGCCCAACGAGGGCAAGACGATGACCTCGATCAACCTGGCGCTCACCATGGCCGAGCAGGGCAAACGAGTGCTCCTGGTCGACGCCGACATGCGGCGGGCGAGCGTGGCGAGCGAGTGCGGGCTCGAGGAGAGCGCCGGCCTGTCGACCGTGCTGGTGGGCGAGGCGACCCTCGAGGAGGTCGCGCAGGTCTGGGCCACTCCGACCCTGCGGGTCGTCACGGCGGGCACTGCCCCGCCCAACCCCGGACAGCTCATCGAGTCGGAGGCGATGTCCGCCTTCCTGCACCGGGCACGCGAGCTGTACGACTTCGTGGTCGTCGATGCCCCGCCGCTGCTGGCGGTCACCGACGCGGCGGTCCTCGCCCACCGGACCGACGGGGTCATCGTCGTGGCCGGGTCCAGCAAGGTCCGTCGGCACGAGCTCGTCGAGGCCCTCGACTCCCTGGACGCCATCGAGGCGAACGTCCTCGGCATCGTCCTCAATAAGGTCCGGCGGTCGCGGTCCGCCGGCTACGCGTACAGCTACGGCTCGGCAGGCCGCAAGAAGTCGCGTGCGCGCCGGCGGCCGTCGTCGGCGACCGCGGTCCCCGTCGTACCCGACCCCACCGCCGCGCCTCCCCCGGCGGTCGCCTGGCAGCGGCGGGGCCCGGACGCGGGCGCGCACGTCGCCGAGCAGAGCGCCCACGAGCCTCCCGCGCCGAGGGAGCCGTCCGACTCCCCCGCGCAGGACACCGCGCACGGCGCCGTGGACGAGAGCGCACCGGTCGAGCCCGGCACGCGGACCGAGCACGACGTGCTCGAGCCCGGCACCTCCGACGAGCGCCTGCGTGACGAGGAGCCGGCCCGGGGCTGACGCGGTCAGCGACCGAAGGTGATCACCTGGTCGAGGGCGCCGTTCCACGTCTCGCCCTTCACCAGGCCGGCCGCCTCGATGGCGTCGTCGTCGCGCGCCGCAGCGTCCGCCGGGTAGTCGTGCCGACGGACGACGACGAGCGTGTCCACGCCGGCCAGCGCCTCCTCGGCGTCACCGATGAGCACCGACCTTCCCAGGAGGTCCCCCGCGTCCACGGGGCTCACGACGAGTGTCATGTCGACCGTGCCGTCGAAGGCCTGCGGGTACGCGACCGAGAGGTTGCGCGTGGTGAGCCGGACCTCGGGACCGGTGGGCGGGTACCGCGGGGAGAAGTAGACGCCGTCGCCCGCCTGCACCTGCGTGGCCACGCGCTCGGCCGCCTGCTGCCAGTCGGACCCGCTCTTTGCGTTCTCCGTGCGCTGCGAGACCAGGACGGGCAGGGCGAACGAGACCAGGAGCGCGGCGACGACCACCCGGACCGCGTCACGGCGCAGGGCGGCGAGACCGAAGGCGACGAGCAGCGCGACGCCGGGTGACGCGAAGGCCAGGTAGCGCGGCGAGTAGGTGGCACTGACCAGGGCGTACGCGACGAGGACGACGGTCGGCGCGACCACCCACGGGAGGGCCCAGCCCAGGAGGTCCCGCGTGGGGGCGTCGAGCGGCCGACGACGCGCCGCCGCGACGACCGCGCCGACGACCAGGGCGACGACGGCCAGCGCGAGCGCCACGGACGCGACCTGCCACACCTCGATCCCGGCGGGGGTCGGTGCCTGCTGACCGCGGGTGTACACGGTCGGTGTCTCCCCGAGGAACCACTGGTTCACCACGACGTTGCGCGCGAGCTCGGCGGCCGATCGCGGGGCCTGACCGATCTGCCCCGACTGCCCCAGCGCCGTCAGCACCATCGGCGCGGTCACCGCGATCCCGACCGCCCCGGAGACGAACCAGCGCCGCAGCACGGGTCGGTCGCCGCGGTGCAGGAGCAGCAGAGACACCCCGTGCGCGACCACCAGCAGCACCAGGTAGAGGTTGAGCAGGACCGACGACGCCACGAGCGCGGCGTAGAGCACCCACCACCGCGCCCGCCCGTCGCGCACCGCGACCAGCAGCGCGAGCGTCGCCCAGACGCCGCACGCGGTCGCGAACGCGAACGGCCGGGCCTCGACCCCCATCCAGGCGACCCGTGGGAGCAGGACGAAGGCGGCTGCCGCCACCGGTGCGGACGCAGCCCAGCCGAGGCGGACGGCGATCAGGTAGACCCCCGCGGTCGCCAGCCCGATGGCGACCGCGCTCGGTGCGCGCAGGGCGAGCTCGCTCTGCCCCGCCACCGCGATCCACCCGTGCATGAGGAGGTAGTACGTCCCGTGCACGGCGTCGATGGTCTGCACCATCCGCCACAGCTCGGGCAGGCTGCGGGTCGACGCCGAGATGGTCGCGGCCTCGTCCGTCCACAGCGACGGCGTCCACGACCCGAGCGCGACGACGACCGCCGCCACGACGCCGGCCAGCGAGGCACGCAGGCGGTCCGAGCCCCAGACGCCCGGGGGTGCGACGTGGGATGCGGTCGCCGTCACGGTCGTGCGTAGTCGAAGACGACCGCGCCGAGCGCGCCCGAGATCATGCCGCGGCCCCGAGCGGCGGTGCGCCGACCTTTCGCGTCGTGCTCGTCGGACCGCAGGAGCCGCCCGACGACCGACCGTGCCGTGCCGCCGGCCGTGCGGATCGCGCCGGCAGCGAGGCACCGCGCCCGGACCACGGCACGCGCCGGGGCGGAGGGCGCGAGCACGATGCTGCACCGGCTCGCGGAGTTCCCGCTGCGGCGTGCCCGGTGCAGCACCCACTCGCGTGTGGTCCGCTCTGCGGGGACCACGTCCGTGACGATCGCCTCGTCGCACCACACGAGTGCGGCGCCGCTCGACGCCAGCTGTCGGGTGAACAGGGTGTCGGACCCGCCGCTCAACCCGAACTGCGCGTCGAACCGCAGCCCCAGGCGCTGGACGGTGGTCAGGTCGAGCAGGAGGTTGTTGGTCGCCGCGACGTCCACGTGCGTCCCGGTCGGCAGGCGCCGACGGTCGAAGAAGCGCCCCGCGGTCACCCACGGCTCGAGCGGCACGGCCATCTCGGAGACGACGGGGCCGACGACGGCCGCGGGTCGGCCGGCGCGGTACGCGTCCAGCATGCTCGCCAGCCATCCCGGTGACGGCCGCTCGTCGTCGTCGATGAAGATCAGCACATCGGCGTCGGACGAGGCGTCCAACGCCCGGTTGCGGGCCGCCGCGATCCCCGGCGTCGCCTCGTGCTCGTACCGCACGCCGTCGCCGAACGGTGCGAGGGTCTCGCGGGCGCCGCCGGCGGGGTCGTTGTCCACCACGAGCAGCTCGACCGTGTCCGGGACCGCGGCCACCTGCTCGAGCAGCTGCGGGACCACGGCGAGCAGGTCGTCCGGCCGACGGTAGGTGAGGACCGCGACGGTGACGGACAACGGGTGCGTCGAGCTCCTCGTCGTCGTCGGCGTCCTGGGGTCGACCTGTGCCACTCGCGGCTCCGTTCCGGTGGGATGCACCGAGTGTGCAGCACCGCCCGGCCACCGTCACCGGTTCCGGGTGCCGGAGATGTCGGATTCACCCGGTTGTCGGCCTGGGGTGGACACGGTCGACCGCGCGCCCGAAGACGCCCAGGTAGAGGTCGGCCAGGTGCGCCCAGCTCCGCTGCGAGAGGTCCGGCGGCCCGGGCGGCTCGCCGGACGTCGCCGCGAGCGCCTCGACCAGACGGTCCGGTGTCAGGTCGCCGTCGTACCGCTGGAGCCACCACGGACCGACCTCGGCCGCGAGGGCGTCGGTGACCGGGTTCGCGGGGACGAGCACGGGACGGCCCAGGGTGAGCGCGAGCAGGACCGCACCGGAGTTGTGCATCTCGCGGTACGGCAGGGTGACGAGCTGCGCGGCGCCGATGGCGGCCGCCAGGTCGGCGTCGGCGACGTGCCCCAGCTGCAGCTCGACGCGGTCGTCCCCCGCCGCGGCGGCGCGCAGGTCCGCCTCGACCTCCGAGGAGGAGGGTCTGCCCGCGACGACGAGGCGCGCGGCCGTGTCAGGCACACCACGGAACACCTCGAGGAGGGCGGGCACGTCCTTGTACGGCCGGATCAGCCCGAAGAACAGCATGCGACCTGCCTGCGGGGGCGTCGAGGGCCGGCCGTACCAGTCCCCGTAGTCGCCCAGGGGGATCGTCGTGGCCGGCACGCCGGCCGGCGTCACGGTCGCGTCGTTGAGCCGGACCCACCAGGTGGTCCAGCGGTCGGTCAGCCGCAGCACGGCGCGCGTCAGGGCGTCCTGCCGCTCGTGCGGGGACACGTTGTGCGCGGTCCGGACGACCGCGGTCCGGCGTAGCCGGAAGCCGACCAGGGCGACCGCCAGCAGCACGCAGGCCGCCGCCCGGCGCACTGCGGTGCTCTTCGCGACGACGACCTCGGGCCAGTGCACGTGGAAGACGTCGTACCGGCCGAGGACCGCCCGGCGCCAGCTGAACGTGTCGACGTGCGCGGAGGTGCGCAGCGCGTCGAGCAGGAGCACGGAGTGCGGGTTCGTCGTCTCCCGGGGAGGCCCGAACGACTCCAGGACGCGCAGGCGCGGCCGGCCGTGGCTCCCGCCCTGCGTGGTGTCGTTCGTCGCCATGCCCGCTCCCGTCGCTCGTGCCGGATGCTACCGATTCACCCGACACCGGGTCCCAGCGCCCGAGGGATCGCGGATACGCTCCGACCCGCCGATGGTCCCCTGGGGGCGACCGCGGTGCTGTCGAGGAGGAGACCACGTGCAGACGGACGACGGGCGGCGCAACGCCGTCGTCGTGGTCAACCACGGCTCCCACGAGCTCCTCGAGCGGTACCTGGCCCCGCTGGCGGCCGAGCTCGACGCGCTGGTCGTGGTCGTCGACAACTCCGCGGCCCCGGCAGACCGCGACGCCGCCCGGGACGTCGCGACCCGCGCGGGATGGCACCTCGTGCCGACCGAGAACGACGGGTTCGGTGCCGGGGTCAACGCCGGCGCCGCTGCCGCGGTGGCGCTCGGGTGCGACGTCCTGCTCGTGCTCAACCCCGACCTCGCGATCGACGCGGGAACGGCACGCGACCTCCTCGACGGCGTGCGGGCAAGCCCCGGCACCGTGCTCAGCCCGCGGATCGTGCGGCCCGACGGCACGACGTGGTTCGCCGGCGGGACGGTGGACCTGGTCCGCGGTCGGACCTCCACCCGGCACACGGACCGCGTCGACTGGCTCAGCGGTGCGGGCTTCGCCGTCGCGACGAGCGCGTGGACGCAGGTCGGCGGGTTCGACGACGCCTTCTTCCTGTACTGGGAGGACGTGGACCTGTCCGTCCGGCTCGTCCGCGCCGGCCACCGGCTCGTCGTGCGCGACGACCTGACCGCCGTGCACGACGTCGGCGGGACGCAGGCCCACGCCGGGACGCGCCGCAAGTCCGACCTGTACTACCGGCACAACTGCCGCAGCAGGCTGGTCTTCGCCGCCCGCCACCTGTCTCGCCGCGACCAGCTGCGGTGGGTGCTCGGCGCACCCGGCTTCGCCTGGGAGGTGCTGCTGCGTGGCGGCCGCCGCCAGCTTCTGCGATCCCCCCGGCCGGCGCTGGCCGCGGCCCGCGGGACCCTCGACGGCACGCTGTTCGTCCTCAGCCACGGAAGGCGGCCGGCATGAGACGGCTCGTGATCGCGCACCCGTCCCCGGACCTCTACGGGTCCGACCGGCAGCTGCTGCGCTCGATCGAGGCGGCTCGCTCCGCGCAGTGGCAGGTCCTGCTGGTCCTGCCCCGGACGGGACCGCTGGTCGAGCTCGCGCGACACAGCGGCGCCGAGGTCCGCGTGGTCGAGTTCCCCGTCCTGCGCAAGTCGCTCCTGCACCCCCGTCGCCTCGCCGGCCTCGCCCGCGACGCGCTGGCCGCTGTGCGAGGAGCCGTCCGGCTGCTGCGCACCACACGGCCGGACGCGCTCTACGTGAACACGGTGACCATCCCCTGGTGGGTCGTGGCCGGCCGGCTGGCGCGGACTCCCGTGCTCGTCCACGTCCACGAGGCGGAGTCCGACCAGCACCCTCTGGTCGGGCTGGCCCTCACGGCCCCGCTCGGGCTCGCGCGGCAGGTGGTCGCCAACAGCGCCGCCGCCGCGGACGTCCTCACCGGCTCGTTGCCGAGCCTGGCGTCGCGGATCACGGTGGTGCACAACGGCGTCCCCGCCCCTCCGGCTGCGCCGACGCCGCGTGCGCGACCGGACGGAGCGCCCTGGCACCTGGTCGTCATCGGCCGGCTGTCGCCGCGCAAGGGCATCGACGTCGCGCTCGACGCGGTCGCGCTGCTCGCAGGACGGGGGTACGACGTCACCCTCGAGGTGGGCGGCACGATCTTCCCCGGGTACGAGTGGTACGAGAGCGAGCTCCTCGCCCGTGCGGCCGAGCCCGACCTCGCCGGCCGCGTGGTGCTCGCGGGGTACGTGCACCCCACGTGGGACCGGCTGGCCGCCGCGGACGTCGTGCTGGTGCCGTCGCGGGCGGAGCCGTTCGGGAACACCGCCGTCGAGGGCCTGCTCGCCCGTCGGCCCGTCGTCGCGTCCCGCGTCCAGGGCCTCATGGAGGTCGTGCAGGACGAGCGCACCGGCCTCCTCGTCGACCCCGGCGACCCGGTCGCGCTCGCGGACGCCGTCGAGCGGCTGCTCGGCGACCCCGCGCTGCGGACCCGCCTCGCGGACCACGGCGAGCAGGACGCGCAGGCCCGGTTCGGCGCAGCGTTGTACGACGAGCGGATCGCCGCCCTGCTAGGCCGAATGGTGCAAACCGGGGCAGTTCACCCTGCGGACGGCTGATCCGACCCGCGCGGTCCGCATAGATTGGCCGTCCACCACACCACTTCACCGCCGATACCGGGGGGTCACCTGTGCGCGTCCTCGTCGCCTGGTCCGACGACCGTTCGCGCAACCTGGGCGTCCGTGCCCTGGCGCACGGCTCAGCAGCTCTCGCCCGCCGGGCGTTCGGCGACGACTGCGAGGTCGAGTTCCAGAACTTCGGCAAAGGCGCGTCGCCGGTCCCGGTCGGGAGCCTGCGGAGCCTGGCGCGCGAGCACCTGGACCGGCACCAGGTCCGCGACTGGCTCGCCTCGTTCGACCTGGTCGTCGACACGCGGTCCGGGGACAGCTTCGCCGACATCTACGGCACCAAGCGGCTCGCGACGATGTCGGCCTTCGCCGACCTGGCACGCCGGGCCAAGGTCCCGGTCGTCCTCGGGCCGCAGACGATCGGGCCGTTCGGCAGCCGCGTCGGCCGGGCGATCGCCCGTCACTCGATGCGCACGGCCACGCTCACGATGGCCCGTGACCCCGCCAGCGCTGCGGCGGCGCACGACCTCGGGCGCGACGTCGACGTCCTCACCACCGACGTGGTCTTCGCACTGCCCGCGCCTGCCCGCACCCACACCCGCGACGTCCTGCTCAACGTCTCCGGCCTGCTGTGGGACGGGAGCCCCCACGTCGACGGCCCGACCTACCGGCGCACCGTCGACACGCTGACCACGCGGCTCCTGGCCGCCGGGCGGCGCGTGACGCTCCTCGCGCACGTCCTGGACTCCCCGCTCGCCGACAACGACGTGCCCGCCGTCCAGGACGTCGCCCGCGCCCATCCCGAGGTCGACGTCGCGATCCCGACCGACCTCGACGACGTGCGGTCGATCATAGCCTCGTCCGAGCTGGTCATCGGGTCCCGCATGCACGCCTGCCTCAACGCCCTGTCCATCGGCGTCCCGGCACTGCCCCTGGCCTACTCCCGGAAGTTCGCCCCCCTCCTCGACTCGCTCGGCTGGTCGAGCACCGTGGACCTGCGGACGTCGTCGGACCCCGCGGGCGAGGTGCTCGCGCACCTGGACGACCCGGAGCTCCCCGACCGGGCGGGCACGGTGCAGCAGCGCGCCGCCGAGCTGCTCCGACCGGCCGAGGACGCGTTGCGGACAGCTCTGCGCCGATGAGCAGGCGATGAGCAGGCGATGAGCACGGGGGACGACGCGCCCGACGCGCGGTCGAGCGACCCCGCCTCCCACGCGCAGGACAACCGCGGGATGGGCCGACGTGCGGCCCGCGGGGCGTTCGTGACGCTCGGCGGCCAGGGCATCCGCATCGTCCTGCAGGTCGGCGGCGTCGTCGTCCTCGCACGCCTGCTCTCCCCCAGCGACTACGGCCTCATCGCCATGGTCACCGCGGTGACCGGCATCGGTGAGCTGTTCCGCGACTTCGGCCTCTCCGCGGCGGCCATCCAGGCGAAGTCGCTCAGCGTGGCGCAGCGCACCAACCTGTTCTGGCTCAACTCCGGCATCGGCGCCCTGCTCTGCGCACTGACGGCATCGCTGGCGGTCCCCATCTCGCACCTGTACGACGAGCCCGATCTGGTGCCGGTGGTGCACGCCCTGGCCTTCACGTTCCTGTTCAACGGGATGGCGACGCAGTTCCGGGCCGACCTGTCGCGGCGCATGGAGTTCACGCGCCTGGCCGCCGTCGACGTCATCAGCGCCGTCGTCGCGCTGACGGTGGCCATCGGGATGGCGCTGGCGGGAGCCGGGTTCTGGGCGCTCGTCGCCCAGCAGCTCACCGCTGCGCTGGTGCTGCTCGTCAGCGTCGCCGTCCTCGCGCCGTGGCGCCCCGGGATGCCGCGTCGGCACGTCCCGATGCGCGGCCTGCTGTCGTTCGGGTGGAACCTGCTGGCCACCCAGCTCGTCGGCTACGCCGGCAACAACGTCGACTCGCTCACGATCGGTGTCCGGTTCGGCGCCGTGGACCTCGGTCTGTACAACCGGGCGTACCAGCTCCTGATGTCCACGCTCTCGCAGCTGCGTGCCCCCACGACGACCGTGGCGCTCCCCGTCCTGGCTCGCCTCCAGGACGACCCGGTGCGCTTCGCCGACTTCGTCCGGCGCGGGCAGCTGGCGCTGGCATACGGACTCGTCGCCGCCCTGGCGTTCGTCGCCGCGGCCGCCGAGCCGCTGACGGACCTCCTGCTGGGACCGCAGTGGCTCGCCGCGACCCCCTTGATCCGGTTCCTCGCCATCGCCGGCGCGTTCCAGACGCTCGCCTACGTGGGGTACTGGGTCTATCTGGCCCGCGGGCTCACGGCCGTGCTGCTGCGCTACACGCTCGTGTCGTCCGCGATCAAGATCGTCTGCGTCGTGGTCGGCAGCACGTGGGGTGTCGTCGGTGTCGCAGCAGGGTTCGCCCTCGCGCCCGCCCTGTCCTGGCCGCTGTCCCTCTGGTGGCTCTCCCGCCACGCCCCGGTCCAGCTGGGCACCCTGATCGGTGGAGCGCTGCGGACCCTCGCCACCTTCGCCACCTGCGGCGCTGCCGCCTACCTGGTGTCCGCGGCGGTCGACCCGAGCTCGCCGTGGATCGCCGTGGGGATCCAGGCCGTCGTCTACGTCGGCCTGCTGGCCGGCGTGTGCGCGGTCGTCCCGGCGCTGCGCAGGGACGTCCGCGACGTCGTGGTCGCCGTCCGGCTGGCCACCCGACGCGGCTGAGCCGGTGCGCCGCCCTGTGCGGGAACGGCGATGCCCACCCCGTGACCGGGGTGGGCATCGCCGCGTGCCTGCGTCGGGGCGTCAGCCCTTCTTCACCGTCACCGCGACACCGTCGGTGTAGACGTTGTTGCTCACCTTGAGCAGCGGGATGGTCGTCGTCGGGGCGAGGATGGCGCAGTTGGCCACCCGCGTGCTCCGGCCGAAGACGTTGTCCTTGAAGGTCAGCCCGCTGATCGGACCGTAGGACTTCTCCGCCAGGTTCACCGAGCACGCACCACCGTCGACGTAGTTGCCGGAGAACACCAGGTCGGTCACGACACCGCGGTCCTGCGTGATCATGAGCACCGCGTTCTTGGTGCCGGTCATCACGTTGTTGGTGAACCGCAGGTTCTTGCCGATGGAGATCTGGATGTTGTCGTCGTGCGTCGGCGTGTTGTTGTAGTTGGGGTCGTTGTCCCAGTAGGCGTTGTCGTGGAACCAGGAGTCCTGGACCGTGACGTTGTCACCCGTGATGAGCACCTGGTCCACCACGTGGTGGATGTTGGTGCGGATGAGCGTGAAGTTCGCGCCGATGATCCCGCGGATGTGATAGCTCGGGGTGCTCGGCGCCAGCTCGGAGTCCTGGATGGTCACGCTGGCGGGGACGGCCTTCGAGACCATGACGAGCCCCTTGTCGGACTCGATCGCCCGACCGCGGACGATGCTGTTCTTGATCACGACGCCCGGCGCCTGGATGGCGACGAACCCGCGGATGTCCAGGGAGTCGATCACGGCGTTCGGCGTGGTGATGGTCAGGTCACCGTCGTGCACCGTCAGCGGCGTCCCCGCCGGGACCCCGGTGTTGCCCGCGCCGGGGCGACCGCTCGCCGGGGGAGGTACCGGCGCCGTCGTGGGCTTCGGCTCCGGGGCTGTCGTCGGGGCCGGGGAGGGCTTCGGCGTCGGCGTGGGCGTCGGGGTAGCCGTCGCGGTCGGCACCGGAGTGGGCGTCGTGGTCGGGACCGGGGCCGGGGCCTTCGTCGGTGCCGGGGTCGGGGCCTTCGTCGGAGCCGTCGTCGGGGCCGGCGCAGGCTTGCCACCGGCCGGCTCGGCGACGTAGCCGGTCAGGACCAGCCACACACGCGCGCTCGCCGACGAGTTGTACACGGTGACCTTGTTGCTCGCACCGGACAGGTCCACGGTGGTGGTCGCGGTACCGAGCTTCTGCACCGGCGAGACCAGCGCCGGCTTCGCGGTGCAGGACGAGCTCGCCTTCGTCCCGGCGCAGACAGACACCTGCGTCGCCTTGTACGCGTACTGGGCCCGCACCTCGAACGTGGCGGACCTCAACGACGGGAGCGACGCCAGGTCGACCGTGAGCGAGGAGGACGGGGCGATGACCACCCGGTCCACCAGGGTCTTCGGAAGGTTCGTGGCGGGAACCGTGTACCCCGTCAGACGCAACCAGGTCTTCACGCTCGCGGCTGAGTTGTGGACCACGACGCTGCGCACGTCCGCGGTCAGCGGGACGGTCACCGTCGCCTTGCCGAGGGACTGGACAGGTGTGACGAGAGCAGGCTTGCTCTTGCAGTCCGAGGTCGCCTTGGTACCGGCGCAGACGGAGAGCTTCGTGGAGCGCCAGGCGTAGCGGCCCTGGATCTCGAACGTCGCGGAGACCGCGCCGGACGGCACACCGGGCAGGTTCACGGCGGTCGTCGAGCCGGGGGCGAGCACCTTGCCGTCGACGAGCGACGTCGACACCGCCTGCGTGATCGTGGCGGCGTTCGCGCCGGTGCTGGCGACGAGCGACATCCCCGTCGCCACGAGGACCGCGACGAGGCCGGCGGCCCAGGCGGGCGCCATGCGAGGGATCCGACGAAGGCCGACGGCGCGCTCGAGGTGCGCGGGGTGCGAGCGGCCTCTCGGCTCCGGCTTGGCGTGCCGGGGAACGCTCATGGGTATCTCCTTGCGTGTCGCATCACTCGTGCCGGTCCGTGCTGGTTGGGGAGCCTATGGGGTGAGACGCCGACACAAGACCCCTGGGGCGGCCGAGATCGGGCCGTTGCTCGGACCGGCGCGTGACGGAGCCGCGCGGCTGTCCGACGTCTCCGTCCGCTGGCCTGCACAGTCACCGCGGCCAACCGGGACGACTCCGACGTACCGGAAAGTTCCGTGACGTGCGTCACTCGCAGGAGGAAGATGGTCATATGTCCAACATGCGGACAGTTTCTGAGCGCCGCGTTCACCCGAACGGAGTCGGTCGAGCGCACCCGCGCCTCCCCGCCCGCCCCGTGAGCACGGCACGGATCGCGCGCCTGCGCAGGTCATGAGCCATCCGAGCGCCAGGAGCTCGCTGCCCTGGCCAGGGCACACATCAGGGCGTTCTGCACGCGAGATCACGCGTACGGGTGAGGCGTGAGTGTGATGACGACGCACGCCTCCCCTCGCGGCCGCCCCTGCGGACCGTCCGGCGCCTAGGCCGAACAGGTGAACGGGTGGTCGTCGACGAGACCGGCGCCGGACCGTCGGCACGCGCGACCGGTCCCCTATACACCGGAGCTCGAGAACCGACGGAGTGCGCTCGACAGGTGAACGCACGAGGACACCAGAGCGGCACGACAGCACCGTGCCCGCCCCCGGATCGGAGGCGGGCACGGTGTGATCCGACGGGTCAGCCCCTCTTGACGGTCACCACGGCACCGTCGACGTAGACGTTGTTGCCCAGCGTCAGCAGCGGGATGGTCGTCGTCTTGGCGAGGATGGCGCAGTTGGCCACCTTGGTGCTCCGGCCGAAGGTGTTGTCCTTGAACGTCAGACCGCTGATCGGACCATAGGTCTTCTCGGCCAGGTTCACCGAGCACGCGCCACCGTCGACGTGGTTGCCGGAGAACAGCAGGTCGGTCACGACGCCACGGTCCTGCGTGACCATGAGCACCGCGTTCCTGGTGCCGGACATCACGTTGTTGGTGAACCGCAGGTTCTTGCCGATGGAGATCTGCACGTTGTCGTTGTGCGTCGGGGTGTTGTTGTAGTTGGGGTCCTGCTCCCAGTACGAGTTGTCGTGGAACCACGAGTCCCGGACCGAGACGTTGTCACCCGTGATGAGCACCTGGTCCACCACGTGGTGGATGTTGGTGCGGATGAGCGTGAAGTTCGCGCCGATGATCCCCCGGATGTGATAGCTCGGGGTGCTCGGCGCCAGCTCCGTGTCCTGGATGGTCACGCTGGACGGCACCTCCTTGGAGACCATCACCAGACCACGGTCGTACGTGGTCGGTCCGCCGCGGACGATGCTGTTCTTGATGATGACGCCGGTGGCCCGGATGACCACGAAGCCCCGGATGTCCATCGAGTCGATGACCGTGTTCGGCGTGGTGACGGTCAGGTTCCCGGTGTGCACCTTCAGCGTCTTGCCCGCGGGAACACCGGTGTTGGTCGGACCCGGTCGCACGGCCGGTGTCGGGCTGGCGGTCGGGACCGGGGCCGGCGTCGGGGTCGCGGTCGGGACGGGTGTCGGCGTCGGGGTCGCGGTCGGGACGGGCGTCGGGGTCGCGGTCGGGACCGGGGCCGGCGTCGCGGTCGGGACCGGCGTCGGGGTCGCGGTCGGGACGGGTGTCGGAGCAGGCGTCGCGGTCGGGACAGGTGTCGGAGCAGGCGTCCCGGTCGGGGCCGGAGTGGGGGCCGGGGCCGGGGCGGGCGTGATCGTGGCGCTGGCCCGCGTCGTGTAGGAGGTCAGCACGAGGGAGACCTTCACGCTCGCGACCGTGTTGTGCAGAGTGACCAGACGACCGGCGCCACGGACGTCGAGGGTGACGGTGGAGGTGCCCGCGGACTGGGTGGGCGTCACGAGCGCCGGTGCGGCGAGGCAGCCCGACGTCGTCGTGGAGCCCGCACAGAGACTGATGGCCGTCGGCTTCCACGCGTAGCGACCCGCCACGCGGAAGGTCGCCTTCACTGCCGTCGACGGCAGGTCGGGGAGGGCGACGGTCGTGGAGGAGCCAGGGGCCAGGACGGCACCCGCGACGTACGTGCGCGGGAGGTCGGCGGGCACGAGCGTGGCGGACGCGAGCGTCGGGCTCGACGCGACGCTCGCCGTCGCGACCGACGTCGGCGCCGCCGCGACGGCGGCTGCACGGGCGACGACCCGCTTGTCCACGGAGGTGGTGCCGGCAGGCTGGAACCCGGTCCCAGCGACAGCGCTGGCTCCTGAGCCCACGGTCACGGTCGCGGTCAGGGCGAGGACTGCCACGAGAGCCGCACGGGATGCGGGTCGCTTCACGGACCGGCGGTGGCCGTTCGTGGCGTGGCGGACGGTGAGTCGGTCCGCAGTCGTTGGGATAAACACTTACAATTCCCCCAGGGAGCGCATTGCATGATCGAGATGGTGAGCGCTCGGGAGCATAGACAATTGTTTCTCGCATCCCCACACCTTCCCGGCGGGAAGGCATCAATGGCGGGTCCCGCCATCAATGAGGGCAATTACGACATCTCGGGCCGCCCCGACAGGCTGACCAGCGAAAAAGCAAATCGGCGCGCCGGATCAATTCGGACAAACGCTCCGACTGTGACGTGCGTCACTCTCAGGAAGAGCGTTCCGGATGTCCATCATGTGGACATGTCGCCGGGAAGCCTGTTTCCGCCCGGCTCGACCGCTGCCTGCGGGTCACTCAGGACCACAGGGCGCGGAGTGCGGGCGCTGGGACTCGCCGCCGGACCCGGCGCACTGCTCGGTGACCTGCGAGAACACGGCGACGACCGAGGGGAAGTCCCCACCATGTCATTTCTGCCGCTCTCGGGAACCAGAGCCCCACGACGTTCCGACGAATATGGACGCCTCGCGTCATTCGCCGGGCGCCCAGGACCGTGGCCCAGGAATAGCGGGGCCCAGCTTCAGGAGATGCCGATCTGGCCCATCTCCCGGAACCACTTGGCGCAGGCAGCGGCGGTAAACAATGCCGTGCACGCCACGACGGCGGTGTAAACCACCATGAATGCGACAGGGGCGCCGAACAAGAAGAACGCGAGGCAGAGCACGCCGTAGTCCGTGGGGATGGCCAGGACCGAGCGCAACCACGGAGCGCGGCCCCCGGTGGCCGCGACGCTGCGCACCCCGTGCGCCCGCCGCAGCTGCTCGGTGAGGATCATGGCGAAGAACAGGACGGCGCCCGCGACGGCGTGGACCAGCGGGACCGCGAGCCAGCCGACCGGCACGGACTCGAACCGGAACAGACCGACCAGCAGCGCCAGCGGCATGGCCGAGATCTTCGTCGCATCGACGACGTGGTCGAGCCACTCCCCCGCGGACGAGCCGCGGCCGGTCAGCCGCGCCACCTGGCCGTCGGCCGAGTCGAGCGCGTAGCCGAGGACGAGCAGGAGCGCGACTGCGCTGCCGAGCAGCCACGACGGAGGGAAGATCGCCAGGAGGGCGATACCGGTGAACGTCGCGAGGGCGCTCAGCCCGGTGACCGCGTTGGGCGACAGGCCGCGCCGGTACGCCCAGGCGGCGAGGAGCCGTCCGAGCCGGCGGTTCACGAACCGGGAGTACGCCGGGGCGCTGCGGGCGGCGTCCTTCTGCGCAGTGGCCAGGAGGCGCACCGTGTCCCGGTAACCCGTGGTGGCTGTCATGCGTCGACCTCGATGTGCTGGGGCGTGGACTCCACGGCCGCGCGACGTCGGCCCTTCTGCGGACCGGGGACCCGACGGTCATGCAGGTCGCGGGCGAGCTGCTCGTAGCCGCGCGCCACCTCGTCCCAGTCGTAGTCGCCCGCCCGGGCCTGGAGCTCCGCACCGCGCGCCGCAGCCGCCGCGGGGTCGCCCTCGGCATCCTCGATCTGCCGGGCGACGTCGTCGGCCGACCGGAAGTAGCGCCCGGACGTCCCGAGCACCTCGCGGTTGAAGGACACGTCGAAGGCCACCGTCGCGGCGCCCGCGCCGATCGCACGCAGGAGCGAGGGGTTGGTCCCGCCGACGGAGTGCCCGTGGACGTAGGTCAGGGCGTGGGCGTAGAGCTGGTCGAGCGCTGCCTGGTCCCACACCCCGCCGAGCAGCCGGACGCGTGGGTCCGTGCCGGCTGCGGCCTGCACGCGACGCGTGTACTCGTCCGCGTACGGTGCGGAGCCCACGACCAGCAGCGGGTGCCGCGCGCCGGAGCGCACGTAGCCCTCCACCGCGAGCTCGACATGGTTCTCCGGCTCGAACCGGGCGACCACGAGGTGGTAGGCACCTGGGGCCACCCCGTACTGCCCGAGCAGGTCCGCCGGCGGGTCGTCGAGGCGGGGCGCCCCGTACGTCAGCAGCGTGGTCGCTGCGCCGAACTCCGCCGTGTAGTAGTCAGCGATGCCCTGCGCGTCTGCGATCAGGGCGTCGGACAACCGGACCGAGAGACTCTCGGCGGCGCGGTAGTACCGCCGGCCCGTGCCGCCCCACTTCGCGCGCTTCCACTCGAGCCCGTCGACATGGGTGGCGACCGGGATGCGACGCGCACGCAGCAGCGGCAGGAGAGGTGCGTTGGCGGCGTTGAAGACGAACGCGACGTCCGTGCGCCTGGCCACCAGGTGGCCGACCGACAGTGCCGTGTGGCTGAGGGTCTCCAACGACCGACGACGCAGGGCGGGCAGGGCCACGAGGTCCATGCCGAGGTAGCTGCCGGGAACCTCGTCGTCGACCGAGCGGCAGTACACCCGCACCCGGTGCCCTCGCTCGACCAGGCGACGACCGACTTCCTCGACCGCGGTCTCGAAGCCCCCGTACCGCGCCGGCACACCTCGCGTGCCCACCATCGCGATCGACAGCGCATCGCGCGACGACCTCTGAGGACTGCTCATCACTGCCCCCTGCTGGTTGCCGACACTGCCGTGGCCGCCCGCGAGCCTAACCGCGTGGCTGACGACCGAGAGGTTCGAACGAGCGGATTCACCCGTCCCTCAGTACGCGCCGTTGCCGGTGAGGACGGCGCGCGCCGTCTTCCAGAGGATGAGCATGTCCATCGTCACGGACCAGTTGTCGACGTACCGCAGGTCGAGCTGCACCGACTCGGTCCACCCGAGGTTCGAGCGTCCGCTGACCTGCCAGAGACCCGTGAGGCCGGGGCGCACGTGGAGCCGGCGCTGCACCTGGTCCTCGTACGCCTCCACCTCCTCCAGCAGCGGCGGGCGCGGCCCGACGAGCGCCATGTCGCCCCGCAGGATGTTCAGCAGCTGGGGAAGCTCGTCCAGGGAGTACCGGCGCAGCACGCGACCGACCCGGGTCACCCGCGGGTCCTGCGCCATCTTGAACAGGACACCGTCGCCGAGGCTCGACCCCAGCAGAGCAGCGCGTCGGGCGTCCGCGTCCTGGTACATGGTGCGCAGCTTGAGCATCGTGAACGGGCGTCCGTCGATGCCCACCCGCGTCTGCCGGTAGAAGGCGGGCCCAGGACTGGTGAGCCGCACCGCGGCAGCCGCGGCAGCGATCACCGGTGCGAACACCACCAGAGCGAGCGCGGCCAGCGTGGTGTCGATGAACATCTTGGCGACGAGCCTGCGCCGGGGCGACCCGACCTCCACCTCGAGGAGCGAGAGCCCCGCCGTGGGGTGCACGGTCAGCCGGGGCGCAGCGACCTCGATCAGGTCCGGCGCCACGACCAGGTGGGCGCCGGCACGCTCGAGCGCCCAGGACAGCCGCCGCAGCGCAGCGCCGGACAGGTACGAGCCCGTGACGACGACGACATCCACCTGCCGGTCGGCCACGATCTGGACGACGTCGGCCACCGCACCGAGTACCGGGACGCCGCCCACCGACCGGACCCCGTCGAGCGACGGGACGCAGACACCGTCGACGCGGTAGCCGTGGTGAGGAGCGAGCGCGAGGTCGCCGATGACACGACCGGCCGAGATCTCGTCGCCGACGACGACCGTGGTCATCATGGCGCCGCCCTCCTGACGCCACCGGTGCAGCCACCGGCGCTGCACGTGCCGGAACATCCAGCACAGCGCGGTGCCGAGGGGCAGAGCCACCAGGACGAGGGAGCGAGGGACGGGGACTCGGAAGACGTAGCCCAGGACCATGAGGCCCAGCACCAGGGCGACGGAGGCCCGCAGCAGGGACTGGAACTCCCCCGGCCCGTCGCCCACGTGCCGCGAGCGATAGCCGCCGAACGCGGCGACCAGCGTGACGAACACCGCGGCACCGACCACGCCGAACACCAGGGAGTGCACCAGGTCGTAGCTGCGGGCGAGCGTGATCCCGGTGACCAGCATGGCGATGGCGGCGTCCGACGTCGCTGCGACCAGGCCGTACCGGGCGCTGACGACGCGCCAGCCGCTGGAGTGCTCGGTGGGGGCGGCGCGCACTGTCTTGCGCACCTCGAACGGCTGGGACGACGCCCACGACCGACGCGGTTCCCGCGCGGTACCGCGGCGGTCAGCAGGGTCATGGAACAGCGCAGAGTCATGATCGGCTGCTAGCGTCACGGCTCCCCCACCCTGTGTGCACTTCATGGACACGAGGAGGCTATAGCCGGTTTCCGTACGGTTCAGTACCTTCTGTCCTATTTCACCCGGGTTGACCGTTCTTCACCCCCGCCCGGGTGACTGGTCAGGCGCGGGTGTGAAACTTGAGCTGCGCCGCCTCCAGGCCCTGGGCGATCACCAGCTCGACCGCGTCCGCCGCCGCGTCGACGAGCCACGGCACGTCCTTCAGCTCCGACTTGGAGAAGTCGCGCAGCACGAACTCGGCCGGATCCATGCGGCCCGGCGGGCGCCCGACCCCGACGCGCACCCGCACGTACTCCTTGGTGCCCAGCGCCTTGGTGGTGTCCCGCAGCCCGTTGTGACCACCCTCGCCACCGCCGCGCTTGAGCCTGACGTCCGCGAACGGGATGTCGAGCTCGTCGTGCACCAGCACCGTCCGCTCCGGCGGCACGTCGTAGTACTTCGCGAGCGCCGCCACCGGTCCTCCGGAGACGTTCATGTAGGTCGTCGGCTTCGCCAGCACCACTCGCGGACCCGGTGCTCCGCCTGCCAGCATCCCGAGCCGCGCCTCCGCGACCGCCGCCTGCGGCCGGCGGGACAGCAGCCCGGAAGCCCGGGAGCCGAACGTCGACCCGGTCCGGCGCGCCAGCTCGTCGAGCACCATCTGGCCGACGTTGTGCCGGTTGCCTGCGTACTGGGGTCCGGGGTTGCCGAGGCCGACGACCAGCCAGGGTCCGTCGGTCATCGCTCCCCCTCGTCCTGGCAGTGCACGGGCCCGCACCACCGAGGGGACACGGTACCGGCCAGACGCCAGACGCACCTGCTCCCTCGCCCGCGGTCGGGCCACAGCCGCGGCATGTCCGGAATGGACGGTTTTCACCCCTCGCGCGCCGCACGTCCGCGCCCCGCCCGCCTAGCCTGTTGTCCCCGGACCTGGAGGTGTGAACGTGGCGTCACCCGCGCACACTGCCGCAACGGTCGTCCGGTGACCGCGGCCGACTCGATGCCGGCGCCCGCTGCCGGTCCGGGACGTCGTCCGGTCCACATGATCAAGGGGCTCGACGGCCTGCGCGCCGTGGCGGCCATGGCCGTCGTCGCCTACCACATCAACTTCCTCGCCCGGTCGGGGACCGGCCCCGTCGCCGAGGCGGCGGCGGTCGGCTGGATCGGCGTGGACCTGTTCTTCACGATCTCCGGGTTCATCCTCTTCCTGCCGTTCGCCCGGGCGGCGCGCGACGGGGGCTCGGTGCCGCTGCGGCGGTACTTCGTGCGGCGGGCGCGGCGCATCCTGCCCGCGTACTGGCTCAACCTGTTCATCCTGGTGACGCTCACCGTGCCCGTGCTGATGACGACGGGTCGGGGCTGGAGCATCATCGCGAGCAACGCGACCTTCACCGCCGAGTACGCGGGTCTCCCGTCGGTCAACGTCGTCTACTGGTCGCTGTACTGCGAGCTCGCGTTCTACGTCGCGCTGCCCGTGATGGCTCTCGCGTTCATCCGGCGGCGGTGGATCGCCGGACTGATCGGCGCCGTGGTGGTCGGCTGCGCCTACCGGTTCGCCGTCGTCTCCACGGTCGACGGTGTCGACAGCTACTTCTCGCTGATCATGCAGTTTCCCGGGGTGATCGACCAGTTCGCCTTCGGCATGACCGCCGGTGCGATCTGGGTGACCCTCGAACGACGCGCAGAGCCGATCCGCATGGCGATCGCGATGTCGCTGGTCGCAGGAGGAGCCGCCGGGGTCGTGCTCATCGCCTGGGTCATCCAGCGGTCCATCGGGCTGGAGACCTACTGGTCCGGCTCGTCGGACTGGGGCCCGTGGGCCATCGTCACGCTGCGACCGTTGCTCTCAGCGTGCTTCGCCGCCGTCATCATCGGCGTCTGCGCGCGGCCGAGCTGGATCCGCTCCGCGCTGGAGCTGCGCCCGGTGCGCTACCTCGGGCTCGTCAGCTACGGCATCTACCTGTGGCACCTGCCGATCATCCGCGGGCTTGCCGAGGAGGTGGAGGGACGCGGCCGTTCGAGCGCGTTCTACCTCGTCGCCTTCGCCGCCGTCATGGCGCTGTCGACCGCCTGGGCCGCGCTGTCCTACCACTTCGTCGAGAAGCGCTTCCTCGGCGGCGGCCAGCGACCCGCTCCTCCGGCTGAACCGACCCCCCACGTGCCCATGCCTGAGGTCGCGGCCAGGAGCTGACGACGGCGCCGGACCCCGGGAACGACGACGCCCGGCACCGTCGGGGACGGTACCGGGCGTCGAGAGGTCGACCAGGCTCAGACCTCGAGCCGTGGTCGGGCCGAGGTCGGGCTCAGCCCTCCGACTCGGCGGCGGCGGCGGACGCAGCCGACTGCGACGCGGCGAGCTCGGCGGCGGCCTCCTCGGCGGCGACGTCCTCGGCCGAGGCGTGCGGCACGGAGACGGACACGACGGTCATCTCGGGGTCGGTCAGCAGGACCGAGCCCTTCGGGAGCTCGATGTCGCCGGCGCTGACGGAGGAACCGCCCGCGAGGCCCTCGATGGAGACCTGGACCTCGGTGGGCAGGTGCGTCGCCTCGGCCTCGAGGGACAGCGTCTGCGTCTCGACGACGTGGATGGTGCCGGGCGCGGACTCGCCGACGATCGTGACGGGGACGTCGACGGAGACCTTCTCGCCCTTGGTGACGATGAGCAGGTCGACGTGCTCGATGGTGTTCTTGACGACGTCGCGCTGGACGTCCTTCGTGATGGCCAGCGTCGTCTTGCCGTCGAGCTCGATGGCGAACAGCGCGTTGGCCTGCTTCACGGCGAGCATCGTCTCGTGGCCGGGAAGGGCGACGTGCAGCGGGTCGGAGCCGTGCCCGTAGAGGACGGCCGGGACCTGGTGGGCGCGGCGCAGACGGCGTGCGGCGCCCTTGCCGAACTCCGTGCGGGTGGTGGCGACAAGCTTGACCTCGGACACGTGTACTCCCAGAGTGCTGGCGTCGGCGTAGTGGGCCGACGTGGTGGCGGTGGCGATGGCGGCACGGGGCCGCGATGAAGACAGGTGTGGTGGCCTCGACGCGGGACGCAGGACGGGCACGCGGAGGCGCTCACCCAGTCGATCACGGAGCGCAGGTGGTCGTGGAACTTCGCTGACCGTCCTTCGTCCCTCGCCGAGGCAACCTGGAGAGCCTACCCGGTCGAGTGCGTGGATCCCAACCCGCGGGTCAGAGGGCCGAGGCGTCCTCGGCCCACGCCCACCGCACCGTCACGTCCGCCGACACCGTCTGCTGGCCGGCCTCGACGGGGACGGACGTGGCCTTCGCGACCCCCATCCCGCGGCTCAGCCGCAGCGGCGCGGCGTCGGATCCGCCCTCGGTGACCCACTGCACCTCGCCCAGCGAGCGGCCGGACAGGGCGGCCCACTGGGTGGCGCGGGCCACGGCGTCCGCCCAGGCGGCCTCGCGCGCCCGGGCACGGGGCTCGGTGGGGTCGCTGATCTCGAGCCGGATGCCGTCCATGCGGGCCGGCTCGCCGCCCGCGACGACAGCGGCCCCGACGACGTCACCGGCCACCGCGACGTCGCGCAGCGTGACCTGCAGGCCGAGCCGGGCGACGACGCGCGACGAGCCGACCGCCGAGCCGTCGGTCCAGGTGCTCGACTGCGTGGTCCGCATCGCGAGGTCGTCGACCCCGGCGTCGCGCAGGACCGCACGCATCCGCTCGAGGCAGGCCCCTGCCTCGGCGAGCGCGCGCTCGGCGTCGACGGCTCGGGCCTCGGCACCGAGATCGGCGACGGCGCGGTCGGGCACCGCCTCGGCCTCCCCGGCACCGGTGACGGTCACGCCGCCGCGCGGGCCACGGCGACGCAGCGTGTCGTCGTCGCGGCCGTCCACGAGCGTCAGGCCTGGCCGTCGAAGAGCGACGTCACGGAGCCGTCGTCGAACACCTCGCGGATGGCCCGCGCAATCAGGGGCGCGATCGAGAGCACGGTGAGCTGCGGGAAGCGCCGGTCTTCGGCGATGGGCAGCGTGTCGGTGATGACGACCTCGCGGGCGCCGCAGTTCTGCAGCCGGTCCACCGCGGGGTCGGACAGGACGCCGTGCGTCGCGGCGACGATGACGTCCTTGGCGCCGGCCTCGAGCAGGACCCGCACGGCACCGGCGATGGTGCCGGCGGTGTCGATGAGGTCGTCGACGAGCACGCAGCTGCGACCCTCGACGTCACCGACGACCCGGTTGGCGACCGTCTTGTTGGGGCTGCGGATGTCCCGGGTCTTGTGCACGAAGGCCAGCGGCCCGCCGCCCAGCTTGGCGGCCCACTGCTCGGCCACCCGGATGCGGCCGGCGTCGGGCGAGACGACCGTGACGTTGGAGGTGTCGACGCGGCTGCGCACGTACTCCGTGAGGATCGGCATGGCCCAGAGGTGGTCGACCGGCCCGTCGAAGAAGCCCTGGATCTGCGCGGCGTGCAGGTCGACGCTCATGAGGCGGTCGGCGCCGGCCGTCTTGAACAGGTCGGACATGAGGCGCGCGGAGATCGGCTCGCGGCCGCGGTGCTTCTTGTCCTGGCGGGCGTACCCGTAGAACGGCGCGACGACGGTGATCGTCTTGGCGGAGGCACGCTTGAGGGCGTCGACCATGAGCAGCTGCTCCATGATCCACGTGTTGATGGGCGACGAGTGCGACTGCAGCACGAACGTGTCGGCGCCGCGCACGGACTCCCCGAAGCGGGTGTAGATCTCCCCGTTGGCGAACTCGTAGGTGGTGGTCGGCAGGAGGTCGATGCCGAGGTGGCTGGCCACGCTGGTGGCCAGGTCGGGGTGCGCCCGACCCGTCAGGAGCACGAGACGCTTCTCGCCGTCCGAGGAGATGATCCCGGTCATCGTGCGGAGTCCTTCGGGTTGGTGCCGTTGTCCGGCAGTGCAGGCGGCGGGGTCGGCGGTGCGTCGGCGGATGCTGCGGCGGCACGGTCGCGCTCGGCGCGGGCCTGCGGGGAGAGCTCGTCGTCGGCGGACGGCCGGACGACCGCCTTGGCCGCGGCCGTCCCGGCGCGTGCGCGGGAGACCCAGCCCTCGATGTTGCGCTGCGCGCCGGCACTCACGCCGAGCGCGCCCGAGGGCACGTCGCGACGGATCACGCTGCCGGCGCCGGTGTAGGCACCGTCCCCGACGGTCACGGGGGCGACGAACATGTTGTCGGCACCCGTGCGGGCGTACGAGCCGATGGTCGTGTGGTGCTTGTTCACGCCGTCGTAGTTGACGGTCACCGACGCCGCACCGATGTTCGTGTGCTCGCCGATCGTCGCGTCGCCCACGTAGGACAGGTGCGGGATCTTCGAGCCGGTGCCGATCTGCGCGTTCTTCGTCTCGACGAACGTGCCGATCTTGCCCTTCTCACCGAGCACCGTGCCGGGGCGCAGGTACGCGAACGGCCCCACGCTCGCGTCGGCACCGACCACGGCCAGCGTGCCGTGCGTGCGCACGACGCTGGCGCGCGGGCCCACCTCGACGTCCGTCAGAGTGGAGTCCGGTCCGACGGTCGCGCCCTCGCGGACCACCGTCGCGCCGTGCAGCTGCGTGCCGGGCAGGAGCGTGACGTCCCGCTCCAGCTCGACGTCCACGTCCACCCAGGTGGTCGCCGGGTCGATCACGGTGACGCCCTCGCGCATCCAGGCCTCGAGGATGCGGCGGTTCATCTCCGCCCGGAGCACCGACAGCTGCACGCGGTCGTTGACGCCCTCCACCAGAACCGGGTCGTCCGTCTGGAGCGCCCGGACGTGACCGCCGTCGGTGCGGGCGATCGCCAGCACGTCGGTCAGGTACACCTCGCCCTGCGCGTTGTCGCGACCGAGCCTGCCGAGCGCGCCGCGCAGCACACCGGCGTCGAAGACGTAGATGGAGGAGTTGATCTCCGTGATCGTGCGCTGCTCGTCGTCGGCGTCCTTCTCCTCGACGATGCCGAGCACGTCGCCCGTGCCGGGCTCGCGCAGGATCCGGCCGTACCCGGTGGGCTCTGCCACCTGCGTGGTCAGCACCGTCACCGCGTTGCCGTCTGCGTGGTGCGCCTCGAGCAGCTCGTGCAGCGTTCCGGCGTCCAGCAGCGGGACGTCGCCCGCGATGACGACGACCGCCCCCGACACCTGTGCGTGCGTCGCCGACCCGACAGAGGTGTCGTCGGCGGCGTCTGCCTGCGCGGCCGCGTCGAGCGCCGTCATCGCGACCTGGACCGCGCGACCCGTGCCGGGGATGGCGTCCTGGTCGGCGAGCAGCGCCTGGGGGTCGACCTGCGCGACGTGCGCCGCGACCTGGTCGCGCTCGTGCCGGACGACGACCAGCACCCGGCCGGGGTCGAGCGCACGCGCGGTGGACAGTGCGTGGCCGAGCATACTGCGGCCGGCCAGGGTGTGCAGGACCTTGGGGGTTGCCGAGCGCATCCGGGTTCCTTCACCTGCGGCGAGGACGACGACGGCGGCCGGGCGGGGGAACGTCACCTGTAGGTGCTCCTCGCGGATCTGCCCGGGAGTCGGGCGGCGGATCTCGTGCGCAGGGTGCACTCTACCCGCGCGCGGAGGTCGCTCCGGCCGGGCCGGGGTCGTCGGGCGCGTCCTCCGGTGCGGGCGTGAACTGCTTCGGCACCGGCGGGGGCAGCCGCCTCTGCCGGGCGATCCACACCCCGGTCAGCACGGCTCCGACGGCCGCCACGACGATCACCGCGACCCGCACACCGACCTCGGTGGCGCCCGCGGCGAGGTCCACGACCTGCGACACGACACCGAACACGAAGAGACCCAGCAGGACGTATGCAGCACGCAGGTTGCGCGTCGTCGCCATGAGTCGCACCGTACCGCGTCCACCCCGGACGGTGGCGCGACAGGCGGGCCGACGCCGTGGCGGCCCGCTCCGCCCCCAGGATTCGAACCTGGACTGCACGGCTCCAAAGGCCGGCGTGCTGCCGTTACACCAGGGCGGACCGACGGTCGTCGCGTCGTGGCCGCCAAGTCTGCCAGCCATGTCTGGTGCTCACGGCATGATGGGCGCGTGGCCACCGACAGCAAGCGCTCCACCCGCTCCCGCATGACGGGGACGCAGCGGCGCGCCCAGCTGGTCGACGTGGCGCGGCGGCTGTTCGCCGAGAAGGGCTTCGACGGCACGAGCATCGAGGAGATCGCCGCTCGCGCGGAGGTGTCCAAGCCGGTCGTGTACGAGCACTTCGGCGGCAAGGAGGGCATCTACGCGGTGGTGGTCGACCGCGAGATCCAGGCGCTGACCGGTGCGCTGAGCGGCGCGCTGGAGGTCGGGGGTCACCCCAAGGTTCTGGTGGAGCGGACGACGCTGGCGCTGCTCGGGTACATCGAGACCAACGAGGACGGGTTCCGGATCCTGGTCCGCGACTCCCCGGTCGCGCAGGCGACGGGCACGTTCTCCAGCCTGATCGGGGACGTCGCCACGCAGGTCGAGCACCTGCTGGCGTACCAGTTCAAGAAGCAGGGGCAGGACCCGAAGACGGCGCCGATCTACGCGCAGATGCTGGTCGGCATGGTCGCGCTGACCGGGCAGTGGTGGCTCGACGCGCGCAGCCCCAGCAAGAACGTCGTCGCGGCGCACCTGGTGAACCTGGCGTGGAACGGGCTCTCGGCGCTCGAGCGCAGGCCCACGCTGACCCGCACCTGAGGGGAATCTCTCTCGACGTCGAGTAATCTCGCGTCATGGTGGCACGCACCCCTCCGGACGCTCCGGGGGCCCGCGACGAGGTCGATCGGATCGTCCTCGCCTGGGAGCGTGAGCGCCCCGACCTGGACGTCCGCCCGCTGACCGTCCTGTCGCGCGTGAGCCGGCTGGCCCGGCACCTCGACCTCGCCCGCCGCTCGGCGTTCGCACGTCACGACCTGGAGACGTGGGAGTTCGACGTGCTCTCCGCGCTGCGGCGTGCGGGCGCGCCGTACCGCCTGTCGCCGGGGGCGCTGCTCACCCAGACCCTGGTCACCAGCGGCACCATGACCAACCGCATCGACCGCCTGGCGGAGCACGGGCTGGTCGAGCGGCTGCCCGCACCGGACGACCGCCGCGGTGTCCTCGTGCAGCTCACCCCGGCCGGGCTGGACCGGGTGGACGCCGCGTTCGCGGACCTGCTCGACGTCGAGCGGGGTCTGCTGGGCGACCTCGACGAGGCCGACCGCGACCGGCTGGCCGACCTGCTGCGCGAGGTGACCGCGCCGTTCGACGCGTCGTGAGGGCATGACGGCGGCTCGGTCCGCCGCACGAGGGCTGCTGCTCGCGGCCGTCCTGCTGTACGCGCTGAACCTGCGGGCGCCGATCACGGCGCTCGCCCCGGTCGTCGACGACGTCCGGGCGGACCTCGGGCTGAGTGCCGCGGGCGTCGGGCTGCTCACGGGCATCCCGGTGCTCTGCTTCGCGGTGGCGACGCCGTTCATGGCGGTCCTGCTCGGGCGGCTCGGAACCGGACGGGTGGTCGCGGCGTCGCTGGTGACGGTCCTGGCCGGGACGCTGCTGCGGTCGGCCGACGGGTTCGGCACCGCGCTCGTCGGCACCGTCCTGATCGGGGTGGCCATCACGGCGGGCAACGTCGCCGTGCCGGTGGTGATCGGGCGGGACTTCCCCGGGCACGTGCCGCGGGTGACCGGCCTGTACACGGCGGCGCTCAACGGCGGCAGCGTCCTGACCACCACCCTGACCGCCCCGCTCGCGGAGGTCGTGGGCTGGCGGTGGGCGCTCGCGTCGTGGGGGCTGCTGGCCGTGGTCGCCCTCGTGGTGTGGCAGCGGGCGTACCCCTTCTCTCGTGCCGAACCCGTGCCCGTCGTCACCGGCACCAAGGCGCCCGACGTCTGGCGCCGGCCCGTGACGTGGTTCCTCGCCGTCGCGTTCGCCGGGCAGGCCTTCGGGTACTACGCGGTCAGTGCCTGGCTGCCGTCGGTCCTGCACGACAACCTCGGGCTCGAACGGGCCGCGTCCGGCGGCGCCGCCGCGCTCTTCCAGCTGTTCGGCATGGTCGGCGGCATCGCGGTGCCCATCGCGCTCGGGCGCCGCGCACCCGTGGCCGCCGTGGCCGCCGCGATCGCGGTCGGCTGGGCGGCCCTGCCCATCGGTCTGCTGCTCGCCCCGCAGTGGTGGCCGGTGTGGTGCACGTTCGCGGGCGTGGCACAGGGCGGCAACTTCGCGGTGATCTTCACCGTCATCGCGTCCAGCGCCGGGTCGCAGGCGGCCGCCCGCCGCATGTCCGCGACCGTGCAGAGCCTCGGCTACGGCTGCGCCGCCCTGGGCCCCAGCGTCCTGGGCGCCGTGCACGCGTCGAGCGGCGGGTGGACCGCACCGCTGCTGGTCGTGCTCGGAGCCGTGCTGACGATGGGTGCCGCGACGGGGCTGGGCCTGCGCAGCATGCGCCGGGAGGGCTAGCTAGCCGACGATCTCCGCGGCCTCGAGCCACGCGGCCTCGAGCTCGTCCTTCTCGGCGGCGAGGGCCCGCAGCTCGGCGTCCAGCGCGATCACGGCCTGGTGGTCGGTCGCCTGGTCCGACATCCGCTGGTGCAGGACCGCCTCCTGGTCCGCGATCCGCGAGAGGCGCCGCTCGATGCGGGCGATCTCCTTGCGAGCCGTGCGCAGGTCGGCGGTGGACACCGCCGCGGCCGCCTCGGCCACCGGGCGGGCGTCCAGCGGGGAGCTGGCCGTGGCCGCGGCATCGCGGCGCAGGTCCAGGTACTGCTCGACGCCGCCGGGCAGCTGGCGGAGCAGGCCGTCACCGAGGAGGGCCATCTGCGTGTCGCACACCCGCTCGAGCAGGTACCGGTCGTGCGAGACGACGATGAGGGTGCCCGGCCAGCCGTCCAGGAGGTCCTCCAGGGCGGCCAGCGTGTCGGTGTCCAGGTCGTTGGTCGGCTCGTCGAGCAGCAGCACGTTGGGCTCCCCGACGAGCAGCCGCAGCAGCTGCAGCCGTCGACGCTCCCCGCCGGACAGGTCCCGCACCGGCGTGCGCGAGCGTTCGCGGTCGAAGCCGAGCCGCTCGACCAGCTGGGCTGCGGTGAGCTCCTTGCCGCCGACGACCACCGAGCGCTTCTCGCTCTCGATCACCTCGATGACACGCAGACCCGCCAGCTCGTCGAGCTCCTCGACGTCCTGGCTGAGCTCGGCCACCTGCACGGTCTTGCCGCGCTTCACCCGCCCGGTGGTCGGTTGCTGGCGTCCGGACAGGAGCCGCAGCAGAGACGTCTTGCCGGCGCCGTTGACGCCGACCAGGCCCACCCGGTCTCCGGGGCCGAGCCGCCAGGTGATGTCGTGCAGGAGCGTGCGGTCGCCGTAGACGACCGAGGCGTCCTCGATGTCGAGCACGTCCTTGCCCAGCCGGGCGGTGGCCATCCGGGTCAGGCTCAGCTGGTCGCGCGGCGGCGGCTCGTTCTCGATGAGCGCGTTCGCGGCGTCGATCCGGAACTTCGGCTTGCTCGTGCGCGCAGGTGCGCCCCGGCGTAGCCACGCGAGCTCCTTGCGGAGCAGGTTCTGCCGCTTCTCCTCGGTGGTCGACGCCGTGCGTGCCCGCTCGGCCCGCGCCAGCACGTAGGCGGCGTACCCACCCTCGTACTGGTCGACCGTCCCGTCGTGCACCTCCCACGTGCGCGTGCAGACCGCGTCGAGGAACCAGCGGTCGTGCGTGACGACGACGAGCGCGCCGTTGGAGCCCCGGTACCGCTCGACCAGGTGCGCGGCGAGCCACGCCACGCCCTCGACGTCGAGGTGGTTGGTGGGCTCGTCGAGGACCAGGACCTCGTCGTCCCGCACGAGCAGCGCCGCCAGGGCGACCCGGCGACGCTGGCCGCCGGACAGGGTGGCGACGTCGGCGTCGAGCGACACGTCCCCGAGCAGGCCGGCGTGCACCGAGCGGATGCGGGAGTCGGTGGCCCACTCGTGCTCGTCGGCGGACCCGTGCACCACGTCGAGGACGGTGCTGCCGGCCAGCAGGTCGTCGCGCTGGTCCAGCACGGCGATCCGCACGCCGCCGGCGCGGGTGACCCGGCCGTCGTCGGGCTCCTGCAGCCCGGACAGCACGCGCAGGAGCGTGGACTTTCCGGCGCCGTTGGGGCCGACGACGCCGATGCGCTGACCGTCGTCGAGCCCGAGGGAGACCTCGTCGAGGAGGGTGCGCGTGCCCAGCGCGAGCGTGACGCGATCCGCGCCGAGAAGGTGTGCCATGTCGTGTGAAGGCTACCCGCACACCCGCACAAGGCCTCCACCCGGACCACCCGCACCCGCACTGACCTGCGCACTAGCGTCCGGAGGATGAGCCAGCACGCGCGCGCCGTCCGACCCCGCCGGGCGCTTCGCGCGGTCGGCCTGACCGCCGTGGGCGTCCTCGTGTTCGGTGTCGCGGGCGCGGCGGCCGTGTACCGGGAGCTCCAGTCGAACGTCACGGGGGTCGACCTGGCCGACCTCGTCGGCGACGAGAGCGCCCGTCCCCAGGCGTCGGAGCCGCCTCCCGGGGACGCACGGGCGGGCTCCCCGGTGAACCTGCTGATCATCGGCTCCGACGACCGCAGCGGGGAGAACGCCACGATCGGCGGTGACAACGAGGGCATGGCGTCCGACACCACGATCGTCGCCCACGTGGCCGCCGACCGGTCCCGGGTCGAGCTGGTGTCGATCCCTCGTGACCTGATGACCGACCGACCGTCGTGCACGATGACGGACGGGTCGACGACACCGGCGCGGGACGACCGGCAGGTCAACGAGGCGTTCGCGGTCGGCTGGCAGCAGGGTCAGGACGTCGCGTCGGCGTCGGGGTGCACCTGGAAGACGGTCGAGCTCCTCACCGGGGTCCGGCTGGACGGGCTGGTGCTCGTCGACTTCGTGGGGCTGCGGGACATGGTCGACGCGATCGGCGGGGTGCCCATCTGCCTGCCCACCGGCCTCAGCGACGAGGACACCGGGCTGGACGTCCCCGCCGGTGCGCAAGTGTTCACCGGCACGACCGCCGTCCAGTTCGCCCGGGCGCGGCACGACATCGGCGACGGGTCCGACACCGGCCGGATCACGCGTCAGCAGGACCTCATGGCCGCGATGACCCGGTCGGTGCTCAGCCAGGAGGTGCTGACGAGCCCGACGGCCCTCTTCCGGTTCGCGCAGGCTGCGACGAGCTCCCTGACCGCGAGCACGGGCTTCCGGGACCTCACCGACCTGACCGGGTTCGGCCTGTCGCTGCGCCACCTGAGCGCGGAGCGGATCGTGTTCGCGTCGATGCCCACCACTCCCGACCCTCGCGACTCCAACCGGCTGGTCGCCGCACCGGCCGCGGCCGACCTGTGGGCCCGGATCGCCACCGACCAGCCCGTGGGTGTGCTGCCGGCGGCTGACGTCACGCCCACGACCCCACCCGCGGGCACGCCTGCGCCGCCGCCGGCCGTCGAGACGCCGTGGTCACCGCCGGGTGGCGTGCTGACCTCGGCGGACGACTCGTCGACCTGCTGACCCCGTCAGCAGCCCGCGGAGTCGTAGCCGCACAGAAGCTCCCACGCGGCCTGCGCGTTCGCCGTGACGACCTCGCGTGCGGTGCCGACCTGCCCCTCCCCGCCCTGCACCGCGACGAGGGTTACCGCGTTCCCGCGCCGCGTGACCGCCAGGTAGGTGCCCATCGCCTCGTCCACCCGCCCGTCTCCGGCGTAGTAGCGGGTGGCCAGGCCGACCCCCTGCGCCCCCACGTCCAGCGGCTCGACCGTGTACATGGTGGTGTCGGGGGGGACCTGTTGCGGGCACGCGCTCAGCGCGGCACCCAACCGGCCGGCCTCGGCCACCGCGGCGTCGGCGTCGGCGAGCACGACGACCTGGTGCGCACCGACGCGCGACTCGACCTCTCCGGAGCCCTGCGTGACGGTGCGCATCGCGACGCCGTCGGTCGGCATCCCGGCGTCGCACGTCTCGTCGACGAGCCAGCTGACCACGCCCTCCGACTCCTCCCGCCAGCTGTCCGGGCCGGCGGTGTCCCAGGCGGTCTCCGGCAGCATGACCTCGGCCGGCAGGTCGGTGGGCGGCGTCCACGTCGGCGTCGGCGTCGGCGTCGGTGTCGGTGTCGGTGCCTGGGTGGGCTGCGCCTCGGTGGTGACCGTCGCGCCCGGTTCCTGCGCCGTCGGTCCGGTCGGTGCGCACCCGACGAGGGCCAGCACGCACACGACCGTGATCAGGGACGGAGCCGTGGCGCGCATGGCGTCACCCTGCCGTCGGAGTCCGACGGGGCGCAAGCGGCCGCGCGTCAGCGGGCCAGGTACGCGCCGAGGGCGTCGAAGATCCCGGCGAAGCCCGACTCGCGCTTGCTGCCGTCGTCCTTGCCGTCCAGGAAGACGCCCTGCTCGGTGTAGGTCACGCGCGTGCCGCCGTCGACCGCCTCGAGCTCGACGGTCGCCAGCGACGTGGACAGGTGCTCGCCGGCCACCCACATGTCGTAGGTCGACACGATGCGCGAGCGCTCGACGATGTCCGTGTAGGTGGCGACGTAGCGGCTGGTGGGCCCGTCGTGCCACTGGCCGTCCTGGACGGCCTGCCCGCCGACGCGGAAGTCCTCGTGGGCCTCGGTCTCGGCGAAGCCCGGGTCGGACCCGAACCACTGGGCGTGCTGCTCGGGCACGGAGAACGCGTCCCAGACACGGTCGAGCGAGGCGTCGAACGTCCGCTCGACGACGAAGGTCGCGTGGACGACGGTGCTGGTGCTGGCGGTCTCGACGGTCATGATCAAGGTCCTTCCGTGGTGGCGAGATAGGTACCGAGCCGGTCCAGCCGGCGCTCGCCGGGCAGCCGCTGCCGGCCCATCCACTCCCCCGCGCCCGTCAGGGCGTCGGTGGCGAGCTGGACCGTGCGGACCCGGCCGGTCTTGTGCGAGGTGACGATGCCGGCGTCCTCGAGCAGCGCGAGGTGCTGGTGGACGGCGGGCAGGGACATCGCGAAGGGCTCGGCGAGCTGGCTGACGGAGACCGGACCGCGTGCGACGCGTTCGACCATCGCGCGGCGGGTCGCGTCGGACAGGGCCTTGAAGACCTTGTCCAGCTCGCCATTGTTAAGCATGTGCTTAAGTATTGCCGCTCGCGACGAGAAGTCAAGGGTCGATCGGGAGTCAGTCCATGGAGCTGACCACGCGCGCACCGGCCACCGGGCCGGCAGCGGTCAGGACCCGGTCCGAGACGCCGGACGCGGTGAACGCGGCGGCGAGCACCAGCGCGTGCTGGCGGCTGCGGCCGAGGGCGGCGACCGTCGGACCCGACCCGGACACGACGACGCCGAGCGCCCCCGCGTCCTGCGCGACCGCGAGGGGCTCCGCGAGGCCCGGGTCGAGCTCGAGCGCCGCCATCTGCAGGTCGTTGTGCAGCGCGGCACCGAGCGCCCGCGGGTCCCCCGCGCGCAGCGCCTGCATCAGCGGGACGTCGTCGTCCTGCTCGGGCACGAGGGCCGAGCCGTGCAGGTCGTCGAACGCGGCGTACACGGCCGCCGTTGACAGCCCGCGGTCCTGCACGGCGAACGCCCAGTGGAACTCGCCGCGACTGAGCGCGGGCGTCAGCAGGTGACCGCGCCCGGAGCCCACCGCGGTGTGGCCCGCCAGCGAGAACGGCACGTCCGACCCCAGCTCCGCGGCCAGGTCCAGCAGGTCGTCCCGGCTGAGCCCGGTGCGCCACAGGGCGTCGCAGGCGACCAGGGTCGCCGCGGCGTCGGCCGAGCCGCCCGCCATCCCGCCGGCGACCGGCACGCCCTTGTGCAGGTGCAGGTGGACGCCGTCGTCGATGCCCGCCCGGTCCGCCAGCAGGGTCGCGGCCCGCAGCGCGAGGTTGGACCCGTCGGTCGGCACCAGCTCGGCCTGCGGACCGCTGACGGCCAGGGTGCGCTCCTCGGACGGGGTGGCGACGACCTCCTCGAACACCGACACGGCCTGGAAGACCGTCGACACGGCGTGGTAGCCGTCGTCCTCGCGCGGGCCGACCCGCAGAGACAGGTTGATCTTGCCGGGCGCACGGACCCTGACCTCGTGCTCGGGCAGCGGGGCCACGGGGGTCAGCGTCACGGCTCCACAATGCCAGGTCGGCCGCCGACCGGCCCGGGGTGCCCGAGATGTTCGGCGATGCGCGCGAACCCGGCGATGTCCACGCGCTCGCCGCGCGCCTGCGGGTCCACGCCCGCGCCCTCGAGGGCCGCCACGGCGGCGTCGGAGGACCCCGCCAGGGCGGACAGCGCGGAGCGGAGCATCTTGCGGCGCTGGGCGAACGCGGCGTCGACGACGGCGAACACCGCCTCACGGGACGCGTCGGTCTCGGGGGGCTCGCGGCGGTCGAAGCGCACGAGCGCCGAGTCGACGTTGGGCGCCGGCCAGAAGACCGAGCGGCCGACCGTCGCGGTCCGGCGCGCCGACGCGTACCAGGCCGCCTTCGCGGACGGCACCCCGTAGGTGCGACTGCCGGGCGGTGCGGCGAGCCGGTCCGCCACCTCGGCCTGCACCATGACGAGGACGCGCTCGAGGCTGTCGAACCGCTCGAGGAACGTCAGCAGGACCGGGACGGACACGTTGTAGGGCAGGTTGGCGACGAGCGCGACGGGCGGCGGGCCGGGCAGCGCGTGCACGTCGAGGGCGTCCGCGAGCACGATCGTCAGGCGGTCGCGGCCCGCCTCGTCGCGCAGGACCACCGGCTCGTCGTCGGCCCCCGCGACGACCGTCAGCCCCGGCACGTGCCGCGCGACCGTGGTGGGCAGCAGCCGGGCCAGCGTCGGGTCGATCTCGACGGCGACGACGTCGGCGCCTGCCTCGAGCAGCCCGAGCGTGAGCGAGCCGAGACCCGGCCCGACCTCCACGACGCGGTCGCCCGGCTCCACGTCGGCCTGCCGCACGATCTTGCGCACCGTGCCGCCGTCGAGCACGAAGTTCTGCCCCAGCTGCTTGGTCGGGCGCACCCCGGCGCGCTCGGCGAGCTCGCGGATCTCCGCAGGCCCGAGCAGCGTGGTGGTGGTCGACATGCGCACGAGCCTAGGCGAGCACGACAGAACCCCCGCCCACGATGCCGGGCGGGGGTCCTGTCGAGTGGTCAGCTGAAGAGGTTCTTCCCGCAGTGCGGCCACTGGCCGGCACCGGAGCGGTTGTAGAGCATCTTCGCGCGGGCGGTCTGCTCCTCGGCCGAGGCGTCCGAGGGGAGCCCCGCACCGCCGACGGCCTGCCACGTGCTCACCGAGAACTGGTAGAGGCCGTGGTACTTGCCGGTGGACGACACGATGCTCGGGTTGCCACCGGACTCGCACCGGGCCAGCGCGGCCCAGTTGAGGGAGTCGGCGTCGCCGCCGGCGGTGACCGGGCTGCCGGTCGACGACCCGGCGGGGGCCGGGGCCGGCGCGACCGGGCGCGTCTTGGTGCCGACGCTCAGCACCTCGTCCACGGGCGCCTGCGTGACGACGTCCGACACGGGGACGCGGGCGGACTCGACACCGTCGATCGTGGTGACGCGCTCGACGAGGGTGCGGACGCCGGGGACACCGGCGGTCAGCGTGCGCTTCTGACCGGCGTAGCGCTCGGGGTCCTCCTGCGTGGTCGACGCGAAGGCGACCTCGTGCGTCGACGTGACGTCCTGCACGACCACCCGGTTGACGACGACCTGGACCCGGCCGGCGGCACCCTGCACCACGGACACGCGGTCCAGCGCGTTCAGGGTGATGCCGAGCTCGCCGAGGACCTGCGCGACGGAGGCGTCGGCGTCGGTGACCTCGAGCGTGGCGCCGTCCACCAGGACGTCGGCCGGGCCGCGCAGCGTCAGGTCGAGCGCGAGCTCGGGGCGGCCGCCGGCCGCGGACCGGGACGCGACGAGCGCCACGGACGTCCCGCGGGCGGCGAGCGTGTCGAGCGCCTCGTCGGCGGACAGCGCGGTCGTCCAGACGGACGTCTCCACGCCGTCGACGTTGACCGAGACCTGGTGCGCGTGCCGGACGACGATCTCGGTGCCCTCGCGCAGCGCGCCGCGCTGGCTGACGACGTCACGCTCTCCGACGACGACGCCCTGGTCCTCCAGGAGGCCGTCGACCGAGCCGGCGAAGGTGCTCAGCCGGGCGACGTCGCCGTTGACGTCCAGCGTGACCGTCTTCTGCGCGTGGGCGAACGTGGCGGTCCCGCCCGCGAGGACGAGTGCCGCGGCGGCGGCCGTGATGGGCAGGATGCGTGCCCGGCCGGACCGGTGGCCAGTCGTGGGGAGGTCGTCCGGGGAGGACGTGGCGCTGGGTCGTTCGGACCGTCGCGCGGACAGGCCAGGGATCAGGGTCGAGAACTGCACGAGGCTCCAGCCGTCGAGGTGCCCGGGCACGGGGAGTGGAGCGTGCCGCATGCGCGGCACCCGGCGGTGTGCCTCCGTTCGAGGCTCGGCGGACACCCTCTGGGCGTCTCCCGTCGGTCCCGGATCCCCGATCCGGCCGTCACGGCGGCCCGCCTGCTGCGGGCGCCGACCACCCCGCGGTACGTCTGCCAGCACAGGTGGGCCGACGTTCAGATCGCGAGGCGCGACCGACCGTAACCGAATCGTGATCCGGTTGCCAAGCGCGCCTACCCGCCGATCGGGTAGAGATGTGCCTCGTTTTCGCGGGTGATCGACCGTTCCCCCACGTCAGAGCCCGTGAGCGGGATCACACGGGTGAATCAGTACCAGCCCTTGGCCTGGCTGTGCGCGTAGGCGCCGCACGGGTCGCCGTAGCGGCCGCCGATGTAGTTCAGGCCCCACGTGATCTGCGTCGCCGGGTTGGTCCGCCAGTCGTCCGCGACCGTCGCCATCTTGCTGCCCGGGAGCGACTGCGGGATGCCGTACGCACCCGACGACTTGTTCTCCGCGTTCACGCGCCAGCCGCTCTCCTTGTTCCAGAGCGCGAGCAGGCAGGCGAACTGGTCGTCGCCCCACCCGCGGGCCGCGGCCATCTCCTTGCCGAGCGCCTGGGCGGTGCCCGGCTCGACGGCGACGACGGACGGGTCCGGCAGCTCGGCGGTGCCGACCTTGGTGACCTGGGTGACGGGCGCGACCGTCACCACCGAGGCCACCGGGGTGCGGCCGACGACGACCCCGCCGACGAGCTGGAGCTCGTACGTCGTGGTGCGGACGCCGGCCTTGCCCTTGGTGGCGATCACGGTGTTGCCCTTGACCATCCCCGGGTCCTCGACCTCGGTGGACTCGAACGGCATCGCCTCGGTCACCGTCTCGCCCGACGTGCTGGCGCGCGTGACCATGACCACGAGGCCGTCCACGGCGGTGGAGTCGAGCGGCACCGATACCTGGTCGCCCTCCTCGAGCACCAGGCCGATGTCCCGCAGACCGTCGCGCACCGTGGCGGCGCTGGTCAGCCCGTCGATGACCTGGCCGTCGACCACGAGGTGGATCGTCTTGAGCGTCGAGACGCGCAGCGTGTCCCGGCCGAGAGCCGCGGAGCGGGACGCCGACAGGCGCACCTCGTCGTCACGCAGCCCGAGCCCGTCGACGGCCTCACCGACCGTCAGGGCCGTGGTCCACACCGACCGCTCGGAGCCGTCGACCTCGACGGACAGCTCGCGGCCGTGCCGCACGACGATCTGGCCGGACCGCGAGATGGGCTCGTCCAGGCCGGGGGCGACGAGGTCGCGCTCGCCGACCTCGATGTCGGCGCTGGCCAGCATGTCCTCGACGGTGCGGCCGAAGGCCTCGACCTCCACCGAGGTGCCGTCGACGTCCACCGTCACGGTCTTGTGCATCACCGCGAACGCGCTGGTCGCGGCGGCCACGACCGCGAGCACGGCGCCCTGGGCCACGACCCGCACGGCTCGACGACCACGGAAGGGGCGACCTCGGGTCGCACGCTCCAGGTCCGGGCTCACGCGGTGGGTCCTCTCAGCGGGGCTGGTACAGCCGCGCCCCTGCTGGACGCAGGTCCGACCGTAACCGATCCGTGACCGACGCGGTAACCCGAGGTCCGCCCTCCGGGACCGACATCACCCGACCGTCCGGCGACAGACCGGGTCATTCCCGTCACCACGACCCGTAGACCGCCTCGGAGGTGGCCGCGAGCGCGGTGCAGACGTCCACCAGCGGGCGTCCCGTCACGTCGGCGACCGTCCGGACCGTGCCCGGCAGCAGGTAGGGGGCGTTCGGCCGGCCCCGGAACGGGTGCACGGTCAGGTACGGCGCGTCCGTCTCGACGAGCAGCAGGCTGGGCGGGACCTCCCGCAGCGCCTCCCGCAGGGCGTCGTTGGCGCCGAACGAGACCGGCCCGGCGAACGAGAGGTACCAGCCGTGGGACACCGCGAGCCGCGCCAGCTCGGCGTCGCCGGAGAAGCAGTGGAAGACCGTGCGGTCCGGCGCCCCGTCCGCGAGCAGCACCTCCACGACCTCGTCGTGGGCGTCGCGGTCGTGGATCTGCAGCGCCAGGCCGAGCTCCTTGGCCAGGGCGACGTGCGTGCGGAACGCCTCGCGCTGGACCGCGCGGCCCCGGGGTCCCGCGCGGAAGTGGTCCAGGCCGGTCTCGCCGATGGCGCGGACGCGGGGGTTGGCACGGGCCACCGCCTCGACCCGGGCGATGGCGTCGGCCAGCGACACGTCGTGCACGGGCTCCGGGTCGAGCCCGTCGGGGGCCGTCTCGCGCACGCCGGCGTGGCGGACGGCCTCGTTCGGGTGGATGGCGACCGCGCCGAGCAGGGCGTCGTGCGTCCGCACGGCCACGTCGGTCCACGCGATCGCGTCGAGGTCGCAGCCCACCTGCACCATGCGGGTCACGCCGACCGCCGCCGCGCGGGCCAGGTGGTCGTCGAGGGTCGGGTCCCAGCCCTCCGCCTCCCACGTCACCACGGTGTCGAGGTGGGTGTGGTTGTCGACCACCGCGACCGGCAGGGGCTCGGGCGGTGCGGGCCAGCCCCGCTCGCCCTTCGACCGCGCCATCACGCCTGGCGCAGCCGCTCGAGCTCCTCCTCGACGATCGAGTCGTCGAGCTTGGTGAACACCGGGACCGGCTTGGCGACGGGCGTGCCCGTCACCAGCGGCTCCGACCGCCACGGGGCGACCGTGCGTCCCAGCTCGTAGTCGCCCGTGATGATCGGGTAGTGGCGCGAGTCGTCGTCGAGGTCGGTGACCTCGTCGATGCGCGGCAGCGGCGAGAACGTCCCCGTGCGGCCGAACGTCTCGTGCACCTGCTGCGCCGAGTGCGGCAGGAACGGCGCGAGCAGCGTGTTGGCGTCACTGACGGCCTGGGCGGCCGTGTGCAGCACCGTGCCCAGCCGGTCACGGTCCTGCGTCAGCTTCCACGGCTCCGTCTCGGAGATGTACCGGTTGGCCTCCTGGACGACCCGCATCGCCTCGCTGATCGCGGCGCGGTTGCGGTGCCCCTCGAGCAGGCCGCCGACCGTTCCGAAGCCCGCCGACGTCGTCGCGAGCAGACCCTGGTCCACCGGCTGCAGCTCGCCCGGTGCCGGGATCTCGCCGAAGTTCTTGTGGATCAGGCTCGCCGTGCGGTTGACCAGGTTGCCCCAGCCCGCCACCAGCTCGGAGTTGGTGCGCGTCTTGAAGTCCGCCCACGTGAAGTCCGAGTCCTGGTTCTCCGGCCCGGCGGTGGACAGGAAGTACCGCAGCGCGTCGGGCTGGTAGCGGGACAGCACGTCCCGCACGTAGATGACCACGCCACGCGACGAGCTGAACTGCTTGCCCTCCATGGTGAGGAACTCGCTGGACACCACCTCGGTGGGCAGGTTCAGCGTGCCGAACGTGCCCGGCGAGCCGCCCTTCGTGCCACGGCCGTCGTAGGCCAGCAGCTCGGCCGGCCAGATCTGCGAGTGGAACGTGATGTTGTCCTTGCCCATGAAGTAGTAGCTCAGGGCCTCGGGGTCGTTCCAGAACGGGCGCCACGCGTCCGGGTCGCCCGTGCGGCGCGCCCACTCGATCGACGCGGACAGGTACCCGATGACCGCGTCGAACCACACGTAGAGGCGCTTGTTCGGGTTGTCCTCCCAGCCCTCCAGGGGCACCGGGATGCCCCAGTCGATGTCCCGCGTCATCGCACGGGGCCGCATGTCGTCGACGAGGTTGAGCGAGAAGTTCAGGACGTTCGGGCGCCAGTCCGTGCGGGTGCGCAGCCACGCCTCCAGGGCGCTCGCGAACGCGGGCAGGTCCAGGAAGAAGTGGTTCGACTCGACGAACTTCGGCGTCTCGCCGTTGATCCGGCTGTGCGGGTTGATCAGGTCGATGGCGTCCAGCTGGTTGCCGCAGTTGTCGCACTGGTCGCCGCGCGCGCCGTCGTAGCCGCAGATGGGGCACGTGCCCTCGACGTACCGGTCCGGCAGGGTGCGTCCCGTGCTCGGCGAGATGGCGCCCATGGTCGACTGCTCGATCATGTAGCCGTTCTTGTGCACCGTGCGGAACATCTCCTGCACCACGGCGTAGTGGTTGCGCGTCGTCGTGCGCGTGAACAGGTCGTACGACAGGCCCAGGTTGGTCAGGTCCTCGACGATCACGCGGTTGTAGCGGTCCGCCAGCTCCTGCGGGCCCACGCCCTCCTGCTCGGCCAGCACCAGGATCGGGGTCCCGTGCTCGTCGGTGCCCGAGACCATGAGCACCTCGTTGCCCGCCATCCGCATGTAGCGGCTGAAGATGTCCGACGGGACACCGAAGCCGGCGACGTGACCGATGTGGCGGGGACCGTTCGCGTAGGGCCACGCGACGGCCGAGAGGATGCGGGACATGCGCCGATCCTAGGTGAGCGCGTGGGGACGCTCAGTCGACGACCACCCGCAGGATCCGGTCGTCCCCGTCGCGCACGTCGCCCCGCCCGTCGGTGTTCCCCGTGACCACCCAGAGCGACCCGTCGGGCGCGGGCTCGACCGCGCGCAGCCTGCCGTGCTCGCCCTCCAGCAGCGCCTGCGGGGTGCCGACGCCGACCTGCGTCAGCGGCACCCGCCACAGCCGCTCGCCGCGCAGCCCCGCCAGGTACACCGCGTCGTCGGTGACGGCCAGGCCGCTCGGCGACGCGTCCGTGGTCGCCCAGACGGCTAGAGGTTCCGAGAACCCGTCCGCAGCGCCGTCCGACAGCCCCTCGACCTCCGGCCACCCGTAGTTCCCGCCCGGCTCGATGAGGTTGAGCTCGTCCCACGTGTTCTGGCCGAACTCCGAGGCGAACATCCGGCCGTCCGGCGCCCAGCCGATCCCCTGCACGTTGCGGTGCCCGAGGCTCCACACCGGCGAGCCCTCGTCCGGGTTGCCCGGGGCGGGGTCGCCGTCGGCGGTGATGCGCAGGATCTTGCCGCTGAGGCTGTCCGGGTCCTGCGCCGACGGCGGGTCGCCCGCGTCACCGGTGGCGACGTAGAGGAAGTCGTCCGGGCCGACGGCGAGCCGCCCACCGTCGTGGTTCCCCGCCTTCGCGATGCCGGTGAGGATCGGGTCCAGGTCCCCCAGGACCGACCCGTCGAGCGTGCCGCGCAGGACCCGGTTGTCGTCGGCCACGGTCGCGTACAGCGCCAGATCGACGGCCGGCCCGTCTGCACCGAGGATTGCGACCCCGAGCAGACCGCCCTCACCGGCGGGGACGACGAGGTCCGCGAGCTCGTCGGCACCCGGTCCGGTCACGTCCGTCCTGGTGCCGTCCGGTGCGACGAGCACGAGAGCGGCCGCGTTCCGCAACGTGACGACCGCGTCGCCGTCCGGGAGGAACGCGAGCCCCCAGGGGACGTCGAGGCCACCGACGACCTCGTCATTCTCGGAGACCGCGACGGTCGGGGCGCTCGCGCTGCCCGTCGTGTCCGTCGTTCCCGTCGCGACCGGGGTCGCCGGGGTGCAGGCCGCGAGCGCGACGACGAGCGCGCAGGCCGCGACGGCCCGTCGTCCCGAGGATCTCGACGCCATGCGACCACCCCAGCACGGCCGTCCGGGCACCGCACTCGGTGACCACCCTGAGCGGCAGCGGGAGCAGGCTCGGGGACCACCCGGAACCGTCCCGGATCTTCCCCTGGGACCCGGTTTCATCAGCCTTCCGCGGGCCTAGCGTCACCCTCGTGAGCGCCGTCGACGCCGCCCGCACGCAGTTCGCGCTGCTCGCGGGCTTCCACTTCCTGTTCGTCCTCGTGACCCTGGGCCTCGGACCCGTGGTCGCGATCTTCCAGACCCGGTGGGCGGTCACCCGTCGTGAGGTGCACGAGCGCGCCACCCGGTTCTGGGGGCAGCTCTACCTCGTGAACTACGCGCTCGGCATCGTCGCGGGCATCCTGCTGGAGCTCCAGTTCGGGCTGCACTTCCCCGGCCTGCTCGACGTGGCCGGCGAGGTGTTCGGCGCGCCGCTCGCCGTCGAGACGATGGTCGCGTTCTTCCTGGAGTCGACGCTGCTCGGCCTGTGGGTGTTCGGATGGCACCAGCTCAACCGGTGGGTGCACACGGTCGTGTTCTGGCTCGTCGTGCTCACCGGGTACGCGTCCGCGCTCGCGGTCATGGTCGCCAACGGGTTCCTGCGCAACCCCGTCGGCTACGAGCTGGTCGACGGCGTCGCGCACATCACCGACCCCGCCGCGCTGGTGCTCAACCCTGCGGCCGTCCTGTCCCTCGGGCACGTCCTCGGTGCGTGCCTGCTGGCCGGGGCGTTCGTCGTCATCGGCGTCAGCGCGTGGCACCTTCGCCGGGAGACGGCGTTCGACGAGCTGTTCCGGCGCTCGCTGCGCACCGGCGTCGTCGTCGGGGCCGTCGGTGCGCTCCTGGCGGTCGGGTTCGGGTTCTCCCAGTTCTCGTACGTCACGCAGGGCGCCGAGGCCGGGCAGCACCCCGTGGTCGGGGTCGCCCTCGGGTTCATGATCCTGGGCGGCTTCGCACTGTTCCTCGGCGCGATCCCCATGCTCGCGCTGATGATCGGCGGGGCGCTGTTCCGGCTGCCGTTCCGACGGGCGGTCTACGGGTTCCTCACCGCGGTGCTGCCCGTCCCGTTCGTGCTGGCGATCCTCGGCTGGCTGACCCGCGAGATCGGCCGGCAGCCGTGGGTCCTCGTCGGCGTGCTGCGGACGTCCGACGCCACCTCCGCGCACAGCGCCACGACCGTCCTCGTCTCGCTCGTCGTGCTCGTCGGCCTCATCGCCACCCTGGCGGTCGTCGACTGGGTGCTGCTCGGGCGGCTCGCCCGTCTCGGGCCGGGGTCGCCCGTGCTCGGCGCGCCCCCGTCGCAGGCCCGCGAGGCCGACGAGCCCCTGACCTTCGCCGAGGTGTCCCGATGATCTGGAGCCTGCTGCTGGTCGGCGCGCTCGCCGGCTGGGCCGTGCTCGACGGCATGAACCAGGGCCTCGGCGCCACGCTGCGCCAGGTCGGACGGACCCCCGGCGAGCGCCGGACCGTGCTCACCGCCCTCGGCCCGTTCCTGCTGGCGGGCGAGGTCTGGCTGGTCGCCGCGGCCGGCATCCTGCTCGCCGGCTTCCACGACCTCGAGCGCGACCTCCTGCTCGTCGGGTACCCGCTGGTCATCGCGCTCCTCGTCACCTGGGTGCTCCGCGACGCCGGCGTCTGGCTGCGCAGCCGGCGGCCCGGGGTCCGCTGGCGGGCCGGGTGGGAGCGCGTGATCGTCGCCGCCTCCGTGGGGCTCCCCCTGTCCGCGGGCGCCCTGCTCGGGACCGCGCTCGTGTGGCTCCCGCCGCAGCCGTCGCTGACCGCGCGCGTGGTCGTGCCGGTGCTGACCGCGCTGTCCGCGGTCGCCGTCACCCGCGTCCTGGGCACCACGTTCGTCGCCACCCGGACGTCCGGCGTCCTGCGCGAGAGGGCCGCACGGCTCGCCGGTCGCGCGCTGCCCTGGTCGGCGGGGCTGCTGGCCGCGTCGGCCATCGCGTACGTCGTGCTCGTCCCCGCCGACGGCCCGGTCGACGCCGTCCTGCCGCCGCTCGTCGTCCTCGCCGGCTCCGGCTCCGCCCTCGTGGCGCGACCGGCGCTCGCGGACGGTCGGCTGCACCGCGGGCTCGCCGCGGTCGTCGTCGGCGGCGCGCTGCCCGTGGTCGCCGTCGCCATCGCGCTGGCTCCTGTGGCCTCCCCCGCGTCGACCCTCGAGCTCGTGCTGCTCGGCTGCGTCCCGGTGCTGCTCGCGGCGCAGGCGTGGGTCTGGTGGACGTTCCGCCACCCCGTCGGCCCCCGCGACGCGGTCTTCTACTGACGGCGGCCGCCGAACCCGACATCGTTGCCGCGAAGGCCCTCAGAACGTCCTCCATGTCGGGTTCGGCGACCTGGCGCTCGCTGGGGTTCACCGCCTGCGACACGTCCGTCAGGGCTCGGTGGGCCACTCGTGCGCGTGGTCGTCCTCTGCGAGGGCTTGGTCGGCGTCGCGCGCTCGCTGTGGTCAGCGGGGCTTGGCCGCCAGGGCTGCCGCGTACAGGTCGCGCTTCGGGACGCCCGCCGCCGCAGCCACCTCCGCGACCGCGTCCTTCAGGCGGTCGCCGGTGTCCGTGCGGGACAGCACCTCGGCGACGAGGTCCGCGGTCGAGAGCTCCACCGCCTTCACCGCCCCGCCGACCACGACGACGATCTCGCCGCGCACCTGGTCCGCCGACGCCCACGCCACCAGCTCCGCAAGTGGCGCCCGGACGATCTCCTCGTACGTCTTGGTCAGCTCCCGGCAGACCGCGGCCGGCCGGTCCGCCCCGAACGCGACGGCCATCGCCGCCAGGGTGTCGTCCAGCCGGTGCGGCGCCTCGAAGAACACCATCGTGCGGCGCTCGTCGGCGAGCAGCTCGAACGCCCGGGCGCGCTCGCCCGGCTTGCGCGGCGGGAACCCCTCGAAGCAGAAGCGATCGGTCGGCAGCCCGGACAGCGCGAGTGCCGTCAGCACGGCGCTCGGCCCCGGGGCGGCCGTCACGGGCAGACCGGCGGCGACAGCGGCGCCCACCACCCGGAACCCCGGGTCCGACACGGCCGGCATCCCGGCATCCGTCACGACGACCACCGTCCCACCGCCCGCCACGACCGCGAGCACCTCCGCCGAGCGCTCGACCTCGTTGTGCTCGTGGAAGCTGAGCACCCGCCCACCGATCTCGACGCCGAGCCGCACCGCGAGCGCCCGCAGCCGGCGGGTGTCCTCCGCCGCGACGACGTCCGCCTCCGCGAGCAGCCGGCGCAGGTGCGCCGACGCGTCCTCGGCGTTGCCGATCGGCGTGGCGGCCAGCACGAGACGGCCCGGGGTCTGCTCAGCGGGGCTCACAGGGGTCACGCGGGTCAGCCTGCCACCTCCCGGAACCCCCTCCCGCAGCACAGGCCCCGCCCCTACGATGACCGCGTGCCGCCCACCGGAGACGACGACGCCTCGACCCTGACCGGACGTCAGGAGGGCCCCGCCCCCTCCCTGAGTCCCGACGAGGCCGGCACGACCCCGGCGGCGCAGACGCCCGACGGGGCGGACGTGCTCGGCGAGACGGCCGCCACCGAACCAACCGACGAGCAGGCACCGGTCGCCGAGCCGCGGCCTCGCGACGGATCCGGCACCTCCGACCGCCACTCGGCGGTGGACGAGACCCGCCCGCTCGACCCGACCGACTCTCCCGGGGATCCGGCAGCGGTCGACCCGATCGACGAGCCGGCAGCCGTCGACGGGACCGAGCCCACCCATGCCGCCCACGAGCCCACCGAGGCCGACGAGACCAACCGGGTCAGCACGGCGGACGCGACCGGCATCGTCGAGGAGCCGAGGACCGTCGACGAGATCGAGCCGGCGGCCGAGCCCACCGCCCCCGAGCCGACCCCGGTCGGCGAGACCGCGGTCGCGGCGGCGGTCGTCGGCAGCTCTGCGGTGGGCGGGACGGCGCCGGCCGAGACGGAGGCGGCCCGCGAAGGCACGGTGCTGACCCTCGACGAGCCGCGCGAGCTCGAGGGACCCGAGGAGTCCACGCGCGGCCGGCTGCTGCGCCGGCTGCTGGGCGACGACACGCTGCGCCTCGACGCCACCAGGCGCGACCGGGTCATGGGCTGGGTGTGGCCGCTCGCGGTCACGGTGCTGGCCGCGGTGCTGCGGCTCTGGGACCTGGGCCGCCCGCACACGCTGGTGTTCGACGAGACGTACTACGTCAAGGACGCGTACTCGCTGCTCGTCAACGGCTTCGAGGCTACCTGGGGCGAGGACCCGAACCCGGCGTTCGAGGCGGGCGACACCAGCGGCCTGACGGACGTCGGCTCGTACGTGGTGCACCCGCAGGTGGGCAAGTGGCTGATCGCCCTGGGGATCCAGTTCGGCGGCGGTGTCGGCAGCTCGGCGGCGTGGCGTGCCGCGGCGGCGGTCTGCGGGATCCTGGCGGTCCTGATGATCGCGCGCATCGGCCGGCGGCTGTTCGCCTCCACGGCGCTGGGCACGCTGGCGGGGCTGCTGCTCGCGGTCGACGGCGAGGCGATCGTGATGTCGCGGATCAGCCTCCTGGACCCGTTCCTCATGTTCTTCGTGCTGGCCGCGTTCGGCGCTCTCCTGCTCGACCGCGACCAGGCCCGACGGCGGCTGGCCGAGCGGACGGCGCAACGGATCGACGCGGGCGAGGACCTGCGCGACGGGCCCCGGCTGGGGGTCCGCTGGTGGCGGCTCGCGGCCGCGGTGCTGCTGGGCCTGGCGCTGGGCACCAAGTGGTCCGCGATGTACTTCCTCGCGGTGTTCGGGCTGCTCAGCGTGGCGTGGGACCTGACGGCCCGCCGGAGCGTCGGTGTGACGCACTGGTGGCGCGCGGGGATCCTCAAGGACGGCGTCGTCGCGGGGATCTCGATGGTCGGCATCGCGCTCGTCGTGTACGTCGGCTCGTGGTGGTCCTGGTTCGCGCACAAGGAGTCCTACGGCCGCCTCTGGGCGGAGCAGAACCCCGACCAGGGCGTCCAGTGGCTGCCCCCGGCGCTGCGGTCGTTCTGGAAGTACCACCAGGACATGTGGGCGTTCCACAACGGGCTGGAGACCCCGCACTCGTACTCCGCGCACCCGCTCGGGTGGATCGTGCAGTGGCGGCCGACGTCGTTCTTCTACCCGACCGAGGTGTCCGGCCTGACCGGGCAGGCGGCGCAGGACGCGTGCGGCGCGGCCAGCTGCTCGCAGGCCGTCGTGGCGCTGGGCAACCCGGTGCTGTGGTGGTGCGCTGCGGCGGCGATCATCGTCGCTGTCGTCTGGCTGTTCCGGTACCGCGACTGGCGGGCGGGGGCCGTGCTGTCGGGCCTCGTCGCCGGCTGGCTGCCCTGGTTCGCGTACGAGCACCGCACGATCTTCACGTTCTACTCGATCGTGTTCGCGCCCTGGGTCGTGCTCACGCTGGTGTACGTCATCGGCCTGGTGGTCGGACCGAAGGACCTGGACCCGCGGGAGCGCCGCTGGGCGATCGTCGGCTCCGGGGTCCTCGTCGCGCTCATCGTGGGCGTCAGCGCGTTCTTCTACCCGCTCTGGTCCGCGTGGATCGTGCCGTACGACTTCTGGCACGCGCACATGTGGCTGCAGACGTGGGTCTGACGGCCTGACGGCTCAGCGCGTCCAGTCCACCTGCGGGCTCGCGTACCAGGACAGCCCGAGGCGGTCCCAGAACGCGGCCTGCCGGCCGACCCGGGCGCGGAAGTCGTCCCAGTCGCGTCGCTCGGGCGCGGACCAGGCGACCTCGGCGATCGCGGCGAGCCGCGGCAGCAGCATCTGCGTGAGCGCCGGCAGGTCGCGCAGGGTCTCGGTCCAGACGGCGGCCTCGACACCGATCACGGACTCGGCGGGCACGCCCTCGACGAGGGTCGACGGCTCCCAGTCGTAGGCGTCGCGCAGCTCGATGTGACCGGCCCACTCCAGGCCGAGCTCGGTGGTCGCGTCGTACTTCATGTCGAGGTAGGCCTTCGATCCCGGAGACATGAGCAGCAGCGCCCCGGCCTGGGCGGCTGCCACGAACGGCGCCGGGTCGACGCGGGTGTCCCAGTACTGCACGACCGTCCCGGGCTCCAGCGGCGTGTGGGCGATCTCCTGCCAGCCGACCACCTTCTTCCCGGCGGCACGGACCGCGGCGGACGCGGCGGCGACCAGGGTGGCGTACTCGGCGGCCTCCATGGTGAGCACCTCGTCGCCCCCGATGTGCACGTACTCGCCGGGGGTCATGGCCGCGACCTCGGTGAACACGTCCGTGAGGAACGGGCGCGTCGCGGGCAGGTCGGCGTGCAGCCGGCTGAAGCCGACCTCGATCCCGGTGTACGTCTCGGTCGGCTCCCCGGTCGGGTTGAGGTCCCCGTACGCGTGCGTCGCCGCGTTCACGTGACCGGGGACGTCGATCTCGGGCACGATGCGCACGCCGCGGACCGCCCCGTACGCCACGAGGTCGGCGTAGTCGTCCGCCGAGTAGTAGCCGCCGGGGTCCCCGTCGACCGACGTGCTGCTCGACAGCCGGGTCAGCAGCGGTCGGGACCGCAGGTGCAGCCGCCAGCCCTGGTCGTCGGTCAGGTGCAGGTGCAGCACGTTGAGCTTGTAGTGCGCCATGAGACCGATGACGACCTTGAGGTCGCGCACGGGCAGGAAGTGGCGGGCGACGTCGACGGACAGTCCTCGCCACGCGTACCGGGGCGCGTCCTCGATGCGGACGGCGGGCACCTGCAGGCTCCCGCCGGGCCCGGCAGCGATCAGCTGGCGCAGCGTCACGATCGCCCGCACGAGTCCCGCGGGGGTGCGGGCTTCGAGGTCGATGCGGCCGCTGCGTGCGGTCAGCCGGTAGGCCTCGTCGCCGGCCGGCAGCGACTGGACCAGCCGGAGGCGGACGACGCCGAGGGCGGTGGACTCGCTGCTCGCCGTGTTCTCCGAGTACCGCACCTCGACCGCCCGGCCACCGACCCGGCCCAGCAGGTCGGCCGCGAGCACCGCGATGCCGATCAGGTCCGGCCTGCCGTCGACGACCACGGTGGTCGTCTCCGTGAGGACGAAGGGTGCGTCGCCGGTCGTCTCGACGTGAGCAGGCTGCGGGATGACGGCGATGGCGTCGGCCACGGTGGGGTCCTCGGGGGCAGAGGGTCGAATCGTTCCGGGCAGACGCTACTCGACCTGGGCCGCGAGCCGTCGCGCGAGCACCGCGCACACCGCCAGCTGCAGCTGGTGGAAGACGATCACGGGCAGCGCCACACTGGCGGCGAGCGCCGGCGCGAACAGCACGGCCGCCATCGGCAGGCCCGTCGCCAGGCTCTTCTTCGAGCCGCACATGAGGAGCGCGACGCGGTCGTCGCGCGGGAGCCCGAGCCACCCGCCGCCGCTCCAGGTGAGGAAGAGCATCGTCGCCAGCATCACCGCGCACACCACCGCGAGGACGACGAGGGCGACCCACGTGACGTGGGACCACGCCCCGGACACGGTCGCCTCGCTCACGGACGTGTACGCGACGAGCACGATCGCGCTCCGGTCGGTCACCCGCGTCAGGTGCGGGCGTGCCCGCAGCCAGGGACCGGTCCAGCGCTGCACCAGCTGCCCCGCCGCGAACGGCAGCAGCAGCTGGAGCAGGATGCCCCACAGGTTCCCGCCCGTCTCGCCCGAGGTCCGCACCATCAGGACGCCGACGAGCAGCGGCGTCAGGACGATCCCGACGACGTTCGAGATCGTCGCGCCCGTGATCGCGCCGGCGACGTTGCCGCGGGCGATGGAGGTGAACACCACGGACGACTGCACCGTCGAAGGCAGCAGCGACAGGTACAGCAGACCGGTCTTGAGCTCGGGCGAGACGAGGGTGTCCGGCAGCAGCTGCACCAGCAGCCCGAGCACCGGGAAGGCCGCGTAGGTGGCGGCCAGCATCGAACCCTGCAGCCGCCAGCTGCGCAGCCCGGCCCACACCTCGCCGGTCGCCATGCGCGCGCCGTAGAGGAAGAACAGGAGCACGATCGCGGCCGTGCGGACCACGTCGAGGACGTCCGCGACCACTCCGCTGGCCGGCAGGAGCAACCCCAGGAGGAGGGCCGACAGGATCATGACGACCAGCGGGTCGACCCAGCTCAGTGCGCGCGACCAGACGCTTCGCCCGGTGTCGTCGGCTGGTCCGCTGGCGGGCACGGCTGGGGGCACGGTGACATCTTGCCACCGCGCTCAGCGCGCGGATCCGACGGATCCCCCCTAGATTCGTCCGTCGTACCCGGACAAACCCCTCGAAGTCCCGTCGTACCCGGACGAACCCCTCGAAGTCAAGGAGTTCCACTCATGACACCCGAAGGCATCATCTCCGCCATCATCATCGGCGCCGTGATCGGCATCCTCGGCCGTCTGCTCGTGCGCGGCCGTCAGCGCATCTCGCTGCTGCTGACGATCGTCATCGGCATCGTCGCCGCCCTCATCGGCACGTACCTGGCCAGCCTGGTCGGCGTCCAGGACACGGCCGGTGTCGACTGGATCGAGCTCCTGTTCCAGGTCGTGCTCGCCGCGATCGGTGTGGCCGCCGTCTCCGGCAGCCGCAGCCGTCGCCGCAGCATCCTCTGAGCCCCACAGCACACCACGAGGGCGGTCTCCTCTCCGGGAGACCGCCCTCGTCTTGACAGATTGGTAACCATACAGTTACCAATAAGCCATGGACCCGTTCGCCGGACTCGCTGACCCCGTGCGGCGTGACCTCCTGCGGACGCTGGCACGCGGCGGGGCCCGCGTCGTCGACCTCGCAGCGATGCACCCGATCAGCCGGCCGGCCGTGAGCAAGCACCTGCGCGTGCTCGTCGACGCCGGCCTGGTCCGCGCCGAGACGCACGGACGTGAGCGCCACTACGCGCTGGTCCCGAGCGGGCTGGACCCGGTGCGCGACCTGCTCCGCGACCTCGGACCCCGACCGCGCTTCGACGAGTCCGCACTCGACGGCCTCGACCTCGAGGTCCGCCGCACGGTCCGTGACCACCGAGAACCGACGTCCGACCCGATGGAGGAGACAGCATGACCCCGAGCGCCACCGGCCGCCGAGAGACCCGCGACGGCCACGACAGCGTCGTGATGGACCGCGTCTTCCGGGCGCCCATCGAGTCCGTGTGGGCGGCGGTCACCGAGTCCGACCGGCTCGAACGCTGGATCGGCACCTGGACCGGGGACCCGGCCTCCGGGTCGGTCCTCTTCCGCATGAACGCCGAGGGCGACGACGCCAAGCCCGAGACCTTCACGATCCACGAGTGCGACCCGCCCCGCCGCGTCTCGCTGACGTCACAGGTGGTCGGCGAGCAGAACGCCTGGCACTTCGTGCTCGAGCTCACCGAGGACGCCGGCACCACCACCCTCACGTTCAGCCAGTCCGTGCCGGACGCCGAGATGGCGACGGGTGTCGGGCCGGGCTGGGACTACTACCTGGACCGGCTCGTCGCGGCGGAGACCGGCGGCGACGTCGCCGCGCTCGACTTCGACGACTACTACCCGGCGCTGTCGGACCACTACCGGGCCTTGTTCAGCTGAGCGGTGCAGGGACGACGAAGGCGGCCTCCCGAACCGGGGGCCGCCTTCGTGTGCGGGTGGAGCTGAGGGGATTCGAACCCCTGACCTTCTCATTGCGAATAGATTCCCGACCCTGCAGAGGTTGGCGCCGCGAGTGTTTCGGGTGCACTGGGTGCATCCCGAGCGGGTGCATTCGCTCTGCGGGGTGCGCGGGGGGTGCGCGCTTCACGAGGCGTGAACACTTCAAGGCGCTGAACCGATAGCGGAGCACAAGAGGCCGTCGTAGGCCCGTGTCAGGGGTGGTGTAGCCATCACGTAGTGACGCCGTAGGCGCCCTTGACGCGGGGCGGAGACGGCCGGATGCTCGGCGATCGGTGCGGGGCCGGGCGTCAGGACTGTGCAAGCATTCGGTGAAAGCAGGCGGCTCCGCGAACGACTCGGGGCCGCCTTCGTCACGTCCGGTGGTCGGCTGGAGGGGTGGGGTGCGCGCAGCGAGCTTGCGAGCGGAGCGCGGGGCCCCGCCCTGGAGGCCGACCCGCGCGGCGGAGCCGCGCGCTTGAGTCAGTAAGGAAAGTTCTCACGACACTGCTCGCAGCTGCCTGCGATCGATGGACCGCGCCGGGATCGTTCAGATACCGGGTCAGAGGGACACCAAAGTCGCGTACCTGATCGCTCTTGCGGGGCACACTGGCCTCGTGTCAATGCATCTCTACGGTCGAGAGATCGATACAGCTGCGGTTCGGTCGCGGCACAACGGAGTCGTGGTCGTTGCTGGCGACTCCGGGATCGGAAAGACGCGCTTTCTAGCCAGTCTCGCTGAGGGGTGGAACGAGGACGATCTCGTGGCCGCGCCAAGCACTCTTCGATCCGTCCGCGGCTCCCTCCAGGGCGCGCTGGCAGAGGCGATCGGGGACTGCTTGCATCAGTACACGATCCTCGATCCCGACGCCGCTCAGGCGATCTGGACCACGATCAAGGCAACAGCGGTCCAGTTGGCCGACGCCACTGGCCGGCAAGCTGGGCGGCTCCTCGTCTCGCGGGCGTTTGAGTTCCTAGAGTCGAAGATCGGCAAGGACGCGGCGGGAGTGGTCAAGGGAGTTCTGGGCGAGGTTCTCCGGCCCGCAAGCGCAAGTTACGAAGAGAGACTGGAGGCTCTGGTCGCGCCCGACACGGCCGCGGATCTCTCCCACATCGCCAGCGAGATCGCTCAGCACACCGGTCGACGATTGGTGCTTCTGCTCGATGGGGGTGAGCGGCTCGCGGTCGATGACCGCAGCCTGCTCGCCGAGCTCACCACGTCTCTAGATGGCGCACCTGTGCTCGTCGTCGTGTGCGTGAATTCCAGCACCGTGGAAGGTTTGGAGATCGTACGGGTAACTGAGGCCAGGGACGCGTACTGCCACCAGATTGGCTCACTGAACCGTCGGAGCGTCTACGAATGGCTTGCGGCTGAAGATATTCCCCAATCGTCATGGGATGCAATCGTTCACGCATCGAGCGGCTATCCGCTCTTTATCGATGACGCAATCCGACTGGTCAGAGCAGGTGTTTCGCTCTCGGAGATCCAGCCGCCCGTGCGATTTGAGTCACTATTGCGCGGGTCTTGGCAAGCATTGGAGCCCGGGCTCCAACTGATCGTGACAAAATTGTCCGGTTTCACGGACCCGCCAAGCGAGGAATTTCTTGGCACATACCTAGGCCTCGAGCAGTTGGAAATGTCCATCCTCCGGAAACGGCTGGTGGCCACCGGCGTTTTCGTAGCCCGCGCCGACGGCGATGAGTGGTTTCACGAACGCCGTCGCCAATATGTCTGGGGTTCTCTACTCACAGCAAGTGACCGAGCAAACGTCTCCGCCACCATGCTTGCCTCTCTACGGTCGTGGATAACTTCTTCAAACCGTATCGATGGCTGGATTCCCCGCACCATCCCGTCGATTGTCCGCCAGGTGCCGCTTGCAGACTTGGGCGAAGACCTCGGCAGCCTGCTTTCCTTAACTCGAAACGAACTTGGAATTCTCTGGGCGCTACTTGAAGTAGCGGAACCCAGCGGGAAACGCGGCGAGTTCTCGGAAACCAGCGAGGTTGTTCGATACGCCGCGGTCCGTGCTGGGTTCCGCGGCGATCCAGTCGCTGCGATTGAGCGCTTGGTCGATCTGAAATTGGTATACACGGCAGCGAACGAGCACTTATCCATCATGTGCGCAATCATCCCAAACGCCTTCGCCCACGCCGCTCTAATTGGTGAAATAGAGCGAACTTTCGAGGTACGGCCAATACCTCGATTTGCCTCATCGGCATTTGAGGCGTTTGTCCGACCTCCTCTCGAGCCTTTCAAGTCAGCGGCGATATCGCTCGGTCCGGGTTCGCTCGCAAACCATCGCAACGCGATGGATGAGTTCGATGTTGCCGCGGAAGCATCTCCGTCGCTCTCACAAGTATCTGGGCTCGGCATCGACATTGCCGCGGATGGACACCCAGTGACGATCACGGCGATATTCGAAAGTCCGGAGCACCGAGATGCAGCGCGAGCTCGGATTGCCGATCGGCTCGGGTCCACCCGAGCTGGCCACGTCACCCTGCGTGGGTTCGCAGAACTGCCCCCGAACCGCAGCCGCTACGGACGCTACCGCGCATTGCTTGGTCTGCTGGAGCTTGATCGCTCGTTCGTTCCCGTTCCGGACATTGCGGCGTTAGTACACATGTATCAGCAGACGGCTGATTGCTTCTCTATTTTCCGACGATACATAGACGCCGAGGATGCCTCCGCACTTGGGTTGCTTGATCCGCTCCGATATATAGTGGACACGTCCGGATGGCCAGAGTCGTCGATTGAACTCCTCGTGTCAGGCAACATCAGTCGCGACTCGGAACTGGTTAATTGGCGCGGTGAGAGCGCATCGCTGTTTGACCCTCTGCTCGAATTGCGATTGAGGGCCCTGGGCGCTTTGGAGCCAGAAGAGTCGATCGTGCAAACTACCGGCAGCGGTGGTGTTGCTCGCAAATTCGCGCACCCGCTGCGAAGGGCCGTCGAGCGTATCGAGCAACGAGGTCGCGCGTTCAACAAGGGATTGCCGCCGGTCAAGGTTTCCGTGGATGAGGTTGAATTACAGAACAGGATTACTCAGGAACGCGGCGTAGTATCATCTATTGTCTCTGAGCTCGCTGCCGCCGAAATCATCGCCGATCAATCCGACTCAAGCGATTCCTTGATCATTGTGCTTGCCGGAGCCGATGCTGACGCCGGACCCTGGTCGCGCACCATGGCCAGTTGTTACGCGATTTCGGATGGCCGCTGTGAGGTTTCTGTTCGAGTGCTAGAGGCTGGAGCCCCGAGCCCGGAGTGGGACGATCCGCATGGCTATCTGCGGTCGCTCGGATTCATTCGAGACGTTGGCTTGATTTCTCGCGTGAGCGACGGCGTCAGTACGGCTATCATTGGGCCGCTACTGGGATATGCGCCAGAAGATTTGCAATTCGCTCGCCGCTAGAACGCTCACGTAAAGGAGGGCAACGCGCGTCTGGCGTGATGCGGGCGCACATCTCCCGCCTACGTGGCGGACGCAGGTGACCGGAGGTGCAATGCCGAGCTCGACATGCGCGACGGAGTGTCCGAGGTTCGCGCGGCCGGAAATTGAGTGCGGATGGCGCGTCGCCTGGGCCGGGGGTCGCCGACCACGTGCAACGTGTTGCACGTCTACGGGTAGGGTCGATTCATGGTTGACGGAAGCCGCTTGCAGTACGACGTGCACCGCGACCGCGCTCGCAAGGCGATCGCCCGTCAGAAGGACGCCACTGAGCGGGAGCGGGAAGCTCGTGCAACCCGCGACGCTGAGATCCTGGCGATGCTGGCAACGCCGGGCGCATCCCTCGGTTCCGTCGCCGCCGACGTCGGCCTCTCCAAGAGCATGGTCGCCTACATCGACCGCACCGCCCGCGCCAGCTTCGACAGCGCCGAGCAGGCACGCGCCTACCTCGCGCAGCACGCTGAGGCGTAGCCGAGAAGTTCGCTCTTAAGGCGCGGGTTCTCGGCGCGTCGTCCGCCAGCAATCGGTTGCAATGCCGACACTGGATGAGAAGGAAGCGCGCATCGTCGCGCCCGTGAAGGGCACGGCGTAGATAGCCCCGCGTGGGACACCGCCAGCTCGGCTCAGCCAGTGCGGTTGTGAACCGAAGCCGCGAGCGAGCGGCCACACCATCACTCACACACCGGCAGCAACGTTCTAGCGACAACCAGACCTGTCGTGTAACGTGTTGCACGTTGTACGACCAGAGACAGGGGGCAAGACCATGCTCGGTACCGGCGGCATCGCTCAGTGGATCCAGGACAACATCGTTCCGCTCATCCTGATCGTCATCGCGATCGGTGTTCTGTGGGCCGGCAACGCCGGCAACATCTCTAAGGCCGTGACCAAGATCGGCGTCAGCCTGGTCGGGATCGCGTTCCTGGCGATGGTCGTGTCGGGCTCGTCCGACGACGTCGGGCAATGGCTCGTCGGCCTGGTGCACGCGGGCTGACCATGCGGTTGCCGGACGACGACGAGATCTACGACGTCGACCAGACGTACCTCGGTCCGCCGGGGTACTACATCGGACGGTTGCGCTACCGGATGATCGCGGTCACCCCAGTGGTCGTGCTGGTCGGGCTCGCCTTCCTCGTGAAGACCGGCATCGGGTTCACGCTGCTTTCTGTCGCCCTGACGGTTCTGATCTCACTGCGCCTGTCGCAGTGGATCGTCGACAAGACGACGCACGAACGCCCGATCGGCGTCCTGGTGACGACGTTCTGGCACGAGCTGACCGCGACTCGCCTGCCCCTGAAGGGGCTGCACGCCCGTCGCCCGTCGGCGTTCCGTTCTCGGACCACCGCGATCGAGGACGCCCATGCACTGCCCGTCGGGCGCCGCCGACGCTGGCGGTCGTACGCGAACTGGAAGGCCGCTGCACACAAGGGGGAATGATGCAGCTCAAGCTCACGTCGCTGTTCGGCCGCCGGCCAAGCACAGACGACGACCCGGACGAGGACGTCTCCGTCGCTTACGACCCGGACGAGGATCTGGTCGAGAGCCCGCCGCCGCAGCCGGCGAAGACGTCAAAGGGCCGCGGTCGGAACCCTGACGCGCCGAGACTGACGAGCCCGATGAAGTGGGCGCTGTCGCGCGTGGCCGACCACGTCACGTTCTCCGACAAGCGGATGGTGGCCTGGTACCTGCTCGACCCACAGCGGTGGAGCTTTCGCACGGTCACTGACGGCGAGTCCCTGATCGAGGCGCACGCGTCGCAGATCGCCGAGCTCGTGGGCCGGACCGTGTACGGGCGGATCACGACCCGCCCGTACGCAGTGGAGACCTGGGCGGAGGCCGCGTGGAACAACTCGCCTGCACCGACCGAGGGGTTCGCGAAGATCCTCGAGCGTGACCAGGTACAGCTCTCGTCGCGGATGCAGAGTGACAAGCTCGTGTACCTCGGCGTCGACCTGGGCTCGCGGTCCTCGGCCGTGGATCTGACCGGCCGGATGATCCCCGACGTCGCGCGACGCGAGCTCGAAGCGCTCCAGCGTCGGCTGGACGAGGTCGACGACGTCATGGCCGGCCCCGGCGTGGACGCGATCCCCGCCGTGGGGAACGACATGGCGTGGCTCCTGGCGCGTTCGTTCGCTCTCGGGTGCCCGGCTCCGGTGCAGGACACCGTGGAGGAGGTCCACTGGTCCAAGGAGGATCTGCACGAGTTCACCGGCGCGACCCACTGGAGCGCCGAGCCGCTGGCTCAGTCGGTGCGGATCGACTCGACGATGGGCGAGCAGCCCATCACCCGGCACGTGGTCGTGCTGACGGTCGGACGCATGGGCGAGCTGCGCATCCCCGAGATCGACGAGCCCTGGATCGCCAAGACCGACAAGCTGCCCTTCCCCGTGGAGTGGGCCTTTCGGCTCGACGTGCGCTCGTCGCACGAGACCTCGAAGGAGATGAACAAGCTCTCCGACCGCGTCTTGGCCCAGCGCGACCACTACCTCGACGACCACGGCAAGCAGCCTCCTCGCCAGCTCGCGCGGCAGGCCGAGCGAGCCTCCGCCGTCGAGGACGAGCAACGCTCCGGCTTCGACGGTCTCTCCACTCGCACCCGCGGCTGGTACCGGATCGCCGTGTCGGCCCGCACGCAGGAGGAGGCGCTCCAGCGGGCGAAGGTCGTGCAGAAGATCTACAAGCCGGCCATCAAGATCGAGCGCGAGTTCGACCAGTTCCGTCTCGCACGCGAGTTCGTCCCGATGGAGCCTCTCGCGAACACGGGCCACACACGGCACCTGCCGATCCTCAAGCTCGCCGCCGGCGTTCCCGCGGCCACGGCCGAGGTGGGCGACAAGCGCGGCGTGTTGATCGGCTACACGAGCGGTTTCGCGGAGCGCCCGGTGACCTGGGACCCCTGGTACGGCCCTGAGGTCGTGGAGGGCTCGGGGCTGGTCCCGATCGTCGGTGGCCTGGGGGCGGGCAAGAGCTTCTTCGCCGGCGGGATCGTCTACAAGACCGGTGCCCAGGGCGTGCCCTGGACGGTGCTGGACCCGTCCGGCCGGCTCGGCTCGCTCGCGGACCTCCCCGAGTTCCGCGGTGTCGCGAAGGCCGTCAACCTGCTGCAGTCCGAGCCGGGTGCACTCAACCCTTACGCCCTCGTTCCCGAGCCGCAGCTGGAGTGGTTCCGGGACGAGCCGGACCCGCACCACGCGGTCTCGCTGGCGAAGTCCGCTGCCGAGGCTCAGCGCCGTGACCTGATGACCGACACGTTGCGATGGTGCCTGCCCGCGGAGGACCAGAACGACCCGGCCGCTCTGTCGATCCTTCGCGACGCCGTGTCCCGCGCCGAGGCGCGCCCATATTCGACCGCGCACGGAGTCCTTATTGCGCTCAACCACAACGCTGACGGCGACCACGACCTGGCTTCCCGCGTCGTCCGCCGGCTGCGAGAGGCGTCGGAGCGCGAGCTGTCGCGCCTCTTCTTCGCGACGCCGTCGGGTGGGAACCACGGGGATGCGCTGAGCGACCGACGTATGACGTTCTTCAGCCTCAAGGGCCTCTCTCAGATCGACGAGAGCAAGCCGAAGAACGAATGGTCCTACGACGAGCTGATGAGCCGTCCGGTGATGTCGCTGGCCGCGTGGTCGGCGCTGCGATCCGTCTACCGAGCCGACTTCCACGACCGCAAGGGAATGATCCTCGACGAGGTCCACGAGATCACCGCGGTCTCCACGGGCCGCACGCTCGTGCAAAAGGTCGCCACCGACACCCGCAAGCACGACATCGCCGCCCTGGTCTCCACCCAGAACGCGGCCAACGTCATCGGTCAGAACATCAACAACTTCGTCGGCGCCGCGTTCGTCGGGAAGACCACCGATGAAGAGGCCCAGGCGCACAACTGCCGGCTGCTCGGCCTGCCCGTGGGCGTCGGCTACGAGGCTGAGTTCGCGAAGCTCTCGCGTCGTTCCCGTCGTTCCGAGATCACCGGAACGCCGCGGGAGTTCATCTTCCGTGACGGCATGGGTGGTGAGGACGGCAAGGGCGGCGTCGAGAAGATCCGCGTCGACTACAGCAACCACGAGCGGTTGACCGTGGCCCTGAACACCACGGCGGATCCGACCAAGCGCCGAGCCCTTGAGCTCGTCGCCGAGGAAGGCGCCGCATGATTCGCCGCGCCCTGATCGGGGTCGCGCTCGCCTTCGGTCTGGCGGTCGCCGGTCCTGCGCTTGCTGCCAGCGCGGCGCCCGTGGCGACGGCAGGTCCGGTGGCTACGAAGGCGTGCGCGCCTGCGCCTGAGCCGGCGTCACCGTTCGCCGCCCTGTCGGGCAAGTTCTACGGCGAACCCGCCACGGCGAGTGACGGCGACCCGTTCGCCAACGGAAACGTGAAGATCGCTGACGTCTACGGGTACTCCTACCAGTGGGCCAACTACGACAACGGGTGCTTGCCCGGCTCGGCGGTCTTGCCGCAGGCGCAGACCGACATGGCGAACGTCCTGCTGGGTGGCAGCGCGTCGATCTCCGCCTTCACGCATGGGCTCTTCAGCCTCGTCGTGACCCCCGACTTTCTCGCCCCGCTCGACGGCGTCCTGACGAGCGCGACCAGCGCGATCAAGGGCGGGTTCTGGGACCCGTGGGTCAGCGCGATCTTGATCCTGGTCGCAGCGGGCACACTCATAGCCGCGACTCGCGCCGAGGTCTCGTCGGCGGTGACCACAGTCGGCTGGGCCGTACTGGTCCTCGTGGGCGCGACGTACGTCATGAGCTACCCCGTGTCGTCGGCCCGTGCCGTCGACGAGCTTGTGCAGACGACCGTCGCGACGTCGGCTCGAGCGATCGGCGCGACGAACGAGACCTCCGGTCCACCGGCTGCGGACACGCAGGCGCGCGAGAGCACGAACCCGGCGCAGGCCGCTCTCGACGACATGTTCGACACGATCAACCGCGACACGTTCTACGAGGCATGGCTCGAGGGGACGCTCGGGTCGTCGGACAGCGCAGTTGCTCGAGCGCACGGCCCCGACCTGTTCCGTGCATCGCACCTGTCGTGGAGCGAGGCAGAGATCGTCAAGGACGACCCCGACGCCGGCCAGGCGATCATCGAGGCGAAGAAGGCTCTGTGGGTCACGACGGCAGCCGCGGTTGAGCGCGCCGACTCCGCGGCCTACCAGCAGCTCACGGGCAACAACGGGCGGTGGGATGCGGCGGCAACCGTCGCACTGCGGGTCGCCCTGATGATGCCGTTCCTCGTGGTTGCCGCGGTGTTCATGGTCGTGGCCTACGTCGCGACCCGCGTGTTTGTCCCGCTGGCGCCGGCGTTCGGTGTCCTCGGGCTTCTGTATGCCACCCAGGACTGGGTCATCGACGTTCTCAAGCAGGTCGGCCGGTTCATCATTCTCGGTCCGGCGTTCTTCGTCGCCGCGCTGGCGAACCTGCTGCTCGACACAGCGGTGCTCGACTCCGACATCGCCTTCGGACTCAAGCTCGTGATTGTCGCGGCCGTCCCGTTCGTGCTGTTCAAGCTGCTGCGTCCTGGCCGTGCGGTTCCCGGTTCGCGCGCAGCACGCCGCATGGCCAGGTTCGGGCTAGGAACCCTCCTGAACGCGTCCGTCACCCGTCGGGCGGTGCGCGAAGGTGTCGACGACGCACAGGGCAACGACGGCGCCGGCGCCACTCCCGCCCACTCGAGCGTTGGGCGCGATCCGAATCGGGTCGGGACTATCAAGAGCGCACCTGTAGCTACGGGCGACACACTCGCGATCACGGCAGGCAGTCGGCGGCCACGCGAGCTCCCATCGGCGCTCCCCCGTGACGTGCCCGAGGTGCCCGTGCTCGCGGCGAGAAGCCAGCCCGTCGACCGCAGCAACGAGCTGCCCATTCACCAGCCAGAGGGACGCACGCTCACGCGACGCACCCGCCGAGAGCTCGCTGCCATTGGTGGCGGGCCAGAGCAGGACGCTGTCACGTCTCGCCCGCGAGAGACCTTCACGGCCGCCGCCGACTCGGACACCGCAGCGCGGGTCCTGCCTCCCGCCACGTCAGCCTCTGGTCGTGGTCGAGATCTCGGTGCCGGAGAGCTGCTGAGCCACCCGGCGACCCGGCCGGATGAGCGGGACGTCGACCTTGCCGCGCCGGTCGACAAGAGCGTTCCTCGGGGCGAGCTCATCGGTCGCTCGACGGAGCTGCCGACAGGCATCGTCGAGGCGACGACGCGGTATGACGCCGAGGGCAATCCCGTCTTCGAGATCTGGCGTCCGCCGACGACCGTGCACACGGACGGCGATGGCCCGGAGGAGTTACGCTGATGTGGGAAGCAATCGCCCCGATCGTCCGATGGCCGCTCTACTCGCCGGTGCGATTCGTCATGGTCGTCGTTCTCGCGCTGGTCGGAGTGTTCGTCGCCGGAGAGATGAATGACAGGCCGAGCCCATCAGAGCCGGCCGCATCGATCTCATCGACGCCTACAGCCGCTGCGTCGCCATCATCGGGTCCGCCGACCAGCATGGCTGTAGACGACATCTCCGCCACGGACGAGCTGAGCGTTGACCCGGCCGACGATGACCCTTCGGCGGCCGCAGCCAACGCCGCCGCGGCCTTCGTCGCCTCCTGGGCCAGGCCCGACCTCGACGTCGAGGTGTGGTCCGCTGGCGTACGGCCGCTGGCCACAAGCGAGCTGTGGTCAACAGGGCTGAGCATGACCGAGCCATCCAGTACGCCCGATGTCACCGTCCGCGGGGAGCCGAGGGAGGTGGCGATGAACGCCGAGGAGGGCGTGCTCGACGTGCCGACGACGGGCGCGTGGGTGCGCGTGTACGTCGTGCCCAGCCCGGACCACCGGGGATGGCTGGTCTCCCGTGTCGAGCCGGTGGACTGACCCGGAGGGAGATCGGTGGAAGCGTTCGCGGCCTGGCTCGTCGTCTGGGCCAAGACCCGGGCCGTCGGCTGGCTCGCGCGCCATTGGCCCAAGCTCGTCGCTGCTGTCCTCACGGTGGGTGGTGCGGCGGTGTTCGTGGCGGTCACGGCGGCGACCCTGGTGTCTGGCACGGACCAGGACGCTGTGGCAGCGAACGCGTGCACCGAGCTGGGCTACCTGGTGGACGACGCCGCGTACCAGCCGCCTCCTGTCGACCAGAAGCCTGCTATCCCGACCGGCGGGCCCGTCGCCGGGTTCGGTCGAGACGATGTCGACAAGATCGTGAATGCTCGGGCGATCGTCGCAGCTGGCACTGAGGCCGGCGTCGGGCGACGTGGCCTCATCGTGGCTATCGCCGCGGCGTTGCAGGAATCGGGGCTCGAGAACGTCCGCCACGGTGACCGCGACTCGCTCGGGCTCTTCCAGCAGCGGCCGTCGCAAGGATGGGGTACGCCGGAGCAAGTGCTCGACCCTCGCTTCGCCGCACTAGCATTCTTCGGCGGCGCCACCTCGCCGCACTTCCATCTCCCGGCGGGTAAGTCGTCCCCCGCCGGCCTGCTGGACGTACCCGGGTGGGCGGACCTGCCGGTGACGGTCGCGGCGCAGAGCGTGCAGCGGTCGGCGTTCCCCGACGCCTATGCGAAGCACGAGGCCCGAGCAGTCCTGATCGTGGATGCGCTCATCGGCGGTTCCCCCGCGGCCGCGATAGCTCCTCCTCCGGACGTCGGGGCGCCCCTGCGAAGCGATCACTCGGGCGCGGTGACGGCCGCCGACTATCGCGCGAGCGGTGTCGACATCGATGCGTTCTGCTCGTCGAGCTTCGAGCTCGCTTCGGACTCCCGTCCAGGGGCTGGCCCGGGGGGTCAGATCATCCCGGCCGGCGCGTGGACAGCGCCGCTGCAGTCCAGAGTCACGTCGGCGTTCGGGAACAGGTTCCACCCCGTGTACCGCGAATGGCGCCTGCACGCGGGCACCGATTTTCATGCCGCGGTCGGGACAGCGATCGCGTCCCCCACGGTGGGCGTCGTCGAGGGCGTTTCGTGGAGCTCGGGTGGCGGCCTGACCGTCACCATCACGCACGCCGATGGCGTCGAGACCCAGCATCTGCATCTGTCCGAAGCACTGGTGAAGCCCGGCGCGGAAGTTCAGGGCGGTCAAGTCATCGCTCTGTCCGGGGGCAGCGGCGTCGGCACCCGGCCGCATTACCACTTCGAGGTGCACGTCGACGGAGAGCCGGTCGACGCGGAGCCGTTCATGCTGCAGCGCGGAGTCAACCTGCGAGCATGGTCATGATGGACGCCGACTTCTTCGCGTTCGAGGACGTCACGTGGCAGACGGTGCCGCCGCCGGCTCGGCACCCGGTGCCCGCTGCGTACGTGCCCGACCTCGACGTCGGGGACGAGCTGACCATCGGCCTCCCGAACCGGTACTTCATCGACGGGCAGGTGCTTCTTCGGCCCGAGCGGGAAGTCGTCGATTTCTCCGATGACGGCACGCTGCACGAGTCTCTGGCCGTGTGTGCGCCGCTCCACTATTGGACCTGGAAGGCCAGCCCGTCGCGGAACCCCGTCATGCAGTGGTGGCCGGTCGAGTACGCGTGGGCCTACAGAGATGCCGGAGCGCCGGGCGAGTCGGCGCCCACAGCGCTCGATGCGATGGACGAGCAACGCTCATGGCTGGATCGCGTGCGGCTCGATGCGAGCCAGCCTCCTGTCCTGCTCCCGGTCCCTGTGCGAGAGGCCGGCGCGCTCACTGGCCGAGCCCTGCGCTCACGGAACCCCGCGGGAGAGTGGTTCTGGTTCGTCGGCGTCTCCGAGCCGGTGGACGTGCACGGGGAGATCTGCGTCCAAGTCGTGCCGTCGTCCCACTGGTGGCTTCACCAGGTGGGCTACTACTCGGAGCTCCAGGACAAGGTGCGGTCCGTACCGCTCCATCGACTCTTTGCATACGTCTGACTTCACGTTTGTCGCGGACAACGACGCGAAGACCATGTACTGGGCGCGCCATGATCCTTACGACGGCATGCGGCATGCGCCTCAGCCGCACTCGACGCGTGACGCTCGTGGCGAGGACGACACCGCCGACATAAAGCACCACCGCACGGCACTGCGTGGCGCAAGCCGGTCACAGTGTCGCGACACCGAATTCTTCAAGTACGACCGAGAACGCATCCATCCAGACTTCTCGATGCAGAGCGGGCTCCTCACACCTCGATGTAGGTGAATGGGGCGTACTCGTTCAGGAGGTCGGACGGCATCTCGTACAGCTGGGCGTCGGGCTCCTGGGTCCACAGGTACGGGCGGGCAACCTCTTCGGGCATCTCCACCACGACGAGGAAACCCTCCCCGGTATAGGTCTCCATCTCGGCCCGGCGCCCGGGGCTGTTGCCGAGCAACATGTGGAAGCCGCGACGCGACGGGGACCCGGTCTCGGCCGAGAAGCCCTCCCGCTGGATCGCGTCCCGCGACGAGGGATCAACGAGGTGAAAGAAGAGCACGTGAGATCCGATCAGCCTTGCCGGGGGACGGAGCGCCGCAGGCCGGCGCGCAGCCACGATCGAGGTTGTGGTGCAGTTCGCGCTCAGTAGCGTGCGTACCGTCAGTGAGAATCAGGTGACTCAGGGGTGAGCGCACTCCCCGAGCTGCTGCTCATGCTGCGACTCTGAACGACGGCGCCACGCACCGCAACATCTCCACCGTCCCCGACGTAGCCCGGCGTGATGTTGGAGGTCCTCGCCCTATCGACAGCGGGACGGCGCCGTCACGGCACGATCATTCGTCGTCGAGCGGGGAGGCCACTCACGGTGAGATGTCCAGCCGTGCGGTTCGTGATCTGTCACGCCTGCTAGCGGAACGAAGTCATCGAACGGCCTGGATGACTGGTGGGAACCACTCGCCGCGGAGCGCGGGCGCGCGGGCGACGTACAGGCGCAGGTTCAAGGAGAATCCCCGGCCGGCCGGGGTGGGCAGCCAGTTGGCGTCACCGGCCTCGGCGGGGCGTTCCGGGGCGAGCCAGATGCTGGTCGTGCCGTCGCTGTTGGTGGTGAGTGACGCTTCGGAGTTGATGTCGAACCGGTCGAGCGGGTTCGCGACGACGTGATAGTCGGGGACCGAGTAGAGGGTGAGCGACCAGAACGCGTCGACCAGGCTGTCGGGCTCGTCGGACGCGAAGCGGATCTCGTAGGTCTGGCTGCCGTCCAGGAGCTCGCCGTCGCTGCCGAGCTGGCCGACGTAGTAGATGGCCTCGTCGACGACGTTGGCCCAGATTCCTCCGTAGTCGACGATGGCACGGGCGAGGACGTCGTTGCCGAACCGGCCAGCGGAGAAGGCGACGGACCACCCGTTGCGTTGGGTGCCGAAGCCCTTGGTGCCGGCCAGGAAGGCAGGCACGGCCTTGGTGTGGATGACGGCGTCGACAGCCGCTGCTGCGTCGTCGCTCGTGGCCACGTAATTGGCGACGGAGCTCACCATGGCGCTGTACCGGGCGGCGTCGGGCATGGCGTCGGGTGCGGTGGCCAGCAGTGCCGGGCCGACCCGGAACGCCTCGACGCCGGGCAGCTGGGTGTTGGTGAAGTCCGGCACGACCGGAGGCGGTGCGATCTCGACCCCGTCCGGGGCGTGGATGGTGAACTGCTGCTGCAGCGCTACCGCGGCGTCGGGGGTGTCCTTGAGCTCGACCCGGGCCAGGATCTTGGCCTTGGGACCGGGCAGGTCGATGACCAGGGCGCCAGGGTCGACTGTGGGCGTCGAGCCGGCGAGCCGGAACGCGATCGTGCCGGCCGGGTGGTCGGCGTTGTTGCGTTCGTTCACGTTCGCGATGACCTCGCCCCACACGTCCATGATCTGCACCGTGTAGTAGCGCCCCGAGATCTGCGGTACCTCGAGCGTGACGGCGTGCTCGGCATCAACGGCAACCCACGCCTCGAGGTACGCCACGTCCAGGTTCGGGTTCACGAACTCGGCCGACCCGACCGGGTTGTACTTGATCTGGTTCCAGCCGACCCCCTCGACGTTGATGTCGTAGTTCTCCTGCCGGGCGACCAGCAGGCGAGCGAAGAGGTACAGGTAGGCGCTGACGACGTCGTCGTCGCTCGGCTGGGTGATGGGCGATTCGGACATTGGGTCCCCCTCAGTTCACGGTTCTTGGCGGCGTGACGGGTCAGAAGCTGCCGATGCCCTTGCCGATCACGGCAACGCCGATGACCAGCAGCAGCACCGCCATGACCGTGGCGTTGTTGTGGACGAGCCAGGTGTGTAGCGCCCGGAGCGGGGCGGCCATCCGAGCCGAGGCAGCGAGATAGGCGATGACCGGGATCGCCACAGTGGATGCCGCGATGGCGGTGTAGACCAGGATGGCTCCGGCGGACTGCCCGGCGGACAGTCCTGCTGATCCGATCACGACCCCGGCGGCCGCGCCCATCAGCAGGTTCTTCGGGTTCAGGCCGGACAGCAGGAAGCCCAGCACGAGGGCGCGTCCGGCGGTCATCGTGTCGATCGCGGCCATCCACTTCGGCAGGGCGGCCTCTTCGTCCCCGGTGGGCCGCGAACGCCACTGCTTGACAGCGAGCAGGAGCAGCAGGACGCCCAGAACGATCTTGATCGTTCCGGCGATCGGCTGGGACTCGTCGGCACCGTCTTGGGGTAGGACGGAGGACAGCAGCGTGAACAGGACGACGGCGACGACGATCCCGAGCACCCATCCGACCAGGAAGCCGAGGCTGGTGCCCTTCGCCTTCGGAGACAGGAGCATGAGGATCGCGGCGATGACGGGGATCGGGCTGATCGCTACCCCGAGGGCCAGGGGAAGGATCTCGCCGATGACGTCGGTCATGGAACCTGCTTTCGTTGTGCGCCGGTCAGGCGGGGGGTCGCGTCGATGGCGGCCAGGGCGGCCCGGTTGGTCGGGTAGAGCGGTTCCTCGTCGATCAGACCGAGGGCGCGGAAGCGTTCGGCGATCGCCGTGCGGGGCCGGCTGAACGCCAGTGTGATGTCCCGGTCCCGCAGCCAGACCTTGAGCCCGGAAAACGCCTCCGCGCCGGTCACATCGACGTCGGTGACGGCCTCGAGGTCGACGACGACGGTCCGGACGTCCGAGCTCTCGGTCACGGCTCGTTTCACCGCGTCGGCGAACACCGAGCCGTTGGCGAAGAACAACGGCGCCGCGAGGCGGATCACCACCACCCCCGGTGCTGTCGCCGTCCCGACCGGTGCCGGGTCGAGCAGCGAGGAGTCGGGGTTGTCATCTGCGGCCAGCACGTCGATGGCCGGTGTCGAGGCCCGCTTGGCCAGGTTGATCAGGGCGAGCACGAACGAAACCACGATGCCAGGGATCGCACCGACCAGAAGGGTGACCAGGAAGCACACCACGCCGATCGCGAACTCGAAGCGGTCCTGCGCCCAGAGCTCCCGAAAGTCCCGGATGCCCAGCAGCGGCAGGACGGCGACGCCGACGATCGCCCCGATGGCCGGCGATGGAATGTGCTCGAGCAGCGCCGTGCCGAACAGCAGCAGGAGCAGTGTCCCGGTCGCGGCAACCACGGAGGGCAGCTGTGTTCGCGAGCCGGCCTGGTCCATCGCCGCGGTGCGTGAGGTCGAGGAGCCCACAGCGAACCCGCCCGTCGTGCCGGCGGCGAGGTTGGCGGCGCCGAACGCGAGCAGGTCCCGGTTCGGGTCTGTGCTGTAGCGGCGCTTCTCGCCGTAGCTGCGCGCCACGAGAAGGCCCTCGGCCATGGTGACCATCGTCAGGGCGATCGCCGAGGGGACCAGGGCGAGCCAGGTCGCGAGGTCCAGCGTCGGCCACGTCAACGTCGGCGGTCCGGCGTCCACCGGGCCCAGCACCGCCACGCCCTGCGACTCCAGCCCGGTCACAGTCACGACCAGCGTCGCGACGACCAGCACCACCAGCGCCCATGGCACCGCCCGGGCGATCCTGCGGCCACCGAGGAGCACCGCGACGGCGACCACGGCGATCAGCACCGACCAGCCGTTCGCCGTCGACAACCCCGCCACGAGACCGGAGACCTTCTCGGTGAACTCACCGCCGGAGTCGATCTTCACCCCGAGCATCTTCGCGACCTGGCTGGCCAGGATGTCGAGCGCCAGGCCCCCGACGAAACCCACCAGGATCGGCTTGGACAAGAAGTTGGCCAGGAACCCGAGCTTGAACACCGCGGCCAGGACGAAGAGCGCCCCGCAGATGACCGCCTGCGCGAACGCCATCATCAGGTACTCGTCACCTCCGGCGACCGCCAACCCACCGATCGACGAGGCGACCAGCGCCGCGGCAGCCGCGTCGGGCGAGGCGACGACCTGGCGCGACGACACCACCAACGCGTAGACGATCGCCGGAAGCACGAGTGCGTAGAGCCCGGCCGTCGGTGGAAGACCCGCGATCTGGGCATACCCGATGTTCAAGGGCACCGCGATCGCCAGCAACGTGACCCCGGCGACCGCCTCAGATGCGGCATTGCGCCAGGTCAGCCCAACGAAAGGTCGATCCATCTGCGGTCTGCACCCTTCGTCCCAGGGGTTCGGCCGATTCTCACACAACCGTTGGCGACAGCCCACCTGGCGCGGCGTAACCGGGCGCCGGCGGGTTTCAAGCTGTTCTAGGCACGGGTGCAGGCGTGGTCAGAGGCGTTCCCCGAGTCCGGAGGGCAGACGGGAGCAAGGCTGGAGTGCGCCGCCGCCTGGCGCCTCGCGCCCGTTCCCAACAGCAGGGCGGGCGACGAGCGCGTCTGAGTCGCCCGCTCGGTCCAGGTGGCACCGCGGCCCGGACCCGTGGCGCCTTGACGGAATGCCGGCGTTGTCAGGGGGCGGTGCCGATTCCGGCGGTGGCTCGACGGTTCCTTCGCGCGGACTGTGCGGGTGTCCAATCGTGGTCGGCGGCGAAGCCGGAGCGGTCAGCCAGCAGGAGCCTGATCGTCAGTCCGGCGCTAGCGCTACGGCGCCGGGCGGCCTCCAGGACAAACACGGCGGTCTTTCCGAGGCAGGCGCCACGCAGATCGACGACGACTTCGTCATGGTCCCGTCCAGCAGCCATGAGCTTGTTAACCGCATCGTTGAAGATGCTCATGCACATCACGTCTACGCGTCCGATCACCTGCAGCGTGGGGACCTGCGCGCGGCGCTCGAAGGTGAGCTGCAGAGGCTCGAGGTGGGGGTGCTGCGGGGGCATCTCCTTACCCTCAAGGAGGGCCATGAAAGTGTCGTCCGTTGCGGCGCGAACCTCGGAGCCCAGCCCGCCTGCAGACTGGAACGCGGTGATCAGATTCTCAGCCAGCGCTCGCAGCCGGAGGTTGCCGTGCTGGGAGGCCCACCGCAGGAGCTGGAACGCCGTGTCGCTGTCCACACCGTAGACGCCGATCAGGATGCCCTTGGCCTGGTCAATGACGGCGTGCGACTGCAACGCCCGCTGCAGTTCATCGTCCACCTTGTCGGAGACCGCGCGTTGCTGGCGCTCGGTGTCGTCGATGACGAACCCCGATACACCCCCGGTCTGGTCCCCGGAAATGGTCGGGCTCAGCGCGATCATGACGTCGCGCGTGTAACCCGCCAGATTCACCAGCCTGTACGCGCAGCCCACGGGCTGGCCGTCGGCGAGGCACGCGTGAAGCAGCTGCTCGACCCGGGCACGGTCTTCGGGATGGACGTGGCTCAGGAAGAGGGCATGCGTGGGCACCACATCTCCCGGGGCCATGCCGTGCAGTGCGAACATCCCGTCCGACCACGCCCACCGAGGCGCGCTCGCCGAAAAGGTGAACTGGCCCACCACTGTCGTCGTTGCTGAGGTACTCACAAGGTCCTCCACCACTCGACACATGGACGGGTCTCCGCGGCAAGGCTCCGACTGAACCTGAGGGGATCCGCCAGGTCGACCAGTGACCGGGCCAACCAGTGCGACTGCGCCCAAGAAGGCTAGGTCGAGAGTCGGACGAGCGCGACATGAGTGACCAACCGGCCGTATCGGGTTCCGTGAGACCGCGATAACTCCAGGCCGCCGTCGGCGCCGATCGGGCCTAGCCTGGAGCAACTGGTCGAGGCGACCGCTTCCGGCCATCCCGCAGGCACAGAACCTGTCGTGCGGCCTGGCGGGAGTGCCGGAGGTGGCCCGTGAGCGACCGAATCACTGTGCTCACCCAGTTGGCACGCGTGATCGCCTCTGCACCGGCCGACGAGCCGCTGCCCGTGCGGTTGTGCCGGGCCTACGTCGAGGTCCTCGGCGCGGACGGCGGGGCGATCACCCTGGCGTCGACGACCACCCAGCGCCTCACCCTGAGCACGTCCAACGGTGTTTCCGCCCAGATCGAGGACCTGCAAGATGTCCTCGGGGAGGGACCGGGTCAGGACGCCTACAACAGCGGCACCGCGGTGGTCACCGAGGTCGATGGATTCCGGGACAGGGCGTTCCCCATGTTCTCCGCGCTGGCCGGCGCTCTGACCGGCTCGCTGACCGTGTGGGCGATCCCCATGCACCCGGGCGGAGCCACCATCGGTGTCATCACGGTCTACCTACGCACCGGCGGGCTGGCCCACAGCCTGGACGACGCCCAGTTCCTGGCGGACTCCGTTGGCGCGGCACTGCTGGACGACCCGAGCGCGCGCAGGCAGACCCCGTTCTCGGGATGGTCGGATCGCGCCCGGGTCCATCGGGCGACCGGCATGATCGTCGCCCAGCTGAGTGTCGGAACCGAGGACGCCTTCGCAATTCTGCGCGCGCACGCGTTCGCCGAAGGGACCAACCTGGACGGCGTCGCCACCGAGGTCCTCGAACGACGGCTTCACTTCACGCCTCCGCACACCGGCGCCGCATCGCTCGACAGACCGGGCGACAGCACGAAAGGAGACGAGCCATGACCGACCGCACCCCCGAGCAGGCCCTCACCGACGTGCTCGGCGCGCTCGTGCGCAACCAGGAGACGACCGACCTGCTGTCCGACCTCGTTCGTGACTGCGCCGCGCTCATGCCCGCTGGAGCCGTCGCCGTGCTCGTCCACAACGGCCATCGCCAGCTGGAGCTGTTGAGTGCGACGTCGCACCGCGCGACCGAGCTCGAGCTCTACCAAGCACAGGAGAACCACGGCCCCTGCGTAGATGCAGCACGCAGCGGTGAACCGGTCAGCGCCGTCGGCGAAGCCGACCTCGTCGCGCACTGGGACCAGGTCGGGCAGGCGATCGTGGACTCCGGGTTCCTGGCCGTGCACGCCTTCCCTATGACGTGGGGCGGGCGGCCGCTCGGCGCCCTCAACGTGTTCTCCGAGTCGCCCGACCCGCTCGGGCCTGCGGCACTTCCCCTGGGCCAGAACTTCGCCTACGTCGCCACCCTGGCCCTGACGCAACCCACCCAGCTCAATGACGGCGACCTCGCCGAACGCGTCGAATCCGCCCTGCAGGGCCGCGTCGTCGTAGAACAGGCCAAAGGCGTGCTGGCCCAGAACCTCGGCCTCGACATGGACGCCGCCGACGACCACCTGTTGCACCGAACTCTCGAAGCCCGCTCTACCCTGAGCCGGACCGCTCGACAGGTTATCCGTGAAGCCCAGTAGCGCTGAGACGATTGCTCGCCCCGGGCCGGCGCCTTTGAGGCCGCACTGTGCGATGGTGGACAGGCGCCGGTCTCCCGGGTCGCCGTCCGCAGCTCCCCCTTCCGCGACCGATCCGCGACCGGCGAGCACCCAAGGATCGCGATGACCGACAACATGGATCTGAGCGGCAAACCGCAGGCCGAGGCAGCCCTCGCAGCATGGTGCCTGGGCGACTTCGCCCTCCACGCCGCCACCCACCTAGGCATGAGCAGTGAGTGCAGCATCATCCTGCGTCGCGCCGGACACACACGACGGACCGCCTCGAGCAGCGACCGCGCCGGCCAGTGCGACGACGTCGAAACCCGCCAGAACTCCGGCGCCTGCATCGAGGCGATGGACGAGCTACGCGTGATCCTCGTCCACGACCTCGTCGTCGAGGACCGCTGGCACGACTGGACCCAGGCAGCACTGAGCGCCGGCTTCCGGTCCGCCGCCGCCTTCCCCGCCTACGTCGGCTCCGGCGCCGAGATCGCGTTCAACGTGTACTCAGAGGAACACGACCCGTGGACGCGCGACATGATCGTGCGAGCCGACATGTACGCCCAGCAGATCGGCCTGGTCATGGGCCTCGTCCTCGACGTCACCGACCTGGAGGACAAGGTCGCGGCTTTCCAGAAGGCCCTCGCCGCGCAGGCCGCCATCGACCAGGCGATCGGCGCCATGATGCACAGCCAGAGTTGTACCGCCGAGGAAGCCCTCACCATCCTGCGCAGCGCCGCCGGCGACCGCAATGTCGACCTCCCGCAAGTGGCCGCAACTGTGCTCCAGGGACTCACGAACGACAACGGACGGTAGGACCGACGCCGTGCCGTCAAGGCCTTCGCTCGGGGCTACGGGCCGATCTCAGCCCAGATGACTTTGACCGTGTCCGTGCGGTACCAGCCCACGTCTCGGGACAGGCGCCGGGCGATCTGCAGTCCGAAGCCTCCTTGTCCCGGCGGGCGGTCACCGACTATGCGCGGCTCGCTACTCAGGTCGTGGTCGGCCACGGTCAGCAGGAAGCGGGCGCCGTCTTGCAGAAGCTCGACGATGGTCGGGGGTCGACCATGACGGATCCCGTTGGTTGCCAGCTCGGAGGCGACTAGGACCAGGTCGTGGGCTACCCGGTCGAGGCGTCGGTCGGGATGCTGCACCGCGCGGGCGTTGATCTCGCGGCGCACCCCCTCACGCAGATCATGCAGCTGGGCGACGGTGTCCACCACCCACCGGTGCACCGGCACGAACCTGGACGGCGGGTGTGAGGATCGCAGCCCACCGTCGCGGTCACGATCCTCGCCCGCGAAGGGATCGGAAGGCGAGATCACGGACCGACGATAAGTGCGTCAGCCCGTTACCGCCCGCTCGGTCAGCCAAGGTCTCCGGACCTCTAGAGTCCTGCCAAGAAGCGGAGCGCGTCCAGCCACGAGAGGCGGTCCAGGTCGTGCACAGTAGCGACGTCGTGGGCTCCAACTTTCCAGGAACCGTGCACGTCACGGTGACCGATGTTGCCGTCCAGGTCACGCTGACCGGTGACATCGACGTCGACTTGACCGACGAGTTGGACGAAGCCGGACGCACGGCCCGTGAGCACCGGCTACCAATCTTCGTCGATGCCGTGGGAGTAAGTTTCATGGACTCAGCCGGCGCCCGATTCATCGGACGCTGCTACGGCCACGGTCCGCTCACGGTCGCCGCCTCACCACCGGTCCGCTTGCTGCTCAAGATTCTGGCGATGGACGACGTCCTGACCCCACGTGAGCCGAGCTAGCCGGCAGGTGTCATCTAGCGGCGGCGCAGCGGACCGACACGGTCCGTGCGGCTCATCCGGCCGCCGACCCCCCACATCAGCACGGTGCGGCAGGATTAGTTGCCATGTGGAGTCCCGAGAATGCCTCCAAGGTGGCATCCGAGTACCTCTCGGGCCTCGGTCGACGCTGGAACCACGTGCGCACGGTAGGCGAGCTCGCCGATGGACTGGCCGCAGCAGGCAAAATCTCGGCTGACGTGGCTGCTGCTGCGTGGCTCCACGACCTGGGCTACGCCGAGGAGCTGTCGATGACGGGACTGCATGCCCTCGACGGCGCGGCATTCCTCGCGGCCGAAGGCGCCCCCGTTGAGGTCGTGAGCCTCGTGGCGCATCACACGGGCGCCGAATATGAGGCCGAGGAGCGTGGGCTGAGGTCGTTGCTCTCCACGATGCCCGCCGCCGAGCCAAGCGAGCTCGATGCCCTCACCCTGCTCGACCTCGTGACGGCGCCCGACGGCAGCCTTACCGAGCCTGAGACCCGGATCGCCGAGATCCTGAGCAGATATCCCGACTCCAGTCCCGTGCATCGGGCGGTCAGCCGCTCAAGAGGTGAGCTGCTTGCCTCCGCTGAGCGAGCGAGACGGCAGCTCGGCCTACCCGATGAATGGCCGGCCGGAGCCCTTAAGGGCGTGCTCGAGCCGTAACCGCATCGATGCGTGGAGGTCCAGGGATTCGATCTGGTCTGGCGTGAGCCATTCGACCTCGTCGCTCTCGGAACTGGTGGCCCTCTCGCCCCCTAGGAGCCGTGCACGAAAAGCGATCGAGAACTGTTGGCGCACCTCCCCGTCGTCGTACTGCATGACGTGGTTCGGGTTGGTGTAAGTGCCGGTGATCGTGTCCACCTCGACGTCGTAACCGGTCTCTTCCTTGACCTCTCGGATCACGGTGTCGGCGATGCTCTCACCAGGCTCGTGACCGCCTCCGGGAAGTGCCCAGCGGTTGTTGTCCGTCTTGTGGATCATCAGTACGCGACCTTCGTCGTCCTGCACGATCGCGACGACGGAGGGCACCACGGAGTTGATCTCCGGAGCATTGGGGTCATCGATGTAGTCGATGCGAGCCATGTCTTCGAGCGTACGGGTGCTCAGACAGTTTTGGCGGCCTGCCAGGTGCGCTCGAAGGACTCCATGTAGTGCGCGAAGAGACGGCCGCCGGGGATCCGGTTGACGTGCATGATCGGTGAGTGGCCGGCGGGCGCTCCAATGGCGTGCGGGTTGACGAGCAGCTGGTCGTCGAACCGGAAGAGCGAGGCGTAGAGCGTGCTGCCGTGCTTCCGTCCTTCGATGCCGGCGACATCTCCCAGTAACGGCGTGAGGTACTTCCAGGTCAGGTTGCACCTGGCGGCCATCAGCTCGCCGATGCCCTCCTCCTCGCCTCGGAGCGCGACGGCGGGGCTCTCAGGGTCTCCGAACAGCAGGCGGACGCGGACGCCGCTCTTCGCTCGCGCTGCGATCCGCTCAGCGAACTCAGGGATGCCGTCGTGCAGGAAGCTGCCGGCGAATGCGAGCAGGTCGATCGCCTCTCGTGCGTTGTCGATGAGCTCTTCCCAGGTCGAGACCGGCAGTGCGGCGCGGCTGGGATAGAGGTCGAGGAACTCGGCGCGGGTGGCGGACCTGGTGCGCGGATCTGAGTCGGTGGCGGGCCACAGGAACACGTCGGACCTGCCGAGGATGCTCGCCGCGCTCATGCGGTGCGTCCGATGCGGGATCCGGTCAGTGCTGATCCAGCGTTCGACCGTCTTGGGATCGACCCCGACCTTCTCGCCGAACTGCTGGAGCGAGAGTCCCGCGTCCGTGATCGCTGCGCGGAGCCGTTCGTTCGTCATCACGCCTCCAGGGCGTCTTGGGACGTTTGCACCCATCCTAGGACGTCCCGAAACGTCCCACAACGGGGTGACGCCGTCCCACTCCATCGCGGTCTCGTTGGTCGTGGGCAGATAGCCCACACATGAGCGCAAGGAGTCGACATCATGGCCATCGCCAAGCGTTTCGAGATCGCTCACGAGACGGTGTTCCCCAAGGGGGCCTACCTGCGCGGGCTCGTGGAGCCCGTCACGGACTTCCAGGCCGAGCAGCGCCCGGACGGTTCGCGACCCCAGCAGCATGACAAGGAGACCGGCCTCCGGCTGTGGCAGTGCACGGTCATCGATGGCGACGACGAGGTCGGCCGCCGCGAGATCGGTGTGACGGTCAAGTTCGCTGCAGAGGTGCAGCCGGTGCCGCCGAAGAACAACTCGCCACTGCCGTGGACGCCGGTGGAGTTCGTGGGCCTCACGGCACTGCCGTACGTCGACGACTCGGGGAAGCGGCCCCGCATCGCGTGGTCGTTCCGGGCGGAAGGCTTCGCCACACCGGGCCAGTCGGCCAGGGTCGGGGAGCCGAAGGCGGCGGCGTGATGTCCGCGCTGACTGCCACAGAGACCTGCGACGCTTCGGCGGAGGTAGGGCCGACGATTCCCGAGCTGCTGGTGATGGCGGCCGACATCGTGGCAATGGTCGACGGTCATGTCCGGTCGGTCGACATCGGTCACGGCATCGTGTCGGTGCACGTCACCTGTCAAGCGGCTGCCGAGTACCTGGCTTGGCGACTCGCTCTGGACCACGTCACGGTCTACGAGCCCACCAGGACGTGCCACGGCTTCGCAGTCTGGAGCGGCGGTGCATGGCCGGCGGCGGAGTTCAAGGTGTTCTGCCGGGGGGACCTCGTGCCGCCGTTGCGCACGTTTCCTTGCCTCGAGCTCCAGGCAGCGGCACACACCAGGGTCCTGACCAAGGCCGCGTGATGGACCGGACCGCTTGGATCCGGCTGGGCAGCGCGTTCTGGCACTTCGTGTCTTGGACCGCCCAGTCGTGGCGCACGATCCTGGTCTGCCTCGTGATCGGCAACGTGCTGCTGATCGCCGATCACGAGGCAGCCGGGGTCGCGGTGTTCTGGGTGGTGCCGGCCTGGTGTGCCTTCCGAGCCGCCTGGGAAGCGCTGAGTCCACTGACCTACGAAGGAGTGCTCGGTGGTCCGCTCCGTCGTCACGGCTGGCGGCGTCGGGCACGCAAGGAGTGGGCCCGGGTGGCTGAGCGGTGCGGGCTGGCGTGGCCCTGGGAACGAGGAAAGCGGAAGACGATCCCCCGCCTGTTGAGGGTGCACGCGAGCGACAACACGCTCTCGCTGCGTGTTCGCGCCGCCGTGGGCCAGACCGTCGATGACCTGAACCAGGCGGTCGAGGCTATAGCGACGGCGTTCGAGGCAGAGTCCGCGGAGTCGCGTCGCGTGGCACCGGGTGTCGTCGAGATCGCCCTGACAATGCGCGAACTGCTCCACGAGCCCACGACGCCACAGGCCCCGCACGAGCTCGAGGTGGACGCCGTGACCCTCGGTCGTCGCTCGGACGGCTCGCCCTGGCGGCTCGACCTCAATGGTCTCCACACGCTCGTCGTCGGACGGTCGGGTGCCGGCAAGGGGTCGATCTTTTGGGGCATCGCCGGCAACCTGGCTCCGGCCGCCCACGCTGGCCTGGTGCGGTTGTGGGGAATCGACCTCAAGGGCGGCGTCGAGGTGGCGGTCGGCGCCCGCATGTTCTCGTCCGTCGCGATGGATGAGCAGTCCGCTCTGACGCTCCTGAGGTCGTTGCAGCAGGTGATCGTCGAGCGGCAGGGCGCCATGAGGGGCAGGTCGCGCCAGTTCGAGCCATCACCGGGCGACCCCGCGCATGTGCTCCTGATCGACGAGCTCGCTGTCCTGACGGGCTATGCCTCGCGTGACGTCGTCAACGAAGGAAACACCCTCCTCAAGCGGATCTTGACCCAGGGGCGCGCACTGGGCGTGATGGTCGTGGCGTTCGTCCAGGACCCGCGCAAGGAGACCGTCGGCATGCGTGAGCTGTTCACCCAGACGATCGCCTTGCGGCTCGCCTCGTCGTCCGAGACGCGCATGGTCCTCGGTGACGGCTACGGCGATGTGGCTCCCGCACATCGGATCGACAGGACCATGCCTGGGGCCGGCTACGTCGTGCGGGACGACGGCGTCGTCGAACGAGTTCGAGCCGACTTCTGGCCGGACGACGTCATCCGGACGGTTGCAGAGCGCTACCCGGCACCAGCCGCGCCTGTCGACTGGTATGAGAACCGCACTCCTGTCCCCCTCGCTTCGGTCGTCACAGCCGACATGGACGGGGCGCCTCGCCCGCGCCGCCGCAGTCCGCGGAGCGCGAGCGGACCCGAGGACTCTGAGGCGGTGTGATGACGACGGGGACGAGCGGTGGCTTTCGGGGGCACGGCCCGCAGGCTCCCCTCGACCTGGGCGAGCTCGGTCCGGCTCAGGTGGAGTCCATCGTGGGGCGCCTTGCAGACGGGACCATGCCTGCCCTGGCCGGCGCGCTCGCCAAGGCCAGCAACTGCGTCCATCCGGTCCGGCTGGTCGGGCGATCGGAGTCCGTCGATCTGCGTACGGGCGAGATCGTGAGCACGTTCCGCTCTGTCGACGAGCCCATGGGGCTCCTGTACAAGCCGTGCGGCAATCGCCGGGAAGCCGTCTGCCCGTCGTGCTCTCGCCTCTATGCACGTGACACCTTCGAGCTGATCTCCACCGGCCTGCACGGCGGCAAAGGCGTCCCTGCCGCCGTCAACGCGAACCCGCTGTTGTTCGTCACCCTGACCGCTCCATCGTTCGGTCCAGTTCACCGGATCCGAGACGGGAAGGAGCCCTGCCACCCGCGCACGCGATTGGCGATGTGCCCGCACGGCCGCCGCCTGACGTGTTGGGCCAACCACTCCCCCGACGATCCCCGGGTGGGTGCGCCGCTGTGCGGTGACTGCTACGACACCGTGTCGGCGATCGTCTGGCAGTGGCACGCGCCTGAGCTCTGGCGTCGCTTCACGATCGCGCTGCGCCGTCAGCTGGCCGTCGAGCTCGGGCTGCGGGACCGCGATCTCAAGCACCACGCCCGCCTCGAGTACGCCAAGGTCGCCGAGTTCCAGGCGCGTGGCCTGGTGCACTTCCACGCGCTCGTGCGGATGGACGGACCCGACGGTGCCGGATCTCCTGCGCCGATCGGCGCCGCAATGCTCCAGCACGCCGTTGGCCACGCTGCGGCCGCCGTGACCTGCACCGCGCTGCCCCTCGACGACCGGGACGTCGAACGGATCTTGCGTTTCGGAGCCCAAACCCACGTCAGGATCGTCCGTGAAGGCACGGTCGCGGGCGATGAGATCACCGCTGAGCAGGTCGCCGGCTACTTGGCGAAATACTCGACCAAGTCGGCCGGCGCTGACCCGGAGCACCTTCTTCCCCACCTGGCGAGGCTCACGGAGTTCTGCCGTGCTCTGTCTGCTCGTGCGCTCGCCGGTTGCCCGTTCGCGTGCGAGGAGCGGGCCGGCGACCGACACCCCCGTCTGTGCGGAGCTTGCGCTCACAACCCCTATGCGCTGCTGGGCCGGTGGGCGTCGATGCTCGGCTTTCGCGGTCACTTCTCGACAAAGTCCCGCCGCTACTCAGTGACTCTCGGCGCCCTGCGACGCGCCCGCCGGCGCTTTCAGTCTCTGGCCGTCGACGCTAGGCACCGCGCGACACCCCTCGACACCCGCGAGCTAGAACAGCGGCTCATGGCCGACGACGAGGAGACCACGTTGGTCGTCGGCTCGTGGACCTACGACGGCTCGGGCTGGCCACGCCCAGGGGACAAGGCACTCGCCGACGCCGCTGCCTCACGGGCCCGGGAGTACGCCCGGTGGCGGGCGGACCAGCGCACGACCAACCCGGCTTAGGCGGCTGGAAAGACCACAGTGGGATGAGGGCAGGGGGCAACCATGGATGAGTACCTGACTACCGAGGAAGTGGCCCTGTGGCTCAGGGTCGCGCCGTCGACGGTGTGCCGGTGGCGGCTGGCCGGAAGGGGCCCGCGCGTCACGTGGCTCTCCCCGTCATTGCCGCGGTACAAGAAGTCGGATCTGTTCGCCTGGCTCGAGGGGGCTGCGTCGTGACGATCCGAAAGACACCGGGTGGCCGGTTCCGGGCGCAGCTCAAGAGCGGTCGCCTCAGCGTCGGGTCCCGCACCTTCGACACGAAAGCCGAAGCGGCCGCGTGGCTCAAGCGAGAGCGTGCCGCGCTCGACGGCGGCATTGATCCCAGAGCGGGCAAGGAGCCCACGGGAAGGGTGCTCGAGCGCTGGCTGATGATGCGCGAATACACGGTCGCGCTCAAGACCTACCGAGCGGACAGGGACCTAGCCCGGCTCATGCCGATCTCGCTGCAGCGGATGCACCTGTCGGCCGTCACTGGTCGCGATGTCGCCCGGTCGTTCGAGTCCCTGCTCTCGACCGCACCCCGCCGCTCGGCCGGCGCTCGAGGCCGCGCACCGAAGCCGTTGGAGTACACGTCCGTCGTCCGATACCGGGCCAGCCTCTCCACGTTCTTCGCGTGGTGCGTGCGAGAGAGGCTGATCGCTACGAACCCCGTCACAGGGGTTGCGGTGCCTAGGAGCTCGCGCGAGAGGGCGGAGATGAACCCGTTCACGGAGGCTGACCTGGAACGCCACTTCGAGCTCTGGGCGCAGCGTGACGAGACGCTGGCCAACGTCCTTCTGGTGCTCGGCTGGACCGGCCTTCGCTGGGCCGAGGCCCGCGCGCTCATCGTCGCGGACTTCGTCGAGGTGCCGACACCTGGGTTGCTCGTGCGTCGGTCCGACCCCGAGGGCGTCGGGCGCAAGGCGACGAAAGGCCGGACCTCTAGGCGAGTTCCGCTCGCGAACCGGGTTCTTCCGATCGTTCGCGACCTCACCAACGGCAAGGCTGCTGGCGATCTGCTGCTGACGACGGCACAGGGTGCGCAGCTGCATCGGTCGGCCGTCGTGAGGACGCTGCACTGGGCAACAACCGGCGGTGGCCGTCGCCTGCACGACCTTCGTCACACGGCCGCGTGCCTCTGGCTGTCGCGCGGCGTCGACCCCGGAACGGTCCAGGCGTGGTGCGGCCACGAGTCGATCGCGACGACCAACCGGTACCTGCACTTCCTCGGGACCGGGGCCGATCAGGCGGGTCTCAGCAGGCTCAATGAGGGCTCGGGGTGCGCGGGGGGTGCGCGCGATGGCGTCCGTCTCGAATGACAAACCAGAAGCCCTCGCCTCCCCGGGCTGTATGGCCTGGTCGGACGAGGGCTTCCTCGGGTGGAGCTGAGGGGATTCGAACCCCTGACCTTCTCATTGCGAACGAGACGCGCTACCAACTGCGCCACAGCCCCGCGAGCGGCCTAAAGACTAACACCAGGCCCCGGCTGATCGCGAAATCCGGGGGGTCACTCCCCCGCGGCGCGACGCTTCGCCAGGACCGCGTTGAGGTCGATGCTGCCGGTGGTCTCGACGGGCGCCTCGAGCGGGGGGCGCTCGGCGTCGGCGGGTGCGTCGGCCTCCGCGGTGCGGGCGGCGGTCGACCCCTCCAGGTTCTCCAGCGGGGCCGGCTCGCGGCGGGGCGCGGAGGGCTTCATCGTGTACGTCGGACGCGGGACGGGCACCGGCGACCAGGCCTCGTCCTCCTGCTCCGGGGCGTCGGCGGAGTGCTCGCTCACCGACCGGCGGACCACGGGCACCTGCCCGGTCGACGCGTGCCGGGCGGGGCCGTCGGACTCGCCCTTGTCCTCGACGATGCGCGCGAACACCTCGGTGCTGGCGTCGGACGGGTGCACGGCCCGCCCGGTGACGAAGGCCGCCGGCGCCTCGAGGGGAGCCTCGACCGGCGCCTCGACGCGAGCGTCGGCCGCCGGGGCGACGGGCTTGGCGGCGGTGGCCGTCGCGACGGCACGCATGGCGCCCGTGCGCGGACCGGACGCCGTGCGGCGCTCGTCGGCGATCTTCTGCTCCCAGGCCTCGTCGGCCTCCCGACCGGCGAGGACGGCGCGTCGGCCGAGCACGAGGACGGAGCCGAGCAGGACGGTGGGGACGACGCCCGCGACCCAGGTGACCAGCGGGCTCAGACCGACCGCGGCCCAGCCGACGACGGTCGCGACGACGAGGAACCCGGCCAGGAGCGCGCGACGGCGCGCGGCTGCCCCGCGACGGGCGACGGACGCCGCCCGGGCAGCACGTGCCTGCGCGGCGCGGCGGGCCGCGTCGGCGGTGATCCTGTCCTGGGTGCCGTGCGGTCGGTCCACGGTGGTGCCTCCTGTCGCGCTCCCGGTGGCCACCGGGAGCCCCTTGCCCGGGGTCAGCAGCCCCGCGGTACTGCTCACCGTCACCCCGGCGGCGGCCTCCGGGCGGTTGCGCCGGTCGCTCACCGCGACCACGCGCAGCGCCTCGGAGAACCGGTCGTCCGCGCGGGACTCCAGCAGCTGCTGCCGGTGCCGCAGCTTGTGCGGCACCAGGTACGCCACCCACAGGCCGACCAGCGCGAGCGCGACCGGTCCTGCGAGATCGTTCACGTCACGACGGTAGGCGTCCGGGCAGCACCCGCCCGGGACCGCGACGGCGTGTCGGCCTGTGCGTCACCCGACAGTGCGCGACCGCCAGCGCGTGAGCAGCCCGCCGGGGACGTCCTCGACGGTCAGGGCGAACGTGCGGTGGTCGCACCAGCGGTCCTGGATGTGCAGGTACTTCTCCCGAACGCCCTCGTCGCGGAACCCGAGCTTCTCGACGACGCGCAGCGACGGACCGTTCTCGGGGCGGATGTTGATCTCGACGCGGTGCAGCCCGAGCGACTCGAAGCAGTGGTCGGTGGCCAGCGCGACGGCGGTCGGGGTGATGCCGAGCCCGGCGACGTGCTCGGACACCCAGTAGCCGATGGCCGCGGACCGCAGGGAGCCGTAGATGATCGAGGAGACGGTCAGCTGCCCGACCAGGCGGTCGGCGTGGTCGATCGCGAACGGCAGCGTGACCCCGGCGCGGGCCTGCGCGGACAACGTCCGCACGAACGCACCGAACGAGGGCCGCGGACCGGTCACGGGGACCGGGCTCGTGGCGTCCCACGGCTCCAGCCACGCCGCGTTCTGTGCGCGCAGCGCCATCCACGTGTCCTGGTCGCGCCGCCGCAGCGGGCGCAGGCGCACGTCTCCCTCGACGAGCACGGCGGGCCATCCGGGAACCATCAGCCCTCCAGCACCAGGCAGTGGACCACCTGTCCGGGGTGCACGGTGAGGTCGTGCTCGCCGACGACCGCGAGCGCGTTGGCGTGCGCGAGCGCGCTGACCGTGGGCGCCGACGGGTCACCGATGGGCGTCACGCGGTACCCCTCGTCGGGTGACCCGAGCACGGTCGCGGGCACGAACTGCCGCAGCCCCGGCGGGGAGACCCAGCCCTCGACGGCCTCGGCGGCGACGGACGGGCGGAACACCTCGGTGTGCCCGGCCATGGCCCGCAGCGCCGGCCGGACGAACACCTCGAACGAGACCTGCGCGGCGACGGGGTGCCCCTGCAGCGCGAAGATCGGCACCGACTTGTCGCTGGCCAGGTCGTCCGCCACGGTGCCGAACCCGTGCCGCTGCCCGGGCGTCATGGCGACCTGGTCCAGCCGCACGCTGCCCATCGTCGCCAGCACGTCCTTCACGGTGTCGTGCGTCAGCTCGGACAGCCCGCCGGTGATGACCAGCAGGTCGGCGCGGACCAGCTGGTCCTCGATCGCCTCCCGCAGCACCGCACGGTCGTCGCCCAGGATGCCGACCCGGACCGACGCTGCCCCGGCGTCCCGGACGGCGGCCTCGAGCGCGTGCCCGTCGGTCTCGAAGACGCCGTGCCCGGAGCGGTCGGCGTGCGTGCCCGGCTCGACCAGCTCGTCGCCCACCGAGAGCAGGACCACGCGCGGGGTCGGGTGGACGCGCAGGCGCCCGCGACCCATCGACGCGGCCAGCGCCAGCTGCCGGGCGCCCAGGCGCGTCCCCGCCTCCAGCACGACGTCGCCCGCACGCACGTCGGACGCCACCGGGCGCACGTGCTGACCCGGCACCGCCGGGCGCTGCATCGCGACGCGCGCCGCGCCCCGGTCGGTCTCCTCCAGCGGCACGACGGCGTCGGCGCCGAGCGGCAGCGCCGCGCCGGACGCGACGCGCACGGCGGTGCCGGGCACGAGCCGCAGCGGCCCCGCACCCGGCCGCACGTCGTGCGCGACCGGCAGCGACTGCGCGCTCGCGTAGCCGGCGCCCGCGGTCTCGTACGCGGCGACGGCGTACCCGTCCCGCGCAGCGACCGCGAACGCCGGCAGGTCGTGCGTGGCCGTGACGTCGTCGGCCAGGATGCAGCCGACGGCGTCACGGAGCACGACGTCGAGCGGTGCGACCGGTCCGACGGAGGCCAGCACGGCCGCGAGGTGATCTTGGACCGATCTCATGCGGGCATTGTGCCCCGCCGAGGAGGTCAGTCGGAGAGGCTCTGCGAGAACTCGCCCAACCAGGCACGGAAGTCGGGTCCCAGATCAGGACGGTCGACCGCGATCTGGACGACGGCCTTGAGGTAGTCCAGGCGGTCGCCCGTGTCGTAGCGCCGACCGCGGAACACCACCCCGTACACACCGCCGCCCTCGGACGCCGGCAGACCGGCGAGGGTCGCGAGGGCGTCGGTCAGCTGGATCTCGCCGCCGCGCCCGGGCTCCGTGCTCTCCAGCACCTCGAACACGGCGGGGTGCAGCACGTAGCGGCCGATGATGGCGAGGTTGCTGGGTGCCTCGTCGGCCGGGGGCTTCTCCACGAGGGCCGTGATGCGGACCTGGTCGGCATCAGCGGCGCCGTCGAACGTCTCCACCGCCGCGCAGCCGTACATGGAGATCTGCGCGGGCGGCACCTCCAGCAGCGCGATGACCGAGCCACCGGTCCGTTCCTGCAGGGCGAGCATCGTGCTGAGCAGCTCGTCGCGCTCGTCGATCAGGTCGTCCCCGAGCAGCACCGCGAACGGCTCCTGCCCGACGTGGTGCTTGGCCTGCAGGACGGCGTGCCCCAGACCCTTCGGCTGACCCTGGCGGACGAAGTGCACGTGACCCAGGTCGGTGGACTCGCGGACCTTGGCCAGCCGATCCAGGTCACCCTTCGCCTCGAGGGCTGCCTCGAGCTCCGGTACCGCGTCGAAGTGGTCGGCGAGCGTGCGCTTCGACCGACCGGTGATGAGCAGGACGTCGTCGAGACCGGCCTTGACGGCCTCCTCCACGACGTACTGGATGGCCGGTTTGTCAACGACCGGGAGCATCTCCTTGGGCGTCGACTTCGTGGCGGGGAGGAACCGCGTTCCCAGACCCGCAGCGGGGATGACTGCCTTGTGGATCGTCATGACGGGACCCTAGCCGGGGTATGACGGGGCCGCGCTATGGCGTCGGTCACCACGTGGCCGGCCTCACAAGTCATACCTCGGTCGGTCCTCCCAGCGGCGCCCGGTGGGCGACACTGTTCCCATGAGCAGCGTCGCCCAGCCGTATCCGCGCGTGTCCGAGGGGGACGAGGTGGAGGACGTCAAGGAGCGGCTGCGGGTCGCCATCCGCGACGCCCGCAAGATCCGCTCCGTGCGACAGCGCGACGCCGCAGCCCACGCCCTCGCGGACGTCGTGCTCACCATCCCCGCGGTCGCCGACGCCACCTGCGTCTCCGTCTACGCGTCCCGCGTCACCGAGCCCGGCACCGGTCCCCTGCTCGAGGCGCTCGCCGCCCGCGGCGTCCGCCTGCTCCTGCCCGTGCTCGGCAGCGGGCTCCAGCGCGAGTGGGCGGAGTACGCCGGTCCCGACGACCTGCGTGAGCGCGCCCCGGGCCGACCGCCGGAGCCCGGCGGTCCCACGCTCGGTGCTGCGGCGCTCGCCGACGCCGACGTCGTGATCGCGCCGGCGCTGGCCGTCGACACCACCGGCGCACGGCTCGGCCAGGGCGGCGGCTGGTACGACCGGGCCCTCGAGCACCTCCGCCCCGGCGCCCCCGTGGTGGCGCTGGTGTTCCCCGAGGAGCTCTACGACGCCCAGAAGCGCCCGCTGCCCCGCGAGCGCCACGACCGCCTCGTCGACGCCGTCGCGACGCCGCTGGAGTGGCACCTCATCACGGAGTGAAGGTCAGCCGGTCCCGCGCGTCCGCCTCGGTCGCAGCCTGCGTGAACGGCCACGGGAACGTCTCGCCCCGCGACCACGGGCCCAGCTGGTCGGCGTAGTGCACGCTCGCCGGATGACCTGACGCGCCCGTGAGCGTCACCCACGTCGACGCGTCGAGGTCGCCCAGGTCGACGACCATGCGCATCGACGGTGCCGCGGTGACCGCGAACGAGTCGGAGCTGGCGTCCCAGGCAGTGGCGTCCACGATCGAGGACCCGCCGCCCACGGCCACCGCCTCGGGGTTGACCAGCCCGCGGACCACCCCGGGGAGAGACGAGCCACCGAGCACGGGATGCTCCGGGGCGGCCGGGTGGAGCTGTCCCCAGCGCCAGTCGGTCGCCTCGCGGCCCAGCGACGCGGTCAGCTCGCGGCGCGCCGTCACCATCGCCCGGGTCAGCACCTCGTCGCGGCCTTCGACGACGCCCGGGGTCGACTTGTCGTCCCACCAGGGCGAGGCGGGCTCGTCGACGAGCCGGCGCACCACCTCGAGCCATCGCGAGCCGCCCGACGGCCCGTAGCCGTCCGGGAGGTCGTCGGCGAACGCGGACGAGAGGATCTCCGCCCAGACGGCCGCGAAGTACGCCGCCGCCGCCGAGTCCGCCGACTGGACCCGGTTCCAGGTGCGCAGCAGCTCCTGCCCGTCGTCGTAGAAGGCGACCTCGATGTCGGGGAACGCGTCCTCGATGTCCAGCGAGAGCAGCACCGGGACGAGCGCGTCCGCGTACGGGCTGTGCTGGTCGACCTGGATCCGGCCCATGTCGGCGACGCTCACCTTGCCGCCCGACGTGGCGTCCGTGAGGAGCTCGCGGATCCGCTGCGCGCGGTAGCCGTAGTCCCAGTCGTCCGTCAGGAACGGGCCGACGCCGGCCGGGGTGACGGCCTGGTTGGCGGTCACGATGAAGCCCTCGACGGGGTCGAGCGCGCGCGGCATGGCGGTCGGGTCGACGAACCCCTGCCACTCGTAGCGACTGTCCCAGCCCGGGCGCGGCCACGTGCCGTCCGACGGGACCGGCCCGCCGGAGATGTCCGCGCGGACGGGGATGCGGCCGGGCGCCTGGTAGCCGATGTGCCCGTCCGTCGTCGCGAAGACGATGTTCTGCGACGGGACGTCGAACAGGGCGGCGGCCGCCTGGATGTCCGCCGCGTCCTCGGCGACGTTCATCGCGAGCACCGCGTCCATCGTCCGGCCCGGCTGCAGGGCGGTCCAGCCGAGCGCGACGTCGAACCGCCGGCCCGGCGCACCGTCCGGGACCGGCGCCGTACCGACGCCCTGCAGGTCGAGGACCTCGGACACGAGGGGCCCGTGCACGGACTCCTGGACCGTCAGGCGGACGTCGTCACCGCCGTTGACGTGGATGACCTCGACGCGCTCGGTGACCGGCACCTGCGCGCCGTCGAGCCGGGTGGTGCCCTCGTCGACGCGCTCGAGGAAGAAGTCCGTCACGTCGGCGCCCAGGTTGGTCAGTCCCCAGGCGAGCTTGGCGTTGTGGCCGATGACCACCCCGGGCATCCCCGCGAACGCGAAGCCGGTGACGTCGTACGGGCAGCGCGCGGAGACGTCCTCGCACCGCAGGCCGATCTGCTCCCAGATCCCGGGTGCCGAGATGCCCAGGTGCGGGTCGTTGGCCAGCAGCGGCTTGCCCGACTCCGTGAGCTCGCCGGAGACGACCCAGGAGTTGGAGCCCACGCCCTCGCCGTCGCCCATGAGGTTCGGCACCGCGTCCAGGGCGGCTGCCGCGGACGCCATCGCCGCCTGCAGGTCGGCGCTGTCCAGGTCGAGCGTCGTCGTCGTCGCGGACGTCTGCTCCGGGAGCGTCGCCGGCAGGTCCGCGGCGGTGAGGATCGGCAGGTTCAGGTCCTGCGGGTAGGCCGGGAACAGCTCGTCGACGCGCGCGACGTCCCCGATCGTCGAGTACGACGCGGCACGCTCCAGCTCCGCGTCGTAGTTGCCCCGCAGGTCCCACGCCATCGCCTTGAGCCACGCGAGCGAGTCCACCGGGTCCCACGGCGCCGGCGCACGCAGGTCCAGCCGCACCCCGAGCACCGAGTACTCGACGGCGATCGCGCCGGGGTCCCGGCCGTCGAGGTAGGCGTTGACGCCGTCCGCGTAGGCCTGGAGCGCGTCGCGGGTGCTCTGCTCGAGCAGCCCCCACTCCTGCTCGGCCACCCGGCGCCACCCGAAGGTCCGGATCACCTTGTCCGCGGCGAGCGCGTCCGGGTTCTCGCCGACGAGCTCCGACAGCCGCCCCGACGTCACGTGGCGGCGGTAGTCCATCTCGAAGAAGCGGTCCTGGGCGGCCACGTAGCCCTGCGCCCGGAACAGGTCCTCCGACGTCGTCGCGGTGATCGTCGGCACCCCGCGGTCGTCGCGCGTGACCGTCACCTCGGCGTCGAGCCCCGGCAGCTCCAGCTCACCGGCGACCTCCGGCAACGGCCGTCGCACGACGATGACCGCGGTGACCATGACCGCGACCAGGGCGACGACGACCACCGCGGCGACGGTGATCAGGGAGAGACGGACGAGGCGACGACGAGACACGCTTCGGAGGGTACTTTGCCGTCCCGCGTCCGGCTGTCGCTGCGCCCGGCGCGGACGTGCGGAATGTGCCGCGGGAGCGAGCGGTTAGGATTGGCACTCGGACGACGCGAGTGCCAGACCTTCCGCCCGCTCGATCAGCTGCCAGGAGACCTTCAGTGCCCACCTACGCCTACGCCTGCACGGCGTGCGGTCACGCCTTCGAGATCGTGCAGTCGTTCAGCGACGACTCGCTGAGCGTCTGCCCCGAGTGCGAGGGACGCCTGCGCAAGGTGTTCTCCTCCGTCGGGGTCGTGTTCAAGGGTTCCGGCTTCTACCGCAACGACGCGCGCGCCGGTGCCAAGTCGACCGCCCTGAGCCCCGCCGCGTCCACGCCCGCTGCGACGCCGGCGTCGTCGACCTCCTCGTCGTCGACCTCGTCCTCGTCGACCTCCTCGACCTCGTCGTCGTCCACCTCGACCGCCCCGGCGGCCAAGCCGGCGGCGTCGTCCTGATCCAGCCGTCCTGAGCGTCTCGGCGCCGTCACCCTCCGGGTGGCGGCGCCGACCTCTTTCGCACGGGGTCCGGGGTCGTCCCTGGCTGCGGGCGCCTGTCTGGACGAGCACGCGCCCGCAGCAGCTCTCACGGTGGCTGCCGTGCTCCACGCCCATCGCCCGGACCGGGTCCGAGGTCGCTGCGTGCCGAGCCGCCCACAGCCCCGCGCGCCGCACGCCGACCCCCCACCCACCCGGGACGGCCCGTGCCGCCGGACGAGGCGCGCCTAGCGTCGGCCGTCATGCAGCCCCACGTCCTCGCCGGTCGGCCGCCGCCGCTCCCCCACCGCCGACGCCCGATCCCCCTGGCGGTGCGCGCGACGCTGTGGCGCACGCGGTTCGCCGTCGCCGCGGTGTTCCTCGGCATCGCCGCCGCGTGCACGGTCCAGGCGCTGCGACCGGCCGACCCGCCGACGACGCCCGTGGTCGTCGCCTCCCGGCCGCTCGCGGCCGGGACCCCGCTGACCAGCACGGACGTCCGGCTCGCCCGGTTCCCCGTCGGGGTCGTGCCCGACGACGCACCGACCGACCTTGACGCGGTGCTCGACGCGGCGACGGCCGTGCCGCTCACGGCGGGCACCCCCGTGCTGCCCGGCCTGCTCGCCGACGACGACGTCCGCGGGCCACCCGGCACCGTGGTCGCGACGGTCCGGTTCGCCGACCCGGCCGTCGCCGGGCTGCTCTCGCCCGGGATGCGGGTCGACGTGCTGGCCGCCACCGCGGAGGGCGGGCCGGGCGGGGTCGTCGCGACGAGAGCGCTCGTCCTGCCGGTCGCCCAGCGGACCGCGTCGGCGCAGAGCCCGCTGGGCCTCGGCGGCTCCGGCGACGACTCGGTCCCCGTCCTGCTCGCCGTGTCCCCGGACGAGGCACCCGCGCTCGCCGGCGCCGCCGCGTCCGCGTTGCTGTCCGCAGTCGTCGTGCCATGATCGACGACCGGGGACGGCCACCCGGGCCACCTCGGACCACCCGCCATCCACCCCGAGGGGGCAGACGTGACCGACAGGCTCAACGCCGGGATCACCGGAGCACGGCAGGGCCTCAAGGGCACCGCGAAGGTGTTCCAAGGGTTCAAGGACTTCATCAGCCGCGGGAACGCGATCGAGCTCGCCGTCGGTGTCGTCATCGGTGCCGCCTTCGGCGCGGTGGTGACGTCGATCGTCGACGGCCTCATCGGGCCACTCATCTCGGCGATCTTCGGCCAGCAGGACCTGAGCGAGGTCTGGTCGTTCACCGTCAACGACGCGGTCTTCTCGTTCGGGCTGATCCTGAACGCGCTGATCCTCTTCCTGTTCACCGCCGCCGCGGTGTACTTCCTCATCGTGCTCCCGCTGAACGCCCTCGCGGCGCGGCGCAAGCGCGGCGAGGAGGAGGAGCCCGCCGCTCCCGGCGAGGACATCCTGCTGCTGCAGGAGATCCGCGACCTGCTCGCCGCCCGCCCCTCGCCGGCCATCGTCAACGACGCCGGCGCCAGCGGCCTCGGGACGGGCGCCACCGGCACGGCGCGTGACGTCGCGACGCCGCCGTCGGGCACCGACCTGCCCCCGTCCATCCCCCCGGGCCCGGCAGCCCCGCGCCCGTCCTGACCCCACCTCGTGGCAGGTAGGACGACCCCGCCGCAAGGCACGTCGTCCTGCCTCCTCGTGGGAGGCAGGACGACCCGCCGCAAGGCACGCGGACGCCCCGACTCGGGCGGCGCGTGACCTGAGCGGGCCGTCGCGCGGGCGGCGCATCAGCCGAGCGGACTGCCGCGCGGGCGGGCCGCTACCGGACCGCTGCGAGGAAGGCGAGCGTGCGCTCGGTGAGGAGCTGCGCGGCCGCCGGGTCGTACGACGGCAGGCTGTTGTCCGCGAACAGGTGCTCCTCCCCCGGGTAGACGAACAGCTCCGCGTCGGGGGACTCCTTCACCAGGGCGCGGGCGGCGTCGATGTCGCCCTCGCCGGCGAAGAAGGGGTCGGCCTCCATGCCGTGGATCTGCACCGGCACGCCAGCCGGCCACGGGCTGTCGAAGTCGGCGGTCGGGACGCACGAGTGGAAGAACAGCGCGCCCTTCGCGCCGGGCCGCGTCTGCGCGAGCATCTGCGCAGGCAGGACGCCGAGCGAGAAGCCGGCGTACACGAGCCCCTCGGGGAGCTGGTCGACGGTGGCCTGTCCCCGTCCCAGCACGGTCGGGAACCCGACCTCGTCGGCGTATGCGAGGCCGGACTCGATGTCCTCGAAGGTGTGCCCGTCGAACAGGTCCGGGACGTGCACGGTGTGACCGGCCGCCCGCAGGGTGTCCGCGAAGTCGCGCACGCCGGGTGTCAGGCCCTGGGCGTGGTGGAACAGCAGGACCTCGGCCATGGGGGTCTCCTTCGGTCGTTCGAGTGGTCGGGGCCCGGCGATCGTCTCGCGCGGGTGTGACACGGGTTACCAGTGCGGCGGCTTGTCCTGGTGCAGGCGGTCGTCGTTGGAGCCGGCCTCCCGGTCGCCCCAGCCGACGTCGGAGTCGTCGGCGCTGCGCGTCGGGACGGCCGGCTCGGGCGCGGCGGTGCGGTCCGGCGGCGTCGTCGGCACGGTGTCCGGCGCCGTCGGCTGCACCGGGTGGGACGAGACGAGGTTGGCGTCGTCGCCTCCGACGGTGCCCGCGTGCCGGACTGCACGCCTCGGTCGGCGCGCGCGGGGGTCACCGTGAGGGTGCGGGGGCGACGTCATCGTCCGATGATCCCACCGGTCATGCACCACGGAGGAACCCGCAGGCGCCCCGGGCCGCTCAGCGCATGCCGCGGGTGATCGCGCTCCGGACGGCGGTGTCGATCCGGTAGGACCGGCGCGTGATGCCGAGCTCGTCCCGCAGGGCGGCCGCCAGCTGCTCGCGGGTCCGCTCCTGCTCGTCCGACTGGAGCCACGCCACCAGCTCGTCGAGCTGGTCGTCGCTGTAGGCACCGATGGGCAGGCCGCGACGGACGTCGGGGCGCTGGCGGGTGGGTACCGCGAGCGCGAGCTGGAGCGGCCGGTTCGGCGGGTGCGGGTCGTCGCCAGGCGCGTCGGACGGGTCCGCGGTCCGGCCGGCACCGGAGCCCGCGGACTCGGGAACCTCCGTGTCCGCGACCTCGGCGTCGGCGACCTCCGCGTCGGCACCCTGCGGGCCCGCAGCCTGGACGGGCGCGTCCTGGGCGAGCGCGTCCTGGGCGGGCAGGTGCTGCCCGGCGCGACGGCGAGCACCGAAGGCGGCTGCAGGCTCCGCTCCAGGCGTGGCTGCGGGGTCCGCAGCACGCGCGGCGGCGACGGCGTCGACCACCTCGATCGTCGACCACACCCCCGTGGCCGGTCGCGGCTCGGCCGGGTGAGCCGCGGCCCGTGCCGCAGCGCGTGCCGCGGACCGGGCGGTCGACGCGGGGGTCGGCAGCTCCTCGGTGTCGTCGGCCTCGTCGAGCAGGCCGAGCTGCAGCGGCGCGGTGCGGGGGGCTGCCGGGGCGGGCACGCGGGCGTGCACAGCGCGGCGGATGCGGTCCACCTCGGCCTGCGGGTCCATGAACGCGGCAGCGGACCAGACGCGGATGACGCTCCAGCCGACGCGCTCCAGGCGGTCGGCGGTGAGGCGGTCGCGGACGCGGACGCTGGGCTCGGCGGTGTACTCCGCGTCGTCGGTGAGGACGGCGACGAGCATCTCGCCGGGCAGGTCGGGGTGGCCGACGACGAGCGGGATCCGGTCGCCACCGGGGATGCCGTGGTCGGCCTCGACCAGCAGGCCGTGCTTCCACAGGCGCTCGGCGAGGTCCAGCAGGAGACGGTCGGGCTCGGAGGCGGCGGCCAGCGCCCGGTCGGCGGCCGAGGTGGCGGCGGCCAGCGTCCGCAGGAGCGGGTCGGTCGGCTCGGGCGGGGTCACCAGGTCCGCGACGTCCTCGCCCGCACTGCGGCGGGCCGCGAACGCGAGCAGGTCCGCCAGGAGCCGCGGGCCGGGGCCGCGCAGCCGCTCGGGGTCGAGGTCGTCGGCCCCGAAGCACGCGACGACGGTGAGCCGGTGCCGGGTGGAGCCGAGCGCGTCCAGCAGCAGCGCGTCGCCCCCGGGTCCGGTGATGGGACCGAAGGTGTGCAGGACGCGGCGGTGCGGGGTGCGGCCGAGCCCGAGCGACAGGATGATCGCCTCGCGGCGCAGGCCGGCGACGTTGGGCAGGTCGGTGACGACGAACGGGTCGACCCGGCCGGAGTCGAAGAACGCGGCGAGTGCAGGGTTGCCGCGGACCTCGGACAGGACCGCCTCGCGGACGGCCTCGGCGTGGGTCGGGGTGGCGGTGATGACGGCGAGCGACTCCTCGGGCCGCATCAGCGCGTGCGTGAGGACGAGCTCGACGACGTGCTCGACCTCCTCCCGCGTGGAGTCGACCGACCCGGTGACCTGGTCCGGCATCCCGGTGCCGTCGACGACGTCGAGGCTGACCAGCGGGCGGTGCTGCGGCAGCGGCGTCGGACGCAGCACCCCGGCGTAGCCGTGCGCAGCGAGGAACGCGGTGAGGTACGGGTCGCGGCGCGAGGAGTCGGCACGCAGCGCGACCGACGGCAGCACCGCGGCGAGCTCGCGCACGGCGCTGCCCGAGGCGCAGCGTGCGTCACCGACGACGACGACCTGCCGGCCGCGGGCCACGGCGGCGAGGGCGACCTCCACGGGCAGGTGCGCGGCGGAGTCGATGACCACCAGGTCGACGGTGCGCGTCGGCGGCAGCACCTGCGGGACCAGCATGGGGCTGGCCGCGATGACGGGCCGCAGCCGCCGGGTGACCTCGGGGTGCCGCACGACGGTGTCCCGCAGCGACGTGAGCCGCTCCTCGACGAGGTCCGCGAACAGCGCCTCGGCCTGCTCGCGGTGCTGGCGCAGGGTGTGCGAGACGTGCCCGACGACCGCCCCGAGGACGGGGCCGGAGAGGCTCTTGACGTGCGCGCGGTCGAGGGTCGCGTAGCGCGCGGACAGGGCGCCGAGCGCGGCGCCGTCGTACCCGGCGAGCGCGGGATCCTCGCCGAGGATCTCCTCGACCACCGTGCTCCACCAGGCCAGGTCCAGCTCGGCCGGCGCGAGCGCGGGCTCGATCCGGCGGGTGGCCAGGTCGTCGACGAGGGCGCCGAGCCCCGCGGACCGGAGGCGGTGCAGGAGCCCCGTGCGCTCGGGCAGGTCGGTGAGCGCGGCGGTGTCGGACCGGAGCCGGGTCAGCCGCTCGGTCAGCGCGGGGAACGGCAGGCTCGAGAGACCGCCGCCACCGGGGGTCGTCGCGAGGACCTCGTCGAGCGCGTCGAGGTCGGCACGCACGGCGGCGAACTCCTCCTCGATGTGCTCGAGGCCGTCGGGCAGCCGCGGCCACCCGCCGGACGGGCAGTGCGCCTGCCAGACCTCGCGCTGCGCCTGCACCTCGAGCAGGCGTGCGTGCAGGTCCGCGACGGGTCGGCCGGGCCGGACCATGTCCTTCGACTGCTTGCGCAGCCGGCGACGCACCCAGTAGCCCATGTCGATGCCGCGCTCCGCGCGCCACTCCTTGGTGGCGGTGGCGGCCACCAGGTCGGCGGCGGTGCGCTCGAAGACGATGGGCTGGAACACGTCGAGCGCCGCCCGGACGCCGTCGAGCATGGTCAGCTGCTCGATCCAGGAGACCACCGTCGTCGCCTGCGTCAGCCCGGTCTCCGCGGCCACCTGCGCGGTCCGCGCGACGAGCGCCGGCAGGGTGGAGTCGAGCACGCGCTCCAGCCGGCGCACGGCGTTCTCGGCGTCGGCGCGCGTGCGCAGGTCCGCGCCGTACCAGGGGGTGTCCGTCGGGCGGACCCGGAACGCCCCCAGCTCCCCGGCCTGCACGAGGGCGGCCGCCAGCTCCGCGCGCCGGGGCGCGTCCAGCACCCGGGCGACGTCGGGCGACAGGCGGACCGTCGTCTTCGGGGTCGGTCGGGTCGAGGTGAGCCGGGCCAGCTGCTGGAGCGTGTCGTACGCCGAGACCCCCCACGGTGCGCGCTCGGCGTGCAGGGCGTCGACGTAGGCCCGCAGACGCTCCCGCGTGCTGACGAGCTCGCTGCGCAGGGCGACGACACCGTTGGCGTCGACCGGGGGTGCCTCGAGGGTCATGGCGCCGAGCAGGCGGCGGGAGATCGCCGAGCGCCACCCGGCCTCCGGTGCGACGTCGAGCAGCAGGTCGCCGAGACCGAGGGCGGTCAGCCGGTCCGCGAGCGCGGACGCCGCGCGACGGTGCCCCGGCACGTACAGCACCGTGCGGCCGGTGGCGGCCGCGTCGGCGACGAGCGCCGCGAGGGTGCCGGTGACGTCGGCCCCGGCGGGCGCGTCGACGAAGAGGTGCGTGCCCGTCGCGACGACGTCGAGGACGTGCTGCTGCGCGGGGTCGAGGTCACCCACGCCGCGCTCGTGCGCGGGGTCCCGGTCACCGCGGACCGGCGTCGGCAGGACGCGCCGCAGCCGGCTCCGGGACTCCTCGACGCCCGCGAGCGCGGAGACCACCTCGTGGCGCTCGAGCGTGCCGGACAGGTTGTCGAGGTCGTCGACGAGGATCTGGCCGGGGTGCACGAAGGTGCCGACGACCACCCGCTCGCTCATCGAGAAGTCGTCGAGGACGGCCTCGCCCAGGGAGGCCAGCCGGTGCAGGGCGCCCCGGGGGTCGAACCCGTTGGAGGTGAACGTGCCGCGTGCGACCGCGCCCGGGTCGAGCAGCGCGCCACGGGACCGCAGGGCGCGGGCGAGCACCGGGTTGACCTCGAGCGACGGCTCGAGGGCGAGCTCGTAGTCGCTCTCGCCGGAGCCGCGGGCATGGAGCGTGACGGGCCGCAGGAGGACCGGTGCGCGCACGGTGCGGGGCGCCGCGTCCGTCGGCTGCTCCCCCTCCGGGGTGCGCTGCCGCGTGACCGACGCCAGCGCGGCGACGTCGTCGCTGGCGATGTCGGGCGTGGTGCGCTCGGTCCAGGTGGCCACCCCGATGGCCAGCGACGTGGGCGCGATGCCGTACCGCTGGGCGTAGACCGCGGCGCGCGCGCTGACGGCTCGGGCGCGACGGCGCGCGGTCGACAGAGCCGCACCCTCGCGGACGAGGTTGGACAGTCGCGTCTCGCGGCCGGCGTACAGCTGGGAGATCCCCGACGGGTGCGCGGCGGACAGGTCCAGCGCGGCGTCGCCGAGGAGCTCGACGTCGACGAGCGTCGACCCGCCGGCGGCTTCGACGAGGGCGGCCCGCCAGGTGGCGACGGACCCCTCGAGGAGCTCGGCAGGGCTCGGGGGCTCGACGAGCATGGGGCGGTCGGCTGGGTCTGCGCCGGTCTCAGGAGCCTGGTCGGGTCCCGGGCCGGAGGAGCGCTCGGGGACGGTCACGCTGGGAACGCTAACCGGGCTGCCGCGTGATCACGGGCATGGCGCGCCGGGGCGCGGCAGGTCGGGCGCACGCACAGACGCCAAGAGCGGGACGGGTCAGGGGACCCGTCCCGCTCTTCGGACGTGAAGACGGTGCGCACCGCGCAGGGGGCAGGCGATGCGCACCGTCAGGACGAGTGTGCGGCACGGACATGGTCCTGGTCAAACGTCCAGGCCGTCCTTCCGGGTGAATCCTGGAACCTGAGAATCACCTGGATCCTGGCTGATCCTGCGGGGCCTGCGGCCAGCCGGTCGGGCGTCCAGACATACCCGGCGGGCCGGTGGACACCAGGACGGCGTCCACCGGCCGGCGGGACGTGGTAAGCGTCGCCGCACGCGGGGGGTGCGGGACGCCACAGGCACCGGTTCTCAGGTGCCCGTCTTGCAGCACGGTGCGGACGCCTGGGCGTCTGTCATGGGTGCGATGACTGCCCCGACGCCCGTGAGGGCGGTGAGAGCGAGGACGAGGGCGATGCTCTGCTTCTTCATGGTGGAACCTTCCAGCTGGTCGTTCCGGCCGTGTCTCGACCGCAGCCGCGGACCGCGGAGACGTCTGCGGCGACGCGGATCGTCGGAGGTGTCAGATCGCCTGCTTGCAGCAGGGGGACGCGACCTGCTGGGTGGAACCAGAGGTCGCCGTGGCGGTGGAGACACCGGCGAAAGCGGTGAGGGCGATGACGACGACGACGCTGAGCTTCTTCATGAGGGAACCTTTCCGAGGGTGTACCGGACTCTCCCGTACACCTGGAATGGTCCCTAGCCGGTGTCTGTACCGCAATGACGCAGGACACTAGGGGGTAGACATCACCGTTCTGCGCGTTCAGGCCCTCGGTGGAGGAGGAAGGACGCCGCGGATCCCGGCCGCGGCGAGCGCCCGGCCGTAGGCCTCGACCACGCGCTCGTCCTCGTCGCCGGCCACGCGGAGGCGGTCGCCGATACGACGCCAGAGCACCGCGGCGGACCGGCCGGACGAGATCATGTCGAGCAGCTCGGCCGCCGACCGGTACTCCTTGACGGCCTCGGGGCGTGAGCGCTGGGCGAGCATCGCGTCGCCGAGGACCTCGTGCGCGGACGCCGAGTCGCGGCGCACTCCCTCCCGCAGCAGCTCGACCGCACGCGTCGCGTAGCGCTGCGCGGTCTCGGCGTCGTCGAGCAGGAGCCACGCGCGGGACCGGACCGAGTCAGCACGCGCGAGCTCGATCTGTGACTCCCCCACCTCCAGGGCGGTCTGCGCGGCGTCGAGGTCCGCGAGCGCCTCCGCGGCACGCGGCGGCTCGACCGAGACGAGCAGGAACGCCCGGTCGAGGCGCAGCCGGGGCAGGTCGCGGTCGATCTCGTCGGCACCCGCCAGCGCGATGGCGGCCTCGAGCTGTGCGAGCGCGGCGTCGGGGTCCCCGAGCGCGTCGTCGACGAAGGCGAGGTTCCAGTGCACGGACGACACCGCCCGCGCCGAGCCGTGCTGCTGGGTGTGCGCCAGCAGCTGCCGGCCGCGGTAGCGCGCGTACGTCGCGTCGCCGCGGGCGATGTACGCCCAGATGATCGTGGACTCGAGCCGGACGACCTCGTCGCTGGCGGCGACCGAGGCCGGCAGCTGGGCCAGCAGGTGCTCGCCGCGCGCGACGGCCCGGTGCAGGTCGGCGACCTCGGTGAGGGCCATGACGATCCGCATCGCGGCGTAGGCGGCCTGCAGGTAGCGGTGCGCCTCCATCAGCCGCTCGCAGAGTCGCTCCAGCGCGTCGACGGACCCTTCGAGGTCCCCGGCGAGGTCGAGGGCCTCGGCGTGCGCGAGCCCCACCCGCGCGGCGGCGTCGACGTCCAGCGCGGACACGTCCACCTGCGCGAGGACGTCCGCTGCGGCCCGGGCGTCCCCCATGCGCGACAGCCGGCGGGCCTCGACGAGGGCGCTCTCCGCCGAGCGGTAGTCGGGCGCCTGCTCGCCGTCGAGCAGGTACGCCACCGAGACACCGAGAACCTGGGCCACCCGCGCCAGCGCGTCCTCGCCCAGGGCACGACGGTCGTTCTCGACGTGCGAGATGTAGGTCGGGTGGACCCCCGCCTGCCGTGCGAGCTCGCCCTGGCTCAGCCCGGCCTTCTCACGGGCGTCGCGCACTCGTCGGCTCAGCGGGTTCACGCACCCACGATAGGGACCGAGGCTGGCAACCGGTAGCCGGGTGCGCCGGCGGCGCCGACTCTCGCCCGGGCGGGTGATATGCACATTCGGGAGGTATCGGCCTTTCCATGCCATACCGGGCGCGCGCGGTGGTCGAGGCCGGTGGCGCTGCGGCACCGGCTCGGGAGCGGGCCGACGCCGACACGTGGGCGCTCACGGACCACGAGAGGGCTCGCGCGGCACGCGGCCGCGCGAGCCCCTCGTCCCCGGTCAGTGCACGAGCACCGGCGCCTCGTCGGGCGTCACCGGCACCACAGCGGCGGCCCGGGCCTCGCGGTCCCGGCGCGTCCGGAAGAGCGACGCGGTGAGCAGGGCGCCGAGCAGGAAGATCCCGGCGGACCACGTGTAGGCCACGGAGAAGCTGTGCACCGCTCCGGCGGCGAGGACCTCCGGCGTGGCCGGTGCGTGGTCGGCGACGTAGGCGGTGGCGGCCGTCGCGGCGAGCGTGTTGAGCACCGCGGTGCCGATGGCGCCGCCGACCTGCTGGCTGGTGGAGACCATCGCGGACGCGGCACCGGCCTGCCGGGGTGCGATGCCGAGCGTGGCGATCTGGAACGACGCGGGCATGATCGAGCCCATCGCGATCCCCATGCCGATCAGCCCGACGAGGACCGCGGGGTAGCCGCTGCCGATGTCCAGCGTGGTGAACCAGAGCATCGCCGCGGCGCCGACGGCCATGCCCAGCGGCACCACGACCTTCGGCCCGAACCGCGGGACCAGGAGGTTCGTCTGGACCTGCGCGGTGATGACGATGAACAGCACCATCGGCAGGAACGCCGTGCCGGTCTGCATAGGCCCGTACCCGAGCGTGAGCTGCAGGTAGTAGGTGAGGAACAGGAAGACGCCGAACATGCCGGACCCGGCGACGAGGATGGCCAGGAAGCCGGCACCGCGGTCCCGGTCCTGGACGATCGAGAGCGGGAGCAGCGGGTGCTCCGCGGTCCGCTGCCGCAGGACGAAGCCGACCAGCAGCACGACGCTTAGGGCGAGGGACCCCCACACGACCGGCGCGCCCCAGCCCTGCGGCTCGGCCTGCGAGAAGCCGAACACGAGCGCGAACAGGCCGGTCGACGCCAGCAGAACGCCGGGGACGTCGATGCGGGTGTCGTGCTTGGCCTCGGTCCGGGACAGCAGCATCGTGCCGGCGGCGAACGCGACCACGGCGATGACGACGTTGACGTAGAGGTTCCAGCGCCAGTCGAAGTTCTCGGTCAGGTACCCGCCGAGCAGGAGGCCGATGGCGCCACCCATGCCGGCGATGGCGCCGAACACGCCGAACGCGCGGGCGCGCTCCTTGGGGACGGTGAACGTCGTGGTCAGCACGGACAGGGCGGCCGGGGCGAGGACCGCGGCGAACACGCCCTGCAGCGCGCGGGCGCCGACGAGCAGCTCGAACGTCTGCGCGGCGCCGCCGAGCGCCGAGGCGGCCGCGAAGCCGACGAGGCCGATGAGGAACATGCGCCGCCGGCCGAACATGTCGGCGAGGCGGCCGCCGAGCAGCAGCAGGCTGCCGAAGGCGAGCGCGTAGGCGGTGACCACCCACTGGCGGTCGTTGTCGCTGAACCCGAGCTCCGCCTGGGCGGAGGGCAGCGCGATGTTCACGATGGTCGCGTCGAGCACGACCATGAGCTGGGCGAGGGCGACCGTGGCCAGGACGAGCCAGCGGTGCCGGCTCTCCGGCGGTGCCTGCGTGGGTGTGGACATGAGGGTGCTCCTGGGACGTCGTGGTCGGTGGAGCGACTGTAATACGGAACTCACTAGTTCCGGAACCCTTCAGTCTCGTTTTCTCTGGATAGAGTGGGCACCCGACAGAGAGGACGGCGCGTGGACGACGCAACGCCTGTGACCGCCCGGAGGCCGGGTCGTCGTCGCGACGAGTCCAAGGACGACGCGATCCTCCAGGCGACCCGCGAGCTGCTGGCGGAGCGGGGCTTCGACGGCATGACGATGGACGCCGTCGCCGACCGCGCCGGAGCGGGCAAGGCCACCGTCTACCGCCGCTGGCCGTCCAAGGTGCAGCTCACCGTCGACGCCATCGTCTGCACCCCGGGCATCCCCACCACCGCGGACGACATCCCCGACACCGGGTCGCTGCGCTCCGACCTGCTGTCGGTCCGCTTCGGTCGCAAGCGGTCCGACGACGCCGAGCTCATGTCCGGCGTGATGTCCGCGGTGCGCGAGAACCCCGACGTCGCCGCCGCCTTCCAGCAGCAGTTCGTCCGCTCGCGCGTGAGCCTCATGCGAGGCCTGCTCGAGCGGGCGCAGGAACGCGGCGAGCTGCGGCCCGACGTCGACCTCGACATGGTCTCCGCCGTCGCGCCGGCCATGATCGCCTACCGCAAGATGGTCGCAGGCCAGCGCGTCGACGACGCGTTCGTCGAGCAGATGATCGACTCGGTGATCCTGCCGCTGGTCACCGGCCCCTGATCAGGCCGACGGCACCCGCGGGCGACGAAGCACCTTGCGCGCCGACGGTCCGCGCCGCCGCACCCGCGTGACGCGCCTCGGCGGCACGACCCCGGCCACGGGCTGCAGCGCGAGGCGTCGCGACGCCACCACGTAGGCCGGCACCAGCAGGACGACCGCGCCGATCCACGCCAGGGGGTTGCCCCACACGACGCCGCCGTAGCCGTAGGCCGCGCCGAGGACGCTCGCGGCGCCGACGCGGCAGATGAGCTCGACCACGCCGGTCAGCGTCGGCACCACGGTCTGGCCCAGCCCCTGGAGCGCACCGCGGAGCACGAACAGCACGCCCAGCACGACGTAGAGGATCCCGTTGACCAGCAGGTAGTGCGCGGCCATGTCGACCACGCGCTGCTCGCCCTCGCCGACGAAGAGGCCGACGATCGCTGACCCGCCGGCGACGAGCACGACACCCAGGACCAGGGCGCCACCGACCGAGAGCCACATGGCCTGGACGACGCCGCTGCGGATGCGGTCCGGCCGGCCGCCGCCGAGGTTCTGCGCGACGAACATCGACACCGCGAGCCCGAGCGAGGCCAGCAGCGCGACCGCGAGACCGTCGACGCGGACGGCCGTCGTGTACGCGGCGACCGCGTCGGAGCCCAGCTCGTTGAGGCGCACCTGCACGGCGAGCGTGCCGATCGCGATGATCGAGGCCTGGAATCCCATGGGCAGGCCGAGCTTGAGGTGGCGACGCAGCTCGACGCCGCTGACCCGCCAGTCGTCGCGGTGCACGTGCAGGACCGGGACCCGGCGCCGCACGAACTCCAGGCAGAGCGCCACCGAGACGCCCTGGGAGATGACCGTCGACACGGCCGCGCCGGCCACACCCATGCCCAGGCCGCCGACCGCGACGAGCACGAGGACGACGTTCAGGACGCAGCTGACGGTCAGGAAGACCAGTGGCGTGCGCGAGTCCCCGATCGCCCGGATGATCGCCGACAGGAAGTTGAAGAACATCATCGTGCTGGCGCCCAGGAAGCTGATGACGGCGAACGTCGTCGCCTCCGGCAGGAGCTCCTCCGGGGTCCTGAGCAGCCGGAGCGCCGGGCCGGCCAGGAGCGGGGCGGCCACGGTGAGCACCGCGCTGGTCGCCGCCGACAGGACGGTCCCCGCGGCGACCGAGCGACGGACAGCCGCGTGGTCGCCGGCGCCGAACGCCTGCGCGGTCGGGATCGCGAAGCCGTTCGTCATGCCCCAGGCGAACCCGAGCAGGAGGAACAGCAGGGCGCCCGTCGCGCCGACGGCGGCGAGGGAGTCGACGCCGAGGACGCGGCCGACGACGACCGCGTCAGCGGCTTGGTAGAGCTGCTGGACGACGTTGCCGACGAGCAGGGGGACGGCGAAGAGGACGATGACACGCCAGGGGCGACCGGCGGTGAGGACCTTGGGCACAGCGAGACCTTGGGACTGGAGAGCGGGTGGGGACGTCCGCGGCGGTCGGTGGTTCCGGGTCGCGTCGTGCCTCGATCGTATCGATACGACTCGGCGCCGGGGAAACCCTTTTTCGGTACTTCACCTGTGACGTTGCACGCTCAGGGCACTCCGGACCCGGCATCCCGGACATCCGGGGCGCCCGGCCCTACAGTCGAGACGTGCCCGACGGCCGAGAGTCCGAGACCGCGCTGAACCGGGCGCTGTGGGCCGTCATGAACGAGCGCTTCACCGACGCGGCCGCCGAGCAGCAGTGGGTGCGGCCGGAGCCGGTCTGGGGACTGTTCGAGGTCCCCGAGCACGACCTCGGCGTGCTGGGCGACGTGCGCGGCCTCGACGTGGTGGAGCTGGCGTCCGGGACGGCGTACTTCTCCGCCTGGCTCGCCCGTGCGGGCGCCCGCACGGTGGCGGTGGACCTCTCGGGCGAGCAGCTGGAGACGGCCCGCCGGCTCCAGGACGAGCACGGGCCGGTCTTCCCGCTGGTCCAGGGCGACGCGGAGCACGTCCCGCTGGCCGACGGGTGCGCCGACCTGGTGGTCAGCGAGCACGGCGCCGCCGCCTGGTGCGACCCCGAGCGCTGGCTCCCGGAGGCCGCGCGGCTCCTGCGCCCCGGCGGGCGGCTGGTGTTCCTCACCAACAGCCACCTGTCGGCCCTGTGCGTGCCGGCGGACGAGGGCGTCGCGGAGGAGCAGCTGCTGCGCGGGCAGCGCGAGGCGTACAAGGTGCGGTGGCCCGGTGGCGGCGTCGAGTTCCACCCGTCGCACGGCGACTGGGTCCGGCTGCTGCGCCGGGCCGGGTTCGTCGTGGAGGCGCTGCACGAGCTGTACGCGCCGCCCGACGGCGACGACCACGCGTTCTACGAGATCGTGTCCGCCGACTGGGCGCGCCGGTGGCCCGCCGAAGAGCTCTGGGTGGCCACCCGGCACTGACATGTCTGCGCGCGGGCGCCGGACGGGCGTCGTTACGATCGGCCGATGCCCCTGGAGAGCTGGATCGAGCACCGCCGCCCCGGCGACCGCGAGCGCCTCGGCTGGATCCGGCCGGAGGGCGACGGGTTCGTCGCCCATGACGCCCTGGGCCGCGAGGCGACCGGGACCGTCGACTGGCTCGCCGCCGAGGAGGCGCTCGAGGAGCGCGGCCTGCACTGGCTCGCCGACCTGTACCAGCTCGAGCTGCCGGACGGCACCCGCGAGCGTGTGCGCCTCGTCGAGGTGACACCGGAGCGCGTCGTCGTGAAGGTCGACGACTTCGGCGCCGTGGACGTCGTGACGGCCAGCTACGTGCTGCCCTTCCCCGCACCGGACACGCTGCGCCCGTTCGAGGGCGACGCGTCGACGTTCGAGGGCGGGGTCCTGCCCGGCTGATCAGACGCGGCTGCGCAGCTCCCGCGCGCGGGAGTACACGGTCACCAGCCCGGCGTCCCAGACCCCGTTCGCCGGCCGGCCGAAGGCTCGCTGGATGTTCATGGTGACGGCGTCGTGCGCCCGGCGGGACTCCCGGCCCCACACACCGTCGTCGGGAACCCCCACCACGCGCTGCGTGAACGCGATCCCCAGCGGGAAGCCGACGCCCATGAGGTTGCTCGCGGCCTTGACCGACTCGAGCCGGGCATCCGTCTCGGTCCCCCACACCTGGTCCGGACCCGTGTTCACGGCACGCTGCAGCGCGTCCGTCAGCGCGTCCCCGCCACCACGCGGCCGGGACGACGAGGCGCCGAGGTGGCTGAACGGGCCGACGTCCACGTGCAGGTGGTTCTTGTGCGAGCCGCTGACACCCGCCGAGCCGTCGCGCGCGAAGATGACGCCGAGGCCGAGCTCCTGCGCCCGGTTCAGCGCCTCGATCAGCGCGTCGCGCTCGTCGGGACCGTTCTTGTTGATGTCCGCGGCCTTGCCGAAGCCGCCGTCCTGGTCGAAGTGCCACGACCCGCCGGTGTGGACGGGGTGCACCGCCGAGAACCCGTGCATCTCGCCGACGGAGTAGCCGTGGCGGCGGGCCCACAGGCAGAACGTGACGAGCGTCTGCGTGGGCGAGAGCTGCGTTCCGAGTGCCATGAGAGTGCCTCCCCTTCGAGACTCGTGCGCCATGGCGACGCGCGTTTCCTTGAAGGGGCCGGCGCTCCGGCGGACAGATACGCCGGGGCCGGGTGATCGGGTCAGGCCTCGGCGGCGGCCTCGATCGTGTCGAGGTCGCGCACGGCGAAACGGTGGTGCTCCCACTCCTCCTCGAGGATCACGTGCAGGCAGGCCCGCACCGTCTCCGGCTGCTCCGGGGCGTGCGGGTTCGCGCGGGTCTCGGCCAGCTCGGCGTCCGTGACGCCGGCGAGCAGGTCGCGCACCATCGCGACCCGGTCGGCCCGCGCCTCCAGGACCTCCGCGTACGCCGGGGTCCCCGTCGTGAAGAGCGTCAGGTCGGTGCCGTCACGGGCGGCCCCCGCGTCGAACTGGCCGAGCGGGTGGAACGGCTGCTCGAGCCGGAGGATCGCCTTGCCCAGCCAGGTGTCGGTCGCGAAGACCAGGTGGCGCAGCGTCTGCGCGAACGACCACTCCCCGTCCACGGAGACGTCGACGGCCCCGGCGGGCAGGGCGTCGGCCCGCTCGAGGGTGCCGTCCCACGTGCGCTGCAGCGCGGCCCACGCCGCGCGGAGTCCGTCCGGGTCGGCCGCCCGTCGCTGCGCCCGGCCGGGGAAGCGGCGGTCGAGCTCGGCCTCGACGAAGGGGATCACGTCGACCCCGTTGACGCGGAAGAAGTCGGCCTCGGGGAGCCACGGCGCGTCGATGTCCACGTCCGCCACGTCGACCCCGCGCATCACGGCGCCGGACAGGTCCGACTCGGCGAACCGCGCACCGCGCAGGTTCACGCCGGTGAACGTCGCACCCTGCAGGTCGTCGGAGCGGCTGAAGGCGGTCATGGGGTCTCCTCGTCGGTGCGGTCCCGTCGGGTCGATCATGCTGGCGACCTCTGACATCCGGGATGTCGGAGGCGGCTCCTACGGTGACCCCATGACCGTCCGACCGTTCGTCATCGACGTGCCGCAGCCGGTTCTCGACGACCTGCGCGACCGGCTGGCGCGCACGCGCTTCCTGGACGACTCGCCGCGCCGGCCGACGTCGGGCATGACCTCCACGTACCTGCGCGAGCTCGTCGCCTCGTGGCAGTCGTTCGACTGGCGAGCGCGCGAGGCGTGGCTGAACCAGCACCCGCAGCTCCTCGCGGACGTCGACGGGGTGACGCTGCACGTCGTGCACCGCCGGTCGGCGGACGCGGACGCCCCGGCGCTGCTCGTGATGCACGGGTGGCCGCACACCTTCGCGCTACAGCTGGCCTTCGCGGACCTGCTGACGGACTTCCACGTGGTCGTGCTGAGCCTGCCCGGGTTCGCGTTCTCCCCGCCGTTGGACGAGTCCCCCACCGAGCAGCGGCTCGCCGAGCTGGCGCACACGCTCATGACGGACGTGCTGGGCTACTCCCGCTACCTCACCTACGGGGAGGACATCAGCGCCAACGTCAGCGACCTCGTCGCCGCGACGCACCCCGAGGCGGTCGCGGGGGTCGTCGTCACGCACGCGCACTTCCTGACGCAGGACGAGCGGGAGGCGACGACGGACCCGGACGAGCGCGCGTTCTACGACCGCATGGCGGCCGGGTGGTACGAGCAGGCGGCCTACGCCCACGTGCAAGGCACCCGGCCTGACACCCTGGCGGCCGCCCTGAACGACTCGCCCGCCGGTCTGCTCGCGTGGCTCACCGAGAAGCTGGTGGAGTGGAGCGACACCCCGGCCGGAGACCCGGCGGCCGTCGAACGACGGATCTCGCGCGACCAGATCCTCACCGAGGCGACCCTGTACTGGGTGACCCAGAGCATCGGGCACTCGTTCCAGACGTACGTCGACGGCGGGGACGCGACGATCCCCCCGGTCGACGTGCCGGCCGCCGTGTTCGTCCAGAGGCACGAGCACGACAACCCGGAGTCGGTCGCGCGGCGGTTCTACCGCGACCTGCGCGTGTTCGAGCGGCTGGAGGAGGGTGGCCACTTCACCGTCGCGGAGGTGCCGGAGGCGATGGCGGAACGAGTACGGACGTTCGCCGCCGCTGTCGGATCGGGGCGTCCTCGTTCGTTGGAGAGGTGAGGAACACCGACGAAGGGACGACGACCATGAAGCTGGTCACCAACACGCAGATCACCGTCGACGGCGTGATGCAGGCGAACGGCGGGAACAACCCGACGCTGGACCCCGGGTTCGACCGGGGCGGCTGGGCGCTGCCGCTCGGCGACGACGAGTCGACCGCCTACATCGGCGACTGCTACCTGCGCGCCGACGCGTTCCTGTTCGGCCGGCGCACCTACGACCTCTTCGCGGGCTACTGGGGGGTGCGGGACGACGTGGACAGCCCGTTCGTCCGGTCGCTGAACGCCCGGCCGAAGTTCGTCGCCTCGCGCACGATGACCGAGCCGCAGTGGGCGGGCACGACCGTGCTGTCCGGTGACCTGGAGACGGCGGTCCGCGAGCTGAAGGCCCGGCCCGGCGGTGAGCTGCAGGTGCACGGGAGCGGGCAGCTGATCCGGTGGCTGCTCGAGCGGGAGCTGGTCGACGAGCTGGTGCTGATCGTGTGCCCGGTCATCGTCGGAGCGGGCACGCGGCTGTTTCCCGACGAAGGAAAAGACTTCGCGCTCGACCTGGTGGAGTCGCGCAGGTTCGCGACGGGCATCCTGGCGCAGACCTACCGGCCCGCCGGCCGTCCGCAGTACGCGTAGCAGGATGACCTCGGAGGTGTGACATGCAGTACCTGGTGTCCGTGATCGACGACAGGACCGGCTCCGGTACGCCGGAGGAGATGGTGGCGATCGACGCGTTCAACGACCGTCTCCGCAGCGGTGGCCACTGGGTGTTCGCGGCCGGTCTCGCCGCACCCGAGTCGGCCACCGTCATCGACGCCCGCGGCGACGAGCCGATCCTCACCGACGGTCCCTTCGTCGAGTCGAAGGAGCACATCGCCGGCCTCTGGATCATCGAGGCGCCCGACCTCGATGTCGCGCTCGCGCTCATGACGGAGGGGTCCAAGGCGTGCAACCGGCGGGTCGAGGTGCGGCCGGTCCTGGCGTGACCGACGCGAGCGCAGCGATCTCGCGGGCCCACCAGGAGCAGTGGACCCGGCTGGTCGCCACGCTCGCCCGCCGCTACGGCGTCGACCTCGCCGAGGAGGCGGCGGCCGAGGCCTTCGCGACGGCCGTGGAACGGTGGCCGGCCGACGGCGTCCCGCCCAACCCGGGCGGGTGGTTGACCACGACCGCCAACCGGAAGGCCATCGACCGGCTCCGGCGCGAGAACAGGCGCGACCCCCTGCAGCGGGAGGCCCTGATGCTGACCGACGCCGGTCCGCCCGAGCCGCTCGGTGCCATCGATGACGACCGGCTCCGGCTGATCTTCACGTGCTGCCACCCCGCCCTGGCGATGGAGGCCCGGGTCGCGCTGACGCTGCGACTGGTCGGCGGGCTGACCGTCCCGGAGATCGCCCGCGGGTTCCTGGTGCCGGAGAGCACCCTGGGCCGGCGGATCACCCGCGCGAAGGCCAAGATCTCCAACGCGCGCATCCCCTACCGGGTGCCGTCCGCGCAGGACCTGCCCGCCCGCACCACCGGTGTCCTCGCCGTCCTCTTCCTCGTGTTCAACGAGGGCTACCTCGCGACCGGTCCCGAGACCGACCCCATCCGCCCGCACCTGACCGCCGAGGCGATCCGGCAGACCCGGCTCGTCCGCACGCTCCTGCCCGAGGACGGTGAGGTCGCCGGCCTGCTGGCGCTCATGCTCCTCACGGAGGCCCGACGTCCCGCCCGCGTCTCCGCGGACGGCCTGCTCGTCCCGCTCGCCGACCAGGACCGCGGCGCCTGGGACCGTGCGCTCGTCGACGAGGGGCACCGCCTGGTGCGGGAACGCCTCGCCACGGGCGTCGCACCCGGCCGCTACCAGCTGCTCGCCGCGATCAACGCGGTGCACACCGACGCGGCGGACGCCCGCGACACCGACTGGTCGCAGGTCGTGGCCCTCTACGACCAGCTGGTCCGCCTCGACCGCTCACCGGTCGTCGCGCTCAACCGCGCCGTCGCGGTCGCCGAGGTCGACGGCCCGGACGCCGCACTGGTCGTGGTCGACGAGCTCGGGAACGCGCTGGACCGGTACCACGCGTTCCACGCCACCCGCGCCGAGCTGCTGCGCCGGCTGGACCGCCGCGCAGACGCGCGCGCCGCCTACGACCGGGCGATCGCGCTCGCGGGCAACACCGCCGAGACGGCGTACCTGGTGCGCCGTCGCGACGAGCTCGGCTGACCGAGCCGCGTCGATCTGGCTGTGCGGCGCTAGGGCCTCCCGCCACTCGCCGCGAGGCTCGACCGGAGGCGTGCGAACCACCGCCTCTGCGCCGCCGGGAAGTCGCGACCAAGGGCTCCGGCGCACGCGTCCAGCACTCGGTCCCGGTCGAGCGTGCCGTCTGTGACCAAGAGGTCGATGCTCGCCTGCCACCCCTGACCGGGCTCGCCTCGATAGCGGTCGAGGTAGGCAAGGTTGACACGCCTCGAGCCGGACACCTCGAACATGCGCCAGAACGTCCCCTCCCGCAGCTCGTCGTCCGCCGTCAGGGCGTCAGCCACGATCGACGCGTCGAGCCCACCGCCCAGCGCGTTGATCATGGCGAGCACGTACTCGTCGTCGTGGTCGAGCACGTACTCCCCGTGGCGCTCACGCCACCGGACGATCTGGAAATAGGGCTCCCAGACCTGCGCCGTGGCGAGCGCGTGGACGAGGCTGCGTCCGGTCCCGTCGCCCATCCCGTCCAGGTCGTGGACGAGGTGCCGAAGGTGTCGAGGCAGCTTCTCTGACGATGCTCCGACGGCGGACCGCATGGACCACATGCTAGGTGCGCGACGGGCGAGCCAGTTGTCCGGCTTGCGCCAACGTGCTCCGTAGGCCCGCGGACGTCGATCCCCGGGTGTGTCTGCCTGATCCGCGATCGACATTGCTCGACCTTGACGGGCCACTTGTTTTTTGCAAGTGTGAGATCACCAAGCAAGCGCTGAGGAACGACGAGAGGCGACGACGATGACCGCGATGTTCGTGAACCTGCCCGTGACCGACCTGGAGCGCGCGAAGGCGTTCTACACGGCGGTCGGCTTCACCCTCGACCCGGCGATGTCCGACCACAACGCCGCCTGCTTCGTCGTCGAGCCCGGCCACAGCTACGTGATGGCCCTGACGCGCGAGTACTTCCAGACGTTCACCGCCCTCCCCCTGGGGGACCCGGCGACGAACCCGTCGGTGTCGACGGCGATCTTCCTCGACAGCCGCGACGCGGTCGACGCGACCGTCGCCGACGGTCTCGCGGCGGGCGGCGCGGAGCCGCACCCGGCCTCCGACTACGGCTTCATGTACCAGCGCCAGCTCAACGACCCCGACGGCAACATCATCGAGTTCGGCTGGTTCGACCCGGCCGCCGCGGCTCCGCCGGCGGACGCGCTCGCCGACCAGCAGGCCTGACGTCTGTGGCCGCACGCGACTACGGGCAGTACTGCGGGATCACGCAGGCCCTGGAGCTCGTCGGTGAGCGCTGGGCCCTGCTGATCGTGCGGGACCTGCTCGTCGGGCCGCGCCGCTACGGGGAGCTCGCCGCGGGCCTCCCCCGCATCCCGAGCAACATCCTGGCGGCGCGGCTCAAGCAGCTGCAGGAGGGCGGGGTCATCCGCCGGGCACCGCGGTCGCGCGTGATCATCTACGAGCTGACGCCGTACGGCCGCGAGCTCGAACCCGTCGTCCTCGCGCTCGGCGCGTGGGGGTTCAGGTCGATGGGCGACCCGCGCGACGAGCAGGTGATCACCCCGGACGCGATGACGATGACGTTGCGCACGGCGTTCCGGCCGCAGGTGGCGGCGACGCTGCCTGCGACCGCCTACGCCGCGCGCGTCGGCACCGCGGAGCTGCTCGTCCGCGTGGACGGCCCCACGCTCGACGTGACGCGCGGCGACGGACCGGCCGACCTCTCCTTCGCGGTCGGCCCGGACGTCCGCCGGCTCATCTCCGGCGAGCTCGCTCCGGACCGCGCCATCGCGACCGGCGTGGTCGAGGTGCTGCACGGGTCAGGCGACCTGCTGGAACGCTTCGCGAGCACGTTCCACCTGGCCGCCTGACCCGCACCACCGTCAGCCGAGCGTCAGCGACACCGTCACGTACGAGTGCGGCGGCAGCTCCACCTCGAGGCCGCGTGCGTGCGGCCGGACACCCTCGAACTTCACGGGCGCGACGGCCTCGGGCTGCTCGGGCGTGTTGTGCGTCTGGAGCGTCGAGGCCGTGAGCAGCCGGGCGGAGGTGCCCGCCACGTCGCGCCCGCGCAGGTCCAGCACCAGGGTGAGCGGCTCGTCGGTGTCCAGGTTGGACAGCGAGACCAGCGCGGTGTCGCCGGTGGTCGACGCGGACGCCGACAGGAGCGGCAGCGCGGTGCCCTCCACCTCGCGCGTGGGCACGTCGCCGCGCAGGTTTACGGTCAGCGCGGACGCGTCGTGGTGCGCGGTGTTCATCTCGAACACGTGGTAGCTCGGGGTGAGCACCAGGGCGCCCGTGTCCGGGTCGGTGAGGATCATGGCCTGCAGCACGTTGACGGTCTGCGCGATGTTGGCCATGACGACCCGGTCGGCGAACCGGTGGAACGTGTCCAGGTGCACGCTGGCCACCAGCGCGTCCCGCAGGGTGTTCTGCTGGTACAGGAAGCCGGGGTTGGTCCCCTCCTCCACGTTCCACCAGGTGCCCCACTCGTCGACCACGAGGCCGATGCGCTTCTCGGCGTCGTACGCGTCCATGACCGCGGCGTGCCCGCGCACGATCTCCTCCATGCGCCGCGCGCGGAGCATGGTGACGTACCAGTCGTCGGTGTCGAACCGGGTGGCGTCGCCCTTGTCGTCCCACGACCCGTTGATCGTGTAGTAGTGCAGCGAGATCGCTTGGAAGAAGCCGCGCGGGTCGCGCGCGCAGCCCAGCCACGAGACGGCCTTCATGAGCGCCTCGGTCCACCCGTAGTCGTCGCTGTTGGCGCCCGCGGCGATGCGGGTCACCTCGTTGCCGCCGTGGTTGCGGACGTACGTGCCGTACTGGCGGGCCAGGTGGGCGTAGTGCTCGGCGGCCATGTTCCCGCCGCAGCCCCACGGCTCGTTGCCGATGCCGAAGAACGGGACCTTCCAGGGCTCGTCGCGACCGTTCGCCCGCCGCAGCGCGGCCATCGGCGAGTCGTCGCCACGCGTCAGGTACTCGACCCACTCGCTCATCTCGCGCACGGTGCCGGACCCGACGTTGCCGTTCACGTACGCCTCGGCGCCGAGCAGCTCGCACAGGTCCATGAACTCGTGGGTGCCGAACGCGTTGTCCTCGACCACGTCGCCCCAGTGGGAGTTGACCATCCGGGGGCGCTCGTCGCGCGGCCCGATGCCGTCCTTCCAGTGGTAGTCGTCGGCGAAGCAGCCGCCAGGCCAGCGCAGGTTCGGGATGCGCAGCGCGCGCAGCGCCTCGACCACGTCGGTGCGGATGCCGCGCACGTTCGGGACGGACGAGTCCTCACCCACCCAGAAACCGCCGTAGATGCAGCGGCCCAGGTGCTCGGCGAAGTGGCCGTAGATGTGCCGGCTGATCGTCGGGCCCGGCAGGTCGAGGTCGATGACGGCGGTCAGTGCTTCATCGGGCATGGGTGTCTCCTCAGACGGTGGGTGGGGGTGTCAGCCCTTGACGCTGCCGGCGAGCAGGCCGCTGGCGATGTGCTTCTGGGTCAGGACGAAGAAGACGATCATCGGGACGAGGGCGATGACCGAGACGGTCATGAACATGGGCCAGTTCGTCGTGAACTCGGTGACGGCGTTGTAGACCTGCAGCACGACGGTCCGCTTGTCCGGGCTGGAGATGAACACCGTCGGCAGCAGGAAGTCGTTCCAGACCCACATGGACTGGAAGATGCCGACGGTCACCAGGATCGGCTTGATGAGCGGCAGCACGACGTGCCAGAAGATCTGCCCGTCGTGCGCACCGTCGATGCGCGCCGCCTCGATCACCTCGAACGGCAGCGTCCGCATGTACCCCTGGACCAGGAAGTAGCAGAAGATCGCCCCGCCCAGGTACATGACGACCAGGCCGTTGAGGTTGTCGACGAGCTCGAAGCCGACCAGCGTGCGGTACAGCGGGATGAGCGTCGACTGGCCGGGGACGACGAAGCCGATGAGCAGCAGGTTGGCCAGGATGCGGTTGAGGCGCGACGTGCGCACCACCATCGCGTACGCCGCGAGCGCCCCGACGAGCAGCTGGAGCACCACCGAGATCACGGTGACGTACAGGGTGTTGGCGAACGACCGGTACATCCGGGGGTCGCTCAGCACCTCGCGGTAGTTGTCGAGCACAGGCGACGTCGGCAGGGACAGCGGGGAGGCCACCATCTCGCCCTGCGTCTTGAACGTGTTGACGACGACGTAGTAGAGCGGGACGGCGATCAGGCAGGCGAGCAGCAGCATCGCGACGCTGAGTGCCGCACGGCGCCAGACGGGGACGGTCACGTGAACCTCTTCTCCACGAGCCGGGTCAGCCACAGCTGACCGAAGGACAGGGCGGCGACCGCGACGGTGAACATCACCGCGAGCGCGGAGGCGAGGCCGTAGCGGCCCTGGCCCACACCGGAGACGACGATCGACTGCGTGATCGTGTACGTCGAGAAGCCGGGGCCGCCGGTGGTGAGCGTGTAGGGCAGGTCGAACACCTTGAGGCCGCCGGTCATGAGCAGGAAGGTGCTGATGACGATGGCCGGGGTGAGCAGCGGCAGCGTGATGCCGAAGAACTGCTGCCGCGGCGTCGCCCCGTCGATCCGGGCCACCTCGTAGTAGTCCTGCGGGATGGACTGCAGGTACGCGGTGTAGAGGACCGCGTGCCAGCCGGTGGCTGCCCACACGCCGACCACGATGACCGAGATCCGGGCGAGCGTCGGGTCGGAGAGCCAGCTGACCGGCCCCAGACCGAACGTCCCGAGGACGGTGTTGAGCGCACCCGAGTCCAGCGGCGACAGGATGTACCGCCACACCAGGCCGAGGATCGCCATCGACGGGATCGCCGGGAAGAACCAGATGGAGCGGACCAGGTTGCGCCCGCGGAACGCCTTGTTGAGCTGCACCGCGAGCGGGATGGCCAGGAGCGTGATGAGGAGCGTCGTGCCCACGCCGAACAGCAGCGTGAACGCGAGGCCGGCGAGCATCGACGGGTCGGTCAGGATCACCCGGTAGTTGGCCAGGCCGACGAAGGCCGCCTCGGGGCTGTACCCGGTGAAGTCGGTCAGGCTCCACCAGAAGGTCTGGGCCAGCGGGATGACGAACAGGAAGACGAACACCGCGATGGCGGGCAGCAGGAACGCCTTGTTGACGGCGCTCTGACGCCAGCCCCCGGACGGGCGGCTGAGCCAGGTGCGGGCGTCGGACGGGCGCAGGCCCGCGGTCGGACGAGTGGCGAGCGTGGTCACGAGATCCCCTCTCAGCGTGCTCGGCGGTGCGGGCGTGCGCACCGCCGAGCACGCGGTCTCAGGAAGCGGCGAGCTTCGTGTCGAGGGCTTCGGCGACCTGCTCGGGCTCCACCTCGCCGCGGATCATGCGCTGGATCTGGGCGACGGCCTCGACGTTGAGCACGTCCTCGGCCCGCTGCCAGGCGATCATCGGCAGGTACAGCTGGCCCTCGCGGATCGACGGCACCATCGGCTCGAACGTGGGGTCGACCGGCGGCTCGAAGTCGCTGGTGACCGTGACGTCGTTGGTCAGGCTCTGGAACAGCTCGACCGCCTCGGGCGTGGCGAGCCAGCGCAGGAACGTCTTGGCGGCCTCCTGCTTGTCCTCGTCGGCCTTGGAGTTGATGGCGTAGCCGGGCGACGCGGCGCCGGCCGCGAACGGCTCGCCACCGTCGATCGCCGGCACCAGCGAGAACGAGAAGTCGAGGTCGGGGTTCGCCTCCTTCAGCGCGCCGATGAACCACGGACCGCCGTTGATGACCGCGACACGGCCGTTGGCGAACTCGTCGCGCACCTGGTCGCCGTCGAGCCCGACGACGTCCGGGGACATGAGCCCCTCCTCGAAGATCCGGTTGTACTCCTCGAGCTCGGGCGTCCACTGCTCGGCGAACGTGGACTCGCCCGAAAAGATCTGGTCGTCGAGCGACGGCTCCATCTCCGCGTTCTTGGCGCCGACCCACGCCGAGACGGTGGTCGGCATCTGGTCGACGCTCTCGAGGAACGGCGTGATCCCCGCGTCCTGGAGCTTGGCGCACATCTCGAGGAACTCGTCCCAGGTCTCCGGCACCGCGTCGTACCCGACCTGCGCCAGGAGCTCCTTGTTGTAGAGGTACCCGGCGGCCCACGACGACAGGGACAGGCCGTAGTACTTGCCGTCACGGCCGTAGGTCTCGAGGTTGAACGGCTCGACGTTCTCGACGAAGTCCTCGCCCGACAGGTCCAGCACGTGCTCGCCGTTGATGAGGTTCGTCTTGTTCTCCGCAGCGATGAGGAAGACGTCGGGAGCCGTGCCGGACAGCACGCGGGTCTGCAGCGCCTGGATGTACTCGGCGACCGGCGGCGAGTACGAGGCCTCGACGTCGATGTCGGGGTGGTCCTCCTCGAACGCGTCGATGACCTGCTCCATCTGCTCCTCACCCGTCCAGGAGAGGAACGTCAGCGTGGTGGTGCCGCCGGAGTCTCCGCCGTCGCCGGAGTCGCCGCTGCACGCGGTGAGCGCCAGGGCGGCTGCCGCGGCGAGGGCGGCCAGCGCGGTGGGACGTGAGCGTCGCTTCATTGCAGGGCTCCTTCGGTGCTTGCGCGTCAGGGTGGGCTACGATCGTGTTTATCGATATACCACCGTGTGTGACGACGACTGTGCACGCTGCTCTCCCGTACCGTCAAGTGTGGGAGCGCATCCAATTGTTAACGCTCACATTTCGCGAGAGGGGTCGCCCGTGACGACGCTCAAGGACGTCGCCCGAGCCTCCGGCGTGTCCGTGATGACGGTGTCCAACGTCATCAACGGTGTCCCCCGGGTCGGCCCCGCCACCCGCGAGCGCGTGCTGGGCGCCATCGCCGATCTCGGCTACGAGGTCAACCTCACCGCCCGGCGGCTGCGCTCCGGCACCAGCGGGACCGTCGCGCTCGTCGTCCCCCGCGCCGACCACCCGTACTTCGGCGAGCTCGCCGACGCGTTCACCTCCGTGCTGCGCGCCACCGGCCGCCACCTCGTCATCGAGCAGAGCGGCGCCAGCAAGGAGGGCGAGCTCACCGCGCTGTCCCAGGCACGCCTCCAGATGTACGACGGCGTCCTGCTCAGCGCGGTCGGCCTCCAGTACGCCGACGTCGACCGCGTCCAGGCCGACCTGCCCCTGGTCCTGCTCGGCGAGAAGCCGATGCCACCGCAGTTCGACCAGATCCAGCTGGGCAACGTCGAGGGCGCCCAGCTGGCCACCGCACACCTGCTCGACCGCGGCGCGCGGTCCGTCGCCCTCGTCGGCGGCCTGACCGGTCCCACCGACGGCGGCATGCAGGACCAGCGCACCGAGGGCTGGCGCGCCGCCCACCGGGCCGCCGGACGCACCCCCGACGACCGGCTGATCCTGAACCCTCCCGCCCTCGAGATGGCCGCCAGCCGGCAGACCATCCGCGACGCCGTCTCCGGCGGGCTCCAGCTGGACGCCGTGTTCGCGATCACCGACCAGGCGGCCATCGGCGTCGTCGCCGGCCTGCGCGACGTCGGGCTGCGCGTGCCGGACGACGTGCAGGTCGTCGGGTTCGACAACCTCGCGATCGGCGCGCACCTGTGGCCGGAGCTCACCACCGTCGACCCGAGCAACCACTGGCTCGTCACCGAGGCCGTGCGGCTGCTGGAGCGGCGGATGGCCGGTGAGCACGGGGACGCCGAGCACCTCGTGACGCCGGTGAGCCTGGTGGTGCGCGGGTCGACGCGCTGAGGTCCTCCGGCGGTACACCCTCCAGCAGTGACTTCCTCGCGAGCTCGTCGGGGCGTTGCATGGCGTCATCACCGCCATCGACGGAGGACGGGACATGAGCGAGCAGCAGGTGTGGCTGATCACCGGGGCGAGCCGGGGCATGGGAGTGGACTTCGCGCAGGCGGCCCTGGCGGCCGGGCACGCGGTCGTCGCCACCGGCCGCGACCCGCAGAAGGTCACGGCCGCCGTCGGCGCGCACGAGAATCTGCTGGCGGTGCGGCTCGACGTCACCGACCCGGCCGACGCGAGCGCCGCCGTACAGGCCGCCGTCGACCGGTTCGGGCGCATCGACGTGCTGGTGAACAACGCCGCCAACTTCTACGCCGGGTTCTTCGAGGAGATCACGCCCGACGACTTCCGCGCGCAGGTCGAGACCAACCTGTTCGGCCCGGTCAACGTGACGCGCGCCGTCCTGCCGGTCATGCGCGCGCAGCGCTCCGGGCTCGTCGTGACCATCTCCTCGACCGCCGGGCTCGTGGGCGGGGAGTTCACGTCGGCGTACGCGACCTCGAAGTTCGCGGTCGAGGGCTGGATGGAGTCGCTCACCCCCGAGATCGCGCCGTTCGGCATCCGCACGATGCTCGTCGAGCCCGGCTTCTTCCGGACCGACCTGCTCACCCCGGAGTCGACGACCTACGCCGAGCCGTCCCTCGACGACTACGCCGAGCGCACCCGGCAGACCGTCACCGCGTGGACCGCGATGAACGGCCAGCAGAGCGGCGACCCCGCCAAGCTCGCCGCGGCGCTCGTGCAGCTCGCCGCGCTCGACGACCCGCCCCTGCGGTTCGCGGCCGGCGCCGACGCGGTCGGAGCGTTCGAGCAGAAGGCCCAGGACCTGCTCGACCAGGCCCACGCCCATCACGACCTGTCGTCCTCCCTCGCGCACGACGACGGGACGCGCTGACCTCGCCGCCCTCGACGGGCGGCGACACGCTCAGGAGCCGCCGGCGTCCGTCCCGAACCGGGCGGGGCGGTCCTTCGCGGGACGTCGGCGAGTGCGCGCCAGCGGCCGGACCTCTCCCTCGAGGTACGTGACCGCAGCGAGGGCCATGACGTGGTTGTGCGTGACCTGCCGCCCCTCGACGGGAAGCGGAAAGCTGCGGTCCTCGTACCACGACGAGATCGTCTGGATCGAGAGCAGGGTCGCGTCGTCGATCATCAGGGCGAGGTCGGCGAGGTCGTCCTCGCCCAGGTCCCACAGGGCCGACGCGAGCACGCTCCGCGAGAAGCTCACGCTGAACTGAGGACGCGGTTGCAGGAGTCGCTGCAGCACCCGTTCCGCGTCGGAGCCGCCCCGCGTCCCGGTCATCGTCGGCCGCGCACCCTGCTCAGGCCACGCCCTCGGCGGCGAGCGCGTCGGTCAGCAGCCCGACCAGCGCCTCGAGCTGCACGTCCGTCGACGACGTGACGTCCTCGTCGCCGGCCCCGTCCAGCGCTCGGGCGGCCAGGCCCGACTTGCTGTCGATGAGCTCGGCGATCTTGGAGTCGATGGTCTGCGCCGCGATGACCCGCCACGCGGTGACGGGCTCGGCCTGGCCGATCCGGTGGATCCGGTCGATGGCCTGGGTCTGCTCGGCGTAGGTCCACGACAGCTCCGCCAGCACCAGGTTGGACGCCACCTGCAGGTTCAGCCCCACGCCGGCGGCCGTCAGCGAGCAGACCACGATCTGCACCTCGGGGTCGTCGACGAACGCGGCGATGTTCTTCTTGCGGGCGGTGGGCGTCTGCTCGCCGCGGATGGAGGCGTAGCGGATGCCGCGGTCGGCGAACGTCTGCTCGGCCTGGTCCATGACGTCGACGTGCTTGGCGAAGAACACGACCTTGCCGACGTTGCGGGCCAGCTGCGCGGCGTAGTCGGCGGCCAGCCCGGCCTTCGCCTGACCGATCCGCCGGACCATCGTGAAGACGTTCTCGCCGCCGGCCTTCGAGCTCGAGTCCTTGAGCTCCGCCGCCGCGACCCGTCGCGCCAGGTCGAGGTCGATGCCCTCGACCGGCTCGTCGCTCGCGCGCGCCGCCAGGGCGGACCGGTAGTGCTCGACCATCCGGGCCGCGAGCGCGGCCTCGGCCGCACGGATCGACCGGCCGACCGCGCCGTCCAGCTCGACCGGCAGGTCTGCGACCCGGCGCGCGGGGATGTCCGCGACCACGTCGACCTTGCGACGACGCACGATGCCCATGTCGATCACGGCCGTCCGTGCAGCGGCGTAGAAGCCGGGCTCGGCCGGGGTGAGCCCGGTCTCCTCGAGGGCCGCCATCAGTGGTCCGAGCGGCTTGGTGTCGTCGATCCAGCCGAGGAACTGCCAGATCGCGCGGAAGTCCTCGATGTCGTTGATCAATGGCGTGCCCGTGAGCGCCATCAGGAGCGGCCGCCCGACGCGCGCGCGGATCCGCTCCGACAGCGCGAGCACGTGCTGCGAGCGCTGGGACGTCTTGTTCTTGATGAAGTGCGCCTCGTCGACGACCATCCCGCGGAAGCCGAGGTCCCCGAGCCAGCCGACGTGCCGGTCCAGCAGCTCGTAGTTCACGATCACGACGTCCGCGAACCCGTCCATCCGGTCGCCGTCGCCGTGCACCACGGTGGGTCGTCGGAACGGCGTCCACAGCCCGACCTCGTGCGCCCAGTTCGTCTTGACGACGTTCGGCACCACGACCAGCAGCGGGTAGGCGTTGGCGGCCTGCGCGGCCAGCAGCGCCTGTGCGGTCTTGCCGAGCCCGGGCTCGTCGGCCAGCAGGAACGTCCGGTGACCGGCGGTCGTCGCCGCGACGACCTGCGCCTGGTGCGGCATCAGCTCCCGCCCGGCGGGCGTCGGCACCGGACGCGGCTCGGGCAGCGGCATGCACGCGGGCGCACCCGTCGCCGCACGCTCGAACGAGTTGAACAGGGGGTCGAGCAGCTCCCAGCCGGCCAGCCGCCGCGCACGCGTCGCGGTCCGTTCCGCCGCCGCCTCGTAGTCCGGGGCCAGGAACGGGTTGGCCAGCTGGCGCGAGATCACCGACCGCGGCACCACGCGCGTCGCGGTGCTCGGCGCCGGCGCCGCCTTCTCGACGGGCGCGGGCTCCTCCGGCGGCTCCAGCCCGCCCGCGCGCATCACCGTCGCCTTGTAGGCGCGCGCCGCGTCGGACACCCGGGCGTCGTCGGCCAGCAGCTCGAGCAGCGATGTGTCGCGCGCGGCGGTCCGGGCCAGCATCGTCGCCACCCCGTCGAGCCGCTTGAGCTGCTCCCCGCGTCGCGACGCCGACAGGCCGGTGTCCGCCCGCACCCGGTCCCGCTCCTCGCGCACGAGCAGCGCCACCACCTGGAACTTCGTGCGCACGGCCGGCCGCGTCGGGGGCCGCTGCACGGCCTTGTCCACCTCGCGCGCGATGTCCGCCAGCACGGGGATGAGCCCCTGCTCGGAGGGACGCGGAGCGCGGCGCTGGTTGCCGGAGTCAGCGCGCGCGCCAGCGGAACCGCGTCGGCCCTGTCGTGCCACAGCTCCTCCTTCTCAGCGTCACGCCGCGACCGCGGCAGCCAGCAACGTCACGAGCGCGCTCGCCCGTGACCGGTCGGGCCCGGTCACCGCGGGGCACGGCGCTCGCACCGTGTTCGCGTCCCCGGTCGCTGCCGCAGCCCGCACTCAGGCCGATGGTGCACGTCGCCGGGTGTCTCCATGTACGCCGCGGAGGACGATCGTGGCCAGCGTGATTCGCTGACGAACCTGGAGCCTACCGCCGGGCGGCTCCAGGACGTCAGATGCCGCGTCGCTGTGCGGCGAGCGGGTTTTCTCAGCCGATCGGCTCGAACTCGTGGAGCCGCCACGTCTGGTCGAACCACGGCTCGAGCGGCCCATAGAGCCGGAAGAGCTGGAACCACGACTTGCCCGGGATGGTCTCCACCCAGTTCGACTCCTTGCCCTCCGGGGCGGTCGGGCCGAAGTACAGGTCGAAGGAGCCGTCGTCGTTGGCCTGCAAGGTGCCGGTGTTGCTGGCCAGCGCCGGCCAGATCGTCGACGGCACCTGCAGCAGCGAGCGCGTCTGGGTGTCGTAGACGTCGACGGACCAGAAGTTCTTCGCCGGTGGGTTGGCATCGACGTGCAGGCGGTACGTCTTCGCGCCGTCGAGCAGGACGCCGTTGCTGTCGTGGATCGTGTACGCGTAGGCCGACCCGGCCCCGACCTGCGCGTGGGCCATCGCCGGCGTGACCACCGTGGCCAGGTAGTGGAACTGGGTGCGGGCGTCGAGCAGCCGGGCGCCGTTGCGCAGGAACTCGTAGCTGCCCCCGACGAACCCGACCTTCCACGACCCGTACAGCGAGGCCTCCTCGTCGCGCGGCGCGTAGGCGATCGTGCGCGCCAGTCCGGCACCGACCTGCGCGGCCTGGGACAGGATCGCGCGCATCCGGTCGTCCGGAGCGAACGGCCGACCCTTCACCAGCCCGATCGCCGCCAGCTGCCCCGACCGCTCGGCGTCGAGCGCGTCGGTCGGCTCCTCCTGGACCAGCTCGTCCAGCTCCGAGAAGAACGAGAGGTCGTTGGCGTGGACGGTGTTGATCACCGCGTCCGACAGGTTGACGAACTCGTTCGGCTCCGGCGCAGCAGCCAACTCCGCGAGCGGGTAGATCTTCGTCTGCTTCATCGCCGGCACCCCGCCGAGCGCCCGCAGGATCACCCAGTTCGAGAACGTCGGCGTCCGGTACGTGAAGTACCCGTCGGGGACCTCGCCGTCGTATCCCGGCGGAAGGAACAGGTACTTCCCACCGGCGCCGCGGTCCGGCCCCGGAATGCCCATGTCGGCGACGTAGCGGAACCAGAAGTCGTCCACGACGCACAACGACTGCGGCGGTGCCTCGATGACCGTCGGACCCCACTCCCGCAGGTCCAGGAACGTGGTCCCGTAGGTGGTCTCGGTGTTCGGGGTGAGGAACAGGCTGTTCGAGTTGGCCCGCGGCTCCGTGATGCCGATGACGCGCGCCGACGAGATCCCCGCGGCTCTCAGCCCACGACGCATCGCCACGAGCGACGCCCCGGGCACCGCGTTGAGGAACACCTCGATCCCGCGCATCAGATCCAGCGCGTCGTACGCCGACGTCACCGTCTCGGGCGTCGGCACCCCGTCGAAGAACCTCAGCTTTCCGAACGGCGAGTCCACCACGTCCGGCGACGAGAGCGACGCGATCGCCTCCCCCATCTGCTCGGGTGACAACCCGGTTCCTGCGGTGCCCTCGGTCGACATGCGCACTCCTTCGTCAGGGTTTCTTCCTGTGCGCCCACTCTGGCACCGGCGCGCACCTCGTCCCGTGGTTTCGGCACCATGACCGACGAGCGCGTCCGATGGTGTTGCCCGTGTCGGTGCCACCCAGCACGCTGGAGCCCTCGTCACGACGGAGGACCCCCATGGGCAAGCTGATCTACGCCGCTAGCATCTCGCTCGACGGATTCTTGGAGGACGAGAACGGCTCCTTCGACTGGTCCGTGCCCGACGAGGAGCTGCACGCCATCTGGAACCAGCACGAGCGGCAGATCGGCACCTCGCTCTACGGGCGACGCATGTACGAGACGATGCGCGTCTGGGAGGACGACGACTGGCTGGTCGACGAGCCGCCGGTCATTCGCGAGTACGCCCAGATCTGGCGCGACGCCGACAAGATCGTCTACTCCACGACGCTCGACGACGTCTCGACCGCGCGCACGACGATCGAGCGGACGTTCGACCCCGAGAAGGTGCGACAGCTCAAGGAGACCTCCGGCTCGGACCTGAGCATCGGAGGCGCGGGCATCGCGGTCGAGGCCTTCCGGCACGGCCTTGTCGACGAGTGCGTCCTGGTGCTGTGCCCGGTCATCGTGGGCGGCGGCAAGCCGGCCCTGCCCCGGGGCATCCGGCTCGACCTCGAGCTGCTGGAGAGCCGGCGATTCGGCAGCGGCGTGGTGTACCTGCGCCATGCGGTCAGAAAAGCCGACTGACCTTCTGACGGCCTGGTCGGACCCGACCGCCTCGCCGCACGAACGCCTGACCAGCGGCATCGACCGAGCAACGGGATCGCGAGCGGACATGGCCGACGACGCTCGTCGTGGGCAGAAAGCCATCTGGACAATTCCGACGAAGCGGCCCATAGCGGGCGTCCAGTTTGTGTCACACACTGGCCCGATGAGCCCGTCCGAGGCAGTCCCGTCGACGGCCGTGGCGAGCCGCTTCGACGTGCTGCTGGTGGGCACCACGAACGTGGGTCGCTCGCTCGCGGCCGAGCGGCTCCTACGCGCCCGGCTCGGGGTGGACAGCGCCGTGACGGTGACGAGCGCCGGAGTCTATGCCGCAGCGGACGATCCGGTCCCCGAGCATTTGAGAGACCTCCTCGCGCGCGAAGGCGTGGCCGTCGAAGGCCACCACCCGCGGGAGCTCAGCGCGACCATGGTGGAGTCGGCCGACCTCGTCCTCACCACGTCCCGGCAGGAGCGGTCGGCGGTGGTCCGCAAGGTTCCCGCGGCGGTGCGGCGGACCTTCACGCTGTCCGAGCTGGCCCGGGTCGCCACGTCACTGGGCCCGTCGGCCCTGCCTGAGGGTGACGTCGCGGCGCGCTTGTCGGCGCTGGCCGACGCCGCCGCGATGCACCTCGCGGGCACCGCACCGCTGACCGCCGCCGACGACGACATCCCGGACCCCGCGGCGGCCGGCCGGCGCCGCTACGAGAAGTCGTTCGTCCAGGTCCGAGCCGCCGTGGACGGCATAGCGTGGTCCCTTCTCTCGCCTCCCGACGAGCCCGGCCCGCCCCCGCCAGAGGTACCGCACGCTTCCCCCCACCACCGCGCCCGGAACATCGCGATCGCGGTCGTCGGATCGTTGGTCCTGCTGATCGTCCTCGCCACGGGCGGCGCCCTCGTCGTCGCCGGCGCCCTCGACAACCGGCTCGAGCGCTTCCCCGACCCCGTGGGCCTGACAGACCGGCCGGACCCGTTCCCACCGGCCACGGTGGGCGGACGCGCGCCGGTCACCATCCTCGTGCTCGGCTCGACGGACGACGTCCGCACCGAGGGCGGCCAGGACTGGGCCGCCGCAGCCGCCCAGACCGACATGGTCATGCTCGCGCACGTCTCGGCTGACCGGTCCAGCGTGCAGGTCATCGCGATGCCGCCCGACCTCTCCGTGGACGTGCCCGGTTCGGGTCCTGGGACCCTGCGCTCCGCCTTCGCGCAGGGAGGCCCGTCGGGCGCGGTGCAGACGGTCGAGCAGCTGACGAACGTGCGCCTCGACCACGTGGCGCTCACCGACTCCGAGACGTTCGCCCGGGTGACCGACGGGCTCGGCGGCGTCGAAGTCGACCTGGACAGCAGGCTCGTGGTCAACGGCCGTCAGGTGTCCCCCGCCGGCCTTCACCGGCTCACGGGCGAGGAGGCTCTCGCCTGGGTCCGCGGGGACACCCTCGACGACGTGTCGCGCGCGGAACGCTCGGCGGTGTGGCTCCGGGCGATCCTCGACCGGTCGGGGGATGACGACGTCCGCCGCAACCCGGCCACGTGGCTCCGGCTGCTCGGAGTCGTCGCCGGGTCCGTCGCCGTCGACGAAGCGTTCGACCGGTCCGAGCTGGTCGGACTGCTCACGAGCGTCCGGAACCTCGGTCCCGACGAGGTGCGGGTGGTGCCGGTCCCGACGACGGTCGTGATCACCGGCGACTCCGCCGCGGTGGTGCCCGACGCCGCACCCTTCGGGACTCTGATGGGAGCGCTACGCACTGACACCCTCGACGAGTACCTCGCTGCCGGTCCGTAGACGGAGCGATCACGGCCTCGTCCGCGCGGATGGGCCCACCACCACCATCCGATATAGCCACACGACGCGCCGGGACGTGCACGACGGCGGTCGGCTTCAGAGGACAAGGCGCCGTCTTGGCCCGCGCCAGCCCACGGGCGGCACCAGCACACCGCCAGCGGCATAAAACAACACTGTGTGCGCCTGGGCAGATTCGAACTGCCGACACCCGCTTTAGGAGTTCGATCCGCCACCCTTCACAAGATCCTGACCTGCTGAAATACATGCGCGTAAGGCAGTCCGGGCACCTATTCCGCGCACGATGCTTACCACATGCTGACCACGGACTCATTGGGTAGCTGCCCACGTCACTCCCGGGCCGGGCGCGGGGCTGAGTGCTGAAGCCCCAGCCGAGCCCACGCGCCGGCCTCGAGCCGGTGCGGTGATTGAATCGCGCCGACCGCCGGAGGGGAGCAGTCAGCCGTCCGAGTGTTGTTCTCTTGCACAACCACCTCGACTCCTACTGCTGCCCATAGGATCGTTGACACCGCCCAAGCCTCCGCTCGCTGGCTCGCTCACCGTTCCGAGAGGTCCCTAGCAGCCCGACTGGGCAGACATCGGAGCAGTCGCATGGATTGGATGTACGACGCCCGCACGCAGTGCTGGTCGGTGATGACCTCGTTGGCTGTGGGTGACTACCTGACCCTTGTAGCTCCGGCGCACGACGCCCAGGGCGCACTCAACGGCCAGCGAACCGTTCTCGCCACGACAACCGCAAAACGAATCCGCGCGCGAATGGTGGAGGACCTGAAGAAGGGCGCGACACTGCCGCCCGTTGTCATCGGTGCGGTGCTGGATCCAGACGCCTTCGCGCGGCTCCCCGGAGACGCAAACGCGGATCCGGACTCCTTCTTGCCCGCGGGACGTGAATCGCTGTCGATCATCGATGGTATGCAACGGACCGCGGCTCTGATCGAAGCGGCCACCGAGAACGATGAAGTGTCCGAGAAGAATCTGCGCGTCGAATTCTGGCTCACGGACAACGTTCGCGCCATGATCTACCGCATGCTCATTCTCAACACCGGCCAGGTGCCGTGGACCATGAGTCGCCAACTGTCCGTGGTCTTCGCACCGCTGCTCGACGAGATCGAGGCCAAGGTTCCGGAAATCGAAAAGATGTCGACGCCGGACAAGCCGGGCCGTCGCGTCGGAGCAGCGCAGTATTCCAGCGATGCGCTCATCGAGCTGTACACTGCATTCTCGCTGCGAAAGACAGCAGTCGACTCAAAGGAGGCCATTTCAGATGAGTTCTCCCGACTAGACTTTGTCGATAACCTTGCAGATGCCGGGTTCCAGGAGAACTTCTACGATGCCCTGTCGATGATGGTTCGACTCGACAAGGCGTTTTCTCAATACGAGGGCAATGCAGACGCCCCAGGCGGCAAGCTGGTGTTCGATCGCCAGCCAGCCCGAATAGGCTTCATTGTCGCCCTAGGGATTGCAGTTCTCGGACGCACCGGTGCAGATAAGCCCTCCGAAGAGCGGACCGCTCGAATGGTTCAACTCGTGGCCGCCGAAGGCCGTCTGACAGAGCGACTCGCGACGATGGACCAAGAGTTGCTCGGTGATTTTCTTAGGCTCGACGTTCTTAACGAAGTGCTGGACAAGCGCGTTGGCCAGGTGGGACGTTATGAACGATTAGTCTTCTCCGAGGCGTTCAAGGTCCTGATAGAGGAAGACTTCTCCCTTGACAACATGGAGCCCTGCTGGCGAGCCAGTTGATGAATCGAAGCATGATTAGCGCAAACTCCGCTGTCTTCCGTCGCCTTGCGGACTACTGCGCTGATCACGGGGTGGAAATAGCTGACCCGCGTGGGGCTAGATGGGTTCACGCTAATCCGTCGGCCGATGCATTTTTGATTGGCTTGGATGTTCGCGCGACCCTAAGTTTCGGACGGCACCGGCATCTCGCCTGGCTCGAACACCAGGGGGAGCACTACTTGGCACTCGTCGGATTCACTTTCGAGCCCGACGACCTACGGTACGCGGTTCTCGACGATGTCCAAGGCTTCGATGTCTGCCTGCTCGCGGAGCTGCCTATCTATCCGACGGCGTCCGCCGCACAGGTTCGCAACGTCGTCGAGGCCGGCATCATGGGCGACCCCGGGTACATCGGACACGACAACGCGGCGATCATGGACCTGTTTCCGACAATCCAACTAGTTCAGAACGCGACTCCGCTTCAGGAAGTGATTGCCTGGCCCGCCTTCCTGACGCTGTGCGTTCAGGAGAGTTTAGTCAGCGGCTCGTGGATCCAGGAGCCGCTCGCTGGATCGCTGGTGAGCCTTGCCGAGTTGGAAGTGCCTTCTCTTCCGTATCAGGAACTCTGCCGGGCGGTGCTGGACCTAGATCCTCGAAACGTCTACATGTCGCTCTATCGGTGCATCGAGGCAACATATGCATATGATAGAGCGACTGCTCTCGCTAAACTATTGTCCGTGACGCTTCCCTGGCATGAGATCGCGGCCCAACTCGACGCCGAAATGGGGTGGCGACCGCCGGAGCTGCAGAGCCTGAACGCAACGCTCGCACACGCGAACGAAAGCGATCTATATGAAATCTGCGATTGCCTGAATGCCACTGTAGGAAAAGACGTACGCGCGTCGGCGGGCCGGGCAATTTATCTCCTCAGGAACAAGATCGTTCACTACCGGCCGACCACTGAGCCCTTTCGCATGGACTCGGTCGACTGGAATCGCGCGTGCAACTTGCTCGTCGCCATCTCAGTGGAGGTCTTCGACCACGCCTACGGCGCTTAGTCCGTGCTCGCGGGTCCGGCGAGCTCCCGTAGTCGCGGACGCGTCTCGGCATCCAGGCGACCGTGACCCGTCGCGGAGAGACAGGACCTTGTTCCGGACGGCCGTAGCCCGCCCGCGGACCCGGATCCACCTCAGACGCACCGCCAGCATCCAGAGATGCAAGAAGAGTCGAGGCCTGTAATCGACCTTTGGCGTCCACGGGCCCCGACGGCTGGGCCGGAGGATCGGCGGGTCGCTCAGGTGTCGGTCAGTCCGACAGGAGATGAGTCCACTCGCGGCTGTTGTGCCAGCGCAGGCGAGCTTGGCCCCACGGATCCGGATGCCACGCTGCCCCGGCCTCGATGTCTGCTGCTCGCTGTGCCTCCGCGATCTCCGCCATCGCCCGCGCTTGGGCTGCGTGCTGAGCTGCCGCGAAGATCGCGAGCTGGTGCGCCTGGATCGCCGTCTGCTGGCGCATCAACTCCGTCTGGGCCTGCAACTCCGCAGCAGCTCGCTTGTTGTGCTTCCGCGACTGATTCGTGTTCACGACGACTGACGCGGCCGCAGCCTTCCGGATCAGACCCATGCGGCTCAGGTTAGCGCTGGCGCGGTACGTCTCTTGCCTTCGCCGGGTTTGCCCAGGAGGTCCGTGTCTTTCGGCGATGAGACCGGGGTCCGACCCTCGGTGTCGTGCAGCCCCTCGCTACCTCGATATAGCACCAGCCACCACGCCTCCTGCGCCGCAATGCCTACTGACCCGAGATCCGGCGTCTTGCAGTCGCCCGCGCACACCTGCTCCCGGGAGGGGCACGCAGCGCGATATGTGCGCACCCCTCCGGTTCCTATCGCTAGGTAGACGTCGCGTCTTAGGGACATCCCGGCGCACCTATCACCAGGAGCAACCGCTGCTCGAGCCGCGTGAGGAGGTGGCGCCGTGGTGATGTCGATGCACAAGCTGACCGTCGGCGCCGTCCGCGACCGGCGGATCTCGGTCATCGTCGCCCGCTCGATCCCGCTCCCCAAGGGCACGACCAAACGCGAGCCGCACTGGCTACGCGCGGAACAGCTGGGCAAACTCGCCGACGCCATGCCGCCCAACTGCCGGCCCGTCGTGCTCTTCCTCGGCCTGGCCGGCTGCCGCTTCTCCGAGATGTGCGCGCTGCGGGTCGACGACGTCGTTCAGACACCGCACGGTCTCGGTGTCCGCATCCACCGCGCCGCCCCGCAGTCGAAGCGAACCAGCGGAGCGATCTTCGGCCCGACGAAGACACACCAGACCCGAACGGTGCCGGTCCCACCGACGCTCGAGACCTACGTCCGGGATCGGATCGAGAACGCTCCGTCTGGCTCGTACCTGTTCCCGAGCCCGACGGGCGCGATCTGGACCAACACGAACTTCCGGGTCCGATCGCGGTGGACCGAGACGACACAGTCGGTCGGCCTAGCTGGCACGACGATCCACGACCTCCGCCACACGGCCGCCTCGCTGCTCATCGCGGCCGGCGCCGACGTGAAGGCGGTCCAGATGATCCTCGGCCACGCGACCGCGACGATGACGATGGACCTCTACGGCCACCTCTTCTCAGAGGCGCCGCGGGTGGCGATGGAGCGCATGCCGATGTTTCCGGAGAAGCCTGCGTCACGCGGAGATCGGGAGTGAGCGTGCGCGGACTACAACTGGATTCAGCGTTGCCACGGCCAACGCCGTTTGGCTGAGCTTTGACCCACCTCGAGCGCGGGCGCCAACGCCCGCACGTCGTCGTACGTATCGACGAACCGTCGCAGCTCAGCGTCGTACTGCTGCCTGTCGAACACGAAAGGGCCGCCGGTAAAACGGATCTCCTCCTCGCCGTCGTCCCAGCCGACATCCCAGCCGAACTCGCGCCAAACCACGTGGCTCGTCGAGCGCTCGACCAGAGCGGAGACGACTCCGCACCCGAGATCTCCGCACGCGGGGCAGACATAGAGCGGGACGCGACCATCGGCCAGTTCGGACGGCTCCTCCCCGAGCAGAACGAGCGCATCGCGCGGTCCCGCAGCGGGCCAGTTGTGGACGAGGGCGGACACGTTCTCCCCGGCGGGCCCCCGGCCAGCGTGATCCAGTACCTCGTCCTCTGGCTTGAGCTTCAGAAGATCGCGCAGCGGACGACCGTCGACAACCATCTCCGAAAGGAAGAGCCCAACCTTCTCCGAGCGGCCGGGCACAAGGGTCAGCCGGTTCACGGTCATGGCGGAATGGTTTCACCACAGCGCGGGTGCGGTCACCGCCCTCAGCCGTGTAGGACCCGCCACGCCGATCGCGACGACCACTTGACTACTGACCACATGCTGACCACGAAGCGGACATTGTGGACGCACCGATCACACCAGTCGCACCCGAGAGCAGGCTGACCTGCGCAAACACTTGTGCGCCTGGGCAGATTCGAACTGCCGACACCCGCTTTAGGAGAGCGGTGCTCTATCCCCTGAGCTACAGGCGCGCGGGCCGCGCGAGCGACCCGTGCACGCCCGAAGGGAGCCCGGACGCCGGGTCAGCCTACAAGGCACAACCCGGTCGGTTCACTCCTCGCTGAGGACGCAGAACTCGTTCCCCTCGATGTCCGCCAGGACGACGAACGAGCGCGATGGTCCTTGCCCCACGTCGACTCGGGTTGCTCCGAGGGCCTCGAGCCGGGCGACGTCAGCGTCCTGGTTCGGGGAGTAGAAGTCGAGGTGCACGCGGTTCTTGACGGTCCGCGCCTCGGGGACGGGTTGGAACACGATGCTGGGCGGGCCGTAGACGGTTTCGCCCTCCTGCGCGTGGATGATGGCCTCCCCGCGATCTCCGGACTGGCGGCCGGACCAGCCGAGCGCCTGTTGCCAGAAGTCCGCCACGGCGACGGGGTCGGTGCTGTCGATGACGATTCCGCTGAAGGTGAGAGTCATGCCCTTCATGGTGCATGTGGGGTCTGACAGTCCGCGTGACCCCCTTGGCAGGGACGTCCGACAGCGGCCAGAGTCGTCGCATGCCCACGGCCGGACCGCTCCCCGTCAGCTTCGAGGGTGACGTTCTCGTCCCCGACTCCCCCGCGTACGACACGGCGCGTGCCGTCTGGAACGGCGCGGTTGATCGTCGCCCGAAGTACGTCGTCCGGTGCGCCGGCACGGACGACGTGCGGACTGCGGTCCGGGTCGCGCGGGAGCTGGGGCTGCCGCTCGGGGTGCGCGGCGGTGGGCACAGTGCCGCGGGGTGGGCGGTGCCGGACGGTGGGCTGATGATCGATCTGAGCCGGATGCGGGAGGTGGTCGTCGATCCGCGAGCGAAGACGGCGCAGGTGCAGGGCGGGGCGCTGCTCGGATCACTGGATGCAGCGACGCAGCCGTTCGGGTTGGCGACGACGGCGGGGATCGTCTCGCACACGGGCATCGGTGGGCTGGCGCTCGGTGGTGGGGTCGGCTGGTTGGGTCGGCAGGTTGGGCTGACCTGTGACAACGCGCTCGGGTACGAGGTGGTGACGGCCGACGGCGAGCTGGTCTACGCGTCCGCCGACGAGAACCCCGACCTCTTCTGGGGGCTGCGCGGCGGTGGCGGGAACTTCGGCGTGGTCACGCGGTTCGACCTGCGGCTGCACGACGTCGGGACGCAGGCGCTCGTCGCCGAGGTGGACCTCGACCCGGCGCGCGGGCTGGATGCGCTGCGGACGTGGCTGGCGGCGTCGGACGACGCTCCGCGGCGGGCGACCTTCATCGCGGAGGTACGGTCGGGCGGGCCGCTGACGCTCGGGTTCGTGTGGGTGGGACCGCCGGAGGAGGCCGCCCCGCTCATCCAGCAGCTCGACGGCGTCGGCGACGTCCAGCAACGGCGGGTCGCGACGATCAGCTACCTCGATCTGCAGCAGCAGTCGGACGTCGGTGCCGCCTACGGGTACCGGCGGTACGCCAAGAGCCACTACGTCCAGGAGCTGCCCGACGCGGCGCTCGAGGCATTCCTTGCGCACACGGACGCGGACGCGGGCCCCTACGCGAGCCTCGTCGCGTACGGCGGCGCGATCGCGGAGGTGAACCCGGACGCGACGGCCTTCGTGCACCGCGGGACGCGTTTCGAGTACGACGTCGGCGCGAAGTGGGCGGACCCGAACGACGACGAGCGCCTGGCCACGGCGTGCCGGCGGCTCGCCGCGACGATCGCGCCGTGGAGCGTCGGCGTGTACGTCAACGCGCTCGGGGTCGAGGGAGCCGCGGGGGTGCACCGAGCGTACGGGGACGCCACGTACGCGCGGCTGCAGCAGCTGAAGGCCACGTGGGACCGGGAGAACACCTTCCGGCTCAACCAGAACATCCCGCCGGCAGAGAGCTAGGAGCCGTAGACGCCCTTCAGCAGCTCGAACACCAGGATCGCGGGCCACACGATCGCCTTGGGGATCGCGAGGACGAACTCCCAGAACGTCGAGCCGGCGGAGAAGTAGTAGACGGCAGCGCCGATGAACCCGAGGCCGTAGACGGCACCGCCGCCGGCGCCGGAGGTGGAGCGGCCGTCGCTCATCGGAGCACCGCCGAGAGCCCCTCGCGGGAGTGGACGCCGGTCTTGGCGAACACGCGGGCCAGGTGCGAGTCGACCGTGCGGACGGACAGCGTCAGACGCGAGGCGATCGCGCGGCTCGTCAGGCCGCCGGCGGCGAGGGAGGCGATCTCCTGCTCGCGACGGGTCAGCGACACGATCGACTCGACGGGCGGCAGCCAGAGGCCGCAGCGGTTGAGCTCGCGCTCGGCGATCCGGACGAGGTCCTCGTCGCCGGCGGCCTGCGCCTCGACGTGGTGGACGATCGCGGCGGCGCGGGGGCCGTCGACGAGGGGGGCCAGCTCGCGGACGCGGCGGAGGACCTCGGGGTTGACGCCGCGCGGGCGGGTGCCGGGGCGGCGGCGGTCGGCGGACCGGTGCAGGGCCTCCAGCTCGATGCGCAGGAGTCCGCGCTCGCTGGCCCAGCCGGCGAGGGCGCGGGCCTCGTCGATGGCGCGGGGGTCGCGCAGCCAGGCGAGGGTGTCGGCGCGCAGGAGCTGGACCTCGCCGTCGACGCCGGCCATGGCGCGGGCGGTGAGGTCGGCGCCGTGGCTGAGCAGTGCGCGGGCGGTGGTGCCGTCGCCGCTGGCGGCCGCGGCGAGGGCCTCGGCGGCGAGGTTGTAGACGGCGACGCCGCCCGGGTCGGCCCGGCCGCGGCGGGCGGTGGCGGCGTGCAGGTCGGTGTGGGCCTGCATCCAGGAGCCGCGGGCGATGCCGATGAGGCCGCGCGTGACGTGCACGGCGACCCAGTCGACGGCGGCGTTGCTCTCCTGGTCGAGTGCGTCGACCACGCGTTCGGCGCTGACGACGTCGCCGGACCACAGGGTGCTGAGGAAGGCGGCGACGGCCACCTCGCCGCGGCCCCACCGGTACTGGTCGTGGTGGGCGCCGGCCAGCTGCGCGGAGCGGCCCGCCAGGTGGGCGGCGTCGGCGAATCGGCCCGACTGCGCGAGGCCGACGATGGTCGGCGCGGCGAGCGGCACCGCGGCGCTGCCGGCGGCCGAGTCGAGCAGCACGGCGCAGGCGTCGTCGAGCCGCGGCCGGCCGCCGTAGCCGAGGCGGGCCAGCCGCGCGCTCTCGAGCTCCTGCAGCCCCCGGGCGGCGTGCGGGCCGCCGCGCTCGAAGATCCAGCGAGCGGCGATCTCGAAGGGGACGAGCGCCTGGTCAAGGTCGCCGTCGCGGTGGTACGCGATCCGCGCGCGCAGAGCGGTCGCGGCGACCATGAGCCGCACGGTGGGCGCGTCGGGCCCGACGGTGTCCCACAGGGTGTCGAAGACGTCGGTGAGGTCACGCGACGCGCGCCCGGTGTCGTCCACGTGCCACCAGGCGTCGGCGCGCTGCATCGCCAGGGTCGCACGGCGCAGGTCGCCGGGCTGCGTCTGGCGCAGGGCGGAGGTCAGCAGGCGGATGGCGGTGTCGGGCTGCTGGAGCTCGAACGCGGCGTCGACGGCTGCGTCGAGGCGGGAGTGCTCGACGGCCAGGTCGCAGTCGAGCGCCAGGGCGACCGACCGGACCAGGGCAGCGCCGCTGCGGTGGCCGCTGTTGGCCAGTCCGGCGACGCGTTCGAGCACCTCGCGTCGACGCGCCCGCGGGACCCCGGAGCGGACCGCCTCGGCGTACAGCGCGTGCGCGAGGTCGACGGTGACGTCGCCCTCCCCCGCGACCGTCAGCCGGGGGGACATCGAGACGAGGCCGACGCGGGACAGCTCCTCGACCACCGGGCGGGACACCAGGTCGAGCAGCACGCTCAGCGAGACGGGGCAGACGAGAGCGGCGATCTCCAGGGCCACGCGCGCGTCCCCGCTGAGCCGGGACATGTCGTGCGCGACCACGTCGAGAAGCCGTCGGCCCGGGGTGGCGCCGCCGACCCACACCCACGCACCGCCCTGCTCCTGGAGGGCGTGGACCACCTCGCCCAGGTGGAACGGGTTGCCGGCGGTCTCGGACCAGACGCGGCGGACGGTGTCGAGGGTGACCTGCCCGCCCAGCTCGCCGACCAGCCACTGCTGCACCTCGGCGAGCGTGAACGGCGGCACGTCGATGCGCTCGACGACGTCGTCCTTCCACAGCTCCAGCCACGGCGACTGCGACACGGCCGACGACCGGGCCGTCGCGACGAGCTGGACCTCGCCCTGCTGCACCATCCACGCGAGCGCCTGGCTGCTGGCCGGGTCGAGCAGGTGGGCGTCCTCGACGCGCAGGATCACGGGACCGCCGCGGGAGCGCGCCCGCAGCGACTCGGCGAGCGACTCGACGGTCCGCGCGGAGCTGCCGAGCGAGCTCAGGGCGACGTCACCGAGCAGCGGCTCCAGCGCGCCCAGCGGGATGCCTGACGGGGACGTGGCGCCGGAGACGCTGACGACCGTGGGCATCGGGGACGTCGGCGTGCCGATCCACAGGTGCGCCAGCGCGGCCGTCACGAGGTGCGTCTTGCCCACCCCGGCATCGCCGACGACGAGCACGCTGCGGCCCAGCTGGACCTCGGAGCGGACCTGCTCGGTGAGGGGCCGGACCACCAGCGTCCGGCGCGACACGAGCGTCTCGGGCAGCACCGAGGCCGTCGTCGGCACGTCCGCGCCTGCCCCCACAGCCACTCCACTCACCCATGAGCACCGGGACCCTCGCCCCCTGCCATCGGTGGTGGCATGCGCGGGCCGCACTTGGCTTGTTCGCGTTCGCACCTTATGCGCGGTTTGCGTCCAGGTTCAAACCTCGGTAGCGATTACCGATGCCGGGCACTGAGGGCCGTCCCTAGCGTGGCGATCGACACACCCGCGTCGCAGCGTTCCCGTGCAGGTCAGGGCAGGCCAGTGCAGGCCGGACCCGCCGGGCGCACCCGAGCAGAGGATGGCCAGTGCCTACTTACACCGCGCCCGGCGTCTACGTCGAAGAGATCCCCTCGACCCAGAAGGTGCTGGCGTCCGCCCCCACCGCTGTGGCCGCGTTCGTGGGGTTCACGGAGCGAGCACCGCTGGATGACCCGAACGACCCGCAGGGCCTCGCCCCGCGCCTCGTGACCAGCTGGAACCAGTTCGAGAGCATGTACGGCGGCTTCGTCGAGGGTGCGGTGCTGCCCCTCTCCGTCTACGGCTACTTCCTGAACGGCGGAAGCCTCGCCTACATCGTCCGGGTGCCCAACGCCGAGCCGTCGGGTGAGCCCGCCCGCCTGGCGCTACCCGCCGCGGACCGCTCCCTCGGGCTGCCGATCTCGGTGGAGTCCGTCGAGCCCGACGACGACCTCACGGTGGTCGTCGAGACCGCCGACGTCCCCGACGACCACAAGGGCCCGGCGCCCTTCAGCATCACGATCGTCGACGGCGGCGAGGCCGTGGAGAGCTACGACGACCTCACGCTCGGTGGCCCGCGCGACGCCGCGACGGTCATCAACAAGACGTCCACCCGCGTCAAGGTCGAGGTCAAGCTCGCCGACGACGTCGACCTCAAGAGCCAGCTCGAGCTGCTCAAGCCCGGCGCCTACGGGCTGGAGCGGGCCGCCGCCAAGCCGGTCCCGGTCAACGGCCGCAAGTTCGCCGGGTCCGAGTCCGCCCGCACCGGCATCGCGGGCCTCGCGATCGCCGACGACGTGACGATCGTGCTGGTCCCGGACCTGGTCACGGCCGCCACCAAGGAGGACGGGACGCTGGACCTGGGCCTCTGGAAGGCCGTGCAGACCAGCCTCATCGCGCACTGCGAGCTGCACGCGAACCGCGTGGCGATCCTCGACGCTCCTCCGGGGCTGTCGCCGCAGGCCGTCAAGGAGTGGCGGACCGACACGGCGCAGTTCGACTCGGCGTTCGCCACGCTCTACTACCCGTGGATCAAGGTGGAGAACCCCACCGGGTCCAACGGGAACTCCGAGGTCCTCATCCCGCCGTCGGGCCACGTGGCCGGCGTCTGGGCGCGGACCGACGAGACCCGCGGCGTCTGGAAGGCCCCCGCCAACGACACCATCCGCGGTGTCCTGGATGTGGAGCGCTCCATCACGCAGGCGGAGCAGGGCGTGCTCAACCCGCTGGGCATCAACGCGATCCGGCCGTTCGGCCAGCGCGGCATCCGCATCTGGGGCGCCCGCACGCTCACCTCGGACACCGACTGGACGTACATCAACGTCCGCCGACTGTTCAACATGGTCGAGGCGACGATCCTCGAGGGCACCCAGTGGGCCGTGTTCGAGCCCAACGACGTGGCCCTGTGGGAGGGCGTCAAGCGCACGCTCAACGCGTACCTGCGCGGGCTCTGGTCGGCGGGCGCCCTGTTCGGCGCCAGCGCGGACCAGGCGTTCTTCGTCCGCTGCGACGAGACCACCAACCCGCCCGAGTCGATCGACGCCGGGAAGCTCGTCGTCGAGGTGGGCATCGCGCCCGTCAAGCCGGCCGAGTTCGTGATCTTCCGGATCAGCCAGAACAAGCAGATCGCGTCCTGAGCGCGCCCCCTCATCGACCAAGGAGCACGTACATGCCGAACGACCTGATCGCCGTCGACCCGATCATCGCCCAGAACTTCTTCCTCGAGATCGACGGCAACGTCGTCACCATCCTCGCCTCCGTCTCCGGCCTGGACGTCGAGATGGAGGTGGCCACGACCCAGCAGGTGGGCAAGGACGGCAAGTCGCAGACCGTCAAGACGCTGGCCGGCCGCAACAAGGCGCCCGACCTCTCGCTGGTCCGCATGGCACCGCCGGACTCCACGCAGGACAAGCTGTGGGGCTGGTTCAACGACATCATGAACAAGGGCATCCTGCAGTCGGACCGCACCAACAACCGCAAGAACGGCTCGATCGTCATGTACGACTCGACCCACGTCGAGGTGGCCCGGTTCAACTTCACCAACGGCTGGCCCAGCAAGATCGCGACCGACCAGCTGAGCGTCGACTCGAACGACCCGGTGAAGGAGACCATCACCCTCACCATCGAGTCGCTCGCCCGGATCAAGTGAGCCTCAAGACCCGCTACGAGTTCACGCTCCCCCGGGGGTACGTGGACCGAGACGGCGGACTCCACCGGGACGGCGTGATGCGGCTGGCGACCGCGCGCGACGAGCTCGAGCCCCTGCGCGACCCCACGATCAGCGGCCCGGACGACCCGCGGCTCACCATCGTGGTGCTCGCGCGGGTGGTGGAGACGCTGGGGTCGCTGACCATGGTCACGCCGCACGAGATCGAGGGTCTCTTCGCGGCGGACCTGGCGTACCTGCAGGACTTCTACGGCGTCATCAACTTCGGGTCGCAGGAGGAGTTCGACGAGTTCGTCGCCGCGCAGCAGGGGGCAGGACCGCTGCCTGGGTCGGAGCCGCCGGCTCCGGCGCCGGTCCAGGTCGAGGTTCCCGACGAGGTCCCGACCCCGGTGCTCAGCCGGCCGGGTCGGGCCTCGATCGAGGAGATCCGGACCGAGGCCCGGTAGGACTCATGCTGCGCTACCCCACCGAGGCGCTCTGGCAGGAGATCGCGTTCCTCGCGTACCACCTGCACTGGCCCATGGACGAGCTGCTCGACCTCGAGCACCTCGACCGCGTCCGCATGGTGCGCGCCGTGTCGGCCATGAACGCCCGAGCGTGGGAGGCGGTGAGGGACAGTGCCTGAGGAGCCTCTGGGTGGCGACGCACCTGTCGCCGCCAACTTCGTGTTCGAGGTGGACGGCGTCGAGATCGGCTCGTTCAAGGAGATCACCGGCCTGCAGATGACCGTCACCACGCACGAGTACGTCGAGGGCGGCCAGAACCAGTACGTGCAGCAGTTCCCCGGCGTCATCCGGTGGCCGCACCTGGTGTTCAAGCGCGGCCTGGTCAACTCCGACGCCCTGTTCACCTGGGTGGGCAAGTCGTCCGGCGAGGGGTTCGCCGCCAACCAGAACAAGGTCACGCGCTCCACCGGCGCCGTCACCGTCCTGGGCAACAACGGCGAGCGGCTGCGGTCCTGGGAGTTCGAGGGCGTGTTCGCGGTGGCCTGGAGCGGGCCGACGCTCAGCGCCGACGTCGCCGACTCCCTGACCGAGACGCTCGAGGTCGCGCACAACGGCTTCCGGGCGAAGACGCTGTGAGCGCCGACGTGCCGCCGTCCTCGCGGTCCGACGGCGACCCGCGGACCCGGCTGGGTCGCTCGATCGGTGTGCGCCTGCGTCGGCCCGGACCCGTGCTCGGGCACGCGCGCCCGTCGCCGATCGGGTCGCTCGCGTGGTCGTCCTCACGGTTCTCCGCCGGGTGGGGTCGCTCCGTGGCCGTCCGCCGGTCGCTGCTCGGGCCGGCCGCCTCGGTGTCCGTCGGGTCCGGGCCGGCCAACGTGCAGCCGCCGCGCTGGTGGTCGGACGTGTCGGTCGCCCGCTCGACCGCCCCGGCCCCCGACCCCGCACCCCGTGGCCTGCCGCGCATGCTCGAGCGGGTCCCCGACCAGGCCACCTACCGCCCCGGCGGCAGCAGCAGCCGCCTGGCGCCGACCACCATCCCCGTCCGCGTCTCCGACGACGTGCGGTCCGCCGGGACGATGACCATGAAGTCCGACGCCCGCGTCATGCGCACGCCAGCGACCCGCGCCGCCGGGCCACCCGCACGACCGGGGAACGACGGGGGGCCCGGACGAGCGTCGTCCGCCGTGACAGGTGACCGGGCTCCCTCCGCTGCGACGCTCCCGACCAGCCCCGCTCGTCCCGCGCCTTCCGGCCGGCTGCTGCGCCGCCGCGCTCGTGCGACGGCGACCGCCGATTCCCGCCGCGCCGCGGTGTCCGCCCAGCCGACCGCCGGGTCCTCGGCCGGCACCCAGCTCGTCACTCCCGGCCGAGCTCGTCCGTCGCAACAGACGAGCTCGGCGCGGAGTGACGAGCTCGGCATCCAGCGAGTCGCCGCGACGGACTCGCGCTCGGCAGGGGCCGCGGTCTCCGGTCCGTCGGTCGCACCCGGCGCGTCCGGCACGCGCGGTGCCTCCGCTGCATCCGACGGATCGAGTGGGTCAGCCGGTCGCTCCCCGGCAACCGAGCTCGGAACGTCCCCCGACCTTCGGCGCTCGACGAGCGTGGCAGCGACGCCCGACCCGTCAGCCGGCGCCCACGCCGGTGGCTCGACGACGCCCGGCGGGTCCGTCGAGCGCGCCGGCAGCTCCGCCATGTCGCGCTCGTCCGGCGGGTCCAGCGCGTCCGGCACGTCGGGCAGCTCGACCCCACCCGGCACGTCGACCTGGTCCGGCACGTCCAGCCCCTCCGGCACGTCCAGCCCCTCCGGCACGTCCAGCCCCTCGGGCACGTCCAGCTCTTCCCGCGCTGACAGCGGGTCCGGCGCGGCAGGTGGGTCGAGCACGGCCGGCGGGCTCGGCGCGTCCCATCGGACCGGCTCGCCCAGCGGGTCGGCGGTCGGCGCCGGATCCGGTGGCCCGACGGCGGACGCTCCGTCAGTTGGTCCGACGGCGGACGCCCGGTCTGCTGGCCCGACGGTGCCCGGTGGTGGTTCGCCCGTGCCGACCGTGTCGCTCTTCGCCGGGTCGCCCGTCGGCCCGGGAGGCGAGGCGCTGCCCTCTCCCGCGCAGAGGCCGCTGGCCAGTGCTGTCCGGCGGACGCTCGCTCGGCGGATGTTCCGTCCGACCGGCTCCCTGGCCGACCCGACCGCCCGGGTTCGCCGGTCGGTCGCGCCGAGCACCGCGGCGGTCGCTGCCGTCGCCGCCGACTCGGCCGCGTCGACGGCCGCGCTCGCGGCATCTGCCCGGACCGCGTCGACGTCTACTGCGTCCGATCCGTCGGCAGGCACCGGTGCGAACAGCCGGGCCGGCGCCTCGTCAGCTTCCGGCCCGTCGGTCGGGACCGGTGCGATTAGCCGGAGCGTCGCGTCGTCCGCTTCCGGGCAGATGGCGTCGGACGTTGCCGGGTCGCGGAGCGCGGGTGGCAACCCGGTGGGCACCTCGTCGCCCACCGGCGCCACCCCGCCCGTGACCCGAGCGTCGGCTGCGTCGGGCTCGGACGCGAGCACCTCACGCGCAACAGCAGGTGCGTCAGTCCCGACGTCCCCCGCGTCAGGCTCGGGCTCCGGAGCAGTCCGCCACTCACCGGTTCCGTCGACCGGCACACCGACCGGCGAGGGCTCCGCGACAGTGCGTCACTCATCGGTGCCCTCGCCGGCGCCCACACCGGCAGGTTCCGGTGCGTCAGCCGCCCCGGGCGCATTCGCCGGCTCGGCAACGCCTTCGGCCGCCGGCCCTGCGACCGGCTCGGGACCCTCTTCGGCAGCCGGCCCATCGACCGGCTCGCGAACCTCTTCGGCCGCCGGCCCAGCAACCGGCTCGGGGCCGTCCTCCGCGTCCGGCTCATCGGCGGGCTCGGACACCTCTGCCACCGGCGCAACGGCCGGTTCGGGCACGTCTGTTTCCGGCCGACCCGCTGGTCCGGGCACCGTGCGCCGTCGTACCGGCTCCTGGGTGGGTGACGCCTTCGCGAGCGCGCCCGCCGCGGAGGGGCGGCTGCCCGGGACCGGGCACCGGCGCGCGTCGCACCACCGCACGCGTCCAGCGGGGTTCGGTCTGGGCATCGAGGGGATCGAGGTGCGCCGGTCGGTCGAGCCCGGGTCGCCCTCGGCTCCCGTCCGCGACCACCGAGGGACGTTCGCACCGCCGACCGGCGCCGCCTCAGCGAACCGCGGCGCGACCGGCGGCATGCGCGCGGCGGCCTCGTCGTCGAACGGCGCGTCGGCGAACGGCGTGACGAGCGAGGTCAGCCCGTCGGCTAGCGCTGCGACCAACGTCAGGCGCACGTCGGCGAACGGCGTGACGACCCAGGCCAGCCCGTCGGCAAGCGCTGCGACGAAGGTCAGCCGCACATCGGCGAACGGCGTGACGGGCGAGGCCAGCCCGTCGCCGAGCAGCGCAACGAGCCAAGCCAGCCGGTCGGCGAGCAGCACAACGAGCCAAACCAGCCCGTCGGCTAGCAGCGCGACGAGCCAGGCCAGCCCGTCGGCGAGCGGCGGAATGAGCCAGGCCAGCCCGTCGGCGAGCGGCGGAACGAGCCCAGCCGGCGCGTCGGCGACCGGAACGACCCCGACCCACCCGTCGCCCCACGGTGCGACGAGCCTCGCGAGCGGTGCGCGACAGGTCACCGCCTCGCAGCGCAACGGAGCACCCCGCTCGTTCTCGTCGGCGATGGGCGCACGACGCCCGGCCGACCCGGCGTCGATCGCGCGCAGCACAGCCGATCCGTCGACGATCAGCCGCACCGCAGGCGGGGCCGGGGGCGACCTGATCGCCGGCCCCGGCTACGCCTTGCGACTCATGTCTCCGACCGTCGTGGCCGCTGCCGGGGGCGCGTCGGCCGCGGGGGCGTCGATCCTCTCGGCGGCGTCGCCGGTCCGCCGCCGAGCGGGGTCGCCGTCCGGCACGAGAACGAGCAGCACCATCACCCCGACGGACACCGGCACGCCGGGCGGCGCAGGGGGCCGCCCGTCCGCGACGGGTCCGTCCGGACGTCCCGGCGCTCCGGGGACGAGCCGCCGGGGCTCGGGGGCGACGAGCCGGGCGGCGGTCGGCCAGCCGGCCGGGCACGTGCGCCGGTCGACGGCGCGGTCCGGGTTCACCGGTCCCGTCGGACCGCCGCTGCCCGCGAGCGCGGTGAACCCCCCGCAGCTGCCGTCGTCGTGGAACGTCCTGCCACCGCGCACGGTGGTGCGGCGCTCGATCGAGGACGTGCCGTCGTCGGCCATCGCCGACGCGCTCGCGACGCGGACGGCCGCGGGCACCGCAGGACCCATGACCTTCGGCGCTCCCGCCGGCGAGCCGCACGTGGTGCGGCGCTTCCACCCACCCGGTGAGGGGGATCCGAGCATGAGCATCGACGACGCGTGGCGGGACAGCTTCGCCGCGTTCGACAACTCCGGTGTCGACAAGGGGGTCGCGGAGCTCCACGTGCCGAGCGGTTCGGGCATGGGCTCGTACGGCGACCCGGAGTTCCGGGAGGCGGTCCTGCGGATCGTCGAGGAGCGGCTCGAGGAAGAGACCGAGCGTCGGGCGTGGCGTCGCGGGTCGGAGGTCTTCTGATGGCACCGAGCCAGCCGGCCAGCCCGCCGTCGAGCCAGAAGGCGTTCCTGGAGACCGAGGACGGCACCAAGGTCCCGTGCCTGTTCAACCCGGCGCAGCTGAAGATCACGCGCAGCAACACGTGGGCGGGCGCGGCGCTGCCGGGGCGGGGCGTGACGCGGCTGCGGTACACGGGGGCGAACTCGGGCGTGCTGCGGGTGGACCTGTTCTTCGACACCACCGACACGGGCACGGACGTCGCCGCGCACACGGGCAAGATCGTCGACCTCATGGAGGTGGACCCGACGCTGCCGGGCACCGACGAGACGAAGCACAGCGTCCGCCCGCCGTACGTGACGTTCCACTGGGGTGACCTGCACTCGTTCAAGGCAGTCATCACGCACCTGGACCTGACGTTCACCTACTTCTCCAGCACGGGCATGCCGCTGCGGGCGATGATGGGGCTGGTGCTCCGGCAGTACGAGGAGTCGAAGGCGTTCGGCAAGCAGAACCCGACGTCGGGCACGCCCCGGCCGCACCGGGTGCACCGCGTGCAGGCGGGCGAGACGCTCGACCGCATCTCCGCGCAGTACTACGGGGACTCGACGAAGTGGCGCCTGCTGGCGTCCGCGAACGCGATCGCCGACCCGTTGGCGCTGCGGCCCGGCTCGATGCTGACCATCCCGAAGCTCGACTCATGACCAGTCCCCTGGTCGACTCGGACGGGATCGTCAACCTCAGGGTCGCGGTCGAGGGTGCCGAGCTGCCCGAGGAGTACCAGGTCCTGCAGGTCCGGGTGCAGCTGGGGCTGCGCTCGGTGGGGCGGTGCACGCTGACGTTCGTCGACGAGAACTACGCGGTGGTGGGGTCGGGCAAGCTGAACATCGGGAAGGCCGTGTCGGTGTCGGCGGGGTACGGGGACCTGCTGGGCACGGTGTTCGAGGGCACCGTCACGTCGGCGACCAGCGAGGTGGACGGGTACCGCGGTGCCACGCTCACGGTCGTCGTCCAGGACGGCGGGTACGAGCTGCTGCGGGACACGGACGTCGAGTCGTTCACCAACGTGTCGCTGCGGGACATCGTGACGCGGCTGGTGCAGGCGGCGGGGCTGTCGCTGGGCACGGTCGACCTGCCGACGGCGCCGGTGAAGTACGCACTGCGCAACGACACGGCATTGGGCCTGATCGACGAGATCGCGCAGCGCACGGGCCGGGACTGGTGCATCTCCGGGAGGACGTTCTCGATGTGGCCGGCCGCGACCGGCAGCGCGCCCGGCGCCCGGCCCGTCGAGATCGTGGTGGGCCGGGACGTCATCGCGTTCAGCGCCCGGCAGGTGGGCGACGGCGACACCAAGGTCACGGTCCGCGGCTGGGACCCCGTCGCGCAGTCGCCGGTGGTCGGCACGTCGACCACGCCGACGTCGCGGGCGGGGTTCGACGTGGGCTCGCGGGGCGCCCCCACCTACACGCGGGTGGACGCCCGTGCGGCGACGCGCTCGCAGAGCGACGCGACGGTGGCGGCGGCCGCGATCGCCGCCCGGACCGGCCGGGTCGTGGCCACCGGGAAGGTGCAGTACACGGCGCTCATGGTCCCTGGCGGGCGCGTGATCGTCGGCGGGGCGGGGCCGTCGAACGGCAACTACTACGTCCGCGAGATCACCAACACCTGGATGGACGGCAACGCGATCACGCGGTTCGTGGCCGGCGACCGCGACCCCGTGCAGCTGTCGGACCCGTGGGAGACGACGTCGCCGGTGTCCAGCTTCCGGCGCAGCGGGCTCGCCGTCGGCATCGTCGACAACGTCAAGGACCCGGACGGGATGGGCCGGGTCAGCGTCTCGCTGGCCACCGCGTCCGACCAGGCCACCACCACGTGGGCACGGGTGCTGGGCCTCGGCGCCGGGGCGGGCCGCGGCCAGGTGGTGCTGCCGGAGGTGGGCGACGAGGTGCTCATCGGCTTCGAGGACGACGACGTGACGCGGCCCGTGGTGCTCGGCGGGCTGTACGGGAACAAGTCGACGACGCCGACGGCCGCCGTCGACCAGAACGGGGCCGTGATCACGCGGGCGCTGACCAGCCGGCTGGGCCACGTGCTGGAGATGAGCGACGGCACCGCGCCCGCGACGCAGCACGTGCTGCTCGCCGCGGCCGGCCTCAAGCACAGCCTGCGGATCGGCAAGGACCGTGCGGATCTCAAGGTGCCCGACGGGGTCCCGCTGAAGATCGCGGCGGGCTCGTCGTTCATCGAGTTCGACGGCAAGGGCGGCATCACCATCGACGCCACCACCGTGACCATCAAGGCGAAGGCCAAGGTCGAGACCTCCGCCACGGAGGTCACCACCACGGCCAGCGGGGCGCTGAAGCTGCAGGGCACGCAGGCGTCGCTCAAGGGCACCGGGATGGGCGTCGTCGAGGCGGGCGGGATCCTCGAGGTCAAGGGAGCGATGGTGAAGATCAATTGAGCGAGCTCTCCTCGACGCCGACGTCGGACTTCGTCGGCCGCGGGTTCACCTGGCCGCTGGGCGTGGACCACACCGGTGCTATCGCGCTGACCCGCGCGGGCGGGGACCTGGAGGACTCGATCCGGGTGGTCCTGCTGACCGCGCCCGGGGAACGCCTGATGCGGCCGCAGTTCGGCTGCCGCATCTGGGACCTCATGTTCGAGCCCGTCAACGCCAACCTGCTGGGCCTCATCAGCGAGGCGGTCCGCGACGCGCTCGGGCAGTGGGAGCCGCGGATCGAGGTGGAGGAGGTCACGCCCGAGCAGGACGCGGAGTCCTCCGGCGTGGTCCAGATCCGCATCGCCTACCGCGTCCGCGCCACCAACGACCGACGCAACCTGGTCTACCCCTTCTACGTGATCCCCCGCGAGGACGCCTGATGCCGCTCGACCCGCCGAACCTCGACGACCGCACCTTCCAGGACATCGTCGACGAGACCAAGCGCCTGATCCCGCGCTTCACGCCGGAGTGGACCAACCACAACGTGTCCGACCCGGGCGTCGCGCTCATCGAGCTGTTCGCGTGGGTGAGCGAGATGGTGCTCTACCGCGTCAACCAGGTGCCGGACCGGATGTACGTGCACTTCCTCAACCTGGTGGGCATCGAGCCGTTCCCGCCGAGCGTCGCGCGCGCGAACCTCACGTTCTGGCTGTCCTCGCCGGCCGACCGGGTGGTCCGCATCCCCGAGGGGACCGAGGTCTCGACGGCCCTCGACGACGCCGACGCGACCGTGTTCTCCACCGCGGCCGAGGCCGTCGTCGGCCCGCCGACGCTCACCACCGCGCACACGTCCAACGCGCAGCACCTGGCGTCCACCGACGTCTGGGACGACCTCACGCTGCCGGGCCAGTCCGCGGTCTGCTTCCCGTCGTCGCCGCTGGCCGAGGGCGACGCGCTGTACCTGGGCACCCGGGAGTCGCTGGCGGGGTTCGCGGTCCGGCTCGACCTGGCCGCCGACGCGCAGGGCATCGGCGTCGACCCGCGCAACCCGCCCCTGGCGTGGGAGGCCTGGAACGGGGAGGCGTGGGTGCGGACTCTCGTGGAGTCCGACGGGACCGGCGGCCTGAACAAGGCAGGCTCCGTGGTGCTCCTCGTCCCGCAGAAGCACGAGCCGCTGGTGCTCGGCGGCACGCTCGCGCACTGGCTGCGCGTGCGGCTGCTGCGGCCGCAGCCCGGGCAGCCGACCTACCAGGCGTCACCGCGCATCGCCTCGATCGCGCTGCAGGCCATCGGCATCACCGTGCCGGCCGAGCACGCGAGCGCGCAGCCCGCCGAGCTGCTCGGCCGCTCCACCGGCGTCACCGGCCAGTCGTTCACCGTCTCGGTCACCCCCGTCGCGGCACGTCGCGACGACGAGCGGGTCGTGGTCGTCGACCGCCGCGGCACGCACACCTGGCAGGAGGTGCCGGACTTCTCCGCGTCCGGGCCCGACGACCTGCACGTCGTGTGGGACTCCAACACCGGCGAGGTGCAGTTCGGGCCGGCCATCCGGCACCCCGACGGCGTGGTCCGCCAGCACGGGGCGATCCCGCAGGACGGTGCCGAGATCCGCGTCACCGGGTACCGCTCGGGCGGCGGCGCGCACGGCAACCTGGGCACGCGGACGCTGACCGCGCTGCGCACGGCCCTGCCGTTCGTCGCGTCGGTGACCAACCTGGAGCCCGCCACGGGCGGCGTCGACGCCGAGACGCCGCAGGAGGCGAAGGCGCGCGGGCCGCTGACGCTGCGCACCGGGCAGCGGGCCGTCACCGCGTCCGACTTCGAGGCCATCGCCCGCCAGGCCTCCGTCGAGGTGGCCCGCGCGCGGTGCCTGCCCGCCGTCGAGAGCGGCTCGTCGGTGGTCCGCGTGCTCGTCGTGCCGCAGCTGCGCACCGACCCGCGTCTGCACAAGATCGACGACTTCGCGCTGTCCAGCGAGCTGCACGCGACCGTCGGGGCGGCCCTGGACGTGCGGCGGATGGTCGGGGTGCCGATCGAGCTGGGCACCCCGTACTACCAGGGCGTCAGCGTCGCGGCGCTGGTCCGCACGCTGCCCGGGCGGCCCGGCGCGATGGTGCGGCAGCGGATCGTCGACGCCCTGACCCGGTTCGTGCACCCGCTCACCGGCGGGGCGGACCGGACCGGCTGGCCGTTCGACACCACCCTGACGGCGACCGCCGTCACGCAGGTGATCGAGTCGGTCGAGGGTGTGCTGTCCGTCGACGAGCTCCAGCTGTTCGAGTACGACCTGCGGACCGGGCGGCGCATCGGCGGCGGGCGCGAGTCGATCGTGCTGGAGCCGCACACCCTGTTCCTGTCCGCCGAGCACCGCGTGGTCGTGCGATGAGCCGGGACCAGGACTGGCTGCTGCGCCAGCTCCCGCTGGGGATGGTCTCGGAAGACTTCTTCGTGCGCTTCGTGTCGATCTTCCAGGAGCAGGCGGGCACGCTCGTCGCGCACGCCGACAACCTCGCGCACCTCGCGGACATGCGGCTGACGCCGCCGGAGATGATCCGGTGGATGGCGCAGTGGCTCGGGCTGCCCGGGATCGACCCCGAGTACAGCGAGCCCGTGCAGCGACGCATCCTGGCCACGGCCGCGGCCACGCTGCAGCTGCGCGGCACCACCACCGGGCTGACCCGGCTGCTCGAGCTCTACTCGGGCGGCCCCGTCATCGTCAGCGAGGGCGGGGGCATCTTCGAGCAGGGCGAGGCACCCGTCGGACCCGCCTGGGTGGTCATGGAGGTGGAGTCCACCGGCCTCCTGGAGGAGGCGGACTTCCTGTCCCTGGTGCTCGACGAGGTGCCCGCGCACGTGCACGCCGAGATCTGGGTGGCGCAGCACCGCATCTGGCCGACCCCCGAACGACTGGCCGAGAGGGAGCTGGCGTCATGACGGACGTGGTCGATCCCCCGACGGACGGGACCGTCGTCATCCCGTGCCCCGAGTGCGGCACCCCGTCGCCCGTGCACACCGACCAGCGGCTGGCCACCGACTTCTGCCCGACCTGCGACTACCCGCTGTTCTGGGCGCGGCCGTCCGTGGCGCCGGCCGGGGCCGAGGGCCGGACCGACGACGCCTTGCGCCGGGCGCCCGGCGCCTCGGGGTCGGCGACACCCGCCACGCTGGCCTGCCCCGCGTGCGCCGAGCTCAACGTCCCGACCGCCGCCCTGTGCCTCCGGTGCGGTGCGGACCTGAACCCGCCGCCACCGCCGCCACCTCCCCCGGCGCCCGCACCGCAGCCGGTCGTCATCGTGCAGCCACCACCACCGCCCGAGCCCTGCGGGCACCCCCGCACCTGGCTCGTCGTGCTCGTCACGGCCTGGGTCGTGGTGCCGCTGACGCTCCTGGTGGTCTGGCTCGTCTGAGGACCTAGCGGTACGCGTCGGCGCGGTGCGCGATACGCACCACGAGCAGCGTCGCGGTGGCCTCGTCGAGGGAGAAGAGCACCCGGTAGTCACCACGGCGTGCTGAGCGCAGACCCTCCAGCTCGCTGCGCAGCGGCTTGCTCATCCGCTCGGGCTTGGTCGGGAGGGTCACGGTGATGAACTCCACCACGGCAGCGGCCACCTTGGCGGGCAGGCGGTCCAGCGACCGGATCGCCCCGGGAGACACTGCGACCTGCCACGCTCGCCCTTCGCTCATCGGGGAGGCAGGCCGTACCGGGCGCGCAGGTCGGCCGCGCCGGTCGTGCGACCCTCCTCGGCTGCCGCGCGAGCCTCGACGACGTCGTCGCGAACCCCGGGCTGGGAGAGCCAGAAGATCGTCTCGTGCAAGGACTCCAGATCGTCCTCGGACATGAGCACCGCGGCACCGTGCCCGTGGCGGGTGATCCGGATGATCTCGTGCTCGCGATCCGCCTCGTCCACCAGCGCCGAGAGCTTGTCCTTGGCCTCGCTCAGTGCCACGGTCTTCATGGCGCCATTCTAGCCAGAGATCTAGCCTGAGCGGTGCCCTGAGCGCAACGGCCGGTCACGGCGTGACCGGTGGACCCGAGACGGACACGTTCGCGCTCTGCGACGCCACGAACGTCGTCGCGCCGGTGTACCGGGCTCGCACGTTCTCGGTGACCCCCGCAGCGGGCGTGTAGGTGCAGGTGGCGACCCCGGTCGCCAGCGCGACCGCGGCGCAGGAGGCGATGGGCACCGCGGGACCGGTCGCCGGGACGACCTCGAACACGACGTTGCCGGTGGCAGCCGCGGGGGTCACGGTCGCGGTGAGGACGCCGGCGGCGGCCGCGAGCGCGGTGGTCGTCGTCCGCTGGACCGTCACGGTGAGGTCGGGGCTGGTCGAGGCCGCCCAGGACCCGGCGCCGGAGTACACGACGCGGAGCGTGGCGACGCCGCTGCCCCAGCCGTCGGCGGTCGCCGTGAGGGTCTGGTCCGCGCCGGTGGCGACCGGGTCGGAGCCCACGTCGACCCAGGTATCGGTCGCGGTGCGGCGCTGCAGCTGGAGGGTGCCGGTGCTGACCGTGGCGCTGCCCGTCGCGGGCTGCACGCGGGCGGTGACCGTGACGGTGCCGCCGGTGACGACAGTCGGGGCGTCGATGCTGGCGGTGGTCGTCGTCGCGCGGGCGGAGACGTCCATGGTGACCGCGCGGAACGTGGTGCCCGCGGGGATGGTGCCGCCGGTCACGGTGACCACCCAGCCGCCGCTGACGGTCGCGGTGACCGTCGCGGCGGTGTCCGGCAGGAACAGGGCGGAGTCGCCGCCGCCGACGGCCACCGTCACGGGCGTCGCGGTGCCGCCCTGCGTGACGGTCGCCAGCACGGTGGCCGGCACGCCGCTCACGCTCGACGTGGCGCGCAGCGCGAGCTGCGTCTCGCGGACGGTCACCGCGGCCGGCACCGCCCCGGTGCCGGTGGCCGGGACGACGACGGTCCCGGTGTGCGAGCCGAGGTGTCCCGACGGACCGGAGACGGTGACGGTCCAGGTGCCGGTGGGCACCTGGTTGAACGTCGTCGTGTACGTGCTGGCGCCCGCGCCCGTGCGCACGACCGGCTGCGCGGCCGGCCCCGAGGCGGTGGCGCTGGTGAGGCTGACCAGCGCGCCCGTGAGGTCCGTGCCGTTCGCCGACGTCACGGTCACCTGCACCTGGCGGGTGACGTCCTGCAGCAGCAGGTCGACGACGATGCCCTGACCGGGCTGCACGGCGACGTTGCGGGTGGCCCCGAGCCCGTCGACCGTCGTGGACACGGTGTAGGTGCCGGACACGACCGCCGGGAACGCGTACTGGCCGTTGACGTCGGACGTCGTCGTCCGCGCGGTGCCCGTCTCGGGGGTCAGCGTCACGACGGCGCCCTCCACCAGGTCCGTGCGCCCGTTGGAGCGCTGGTGCTGGACGAGGCCCTGGATCGAGCCCGACGGCGTGGTCATCGGCACGCTGATGGACGTCGAGCCGCCCGGTGCGATGGTCACCGGCAGCGTGAGCGGTGAGTAGGTGTCGCCGGAGATGTTGAGGTTGTAGGTCAGGGGCGGCACGTCGAAGAACACGTACAGCCCGCCGGGGCAGGGCGCGGTGCTGTCGTCCGGGCCGCACGTGGGCGAGATGGTCCGCGGACCGGTGGAGTCCAGGTAGCTGAGCTGCATCGTCAGACCCGGCACCACCGTGGCGCCGTCGTAGGCCCGGACGCGCAGCTCGCCGTTCTTCGCCGGGAGCAGGATCGGGGGCACCGTGACGTCCAGGCCCGTCACCGGGTCCGGGACCGTCACCGGGGTGGCGGCCACCGCGTCGTGGCCGGGAGCCGTGGCCGCGACCAGCCACTCGCCCTCCGCCAGCCCGTCGGTCACCGTGGTGCCGGTGACGCGGTACGCGCCCGTCGGCCCCGTCGTCCCGACGAAGGGCGTGCCGCCGACGCCCTGGCGCACCGTCACCTGCGCGTCCGGCAGGTCCTGCTCGAGCCCCGTGGTCAGCACCGACCGCACCAGCCCCTGGACCAGGCCCAGCCGCCGGACGGTGACGACCTTCGGGTTCTCGGGCCGGTCCCCCGCGTCGAGCCGGACCTGCGTGGTGGTCCGTGCGTGCCCCGGCGCCCGGACCTCCACCGTGTACAGGCCGGTGGGCAGGTCGCCGAAGTCGACGTACGTGTCACCGGGGTTCGCCGCCCGCTGCTGGGTCACGCCGCTGGCCAGCGTGAGGGTGACGATCGCCCCCTGGACCAGCACGCTCGGGTCCTGCGTGGTCGCGACGGAAACCCGCAGGAACCCGAACTTGCGCAGCGTGAAGACGAGCGCGTCCGGGTCGGGTGCCGCCGGCATGGCGACGCCGGGGTCGACCGTGAAGGTGAGCTGCTCCAGGTCGTAGCCCGGCAGGGTGGCGGTGACCGTGTAGGTGCCGGGGCGGATGAGGCGGCTGCCCGCGGGCCCGGTGGGGTCGTCGCCCTGGGCGGAGTCCGACCACACGACGACCGGGGTCGAGCCCACGAGCACGGCGCTCAAGGAGACCTGGCCGGCGCCGGGCGGGGCCGACTGGACGGAGAACCGCACGTTGCGCACGGCGTCCTCCAGAGCGGTGCCGGTGAGCACCGGGTCGAAGGCCATCGTCCCCGAGAAGGCCACGCCCGCGGGCGACAACGTGATCGTCGCCAGTGCGGACGTGGGCACGTCGGAGGCGGAGAACGGCTGGAAGCCGTCGGCGGTGACCGTCACGTCCACGCGCGGCTGCACCAGCGGCAGCAGGATCGTGCTGTCGGGGCTGGTGGTCTCCTCGAGGCACGTACCGCCGGTGCACACGGTGAAGACGCCCTCGGCCGGCGTGACCGCCGTGGCGGACGCCCGCACCGGCGTCAGCCCGGAGAACCCCGTCGTGCCCGTGACCGTGACCGTCGCCCCGCGCACGGGCGTCTGCTTGCCCGCGACGAGCTGGGTCACCACGGTGCCGGAGAACTTGTCGACCGGCTGCGTGAGGACGATCTGGACCGAGACCTCCTGGTTGAGGCCCACGGTCACCGGGCTGGCCAGCGAGCCCGTGCTGTCTCCGGTGGCGGTCACCTGGTAGTCGCCCTGCTCGAGCCCGATCACCTGGGTGAGCCCGTTGAGGTCCGTGCGATCCGTGGGCGTCGACAGCACCGACGGGGGCTGGGTCGTCACGGTCGCGAGCACGGCCGGCACCAGCGAGGAGCTCCCGTTCGAGCGCATGACGGTGACGCTCAGCCGGCCCAGCCGGTCGAGCACCGCGTCGAACCGGCGCGACGACCCGGGCACCAGCGCCACGCTGCCCGGAACGGGCGGCAGGTACTCCCCGCCGGCGGGCGGCACGACGAACACGGTGTACGGACCGGCGGTGAGGCGGTTGATCTCGTAGGAGCCGTTGACCCCGATGAAGCTGCACGCCCCACCGGGCACCGCACAGGTCGTCGTGTCGCCGGTGCACGGGTCGGTCGGGAGGGCACCCGGGGTGCCTGGCACCGCGATGACGCAGGTGCCCGTGGACACGGCACCGACCCGCGCCTGGACCGTCCCCACGATCGACGGTGACTGCTCGAGCGCGACCGGGGTGGCCTCGACGACGCGACCCAGGGGCACGGTGACGTTGACGTGACCGTCCTCGTACCCGGGGGCCGAGATCGTCAGCCGGTACAGGCCCGGCAGGAGACCCGGGTCGGCGGCGGCCGGGAAGGTGTAGTCGAGGTCGGGCTCGGTGTAGGCGGTGAACGGACGGGTGTCCCCCGTCAGGTCGGTGACGTCACCCGTGACGGTGATCCGGCAGTCCTCGCCGGGCAGGATGTTCGGGCAGGTGACCTGGCCGCCGGTGCTCGCGTCGCGCACGCTGCCGCGGATGCGGGACGTCGCGACGAGCCCGTCGCCGGGGATCGGCGCCAGGACGAGGTCGGCCCGCGCGGTGCCGCCGCTGGCCACGGTGACCTGCGCGGACCCGGGCTCGTGCCCGAACACGGTGGCGGTGAGCACGTACTGCCCGGGCTCGATCCCGGACAGCCGGAAGGTGCCCGACCCGTCGGACGCCGCCATCGTCTTGTAGGTGCCGGTCGGTCCGTCGAGCGTCAGACCGGCTCCGGCCAGGCCGTCGCCGTCGGTGGACGTGACCGTGCCCTCGACCACCCCGCCGACGGACGTCATGACGATCTCGAGCGGGTCGACTCCCCCCGGGCCGATGTCGACCTGCCGCGTCTGCGTCGCGTAGCCGGCCCCGGAGACCGTCACCGTGTACGAGGCGGGCACGGGCAGGTCGGGCAGGACGACCGTGCCGGCGCGGTCGCCCGTCACCGTCGTCGCGGTGCGCGTCACCTCGCCCGCCGACGCCGTGACCGTCAGGCCGCCCAGCCCGCCGAACCCGCCGAGGGAGTCGGTGCCCCGCACCGTCCCGGACAGCGTGGCGACCCCGCTGCGCAGTGCCAGGTTCACCGTGCGCGCGCCGTCGGCCTCGAGCCGCAGGAGCACGGACTGCGCGCCCAGGCGCTCGGTGCCCGCGGTGACCAGGTAGGTGCTGGGGGTGGACAGCCCGTCGACCTCCCAGTACCCGACGCGCCCGCTGGTGGCGGTCCGGGTGGTGACGGTCGTCGTGCCGTCGGACAGCGTGATCTCGACGCCGCCCGCCGGCCCGTCCGGACCGGTGACGGACCCGGACATCCGCCCGTTCCCGGGGACCATCTCGAGCGTCAGCGGGGCGGCGGCCGCCTCGGCTCCCGTGACCAGGAACCGCTGGGTCTGGTACCCGGGCTTCGACAGCACGATGAGGTAGCGGCCCGTCGCGGACAGGTCGGCGAACGCCCACGTGCCCTTCTCGTCCGTCGTCGTGCTGCGGCGCTGCGACGCCTCGTCGGTGAGCTCGACCGGCAGCCCGAGACCCAGCACCTTGCCCGCGCCGGTCGACGGCGTCGCGTCGGCGGCCGCCACCCGGGCCGCGGCGGCCCGGGCGGGCGAGGCGACGGCGGAGAGCCCGCCCGCGAGCGCGACCAGCCCGTCGTCGGTGCCAGCCGCGGTCGCGGGCGGTGTCGCGGTGCCCTCCGGCGCGAACGCCGACGCCGGTGCCACCTGCACCTGCACGCCCGCAGGCTCCGATCCGGTGACCTGCCCGGCCACGCGGACCCCCGGGACGGTCGGGACCGGGCCAGGAGGGGCTCCCTCCTCGGCGCCGGCATCGGGTCCAGCCTCGACGCCACCGTCCTGCGGTGGCTGTGCCGGTTCCTTCGCCTGCTCCTGCGACCGGTCGGCGACCACCTGCGACACCAGCGGCAGCGCCGCCAGCACACCGCCGATCCACAGCAGCGACACCATCGTGATCGCGACGGCCTTGAGCGCCGTCGAGGTGAGCAGCGGACGCAGCGCGACCGAGCCGTCGAACCGCTGCGGTGCCCGCGCCCCCGTCGCGACCACGTGGAACGGCGACCGCCGCGTGCTGCCGACCACGCGGGGCCGCAGCGCCCGGACCTGCCCGGGGATCCGGATGGTCTGGTGCGCGGCGAGGTCGACGTCGGCGGCATCGAGCCGGACCGCGAGGTCGGCGTCGCCGAGCGCCTCGAGACGCACCCGGACCGGCTGCTCGCCGGTGTTGGCCAGGACCACCTGGATGGGCCGCTTCCGGACCGCCCGGGAGTCCGCGGGCTCGACGCTGAGCACCAGGTCGCTGACGCCGTCGACGCGCAGCACGACCTCGGCCAGCGACGTCGCGGGTGCACCGCCGGAGCCGCGGGCCTCGACCGCCACGACGAACGGGTAGTCCCCGGGGGCCGCCCCGACCGGGGGCATGAGCGGCAGCTCGACCGTGACCGTCGCGTCCGCGGGGACGCCGGGGACCGCGACGGGCGCGGGCAGCCAGCCGCCCTCCAGGCCGATCACGGAGAAGGCCAGGTCCTGGGCCAGCGACGTGATGTTCCGGGCGTGCACCCGCAGGACCGCGACCTGGCCCGGGGACGCGTGCGCGCCGGGCTCGGCGAGGACGCTCGGGGCGCCCTTCGTGGTGCGCTGCGGTGCGACGGCCACGTCGATCCTCGCTCAGTCGGTGGGGATGGACAGGTCGACGGTCAGCTGCTGGCTGGCGCTGACGGTCTGCGGGGTGGAGGTGACCAGCACGGTGCCGGTGGGTGTGGTGCGCACCTCGACGATGTACTGCTCGGGGGCGCCGACGTCGCCGAACGTGTAGGTGCCGTCGGCGCCGGTGGTCGTGGTCGCGATCGGACCCGCGGCCGTCCCGTACTGCGCCGCGAGGTACAGCAGCACGGAGCGTCCGTCCTGGACCGGCCTGCCGGACTGCGTGACCGTCCCGGAGATCGAGGCGGGTGCGACGAGCACCGGGCTGAGGTCGCGGACCTGCGCGGCCGCCAGCACGACGATCGTCGAGGTCGGGCGGGTGCCGGCCCGCGAGAACGTCACCGTGTACGTGCCGGGCGGCAGGGTGTCGACGACGTACCGCCCGACCTCCGAGGCGGGCGTGGACGCGGTGGTCACCACCCGCTGGGTGGTCCCGGAGCTCACCGTCACGGTCACGTTCCCGACGGGGCTGGTCACGCCGCTGGTCGTGCTCTGCCGGACGACCCCCGAGATGGTGCCGTCCGCTGCGCGCAGCGTCGCGTTCACCTGGGTGGCGCTCGGCGCACCGGACGTCACGGTGCCGAACCCGTCGATGCTGACCGAGAGGACCTGCGACTCCAGGTCGGCCCGGGAGAACGTCACCGTGTACGTGGACGGCACGCGCAGACCGGTGACCTCCCAGCTGCCCGCGGGCGCGGACGACCGCGTGACCGTCTGTGCCGTGACGGCGCCGTCGGTCACCGTCACGAGCACCCCGCTGGGATCGCCGCCCGGCACCGTCACGAGCCCGCCGATGCTCGACTGGTCCTGTCCCAGCAGCACCGAGACGCCCGTGAGCTCCTGCGCGGGCGTCAGCGTGAGGTTGAGCGTCGCGGGCGCGAACCCCTCGGCGGTGACCACGACCGTGTACGTGCCGGGCGTCGGCAGCCCGCGCAGCGTGAACGAGCCCACCGGGTCCTCGGTGAGCGTGACCGTCTCGACCACCACCTGCCCGGCGCTCGCGACGACGGTCGCCCCGCCGACCGGCCCGGCCGCGCCGCTGACCGAGCCGGCGATGGACCCGTCGCCGGTGAGCAGCGACAGCTGGATCCCGCTGCGGTCCTCCCCCGCGGCCACGTCCACGCGCTGCACCGCGCTGGCGAACCCGGCCTTCGACACCACGAGGTCGTACACCGCGGGCGACGGCAGGTCGGCCACCTCGAACGTCCCGTCCGCGCCGATCGGGACGGTCCGCACCACCGCGCCGGTGCTCCCGGTCGCGGTCGCCTCACCCGGCTCGGGCCCGACCTCGCCCTCCAGCGGCGGCACGTCCAGCGGCAGCTCGACGGTCAGCTGCGCACCCCCGACGTCCGCGCCCGAGACCGTGCCGGCCAACGTCGCGGGGACGCCGCCGACGACCACCGTGAGCCCGCCGACGGTCTGCCCGGTGGTCAGCTCGACCGGCTGCGCGTCCGGCTGAGCGGCCGCCGACGGGTACCAGACGGGGGCGAACCCCGCGCCCGTCACCTGGATCGTGTACTCCGCCGCAGGCAGGTCCGACATCGAGAACGTGCCGTCCGCCCCCGTGGCCTGCGTCTTCACCGGCTGCGACGGGTCCTCCGCCCCGAACAGCAGCACCGTCACGTCCTGCGCCGGTGCCCCCGTGCTCAGCTGGATCACCGTGCCCTCGACCGTCGACGTCCCCGTCTGGGCGGCGGCCTGCCGGGCCTGCGCCACCTGGATGGCCAGGTCCCGGTCGGCCGCCGAGCGGCCCACCACCGAGCTGAGCGCGATCGTGATGATCAGCGCGAACGTGGAGATGGCCAGCAGGAGCCCGAGCAGCCCGAGCATGCCGCGAGACAGCAGCGGCTTCTGGACGAAGACCCCCGACGCGGCCGGCGGCGCGTCCGTGGGCGGCGCGGTCGGACCCTCGAGCCGCAGCTCGAACGGCCGCAGCAGCGGGTCGCCGACGAACGGCCGCTTCGCGCTCGCGGCCAGCGCCACGGAGGTGCTCTGGCCGGGCGCGAGGCTGAACCCGTCGGGGTCGAACGTGTACCGCGTCGCGGCCTCGGGGTCGCGCGCGACGAGCCGGGCGTGCTGGACGGTGTTGCCGTCGTTGCGGACCACCGCGGCGAACGCGGCGACCTTCCCGGCCGTCACCGTCGCCGGCTCCAGGCTGACCGTCGTGCGCGGCAGGGCGGGGACCTCGATCGTGACGTCCTCGATCGCGATGGCCGCCTGGTCCGTGACGTCGCGGACCTGGACGGACACGCGCCGGTCGCCCGCCGGGATCCCTTCCGGCAGCGTCAGGATGATGCCGACGGACACCGACTCGCCGGGGAACAGCCGCGGCGACGGGTCCTCGATCTCCACCCACGAGGGGTCCGCGCCGAGCACCCGCAGCACGTACCCGGAGATGACGTCGGAGCCGTTGGTGACGACGACGCCCAGCGTCGTGGGCGTCCCCGGGGCCGCGACGGCGCGCCGCGGCTCGACCGACAGGCGCATGTCAGCCGCTCCCGGCGATGGGCAGGTCCTGCGACGTCGAGGCCCCGGGCCGGACGGTGACGACGGCCGTGGCCAGCACCGCGCCCCCGTTCGTCACGGACACGGTGTAGGTCCCGGCGGGCAGGTCGGGCAGCAGGTAGGTCCCGGCGCCGAACGCACCGGACGCCGTGGTGGTGGTCGTGCGGGTGATCGTCCCGTCGGTCGCCTGGACCGTCGCGCCCGGGACGCCCGCGCCGTCCTGCGTCACGCGGCCGGTCACGGTCCCGAGCGCCGAGGTGAGGGTCACGCTCACCGGTGCCGGCGGCCCCGCGTCGGTCAGGGTCACCGGCACGCTCGCGGGGGTGTACCCGTCCTTGGTGAACGTGAGCGTCACCGACCCGGTGGCCAGTCCGGTCAGCGTGAACGACCCCACCGCCCCGGCCGTCAGGGTCGTCGTGGTCACGGTGCTCGCGGACCCGCCCGCCGTCACGGTCACGCCACCAATCCCGGCGCCGCTCGCGTCGACGACGCTCCCGGTGACCGTCCCCGCGCCCCCCGAGAGCACCACCCGCAGGTCGGTCCGCTGCTCGCCGGGGCCGAGGTCGACGACGACCGTCTGCGTGCTGAACCCCTTCTTGGTGAACGTCAGCACGTACGTGCCGGGTGTCCTGAGGTTGGGCACGACGAACTGGCCGACCTGCCCGATCGTCGGGGTGCCCACCACGACCGGCTTGCCGTCCATGGTCGTGCTGACCTCGACGCCACCGACGGGTGCGGACCCGTCCGTCACGGTCCCCGAGATCTGCCCGGTGCCGGCGCCGAGCCGGACGTCGAGCGCGAACCGCGACTGCCCGCCCAGCACCCGCTCGGACAGGCTGCTCGGCTGGTAGCCCTCCGCGACGAAGCTCAGCTCGTACGTGCCCGGCGCGGGCAGGCCCGCGAACGTGTAGGCGCCGGCGGCGTCGGTCGAGGTGACGTACTCGGTGGCCGGGTCGGCGCCGGTCCACGCCGGCTTCGCGGTCACCTGCACCACGACGGCACCCGGCGCCTCGCCGGTCTCGACGCTGCCGCTGATCGAGGCCGGGGCGCCGGTCACGGCGAGGTCCACCCCCGTGGTCACCTCCTGCGCGAGCGCGTCGACCTGGGTCGCCGTGGCGAACGACGTGCCCGCCTCGTACCAGGCGGGGTCGTACCCCTCCGCGGCCACCTCGAGCGAGTACGGCCCGGGGAACAGACCCGCCAGCGCGTAGCTGCCGTCGGCCTGCGTGGCCGCCGACGACACCTCGACGGGGCCGTCCCGGCCCTGCCGCCACGCCGTGACAGTGACCCGCCCGACACCCTGCTGGTCGGTCGCGCCGAGCACCAGACCGGTGAGGGTCGCACCGGTGCCCGCCGGGACCGGGCCGTCCTTGGGCATCGCGCCCGCGGGCATGCCGTCCGGCATCGTCCCCTCGGCGGTCGCGGTGTTCACGAAGAACGACGGCGGCGCCACCTTGGCGAACGGGTCGGCGCCGAGCACCTCGCGCATGCCGAGCACGAACGCCAGCGCCCAGGCCGCGAGGATCGACAGCAGCACCAGCGCCGTCAGCAGGCCGCGGCTGAACGTCGACTTCTGCCGCAGGACCAGCTCGACGTCCGCCGTCGTGTCCGTCGCCTGCGCGACCACCCGCAGGGGCCGGTCGCGGTCGGAGCCGAGCAGCTGGCGGGGCCCGCGCACGAGCACCGTGCTGGTGGCCACCGCCCCGGCCGGCACCGCCATCGTCGAGGGCGTGAGCGAGGTGCGCAGCGTCCGGTCGGTGTCGACGGCCCGCAGCGCGACGTCGAGCGGCACGTTGCCCTCGTTGCGCACCTCGACGGTGAACGCCGCGCGTCCCCGCGTCCGCACGCGCGACGGCGTGGCGGTCAGCGCCAGGCGCGGGTGCGGCGGCACCACGAGGTCGAGGTCGTGGAACGCCTCCGCGGCACCCGGGGCGCTGCCCGCGATCACGAACGTCAGCGGGTAGGTGCCCGCGGGGAACGCGTCGGGCAGGTCCAGCGTCAGCGTCAGCGCGCCGGACGCCTCCGGGAAGAGCGCGAGCGCCCGCGGCTCGGACCGCACCAGCGCCTCGGGCAGGCCGATCGCCCGCACCGACAACGACTCGATGACCTCCGAGGTGTTGATGACCTCGAGCGGGACCACCCCGGAGCTGCCCGGCGACACGTCCAGCCGCTCGACCGTGCTGCTGACCCTCACGGGCTGACGCCCGCCCGCATCGGGACGGCCGAGCCGGACACGGAGGTGACCTCGGGTGCGGTCGCCTCCCAGTCGTACGCGTCGGCGGCGACCGTGACCAGCAGCGTGAACGACGCCTTGAGCGAGCCGCCCAGCCCCGACCACACGTCACGCGGCCGGTTGTGGTCGTCGGCCGCGAGCGCCAGCTGGACGGTCGACGACAGCGGCCGCGGCAGGTGCTGCGCGGGGAGCAGCTGGTGGGCGAGCAGCCGGGTCAGCGCGTCACCGAGCAGCAGGTGCTCGTCCCGCGACGAACCGGCCCAGGCGCTGACCAGGTAGGACAGCTGCACCATCGGCAGCGCGTGCCGGCGCTCCGTCGAGCCGTTCGCGGCCGCCCGCGTGGCCGGCCCGCGCGACGGCTGGCCGCTGCGGGCCACCCCGTACAGGAAGAGGTTGACCGTCAGCCGGTTGACCTGCGCGGACCACGTGCTCGACGGCGGCTCGAACGAGATGTCGCCCTGCTCGGTGGACAGGGGCAGCGTGGTGCGCAGGAGGCGCTCCAGACCGTCCTCGACCACCGGGATCAGCACAGCCTCCTGCCCCCTCACATCCCGTCGATTCCCCGCATGACCAGGCACGACGGGACATCCGCAGGCTATGCAGCGGCCCTGCGCGGCAGCATCGGTAATCGCTACCGAAGTTGCCCGCGTCAGCCTTCGAGGGTCTTCATCGCCCCCGGGTTGAGGATCTGGATGACGCCCCCGTACGCGCACTGGCAGGTGGCGCCGAGCGTCAGGGCGGGCTTGCCACCGACGAGCGTCTGCGTCGCCCCGTTCATCCACGGCGCGACCGTCGCGGGGATGCACGGCATGGGCGTGAGCACCCCGAGCGCCGCGGCCGTCGCAGCCGCGACCGTCGGGTTGGCCAGGCTCGTGCACATGCCGAAGGGCGGGATGTTGACCGCGGGCACCATGTCGGTGATGGCCGCGGCCGGCTTGCCCTCCACCAGCACGCGCGCCAGCGGCAGGACGACGAGCGTCGACGGGGCGATGCCGAAGCTGCACTGCAGCATGGCCGTCGCGGTCGCGGCGGGCTTGCCCATCAGGTCACCACTCCGTCCCCTGCACCGACCGGGTCAGCTGCGCACCGTCGGTCGTGGTGACGAAGCACAGCGTCGTGCGGTCCTCGTCCTGCTCCCAGCTGCGCGGCGACGGCAGCAGGTACGTGAAGAAGAGCTCGGAGTCGCGGTAGTCGACGCCCACGTAGTCCGCGTACTCCTGCGCGCAGGCGCCGTCCGCGAACGACTTCAGGGCGGCCTCGCCGGGGAACGTGTCCGGCGTCGTCTCCGTCCCGGGCTCGGTGTACGTCGCGAGGGCGTACGCCTCCTGCTCGTGGGGCACGTCGCACTCCACGCGGTCCAGCGACGTGAACGTCGTGGTGATCTCCTTCGGCGCCGTGAAGCAGTCGCCCACCTCGACGTCGAAGACCGAGACCTGGTCCGTGCCGTCCCGGTCGAACAGCGAGCAGCTCGAGAGCACCAGCACCGCACCCGCGGCCAGCAGCCCGCCCCACACCCTCATGGGTCTGCAGCCTAGGAGCGGGCTCGGTGCCGTCCATCCGTAGTCGTTGCGTAACTTGCGCCCGACAAGAGACCTCCAGCGCCCCGTGGCAGGATCGCGGGATGACGACCGAGCAGACGGCAGCGCCCGACATCACCCGGAACGCGGGCGGCACAGAGCTGTGGGTGGAGCGCACCGGGAAGCGCCTGTACACGGGCCGCAACTCGCGCGGTGCCGAGGTGAGCATCGGCGGCGTCGAGGTCGACGGGGCGTTCAGCCCGGGCGAGCTGCTGAAGATCGCGCTGGCCGGCTGCAGCGGCCTGTCCGCCGACTCCAAGCTGGCGCACCGGCTCGGCGACGACGTCGACGTCGTCATCAAGGTCTCCGGCATGGCGGACCCGGACGAGGACCGCTACCCCGCGATCGCCGAGGAGCTGGTGGTCGACCTGAGCTCGCTCGACGCCGAGGCCCGTGACCGCCTCATCACCGTGGTGCACCGGGCGATCGACGCGCACTGCACCGTCGGCCGCACCCTCGACGCGGGCGCCCACGTGCAGCTGACCGTGACCGGGGAGCGCTGATGCCGAGCATCGTCGAGGCGGCCCTCGCGAAGGCCGTGACCATCCCGTCGTCCACCATCCACGCGCACGTCGAGTCGCTGCGGCGCAGGAACCCGGAGGCGTCGCCCGAGCAGCTGGTGCGCCTGCTGGAGAAGGAGTACCTGCTGGTCGTGCAGGGCACCGGCGGAGCCGTGGGCGCGACCGCGGCGGCCCCGGCCGTCGGCACCGGTGTGGCCCTCGCGCTCACCGCGAGCGACGTGGCGACGTTCTTCGGGGCGTCGGCCGCCTTCGCGCTGGCCGTGGCGAGCGTGCACGGCATCGAGGTCGAGGACGCCGACCGGCGTCGCGCGCTCCTGCTGACCACGATCCTCGGGGACTCCGGCGCCAAGATCGTCACCGACGGCGCGGAGCTGACCAGCGTCAGCGTCGCGCGGGCGCTGCTCACGCGGATGCCCATGGCGACCGTCCGCAAGGTGAACACGACGATGACCCGGCGCTTCGTGCGCACGCAGGTCACCAAGCAGACCGGGCTGGCCTTCGGGCGCCTCATCCCGTTCGGCATCGGCCTCGTGGTCGGCGTCGCGGGCGCCCGGGCGCTGGGCAAGAACGTCATCGAGGGCGCCCGGCGGGCGTTCGGCCCGCCGCCCCTCACGTTCCCCCGGGTGATCGAGATGGCGGGGCCCGACGACAAGCCGGTGGTCCTGCCGGCCGACGAGCAGAAGCGGCTCACCGGCCGGTTCAAGGCCATCGGGTCCCGGAAGAAGACGTCCTAGCCGCTACCAGCGGACGTGCACGTGCTGCCGGATCCGCCCGTCGTAGATCCCGCGGAGCCCGTCGAGCGTCTCCTCGTCGACGGGCGGCAGCGCGGCCGCCTGCGCGTTCGCGACGGCCTGGGCCGCGGAGCGGGCGCCGGGGATGACCACCGACACACCGGGCTGGTCGATGATCCACCGCAGGGCCAGCTGCGCGGTCGTGGCACCCGCGGGCGTCAGGTCGGCGACCTCGCGCGCGGCCGCCACGCCGACCTCGAACGGCACGCCGGCGAACGTCTCGCCGACGTCGAACGCCTGCCCGTCCCGGTTGTAGGACCGGTGGTCGTCGTCGGCGAACTGCGTGTGCTCGTCGTACTTGCCGGACAGCAGCCCCGACGCCAGCGGCACGCGCGCGATGATCCCGACGCCCTCGGCCGCGGCCAGCGGGAGCACCTGCTCCAGCGGCTTGCGCCGGAAGACGTTGAGGATGATCTGCACCGTCGCGACGTTCGGCCGGACGATCGCCTCGAGGGCCTCGTCGACGGTCTCCACGGACACGCCGTACGCCGCGATCCGGCCCTCGTCGACGAGCACGTCGAGCGCGTCGTACGTGGACTCGCGGCGGAGCACCTCCGACGGCGGGCAGTGCAGCTGCACCAGGTCGAGGGTGTCGGCGTCGAGGTTCTCCCGCGACCGGTCCGTCCACGCGCGGAACCAGGACAGCGTGTAGGCCTCGGCGGTGTGCGGGTCGGCGCGGCGGCCCATCTTGGTCGCCACCGTGATGCCGTGGTTCGGCCCGCGCGCGGCCAGGAACGAGCCGATGAGCTTCTCGGACCGGCCGTCGCCGTAGACGTCGGCGGTGTCCAGGAACGTCACCCCGGAGTCGACGGCCGCGCCCAGCACCTCGAGGGCCGCCTCGTCGGACACCGACCCCCAGTCCGCACCGAGCTGCCAGCACCCCAGCCCGACGACCCCGACCGACCTACCTGTCCTACCCAGCAGCCTGCTCTCCATGGACAGGGACGCTACCCGCGCGGACGATGGGCCGCGTGACGAGTCTGCCGATCGACGCCGTGGTCCGGTCCTTCCCGGTCGACGCGGCCACCGCGTGGGGCCTGGTCGCCGACCTGCGCAACCACGAGCGCTGGATCCCGATGACGCGGGTGTCCCTCGACCGGCCGGCCGCCGCGGGCGCGACGGTCACCGCGGTCTCCGGGCCGTTCGCGCGCCGGGGCTTCCCCGGTCTGGCCGACGTGATGACCGTCGACCGCTACGACCCGCCCGTGGGCGCGGAGCCGGGGGTCGCCACGTTCACCAAGGTGGGGCACGTGCTCAAGGGCCACGCGAGCATCGTCGTCGTGCCGGCCGGCCCGTCGTCGAGCCGGGTGCTCTGGAGCGAGAACGTGTACCTGGCCGGCCCGCTGCCGCGCCGACTCACCGAGGCGGTGCTCAAGCCGTTCCTCGGCGGGATGGTCCGATACGCGCTGATGAAAGCGCGGAACGAGGCTCGCGCAACAGATCGCAACGCTTAGCGCGATTCACGCAACGGATCGCGGCCCAGCGCACAACCTGAGTTGACCGGTCCGGACCGTACCGACTCGTAGCCTTGTCGCAACGACACGCCACGAGGAGCACTCATGACCCTGATCGCCCCCGGACGTACCGATCGCCGCTACCTGATGTGCGAGCCCGTCCACTACACGGTGTCCTACGAGATCAACCCGTGGATGGACAAGACCAGGCACACCGACGCCGACCTGGCCGTCCGCCAGTGGCGCACGCTGCGCGACGTGTACCTGGACCTCGGCCACACGGTCGAGACGATCGACCCGATCCCCGGCCTGCCGGACATGGTCTACGCCGCCAACGGCGCGACGGTCCTGGACGGTGTCGTCTACTCCGCCAAGTTCCGCTACGCCGAGCGCCAGCCCGAGGGCCCCGCGTACCAGAAGTGGTTCGCCGACCGCGGCTATGTCACGCACACCGCCGGCGAGACCAACGAGGGCGAGGGCGACCTGCTCGTCGTCGGCGACCTGGTGCTGGCCGGCACCGGCTTCCGCACCGACCGCGCCGCGCACGCCGAGCTGCAGGAGCTCTTCGGCCGCCCGGTGATCTCCCTCGACCTGGTCAGCCCGCACTACTACCACCTGGACACCGCGCTGGCCGTGCTGTCCAGCGACCCGGCCGACCCCCAGATCGCCTACTACCCCCCGGCGTTCTCGGCCGGCTCCCGGTCCGTCCTGCGCCAGCTGTTCCCCGACGCGGTCGAGGCCACCGAGCGCGACGCCGTCGCCCTCGGCCTCAACGCGGTCTCCGACGGCCTGAACGTCGTCGTCGCCCCCGGCGCGGTGGACCTGGCCGCGGCGATCGCCGAGCGCGGCTACAACCCCATCCCGGTGGACACCAGCGAGCTGCTCAAGGGCGGCGGCGGCGCCAAGTGCTGCACGCTGGAGATCCGGCCCGCGTCCGGCGCCGGGCGATGACGCTCGTGGCCGCGGGGACGTCGGCCCTGGCCCCGAACTACCACCCGCTGCCGGTCACGCTGGTCGAGGGCCTCGGGTCGTGGGTCACCGACGACGAGGGCCGCCGCTATCTCGACCTGCTGTCCGGGTACTCCGCGCTGAACTTCGGCCACCGGCACCCGGTCCTCACGGCCGCCGCGCACGCCCAGATCGACCGGCTGACCCTGACGTCGCGGGCGTTCGACCACGAGCTGCTGCTGCCGTTCGCCGAGCGGCTCGCGGCGCTCGTCGGCCCCCTGGTCGCCGGTCCGCCCATGGTGCTGCCGATGAACACGGGTGCCGAGGCCGTCGAGACCGCGATCAAGGCCGCCCGCAAGTGGGGCTACGACGTCAAGGGCGTGCCCGCCGACCGCGCGACGATCATCGTGGTCGACGGCAACTTCCACGGCCGCACCACGACGATCGTGTCCTTCTCCACCGACCCCGACGCCCGTCGCGGCTTCGGCCCGTACACCCCGGGCTTCCGCGTGGTGCCGTACGGCTCGGTCGACGCGGTGCGTGACGCCATGGACGAGACGACCGTGGCCGTGCTGGTCGAGCCGGTCCAGGGCGAGCAGGGCGTCGTCATCCCGCCCGACGACTACCTGCCCGGCCTCCGCGCGCTCTGCAGCACGCACGACGTGCTGCTCGTCGCCGACGAGATCCAGTCGGGTCTGGGCCGCACCGGCACGACGCTCGCGTCCGAGCTCTGGGGCGTGAAGCCCGACCTGGTCACCCTCGGCAAGGCCCTCGGCGGCGGCGTCCTGCCCGTGTCGGCCGTCGTCGGGCGTGCCGACGTCCTCGGCGTGCTCACCGCAGGCACCCACGGCTCGACGTTCGGCGGCAACCCGCTCGCGTGCGCGGTGGGTCTCGCGGTCGTCGGCCTCCTGGAGACCGGTGAGCTGCAGGCCCGCGCCACGACGCTCGGCCTGCACTGGGGTACGCGCCTCGACGCCCTCGTCGACGAGGGCCTGCTCGCCTCGTCGCGACGCGTGGGCCTGTGGGCCGGCCTGGACGTCACGCCGCCGGTCACCGGCCGCCAGCTCTGCGAACGCCTCCTGGCCCGCGGCGTGCTGGCCAAGGACACCCACGGCAGCACCATCCGCCTTGCTCCGCCGCTGACCATCAGCGTCGAGGACCTCGACCTGGCGACGGATCACCTCACGGCCGCCCTCCGCTGACCACCGGCACGCGAACGTCCGCACTCCTGCGGGCTGGACCCTGCACGAGCGCGGACGCAGCGCCGTCACACGCCACGACGTCCGCACTCGTGAGGGCCTGAGCCTCCTCGAATGCGGACGTCGGGGTGGTGTCAGCTGAAGCGGACGGCGCCGAACAGCCAGCCGTTCAGGCTCGCGCCGCCGACGGACATGCTGGACACGTCGGTGCGGCGCATCTGGGCGTCGTGCCCGGCGGACTGCGACCACGCGGACACCATCGAGGACGCCGAGCCGTTGCTCACGCAGGCCACGATGTTGTCCCCACCGGAGTGCCAGATGCCGCCGGAGTTGGCCATGTCGATCGCGTGCGACACCAGGCCCCCGCTGCGCGAGACGGACAGCTCGGGGAGCCCGAGCGACGACCGGTAGGCGTTGATCGCCGACCCGATCGCGGAGATGCTCGACTCCCCCGCGCCGGATCCCCCGGACCCGCTGCAGACCTTCCCGCCGGCCGGGACCCCGCCACCGGTCGACGGGGCGGGCGCGCCACCACCGGACGAGCTGGGCGAGGCGGGCCGGGCGGTGGTCCGGCTCGGGGCGCTCCCGGAGGAGCGCTTGGCAGCAGCAGCAGCGGCAGCAGCGGCCTGCGCGGCGGCGGCCTGCTCGGCGGCGATCCGCGCGTCCTCGGCTGCCTGCCACGCGGCCTGCGCGTCGATCGCGGCCTGCTCGGGCCCGGCGACGCCAGTCGTGAGCGTGCGCAACGACCGGGCGCTGACACCGGGGGCCGCCAGCGCGGTGCCCACCGCACCGGACGCGCCGGCGAGGGCTGCCCGGGGCGCGTCGCCCGCGTTCGGGACGGCAGCGAGGGTGGCGTTCGCGCGGTCGACGGCGGCCTGTGCCGCGGTCGCCGCGTCGGTGCGGGTGCTCAGGTACGCCGCCTGGGCGACGGCGACGTCGGTGCTGCGCTCGGCGGCGGCGTCCTGCGACGCGGCGAGCAGGTGCTCGTCCACGCGCAGCCCGGCGGCGAGCGCCTCGGCCTCGGCCCGCTGGGCACGCTGGTCGGCGGTGTAGACGCCTCCACCGGCCGCGACGGCGAGCACGACCCCGGCGGCCAGCCCCACCCAGACCGCGCGACGGGCGCCACCCGGTCGAGCTGCGACGGGGGCGGGCGCAGGCTGCGGCTCGACGAGCGGCGACGGTGGCGAGTGTGGCTGTGGGACGTCGGCGACTGCCGGTGGGTCCGCGATCACCGGTGTCGGTGCACTGATCACCGACGGCCGTTGGCTCGGGACAACATCAAGCCGCTTCTCGGTCTCCTTGACCACGTCGCCTCCCCCTCATCAGACCCCGCTTCCTGGGGCCTCCCCTGATGTCGGCACGCGCGGCGTCCGCCTTGAGGCAAGTTGCCGCTTTTGTTGAATCACCCTTTCGGCCTAGTGCGTGCACATTGTCATCGTTTCGATGACCACACCAATCGGGAGGCATGTCGGGCGCGTCGCGCCCCGACGGTCCGCGATGATGAGGGACGTGACCGACGACTCCGGGCTCGACGCCCTCGACACCGCGATCCTGCGCGTGCTCGCGCTCGATGCCCGGGCGACGTTCGCCCAGGTCGGGGAGCACGTGTCGCTCTCCGCGCCGGCCGTGAAGCGTCGGGTCGACCGCCTCCGGGAGCGCGGGGTCATCCGCGGGTTCACCGTCCGGCTCGACCCGGCCGCGATGGGCTGGCAGACCGAGGCCTTCGTCGAGCTGTTCTGCCAGGGCTCCACCAGCCCCGCCACGATGCGCTCGGCGGTCGAGCACTATCCCGAGGTCGTGGCGGCGAGCACCGTGACCGGGGACGTCGACCTCATGGTGCAGGTGCGTGCGCGGGACATGCGGCACCTGGAACGGGTGGTCGAGCGGCTCGCCGCGGAGCCGTTCGTCGCCCGCACCCGCTCGACCGTGGTGCTCTCGGCCCTGGTCCGCCGCCCGGACGTCCCGCCGGCTCCGGAGGGCTGAGCGCTCAGCCGGCGATGCTCTCCGCGGTCGCGCACCGGTTGGTGACCACCATGACCGGGCAGTCGGAGTGGTGCAGGACCGCCTGGCTCGTGGAGCCCAGCAGCAGTCCCGCGAAGCCGCCCCGGCCGCGGGACCCGACGACGATCAGGTCGGTCGCGACGGAGAACTCGGTGAGCAGCTCCGCGCCCGTCCCGTCGAGCGCGATGCGCCGCACGGTCAGGTCCGGCACGTCCGCCAGCGCGCGGTCCACGACGACGTTCAGGCCCTCGGTGACGTCCCGCAGCACCTGCTCGTGGTCGACGGCCGCCGGCAACCACGCGAGGACGCCGGACATCGAGCCCACAGGGACGCCCGCGACCGTGGTCAGCTCCGCACCCCAGGCCTGCGCCTCACCGATCGCGTAGCGCAGCGCGTGCTCTGCCTGCGGGGAGCCGTCGACCCCCACGACGATCCGCTTCACCGGGCGCGGGGCGGGGATCGGCGCGTCGTCAGGCAGCGTCTTGCCGGCCTCCCGCAGGGGGACGACGACCGTCGGGCAGTACGCGTGCGCCGGCAGGGCCGACGACACCGTCCCGAGCAGCCGGTCCGCGAACCCGCCGCGCCCCCGCGTCCCGACGACCGCGAGCCGGACGGTGTGCGACATCTCGACGAGGACCCCCGCGGCGTCGCCGGTCAGCACCTTGGCACTGACCGGGACGCCCATCGAGGACACCCGCTGCGTCGCCTCGGCGAGCACGGCCTTGGCGCCCTCCTGGATCGCCGTGTCGTCCAGCGCGGCGTACCCGCCGTCGAGCGAGGCTGCCGTGAACGACGGCAGCGAGTAGCTGCAGACGAGCCGGACCGCCCACCCGTGGGTACGCGCCTGAGCCGCGGCCCAGTCGAGCGCGTGCAGGCTCGCCGCTGACCCGTCCACCCCGACGAGGACCACATCGTCACGCGTCATCCGGAGCCTCCGTGCTCGTACCGAGCCCGCCGTGCGCTCGTCCCAGTGTCCTCCTCTGGAGCGCAGATGCGCCCTCGAGTTCCCGGAATGATGCCATACGTTGGTGGACGCTTGACGAAAGCGAGACTCAGGCAACCACGTACTGGGACCACAACGGCTCGGAGCGCACCGACGTGGTCCCGAACGCCACCGACCACCGCGGCGCCCGGGGGACGAACGCGAGCTCCCAGCCGATCTCGTGCAGCAGCCGGTCCGCCTTGCGGTGGTTGCACCGCACGCAGGCCGCGACGACGTTGGTCCACTCGTGCCGCCCCCCGCGCGACCGCGGGTGGACGTGGTCGACCGTGTCCGCCCCGCCCCCGCAGTACGCGCACCGGTGGTCGTCCCGCTGCAGGACGGTGCGCCGCGTGGGGGGCACCGGCCGCCGCACGGGGACGTGGACGTAGCGCGTGAGGCACAGGACGACCGGCAGGGGCACGGCGACGTGCTCGGAGTGCAGCACGCGGCCGTCGGTCTCGAGCACGGTCGCCTTGCCGGTCATCACGAGCACCACGGCACGCCGCAGGCTCACGATGCACAGGGGCTCCATGCTGGCGTTGAGCAGCAGGGTGCGTGCTCCGGACGCGATCAGCCCTGGTGAGCCGACCTCGGGCACTGCCCCACCGACGGCCTCGGTGGACAGCTTCGACGCATTCATGAGCACGGCGTTCTCCCGACCTCGGGGGTCGGACCGGCTGGCTGCCGGCCCGGCGAAGCGAAGCAACAGCGTGGTGCACGGCCAGAGTACGCGCCGCCCCCTGCAGAGGCCGCACGCGGTGCCGGGATGCGACGAGGCCCCGACGACTGGTGTCGTCGAGGCCTCGTGGTCGGAGGGCTGGGGTCAGCCGATCCGGATGAAGACGGGAGAGCTCTGCCAGATCGCGCGGAACTGGACCGTCTTGCCCGGGCGGGGCGAGTCGATCTGCTCGTTGCCACCGGCGTAGATCGAGATGTGGCCGGGGCTCCAGATGAGGTCTCCAGGCTGGGCGTCCGCCCGCGAGACGACGGTGCCCGCGGCCTTGATCCCGCTCGACGTGCGCGGCAGGTCGATGCCGAGCTGCGCGTAGACGTAGGAGACGAAGCCCGAGCAGTCGAAGCCGTCGGGCGAGGAGCCACCGGACACGTACGGCGTGCCGACGTAGCGGGCGGCGATCTCCAGGACCGCGTTGCCGGCAACCGACTGCGGTACCGCGGCGCTGGTCGCCTCGGCGGGGGCCGCGGTGGCGACGGCGGCGCGTGCCGCGCTGCGCGACGTGGTGGCCGCGCGAACGGGCGGCGGCGGGGGCGGGGGCGTCTCCGCCGTGACGACGGGAGCGTCGAAGGTCCACGCGGCGTCGACCGGAGCGGTCACGACCGGGGAGGTGTTGAGGACGGCGCGCGCCGACGCGGTCAGCGCGGCGGTGTCCACGGCAGGAAGGGCACCGGCGTCACCACCGGTGGCTGCGCTGGCGGACGAGCCGAGCATCGAGACGACAAGTCCCGACGTCCCGACGACGACAGCAGTCCGGCGTCCGACGGTTCCCATCTGGTCCGAGGCGGCCGAAGCGAGCTCGGTCAGTGGCGTCGAAGGACGGCGCGCCGCACGATGGCGGGCGCGAGTGGTGCTCACGGTCACGCGTTGCCTCTCCTGATGCCTACGAGGTCAGCTGTCGGGTTCGGGTGGGAGAACACCCGGCCGTGTCCCCGATCGAGATCGGTTCTCCGGCTTCACCCCAAGGACACCGAACTTCCGGTGCCCGCAATTGGGTCCCCCGCCCCTGCCGGCGGTCAGTGCGGACCTCGGGGCGGCGGCAGGGTTAGGCGTTCCGCTCGAGGGCTTCTCTGGAGGAGGGTTCCGGGGAAGCAGGTCGAACGTACAGGACCCTCACGGCCATTGTCACGTTCTGGTCACGAGAGATTTGGTTCTTGTCGGACAGCCGTCCTGGAGCCTCCGACGGATCGCCGAGGTGACCTGCAAAGACGCCGGTCATGGGTGTGGGAGCGCGCGCACAGGCGGCCTGAGCCGGTCATGGCAAAGATCACGGCCGACGGCTCAGGGCGCTCCCAGGCGGCTCACAGACGGGCTCCTGCCAGGCTCGTGGCAGGCTCCTGCGGGCCTAGCGCGTGCCGACGAAGATGTGCCGGGCCACGTCGTCCGGCAGGTCCAGCAGCGACTCGGAGCCCGGTCGCGAGACCGTCACCGTGCCGAGGCTGCGCTCGATCGCGATCTCCTGGTGGGGCAGCACGCCCGCCTCCGCCAGCCGCGTCAGCAGCTCGACGTCCACCTGCAGGGGCTCCGCGATCCGGGCGACCACGGCGCGCTCGGAGCCGTCGGCCACGATCTCGCCGCGGTAGGCGACCAGGGACGTGACGCCGTCGAGGAACGTCTCCCGCGTCGTCTCCTCGCCGATCTCGCTCAGCCCGGGGATCGGGTTGCCGTAGGGGTCGAAGTGCGGGTGGTCCAGCAGCGACGCCAGGCGCTTCTCCACCCGCTCGCTCATGACGTGCTCCCAGCGGCAGGCCTCCTCGTGCACGTACGGCCACTCGAGGCCGATGACGTCGGTGAGCAGGCGCTCGGCCAGCCGGTGCTTGCGCATGACACGCACGGCCTTGCCCTCGCCGACCGCGGTGAGCTCGAGGTGGCGGTCGCCGGTGACGACGACCAGACCGTTGCGCTCCATGCGGGCGACCGTCTGGGACACCGTGGGGCCTGAGTGCCCGAGCCGCTCCGCGATCCGGGCGCGCAGGGGGGTGATGCCTTCCTCGGTGAGCTCGTAGATCGTCTTGAGGTACATCTCCGTCGTGTCGATCAGGTCGCTCACTGCTTGGCCTCCCGCGTCGCGTCATCGTCGCGCGGCACCCGCTCGAGGGGCGGGCCGCCACGCTGTGCACAGGTTAGTTGGTCGCACGGACAGCGGTGGCCCCGCACCGCCTATCCTCGGCCTCGTGCCCGCTGCTCACGAGATCACGATCCCCGCGCACCTGCTGCCCGCGGACGGCCGGTTCGGCTCCGGTCCCTCCAAGATCCGGCGGGCCCAGGTCGACGCCCTGGCCGGCCCCGCCGCCGCGCTGCTGGGCACGTCGCACCGGCAGGCGCCGGTCCGCGGCCTCGTCGGCCGGGTGCGCACCGGCCTGGCCACGCTGCTCGGGCTGCCCGACGGGTACGAGATCGTCCTGGGCAACGGCGGCTCGACCCTCTTCTGGGACGTCGCGACGCTCTGCCTGGTCGAGGACCGGGCGGCCTTCGGCACGTTCGGCGAGTTCGGCGCCAAGTTCGCCGCCGCCGCGACGCGGGCGCCGTTCGTCGGCGAGCCCGTCATCACCTCCGCAGCACCCGGCGGCGTGGCGGTGCCGGGCCTCGCGGACGGCGTCGACACGTACGCCTGGCCGCACAACGAGACGTCGACCGGCGTGGTCGCACCCGTCCGCCGCGTCGCCGGTTCACGCGAGCAGGGCGCGCTGGTGCTCGTCGACGGCACGTCGGGCGCCGGCGGGCTCGCCGTCGACGTCGCGCAGACCGACGTCTACTACTTCGCGCCGCAGAAGTCGTTCGCGTCCGACGGCGGCCTCTGGCTCGCCGCCGTCTCCCCCGCGGCCGTCGAGCGCGCTGCCCGGGTCGAGTCGAGCGGGCGCTGGGTCCCGGAGTCGCTGTCGTTCACGACGGCCCTGACCAACTCACGGCTGGACCAGACGCTGAACACGCCGGCCATCGCGACCCTGTTCCTGCTGGCCGAGCAGGTGGACTGGATCCTCGGCAACGGCGGGCTGCCCTGGGCCGCGCAGCGCACCGCGACGTCGGCGGGCCACCTGTACGGCTGGGCGGAGTCGCGGGACTGGGCGACGCCGTTCGTCACGGACCCGGCGCTGCGCTCGGACGTCGTCGGCACCATCGACCTCGACCCGGAGATCGAGGCGGCCACCGTCACCCGCGTGCTGCGCGCCCACGGGGTCGTCGACGTGGAGCCCTACCGCAAGCTCGGCCGCAACCAGCTCCGGGTCGCCATGTACCCCGCGGTCGAGCCGGACGACGTCCTCGCGCTCACCGCCTGCATCGACCACGTGGTGGACCAGCTGGCCTGAGAGCCGCGCCGGCCCCGGACATGACGGACGCCCGCCCCCCGTGGTCAGCACGGGAGGCGGGCGTCTGTCGTCGGAGCGGTCGCTCAGGAGGCCGTGCGACGGCGGCGGGCGACCGCCACCAGCGCGACGGTCAGAGCGCCGACGACGAGGAGCCCGGCGCCGACGGCAGCCAGCGGGCCGACGTCAGAACCGGTCGCAGAGAGCACGGCCGAGGTCGGGTTGGACGAGAGGACCTGGCTGGCCAGGACCTGCTTGCCCGGGGGGTTCGTGTTGCAGTTGGGGCTCGACGGCGGGTAGCCGACGGTGACGGTGTCCTCCGGGTTGACCTGGAAGTTCACGTCGACGCTGGGGCGGACCCAGTCGAACTCGTCGCCCTCGACCCAGGAGCCGTCGGCCAGCTGCGTCCAGCCCGGCCAGTCGATGCCACGACCGGTCGAGTCCTGGACCGCGCCCGGCCAGTTGACGGTGCCCTGGAGCGGGAGGTCGGCGTACACGACGTCCGGCCCGGTCGGGTTGATGAACGTGACGGTGACCGTCGTGTTCGGCGTGCCCTGGGCGACGACCTTGTACTGGAGCTTCGGCACCTCGTTGTCGCAGATCGGCGTGAGGATCTGCACGTTCAGCGTGCACGACGGCGGCACCGGGTAGCCGTCGGGCACGATGCACGACGTCGTGTCGTCGGAGGGGCTGGGCGTCGGTGCGACGAGGGCCTGGGAGGGCAGTGCGCCACCGAGGCCCACGAGAACCGCGATGAACGCGACGACGGCGCCGCGGAGGAGTCTGGCCATGATGGGATCGCCTCGTCTAGGAATTGGACATTTCGCCCATTGTTCCCCGGCGAGCGACCGGATCCGTGCGAACGGACGGGTGATTTCGTCTGATCTGTCCGTTTCACCCGTTTGCCTCAGCAGGAGGCCGTGACGAATCCGGGGCTCGTGAGCGTGGGGGTGGTCCAGACGGTGACCGCCCCGTCCCGCACGGGAACCGCGACGCGGTAGGTCTCCGAGGCGCCGGGCTCCAGGCGCGAGGTCACCACCTCCACCTCGCGGCCGGCCGTCGTCGCGAGCGTCCCCCCGACGTACCCGTCGTCGAGACGCAGGTCCTGCAGCGGGGACCCGACCGGTGCGTACACGGTGATGTTGGTCGACAGCACGCCGACGGGCAGGCCCGCCGTGCCGGTCACGTAGACCGGCAGCGGAGACAGGTCGTCGGGCGGGTCGTAGGACAGGTCGAGGCGGACGGTCGCCGACGGGTCGGGGCCGCTGCACCGCAGGTCCTCGACCGTCACGCTCGTCGTCAGGTAGTAGCCGAGCTTGCCCGCGGTCCCGTCGTTGAGGAACACCCCGACGGCGTCGGGGACGTCACCGGAGAGGAACGCCGCGCCGATCGTCGTGCCCACGAGCGTGGCCTGCTCGTCGGGGTGCGCGGACCAGAGCCGGATCCGGCCCTCGCTCCCGGCCCGGGCGAGCGCGGTGACGAGGTCCTGCTGGTCCCCCTGCCCCGCGCCGACCGCGCGGAAGATGGAGACCGCCACACCCGCGTAGAACGCGTCCGCGGCCGCGGGGTCGGCGATGTCGCGGTAGGCGTCGCGCAGCAGGACCTGGAGCAGGTCGTCGGCCGTGATCGTGGCGCCGCCCGGCCCCGTCACCGGACCCGTGGCGTCCAGCACGTACCGGGCGCCCACCGGGTCGGCGGCGATCACGCCGTCGACCGTCTGCCCCATGTCCTGCGCCCAGCGGGCCGCGAGCAGCTGCGCGCTGCGCGGGAAGTCGGGGGTGATCACCGCGTCCTGCACCCAGCGACCCAGCCGGTCGGTGTCGAGGGCCAGCTCCTCGTCCGTGAGCGGCAGGATCGGGGCGTCGATGCCCTTCAGGTCGATGGTCGAGCGCTGGTCCGTCAGCGAGATGCCCCCGTCCTCCGCGTGCAGCACCGCGAACGCGCCGACGATCCCCCCGGCGCTGCGCAGCTCCGCGGAGTTCAGGGAGACCAGCAGGTACGTCCGCGGGCCGTCGGCGCCGAGCATCGGCGGCAGCAGCGTGGCCACCTGGGCGCCGGCGTCGAGGGCGCCGGCGACCTGGGCCATCCCGTCCTGCAGCTGCTCGACGGGGCCGACCAGCTGCGGGACCAGGGCCCCGGTGTCGATCGCGGCCACCGCTGCCTGCGCCCGGTGCGCGCCCTCCGCGGCCGAGACGATGTCCGGTGCCGCCGCGAGCAGCGGCGCCAGGTCGATGCGACCGTCGGCACCCGGTGCCTGGCGCGACGCCAGGACGTCGTCGACCTGCTGGAGCGCCGGCAGCGCGTCGCGCACGACGTCGTCGAGGGACACCGTGACCACGCGGACCGCCTCGAGGCTCGGTCCCGCCCACGGCAGGTGCTCCGCGACCCGCCAGAGCGGGTCCGCGGTCGCGGTGCGCGCCGTCGAGAGGTCCGCCCGCAGGTCCGGGACGCGCGCCTCGAGCTGGTCGGTGTCCCCCGCGGCGACGTCGGCCTGCAGCTCCTCCACCGAGTCCTTCGCGGACAGCAGCGCGGTCCCCGCCTGGTACCCGCGGAAGGCCAGCCACCCGGCGGCGACCAGCACCAGGACCAGGACGGCCAGCAGGCCGAACGCGACGCGTCGCGCGGTGACACGGCGGGGTGACCGCTGGGCGGGCGCCGGGTCGTCGTCGGGCGAACTGACCTCGGGCGCACGGGGGTCGTCGACGGAGGCGCTCACCCCCAGAGCGTGACATCCCGGACATCCCGGACGGCACCACCACGAGGCAATTCACCCGGGCATCCACCCGGTCGGCCGTCAGGCCGCGGTCTGGCGGTCCGCCGCCTCCTGCGCACCCAGCCGGGCGGCCGTCTGCGCGCGCTCCTCGTGCGGCGCCGGGTACAGCACCTCGAGGTGGGGCCGCGAGCGCACGTGGTACCGCACCGTGACGTCCCACTTCTTCCACGCCCACAGCGCCGCGCCCGTCGCGACGAGCAGCGCGGAGATCGACCCGACGCCGATGGCCCAGCGCGCCCCGAACGTCTCGCCGATCCAGCCGACGATCGGCGACCCGATGGGCGTCGCGCCGAGGAACACCATCATGTACAACGCCATCACCCGCCCCCGTACGGCGGGGTCGGTGCTCAGCTGGATGGTGGCGTTGGCGGCCGTCATCATCGTCAGCGAGGCCAGCCCGACGGGGATGCAGGCGATCGCGAACGTCAGGTACGTCGGCATGAGGGCCATCACGCCCGTCGCGACGCCGAACGCGAACGCGGCGCCGATGACCAGTCGCACCCGGGGCCGCTCCCGCCGGGCCGCCAGCAGCGCCCCCGTCAGGGAACCGATGGCCAGCACCGAGCCGAGGATCCCGTACTCCCCCGCACCCATGCCGAACTCGCTGCGCGCCATCATGGCGCTGGTCAGCTGGAAGTTCAGGCCGAACGTCGACACCACACCGACGACGACCATGATCACCAGGATGTCGCTGCGCCGGCGCACGTAGGCGATGCCCTCGCGCAGCTGCCCCTTGGCACGCGGCGTCGTCGGCATCGGGCTCAGCTCGGACTTCCGCATCCGCGTGAGCGAGAAGATCGTCGCCGCGAACGTCACCGCGTTGATGAGGAACACCCACCCGGTGCCGACCGCGGCGATCAGCAGACCCGCGACGCCCGGCCCGATGAGCCGGGCAGCATTGAACGACGCGCTGTTCAGGCCCACCGCGTTCGACAGCTTGCTCTGCGGCACCAGCTCCGCCACGAACGTCTGCCGCACCGGCCCGTCGATCGCGGTGACGCACCCGAGGACCAGCGCGAACAGGTACACCTGCCACAGCTGCGCGTGCCCGCTCAGCACCAGGACACCCAGCCCGGCCGCGAGCACCCCCTGACCCACCTGCGTCGCGATCAGCAGCTTGCGCCGGTCCACCCGGTCCGCCAGCAGACCCGCGTACGGCGACAGCAGCAGCACCGGCGCGAACTGCAGGGCCGTCGTGATGCCGACCGCCACCCCCGACTCGTCGGTCAGCTCGGTCAGGACCAGCCAGTCCTGGGCGACGCGCTGCATCCAGGTGCCCACGTTCGCCACCAGCGCCCCGGCGAACCACAGCCGGTAGTTCCGGAACTTCAGCGAGGAGAACGTGGGACTCATGAAGCGGCGATCCTCCGCAGGAGCTCGGCGGCGTCGACGAGCAGCGTGCGCTCGTCCTTGGTCATCTGGGTGAGGCGCTCCGCCAGCCACGCGTCGCGTCGGCGGCGGGTCTCCGTCACCTCTTCCGCGCCGGCATCCGTGAGGCTCACGACCACCTGGCGGCCGTCGGTCGGGTGCTCCGCCTTGGCGACCAGCCCCAGCTCCAGCAGGCCGTTGACCGTGCGGGTCATCGACGGCGGCTGGATCCGTTCCCGCTCGGCCAGCTGGCCCGGCGTCAGCGGGCCCTCCTTGGTGAGCCAGGCGAGCACCACGAACTGCGGGTCCGTCAGGCCGGCCTCGCCCCGCTCCGCCCGGATCCGTCGTGAGGCCCGGCCGATGGCGATGCGGAGCTCGCCGGCGAGGTCACGGGAGGAGGGCATGTATTTACTCTACATCATTACTTTGCGTAATGACTTGCCGACGATCGACCATCCCGCGCGACCCGGCAACGTACCGTGGAGCGCATGAGGAGGCAGCTACGTCGCTGGGTCGTTGCCCTGCTCGCCGTGTGCTGCGTGGCGGCCCTCGTGATCGTGCTGAGCCCGTGGCCGCTGCAGCGCGTGTCCGGTGGCGTGACATACCACGCAATCGCCGCGCTCCACGAACGCGGCGTCCCGTCCCAAGTCGACTACGGGCTGATGGAGTTCCTCGCCAACATCGCGCTGTTCGTGCCACTCGGCGCGCTCGGGGTCGTGGTCCTCGGCCCACGACGCTGGTGGGCGGTGCTGGCCGTCTCGGCCGCGCTGTCGATCACGGTCGAACTGGTCCAGGCGGTCGCGCTGCCGCACCGTACCGCGTCGGGCTGGGACGTGCTCGCCAACACGGTCGGCGCGGCCGTCGGCCTCGGTCTGGTCGCCGCCGTCCGGCGGGCGCGGAGCCGGCGCGGGCGCACCGCGTCCGAGATCTCCGGCTCGCCTGTTGCCTGATTCGTCACTCGCCGAGGAACACCTGGGAGCAGAGCATCTCGTCCTCGTCGACCAGGCACCCGATGCCGACCTCCCGCACCGACGGGTCGAGCAGGTTGGCCCGGTGGCCCGCGGATCCGAGCCACGCGTCCACCACGTCCAGCGGGGGTGCCGCGGCGCGCGCGAGGTTCTCCGCAGCCGATGACGACGGCGGGCACGCCTCGATAACAGGGCTCAGGGATTCGTGTTCGAGGTCCTTGCCACCGGCGAGCGCGGTCGCCCGCGCGAGCGCCTCGGCCGTGGCGCAGTCCGACACGGTGAGCGGGGCGAGGCCTTCCTCCGACCGGGCGGCGTTCGTCGCGTCGACCAGAGCGGCCGCGTACTCCTCTGCGGCGACACCGTCGGGCGACCACGCGTGCTCGACCTCGCCCGCCGGCCGCACCACCAGGAACACCGCCACGGCCCCGATGACAAGACCGGCACCGAGCAGCCACCACCCGAGGCGGGCTCCACGCGGCACGATCAGGGACGACCCAGCGCCCGGTAAGTCCAGCCGGCCGCCCGCCACCGGGCCGGCTCGAGGACGTTGCGACCATCGAGGATCCGCGTGTGCGCCACGACCCCCGCAAGGGCGTCGGGCTCCAGCTCGCGATACTCCGACCACTCCGTGGCCAGCAGGACCACATCAGCGTCCTGCGCGGCTTCGAGGGCCGTGGCCGCGAACCGTAGGTCCGGCCACTTGGCGCGGGCGTTGTCGACCGCCTGCGGGTCCGTCACGGTGACGTGCGCGCCCTGCAGCTGCATCTGTGCCGCCACCGAGAGCGCCGGGGAATCCCGCACGTCGTCGGAGTCCGGCTTGAACGCCGCCCCGAGCACCGCGATGCGCTTGCCGACGATGGATCCGTCGCACACCTCGCGTGCCAAGTCCACCATGCGAACGCGCCGCCGCATGTTGATCGAGTCAACCTCGCGCAGGAACGACAAGGCGTCGCTCACACCAAGCTCACCGGCGCGCGCCATGAACGCCCGGATGTCCTTGGGTAGACACCCGCCGCCGAAGCCCAGTCCCGCGTTGAGGAACCGCCGACCGATGCGAGCGTCGTATCCGATGGCGTCCGCTAGCCGCGTCACGTCCGCACCCGTCGCTTCGCAGAGCTCGGCCATCGCGTTGATGAACGAGATCTTCGTGGCGAGGAACGAGTTGGCCGCGACCTTCACCAGCTGGGCTGTCGCGTAGTCGGTGACGACCAGCGGGATGTCCTCGGACAGCGGTGTCGCGTAGACCTCGTCAAGCACCGCGCGAGCCTTGCTGCCCTCGGCGGTCGGCTCGCCGTCGCCGTCCGTCGGCAGACCGTAAACGAGGCGGTCCGGGTGCAGTGTGTCCGCGACCGCGAACCCCTCGCGCAGGAACTCAGGGTTCCACGCGACCACCGCACCGGTGTCGCGCAGCGCCTCGGCGATGGCTTCTGCCGTCCCGACGGGAACGGTGGACTTGCCCGCCACGACGTCCCCGGACCGCAGGTACGGCCGCAGCGACGCCACCGCGGAGTTCACGTACGTGAGATCGGCGCGGAACTCCCCGTGCACCTGCGGGGTGCCCACGCAGATGAAGTGAACGTCCGCACCGGCGGCGTCCGCCATGTCGTCGCTGAACGTCAATCGGCCCGTGGCGCCGACCTCGGTGAGCAGCTCGGGCAGCCCTGGCTCGTAGAACGGTGCCCGCCCGGCGCGCAACGCCTCAATCTTGCGGCGGTCGACATCGATCCCGATTACCTCGTGGCCGAGGTGGGCCATGCTCGCCGCGTGGACGGCACCGAGGTAGCCACAACCGATGACAGACAGGCGCACGGGATCTCCAGTGGGGGTGGTACGGACCTGAGGCGATCGCTCGGTCGTTCGTCGTGGCGAGCCTACAGAGCGCGAACAGCCTCCCGGGCTGGCCGTCTGGCACTTTCACCCAGGATCAGACGGCCGGGCGCCACCTTCCTGAGAACCATGATGATCGCGATGGATCCGACGATGCCGAACATCAGGCCCGCGGCGAAGAGCACTTCGATGGACTCGACACCCGACCGTCGCAGCACCGCGCGCACCCCCGCGATGACGAAGGAGTGGACGAGGAAGATGCCGGCCGAGTAGGCACCGATGCGGGCCAGCAGGCTGCTGCGCATGTTGAGAGACAGGAGGGCGAGGCAGCCGAGGACACCAAGCGCCGTGCCGATGATCTCGTTCCTGTTGTGGACGCGAGGGATGACACCGAACAGACCCAACTGTGTCAGCCCGAAGAGCATTAGTGCGGCGATACCGACGAGCCACTTCCACCGCGCGCGCGCACGTGACCAGTTGAACCGGGCCGCGGCTAGGCCTGTCAGGAAGAAGGTGGACAGGAAGAGCGCGGACCGCAGGCTGAGGAACTCGTAGGAGCGGTCCTGGGCAGGAACGACGACGTCGACGAGGCCGACGACGACGATCGCGGTGATAACGACCCGCAGGTCGTCCAGCCACCCGCGTGTGTCCACCCACGCGATGACGGCGAACACCCAGAATGTGGCGATCAGGAACCAGTAAGGGCTGAGGGAGTAGACCAGCCACTCCCACGGGGCCAGCTGGGTGGGGTTGTTTGCGTCCGGGACGATGCTCTGCGCCAGCCCGATGAGTGGGACGAACACGAGGTACGGGATCAGCAGGCGTCGTGCCTTCTTCCCCATGAACCCGCGGTAGGCGCTGCGGGCGCGCAGAGGGCGCCACCCGTACACGAACCCGGCCAGCACGCTGAACAGGGGCATCCGCAGGTACATGAACGAATCGGCGAACCAGCGGTAGGCGGAGTCGTCGTCCACGCGGATGCCGGCCGTGCTGTTGTGACCGATGACGTGCATGGAGACGAGCAGAAGGCATGCGACGCCGCGCAGCGTGTCGATCCGGATGTCGCGGTTCGCACGTCGTGCCGGCGCGACCGACTGATCGGTAGCCGTCATCTAAGAATCCCCCTGAGAAATGCGTGCCATGAAACTCTAACAACGCGAAACGCCTGCGTTTTACCGTCAACTACCCTGTCTCCTGTGGCGAGAACCCGGCGACAGCGCGTCAGCGCGAGCGTCGCGCTCGCCGCCTACCTCGCGGTCGTCGCCCGGATCACACTGTCCCCAGAGCCGGCATCGGATGCCACATTCGCCGTCGTACGCGGCGTGCTGGCCTGGCTCGTCGAGCACGGCGTCCCACTGACGTATCCAGTCCTCGAGGCCGTCGCGAATGTCGTCATGTTCGTGCCGTTCGGTGTCCTGGTGGGCCTGCTGGTCCGCCGGGCGTGGGTCGTGGTCGCCCTGGCGACCACGACGTCGGCAGCGATCGAGCTGAACCAGCTCCTCTTCCTGGCCTCGCGCGTCGCGACGGTGCAGGACGTCGTGCTGAACACTCTCGGCGCGGTAGTCGGCCTCGGCATGCTGCGGGTGCTCGCCCGTCGGCGCGCGTCATGCCGACCGTCCGCGTACTTCGGCGACGGCCCGGCGCGCGTCGCCGAGGACCCGCTTGCCGAACGGCAGCGTGAGGACGACGACGGCGATGTAGCCCGCGCAGACTCCCGCGGTCACCAGCAGGGCTGACCACGGCGACACGAGCAGAATCGAGGCGCCGAACGCGAGAGCACCGAGCGGAGTGGCGAAGATTGCCACGCTCCAAAGGCCGTCGCGCAGCAGCGCCCCGGAGTCGAAGCCGGTGGACCGGCGGACCTGCGAGAGGCTCAGCAGCCAGTTCAGCGCATACCCGACTGAGTGCCCGACCGCCACACCGACGATGCCCCAAGGCAGCCCGGCAAGCATGATCACCGCAACCAGCGGCTGGGACCACAGGTAGAACCGGAACTGCTGCGTCGAGGCCCCTAGCGACAGGAACACCCAAAAAGTCACCTGGTTCAGCGCTCGGAACACCCCCCCGATCGCCAGTGCCTGGAAGACAGGCACCATCTCCATCCATCGTTCACCGAAGAGGATCAGGATGAGCGGGGACGCCGCCCCGGCTGCAATCGCGTAGAGCGAGCCGAGGAGGACTTCCGGGATCGTCGCGACCAGCCGCACGTACCGCAGGTGACGCCCAAGGTCGGAGGCGACGCGGGACAGGATGGGCACATAGACGCGGGTGAGCGGTGCGGAGATCTGGCTCATCGGGGCCATGAGCAGCTGGTAGGCACGGCTGTAGACGCCGAGCGGTGCGGCGCCCCAGACGTAGCCAATTGCATAGTTGTCGACGTTGCGCGTGAAGTACGCGACGATCTGCGTACCGAACAGGCCGATGCCGTACCGCAACAGGTCACCGATCTTCGCGGCACGGGACGGCAGGCCCGGGAGCCATCGCGCCAGCACCACCGCGAGCAGGCAGCCGGTCAGGGCGATCACCAGGTACTGCGCGACGAGGACCCATATGGTCCGCTGCGTGGTGGCCACGGCGAGCGCCGCGGTGAACCCGAGGACTGTGGGCACGGTGTCCACGATCATCAGCGCACGGAACCGCAGCGTCCGGTTGATCTCCGCGCGGAACTGCGCGGCGAGCCCGTTGACGACGAACGTCCCGGACACGACCATCAGCGCCGGCTGGAGGGTCGGCATGTCGAACAGGTCGCTCAGCGGCCCAGCGAGACCGTAGGCGACGGCGGCCATCACCACGCCGAGGGCGGTGTTGACCCAAAACAGGTTCGACCGCTGCGCTCGCGACAAGTTCGCCTCGCGTGCCGCCGCCGTCGTCAGACCAAGCCCGTACACCAGCTCGCCGAACGCGACGACGCTGGTGACGACCGCCATGACGCCGAAGTCGTCGGGGTCGAGCAGGCGGGCGAGGACGACGGTCGAGACGAGCAGCACGATGGTCCGGACGCCCTGGCCGAGGACCGTCCACGACGTTCCGGTCGCCGCGCTGCGACCAAGGCTGTCGCCGGCGACGAGCGGCTCGCTCACCGGCGGCCACCGGGATCGAGGAGCTCACGCAGCAGGGTTCGCTGGGCGGCAAGCGCCCTGCGGGCGGCGATGACGGCGGTCCGGGTGTCCACGGAACGCACGTCGAGCAGCGCCGCGTCGAGCGGCGGCAGAGAGGATGCCGGGACGCCGTCGTGCTCACCGACCCACGGCATGCCCGCGGCGTCGAAGTGCCGTCGCACCTTCCCCGTCCCGCTCGGGACGGCGCCCAGCGGCACGGCCCCCTCAGTGCACGCGACGACCAGCACGTGGAGCCGGTCACTCACGACGAGGCGTGAGCGGGAGTACACCTCGCGCACGAGATCCTCCTGCTTGCGGTGGTCGGAAGAGCTCCAGGGCACGACCTCGACGTCGGCCTCGATCCGGGCGGCGATCTCGGCGCCGCGGCCGTCGTCACGCGCCACCTGGCTGACGACGACGAGACGAAGCCCGAGGGCCGCAGCCGACTCCTCGATCCAAGCGAACCAGCGGGCGTCGGGCAGCGGCCGGTCGAACCGAAGCGACAACGCGAGGACGTCACGGGTGTCGTCTGCCGGCCACGCGGCGACGGACGTACCGAGGGCAAAGCCGAGATCAGGGACGACGTCTCCGCCGCCCATGGTCAGCGCGGTTCGGGCGTCGCGCCACGACACCACCCGGCAGAGGCGAGCAGCGAGCCGGTACACCCACCGCAGCCCGCGGCGCTGCACGGGCACTCCCGCCCCGACCCACACGCCGCCAGCGCCCCGCAGCCGGCTCAGGGCGAGCAGCGGGAACAGGGCACCGACCCGGACGGCACCCCCGCGCGACACCGGAACCTCGCCGGCGTTCAGCACGGGCACGGCGCCCGAGCGCCACACGGCGGCGAGGGTGTCCCGGTACCACGCACCGAACGAGGCGTGCTGGACGGCACCGTCAGGGAGGCCGAGCCCCGAGACGAAGCCGGGGCTCGCCGGCCCGACGAAGACCGAGAGACGACCGGAGCCGTCGACGGCCTCGACCAGCGCCCGCCGCAGCAGGGAGTCGCCGATGTTGTCGTCCTGACCTGTCGCCCAGAGGCCGACCTCGCGCACCGTCATGTCCATCCGATCTGTCGACGCACTCGCGAGACGACCTTGCCGAACCCGCCGACGGGATTCGCGGCAGCGCACTTGACCCACTCGAGCGCGCATCCGACCCACTCCCCGGAGTGGGAGTGCGCACGCGCGAGCCGTGCGTGCGCACCCGCCGAAATCTCCGCCTCCGTCATCGGGGTGATCCCGATGTCGAGGTGCTGTGCATAGTGTGCTCGGACGGCTTCCTTCGCGACGAACGCGGCCCGGGCGTTCCGCACGGACTTCCCGCCAGCCATCGAGTAAACGCAGGTCGGGTCGTCCCGCACGTCGACACCGCCCACCATGGACAACCGGATCAGCGCCTCGTAGTCGTCGGCGAACCGTGGGTGCAGCGGGGCAGGGTCGATCTCCTGCGACGCACGGAACGCGTCGGCCCGGACCACCTGCGCCGCGGGTGGCCACGGGCCGAAGCCGCGCTGCAGCAGAGTGCGGGTGGTGACCGGGCGGTACCGGACCGGGAACCGGCGTCGCCGCACACCGTCGCTGGTCCCGATCACGGTGCCAGCCGCGACGGCAAGCGCGGGATCCCCCGCGAGGACCCCGACCGACCGTCGCACCCCGGCCGGCACCAGTTCGTCGTCGGAGTCGAGGAAGACGAGGTACGTGCCCTTCGCCCGCCGGGACCCGTTGACGCGCGCCCGGCTCGCACCGCCGTTCTCCTGGCGCACGCACACCGCGCCTGCGTCGCGGGCCGCCTCACCGGTCGAGTCGTCCGAGCCGTCGTCGACGACGATCACCTCGTCGGCCCCGCTGGCGAAGGCGGAGGCGACGGCGCGGGCGATGGTCCGCTCCGCCCGGTACGCGGGGATGATGACCGACAGGCTGGCCTCGCTCATCGTGGTGCCCCGACACCCGAGGCGGCTCGGCGGACGGCGTCCACGACGACCTGCCGCTCGGCGCCGAAGCCCGCACGTGCCGCGGTGACGGCCTGCTCGTAGTCGGCGCGGGCGGCCTCGTCGTCCAGCAGCGACCGCACCTGCTTCTCGACGACCACCGGGTCGAAGCGGAACGAGTTGTGCACGTACTGCTCGAGACCGAGGTCCTGGAACGCTCCGTAGCCCTTGCGCTCGTACGCGAGGTGGATCACGAGGTGCCCGGCACGCAGCGCCATCAGTGCGCCGTGCAGCCGCATCGCTACCACCACCCGGCGGGGCGTGCCCACGTCCTCGATGAGGGTCGCCCGCGGGAGCACCTCCCGCGGGTTCAGCCCGTGCATCGGTGCGGTGTCGTCGTTGCCGCCCGTCTGGCTCTGCACGTACCCGTCGAACGTGCCCAGCCGTGCGGCGAGCGCGACGACGTCGGGTGGCACCGCCCCCCGCACCGCACGCACCGACAGCACCGGGACGTCGTCGGGTGCACCGGGTCGGGACCGCCAGTCGTCGCCCAGGAGCGCCATGTCGGGAGCGCGGACCACCCCTGCGCGCTCGAGCTCGTGCAGGCTGCGCGGATCGCGGACGAAGACCGTCTCGATGCGGGCCAGGGCCGCGCGCACGGGCAGCGAGACGCCGTAGCGCAGCGGTCCGATGCTCTGCGGCAGGTACACCACGCCGCGGCCGCGAGCCGCGGCCGCGAGCAGCTGCGGCCCGTGAACGAGGCCGGCCTTCGCCAGCTCCAGCGGGTGCCCGGCACGCTGGTAGCCACCGCCCACGGCAATCACCATGTCGTAGTCGCGCAGACGGAACAGCTCCGACAGGTACGCGCGCTGGTAGCCACGGCGTGTCGGCTTCGAGCACAGGAGGCGGGCGCCGGTGTACGCGAACGACTCGGTGTCCGACGCCGCTATGGTCAGGTCGAGGTCCGACCCGAAGGCTTCGTGCAGGATGTCGAGGCACTCGTCGACGAGCAACCCGTCGCCGGCGTTGAGCGCGCTGTAGGCGTGCAGGACGAAGACCTTCATGACGTCAGAACCCGTTCGTAGACCTCGATGTGGCGGTCGGTCGACCGCGCCCAGCTGAAGCTGTCACTCCAGATGGGACCCTCCTGCCGGCAGGCTGCCAGCCAGGCCTCGTCGCCGAGCGCGTCGGTGATTCCCGCGGCGATGCCGTCCGCGTCGAGGCTGGTCAGCATCCGGGACGGCCCGGCGACCTCCGGCAGCGAGCCGCGGTCGGACGTGATCACCGGCGCGCCGGCTGCGAGCGCCTCGAGGACCGGGAGCCCAAAGCCCTCATAGAGGCTCGGGAAGACGAACGCCGTGCAGGCCTGGATCAGGGCGACCTTCTCCGACTCCGCGACGAAGCCCAGGTAGGTCACGCGAGGAGCGTCGGCGATCGCGCGCATCGCGTCCTCGGAGTTCCAGGCTGGACGGCCCGCCACGACCAGCGGGGGGAGGCTCGGGTCGGCCGCGTGCGCACGCACCAGCTCGACGAGGTTCTTTCGCGGCTCGATGTTCCCGACGTAGAGAAGGAACTCCTCCGGGAGGGTCGTCGCGAGGTGCGCGGGCAGCCCGACGGGCGTCCTCAGCGAGGCGGTGTCCACACCGTGCGGAATCACGGTCAGGGAGTCCCGTGCGATGCCGAAGATCGCCGCGACGTCGTCGGCGCTCGACTCGGAGACGGTGATGACGTGATCCGTCCCCGCGATCGCCCGGGCGACTCGTCGCCGCCAGACCGACTCCTGCCGGGCGTTGCGGGCGCTGCTGATCCACCGGCTGGCGACGCCGTGCACCGTGACGACGGAAGGGGCCCGTGTGCCGAGCAAGGGCCCGGTGTCGGCGACATAGTGGACGACGGTGCTCTCTGGCCGGTTCCGCAACCCCTCGACCGTCTCCCAGGCAGCCGTGATCGCCGCCCGGGAGCTGTACCGCATCGTCGACACCTCGATCCCGCGCTCGACGAGGCCCGCTCGCACGGCGCGTGCGTAGGTCGTGTTCCCGCCGACGTGACGGTCGAGGATCCGACCTGGCATGACGACATTCCGAACAGGAGACAACGACGATCCTCTCGTAGTGCGCACCGGCGGTCAGCGCAGGTGTACGTGAAACGTGCGGGCGGTCAGCCCTGTCGGCGGCCAGGCCGCACGAGCGAGCTCGTCACGACAGGCGCTTGATTGCTGGACCGGAGAGCCGGTGGCGTCGAACGAGGGTCGCGCACCGCGCCTCCCGTCCTCCGTACCGACGACGGCAGGGCGGCGAATGCGAGCAGCAGGGGGATCCAGTACTGGTACTGGACGAGGAAGGCGGCCGATCCCGCGTAGACGAGAATGGCGGCCACGACGGCGACCGGAAGCGCCCACCGGCCTTGGACGATTCCGTTGACAACGGCGAGCGCCCCCATCGAATACACGACTAGCGCCACGACCGCGAGCAGGACACCGCCTTGGAACCACGCACGCAGCGGGTAGTTGTGGACCACCGTGACACCGTTGAAGGTGCCCGAGCTCTCACCGTCGAGGCCCCGGCCGATGACTGGGTGCGTCCGGATGCTCTCGATCGCGTAGTTGTACGTCTGCTCCCTGTCGAGCAGCGACCCGGTCGCGTCATCGCCCACGCCGCTCACACTTGACACGCGCTCGCTGACGCGGTCGCCGAGGAACGCAAAGCTGGCGCCACCGGCGGACGCGACCGGCACGACGATCGCCACGACCAGCAGACCCGCCGAGACGATCCGTGTGACCGCCCGCTGCGCCACGAGCAAGACCGGGAGCCCGACGACCAAGGCCATGGTGCCGCTCAGGCTGCCGCTCGTCACGAGCGTGCCGAGGTGGATCGGGACCAGCACGACCAGCGCGGGCAGCCATCCCTTGTTGCGGCCGATGACCCAGCGCAGCACCGCCAGCAATGCGAGCGACGACATGAGCCCAAGAATGTTGGGGTGCCCTGCGAGGCCGTTCGCGCGACCCCCTCGCGCGACCTGGCCGAGGACCGCGGCGCCACCGAACTGGAGGAATCCCGCGAGCGCTGAGACGGTCTGCACCGCCACGAAGGCCCACGTCGCCCGGATCGCAAACCTCGGGGAAGCGCGAACGTAGAACGCGAGCACGAATGGAGCCAACCCGATGATGATCGCGAAGCGGGCCCCGGTCCAGAAGCTCGCGGTCGGGTTCACGCCCGCGCCCGTGAGCAGCCCTGCTGCCAGGGAGAGCAGGGCGAGAACCGGCCAGACGGAGGAAAACGCCGGTCGTGCGAGCCGGCCGAACGCGGCGCACGCCAGGATGGCGACCAGCACGCCGTGTGCGGGCAGCCCACCGAAGGAGAACGAGATCGTCCGCTCGACGGGCGTCAGCGCGACGATGGCGATCCAGACCGCGCTCCCGAACGCCACGCGTCGCGGTCGGTCGCCGGAACCGCCGCGCAGGCTGGTCCCTCCTTGCGAGCCCGTCATGCTCGTCGACACCACTAACGAGGTCACGAGCGCGCCCCCTGGCCTGCAACCGTGAGGGTGATCTCGGTGGTGGCTCGCAGGCTCTCGTCGGCGGACCGGTTCTGCAGCACGTGAGCGCGCCCCGACACTGCGAGCCGCTGTCGGCGGTCTCCGTCCCGTGCGAAACGAACGAGTGCCTCGGCAAGGAGATCGACGTCGTCGGGTACGAGGGCGGCTTCCTCGTCTTCCACGAGCTCGCCGAACCCACCCACGGCCGACCCGACGACCGCGCGTCCCATCGCCATCGCCTCGAGCGGGACTAGCGCGGCCCCCTCCCAGCGGGACGGCATGACGACGAGGTCAGCGGCGGCGTACCAATCCCGGGGATCTGTGACCGCGCCGACCAGGCGGACGTGATCGGACGCGTCCGCTGCCAGGCGCTCGCGCCAGGGGCCGTCACCGACGAGGACGAGGACCGCGCCGGCCGGCAGGCTCGAGCGCGCTCGCTGCCACGCGGCCACCAGCACGTCCTGACCCTTCTGCCGGCACAGCCGTCCGACGCAGGCCACGACGAACGCGTTTGCAGGCAAACCGAGCGTGCGTCGCGCGGTCCCGGAGTCGACCGGTTGCCACCGGCTCACGTCAATTCCGTTGTGGACGGTTCGCACGGTGTCGACCCCGAGCGCCGCTGCCCGCTGAGCCTCGGCGTCACTCACGCAGATCGTTACGTTCGTCCATCGGTCCGCGTAGCGCTCCCACGCCCGGACTGCCGTCGAGACGGGCCACCGAACCGCCTCGTCCCCCCAGGCGTGCGGCTGGAACAGGGTCTGCGTCCGACCGCGGAGCACGAGACGCCCGACGAGTCCCGCCTTCGAGCTGTGCAGGTGCACCACGTCTGGCGTCCAGGCCGCCAGGATCGACCGGAGGCTGACCGCTTCCGTGCGGAGCCCCCGGACCGGGGACCGGCGCGCCGACCAGTCGACCACGGGCACGCCCTGCGACCGCAACCGCGCAGCGAGCGGCCCGGCGCAGGCGACCGCGACGTCCACGCCGTGCCGGTGCTGGTGGATGGCCAGATCGTGCACGACCGCTGCGACGCCCGCATCCGTCGGTTGCGTGACGTGCAGAACCCGCGGCGCTTGCCGGTCGCCCACTCAGCGGGCCCCGTCGCCGGTCAGGACGACCTTCACGGTCCGCGCGACGATGAGGACGTCCCCGAACAGAGTCCAGTTCTCGACGTAGTTTACGTCCATCCGGATTCCCTGCTCGACGGACAAGCCGGAGCGGCCGGACACCTGCCACAGCCCTGTCAGTCCCGGCTTGACCAAGAGCCGGCGGTGGGCTGTCCGGTCGTAGAGTGCCACCTCCGCGCCGATCTGCGGACGGGGTCCCACGAGACTCATGTCGCCGCGCAGCACGTTGAAGAGCTGCGGCAGCTCATCCAACGAGTACTTCCGCAGCACGGCTCCGACCTTGGTGACCCGCGGATCGTTCTTAGGCTTGTAGAACAGGCCGACGCTCTCGACGCCCTCGAGTGCGAGAACCTCGCTCAGGCGGTCGTGGGCGTTGGACACCATCGAGCGGAACTTGATCATGCGGAAGCGTCGGCCGTCCTTGCCGATCCGCTCCTGCGTGTAGAACACAGGGCCTCGGCTGGTGGTCGCGACCAAAATTGCCAGCACGAGCAGCAGCGGAGAGATGAGCACGGTGATGAGCGCCGCGCCGACCCAGTCGAAGACTGACTTCAAGATGTACCGGCCACCGGTGAACCTGGGCTCGTCGACGTACATCAGCGGCAGTCCGGACACGGGCTGCATCATCACGCGGGGACCCGCGACGTCGAGAAGCGTCAGGGTGAGTGCAAGGTCGATCCCTTTGCCCTCGAGGTCCCACCCCAGCCGCCGGACCGTCTCCGAGGTGATCGCGTCTGCACCGGTCACTGCGACCGCAGACGCTCCGATCTCCTGGGCGACGCGAGCAGCGCTCTCCATCGACCCGAGGACGGGGACCTTGCGGATCTTCTCGCCCTCCGCGACTTCTCCAGTGGGCACGCAGACACCGACCACTCCGTAGCCTGCGTGCGGGCTGCGGTGCAGCTCGTCGATCAACCGCGCTGCCTTGTCGCGGTGGCCGATCACCAGGAGGCCCGACTTGAAATCGCCTGCCTCGCGACGACGCTGCAGCCATCGACGCCACCCGAACCGCCCGGCCATCACGAGCGCCAGGCCGAGAGGGGCCGCGAACCCCAGATAACCTCGGCCGATCTCCATGCGCAGCAGGTAGGCGATGACGGCGACCGCGGCGAACAGGCGCCAGGTCACGCCGAACACGCGGGAGTACTCGGCCGGCCCGCTGCCGACCACGCGACGGTGCCGGGTGCGGCCGATGGCCAGAGCCACCAGCCAGGCCGAGGCCAGCACCACCGAGACTGAGAGGTAGGACGGCGAGAACTCACCGGAGACTGACGCCAGCCCGGAGTCGAACCGCACGACGTACGCGACCGAGACGGCGATCAGGACCGCTGCCGTGTCCGTGGCGATCAGACGCGCCGCGTACCGCCGCCACCACCGAGGCGAGTCTGCGAGTAACGGGACTGCCGCCGGACGGTCTGCTGCCGACTCCCGTACGTCTGCCACTCCTCGCGCGCGAACGTCTTGATCCGTCATGCCTACCCCCCCGGGTCACGCGCATACCGTCGCAGGCACCGCAGTATTAGCCCCAGGCTACCTCTTCGATAAGACGCTCAATTCCTTCACCTGGCGCATCCGGGACAATTCGCCCCGTTCTTCTGCACATCGGACGCTGATCGTGTACATCGCGCGTGAGACACTCGTTCCTGAATCGCGCACGGTGCGCACGGGGGACGGGGAGTATCGGTTCGTGGAGATTCAGGACTATCTGGTCATTCTGCGCAAACGTTGGGTGTCCATCCTCGCGATCACCCTGATCACCGGTGCAGCAGCCTTCGCCTTGTCACTCACCATGACTCCCCTTTACCAGTCGAAGACTCAGCTGTTCGTCTCGGTGCAGGGCGGGTCCTCCACGAGCGAGCTGCTTCAGGGATCGAACTTCACCCGCCAGCAGGTGACCTCTTACACGCAACTGGTCACCAGTCCCCTCGTGCTCGGTCCGGTCATCGACGACATGGGTCTCGACATGCGCGCCGAGGACCTGGCCAAGCGCGTCAGCGCCAACTCTCCACTCGACACCTCACTGATCAATCTCGAGGTCACCGACGAGAACCCGGGCATCGCCGCCGCGCTAGCTGACGCTATCGCCAGCGAGTTCAAGTCGGTCATTGCCGACCTCGAGACACCGGCGGACGGCGGCACGTCCGCTGTGAAGGTCTCCATCGTCCGCGACGCCGCCGCAGCAGGCACCCCCGCATCGCCAAACATGAAGCTGAATACGGCGCTCGGGCTGTTCCTCGGGCTCGTCGTCGGGGTTGCCATCGCCGTGCTTCGCGAGGTCCTCAACACCCGCATCCGCGGGGAGTCGGACGTAGCCCGGGTGACCACGACCTCCGTCATCGGCATCATCCCCGACGACCCCGACGCCCCCGTGCACCCGCTCATCGTGCAGAGCAGCCCGCACAGCCAGCGGTCCGAGGCGTTCCGGCGGCTGCGGACGAACCTGCAGTTCCTTGACATCGCCGATCGGCCGCAATCCATCGTCATCACGTCGTCGCTGCCGGGCGAGGGCAAGTCGACAACGTCGATCAACGTGGCGATCACGCTGGCCGACGCCGGGACGCGCGTCGCGCTGATCGACGCCGACCTGCGGCGCCCGTCGGTCGCCAAGTACATGGGGCTCGAGGGCAAGGTCGGCCTCACGACCGTCCTGATCGGTCGCGCGAGCGTCGAGGACGTCATCCAGCCGTGGGGCAACGGCTACCTGCACGTCCTGCCTGCCGGTCAGGTACCGCCGAACCCCAGCGAGCTGCTCGGTTCGCTCGCGATGGCGCACCTGCTGGAGAAGCTGACGTCGCAGTACGACGTCGTCATCGTCGACACGGCTCCCCTGCTGCCGGTCACCGACGCGGCGATCCTGTCCAAGCTGACCGGAGGCGCGCTGCTGGTCGTCGGTGCGGACAAGCTGCACCGCAACCAGCTGGCGGAGTCCGTGGGAGCGCTGGAGACGGTCGGCGCCCGGATCCTCGGCATCGTCGTGAACCGGCAGAAGCGCAAGCAGAGCGACCAGTACGCGTACTACGACTACACGCCCACGCCGGCCACGGCGGCCGACTCGGGCCGCGGCGGTCGCAAGAAGCGCAAGGGCGCCCCGCCCGCCCGGGCGCCGCAGCCCTCAGAGCCGTCGGTGGTCACCGGTCCGACGACGTTGTGGCCCGGTGACTCCCTGAGCGACACCCAGCTGCTCGACTTCCAGCGTCAGCAGGCGCAGAACGCGCCCGCACAGCATCAGCGACCGAGCACCTGAGCAACCACGCGCTGAACGGCCGACGGCCCCGGACCTCACGGTCCGGGGCCGTCCTCGTGCGGGAGGCCCGTCGGTGTGCGATGCGTCGATCCGCTCGGCGTCGCCCTCGGCTGCGGGGTCGGAGGCTCGGGGAACTGGGTCCCGGTCGGGCACCGGGAGCGCCTGGGCGGGCACCGAGAGGTTCTGGCACCATCCCACCCGTCGATCGTCGCGTCCCGGCGGTCCGTCCAGCCGTCGCGGACGCGGTACGGCGGATCGGACTCGCCGTTCCGGATCCTCGCGGCTCGAGGAGCCGGCCTGCAGCCGGACCTACCCCGGACACACGAGAGCCCCGCACCAGGTCGGTACGGGGCTCTCGGTCAGTGCGAGGTGCTTCAGGCTGCGGCATCCGCCGAGCGGCGGCGGGCCATGACGACGCCACCGGCGCCGACGAGCACCAGAGCGCCGGCGCCCAGGGCGATCGGCAGCGCGTTGGAACCGGTCGAGCTCAGGTTCCCACCGGGAGCGGCCGCGGACGCGCCCGCGACGGTCACAGCCTGCGTGCTCAGGACGGCGCCCGACGCGGTGTCGGTGGCGACGAGCGTGTAGGTGCCGGCCTGGCTGAGCGTGACGGTGAAGACCGCGGTGCCCGCGGAGTTCGTGGTCTTGGTGAGCGCGCGCGTCCCCGCGATGGTGATCGCGGAGTCGGGGATCGAGGCCGGGTTGCTGGTGATGGTCAGCGTGACGTCGGCGCCGGCGGGGCCGACGACCGTCACGGTGAAGCTCTCACCGGCGGCGGGCGTGGTGTCGGAGACCGTGCCCCTGTTCGTGTAGTCCTGGGCGCCATAGGCCATGGCGGCGGACGGGACGAGCGCGAGTGCAACGGCAGCAACAGCGACCAGAGCGGTGCGGCGAATCTTCATGTGGGTGTCCCCCCGGACGGTCGTGTTACTGGAGTGGCGAGATGTGACTAGAGGCAACCGTACCTGTTACTTACCGCAGGCGGAAGCGACGATTGCGTCACCCTTTTGGCGGGCAGTCGGCGTCGAGCGAATGTGCACGTCAGCGCGCTGTTCCTTTCCGGTGACGATGTCCAGGTCGAGAGTCCCACTTTCCCCCGGTATGAAGGTAAATGTCCGACCTCCTACCCCGAGATCATCATGAAGCTGCGCATGTAGGCCCTGCGGATCGGGTTTCACCCGAACCGAATCGATTCCGCCACCGTCGGGCGCATATACCAGGACGTTTGTCCGAATGTCACCGAGGGGCACGATGTTGTCCAGCCCGACGAGGTAAGGGGGCAGCCCGGCAGCGTCCGGAGGTGCGTCGTACTGCAGCGTCACGACGGCGTGCACGATCTGCGAGCCGTCCGGCCGGCACTCGGTCGCCTCCGCGTCGATGGTCAGGTCGAGGTAGTAGCCGAGCTTGGCCTGCGTGCCGTCGTTGAGGAAGACGCCGATCACGGCCGAGTCGCCGTCGACCCCGCGCAGCGCGCCGCCGAGGACCGTCGGCGCCAGCAGGTCCTGCTCGCCCTCGAGGGTGGACCACACCATGAACCGGCCCTGGCGTGCCGCCTCGGCGAGTGCGTCCATGACGGCGGGTGCGTCGCCCTGGCCGCCCACGACCGCAGCGAAGACCGACGACGCGGTGTCGGCGAAGAAGGCGTCCTGGTCCTGCGGGTCCTCGAGGTCGAGATAGACCTGGTTCAGCAGCCGCTGGGCGGCGTCGTCACCGGAGAGCGTCGTGCCGTCGGAGAGCTCGACCGGACCGGTGGCGTCGAGCACGAGGCCGAGGGCGACCGGGTCGACGGACAGGACGCCGTCGATGGTCCCGCCCACCTCCTGCTCCCAGATGGCCTTGGCCAGCGCACCCGAGCGCGGGAAGTCGGGTGTGAACGTCACGTCGCGCATGTCGGTTCCCAGCAGCGGGCCGAAGAGGGAGAGCTCGGCGTCGGTGAGGGGCAGGGCGGGCTCGGTCAGCCCGCTGAGAGAGCCGCCGGCCCGGGTCTGGACCACCGTGACCGCGCCGGCGTCCGCGCGCAGGTGCAGGACGGAGCCCGGGATGCCGCCGGTCGCCCGCTGCTCGGCGTTGTTCTGCACGAGCACCAGGTAGTTGCGCGGCCCGTCGGCGCCGAGCATCGCGGGCACGAGCTGTGCGGCTCGGGAGGCGGTCGCCGTGGTCACCGCGACGTCGGCCACCTGGTTGCGCAGGGTCTCGACCGGCTCGGCGACGAACCCGAGCAGGGCCGACGTGTCGAGGGCGTCGAGCTGCTCGGCGGTGATCTGCACGGACTCGTCGGCGGCGACGATCGCGGGTGCGGCCTCCTGCAGCGGGGCGAGGTCGACGCGACCGTTCACCGGTGCGAGCGCACCCGGGTCGACGAGCGTCGTCGCCTGCATGAGCGACGGCAGGGCGTGCTGGGCGAGGTCGTCGACGGCCTGGGCAACGGTCTGCACGGCGTCGACGTTGGCACCCACCCACGGGACGCTGCCCGCGAGCGTCCAGACGGGCCCGGTGGTCGCCCGGGCCGCGGTCGAGGAGTGCGCCTGCAGCTGCAGCAGCGTCCGGTCCGCGGACTCCGAGTCGCCGGCCCGCACCTGCTCCTGGAGGTCCTGGACGTCGGTCCGCGCGGCCTGGAGGGCGTCGGCGGCACGCTTGGCGTCCACCGCGAGCCAGGCACCGAGACCGATCACGACCACGAGCGCGACGGCGCAGCCGACGAGGACTCGGCGGAGGTTGCGGCGGCGGCGCGCTTGGACGTAGCTGGTGCGTCGGCGGCGGACCGTCTCCGGGTGCTCGGGCGCCTCCGGGACCGGCTGCGCGTTCCAGTCGTCTCCCCATCCCGGGTGCGTCACGACGTCTCTCTCCCCCTGGCCACAGCCGCCGCCCGGGCAGGCGACCGCGGTCGGAATGGTACCGGCGCCCCCTGGGTCGGCCGGTCAGGCGCGGAGGACCCTAGGTCGGACGCGTGGCACGCGACGCGATCGACGGTGAGCTTCTCCGCAGGAGCCCGCACTCGACGGGGCCGTCGACATGTCGCGCGCGCGCCGCTGTCCCGAGCGGCGCGGCGCCTGGAGTCAGGAGACCTGGTTACGCCGGGCGAGCACGACGATCCCGGCACCTACGGTGATGAGCGCGGCGGCGCCGAGCGACAGGGGCAGGGGGTCCACGCCGGTCGAGCTGAGCTCGGTGGGCGTGGCCCGTGCGACCGCGGAGACGGACTGGTTGAGGAGCACTGCGCCGGTGGCCTGGTTCGACACCAGGATCGTGTAGGTACCGGCGGCGTTCAGGGTGACGACGCCTGCCGCCACCCCGTCGGCACCCGCGGTCTTGGACGTCGCCTGCCGGCCCGCGATGGAGATGGCGGAGTCCGGGGTCGCCGGGTCGGCCGACGTGACCTCGATGGTGATGGCGGTGCCCGGCGCCAGCCCCGCGCAGCCGACCGTCAACGAGCTTCCGACGGACGTCGTGGTCACGCTCAGGGTGCAGGACGCGGTTGGTTGCGGGACGGGGGTCGGTTCAGGAGTGACCGTCGGCGTCGGAGTCGGCGTCGACGTCTCCGTGGGGGTCGGAGTGATCGTCGGCGTCGGGGTGGCCGTCGTCTCGTTGGGATTCGGAACCCCTACAGCGACGGCCGCGGTGATCGCCAGCGGCGAGAGTGCGAGAGCGGCCACCGCGACGGCAGTGACGATCGTGCGCGAGCTTCGCTTCATCCGGCAGTCCCCCGTCCGCGCCGCCCCTGGCGCGCTCGTCCATGCCCGAAACCGACAATAGCGACGATTCGCCCTTCGGCCTACCCTCCGTCGACGGTCCGTCCGCGGGCATGCTCCGGTCGAAGGTGCAGCTCGCCCTCGTGTGCCGTCTGCTCTCGGCACGGCAGGGGCGCGGACAGCAACCCGGCGCACGACTCGCACGAAGGCGCATGCGGGTGCACTTGCTGCGCCGATCGGGTCACGCCATGCCGGTATCCGACGCCCGGGGCCGCACTATAGAGACCGTGACCCCCACCGACCTGGCCGAGCCCTTCCGCGTCCTCGTCGTCTGCACCGGCAACATCTGCCGGTCGCCGGCGGCGGAGCGGCTGCTGGCTGCCGGTCTCGGTGCGGCGTACCGCCGGCCCGATGCCGTGGGCGGGCTGACCCCTGCGATCGAGATCGGCTCGGCCGGGACGGGAGCGCTCGTCGGCTACCCGATGACCGACGAGATGGCGGCGATGGTCGCCGGGCAGGGCGTCGACCCGCAGGGGTTCGAGGCCCGCCAGCTGGTCCCCGCGCTGGTGCAGCAGGCGGACCTCGTGCTGGCGCTGACCCGGCGCCACCGGTCCGCGATCGTGGAGATGGTCCCGTCGGCGGTCCGGCGCACGTTTACGCTGCGCGAGCTGGCCCGGCTGGTCGCCGACGTCGATCCCGCGACGCTCCCGGGCTCCAACGCGACCACGGCGGACCGGGTGCGAGCGCTGGTGCCCGTGGCCGCGTCGCGTCGAGGGCTCATGGCGCACCGGCCCGCGGACGACGACGTCGTCGACCCGTACCGGGGCAACGCGGCGCTCTACCAGAAGTCCTTCGGGCAGCTGCTGCCCGCGATCGAGACGATCGTCGCGGCCGTCCGCCGCTGAGGTACGACGAAGGCCGGGCCCTCGCCAGGGCCCGGCCTTCGTGGTCTCTAGACGCCGAGGACGTTCTTGATCGGGCCGATCAGGAAGTACACGACGAACATCGCCGAGGCCACCCACATGAACGCGTGGATCTCGCGGATCTTGCCGACGGCCAGCTTGATCACGACGAACGTGATGATGCCCGCGCCGATGCCGGCGGTGATCGAGTAGGTGAACGGCATCAGGATGATCGTGAGGAACGCCGGGATGGCGAGCTCCCAGTTCTTCCAGTCGATGCCGGTGATCTGCGTGACCATGAGGAAGCCGACGACGACGAGCGCCGGGGTGGCCGCCTCGAACGGGACCATGGAGACCAGCGGGGCCAGGAACGTGGCCAGCAGGAACGCGATGCCGGTCACGACGGAGGCCAGGCCGGTGCGCGCGCCGTCGCCGACGCCCGACGCGGACTCGATGTAGCTCGTGTTGGAGGAGACGCTGCCGGCGCCACCCGCTGCGGCGGCGATCGAGTCGACGACGAGGATCTTCTGGGTCCCGATCGGGTTGCCCTCCTTGTCGAGCAGCTTGGCCTCGCTGCCGACCGCGACCATCGTGCCCATCGTGTCGAAGAAGTCCGCGAGCAGGAGCGAGAACACGAGCAGCAGGACGGCGACGATCCCGATGGACTCGATCGAGCCGAACAGGGAGAACTGGCCGACCAGCGAGAAGTCGGGCGCCGCGATGATGCCGCCCTCGGGCCAGGACGGCACCTCGAGGGCCCAGCCGCCGGGGTTGACCACGGCGCCGGTCTCGTCGGTCTTGCTGCCGATGTTGCCGACGAGCTCGACGACGAAGGCCAGCACGGTGGCCGTGACGATCGCGATGAGGATGGCGCCGCGGACCCCGCGGACCATGAGGATGATCGCGGTGAACAGGCCGACGACGAAGACGAGCAGCGGCCAGCTGCCCAGCGACCCGGCGATGCCCAGCTCCACGGGCGTCGCCATGCTGGCGGGGATGCGCACGAAGCCCGCGTCGACGAGGCCGATGAACGCGATGAACAGGCCGATGCCGACGCTGATCGCCGTCTTGATCTCCACGGGCACCGCGCGGAACACCGCCGCCCGGAAGCCGGTCAGCACCAGCAGCAGGATGATGAGGCCCTCGAGCACGACGATGCCCATGGCGTCCTGCCACGACATGTCCGGCAGGGAGGCGATCGAGTACGCCACGACAGCGTTCAGCCCGAGCCCCGCCGCGAGCGCCAGCGGGAAGTTGGCGACGACGCCCATCAGGATCGTCAGCACGCCGGCGACGAGCGCCGTGGTCGCCGCGACGGCCGCGAGGTTCGGGGTGTCGCCGCCGCCGAGGAACTGACCGTCGCCGGAGCGGACGGTGCCGATGATGAGCGGGTTGAGCACGATGATGTAGCTCATCGTGAAGAAGGTGACGAGACCACCGCGGATCTCGGTACCGATGGTCGAGCCGCGCTCGGTGATCTTGAAGTAGCGGTCGACAGCGTTCGTCGGGGGCGCAGGACGGTCCGTCTGCGCAGGGGAAGTCGAAGACATGCGCGCAGTGTCGCAGACCGATGTTTCGGGCGTCGTCGGCTTCCGCACACCGCCTCGCCGCGGGCAACTAGGCTCTGCCGGTGCCCTCGTTGATCGCCCGGCTGCTGCACCCCACCCGGACTCCCCCGCCCCCGGTGGACGTCGACCTGGGACGGGTGATGCTCGTCGGGACAGGCGTGTGGACGGTCGCGTTCGTGGTCGCCGCGGTGCTGGCGTGGGGCGAGGACGCGTCATGGATGCCGGCCTGGGTGTGCGCGACCGGGATCGTCCTCGGTCTGCTCGGCATGGTGTGGGCGCGGCGGAACACCGCGCGCCGGGGCTGACGCCCGGTCAGGCCACGAACACCTGGGCGCACAGGAAGCCCCGCGGTCCCTTGGTGCAGCCGACGCCGATCTGCGTGTAGCGGGGGCTGAGGATGTTCGCGCGGTGCCCCTGGGACCCCATCCAGCCGGCGACGACGGCGGTGGCCGTCGGGTAGCCCAGGGCGAGGTTCTCCCCCACGGCGCGCGCGGCGCAGGCCTGCATGATGGGCTCGAGCGGGTCGTGCTCGAACCGGCCCTCGGCGACGAGCAGCGCCGTGCGGTCGACCGCCTGCTGGGCGGCGCAGTCGGAGACGGTCAGGGCGGGCAGCCCGGCCGCGGCCCGCTCCTCGTTGGTGCGGGTGACGATCTGCTCGACCATGGTCGGCTCGGCGGGGACCGGGGCAGGGACCGGCACGGGGACCGGGACGGGTGCGGGAGCCGGTTCCGGCACGACCGGCGGCGCCACGGCGGGGTCCGAGGTCGTCGAGGCCGGCGTGGTCGGCGCGGGTGCCGTCGGGGACTCCGTGGGTGCCGCCGTGGTCGCAGCGGGCGCCGTCGGCTCCGTCCGGCCGCCCGAGCGCGACACGGTGACGCCGTCGCGCGGGGCGGCCAGCTCGAAGGCGTCCGGCGCGTCGAACGGGACGACGACCGAGGTGCCCAGCACGAACGGGGCGGCGACCAGGACGAACGTGCAGACCAGCGCGAGGGAGGCGGTCCGGAGCGGGTGCCGCCGCGGCCTGCCGGCCCGCCGCGCGCGTCGACGTGGACGACTGTCCGGGACGGCGGGGAACGGGTGCACCTCCGGGAGGTTATCTGCTTCCGGACAGATCGGACAGTCCGCCCTCGGACCGGCTCCCCTCGACGACGTCCAGCGCGATCTCCGCGGCCCGGTCGGGGTCCGTGAGCAGGACCTCCACGGCGTAGCGCAGGTCCCAGCGGCCGGCCGCCTGCGCGAGGCCCGCGGCGAGCCCGGCGAGGTGGACCGCGTGCACGACCGAGTCCACCACCCACCACTCGACGGGGGCGCCGTCCACGAGCAGGTCGTCGTGCTGCACCCACGTGGCGGGCGCGTCGGGGAGCAGGGTGCGCACGACGGCGGGGACGTCGTCCTCCTCGCCGCCGGGTGCCGGCTCACCGTCGGCGAGCTCGTCGACGACGGGCAGGTCGAGGAGCGCGGCCGTCGCCTCGGTGCCGGGCACCAGGGCGGCCACGTCGGTGCGCTGGTACCACATCGGGTGGTCGGCGACGGCGGCGTCCTCGGCGTGCACGACGGCCACGCGGCCGGGCCCGACGATCGCGGGCAGCCGCTCCGGGGGCTCGTCGGGGGCCATGGACCGCCAGACGGCGACGGCGAGCTCCGGGTCGACCGGCACCCCGACCGGCCCCCAGCCGTCGAGCAGCTGCGTCCAGCCGGGACCGTCCAGCTCGTCCAGCCCGGCCACACCGCCGAGCGCCCGCTGCACGGCGGCGTCGAGGTGCGCGACGTCGTCCGGGGCGGCGGGCAGCAGCGCGGCCAGGGGCTCTCCGACGGCGAACGGGTGCCCCAGACCGAGCTCGGACCGCTCGCGCAGCCACCACGCCGTGTAGGACGGCGCGAGGGCCGACGACTCGCCGCGCACCGGGTCGACGAGCGCCCGGCGCAGAGCCGGCTCCCCCGCGATGCGCGCGAGCACCTTCGCCCACGCCTCCGGGGCGACCGCGTCCAGGTCCGCGACCGCGACGACCTCACCGGCGTACGCACCCCGGCCGAGCCGCTCCCCGAGGTGCGCCAGGTAGTCGTCCCAGCCGTCCAGCGACTGCGCGGCCAGGGTCGCCGAGTCCGTCGCGCCGTCCCGCAACGACGCCGGGTCGGCCAGGACGTCCGGGACGCGGACCAGCACCAGGTCGGCACGCACCCCGACCGCCGTCAGGGTCTGCGCGCCCCACCGGTCCACGACGTCCACGGACACCGTGCCCAGCACGCGGTCGTCGAGCAGCTCTGCCGCGGGCGACCCGGGCAGCACGAGGCTGTCCGCAGGGGTGGGGTCGCCGTCCGCCGCCGGCAGCGGGAGGAGGCCCAGCCACGGCAGCGCCTCGCTCGGCAGGACCCCGTCCGCGGCGTCGACGAGCGCGAGGACCGTGTCGACGACGTCGTCGGCCTCGGTGTCGTCGTCGGCGAGGTCGAGCACGGCCCGCCGCACGGTGTCCTGCGCGAGCAGCCCCGCGGCGTCCGGGGCCAGGGCGCCGAGCCGCTCCAGCACGGGGTGCGCCGCCACCGGGTCGACGACGCGGACGCCCCAGCGACCCAGGATCCCCACCGCTCGCTCCCCGAGGCGCTCCACGAGCTCCGGGTCGAGCACGACGGTGCCGCGCGCCCCCCGCACCACGCGCCCGTCGGCGAGCGGCACCGGGACGGCGCCCAGCGCCTCGCGCGACTGCGGGTCGTCGGCGAGGAGCGCGAGGGCGTCGTAGAGCTCGGCCCAGCCGCCGTCGTCCACGGCCGGCAGGTCCTCCACGACGTCCGCCAGGGAACGGATCTCGACCCCCACCGCCCGCGCCTGCGACTCGCGCCCGGTCGGCAGGACCACCAGCGCGGTGACGCGTCGGCCCAGCGCCGCAAGGGCCGCCGTGTCGTGGACGGACGAGCCGGCGAGCGCGACCGCCCGCTCCGGGACCACCAGCCCGACCGCGTCGGTCGGCGCCGCCGCGGGGAGCAGCGGGGTACGGGTCAGCCGGTCGACGACGCGGTCCCGCAGGGCGGCGTCCAGCGCACCGGCCGCCAGACCCGTCGGGACCAGCCCGAGCGCGTCGTGGCCCGCCGCCGCCCGACCGTGCGCGAGGCGTGCGTAGACGTCGGCCGCGTGGTCGAGCACCGCGTCGGTGAGCGGGCCGGGGGCCACGTGCCGGCGCGACGGGTCCAGCGGGAAGGTCGCGACGAGCAGCGCGGGGACCGTGCACGGCTCGTCGGTGGGCGTCGGCGCGTGCACCACCTGGTCGGCGCGGGCCAGCCCGGCCCCACCCCGCGGCAGCGCCCACGTGACCCGCCACGCGCGGGCGGCACGCTCCTCCACCGGACGGTCCGCCAGGAGCGCCAGGGGCAGCTCGCCCTCCCCGGTCGCGACCGTCCAGCGCTCCGCCACGTCGGCCAGCCGACGGACCGGGCCCGTGTCGTCGTCGACCACGATCTCGACCAGACCCGGCAGGGCCAGCAGCAGCGGGTCGCCCACGTCGCGCAGCAGCGCACGGACCTCGTCGGCGGCGACCTCGTCGCGCAGCTCCAGGACCACCGCGGTGTCGTAGCCGGTGGGCGGGGAGCCCTCCGTCGGGAACGGGAGCCGGAGCGCCGGCAGCGAGCGGTCGCGCCGGCGCACCTCGTCGGCCAGCGCCGGCTGGTCGGCCGCCGTCTCCGCGAGCAGCTCGGCGGCGTCGGCCACGCTGAACCGCAGGCCGCCCGTGGTCGACAGCACGGAGATCTCGTCGGACACCGACCGCACCGCGGCGAACCCCACCCCGAACCGGCCGACCGCCCGGGCGTCGTCGCGCTTGGCGGACGCCCGCATCGACACCAGCGACGCGACCCCGTCCGCGTCGAGGGGCGCACCCGTGTTCGCCGCGACGAGCACCAGCCGGTCGCCCTCCGCGCGGGCGAGCCGCAGGAGCAGCCGGCCCGGCACCCCCGCGCGGGTGGCCGCGTCCGCGGCGTTCTGCGCCAGCTCGACGACCACGCGGTCGCGGTAGTAGCCGCGGGCGTGGTCCTCCTCCGTGTTGGCGTCCTCCCGCAGCCTCGCCGGGGAGACCCGCCACGCCCCCAGGACGGCCGCGCGCAGGGCAGCCGTCCCGAAGGCGTCGACGGTCACGGCTCCGGGTCGGGGCGCGCCGTGGACTCGTCGGCGGAGTCGGAGGGGGTGATGTCCTCGGGGATGCTCGTCGGGTCCGACGACCCGGAGATCTCGACGGACACGACGTCGGCGGCGACCTCGGTCCCTGCGACCTCGTCGGCGACGTCAGAGACGACCTCGGCCGGAGCCTGGTCCGTCGTGACGTCGTCCGTCGTGACCTCGTCCGTCGCGGCCGCCTCGATAGCAGCAACCGCGTCGGGCTCAGCGACCTCGTCCGTCGCGACCTCGTCGGCCGCGACCTCGGGCGTCGCGACAGCGTCGACGACGACGTCGTCGGCGGCGACCTGCGGGGACGCGGCCTCGGCGGCCGGGGCTGCGTCCTGCTCGTCCGCCGGCGCGGACGGAGCCAGCTGGACCGTCTCGAGGCTGAGCTCGTCGATCAGCGGGTCGGGGGCGGGCCAGTCGGTGGGCGGCGCCTCGGCGTCGGTCTCGGAGTGGGCGCCGCACCCGTGGTCGACGCTGACGACGACACCGTCGTCGGGCGACCACTGGTTGGTGCAGACGCCGAAGACCTGGCCGAGCGAGCCCTGCAGGGGCACGAGGAACCCGCAGCTGCCGCACGCGGCGGCGGACGCGAGCGAGCCGGCGCTCGTCGGGCCGTGCGGGCCGCGGTACCAGCGCTCGGCGGCCTCGTCGCGACCCTGCGGCGACAGCACCCGCACGCGGGCCAGCGCGAGCTCCTCGATGGCGACGTCGTCCAGCTCGGGGTCGCCGGTGGGGGTCCAGCCGGGCTCCAGGCGGGGGTCGTCCGCCTTGAAGGGCAGGACGTCGCCGGGGCCGATGTCACCGGGTCGGATGCGCTCGGACCACGGCAGCCAGGCCTGGCCGAGCACCGCGTCAGGGCCGGGCAGCAGCGCGGCCTCGCAGACGGTGGCGGTCCGGCCGCGCGGCACGCGGGCGACGGTGACGGTCCACTCCCAGCCGCGGTAGCCGCGCGCGGTCGACGCGAACCGGTGGGACACCAGCCGCTCGCCCTCGACGACCAGGCCGAGGTACTCGCCGACGTCGGAGGGGTCCTCGGCCAGGCCGACGGCGACCTCACGGGCGAGGTCGACGGCCGATCCGAGGACCGCGTCCTTCGTTGCTGCAGGCATGCTCAGGCCTCGATGTCGTCCGCGACGGCTCGCAGGAGGGCGGCGTACTGCACCCCACGAGCCTTCTCGGGGTAGCGGCCACGACGCAGGTCGTTGCCGACGCGGTCGAGGACCTTGATGAGGTCCTCGATGATGACCGCCATGTCGTCGGCGGGCTTGCGCGCCGCCTTGGCGACAGAGGGGACGGGGTCCAGCAGCTTGACCGAGAGCGCCTGGGGACCGCGGCGGCCGTCGGCCACGCCGTAGTCCACCTTGGCGCCGGGCTTCGGTGCGTTGACGCCCTCGGGCAGCGCCGACGCGTGCAGGAAGACCTCGCCGCCGTCGTCGCCGGCGATGAACCCGAAGCCGCGCTCGGTGTCGAACCACTTGACCTTGCCGGTAGGCACGGTGAACCCCGTTCATGAGAAGAAGACGTACTGGCCACCAGGTTACCGGCCGTGGCCCAGGAAAATCCCCGCGGGGTCCGTGCCACGTCGGGAAGGCTCGTCGACCGTCCGGCGTTGTCCCGTCCATGACCACCGACGCGCGCTCACGGCTCGAGGACCTGCGCGTGCAGACGCTCGAGCGGCTCGCGGCGCTGCGGGGCGAGCACGACGCGGTGGTCGACGCGTCCCGGGACAGCAACGCCGACGACGAGCACGACCCCGAGGGCGCGACGATCGCGTTCGAGCGGGCTCAGGTCGACGCGCTCGTCCGGGACGCGGTCGGGCGCCTGGAGTCGGTCGACGACGCGCTGGGCCGGCTGGACGACGGCACCTACGGGACCTGCGCCCGGTGCGGCGAGCCGATCGCCTCCGGTCGGCTGGAGGCGCGACCGACAGCCACGACGTGCGTGGGGTGTGCCGGACGCTGACCGGTCAGGACTCGTCGTCCGCCAGGTACGGCGCGTCGGTGCCGACCGGGTCGTCGGTCAGGCCGAGGTCGCCGACCACGTCGCGGTCGGTCGTGCCGTCCGCGTCCGCGTCGAGGTCGTCCACCAGGACGTCCTGGTCGTCGCGCGGGTCCTCGTCCTCGAGCGTCTCGTCCCCGTCGTCGGCGAGCTCGAGCTGGTCGAGGACCACGTCCTCCTCGTCGACCACGTGGATCGCGCCCTCCTCGGCGCTGACCGTGCCGGCCGTGGAACCGGTCTCGATCGCGAACGCGTCGGTGCCGTCGGCCGCCACCGCGTCGTCGTCCTCGACCAGCTGGCCGGCCCCGTCGGGGGCGACGTTCGGGTCGGCCGGCGCGACGTCCTCCCAGACCTCGGGCTCCTCCTCCTCGAGGCGCTGCGTGAGCGTCTCGCCGTGCGCCTGCTCCCAGGCCGTCTCGCCGAAGTGGTTCGGCCGCGGGTGGTCCGGCGGGGAGTAGCCCTCCTCGAGCATCGTGTCGTCCGTGGGCTCCGCCAGCGTGTCCTCGCCGGGGAGCTGGTTGGTGTCGCCCTCGGAGCCGAGGGCCGGGTCGGTCCTGGTGGCCGGTGTCTCGTCGGTCATGGATCCACGATGACACCGCCCCGGACGCGGTGCGCGTCGGGGCTACGCGCTCCCGGACAGCCGGTCGAGCGCCAGCGCCGCCAGCACGGCCGGCCCCACGGCGAGCGACTCCTCCGCGAACCGGGCCTGCGCGGCGTGGTTGTAGGGGGCGGTCGCGGGGTCCAGCCCGGGAGGTGTGGCGCCCAGCCCGAGGTAGGTGCCGGGCACCTCCTGCAGCACGTAGGAGAAGTCCTCGGCGCCGGCCAGCGGCTGCGGGGCGGTCACGTACGCCTGCTCGCCGAACATGCCGCGGACGAGGCCGGCCAGGCGGTCGACCTCGGCAGGGGTGTTCGACGTGACGGGGTACCCGCGCTGGTAGTCGACGGTCGCCGTCAGCCCGTGGGCCGCGACGATGCCCTCGACGACGCGGGTCAACCGCTCGGGGACGACCGCGTGCGTCGCCTCGCTGAACGAGCGGACGGTCGCCTCCAGCACCGCGGTGGCGGGGATGACGTTGTTCGTCGTGCCCGCCGCGATCCTGCCGACCGTGACGACGACCGGGTCGAACACGTCGAACTGTCGGGTGACCATGGCCTGCAGGGCGAGCACGATCTCGGCGGCGACGGGGACCGGGTCCGCGGCGAGGTGCGGCATCGACCCGTGCCCGCCGCGGCCGTGGACGGTCACGACCACCGAGTCGGCGGCGGCCAGCATGGTGCCGGGCTTGGAGGCGACCAGTCCCGCGGGAAGCACCGACGACATGACGTGCAGGCCGTAGGCGGCGACGACCCGGGAACCGGCCGCGTCGAGGACGCCCTCGTCGATCATGTGGCGCGCACCGTGGTCGCCCTCCTCGCCGGGCTGGAACATCAGCACGACGTCGCCGGCGAGCTGGTCGCGGCGGTCCGCGAGCAGCCGCGCGGCGCCGACGAGGCCGGCGACGTGCAGGTCGTGGCCGCACGCGTGCATCACCCCGTCGCGCTCGGACATGAACGGCTCGCCCGAGTCCTCCGTCACGGGGAGGGCGTCCATGTCCCCGCGTAGCAGGACGGCAGGACCGGGCCGACCGCCGCGCAGCACGGCGACCACGGAGCTGAGCGCTGTGCCGGTGCTCACCTCGAGGTCCAGCGGCGCGATCGCGTCCAGCACGAGCCGCTGCGTGGCGGGCAGGTGCAGGCCGATCTCCGGCGTGCGGTGCAGGGCGCGCCGCAGGTCGACGAGGGAGGGCAGCTGCGCGGCGGCGTCGGTTCGCAGGGCGGCGAGGGTCTCGGGGGCGAGGGACACGCGGCTTGACCTCCGGGGTGGTGGGCACGGCTGGTGTCGAGCGTGCCAGAACCATCCGGTTACCGGTCGGTAGCCGGACCCCCGCGTGCGTCCTGCGCCGCGTAGGGTTGAGCGGATGCCCACGTTCACCGGATACCTGCGCGAGCGGAGCGACGACGAGCTCGTCGCGCTGCTGCGGAGCCGACCGGACCTGGCGTCGCCGTCGCCCGCGACGCTGTCCTCGCTCGCGGTGCGCGCGACCAGCCGGTCGAGCCTGGAGCGCGCCCTGGCCGGCGTCGACGCGAGCGTGCTGCAGGTGCTCGAGGCCGTCGTGGCGCTCTCCGACCCCGGCCCGGTGACCGCGGCGGACCTTCCCGTGGCGGTCGGCGCCACCGACGACGCGGGTGTCGAGCTGGTCGAGCGGGCGCTGCGGCTCGCGGTCGTCGGCACCCTCGTCTACCCCGAGTCCGACGCCCCCGACGCCCCGCTGCAGCCGTCGCCGGGGCTCGCCGAGATCCTGGGCCCCTACCCCGCCGGGCTGGCGTCCGCCGACGCGGGCATCCGCCGCGGCACCCCTCCCGAGCCGGTGGACCTCGACGACCTGCCGGCGCTGCTGGCCACCGCACCCACCGGCGCGGGCCCCGTGCTGGACGCGCTGCTGTGGGGTCCGCCGGTCGGCCTCGCGCCGTCGAACAGCACCGCGGCCGCCGCGGCGGTCGACTGGCTGGTCCGGCGCCACCTGCTCCTGCCCGGAGACTCCCGCCACGTCGTCCTGCCCCGCGCGGTCGCCCTGGCGCTGCGCGGGGGGCGCACGCACGTGGCCCCCGCGTTCCCGCCCCCGCTGCCGGACGACGTCCCGCACCGGAGCCACGCGCTGGTCGCGGCCGAGTCGGCCGCCGCGGGCGAGCGGATCGTGCTCCTCGTCGCCCGGCTGGTGCGCCTGTGGGAGCACACCCCGCCCGGTGTCCTGCGGGGCGGCGGCCTGGGCGTGCGCGAGCTGCGGCGCGTGGCGTCCGCCCTGGAGACGGACGAGGCCGAGGCGGCGTTCGTCATCGAGCTCGCGGGTGCCGCGGCGTTCGTCGCCGACGACGGCGAGGACAACCCGTCGTTCGCGCCGACGGTCGCGGTCGACGAGTGGGCCGTGCGCGACGTGCCCGACCGCTGGGCGGCGCTGGCCCGCACGTGGCGCTCGACGCAGCGCACGCCGTGGCTCGTCGGCGGCCGGGACGACCGCGGCGGGGTGCGGGCAGCGCTCGACCCCGAGCTGCAGCGCACCTGGGCACCGCGGCTGCGGCGGGCCGTGCTCGACGTGCTGGCGGACAGCCCGCCCGGAACCGCGCTGGACGCCGCGCACGTGGTCGCCGTGCTCCGCTGGAAGAGCCCGCGCTCCGTGCCGCCGCCCGCCGCCGTCCACGCGATGCTCGTCGAGGCGGGCCGGCTGGGCATCCTCGGCGCGGGCGCCCTGTCCGACGCGGGCCGCGCCCTACTCCTCGAGACCGCTCCCCTGGTCGGCGCCGTGGCTGCGGACCCGGCCGACGCGCTGGCCGCCGCCCTGCCGCCGGCGGTCGACGAGATCCTGCTCCAGGGCGACCTGACGGGTGTCGTCCCCGGGCGTCCCAGCCCCGAGCTCGAGGACCTCCTCGACCGGACGGCCCTCGTCGAGTCCCGTGGCGGCGCCCTCACGGTCCGCTTCACCCCGGAGTCCGTCCGCCGCGCCCTCGACGTGGGCTCCACCGCCGACGGCCTGCTCGCGGAGCTGGCCGCCCACAGCCGCGCGGGCGTCCCGCAGCCGCTGGAGTACCTGGTGCGCGACGCCGCACGCCGCCACGGTCGGCTGCGGGTCGGGTCGGCCGCGGCGTACGTCCGCGCCGACGACCCCTCTCTGCTGGCGGGGCTGGCCGAGGACCCGCGGCTCGTGTCGCTCGGCCTGATCCGGCTGGCGCCAACGGTCCTGGCTGCGCAGGCGCCCGCCCGGGAGCTGGTCGAGGCGCTCCGCGCGCACGGGCTCGCACCCGTCGCGGAGGGGCCGGACGGGCAGGTCGTGCACGTCGCGTCGTCGATCCGGCGCGTGGGCCGTCGCGCCACCGCGGGCGCCCGTCGCCGGGCGTCGGACGTCACCCCTGCCGGAGCCCGGGAGGCCCTGCCCGACGACCGGCTGCTAGCGCTCGTGCCGCAGCTGCGGCGGGCGGAGGCGGAGCGCACGGCCGACGAGGCCGAGCGGGTACCCGGGACGCTCCTGCCGCCGCCGGCCCGGCGCACGCCGGCACCGGCGACCCCCGCCGCACCCAGCAGGGGAACAGCCGACCCCGTCGACGCGTTGGTGCTCCTGCGCGAGGCGGCGGCCGAGAAGGCCGAGGTGTGGGTCGAGCTGGTGGGCTCCCACGGCGTCCCGCAGCGGCGCCTGCTGCGGCCCCTGCGGGTCGAGGGCGGGCGGCTGCGGGCCATCGACACCGCCCGCGAGTCCGAGCTGACCGTCGCGGTGCACCGCATCGCGAGCGTCACGCGCGCAGGTGAACGAGCAGACGAGCAACAGGAGACTTCGTGACCAACGGCCCCCTCATCGTGCAGAGCGACAAGACGCTCCTGCTCGAGGTCGACCACGACCAGGCAGAGGCCTGCCGTCGCGCGATCGCCCCGTTCGCGGAGCTGGAGCGCGCCCCCGAGCACGTGCACACGTACCGTCTGACGCCGCTGGGCCTGTGGAACGCGCGCGCCGCGGGCCACGACGCCGAGCAGGTGGTCGACGTCCTGCTCGAGTACTCGCGCTACCCCGTGCCGCACGCCCTCCTGGTCGACGTCGCGGACACCATGTCCCGCTACGGCCGTCTGCAGCTGGTCCAGGACCCCGTGCACGGCCTGGTCCTGCACGCGCTCGACCCGGCCGTGCTCGCCGAGGTGATCCGGTCCAAGCGCACCGCCGGCCTGCTCGGCGCCCGGCTCGACGCGACCGACGTCATCGTGCACCCCTCGGAGCGCGGGCACCTCAAGCAGGTCCTGCTCAAGCTGGGCTGGCCGGCCGAGGACCTCGCCGGGTACGTCAACGGCGAGGCGCACCAGATCGACCTGCTCGAGGACGGCTGGGCGCTGCGTCCCTACCAGCAGCAGGCCGTCGACGGCTTCTTCCACGGCGGCTCCGGCGTCGTCGTCCTGCCCTGCGGCGCCGGCAAGACGCTGGTCGGTGCAGGGGCGATGGCGCGCTCGTCGACGACGACCCTGATCCTGGTGACCAACACCGTCAGCGCCCGGCAGTGGCGCGACGAGCTGGTCAAGCGCACGTCCCTGACCGAGGACGAGATCGGCGAGTACTCCGGTGCGCGCAAGGAGATCCGCCCGGTCACCATCGCGACGTACCAGGTGCTCACCACCAAGCGGAAGGGCGTCTACACGCACCTCGAGCTGCTCGATGCCCGCGACTGGGGCCTCGTGGTCTACGACGAGGTGCACCTGCTCCCGGCACCGATCTTCCGCATGACCGCGGACCTGCAGGCGCGCCGGCGGCTCGGCCTGACCGCGACCCTGGTGCGCGAGGACGGCCGCGAGGACGAGGTGTTCAGCCTCATCGGGCCCAAGCGGTTCGACGCCCCCTGGAAGGACATCGAGGCCCAGGGCTACATCGCGCCGGCCGACTGCGTCGAGGTCCGCCTCACGCTGCCGGACGCCGACCGCATGGCCTACGCGACCGCCGAGCCGGAGGAGAAGTACCGGCTCGCCGCGACCGCGCGGGGCAAGAACCGGGTGGTCGAGCAGCTCGTCGCCAAGCACGAGGGCGACCCGACCCTGGTGATCGGCCAGTACCTGGATCAGCTCCACACGCTCGCCGAGCACCTGAACGCGGACCTCATCACCGGCGAGACCACCGTGCACGAGCGCCAGCGCCTGTTCGACGCCTTCCGGTCCGGGGAGATCACGAAGCTCGTCGTCAGCAAGGTGGCCAACTTCTCCATCGACCTGCCCGAGGCGTCGGTCGCCATCCAGGTGTCCGGGTCGTTCGGGTCCCGCCAGGAGGAGGCGCAGCGGCTCGGCCGCATCATGCGACCCAAGGGCGACGGGCGCACGGCGCACTTCTACACGGTGGTCGCGCGCGACACCGTCGACCAGGACTTCGCCGCCCACCGGCAGCGGTTCCTAGCCGAGCAGGGGTACGCGTACTCGATCGTCGACGCGGAGGACCTGGGCCTCGACCCGGCGGCGGAGGTCGGCCGGGACTGAGCAGCAGCCGGCGCCGCGGGCGCTGAGCCGTTGCGGCAGCCAGGAGCCCCGGCGAGGATCGACGGGTGCCCCTGCGACGACGTCCGTCCCTGCTCCTCCCGCTGCTCCTGAGCGCTCCGCTGCTGCTCGGGGCCGCAGCGCTGCCGGCGGTCGGGCCGCAGTCGCTCACCGGTGAGATCACCGACGAGGTCGGCGCCCTCGACGGGAGCGAGGCCGAGGTCCAGGCGGCGCTCGACCAGCTGGCGGAGGAGACCCCGTACCAGCTCTACGTCGTGTACGTGGCGGACTTCAGCGGGGCCGACCCTGTCGAGTGGGCCCAGGCGACGGCCGACGCGTCGGGGCTCGGCTCGCAGGACCTCGTGCTCGCCGTGGCCACCGAGGCCCGCCGGTACGCGCTGGCGCCCCAGTCCGTCGAAGGGCTGTCGAGCTCCCAGGTCGAGGCCGCAAGCACCGCCGCCGAGGACCGGTTGCGCGCCGACGACTGGGCCGGTGCCGCCGTCGCGACCGCCGACACGCTGCGCGCCGAGGCCACCGGCTCCGGCTCGTCGGGTGGTGGCGGCTTCGGCACGCTGCTCGTCGTCGGCCTGGTGGTCATCGGTGCGCTGTTCGCGATCCCGTGGTTCCTGGCCCGTCGGCGGCGAGCGGGGACGGCTGCACCGTCCGCCGCACAGCAGGGCGACGAGCTCGCCGCCGTGCCCACCCCGGAGCTGGACCGACGCTCCGCGTCCGCCCTCGTCGCGATCGACGACGCGGTGAAGGCCTCGGAGGAGGAGCTCGGGTTCGCGCAGGCGCAGTTCGGTGCCGACGCGACCGGGGAGTTCGAGACGGTCCTGACCGAGGCCACGGCGCAGGTCACCGAGGCCTTCCGGCTGCGGCAGACCCTGGACGACGAGATCCCGGACACCGAGGCGCAGGTGCGGGAGACGGCCACCCGGATCCTGCGCACGTGCGCGTCGGTCGCGGCGACGCTCGACGCCCAGAAGGCCGGCTTCGACCGGCTGCGCGACCTCGAGGCGCACGTCGGCGAGGCGCTCGACGCCCACGCACGGACCGCGGCCGGCCTCCGCGCCAGGATCGATCCTGCCCGGGTCGTCATGCGCACCCTCGAGACCACCTACCCGGCGGTGACGCTCGCGTCCGTCGCGCGCAACCCCGACCAGGCCCAGCAGCTCCTCGACGAGGTGGACTCGACCGTCGGCCGCGGCCAGGAGGCCGCTGCGCGCGGTGACCGCGCGACCGCGGTCGGGTACGCGCGCGCGGCGGAGGAGGCGCTCAGCCAGGTGACGACCCTGCTCGACGCGGTCGACAGGGCAGGACCGGAGCTCGCCGTGGCCAACACCCGGATCGACACCGCCGTCGCCTCGATCTCCGCCGACCTCACGGACGTGGACCGGCTGGCACGAGGAAACCCGGAGATCGCCGCCCCGGCGCAGGCGGCACGCGCCGCGGTCGAGGACGCCCGCGCCGCGCGCGCCGGCACGGCCGACCCCCTCGCCGCGTTGCGGGCGATCACCGACGCCGAGGCCGCGCTCGACGCCGCCCTGGCGCCCACGCGTGACGCGGTCGAGCGCGACCGCCGCGCCCAGCAGCAGCTGGACGACCTCCTCGGCCGGCTCGAGTCCACGCTGCGCGCCACGAGCGACTTCCTGAGCACCCGGCGCGGGGCCGTCGGGCCGGAGGCACGGACGCGGCTCGCCGAGGCCCTGCGCCTGCGCAACGTCGCGCTGGACCAGCGGCCGGCCGACGCCACCGCGGCGCTCGCCACCGCGCAGCGCGCCGAGCAGCTGGCGCGGGAGGCCGCGCACCTCGCACAGCTGGACGTCGAGCAGGCGCAGGAGCTCCAGTACGGCGGTGGACGTCGCGGCGGCTCGATGGGCGGGATCAACGGCGTCGGCGGCATGGTGCTCGGCGGCATCCTGCTCGACAGCGTCCTGCGCGGAGGTGGCGGCTTCGGCGGTGGCGGTGGCTGGGGCGGTGGCGGTGGTGGTGGTGGCGGGGGGTTCGGTGACGGCGGCTTCGGCGGCGGTTTCTGACCCGACGCAGATGGTGCACGGCGGCCGGGACGGTCCGGCCGACACGGACGACGAGAGGCACGAGCGATGACCGAGAAGCAGAGCGTGTTCGGGCGGATCACCCAGCTGGCCCGCGCCAACATCAACGCGCTCATCGACCAGGCCGAGGACCCGCAGAAGATGCTGGACCAGCTGGTGCGCGACTACACCGGGTCGATCGCCGACGCCGAGAAGGCGATCGCCCAGACGATCGGCAACCTGCGCCTCGCCGAGCAGGACTACAACGAGGACGTCTCGGCGGCCCGCGAGTGGGGCAGCAAGGCCCTGGCCGCGTCGTCGCGGGCCGACCAGTACCGCGCCGGCGGTGACACGGCCAACGCCGACAAGTTCGACAACCTGGCCAAGATCGCGCTCGGCAAGCAGCTCACCGCCGAGAGCGAGGTCCGCGAGGCCGAGCCGATCATCGCGTCGCAGCGCGAGACGGTCGAGAAGCTCAAGCTCGGCCTGGCCCAGATGAAGGACAAGCTGGGTCAGCTCAGGTCGCGCCGCGACACCCTGGTGGCCCGGCAGAAGTCGGCCGAGGCGCAGCAGACCGTGCAGACGGCGATCAGCTCCATCAACGTGCTCGACCCGACGAGCGAGATCGCGCGGTTCGAGGAGAAGGTGCGCCGCGAGGAGGCGCTGGCCCTCGGTCAGGCCGAGATCGCGGCGTCGTCCCTCGACTCGCAGTTCGCCGAGCTCGAGTCGTCGTCGGAGCAGATCGAGATCGAGGCCCGTCTGGCGGCCCTCAAGGCCGGTGACGCGCCGGCGCAGCTGGGCAGGACCCCGGTCACGCCTGAGAT